>CAVZMK010000001.1:0-200683 GCA_963776435.1 uncultured Microthrixaceae bacterium
TCGGTCCCTTCGGACCTCTACACCGTCGTGCGGACGTTGGCGGTGCTCTGCTTCGACTTCCGCTTCCAGGACCCCGCCCGCCACGCGACGAGTCTGCCCGAACGGACCGAGGTGCCCGTCCTCGCTCGCTACGAATCGCTGTACTGGTTCCTCGTCAAGGGGACGAGCCCCGATCCGGCCAGTCGCTTCCAGTCGGCCGACGAGATGCACGACCAGCTGCTGGGCGTGCTGCGCGAGGTTGGTCCTGGCGCTCGACGGGGCCGAGCCGACGTCGATGCCCAGCATGCTGTTCACCCCGGAGCTGCTGGCCGACCGCGACCATCCCGACTGGCGCAACCTGCCGTTGCCCAAGGTCGACCCGGACGACCCGGGCGCCACCGCGCTCGCGAGCCTGGCGTCGGCGGCGACCGACCAGCTGCTCGCCGCACTGCGGACGGCACCGGACTCGCCGGAGATCCAGTACCGCGACCGGTGCCGCGCACCTCGAAGCCGGAGACGTCCGCGAGGCGGCCGGCATCCTCGACGCGGCCGACCCGGCCAACTGGCGGACGACCTGGTGGCAGGGCATCGAGCGACTCGCCGCCGGCGACCCGGATGCAGCCCGCACGTCGTTCGCAGCGCTCGTCCGCGCCCTTCCCGGTGAGCTCGCTCCCAAGCTGGCCCTGGCAACCACCATCGAGGCGGCAATGCACCTGACGGATGACCCGGTGGCATGGGCGGGCGTACCCGACGACCGCGTCGCCGAGGCGGACCGCTACTACGAGATCGTGGCCCGTACCGATCCGGGCCACGCCAGTGCCTGCTTCGGCCTGGCCCGGCTCTGCGAAGCCTCCGGCGACCGCCCCGCCGCGGCCACCTCGTTGGCGCGGATCCCGACCACGGCCGTCTCGTCCACCGCCGCGCAGGTGGCGCGGTGTCGGGTCCTGACCACCACACTCCGGGGGCAGCCCCCCGAGCTCGCCGACCTTCTCGACGCGTCGTCGCTCGTCGGGCGGCTCGACGCCGAGCCCTCGACCCGGGCGTCGGCCAGGTTGGACCTCCTCAGGGCCGGCCTCGACCTCCTCGATCGCGATGGCGCGGCTCCAGACGCCACGATCCAGATCGGCGGCGTGCCGCTCGTCGAGTCCGACCTCCGCCTCGAGCTCGAACGCACCTACCGGTCATTGGCCACGCTCGCCCCCAGTCCGCAAGAACGGTTCGAGCTGATCGACGCGGCCAACCGATCCCGACCAAGGACGCTCGTGTGACGGCCTCCCGCTCGCCCCTCGTGCGACGCGCCGGTGTCGGCCGGCGACCGCTACTGCGAACGTTGCGGGCAGGACCTACCCCCAACGCCGGGGGACGCGGTGCTCGCCCCACGAACCGAGACGGCCAGTCGGGGCACCCGTCGCATCGCGCTCGATCCCCGGCGCGTCCGCCGCAACCACGAGGAGCTCGACCTCGGCTCGGCCGCGGCCGTGTCCGACCGCGGCCGGCGGCACCGCTTCAACGAGGACGCGTTCTCCCTGGTGTCCCGCGGCGGCCGGCATGCGGTGGTCGTCTGCGACGGCGTGTCGACCACCTCCAATCCGCGGGGCGCGTCGAGTGCGGCGGCCGGCGCGGCCATGAAGGCCATCGATCCTGCGCTCGACGACCCGCCCTGGGACGACGACCACGGGATGGAAGGTCTGCTGAGCCGGGCGATCGATCAGGGATGCCGGGCCGTCGCCCGGGTGCTACCGGCTGAGGATCCGGAGTACCTCGACCTGCCCTCGACCACCATCGTCGCGGCCATCGTGGACGGCGACCGCGCCGCCGTCGCCAGCGTCGGTGACAGCCGGGCCTACTGGCTCGCCGCGGGCGAAGGACCCAGCCGTCGGCTCACGGTGGACGACTCGTGGGCCGAGGACGCGATCGCCCGCGGCATGGAACCCGACCTGGCCCATGCCCATCCCAACGCCCATGTCATCACCCAGTGGCTCGGCGCCGACGTCGAGCTCCTGCGACCGGGCTTCGCCCTCCTGAACGGTCTCGAGGGTGTGCTGGTCCTCTGCACGGACGGGCTGTGGAACTACTTCCCCGAGCCCGACGACCTGCTCGCCCGAGCCGGCAGACCCCTGCGCGACCTGACGCCGCTCACACTCGCACGCAACCTCGTCGGGGCCGCGCTCGACGCCGGGGGTCAGGACAACGTCACGGTCGCCGTGATCCCCACCAGCTCGGGGGCGCCCCAGGCGCCTACCCGGAAGGAGTAGTTCCGCCATGGCGACGTTCAACCTGGAGTGCTACCAGAACGAATACCTCGACGACCGCGCGACCGACATCGATGCCATCGTGCGGATCACCGCGGCGGGTACCGGAGCCGCTCGCCCGCTGGTCAGCGACGCCGCGCCCTCCACCCGGGCGGAGATCATCATGATCGATACCTCCGGTTCGATGGACGGGCCCTGTTTGCGCGAAGCGCGCCACGCGGCGGCCGCCGCCGTCGACTGCATCGAGGACGGGATCCGTTTCGCGGTCGTCGCCGGCAACCACCTCGCCTGGCGCCTCTATCCGGACGTGCCCGGCATGGCGCTCGCCGTCCGCGTCACCGTCGTCGCGGGAGGACGCCCGGCGAGCCGTGCTCCGCGTCCAGGCAAGCGGCGGTACCGCCATGGGTCAGTGGATCGAGCTGGCAGCCGGGTTGGTCCGTGACGAGCGGGGCATCAACCACGCCATCCTGCTGACCGACGGCAAGGACGAGAGCGAGCACCCCGCCGACCTCGACCGGGCGATCGCCTCGGCCGCCGGCGCCTTCCAGTGCGACTGCCGCGGTGTCGGCGCGGACTGGGAGCCGTCCGAGCTGCGGCGAATCGCCACCGGCCTCCTCGGTACCGCCGACATCGTCGCCGATCCGAAGGATCTGACCGAGGACTTCCAGGCGATGATGAAAGGAGCGATGGCGAAGCAGCTCGGCGACGTCGTTCTGCGGATCTGGACACCCCCGGGTGCGAAGGTCGGATTCGTGAAGCTGGTGTCGCCGCAGATCCAGGATCTGGCGCCGGGTCCGCCGGCGTCGGACGGACGCACTGTCGACTACCCAACCGGCGCCTGGGGGGACGAGTCCCGCGACTACCACATCGCGGTGCGCGTGCCCCCCGCCGAGGTCGGCGACGAGATGCTCGCCGGCCGCGTGACCTGGTGGTGGGGGGCGAGCCCGCCGGCCAGGCACTGGTCAGGGCCGTGTGGACCGACGACATCGCGGTTGTCGACGCGGCTCAACAAGGAGGTCGCCCACTACACCGACCAGGAGGAAGCGGCCGAGCTGATCGTCGAAGCGATCGAGGCCCGCAAGGACGGCGACGACGACCTCGCGACCGAGAAGCTGACGAGAGCGTTGAAGCTGTCGCGCCAGTCTGACAACACGGGCACCGCCGACAGGATCCTCAAGATCGTCGACGAGGAGCCCGCGACGGGCCGGCTCACGCTCAAGCCCCACATCGACCCGATGGACGAGAAGACCATCGAGACCCGCTCGACGAGAACCAACAGAGTGGATCCGGATCCGTGAGCCGGACCTGTCCCAGCGGCCACCCGTCGGACACGGCCGACTACTGCAGCGTCTGTGGCCTGAAGATGGGTGCAGCTAGAAAGGTCGTGCCCACGACGGCGTGTCCTGCGTGTGGCGCGGTCATGCTGCCCGACGACAAGTTCTGCGAGCGCTGCGGGACCGATCTCTCGACAGCACCTCCGGCACATCGAGCGCAGGGTCCGTCGGTGTCAGAGGTGCCCGCCGCGAGCCCGGACCAGGCGGAGTGGGAGGCGGTCGCCTGCGCCGACCGGGACTACTTCGACCGGTTCGTCACCGACGGCATCGAGTTCCCAGCCGCCTCGCCGGAGCGCCGCTTCCCGTTGGAGGGAACGGAAGTGTCCATCGGCCGCCGCAGCCGATCGAAGGGCGTCTCGCCCACCATCGACCTCTCCGCCGCGCCGGAGGATCCGGCCATCTCGCGCCAGCACGCCATCCTCGTGCGCCAACCCGACGACACCTGGGCGGTCGTCGATCCGGGGTCCACCAACGGCGTCTTCCTCGACGACGCCGATGTGCCCCTCGCGCCCAACGTCGCCGTCCCGCTGCCCGAGGGTGCCCAGATCCACCTCGGCGCCTGGACCACGATCACGGTCCGACGGGTTCCCTCCGGCGGCCCGGACCATCGGCACTTACCATGCTGACCGGGCAGGCGCCCGGTCGACGGCGAGGAGGTGGGAAGGGTGGCTGACAGCACCGACCCACAGGACCACTACTGGGACGAGCTCGAGCAGCTTCGCCGCGACAACGCCGACGCCCAGGAGTGGATCACGGCCATCGACGCCGTGCTCGCGGCCATGGGTCGTCCGGTGAGCGAGCTCGACCGGATCCTCGACACGATCGTCGACAGTGCCCGCCGCCTCTGCCACTCGGACGTCGCCCAGCTCCACCTGGCCGAGGGCGACGTCTACCGCCTGTCGCGCCAGACGGGACTCGGCGAGGAGTACCTCGAGTGGATCAGCGAGAACCCGATCGATATCGACGACCGCACCCTGATCGGCCGGGTCGGCCTCCTCCGCGTCCCGACCAGCTCCCCGACGTGCTGGCCGACGAGAACTACGGCCGCCTCGATGCCCAGGAGCACGGGCACTACCGGACGATCATGGGCGCACCGATGCTGCGAGAGGGGGACCTCGTCGGCGTCCTATCCGTGTGGCGCAACGAGGTCGACCCGTTCGACAACCGCTCGATGGAGCTGCTCAGTCGCTTCGCGTCCCAGGCCGCCGTCGCCGTCCGGAACCGCGATCTGGTCCGGGCGCTCGAGCTACAGAAGATGGTGCTCGACAGAAAGGTCGAGCACCTCGAGGGGCTGCGCCAGATCGGCGAGGCCGTCAACTCGACCTTGGATCTCGACCGGGTGTTCGAAACGATCGTCGAGCACGCAGTGGAGCTCTCCGGCGCCGACGGCGGATCGCTGCTCGAGTACCAGCCAGAAGCGGATCGCTTCGTGGCTCGCGCCGTCTACGGCACCAGCGACGAGGTCCTCCAGCGTCTGCGCCAGATCGACATACCTCTCGCCGACACGTTCGTCGGGCGGGCCGCGGACAAGGGCCACCCATTGCAGCTGACGGACCTGGCATCGGAGCCCCTCGACGACCACCTCAGGGCGCTCCTCGACGCGGGCTGGCGGTCGATCGTGGCCGTGCCGATGCTGCGACAGGGCGAGATCCTCGGCGTGCTCGTCGTGCGGGCCAAACTGCCGCGCGAAGTGGCCGACGACATCTGCGACTTCCTGCAGACGTTCGCCAACCAGTCGGCGATCGCCATGGCCAACGCCCGTCTCTACGCGAAGCTTCGGCGCTACCTGCCGAAGCAGGTCGCTGATCTCATCATCGAGAACGGCGACCTGTCGAAGCTGAACACCCACCGAGCGACGATCGCGGTCGTCTTCTGCGACCTCCGCGGCTTCACGAGCTTCACGGAGGTGGCCGTCCCCGAGGACGTCATGGCCGTTCTCGGGGAGATGCATGTCGCGTTCGGCGGGCTCATCGCCAAGTACGACGGCACCCTCGAACGCTTCACCGGCGACGGTCTCATGGTCTTCTTCAACGACCCGACGACCCAGGAGGACTACAACCTCCGGGCCATCCACATGGCCATCGAGATGCAGGCCGAGGCCCGGCGGCTGTCCCAGATCTGGGCCCGCAAGGACTTCCAGCTCGCCCTGGGCATCGGGATCGCGGACGGCTGGGCCACCGTCGGCCCCATCGGCTTCGAGGGACGTACCGACTACGCGGCCATCGGAGCAGTGACGAACAAGGCGGCCCGCCTGTGTGCCGAGGCCAAGGAGTGGCAGACGCTCGTGACCACACCCGTGTCGCTCGCGGCCGACGAATCGGTGGTGACCAAGCCCCTGGGGGACCGGAAGCTGAAGGGATTACCGCGATCCAGTAGCTGTCTACGAGGTCCGCGCGCTCGACGAAGGACAGGACGGAGAGGGGTGACGACCATGACGACGTTGAGCATGCTGAGCGACGCCCAGCGCTACGAGATCTTCGACGACCTCCAGGCCACGATGCCGGACGTCTGGGACGCCATCGGACGCAACCTCGAAGGTGAGTCGGTCGTCGTGATCCCGTCGGTGACCCTCGACAAGATCACCGAACGAAGCGGCAGCCTCACGCAGGCCTACGAGGAGCGCTTCCTCTTCCTGCTGCTGCTGCTGCGCCAGCCGCGGCTGCGCCTCGTGTACGTCACGTCGATGCCCATCGCCCCGACGATCATCGAGTACTACCTGGCCCTCCTGTCAGGCGTCATCCCGAGCCACGCCCGATCGCGGCTGCTCCCTGGTGTCGGTCGGCGACGCCAGCCCGGCTCCGCTCAGCCAGAAGCTGCTCGACCGGCCCGAGCTGCTCCGGCGGATCGCCGCGCTCGATCCCCGACCGGTCGCTGTCGCACCTCATCCCGTACAACACGACCGAGCTCGAGCGGGACCTCGCCATCGCGCTGGGGATCCCCATGTACGGCGCCGACCCGCGATTGGAGGGCTTCGGCACCAAGACGGGCTGCCGCCGGCTGTTCGCCGAGGAGGGCCTCCGTCATCCGCTCGGCCACGAGGACCTCCATTCGATCGACGAGGTGGCGGACGCGGTGTGACGATGCGGGCCGAGCGCCCGACCATCGAGGAGGTGATCGTCAAGCTCAACGAGGGCGTGTCCGGCACGGGCAACGCGCTGGTCGACCTCCGCGGCCTGCCCGAACCCGGCGCCGACGCGAGCACGACGACACGGTCGCCCGCCTCCGGGCAATGCAGTTCGAGAGCGACGAGGTGACCATCGATCCCTACTTGGCCAAGCTGGCCGAGCGCGGCGGCATCGTCGAGGAGCGCATCACTGGCGTCGAGCTGCGCAGCCCCAGCGTGCAGCTGCGCACGCTCCCCACGGGCGAGGTCGAGCTGCTGTCCACCCACGACCAGCTGCTCGGCGGCAAGAGTGGGCAGAGCTACCTCGGGTGCTGTTTCCCGGCCGATCCCGACTATGCCGCGGCGATCAGCGACGAGGCCGCCGTCATCGGTGACCGTCTGGCGCGCGAGGGTGTTCTCGGGCGGTTCGCGGTCGATTTCGTGGTCGTGAAGGACGAGGCGGGCGCGTGGACCATCTACGCGATCGAGTTGAACCTCCGCAAGGGCGGGACCACCCACCCGTTCCTCACTCTGCAGTTCCTGACCGACGGCCGCTACGAGGCGTCCACCGGAAGGTTCCTCACTGCTGAGGGACGCGAGAAGCACCTCGTGGCGACCGACCACTTCGAGGAGGAGAGCCTCAGAGCCCTGACCGTCGACGATCTCTTCGACATCGTCGCCCGCCACGGATTGCACTTCGACCAGGCCCGCCAGTCCGGCGTCGTGTTCCACATGATCAGCTGCCTCACCGAGAGCGGGCAGGTCGGTCTGACCGCCGTGGGCGACACACCCGAGCAGGCGAAGGAGCTGAAGGAGCGGGCGGAGCGGACGCTGCTCGCCGAGGCCGCCACCGCGCTCGAGGAGGTCGCCATTGCACCACCACCGAGCCGCCCGCAACCGGTCGCGTCGTAGCCGACTGCCCCGCAGGCGCGCGCGTCTACGAGGACGGCGCCGTGGTCGTCGTCGTTGCCGCGCCGTTCTCCTGGGCCGTGGCCTTGTCGAGGTAGGCCTGGACCAGCGCGACGGTCTTCTCGTAGCTGTTGAAGTCGCAGGTGCTGTGCGTGCAGCTGAACACCAGGTCGATCTTGGCCTGGGCCAGCAGCTGGGCGGCCTTCGCCACCAGCTGCTGGCTGGTCAGGTTGTTCGGCACGCTCGGGTTGGTCGACCCGGGTGTCGTGGTCGTGGTGGTCGAGCTCGATCCCGACGGCGTGGTCGTGGTGGTCGTGTTGTTGCCGGTGCCGCTGCTGTTGCTCTGCGCCTGCGGACCCGACCCGATCGGCAGCCCGACGTAGTCGAACGTCGAGGCCGGCGCGTCGGGGAACAACGTCGGCCAGCGCCTGTTGCAGGGTCGGCTTGATCACGATCGTCTCGCTGTTGCCCGAGCCGAACACCACGACGACGTCCTGCACCCGCGGCACCTGCGTGCCACCGACCGCGGCCACGTAGAGGGGCCGCACATAGATGATCGACTGGCCGACCGGGTAGACGGTGAGGTTGCCCCACGTGACCGTCGAACCGTGCTGGTTCAGCAGCGAGGTCTGCGCGGACACGGCCGAGTTCGACGAGATGTTCGACCCGACGATGGCCGGGTCCGTCGGGTAAGACGTCGCTCGGTATCTGGTACACGGTGAGCTGGCCGTAGTTGCCGTCGAAGCTGTCGCTCTCCGCCGTCATGAACGCGGTCAGGGTCTTCTTCGAGTCGTCCTGCGAGAACGGCACGAACGTGCGGAACAACTTGAACGACGCGTCCTGGTCGCCCGGCAGCTTCATGATGGCGTAGTAGGGGTTGACCCGCTGCTCCTTGACCGTCGAGGTCTGGCCCTGCTGGTTGGTCGTCGTCCCCTGCTGCGGGTTCTGCACGTCGTGGCCGGGATCCTGGGCCACCGACCATCCGGCGGTCTGGCTGTAGAACGACTGCGGATCGGTGATGTGGTAGCGGCCCCACATGTTGGTCTGGACCGTGAACAGGTCCTCCGGGTAGCGGAAGTGGTCCTTCAGCGACGGCGGGACCGAGCCCAGGTCGAACAGCTTCGGGAAGGCCGACACGTAGGCCTTGATGATCGGGTCCGTCTTGTCCACCACGTAGATGGTCACGTTGCCGTTGTAGGTGTCGACCACGGCCTTGACCGAGTTGCGCGCGTAGTTGAACGACTTGCCGCCCAGCCCGTAGTTGCTGAGGTTGGTCGTGTCGGCGGTCTGCGCGTTCGGGTAGTGGTTGGTCGTCGTGTAGCCGTCGATGATGTACTCGATCTTCCCGTCGACGACGACCGGATACGGGTCCGAGTCCCACGAGAGGAACGGCGCCACGGCCTGCACCCGCTGCTGCACGTCGCGCACGTAGAGGATCTTCGATCCGGGCGTCACGTAGCTCGAGATGATCGGGTTCCAGTCGCCGAAGCGCAGCGCGAACGCGGCCCGCTTCACCCACGAGTTGAGGGCCACGCCACCGGTGCCGGTGTAGCTCGACGATGACACCGAGCCGCCCTTGTTGAGGTAGTCGACCTCCTGCTCCTTCGAGCTGTCGACCACCGCGTAGCCGCTCTGGTTGAGCGTGAAGTACACCTGCGGCGTCTTCATGTTCACGCCGATGGCGTGCGGTGTTGACGCTCGTCGGCACGTTCTTGATCAGGAAGTCCGGCTCCCCCGACGACGTGACCGCGTTGGACGGGGCCAGCGCCACGCCGTAGCCGTGGGTGTAGAGGATGTGCTGGCCCTCCCACGTCTGCGACGAGGCCTGGCTCAGGTTCAGGTCGCGGCTGGAGGTGACCACCTGGGTCTCGGTAGTGTCGTTGTTGGCACCGGTGATGCGGTAACGGTCGGTGACCAGGTTGTTGAACGTCGTGTAGGCCAGGTAGCCCTGCAGCTTCTGGAACGTGTCGGTGACGACGCTCTGGTCGAGCAGCGGGATGTTGAGCAACTGGTCCTTGTTGTCGACGACGTCCTGGGTCGCCTGTTTCACGTCGTTGTTGTCGGCGTAGGGCTTCGTCACCACGTCGGTCAGGCCCATGCCCTGGCGCGAGGCCAGGATGTTGTTCTTGATGTACGGCGCCTCGCGCGTCGACTCGCTCGGCTTGACCCGCACCGACTCGATGAACGCCGGGTAGGCCGTGCCGGCGATGATGCCGATGAAGGCCCAGAGCCCGACGGCCACCGCCGGCAGCACCCAGCCGCGCTGCCAGATGTTGTAGATGAACAGGCCGCACGACAGCAGCGCGATGAACAGCAGCAGCTCGAGCGCCGGCAGCGAGGCGTGGACGTCGGCGTAGGTGGCGCCCTGCACGTAGCCCCGGCTCGAGAACGTGAGCGAGTAGCGGGCCAGGTAGTAGTCGACCGCCTTGACCAGCGCGAGCGCGGCCAGGATCACCGACACGTGCGCCTTGACCTGCGGAGTCACCCGCTGGAGCGCGCTCTGCGGTCGGATGCCGCCGTTCAGGTAGTCGGCCACCAGCGTGATCAGCAGGATGATGATCAGCGAGTCGAACAGCCACTGCTCGACCCCGATCAGGAAGGGCAGCTTGAACACGTAGAAGCCGATGTCGGTGTGGAACGTGGCGTCCTTCACCCCGAACTTCTGGGCGTGGGTGAACAGGATCCACTGCTGCCAGAGGCTCGACTGGCCGACCCCGGCGATGAGGCCGAAGAACAGCGACACCACGCCGCGCACCAGCCACTGCCGGGGCGCCACGAAGTCGTGGTAGCGGGTGAGCAGCTCGTCCTCGGGACCGGCCGGCCGGAAGGTCGGCGCCGTGCGGTCCGCCACCGTGAGGCTGACGAAGCAGAGGACGGCGAAGGTCAGCGTGAAGATGGCGCCCAGCGCCACCTTGGCCGACAGGATGCCCGTGAACACCGAGCTCAGGCCGAGATTGTCGAACCAGAGATAGTCGGTGTAGAAGCTCGCCACCCCTCGCAGCGAGGTGATGAGCAGGAACAGCACGACGATCGCGACGACCAGCAGAACCCGACCCCGACTGCTGGTGCGACGGCGGCGACGAGGCATGTCGGTCGGCGCTCTCATGAAGCGCACAGCCTACGAGACAAGGCGGCCATTGCAGGCGCGGGAGGCCCGGGCGCCGCCGGACCACGCCCGGGGAGTCGGCTCAGGACGTCAGCCGGACTTGGGAGCCACGAGGCAGCGGCAGGTCGCCGAGATCGGCGGAGCGGTGTGGCCGGTCGGGAAGACCTCGCCCTTGGGGATGTCGCCGGCCAGCGCGTTGTCGTCGCAATCGGGCGACGGCGTCGACCCGTCGTCGACCACCCAGTGCACCAGCGTGCCCTCGGCTAGGCGGTCGAGCAGGCCCTGGTTGGCCGAGGCGAGGACGAAGCGGCTCACGAGCTCGTCGACCCGCTGGCCCTTCCACTCGCGGTAGCAGGCCCGCACCCGTTCGGCCAGCTCGTCACGGTCGCCGACCGTCTCGCCGAAGCACCGCTCGAGCCGGTCGCGCAGCGGGTCGACGATCTCGGCCGCCAGCTCACCGGCCAGCTCGCTCGTTTTGGTGCCGATCTTGGCCCCCACCGCCGCGTCAGGGCTGTCGCCGACCAGGTCGGCCCCGCACGTCGCGGCCGCCACCAGGCTCGGCAGCACGGCCGTGCGGTACCGGCCGCGGTGGTCCTCGCGCTCGGGCAGGGCCTTGTCGGCGTCGGGCGTGCCCTTCTGGCGCCGGACCGTGTCGAGCAGCTCGTTCTGCTCGTCGGACAGCTCCCGCTTGATGCGCCGGCCCAGGCTGCGCTCGGTCTCGGCCAGCGACCTCGTCGCGGCGGGCGAGCAGCTCGTGGTCGGGGTCGAGCGGGCTCGGGCTCGCGGGACCTGCCGGCCGTTCGCGCCTCGGCCGCCTGTTGGGCCAGCTCGGCCAGCTCGGCCTCGTCGACCACGATCTCCTCGACGATCTCGATGTCGGTGATCGACTCGGTCACCACGACGTCGCCGGTGTCCTCGTCGATGCCGACGGTCTCGACCACGACCTCTTCACGGATGCGGGCGAACAGGCTGCTGACCTCGCCCTCGGCGAGCGGCTCGGCCGTCGGCGTGGGCCACCGGCTCGGGCCACGGGCTCCGGGCGCGGTCGGCCGCCTGGGCCTCCGCCTCGGACTCGGGTGCGACCACGGGGTTGGGCCCGGTGTCGCCGGAGCGGATCACGTTGACCGACGACGAACGCCGGCCCTCGACGCTGGCGTCCGACGGCGCCAACGGTCCGGCGTCGACCGCCTCCTCGGAAGGTTCGGGATCGGCGACGGCTTCGGCCGGCTCGGGCTCCGGCTCCGGCTCGGGCGTGTCGTCGACCGTGGGTTCGGCGGCGCGCGTCGGTCGGGTTCGGGCAGCCCGGCCGCCTCGGCCTCGAGCTGCTCGACAGTCGGCTCCTCCTCTTCCCCGGCGCGCAGCGCGGCCGCTTCGGCGGCGAGGCGCGCCTCGGGCATCGCGACCTGCAGCTCCTCGGTGGCGACGTCGAGGGTTTCGCGCACCACGTCGTAGGCCGCCATCAGGCGGTCGCGGCCGGCCTGCAACCGCTCGATCTGCTGGCGGAAGAGCTTGCGCCGCCGGGCCAGGTCGTTGAGCATCCGCTCGCGCACCTTCTGCGCCTCGGCCACCATCTCGCGACCCTGCTGGCGGCCCCGCTCGATCTCGGCCAGCGCCTCGGCCTCGGCCTGGGCCCGCAATTCGTCCCCCTGGGCCCGGATCTTGTCGACCTCGGCCTCGGCCTCGGCCGTGCGCCGCTGCAGGATCTCGGAGGCCTCGCGGCGCAGGCGGCCCGACTCCTCGGTCGCCTCGCGCAGGTGCTGCGTGGCGGCCTGGTCGGCCTTGGCCCGCATGTCGTCGGCCGCCTCACGGGCAGCGTCGAGCACCTTCACGGTCTGCTCGCCGAGCATCGCGGTGAGCGTGCCGGGGTCGAGCTCGCTGCTCTTGCGGACCTCCTCCATGGCGGTGCGCAGCTCGCGGTCGAGCTCGAGCAGGTCGGCCCGGGCCTGTCGGCAGCTCGTTGGACACCGACAGCAGGAAGCCCTGCACCTCGATCGGGTCGAACCCCTTGCGCACCATCGTGAAGCTCTTGCGGGCGACGTCGTCGGGCGACATGCCGACCGCTCCGTCAGGGGTGTTCACAGCCATCAGGGCGATGGTAGTCACGCCCATCTCGCAGATCGGTGAGGGTCACCGCTGGGCCACGACCCCGGCTGCACCTCCGGCCGGGTCAGCCGCCCTTGTGGGGCGTGCAGACCGCCGCCTCGCCGTCGTTCGGAGTCGGCTTCACCACGTGGTGGCCGCCGCCCAGCGCGGTGAGGGCGACGAGCGCGTCGTCGGTGTCGTCGACGGGCACCAGCTTCAGCGACCCGGCGTACTTCTTCGCCTCGGCCAGCTCGGAGCGCGGCACGAGGAACTCCTCCGCGCCCGAGCTCTTCACCGCCAGCACCTTCTGGTGCATGCCGCCGATCGGGCCGACGCATCCGTTGAGGTCGATCGTGCCCGTCGTCGCCACCTTGTGGCCGCCGGTGAGCGATCCCTTGGTGAGCACGTCCATGATCCCGAGCGTGAACGCGAGGCCGGCCGAGGGACCACCGACGTCGGGCGTCGACACCGACACGCGGATCGGCAGATCCGGGAACGACAGGTTGCGCGTACCCGACGCGACGCCGAGGAAGCCCTGCGACGGGTCCTTCGGGTTCGTGCCGAGCGTGACGCTGACCGTCTGCGGATCGCTGTCCTTCTTCGGCGCCTCGACCTGCATGGTGATCTTGTCGCCGGGCTTCTTCGCGTGGATGGCGTCGGACAGCTCTTCGTTGGTGTGGATCGGCTTGCCGTCGAACGACACGACCGTGTCGTTGACCTTGAGCACGCCGTACGCGGCCGAGGCCTTGACGACCTCGAGTACCACCGCGCCCGTGCCCGACGCCGTGACCTTGTAGCCGAGGTGCTCGAGTGCGACGACGGTGGCGACGGTCTTCGAGTCGGCCATCTCCTGGAGGCCGGCCGCCTGGTTCTGTGCCGGCGTCAGGTGCGGCGGCACGATCTGGTCCTCGGGCACGATCGTGACCGACGAGTCGAACTTCGCGAGCACCCATTGCAGCGCGGTCATCCGACCGGTGGTCACCGACACGGTGACGTACTCGATCGAGCCCGTCTGCCGGTAGGTGGGTGCACCCTTGATCTGGATGTAGGTCTGGGTGCGGAAGGTGCTGCCGGGCGAGAGCAGGTAGTAGGGCACGCGGTAGAGGGCGGCGCCGGCGATCGACCCGAGCACCAGCACCACGAAGGCACCCACGACGATGAGGATCCGGTTGCGGATGCGGCGTCGGCGCAGCTCAGCGGGGTCGGGCTGATCTTCGGGAGGCGCGACGAAGGGGTCGGTAGAGTCGGGGGTGATCGTGTCCACGGCGGTCAGAAGCCTGCCACGGAACCGAACCGCGACCACCGCGGGAGGCACCCGTTCCCGAGCCAGCCACGCCTGACCCCGGTCCCCCGCCGTCGCCCGCGCAGCGCCGGCGGGCCGCGGCGTTGGCCGGCCACCTGGGCGACCCTGACGCCGCCCGGGCCATGCTCACCGACCCCGAACCGGCCGTGCGGGCGACCGCCCTCGGCGCGCTGCAGCGCCTCGGCGAACTGCGGGTGGCGGAGCTGGAGGCGGCGTTGGCCGACACGTCGGTGGAGGTGCGGAGCCGGGCGGCCGAGGTGGCGACGGCGTGGCCGGGCGACGCGACACCGGGGCTGGCGGCGTTGCTGTCCGATCCCGACGCGACGGTCGTCGAGGTGGCGGCGTGGGCGGTCGGCGAGCAGGCTCCGCCGGCCGCGGGCGTGGTCGCCACGCTGGCCGAGTTGGCGACCGGTCACGACGACGCGCTGTGCCGCGAGGCGGCCGTCGCCGCGCTGGGCGCGATCGGCGACCCCGCCGGACTGCCGGCCATCCTGGCCGCGCACGCGCGACAAGGCGACCGTGCGCCGCCGCGCCGTCATCGCGCTCGCGCCCTTCGACGGCCCGGAGGTCGACGCCGCGTTGGAGACCGCCCGCACCGACCGCGACTGGCAGGTCCGCCAAGCCGCCGAAGACTTACTGGAGTAGCTCTCGCAAACTGGGAATCTGTGCCCGTCGATCTGACGGGTTTCGATGCCCAGTTCAGGAGCGGAACTCCGGCTTGCGCTTCTCCAGGAAGGCGGCGACGCCTTCCCTGGCGTCGGCGGTCTGACTGGCGCCAGCCATGACCTCGATCGCGTACTCGTAGGCCTGCGGGAGCTCCATGCCGATCTGCGCGTAGAACGCCTGCTTGCCGATCGCCTTCGACGACGCGCTCCCCGCGTGGCGCGCGACAGAAGATCGTCGACTGCGGCGTCGAGTTCGTCGTCGGGGACGACTCGGTTGATCAGTCCCCAGTCGGCCGCGGTGGCGGCGTCGATCGTGTCGCCGGTCAACGCCATCTCGAGGGCGCGCTTGCGACCCATCGTCCGTCCGATCGCCACCATCGGCGTCGTGCAGAACCATCCGGCCTTGCCACCGGGCGCGGCGAAGGCGGCCGACTCCGCGGCCACGGCCAGATCGCAGGAGGCCACCAGCTGGCACCCGGCCGCCGTGGCCAAGGCATGCACCCGGGCGACCACCACCTGCGGGATCGACTGGATGGTCAGCATCACGTCGGTGCAGGTCCGCAGCAGCGCCCGCATCGAGTCGAGATCGGCACCGTCCATGTCGGCGAAGTCGTGGCCCGACGAGAACACCGGGCCGTTCGCCGCCAGCACCACTCCGCGGGCGTCGGACTCCCCGACCCCCTGAAGGGCGGCGAGCAGCTCGTCGAGAGTCGTCCTCGACAGCGAGTTGCGCCGATCGGGACGGTTGAGGGTGATGGTGGTCCGGTCGTCGCGCCGGTCGATCAGCACCGCTGGCTCGTCCATCCCCGAACTGTCGCGCATCCTCCGAAACCGGGCATCGAAATGCGTCTGGACGACGGGCACAGATGCCCAGTTTGCTGAAGGGCCTGCTGGGGTCAGCCCATGAACATGACCTTGAGGGCGTCGAAGGCCTCGACGCAGTGGCCGGCGCCCAGCACCACGCACTCGAGGGGGGCGTCGACCAGGTGCACCGGGATCTCGGTCTCCTGGGCCAGCCGCAGGTCGAGGCCCCGCAGCATGCCGCCGCCACCGACGAGGTGGATGCCCCTGGATGATGAGGTCCTGGGCCAGCTCCGGCGGGGCCTGACCCAGGCAGGCGATGACCGAGTCGACGATGGCCGACACCGGCTCGTCGATCGCCTCGCGCACCTCCTCGGCCGACAGCACGACGGTCTTCGGCAGGCCGCTCATCGAGCTCGCGACCCCGCACCTCGGCCGCGTACTCGTTCTCGGTCGGCCAGGCCGAGCCGATCGTGACCTTGATCTCCTCCGCCGTGCGCTCGCCGATGGCGATGCCGTACTCGCGGCGGATGTAGGTCTGGATGTGGGCGTCGACGTCGAACGAGCCGATGCGCACCGCCTCGAGCGCGACGACCCCGCCGAGCGAGATGAGCGCGGTCTCGGACGTGCCGCCGCCGATGTCGACGACCATGTTGCCCATCGGCTCGTTGATCGGCAGCCCCGCGCCGATGGCCGCCGCCATCGGCTGCTCGATCAGGTGCGCCTCGGACGCGCCGGCCCGCTTGGCCGCCTCGTTGACCGCCCGCCGCTCGACCGCGGTGATGGCCGACGGCACGCAGATGACCACGCGCGGCCGGTTGAAGCGGCTGACGCCGACGCGCTGGAGCAGCAGGCGGATCATCCGCTGCGTGATCTCGAAGTCGGTGATGGCACCCTTGCGCAGCGGACGCACCGCGACGATGTAGCTCGGGGTGCGGCCGATCATCTGCCACGCCTCGTGACCCATGGCCAGCACGTCCTGCGTTCGGCTGTTGAGCGCGATGACCGAGGGCTCGTTCAACACGATGCCCTCGCCGCGGGCGTACACCAGGGTGTTGGCGGTACCGAGGTCGATGGCGAGGTCGCGGGCTATGGCCGGGGCTCCTCGCTGGCGTCGAGATCGTCTCGCGGATCGAGGCCGGGGGCTCGGCGGCGGGCGCGTGAGGGACGGGGATTGGCGGTGTCACGGCCGAGCGCCTTCATCTCGCGCTCGAAGTCGTCGATGCTCGACATGAACGTCTGCGGCTTGCGGCTGGCCAACCAGATCACGAGCGACACGAGCACGCTCAGGCCGATGGCGATGAGGACGAAGGCGGCGTTGGTCACGGCCGTGCCGCCGACGACGAGTGCAGCCACTCGTCGAGCTCGACGACGTGCTGGGCGTCGAGTCCCCAGCTCTCGCCGCCGTCCCACGTCTCGCGCTTCCAGATCGGGACGGTGGCCTTGACCGCGTCGATGCCGAACCGGGCCGCCTCGAAGGCCTCGCTCCGGTGCGGCGCCGAGGCCACCACGACCACCGCCGACTCACCGATGCGGCACCGGGCCGATCCGGTGGATCAGCGCCAGTCGACCCAGCTCGGGCCAGCGGGCCCTGGCGGCGGCCGCGATCGCCGCCATCCGGGGCAGCGCCTGCTCGCCGTAGGCCTCGTACTCGAGCCGCTGTCACCCCGGCCCGATCACCGGAGTGGTCACGGGCCGTGCCGCTGAACGACACGACCGCCCCGCAATCGGGACGCACGGCCCAGGCCGCCCCAGCGTCGACCGGCAGCGGCCCGTCGACGAGCGCGACCCAGTCGTCGGCGTCGGGCGGCCCGAAGGGCGCGATCGTCGGGCACAGGTGGCGTCACGCGGCCATCGTAGGCGACCGATCGTGTTCCCCTACCGGCGAGGACCGACGGGACGACCGGCGGGACGAGGCCGGACCGAGAGATGAAGCGGGCCCGCAGGAGCGAGCCGCGATCCCCTGGATGGACCGCATCGGTATCGTTGCGGACCGTGACGATCGACGACGACCAGGACGACGGCTCCGGGCTCCGGCCCGTTCCGCCGCCCGATGACCGCCTCTGGCGCCATCCGTCCGAGATCGGCGCGTCCGCTGGGCTCGGTGCCCGGCCCCTCCCTGACGAGCCCTCGCGTCGTCGCGGCGGCGCCCGCCGGTCGCACCCACGGCCTCACCCTCGGCGTGATGTCCGGGTCTCCTCGGCGCGGCCGCCATGCTGGCCGTGCTGATGTCGATCGGCGCGCTTCGACCGGCATCCGGGCACGGTCGCCATCGAAGAGGTGCAGCGTGCCGATCACCACGACGTCCGACAAGGTGCAGGCGCTGGCCAAGAAGGTGCATGCCCGCCCTGGTGCGGGTCGATGCCATTACGCCGAGCGGCACGGTCAGCGGCACCGGCGTCGTCTTCCGCAACGACGGCTACATCCTGACCACGGCCGAGAACGTGCACGGCGCCACCGCGCATCACCGTCCAGCTCTCCGACGGCACCACGCTCCCGGCCAAGCTGCGGGGCATCGACTCGACCAGCGACGTGGCCGTGGTCCAGGTGGCGCGGACGAAGATGAAGGTGGCGGTGCTGGCCGACGAGGACGACGTCGTGCTCGGCGAGCCGGCCATCGCCATCGACTTCATGGCCGAGCGGCCCCGCAACCCCGAGGTGAGCCTCGGGCCTGGTCAGCGCCCTCGGTCGGCGCGTCTCGATCGGCGACGGCCGCAGCCTGCCCGACATGATCCAGTCCAACGTGCCCACGGCCGACACCGGCGCGGCCCTGGTCGACGCGGCCGGTGCGGTGATCGGCCTCGTCGCCGCCGGCGGCGTCCACCCACCAAGCGCGGCCGACGACGACCACGACCGCCTCGATCGACCGAGCTCGACGCTCGTGGCCCGCTACGCCACGCCGATCAGCTACGCCCGCAAGGTGGCCGACGAGCTGATCGCCACCGGCCAGGTGGCCCACCCCTGGCTGGGGGTCGAGACGAGCGACCTGAGCCGGCGACCAGCAGGCCGCCATCGGCCAGGCCGGCGCGCAGGTCGACCGCGTCGTGTCGAACAGCCCGGCCGACGAGGCGGGCCTGCATGGTCGGCGACGTGGTCGTGTCGCGTCGACGACACCCGCATCCCGTCGAGCGCGGCGTTGGTGGCGCAGCTGCGCGGCGACCGACCCAACCAGGCGGTCGACATCACCTACCTGCGCGACGGCACCGAGCGGGTCACCGTGGCCACGCTCATCGACCGCACCACCGGTCCGTCAGCGCGTACCAGCCGATCTGGCGCGCCCCGCGGCGGCTGCGGCGCACCAGCCAGGCGACGCCACCGATCGCGCCGACCACCGCCAGCGCGACGCCGATGAGCGACAGCTCCTGGCGCCGCCGTGGGCTCATCGAGGCCAGCGGACCACCCGGATCGGCCTCGACGTAGACCTCGTCGCTGTGCAGACGCGGCTCCCAACCGGTCGCCCGCAGCCGGTCGTTGGCCACCACCCACGAGTGCTCGGTGTAGGTGTGGCCCGGCGCGGGTCCGCCCAGGCCGACACGGGCCCCTGCAGCCTGCAGGCCGCGGCACCCACCCCGCCGGAAGGTGCACCCGGCCGACCGGTCCGGCCAGCTCGGCCAGCCCGTCGGGGGACAGCCATCCGTCGGGAGCGACGTTGTAGGCGCCGTCGAGGCGTTGACGCCGGGCGTGGTCGACGGCCGATGGCCAGGTCGTCGAGGTGCAGGAACTGCGACGGCCGGTCGGCGCCGCTGATCGCGCACCGCCCGCGCCGACCACGGCGACAGCGCCAGCCATGCGACCGACTCGGCGTCCGACCGACACGGTGGCTCGCAGGACGGCCACGGTGAGCATCGGGATGGTCGTGGCGCCACTCGACCACCAGCCGCTCGATCTCGGCGCGGGCCGGCGGCGTAGCCGTACGCCGGGCTCGGGGCGCAGCGGCGCCTCCTCGGTGAGCGGCACGGGGTTGTTGGGCCAGGCGCCGTAGACCATGGCGCTCGACAGGATCACGACGCGCGTGACCGACGCTGGCCGCGGCCGCGTCGAGCACTGTGCGCACGCCGCCGACGTCGACCGCCGGCAACCCGTCGGGACCGAGCGTCGTCGGCCGCGCCGAGATGCACGACCACGATCGACCTGGGACAAGGCCGTCTCGACCTCGGCGTCGTCGAGCGGGGTGGCCAGGTCGAGCGCAACGACGCGACCCACGTCGGGATCGATCGAGGCGAGGTGGGCGAGGCGCCGGCCCAGCCCGGCCTGCGCCTCCGATCGACGACGACCGTCTGGCCCGATGCTGCGCGCTCCCACGGCTCCACCCGGCCATGATGCCCCCCGGCGGGCGAGGACGCACTTCGGCGACACCCGCCTACGATGACGAGGTGAGCGACTCCGGCCCACCGGGCGGCAACCCTTCGGGGACAACGACCCGTTCAAGGGCATGCCCTTGTTCGGCGACCTGGCCAAGCTGTTCCAGCAGCAGGGGCCCGTCAACTGGGAGGCCGCCCGCCAGCTGGCCTTCTCGATCGCCATCGGCGATGCCAGCCCGAGCCCAACATCGACCCCCTCGACCGCATCAAGATCGAGCAGCTGGCCCGGGTGGCCGACCTCCAGGTCGCCAACGCCACCGGCCTGTCCACCTCGATCACCGGACGGGGCGTCACGGTGGTGCCGGTCACCCGCTCGATGTGGGCCCAGCTGACCCTCGACGCCTACCGGCCCCTGTTCGAGCAGCTGGCCACCGCCTGCACCAGGACGAGCGCCGACCTGCCGATCGACGACCTCGCCCGAGCGGGGCCGACCCCGTGGCCTGGATGGGCCCGCTCATGCAGATGATCGGGCCGACCATGCTGGGCATGACGGCCGGGTCGATGGTCGGCCACCTCGCCCGCCGCTCGTTCGGCCAGTACGACCTCCCGATCCCCCGCCCGCCGACCGACGAGCTGCTCGATCGTTCCCGCCAACCTCGACGAGTTCGGCGACGAGTGGAGCCTGCCCGCCGACGACCTGCGCCTGTGGGTCTGCCTCCACGAGATCGCCACCCACGCCGTGCTCGGCGTCCCCCACGTGCGGGCCCGCCTCGAGCGCTACCTGCCGACTACCTGACCGGCTTCGAGACCGACTCGGGCGGCCTCGAGCGGCGGCTCGGCGACGTCGACCTGGGCGATCCGAGCGGCATGGCCGGGCTCCAGTCGGTGTTCTCCGACCCCGAGGCGCTGCTCGGCGCCATCCAGTCACCCCGCCAGCTCGAGCTGCTCCCCCAGTTCGAGGCGGTCGTCACCGTGCTCGTCGGGCTACGTCGACCACATCATGGACACGCATCGGCCACGGCCTGCTGTCGTCGTACTCGATGGTCACCGAGGCCGTGCGGCGCCGCCGGGTCGAGGCCGACCAGTCCGACCGCTTCGTCGAGCGGCTCTTCGGCCTCGAGCTCACCCAGGCCCAGTACGACCGCGGGTCGCGCTTCGTGGCCGGCGTGGTCGAGCGGGCCGGCGCCGAGGGGCTGGCCCGGCTCTGGTCCGAGGAGCGCTATCTGCCCACCCCGGCCGAGGTCGACGCGCCCGGCCTGTGGCTGGCCCGCATCGACCTCCCGGACCTGCCCGCCGACTAGTTCGGGGAGTCGCGCCAGCGGGGCTCGGTGAAGGTCGTCGGATCGCCGGCGGGATCGGCGAAGTCCAGCGGCAACGTCGGCTGCTGCGCCGGCGGGGGCGGCAGCGTGCTCGTCGGCGGATCAGGCGCCCCCTCCGCCTCCGCGTCGAACAGCTCGGGGCCGAGCTCCGTGTCGGCATCGAACAGCTCCGGCGCCGCGGGCCCCGACTCCGACGCCGGTGGAGGCGGGAGCGGAGCCGGTTCGACGGTCGTCGGGTCGTTGAGACCGCGCGACACGAACCCCTCGGGCGGCACCCAGTCGGGCCCATGACCGCCGCGGTGGGCCGTGCCGATGGCCACCCCTGCCGGCACCGCACCGGGCGCGTCGTGCATCTCGGTGGGATCGACCGCGACCTCGCCGGGGATCTTCGGGGCCAACGAGGCGTCGACCTTGCGCAGACCCCGGCGCACGAGCTTGCGGCTCGGTGACTCCCAGTCGTAGGTGCCCTTGGCCACCCGACGCTGGCCGAACCAGTACGACACCAGCCCGACCGCCATGGCCGCACCGATGATGGCGTAGCCGATGATCAGCGGGAACGGCAGGATCAGCGGCATCGCCGCGCCGAGCACCCAGGCGAGCTGGAACTTGGTCTCGAAGCGGGCGAAGCTGCGCCCGCGGTTGGCGTCGGGGGCGTCGCGCTGCACCAGGGCGTCGAACGCCTGCTTGGCCGTGCCCGACGTCGTGCCCATCAGGAAGCACAGCAGCATCGCCCCGATGGGCCCGGCGAGCACCGCGGCCACGATGCCGCCGATCATGGTGGTGGCCAAGGAGCCGATGATGATGCGCGGCTCGGCGAAGGCGAGACGCAGGCGAGGGGCGAGCCCGGCGCCGGCCAGCACGCCGGCCTGCGCGGCCACGACCGCCCCGAACAACGTCCACGGCGGCAGGTCCCCGTTCTTGAAGGCGAACGCCACCATCAACACGAGCAGCCCCACCGCGCAGCGCAGCAGGGCCATCGCCGACGCGGCCAGGCGGATGCCGGCGCTGCGCAGCTCCTGCTTCTCGGCCGCCCCGACCGGTTCGGGCGCGACCTGCACGCGGGGCAATCGCGTGGCGAACCCCACACCGATCGCGAAGACGACCGCGCCCACGCCGACCACCAGCTGCGGGCCGTGCTGGTCGCCGCCGATCTTCAACAGGAGCAGGCCGGGTCCGCCGGCGACGATGGCGGCCATGCCGCTCAGGAGCGCGAGCTTCGAGTTGGCCTCGACCAGTTCACGGTCCGACTTGCACGGTCGTCGGCACCACGGCGGCGCGCGAGATCAGGTACGTCTTCGAGAACACCAGCATGAGGAAGGCCTCGAAGTAGAAGGCCACCGAGTTGAGGTCGCGCACGATCAGCACGCACAGCACGGCACGGATGCCGAGCGTGATCGCGATCATCCACCGGCGCCCGCCCGCTGACGCGGTCGAGCACGGGACCGATGAACGGCGCCGCCACCGCGAACGGGGCGAACGTGAGCAGCAGGTACAGCCCGATCTTCCATCGCGCCTCGGCCGGATCGACCGAGAAGAACACCGAGCCCGGCCAGCCCGACGGCGAACAGCGCGTCGCCCCCCACCGAGAACGCGTGCGTGCGGGCCAGCCGGGTGAAGGGGCTGGCGACGAACGGATGCGGGGGTCCCGAGCCTGCGGCGGGGAGCGGCTCGCTCATTCCCGCCATGCTAGGTGGCTCTGCCGACCCGATGCGCCTAGCGGTGGGGGCTCTCGTACTTGTAGCCGAGGCCCCGGATGGTGACGATCCGGGTGGGGGCGGCGGGCTCGGGCTCGACCTTCGACCGGAGGCGCTTGATGTGCACGTCCAGCGTCTTGGTGTCGCCCACGTAGTCGGCCCCCCACACCCGGTCGATCAGGGTCTCGCGGGTCAGCACCCGGCCGGCGTTCTCGAGCAGCAGGGCCAGCAGCTCGAACTCCTTCAGGGGCAGCCGCGTCTCCTCGCCGCGGATGAACACCTCGTGGCGCTCGTGGTCGACCCGCACGTCGCCGACCTCGACGACGTCGTCACCGGCGACCGCGGGCACGAGCACCTCCTCGTTCGAGCGACGGCGCAGCACGGCCCGGATGCGGGCCACCAGCTCGCGCAGCCGGTACGGCTTGGTCACGTAGTCGTCGGCGCCGACCTCGAGCCCGACCACCGTGTCGATCTCGGCGCCCTTGGCCGTGACCATGATGATGGGCACGTTCGAGCGCGCCCGCAGCTCGCGGCACACGTCGAGACCCGACACCTTGGGCAGCATCACGTCGAGCAGCACGAGGTCGGGCTGGATGTCGTCGAACAGGTCGAGCGCCTCGGCGCCGTCGCGGGCGACGCTGACGCGGAACCCTTCGCGGGTCAGCCCCAGCGTGAGTGCGTCGACGAACGAGTCCTCGTCCTCGACGATGAGCACCGATGTTGCGGGGGTCATGCGCTGCCCTTCTCCCTCATCACGTCTCGCAGGTCACCGTCGGCCGTGCCGGCCCCGGGTCGGATGGACTGGTCGTCGGACACGGCCACGGGCCCAGACGCGGACGGCAGGATCAGCTCGAAGGTCGATCCCTCGCCCGAGCCTCGAGTCGACCCGCACGTCGCCGAGGTGGTTGGTGGCAACGTGGCGCACGATGGCCAGGCCGAGTCCGGTGCCGCCGGTCGTGCGGCTGCGCGCCTGGTCGACGCGGTAGAAGCGCTCGAAGACCCGCTCGAGGTCGGCCTTCGGGATGCCGATGCCGTGATCGCAGACGCGCACGACCACGTCGACGCCGTCGGTCGCGGCCGACACCTCGACCTCGGAGCCCGCGTCGGAGTACTTCACCGCGTTGTCGAGCAGGTTGTAGAGCGCGGAGGTGACCTGTCGCCGGTCGCCCAGGATGGCGATGCGCCGATCGGGCTCGCTGACGACGATGTCGATGCCGGCCTGCTCGGCGGCGGGACGGATGCGCTCGACCGCCTCGGCCACCGCCTGGTGGACCGCCACCCGCTCGCGCTCGGGCGTCTCGCCGCTCTCGATCGTGCTCAGCACCAGCAGGTCCTCGATCGTGCGGGCCAGGCGGAAGGCCTCGGCCACGATCCGCTCGGCCAGCCGGTTGGCGACGTCGGGGTCGTCCTCGGCCAGCAGGGTCTCGGCCAGCAGACCGACCGCGCCGATCGGCGTGCGCAGCTCGTGGCTGATGTTGGCCACGAAGTCGCGGCGGGTGGCCTCGAGGCGGCGGCGCTCGGACACGTCGTCGACGACCGCCAGCGCACCCCGCAACACGGGCTGCTCGGCCCGAGCGTCGAGCAACGGCGTCGTAGCGATGACCAGGGAGCGGCGCGGCGGGCCGAACAGGTCGATCGAGCGCTGCTCGCCGTGGCCGGCGAGGGCCGAGCCCACCAGCTCGGTGATGGCCGCCTCGACCAGCGCGTCGCTGTGCCGAGCCGACTCGAAGGTCTCGGCGCTCTGGTTGCGGAAGATGACGCGGCCGTCGGCGTCGGTGATGAGAACGGCCTGGGGGATGGCGTCGAGCGCGTGCACGAGCCGACGCTGCGCGTCCTCGGCCCGGGCCCGGTCCTCGTCGGCGCCGCGGCGGGCGCGGGCCAGGTCGTCGCGCAGCTCCCCCAGCTTCAGGTGCTGGCGGTGGATCACCGCCACGGCCACCGCCGCGACGACGATGAGCAGCACGCCCAGGAGAGCCGTTGGCGCGGCCACGGCTCCGATCATGATCAGCCCGACGCCTGGTCGCCGGCGCCGTTGTCGCCCACGTCGGGCTCGGGCCGCAGCTCGATCCCGTCGGCCTCGACCGACAGCTCGTGCGCGGCCCGCTCGCGCCGGGCGATCAGACGCGCCGCGCCGCTGTGCTCGGGCAGCCAACCGGTCACCATGTACTCGACCCGGGCGCCGATGTTCACGGCGTGGTCGCCGATGCGCTCGTAGTACCGGCCGATCAGGGCGAGCTGCACCGCGGCCTGAAGGTCGATCACCCCGCCGTGGTGCGACTCGAAGATGGCCTGGATGTAGTCCTTGTGCAGCAGGTCGAGGCCGTCGTCCATGTCGTCGAGCGCCGAGGCCAGGCTGGCGTTGCCCTCGGCGTAGGCGTCGATGCTGAGCCGGAACAGGCGCGTGGCCTCCTCGCTCATGCGCTCGATGAGCCCGCGCAGGCGGGGGTCGAACTGCACGCCGTAGATGCGACGCGCGCCCTTGGCCACGTTGACCATGAGGTCGCCCGAGCGCTCGATCTCCGACACGAGGCGGATGGCCGTGACCAGCGAGCGCAGGTCGATCGCGACCGGCTGCTGCAGCGCCAGCACCTGGTAGCAGTGCTCCTCGATCTCGAGCGAGAGCGCGTCGAGCACGTCGTCGTCGACGATCAGCTGCTGCGCGCCCTGGAGGTCGTTCGACAGCAGGATGTCGGTGCCGCGTGGGATGCACTCGGTGACGAGTGCGGCCGCCCGCACGATGTCGCCCTTGATGTGATCGAGCTCCTGATGGAAGGTGCGTCGGACTTCGGTCATGGCGCGTGCTCTCTCATCGGCGGACCTCCGCGGCGAGGTGGTTCGGGTCACCGGTGATCAGGTAGCGCAGCCGGGTCCCGAGGATGGCGGCGTGGTCGGTGATGCGGTCGAGCGCCTGGCCGGCCAGCAACGCCTGCATCGCGATCGCGGCGGCGTCGGACCCGTCGAGGCGTACCAGGCAGTCGACCAGTTGGCGGTAGGCGAGGTCGGTGGGCCGTGGATCGGCCGCCAGCTTGGTGGCGAGCTCGAGGTCGTCGGTGCCCCACGCCCGGATGACCTCGCGGAACATCTCGATCGCCTCGGTGGCCATCACGCAGAGGATGTCGAAGCTGCGGGGGCTGCTGACGAGCTGTGTGTGGTCGATCGAGGCCTTGACCACGCGCAGGCAGAGGTCGCCGACCCGCTCGAGCTCGCTCGTCACCCGGATGACCGACACCACCAGGCGCAGGTCGGAGGCCACCGGCGTCTCCCGGGCCAGGACCTCGTAGCAACGCTCGGTGAGCGACACGTTCATCGCGTCGATCTCGTCGTCGGCCGCCAACGCCCTCGCCGCCAGCGCCGCATCGCCGGTGACGAGCACGTCGCGCATGCGCTCGAGGTTCTGGTCGACGCGCAGCGCCATGACCTCGATCTGGAGGCGGAGCTGCTCGAGCTCGGCCCCGTAGCTCAGGCGCAGAGGACCCGAGCGATCACCCGAAGCGGCCGGTGACATAGTTCTCCGTGCGCTCGTCGGTGGGGTTCGAGAACATCTTGTCGGTGACGTCGTACTCGACGAGCACGCCGGTGCGCGTGTCGCTCAGCTCGTTCACCTCGGTCGTGAAGAACGCGGTGCGATCGCTCACCCGAGCAGCCTGTTGCATGTTGTGGGTGACGATCACGATCGTGTAGCGGTTCTTCAACTCCTGCATCAGATCCTCGACCCGGGCGGTGGCGATGGGGTCGAGAGCCGAGCAGGGCTCGTCCATGAGGATGACCTCGGGCGCCACCGCGATGGCGCGCGCGATGCACAGCCGTTGCTGCTGGCCGCCCGACAGACCGATGGCCGACTTCTTCAGCCGGTCCTTGACCTCGTCCCACAGCGCGGCCTGGCGCAGCGCCTTCTCGACCGTCTCGTCCATGGCACCCTTCATGCCGGCGAGGCGCGGACCGAACGCGACGTTGTCGTAGATCGACTTCGGGAACGGGTTGGGCTTCTGGAACACCATGCCGATGCGCCGGCGGACCTCGACGGGATCGATCTTGGGTCCGTAGAGGTCGACGCCGTGGTAGAGGATCGTGCCCTCGACCCGGGCCCCTTCGATCAGGTCGTTCATGCGGTCGAAGCAGCGCAGCATGGTGCTCTTGCCACAGCCCGACGGACCGATGAACGCGGTGATCTCGTGCTGGCGGATCTGGAGATTCGCCTCGCGGATGGCCCGGAAGGCGCCGTAGTAGACGTTCAGATCGGTCACGTCGAAGACGATCGGCGCGGCCGGCTCGACGATGGGCTCGGGGGACACCTGCGGCTCAGCGGTCGGGGCGGGTCCCGAGGTGAGCGGCGAGGTCGTGGTCATCGGGTCGGGTGCCATCACGAGGCTCTCCTGATGGCCGGACGGGCGCGCCGGCCTCGACGGGTCCACGGGGACCGCCGGAGCGGTCTGCAGCGAAGAGGGTACCGGCAGGACACGGGGGTGACCTCACTGATCCTTGAGGGAGAAGCGGGAGGAGACGAACCGGGCGATGAGCGTGAGCAGGAAGACGAGTCCCACGAGGGTGAGCGCGGCGCCCCAGGCCCGGTCCTGGGCGGCGGGGAAGGCGGTCTGCGCGTTGTTCCAGATCTGCATGGGCAGGGCCGTGTTCGGACCGTGGAAGGCGTTCCAGTTGATGCGGCGGGCGGCGCCGATGGTGAACAGGAGCGGCGCCGTCTCGCCGGCGGCGCGGGCGACGGCCAACATCACGCCGCTGACCAACCCGCCCAGCGCGGCGGGCAACACGACGGTGAGGATCGTGCGCCACTTGCGGTTGCCGAGCGCGTAGCTGGCCTGGCGCAGGTCGTCGGGGACGAGCCGCAGCATCTCCTCGGACGACCGGATCACGATCGGCAGCATCAGGCAGGCCAGCGCCAGCGAACCGCCGAAGCCCATCAGCCCCCGCGCACCCAGCGGCAGCGTGAAGATCACGAAGATGAACAGGCCCATGATGATCGAGGGAACCCCGGTCATCACGTCGCTCATGAAGCGGATCAGCCGGGCCAGCCGCCCACGGCCGCCGTACTCGTGCAGGTAGATGGCAGCCAGTACGCCGAGGGGGACGGCCATGACCGTCGCCCAGAAGGTGATGACCAGGGTGCCGACGATGGCCGGGGCCATGCCGCCGCCGGGCTTGGTCGAGATGACCGAGATCTTGGAGGTGAACCACTTGGCGTCGATGACGCCGATGCCCTTCACGATCACGTAGCCGATGATCAGCAGGAGCGGGATCGACACGGCGACGAACGACAGGTACATCCACACGGTCGCCACGTCGTTGCGGACGCGACGCGAGCGGCTGGTCAGCCCGGCCCGCAGCAGGCGCTCGGTCTCCTCGCGGTCCGGGGCGGTCTGGGTGTCGGTCACGTCAGGCACCCTGGGACCTCCGGTCGAAGCGGGTGACCAGCGAGCGGGCGAGGACGTTGACGATGATCGTGATGGCGAAGAGCACGACACCCATGGCGATCAGTGCGGAGCGATAGGTGCCGGTCGCCTCGCCGAAGGAGTTGGCGATCACCGCAGCGATGGCGTAGCCGGGTAGGAACACATGGCTCGTGATCTGGGCGGTCGAGCCGATCACCAGCGCGACCGCGATGGTCTCGCCCAGCGCGCGTCCCAGACCGAGCATGACGGCGCCGACGATGCCGCCACGGCTCCACGGCAGCACGGCGTGGCGGATCATCTCCCACCGGGTGGCGCCCATGCCGTAAGCCGCCTCACGCTGGGACGCGGGAACCGTCGCGATGACCTCGCGGCTGAGCGAGGTCACGATCGGCGTGATCATGATGGCCAGGATGATGCCGGCGGTCATGAAGCTCTGCCCGCTGGCGTTGCCCCCGAAGATGGCGTCGAGCACGGGGATGCCCGACACCGCGTCGGAGATGTGCTGGTAGAAGCCCTGGATGGCCGGAGCGAACACGAGGATGCCCCACAGGCCGTAGACGACCGAGGGCACCGCGGCCAGCAGATCGATCACCGACACGACCGGTCGGCGCAGCCGCCGGGGTGCGGCCTCGTTGGTGAACAGCGCGATGCCGACGCTGACCGGGACGGCCAGCACGAGCGCGATCATCGACGAGACCAGCGTGCCGTAGATGAAGGCCAGCGCGCCGTACTGGTTGTTCGGGGGGTCCCAGACGTCGCTGGTCACGAACTTGAACACGCCCTCGGCGCTGAGCGCCGGCCAGGCCTGCTTGGTCATCGACCAGGTGATGAGACCGAGGATGGCCAGCACGGCCAGCCCGGCGGCGAGCGCCACCGCCCGGAACACCTGGTCGCCGCGGCCGCCCGCCGCCCGAGGCCGAGCTCGGGCGGGGAGGGTGCGGCGACGTCAGTGGCGGAGGATGGCGTCACGTCGTCAGGCTCTCACAGTGGCGGCCGGACCTCAGCCGATCTGCATGGTGTCGATCTGGGCCAGCGCCTTCTGGTCCAGGCTCGACGGGGAGCTTGGCGTAGTTGTTCGGCGTTGGCCAGGCCCTGACCGTCGGTCAGCAGGTAGTGCAGCCAGCCCTGGAGCGCCTTGCCCGATGGTCGAGTCCGTCTGCTTCTGGTACACGATGACCCAGGTGCCGGCGGTGATCGGGTAGGCGTCCGCCCCCGTGGCGTTCAGGGCGATGTAGGTGAGGTTGGCGTTGATCGTCGCCGTTGCCAGCGCCGCCGAGGCGCCGTCGAGGCGTCGGGGCCACGAAGCTGCCGGACGAGTTCTTGATCGAGGCGAACGACAGGCTGGAAGCCTTGGCGTCGGCGTAGTCGACGTAGCCGACGGCGCCGCTGGTGCTCTTGATCAGCTGGGCCACACCCGAGTTGCCGTCGCCGGCCTTCGTCGACGTCGACCACTGGACCGTGTCACCGGTGCCGAGCGACCAGGCCGTCTTGGTCGCGGCGAGGGTGAGGTAGTGGGTGAACTGGTTGGTCGTACCCGACGCGTCCGAGCGGTGCACGACGGTGATCGCGGTGCTCGGCAGGGTCACACCCGGGTTGTCCGCGGCGATGGCCGAGTCGTTCCACTTGGTGATCTGGCTGGACATGATCCCGCCGAGCGTGTCGGCGGAGAGCTTCAGACCGGTCACTCCGCTCAGGTTGTACGACACGGTGATCGGCGCAGCCACGGTCGGGAAGTAGAGGACGGTGCCGCCCTTGAACGACGAGACGGTCTCGGGCTTGATCGTGCTGTCGGTGCCGGCCCATTGCACGATGTTGCCGGCCAGGTCGGTCTTGCCCTTGCCAGAGCCGCCGCCGCCGTAGTTGACGGTCACGCCGTCGGCGACGTTGCCGAAGCCCTCGATGGCCGCTTCGTCGAACGTCTTCTGGAAGCTCGAGCCCGAGCCGTTCAGCGTGCCCGAGAGGCTGGAGTAGTCATAACCACCGGACGAGGTGCTACCGGTCGGTCGAGCTGTTGGAGCTGCTCCCGCAGGCGGTGGCCGCCAACGCGAGCACGGCGAGGAGGCCGGCAGCCACCATCGAGGCGCGTCTGGTCAGAGTCAAAGTCGTTCTCTCCTTGGATGCTCAGCAGGGACGGCGTCCGGATAGGTCGGCACCGAGGAGCACGGTAGGAACGGGCATGGACCCGAGGCAAGAACGGGGTGAACGAGAGGTGAACAGCCCCCGAAATTCAGGTGGCGCGGTCGCGCCTCGTCTGCTCGAACGAGTCGAGCACCGGGAGGTCGCGCTCGTAGGTGAGCATCCGCCGCGCCCCGGGCACCGCCAGCCACCGGACCTCGTCGACCTCGTCGTTGACCGCGAACTCGCCGCCGACCGGCTCCATCGCCCAGTACCGCACCACCTTGGGCCGACCGCGCCCGTCGGTGTAGTGCGACTCGACCAGTTCGGTCCCGAGGCGACACTCCAGGCCGGTCTCCTCGAGGACCTCGCGCCGCGCGGCCGCGTCGTCGAGCTCGCCCGGATCGCACTTGCCCTTCGGCAGGGACCAGTCGTCGTACTTCGGCCGGTGCACGAGGAGCACTTCGACCTCGTCGCGGTCGGCGTCAGCCCCGGGCTCGGCCGCCAGACGACGCCACCCGCCGCCCGGACGACCTCCGAGCTCCCCGCTCCCCGCCGCTCGGGCGGGCTCATGCGCCCGGCGCCGATCGACGACCCAGCATGGCCAGGGCGCGGTCGACCTTGGGTCGCATGCTCTCGCGACGCGCTCCGGCGGCAACCAGGCTCGTCGCCACCGCGTCGACGACCGTGGCCGCCGCAACCTCCTCCGACTCGGAGAGCCCGCTCGCCAGCTCGATCTCGATCTCGCGGAACCGACCGACCTCGCGTCCACCGTCGAGCACCACCACCACGTCGTCGTCCACCTCGGCGACCACCCGATCGAGCTCGGCCGAGCGCAGGTCGAGTCGCGATCGCGAGCTGACCAGACGGGCCACCGCGACCAGATCCGCGTCACCGAGCCACTGGGCCACGAGTCGGCGGACCTCGGCGGGCGGCTCGGCCGCCTCGTCCATGACGTCGATCTCGCGCCGGGCCATCGCGCCGACCGCTCCCGGTTCGCCGGCCGCGACCTTGACCGTCCAGCGCGTGCCGTCGCCGGTGCGGCGACGCACGGTCACGCCGTCGGCCATGAGGCGAAGGTCGTCGGCGTCGAAGTAGGTGGCGTCGAGCTCGACGGGATCGCGTCGGTGGACAGTGGCTCCGGGGACGACGGTCGCGAGGTCGGGCAGCACGAGGTCGGGATCGGCGTCGAGCTTGACCTCCTGCTCGACGTGTCCCTGCCCGGTCACGTCGGGCGACGACGGGCCAGCGCCAGCTCCTGCAACCGACGGTGCGAGTCGACCGTGCCGCCCGCGGCGTCCTTGTGCCACGTGCCGTCGGCGCCGAGCGTCCAGGCCAGCACGTCGTCGGCCAGCTCGACGTCGAGGATCTCGTCGAGCTGGTCGCGCAGGTCCGGGGCATCGACCGGCACGAGCGCCTCGACCCGGCGGTCGAGGTTGCGGGGCATGAGGTCGGCCGAGCCGATGTAGTAGCTGGGCCCGCCGTCGGCCGAGCCGTGGGCGAAGTGGTAGATGCGGGAGTGCTCGAGGTAGCGCCCGACGATCGAGCGCACGCGGATGTTCTCGGACAGACCCGGGCACGCCGGGGCGCAGGCAGCAGATGCCGCGGACGATCAGGTCGATCGAGCACGCCGGCCTGCGACGCGGCGTAGAGCGACGTCGATCATCTCGGCGTCGACGAGGCTGTTCATCTTGAACACGATGCCGGCCCGCCGGCCGCGGCGTCGGCCTCGTTGCTCGATGAGCTCGGCGATGCGTGGCCGCAGGTCGTGCGGGGCGACCAGCAGCTTGCGGTACTCGACGTCGCGGGCGTAGCCGGTGAGGAAGTTGAACAGCTGGGTGAGGTCGGCACCGATGTCGGGATCGCAGGTCAGCAAGCCCGAGGTCCTCGTAGAGGCGGGCCGTCTTCGGGTTGTAGTTGCCGGTGCCGACGTGGCAGTAGCGGCGCATGCCGTCCTGCTCCTCGCGGACCACCAGCGTCGTCTTGGTGTGGGTCTTGAGCCCGACCAGGCCGTAGACGACGTGGACGCCCGCCTTCTCGAGCTCGCGGGCCCACTCGATGTTGCTTCTCCTCGTCGAAGCGGGCCTTGAGCTCGACGAGGGCGGCCACCTGCTTGCCCTGCTCGGCCGCCCGGATCAGCGACTGGATGATCGAGCTGTCACCGGAGGTGCGGTACAGCGTCAGCTTGATGGCCAGCACCTTGGGGTCGACCGACGGCCTGGCGGATGAACTCCTCGACCGAGGTGGCGAACGACGCGTAGGGGTGGTGCACGAGGATGTCGCCCTGGCGGATCTCGCGGAAGAAGTTGATCTGCTCGTCGTCGTCCCGGGCCAGGCGGGCCTGGGTGACCGGCACCCAGACGGGGTCCTTGAGGTCGGGGCGGTCGACGCCGTGCACCGACCACAGGCCGCCGAGGTCGAGCGGCCCGTCGTACTCGTAGACGTCCTCGTCGTCGACGTCGAGCTCGCGCTCGAGCAGCTCGCGGATCTCGTCGCTCATCGACGTGTCGATCTCGAGGCGCACGGCCCGGCCGAACCGGCGGCGGCGCAGCTCGATCTCGACCGCGGCCAGCAGGTCGTCGGCCTCCTCCTCCTCGAGGGTGAGGTCGGCGTTGCGGGTGACCCGGAACGGGTAGTGGCCCTCGATCTCCATGCCGGGGAACAGCGAGTCGAGGTGGGCGGCGATCACCTGCTCGAGGGCGACGAAGCGCTCGCCGTCGGGCATGACCACGAACCGGGGCAGCAGCAGCGGCACCTTGACCCGGGCGAACCGCCGCGCCTGGGTGACCGGGTCGCGCACGACCACGGCCAGGTTGAGCGACAGGTCGGAGATGTAGGGGAACGGGTGGCCGGGGTCGACGGCCAGCGGCGTGAGCACCGGGAAGATGCGCTCCTCGAACACCTCGTCGAGGTACTTGCGGTCGTCGTCGTCGAGGTCGTCCCAACTGGAGAAGACGATGCCCACCCCGGCGCAGCGCGGGCACGATCTCGTCGAGCGAAGACCGACAGGGCGGTCTCGTTCAGCCGGTCGACGCCGTCGCGGACGTCGAGCAGCTGCTGGGCCGGCGTGCGGCCGTCGGGCGTGGTGGTCGTGACGCCGGCCGCGACCTGGTCCTTGAGACCGGCCACGCGGACCTGGAAGAACTCGTCGAGGTTCTGGCTGAAGATGGCCAGGAACTTGGCCCGCTCGAGCAGCGGCACGTTCGGATCCTCGGCCAGTGCCAGGACGCGGCCGTTGAAGTCGAGCCAGGAGAGCTCACGGTTCAGGTAGCGACCCGCGTCCATGGGGTCACACTAGCGGCGAGGTCCCGCGGCCTGAGGAGTGCCCGACCGCGCGGCCAGCGCGCCGTCGTGGATCAGCTGTCGCTGACGAGCGCGTCCTCTTCGGGGATGCCGAGGTCCCAGTCGAGCAGCAGGTTCTCGCGCTCGGCGTCCCGCACGACCCGCTCACGGTTGCGCCGGAACTGGGGATCGTGGGGCGGCAGCAGCAGGAGCCGGGACTCGACCCGGGCCCGGAAGTCATTGATGACCTGGTGATCGCCGAAGTCGGACCGCACCTCCCAGTGCGGTGCGACCGGCCCCAGGTACACGACCTTCACGTGTCCCCGAGGGGGTTCGTTCTCAGCAGGCGTCTCGGCGTAGGACATAAGGGGGGCAAGTGTACTGGCAGTTCGCACGGGGCGAAGCCCGCCGGGGCGGAGCCGCTCAGACGGTGACACCCGGATGGCGAAGCGCCCGGAGGGAGGCTCGCCCGACCGGAGGGCAAGGCAGGTGGTCAGTCTCTCCAGATGAGAATGGCGGTGACCGAGCCGATGGCCAGGAGGCTGAGCACGAGCAGCGTCATCGGACGAGCACCTGCTCGGGGCGGGCGGCGGCGTCGGTCAGGTCGATGACCGAGCCGTCGGCCCGAGCCGTTCGCGCCTGGCGCCCGGCGGGCGTCTCGACCCAGTCGAAGCAGGTCGCACCCCAGGCCATGCCGGCGCCGACGGTCGGCATCACGATGAAGTCGCCGTCCGCCAGCTTGCCCTGCCGGTTGAAGTGGTCGAGCGCGACCGGGATCGTCGCCCCCGACGTGTTGCCGGTGTGATCGAGGGTCATGAGGAACTTGTCGGGGTCGAGCCCGATCGCCTCGGCGACGCCGTGGGTGATCTTCACCCCGGTCTGGTGCGAGACGACCCAGTCGACGTCATCGATCGTGCGGCCGGCCTTCTCGACCACCGAGGTGAGCGACTCGGCCATGCGGGCCACCGCGAACGGGAAGATGGCCTTGGAGTCGATGTCGAGGAAGTGGGTGCCGTCGTCGACCGTCTCGGCGCTCGCGGGCGAGAGCGTGCCGCCTCCGGCGTGCAGCCAGTCGCATTTCGAGCCGTCGGTGAACATCTCGAAGGCGAGGATCCCCTCCCCGTCCTCTTCGGTCGGCTGCAGCACGACGGCCCCGGCACCGTCCCCGAAGATCGCCTGCATCAGGAACTTCTTCGGGTCGGTGAGGACCGACACGACCTCGCTGTGGGCGACCAGGACGTTGCGGTAGCCCATGGACTGCATCAGCCCGCTGCCGACGCCGACGGCATCGAGGAACCCGGCGCACGCCGCCTCGACCTGCACGCATTTGGCGTGGCTGTCGAGCATGTCCTGGACCACCGAGATGCTCTGGGGCAGCCGATGGTCACTGGTGATGGTGCTCAGCACGATGAGGTCGAGATCCCGCCCGGTGATGCCGGCATCGTCGAGGGCCATGTTCCCCGCCTCGATGGCCATCTGCGCGCAGCCCTCGCCCGGCGCGGCGCGATGTCGCGACGACACACCGATGTTGGAGACGACCCACTCGTCGAGCGTGCAGCCCGCCCGCTCACGATCGAAGTCGTTCGCCACGGCCTCGATCTCGTCGTTGGTGACCACCCGCTCGGGGAGGTAGCTGCCGGTACCTCGGATCGCCGCTCTCATGAGGCCCTCCCGATCGCCCTGATCCATCCGGTTGTAGATGGGGCGGGTCAAGGTGTCAAGTGACAATGACCACTTGGCAAGCCGCGGAAAATCGTCTATCACGCTGACCGACCCGCTCAATGAGGGCGCGAGCAGCGCCGTTCTCTCACCAGTACATGTGTCGATCACATGGCGTTCTTCCACCGGAAACCGGAGGGCCTTCTTGGCGAAACATCGGAACGATTCGGGGCGGGCGCCCGCCGCGGGTGATCGCCGGTTCGAGCGCCCGCACCGCCCCGCCGGCCTCCGCGCCGCCAACCACGCAGGGTGGGTCCTGCAGCGCGTGCGGCCCGGGACGTTGTCGCTCGACCCCGACGACCTCGTCGCCGCCGCCCGTCACCGGACCGGACTTGATGACCTCGATCTGACGCGACCCCGAGCGCGGCACGTACGTCGAGCCCCTCCACGCGCTGACCGGCTCACTCGAGGACGAGGCCCGCCTCTCGCCGGCCGGTCGCTACTTCGCCCGCGAGCAGGTGATCACGTCGCTGTCGAACCGACTCGCCCTCACCGAGGTGCTGGCGGCCGACCCGGAGATCGCACGGCAGGAGCTGGCTCCGGCCCTGGTCATCGTGGGCCTGCCCCGCTCGGGTACGACGTTCCTGCAACACCTGCTCGCCCGCGATCCGGCCCATCGGGTCCTGCACCACTGGGAGGCCTCGCGGCCGGCCGCGCCCCGCAGCCCGGCGGCCGACGAGACGGCCCAGCGGGCGACCGACCGCAGCCTCCGCCTGCTCGACTACCTGGCCCCCGACGCTCGCGTGCTGCACCCCGTCGACACACGCGAAGCCACCGAGTGCGTGACCCTCTTCTCCAACAGCCTGGCCAGCCTGGAACTGGCCACGATGCACCAAATCCCCAGCTACCTGCGCTGGTGCCTCGGCGACGAGCTGCACGCCGCCTACGCCGACTACGGGCTGCAGCTCCAGGTGCTGCAGTCGCGCGAGCGGCGACCCCGGTGGCTGCTCAAGTCGCCGGCCCACCTGTTCTGGGTCGATCGGCTGCTCGAAGTGCTCCCCGGCGCGATCGTCGTGCAGATCCACCGCGACCCCCTCGAGGTCCTCGGATCGTTCTGCAGCCTCTCCGCGGTGCTCAGCGGCATCGGCAGCGACGACGTCGAGCTCAGGGCCATCGGCGAGACCTGGGCGCCGGCGTGGGCCGAAGGCCTGACCCGGATGGCGGGCGCGCGCGCTCGGTGGCCGTGGGACCAGTTCGTCGACGTGGACTACCCCGCGCTGCTCGCCGATCCGCTGGCGATCGTCGAGCGCGTCTACGAGCGGTGCGACGCCGAGCTCACCGATCTGGCCCGCGCCCGCATGGCCCAATTCATTTCATCCCATGTGCAACACGCCGGCGGGGTCCATCGGTACTCCTTGGACCAGTTCGGGCTCGATCCGGACCAGGAGGCGGCCCGTTTCGCCACGTTCCGCGCGTAGACGCTCTCATGAGCGCGCGCTCACCGGTCAGATTGACCACTCTCCGTGGTGATACACGCGTGGTCCGTCGACATTCGGGCGACGACACGCGCCATTTACAAAGTTATCTCGCCCTTCCCATTGACACCCCAAGCGGGGCGCGTATACGAAGAATGGATTGGTCGCGGGCGCGGGCATTGATCAAATGCAAATGCCAAGGGTGTAGTTCATTTCCCGTATCCGCAGACCAGTAGCCGCCTCGATTCGGACGACGTCTTCTTGCTCGGAGGGAGAGCCGTGGCGAAGCGATCGCTGCACGGCGCAGGGATGCCACCCACAACCGCACCGGCCAACGGCACCTTGGTACGCGCCCACGTGGCGGGCCACGGGGTCATCGACCAGCGCGAGTTGGCGGCGATCGGCAACGCGTCGGTGTGTCAGCTCGCCGTCGGTCGAAGCGCGATCGGCGGGCCGGCCATCGACCTCCTGACCGACCTGCCGACCTCCACCGAACGGGCGATGCCGACCAAGGCCGCCGGGCGCGACCACGTCGGACTCAACGGCGCCTCGACGCCGAAGCCGGAGCAGGCGACCGCCCCCGAGGAGCCCCTCGATCGCTACCTCGAGCGCACCCTCCGCAAGGCGTCCGTGCTGGTGCTGCCCAACCGGTCGACGTCGTACCGGATCCTCAAGCGCACCGTCGACCTGGTCGGCGCCCTGGCGCTGCTCCTCGTCACCGCGCCGATCATCCTCGTGCTGGCCCTCCTGATCCGCATCGACTCGCCCGGCCCGGCGATCTTCCGCCAGACCCGGTTGACCCGCGGTGGGCGCACGTTCCGCTTCTACAAGTTCCGCACCATGTACGTCGACGCCCGCGAGCGCTTCCCCGAGCTCTACGCCTACGACTTCAGCGACGGCGACTTCACGTCCTCCTACTACAAGCTCGCCGACGACCCCCGCAACACCCGGGTGGGCCGGTGGTTGCGCCGCACGACCCTCGACGAGCTCCCCAACCTCTTCAACGTCCTCAGGGGCGACCTCAGCCTGGTCGGTCCCCGACCCGAGCTCCCCGAGCTCGTCCGCTACTACCACCCCGAGGAGCTCGCCTGCCTGTTCACCAAGGCCGGCCTCACCGGACTGGCGCAGGTCGCGGGCCGGAGCCTGCTGACAGTGCGCGAGCGGCTGACCCTCGACACCAGGTACGTGGCCAACCAGAGCACGCTGCTCGACCTGCGCATCCTGTTGCGCACGGTCATCGTGGTCCTCACCGGCAAGGGCGCGTTCTGATGCCCGACCTCCTCGAGGTGGTCCGGCCGGCCGCGCCCGCCGTCGACCTCTCGGTCGTGATCGTCAGCTACCACTGTCGCGACGACGTCCTGGCCTGCGTCGAGAGCATCGAGCGCACACGCGGCGACCTGGTGGTCGAGGTGACCGTGGTCGACAACGGCTCGACCGACGGCACCCTCGACGCCCTCGCCACGGCCGCTCCCCACGTGACCACCGTGGCGATGGGCACCAACGCCGGGTTCTCGCGGGCCAACAACGTCGGCATCACCCAGGCGCAGGGGCGCCACGTGCTGGTGCTCAACCCCGACACCCGGGTCGAGCCGGGGCGCTCGGCGAGCTGGTCGCCTTCCTCGACGCCCACCCTCATGGTCGGTGTGGCGGCACCCCGGCTGGTCAACCCCGACCTCACCGACCAGCGCACCGCCCGCTCGTTCCCGACCCCGGCCGCCGGACTGTTCGGCCGCCGGTCGCCGCTCACGCGCTGGTTCCCCGCAGAACCCGTGGTCGAGCCGCTTCCTGTCCGGCCGGGACCACACCGGCGACGAGCCGTTCCGGGTCGACTGGGTCTCGGGCGCCGCCATGATGGTGCCGGCGTCGGCCGTCGCCCAGGCGGGCGCCTTCGACGAGTCGTTCTTCCTCTTCTGGGAGGACGCCGACTGGTGCAAGCGCCTCGCCGATGCCGGCCGCGACACCTGGTGCGTGCCCGCGGCCACGATCGTGCACGACGAGGGCTCGACCCGCGACCACCGCTGGTCGCCCCGAGTCGCCGCCCACTTCCACCGTGGCGCCTACCTGTACTGGCGCAAGCACCACGCGCCGCAGGTCTGGAACCCGCTGCGCTGGGCCGCCGCGGCCGTCCTGACCGCCCGCGCCGCGTGGGTCATGGCCTCCGACCGACTTCCGTCCGACCGCACTCCCAACCGCAGCACCGCCCCCATCCCCGAAACCAGTAGGTGAACTCGTGACTATCAGGCTGTTCTTCCGGCGCTATTGGCGCATCTTCCTCGTGGCGCTGTTGGGGGCGCTCGTCGCATTCGGTGCCTCGTTCGCGGTGACACCGACCTACGTGTCGTCGTCGCGGATGCTGATCCAGGCCCGCACCGTGACGATGCTCTCGGGCACCGGCACACCGCTCCAGAACCAGACCGGCCTGAACGAGATCGACGCGGCCAAGACGTTGTCGCAGACCGAGGCCGGCCTGGCGTCGAGCCGCGAGGTGGCGACGATGGTGGTCGACCAACTGCACCTCGACGCGCCCAAGCCGGCCAAGCACGGGCCCATCCACTTGCTCGAGGCGGCCGCGGCGAGCACCTATGCGCACGTGCGGGCGTGGATCACCTCCGGCTTCTACAAGACGCCTCAGCGGCGCGAGAAGGCGATCCAGACGACCGAGGCCGCCATCAAGGGCAGCGACCTGGCCCCGAGCGGCGGGGCCGACACCGGCCAGCCCGACTCCTACGTGATGGTTCTGGCCGCCAGCGGCGAGACGGCCGCCCAGGCCCGCGACATCGCCAACGCGGCAGCCGACGTGCTGATCAGCATCAGCCAGACCCGCTTCACCGCTGACTCCCGTGCCTACGCCGATGCACTGACGGCCCAGCTCGCCGCAGCCAAGGCCGCCCAGCTCGCCGACAGCCGGGCGGTGAGCCAGTACGAATCCGCCCACGGCATCAGCTCGCTCGACCAGCAGCTCGTGCAGCAGATCCAGAACCAGGGCACCTTGCAGTCGAACGTCGTGTCGGCCAACGCCAAGGTGCAGGGCGACACCCAGACGGTCGCGTCACTGCAGGCCTCACTGGCCGCGCTCGACCCCAACATGGTGTCGAGCCAGCACATCACGACGGGTCGCTCGGGCACCCAGGTCAACACCACGGGCGCCAACCCCGTGTACCAGGGCGTGCAGCAACAGCTGGCGACCGCCCAGGCCGACCTGAAGAGCGACCAGGCCCTGGCCTCGTCGCTGCAGGGCCAGCTGAACGCCAAGCCCTCGACAGCGCTGACCGACGCCCAGGCCCAGCTGCTCAGCCTCGAGCAGACGGTCACGGCCGACGACAACAACGTCCAGTCGCTGTCCGCCCTGCTGTCGCAGGCCAACGCCAACATCAAGGTGTCGCCGATCGACCTGACCCGGGTCGGCGACGCCGATCTGCCGACGTACCCGACCTCGCCGAAGCGCTACCTCTACCTCCTGCTCGGGCTGCTGATCGGTGCCCTGGCCGGCGGTGGGTTGACGTACCTGGCGCGGCGCCGGGCCCTTTCGGGCGAGGGCGACGAGGGCGACGACCGCGATGCGCCCGATCAGCTCCGCACCGGTGAGCTCGACCTGCGCGACGAGCCGCTGCCCCAGCGCGAGCCGGTGCCGGTGCCGGTGCCGGTCGGTGCGCGCACCGGCAACGGCGGCGGCAACGGTGACGCCAACGGCGGCTCCCGCACCGGCGGGAACGGCAACGGTCATGGCAATGGCCACGGCAACGGCGAGTCCAACGCCGACAACGGCACGACGACGAGCGTCTTCGCCCGATCGAGCGACGGCGCCATCGACGGCATCGACGGCCCCGACGACGTCGAGGAGCCCAGCAGCTCGTGACCGACCTCACCAAGGACTCCTCCGAGGTTCGTCGAGGTGTGGCCGTCAGTGCGGTCACCCAGACGGGCGCGAAGGGGTTGCACCTGGTGCTCAACGTCATCAGCACCTTGGCGATCATCCGGTACCTGTCACCGTCGGAATACGGCGACTACGTCCTGGTCCTGACCGCCTCGATGCTGGTCGGCCTCGTCGCGGACTTCGGTCTGTCGAAGCTGGCGACGCGGCGAGATCTCCCAGGATCTCGACAGCGAGAGCGAGGTGCTGGGAACCATCCTGCTTGCCCGGCTCTGCCTGGCGCTCCTGTGCATCGGCCTGCTCCAGCTCGTGCTGCTGGCGATCGGCGTCTCGGCGCAGCTGCACCTGGCCGCGCTGGTGGCCTCGGTGCTCTACCTCGGCGATGCGGTGCTCGTCGTGGTGGTTGCCTTCTACGTCCGGATCAAGCAGCAGTACGAGGCCATCATCCGGGTGGGCATGGAGGCCTTCGAGACGACCTTCGTGATCGTGCTGATCATCCACAAGGCATCGCTGCCCGCGCTCTTCGTGGCGCCGACGGTGGCCACCCTGCTGGGTGCGGGGGTGGCGGTGGTCGTGGTGCGGCGCCGGTTCGGCGTCCACTTCCGCGTCGCGCTGGCGCGGATGCCCTACCTCCTGAAGGAGGCGCTGCCCCTCGGGCCGGCCCTGCTGATCAGCGTGTGCTACCTCAAGCTCGACGCGCTGATGCTGGCCGTGCTGCGCACGCCGCGCGAGGTCGGGCTCTACGGCTCGGCCTACCAACCCATCGAGTACATGTTCCTCGCCGCGGCGGTGGTCGTGAACGTGGCCTTCCCGTTGGTTGCCGCATCCTGGGCGGCCGGTGACCGTGAGCGCTTCGTCATGCTCTACCGGCGGGGCGCCGAAGGGCTCGTCGCGGTGATGGTGCTCGTGCCGGTGATGCTGTCGGTGATCGCGGTGCCGCTCGTCACCAAGATCTACGGGTCGGCCTACCGCGACGCCGCGCGGCCGCTGCAGCTCCTGGCCTTCGCGCTCGTGTTGATGACGCTCAACGGCTGGCAGGCGTTCGTGCTGCTCGGTGGAGGCCAGCAGCGCGTCACCCTCTACTACAACCTCGGCGCCCTGGTCGTCGCCGCAGTGGCCTGCTCGATCCTGATCCGTGCCTTCGGCATGAACGGGGCCGCGATGGCCACCCTCTGCACCGCGGTCTTCGTGCTCACGTGCTCGACGCTGGCCATCCGCAAGCACTTCGACGCCCACCTGGCGATGTCGCCGATGGTGCGCATCGGCCTCGCCGCCGGCGGACTCTGGGTAACGCTCTGGGGCCTCGACCGCCTCGGGGTGTCGTGGCTGGCGCTGATCCCGGCGACCCTCGTCGCCTACCCGGTCTGGCTCATGGCGATGGGCGTGGTCCGGCCGAGCACCCTGCGGGCGCTACGCCACCCGGCGGCCGAGCTCGACGAGGCAGCCGAGATGGTCGTCGACCTGACCGCCCCGGTGGGCTCCGAGGACATCCAGCCGCTCGTGATCGAGGCTTCGGCCGAGACGATGCTCGGGGCGGAGGTCTGATCGTGACGACCCGTCCCTCGATCTCCGTGATCCTGCCCACCTACAACCGTTGCGACGTCGTCGAGCAGACCCTCGTGCAGCTGCTGGCGCAGGACTACCCGGCCGAGCAGCTCGAGATCCTGGTCTGCGACAACTCGTCGGACGGCACTCCGGCCATGGTCGAGCGCGTCGCCTCCGATGCCGCCGCGACGGTGCGCCTGGTGTCGAGCGACGAGCGCCTCCCGGCCGTGAAGCGCAACCAGGGCCTCCGCATGGCCGAGGGCGACCTGGTGCTGTTCATGAACGACGACGTCTGGCTGCGGCCCGATGCGCTGGCTGTGCACGCCGACACGCACGCCGCGCACACCGGACCAGTCGCGGTGCTCGGCCACGTGGAGCAGTCGCGGCAGATGCCACAGACGCCGTTCATCCAGTGGTACGAGCCGTTCGCCTACGACCTCGTCGCCAACTCGAACGGTGCCGCGGTCTCCTACCGGTTCTTCTGGTCGATGAACCTGTCGCTGCCGCGAGCGGTCATGCTCGACCGCCAGCTCGTCTTCCACGAGGACTGGGCCAACATCGGCCACGAGGACGTCGAGCTCGGCTACCGCTGGAGCAAGGCCGGCTACCCGATCATCTACCGCGCCGATGCGTGGGGCGAGCACTACCACCCCCACGACCTCGACAGCGCGTGCCGTCTGCAGTACAGCGTCGGTCGCGGCCTGCGTGACCTCCAGGCGCTCATACCCGACGAGGACCTGCTCGAGCGTTACGGAGCCTTCAGCTTCTCGAACAGCCGGCGGTCGGTCGCCCGCGGCCTGGCCCGCAAGGCACTGTTCAACCGTTGGACCGTGCCGCCGCTCCAGGCGCGCTTCGCCGGACTCGAGCGACGCAGCCGGCTGGCCGAGTGGTCCTACTGGAAGATCCTCCTGCACCACACCGACCGCGGCTTCCTCGAGCAGTCGCCCCGGCGCCCTGTGCCCGTCGAGACGCGACCCGCGTCGGTCGAGGAGAGGGCGGCGTGACCCTCGTCCAGACACCCGAGGCCGCCGCCGGCCACGAACACCAGCCACCGCGGCGACGCGGACCGGGACTGCTCCTGACGGTGATCGCCCTCGCCCTGGTGGCGGTCGGGGCGCTGGCGCTGGCCCCGACCGGCAGCAAGGCCCTCTACGTGCTGGTCGGCGTGGGCGCAGCCATCCTCGTCCTGATCTCGATCCGCGATCTCATCGGCCCGCCACTGGCGGCCGCCGTCGAGCGGCTCCAACCCAAGCCGGTCGATGGCATCAAGCCCCTCGGGCCGGTCCGCACCATCGTCGGTGCCGTTGTCGCCGCGGTGGCCGCCGGCGCGCTGGCGTTCGTCGTCGCCGACGCCGGCACGAAGGCGATGTACGGGATCGTCGCCCTGGTGCTGCTCGGCGTCGGGCTCTGGCTGGTCTCGCCTGCGCTGGCGCTGCTGATCGAGACCCCGCCGGCTCCCTACCAGCCGCCCCTTCCCCGCAAAGGCCCCGACCGCATCGACCTCGATGAGGCTTCCGATCTGGCCGAGCTGCTCGACGAAGAGATCGCCTCCACCCAGGCGATCGACCTCCGCGACGAGCTCGATCCGAACGACGCCCGACGCCTGAAGTCGGAGCAGTGGGAGGCCATGGGCCTCGGTCTCGAGACGGGCTTCGCGCAGACGGGCTGTCTCACCCGGGGCGCGGGCATGTTCCTGGCCGTGATGTCGGCGGGCATCGTCGCGTTCCTCGCCGCGCAGATGGGCAGCAAGGCGCTCCTGGCGTTGGCGGGCGGGATCCTCGTGGTCGGGTGCGTGGTGCGCGCCCGCGACAAGTCGCTCTTCATGGTCTTCCTGACCGTGTGCTCGCTGATCTTCCTGCTGCACAAGTCGTTCGGACCACAGGACCTGACCCTTTCGGGCGGCGCGCCGGCGGTCTACGTGACCTCGTTCGACGCCCTGCTGTTGCTGCTCTACGGCCTGTGGGTCAGCGAGGGGACCTTCCGCGCCGACGTGCGGGACGCGGTGCACCGTCGCATCCTCTGGGTACCGCTCGCCGGCGCGGTCCTGCTGTTGCCGAGCATGCTCGTCTCGGGCGGCGACACCTGGCATTCGGTGTCCGAGCTGGTGCGCATGAGCTGGATGTACCTCCTCTTCTTCTACGTCGCCGTGCGGGTGCGCAGCCGGCCGATGGTGTGGGCGATCCTCGGCGGCCTCGGGGTGTTCGCCGCGGTCGAGTTCGTGGTCGTCATCCTCCAGTGGAAGACAGGCGGCGTCCTCGGCCTGTCGTTCCTCGGCGTGCCCACCCAGCTCACATCCCGCACCACCGACACCAGCGCTCTGGGCCGGCCGTTCGGCACGATCATCCACCCGGTCTTCATGGGTGCGGCCATGGGCGCACTCGGGCTGCTGTCCTTCGCGTTCGGTCTCACGCTGCGCCGCTCGCTCACGAAGGTGACGGCCCTCGCCATCACCGCCGCCTGCGTGCTGTGCCTCTACCTGTCACACACCCGCGCCGCGCTGGTGGCCTTCGTGATCGTGATGCTGGGCATGATCGTGGTCGCCCTCGCCCACCAGCATCTGAGCTGGCGCACCGTCGGGCGGGTGACGCTGGCGCTGCTGATCGGTGCGGCGGTGTTCTTCCCGCAGCTCGAGGCGCGCTTCGAGGAGAACTTCGGCACGGGCCACTTCAACGAAGAGGTCACGTCCCGGTACCAGCTGAACGACCTCGCCGGCCGGATGATCGCCGACCACCCCGGGCTCGGCGTCGGCCTCAACAACTTCGAAGTCGTCATGCCGCCGTACGAGAACCACGGGATCATCTTCATCAACAACCCCGTGCACAACCTCTACCTGCTGTACCTGGCCGAGACGGGGATCATCGGCCTGACCGGGCTGCTCTTCGTCGGCATCTGCATGTACAACGTGGCGCTCCGGCTGGCCCGCTCGCGCGACCGCCTGCTCGGCGGCGTCGGGCTCGGCGTGTCGGCGGCGATGGCGTTCCTGTTCATCGAGGAGCTGCTCGGCTTCTCGCTGCGCCAGGACCAACCGCTCGCGCTCTACTGGATCTTCGCCGGACTGGCGGTCGCGTGCTACCGCATGTCCGGGCTCGAGGGCTGGCGCCGACCCCGCCGACACCGCGCCGCCGGTCGACCGGGTCACGGCGGCACCAGCCGTGGCAGCGACGGTCCCGGGCTCGAGAGCGTCTGGGTGCCGGCCTACGCGGCCGCCTCCCAACCTGGTGGCGGCAACGGCGGCACCAGTGCCGGCGCCGGCCACTCCAACCGCAGCGGCGACCCGATCGAGGTCGCCTGCGGCGGGCGCGTCTCCCAGTGGTGGCGTCGGCGCACCGAGCGCCGCGTCGACGCCGCCCTGGGCCGCGCCGCGCACACGCTCGCGGCGGAGCTCCGGTCCCGGCAGGCGTCGACCGCTCCCTACGAGCTGCCCTCGGAGCTGGCCCGCAGCCTGCGCTCACTGCCCGCCATCCCGACCGTCGGCACACCCCGACCGGGACCGACCAGCCCCCTGCTGCTCGCGCGACCGCAGCCGGTCGCCCGCACCCGGGCCGGCGGCGGCATGCGACCTTGGTTCCCCGGAGCCATCGAACGCCGGTCGCCGGTCGGCCGCATCCGCTTCGGTCTCGCCCTCGTCCTCGTGGCGGCGCTGCTCGGCGCCGGACTGCAGCAGTCGCAACGCGTGGCCCAAGCGTCGACGTCGGTGCCGATCTCGCAGATGAAGATCGTCTTCTCCGCGACGTCGCTCCCGACTCCCGACAGGAAGTTCCTCGAGGGCATCTTCGAGGCCAACGGCGACGGCACCGGCATGCACACGCTGCTGCCGCCGTCCACGAACCCCAACACGATCTACAACTGGCCCCAGTTCGCGATGGGCGGGACGAAGATCATCTTCACGGTGCGCAACGGTCCAGTGGTGAGCTCCGAGGACCCCTACGGCCAGTACGAGAACATCTGGATGATGGACGCGGACGGGTCCCATCCCCGTGCGCTGACCCACTACAACTTCCGGGCCGGCCAGCCCAAGGTGTCGGCCGACGGACGGTCGGTCGTGTTCACCGCCGAGAACCCGCAGGCCCCGCTGGCCGCGGTCTACAAGCTCGACCTCTTGACCCTCGAAGCCACGAGCCTCTCGCAGGTCACCCAGCCGAACGGGTCGTCCGACGCGGATCCCAAGTGGGCACACGACGGCAAGGTGGTCATGTCCTCGGCGATCTCGGACTCACCCGGCACCGCGATCGACGAGTTCAACGGCGACGGCACCGACCGGCAGGTGTTGGTGAACGACGGAAAGTTCAACACCGACGCCGAGTTCTCCCCCGACGGCACGCAGCTCGCCTACTCGGCCTTCCAGGGCTCCGACCCTCGGCTTCCGGGTCAGCCGCTCGACCCGCTCAACCCCGACGACATCAAGCTCAACCCGGAGCACTGGATCGTCACGGTGCGCAACCAGCGCACGGGCAAGACCACCACGTTGACCGAGGGCCAGAAGTGCGCGGCGACCACCGAGTGCCAACCGGGTCAATCGTCGGGCTGGAAGCCCGTGTGGAGCCCCGACGGCAAGACCATCGCCTGGACGGGGCGCCTGAACTGGGACACCACCTGCATCTGCGCGGCGAACGCTGACGGCTCGGATCCCCGCGTGCTCATCAAGTCCAGCGACCTCGTCATCAAGTGGTTCGAATGGGGACCACCGGGTGGCGAGGCGCCGCCGACGGCGATCCCCGACTCGCAGATCGGCTCGAAGGCCGTGGCCTCTCGCCTGCTGATCAGCTCGCACGACCTGCGCAACAAGGTGCCGTCCATCCTCGACGAGCCGGTCGACATGATGGGCAACCAGGACGCCGGCACCGGAGGCGTGGCGTCGCCGATCCGGCGCGAGCTGGAACAAGGACCGCCGAGAGTTCGTGTTCGTCGGCAACATCCCTCCCCTCACGCCCTACCAGCTCGACCACCCGCAGTACGGGCCGCCACCCCCGGCGGGCCAGCACGTCCACGAGCACTTCACGCTCCAGGAGCTCCAGACCTTGAGCCCGCGGTACGTGGTCGACGGCAAGACCGCGCAGAAGCAGATCTTCCTGCACCGCGCCGACGGCACGGTCGTCCAACTGACCAACGCCGTGGACCGAGGACTGGCGTGACGCCATCGACAAGGGCGACGCCCGCTCGAACACCGATCCCGGTCCTCTCGCCCGACGGTCGCTACGTGGTGTTCACCAACCACTCCGGTCTGACGGGCGAGTCGTTCCTGCTCCGTATGGACCTGAAGACCGGCGCCGTGCTCAACCTCACCAACGGCACCGCAGGCGCCGAGCAGGTCGACGACGCCCTGCCGAAGTGGTCGCCCGACAGCTCGAAGATCGCCTTCACGTGGACCGAAGGGGCCGACACGAACGTCTTCGTGATGAACGCCTCGGACGGCAAGGCCGTCACCCACATCACCGACGACGATGGCCTACGACATGGACCCGACCTGGTCGCCGGACGGGAGCACCGATCGTCTACAGCCGCCACACCGGGCCGCTCGCAGCCGACCCCGGCCGAGCTGGACACCCTCGTCGGACTCCCGATGTCCGGCTGGGAGCTGGTGAAGGTGGACGTGCACTCGGGCCACCAGACGGTGCTGACCACGCCGAGCGGACTCGCCCACCTGGCGGCCGGTCTACGCCCCCGAGGGCGACCGCATCGACTTCATCGGGAAGCAGTACAAGACCCTCGACATCTTCTGGACGACGCCCGACCGGCGCGCCGGTCAAGCCCCTGTTGATCACGCCCACTGATCAACGAGACCTCGATCGACTGGAAGTGACCATGACCGCCGCCGACCTCACCGTGGTGATCGTGAACTGGAACACCGTCGACCTGCTCGACGAGTGCCTCCAGAGCGTCGTCGACCACGGCCCGAGCGATCTGCGCACCGAGGTCGTCGTCGTCGACAACGCGTCCCGGCGACGGATCGGTCGAGCACCTACGGGAGCACTGGCCGTCGGTCCGGGTCATCGAGAACGACGAGAACGTCGGGTTCTGCCGGGCCAACAACCAGGCCATCCGGGCCACCACGGCGCCCTACCTGCTGCTGATCAACACCGACGCCCGCCTCACGGAGGGGTGCGCGGACACGATGCTCGGCTACCTCGACCGCGACCCGCTGCGCGGCCGTGGTCGGGCCCCGGCTGGTGTACGGCGACGGCACCTTCCAGCGCTGGACGGCCGGCCGCTCGCTGACGCTCGGCAGCTGCGCCAACTACTTCCTCGGCCTCGACCGGCTGGCCCAGCGCGTGCCGGCCCTGTCGGGGATCTACCTGACCTACGACACCGACGAGCCCTTCACCCCCGGCTGGGTGACCAGCGCGGTGATGCTGCTGCGGCGCAGCGCCCTCGACGAGATCGGCCCGCTCGACGACGTCGATCTTCGTCTACATGGACGACGTCGACCTGTGCCAACGGGCCACCGACGCCGGCTGGCACGTCTGGTACGCGGCCGACACCACCGCCGTGCACTTCATGGGCGCGAGCACCAAGCGCGAAACCGGAACGGTGTCGCCCGAGGCGCATGCGCGCCTTCAACCGCTGGTACGAGCGTCGTCACGGCCCCCGTTCGGCCCGCGCCGTGCGAGCCACTGCAGACCGTCGGGTTCGGAGCCCGCGCCGGCCTGCACACCGTCAACGGCCTCGTGCACCGCGACGACGCGGCACGCGGGGCCGCCCGAGCCCATTGGACCCGTTGCAAGTTGAGCCTGGAGACCGCCGATGCCTGAGACCCACACCCACGATCACGCCGAGCACGGGTCGCTCGCCGGTCGAAGACCGCCACGCCCACGAGAGCGAGATCTACGACGCCATGGCCGAGACCATGTTGGCGGAGATGGCCGACGACGAGCTGCGGGTGCGGGCCGACCGCATCCCGTTCCACAACCGCGAGCACGTCGACTACCTGAGCTTCGCCATCGACCAGCTCCGCCCGCTGGCCGGCAAGCGGATCCTCGAGGTCGGTGCCGGCAGCGGGATGCTCGCCGTCTGGCTGGCGCTGCAGGGCGCGGACGTGACCGGCATCGACGTGTCCGGCGGCATCCTCGACGTCGCCGCCAAGCGGTCCTCGATCAGCGGCGTCTCCCACCGCACCCGCTTCGTCCACTGCGCCATCGAGGACTTCGACGATCCCGACGGGTCGTTCGACGCGGTCATCGGCAACAACGTCGTGCACCACTTCGAGCGCGACCTGGCCATGTCCAATCTGGCCCGCCTGCTGCAGCCCGACGGGCGGGCGACCTTCTGCGAGCCGGTGCTGTTCGTGCCCGAGCTGGTGCGGCGGGCCCGCTACTCCGACCTCGTCTCCCGCCGGTTCCCGCCGCACACCCACACGCCGGACGAGCGCTCGCTCGACCAGCGCGACATCCGCATCATCGAGCGCTACTTCGGCTCCGTGAGCTGGCGCCCGTTCCAACTGCTCTGCCGTCTGCAGAACTTCGTCGACCTGAGCGACCCCACCTGGAACCGCCTCGAGTCGATCGACCGCTTCACCCTCCGCCGGGTCCAGTCAGCTCGCTGGCTGGCCCGGATGATCGTGCTGACCCTCGACACCCCCCGACCCGTGCACCATCGATCAGAAGGGACCCCCCGATGAGGATCCTCGCCACCGGCGCTGCCGGCATGCTCGGCACGTCTCTGGTACCGACGTTCGTCAACGCCGGCCACGATGTCGTCGCCACCGACATCGACCTCACCAACCCGAAACCGTGGGGGGCGGGCCATCCGCCGATCGACTGGCTCGACGTCCGCGACCGCGACGCGGTCAAGGCCGCGTTCGACGACACGCAGCCCGACCTGCTGTTGCACCTCGCGGCCGAGACCTCGCTCGAGGCGAGCGACGCCGACCCGGACCACGCCTTCCTGACCAACACGGTCGCCACCAAGTACCTCGCCCTCGAGTGCCGCAACCGCGACGTGCCGATGGTCGTTCATCTCCACCGCCGGCGTGTTCGACGGCGAGAAGGACGGCGCCTACACCGAGTTCGACCAGCCGAACCCGCTCAACACCTACGGGGCGACCAAGTACGAGGCCGAGAAGCTCGTGTCGTCGCTGCTCGACCGCTGGTACATCATCCGCGCCGGTTGGATGGTCGGCGGAGGCGCAGGGCAAGGACCACAAGTTCGTGTCCCGCATCCTCGAACAGGTCCGCGAGGGTCGCACGACGATCTACGCGGTCGGCGACAAGTTCGGCACGCCCACCTACACCTACGACTTCGGGCGCTGCCTGCTCGACCTGCTCGACTCCGACCTCTACGGGCTGTACCACATGGCCTGCGAGGGCGACGGCAACCGCTACGACATCGCCTCGCTTCATCCTGGACCAGCTCGGACGCACCGACATCGAGCTGGTCGAGGTCGGATCCGACTTCTTCGCAGGAGGAGTTCCCGTCCGTGCGGCCGCGGTCCGAGATCATGCGCAACATGGCCCTCGAGCTGCAGGGCATGAACACCATGCGGCCGTGGCCCGACGCCCTCACGGAGTACCTCGACAACCACTTCTCCGAGCTGATCAGCGGGCTGCGTGTCCGTCGAGCTCGCCGGTCTGACCCCCCGACCCAGGACAGGAGCGATCCGATGCCCGAGTACCCCGCCCCGAGCGACCAGCGCCGAGCCGGCGCCAGCGACGACCGCACGGTCGCCGTGGTGATCCCGATCCCGGACGATCCACCGTGGGAGCTCTTCGACGCCATCCCGCCGGAGATCCCGATCATCGTGAGCGACGACAGCGACGGCCAGCTCGCACCGCCGCCGCGCGACAACGTCTACTACTTCGACTACGCGGCCCAGCGCGACTACTGCGGCGAGCACTACGCGGCCATGCCGCACAAGAGCGCGGCCAGCCGCAACGTCGGTCACTACATCGCGTACAAGGAGGGCTTCGACGTCATCGTCGCCCTCGACTACGACTGCGGCACCCGCCCGGGCTGGCTCGAGGCCCACCTCGAGGCGCTCGACAAGGTGGTCGAGGCGCCGGCGCTGGCCCCGGTCACGCCGAACGGCTGGGTCAACTCGATCGACGCCCCCGGGGTCTACGCCCGCGGCTATCCCTACGAGCTGCGCACGCCCGGACCTGGCCGCGGTCGAGGAGACCACCGCCACCGGCGAGGTCAAGATCAACATGGGGATCTGGGACGGCATCCTCGACCTGAACGGCATCGACAAGCTGCAGGCCGGCGAGCCGGGCGACCCCGGGCTCACGCGCCGAGGTGAACCGCATCGCCCTCGGGCAACATCCCGGTGTGCGGCATGAACACGGCGTTCGCCGCCGAGCTCACCCCGGCCTACTACTTCCTGCCCGACCTGTGGGTCGACGGGTGGCAGCTCAGCCGCCACGACGACATCTGGGGCGGCTACCTCGTCAAGCGCTGATGGACCGGCGCGGTGACCTGTTCTCGTTCGGTCATCCGGTCGTCGAGCACACCAAGCAGACCCGCCTCGAGCGGGTGGTCGTGCTCGAGCAGTGGATGCACCTGATGTCGATGGGGTTCTACGACCTCGTCGACGAGGCCGCCGATCAGGTCGAGGTGGGCGACTACACCGACATGTTCGCCGCCTTCGTCGAGGAGTACCGCGCTGGGGTCGAACGCAGCTCGCTGCCGGTCCACTACGTCCGGGTCTACCGCGAGCTCGGCGAGTGGATGCAGCGCTGGTCGAAGGCGTTCACGTCATGAGCGCCACCAACCGTCACACGGCCGAGCCGGCCCGCCGAGCGAGGGGTGCCGCGACTCGGCGACGCCATCCGTGGCGACCTCGCGCACATGGCCAAGGTGAAGGAGACCCCGCTTCCCGTCGGTCGGGGGCTACATCGACATCCTCTCGATCCCGGGCACCTGGGCGGTCATCATCTTCCGCCTGGCCAGCACGGCCCACCACAACGGCCTGCGTCCGCTGTCGCGCCTGTTGTTCTTCCTCAACACGGTGCTCTTCGGCGTGCCGAGCTGCACTCCGGGCGCCATCGTCCAGCCCGGCCTCGTGATCCCCCACCCGGTCGGCATGGGCTTCGCCAGCGGGTGTCGCATCGGCGAGCGCTGCGTCATGCTGCGGAACTCGGCGATGGGATCGCGCCGGCAACCCGAAGCGGCCCGGGCAACCCGACGTTGGGCGACGACGTCACGCTGCTCGACAGCGCCAGGGTGCTCGGGCCCGTGCACATCGGGGACCGCTCCATGATCGGGACCAGCGCGGTGGTGACCGACGACGTCCCGGAGGACATCTTCGTCTACGGCGTCCGCAAGTCGAACACCATGCGGCCCCTGGCCGAGATGGGCCTCGGCGAGCGGGCCGAAGCCGAGATCGGCTACGGCCGGGCCGGACGGCTGGCCAAGAAGGCCGCTCCGCCCGAGTCGAGTCCCGCGGCGCACAACGGCCATCATCCGGCCGAGGTCACCTGACCATGCGGGCCCTGATCGACGCGACAGCGCTCGGATCCGAGCGCGGGGGCGACGAGACCATGCTGCGGGGCGTCATCCGCGGGCTGGCTCTGTGCTCCTCGGACGAGGACCGGATCACGGTTCTCGCCGATACCGGCGTCGATCCGCTCACCGGCACGGCGACGTCCCAGCCGTTCCGGGTCGACCGCATGGCTCATCGCTCCGGCGCTCGGCACTTCGGCATCGACCTGCCGTCGTACCTGTCCCGCCGGCGCAACGACCTCGACATCGCCTTCACGGTGACCCACGCTCCGATGCGGTCGGCGGTGCCCGTCGCGTTGATGGTGCAGGACCTGTCGTTCCTGCACCTGCCCGATGTCTACCCGCGTGCCACCCGGCAACGGCTGCGCACGCTGGTCAGCTACCAGACGCAGGCGGGCGTCGGCGGTGCTGACGGTCAGCGAGTTCTGTCGCCGTGACCTCATCGACAGCTACGGCCTGGATCCGCTGCGGGTGCACGTCGTGCCCAACACGGTCGAGACCCCGCGACCGCTTACCGCCGACCGGCGTGATCGCGCCTTCGTGGCGCTGTCCGACCAGGGGGTCCGCTCACCGTTCCTGCTCTACCTGGGCAACCTGCACCCCCGCAAGAACGTGGGCCGCGCCCTGCGGGCGTTCGCGTCCGCCCAGCGCATCGACCCGGCGCTCGCCGACCACCAGTTCGTCGTGGCCGGTGCCCGTTGGTGGGGCTCGGGCGAGCAGGAGGCCGCCCAGGAGTCACCGGCCGGTCGCGTGGTCTTCCTCGGTCGCGTCGACGACGACGTGCGCCAGCTCCTGCTCGAGGAGGCGAACGCGCTGGTCTACGTGTCGCGCTTCGAGGGCTTCGGCCTGCCACCCCTCGAGGCCATGGCGGCATCGACACCGGTCCTGGCCGGAGACGCCGGCGCCATCCCTGAGGTCACCGCCGGCGCCGCGCTGCTCGCCGACCCCGACGACGTCGCAGCCATCACCGACGGCATCAGGCGGATCGTGACCGACTCGACCCTCCGCGAGGAGTTCGTCGCGCGCGGCCACGACCGCGTCGCCCACTACGACCTCGTCTCCACCGGCATGGCGGCCCGAGCTGCGCTCGGCGACGCCGCGCTGACCTCGGTGCCGCGATGATGACCGCCGGTCCCCCCCGTGTCGCGTCGCCCCCACCAGTGCCACCGGCGCCACCGCCCGCGTTCGACCCCCGCCGTCCGGTGCGCTGGAAGCGGGTCGCGGTGATCGTCGCCGCCACGCTGGCTGCGCTGCTCGTCATGCTCGTCGTGGTGGTGGTGATCATCGTGCACCGACTCAACACCCCGGCGTCCGTCCCGGCCTCTTGGCGTCCGCCGACCGCGCTACCCCGCTCGGCGACGGTCGGTGTCCCGGCCGGCAACCTGGTCTTCGACTCGAACCGCAGCGGGAACTACGAGATCTGGACCATGGGCCCGACCGGCACCGGCGCCCGGGAGCTGACCCACGACTCGGCCTACGACTCGTGGTGGGCCCGCCTCTCCCCCGATCGGCGCACGATCCTCTTCTACCGGACCCCCGCCGGCACCCACGACCGCAACTACTCCAAGACCTCGCTGTGGGCGATGGGGGCCGACGGCAGCGATCCGGTCGAGCTCCGTCCCGCCGGCCTCGACGGATGGGTGCAACAGGGCCATGCCGAGTGGTCGCCGGACGGCACCCAGCTCGTGATGTTCGGGGGCAACCACTTCAACCCCCAGATCAGGATCACCGACGCCCTCGGCCAGCACCCCCGCGCGTTGACCGATCGCCAGGGCACCAACGTCGACCCGTCGTGGTCGCCGGATGGCCGCACAGTCGTGTTCGTCGGTTGTCCGGGGTCGTTCTGCACCCCCTCGAGCCACGAGCTCTACACGATCCCCGCGGCGGGAGGGGCGGCCACCCGGCTCACCCACGACGGGACCCAGGACAACGATCCCTACTTCTCGCACCGCGGCACAGAGCTGGCCTGGCTGTCCAAGGTCTCCGGCGGTCTGTTGGACGTGGGTGTGTGGGACATCCGAACGATGCCGGTGGTGCAGTCCGGCGATGCCGTCGTCGCGGCCCCGGGCGCCGAGCCGAAGCGGCTGATCAACGACGACAACATCAACAGCAAGCCGTCGTGGTCACTCGACGACAAGACGATCTATTTCCATCGCGCCGTCCACGGCGTCAAGAACGGGTTCCAGATCTGGTCCGTCCATCCCGACGGAACCGACCTCCGGGAGCTCACCGCTGGCCAAGGTGGCTCGAACGAGTACCCCGGGACATGAGGCAGGGCGAAACGAGGAGCAGGCAGCAAGCAGGGCAGGGACAGAGGCACGGGGCGAGAGCAATCGCTCGAGCGACGAGGGAAGCAGAGAGCACCACATGCATACATTGAAGCGACGAGCCGGCATGACCGCGGCCACGATGGGACTGGCGAGCGTGCTCATCGTCTCGCCGGTCCTGGCCGGCGACGGCAACCTGGTGGAGACGACGGTCGACTACGCCTACCACTGCGATTCGGCCGCCGGCCACAGCGAGACGGCGTACACCATGGTGGCGTCGGCTCCTGATCAGGTCGTGCAGGGCGCCACGTTCGACGTGGAGGGCTTCGTGGTGACGGGCGTCCCGCCCCAGGACCTCCTGATCTCGCACATCACCTTTGCCATCGACCCACCCGGCAACGCCACGACCGAGTCACCCCTCTACTTCGCGTTCGACGGCCCCGGATCGACCGATCCGCCGGGACCGATCGCGAAGAAGGGCACGGCCTACTCGTCCCCGGCGATGAGCTTCACCATGAAGGCCACCGGTCCGGTTGGCTCGACGATCGACATCTACCCCGGCAACGTCAGCAGCACCGTGGTCAACCCGGACGACCTGAGCCAGCACCTCGACGTCACGTGCGCGCGTGACCTGCCCGTGCTGCTCACCCGCACCACGATCGTCGCACCCGAGGTGACCACGACCACGACCAGCACGACGTCGACGACCGAGAAGACCACCACCACGACGTCGGGGGTCAGCGGCGAGAGCACCACCCCGACGACGACGGCGGCCACGACGCCGGTGTCGGTGCTGGGTGAGTCGACCGCCAACGCCGTGCCCGGCAACCCGAACCTGACCGGCTGACCAGCCGTACCAACCCGTCTTCGCTCGAGGAGTGTGACCGTGCGAGCAGTCGTCGTCGACCAGTTCGGATCACCGGACGTCCTGGACATCAAGCAGCTGCCGAACCCGGAGCCGCCGCCGGGCGGCTACGTCGTGCAGGTGGTGGCGGCCAGCGTCAACTACGCCGACATCGTCGAACGCCGGGGGCTCTACAAGAAGGTCCTCACGCTGCCCCGCCAGATGGGCAAGGAGGCAGCCGGGGTGGTCGTGGCCCGTCACCCCGACGCCGTCGAGTTCGACGTCGGCGACCCCGTCATCGTCGTCCGCTTCGCCAACGGCTGCTACGCCGACCAGGTCCCCGCCGAGGCCCACGAGGTGCTGCGCCCGCCCCGAGGCCTCTCGTTCGTCGAGATGGCCGCCTTCGGCACCAGCTTCGCGACGGCGTGGTGGTCGATGCACGAGATCGCCCGGGTCCGCCCCGGCGAATCCGCCCTCATCCAGGCCGCGGCCGGCGGGGTGGGCACGGCCGCGGTGATGCTGGCTCGCACGGCGGGCTGCTCGATCGTCATCGGCACGGCCGGCGGACCGGCCAAGTGCGAGCTCGTCCGGGCCGCGGGCGCGGACGAGTGCGTCGACTACCTCGTGGACGATCTCCGACCGGTGGTCGCCCGCCTGACCCACGACACCGGCGTCGACTACTGCCTCGAGTCGGTCGGCGGCGACGCGTACACCCAGAGCCTCGACGCGTTGGCGCCCATGGGCCGGCTGGTGGTCATCGGCTTCTCGAGCATCCAGGACGACTACGCCCATGCCATCCCCCGGCTGCACCCGCTCACCGTGTTCCAGCGCTCGATCTCGGTCGGCGGCCTCAACCTCGACAACATCTCGTTCCAACGCCAGCGCGATGTCTGGAACCGGCTCGTCGCCCACGCCGAGGAGCACGCCCTCCGCCCGGTCGTGGGCCAGGTGCACCCGTTCGAGCGCATCCGCGAGGCTCACGACGCGCTCGAATCGCGCCGCTCCACGGGCAAGCTCGTCCTCACCCTCGATCCGCAGGCCCTGGACATACCTCAACCCGCTCTTCTGGCCCGGCGATAGTTGGAGTCCGCCGCGTTGAGCTAGTTCCCGGTGTCGGCGCGGCTGCGGAGGGCCACCTTGACGTTGCGGATCTGACCGCGCCGCTCGTAGGTGATCACCACCGCGTCGCCGGCGTGGTGCGCACCGATCACAGCGGTGAGGTCGGCCGTGTTGTTCACGACCTGGGCGTCGACGGCGGTTATCACGTCGCCGACCGCGAGCCCGGCGGTGTGAGCCGACGACCGGCTGTCGACCTCGACCACCATCGCCCCGTCGGACGTCGACACGCCGTACTGCGCGACCTCGGCGGGGGTGAGGGCCGACACATCGCGGGTGCGGGCACCGAGCGTGGGTGAGTGCGGCCCCGACGCACCTTGCCCCGACTCGAGCTGCTGGAGCGCGGTGCGCAGCGCGTCGATGGGGATCGCGTAGCCGCTTCCTGCGACTCCTCCGTCTACGGCGATCGACAGCCCGACCACCTGGCCACGCCGGTTCACCAGCGGGCCACCCGCGGCGCCGTCGGTCACGGCTGCGTCGGTCTGCAGGAGGCCGTCCATCGTGGTCGTGCCCACCTTGGCGCTGGCTCCGTCGGCCGACACCACGCCCTCGGCCGCCGACGGCGAGCCGCCCGCCACCGCCGGCGCACCGACGGCGACGACCTCGTCGCCAACCTGCGCGGCCGTTTCGCTCAACCCGGCCGGGGTCAGTCCGCTCACCCCGCGCACCTGGATCACCGCCACTCCCGAGTCGGGGTCGCTGCCGATCACGATGCCCTGGTGGGTCTTGCCGTCGGCCAGCACCACCTGCAGGGTCGTGGCGTCGCCGGCCACGCTCGCACTCGTCGCAACGAGACCGCTGCCCGACAACACGATTCCGGACCCGGACGAGGCAGTGGGACCCGTTCCGGTACCCACGGCGACCACCGCCGGCGCGATCCGCTTCACCACGGCGGGGACGTCCAGCGGCGGACGGGTCGTCGTGGCGGTGGCCGAGGACTTCGAGCGGTGGTCACCCGATCCGCCCCCGAACCCGAAGACGAGGCCGACCAGCAGCGCCAGCACCAGTGCCGATGCCGCACCGGCGGCGAGCCAGTGGCGCGACCGGTTCGAGCCGGCTCGTCCGGGTCCGCCGTCGGCGCCGGCCGGGGCGGGGAGTGGCGGCAGCGGCGCCGCCGATCCGGTCGCCACCGAACCGAGATCACGTGAGAAGGACGGTGGTGTGCTCGGGAGCGCCGCCCCGGACGGGGTGGTGGGGGGGGCCAGGGGCGGCCGAGGGGGCGGAGAGGGCCCGGTGACCTGGTTGTTCACGCATCACCCCGTTCTCACGCTCGGTGGCTCACAATCTACCGGTCGCTTTATGGGAGCTTGCGGCGCGTTCAGTACGGTGAGCATGCAGGTTCGAGTCAGACGTCGAACTGGGAACTTCTTCTGCCTCGGCACCGTAGAAGCAGGAGAAATCGGAGGATCTTCTCGATGGACAACGAATGGATGGCCAACGGCAACTGTCGTTACGAGCCACCCGCCACCTTCTTTCCCAGTGACGGGGTAGGTGTCGAGATCGCCAAGCGGATCTGCGCCGACTGCCCCGTGAAGGAGCCGTGCCTCGAGTACGCGCTCGACCAGCGCATCGACCACGGCGTCTGGGGCGGCACCTCGGAGCGCCAGCGCCGCCGCATCCTGAAGAAGCGCAAGGTCACCCTGCCTGCTCTGGTCTGATTTGCTTGGCCCTGCGGTCGGCAAGCCTCCCTTCGGGCGCTTTCGGCATCCGGGTGTCATCTCCCGGGCTGCTCCACCTGACGGCTGCGCAGCGCGCTGACCCCGGCACTACCTTCTCCAAGTGCTCGAGTGCGTGGTCAACATCAGCGAGGGGCGTGACCTCGCCGCGGTTGAGCTGATCGCCCGCAACGCCGGGCACGAGCTGCTCGACGTCCACACCGACGCCGACCACAACCGCAGCGTGCTCAGCCTCGTCGGCGAGGAGGCCACCCGGGCGGTGGCGGCCGCGACCGTGCTGTCGCTGGACCTGCGGGGCCACACCGGCGCCCATCCCCGCCTGGGGGTGGTCGACGTGGTGCCGTTCGTCCCGCTCGGGTCCGCGACCCTCGACGACGCGGTCGGGGCCCGGGACCGCTTCGCCACCTGGGCCGCCGCCGAGCTGGGCGTGCCCTGCTTCTGCTACGGACCCGAGCGCTCGTTGCCCGAGGTGCGCCGCCGGGCCTTCCACGATCTTGAGCCCGAGGTCGGGCCCGTCGCCGCCGATCCGAGGACGGGCGCCATCTGTGTCGGCGCCCGGCCCGTGCTCGTCGCCTACAACCTGTGGCTGGCGAGTCCGGACCTCGAGCTGGCCAGGGCCGTGGCCGCCGAGGTGCGTTCGCCGAGCGCCGTGCGGGCCCTCGGCCTGCAGGTCGGCGCCCACGTGCAGGTGTCGATGAACCTGGTGGATCCCCTGGTGGTGGGACCGCTCCAGGTCTACGAGCAGGTGGCCGCCCGCGCTGCCGGTGGCCCGGGCGGAACTGGTCGGGCTGGCTCCCCGGGCCGTGCTCGACGCCGTCGATCCGGGCGAGTGGGCGCGACTCGACCTCGCCGTCGAGCGCACGATCGAAGGCCGTCTCGAGGCCCGAGGCCTCGTGCTCAGCTGACCTGGGTCAGCCGACGTTGGCGGCGGCTCGGGCCAAGGCCCGCTGGCGGCGGATGCGGCGCCGTTCGCGCTCGCTCATCCCGCCCCAGATGCCGAACTTCTCGCCGTTGGCCAGGGCGTATTCGAGGCAGTCCTCTCGGACGACGCAGCCCCGGCACACCTCCTTGGCCTCGCGAGTCGACGCGCCCCTCTCGGGGAAGAACAGATCGGGGTCGACGCCGAGGCAGTTGGCGTAGTCCTGCCACGAGGGCTCTACAGGTTCGTCGGCGGCTGCATGTGGCATGTCCGACCTCTCTCTCCCCACCCAGGTGTGCATCGTGCGGTTCCAGCGTTGGTGCGGTGTCTCCGGTGCTTCCCGGTGATCTCGCACCACCCCTGTAATTACAACACTGTGATCATGGCCCGGGGCATCGGCCCGGCGCAAGGGGAACTTGAGATTTCTCCTTGCCAGCACGGTCATCGGACAGACTCTCGCCATGCCGCTCCGGGCCCATCACGGCGACATCACGGTGCTGGAGGTCGACGTGATCGTCAACGCCGCCAACTCCTCGTTGGCCCCCGGTGGCGGGGTGTGCGGGGCCATCCACCGGGCCGCCGGGCCGGAGCTGGCCCTCGAGTGCAGCCGCCTCGGCGGGTGCGCCACCGGTGACGCCGTGTTGACCTCGGGCTACCGGCTCCCGGCCAGATGCGTGATCCACACCGTGGGGCCCGTGTGGCACGGTGGCGACGAGGGCGAGCCGGAACTGCTGGCCTCGTGCTACCGGCGCTCGGTCGAGGTGGCTCAGGGTCTGATCTACGACCATCCCCGCTCCGTGGCGTTCCCGGCCATCTCGACGGGCATCTACGGCTACCCGCCGGCGCTCGCGGCCGAGGTCGCGGTAGCGACGCTGCGAGCAGTGGATGACCCCGACCTCGACCTGGTCCTCGTCGCCTACGACCAGGGCACCTACGACCTCTACCTCCAGCTGCTCGGCCCGTGAGGCGGCCGCCGGCGCCGTCGATAGCGTGACGACATGAGCGAGGTGAACGACTTCAACAAGACCGTGATCGACGAGTTCCGGGCCAACGACGGCAAGATGTCGGGCGGCTTCGAGGGCTGGCCCCTGCTGCTGCTCACGACCACCGGAGCCAAGTCCGGCCTGGCCCGCACCAGCCCGGTCGTGTTCAGCACCGACGGCGACCGACGCGTGATCATCGCGTCGAAGGGCGGCGCGCCCCACCATCCGCACTGGTACCTGAACCTGGTCGCCCACCCCGAGGTCACCGTCGAGGTGCCGGGCGAGACCTACCGGGCGCGGGCCGTCGTGGCCGAGGGGGCCGAGCGCGACCGCCTCTACCGGCAGCAGGCCGACCTCATGCCCAACTTCACGGAGTACGCGGGCAAGACCACGCGGGAGATCCCCGTGGTGGTCCTCGAGCCGATCAGCTAGCCGCCCACCGCGCGACCCCGGCGGGCGACGGCGTCGATCGTCACGGCGGCCAGCAACACGATGCCGGTGACCACGTACTTGGCCGCCGCGCTGAACCCTTGCAGTCCCATGCCGTTGTCGATGGCGGCGATCACCAGGCCGCCGAGCACCGCGTGGATGGGCTTGCCGCGCCCCCCGAAGAGGCTCGTCCCACCGATGACCGCGGCCGCGACCGAGTACAGCACGAGCGTGCCGCCGTCGAGGTTGGTCGACACCGACCGCAGCCGCGAGGCGTAGATGATGCCGGCGATGCCGGCGGTGAACGAGCACAGCATGAACGCCACGGTCCGGATCGCGGCCAGGTTCACACCGGCCCGACGGGTCGCTTCCGCGTTGCCGCCGATCGCGTACACGTAGCGCCCGAACTTGGTCCGTCCCAGCAGGATCGTCCACATCGCGAGCACGCCGAGCACGATCAACACGACCCAGGGCACGCCCTGTATGGGCTCGAGCACGCCGCGGTTGACGTTGCAGATCAACACCACCACGCTGCCCGCCGCTACCGCGGCGACGATCTTGACGACCGTGAGGCTGACCGGCGGCGCAACCAGTCCACTGGCGCGACGGCGGGCGTCACGCATCCAGGTCATCAGCCCGAACAGCGCCACCATCGCGATCATCACGATCCAGCCGGCAAGGGGGGTGAGGATGCCGTTGGCCAGGTCGTTGGTGACATCGTCGTTGATGGGGAGGGTGCCGCCGTTGCCGAGGATCAGGAGCATCACGCCCTGCCAGACGAGCAGACCAGCCAGGGTGACGACGAACGACGGCAGCTTGAGCCGGGTGATGATCGTGCCCTGGAGACACCCGATGAGGCTGCAGACGACCAGGCCCGCCGCGCGAGGCGGCCCACCAGGGCCATCCGCCGTGCTGCGACGTGAGCAGCTCGGCCGTGATGATCCCGGCGATGCCGACCTACGAAGCCGGCCGACAGGTCGATCTCGCCGAGGACCAGCGGGAACACCTCGGCCATGGCCAGCAGGATGAACACCGCGCCCTGCACCAGCAGGTTGACCAGGTTGCCGGCGGTGAGGAACTTCGAGTTGAGCGTCTGGAAGATGATCGAGATCAGGATCAGCCCGATGACCACGGGCAGCACGCCGCTCTCCCCCGCCTTCACCCGAGCCCACGAGGCGCTGATGTACTCGCCGAAGGTGTCGGCGACCAGCTCAGGTGCCACCACGGCCTGACCGGCATCGGCCGGCGCTGCGGTCTGATCCTCCTCCGGGGCGGTCGGCGAAGGTTCGAGCGGTTCCTGGAGCTGCGGCATCAGACCTGCCCCTCTCCCGCGCGCGCCGGCTGCGCACTTCGGTTTGAACGTCCGGTCGTCATGTAGTCGACGACGATCTGGCGGTCGAACTCGTCGGCGGGTCCAGCGGCGACCATGCGGCCGAGCTGGAGCACGGCCAGGCGATCGGCCACCTGGAAGACGTCGTTCAGGTTGTGGGAGATGAGCAGGACGGCGACGCCGTGGTCGGCGAGGCGTCGGACGAGCTCGAGCACCATCGCCGTCTGGGCCACGCCCAACGCGGCGGTGGGCTCGTCCATGATCACCAGCCGCGAGTTCCACAGCACCGACTTGGCGATCGCAACTGCCTGGCGTTGACCTCCGGAGAGCGACCCCACGGGTTGGCGGACCGAGCGCACCGTCGTGACCGACAGGCTGGCGAGCGTGTCGCGGGCCGCGGTCTCCATGTCCTCCTCGTCGAGCAGGACATGGCGCGTGCGCTCCCGGCCGAGGAACATGTTCTGGACGATGTCGAGGTTGTCGCACAGCGCCAGGTCCTGGTACACGGTCTCGATCCCCAGCGCGGCCGAATCCCTCGGAGTGCGGATGTGGACCGGGCGACCCTCCCAGCGGATCTCCCCGCGGTCGGGGGTGTGGATGCCGGCGATGCATTTGATCAGCACCGACTTGCCGGCACCGTTGTCACCGGCCAGGGCGGTGACCTGTCCGGCGGGTACGACGAGATCGACCGACGGTGAGGGCCTGCACCGGCCCGAAGTGCTTGTCGATCCCGCGCAGCTCGAGCAGCGGTTCCTCGTGGGTCCGATCGCCGTCCGAGATCGTCGTCGGGCTCGCGTTGGTGCTCACGACTCATCCTCCATCCCGTGCACGCGGACGCGGCCGGACGGCCCCGGGGCTGCACCCGCACGCTACGCGGGTGCAGCCCCGGCCGTCGGATATTGCGGTGTGCTAGCCCGAGATCCCCGCGGCGGTGCACGCAGCGGCGTAGCTGCCGGCGCAGAGGTCGGACGCCTTGACGAACCCGTCCTTGACCACCGTGGCGTTCATGTTCGACGCGTTCACGGAGACCGGGGCCAGCAGCACCGACGGCACGTCGGTGGCCTTGTTGTTGACCTTCTGGTTGACAAGTGCCGACGACGGCGTCTGACCGGCCCGCAGGAACAGCGCGAGTGCGGCGGCGGCCTGAGCCTCCAGGTAGATCGGCTTGTAGACCGACATGCACTGGTAGTTGGCCAGGATGTTCTGCAGGCCCTGGAGGGTGGCGTCCTGCCCGGTCGTCGGAACCTTCTTGGCCGGGATCTTGAGGGTCTTGAGACCCGAGACCACGGCGTTGGCGACCCCGTCGTTGGGCGTGACGACCGCGTTGATGTTCGGATGGGCGGTGTAGTCCTGCTGGAAGTTGGTCAGCGCCTTCTGGTTGTCCCAGGTGCCGGCCGGTTCGTCGACCTTCGTGTAGGACTTGTCGGCGAACTTGGGGTCGAGGACCGTGTGGTAGCCCTGCGCGAACAGCGTGGCGTTGTTGTCGGTCGGGTCGCCGTCCATCACCAGCACCTGTGGCTTGGTGACGTTCCAGGCCGTGACGCAGGCCACGAAGCCCTGGCCGATCAGCTTGCCGACCGCGACGTTGTCGAAGCTCACGTAGTACGAGGCGGAGCCGTTGAGCGTGAGGCGGTCGTAGTCGATGACCTTCACGCCCTTCGCCACAGCGTTCTTCTCGATGGCAGCCCCGCTACCCGAGTCGAGCGGATCGATGACGAGCACGCTCGCCCCGTTGGTGATGTCGGCCTCGGCCTGGGTCTGCATGGTCGACGCGCTGCCTTGCGCGTTCTCGACCTGGAACTGGCTGGTCGACAGTCCGGCCGCCTCGAACGCCTTGGTCAGGTAAGGGGCGTCGAACTGCGCGTAGCGCGGCGACGTCGTCGTGTCGGGCAGCAGCACGACGACCTTGCCCTTGCCTTCGGCGGCCAGCGCCTTGAGGCTGGCCATGGTGGCGAAGTTGCTCGTGAACGAGGTCGCGCTCACGGCCACGGTCGTCGTCGTACCTCCGCCCGCAGTCGTGGTCTTGCTGCTACTGCTGCAGGCAGCCACCAGCCCCAGACAGGCCACCAGTGCGGTGGTCATCAGCGTCGCTCGCTTCAGCGAGACGTTCATGTGCTCTCCCCCTCAGAGACGTTTCGACCTGATCCGGGCCTGCTAACAGGTCGTTTCCGACGGTAAGGGAACCCCCGTGAACGAGGCGTAGATGTTCGGCCCCATTCATGAACGAATCGTGAACACCGCGGGAACCTGCGGTGCGCCGACCGATCAGTCCGGCATCGCCATCCGATAGCCGGCTCGGGGCTCGGTGGCGATGAGCGCCGGCCCGTCGGGGTCCTCGAGCTTGGCCCGCAGGCGGCGGACGTAGACCCGGGTGTACTCCGTCTCGGTCTCGTAGTCCGGGTCCCCACACCTTGCGCAGCAGGGTCGCGTGCGTGAGGAGCTTGCCGGGGGCCAGTGCCAGCTCGCGGAGGAGCCCGAACTCGGTCGGCGTGAGATGGACGGGGTCGCCGTCCCTTGGTCACGAGCTGCGCCTCGAGGTCGATGGTCACGTCGCCGAAGCTCAGCGGTTCGCTCTGCGCCGGCGGCGGTCCCGGCCCGGCTGCGTCGCAGCAGCGCGGTGATGCGAGCCAGCAGCTCGTCGACGCCGAACGGCTTGGTGAGGTAGTCGTCGGCGCCGAGGTTGAGCGCGCGGACCTTGTCCTGTTCGCCTCGACGGGCCGACACGACGACGATCCCGACCGGCGACTCGGCGCGGATGTCGCGGCAGAGGTCGAAGCCGTCGACACCGGGCAGCATGAGATCGAGCAGGACGATGTCGGGCTCGTTGGCCCGCAGGAGCTCGATGACGTCGCTGCCGCTGCGCGACACGACCACCTCGAACCCCCGCACCGAGCAGGTTGGATCGGACGAGGTCGACGATGTTGCGGATCGTCCTCGACGACGAGGACGAGGGTGTCGCTCACCGTCACGAACCGTCGCGCTCCGGCCGCGCCCGACGTCGACCGGATCGCTCATGTCGGTGTTGTCGAAGGCGTCGTCAGGCTCCAGGGGCAGCTCGACCAGCACGGTCGCGCCAGTTTCGGTCGGTTCGAGACAGATGCTGCCCGAGTGGGCCCGGACGATGCCCCGGGCGATGGCCAGACCCAGCCCGGCCCCCGGACCCTGGGCCGACCCACGCTCGTGGGCCAGGAAGAGCCGTTCGGCCCCACCCGGTCCGAGGCCCGGCCCGTCGTCGGACACGCGCACGCCGACCGCCCTGTCCTCCCGGATCGAGCGAGGCGGTGACGACCACCCGGGTGACCCCGACGGCGTGCCGGACCGCGTTCTCGAACAGGTTGACGAAGACCTGCTCGAGGCGGTCGTGGTCGGCCCAGATGGGTGGGAGCGCGGCTGCAGTCGTCGACGACGATCAGCCCAGGCGGTGCTTCGGTCACGCAGGCCGCGCGCCGCGTCGAGCACCAGCCCGAGGTCGCACCAGTCGGGAACGAGTCGCAGCACTCCCGAGTCGATGGCACTGAAGTCGAGCAGGTCGCCGACCAGCCGTCCCATGCGGGCCGACTCCGACGCGATCGAGTCGAGGAACCGCTGCTGCGACGACTCGTCCCAGGTCACGTCGGGCTGGCGCAGGGTCGACGCGTATCCCTGGATGGCGGTGAGCGGCGTGCGCAGCTCGTGGTTGAGCCGGGACAGGAACTCCTGCTGGAGCTGATGCGACCGGCGCAACGACGCGGCCTCGGCGTTGGCCTGCTCGAGCGCCTCGCGCTCGAGGGCCAGGCTGAGCGACCGGGCCGCGTCGTCGAGCAGGTCGAGCGCGTCGTTGGACACGCGGCGCGAGTCGGCCCACCACGCGGTGACGACGGCACGACCGTCGGGCGCCTCGATCGGCACCGCCAGCACGTGCTCGCCGACGGGCCGGGCCCGGTCCACCCGCGCGCTGCTGGCCAGGATGCCGGCGGCGGCCGCCCGCTGGAGCTCGCTCGCCACCGGCCAGGAAAGCTCGCCGAGATCGCTCACGCGGAAGTCGGACTGGTGGCCGCCGGCCAGGTGCAGCGCGACGGCGTCGGCCCCGAGTCCCCGACACGAGGGCCACGAGCGCCAACGCCAGGCCTCCCTCGGCCGGCTGCGGACCGGCCAGCGTGTCGAGCACGCCGCGCAGGGTCTCGAGCAGGCGGTTGCGGCGGGTGGCATCGGCCAGCAGGCGCTCGCGCTCGATGGCGGCGGCGGCGTGGCTGGCGTAGAGCGACACCAGCTCGAGCTGGTCGGCCTGCGGCCGCCCGACCGTGTCGGCGTAGCCCGAGATGGTGCCGAGCACACCCCATGAGCCGACGATGGGCACCGACCAGCAGCTGCGGGAGGACACCGCGTGGCCGTCAGCCGCGTAGCCGCTCCCACCACGGGTCGCGGCGCACGTCCTCGACGACGACGGGCTGCCCGCTGGCCGCAGCGATGCCCGGCGGCCCGCCGGCTGCTCCCACCGGCAACGAGTCGACCGCCTCGAGGAACCTCGGCGTCAGCCCCACGGCCGCCGACCGACGAAGGACCGGCGGCTCCTCGCCCTCGGGATGGTCGAGGAGGTGGACGCAGAGCTGCTCGATCCCCAAGCGCCTCGGCCATCGCCGACACGATCAGGGGCAGGCTGGCCGCCGGCTCGACCTCGGCCAGCTGGTCGACGAGGCTGCGCAGGCGGTGTAGCTGCCGGCGGGCGGTCGAGTCGGCCTCGACCCCGGAGATCATGGCGACCACGTCGTCGGGGTGGACCTCGAGCGGCGACACCTCGGCGACGATGCGGCCCTCGCGCAGGATCGCGATGCGGTCGACGAGCCGGAAGACCTGGTCGAGGCGGTGCGACACGAGCAGCACGGCCGCACCCGCACCGCGGAGCTCCGCCAGCAACCGCTCGCACGATCTGCGTCTCGGTCACACCCAGCGCGGCGGTCGGCTCGTCGAGCACGAGCACCGCCGGCCGACGGAGCGACGGCCCTGGCGATGGCAACCAGCTGGCGCTGGCCGCCCGACAGCGTCCCGACCGGTTGGTGCGGGCTCGTCGATGGTGATGTGGAGCCGCTCGAACAGGCGCCTGGGCTTCGTCGGCCATGGCGAACTCGTCGAGGAAGACCCCGCCGATCCGTTCGTTGCCCAGGAACAGGTTGGCGACCGCCGTGAGGTTGTCGCACAGGGCCAGGTCCTGCCATACGACCGCCAGGCCCTGGTCGCGCGCGGCGACGGGATCGGCGGCCAGCGGCTGTCCTGCCATCTCGACGCGACCGGTGTCGGCCACCGAGGTCTGCGCGATGCACTGGACGAGCGTCGACTTGCCGGCCCCGTTCTCGCCGACCAACGCGAGGATCTCGCCGCGGTGCAGCTCGAGATCGACGCCCTTCAGCACCTGGACCGCACCGAACCGCTTGTGCACGTTGCGCACGCGGAGCACGGGCTGGTCCACACGATCGGCGGAGTCGCCGACCGTCGTCCTGCCCACCTGCTGGCCGTCAGCCATGGGACGAGTCTGCCGCACCGGCGCCGCCGCGGCTCGTGGGGACGATCGGGGGCGCGACCGCATGCCCCCGCGGCAGACCGACCGGGTGCCACACTTCAGGGCACACGGGCAGCGCAGTCCTGGCGCCTGGCGGCCCGATCAGTCGACGGCGACCTCGAAGGGGATCCCATGCGCGCACGGCCCGTCCGCAGCCTGTCCGCCCTGGCCGCGGCCGCGATGCTCGTGGCCGCGGCGGGATGCAGCTCCGGGTCGAAGAGCTCGTCCGCGGGCACCTCGACGTCGAGCTCGTCGACGACCACCACGACGGCGTCCGGCTCGTCGACCACCACCTCGGTCACCTCCACGAGCGCGGGGTCCAGCTCGACGTCCACGCCCTCGTCGAACCGGTGCCGCACCAGCCAGCTGACCGCGGCCGTCGGCTCGAGCCAGGGCGCGGCCGGCAGCACCTACACCGCCATCACGCTGACGAACCACAGCTCGGTGACGTGTGTGATCAAGGGCTACCCCGGTGTGTCGCTGCTCGACGCGTCGGGCCATGCGATCGGGACACCTGCGACCCGGGCGACGGGCGCCGCCGGTCCGGTCACGTTGCCCCCCGGTGCGGTCGCTTCGACCACGGTGCACACGCTGAACGCCGGCATCGCGTCGGGCGGGTGCTGGGCCCCGTCCACGTCCGTGAAGATCTACCCGCCCGACGAGCTCGACTCGCTGACCGCCGCCGGGGCGATCACCGTCTGTGCGAGCACCTTCTCGGTGACGCCCATGGCGAGCGGGAGCGGGTGAGCGTCAGGCCGAACGCCGGCCGCGGACGAGCTGGCGCTTCTGCTCGATGAAGTCGACCAGCACGTAGTCGCCGAGGGTGTCGGGTGTGGTGAAGAACGCCCGGCCGCGGTTCAGCTCGGTGAGCTTCTCGACGAACTGGCGCAGGTGCTGGGTCGGGTCGAGCATGAAGGTGTTGATGCGGATGCCGTCCCGCGTGCACCGGGCGACCTCGCGCAGGGTGGCGTCGACCGTCTCGCGCACGGGCGGGTAGTTGAAGAACACGTCGCCGCGCTCGGTGATGTGGGCCGTCGGCTCGCCGTCGGTGATCATGATGATCTGCTTGGTGCCGCTCTGGCGGGCGAGCAGCCGGCGGCTGATCTGGAAGGCGTGCTGCATGTTCGTGCCGTACACGAAGTCCCACGACACCTCGGGGAGCTGTTCGGCCTTGAGCTCGCGCGCCACCTCGCTGAACCCGACGATGCCCAGGTAGTCGCGCGGGTACTGGCTCGAGATGAGCGAGTGCAGCGCCATGGCGACCTTCTTGGCCGGCAGGAAGTTGTCGCGCATCGGCATCGACAACGACAGGTCGAGCATGAGCACCGTGCTCGACCGGACGAGGTGCTCGGTGCGCTCGACCTCGAAGTCGTCGGGTGTCAGCTGCACAGGCGTGCCGCCCCCGGCGCGGCGGATGGCGTTGCGCACCGTGCGCTCGATGTGCAGGTTGAACGGGTCACCGAACTCGTAGGGCTTGGTGTCGTACTCGCGCTCGTGGCCGACGCCCGAACGCTCGAGCTCGTGGCGGCCCACCTGGTCCTTGGTCAGCTTGCGGAACAGGTCGCGCAGTGCGTTCTGACCGATGCGGCGGATGCCACGCGGGGTCAGCTCGAAGCGTCCCTCACGGTTCTCGATCAGTCCGGCGTCCTCGAGCATGCGGGCCAGCTCGGACATGCGGTCGAGGCTCTGGGCGGACTCGTCGCCGAGCAGCTCCCGCGCCCGATCGATGTCGACCTCGGCCAAGGCACCGGGTGAGGTGGCGCCGCGCAGCAGGTTCTCGAGCTGGTCGATGTCGCCGAGCTCCTGCATCATCGAGGCCGCCTCGGCGAACCCGAGCGGATCCTGCCCGCTGAAGTCGTAGCTGCGGTTCCAACCCATGTCGGGGAACATGCCCTGGAGGTTCTGGCCGAGCTGGTCCATCTGCCAGCGCAGGTCCATGTCCTCGAGCAGCTGGTCGGCCAGACCCTGCAGCTGGGCCCGCTGTTCGGGGGTCATCGAGTTGAGCATCGCCTGCATGGCGGCCATGCGCTCGGCCATGATCTCGAGCAGCTCGTCGAGGTTCTCCGGGTTCTCCGGGAAGAAGTCGCCGAAGCGCTGCATGAACGACTCGAAGTCGGGCTCCTCGCCGCGCTGGCGCTGCTCGAGCATCTCGTTGAGCGCGGACAGCATGTCCTTCATGCGGGTCATGTCCTCGGGGGACACGTTGCTCATGGCCCCGGCCATCTGGTTGAAGTAGCTCTGCGTGAGCTGCTGGCGGAGCTCCTGGAGCAGCTGCTCGAAGCGCTCCCGAGCCTCGGCCGAGGTGAAGTCGTAGTTCTGGAGGTCGCGCACCTGACCGGCCAGGTCGGGCGAGAGCATGTCGAGCTCCATCTGGTGGTCGGCCACCGACTGCTCGGTCAGCTCCTGTTGCCGGGCGTCGCCCTGCTCGCCGGCCTGGCGCGCCTGGTCGGCCAGCTCGTCGAGCGACCGGCGCTCGGTGTCGACGACGTCACGCAGCTCCTGGGCGATGTCGTCGTACACGCCACCGAGGTCGTAGCGCTCGAGCTCGTCGCGACGCTTGCGCCGCAGCTTCTCGAGCATCTCGCGGATGCCCTGGATGCGCTCGCCGTTCTGGTCGCGGAACCCGGACTGCATCATGCGGCGCAGCGCCGCGTTGAGGTCGCCGTGGTAGAGCAGGTCGTCGGTGATCTCGCCGAAGATGTCGTCGGCGTCGAGCTCGAAGCCGACCTGGGACCCGTCCCAGCGCGAGTACTTGACCCGATGCCCCTTCGTCATGACTGGAGGGTACCTGGGTCCTCGTCGGTCGCCCCGGCCAGGTGCCAGCTCCCCCTGCCTTCGCGCTTGGCCTCGTAGAGGGCGGCGTCGGCCGCCTCGAGCAGCTCGTCGGATCGGAGCGCGTGGCCGGCAACGGTGGCGATGCCGACGCTGGCCCCCACCTCGATCGGTCCCGCCAGGTCGGCGACGTCGACCTGGACGGGACCCGACAGCGACCCGAGCACCCGTTCGGCGATGGCCACCGCCTCGCCGGGGCGTTCCCAGGTCGCGGCAGACGATGGCGAACTCGTCCCCGCCGAGCCGGGCCAAGGTGTCCCCCGGCCGGATCACCCCGGCGATGCGATGGGCGGCCTCGGTCAGCACCAGGTCGCCGGTGCGGTGCCCGTAGCGATCGTTGACCTCCTTGAAGCCGTCGAGGTCGACGTACAGCACCGCCACGATGGGGCTGGCCTGGTCGCGGGCCAGGGCGTCGAGGACCTCCCAGAACCCGGTGCGGTTCACGAGGCCGGTCAGCGGGTCGTGCCGGGCCGCGTCGACCAGGCTGGTCACCTGGTGGCGCCACTGGAGGATCACGTCCATCGCCCGGGCCATGGTCTCGACCGCGTAGCGGTGCACCTCGACGTCGGGCCCGTCCTGACGGCACCAGACGACGATGGCGGCGCCGAGCTCGCGCATCGGGTCGTGGACCGGCGTCACCCAGCACGGTCCGAGGCCGAGGGCGGCCGCTCGCGCCGCCAGCGCGGGAGGCAGGTCGTCGAGGCCGACCACCGCCTCGACGTGGTCGGTCATCGCCCGCATCCAGGGCGTGGCCGGGTCGACCAGCGCGTCACCGTCGATGAGGTCGACGACGGAATCGGTCCCGACGACGGTCGGCCGGCCGCGCTCGTCGGTGAAGAGCACCGCGTAGTGGTCCATGAGGTGACGCCAGTGCCCGAACTCGGGGACGAGCTCGATGACCGCGGTGGGCGACTCGCCGCTGACCAGCCGGGCCATCATCTGGTCCTGGAGGTCCCGGTCGGCCGAGTACCGGCCGACGATCACGACGACGTCGGGCTCTCCCGACCCGTTCCCACTGAGTCGTGTGCCGTTGATCTCGATCGGCAGCCAGGTGCCGTCGTGGCGGCGGATGCGGTAGAGGGCCGGGGTGACCGGCACGTCGAGGGTGTCGGTGGCCACCATGCCGACGACCCGGATGGCCCGCTCCAGGTCGTCGGGGTGCACGAACTCGGCCATCGACCGCCCGATCACCTCGTCGCGCTCGTAGCCGAGCAGGCGGAGCATGAACGGGTTGGCGTCGCGCAGGTTGCCGACCTCGTCGAGGACGGCCACGCAATCGGTGACGAGCTCGAAGGCGCGCGCCGGCACGTTGATCCCACCGGCCGGTTCGCCCGATGCGGCTGATGTCACCACCTGACTCTGCCAGAAGGGCGGGGGCCGCGTCGCCCCTGTGGGAGGATCGACTCGTGGGCGCGCAGCGATGACCGGGGGTCTGCTCGACGGGTTCCTGTGGGGCACGGGGGCGTCGGCCACCCAGACCGAGGGCGCGGCCCCGGCCAGCGACTGGCACGCCTGGGAGCACGCAGGCCGGGTGCCGCGCTCGGGCGATGGCAACGGCTTCTGGACCCGCTACGCCGAGGACTTCCGCCTGTTCGCCGAGTACGGCCTGACTCAGCACCGGCTCTCGCTCGAGTGGGCCCGGCTCGAGCCCGCACCGGGGCGGCACGACCCTGAGGTCGTCGAGCACTACATGGAGGTGCTGCGGTCGGCCCGTGACGCTGGCATCGACGTGTGGGTGTGCCTGCACCACTTCACCCTGCCGGGTTGGTTCTCCGAGGACCAAGGCGGCTTCGTCGACAAGAAGGCCCGCGCCTTCTGGCAGCGTCATGTCGACTGGGTGGCCGAGACGTTCGGCGACCTCGTCGCGGGCTGGAAGCCGATCAACGAGCCGACCTTCTATGCGCTGGCCGGCTATCGCTGGGGCATCCATCCCCCGGGCCGGTCCGATGCGGCCGGGTTCCCCGAGGCGCTGGAGGCCATCCACCTGGCCAGCCACGAGGCGTGGCGCCTGCTGCACAGCGGCGACGCGCCCGTGGCCACGATCCACAACGTGATGCCGGTCTACCCGGCGGTGCGGGGACGAGATCCGCAGGAGCGGGAGGAGGCCGAGCGCAAGGCCGCGCACATCGACGAGGTGGCCTGGTGCGGGCTGCGGGCCCTGGCCGACGGGGTTCTGGCCGTGCCGGGCCGAGCGCCGATCGAGATCCCGGACATGGCCGGCGCCTTCGACTACGTCGGCTTCTCCTACTACTGCGCCCAGTCGATCTACGTCGACGGCACCGGTCCGTACCCGGCCGATGCCCGCGTCGGTCCGATGGGGTACGCCCCGTGGGCGGAGGGCCTCGGCATCGTGCTGCGGCGCCTGGCCGACGAGCTGCCCGGTCGACCGCTGCTGGTCGACGAGTGCGGGGTCGGCACCGACGACGACTCGTGGCGGGTCGAGATCCTGCGCGACTCGCTGCAGGAGGTGGAGCGGGCCGTGGCCGACGGCGTCGACGTCCGCGGCTTCTTCCACTGGACCGGCGTCGACAACTACGAATGGGATTTCGGCTACGACGTGCAGTTCGGGCTGTTCGACCGGGACCGCAACCCGAAGCCGAGCGCGGAGCTCGCCCGGGCCTGGGCGATGGGATCGACGGAGGGACGAGGATGAGCGACGATCCGATGGCGGCAGCCAAGGAGGCGACCGGGCGGCGAGCGGCGGACTACGTGTCCGACGGCATGCGGGTCGGTCTCGGGACCGGCTCCACCGTCCACTTCACGATCGTGGCCCTCGGCGAGCGCCAGCCCGACATCGTGTGCGCGGCCACCTCGACGCGCACCCACGACCTGGCCACATCGCTCGGCCTGCGGGTCGTGTCGCCCGACGAGATCGGCCACCTCGACATCGCCATCGACGGCGCCGATGAGGTCGACCCCGACTTCAACCTCACCAAGGGCGCCGGCGGGGCGCACACACGGGAGAAGCTGGTGGCGCGGATGAGCGACCAGTTCATCGTGGTGGTGGACGAGTCGAAGGTGGTCGATCAGCTCGGACCGTTCGGCACGCCGCTCGAGGTGCTCGACTTCGCACCGGCCGTCGTCGCCGGATGGGTGCGGGAGCTCGGAGCAACGGAGGTCACCGCCCGCGCCGATCGGAGCGACAACGGGAACCTGATCATGGACGCGGAGTTCGGCCGCATCGACGACCCGGCCGGACTCATGACCGCGCTCAGCGCCCTCCCCGGACTGGTCGAGCACGGCCTGTTCCCCGGCGCCATGGTCGAGCGGGTAGTGGTCGCCGGCGCCAACGGCGTCCACGAGCTCACCCGCTGACCCAACGCGGAAACTGGGCTTCTGGACCCGTCGATCTGACGGGTTTCCGTGCCCAGAATGCGGAGTGCGCCCGCCGCGACCTCCGACTAGCGACCGCGGTACTGCGACCGGGCGCCGACGGCTTCCTTGTTGAGGCGCTTCGAGAGGTGGAGGCCCTCGAGCACGAACTCGGCCGCACTGGCCACCGCCGCGGGTGACTCGTCGCCGCCGGTGAGCCGCGTGACCGGGCCGCGCAAGGCTGGGATCGAGTCGAGCAGGCGGACGTAGTCGGCCGAGCTGACGTCCTCACCCGCGCTGACGACGGTCTGCTCGTCGAAGGCGTCGATCACCGGGCGTAGGTCCTCGATGGCGAAGCGCTCCTTGAAGACGGTGAGCACGGCGGCCCGCAGGAGGTGGTCGACGATCTGCTCGTCGCGTCCCTCCTCGAGCGACTCGATCTCGACCTTGCCGGCCGTCGACGACGCCAACGCCTCGAGGTCGCTGACCCTGGGCACGACCTCGGTCTCGCCGTGGATGAGCGCCCGCCGGGTGGCGTTGGCCACCAGCGTCTCGAGGTTCGACACGGTGAGGCGCACCGACACGCCGGAGCGCTGGTTCACGTGCGGGCTCTGGCGGGCGAGCTGGCTGAGCGTGGCCACGATCTCGACCATGTGCTCGGGCACGTCGACCCGCACGCCCTCGGCTTCGAGCGGCGCCGCTTCCTGCACCGCGATCTCGACCTCGATGCCGACCTCGAGCGGGTAGTGGGTGCGGATCTGGGCGCCGAAGCGGTCCTTCAGCGGGGTGATGATGCGGCCGCGGTTCGTGTAGTCCTCGGGGTTGGCCGAGGCGAACAGCATCACGTCGAGCGGCAAGCGGATCTTGTAGCCGCGGACCTGCACGTCGCGCTCCTCGAGCACGTTGAGCAGGCCGACCTGGATGCGCTCGGCGAGATCGGGCAGCTCGTTGATGGCGAAGATGCCGCGGTTGGTGCGCGGCACCAGGCCGTAGTGCAGCGTGAGCTCGTCGGAGAGATAGCGGCCCTCGGCCACCTTGATCGGGTCGACCTCGCCGATGAGGTCGGCGATCGAGGTGTCGGGCGTAGCCAGCTTCTCGCCGAAGCGGTCGTCGCGGTGCACCCACGTGATCGGCGTGTCCTCGCCCTCGGCCGCGATGAGGTCGCGGGCGTGCTTGGACACCGGGCTGTAGGGGTCGTCGTTGATCTCGGAGCCGGCCACGATCGGCATCCACTCGTCGAGCAGGTCGGTCAGCGAGCGGATCATGCGGGACTTGGCCTGCCCCCGCTCGCCCAGGAAGATCACGTCGTGACCGGCCAGCAGCGCGTTCTCGAGCTGCGGCAGCACGGTCTGCTCGTAGCCCAGCACCCGGGGGAAGAGGGCGTCGCCGGCGCGCACCCGGGCGACGGCGTTGGCGCGGATCTCGTGTTTGACCGGACGTGACTCCCAGCCGGAGGCACGGAGCTGGCCGAGGGTGGAGGCGGAGGGCTGGTCGGACATGCCGTGAGGCTACCGTCGCTCCTGCCGCCTGGTTCGATCGGGGGCGCGGGTCAGACGATCGCGGCCGACAGGGTCGGGCCGTTGGCGAGTGTCTGCAGCACGACGCAGTAGCGCTCGGTCAGCCGTAGGAGCGTGGCGAGATCCTCCTGGGACGCATCAGTGTCCAGGTCGAAGGTCAACCGGATGTCGGTGAACCCGACGGGGATCTCCTTGTCGACGCCGAGGGTGCCCCGGAAGTCGAGGTCGCCCTCCGCCCGCACGATGCCCGCGATCACCAGGCCCAAGGACGTGGCCACCGACCCCATGGTCACACCCGCGCAGGCGACCAACGCCTGGAGCAGCATGTCGCCGGAGCAGGCGTGGAAGCCGTCGCCGCCGGTACCCGGATGCAGGCCGGCCGCGACCAGGGCCTGGCCGGTTCGCACCGAGCAGGAGACACCCTCGCCCAGCTCACCCTCGGCTTCGAGCGTGATCAGCGCCGCGTCGGGCTCGTCCCGGTACCGCTGCTTGATCGGCGTCTGCACGGCCTTGAGCTCCTCGCGATCCATCGGGGCGCCTCCTTCGTCTGACTGGTTTGCGCAGTTGGCCACCGTGGTGGTGGTCAACTGCACAAACTAGAGCGAGAGGCCGCGCTACAGGCGGGCGGAGACGGCGTCGGCCGGGCCGGGGCGACCGAAGAGGTAGCCCTGCACGCGGCGGCAGCCGAGGCGCATGAGCTCCTCGAGCTGCACGTCGGTCTCGACGCCCTCGGCGGTGACGCTCAGGCCGAGCGACGACGCCAGCACCATGATCGCCTGGACGATGGCGGTGTCGTCGGGGTCGGTGCCGAGGCCGTCGACGAAGGAGCGGTCGATCTTCAACACGTCGACGGGCAGGCGCTTGAGGTAGCTGAGCGACGAGTAGCCGGTGCCGAAGTCGTCGATGGCCAGCTCGACGCCGAGTCCGCGCAGCTTCTGGAGCACCTCGAGGGAGGCCTCGGCGTCGGCCATGACCACGGTCTCGGTGATCTCGAGGCAGAGGCACGACGGCTCGATGCCGGTCTCGTGGATGATCGTCATCACCTTGGGCAGGAGGTCCGGCTCCCCGAGCTGGAGTGCGGAGAGGTTGACCCGCAGAAGGAGCTGGTGGTCCGGGAACTCGTGCTGCCACCGCACGTGCTGGGCACAGGCCTCGCGCAGCACCCACAGCCCGATCTCGATGATGATGCCGGTCTCTTCGGCCAGGCCGATGAACTCCGCCGCCGCCAGCAGCCCGCGGTGGGGGTGGTGCCATCGAACGAGGGCTTCGACCGCCAGCACCTTGCCCGACGGCACCTCGACCTCGGGCTGGTAGTGGACGACCAGCTCGCCGTGGTCGAGCGCTTGGCGCAGCTCGATCTCGTTCTGGAGCTGCCGGCGCACCTTGGCCCGCAGTGTCTCGTCGAAGACCTCGATGCGATCGCGCCCGAGCTCCTTGGCCGCGTACATGGCCGAGTCGGCGTGACGCAGCAGGTCGTCGGCGCTCTGTGACGACTCGAGCGCGAAGGCGATCCCGACGCTGGCCGTGGTCGCCACCTCGTGGCCTTCGACGTTGAGCGGGCGGCGGAAGGTCTTGCGGAGGTCGCGGGCCATGGCCATGGCCTCGCCCTGGCTGTTCAGGTTCTCGGCCAGGATCACCAGCTCGTCGCCGCCCATCCGGGCCAGCATCGTGCCGGGAGGACACGCGTCCTGGACCCGCCGGGCCACCTCGACCAGCAGCTCGTCGCCCAGGCGGTGACCCAGCGAGTCGTTGACCACCTTGAACCGGTCGAGGTCGAACAGCAGGACGGCCACGCCCGACGCGTTCGGGTCGGCGCCGCCGAGCGAGGAGTGGAGCCGGTGCACCGCCCGCTGCAGCGCCTCGAGGAACGCCCATCGGTTGGGCAACCCGGTCAGCGGATCGTGGCGGGCCTGGAAGGCGAGCCGCTCCTCGGCGTCGCGCTTGGCAAAGGCCTGCCCGAGGATGCCGGCGGCGGTGCGCAACGTCAGGAGGTGCCCCGCCGAGTACGTCCAGTCGCCCTGCACCGCTTCGAAGCCGAGCATGCCGATGACCCGACCCTGGTCGGCCAGCGGGACGGCCAGCATCGAGTGCACCCCGCGGTGCTCGAACCAGTCCTTCTCCTGGCTCCAGTCCGGCCCGAGCTCGGCGACCGACGGGATGTTCACCTCCCGGTGCTCCCGGATCCGGCGCAGCATCGGGCTGTCCCCGACGTGGATGGCGCCGTCGACGCGCAGCGCGGGGACGCCAGGCGCGGTCCACTCGTGCGTGTTCGACATCGTCTGGTGCGAGGCGTCGAACAACACGATCTCCACCCGATCGACCGCCCCCATGCTGCCGAGCTCGGCCAGCGCGTCGTCGACGTTGTCGTCGAGCCGTTCGGCCGGCGTGTGCACGAACGTCGACGCGATCCGCACCAGCCGGCTCTCGGCGACGAGGCGCTGACGCAGCTCCTGTTCGATCTCGCTCGTGGCGTCGACCGGCCGCAGCGTCGCGATGACCGTGCCGAGCGGACCGAGGTCGACACCGGTCACCCCGTCGATCGTCATCGGGATCCAGTCGCCGCTGGCCGCGCGGATGCGGGCCGGATCGACGACGCCGCTGCCCTGCCGATCCTGCCAGCGGTCCATCACCCGCAGCAGGTCGACCAGGTCGTCGGGATGCACGTACTCCGCGATCGATCGGCCCACCACCGAGCGCGGATCGTGACCGGTCAACCGGGCCGTCGCCGCGCTGGCGAAGCTGACCGTCGCGTCGGCGTCGATGCAGATGATCATCTCGTCGACGTAGGCCAGCAGCCGGTCGAGCTGGGTCCAGGTGAGCTGCAGACCCTCGTCGTCGCGCCCGCGCCGATCCCGGCCCTCTCCGCGCTCGTCCGGACTCATGCCGCCCATCCCGCGTCGGTCACCTCAGTCGCCACCCACGGGATAGGGGGTGCACGACTCCCACAGAAGGGCGGCCGGACGGGGTCGGGCGAACATGAAGCCCTGGCCGCGATCGCACCCGAGCCGGCGCAGCTCGTCGAGCTGGCGCCGCGTCTCGACGCCTTCGGCCACCACCCGCAGGCCGAGCGCACGCGCCAGGCTGATGATGGCGGTGACGATCGCCGTGTCTTCCGGGTCGTCGCCGAGGCCGTCGACGAACGACCGGTCGATCTTCAACACGTCGACCGGGAACCGCTTCAGGTAGCTGAGCGACGAGTAGCCGGTCCCGAAGTCGTCGATGGCGAGCTCGACGCCGAGGCTGCGCAGATCCTGGAGCACCCGCAGGCCGGCCGCCGGGTCGGACATCAGCGCGGTCTCGGTGATCTCGAGGCACAGCGACGAGGGCTTGATCCCTCCGGCCGCCATCGCCGCCACGACCTGGTCGACGAGGTGCGGCTGGGCGATCTGGCGGGCGGAGAGGTTGACCCTGATCGTGAGGGGGAAGTCGGGGCGCTCACGGTGCCACTCGCCGGCCTGCCGGCACGCCTCGTTGAGCACCCACTCGCCGAGATCGAGGATGAGGCCCGAGTCCTCGGCCAACTCGATGAAGGCGCCCGCCTCGAGGAGCCCGGCCACGGGGTGGTGCCAACGGGCCAGCGCCTCTGCGCCGACCATCACCCCGGTGTCGAGCGACAGTTCGGGCTGGTAGTAGACCTCGATCTCGCCCATCTCGACCGCGCGGCGCAGGTGCGACTCGGTCTGGAGTCGCTCGGTGGCCTGGAGTCGCAGCTCCTCGTCGAAGATCTCGTAGCGATCGCGGCCGCGGGCCTTGGCCAGGTACATGGCCGCGTCCGCATCGCGCAGCAGGCCCACCGCGGTGTCGTCCGCCGAGTTGGCGACGGCGATGCCGATGCTCACCGTGGTGAACACCTCGTTGCCGTCGACGACCACGGGCTCCTTCAGCACCCGCTGGATGCGCTGGGCCAGCGTGATCGGGTCACGCGGGTCGATGAAGTCCTCGATCAGCACGACGAACTCGTCGCCGCCCAGGCGAGCGACGGTGTCGGTCGGTCGCAGGGCTGGCGCTCAGCCGATCGGCGATGGCCACGAGCAGCTGGTCGCCGGCGGTGTGGCCCAACGAGTCGTTGACCACCTTGAACCGGTCGAGGTCGAGGAAGAGGAGCCCCACCGAGCGCGGTACCCGCTGGCGCCGGGCCAGGATGCGGGCCAGCTGGTCGAGCAGCAGCGCCCGGTTGGCGAGGCCGGTGAGCGGATCGTGCAGGGCCTGGTGGGCGAGCTCGGCCTCGGTCGACTTCAGCGCGGTGATGTCGGTGTTCATCACCAGGACGTGCTCGACGGCCCCGTCCTCGCCGAACTCGGGCACGGCCCGGGACTGGAACCACATCGTGCCCCCGTCGGGCAGCGGCACCTCCCACTCGGTGTCGAGGCGCTCGCCGTTGCTGAACACCCGGTCGAGGGCGCTGCTCCACTGTCCCTCGTCGGCCACGCCGAAGATGCTGGCCGTGTGGCCCATGACCTCCTCGACCGGGATGCCGGTGAGGCTCTCGAACGCCGGGCTCACGTAGGTCAGGAGACGGTCGCGGTCGAAGCGGGCGATGATCGCCGGCGAGCTCTCGACCACCGTGCGGTAGCGCTGCTCGCTGGCCCGCAGCTCGAGCTCCTGTCGGTGCCGGACGGTGATGTCCTCGACGTGCGAGACCGTGTACCGCAGCTTGCCGTCGTGGCCGCGCACGCCGGAGATGTGCAGGCGCAGCCAGACCAGATCGTCACCCGGCCGCACCATCCGCACCTCGAGCGATTGCTGCTCCTCGCGGCCCAGCACCACGTTGCGGTGTGCCTCGGTCAGGGCGGCCGACGTCCTCCGGGTGGATGAGGTCGATGGCCAGGCGTCCGATCAGCTCCTCCTCGGTCCGCCCGATCAGCTCGCAGTACGCCTGGTTGACCTGGATGTGGCGGCCGTCGGGGGCACTCAGCACCATGCCCAGCGGCGCGTTGGTGAAGGCCAGCCCGAAGCGCTGCTCGGCGTCGCTGCGGGCCAGCGCCTGGGAGATGATGCCGGCGGCCGAGCTCAGCACCGCGATGTGGTCGTCGCTCCAGATGCGCTCGCGCTCGACGAGGTCGAAGCCGATGAAGCCGATCAGCCGACCTTCGTCGGCCAGGGGCACCGCGAGCACCGAGCGCACCCCGTGCGGCTTGAGCAGGTCGATCTCGCGCCGCCACGCGTCGGTCTGGTCGGCGACCCGCGGGATGTAGATCGGTTCGAGCCGCTCGAGCGTGCCCATCCATTCCGGCAGCTGCTCCTGATCGACCAGCCTGTGCGCGGCGCGCTCGCTGGCTACGCCTTCGGCCGTCCACTCGTGCGTGTTCTCGAGCATGCCTCCGTCGTCGCGGCTGACGAACACGTACACGCGGTCGACGCCGACGAAGGTACCGATGTCGGACAACGCGTCGGAGATGCACTCGTCGACCTCGTGGGCCGGGCGATGGATGAACGACGACGCGACGCGGGTGAGCAGGTCCTCGAAGGCGAGGCGTTGGCGGAGCGCGTCGAGGGTGTGGCCCCGATCTTTGGCGTCGCGGAGCACGACGGCCCGGTAGCCGACGGCGTCGAGCGCCGGACCGGCGTGGACGAAGAGCAGGACCTCCCGCCACCCGTCGGTGGCGTGGCGCACCAGCACGCGGGTCCCCACGTCGTTGTGGCCCGGGCCCCGGTGCAGGCGCGCCGTGATCTCGTTGGCGTCGTCGGGGTCGAGGAAGTCGGTGAGGTGGTGGTCGAGCACGTCCTCCTGCTCGAATCCGAGCAGGACCAGGACCGCCGGGCTCACGTACCCGATCCGTCCGTCGGCGACCACGGTGAGCACCACGTCGCTCACCTGCGACAAGGTCTCGTCGAACTGCACTCTCGACACGAGCGCGCCGAGGTCACCACCTACGCGGTAGTCCGGCCGGGCGGGCGCGCCGCCCCAGTCGGTCCCGCCTCCCGACTGGAGGCCGGTAGATGTCTCGGGCACGAACGGCCCTCCCGTGCATTTGGTGGCGATCAGTGTAGTTCTCCCTCTATCGGCGCCGTTCCGGGACTCCTGAGTCGATGCCGCCACAAGGATCGGGACAGATGGAGAGCCCCCTGGTCGAGCCGGGTAGCTTCGCCCCGATGACCGACGACGTGGACCTCTCGGGAACGTGGCGGGGCCTCGTCGCCGAGGGGTCCCGGCGGGTCGACTACCACGATCCCGGTTTCGACGACGATGCCTGGCCGATCGTCACCGTTCCGGGGCACTGGCGCTCGGATCCGGCCTTCGCCGAGACCGACGGTCCGGTCGTATACCGAACCGCGTTCACCGACCCGGGGGACTTCGGACCCGGCCATGACGACGAGCGGGCCGGGCCCCGGCGCACCTGGCTCGTGCTCGACGGCCTCTTCTACACGAGCGACGTCTGGCTCGACGGCACCTACCTCGGCGACACCGAGGGCTACTTCTTCCCCCACCAACTCGAGATCACCGATCAGCTCGAGGCCCGCTCCGAGCACGCCCTGGCCGTCGAGGTGGCCTGCGCGCCGCCGTCGGACCGCACCGCCAAGCGCAGCCTGACCGGGCTGTTCCAGGACTCGGATCTGCTCGACCACGAGTGGAACCCAGGCGGCATCTGGCGCCCGGTGCGCCTCGAGCAGTCGGGTCCGGTCCGCGTGCGCCACTGGCGCGTGCGTTGCCGCGAGGTGACGGAGCAGGCCGCCACCCTCGCAGTGCGGGTCGTGCTCGACACGGCCGAGGCCCAGAGCGTCGAGCTGATCACCACCGTCGTGCCCCGCACCCACGACGGGCACGCGACGAGCCTCGACGGCCGCGAGCACCGGCGCTCGCAGTCGCTGGCCGCGGGCGAGAACCGGGTCGAGTGGACGGTGAACATCCCTCACCCGAAGCGATGGTGGCCCCGCACGCTCGGCGACCAGCCGCTCTACGACGTGGCGGTCGAGGTACACACGGAGACGAGGGGCCTGAGCGACCGCCGCCGTGTCCACACCGGGCTGCGCACCGTCGAGATGCGCAACTGGATCACCTTCGTCAACGGCGAGCGGCTCTTCCTGAAGGGCGCGAACCTGGGCCCGACGCGCATGGCACTGGCCGCGGCCACGCCGACCGAGATCGCGCGGGACGTGGCGCTGGCCGCCGATGCCGGGCTCGACTTCCTGCGCGTGCACGCCCACGTGAGTCGGCCCGAGCTCTACGACGCGGCCGACGAGACCGGGATGCTCCTGTGGCAGGACCTCCCGCTCCAGCGCGGCTACAGCCGTAGCGTGCGGGCCCAGGCCCGGCGCCAGGCCCGCGAGGCGGTCGACCTGCTCGCCCACCACCCGTCGGTGTTCGTGTGGTGCGGCCACAACGAGCCGGCGACCGGCGTGGCGTCACAGGCGCTGCCCACGTGGAACCGAACCCTGCTCGACCGCGCCGTGAAGACGGTGCTCGAGCGCAACGATGGCACTCGACCCGTGATCGCCCACTCCGGGGTGGCACCCCACCCACCACAGTTCGACGGCACCGACAGCCATCTCTACTTCGGCTGGCACACCGGCGACGATCGCGACCTGGGCCCCTTCCTGGCCCGCTGGCCACGGCGGGGCCGCTTCGTCAGCGAGCTCGGCGCCGAGGCCGTACCCGACAGCGACGACTTCGTCGGGGCCGAGCGCTGGCCCGACCTCGACTGGGACGACCTCGCCCGCCGCCACGGTCTCCAGAAAGAGGCCTTCGACCGCTACGTGCCGCCGGCCGCCTTCGACCGCTACGACGAGTGGAAGGCCGCCACGCAGGCCTACCAGGCCCGCCTCCTGCGCTACCAGATCGAGACGCTGCGGCGACTGAAGTACCGCCCCACCGGCGGCTTCGCCATGTTCTGTCTGGCCGATGCCTCCCCCGGCGTCACGTTCTCCGTGCTCGACCACCTGCGGGTCGCCAAGCCCGGCTACGACGCCCTGAGGGCGGCCTGCCAGCCGGTGGTCGTCCTGGCCGACCGCCCGCCCGCCCACGTCCATCCCGGCGACCGGGTCCACCTCGACGTCCACGTGGTGAGCGACGCACATATCTCGTATGGAGATACAATTGTTCGTGCCCATCTACGTTGGGAAGAGGAGGTGCGGCATGTCTGGTCGTGGCAGGGGGACATCCCGGCCGACGAGTGCGTGCGGGTCGGCCGGATCGACTTCGAGGTGCCCGACACCGACGACGCGCTCGTCATCGACCTCGACCTGGCCGGCGACGGCGTCGCCGCGCACGCGACGTACGGCACCTACGTCGTTCACCACTAGGTTCTGATCCGGTCGATCGGGAGGACGTCCGTGACACAAACCCAGCAGCCGGCGCCGGACCTCAGTCCGGACATCTCCGTGGCGCCGATCCGCAAGCGCCCGGCGCGACGCAAGCCGTTCCTGGTCGAGCTCTACCAGACGGGTGTCGGCAAGAAGTGGGTGATGGCGGTCACCGGCGTGATGCTCATGTCGTTCGTGCTGGTGCACGCGCTCGGCAATCTGAAGATGTACCTCGGCCCGACCGAGTTCAACACCTACAGCGAGTTCCTGCGCGAGATCCTCGTGCCGATCCTGCCCCGCACGGTCTTCCTCTGGCTCCTGCGGATCGGGCTGATCCTCGCCTTCGTGTTCCACATCCACTCCGCCTACTCGTTGACGCGGATGAACCAGAAGGCCAACGTCGGCTATGCGAGTCGACGCGACTACCTGGCCGCCAACTTCGCGTCGCGAACGATGCGCTGGACCGGCATCATCGTCGGTCTCTTCATCCTCTTCCACCTGGCCGACCTGACGTGGGGCGTGCACCCGATCTCACCGCCGCACTGGACCCGCGGGCTGGCCTACGAGAACGTCACCGAGAGCCTGAAGCGTCCCGGCGTGGCCGCGATCTACATCGTGGGCAACATCGCCCTCGGCATCCACCTCTTCCACGGCTCGTGGAGCCTCTTCCAGAGCCTCGGTCTGAACAACCCGCGCTTCAACCGGGCCCGACGGATCTTCGCCGCCGGGTTCGCCACGCTGATCGTGGTGATCAACGTGAGCTTCCCGATCATGGCCCTCGCCGGCGTCACCGGCGTGTCGAGCTAGGAGCACCCGCGACGTGAGCGTCACCGAATCCCCCACCTCCCTCCCCCCGGACCCGCTGCTCGAGTCCCACTGCCCCACCGGCCCGATCGAGCGCCGCTGGGACCAGCACAAGTTCGACATGAAGCTGGTGAACCCCGGCAACAAGCGCAAGTTCGAGATCATCGTCGTCGGCACGGGACTGGCCGGCGCGTCGGCTGCGGCCTCGATGGCCCAGCTCGGATACAAGGTCAAGGTCTTCACCTTCCACGACTCACCGCGGCGGGCCCACTCGATCGCGGCGCAGGGCGGCATCAACGCGGCGAAGAACTACCCCAACGACGGCGACAGCATCTACCGCCTCTTCTACGACACGGTCAAGGGCGGCGACTTCCGCGCCCGCGAGTCCAACGTCTACCGGCTGGCCCAGGTGAGCGTCGACATCATCGACCAGTGCGTGGCCCAGGGCGTGCCGTTCGCCCGCGAGTACGGCGGCCTGCTCGACAACCGCTCGTTCGGTGGTGCGCAGGTGAGCCGCACCTTCTACGCGCGGGGTCAGACCGGCCAGCAGCTCCTGCTCGGCGCCTACCAGGCCCTCGAACAACAGGTCGCGTTGGGCAACGTCCGCCAGTACACCAAGACCGAGATGCTCGACGTCGTGGTGAAGGACGGCGTGGCCGCCGGCATCGTCGTGCGCGATCTGGTGACCGGTGAGATCAGCTCGCACTCGGCCCACGCCGTGGTGCTGGCCACCGGCGGCTACAGCAACGTCTACTACCTGTCGACCAACGCCATGAACTGCAACACCACGGCCATCTGGCGGGCGCACAAGAAGGGGGCGCTGTTCGCCAACCCGTGCTTCACCCAGATCCACCCGACGTGCATCCCGAGCAGCGACGAGTTCCAGTCGAAGCTCACGCTCATGTCCGAATCGCTGCGCAACGACGGCCGCATCTGGGTGCCGAAGGATCCGGACGACACCCGCTCCCCCGACCAGATCCCCGACGCCGACCGCGACTACTTCCTCGAGCGCAAGTACCCGGCGTTCGGCAACCTGGTCCCGCGCGACGTGGCCTCGCGCAACGCCAAGGCGATGGTCGACACCGGCTACGGCGTCGGCCCGCTCAAGAACTCGGTCTACCTCGACTTCGCCGACGCCATCGCCCGGCTCGGCGAGAGCGTGATCCGCGAGCGCTACGGCAACCTCTTCGACATGTACGAGCGCATCACCGACGAGAACCCCTACCGGGTTCCGATGCGGATCTATCCCGCGATCCACTACACGATGGGCGGGCTCTGGGTCGACTACGACCTGATGACCACCATCCCCGGCCTGTACGCCATCGGCGAGGCCAACTTCGCCGATCAGGGGGCAAACCGCCTCGGGGCTTCCGCGCTGATGCAGGGCCTGGCCGACGGCTATTTCGTACTCCCCTACACCATCGGCAACTACCTGGCCGGGCTGCTCGGCACCCAACCCGTGCCTACTGACGACCCCGAGTTCAAGGCGTGCGAGCAGGCGCTGTCCGACGACATCGCCCGGTGGCTCTCGGTCGGTGGGACCAAGTCGGTCGACCACTACCACCGCGAGCTGGGCAAGCTCGTGTGGGAGTACTGCGGCATGGCTCGCGACCGCGTCGGTCTCGAGAAGGCCATCTCCGAGATCCCGGCCCTGCGCGACGAGTTCGAGAAGAACGTCCGCGTGCTGGGTTCGGCCGACACCGTCAACCAGTCGCTCGAGAAGGTGCAGCGGGTGGCCGACTTCTTCGATCTGGCCGAGCTCATGTGCCGCGACGCGCTGCACCGCGAGGAGAGCTGCGGCGGGCACTTCCGTGTCGAGCACCAGACCGAGGAGGGCGAGGCCAAGCGCGACGACGAGCACTTCGCCTACGCCGCCGCCTGGCAGTGGCAGGGCCGGGGCACACCCCAGGCGCTCCACAAGGAGTCACTCGAGTTCGAGTACGTCCACCTCACCCAGAGGAGCTACAAGTGACATCGTCGCACCTGCGGGTGTGGCGCCAGGACGGGCCGGACGCACCGGGCCGGTTCGACGAGCTCGAGGCCACCGACATCAAGTCCGACATGTCCTTCCTCGAGATGCTCGACACCGTCAACGAGCAGCTCATCGAGGCCGGACGTGAGCCCATCGTGTTCGACAGCGACTGCCGTGAGGGCATCTGCGGCACCTGCGGGGTGATGATCAACGGCCAGGCGCACGGGCCCGAACGTGGCACCGCCACCTGCCAGCTGCACATGCGCAAGTTCACCGACGGCGAGACCATCACCATCGAGCCGTGGCGGGCGACCGCCTTCCCCGTGATCCGCGACCTCATGGTCGACCGCAGCCCCCTCGACGCGATCATCGAGGCCGGCGGCTTCATCTCGGCCAACACCGGTTCGGCTCCCGAGGCCAACCTCACCCCCGTGCCGAAGAACGCGGCCGACGCGGCGATGGACGCTGCGGCCTGCATCGGTTGCGGCGCGTGCGTGGCCGCCTGCCCGAACAGCGCCGCGCAGCTGTTCACCTCGGCCAAGATCGCCCACCTCAACCTGCTGCCGCAGGGTCAGGCCGAGCGGTGGAGCCGCACCGAGAACATGGTCGACACCATGGAGGAGTTCTTCGGGTCCTGCACCAACCACGGCGAGTGCGAGAAGGCATGCCCGAAGGAGATCAGCATCGACTTCATCGCCTACATGAACCGCGACTACGTGAAGGCCAAGTTGAAGAACCGCAAGCTGCTCGGCCAGCAGTCCTAGAGGTTCAGGCGGCGCGCTTGGCGCGGCGGCGCTGGCGCAGGAACTCGAAGGCGATCGGACACAGCGACAGCACGACGATGATGAGGATGGCGTAGTCGAGGTAGTTGCCGATGCCCGGGAACTTCTTGCCGAGGCCATAGCCGAGTGTGAGCATCGCCGTCGCCCACGCGGCACCGCCGATGATGTTGTAGAGCACGAACTTGCGGTACTCCATCTTCGACGCACCGGCCACGATGGGGGCGAAAGTGCGCACCACCGGCACGAACCGAGCGATGACGATGGTCTTGGATCCGTGCCGCTCGTAGAACTCCTCGGCCCGCTGGAGGTGCTCCTGCTTGAACCAGCGGGAGTCGGGCCGGCTGAACAACCGGGGTCCCGTCCGGGTGCCGAAGGCGTAGCCGACCTGGTCGCCGACGATGGCGGCGATGGCGCAGCCCAGCACGAGCGCCCAGAAGGGCCAGAGCACGCCCCGGGTCGCGCGGATGAGACCGGCGGTGAACAACAGCGAGTCGCCGGGCAGGAAGAAGCCGATCATGATGCCGGACTCGGCGAAGACGATGGCGTAGAGGCCGAGGGTGCCGACGCTGTTCAGGATCTTCTTGGGGTCGAGGCCGAGCGTGGCGACCAGGGCGTTGCGCATCGGGGCAGCCTAGTGAGCGTCGGGCTGGCCCCCGGCGCGCGCGATCAGGCGCTGGTCAGGTCGGGGGCTGGTTGAACTCGATCCACCCGATCCCGGTGCGGCCGTCGGCGGCCCGGATGCGGGCCATCGCCCGTGGGAACCGGGCGTCGCGACCATCCGGTGAGGTGAGCAGCACCGGCGACCAGGCCAGCGGCTCGACCGCTATGGCGAGGTCGCCGACGTCGAGCGCCGCCGAGGTGGGGATGGCCTCGGCGCCGAGCTCGGGCCGGGCATCGAAGGCGGTGACCAGCTCGAGGCCTCCGCCCGGCGGCTGCACGTAGCCGATGGCCCAACCTTCCGACGGCAGCGCCGTCACCGCATGGAGGCGGGTGCCGTCGTCGAGGCGGAAGGCGGACCAGCACCAGCCGCGCGCCCACCAGTCGCGCTCGCCCCACGAGTGGTCGCGCTGGCCGGGACCCTCGAACTCGATGCGCTCGTCGCCGACCAGGATCTCGCCGTGCACGCGGCACGGGATCTCGTAGCGATCGACGCCCTGGGGCCACCGGAACGGGATGCCGTCGGTCTCCCACTCCAGGTCGAGACCGAGAGGGGTCCGCTCGCCCTGGGCGCCGTGGTAGGTGTCGGCCGGATCGTCGAGGCGCACCCCGAACGACTCGAGCCCGAGGCTGAAGTGCTCGAGCGGAGTCTCGACGTTGTGATCGGCCCACAACCCGTCGGCGCGCACCTCGAGCGACTCGTAGGTCTTGGGGAACGCGACCTCGTTGTCGATCACCGTCACGAGCTGGCGATCAGGTCCCACGATGCACGCCCAGTACCAGACGACCCCGGCCGGCCCGAGGTTGGGGTAGCGGCCGATGCGCACGTAGCCGCCGAGGGAGCCGTCGTCGGCCGTGAAGTCCATGTAGTAGGACTCGCCCCAGAGCGGTTCCGACCCGGCCGGGTGGGTGCGCTCGTCGGCGGGATCGACGGGACCGAACGGAAGCTCCTCAGCAGCGCTCATGAAGGGAAGCTTCGCAGGGCGGAGGGCTTCACGCATAGCCTGACCGGGAGAAGAACCAGGGGGACAACATGCACGACCTCGTGATCACCAACGGCACCGTCGTCGACGGCTCGGGGGGCGAGCCGGTGCGCGGCGACGTCGCCGTCGACGGCGACCGCATCGTCGCCGTGGGCGTGCTCGACGACACCGACGCCCGGCGCACCATCGACGCCGAGGGCTGCCTCGTGACGCCGGGCTTCGTCGACATCCACACCCACCTCGACGCGCAGCTGGCCTGGGATCCGATGGGGTCGTCGTCGTGCTGGCACGGCGTGACCTCGGTGGTGCTCGGCAACTGCGGCGTCACGTTCGCCCCCTGCAAGCCCGGCGACCGCGAAGAGCTGGCCGAGATGATGGAGTCGGTCGAGGACATCCCCGCCGACAGCATCATGGAGGGCCTGGCCTGGGACTGGTCGACCTACGGCGAGTACCTCGACGCGGTCGAGCGCTGGCCCAAGGGCATCAACGTCGGCGGCATGGTCGGGCACTCCGCGGTGCGTGTGCACGCGATGGGCGACCGGAGCCTCGACGAGACACCGGCGACGGCCGACGATGTCGCCCGCATGTGCGAGCTCGTCGACGAGGCGATCGGTGCCGGCGCGCTCGGGTTTCTCGACGTCGCGGACGCTGTTGCACCGGGTGCCCGACGGCCGACCGGTTCCGGGCACCTGGGCCGACGCCGAGGAGCTGCTGGCCATCGCCGCGGTCATGGGACGCCACGGCCGGGGCGTCTTCGAAGCGGCACCGCGCCTCGGCGAGCGCGACACCGACGCGTACACGGCCACCCGCGCCGAGGTCGACATGATGGCCGACATCACCGAGACGAGCGGGCGCCCGTGCACGTTCGGGCTGGCCCACAGCTACCGGCGCGACGACCTCTACCGCCACGTCCTCGACTTCGTGAACGAGCGCAACGCGACGGGGGCCCGCGTGCGCCCGCAGACGACCGCCCGGGGCATCGGGCTCCTGTTCGGCCTTTCCCACCACACTCCCTTCGACGGGTCCCGCTCCTGGAAGCGGCTCCGGATGCTCTCGCTCGAGGAGCGGCTGACCGTGCTCCGCGATCCCGTGAGCCGCATGCAGCTCATCGAAGACGGACGCGACCAGCCCGGCGACGAGTTCTTCAGCGGCGTGTACGTGCTCGACGACGCCCATCTCGACTACCGCCACGATCCCGAGAACACCTTGCTGGCCTACGCGCTGGCTCGGGGCGTCTCCCCCGTCGAGGCGTTCATCGACCTCTCGCTGGCCAGCAACGGGCGGGTCCTGTTGAACTTCCCGTTCCTCAACCAGCGGCTCGACGCCGTCGAGGAGATGCTGGCGGACCCGAACGTGGTCATGGGACTGGCCGACGCCGGGGCCCACGTCGGCCAGATCATGGACGCGAGCCAGCCCACCTTCTTCCTCACCCAGTGGGTCCGCGAACGCGGGCTGCTCAGCGTGCAGGAGGCAGTCCGGCGCCTCACGTCGGACACGGCTGATCTCTTCGGCATCACTGATCGCGGCGCCTTGCGTCCGGGCGCGTTCGCGGACCTCAACGTGATCGACCTGGACGCCCTGGCGCTGCGCCTGCCCGAGTACGTCCACGACTTCCCCGGCGGTGCCGGCCGCTACACGCAGCGGGCCGACGGTTACCGCGCCACGGTCGTCAACGGGCACGTCGCGCTGGTCGACGGCGACCACACCGGCGATCTGGCCGGCGTCGTCCTCCGCTCCTCCTGAATCCGTCCCGCCCCGGACGCTGGGCGGGTCAGTAGCCGACGGTGGGGTCGACCAGGTCGGGGAGGGGCTCGCCGGCCAGGTAGGCGCGGAGGTTGACCGCGAATCGGTCGAAGATCGTGCGGCCGGAGCCGGGCCAGCTCCACGAGTCGTGCGCGCTCACGCGCACCTGGGGGTGAGAGAACATCCAGTGGCCGTCGGGCAGGGGCTCGGGGTCGACCGCGTCGAGCGACGCCATCGCCACCGTGGCGTCGTCGAGGGCGACGCGCAGCGCGTCCTGGTCGACGAGTCCGCCGCGGGCGATGTTCACGAGGTGCACACCCGGCTTCATGAGGGCGAAGGCCTCGGCGCCGATGAGATGGTGGGTGGCGCGGGGTCAGCGGCGCCGCGATCACGACGTGGTCCGCTCCGTCGAGCACCTCTGCCAGCGAGCCCGACCATCTCGACGCCGGCCATCGGGCTCGGCCGCCGGGTGCGACGCAGGGCGCGCACCTCCGTGCCGAACGGCAGCGACCCGTTCGGCCACCGCCTCGCCGATGGAGCCGAAACCCACGATGGCCACCCGGCGCCCGTGCAGGGTGCCGAGGCGAGGATCGGCCCGCCAGTCCGCCGGGGGCTCGTCGAGCCAGGTCTGGGGCAGACGCTTCTCGAAGGCGAGCATGACGGCCACCACCCACTCCGAGATCGGCACGGCGCTGGCGCCCCTCGAGTTCGTGACCAGGAGGTCGGGCGGTAGCGCGCCCAGGTCGACCCCGTCGACGCCGGTCGAGATGTAGTGCATCCAACGAACCCCACAGGCCAGCAGCTCGTCGGTGTTCTCGGCCCAGCTCGGGATCGTGACGAGGATCTCCCCCTCGACGCCTTCGCCGGGCGGACCGTGCATGGCCACGGCCGTGACGTCGACCCGCTCGGCGAGGTCGTCAGGCAGGCCCATCCCGGCGGCGCCGCCGAGGTGGCTGAGCACCCGCACCGGATCAGGCGGGCCGGCCTCGGCCGTCGACCCGGTCACAGCGCGAGGGGGTCGCGGTGGACGTCGGTCAGCTCGAGGCCCTGCTCGCTCAGCTGGCGCAGCAGGCTCTTCACCCCGACGGCGCGATCGGTCTGGCGCCGGAGGTGTTCGAGCTCGACCTGGTGGAGCGGGAATCGCCTGCACCAGGACCACCTCGTGATCACCCATCCGGAAGATGGCTTCGTCGTCGTCGCTGATCAGCTGGTGCCACAGCACGAACGACTCCATCGGGGACTCGGGGCTGATCGATTCGCCGACCTCGATCGTGTCCCCCGGCAGGAAGACCGATGTCGTGCGGACGCGGTCGCCGATGTCGGCCAGCGCCCAGGCCCACCGGGCATCGGTGGAGTCGACGCAGATGGCCAGCTCGGGCCGCAGCCCTCCCCACAAGGGGTTGGCGACCGTCGAGATCCCGAAGGTGAAACCCAGCAGCGTCCCGGGCTGGGGGCAGTCCATGTAGCGGATCGACAGCACGGGCTGCTCGTCGCCGCTCGGTTCGGTCACGTACTCGTAGGTGCCGGTGACGCCGGCCTGCCCGTCGAGCCAGCGCAGGTAGGACTCGAGCGACGAGCGGGTGGTGGCCTCGACCGGCCAGGGGGCTCCCTGCATGGCGGATCGAGACTAGTTGCCACGCCTGAACGCAGCCCGACCGGGGACCTCCGCCCGATGGGTGCACGGGTGTGGTCGGATAGGGCCATGGCAACGAGCCGAGCGTCGGAGGTGGACCACGACCTCGTGACCCGCACGCGCCTGGCCGTGCTGCGCCTGGCCCGGCGGCTCCGCCAGCAGGTGACCCCGGGCATCACGCCCTCCCAGCAGTCGGCGCTGGCCGCGATCGAGCACCGGGGACCTCTGACCCTCGGCGAGCTGGCGGCCTACGAGAACGTGCAGCCGCCGTCGATCACGCGGATCGTCGGGAACCTCGAGGCCGCGGAGCTGGTGGAGCGCACCACCGCGACCGCCGACCGCCGCGTCAGCCTCGTGCAGATCACCCGCCAGGGACGCGACGAGCTCCAGGCCATCCGCACCCAGCGCGACGCCTGGCTGGCGGGCCAGCTGGCGACGCTCGAGCCCGACGAGCTCGAGCGGGTGCGCGCCGCCCTGCCGGTGCTGGACAAGATCCTCGGCCTGGAGGACGCGCCCCCGACGAGCGCGGGACGACCTAGAGGTCGTCGAGGGTGAACGATCCCCCGGCGGGGCGGGCGCGGGAGGGGCCGGCGGCGCGGGCGGGGCCGGAGGAGCAGGAGGAGCTGGAGCGGCGCGGCGGGTGGCGGCGGGGCCGGCGGGGCCGGCGGCGCGGGCGCGGTCAGCGGCCGCGGGGGGTGGCGGCGCCGGGGCATCGGCCGCCGCCGGCGGAGGCGGAGGTGGCGCCGCGCCCGTCTTCAGGGACACGTCGATCGCGCCGCCGGCGGCCGCGATCTCGGTGAGCTCGGCCTCGATGCGGGCCCACTCGGTGGCATCGTCGGGCCCGGCCTGGCCGATCTTGGCCGCCCACGTCAGCGCGCCCGAGGTCGTGGAGCAGGTTGCCGACCCGATGCGACGTCTGCTGGCCGCTCACCGAGGAGTTGATCGAGTTGCCGAGGTTGCTGGCGCCCTTCTTGACGTCGTCGAGGAATCCCATGCGGAGCCTTTCGTCGTGGGGCCGGCTCAGCCCTTCGAGGTGCCGAAGAGACCGCCGGTGATCCCCGTGTTGTCATTCTGGCGGACCCTGGCGAACAGCGCGTTGGCGATGCCGTCGTAGGTCATCGACTGCAGGATCACGGTGCCGTCGCCCGAGAGGGTGGCCACGCTCAGGCCCTGGCCCGCGAACATCGCGCCCATGAGGGTCTGCGCGTTGAGCCCCCCGACCCGCTTCATCTCGTAGGTGATGCAGTCCTGGAACGCGACCACGCATCCGGTGTCGACCTCGATCGTGCCGCCGTACTTGGCCGGGTTCAGCTCGATGAAGTTGCCGGCGCCGGCGATGACCAGCGTGCCCACGCCGGTGAACTTCTCGAGCACGTACCCTTCGCCGCTCTTGCGACCGGCCTTCCAGCCCTGGAAGGCGATGTCGAAGTCGACCGTGCTCTCGGCGCAGACGAACGCGTCCTTCTCGGCCGTCCAGCCACGGGTCCCGTCGAGCTCGATGGCCCGCATCGACCCCGGCAGCGTGCCGGCGAAGGCGACGAGGCCCGAGCCCCCCTGGGCGGTGAAGTGCTGGAAGGCGACGCTCTCGCCCGCGAGGTGACGCTTGCCCATCTCGACGCCCGTCTTCATCGCCTTGCTGAGCAGGGCGGAGGTTCCCGACTTCGCCGGCGCCTGCTCGGCGGCCGCGTCGGGATCGCCCTTGCTCAGGCGGGTCTCGACGCCCACGTTGACCGTCTTCCAGAGGAACTTGCCGGCCTCGGCGTAGACGCGCTGGCCCTCGTCGAGTTGGAAGACGACCATCTGCATCGAGTCGCCTTGGATCTTGTGCGCCAACGTCATCGGATCTCTCCTCTCTCGAGTCAGGCGATGGGTTCGTAGTACTCCGCGTCCGGGTCGAAGGGGACATCCTCGCCGTTGACCTGCGCCAGCAGGTCGTACAGCGGCTCGGGGATGTCGCGGGGCACCTCCCAGTCCAGCTCGTCGGCAATGCCGGCGGCGAGGGCGAACGGGCGCAGGAAGCTGAAGTAGACGTAGGCCCCGCACCGGATCATGTCGTCACGGTCCATCGCGGCCACGTTGCGGTAGTGCTGGGCCTGCACCGTGCGGATCGCGGCCGCGAGGTCGTCCACCTCGTCGAGCGGGACCTGCGTGCAGCTCGCCGCCCGGCTCGTCGGTGGTGAACAGCCCGAAGCCGACCAGCCGGTCGAGGTAGTCCTCGGGGACGGTGTTCGACGAGCCGAAGTCGGTCGCCTGCACGTCGGACGCCGTCGAGCACCAGCGCCGCGGTCAGCTGCGGGTACGGCACGGTCGGCGGCAACGTCGGACCACCGGAAGTCGCTCCGGGCCAGCTTGGCGAAGTCACGCACCAGCAGGACTCGTCCGTCGGCCAGCGCGTACGGGCCCGAGTCGGCGATGCCCGCCCGGGTGTCGAACCACATCAGGAAGAGGTGGTTCACGAGCGTGGCGTTGAACCGGCTCAGCCGGCGGCGCTCGTCAGGATCATCGACGGGAACGACGCCGGCCATCAGGCGCTCGACCACGTCGGGACCGTAGGGGCGACAGGTCGAGGTGTCCCAGGCCTGGCGCGTGCCGTCGGCGCGGAACGCGCGCGCGGCGCGCTCCCAGAAGTCGAGCACGGTGCAGGCCGCCACGGGATCGTCGAGCGACGGGTCGAGCCCGACCATGATCTTGCGGCCCAGCAGCCAGAAGTTGGCGATCGACCACAGGTGCACGGAGTTGATCTCGGTACCCGGGCCGATGCCCGACCAACCCGATCTGCTCGGCCGGCAGGGCCTCGTCGATCTGTCGCATCAGGTCGGGATAGCGCAGGAAGGCCTCGCAGCAGCTGACCAGGATGTACGCCGTCACCGGGATGAGCTGGGACGTGTACGACGTCCGCTGGCGCGTCAGCTCGCGGCTGATCGGGCTGTGGTAGGCGATCAGCTCGTTGGCCCGCCGCCGGGCCTCGGCCGCGTCGATCGGCTCAGGCACGGACCTCGCCGGTCTCGCTCGAGCAGTCCAACTCGACGGCCGCACCGTCGGGCGGTTCGTCCGTGAGGACGCAGGCCATGATGCACGGCACCTGGAACTCGCGGCTCACGATGCCGATGTGGCTGCGGGGCGTGCCGCCCGTGCACACCACGCCGGTGAGCTCGTGGAAGATGGGCGACAGGAACGTGGCGCCCGCGTCGCGGACCAGCGCGATCACGCCCTCGGCACCGGTGTCCATCAGGTCGAGCACGTCGGTCGGGCCCTCGAGCACGCGCCAGGTGCCCAGGACCGCGTCGTGGGCGAAGACCCGGTCCCCCCGACCGAAGGTTTGCATGGCCGGTGATCGTACCGGTCCCCGCCGCTAGCCTCCGCCCGATGGCCCTGTTCCTCTCCGACGCCTGGTTGGACGCCTTGGGCGAGGCGGCCGAGGCCGCCCCTCCGGCGGCCCCCGAGATCGACCTCGTGGTGCAGCAGGTCGTCTCGACCGAGGACGGATCCACCGTGGCCTGGTATGTCGCGGTCCACGGGGGCACGGTCTCGGTCGGGCGCGGCTGCCACGAATCCCCGTCGATCACGTTCACGCTCGACGCCTCGACCGCGGCCGGCATCCAGTCGGGCGGGCAGAGCGCGCAGGCGGCGTTCATGGCCGGTCGCCTGCGGGTCGGCGGCGACGTGCGGGTCCTGCTCGACCAACAGCAGGCGCTGCAACAGCTCGACGACCTGTTCGCCGAGGTGCGGGCGGCCACGACCTATGACAGGGACGACTGAACGGTGCCCGAGCTGCCCGAGCTGCAGGCTCACGCTGAGCGGCTGACCCGCGACTACGGGGGCCTCGAGCTGGCCGGGTTCCGGGCCATCGCGTTCACGGCCCTCAAGACCTATGCGCCCCCTCCCGAGCAGGCGGTCGGCCACGCCCTCGTTGGTGTCGGCCGCCGGGGCAAGTACCTCCTCATCGACTTCGGTGCCGCCGTCTTCGTGGTCCACCTCATGCAGGGCGGGAGGCTCAAGCCCGACGACAAGCAGTCGCCCAAGCCCCGCGGCGGACTCGCCCGGTGGATGTTCCATCCGCCTCCCGATTGGGCCGGCGCGACCCCGCCGGCACTGCTGCTCACCGAGGCGGGCACGGAGAAGCGCGCCGGCGTGTGGGTACGCGAGGGCGAGGTGGCGGCCCTGGAGCAACAGGATCCGTTGGTGGGTCTGGGTCCCGACGCCGACACGCTCGACATCACCGCGCTCGCGTCCATCTGTGCCTCCCACTCGATGCGGCTGCACGGACTGCTCCGCGACCAGCGCGCCGTGGCCGGCATCGGACGCCGGCTGGCCAACGAGGTCTGCCACCGGGCCAGGCTGTCGCCGTTCGCCAACGCGTCGAAGCTGGCCCCCGACGAGGTCGCCCGCCTGGCGGCCGCCATCTCGAGTTGCATCGACGAGTCCCTCGCCTACGAGCGCGGGCGCGACGACATGAGCTCGTCGAAGGAGCGACCCGGCGAGGTCCACCATCGCGCCGGTGAGACCTGCCCGGTGTGCGGTGACGTCGTCCGCGAGGTCGAGTACTCCCGCTACACGGTCAACTACTGCGCGACCTGCCAGACCGGCGGCAAGGTCTTGGCCGACAACACCACCAGCAAGTTCCTCAAGTAGGTCGGGCCTCGGCGGCACGATGCCCAATCGCGTAAGCTGACCAGAGCGTGACGGAAGACTTCTACACGACGTTCCTCGAGACGCTTCCTCGCGACGAGTGGGGTCACCCGATCCTCCCGACGCCGGAGAAGGTGTCCCGTCGAGAGTACGAGGAGCGACTTCTCGCCCTGCAGATCGAGCTGGTCAAGATGCAGCAGTGGGCGCGACGGAACGGTGAGCGCGTGCTCCTGCTCTTCGAGGGCCGCGACACCGTGGGCAAGGGCGGGACGATCCAGCGCATGCGCGAGCACATGAACCCTCGGTTCGCTCGCCACGTTGCACTCCCCGCGCCCAACGAGACCGAAGGTGGGCAGTGGTACTTCCAGCGCTACGTCGAGCAGCTCCCGACGGCCGGTGAGATCACGTTCTTCGACCGATCCTGGTACAACCGGGCCGGCGTCGAGCGCGTGATGGAGTTCGCCAACAGCTCCGAGGTGACGCGGTTCTTCGAGCAGGTCGTGCCCTTCGAGCAGTTCCTCGTCGACGACGGCATCCACTTCGTCAAGATCTGGCTCTCGGTGGGACGCGAGGAGCAGGCCAGGCGTCTCGACGCGCGCCGGCGGGACCCGCTCAAGCAGTGGAAGCTCAGCCCTCTCGACGAGCGTGCCCCATCGCTCTGGGAGGACTACACACTCGCCGCGATCGAGCTGTTCGGTCGGACCGACACGCCCGAGACGCCTTGGTGGTTCGTCAACAACAACAACAAGCGGGTCGGACGCCTCAACGTGATCCACCACGTGCTCAGCCTGATCCCGTACGACGCGAAAGACGAAGCCGTGGTCGGACCGGCCCGCCAGGACATCGTGGCGCCGGTGTGGGCGCTGATGCCCACCCTCGCGCCGGACAGCTGAGGGCTCCGACCGCCCTTCGCGCTAGCTGGCCGGGATGAGGGTGGTGATGCAGAAGGGATGCCCGGCGGGGTCGATGAGCACGCGCCAGGACTCCGAGCTCGGCTGGGTGCCGGCCTTCACCGCGCCGATCGCCAGGGCCGCGGCCTCCGCGACGTCGAGATCGTCGACGGCCAGCTCGAGGTGGAGTTGCTTGGGCGTCGCCCCCTCGGGCCACGTCGGCGGCTCGTGATGTGCGACCCGCTGGAACGTGAGCCAGACCGGACCGCCCTGCAGCGCGATGAAGTCGTCGCTCTCGAAGGCCACCTCCATCGCCAGGAGCGCGATGTAGAACTGGGCGAGTGCGGCCGGGTCGTCACAGTCGAGCGACACGGCACCAAGCTTTGCGATGGCAGCCATGCCGCCAGTATCGCCCTCCCCCGGAAGCCGGGCACGAGATCGATCGGATTCCGAGTACGGCAGATGCCCAGTTTGCGCAGGAGGAGTCAGATGAGGCCGAGCTCGGCGACGGTGTCGCGCTCCTCGACCAGCTCGCCCACCGACGCGTCGATCTTGCCGCGGGAGTAGTCGTCGAGGTCGAGGCCCTCGACGATCGAGTACGCACCGGCGGCGGTGGTGACCGGGAAGGACGACATCAGTCCATCAGGGACGTCGTAGCTGCCGTCGCTCGGGATGGCCATCGACACCCAGTCGTCGGCCGGCGTGCCCGACACCCACGTGCGGACGTGGTCGATCGCGGCGTTGGCGGCCGAGGCCGCGCTCGACAGCCCGCGTGCTTCGATGATCGCTGCGCCGCGCTGCTGGACCGTGGGCAGGAACGTGCCGTCGATCCAGGCCTGATCGTCGATCAGCTCGGCCGCGTTCTTGCCGTTCACCTGCGCCCGGAACAGATCGGGGTACTGCGTCGCCGAATGGTTGCCCCAGATGGTCATGCGGGTCACGTCGTTGACCGTGGTGCCCGTCTTGGCGGCCAGCTGCGCCTTGGCCCGGTTGTGGTCGAGCCGGGTCATCGCGGTGAACCGGCCCCGGTCGATGCCCGGTGCGTTGTTCATCGCGATGAGGGCATTGGTGTTCGCAGGGTTGCCCACCACGAGTATGCGCACGTCGGGCGCGGCGTTCTCGCTCAGCGCCTTGCCCTGCACCGTGAAGATGGCGCCGTTGGCCTCGAGCAGATCCTTGCGCTCCATGCCCTTCGACCTCGGTCGCGAGCCGACGAGCAGCGCGTAGTTCACGTCGCCGAAGGCGACGTTGGGATCGTCGGTCTGGACGATGCCGGCGAGCAGCGGGAAGGCGCAGTCGTCCAGCTCCATGGCCACGCCCTTGAGCGCGTCGAGGGCGGGCGTGATCTCGAGCAGCTGGAGGATCACGGGCTGGTCGTCGCCCAACATCGCACCGCTGGCGATGCGGAACAGCAGGCTGTAGCCGATCTGGCCGGCGGCGCCGGTGACAGCGACGCGGACGGGGGTCTTCACGGTGCGGAACGCTCCCTCGGAGGCAGGTGGATCACGGCCGAATCTACTGACGGCGCTCGGCGCGCCCGAAATCCAGCCCGCGTTCTGGGCATCGAAATGGACCCAGAACGACGGAACAGATGCCCAGTTTCCGGGTCAGGCCGCCTGGGTGTTGCCCAGCCAGCTCTCGAACATGGCCGCGTAGCGCCCGCCGGAGCCGAGCAGTTCGGCGTGCGAGCCGGTCTCGACCAGCTCGCCGTCGGCGAACACCAGCACCAGGTCGGCCGCCTCGGCGGTGGACAGCCGGTGCGCCACGCTGATCGTGGTCCGCCCTGCGGTGAGCACGACGAGCGCGTCGGCCAGCGCCCGCTCGGTCTCGGGATCGACCGCACTGGTGGCCTCGTCGAGGATCAGCAGGCCGGGGTCGGCGAGCTGGGCCCGGGCCAGAGCGACCAGCTGGCGCTCCCCCACCGAGAGGTTCTCGCCCCGCTCGCCCACCTCCGTGTCGAGGCCGGCGGGCAGGCGGGCCAGCCACCAGTCGAGGCCGAGCCGCACGAAGGCGGCACCCACCTCGGCGTCGGTGGCATCGGGACGACCCATGCGCACGTTCTCGGTGATCGACGCGTCGAACAGGAAGCCGTCCTGCGGCACCATCCGGATGGCCGCGAAACGCGAGCTCGGCGACACCTCGCGGAGGTCGATCCCGTCGATGAGGATGCGGCCACCGGTCGGGTCGGCCAGCCGGCACAGCAGCTTGGCGAAGGTCGTCTTGCCCGATCCGGTCTCGCCGACGACGGCCACGTTGGTGCCGGCCGGGATGGTCACGTCCACACCACGCAGCACGATGCCGCCGTCGCGATAGGCGAACTCGAGTCCTTCCACGGCGAGGTCGGCCGAGCCGGCCGGCAGCTCGACGCCCGGCTCGGGCTCGACGATGTCGACGGGAACGTCGAGCAGGTCGAGCACCTTGCGCCAGCCGGCCATCGCCGTCTGCGTCTGGTCGAGGATCTCGCCCAGCTCGGCCACGGGGATGAGCAGCAGGTTGACCAGGAACGCGAACGCGATCAACGTCCCCGACTGCATGCCCCAGCCCGGGCCCCACCAGACCCCGATGGCGATGACGGCGGCGAGAGCCAGGCCGCCGAACACGTCGCCGAGGGGGAACATGAACGCGAAGTACTTGGCCGTGCGCATCTCGGCGCGGTACTGGCGGTCGATCGCCGCGTTCAACCGCTCGCGCACCCGGCCAGCGATGCCGTAGGCGCGGACCACGGCCGCGCCCATCACCGTCTCGGAGACGACGGAGAGGGTCTGGCCCACGCGAACGCGCACCACGTCGTAGGCCTGGAGCTGGCGCCGCTGGAGGGCGCGCATCATCGGCAGCAACGGAGCCATGACGACGATCGTGACCAGCGTGAGCTGCCACGAGTACACCGTCATCACCGCCAGCGTGCCGACGATGATGACGGAGTTGACCACCCAGGCGATGCCGCCCCACTGCGCGAACTGGGCGATCGTGTCGACGTCGCTCGTCACCCGGGCGGTGAGCTCGCCGCGCCGAGACTCGTTGTGGTCGGCGATGCTCAACGCGTGGATGTGGGCGAAGCCCGCCACGCGGAGGTTCCGCAGCATCATCTCGGCCGACTGCACGAGGCGGATGTAGGTGGCGCGGGCGGTGATGATCACGACGACGATCACGGCGAGGGCGATCAGGCTGGCCGTGATCACGAACGTCGGCTGGAAGCCGTCCGGACCGTTCACCCCCTTGTCGAGGATCTGCTGGATCAGCACCGGCGTGGTCAGGCGTCCGATGGCCACGACGACCGCCATGGCCACTGTGAACGCCAAACCCCGACGCAGCTCCGGGTTGGCCCGGATGCCCCGCCGCAGCACCTCGGTGGCCTTCACCGGGGTCGTCTCGATCTCCTCGGCCAGGTGCTCGGCCAGCGAGTCGCTGGGGTCGTCGAACAGGCCCGGCCGGGTGTGGGCGATCAGCGCCTCCAATCCGAGCTCGCGCTCGGTCTCGAGCACCTCCGCTTCGAGGTCGCTCATGACCGTCGACCCGCCTCGGCGGTCGGCGCCCGGGGCCCGACTCGTAGGCCTGCACGATGCGGGCGTAGGCGGGGATGGTGGCCTGCAGCCGGCGTGTGCGAGCCCTCCCCGACGATGCGGCCGCCGTCGAGGAAGGCCACCCGGTCGGCCAGCTCGATGGTCGACACCCGCTGGGCCACCACGAGCGTCGTGGTGGAGAGCTCCTGGCGGAGCCCGTCGAGGATCTCGGACTCGACCACGGGGTCGACGGCCGATGTGGCGTCGTCGAGGATGAGCGCTCGCGGCTGGCGCAGCAGGGCCCGTGCCAGCGCGATGCGTTGCCGCTGACCGCCCGACAGCGTGACGCCGCGTTCGCCGACGACGGTCGCGACACCCAGCGGCAGGTCGCCCACGAACCGATCGGCCCGCGCGATCGACAGCGCCCTGCGCACCTCGTCGTTGGTGACGTCGGCGCCGAGCGTCACGTTCTCCCACAGCGTGTCGGCGAACAGGAAGGTCTCCTGGAACACGAGCGCGACGGCGGACGAGAGGGATCCCGGATCGACTCGGCGAAGGTCGACGCCGCCCACCCGCACCGCTCCACCGGTCGGATCGGCGAGATGGGCGATCAGCTCGCACAACGTGGTCTTGCCCGCGCCGGTGGCGCCGACGAGCGCGACGACCTCACCGGGCTCGACCCGCAACGACACGTCGTCGAGCACCAGCTCCCCGTGGACGTAGCCGAACGACGCATGGTCGACCTCGATGTCGAGGGGTCGATCAGGCAGGTCGACGGCGTCGTGGGGCGCCGGCACGACCGCCGGGGGCTGGGCGACGACCCGGTCGAGTCGCGCGGACGCCACCACCGCCCGCGGAAGCTCCTCGAGGAAGAAGCCGACGACCTCGATCGGGAAGGCGAGGATCGAGAACAGCGCGATGGCCTGCACCAGCTCGCCGGTGTTGATGCGACCGACCGAGATCTCCCAGGATCCGAAGGCCAGCAGGGCGATGGCGCCGATCGTGGGCAGACCCTGCAGCACCGGGTCGAACGAGCCCCGTAGGCGCCCGACCTGGATGCGGGTCTGGCGGAGCTCGTCGGCCGCGACCGCCAGGCGGTCGACCTCGAGCTGGCTGCGTCCGAGCGTCTTGACGACGAGCGCGCCGTCGATGCTCTCGTGCACGATCCTCGACACCCGGCCCACTCGTTCCTGCACGAGCTCGGCCGGTCGTTCGATGCGCCGTGTGTAGGCGCGGTTCAAGAGACCGAGGATGGGGAAGAACAACAGGGACAGCACCGCCATCCAGATGTCGACCAGCGCCAGGCTGATCAGCGCGAACACGACCAACGCCAGCACACCCACGGTGAACGGGAAGGGGCTCAGCACCTCGGTGGCGGCGAGCACGTCGTTGTCGGTGTGGGCCAGCAACTGACCCGTCGGTTGGCTCTGGTGATAGGTGAGCGGCGCGTCGAGATACACATCGGTGATGCGGCGCCGCCAGCGGGCCTGGACCCGGAAGCGGGTCGTGCCGGCGTAGTACCGGCGCAAAACGATCGACACGGCCCGGATCACGCCGATCGCGGCCAGCGCGACCGCGGCGCCGATCACCGTTCCCCCGTCCACGCCGTGGTCGAAGGCGGGCAGGATCACGTTCTGGGTGACCCGGCCGAGCACGACGGTCGCGACGACCGCGGTGGCGCCGTACAACGAGGCCCCGATGACCGACACGATGAAGGTCCGGGGCTCGGAGCGCGCGTAGCGGAACACCAGCCGTAGGCCGCGCCGGAAGACGCCGGCACCTCTGTTCCGCTCCCCCGATTCCACTGGCATGACCATGCCATCGTCGCCCACGAGAGGGGCCGGGACGAATCGAGTTCCGCCCCGAACTGGTTCGAATGAAGTCGAACTAGCCTCGGCCAGATGCGCAATCCGAAGGACTTCTTCCGACCGCTCGCCCTCGGGGCCCCCGAGCCGCTCCGCGAGATCCCCGTGCGCCCGTCGCGCATGATCCACTTCTTCCCGGCCTCCAACCCCAAGATGGTGGCCAAGGTGCCCGACATGGCGGCGCAGGTCGACGTCCTGCTGGCCAACCTCGAGGACGGCGTACCCGCCTCCGACAAGGAAGCGGCGCGAGCCGGGCTGGTCGAGGTGGCCAGGAAGGCCGACCTCGGTAGCGCCCAGTTCTGGACCCGGGTCAACTCGCTCGACTCGCCGTGGGGCCTCGACGACCTGACCGCGGCGGTGACCGAGGCCGGCGAAGCGCTCGACGTCATCATGATCCCCAAGGTCGAGGGGCCCGAGGACATCCACTACGTCGATCGGCTGGTCGCGCAGCTCGAGGCGAAGGTCGGGCTCGAGCGGCCGCTCATGATCCATGCCCTGCTCGAGACCGGCACGCGGCGTGGCCAACGTCGAGGAGATCTGCGCGGCCAGCCCCCGCATGCAGGGCCTGTCGCTCGGTCCGGCCGACCTCGCCGCCAACCGCCGCATGAAGACGACCCGCGTCGGCGGTGGTCACCCCGGCTACCTCGTGCGCCAGGACCCCGACCCGGACGATCCCGACGCCCCGCGCGCCACCTACCAGCAGGACCTCTGGCACTACACGTTGGCCCGCATGGTCGACGCGTGCGTCGCCAACGGCATCCTTCCCTACTACGGGCCGTTCGGCGACATCAAGGACACGGTCGCCTGCGAGGACCAGTTCCGCAACGCGTACCTGCTCGGCTGCGTCGGTGCGTGGAGCCTGCACCCGAGCCAGATCGACATCGCCAAGCGGGTGTTCTCCCCCGATCCGGCCGACGTGGCCCACGCCCGCGAGGTGATCGAGGCGATGGGCGACGGCACAGGGGCGATCATGCTCGACGGCAAGATGGAGGACGACGCCAGCGTCAAGCAGTGCCGCGTCATGGTCGAGCTGGCCCATCAGCTGGCCGAGAACGACCCCGAGCTGGCCGCGGCCTACGGGTTCTGAGGAGCAGCCGACCATGAGCGACCACCTGCGACCCCGCCGATCGGTGCTGTACATGCCCGGCGCGAACGAACGCGCCCTCGAGAAGGCTCGGACGCTCCCGGCCGACGCGCTCATCCTCGACCTCGAGGACGCGGTGGCGCCAGACGCCAAGGTCGAAGCCCGCGCCCGGTGTGCGCGGCGGCATCGTCCGATGGCTACGGCGGTCGCGAGATCGCCATCCGCGTCAACGGCCTCGACACGCCGTGGTTCGCAGACGACCTGGCCGCCGCGGCCGAGGCGGGACCCGACGCCGTGCTCGTTCCGAAGATCAGCTCGGCCGCCGAGGTGCATGCGGTCGAGGCCGCGCTCGAGGCCGCCGACGCCCCCGGCACGACCGCCATCTGGGCCATGCTCGAGACGCCCCAGGCCGTGCTGTCGGCTGCCGAGATCGTCGCCGCCTCCGATCGACTGGCCGTGCTCGTGATGGGTACCAACGACCTGGCCAAGGAGCTGCACGCCGAGCAGGTGCCCGGTCGCCAGCCGTTGCTGTTCGGGCTCTCGGCCTGCCTGCTCGCCGCCCGCCACGCCGGCAAGGTGATCCTCGACGGCGTCTACAACGACATCAGCGACGAGGCCGGCTTCGAGGCCGAGTGCGTGCAGGGCCGCCAGCTCGGCTTCGACGGCAAGACCCTGATCCATCCGAGCCAGCTCGAGCCGTGCAACCGCGTGTTCGCGCCGAGCGACGACGAGATCGACCCAGGCGCGGCGCATCATCGCCGCGTTCGAGGAAGCCGAGGCCGAAGGCAAGGGCGTCGTCACCGTCGACGGGCGGATGATCGAGAACCTCCACGTCGACAACGCCCGCCGCGCACTGGCACTGGCCGACGCCATCGCCGACCTCGGCAGCTGATCCTCCCGGCCGCGTCGACGGCGCAGGTTGGGAGGGAGCGGTCGGGTCGGTCGTCGTCGGGTCGGGGATCGTGGACGTCGTCGGCACGCTCGTCGAGACGGCTGGCTCCGTGGTCGAGACGTCCGCGCCGGACGTCGAGGTCGACGACACCGGGGGCGCGGTCGTCGTGGTCGTGGACGGGACCGGGCTGGTGCAGTCCGCCGGCGGCGGCGTAGCGGCCGGCTCACCCGGCATCGTCACCGTGCCGGCGCAGCCGAAGTTCGAGAAGGTGGAAGCGAGCGTGACCGTGCCGCCGTCGGCGAAGCTGGCCACCGAGGTGACCTGGCGGATGTAGCCGGCCGCGTCGAGCGCGACCCGCGCCTCCGTGCCGGTGTAACCCTCCTGATGCAGCACCCCGACCGCCGCGTTGACCGTCGCGATCTCGTCGGCGCTCATTCCCGGCGACGTCCACCAGCTTCGACGGATCGACCGCCACCCGGTAGTACGAGACGGCCACGCCGTCGACCGTGCCGCTGCCGTCCTGCGCCGCGCCCGTCACCGACTGCGACTCGAGGTCGAGGTAGCCCGATGGGCTGGCCATGCCGAGCATGCCGATCGCTCCCTCGCGGTTGCCGATCGTGCTCTCGGTCAGACCGGCGAAGCCAGACAGCGGCTGCCCACTTCCGGAGGCCGACCCGTTCGGGGTCGCCCCGTAGTCGGCGCCACCCGACTCCCACACGTTCTGGTCGTCGAGGCGCACCGACACGTCGAGACCCGAGCTGATCGAGGCGGACACGACCATCGCCTTCGGGTTCACGTTGATCGTCCCGTGACCGGTGACGGTCACGGCGGGCGATGCGCCGACCGCGCACATCCCCATCGTCGGCCGGGCCGACACCGGGACCTGGGTTCCTGGCATGCCGGCGGGGTCGGCAACGTAGGGCTGGTTGCCCGGACCGAAGCCGCAGTCGACCGTCGTGGTGGTGGACGGCTCGGGCCGGACCTCGGAGAGGCGGTAGGACACGTTGAAGCTGTGGGCGGCCGTCGTGGCGCTCAGAGCCGACAGGACCGCGACCCGGGCCGGTCCCTTGTCCAGCTTGAGATGCGGATCGCTGGTGTGGTGGCGCCGGTCATCCACCGCGGACCGGACCGTGAGATCGGCTGGTCATCGCCACGCCGACCGTGGCCGCGACGAGCGCGACGAACGCCAGCACCGCGACGGCGCCGCGTCGACGACGACCGCGAGCTGGACGACGTCGATTCCTGCGGCGCCTGCTCGAGCGTCACCGGTTCGGGCTCGAGGTCGATCGGACGAGGTCCCGCGACGTGCTCCGTCATGCCCATCCCCCTGGTTGACACGCCCCGCGGACGCGCTCCGAGGGTACTCCCGGCGATGGTTCGATCGTCTTCAGGCCCGAAGATCAGTTCTTCGACGGCGTGGTGGTGGTGGTCGACGTCGAGGTGGTCGTGGACGTCGACACCAGACTGGCCGCGACGACCGGCGCGGGCGGTGGGCCCGTCTCGGTGGCCCGTTCGGTCAGCAACCACTCGAGCATCGCCTCGTACACGCTCAGGATCTTCGGGCCGTAGTTCGGGTCGCTGGCCCACTTCCGGGTGAGCTGCGTCCAGGTCTGGCAACAACCGGCCGGACCGTGCAGCTTCGAGTTCACGAGCGGGTTGGCATAGGTCGGATCCGTCTCCGCGTAGGACTTCAACAGCTGCATCTGCCCGCGGACGCCGAGCTGCGCGGTGTCGAAGCTCATCCCCGAGGCGCAGTGGTCGCAGTGGCCGATCCCGGCGAAGTTGTTGAGGTTGATCGTGTCCGGGTTGGCGAAGCTCCCGGTCTCGACCATCGACTGGGCGAAGGCCATGTCCCCGCGCACGCCCTCGGCCGCGCCTTCGGAGACGTAGAAGCGCGGTCAGCTGATCGATGGGGACGCTCGCCCTCGAGGTGCGGCCCTCGCTGACGAACCACTTGTCGAGCTCCTGGGCCGTGAACGCGCTGTCACCCTCGATCGACAGCGCCCAGGTGCCCCGCGCCGTAGGCGTTGGCCAGGTCGGTGCGCGACGACGAGAGCGTGTCCTCACGAGCGTGCAGCTCGAGCAGACCGAACTTCACGCGGGCCAGGCCACCTTCACGTCGCGGCGGGCGCGAGCCAGCGCGTCGCGGGCATCGGCCAGCCTCGTGGTGGCCCGCTGGACGGTGTGGGCGTGCGCGTCGATGGTGGAACCCACCATCATCGCGCGCATTGGTGGCCGCGTCCGGGCCGCCGTGGAGAACGGCTGAGAGCACGCCGCCGCCGGCACCCATGAACGCCATCGTCGCGACCGTGGCGAGCTGCGACTTCGCGAAGTCGAGGGCGCGCTCGTCGAGCAACACGGTCGCGGGTGGCCTGCGCCGCCTTCGTCGCTCGGCCCGGGTCTCGGCCGCCTGCAGTCGCTCGACGCCGTCGGTCCACCAGGTGACGCCCTTCTCGCCGTCGAGCACCTCGATCTGGGATAGCAGCACCCGGACGTGGGCGGTCGGGATCGGGTAGCGGTGGTCCGGCCGGACCCTTGCCTCCGCCGGGCTGGAGCACCGGGATCGTGACGGTCGTGGCTGACCCTCCGGTAGTCGTGGGCGTCACCTCACCCGGCGGCGCGGTCGTGGTGGCGGCCGGCGCCTGTGGTCGAGGTGGACCCCGGTGCGGTGACGGTGGTGGTCGGATCGGTCGGAGGTGTTCGGCGCGCGACGGCGGCGCGTCGCGCCGCGACCTGCGCCGCGACCACGACCGCGGTCACGGCGACCAGCGCCATCAGCCGGGGGGACCGGCGCCTCCTCGTTGGATCCATCATCCTCTTCATCGGCCGGCGGGATCGCCGGATGGAGGCTTGGGGCGCGGTCGCGGCAGCCGAGATGGCCGCCCAGCCGGCGTCAGACCGGCGTCAGACCGGGCCTTCGGTCGCGCTTCGGGCTCAGCCCGGGAGCTGCATGCTCTTGGTCTCGAGGAACTCGTCGAGCCCGAACTTGCCCAGCTCACGGCCGTTGCCGGACTGCTTGTAGCCGCCGAACGGGGCCTGGATGTTGAAGCCGCCCCCGTTGATCTCGACCTGGCCGGTGCGCATGCTTGCGGGCGAACGGCCTTGGCCCGCTCGATGTCGGCGGACTGCACGCCGCCGGAGAGGCCGTAGATCGTCGAGTTGGCGATGCTCGACCGCCTCGTCCTCGTCGTCGTAGGGCATGATCACCAGCACCGGGCCGAAGATCTCCTCCTGGGCGATGGTCATGTCCGGCGTGACGTCGGCGAAGATCGTCGGCTGCACGAAGTAGCCCTTGTCGAGGCCCTCGGGCGGCTCGACGCCGCCGGTGACGAGCGTGGCGCCCTCGTCGATGCCCTTCTGGATGTAGCCGCGCACGCGGTCGCGCTGCACCGCCGAGACGAGCGGGCCGAGCATGGCGTCGCTCGAGCCCGGGCCGACCGTGATGCGTCTCCGCCGTGGCCTTGGCGAGGGCGACGACCTCGTCCTGCTTGTCGCGGGGGACGAGCATGCGGGTGAGCGCGGAGCAGGTCTGGCCCGAGTTGAGGTAGCAGCCGAAGTGCACGCCGGCCGGCACGACGCGCGGTCGAGGTCGGCGTCGTCGAGGATGACGTTGGCCGACTTGCCGCCGAGCTCGAGGTGCACGCGCTTGACGGTCTCGGCGCCGAGCTCGGTGACGCGCTTGCCGGCGCGGGTCGAGCCGGTGAACGACACCATGTCGACGTCGGGGTGGGCGGCGATGGCCTCGCCCACGACCGGACCGGTGCCGGTGACCAGGTTGAACACGCCGGCGGGCAGGCCGACCGAGTCGATGATCTCGGCCAGGATGAAGGCGTTGAGCGGGGTGACCTCGCTCGGCTTGAGCACGACGCGTGCAGCCGGCGGCGAGCGCCGGGGCCGATCTTGTCGACGATCTGGTGCAGCGGGTAGTTCCACGGCGTGATGGCGCCGACGACACCGACCGGCTCGCGCACGACCAGCGAGTTGCCCACCGTCTCCTCGAACGGGAACTCGTCGAGGATCTGGACGTAGCCGCCGAAGTTGCCGACGGGCAGGCCGGCCTGGATGAGGTTGGCGAACATGATGGGCATGCCCATCTCGTCGGAGATGACCTGGGCGATCTCCTCGCTGCGGGCCTGCAGGCCCTCGGCGATGGCCTGGATGTACTTGCCCCGCTCCGTCCTTGGACGTGGCGCCCCAGGTCTCGAACGCGGCCTTGGCCGCCGCGACCGCCCGGTCGACGTCGGCGGCCGTGCCGGCGGGGACCGAGGCGATGACCTCTTCGGTCGACGGGTTCTCGACGTCGATGGTGTCGGAGCCGGTGGACGGCACCCACGAGCCGTCGATGTAGAGCTTGCTGTAGTCGGTCACGAGATCCCCCTGAGACGGAATGACTGAGCTGGCAGTGCGGACCACGGTACCCGGCCACCCCCCGATCGCGCCTGTCGAGCACCCCACCGATCCGGCCACGCCGGCCCCTCCGCGTTCTTCGGACGCCTGGGTGGTCCTCAGACTCGAACCACTGTCAGTCCGGGCACGCCTTCGTAGTCATCGTCCTGGGTGACGACCGGGAGGTCGTGGGCGATGGCCGTCGCCGCGATCCATGCATCGTTGGCGGGCATCCGACGGTCGAGGTCGCGGAGGTCCACCCGCAAACGCGCCCAGGCCGAGGCCACTGACTCGTCCACGGGGAGCGGCTCGAGCCCGAGCGCGCCCTCCAGGGTCCGCAACCGGCGGTCCCGCGCCGAGACCTCCGCCGCGACGAGTACGCCAGCCCGGAGCTCGCCGATCGTGATCACCGACACCGCCAACTCATCGGGAAGGTCGTCGACCGCGAGCGCCCGACCGCTCTCGCGAGCGATGAAGAGTGAGGTGTCGGCGAGACCGGCAGTCACCAGGGCTGGTCGTCGGTCGTCTCAGGGGCGAGCTCGACGAGATCGTCCGACAGCTGGGGGTCGGCTTGGACCAGGCGCGACAGGAACGACGCCTTGTCCATGAAGCGGGGACGCTCGTGGAGCGGACCGATCACCGCGGCCGGGCGACCATCGACCGTCACGATCACCAACTCGCCCGCACGGACGCGGTCGAGCACCTGACGGGTGTGGTTGCGGAGCTCACGTATGGCCACCGAGGACATGCGACGATCGTAGCACCACTGCTACGACGGGCGCTAGCGGATGGCTTCCTCGCCGGTGAGGGTGGTGCGGTGCAGGTCACGTGGTGAGGTCGGGTCGTAGGGCAGGGCCCGGTGCAGCACGCCCCGGTTGTCCCAGATGACCAGGTCACCGACCCGCCACTCGTGGCGGTACACCCGGTCGGGGGCGGTGGCCCGGGCCATCGCGTCGGCGAGGAGCGCCTCGCCCTCGTCCGGATCCATGTCCACGACATGGTCGGCGGTCGGCCCGAGCACGACCGATCGCCGGCCGTTGCGGTGCCGCCAGATCAGCGGCTGCTCCTTGGCCGGCCTCGCCCGCCACATGGCCAGCTGCTCCGGCGACGGATCGGGGGTCAGCCGTCGCTGGGTGGCCTCGATCGAGTGCACGACGCGGATCGACTCGAAGCGCTGCTTCTCCTCGTCGGTGAGGTCGTCGTAGGCCTTGTACGTGCTGGCGAACTCGGTCTCGCCGCCCGACTCCGCGACCGCATGGGCGCTGAGCAGCGTCGCCATGATCGGGATGTCGTCGGTGAGCCCGTCGATGTGCCAGTCGAACGTGCCGCGGAGATAGGCGGCGGCCGGGTTCCGGGCCGGGTCGAGCGTGATCAGGAAGATCTCCGGATGCTCACCGGTGCCGAACACCTCGACCCGGCCGAGCCGCTTGCTGAACGCCACCTGGGCGGCATCGTCGAGGTGCAGGTCCCGGAAGACCAGCACGCCGTTGGCTTCGAGCGCGTCGAGCGTCCATGCCGGCAGCTCCTCGTCGTGCAGCAGCCGGTCGACGTCGACGCCGCGCACTTCGGCCCCCACGGTCTCGGTCAGCTTCGCGGTCTCGATCGTCAACGACATCGGGGTCTCACTGTTCGTCACGGAGCTCGCGCTTGAGCACCTTGCCGGATGGGTTGCGGGGCAGCGCGTCGAGGAAGGTGACCGCCTTCGGCACCTTGAAGCGGGCGAGCTGCGCACCGCAGCGCTCGACCAGCGCGTCCGCCGTCGTCGTCGTATCGGGGCGCAGGACGACGAACGCGACCGGCACCTCTCCCCAGCGCTCGTCGGGACGGCCCACCACGGCCACTTCGAGCACCGCTTCGTCCTCGTAGAGCACACGTTCGACCTCGGAACCGGCGATGTTCTCGCCGCCCGACACGATCATGTCCTTGAGCCGGTCGACGATGAAGACGTAGCCGTCGTCGTCCCGCACGCCGATGTCGCCCGTGTGGAACCAGCCGCCCACGAACGCAGTGGCGGTCGCGTCGGGGTCGCGCCAGTACCCCTTGAACACCTTCGGGCCCCGCATGACGATCTCGCCGCGCTCCCCCGCCGGTAGCGACCGGCCGTCCTCGTCCCAGATGTCGAGCTCGAGGTAGAGGCAGGGCCGACCGACGCTGCCGAGCTTGGTGATGATGCTGTCGCGGTCGAGGAAGGTGTCGCCCGAGACCGTCTCGGTGAGGCCGTAGGCGTCGGCGAACCACGCCGAGGGGAAGGTCCGCTGGAGCCGCTCGATGAGCGGGATGGGCATCTTCTCGCCACCGTTGATGATCACCCGGATCGACGACAGGTCGCGCTGGTCGATGTCGGGCAACGCCATGATCGCGTTGACCATCGCCGGCGCCAGCCAGACCGTGGTCACCCGCGAGCGCTCGATCTCGTCGACGACCGCGGGGGCGTCGAAGGCCCGATGGATGATCATCGTCGCACCCGCAGCGATCAACGACGTCGTCGTGAGGTCGAGCGCACCGACGTGGTACAGCGGACCGCAGGCGAGCCCTAGATCGGCGCTCGTGAAGCCGAACTCGACGATGTGCGCGAGGTTCTTCCACGCCAGGTTGGCGTGGGTGATCATGACGCCCTTGGGACGTCCGGTGGTGCCCGACGTGTACATCAGGCGATGGATGTCGTCGGCCTCCGGCGGCCACGGGCGACAGCGGGTCCGCAATCGTGCGGAGATCGGCGAGCGACGTCCATCCGTCGGGCGCCGATTGCCCCACGCACGCACGCACGAGCGGCGGCTTCGATGCCCTTCGTCGCATCGTTGGCGAGATCGACGAGCGATTCGTCGCACACGAGCGCGCGGGCCTCGGAGTGCTCGAGGATGTACCGCACCTCCGGCGCGGCGAGTCGCCAGTTGATCGGCATCGCGATCGCGCCGAGGTGGTTCGCGGCGAAGACCGTCTCCAGGAACTCGGGGCAGTTGTAGGAGAGGAGGCCGATGACATCGCCACGACCGACGCCGCGCTCGTGCAGGCCGGCGGCCGTCGCCGCCGCCCGCTCGGCCATCTCGCCATAGGTGATCGTCTCGCCCTCGAAGACGGTCATCGCCTTGTCGGGGGTGCGGATCGCGTGGTGGGCGAGCACCGCGCACCAGTTCATGTCCGCCTGCATCGAGTCCCCCTTCCGGCGCGTCGGCGGAGTGTGTACCGACCAGTCAGTCTACGATATCCGGACATGGCTCCTGCCCGCCCCACTAGCGTCGCCGCCGTGCCCCGGACGGAAGCGAGCAGCGAATCCCGCCGCAGCCCGAAGTGGCAGGCGCGCCGCCAGGCGATCATCGACACGTCCGCTCCCCTCTTCGCGCAGCCGCGGCTACCACGCCACGGGCATCACCGAGCTCTGCGAGGCCAACGACCTGGGCAAGGGAGCGCTGTACCACTACATCGGCTCCAAGGAGGAGCTGCTCGCCGCCATCCACGACCGGGTGATGGACGAGGTCATGCTCGGTGCCGATCGCGTCGCCGAGCGCGGGCGGCTCGCCTTCGGCGCAGCTGGCCATGCTCGGCGACGAGCTGCTCGACGTGATCCACCGGTACCCGGACCATGTCTGGGTCTTCCTGCACGAGTTCCCGGCGCTCACGGGCGAACGCGCCGCGCAGTTCCGGGAGCGGCGCGAGAGCTACGAGCGGCGGGTCGAGGCGGTCCTACGGGCCGGCGTCGAATCGGGCGAGTTCCGTGATCTCGATCCGTGGCTGACGACCCGGGCGTGGCTCGGCATGCACAACTACACCTACCTCTGGCTCAAGGCGGGTGGTCGTCTGACGGCGCGCGACGTGGCCAAGCCGTTCGCCGAGATCTTCATGCGCGGCATCGAGAGCCCGACACCCGGGTCGAGCTCAGGGCGCCGAGTAGCCGCCGTCGACGACCATCGCCGAGCCGGTCGTCCATCGTGACTCGTCGCCGGCGAGGTAGGAGTACGCGCCCACCAGGTCGTCCGCCGCTCCGAGCCCGAGGGGATGCTTCACGGCGATGGCGTCGAGCGCCTCCGGCGGGAGGTCGGCGTGGATGGCCGAGCGGAACGTCCCCGGGCACACGCAGTTCACCCGGATCCCGTCACGCGCGTATTCGACGGCGGCGACCTTCGCGAGCTGGATGACCGCGGCTTTCGTCGCGCAGTAGGGGGCGGCGTGGGACCACGCGGTGAGCCCGGCCACCGACGCCGTCAACACGATCGATCCCGACTGCTGGGCGCGCATGACGGGCACCGCGGCACGGATGCCGTTGACCGCACCCAGGACGTTGATCCGGAACGCCCGCTCCCAGTCCTCGGTGGCCAGGTTGTGGATGCGACCGTTCGGCGAGAGCACGCCCGCGTTGCTGACCAGCACGTCGAGGCGGCCGAAGCGCTCGACCGCCAACTCGACCACCGCCTCCACCTGGGCGAAGTCGCTCACGTCGGCCAGGACCGTCTCGACCGAGCCGCGGCGCATCGGGGAGCCCGGCGACCGTCTGCGTCGAGCGACGGCTCGCTGATGTCGCTCAACACGAGGTCGGTCAGCGGGTTCGCCGCCGAGGCGCCGGGACACTGCCGCGCCCAGTGCGCCTCCCGCGCCGGTGATGGCGATCACGCGCCGTGGTTCGGATGCGGCGGTCATACCAGCAGGTACCCGCCGTCGACGCTGAGCACGGTGCCGGTGACGAACGCCGACGCGTCGGAAGCGAGGAACTGGTAGGCGCCGGCCAGTTCGGCCGGTGCTCCCCACCGCCGCTGCGCGGTGTGCCCGGTGATAGCGGCCGCGAGCTCGGGGTTGTTCTTCCATCCCTCGACCAGCGGCGAGTCGAACCAACCCGGCGCGACGACGTTCACCGTGATGCCCACCGGCGCCAGGTCGAGGGCCAGGCCCTTGGCCAGGCCGACCAACCCGGCCTTCGACGCGCTGTACGCGGCCAGACCCTCGCGTGGCCGCTCCCCCAGGACCGAGCCCGTGAAGATGAGTCGCCCGCCTTCGTGCATCACCCGGGCCGCGGCGCGGGCCCCGAGGAACGCGCCGGTGAGGTTGACCTCGAGGACCTGCCGCCACACCGAGGCGTCGATCTCGCGGGGGCCGGCCACGATCGGCGAGATGCCGGCGTTGCAGATCCACACGTCGACGCCGCCCCATTCGGCGACCGTGGCGTCGGCCACCGCCTCGTTGAAGTCCTCGTCGGTCACGTCGCCGCTGAGCACGAGCGACGGTCCCGGGCAGCGCCTCGGCGACCGCCTTCAGGTCCCGCTCGGTGCGCGGCGACGAGCGCCACCGAGGCGCCGGCGTCGGAGAAGGCGTGGGCGAGCACGCGAACCCAGCCCGCGGCCCGCGCCGGTGATGACGACCCGCTTCCCGGCGACCGCGCCGGGGCCAGGGAACGACTCGGGGATCTCGATCTGATCGGTCATCGCACTTTCCCTGGTTGTACCGACCAGTACAATACATGCTTCGTGACCCTCGGCCGCCCCGCACCTCCCCCGTTCTCGAACTCCGACCTGGTCGAGATGCACCGCCGCATGCTGCTGATCCGCGGCTTCGAGGAGCGGGTCGCCGCGCTCTATCGCGACGGCGAGATCCCCGGCTTCGTCCACCTCTCGATCGGCCAGGAGGCCACGGCGGTCGGCGCGTGCTGGCCGCTGCGCCCCGCCGACGTCATCACCTCGACCCATCGCGGCCACGGCCACTGCCTGGCCAAGGGCCTCGACCCGCTCGGGATGTTCGCCGAGCTGATGGGCAAGGACGAGGGCACCAACCGCGGCCGCGGGGGCTCGATGCACATCGCCGACCCGAACCTCGGGATCTTCGGCGCGAACGGGATCGTGGCCGCCGGCCTGCCGATCGCGATGGGCGCCGCCACCGCGGCCCAGCTGCGAGCCGACGGCGGCGTCGCGGTCGCCTTCTTCGGCGACGGCGCGGCGGCCCAGGGCGCGTTCCACGAGGCGCTGAACCTGGCCGCGGTGTGGCAGCTGCCGGCCGTCTTCTTCTGCGAGAACAACGGCTACGCCGAGTTCTCACCGGCATCGACCCAGCACGCGGCGCCGCTCGAACAGCGGGCCGCCGGATACGGCGTCGAGTACGTCGCGGTCGAGGGCAACGACGTCGTGGCGACCGCGTCGCTGATGGGCGAGGTGGTCGGCGCGGTGCGTGACGGGCACGGTCCCGTCATCGTCGAGGCCGCCACCTATCGGTGGCACGGTCACTACGAGGGCGATCCGCAGCGCTACCGATCGCCCGAGGAGCTGCGCGAGTGGCAGGAGCGCGACCCGCTGCTCGTGCACGCCGCGGCGCCTCCGGTCGGCCGGCATCGGCGACGACGCGATCGGCTCCCTGGAGACGTCGGTGGCCCAGGAGCTCGACGACGCCGTGGGCAAGGCGCGGGCGTTCGCGAGTCCCGGCAGCCGACGACCTGCACGAGTTCGTCGTCCGGCCGAGACCGCTGCGACCCGAACCACCACCGCCGGCCGAGGACGCCGCGGTCTTCCGGACGATGGACGCGATCCACGACGCCCTCGAGACCGAGCTCGAATCCGACGAACGCGTCTTCGTCGCCGGCATCGACGTCGGTGCCGGCGGCAACGTGTTCGGCCTCATGCGCGGCCTCCACGACCGATTCGGCGATCGCGTCCGCGACACCCCGATCTCCGAGACCGCGATCATGGGCGTCGGGGTGGGCGCGGCGATGGCCGGGATGCACCCGGTGGTGGAGCTGATGTACCTCGACTTCGTCGGCGTCTGCCTCGACCAGTTGCTGAACCAGGCCGCGAAGATGCCGTTCATGACCGGCGGAGCCGCGCAGATGGCGCTGACCGTGCGCACCCAGTTCGGCGCCGGGCGATCGTCGGGAAGCCAGCACTCGCAGAGCCTCGAAGCCCTGCTCGCCCACATCCCCGGCCTGAGCGTCGTCATGCCGTCGACGCCGGCCGACACCTACGGCCTGCTGCGCGCCGCGATCCAGGACCCGAATCCGGTGGTGTTCATCGAGAACCGGCTGCTCTACGGCATGAAGGGACCGCGGCCACCGTCCGACCACATCGTGCCGATCGGCGTGTCCGCGGTGGTGCGCGCCGGCACCGACGTCACGGTGGTGTCGGTGTCACGGATGGTCCACGAGGCGACTGCGGCGGCCGAGACGCTCGCTGGCGAGGGCATCTCGGTCGAGGTGATCGACCTGCGCACGGTCGCGCCGCTCGACATCGCGCCGATCCTCGACTCGGTCCACAAGACGAGCCGGCTGCTGATCGCCCACGAAGCCGTCGATCCCCTTCGGCATCGGCGCGGAGATCGCGGCCACCGTCGCCCGCGAGGGCTTCTGGGATCTCGACGCGCCCATCGAACGGATCGGCGCCGCGGCCACGCCCGCCGCCCTACGCGCCCGAGCTCGAGCGGGCGTGGCTCCCGGATCGCGACGACATCGCCGAGGCGCATTCGCCGGCTGGCCGCCGGTGTAGGTCAGCAGCCCAGGCGCGCGGGCGATGACGAGGTGCTGGATCTCGTTGGTGCCCTCGCCGATCTCGAGCACCTTCGAGTCGCAGTAGAAGCGGGCCACCGGCGACTCGAGCATGTAGCCGACGCCCGCCGTGGATCTGGACGGCCTCCGACGCGGCCCACGCCGCCACGCGGCTGGCCTTCAGCTTGGCCATCGCCGCCTCCTTCAGGAACGGCTGACCGGCGTCGCGCAGCGAGGCGGCGCGGTAGGTGAGCCAACGGGCCGCCTCGAGCTCGGTGGCGATGTCGGCCAGCTTGAACTGGACCGCCTGGAACTTCGAGATGGGCTGGCCGAACTGCACCCGCTGCTTGGCGTAGTCGAGGGCCAGGTCCAGCACGGCCTGGGTCAGGCTGAGCGACAAGCGCGGCGATCGAGATGCGCCCGACCTCGAGCGTGCCGCAGGAACTGGCCGAGCCCCAGCTCCGGATCGCCGACCAGGTGGTCGTCGGGCACCCACACGTCGTCGAAGAACAGCTCGCGGGTGTCGAGACCCTTCCAGCCGATGCCGCGCATCTTCGGGCCCATCGTGAAGCCGGGCGTGTCCTTCTCGACGACGAAGCTCGCGTACCTCGGCGGACCGTCGTCGGACGTCGGTGCGGGCCAGCAGCGTCACCCCGAACGACATGTCGGTGCCCGGCGTTGGAGATGAACGTCTTGGCCCCGTTGATCAGCCAGCCGCCGTCGCGACGCTCGGCCCGGGTGCGGATGCCGCGGGCGTCGGATCCGGCGTCGGGCTCGGTCAGGCCGAACGCGCCCAGGACCCGGCCCTCGGCCAGCGGCCGCAGCCACCGCTCGCGCTGCGCGTCGTTGCCGAACAGGTAGCAGCGGCAACGACCCGATGGTGACGTGCGCCTGCCAGGCCGCGGCCACCGACTGGTCGGCCAGGCCGATCTGCTCCATCGCGGCGACGAAGCCGACCGTCGACATGCCGATCCCGCCCCACTCCTCGGGGATCGAGCATGCCGAGCAGGCCGAGCTCGCCCATCTCGCGGAGCAGATCGGTCGGGCACCGCGCCTCCTCCCACGCCACCGGCGCGCGGGGCGCGATCTCGTTCTGCGCGAAGTCGCGGCACAGCTCGACCAGGTCCTGCTCCGGACTCGGTGAGCGAGAAGTCCATGGGCTCAGCGGCCGTTCGGCGCGGTCGGGCAGGTGGGCCAGGAAGCTGGCCGACCAGTCCATGAGGTCGGCCGGGACGTAGTAGCCGGTCTCGTCGTTGATCGTCGCCCAGTTCGCGGCGACGTCCTCGACGGTCGGCATCCGACGCCGGGTGGACGTAGCCCGGGGTCGAGGCGATGAAGATCCGGGCGAAGCGACCGGCGCCGGCGGCGTAGATCTCGCCGCTGACCGGGCAGTCCTCGTGGGCCAGGAACGCGACCATCGGGCGCGACCAGATCCGGCGACATCTGCGGGTCGTCCGCCGTCGGCGGCCGGACCGGCCATCCGCGTCATCGCCGCCGGGGCGACGAGGTTGACCTTGATGCCGTGGTCGGCGCCCGGCCAGGGCCAGGCTGCGGGTCAGCCCGATGACGCCCGCCTTTGGCGGTGGCGTACGACGGTGTTGTTGGGCAGCCCGAACATGCCGGTCGACGTCGTCATCACGATGCGGCCGTAGCCCTGCTCGACCATGTGTGGCCAGGCGGCGCGGGTGGTGTTGAACGAGCCGACGACGTGCACGGCGAGGTGCCGGGCGAGGTCGTCCTCGTCGACGTCGGGGAGGCCCGCCCAGCGCATGATGCCGGCGTTGTTGACCAGGACGTCGATGCGCCCGAACCGCTCGACCGCGGCAGTCGACGAGCGCCTGCCGCGCCCGCGGCCGTGGCCACGTCGCTGCGTGTCGGCGACGGCCACACCGCCGGCGGCGACGATCTCGTCGGCGACCTGCGACGCCGGCTGCGGCATCTGCGCCCTCGCCGCCCATCGAGCCGCCGAGGTCGTTGACGACGACGCTGGCGCCGCGGTCGGCGAGCAGGCGCGCGTAGCGCCCGACCGATGCCGCGCCCCGCGCCGGTGACGACCGCGACGCGGCCCTCGAAGCGGTGCTCGCTCAGGTCGGCCACCGGGGCCTGCGAAGCCGAGGAGGTCGCCGAGCGTGCCGCCCACCATGGCCTTGCGCTCGTCGTCGGGCACGCCGGCCATCAGCGTCGTGCAGCAGCTCCTGGCTGCCGCGGAAGGTGCCCTCGGCGTGGGGGTAGTCGTTGCCCCACATGATCGTGGACAGCCCGGTGATGTGCCGGCAGGCGACGGCCACGGGGTCGTCCTGGAACGAGACGTGGAACTGGCGCTGCACGTACTCGCTGGGCATGAGCGGGTACGGCCACTTCTCGTTGAGGCGGAACAGCTGGGCCATGCCGGGCTGGTCGTCGTCGGGGCGGGTGTCGTCCCACACCCCGATCCACCAGTCGGGGTCCTGGCCGATGCCGGTGATCCAGCACTTGTCCATCGAGCCGACCAGCGACGAGAGCCAGTAGGCGTTGAACTCGATCAGCGAGAAGTGCAGGTCGGGGAAGCGCTCGGGCACGCCGCCGCCGATCAGCTGGCAGATGAGCGTCTGGGGGACGATCGGCTGCATGACCGCCTGGGTGACCATGCGCTTGGCCGCCATCTTCTCGGTCATCGGCTGGTTGACCTGCTGGGCGTTCTCCATCATGACCTTCAGCGTGAGCGCCTCGGGATCGTTGACCTTGATGCCACCGGTCTGGGTGTGGACGAACACGCTCATCCCGCTGCGCCTGGACCGCGGCCCACACCGGGTCGTAGTCGGCCAGGTAGTAGGGCCGGGGCGCGGTGGCCGGCAGCAGCACGGCCTTGAACCCGCCGGCCGCGACCCGCTCGATCTCGGCCACGGCATCGTCGATGTCGGTGAGCGGGATGGGCGCGGTGGGTGCCAGCCGGTCGAAGTACGGCGTGAACCGCTCGATCACGTAGTCGTTGTAGACGCGGGCGTGGGCGATCGACATCTCGTGGTGGTCGGTGAACAGCCCGAACTGCGACAGGTTCGGGTGGAGCACCTGGGCGTCGACGCCGTCGAGGTCCATGTCCTCGAGGATGATCTCGGGATCGCCCTCGGGCGTGCGCCCGCTCGTCTGGCGGTAGCGCGACACCGTCCAGCCCTCGAAGCCGGGCGTGTGCAGCTTGCGGAACACCCGGGCGCCGCCCTCGACGAAGGGCTCGATCTCGATCTCCTCCTCCCACACCGCCATGTCGCGGAGGTTGCTCGGGCAGGCGGGTCCTTGAACAGGTCGATGGGCTCGAGGAGGTGCCCGTCGGCCGAGACGACGAAGTCCTTCTGCGTCATGCGCATCGGTGACCACCCTGCGCGGTGCGGAAACGTGTTCCGCTGCGCGAACCCGTTGCGAGTAGACCAACCGGTCGGTACATGCAACGCAAGCCGGTCGGATCGGGAGGACAGCCGTGACGAAGCGGTGGACAGCAGCGCCCGGACGGCTCGACCTGGGGCGACTGGGGCGACGACGACGAGCTCGGCCGCATCAACCTGCTCACGCCGGAGAAGGTCCTCCAGGGCGTGCGCGAGGTCGAGGCCGGCATCAGCTTCTGCCTCAGCCTGCCGCTCGACTTCCCGGGCGGCACCGCCCTCAACCAGCGGCGCCCTCCGCCGCGGCTGGCGCCGACCGAGGACATGGAGGGCAACCCGGGCATCTTCTACAACGTCCACATGAGCGAGATGCCCGACTTCGGCGACCCCAAGTACGTCGACGTGTGGGCCGACGACGTGGTCACGCTGTCGCTGCAGTACTCGACCCAGTGGGACTCGCTGGCCCACGTCGGGGCCGAGTTCGACGCCGACGGCGACGGGGTCGAAGAGGCCGTCTACTACAACGGCTACCGCGCCGGCATCGACCTGGTCGGACCCACGCCCGACGCGGCCGGTGACGGCGCCGGCCACACGGCGTTCGCCAAGCACCTCGGCCTCGAGCACATGGCCTTCCACGGCGTGCAGGGCCGCGGCGTGCTCGTCGATCTCGAGCACCACCTCGGCCGCGACTTCCGCGGTGTGCGGCTGGAGACGCTCGCAGGAGATCATGGCGGCCGACGGCGTCGTCGTGGAGCCCGGCGACATGCTGCTGCTCCACACCGGCTTCGCGACCCGCATCCTCGAGTGGAACCGCGATCCCGACCCGGTGGAGATCTTCCGGACCTGCTCGTGGCTCGACGCCCGCGACGACGCGTTGCTCGAGTGGATCGCCGACTCGCAGATCTCCGCGCTGGTGGCCGACAACTACGCGGTCGAGGGGCTGCTCGGCAAGGACCGCCACCCCGAGCGCCACTCGTTCCTTCCGATCCACCACCTCTGCCTGTTCGAGCTGGGCGTGCCCCTCGGGGAGATGTGGTACCTCCACGAGCTGGCGACCTGGCTGCGCGAGCACGACCGCAGCCGGTTCCTGCTCACCGCTCCCCCGCTGCGCCTCCCCGGGATCGTGGGCTCACCGCTGACCCCGGTTGCCACGGTCTGACCAATTGCCCGGTCAGCTGCGAGAGCTGACAGCGGCACCCGAGCGCTGCCTCGCTTCTTGGGGGTAGCCATCTGAGCGCTGCTCTGGGACCGTGGACCGTGATGGATGGTTCCGTCGGTGAAAAGGGGTAGGTCATGGCAGAGAACGTGTACAAGGTCATCCAGCTCGTCGGCACCAGCGACGAGAGCTGGGAGAAGGCGGCGGCCGCCGCCGTGTCCAAGGCATCAGCGAGCCTCCGGGATCTCCGCGTCGCCGAGGTCGCGGAACTCGACGTGGTCATCAACGACAACGGTGGCGTATCCGCCTACCGCGCCAAGCTGAATCTCTCGTTCAAATACGAGGACTGAAGTCGAACCGCACGTCGGCGCCGTGGCCGGGCCTGGGCATCACCGGCGTGCGTCGCTCGCCGTCGTCAGGCGTCCGCGATCCAGCACGACCGCTGCACCTAGCCTCTGTCTTGTTGCGGCCCCTCGTTCCCTCGCTTCGCCCCGGGGTTGAACGAGGGGCCGCGGCGCCTTCCGCGTGATCTCAAGAGATTTGAGTCGTATGGCCTCTGCGCTGGACCCAACGCGAGCCGATACCTGTCGGTAGGCCCGGGCGATGGGCCCGCGCTCACGATCCCGCTCGGGCGACTACCGGCTTGTCCGGCAGTTAGAGCGGGATCGTGACGCGAGGTTGCCGATACCTACCGGTGAACCACCGCTTCGATCCGGGCCGCGAAACCGTCAAGCTCAGCCGCAGTGGGCTCGTGTGTCCACACCTCGACGCCCTTGAGCTCATCCTGATATCGATCGGCCTGCTCGGGCGAGAGCACTACACGGATGGGCATGTCGTCACGGGCCGACCCCTGGTAGCGCTCGATGACGGCGCGGTGCTCCGGCTTGTCGAGATCCAAGGCGAACACGACACCATTGGCCTCCTCGAACTTCCGACATCCGTGACCCTCGACCAGCGGGCAGGGCTGGGAGTCGCCCGGTCCCGAGCACACGCTGACCGTGAGGCCATTGCGGGCCAGGAACGACTCGTCGAATTCGCTGTCGACACCGGGCAAGACATCGAGAAGCACTCGTGTCGGCTGCACCTCTGCCATGGACCTACCTCCAACGTCTCGTTCGACCCATGTCCCGGCAGAACCCACAGAACCCGCTTCCCGGCCAGTGGGGTCGAGCTGTCAGAGCCAGCGTGCGCCATCGAGCGCGGCCACTACAGAGCCGAAAGGCCCAATCGCCCTGCGCTGACGGGCTTCACCCTGTGGCCGACGCTCGATCGGACGCTCGCGACAGCTCAAAGGCGTCGTAGTCGTGGGCCACGACGTCGGCCATGATCTCGAACAGCTTCATGCGGCCGCCGGCGTTGAGCAGGTAGCGCCTGGGCTTGCCGGGGATGTTCGAGCCGACGTACTGGCCGATCGTGCCGAACGTCGTGCGGGCCGCGGCCTTCTCGACCATGCGGGTCCATCGCCCCTCGGACTCGGCCGAGACTTCGACGACATCGTCGCCCTGATCGCGCGCGTGGACGAGTACGTCGGTGAGGAAGTCGACCTGGTCGCCGTTGTACCGGGGATTGTTGCCAGCGGCGGCATGCGGTCCACCGGGGAAGAAGAAGTTGGGGAACCCACGGGTCTGGAGACCGAGGAAGGTCGTCGGGCCGTCCGCCCAGTGCTCGTTGAGCTCGAGCCCGTCGCGGCCTCGTATCCCCATGCGTGAGAGCGCGCCCGTGCCGAAGTCGAACCCGGTCGCCCACACGATGATGTCGAACTCGCGCACTCCGTCGGTCGTCTCGATGCCCGTCTCGGTCACCCGCACGATGGGCGTCTCGCGCAGGTCGACGAGCGACACCTTCGGATCGTTGAACGCCTCGAAGTAGCCGATCACGAACGGCGGCCGCTTCCCGCCGAACTGATGGTCCGTGGGGATCAGCTTCTCCGCCGTTTCGGGATCGTGCACGATGCCGCGGATCTTGTCCGCGATGTACGCGCACCACTCGGCGTTGGCCGCCTCGTTGAGGAGCAGGTCGTAGTAGTTGCTCGTCAGCTTCATGAAGCCCGGGCTGTTCCACATCGTCTCGTAGAACGCCTGCCGCTCCGCCTCGGAGTCGTCGAACGCGGCCCGCTCGTTCACCGGGTGGGCGAAACCGCTGATCGACGTGTTCAGGGTCTCGCGGAGCGACTCGAAGTCGGCCCGCAGCTGGACCTGCTCCTCGGGGGTGATGGGGGTGTTGTTGAGCGGCGTGCACCAGTTGGCGGTCCGCTGGTAGACGGTGATCGATTCGACGTCGGCGAGGATCGTCGGGACGACCTGCACGCCGCTCGACGAGGTCCCGATCACCGCGACGCGCTTGCCCACGAAGTCGACCGGCGCGGCCGGCCAGAGGCCGGTGTGGTGGGCCTCGCCGCGGAAGTCGTCGCGCCCCGGCACGTCGGGGATGTAGGGGACCGAGAGCACGCCGGTCGCAGCGATCAAGAACCGCGCCCGGGTGCGCGTGCCGTCGTCGGTCACGACGACCCACGTTCCCGACGACTCGTCGTAGGTCGCCGAGGCGACCTTGGCGTCGAAGCGGATGTGGCGGCGAAGGTCGAAGCGGTCGACCACGTGGTTCAGGTAGCGCTCGGTCTCGGGCTGGGGTGCGAAGTGCTCGTCCCACTCCCACTCGTCGAACAGCTCCCGCGAGAACAGGTAGCCGTAGGTGTAGCTCTCGGAGTCGAAGCGACAGCCCGGGTAGCGGTTCCAGTACCAGGTGCCGCCGACGCCGCCGCCCGCCTCGACCAGCCGGACCGAGAAGCCGGCCTCCCTCGCTCGATAGAGCTGATAGATGCCGGTGATGCCCGCCCCGACGACGAGCACGTCGATGTCCGGTTCGGAGGGTGCCATGGGTCTCCCGGGCGAGGACGCGAGTGCCTCGCGCGCCCCGTGCGGCGCCGGGGCGAGTTGTACCGACCGGTTAGTATAACGCCGTGGATCCCGAAGCGATCGGCGCTGCCGGTGCCCTACGTGATGGAGTACCCCGACCGGATCCCCAAGCAGCGCTACTTCGACCCGGCGTTCTTCGAGCTCGAGGCCGAGCAGCTCTGGCCGCGGGTCTGGCAGATGGCGTGCCGTCTCGAGGAGATCCCGCGAGCCCGGCGACTTCGCCGAGTACCAGATCCTCGACCAGTCGATCGTCGTGGTGCGCACCGACGACACTGGGCGGGTCACCGCGTTCCAGAACGCGTGCCGCCACCGCGGCGTCCGGGTGGTCCACGGGCCACGGCACCTGCGAGAGCGGCTTCACCTGCCCGTTCCACGGGTGGTGCTACGGCCCCGACGGCACGAACACGGGCGTGCCGCGGCGCCGCACCTTCTCCGAGCACAACCTGCGAGCCCGACGACCTCGACCTCACGCCCGTCCGGTGCGAGACCTGGGGCGGGTGCGCGTGGATCAACCTCGACCCCGACGCACCGCCGCTGCGCGAGTGCCTCGAGCCGTTCGCCACGAGCCTCGACGCCTGGAAGGTGGAGTCGCTGCGGACCGAGTGGTGGTACGCGTGCCGGCTGCCGGTCAACTGGAAGCTCGCCATCGAGGCGTTCGTCGAGGCGTACCACGTCCCCCAGACGCACCCGCAGCTCGTCATCCCGACGCGCTACGGCCTGCGCACCGGCGAAGCGTTCGACGCCGCCGCCTTCGTCGACTCGGACATCCGCTACCTGCGCGAGATGAACGAGGGCATGGCCGGCATGGTCCACGCCAACGACGTCGCGCGTCGCCGAGGGCCTGCGGGACGTCGAGCTCCCCGCCGAGCCCGAAGCGGCCAAGGCCGCATGGAACCGGACGCTCAACGACGCGGTCACCCAATGGCACCGCGACCGTGGCGCGGACATGCCCGATCTGAACGAGCTCACCGCGCAGGGCCTCAACCTCGAGTTCTTCCAGGGCTTCGCCAACGCGTTCGTGCTGCCGATGTACAGCAGCGCGTCGGCCTACCGCTTCCGACCGCTCGGCCCGGAGGAGACCCTGATGGAGATCTGGTCGCTCACCCGGCCGGCCGCGGGCGAGGAGCGGGCCGCCCCCACGCCGCCCGAGCCATGGAGCCACGACGACCCGCGCTGGCCGCCGATCCCCACGCAGGACTTCTCGAACATCCCGCGCCAGCAGCTCGGGCTCCATGCCCGCGGGTTCGAGTACATGCGCCTGTCGGCCAGCCTCGAGGGGCACATCTCGAACTTCCAGCGGACCATCGACGGCTTCCTGGCCGGCCTCCCCCACGAGCAGTTGCTGCCGGCGATTCGGGAGGTCAACGTGTACCCGTTCGACCGGCCGATCGTCGACCTCGGCTTCTGAGGCGGACGGGACGAGATGACCGACACGACGTTCGCCGAGGTGGCCGAAGGCGTCCGCGCCACCATCGCCGCCTACACCCAGGCGCTCGACGACGGGCGCACCGACGACGTCGTCGCCACCTTCTGCCCCGACGGTTCGAGCGAGATCCCGGGCCTGGGCACCCACGCAGGGCCACGACGCCCTGCGCGAGGCCTACTCGCAGTGGGCGCCCCGACGACCGCAGCGTCACCTCGTCCTCAACACCCTGGTCACCGACTGGAGCGACGACGAGGCCACGGCCGTCAGCGACCTGGTCTTCGTCCTGCAGGGCAAGGAAGGTTGGGCGATCCAGCTGGTGGGCCGCTACCACGACGTGCTGCACCGCACCGACGACACGCTGGCGGTTCCACCGCCGCGTCGCCGAGTTCGTGACCTGAGCCCGGCCCTGGCCGGGCGCCTACCTAGTTGACAGTAACAGTAATTGGCGCGTCTACTGTTACTGTCATGAACCAGGGAACGACGGGTTACACGCTCGAGGAGCTCGGCCAGGAGGTGGCCCGGCGCATACGCGACGCCGGGCTGGCTCAGCCGAACCGTCAGGTGAGCGACGAGCCCGACGCCCGCACGCTGCGCTACTACACCACCCTCGGCCTGATGGACCGGCCGACGGAGATCCGCGATCGCCGCGCCCACTACAGCGACCGCCATGTCGACCAGGTGACGGCGGTCAAGCGACTCCAGAGCGCCGGGTGCTCCCTGACCGAGATCCAGGCCCTGCTCCTCGGGCTGAGCCCGGCCGACCTGCACGAGGTGGCCGCGGGGCGCCGACCACGGACCAGGCGGGCCCGCGAGGAGCCGTTCTGGTCCCGCCCGCCGGCGCCCGCGACGACCCAGACCGTCGCGGCGTCCGATCACAATGCGGCCAAGGGCGCGGGCGAGCGCGACCCTGGCCATGGGTCAATCCCGGCGACCGTCACCGGGATCCCCCTGGCCGGCTCGCTGACCCTGCTGCTCGCCACACCCGCGCGGCCACCGTCGGCCGACGACCTCGAAGCCCTCGACGCCGCCGCGCGCCCACTCGTCGACGAGCTGATCCGACGCGGACTGCTCGACCCCACCTCGAAGGAGAGCCGACCATGAGACCCACGGATGTCCCCCACCTGCCCGAGCTCGAGTACGAAGCCGACGCCGGCGAGTCGACCTCGCTCGGCGTCCTTTCGTGCGACCAGGGCCTGCTCCCCCTGGTCGCGGTCAGTATCGACGCCACCATCACCGGTCTCATCGCGACCACCACCCTTACCCAGCGGTTCGTCAACCACCTGGACCAGCCCATCGAGGCGACCTACATCTTCCCGCTGCCCGATCACGCGGCGGTCACCTCGTTCACCGCCCGCATCGGCGATCGCCTCGTCCGCGGCGTCCTGCGCGAACGGGCCGAGGCGCGCGCCGACTACGACGAGGCGATCGCGACCGGTCACCAGGCCGCGATCGCCGAAGAGGACCGGCCCGACTGCTTCGCGGTCCGGATCGGCAACCTCGGACCGGCCGAGCTCGCCGAGCTCGAGCTCACGCTCACCGGTGCAGTCGCCTTCGACCTCGGAGAGGCGACGTTCCGGTTCCCGCTCGTTGTCGCGCCCCGCTACATCCCCGGTCTGCCACGGGAGGGGGCCAGCGTGGGAGACGGGACGGCGGTCGACACCGATCTCGTCCCCGACGCGTCGCGGATCACGCCGCCGGTCCTGCTCGCGGGAAATCCCCATCCGGTGCAGTTCGAGGCGACGGTGCGCATCGACCCGCTCGGTGGGCAGCTGTCCGATCTGCGGTCGGTGTTGCCGGCCACGGCCTCCTCGCCCGCCGCGGACGGGACCACGACCGTCATCGTGCAACCCGGTCAGCGACTCGACCGGGATCTGATCCTGCGGTGGACGCCCGAGGGTGAAGCGGCCCAGGCACCCGTAGCCGTGGTGGTGCCCGACCTCGACGGCACCGAGGCGACGCTGAGCGTCACCTTCCTGCCGCCGACTGACGACGAGTGGACCGATCGACACGCCCGAGACATCGTCGTTGTGCTCGACCGCTCAGGGAGCATGGGCGGATGGAAAATGGTGGCCGCGCGCCGGGCCGCCGCCCGCATCGTGGACTCGCTGACCGCCCGGGACCGCTTCGCGGTCCTGGCCTTCGACAACACGGTCGAGCGGCCGCCGCGTCTGAGCTCCTCCGGCATGGTCGTCGCTACCGACCACAATCGCTTCGCCGCGGTCGAGTTCCTGGGCCGCCTCGAGGCGCGGGGCGGCACCGAGATGGCGGCCGCCCTCAGCTGCGCCCTCGACGAGTTGGGCACCGACCCCGACGAAGGTCGCCAGCGCTATGTGGTCGTGGTGACCGATGGACAGATCGGCAACGAGGACCACATCCTCCACGAGACGGCCGCTCGGCTCGGCGACACGACCATCTTCGCCATCGGCATCGACCAAGCCGTGAACGCCGGCTTCCTTCGTCGACTGGCGGCCGTGGGTGGTGGTCGGCTCGAACTGGTCGAGTCGGAGGACCGTCTGGACCATGCGTTCACCACCATCCAGAGCCGGCTCGGACGACCGTCGCTGCGCGATCTGCGCGTCCACGTCGGCGATGCCGAGTTGGTCCGAGGGACGATGACGCCCGCCGTCCACCGGTCGTGCTATCCGGGCGCGCCGCTGGTGGTCAGCGCCCGGCTGCGTGGGCTCGGCGGGGAGCCGACGATCACCATCGAAGGAACACGGCCCGACGACACGATTGAGCAGCTGATGATCCCGGTCCACCGTCGCGACGACCAGGCCATCACCTCGTGTTGGGCTCGGGCAAGGATCCGCGATCTCGAGGATGCGTTCGTCACCGGGACCACAGGTGTCACCGCCGACGAGATCGTGGCCAGCTCACTCCGATTCGGCGTGCTGTCACGATTCACTGCCTTCGTCGCGGTGGGCGATCTGGTCGGCGGCGACCGCGCCGAACTGATCGAGATCGTCCAGCCCGTCGAGCTCCCCAGCGGCTGGCGGTCGGCCTCCCAGTTCGGCGGCATGCGCCAATCGGCCACGGCTATGACCTTCGGAGCCAGCCAGGCAGACGCGAGGTCGATCACGTTGTCCGCACCCGAGGTCGCCGCGACCCGCTCCCGCCGGATCCGTCGCATCACGCCGGACGCCCTCGAGCGGCTGCGATCGGGTGCGGACCCGTCCGACGAGCGCGCTGATGGCGCCGCACCCCCTCGCTTCGTGCGGCGGGCTGGAGACCTGGCCGACAAGGCGATGCTGCTCACCGCGTCACCTGGTCAATCCGAGGCCAGTCGACTCCGGCAAGAGGTCAGGGATCTGGCTCACGATCTGTCCTCGGTAGCCAGCGAGGCCGCGCTCGTCCGGCTGCTCCTCGCGCTGGACGAGGCACTCACCGGCTTCGGCGAGCACCCAGCGGACCCAGCCGCGGTCGAGACAATTCGAGTCGCCGCCCTGGCCCTGCTCGACGCCGTTCGCCCCGATCCATCCTCCGCCGCCTTCTGGTCGACGCCCCCCGGGTGAACGACCGGTCGGCGCCAGGGCAACCAGGGCCGACCCAGTAGTCGGTCAATCGGCGAAGTCCCCCATGACCTCGCGCGCGAACTGCTCCACCTGGGCGTCGCCCGCCTCGGGCCACCCGCACACGAGGTAGCCGTACCCCGCATCGCGCCACTTGCCCGCGTGCTTGCGGGCCGTGTCGAGGTCGTCGAGCGACAGGGAACCGGCGCGGAGGATGTCCGACGGATCGCGACCCGCCTCGACCGCGAGCTGGTCGACGCGCTCGTACGCCTCGGTCAGCGAGCCGGGCGTGCCGAACGCGTGCCACACGTCGGCGTACCTAGCCACCAGGGGAAGGGTGCGCTTCGGGCCGGTGCCCCCGATCCAGATGGGTGGGTGGGGCTGCTGCACCGGCGGCGGCCGCAGCTGGGCGTCCTTCAGCGACACGACATGACCGTCGTAGCTGACCACGTCGCCCGTCGACAGGCGGGTCACGATCTCGAGCGCGTCCTCGAGCAGGTCGAACCGCTCGGAGGTCGACGGGAACGGGATGCCGAGCTCGTGATGTTCCTTGTCGAACCAGGCCCCGCCGAGCGACAGCTCCAGCCGGCCGTGTGACGCGTGGTCGATGGTGAGGGCCTGCGCGGCCAGCACCGACGGGTGCCGGTAGGTCACGCCCGTAACCAGAAGGCCGAGCCGGATGCGCGACGTGAGACCCGCCAGGGCGGCCAGCGTCGTCATGCCCTTCGAAGGTCTCGCCCGGTCCTTCGCCGTACATCGGTTGGAAGTGGTCGAAGCCCCACGCGCCGTCGAAGCCCAGCTCCTCGGCCAGCTGCACGCGTCGCACCAGCTCGTCCCACGGCATGCGCTGCTGCGCCACATCGAGTCCGAATCGCATGGTTGCGAACACTGCCACAGCGGGGACGAGCAGATCTACCATGGCGACGTGAACAGGCGACAGCGGCGTGGCCTGCTGGCGGGCGCAGTGCTCGCCGCGTTGCTCGTGTTGGGACTCGGCCTCCTCTGGCCGGTCGCGGTGTCGCCTGCGCACCTGCACTACGAGACGGCCCAGATCGCGGAAGGTCCACGACCGTCCTGGTCGAGCGGCGCCCAGGACGGCGTGTGGGTCTACACGGGGACTGTCAGCTGGTCATGCGCCCCGGCGCTGCGTAGCAGCGGTGGCGACCGCGTCCACCAGAGTCCCCCGCACAACGACCCGTCGCTCCTCGTCATCGATCCCTGCGGACGCGCACGGAGCACGGTGCTCCAGTGGCTCCTCCTCGCGCTGACTGGCCACGGCTGCCGCGACAGGTTTCGCCGTCTACCGCGGACGCACGAGTACCGCTGCGGATGTCGAGGAGGTCATGGGCGCCTGACGCCGTTCTTTGTGATCGAACCGGTCGCTGCGAACGGTTTCGTCACAAAGAACGAGAGGCGGGCGGACCTACAGCCGGTCGACGATGGCGGAGGCGAACTCCGAGCACTTGACCTCGGTGGCGCCTTCCATCAGGCGGGCGAAGTCGTAGGTGACGACCTTGTCGGCGATGGTGGCCTCGATGGCGGTCACGATGTCGGCGGCGGCGTCGGTCCAGCCGAGGTGCTCGTACATCATCACGCCCGACAGCAGCACCGAGCCGGGGTTGACCTTGTCCTGGCCGGCGTACTTGGGCGCGGTGCCGTGGGTGGCCTCGAAGATGCCGTGGCCGGTGACGTAGTTGATGTTGCCGCCCGGCGCGATGCCGATGCCGCCGACCTGGGCGGCCAGCGCGTCGGACAGGTAGTCGCCGTTGAGGTTCATGGTGGCGATGACGTCGAACTCGGCCGGACGGGTCAGCACCTGCTGCAACGTGATGTCGGCGATGGCGTCCTTCACGAGGATCTTGTCGCCGGGGTCGCCGCCGCAGTCGTCCCAGCCCGACGGCCACGTCGGCGAACTCGTCGCGGACGAGCTCGTAGCCCCAGTTGCGGAACGCGCCCTCGGTGAACTTCATGATGTTGCCCTTGTGCACGAGCGTCACGCTCTTGCGGTCGTGGGCCTGCGCGTAGTTGATGCGCGGCGCGGATGAGCCGCTTCGAGCCGGTCTCGCTGACCGGCTTGATGCCGATGCCCGAGTCGGCCCGGATCTCCCAACCGAAGTTGTCGCGCGAGCAGCTCGATCAGCTTGGCCGCGTCGGGCGTGCCCGCCTCGACCTCGAGGCCGGCGTAGATGTCCTCGGTGTTCTCGCGGAAGATCACCATGTCGACCAGCTCGGGACGCTTGACCGGCGACGGCACGCCCTGGAACCAGCGCACCGGGCGCAGGCAGACGTAGAGGTCGAGGATCTGGCGCAGGGCCACGTTGAGGCTGCGGAACCCGCCGCCGATCGGCGTGGTGAGCGGGCCCTTGATGCCGATCAGGTACTCGCTGGAACACGTCGACGGTCTCCTGCGGGAGCCAGTCGCCGGTCTCGTTGAAGGCCTTCTCGCCGGCCAGCACCTCTTTCCACTCGACGGTGCGGCCGTACTTGGCCGCGGCGGCGTCGAGCACGAGCTTGGCCGCCGGCCAGATGTCGACGCCGGTGCCGTCGCCCTCGATGAACGGGATGATCGGGTTGTCGGTGACGTGGAGGGAGCCGTCGGCGTTCTGGGTGATCTTGTCTGCCATGCCGCGAGCCTACCGATGAGACAAGTACCAGACAAGTTGCGGCGAGGTCGGCGTCCTCGGCCGTGAGCACCGCCGCGCGCCCGTCGTCACGCGGCCGATGCCTCGGGCTGGCCGCCACCGCCTGCACGCTCGGCCAAGCGTCGCTGACCCAGGCGGTGACCACGACGACCGCGCCGCGCCGTCCACCACGCCGGGGCCGCCGGCCCCGACCTATCCGCCGGTGCCTCCCCGCCAACGCCCATCTCGATCCCGCACGCCGGCGACGGACAGCACTCCCCGACGGTTCGGGGTGCGACCCGGCATCGAGCCAGACGCTGACGGACGGCATCTGGTTCGGCGTGCTGAAGGCGGTCGACGCCAGCAACAACACGATCGGGCTCGACCTCGCCTGCTACTTCAGCTACACGTCGAGCCAGAGCACGACCATCGGCACCGGCGTCGCCACCACACCACCGCCGAACGACTACTCGATCCGCAACGTCAGCCCGAACGTCTATACGCTCAAGGTGGCGCCGCAGGTGGCGGTGCTCTCGCTGGCGCAGTCGGGCACCGGCGGCGACGGCGAGTTCAACCCGACCACGACGGGCGTGGCGTCCGCCAACGCCATCCTCACCGACCAGTCCCGCAAGTACGTGTGGGTGCAGATCACCCACGGCTACGTGGTCGTCATCCAGGGCCAGTTCACGCCATAGAAGTCAAGGCCGCGGCGGCGAGAACAGCGTGACGATCCCATCAGGATGATGCCCAACCCGATGCAGTAGGTGAGCAGGAGCCGCGCCTTCCACGCCGTCGATGGTTCGCCATCCGCGGTCTTGCGGGCCCCCCATATCCACATCTCCATGTCGAGGAACCGTCGACCGAGCGCGATCAGGCCGGCTCCCACAAGGACGAGGAGAAGTCCGGTGGGGTTCACACGTAGGTCGGCTCAGAGCCCGAGGTTGGCGTAGATCTCGCGGGTCGCGGTCGAGCGGTTCAGCGTGTAGAAGTGCAGGCCCGGTACGCCCTCGTCGAGCAGGTCGCGGCAGAGCTGGGTCGCCACCTCGACACCGAGCGCCGCGCACCGCGACCGGATCGTCGGCCACCGCCGCGAACCGCGCGGCCAGGCCGGCGGGAACTCGGCCCCGGCCAACTGGGCGAAGCGCTGGACCTGGTTGGCGTTGGTGACCGGCATGATGCCCGGCAGTACGGGCTTGGTGAGCCCAGCGCTCGGCCAGCTCCTCGATCATCAGAAGGTACGGATCGGACTCGAAGAAGAACTGCGTGATGCCGAAGTCGGCCTGCTCCAGCTTGGCGGCCAGGTGGTCGCGATCGCGTTGGCGGTCGCCGTACGAGCGCGGGTGCAGCTCCGGATGCGCGGCGACCCCGACGCAGAAGTCGCCGACGCCGCGAACCAGTTCGATCAGCTCGGACGCGAACTGCAGCTCGCCGGGCACCGGCGCGGACGTCGACCTGGTCGGTGGGCGGATCGCCGGCCAGCGCCAGGATGTTCTCGATGCCGGCGTCGCGGTACTGCTCGAGCAGCGACACGAGATCGTCCGGGTCGTGGGCGATGCATGTGAGGTGGGCCATCGCGGTGATGCCCGCGTCGCGCTGGATGTGGATGACGATGTCGCGGGTGCGCTCGCGGGTCGAACCACCGGCCCCGTAGGTCACCGACACGAACGACGGCGCCAGCGGCTGCAGCTCGCCGATCGTCTTCTCGAGCTCGCGGGCGGCATCGTCGGTCTTCGGCGGGAAGAACTCGAACGACGAGGTCGGGCCCGCCGCCAGCAGGTCGCTGATCCTGGCCATGGCCCGAGAGGGTAGCGATCATTTTCCCGGGCATGTACCCGATTCCCCGCCTCCGGTCCCCCGCTTCGTCGAACCCGTCAGTGGAGCGACCTCACAGAGGTCGCTCCACTGACAGAACCACGTTGGGGCCAGGCACGCCTGGGCCGCCCTAGCCTGGCGGGATGCAGATCGGTCCGCTCCAGGTGTCGCCCCCGGTGGTGCTGGCACCGATGGCGGGCGTGACGAACCCCGCCTTCCGGCGCCTGTGCCGGCGATTCGGGGCCGGGCTCTACGTCAGCGAGATGGTCAACGCCCGCGGCCTGACCGAGGGCGGCACCAAGAGCTGGGAGCTGGCTTCCTTCGACGCCGACGAGACGCCCCGGTCGATCCAGCTCTACGGCACCGATCCCGCCGCGGTGGCCGGCGCGGTCGAGCGACTGGTCACCGAGGCCGGCGTCGACCACGTCGATCTGAACTTCGGCTGCCCCGTGCGCAAGGTCACCCGCCACGGTGGCGGGTCGGCCGTGCCGGTCCGGCCCCGCCTGCTGGCCGCCATCGTGCGGGCGGCGGTCGACGCCTCCGGCTCGGACGGGCGCCCCGTGCCGGTCACCGTCAAGATGCGCCTTGGCATCGATGACGACCTGCTCACCTATCTCGACGCCGGGCGTGTGGCTGAGGACGAGGGAGCCGCCGCCGTCGCGCTCCACGCCCGGACGGCCGCTCAGCTGTACTCCGGTGAGGCCGATTGGACGGCGATCGGACGACTCAAGCAGCACCTCACCATCCCGGTGCTCGGCAACGGCGACATCTGGTGCAGCGAGGACGCGCTCGCCATGCTGGCGGCCACCGGCGCCGACGGCGTGGTCGTCGGCCGGGGCTGCCTGGGACGGCCCTGGCTCTTCCGTGACCTGGCCGACGCGTTCGCCGGCCGGCCGGTGCGCCCCGCGCCCGACCTCGGCGAGGTCGGCGCCACCATGGTCGAGCACGCGCAGCTGTTGATCGCCCGCCGGGGTGAGCCGGCCGGAGTGCGCGACCTGCGCAAGCACACCGGCTGGTATCTCACCGGCTACGCCGTCGGTGGCGACGTGCGACGCGCGCTCTCGACCGTCGAGTCGCTCGACGAACTGCTGGCGATCGTGGCCGCCTTCGACCCGACCCTCCGTCCGGTCGACGACCTCGCCGAGGGACCCCGTGGCACCCGCTCAGGGCCGCAGTCGGTGACGCTGCCCCACGGGTGGCGCGACGACCGCGACGACGCGACGCCGCCCCGCACGCCCGCCGAGATCGGGGCCGTGGGTGGCTGACCCGAACGACGCGCCAGTCCGGTCGGGCGGCGCGCCGGTGCGACCGGGTGCGGCGCCGGTCCTCGTGCTCGCGTCCGGATCGCCCCGACGGTTCGAGTTGCTCAGCCACCTGGGGATCGAGTTCGAGGTGCGCGTCCCCGACATCGACGAGTCAGCGCTCGACGGTGAGGGCGCCACGACCTACGTCGAACGGCTGGCGCGCGCCAAAGCGGTGGCCGCGGCAGGACCCGGGGGACGCGACGAGGTGGTCGTGGCCGCCGACACGACCGTCGACGTCGACGGCGAGATCGTGGGCAAGCCCGCGGACGCGTCGGAGGCGGCCCGGACGCTGGGCCGCCTCTCGGGCCGCGCCCACCTCGTGCACACCGGAGTCGCCGTCCGCCGCGGGGACCAGCTCCTCAGCTCGGTCACGACCTCGACGGTGCGGTTCGCGACCCTCAGCCCCGACACGATCGCCGCCTACGTCGCCACCGGCGAGCCGCTCGACAAGGCGGGGGCCTACGGGTTGCAGGGTGCGGGAAGGCGGCTCGTCTCGGCCATCGACGGCAGCGCCAGCAACGTGGTCGGCATGCCCATGGCCCAGACGGAGGCCCTTCTGAGCGCCGTGGGCTTCGAGCCCGTCCGCTGGGGCCCGCCGCGCCCGACCTGATTCCTCGTTTCGCCTTCAGAGCTCGAGCGGTCACGCCGACAGAAACAGGGCACGTGATCGTTGGGAGTGGAGGAGCTCTGTGCACCGCTGGCGAAGAGGAGTCCGGGCGACCTTTGGCGCGCTCGCGTGCCTCGTCGCCGTGTCCGGGTGCGCGAGCGCGGTCGGACGCGTCCCGGCGAACCGGCGGGTCGCAGTCGTAGGCGACTCGATCACCTCCCTTTCCGCCGACGACATCCATTCGGAGCTCACGGCTGCGGGCTACGACGCGACCGTGGTCGGTCGCATCGGCCGGAGCGCCTCCGAGGTCGACGCCGACGTGATGGCCGCGCGCAACTCGGGTCCGGCGGTGGTGCTGCTCGAGCTCGGCACGAACGATGTCACCCGCAGCGCCGACGGCCAGGGAAGCGCAGCCGACTACGAGCGCTGGATGTCCGGCTACATCGCCGAGTTCCCCGACAGCTGCGTGGTCGTCACGACGGTCAGCTCCCACCGCCCGTCACCCGCTATGAACGAGACCGCACGCGCCATCAACTCGTGGCTCCACACCAGGGCCTCCCACGTCGTCGAGTGGGACAACTACGAGTGGTCGGAGCGAAAGGACGGCATCGTGATCGTCGAGTCGGACGACGTGCATCCCAACCCGGCGGGCCAGGAGGCACTCGGTCACCTCGACCTCGCCGCGGTCAAGAGCTGCCCGACCTGAAGAGCCGCCTGAGCTGAACCCGGACGTCAGTGCCGGAAGTGGCGCTCGCCGGTGAAGACCATGGCCAGGCCGGCCTCGTCGGCGGCTGCGATGACCTCGCTCGTCGCGGATCGAGCCACCGGGTTGGATGACGGTGGCCGCTCCCGCCTCGATGGCGCCCGTCGAGCCCGTCGGGGAACGGGAAGAACGCGTCGCTGGCGTAGGCGCCGCCCTGGGCGCGACCCTGCGGCCTTCTGGCCGGCGAGGGCGCCCGGCGTCGCGCCGGTTCTGCTGGCCGCAGCCGATGCCGAACGCCTGGCCGTCGCTGCACGAGCACGATCGCGTTCGAGGTCACCCGGGCCACCACCCGCCAGGCCAGCTCGAGGTCGACCCACTGCGCGTCGGTCGGGCACGGCCTTGGTCACGACCTGCCACTCGGACCGGTCGACCCGCACGAGGTCGGCCGTCTGGACGAGGTAGCCGCCGTCGATGGTGCGCAGCGTCGGCCCCAGCGGACCGGGCGGCGCGGCTTCGAGGATGCGGAGGTTCTTCTTGGCCTGGAGGCGCGCCAGCGCGCCGCCCTCGAACCCGGGCGCCACCAGCACCTCGGTGAACACCGGCGCCAGCGCCTCGGCCATCGCCTCGGTCACGGGACGGTTGACGGCGACGATGCCGCCGTAGGCCGACACCGGGTCGCACTCGTGCGCCCGGGTGTAGGCGGTGGTGATGTCGTCGGCCAGCGCCACGCCGCACGGGTTGGCGTGCTTGATCACGACCGCGGCCGGCCCGTCGCCGAGTGAGTGCACCAGCCGCCAGGCCGCGTCGGTGTCGTACACGTTGAGGTAGGACATCTCCTTGCCGCCGTGCACGGACGGCCGACTCCCACCAGCCGTCCTCGCCGACGGGTGCGGTAGCGGGCACCGACCTGATGCGGGTTCTCGCCGTAGCGCAGCACCTGACGGCGCTCGCAGCGTGAGCGTGAGCGTGGGCGGCAACCCGACCTCGTCGGGCGCCGGCCCCCCGTCGGCCGGCGGTTGGCTGCCGACCCCGTCGAGCCAGGCCACGATCGACGGCGTCGTAGGCCGCGGTCGCGGCGAAGGCCTTGCGGGCCAGCTGCGCGGCGGGTCGCGAGCGCTGAGCCCGCCCTTGGCCCGGATCTCGTCGAGGACCGGCGTGTAGTCCGCCGGGTCGACCACCACGCCGACGTGCGCGTGGTTCTTGGCCGCGGCCCGCACCATCGCCGGCCCGCCGATGTCGATGAGCTCGATCGACGGATCGGACGAGAACGGGTAGAGGTTGGACACGACGAGGTCGATGCCCTCGATGCCGTGGCGCTCCATGTCGGCCAGGTGCTCGGGATCGTCGCGGTCGGCCAGCAGGCCACCGTGGATCTTGGGGTGCAGCGTGACGACCCGGTGGCCGAGGATCGGCGGGCACGCCGGTGAGGTCGGCCACGTCGGTGACCGGGAGGCCGGCGTCGCTGAGCGCGGCGGCGGTGCCGCCGACTCGACAGCAGCTCCCAACCGCAGCTCGACCAGTCCGCGGGCCAGCTCGACCACGCCGGTCTTGTCGTAGACGGACAGCAGGGCCTTCATCGCACACTCCCTCGTTCGACGATCCCTCGGACCGTCTCGACGTACAGCCGTCGCTCGACGGCCTTGATGCGCTCGTGCAGCGACTCGACCGTGTCGTCGGGCCGCACCTCGACCGCCTCCTGGGCCAGGATCGGGCCGGCGTCGACCTCCTCGGTGGCCACGTGCACCGTGCAGCCCGTGACCTTGACGCCGTAGTCGAGCGCGTCGGCCACCGCGTGCCAGCCCGGGAAGGCCGGGAGCAGCGCCGGGTGGGTGTTGAGGATGCGGCCGGCGAAGCGGTCGAAGATGGGCTTGGCCAGGATGGTGCCGAAGCCGGCCATCACGACCAGGTCGATCGTCGCTGGCTTCGAGCAGGTCGACGAGCCGCTCCGTGTAGGCGACGCGGTCGAAGTCGCGGCCGAAGCTCTCCCGCTCGACGCGCGACCCAGCTCACCCCGTGGCGCTCGGCCACCTCGGTCGCGCCGCACGGTCGGTCGACGACGACAACGGCGACCTCGACGCCGCCGGCGAGCAGGGCGTCGAGGATGGTGCCACTCCCCGAGGCCAGCACCGACACGCGCACGGGCGCACGGTACCAGCCGTCGGGGACGGCTCTGTCAGGCCCCGAGGAGCTCCTCGGGCGTCGACCGGTAGGTGGCCGAACCGAAGCCGAGGATGATGAAGAAGACGAACGGCAGGATCCACAGACCGATCGCGAACCCGATCCCCTTGCCGAAGCGTTCGGCCACGTCGATGAACACCACCAGGGCGATGATGATCTCGATGCACGGGATGAGGAACAGGATCAGCCACCAACCCGGCCGACCGGCAACCTTGAGGATGCCGTAGATGTTCAGGATGGGGATGATCGCCCACCACCCCGGCACCCCAGCCTTGTCGAAGGTCTTCCAGAGACCGGCGATGACGATGACGGCGATCAGGAGCCCGAAGAACCCGAGCCCGATCCCCAGACCTGCATTCGCTGCGAGCAGCATGTGTCCCTCCCAGTGGTCAGACGGGAGAGACGCTACGACAAGACTCAGGAAAGCTCGCGGACGATGTCGACCATGAGCTCGCCGGCCTCGGTCGGGTTGCGCCCGACCCGCACGCCGGCTGCCTGCAGCGCCTCCATCTTGGCCGCGGCCGTGCCCTTGCCTCCCGACACGATGGCGCCGGCGTGGCCCATCTTCTTGCCGGCCGGCGCGGTCACGCCGGCGATGTAGGCAGACACGGGCTTGGTCATCTTCGAGCTGATGAACTCGGCCGCCTCTTCCTCGGCCGAGCCGCCGATCTCGCCGATCAGCATGACGGCCTTGGTCTCCGGATCGGCCTCGAACCGCTCGAGGCAGTCGATGAAGGTCGTGCCCGGGACCGGGTCACCGCCGATGCCGACGCAGGTGGTCACGCCGATGTCCTGGAGCTTGAGCTCGTAGAGGGCCTGGTAGGTGAGCGTGCCCGAGCGGCTCACGATGCCGACCGGACCGCCGGGCTTGGCGATCTCGCCGGCGGTGATGCCGATGTTGCACTTGCCCGGGCTGATGATGCCGGGGCAGTTCGGGCCGAGCAGCTGCACCTCGGGGTGGTCGCGCTTCAGCTCGTTGTAGAACCACGCCTCGTCCTGGGCCGGCACGCCCTCGGTGATGACCACGATGAACTCGATGCCGCCCTCGGCCGCTTCGATCACCGCGTCCTTCACGCCCGGCGCGGGGATGAACACGCACGACGCGGTGGCTCCGGTCGCGGCCACCGCCTCGGCCACGTTGGCGAAGATCGGGATGCCGTCGACGTCGGTGCCGGCCTTCTTGGGGCTGGTGCCGGCCACGACCTGCGTGCCGTAGTCGCGGTTGCGCAGGCCGTAGAACTGGCCTTGGCGACCCGGTGAGGCCCTGGTAGACGACCTTGGTCGTCTCGTCGACGAAGATCGTCACGACGAATCCCCTACTCGCGCGAGCTCGACGGCAGCCCGGGCGGCCTCGAGCATGGTGGGCTTGGACTGGAGCCTGTCCGACAGGTGGGGCTCGAGGATGGCTCGACCCTCGTCGGCGTTGGTGCCGTCCAGGCGGATCACGATGGGGGCGTCGATGGTGACGCGGCCGAGGGCCTCGACGATGCCGTTGGCCACCTCCTCGCCGCGGGTGATGCCCCCGAAGATGTTGATGAAGATCGACTTGACCCGGGGATCGTCGTTGATCACCGACAGCGCGCCGGCCATGACCTCGGCGTTGGCGCCGCCCCCGATGTCGAGGAAGTTGGCGGCCTCGCCGCCGGCCTGGTTGACCACGTCGAGGGTGCTCATGGCCAGCCCGGCGCCGTTGGCGATGATGCCCACCGACCCTTCGAGGCCCACGTACTGGAGGCCCTTCTCGTGGGCGGCCTGCTCGCGCTCGTCGCGCACCTGGGTGGCCTCGTACTCGGCCCACTCGTGACGGAACTCGGCGTTGTTGTCGAGCGTGACCTTCGCGTCGAGCGCGTGCACCCGGTCGTCCGGAGTGAGGATGAGTGGGTTGATCTCGACGAGATCGGCGTCGCCCGTCGACGTAGGCGTTGTACAGCTTGGTCAGGATGTCGACCGCCCCGTTCGTCGCCCTCGGATCGAGTTGCGCAGCCAGCACCCACTCGCGGGCCACGTCGGGCGTCAGTCCGTCGACCGGATCGATCCAGATCTTGGCGATGGCGTCGGGGTTGTCGACCGCCACCGTCTCGATCTCGACACCGCCCTGCGCCGACAGCATGCCGAGGTGCTTCTTGGCCGCCCGGTCGAGCGTGAAGCTGGCGTAGTACTCCTGGGCGATGTCGGAGGCGTGCTCGATCCACACCGTCTTGACGACGTGGCCCTTGATGTCGAGTCCGAGGATGTTGCCGGCGTGCAACGCGCACCTCGTCGGCGTCGTTGGCCAGCTTCACGCCGCCGGCCTTGCCCCGGCCGCCGACGTGCACCTGGGCCTTGACGACGACGGGATAGCCGACCACGTCCGCCGCGGCGACGGCGTCGTCGACCGTCTCGACCGCACGTCCGTCGGACACCGGGATGCCGTAGCGGGCGAAGAACTGCTTGCCCTGATATTCGAGGAGATCCACGGGCCGGAAAGGTAGCCCCTCACGAAATCTGGACAGAAATCCATGCCCGGGCGGGGACCGCTACCCAGATGTCGCGGCGGTCTCCCGGGCGTCGAGGGTCTGCTCGAGCCAGGCGGTGATCTCGTCCATCGACGAACCGGGCGTGAAGATGGCGGCGACGCCGGCCGTCGGTCAGCGCGGCCACGTCGCCGGGCGGGACGATGCCGCCGCCGAACACGACCACGTCGTCGAGGCCGCGAGTGCCCAGCTCCGTGATCACACGCGGGAACAGCGTCATGTGCGCGCCCGAGAGCACCGACAGCCCGACCGCGTCGGCGTCCTCCTGGAGGACGGCCTCGGCCACCATCTCCGGCGTCTGGAACAGGCCGGTGTAGATCACCTCGAACCCCGCATCGCGCAAGGCACCGGGCGATCACCTTGACGCCCCGATCGTGGCCATCGAGACCCGGCTTGGCGACGACGACTCGATACGGGCGGAGCACGCACGGGATACTACGGGCATGAGCCCGGTCGCACCTCGACGAACGCGGAGCCCGCGCACGTTCACCCTCGCCATCGGTGGGGTGGTGATCGCGCTGGGCCTGGCGGTCGCGCTGTTCGTGTTCGCCATCCCGGCCATCACGACCAAGAACCAGACCGCCATCCAGCAGGGCGCGGCGACCCTCTCGGAGGGATCGCCGGTCGACCGGGCCCACGACATCGCCCGGTACGGCCCGATCCTGCTGCCCGACCAGGCCGGCGGGCAGCGCGACATCTTCCTGCAGCACCTCGGATCGTCGCCCGGCGAAGGCTGGTACGCGTTCGACACCCGCAAGGCGGGCCAAGGCCGGCCGTGCACGCTGAAGTGGAACGCGCGACGCGCAGCAGTTCGACAGACCCGTGCGGCGGCGCAGCGGTCCCGGCCGACGGGACAGGTCTGGTGCACTACAAGGTGATCGTCACCAAGGACGGCGACGTGGTCATCGACCTCAACCCGAACGACGAGACGAACGGGTCCCGCTCCGGGGGCACGACCACGTCGTCGGCCAGCACCACCTCGACGGTGCGCGTGACCGGCACGCTTCCCCGACCCTGACTGGGCTCCGGTCGGGCAAGCCTCCCTCCGCCCGCTTCGCCATCCGGGTGTCATCTACCCAGCGGCTCCGCCCTGACGGGCTCCACCTTGCCAGGCCCCTCAGAACAGATCGACCAGGGACTGCTTGGCCAGCTTGGTGGTGCCGGTGCGGGGGAGCTCGTCGACCGCCACGAATTGCTGCGGGACCTTGTAGGCGGCCAGGTGCTCGCGCGGCCCACGCCTCGAGCCCGAGCTCGTCGAGATCGGCCCCGTCGGCCAGGCGCACGACCGCGGCCGGCACCTCGCCCTTGGTCGTCATCGGGCAGCCCGACGACGGCCGCCTCGAGGACCGACGGGTGGCGCTCGAGCGCCGCCTCGACCTCGCGGGCGTAGACGGAGTAGCCGCCGTGCTTGATCACGTCCTTCTGACGACCCAGGAACACGACCGTGCCGAGCGGCCCCCGCCGCACCAGGTCACCGGTGCGCAGCCAGCCGTCGTCGGACACGATCGCCCGGCTGGCCTCGGGCGCGTGCCAGTAGCCCTTGATCACGCCGGGACCGCGCACCCAGCAGCTCGCCCGTCCCCCCGTGGCGACACCTCGTCGCCCTCCGTCGTCGACCACCTTGAAGCGGTAGCCGGGGAGCTGCACGCCCGAGTCCGTCGCCGAGCCCGAGCCCGATCATCGGCGGCGAGATCTTGGCCGCCACGCCGCCGCCGACCTCGACCATGCCGTAGCCCTCGACGAACGGCGGCCTCGCCGACCGGCCCGACGAGCGGCAGCGTCGCGGTGGCCCCCATCTTCTTGAACTGATGGGCCAGATCGGCCGGCATGGCGTCGGCACCCGACCCCCACACCCGGATCGACGTGAGGTCGCGGCGGCTCGGCGCCGGCCTCGAGCAGCATGCGGTACATGGCCGGCACGCCGATGAAGATGGTGGCCCGGCGGGTCTCGATGGCGTCGAGCACCTCGATCGGGACGGAACCGCGCGCATGCACGTAGACGGGCACGCCGGCGCACGCCATGCCCACGAGCACGCGCGAAGCCCATGATGTGGGCGATCGGCAGCGCTGAACACGGCCTCGTCGCGGTGCAGGGCCGGCGACCACAGCACGCCCGCGGTGGCCTGGCCGACGAGGGCGCGATGGGTCAGCTCCGCTCCCTTGGGCCGGCCGGTGGTGCCCGACGTGTAGAAGAGGGCGGCCACGTCGTCCGGCATCGGCCGGGACGGCCTCGGCGAGCGGCGTCGGCACCGGTCGACCTGGTGCACGCTGCGCACGACCAGGGCGGCGTCGGCGTCGGCCACGACGTCGGCCACCTCGTCCGGCCGCATCTGCGGGTTGATCGGCACCGGGATGCACCCGGCCCGCGACGCGGCCAGGCACAGCAGGAACAGCTCGTAGTGGTTCGGCGTGTTGAGGACGACCCGGTCGCCGGGCGCGGTCTTGGCGGCGATGCCACCGGCCCACCGGTTCACCCGCTTGGCGGCCTGGCGGTAGGTGAGCTGGCGCCCGTCCTCGTCGGTCACGAGCCGGCGGCTGCCGTGCACCTCGGCCAGGTCGTCCAGCAGCGTGCCCGAGGGTGGTGTCGTGACGCAGCGCCAGGCGCGCCCGGTTCAGCGCACGCACCCGGACCCCAGCTGACCGCACCTCACCTCGCGATGTTGACCCGCCGCTGGCGGCGGCCGCCAGTCGTCAGAGCTTCTCGAGCGGGGCCCAGCTCAGGAGGAGCACCTTCTCGCCGACGCCGGCGAAGTGCACGATCGGCCTACGGCCTTCTCGCCGCTGCCCTCGATGCGCAGGATGACGCCCTCGCCGAACGTGTTGTGGCGCACGTCGTCGCCGACCGCAGAGCCCGATCTGGTCGGCCCCGCTCGGCGGCGGCGGCGTCGGCGCGAGCGCGGCCTCGACGACCCGCTCGCGGTGCTCGTCCCAGTCCCGGCTCGGCCGGTGCCGCCCGGCGCCGCGCCGACCGCCGTGGACCGGTGACCCGACCGCCCGAGCCGCGACCGTCGCTGCCCGACCGCGCTGCGCCGCGAGCCGCGACGGCTGCCCTCGACCTGCTCGACCAGGCCCTCGGGGATCTCGTCGAGGAACCGGCTCGGCGGGTTGTACTGGGTGGAGCCGTAGAGCGTGCGGCTCCAGGCGTGGGACAGGTAGAGCCGCTCCGGGCCCGGGTGATGCCGACGTAGGCGAGGCGGCGCTCCTCCTCGAGCTGGTCGGGCTCGCCGATCGAGCGGAGGTGGGGGAAGACGCCGTCCTCCATGCCGATGAGGAACACCGACCGGGAACTCGAGGCCCTTGGCCGAGTGCAGCGTCATGAGCACGACGGACGAGTCGTCGTCGTCGAGCTCGTCGGTGTCGGCCACCAGGCTGACCTGCTCGAGGAACGTCGTCGACCGATCTCGAAGTCGCGGGCCGCGCCGACGAGCTCGGCCAGGTTCTCGATGCGGCCCTCGGCCTCGATGCTGTGCTCGGCCTCGAGCTCGGCCACGTAGCCCGACCGCTGCGAGGATGCGACTCGAGCAGCTCGGCCGGACCGGCCCCGTCGGCCAGCTCGGCGGTGAGCACGTCGAGCAGCGTCGAGGAACGTCTGCGATGCCCTTGACCGCCCGCCCGGTCACGCCGGCGTCGTCGACTGCGGCGCAGCGCGTCGATGAACGGCACGCCGTGGCTGTTGGCCCAGACGTCGAGCCGGCCGACGGTGCTGTCGCCGACGCCCCGCTTGGGCACGTTGAGCACCCGCTTGACGCTGACCTCGTCGAGCGGGTTGACCACCGCCTTCAGGTAGGCCAGCGCGTCCTTGATCTCGCGCCGGTCGTAGAAGCGGGTGCCGCCGATGACCTTGTAGGGGATGCCCGAGCGCATGAGCTGCTCTTCCATGACCCGGCTCTGCGCGTTGGTGCGGTAGAAGACGGCGACGTCGCCCCAGCGGTAGCTCGCCGTCGTGCAGGTGGGAGATCTGGTGGGCCACCCACTGGCTCTCGTCGCCCTCGTCGTCGGCGTGGTAGCGGACGATGGCCTGGCCGTGGCCCTGGTCGGTCCACAGCTCCTTGGGCTTGCGGCCGAGGTTGTTGGCGATGACCGCGTTGGCCGCGTCGAGGATGGTCTGGGTCGAGCGGTAGTTCTGCTCGAGCACGATCACCGTGGCGTCGGGGAACGCGTCCTCGAACTCCAGGATGTTGCGGATGTCCGCGCCTCGGAACTGGTAGATCGAGTTGTGCACGAGCACGCCGTCGGCGACGTAGGTGTGCGTGCGGTCGACCTCGAGGTCGTACACCGGCCCGTCGTACTGCTCGATCTCGACCTCGTCGACCGGCGTCCTCGACGAGCCGCCGTCCCGCTCGACCAGCACGCGCATGCCCGGCCGCAGGTGGCTGAGCGGCGTGAAGTCGTAGATCGTGCCGTCGACCGATGCGCCGCCGCAGTCGAGCTCGCCGGCCGCTGCGCGCCAGCGTCAGCGCGTCGCGAGTCGCGTCGACTGGTCTCGAACCGTCGACGCGGCCGTCCGGCCGGACCGAAGCCGGCGCGACAGCCGGTCGGCCACGTCGCCGCGGTTCGACGACCACTGCACTCGGTGGTAGCCGAGCGCCGACGTCGGAGAACATCGTGAGGTTCAGCGTCTGGCGGCGCGCCGTTCTGCGGTCGGTGGTGCGGGAAGTCGGGATGGAGCAGCAGATCGGCCATCAGCCGCTCGGCGGCCGGCGGTGTCGAGCTCGTCGCATGAGCCAGCAGCTCGTCCATCGAGCGACCGACCGACGCCGTGGAAGCAGGCCGTCGGCAAGCCGTAGCTCGCCGCGTAGTAGCGCCTCCCAGTACGACGCCTCGCCCGGGTCGGCGCACTCGCGCAGCACCCAGAGCTTGTCGGCGTGCTCCTGGTCGCACCGCACGACGAAGCCGAGCCTGCTGCCGGCCGCGGTCGTCGATCGCGCACGCTCTTGGTCTGGCCGATGCGGTAGCCGCGGTCGGCGCGCCACATCAGGTAGACGAACCACCCGTCCGGGTCGCAGGACCAGGCGGGCCGGGACGATGTGGTGGGGCGTGCCGCGCAGCTCGCGACCGCCGGCGCGCACCCGCACGACCGGGCCCGTCGTAGCGACCGGGCATCACCGCGGTGACCCGGCCGGCGACCGCGTCGGCGCCGCCCGCGGTGCCGAGCACCTCGTCGCCGACCTCGATCTGGTCGATGCGCCGGGGCCCGTCGGGCGTGGACGACCATCGTGTCGGGCGGCAGGCACTGGTCGGTGTCGCCGACGACGCAGACGTTGCGGTGCTCGGCGGAGAGCAGGAGTGACGAGCTCGTTCTGGACGTGGTTGGTGTCCTGGTACTCGTCGACGAGCACGTGGCGGAAGCGGCGGCGGTAGTGGTCGAGCACGTCGGGGTGCTCGCTTGAACAGGCGCACCGCGTTGCCGAGCAGGTCGTCGAAGTCCATGGCGCCGGCCCGCGCGAGCCGGGCCTGGTACTCGCGGTAGACGTCGGCGATCTTGCGCTCGAAGATGACCTGGGCCTCGGCCGCGTAGGCCGTCGACGTCGACGCCGTCGTTCTTGGCCGCGCTGATGGTGGCGTGCACCGAGCGGGGCGGGAACCGCTTGCGTGTCGAGGTTGAGGTCGCGCACGCACGTAGCCGGTGAGGCGCACCGCGTCGGCCTGGTCGTAGATCGTGAACGACGACGGGTAGCCCGAGCGCCTTGCCGTCGCGCCGCAGGATGCGCACGCAGGCGGAGTGGAAGGTCGACACCCACATCTTCTGGGCGACCGGGCCCGACGAGCGCGGCCACCCGCTGCTTCATCTCGTCGGCGGCCTTGTTGGTGAAGGTGATGGCCAGGATCTCGAACGGCGAGACGCCCTCGTTGCGGATCAGGTGGGCGATGCGATGGGTGAGCACCCGGGTCTTGCCCGAGCCGGCGCCGGCCACGACCAGCAGCGGGCCGTCGACGTGGGTGACGGCCTCGAGCTGGACCGGGTTGAGCCCGACGGTCGGGTCGGGTCGCTCGAAGCGCTCGGGCTCGTCGGCGTCTTCGGGGGGCACGCCGGGCCCGGACTCGTCGAAGGGTCCGCCGCGCACCGACGCGTCCTCGGGGCGAGGCCCGTCCGGCAGGTCGGGAGCGGGGAACAACGTCATGGCCCTCCAACCCTACCGGTGCCCTGTGACGGGTCCGGGGGCCCCTGTACGTTCGCGGAGGTGCGAGCACGGCCGTCGAGACCGCGGGTCACCGCCGTGGCCGTCGTCGGTGTCGTCGCCGCGCTGCTGGCATCGGGGTGCGCCACTCGCCCAGCCCCGCGGCGTCCGGCACGGACCGATCGACCATGGCCTGCGGGTCGCTCGCCCGGGCCACCGACGAGGCCTGGCGGGGCCACACCATGTGGGACTTCCGCCCGCAGTATCCGTCGGACCTGACCTACTGCGTCGCTCGGGACGGCTCGGCGGTGGAGCTGATCGCCACCGCCGACGACACCCGCGAGGCCGGCGACCTCGCCCGGCAGTTCGCGTTGGCCTCCCGCGCCGGGAACACCGTCGCCATGGTCGACGGGGAGGCCGTCGTCGAGTCGCAGTACGGCAACCGGCCGCAACGACGCATCGAGAACGACGGGTCGGGCACGACCGTCATCGTGCCGGCCACGGTGCCTCCCCTCTACTACGGCGCGTTCCTGCTCGCCCGTCGTGACACCCGGTATGTGCGCCTGAGCGTGATATCCCACGACAACGAATCGATCTTGCGGTCGTCGTTCGACGTGAGCGGCGCCGTCAGCGTGGCCGAGGCGCTGCTCGGCGCCGACTGGCACTTCCCCGGGTGCACCTCCGCCGCGTGCCGGGGTCCGTCCTCCCCCTGAGGCGAATCCCCATGCTCAGCCGTCCCGGCCGAGGTGGTGCCACGCCGACCCGATCCAGGACAACGACCAGATGCCGAGCAACGCGCCGGTGACCAGCACCCCGACGAGCAGCCAGCGGCGTGCCCACGCGCCAGGGATGGATCGGGCCCGCGGACCGTAGTCGGCCGCGGCCAGCTCGGGCGTCTCACGCAGATGACCCAGCACGTGGATCGCCATCGCGCCGAACCAGAGCACGAAGCTGGCCTTGTGCGCGGTGCGCCACAGGTCCGAGCGCCCCGCCAGGAGCAACGCGATGCCGGTGCCCACGACGAGGAAGGTCGTGGCGATGACGAACGGGCCCAGGAGACGCAGGATCAACGGCGGAGGCCCCTTCCGCACATAGGCGGGGTCGCCCGCGTAGTAGCGCAAGATGCGGTGGCCGGTGCTCGCTGTCTTCACGAGCGCGGGTGGGACCAGCAGCATCCCGAGGAACACGTGCCACGACAGCACACCTCGCACATGCAGGAGGATCGTCAGGCCCTCGAGGGCGAAGAGGACGAAGAGGGTCGCGCCCATGGTCCCGGTGATGCGGGCGTTGGCAGCCACCCGCGCCAGGTCGTGGTCGGCGGTGTCGTCGAGGGCGGTGCCCGGTCTCCTGTCGCTCACGCCACAAGGCTGGTCGCGACGACCGCTCGTGCGTCGTCGAAGCCGGCAAAGACTCGACAAAGAACACGTCGCTCGGGGCTCGGGCCGCGGCCGTCCGACCGGGGACCTGTGCCACGCTGGAGTTGCCGCGGCGACATGTGGAGGACACCCGGTGGCCAGTCCGAGCAGCACCAACCGCCGGCGATCGCCGCGGGCCGGTCGCGTGGCCATCGTGGCGACGTTGCTCGCGGTGGTCGGCGTCGTGGCCGTACACAACTGGCCGACGGCCCGGGCCAACGTCACGCCACAGTGCACCGCCCGAGGCGCGGCCGGCACCTTCGTGCTGGCGCCCGACCAGGCCGCCAACGCCACGACGATCGCGGCGGTCGGAAAGCGTCTCGGTCTCCCCGACCACGCCGTCAGCGTGGCCCTCGCCGCTTCCCTACAGGAGTCGAGACTGCACAACCTCGCCGGTGGTGACCGGGACTCGATCGGGCTGTTCCAGCAGCGACCGTCACAGGGGTGGGGAACACCACGACAGATCGCCGATCCCACCTACGCGGCGACCGCGTTCTACGACCACCTAGCACAGGTGCCCGACTGGGCCTCGCGTTCGGTGACCGACGCGGCCCAGGCCGTGCAGCGCAGTGCCGCCCCCTCCGCCTACGCAACCTGGGAATCCGAGGCCCGCACGGTGGCGGCCGCGCTCACCGGAGAGGTGGCCGCCGCCTTCAGCTGCCGCTTCGCCCCGACCGCCGGCCCGCCTCAGCGGGCCGAGATGGCTGCCGCGATGTCGCGGGAGCTCGGCGCGCCCACGGTGGCGGCGACGGTCGACGCGCCACGGGGTTGGTTGGTGGCGAGCTGGATCGTCGGCCACGCCCAGCACTACGGGATCAGCGCGGTGAGCTTCGCCGGACAGCGGTGGACGCCGGGTTCGGGTGCCTGGGAGCCCAGACTCCCGGCCGTCGCCCGAGTGCAGATCTGATCAGGCGGCCGTCAACAGGCGCTGACGGAAGAAGTCGAGGACCTGGTCGAGCGCGACTCGGGTCGGGCTGCCGGGATCGTCGACGTAGTGCTCGGTGAGCACCGAGTGGGCGCCGCGGGGATAGCCCCACTGGTTGCCCTTCGACGAGTCGATCTCGACACCGATGAAGTTGTCGCCGAGCTCGGCGCGGAGCCGCTCGAACCGTTCGGCCGTCACGACCGGGTCGCCGGTGAATCGCAGGCCGAGCACGCAGACGCCGTCGGCCGCCCGCTCCTTCACCCGGGCCAGGTCCTCGGGCGAGAGCTGAAGGCCGGCGCGCGGCCTTCTTCGAGAGCCCGAGCGGCAGCGACGGCTGGCTCAGCACCGGCGCCACCAGGATGTCGTCGAGCATCATCGCCGAGCGCGAACCCGCCGGTGAAGCACATGCCGAGCGCGCCGACGCCCGGGCCGCCGCAGCGTCTCGTGGGCGTCGGCGGCCAGGGCCCGCAGCCACCCGGTCACCGGCGCGGTGCGGTTGGCGGCGAAGGCCGCGAACTCCTTCGAGACGCAGGCCGGGGCGATCGAGCGGATGGCGTAGGTCAGCGGCGACGCCTCGGCACCGGGGTCACCGAAGAGGCGCGGCATGACGACGGTGCAGCCGATGCCGCGCCACGCGCCGGCCGAAGTCGGCCACCTTGGGCGTGATGCCGGGGATCTCGGCCATCACGATGACCGCCGGGCCCTCGCCGAGCCGATACACGTCACGCGTCTTGCCGTCGTGGGTGAAGGTCGTCTTGGTGAAGTCGGTCAGCGAGTCGCGCACGGGCGAAGGCTAGTGCGGGGCCGGGACTAGCTTGCACGGTGCATGCACGTCGCTCGCCCGTTCCGGTTCGGCATCCAGGCCGCGTCGGCTCCGCCCGGCACCTCGTGGCCCGAGCTGGCCCGCAAGGTCGAGGACCTCGGCTATTCGACGTTGACCGTGTCCGACCACCTCGACGATCAACTGGCGATCACACCCGCGCTCGATGGCGGCGGCCGATGCCACCACCGACGCTGCGGCTCGGGTCGCTCACCTACTGCAACGACTACCGCCACCCGGTCGTGCTGGCCAAGGAGACCGCCACCATCGACCTGCTCTCGGGCGGGCGCCTCGAGGTGGGTCTCGGCGCCGGATGGATGACCACCGACTACGACCAGAGCGGCATCCCTTTCGACCGCCCCGGCGTGCGCATCTCCCGCCTGGAGGAGTCGCTCGAGGTGGTGACCGGGCTGTGGGGCGACGGTCCCTGCACCGTCGAGGGCCGCCACTACCGGGTCATCGAGCTGGACGGGCACCCCAAGCCGGCGCAGCGACCGCGCCCTCCGATCCTGATCGGCGGTGGCGGGCGCCGCGTGCTGACCCTGGCCGGTCGAGTCGCCGACATCGTCGGACTGAACATCGCGCTCGGCTCCGGCCGCATCGACGAGTCGGCCGGACCGACCGCGACCGCGGCGTCGACACTCGAGAAGATCGGTTGGGTCCGCGACGCCGCTGGCGATCGCTTCGACGAGATCGAGCTGCAGGTCCGCGTGCACCTCGCGCTCGTCACCGACGACCGAGCCGGCGTGGCCGAGGCAGTCGCCCCCAGCTTCGGCCTGTCCCCCGACGAGGCGCTCGAATCGCCGCACGCGCTGGCCGGCACCGTCGAGGAGATCGTCGAGCAGTGCCTCGAGCGCCGCGAGCGCTTCGGGATCTCCTATGTCGGTCTCGGCCTCGATGCGCTCGACGCGATGGCCCCCGTGGTCGACGCGCTCGCGGGACGCTGACGCCGTCCCCCAGGGCGGTGGCTATCCGCAGATCATCGCCGTCGCGCCGGCCTGGGGCGCGAACGCGAAACGGGAGCGAGCCGACGAGGACCCTGGCCGCCGGATAGGTCAGCGAGGTCTCCCCCAGGAGCAGCGGGGGCGGAGCGGGCCCGCTCGAGGGCAGGTAGGCCACGTCCACCAGGTGGCCGGGCGGGGACACGATCACGGTTCCGGTGGCGAAGCGGGACTCGACCGGCCTGCGGATGAGCTCGCAGCGTCGGGTCGACGACGGCCGAGCCAGGTTCTCCAGCACCAGCGCCTGGGTCAGCGCGTTGGCCCGGGCCGCTGACAGCGGTGCCTGGCTGGGCAGCCGCCCGGCGTCCTTGGCCGCGAGCAACCAGCCGACCGTCGTGTTCGAGAAGTAGGCCGCCGGGACCAGCGTCGACCGCGGGAGCTCACGAGCCACCGGCAGCGACGCGATGCCGACCAGCGCCTGCCGGGTGGCCTGCTCCTGCGGACCCCTCTGGTTCTCGTGGCGCACGACCGTCCGGACGTTGCCCGGGATCGGCACCAGGAACAGCACAGCGAGGACGAAACCCCATCGCGGCGCCAGCGCGGCGATCGTCGACACAGCCAGCGCCAGCGCCGGCAGGATCAGCGCGGCGAGGACGTACTCATAGCGCGACGGCGACAGAGCGGACGGGAACCCGGGGAGGGTCGGACCGACGGCTCGGCCGAAGGCGGTGAGCATGGCGAACACCAGCGCCCCGACGAGGAGGGCGAGGGGGGCCGACGCCCACCGACGCAGCTCGTCGATCGGCGTGCGCCGGAATAGCAGCACCAGACCGATCACCAGCACGACCGCGAGCAGCAGGCCGAACCCGGGGAGCTGACCCAGCGCGCGGTAGGTCGCGCCGAGCTGGTCGTACACGTAGCGCGGGGCCCGCGTGAGGGGTGCCCGGGACCGGTAGCCCTCGTGTCCGATGAGGCCGAACCACAGCAGGTACACGCCGGCCAGCGGCAGAACCTGCAGCGCGGCCGGCCGCCATCCCCGACGGGTCAACACGGCCAGACCGACGACCACGGTCATCGTCACGGCGATCCCTGAACACATCAGCCCGACCAGACCGGCAGCCAACGCCATCGCGTCCCGCCGGTCGATCGGCCCGTCGTGGTCGGCGAGGAGCAGCTGCGTCATCCCCAGCACCAGCGACCCGTTGAAGGTGATGTTGAAGGCCACGAGGATGTTGTCGTGGCCGCTCCCGAACAGGATGAACAGCGCGGCGGCCGCGGTCGCGATCCACACCTGGACCTTCGCTCGACGCATGACCAACCACAGCAGCCATGCCAACCCGAGGTGCAGGGTCAGCACCAACAACAGGTACGGCACGTAGGTCCGCACCCCGAAGATGTGGAACCACAGGCGGAAGACCAGGATCGGAACGGTCGACCAGTGCTCGTTGTGCGGCGCGAAGAGATCGTGGATGCTGCTCGCCGACCGATTGGCCACGAAGTCCCACTCATCGGCGACGAACCAGGACCGTCGACCCAGCCACAGGTACCAGAAGAACGCGCCAACGGTGAGGGCCAGGAGCAGAACCGGCGCACCTCGATCGACGCGACGGCTGACGCTGGCGTCGGTCATGCGGTCTCCATCGGGATGGGGGTCAGACGACGCGGCCGAACCCTACCAACGAGGACCACCAGATCCCTTCGATGCGGACGAACGCACCGGTCTTCGGCGCGTCGAGCATCATCCCCCCGCCGAGGTAGATGCCGACGTGGCCGACGTCCGGCGAGTCGTAGAAGACGAGGTCGCCCGGCTGGGCGTTGGCGTAGCTCACGTGCCAGGTGGCCGCCGCCTGCTCGTCCGCCACCCGCGGCAGCGACACGCCGGCCTGCCCGAACGAGTACTGCACGAGACCCGAGCAGTCGAAGCCGGTGCTCGGGTCGTTGCCGCCCCACTGATAGGGGGTCCCGAGGTACTTGCGGGCGATGGTGATGGCCTTGGCCGCGGCGGGCAGCACCGGCGGAGGCGTGCCCGGAGGGATAGGGAGCGGCACGATCGGCGGAGGGGGATCGTGGCCCGTGGTCGGCGGCGAACCCGGCGCCGTGGTGGTGGTCGAGCCGCCGTGGCCGGGCACCGTGGTCGCGGGACCACCGCCGTTGGGCTCGCCGGTCCCCGGCGACGCCGTCCCCGTGGGAGGGACCGCAGCCGCGGCGGCGGCTCGGGCCCGGGCCTCGGCCAATGCGGCCGCCTGGGCCTGCGCCTGGCGCACGAGCGTGGCCAGCTGGCCGGTTACCGTGGCCTGCAGCTGCTGCTGCTGGCGCATCGCCTTGTCGGCGGAGGCCTTCTGGCCGTCCAGCTTGGCCTGCAGCGCCTTGGCCGAGGCCTTCGCCGTCTTGAGCTCGGCGAGGTGGGTCGTCATCGCGTACTCGGCGGCGCGGACGTCGTCGATGAGCTGGGAGCGGTTGCTCGACGCGGACTTCAGGTACTCGACCTGCGACACCACGTCGGGACCCTTGCCGGTCAAGAGGATGTCGGGGAGGGCGGAGTCGCCACCGTTGACGAAGGCCTCGACCGCGTAGGAGGCGAGCTCGCGGCGGGCCCGGCCGAGCTCGGCGTTGGCCGCCGCCACTTGGCGGGTGGCCGTCTGGATCTGCCCGTTGACCGTCTCGAGCTTCTGCTGGGCGGCGTCGTACTGCTGGCCGAGCTGGTCGATCTGCGACGAGAGCTGATCGAGCTTGCGGGCGATCTGCGCGGCCTGGACCTTCTTGTCGGCGATCGCGTCGGCACCCACCGGAGCCGCGATGGCGCCAAAGGTCGCGACCACGACCAGTGCAGCCAGCGTCGTCGTCATCACTCGCCGTGCCGAGAACCTCACCAAGCGGACTCCTGTCCGGACAATGGGCATCTCCGCACCCCGATGGCGAACAAATGTTCCCCATCGGGCCCCTGTCGTGATGGTAGATCAGTCGGGCCTGCGTGGCCAGACCCGCGTCGCAACCAGCCCACTACAGTCGGCGGTCGGACCTGACCCCTGTCCGTGCGCCGCGGCGCCCGCCGGAGGAGCCATCATCACCGACACCCTCCCCGCCGGGATCGGCGAGGCCCCCCTCGCCGTCCATGGACCGTTGGACGATAGGCGGGCTCGGGGCGTGTTCTTCGCCGTCACGGCGGGTGCCCTGGTCTTTTACCTGTGGATCGCCCGGCACGCCTGGTTCGAAATCGACGAGTGGGACTTCCTCGCCGATCGCTCCGCTGGGAGCGTCTCCGACCTCCTCCGTCCGCACAATGAGCACTGGTCGACGCTTCCCATCCTCCTCTGGCGAGGCCTCTTCCACGTGTTCGGTCTTCGGACCTACACGCCCTACCTGCTCGTGCTCCTGCTCGCCCACCTCACCCTGGCCTACCTCCTCCGGGTGGTCATGCTGCGGGCCGGGGTCCGACCGTGGACGGCGACCGCGGCCGCATCCCTGTTCGTGCTGTTCGGTGCCGGCGCCGAGGACATCCTCTGGGCGTTCCAGATCGGTTTCGTCGCCTCGCTCGTCCTCGGCGTCATCCAGCTGCTGCTCGCCGACCACGCTGGGCCGATCGGGCGCCGAGACGGGTTGGCGGTGGCGTCGGGTCTGGCCGCGCTGCTCTGCTCCGGGTTGGGCGTGACGATGGCCGTCGTAGTGGGCCTCGCCGTGCTCCTTCGACGTGGCGTACGGGCCGCTGCGCTGCAGACGGTGCCGCTTGCGGCCGTCTACTTCGTGTGGTTCGGCGCCTACGGTCATCGCAGCTATCAGGAGCGGACCGTCCCGTCCCGGATCCCCACGTTCATCGGCGACGTGGTGTGGGCGACGTTCCGGGGGCTCGGCCAGGTCCCGGGTCTCGGGATCGTGCTGGCTGGTGTGCTCCTGGTCGGCCTCTATCTGGCCTGGAGCGGTCGGTCCCGCCAGGAGCTCCGCGAGAGCGCTGCAGTGCCGTTCGCACTCCTCGTCGGCAGCCTCGTCTTCATCTTCGTCACGAGCCTGGGGCGAGCCGGCGTCGCGGAGCAGGCGCTGTTCCGCGTGCCGGTCGCCTCGCCGCGCTACATCTACGTCGCGGCAGCGCTCGTGCTGCCCGCGCTGGCCGTCGCGGTCGACACGCTGAGCCGGCGGTTCGGCACCTGGGGGATCGTCCTACCCCTCCTGTTCCTGGTGGCGATCCCAGGCAACATCGAGGCGTCGGTCAACCGCGAGCGGGGAGGCGAACGGCAGGTCCGCGAACTGAAGCTTCTCATGCTCTCGGCCGCCCACCTCCCGATCAGCCAGGACCTCCCACGGGACTACGTGCCCGTACCCGTCTACGGGGGGACCACCACAGTGGGATGGCTGAGGAGCAACGCCGCGGCGGGCCGCGTGCCCTCGCCCGGCCCCATGTCCCCCACCGAGGTCGCCACCGTCTCGCAGCAGCTTGTCCTGCAGCCGCTGACTCTCACGGCCGTGCCCAGCGGCTGCCGGCCACTCGACGTGCCCGCCACCCTGACGCCGGCGAAGGGGCAGTCGGTCCTGGTCCAGCGGCAGGGGAAGGCGCAGATCACCTACCTGCCGAGCTCTGGTCACCCTCCGGGCCCGGCTCAGTTCGGTACCGACATCTGGATCACGGGGTTCCGGTTCGTCGTCGGGGGTCTCAGGTTCGACGTTCGTGCGGACTCACGCGGTCAGGTGCTCGTGTGCCGGTGACCATCGGCGACGCGAACCCGGCGGTAGACGAAGGGTCACGCCAACCTGGCACCGACGCGTCGAGCGAACGTTGGGCCCGTGGCACCTTCATCGTCGTCATGGCGGGCGCCGTGGTCTTCTACCTGTGGAGCGACCGCCACGCCTGGTTCGCGTTCGATGAATGGGACTTCCTCTCCGGGCGGTCGGCCGGCAGCATCTCCAGCCTCCTCCGCCCCCACAACGAGCACTGGTCGACGCTTCCCATCCTCTTGTGGCGCGCCTTGTTCCACCTGTTCGGCCTCGGGAGCTACACGCCCTATCTGCTCGCGCTGCTCCTGGCCCACCTGTGCCTTGCCGTGCTCATCCGGGTGGTGATGCGCAGGGCGGGCGTCCGACCTTGGACGGCGACGATCGCGGCGTCGCTGTTCCTCCTGCTCGGCTCGGGATCCGACGACATCCTGTGGGCATTCCAGATCGGGTTCGTCGGCGCCCTGGTCTTCGGATTCGTCCAGTTGCTGCTCGCCGACCACGACGGCCCGATCGGCGGCCGGGATGCGGTCGCCTTGACCGCCGGCCTGGCCGCCCTCCTCTGCTCCGGTGTCGGTGTCACGATGGTCGTCGTCGTCGGGATCGCGACCTGGACCCGTCGCGGATGGCGGCCAGCGGCGGTGCAGACGGCGCCGCTCGCGGCCGCCTACCTGCTGTGGTGGTCGATCTACGCCCGCAACAACTACCACGAGCAGGTGAAGCTCAGGGAGGCCCCGAAGTTCATCGTGACCATGGTGGCCACGACGTTCCGGGACCTCAGCCAGCTCCCATATCTCGGGTTCGCGCTCGCCGCCCTCCTGATCGCGGGCCTGTACCTGTCATGGCGGGGGCTGCCACGCGCCGACCTCCGACGGTGTGCGTCCGTTCCCGGCGCATTGCTGGCCGGAGGCCTCGTGTTCCTCATCATCACCAGCATCGGGCGAGCCGCCTCGATCGACGATCCGCTCACCCCCCCTCGCTACGCGTACGTCGTTGCGGCACTGATCCTGCCCGCGCTGGCCGTGGCGATCGACGCCGTCGGCCGCCGGCTGGGTACCTGGGGGATGCTCCTGCCGATCGTGTTCCTCGTCGCGATTCCCGGAAACCTGCGAATCGCGGCCGAACGAGACGGACGAACCGCACAGACCTACCAGGAGCTGAGGCTGCTGATGCTCTCGGCGGCCCACCTCCCCGTCAGCTCGCTCCTCCCCGCCGACGAGATCCCGGCCCAGCTCTTCACCGGACCGACCACGGTCGGCTGGCTCAGGTCCAACGCCGCGGCCGGCCGGGTGCCGTCGCCCGGTCGGCTGTCACTGCAGCAGCAGGCCGACCTGACCCAGCAGCTCGTGCTGGTGTCGGCGACGCCGTCGAGCACCTCGCACTGCCGCCCGCTGGCCATCGTCGACGGCCGCGCCGACGTGACGTCCCACGCCGGCAGCTACCTCGTCGTGCCCAAGGGTGGGACGGCCGAGGTCACCTACCTGCCACCCACCGGTCCCCGACCGAGCCCGAAGGAGGTCGGAGGGACCTGGAACGGAGGCGTGCGCTTTGTGGTCAGCAACCTCAGGTTCCAGGTGCGGCCGGCGCGCTCCGGCGAAGTCCTAGCCTGCCCCTGAACGTCGTGGACGAGGACAGACCCGGCGGCCGGGGTGTGACCAACATGACCAGGCCGAGGATCAGGACGTCCAGGCTCATGCGGGTCCCGTTGCGGGTCAGGCCGATGACATCGCGGGTCAACAACAGCATGAAGCTCAACTGCAGGGCGACGGCCCAGCCGAGCGGGTGGCGCAGGCCCCCCGACCGCACCAGTGCGGCCACGGCCACACCGATGGCGGCGAGCACCGCGATGGCGGCATAGGGATCGCTGCCGGTGACCCAGAGCGAGATCGACGAGCCGAGGCCGACGAAGGGCACGCCGAACTCCATGATCCCTTCACCGCCCGAGCCCAGCTGGATCCGCAACCACAGATACCAGGCGCCGGCCACCACCACCGGCGGCACCACCAGAGCCAGACCGCGTCGGTCGCGCCGCCAGATGGCCACCCCGACCAGCGCGAACAGCACCGGCTCCTTGGCCAGGACGGCCGCGGCGGCAGCCAGGGCGGTGAGCAAGAGGTGGCCGCGGAACGACAGCACGATCGCCGCGAGCAGCAGCGCCACCGCGAGCCCGTCCGCGACGGTGATCCGCAACGACATCACCGAGCCGGGCAGCACGCCGAATATGAGCGCGGGCCAGACCGGACCGCCGAGGGTGGACGACAGCGCGCCGGCGGCGATGCCGCCGAGCAGGACGGCCGCGGTGCCGACGCCGAACATCGTCCACACCATGGCGTCGCCGCCGCCCCACGGGTGCGCGGCCCACGACAACCACGACAGGAGCGGGTGCTGCAGCCGGTACCGCGGGCGGTCGAGGAAGTGGCTGACCTGGTCGAGGTGGAACGGGTTGCGGGCGATCGCGTAGTACATCGGGCCGTCGTGCTCGCCCAGCGGGAACTGGGGCTCGTCGGGCAGCTCACGGCGCAGGAGCGCGGCGGCCGGGCCGTTCGGTCCGGTGTGGATGAGCCCGCCGTACTTGGCGTCGGTCTGGTGCAGGTCGATCAAGGCGAGCATGGCGCCGAACGCGGTGCCCAGCAGCGCGAGCACGACGATCGTCCGCATGGGCAGCGACGGCCGGCGCTCCTTCACCCGCTCACCTGCAGACCTGCGGCGTCATTCCCACTCGATGGTGCCGGGCGGCTTGGAGGTGATGTCGTAGGCCACCCGGTTGACGCCCGGCGACCTCGTTGATGATCCGGCTCGAGAGCCGCTCGAGCAGGTCGTAGGGCAGGCGGGCCCAGTCGGCGGTCATGGCGTCCTCGCTCGTGACGGCCCGGATGATCACCGGGTAGGCGTAGGTGCGCTCGTCGCCCATCACCCCGACCGAGCGGATGTCGGGCAGCACCGCGAACGCCTGCCAGATCTCGCGCTCGAGCCCGGCGATGCGGATCTCCTCGCGGACGATGGCATCGGCGTGCTGCAGGGTCGCCACCTTGTCGGGCGTGACCTCGCCGATGATGCGCACGCCGAGACCGGGACCCGGGGAACGGCTGGCGCCAGACGATCTCGTCGGGCAGACCGAGCTCGGTGCCCACCTTGCGCACCTCGTCCTTGAAGAGGCTGCCGCAGCGGCTCGACCAGCTCGAAGTCCATGTCCTCGGGCAGGCCGCCCACGTTGTGGTGGCTCTTGATCTTGGCCGCCTGGCTGGTGCCCGACTCGATCACGTCGGGATAGAGCGTGCCCTGCACCAGGAACCGGGCGTCGGTGAGGCCGCCGGCCGCGTCCTCGAAGACCCGGATGAACAGCTCGCCGATGGCCTTGCGCTTCTCCTCGGGGTCGACCACGCCCTCGAGCCGCTCGAAGAAGCGGTCGGCCGCCCGCACGTGGATCAGCTCGATGCCCTGGTGGCGCTGGAAGGTCTCGACGACCTGCTCGCCCTCGCCCTGGCGCATGAGCCCGGTGTCGACGAACACGCACGTGAGCTGCGGTCCGATGGCCCGGTGCACCAGCGCGGCGGCGACCGCCGAGTCGACGCCGCCCGACAGACCGCAGATGGCCCGCTCGGCGCCGACCTGCTCGCGGATCGGCTGCGATCGAGGACTCGATGATCGAGCTCATGGTCCAGGTCGGGCGGCAGCCGCAGGCGTCGTAGAGGAACTGCTCGAGCAGCTCCTGGCCGTGGGGCGGTGTGCGCCACCTCGGGGTGGAACTGCACGCCGAAGAAGCCTCGATCGGTCGATCTCGAAGGCGGCCGCCGGGGTGTCGGCGGTCGACGCGGTGACCGTGAACCCGTCGGGTGCCGCGGTGATGGTGTCGAAGTGGCTCATCCACACCGGCTGGTGCGGCGGTTGAGCCGCACCGAAGAGGCAGCTCGACCGGCAGCCGAGCGCGCCAGCTCGGTGCGCCCGTACTCGCCGCGACCGGTCTTGGCCACCTCGCCACCGAGGTCGAGCGCCAGCAGCTGGGCGCCGTAGCAGATGCCCAGGATCGGGATGCCGAGGTCGTAGACGCTCGCGGTCGATCCGCGGGGCGCCCTCGACGTGGACCGACGCGGGCCCGCCGCTGAAGATCACGCCGGCTGGCCGGCGGGCGGCCAGCTCGGCCGCGGTGATGGTGTGGGGCACGATCTCGCTGAAGACGTGCGCCTCGCGGACGCGCCGGGCGATGAGCTGCGCGTACTGGGCCCCGAAGTCGACCACGAGCACGGTGTCGACGGTCTGGTCGGTCATCGGGGAAGGCTCCGGGTTCGGTGGGTCAGTGACCCATGCCGACGCCCTGGGACCGCTGGAGCGACTTGCCCTCGGTCATGCAGCGCGGGCGCCACCATGACCTCGGCCTTCTGGAACTCCTTGACCGACTCGTAGCCGCAGGTGGCCATCGACGTGCGCAGCGCGCCGAACAGGTTCATGCGGCCGTCGTTCTCGTGGGCCGGGCCGACCAGGATCTCCTCGAGGGTGCCCCGGGTGGTCGTCTTGACCCGGGCGCCACGCGGCAGCGTGGGGTGGAACGTGGCCATGCCCCAGTGGTAGCCGCGACCGGGGGCCTCGCTCGCCGCGGCCAGCGGCGAACCGACCATCACCGCATCGGCCCCGCAGACGATGGCCTTGGCGATGTCGCCGCCGGTGCCCATGCCGCCGTCGGCGATCACGTGGACGTACACGCCGGTCTCGTCGAGGTGGCGCATGCGGGCCGCCCGGGCGTCGGCGATGGCGGTGGCCTGGGGTACGCCGATGCCGAGCACGCCGCGGGTGGTGCAGGCGTGGCCCGGCCCGACCCCGACGAGGATGCCGGCCGCACCGGTGCGCATGAGGTGCAGCGCGGCCTGGTAGCTGGCGCAGCCGCCCACGATGACCGGGCATGTCGAGCTCGCGGACGAAGCGCTTGAGGTTGAGCGGCTCGACCGTCTTCGAGACGTGCTCGGCCGAGACCACCGTGCCCTGGATGACGAGCAGGTCGAGCTCGGCCTCCTGGATCTGCCGCGGCGAACGCCTCGGTGCGCTGGGGCGTGACCGACGCGCACGACACGACGCCGGCGTCCTTGATCTGGCGGATGCGCTCGCCGATCAGCTCGGGCTTGATCGGCTCGGCGTAGATGTCCTGCATGCGCAGCGTCGCCTTCTCGGGCGGCAGCTCCGCGATCTCGGCGAACAGCGGCTCGGGATCGTCGTAGCGGGTCCACAGGCCCTCGAGGTTGAGCACGCCGACCCCGCCGAGGCGGCCGATCTCGATGGCGGTGGCCGGGCTGATGACGCCGTCCATGGCCGAGCCCATCAGCGGCAGGTCGAAGGTGAAGGCGTCGATCTCCCAGGAGATGTCGACGTCCTCGGGGTCGCGGGTGCGGCGGCTCGGGACGATGGCGATGTCATCGAACCCGTACGCCCGGCGGCCCGACTTGCCGATGCCGATCTCGACCTCAGCCACTGCGATGCCCCTTTTCTGGGACCGCTGGGGCCCGGGCGACGGGCCCACGGGGTCCCGCTCTCCGGCCCGGTGAAGCGGTCAGTCTAACCCCACCGCCGGGCGCTCCCCCGCCATCGCCGCAGGCGCGATCTGGCACCTCCGCGGCGCGATCTGGCACCTCCGCTGGCGATCTGGCACCGCCGCCAGCGATCAGGGCCCGGTGAGCGCCTTGAGGATCTGCTTGGCGACCGCCGCGTTCATCTGGAAGACGGCGTTGCGACCCTGCTTGGTGACCTGGCGGATCACGCCGCCACCGGTGATCTCGTCCATGCCGCCGAGTCCGTCGACCAGCATCTTCGAGCTGGCGTCGGTCACCTTGTAGCCCATCCCGGTCAGCTGCTTGACCACGCTCGTTCTGGGCGATCGGCTTGGGCGCGGCCGACGCGATGATCCGCATGGCGTCCTTGGTGAGACCCGCGCCCTGCTCGATGGCCTGGCTCATGGAGATGAGGCCCTCGTCGTCGGCCTCGAGCGAGACCAGCCAGGCCCGGACCTGCGTGACGAGGTCCTGCTGCGTGGCGCCTTCGAACACGAGCTTCGGCATGCCCAGACGGTACCGCCTCACCCCGGATGGAAAGGACGTGGACGACCGGGCCCGTGCAGGACAGGATGCCGGCGTGCCCCGCCCCACCTACGCCTACGGCGACAGCGACGTGGCCGGCGACCGGCTGCAGCTGCTGGCTCGAGGTGTTCGGGCCGTCCACTTCCGCGTTCCTGGCGGCCGCGCTCGACGGCGAGGCCACCCTGGCCGTCGACCTCGGGTGCGGGCCGGGCTTCACCACCCGGCTGCTCGCCGACGTCTCGGGTGCTCGGCGAACCGTCGGGCTCGAGCGCTCGCCGAGCTTCGTCGAGCGGGCCCGCCGCGAGGTCGGCGAGCAGGCGCCCGGGCGACGGGGCCAGGACGATCGAGTTCGTCGAGCACGACGTGACGCGTCGTGCCGTTCCCGGTCGGCTGACCCCGACGTGGTGTTCGCCCGCTACCTCCTCGCCCACCTGCCCGATCCCGAGGCCCTGGTCGATCGCTGGGTCGGCGCAGATCCGCGTCGGCGGACGCCTCCTGCTCGAGGAGATCGTGTCGATCGACACCGACCACCCGGTGCTCGGCCGCTACGTCGAGCTGGTCACGGCACTGTCGGCCGCCAACGGCACGGACCTGCTCGTCGGCCGCCGGCTCGGCGCGATCGGGGCGGCGGGGTCGATCGTCCACGACGTCACGACGACGATCGCGCCGCCGCCGGAGGCCGTCGCCCAGCTGTTCGTCATGAACCTCGGCGTGTGGCGCCACGACGAGTGGGCCCGGTCGACGCTCGACCCGCTCGAGCTCGACGCGCTGGCTGCAGGGCTGCGCGGCGCTCGTCGACGCGCCGCCGGCGGCCGGCGCCATCGTCTGGCGACCACCGCCAACTGCGCCTACGAGCGGCGTCTGAGCCAGACCGGTCGGCGCAGAAGGCGGTCGACGCCGCTCGACAGCGCGTGCGCGGCCTCCCACTGCACGAAGTGGCCGCAGTCGCGCAGGAGGTACGGGCCGACGTGGTCGTCGAACACGGCTGCGGCCATGAGGTCGAAGTCGGGGTAGATCACGTGGTCCGACGGGCCGAAGAGGATGAGCGTGCGGGTGTCGGGGTTCGGCGCGATCATCGGCGGGCTCGCTGACGCCGCGCCGGGTCGAACACGCTCTCGTAGGCGCCGAACGAGGCCCGGAGCTTGGCGCCGTCGGCGAACGGCTCGGTGTGGAAGGCGATGGCGGCGTCGTCGAACGCGCCGGGGTGGGCCCAGAACCGCGACGAGTAGAAGGTGGCGATGTAGCGACGGCGCTGCTCGGGCGTGGCCAGCTCGGCGGCCAGCGCGTCGGCATCGGTGCCCTGTCGGAGGAAGTAGTCGTGCGCGCTCTGCGGACGGGTCCGCATCCCGGCCATGCGGACCTTGTCGTAGGGCAGCGGCGAGTTGAAGAGCACCATGCGGTCGACGAAGGAGCCGAACCGCAGCGCCATGTCCTGGATGATCGGTCCGCCGAAGTCGCCGCCGACCAGCACGACCCGGTCGTGGCCGAGGTGGTCGTGCACGAGGGCGTGGAGGTCGCGGCTCGACGACGCCACGTCGCCGAAGCCGTCCGGGGCGACGTCGCTCTCGCCGAAGCCGCGCAGGTCGGGCGCGATCACCTCGAACCCGGCCGCCACGAGCGGCTCGATCACCCGCCACCAGATGCGCTTGGTCTCGGGCCACCCGTGCACGAGCAGCAGCGGACACCCGCCGACGCCTTCGTGGACGTAGGCCAGCCGGAAGCCCCGCCCGTCGAACACGTGCGTCTCGAACCGCCCCGGATCCAGCTCCCCCTCGCTCACCGTCACCTGCACCCCCGTTCTTTGTGATCGAACTGTTCCCCAAGAACGCTCGCGGCACAAAGAAGGGTCAGGCGGCCTGGCCACGGGCGGCGCGACCGGCGACGGCCTGACGGATCGTCGCCGCAACTCGATCGGGTCGGTGAACGAGTTCGTGCCAGGTGAATCGCAGCACCAGTCCAACCGGCGAGCTCGAGCGCGTTGGCCCGCACCCGATCATCCTCGAAGACGCTCGTAACGGGAGTGGAACTCGTAGCCATCGACCTCGATGGCGATGCGAAGCTCGGGGTAGGCGAAGTCGAGCCGGCGACGACAGCCGTCCAAGGTGATCTCGTGCTGGTAGGACGGCATCGGCAGCCCGAACCGCACGCAGAGGTCGGCGAGCATCGGTTCGAGGGCGCCCTCGTGGGTCAGCGTCCCGAGCCCGCGCTGTTCCGAGACCCGTCGCAGCACGCCTGCGCCGCGGCGGCCGCGACCCCCGAGACGACCGAGCGTCGCTCTGGACTCCGGTGATGGTGACAAGCTTGCGACCGACGAAGTCGTCGAGCGTACGCGCGACGAGCCACTCAGGGACGACCGCACCGAGTTGGACGACGGTGACCAGCGGCGAGGTGACGGGAACGCCGTGGCGCCATGCGCAGTCCGCCGAGCAGTCGAGTGGCGAGAGCAGCCGCCGATGCGCGACCACGTCGCGCACCGACTGACGCGGGTTCGCGACGGTCACCTCGACTGTCAGGCTGCGGGCAGCTCCCCCGGCCCACAGCCAGGCCGCGGCTCGGTGTGACGCGACAGCCCCTTCACCAGCTGCCAGGATCGCAGCAAGGAGCACCTGCGGGTCGCTCGATGCGGTACCGGCCAGCCGGAAGACGCCACGGTGGACACGTACGAGCTCTCCACGCCGGACCATCCGACGAACGGCTCCTTCGGTGATGCCTGCCCACCGAAGGTCCGCGGTCGTGCACAATCCGTGCTGAGCAGAGGCGCGTGCATCCAGCCGTGCTCGCTCGTCAGGTCCCGCTCCGGCCGCCGCCATGCGCGCCATCCTGCCAACGGGGTGTGACACCCTCCGCCTACACCGCGTTTCTTGTGATTGAGTCGTTCCTCACGAACGTTTCGACCACAAAGAAGTGCTGCGGGTCAGGGGGTGGTGAGCCAGATGAGGAGGTTGCGGAGCATGGCGGCGGTGGCGCCCCAGACGATGTCGCCGTCGAGCTCGAAGAAGTGGACGGGGTGCTCCAGGGGGGCGAGACCCCATCGCTCCTCGTGGTAGACGTCGTCGGCCAGCAGCTCGGACAGCGGGACGTGCAGGATGGACTCGACCTCGTCCGGCGATGCCACCAGGTCGGGGCGGGCCGGCAGCTCGCCCACGAACGGCACGATGTAGGACTGGCTCGTCACCGTCTGGAGGTGGTCGAGCTCGCCGATGATCTCGACCGAGCCCGGATCGAGGTGAACCTCCTCGAACGCCTCCCGCACCGCGGTCGCCCGCAGGTCGGTGTCGGTCGGGTCGCAGGCCCCGCCCGGAAAGCTCACCTCACCCCGGTGCGAGCGCAGGTGCTGGGCACGAGCGCGTCATCACCACCACGACGTCCTCGCCGTCGGGGTAGACGGGTGCCAGCACGGCCGATGGCCGCGTGCCCGTGCCCTCGAGCGCCGAGCGACGCGGCGGCGGTGCCGTGGCGAGCACGTGGCGCACGCGTTCGAGCGAGACCCGCCGTCTCGCCGGATCGAGATCGGCCCACGGCGCGGGCTCGCCCCGCCGGGCGTTGGCCGGCCTCGGGATGACCTGGGGTCCGGGTCGCCTCAAGCGGTCGGGGCCGGCGGCGTCGCCGACGCCAGCTGGGCCAGCAGGTCGGGCATCCCGGCGGTCTTGAGGTTCGCCATCACCCGGCCCGGCGTCTCGTCGCCCCGCTCCCACTCCTGCCAGTAGGCCAACAGCTTCGCGGGATCAGGCGGTGGGCGGTCCATGAGCGGAGGATACCGACTGCCACGCCGGATCTCGCCGCCCGAGCTCGACCAGGACCGGCACCAGCTCGTCGGGTCCGGGCATCGCCGCCATCTCGCCCCGAACCCGCTCGACGTCGGCGGCGAGCGCGCCGTCGAGCACGCGCGTGACGGCGTCCGCGATCTGATCGGCCTCGGGGTCGACCTCGATGGCGACCCCGGCCCGCACGGCGGCCGCCGAGATCGCGTGCTGATCGGCTCCTCGCGGGAGCACCACCGAGGGGACGCCCATCTCCAGGGCCGCCAGCATCGTGCCCGCGCCGCCGTGGGAGACCATCGCGCCCGCGCCCGCCACGACGTCGCCGATCGGCACGAAGCCCGGGCCCGGCCGGAGGCGCACGACCTCGACATCGAGTCCGGCGAGCGCGGCCTCGATCGCGGCCCACGCCGACGGATCGTCGTCGAACACCGTGCCGAGTGTGGCCACGACCCGGGCCGAGCCGGCTGCGTCCCGCGGGCCCACCGTGCGCGCGTCGGATCGCAACGCCACCGGTCGCAGGGGTCGTACCCGGGTCGGATCGAGCGTGGCCACGATCGGATCGGGTAGCGACGGCGGGAACAGGTCCAGGTGAAGGTGGCGGTAGATGCCGGCCAACGGATCCGGCTCGAAGCCGTGAGCGCGCCACATGGGCGCCATCGCATCGCCGGCCCCGCGGGCCGAGGCGACGAACCCGTAGCCGGTCCCGTGGTCGACCGAGGGGATGCCGACGATGGCCGCGGCGAGCGGGCCGAAGAACGTCGTCAGCTCGTGAACCACCAGGTCGGCCCGCCACCGCCGCAGGTGCGCCACCAGCGGATCGAGCGCCGGCTCGACCAGCGGGACGAACAGGCGAGCCAGGCCCTGCGCCTCGAGCGCCTCGGGATCGAGCCCGGCCAGGTCGGCCCACGCCTCGGCGAAGCGCGCCTGCTGCTCGGCCTGCGACGGTGGCAGCACCACGAACTCGTGGCCGCGGGCCTCGACGACTGCCCGCAGCGAGGGCACGTCGAGCATGGCGTAGCTCGTGACGTGGCCGGCCCGGGCCAAGGCGTCGGCCAGCGGCAACGTCGGGTACAGGTGGCCGTGGCCCGGGTTGATGGCGAAGACGACCCGCATCCCAGGAGCATCGCACCCCGGACGCGCAACGGCCGGCCCCGCGGGGGACCGGCCGTCAGCGCGAGCAACGGGCGTGAGCCCGGTGGTCCTACATCATGCCGCCCATGCCGCCCATGCCACCCATGCCGCCACCCGGCATGCGCCGGCATGCGCCGATGCCTCCTCGGGCTTGTCGGCGACGAGCGCCTCGGTGGTCAGGAGCAGGCCGGCGATCGACGCCGCGTTCTGCAGCGCCGCGCGGGTCACCTTGGCCGGGTCGATGACGCCGGCCTTGAGCAGGTCCTCGAACTCGCCGGTGGCCGCGTTGAGGCCGGTCGAGCCGGACTCGGCCTCGATCTGCTGCACGACGACGGCACCCTCGAGCCCGGCGTTGTCGGCGATGAGCCGAGCCGGAGCCTCGAGCGCCTTGTGCGACGCTGCGAGCACCCGTGGCCTCGTCACCCTCGAGGCGCCTTGATGGCCTTGGTGACGGCGGCGCGGGCCCGGAGCAGGGCGGTGCCGCCACCGGCGACCACACCCTCCTCGATGGCCGCACGCGTGGCCGAGAGCGCGTCTTCGATGCGGTGCTTCTTCTCCTTGAGCTCGACCTCGGTGGCCGCGCCGACCTTGACGACGGCGACGCCGCCGGACAGCTTGGCCAGTCGCTCCTGGAGCTTCTCGCGGTCCCAGTCGGAGTCGGTGTCGTCGATCTCGCGCTTGATCTGGGCGATGCGGCCCTTGACGTCGTCAGCCGAGCCGGCGCCCTCGATGATGGTCGTGTCGTCCTTGTTGACGACGACCTTGCGGGCGTGGCCGAGCAGGTCGAGGGTGGTGTTCTCGAGCTTGAGCCCGATCTCCTCGGAGATGACCTGGCCGCCGGTGAGGATGGCCATGTCGGCCAGCATCGCCTTGCGGCGCTCACCGAAGCCGGGAGCCTTGACGGCGACCGAGGAGAACGTGCCGCGGATCTTGTTGACGACCAGGGTGGCCAGGGCCTCGCCCTCGACGTCCTCGGCGACGATCAGGAGGGGCTTGCCGCCCTGCATGACCTTCTCGAGCACGGGCAGCAGATCCTGCACCGAGCCGATCTTGCCGTTCACGAAGAGGATGTACGGGTCCTCGAGGACCGCTTCCTGGCGCTCGGGGTCGGTCACGAAGTACGGCGACAGGTAGCCCTTGTCGAACTGCATGCCCTCGATGAAGTCGAGCTCCATGCCGAAGGTGTTGGACTCCTCGACGGTCACGACGCCGTCCTTGCCGACCTTGTCGATGGCGTCGGCGATCACCTCGCCGATGGCGGGGTCGGCCGCCGAGATCGACGCGACCTGGGCGATCTCCGCCTTCTCGTCGATCTCCTTGGCCTGCTTGGCCGAGCGACTCGACGGCGGCCGCGACGGCCTTGTCGATGCCGCGCTTGAGCGCCGAGCGGGTTGGCGCCGGCGGCCACGTTGCGCAGGCCCTCACGGACCAGCGCCTGGGCGAGCACGGTCGCGGTGGTGGTGCCGTCACCGGCGATGTCGTTGGTCTTGGTGGCGACCTCCTTCACCAGCTGGGCGCCCATGTTCTCGAACGGGTCGTCGAGCTCGATCTCGCGAGCGATCGACACGCCGTCGTTGGTGATGGTCGGCGCACCGAACTTCTTGTCGAGCACGACGTTGCGGCCCTTCGGGCCGAGCGTGACCTTGACCGCGTCGGCCAGCTTGTTGACGCCGGCCTCGAGGGCGCGGCGCGCGTCCTCGTCGAACTTCAGGATCTTGGGCATGGGAGAGGCTCCTTCTTGACGATCGCGAGGACGTCGCGGGCGGTGAGGATCAGCACGTCGTCGCCGTCGACGGTGATCTCGGTGCCGCCGTACTTGCTGTAGACGACGGTGTCGCCCACCTTGACGTCCATGGGGATGATCTCGCCGGTCTGATCCGAACGGCGACCCGGGCCGACCGCGAGGACCTCGCCCTGCTGGGGCTTCTCCTTGGCGGTGTCGGGGATGACCAGGCCGCTGGCGGTGGTCTCCTCGGACTCGCCGGGCTTGACGACGATGCGATCGTCGAGGGGCTGAAGAGCCATTGTGTGCACGCCTCCGTAAACAGGATCGGACTGGTGCCGGCGGCAGCCGGCGTCGTTAGCACTCTCGTAGTGCGAGTGCTAACGATAGGCGCGAGACGGACGGGGCACAACCTGGGCACCCGCGGACCTCAGCCTTCCGCACCCTCGACGAGCGCCGACCCGGGCCCGGACCCTTGAAGAGGTCCCTCCGGGGCCACGCCGCGCCGCGTGATCCGATCCTTGAGCCTGAGGAAGGGCCGTTCGACCAGGAACCAGGATGCCGTCACCGCGACGGCCGTGAGACCGAGCCCCACCACGGTCTGGGGCCACTCGCCCCAGCGCGGCCAGGCCTGCTCCACGATGGTGAGCATCAGGTAGTGCCAGAGGTAGATCCCGTATGAGACGATTCCGATCACGCACAGCGGTCGGATCGACAACAACCGCTTCACCGGCCATTCCGTCGTCACGAGAGCGCAGAGGACGATGGCCACGGCGGTCGCGAACACCGGGAAGCCCCAGTAGAAGACCCAGTGGTCGGTCGCCGCCACCCGCGCCACCCACCACACCACCATGGCGGCGGCAGGCCACGCGATCACGGCCAGGACCCGCTTCGGCAGCCACCCGCCAAGCCAGAGCTGGGCGGCGAAGGCCCCGATCAGCAGTGTGTCCGCCCGGAACTGGGGCCAGACGTAGAGCACGTAGGTCGCATAGGCAGATCCGTGCCACACCACACCGAAGTAGTACGCGCGCAGCACGGCGAATCCGATCGCCAACAGGCCGGTCGCCAGCGCGGCCAGCTCGCGGCGACGCACGAGCGAGAGGAGCACCACCAAGAGGAGCGGCCAGACGAGGTAGAACTGCTCCTCCACCTGCAGCGACCAGATATGGCCCATCCCGGGCACGCCGGGCTGACTCGCATGGAGCCAGTTCGTGGCATAGAACAGCGCCGAGAGCACGGCCGGCACCTCGCGATGAGCCGGGATGCCCGTCACGGTGGCCCAGATGGCGTGCACGGCAAGGAACGCGACCAACGCCGGCAGCAGTCGCAGCGCCCGGCGGGCGTAGAACGAACCGACACCGATGCGGTTGGTGCGGGCGCGTTCGCGCACCAGGATCGAGGTGATGAGGAAGCCGCTCAGCACGAAGAAGATGTCGACGCCGAGGAACCCGCCGGGCATCACCTTCGCCTGAACCAAGGGTGCGTGGTAGGCCACGATGACGAGCACCGCTATCGCCCGCACACCATCGAACGAGGGGACGATGCCGATCGTCTGGGCCGCTGACCCCCTCCCCGTCGCCTCTTCGATGGCGAGGGAATCGGGATGCCCAGGCTCCCCAGTCGAAGGTCGGACCATCACGAACAGGTTTTCACAGCCACGATGACTCCGCCCGGCGCCACCAGGTCCGCTCGCGTGTTCGCTCTGCCGCGGTCACTCGTCGGAAGGGGACGGTTCGAACAGACCCACCACCTCGGGATCGACACCGGCAGGGCTTCGATCAGCCCCTTTCTGCGCCGCCTCATGGGTGCCCTCAGACTGAGAGGAGCGCTGGCGGAGCCGATCCTTCACCCGCAAGAACGGCTTCTCCACCAGGTACCACGAGCCCAGGGTCATCACAGCCGTGAGACCCAGCGCCGCCGCCACCTGCACGCCCGTCCTCCATCGGCTCCCTACCTGCGTGACCATCGTGTAGGCCAGCAGATGCCATATGTAGATGCCGTAGGAGACCACACCAATCGCGCACAACCACCTCGTCTCGAGGAGGCGGCGCACCGGCCAGTCGCACTCGACGCAGGTGAGGATCACCGCCGCCGCACCGGCGGCGATCACCGGCATGCCCCACAGGTAGAGCCACCCGTCCACAATCGACACCTTGAGCACCGCCGCGACCACAACGGCGCAACCGAGCCAACCGGCGATCGCCAGACCGCGCCGCGGGAACCAGCCTCGAACCCACAACATGGCGACCAGCGCACCCCACAGGAGGCCGTCGACCCGGTAGTCCGTCCGCTGATAGAAGACGTTCCACCCGATCAGGTTGTGGAACTGGTACGCCGACATGGCTTCGTAGGAGTAGATCCGGTGCGCCGTGACGGCCACGATTCCGATCACCACGGCGGTGATCGGCGCCCACGTGAACCGGCGGGCGACCGCGAGAAGGGCGATGAGCAGGAGCGGCCAGAGCAGGTAGAACTGCTCCTCGACCGCGAGGCTCCAGAGCTGGCCCATCCCGGCCGGGTACCTCCCCTCCTGCAGGAGGGTGACGTGCCAGGGTGTGAATCCCCAGTTGGACAGGTACGTGAGCGCCGAAGCCACGACCTTGAACTCGTAGTCGAGCGGGTAGTGCCGGAGCATCGACCAGAGGAACTCGACGAGGACCATGGCGAACAAGGCCGGGACGAGGCGCAGCACGCGACCTTCGTAGAAGGGGGTGAGCCGGACACGGTCCGTGCCGTCGTGCTCGCGCAGCATGATCGCGGTGATCAAGAACCCGCTGAGCACGAAGAAGATGTCCACGCCCACCGAAAGGCCCGGCACCTCCTTGGTCCACGTGTGGATGAAGGGGTCGAGGTGGTACACGCAGATGAAGATGATGGCCACGCCACGGACTCCATCCAGCGAAGGCACCAGACCGAGGGTCCGCGCCGCCTGCGCCCGTCCCGCTCGCTCGTCGGGACCGGCCGGCAGACGCTCGCTCATTCCGGAGCCCGCGATGTGTCGAGGATGCGGTCCGCCTCGGGATCGATCGCGTCGACCGCCTCGTCTGGGGGAGCTGGTGCGGCGCTTTGGACACCCGCCGTTCCGGAGCTCTGCTGTGCCGCGGAGCGGCGGCGGAGCCGGTCCTTTAGGCGCAGCGCGGGCTTCTCGATGAAGTACCACGACAGTACGGTCGCCGCCGCAGTCGCCGCGAAGGCCAGCGCGATCTGGTAGCCGACCGGCCAGTGCGGTACCGCGTTGTGCACCATCTGGTAGATGAGCACGTGCCAGACGTAGAGCCCGTAGGACACGACGCCGATGGCGCAGAGCCAGCGGGTCTCGAGCCACCGCTTGGCGGCCCAATCGGTCTCGGTGCAGGCGAGCACGATGGCAAACGAGCCGATGGCCAGGGCCGGCAGACCCCAGAGGTACACCCACTTCTCGGATTGCTTGCCGACGAAGATGAATACGACGAGGAAGGCGAGGCCGATCCACGCGGCCAGCTTCAACCCGCGCCGGGGGAACCAGCCCCGCACCCACAGGAAGGCGAGCAGGACGCCCCACATCAGGTCGTCGGCCCGGTAGTCGGTGCGCTGGTAGAAGGCGTACCAGCCCAGGTTCTTGAACTGCGTCTCGGGCATCGCCATGACCGCGGTGACGCGGTGGATCGTGACGAGGATGATCCCGATCACCACGAACGTGACCGGCACCCACTTGTAGCGACGGGCGACGGCCAGCAGACCGATGAGCATGAGGGGCCAGAGGAGGTAGAACTGCTCCTCGACGGCGAGGCTCCAGAGCTGGGGCATCGCGACGTCGTACCTCGCCTGCTGGAAGAAGTTGAAGCTCCAGGGCATGTGGAGACCCCAGTTGGACGAGTAGGTCAACGCCGACGCCACGGCCTTGAGCTCGTAGTCGAGCGGGTAGTGCCGGAACATCGACCACACGAACTCGGCCGCGACCATGGCGAAGAGAGCCGGCATGAGCCGCAGCACGCGGCCCTGGTAGAACGCGCTGAGCCCGATACGCCCCGTCCGCTGGACCTCGCGCAACAGGATCGAGGTGATGAGGAAGCCACTCATCACGAAGAAGAGGTCCACGCCCACGAACGAACCGCCCACGACGTCGAGCCACCAGGGGATGAAGATCAACAGGTGGCCCATGACGGCGACGAGGACGAAGATCCCTCGCACCCCGTCGAGCGACGGCACGAGCCCGATCGTGCGGGCCGCTTCGGCGCGGCCCCGGCGCTCCTCGTCGCCCAGCGGGAGCGCGACATCCTCAGAGGGTGCCGACGACGTGCGAGCCGCCCGACGGGCCACGCTCATGTGGATCCCCCTGCGTCCGGAACGTGCGGAGTATCGCGCGATCCGACCACTGTCGGTAGTCGTAGACCGGGGTTGGCGCCGGTGTCGAGCGGCGACGGACCGTCGCTCTGGAGGCGCCACCAGGCGGCCGCGGCGACCATCGCGGCGTTGTCGGTGCACATCTCCCGGCTGGGCAGGAACGGGTGCAGCCCGTCGGCCATGCACGCGTCGAGCAGCCGAGTGCGCAGCTGCGAGTTGGCGGCCACTCCCCCGGCCAGCGCCAGCCCCTTCGCGCCGTGCTCGGCCGCGGCTCGGCGGGCCTTGGTCACGAGGACGTCGACCACCGCCTCCTGGAACGAGGCGGCCACGTCGGCGGTGCCCACGTCCGGGTGGCGGCGGACGTGGTTGACCACCGACGTCTTGAGTCCGCTGAACGAGAAGTCGTACCCGTCGGCCAGGATGGCGCGGGGGAAGGCGATCGCGTGCGGGTCGCCCTCGAGGCTGATCTGGTCGATCGCCGGTCCGCCCGGGTAGCCGAGGCCCAGGTACCGCGCCACCTTGTCGAACGCCTCGCCGGCCGCGTCGTCGATCGTCGAGCCGAGCAGGTGGTAGCGCCCGTGGCCCTCCATGAGGACCAGCAGCGTGTGGCCGCCCGACACCAAGAGCACGACGATGGGCAGCTCGAGGTCGGGCTCCTCCAGCAGCGCGCCGTAGAGGTGGGCCTCGAGGTGGTTCACGGCGACGAACGGCACGTCCCACACCAGGGCCAGCGCCTTGGCCGCGCTCAGACCCACGAGGAGCGCGCCGACGAGACCCGGACCGACTGTCGCTCCGACGGCGTCGACGTGGTCGTCGCTGATGCCGGCCTCGATCAGCGCCCGCGCCACCACCGGCGTCAACGACTCGACGTGGGCGCGGCTGGCGATCTCGGGGACCACGCCGCCGAACCGGGCGTGGATCTCGACCTGGCTGCTGACGACCGAGGACAGCACCTGGCGCGCGTCGACCACGACCGCGGCGGCGGTCTCGTCGCACGACGTCTCGATGCCGAGGATCCGAGTGCCCGTCACGGCCGTCCGCCGATCTCCGACGCGGCCGCGTCGAGGAGCGTGCAACCAGCCGCCTCGAGCCCCTCGACCTCGGTGACCGGCACGAGCGGCGCCTCGATCGCGTCGAGGCGCTCCGCGTACGCGGGCGCGTCGACGTCGTAGGCCCACATCACCAGCGCGTCCTCGCCACTGTCCTTGTAGTACTCACGACGTACACCCGCGGGCGCGAAGCCGAACCGCCGGTACAGCGATTGCGCGGCGTCGTTGCCGGCCCGCACCTCCAGGGTCAGCGCGGTGGCACCCTTCTCGATCGCCTGCCGGCACAGCACCGCCATCAGCCGGGCGGCCACGCGTTGGCCCCGCCACGACGGGTCGACGGAGATGGTGGCCACGTGGCCTTCGTCCCCGATGAAGAGCATGCCGGCGAAGCCGACCACCTGCCCGTCCACCTTGGCCACGAGGTAGCTGCGGCCTTCCGGTCGGGCCAGCTCACCGAGGAACAGGCCGAGCGACCAGCCGCGGGGCTGGCTGCGCGACTCGATGCGCAGCACCGCCCGGAGGTGGCGACGGCGCATCGGCGTGATCACGACGACGGCGGATCCGGTCACCCGCCCTCCCTCGTCGACCAGTTGATCTCCGCGTCGGGCTTGCGCAGGTACATCGGCGTGAGCTCCCACGGCTTCACGAACTGCTCGCGCAACGCCTGGGCGTGGGCCAGCATCACGAGCGACGACGCCATCGGGTAGGCCAGCTCCTCGCCGACGATGTCGACCTTGTTGAAGCCGTCGAAGACCTCGCGGTAGCGGATGGCGCCGTCGCCGACCAGCAGGCACTCCTCGCTGGCCGCCAGCAGCTCGCCAGCCAGGTCGTCGGGCGAACCCAGCTGGTGGTCACCGATGCGTTGCACGCCCCCCGGCACCTGCCGGTAGAACGCGTAGAACAGCTCACCACGGCGCGCGTCGACCGCAGCCACGATCAGCCGGGAGGTGAAGCGGACCGGGAAGGCGAGGAGGTCGAGGCTGGGGACGCCGATCATCGGGACCCGCAGCGCGTGGGCCATCGCCTTGGCCGCGGCCACACCCACGCGCAGGCCGGTGTAGAGGCCCGGTCCGAGATCGACGGCGACGACGCTGATCTCGGACAGCTCGATGCGCGCCTGGTGGCACGTGAACTGCACCGCGGGCGTGAGCGACTCGGCATGGCGCTTGCCGCGCGACGACAGCGTCGACGCGAGCACGCCCTCGTGCCCGCCGATGGCGCAGCTCACCTGCGCGGTGGCCGTGTCGATGCCGAGGATCAGCACGGGACCAGCCAGGCGGCCAAGGCCAGCGAGAGCGCGCGGTTGCGGGCGGTCCACCGGGTGCCGACCAGGTCGAGCTCGAGCGCCCGGTCGTCGAGGCCGTCGCCGTAGCTCAGGCGGATGAGCAGGTAGTCGGCCGGCAGCGCGCCAATGATCGCGTCGCCCCACTCGATCACCGTGACCCCGCCCTCGTCGAGCATCTCGGGCAGCCCGAGGTCGAGCACCTCGGAGAGCTGCTCGATCCGGTAGACGTCGAGGTGGTTGAGGTCGAGGCGCCCTTCGTACTGGCTGGCCAGCGTGAAAGTCGGGCTGGTGATGGGCTCCTTCACGCCGAGCGCGACACCGAAGCCCTGCGTGAAGGCCGTCTTGCCGGCGCCGAGCTCGCCGGCGAGGAGGATGACGTCGCCGGGTCGCGCCAGCTCGGCCAGCGCGGCGGCCAGCGCCTGGGTGTCGGCGGCCGAGCGGGACCGCGCCAGGAGCGTCATGTCGCCACCGCCGCGCTCACGCGGCCGCGAGGGCGAGCTTGGCCCGGACGAAGTCGGCTCGCATCTGGGCCAACGGCTCGCCCCCGCCGCGCAGGGCGTAGGCCGGGTGGAGGGTCGGGATGAGCACCGCGTCGCCGTACGGGTACTGCTGGCCGCGCAGCTTCGTGATGCCCACCTTCGAGTCGAGCAGGAGCTGTCCCGCGAACTTGCCGAGGGTGACGACGACCTTCGGCGCGATGAGCTCGATCTGGCGCTCGAGGTAGGGGCGGCAGGCGTCGATCTCGGCCGGCATCGGATCGCGGTTGTCGGGTGGCCGGCACTTGACCACGTTGGCGATGTAGACACGCTCGCGGGTGATGCCGAGCTCCTCGAGCATCAGCCGGTCGAGGAGCTGTCCCGATCGCCCGACGAACGGCAGACCCTGACGATCCTCCTCCGCGCCCGGTCCCTCACCCACGAACAGCAGGTCGGCCCGGGGGTCGCCCATGCCGAAGACCACCTGCGTCCGCCCCGCCGCCAGGGGGCAACGGGTGCAGGTGCTGGCCTCGACGGCCAGCTCGTCCAGGGTGGTCGACACCCCTTGATCGTAGTGGCCGGCCGGCCGGCGGTCGCCGGGGGGCTAGGTGGCACCGGCGGCCTCGGCGGCCACCTGGCGAACGGCCCGCTCGACCGCCATCAGCGCCATGGTCCGGACGAGATCGACCGGCGCGTCGACCTGTCCCGTGGCCGCCGCCACGAACGCGTCACCGTCGCCGGTCGTGTGCGGGGGGAACACCGACCGGGCGAGGCCGTCGTGGCCGCCTTCGGCCACGAGGTGGCACCCGACCTTGTCGAGCCGGGCGTTGGTCACGATGACGCCGATCGTCGTGTTGGCCCCCGGTTGCGGCTCGCCGTCGTCGAACGGCAGCCGGCGGAGGCCCGACAGGATGGGCGCGGAGCTCGACGTCCCGTCGTCGATCGAGCCCGACGCGTTGACGGCCACCAGCGCGGCCACGACGAGGTCGTCCTCGGCCACCGTCGCAGTGCCGAGGCCACCGGGTCGCCGCCCGTCGGGCCCTCGCCACTTGTCGACGGTCGCACCGGTTCCCGCCCCGACGCGCCCGATCGCGTACGGTCCCGGTCGGGCGGCCTCGGCCGCGGCGACGCCTTCGTCGGGCCCGGGGCGCACCGACGCGTCGCCTTCCGCGAGGTCGTACAGCGACAGGCCGACGACGATGGGCACGACGCCGGCCGGGGTGGTGAAGCCGACGCCCGCCGCCTCGAGAACGCGCACGACACCGTCCGCGGCGGCCAACCCGAAGGCCGATCCGCCGGACAACACCACCGCGTCGAGGCGTGCGACCGTGCGGGTGGGCGCGAGCAGGTCGAACTCGCGGCGTCGCGGGTGCGCCGCCGCGCACTTCGCCCGACGCCGTCGTTTCGTCCGGGAAGAGCACGACGGTGCAGCCGGTACGAGCTACGAGGTCGCTCCAGTGGCCGACCCGCACGCCGGCGACGTCGGTGATCACGAGCGACCCGAACGGTGGTAGCGGCGCGGGACGCGTGGCCCGATGCCGCACACCACCTCGTAGGCGATCGAGTCGACGCGTGCGGCCCACTCATCAGCGGTGATCACCTCGTCGCCCTGGCGGCCGATCAGCACCACCTCGTCGCCGACCGCGATCTCGTCGTCGCCGCAGTCCACCATCAGCTGGTCCATCGTGATCGTGCCGACGATCCGCCGGCGCAACCCGCCGACCAGCACCTCGCCACCGGTCGCCGACAACCGCCGGGTCACGCCGTCGGCGTAGCCGATGGGCACCGTCGCGACCGTCGCATCGCGCTCGAACCGGTGGGTGAGGCCGTAGGAGATGCGATCGCCGGCCGGCACCCGCTTGACCATGGCCACCTCGGCCCGCAGCTCGAGGGCGGGGTGCAGGTCGGCGCGTCCCGCCAGTGCCGGGCTCGGCGCGATGCCGTAGGTGCCGATACCCACGCGCACCAGGTCGTAGCGGCTGCGAGGGTGGTCGAGCGCCGCCGCGGTGTTGGCGGCGTGGCGCATCGGCGGCTCCAGCCCGGCGCGCTGCAGGCCGGCGGTGACCTCGTCGAAGCGGTCGAGCTGCACGTCGGTGAAGGGGTTCGCCGGCTCGTCGGCCACCGCACAGTGCGTCCACAGCGCCTCGAAGGACAGCTCGCTTCGATCGACGATCGAGCGGGTGAGAGCCGGGATGTCGTCGGGTGCCGCGCCCACGCGGTTCATGCCGGTGTTCACCTTGAGGTGCACCGGCGCGCGGACGCTGTGGTGGCGGGCGGCGGCGGCGATCGCGTCGAGCCCATCGGCGGTGTAGGCGCTCAGGCGCAGACCGAGCCGCACGGCCGAGTCGACGTCAGCCGGCCGGGGCTGGGAGAGCAGGAGGATGGGCACGTCGATGCCCGACCGCCGCAGCACCGCACCTTCCTCGACCAGGGCAACGCCGAGCCACGACGCGCCCGCGTCGACCGCGGCTCGTCCGACGGCGATGGCGCCGTGCCCGTAGCCGTCCGCCTTGACGACTGCGCAGACCTCGGCCGGCGCAACGAGCTCGCGCATCGCGCACACGTTGTGGGCGACCGCATCGAGGTCGACCTCGGCCCGCGTGGCGCGCATCGGCGGCTAACGCGACTCGTCTTCGCCAGTGCCGGCGACGATGGCTCGCAGGATGTCGCCGCGGGCGATGATGCCGACCAACGCACCGCCGCCGTCGACGACCGGCAACCGCGAGACCTCGCGGTCGTGCATCAGGGTGGCCGCGTCCTCGACGGTGGCATCGGCGGAGATGGTGAGCGGCTCGGCCGTCATCACCTCCCCCACCGATGCACCGAGCGCCTTCGCCACCGAGTCGTCGAGCTTCTGGTGTTCGAACGGCAGCGTGACGTTGACGCCGAGGAAGTTGACGATCGTCGGGTAGTGCACGCGGGCTTCCTCGACCACGAGGTCGCCGGTCGACAGCATGCCGACGATCTGCCCGCCGTCGAGGACCGGCCCCGAGTCGACGCCCCGCTCGACCAGCACCCGCATGGCGTCGTTGACGTTCTGATCGGGCGCGAACGTGACCACGTCGGTCGTCATGACGTCCCGGACGGGCAGGTCGCGAAGCATCGGGTCTCCTTGGTCGCTCGGCGGACAGGTGGGCGGACGGAAAGGCGGACGCTCAGCCCGGCCGGCGGGCCAGCCGTTCGATCACCTCGGGCAGGAGCCGGGGCAGATCGCCGGCCACGAGGCCGTCACGCCAGCCTAGGGCGCCGGCCTCGCCGTGCAGGAACGCACCGGCCGCCGCGGCGTGGAAGGGATCGAGCCCGCGGGCGGCCAGCGCGCCGATGACCCCGGCGAGCACGTCACCGGTGCCCGCGGTGGCCAGCCGGGAATCGCCGGTCGCCACCACGAACGTCGTCCCGGTCGGGTGGGCCACCACGGTGGGGCCTCCCTTGAGCAGCACGACGCAGCCCCATCGTCGGGCCAGGTCGCGAGCCGCACCGAGCCGATCGGGTGCCGGCGGGTTGCCCGCCAGCCGTGCGTACTCGCCGTCGTGGGGCGTGAGCACGACGTTCGGGGACAGGTCGAAGGGAGCCGCGGCCAGCGCCGTCAACCCGTCGGCGTCGACGACCACCGGGAGGGCGCCGGCCGATCCCACCACCTCGCGGATCTCGGCATGGGTGGCCGACCCGGTGCCGAGCCCGTTGCCGATCACGAGCGCCTCGAACCGGTCGAGCTCGCCGAGCACTGCGGCCGCCCAACCGGAACCCGGCAGCTCGGTCTGCACCGCCTCGACCGGATCGTCGGGCGCCACGGCCAGCCCGGGACTCGACTGCCGCACGTAGCCCGCGCCGGTCCGCAGCGCCGCACGCGACACCAGCGTGGCCGCGCCGGCCATCCCCGGGCTGCCGGCCACGACCCACACCGCCGAGCGCCACTTGTTCGTCGTCGCGGGCCGGGGACGCAGCCAGGCGGCCACGTCGTCGCGTTCGACGAGCGAGCTCTGAGCGGCGCCCACGTCGAGACCGATGTCGGCGACGACCACCTCGCCGGCCAGGGTCGCCCCCGGTTCGAGCAGCAGGCCCGGCTTGAGCGCGGCGAACGTCACCGTGCGCCGCGCCGCGGGCACGGGTCCGGCGACCTCACCGGTCAGCCCGTCGACCCCGCTCGGGATGTCGACCGAGAGCACAGGGACCCCCGCCGGCAGCTGGGGCCACGAGTAGGTGCCCCGGAAGCCGGTGCCGTAGGCGGCGTCGATCACCAGGTCGCACGGACCGACCACCACGTCGGCCGCCGGCGCGACGACCTCGACCCGCACGCCCCGCCGGACGAGCCGCTCGGCGGCAGATCGGCCGTCGTTGCCGTTGTTCCCCTTGCCGGCGATCACGACCACGCGGCGGCCGTAGGTCCCGCCGAGCATCGTCAACGCCGAACGGGCGACCGCCGCCCCCGCCCGACCGATGAGCACTTCGACCGGCTCGGCCGCCGCCCGGTCGACCTCCCCCATCTCCTCGGGGGTGAGGACCGGGATCATGGCCCGCGCCGCCGGAGCAGCCGGTCCACGACGAGCGGATCGGACAGCGCCCGGCGCACGACGCGTCTGGGTCAGCTCGTCGGTCTCGCCCGGACCCGGGCCGAGGGCCACCACCACGGCCTGCGCGAGGTGCGCGGTGTGGCTGAGCGTCACCAGCCAGCGGGCGACGCCGAGCTTGCCGGCCCGTTCGGCCGCCCGACCATGCACCGCCAAGACGGGCGCGCCGGTCTCGAGCCGCACGACCTCGACGTCGCGGAAGTCGACCTCGCCCAGGCCCACGCCCAGCGCCTTCATCGCCGCCTCCTTCGCCGCGAACCGCGCCCCCAGGCGTTCGGTCGGGTCGCGCCGGGCGCAGGCGTACGCCTGCTCGTCCTCGGTGAAGAGCCGCGGCACGATGCGGGGTGTGCGGGCGAGGACCGCGCGGAACCGGTCGAGGTCGACGAGATCGGTGCCGATCCCGATCAGGTCGGAGGTCACGGCTCGCGGACCGGCGTCACGCGCTCCCCGCCCGCCACCGGTCGGCGAGCACGTTGACCGGCTCGGTCAGCAGATCGACCACCGGCAGCGTGCCCAACAGGTCCTCACGGAAGGTTGGCTCGGTCTCGGTGACCGCGTCCTTGAGCGCCGAGAACCGACCCTGGTAGCCGGTCAGCACGGCTCGCATCGTCGCGGGCGGGAGATGCTCGTGGAAGCGCAGGTGCAGGAGCGTGAGCCCGGTCGTCTGCTTGTCCTTGACCTCGGGCACGATGGCGAGAGTGCGACCGTCGCGGCGTCCCCGCGCCACGGTGACGAGCCGCTGGGTCGCCACGCGGTGCTTGGTGCCCACGAGCTCGGGGTTGGCCTCGGTGCGGCTGACCAGCTCGCGGAGATGCCGCCCCGATCGATGACCACGGCCGAGGCCGGTGTGCCCTCGTCGTCGACACGGCCCTCGATGCGGTACCGCGTGTAGCCGACGACCTCGACGACGGCCGGGTCGAGCGTGGCCAACGCGCGCAGCGAACCGTAGGTGAGCTGGTCGCGCGCCACGCCGGCGGCCAGCACGGCCGCCACCAGCGGCACCTGGAGCAGGCTCTCGTCGCTGCGGGAGATGCCGACGGTCACGGTCTTGGCCTGGTGCTTGATCGCGTCGACCGGTCGGGTCAGCTCGTCGATGGCGCGGGTGAGCGACAAGCGTCAGGTCCTCGATCACCACGCTGGGTGTGCCGACCTTGCCGTGCTCGACCTGGTAGGACTCGAGCGGGAGGATCTCGAGCGCGTAGCGCAGCTGCGACGCCAGCCGCACGGCCGTGCTGGCCTCGAGTTGGCCGTCGTAGTCACCGGTGCGGAGGCCGTCGAAGAACCGCGCCGCCATCGGCTCGAGCGCCGGACCGAGCCGGTCGAGCAGGTCGTCCCCGTCGTCCGGGCTCACATCTGGTCCCGAGGAGAGCACACCCTCGATCGCCGCTCGGGCGCCGCGCAGCGGATGGGCCTGCGCGTCGATGGCGAGGGCGGCCTCGTAGCTGAACAGGTGGCCGGCCATGGCCGAGAGCACGAAGGCCAGGCTCGGATGCGTGCGCGGCACCAGCACGGCCTGCATGGCCGCGGAGTAGCGCTCCTCGCCCTCGCTGGCGATCACCACCGGCGCCGCCTTGTGGGCGCGGTAGATGGCGATCTCCTTGGCCACGTCGTCGGCCGTCGATCCGCTCAGCCCGGCCGCGCAGACCAGGATGAGCGGCTCGGAGGACAGGTCGATGTGCTTCTTGTCCTCGGTCGCGTCGCAGGCGATCGACTTGTAGCAGAGCTCGGAGAGCTTGATGCGCACCTCGCTCGCCGCGATCCGGTTCGGGACCGTTGCCCACGACCGCCCAGTAGCGACGACTCGGGGCCAGGCGGGTGGCGGCCTCGGCCAGTGCGGGGCGCAGCGCGAGCGTGCGGTCCATGAGCGCCGGCAGCTCGCGCAGGCCGGCCAGGATCTCGGCGCGCGGGTAAGCCGGATCGAGCCCGACCTCGTCGGCGATGGCCAACGCCAGCAGGAAGCCGGCGGCGACCTGCGAGTAGAAGGCCTTGGTCGACGCCACGCTCATCTCGACGTCGCGACCGTCGGACGTGTAGAGCACGCCGTCGGACTTGTCGGTCAGGTCGCTGTTGCGACGGTTGACGATCGAGATGACCCGGGCCCCGCGCGCCCGGACGAGGTCGACCGTCCGGTTGGTGTCGGTCGTCGTGCCGGACTGGCTGACCGCGACCACGAGCGTGTCGGACAGGTCGGCGGCGAGGTCGAAGCCGGACAGCTCGGTGGCGAGCATCGCCCGCACGCGCAGGAGGCCGTCGTCGCCGACCGCGGCCCCGAGCACGGCGGCCAGGCTCTGGGCCGCCACGGCCGCGGTGCCCTGGCCGATGACGATGACCCGCCGCAGCCGCCCGGCGGCGAGATCGGCCCGCAGGTCGCTGGGGAACGTGTCCTCGGGCAGCACGACCTGCAGTGCGCCGTCCCGGTCGACCAGCTTGCCCCGCAAGGTCTTGCGGAACGACGCGGGCGCCTCCGTGATCTCCTTCAGCAGGAAGTGCGGCGAGTCGCCACGGTCGATGTCACGGGTCGTGATCTGGGCCTCGGCCAGCTCCGCCTCGCGAACCGGCAGAGGGGGCACCGTCGTAGGCCAGCCGCTCGATGCCGTCGATCGTGCCGGCCGCCGCGCCGGACAGCCGCACGATCTGGCCACGGGTCGCGCTGGGGTTGTCCGTGTCGGCCGGGGTCTCGCCGTCGAGGCGGAGATAGCGATCGGTCTCCTCGACCAGTCCGTAGGGCTCGGACGCGACGACGTAGGCGTCGTCGGCCAGACCAACGTACAGCGCCTGCCCGCTGCCACGCAGGGCGAAGAGCAGATCGGTCGGGCGCGCTGGCGGAGCTCGCCCCGATCGCCACCGATCCCTCGAGCAGGTCGACGCAGCGCCGGAACGACTCGACGAGCGGGCAGGCCGGCGGCCAGGTTCCGGGACGCCAGCGTGGGGATCACTTTGGCGTCGGTCGTGATCTCGGCCGGGATGCGCAGGCCCTCGGTCGCCTTGAGGTCGGCGAAGTTGTCGACGTCGCCGTTGAGCACGGCGGTGACGAAGGCGCGCCGCGCCCGGCAAGGCCGCCGGTGTCGGGATCGTCGAGCTCGTCGGAGTTCAGTGGATGGGCGTTGGCCTGCGAGATGATGCCGACGCTGGCCCAACGGGTGTGGCCGAGCACGACCGCCTCGGCCGTCGGCGCCTGCACCGCTCGACGCAACAGCTCGTCGGCGGCGATGGCGCACTGCGCAACGCCCGCGTGTTGTCGCCGAGCTCGCCGATCTCGGCCGCCGCCTTGTACACGAAGCCCAGATGGCCTTCGGCCAGCTCGACGCCGCCGGATGCGAACAAGGGGTCGCCGCGGCGGCGGGCCAGCTCGGCCGCCAGGGATCCGGAGCCGAGGTCGAGCCCGTGGTTGCGGACGAGGACGTAGAGCCCGGCCGAGTCGCGACCGCGCACCTCGAGACGATCGAGCGCCGAGAGGGCCTGTTGGATCGAGAGGTAGGCAGTGATCGCGGCGGCCGACGATTCGGGCGGGGCCAGCTCGCGGACCGCGCTGGCGGTGCGGACGCGGTCGTGCTCGATCGCCCACACCGCGTCCTTCAGTCCGACCAGCGAGGCGTTGACCGCTTCGATGCCACGGGCCTCGTCGATCAGCCGGGCGTCGAGCTCGAGCGTGTCCAGCTGCTCGTCGATGGCGACGACCCGCTCACCCATCGCGAGGGCGAGGTGCACGACCTCGTTCAACAGCGGGGGGTCGGTGACGAGGGCAGCCACCCCGGCCGCACCCCGCAGCTGCCGATCGACCGCCAGGATGCGAACGGCGATCTTGGCAAGGACAGCCGGGTCGTCGACGGTGCGGGTCCACGGCATCGAGATCGCGGCTGGGCCACGGCCAACGGGCCGGTGATCTCGGCCGCGGTCGGAGGCTGGCGATCGGTCGGACGACGGACGACGGCGATGATCCCGCACATGAGCAGAACAGTGTAGGTCGCCGGTCCTCGGCTCCCTTGGGCGCCGAAGAGCCGAAGGACCCTGTTCGCCGGGCCCTATGGGGTCGATCGTGGGCGAGGTGAGGACCACCGCACCTCGGGACCTTGTGTGCGCACCGATCGTGGCCCTGGCCACGTCGTGCGCCCTCCTGGCCGGGGTTCTCGCCCTCGCCCTCGGCCTCGGCCCCGTCACCGCCCAGGCCGCCGTTCCCGAGCTGGCCCCCCACACCACTCCCCCGACTGTCGCTCCCAGTGGGGTCGCCGCGGCCCCTTGGGCCACGCGGATCGGCTGGGTGACCGTCTCCTACGCGCCTATCGCGGACGCTCCTCCCGACAACGGCGGGCTCCCCGTTCGCAGCTACCGGGTGGCGTGCTCCGCGCCGGGACACACGACCGAGACGGACCAGGACGGAACGCCGCCGTTCCTCGCGGTCAGGCTCGAGGGCCTGACGCCCGGGGTCACCTACACGTGCGCAGTCGCGGCCGGGAACGGGCGCGGGCGAGGGCCCGCCTCGAGCGTGGCAGTGACGATGCCGGGTCCGCCCACGGTGGCACCGACGAACGTGACGGTGATCCGGACCACCGGGGGCGGTGGGCTCGCGACCTACGACCCGATCGCCGACGTCGCGCCGGACGACGGCGGGCTTCCGATCGAGGCCTACGTCGCCACGTGCTCGGCCGGCGGCGATCGCCCGAGATCGGCGGCCGACCGGGAACCTCCCTTCGGTCCGATCATCCTGAACGGCCTCCGGCGGCAGATCCCGTACGGATGCGTCGTGCAGGCCGTGAACTCGCTCGGCGCCGGACCTCCCTCGCCCGCGATCGACCTACCGACTCGGCCCTTGCAGCCGCCGGGGAACCTGGTCGCCTCCGCCGGCGGGGAGGCGCGCACCGTGATCCTGTCGTTCGATCCGGTCGGCAACGCGGCGGGCTACGAAGCGAGATGCTCGGCCGTCGACAAGCCGACCAGGAGGATCCGCATCGCCGGAGCCGGGCCGATCACGTTGCGCCGGTTGTCTTCCGGTGCCGCCTACAGGTGTCAGGTCGTGGCGTTCAACGAGCTCGGCGAGGGGCCGTGGTCGGCACCCAGCCTGCCCGTGATCCCGCTCTGAGCCCGACCGATCAGCGCTTGGAGTACTGCGGGGCCTTGCGGGCCTTCTTCAGGCCGTACTTCTTGCTCTCCTTCTCGCGGGCGTCGCGAGTGAGGAAGCCGGCCTTCTTGAGCTCGCCGCGCAGCTCTTCGTCGAGCTCGACCAGCGCGCGGGCGATGCCGTGGCGCAGCGCGCCGGCCTGGCCCGGAAGGGCCACCGCCGTCGAGGGTGGCGTCGATGTCGTAGACCTCGGACGTGTTGGTGAGGCGCAGCGGCTCGGTCAGTACCATGCGGTGGGTCTCGGAGGGGAAGTACTCCGTCGACCTCGCGCCGGTTGACGATGATCTTGCCGGTGCCGGGGCGGAACCGCACGCGGGCCACGGCCCGCTTGCGGCGACCGGTGGACTGGATGAGGGGCTTGGTCATCAGGTGTCCTCGCGGGCGATCAGCTGCGGGCCCGGGCCTGCTCGAGCTCGAGCGGCTGGGGCTGTTGGGCCAGGTGGGGGTGCGTCGGGCCGGCGTAGACCTTCAGCTTGAGATCTGCGCCCGACCGAGCCGGGTCTTCGGCAGCATGCCGCGCACGGCGCGCCGGACGACCTCTTCGGGCCGGCGTGGCCATGAGATCGCCCATGGTGCGCTGGCGGATGCCGCCGGGATAGCCCGAGTGGCGGTAGAGGATCTTCTTGTCGAGCCTTGCCGGCGGTGAGCACGATCTTGTCGGCGTTGACGATGATGACGTGGTCGCCGGTGTCGAGGTGCGGCGTGTAGATCGGCTTGTGCTTGCCCCGCAGGAGGCGGGCGACCTCGGTGGCCACGCGACCGAGCACGAGCCCGTCGGCGTCGATGACGTGCCAGGCACGCTGGATCTCGCTGGCTTTGGGGGAGTACGTGGGCACGTGCGCGGCCTCTGCTCGGGTGGTGATGGGCTGGGTCAACTGCATCCGGCCGCCGATGAGAGGCGCCAGGAGCGACCTACCACGATACGGGCAGGCGGCGGCAACAGCAAACCAGGCGAGCGGCTCCGCCTGGCGGCTTCGCAACGTGACCAGCCTCAGTACCCCACCTCGTAGAGGCACAGCCCCTGCGGAGGCGCCAGCTGCCCGGCGGCATGGCGGTCACCGGCCTGCAGCACGGCCGTCAGGTGCGCCGGCGTCGTGCGCGCCGAGGCCGATCTCGACCAGGGTGCCGACGAGGCTGCGGACCATCTGGTGGCAGAACGCGTTCGGCCTCGATCTCGAACCGCAGCACACCGTCGCCGAGGTCGTCCCACTGGGCCCGCCGCACGCGCCGCACGAGCGACGCCGGCGGCTCGTCGGCGCCGCGCTTCGGGGCCGCGGCAGAACGAGGAGAAGTCGTGCTCGCCGACGATCGGGTCGCAGGCGAGGCGGAGCAGCCGCAGGTCGAGCGGTCGCTCCACGTGCCACGAGGTGGCGGCCAGGAAGGGATCGGGCACCGCCTGGTTCAGCACCGTGTAGCGGTAGGTGCGGGACCGGGCCGAGAACCGCGCGTCGAAGTCGTCCCCCACGAGCGACGCCTCCCGCACCACGATCGACGGACCGCACAGCTTCGTGACCGAGCGGGCCAACTCGTCGAGGTCGAGATCGGCGGCGGGCGCGTCGAAGCTCGACGACCTGCCCCCACGCGTGCACGCCCGCGTCGGTGCGACCGGCGCAGGACAGCGCGACGGGAGCCCGCAGCACGCGCTCGAGCGCGGCGGTCAGCGTCCCGCCCACCGTGACCACGTCGCGGTTGGCGGCGAAGCCGTGGAAGCCGGATCCGTCGTAGGCGACGGTGAGGCGCACCCGAACGGTCGCGGCCGCCGGCGCGAGCGGCGCCTCCGGGGGATCGAACAACGTCATGGTCTCCACCGACCCGGCCCGGCGGACGATCACGTGACCCCCGGTCAGGCCGGCCGGATCAGACCAGCTCGATGCGGGCCATCGGCGCGTTGTCGCCGTGGCGGGGGCCGAGCTTGAGGATGCGGGTGTAGCCACCGGGACGGTCGGCGTAGCGAGGACCGATCTCGTCGAACAGCTTGGCGGCCATCTCCGTGTCGCGGATGAAGGCCACGACCTGGCGGTGGTTGTGCAGGCCGCCCTTCTTGGCCTTGGTGATCATCTTCTCGGCCACCGGGCGCAGGGCCTTGGCCTTGGCCTCGGTGGTCACGATGGCCTCGGCCGCGATGAGCGAGGCGACCAGGTTGCCCATCATCGGCTTCTGGTGCGAGGCGGTCCCGCCGAAGCGGCGGCTCTTGCGAGGTGTGGCAGGCATGGTGGTGGCCTCAGTCCCGGCTGCGCAGCGAGAGGCCGCGCTCGTCGAGCTTCTGGATGACCTCGTCGAGCGACTTCTGGCCGAAGTTGGTGATGGCCAGCAGATCGTCCTCGCTCTTCTCGAGCAGCTCGCCGATGGTGTTGACCTGCGCCCGCTTGAGGCAGTTGCGGGGCCGCTCGGACAGGTCGAGGTCCTCGATGGGCAGGTCGAGGTCGGGCGAGCCGGCGCTGGTGCCGCTCAGCTCGCCCAGCTCGAGGCCCTGGGGCTCGTCGCTCATCTCCTCGACCAGCTGCACCAGGGTGCGCAGCGTGGCGCCGGCCGACGCCAGCGCCTCGCGGGCCGAGATCGATCCGTCGGTCTCGATGTCGAGGACGAGGCGGTCGAACTCGGTCGACTGCTCGACCCGGGTGGGCTCGACCTGGAAGGTGACCCGGCGCACCGGCGAGAAGATCGAGTCGACCGGGATGACGCCGATCGTGTTCGAGGTCTTGTTGCGGTCGGCCGAGACGTAGCCCCGGCCCCGCTCGACGGTGATGTCGATGGCCAGGCGGCCCTTGCCGTTGAGCGTGGCGAGGTGCAGGTCGTTGTTGAGGATCTCGACGTCGCTGGTGGACTGGATGTCGGCCGCGGTGGCGTCGGTCGGGCCGCGCACGTCGAGGCGCAGCGTGACCGGCTCGTCGACGTAGACCTGCAGCACGAGGTCCTTGAGGTTCAAGATGATGTCGGTGACGTCCTCGGTGACACCCTCGATGGTGTCGAACTCGTGGAGGGCGTCGTCGAAGCGGACCTGGGTGACGGCCGCGCCGGGGATCGACGACAGCAGCGTGCGCCGCAGCGAGTTGCCGAGCGTGTGGCCGAAGCCGGGCTCGAGCGGGCCGATGGCGAACAGCTGCCGATCGCCGTCGTCCTCGCCGAGTGCTTCGACCGTCGGGCGCTGAATGACCAGCATGTGCTTCTACCTCAGTGAATCGTTGGATTCCGTAGGACGAACAGGGTGCGCTTGCAGGAGGCGGCGGGGGCAGGCCGGGCCCGCCCCGGAGCGCCGGGTTACTTGGAGTAGAGCTCGACGATGAGCTGCTCGCGGACGGGCACGTCGATGTGCTCGCGGAGCGGCAGCTCGCGGACGGTGACCGCGAAGCCGCCGTCGCCGGCCTCGAGCCACGGCGGCGGCGTGCGGCCCAGCATCGTCGGTGTTCCACTGGACGACGACCATCTCGCGGGACTTGCCCTTGAGGGTGACGACGTCGCCCTTGCGGACCCGGTAGCTCGGGATGTCGACCCGCTTGCCGTTCACCTGGACGTGGCCGTGGCCGACGAACTGGCGGGCCTGCGGGCGGGTGGCCGCCCAGCCGGCGCGGTAGGCGACGTTGTCGAGGCGCAGCTCGAGGAAGCGCAGCATGTTCTCGCCGGTGACGCCGTCCTTGCGGTTCGCCTCCTCGTAGAGGTTGCGGAACTGGCGCTCGGAGAGGCCGTAGGTGAAGCGGGCCTTCTGCTTCTCCTGCATCTGCAGCGAGGTACTCGGACACGTTGCCGCGGCGGCGGGTGCGACCGTGCTCACCGGGCGGGTAGGGACGCTTGTCGAGGGCGATCGTCTCGCCCTTGGTGCCCCAGATGTTGGTGCCGAGCCGGCGGGAGATGCGGGCCTTGGGACCGGTGTACCGGGCCATCAGACCCTCCGTCGCTTCGGCGGGCGGCAGCCGTTGTGGGGCACCGGCGTGACGTCTTTGATGCCGGTCACCTCGATGCCGACGTTCTGGATCGAGCGGATGGCGGTCTCACGACCCGAGCCCGGACCCTTGACCATGACGTCGACCTTGCGCACACCGTGCTCCATGGCCCGGCGGGCGCACTGCTCGGCGGCCATCTGGGCGGCGAACGGCGTGCGACTTGCGCGAGCCCTTGAACCCGACGTTGCCGGCCGACGCCCAGGCCAGCACGTTGCCCTCGCTGGTCGGTGATCGACACGATCGTGTTGTTGAACGAGCTCTTGATGTGGGCCACCCCGTAGGTGACGTTCTTGCGCTCCTTGCGGCGGGGGCGACGGCCCCCGCTGGTGGGCTTGGCCATCAGTACTTCCCGACCTTCTTCTTGCCGGCGACGGTCTTCTTCGGACCCTTGCGGGTGCGGGCGTTGGTGTGGGTGCGCTGGCCGTGGACCGGGAGGCCCTTGCGGTGGCGCAGGCCCTGGTAGCAGCCGATCTCCATCTTGCGCTTGATGTCCTGGGACACCTCGCGGCGCAGGTCGCCCTCGACCTTGAGGTTCTGGTCGATCCAGCCGCGGATGCCGGCTGACCTCTTCGTCGGTCAGGTCGCGGACCCGGGTGTCGGGGTCGATGTCGGTGGCGGCGCAGATCTGCTGCGACGGTCGTGCGGCCGATGCCGTAGATGTAGGTGAGCGAGATCTCCAACCGCTTCTCGCGGGGGATGTCGACTCCGGAGATGCGTGCCATCTTAGCCCTGCCTCTGCTTGTGGCGCGGGTTGGTGCAGATGACCTGCACGCGCCCGTGGCGGCGGATCACCTTGCACTTCTCGCACATGCGCTTGACGCTTGGTCGTACTTTCATGGTCTCGCCTGAATCCTTCGTGTTCAGGAACGCCGGGGACTGGCCCCGACGGGCCCGGGCTCTGGCTTCGGAGCAGCTCGCTCGTGGCCCTGGGCTCTCGCTTCGTTGTGGTGGTGTCGATCACTTGTAGCGGTAGGTGATGCGACCTCGGCTGAGGTCGTAGGGCGTGAGCTCCACCTGCACGCGATCTCCGGGCAGGATGCGGATGTAGTGCATCCGCATCTTCCCGGAGATGTGGGCCAGCACCTTGTGGCCGTTCTCGAGCTCGACGCGGAACATGGCGTTCGGCAGCGGCTCGATCACCGTCCCTTCCAGGACGATCGCGTCTTCTTTGGGCTTGGGCAGCGTGCTTCTCCCGAGATGGAGGAGTGTGGAGTCGTCAAACCAGGGGCGGCGGCGCGCACGCGCGAAAGCGCCCAAGGCAAGGGAAGATCCTAGCGTGAGCTGCCCCGAGGGCCAACTCCGCCCCGCCCCTCCCATGAAACTGGGCATCTTTGCACGTCGTTTTGACCCATTTTGATGCCCAGTTCCGGTTCGGGCGGTTCAGGTGGGCAACCGCCGGCCCGAAAGGGCGATGAGACGGTCGGTGGTGGAGGCGCCCGTGCGGACCGGCGCGGCCAGGTCGAACGAGCGGTCGGGGCCACGGTTGGTGGGGTCGTAGAACTGCTGCATCAGGTCGAGCTGGGGACCGGCCAGCTCCTCGTCGATGGCGAACGGACGGCCGAGGGCGGTGGCGAGGTCCCAGGTGTGGATGGAGTTGTCGCCGATGAAGACCCGCACCCCGATGGCCGCCGGCAGCTCGGAGAACGGCAGCCGGAGCGTCATCGCCGACCAGTCGACGTCGCGCCACGCGGCCATGGCCGCCGCGCTCCCGGCGGCGAAGTCGGCCGCGGGGGCGTCGCCCAGCGGGGCCGGCTCGTCGGGCACGTCGCCCCCCGTCAGTCCACCGGCGAACACCTGGCTCATCCAGATCATGTGCCGGAGCAGGGCCCGCACGTCCCAGTCGGCGCAGGGCGTGGAGCGCTCGAGATCGGCCTCCCCCACCCCGTCGATGACCGCCTGGGCGGCGTCGACCGAGCGCTGGCAGTGGTCGATCGCCTCGATCATGGTCGCGTCCATGCGCCCGACCCTACCGGCGCCCGACCGCCCGGATCAGGGGACGGTCAGGATCTGGGGGCCGTCGTCGGTGATGGCGATGGTGTGCTCCCAGTGGGCCGACAGCGAGCCGTCGGCGGTCACGACTCCCCAGCCGTCGTCCAGCAGGACCGTCTCGCGCCCACCGGCGTTGACCATCGGCTCGACGGCGAAGACGTTGCCCACCGACAGCTTGGCGCCCCGACCCCGGCGCCCGTAGTTCGGCACCTCGGGCTGCTCGTGCATCGCCCGACCGATGGCGTGGCCGACGTATTCGCGCACGATCGAGAAGCCGGCCTTCTCGGCCACCTCCTGCACGGCTGCGCCTACATCACCGAGATGGCTCCCCGCCGTCAGCTCGGCGATGCCGGCGTGGAGCGACGCCTCGGTGACGTCGATCAGCTTCGCGGCGGCCGGGGTGATCTCGCCCACGCCCATCGTGAAGGCGGCGTCGCCGTGCCAGCCGTCGACCACCGCGCCGCAGTCGATCGAGATGAGGTCGCCGTCGCGCAGCTCGTAGTCGCCGGGGATGCCGTGCACGATCATCTCGTTCGGCGACGCGCAGATCACCGCGGGGAAGCCGTGGTAGCCGAGGAAGTTCGACGTCGCCCCCCGCCGTTCGATCACCTTCCGGCCGATCGCGTCGAGATCGAGCGTCGTTACGCCGGGCCGCACAGCCGCGCGGATGCGGTCGTGCATCTCGGCCACGACCTTGCCGGCCCGCCGCATCTTGGCCACCTCGGCCGGCGTGCGGACCGTCGGCGTCTTGCTCATCTTCACGTCCACCACCTCAAAACTGGGCGCTCACCGTGCGACGTGGTCGTCGATGGCCGCGATCAGCCGGGCGGACACGTCCTCGGGACGTCCCAGCCCGCTGATGGTCTCGAGCAGTCCGCGTTCGCCGAAGATGGCGATGGCCGGCACCGTGTCGCGCTCGTAGGCCTCGAGCCGCTTGCCGATGGCCTCGGCCGTGTCGTCGGCGCGCTGCACCACCTCGCCTCCGCAGACGTCGCAGGTCCACGGGTGGCTCGGCGGCTCGGCCAGCGAGTAGATCGTGCCGCAGCTCGAGCAGACCCGCCGGCTCGAAAGGCGCTCGAGCACGACGTCACGGGGCACCTCGAGGTCGACCGCCAGGTCGACCTCGGTGATGCCGAGCAGCCCTTCGGCCTGCCCGACCGTCCTCGGGAACCCGTCGAGCAGGAACCCGTTCGCCTGCACGTCGGGCTGGGAGAACCGCTCGGTGATGACCCCGAGCATGACCTCGTCGGGCAGGAGCGCACCCGAGTCCATGTACTGCTTGGCCTGGCGGCCGAACTCGGTCCCCTCGGCCACCGCCTCGCGCAGCATGTCGCCCGTCGAGACGTGCGGCGCGCCGTAGTGCTTGGCCAGCAGGGCGGACTGCGTGCCCTTGCCGGCGCCCTGCCGGCCGAAGAGCACGAGCTTCAATCCCACTACTTCAGGAACCCTTCGTAGTTGCGCATCATGAGCTGGCTGTCGATCTGCTTCATCGTCTCGAGGGCGACGCCCACGGCGATGAGGATCGACGTGCCCGAGAACGACACCTGGTTGCCGGGCAGGTAGTGGCTCAGCATCCACGACGGGATGAGCGCGACGCAGGCGATGAACAGCGCGCCCGGCAGCGTGATGCGGTTGAGGACCCGGGCCAGGTAGCGCTCGGTCTGGGGCCCGGGTCGGATGCCGGGGATGAACCCGCCCTGCTTGCGCAGGGTGTCGGCCTGCTTGGCCGGATCGAACGTGATGGCCGTGTAGAAGTAGGCGAAGCCGACGATCAGCAGGCCGTACACGACGAGGTAGTACGGCGAGCCGGGGTTCGACAGGTGGTTGTTGATGAAGCCCTGGACGTCGGCGCCCCAGCCCGAGGCCGGCAGCACGAACGACAGCAGCTGCGGCAGGTACAGCACCGAGCTGGCGAAGATGATGGGGATCACGCCGGACTGGTTGACCTTGAGCGGGATGTAGGTGCTCTGGCCGCCGTAGACGCGCCGTCCCACCTGACGTTTGGCGAACTGCACCGGTATCCGGCGCTGGCCCTGCTCGATGAACACGATGGCCACCAGCAGCATGATGAACACGATGATCGTGATGATCAGCGCCGGCCAGCCGGCCGCGGCCTGGATGCGCGTGCCCTGGCTGGGCAGCGTCGACACGACCGACGCGAAGATCAGCAGGGACATGCCGTTGCCGATGCCGCGCTGGGTGATGAGCTCGCCCATCCACATGAGCAGCGCGGTGCCGGTGGTCAGCGTGAGGACGATGAGCCCGACGTGGCCGGCGTTGTAGTGCGGCACGAGATCGAGACCGGTCGTGTTGCCCTGGCGCAGCCCACCGCCGCCCTTGTGGAACAGGTAGCTCAGACCGGTCGACTGCACGACGGCGATGCCGATCGTGACGTAGCGGGTCCACTGCGTGATCTTGCGCTGGCCGACCGCGCCCTGCTCCTGCCACTCCTCGAGCTTCGGGATCACCACGCCCAGGATCTGCATGATGATCGACGCCGTGATGTACGGCATGATGCCGAGGGCGAAGATGGCGAAGTTGGTGATCGCGCCACCGGAGAACAGCGTGAGGAAGCCGAGCACACCGCTCTGGCTGGCCTCGCTGCGCAGCGTCTTGAGCGCGCTGGTGTCGATGCCCGGTACCGGCAGGTGGGCCCCGAACCGGTAGAGCACGATCATCAGGATCGTGAACAGCACCTTGTTGCGCAGGTCGGGGACCTTGAAGATGTTGCGCAAGCTGGAAAGCACCGGGGAGGGCTCCTGTCGACGAGCTGGTCAGCTCGGGCGGGTGGCGCGACGGGCGCGGCTAGCGGTTGGTGAGGTGGTTGCCCTTGGCCGGCGGACGTCGGTCACCCCACGGCAGCGGCAGAACCTCAACCGTACCGCCTGCGGCGGTGATGGCTGCCTCGGCCGACCGGGAGAAGGCATGGGCCTTCACGTGCAGGGCCCGGGTGACCTCGCCCCGCCCCAGCACCTTGATCAGGGCGCCCTTGTGGGTGAGGCCGCGCTCGTGGAGCGACTCGGGCGTGATCGAGTCGAGGCCCGACGCGTCGAGCACGTCGAGGTTGAGGGCCTGGTACTCGACCCGGAAGGGGTTCTTGAACCCCTTGAGCTTGGGCACCCGCATGTGGAGCGGGAGCTGGCCGCCCTCGAACCCGACGGGGATCGTGTCGCGGGCGCCCTGGCCCTTGGTGCCGCGGCCGGCGGTCTTGCCGCCCTTGCCGCCGATGCCACGGGCGACGCGCTTGCGACGCTTGGTCGACCCGGCGGCCGGTTTGAGATCGTGGACCTTCACGACGAGCTCTCTTCTTCGACGGTGATGAGGTGGGGGACCCGGGCGATCATGCCCCGGATCTCGGGGCGGTCGGGCAGCGTGTTCGACTGACCGATGCCGCGCAGGCCGAGGGCACGCAGCGTGCCACGGGTCTTCGGCTTGGCCCCGATGCCGGAGCGCACCTGGGTGACCTTGAGATAGGGGGTGCCGGCGGCGATCTCGGCCATCACGCCGACCTCGTCGGGGACGAGCGGGCCGCGCTCGCTGCGCCGGTAGGCCTCGAGCAGGCCCTTGGGGACGAACTCCTCGGGCGACAGGCCCCGCAGCCGGGCGATCTCGTCGGGGCGCTTGAGGGCGCGCAGCCCGGCGATGGTGGCCCGAGCCACGTTGATGTGGTTGGCCGAACCCAGCGACTTGCACAGCACGTCGTGGATGCCGGCCTCTTCGAGGATGGCGCGGGCGGCGCCGCCGGCGATGACGCCGGTACCGGGGGCAGCCGGCTTGAGCAGCACGCGGCCCGCCCCCATCTCGCCGATCACGGGGTGGATGATCGTGCTGCCGGCCAGCGGGACCGAGAAGAGGTTCTTGCGAGCCTCTTCGGTGCCCTTCTGGATGGCGAGGGGCACCTCCTTGGCCTTGCCGTAGCCGAGACCCACCCGGCCGGCGCCGTCGCCGATCACCACGAGCGCGGTGAACGAGAACCGACGGCCGCCCTTCACGACCTTGGCCACCCGGTTGATGTTGATCACCCGCGACTCTCGCAGCTGGGCATCGCTCACGTTGGGGGCCATCACAACTCCAGTCCGGCTTTGCGGGCCGCGTCGGCCACGGCAGCGACGCGGCCGTGGTACAGGTTGCCGCCGCGATCGAAGACGACCTTCTCGACGCCCGCCGCCTTGGCCCGATCGGCCAGGAGCGTGCCGACCTTGGTGGCAGCTTCGATGTTGCCCGTCGAGCCGGAGCGGAGGGCCGCCTCGGTCGTCGACGCGGCGGCCAGCGTGCGGCCGCTGCGGTCGTCGATGATCTGGGCGCTGATGTGCTTGTTCGAACGGAACACCGCGAGGCGCGGCCGCTCGGCGGTGCCGCGGACCTTCTTGCGGACCCGCAGATGGCGGCGGACGCGTGCGGCCCGCTTCTCCTTGGCGCTGGTGCTCATGGCTCCTACTTCGCTGTCTTCCCGGCCTTGCGGGCCACGTACTCGTCGCGGTAGCGGACACCCTTGCCCTTGTAGGGCTCGGGCTTGCGGATCGCTCGGATGTTGGCGGCCACCTGGCCGACGAGCTCCTTGTCGATGCCCACCACGCCGATGGTGGTCGGGGCGGACACCTCGAAGCTGATGCCGTCGGGGGCGTCGACCCGGACCGGATGGCTGAACCCGAGCGCCAGCTCGAGCTTGTTCGGGCCCTGGGCGGTGGCGCGGTAGCCGACGCCGATGATGTCGAGGTCCTTGCGGAACCCCTCGGTGACACCGAGGACCATGTTGTTGACGAGGGAACGCACGAGACCGTGCATGGCGCGGTTGTCGCGCTCGTCGTCGGGCCGTTCGACGAGCAGCTCGTCACCCTCCTGGCGGATGGTGATCTCGCCGGGATGGCGCGGTCGAGCTGGCCCTTCGGGCCCTTCACGGTGATGCGACCGTCGGCGATGGAGATGTCCACGCCCGAGGGCACCGGGATCGGAGAGCGTCCGACACGCGACATGGTGGGCTCCCCTACCAGACGTAGCAGAGGACCTCGCCGCCCACGCGGCGCTGGCGCGCCTCGCGGTCGGTGAGGAGACCCTGGCTGGTGGACAGGACGGCGACGCCGAGGCCGCCGAGCACGCGCGGTACGCGGTCGGCCTTGATGTAGACCCGGAGGCCCGGCTTGGAGATGCGCTTGACACCCGAGATCGCACGCGGGCGCGCTCGGGCGAGTACTTCATGGTCACCGTGAGGACGCGGCCGGGCCGGTCCTCGTTGTCGGCCACCGTGTAGCCCTCGATGTAGCCCTCCTTCTGGAGCAGCGACGCGAGGGATTCCTTCAGCTTGGAGGACGGCATGCGCACCTCGTCGTGCATCGCAACGTTGGCGTTGCGGATGCGGGTGAGCATGTCGGCGATGGGATCGGTCATTGTCATCGTGGCAGCCCTCCCTTCACCAGCTGGCCTTGGTGACGCCGGGCAGCTCGCCCGCGTGGGCGAGCTCGCGCAGGCAGATGCGGCAGAGCCCGAACTTGCGGTACACGGCGCGCGGACGACCGCACCGCCGGCAGCGGGTGTAGGCCCGCACCTTGAACTTGGGCGTGCGCTGCTGCTTCTCGATGAGCGCCTTCTTGGCCATTACTGCTGCCCCTCACGCTTGAAAGGGAAGCCGAAGGCATCGAGTAGAGCCTTGCCCTCGGCGTTCGTACGGGCGGTGGTGACGATGGTGATGTCCATGCCCCTCGTGACGTCGACCTTGTCGTAGTCGATCTCGGGAAAGATGAGCTGTTCGGTGACGCCGAAGGTGTAGTTGCCCCGACCGTCGAACGAGTCGGACGGCAGGCCTCGGAAGTCACGGATGCGGGGGATGGCCAGGCTGATCAGCCGGTCGAGGAACTCCCACATGCGGTCGCCCCGGAGGGTGACCTTGGCGCCGATGGCGTTGCCCTCGCGCAGCTTGAAGCCGGCGATCGACTTCTTGGCCCGGGTGGTCAGCGGCTTCTGGCCGGTGATCGTGCCCAGGTCGGTGATGGCCCCTTCGAGCAGGCGGGCCTGATCGGTGGCCGCGCCCACGCCCATGTTGAGGACGATCTTCTCGAGGCGAGGCACCTGCATGATGTTGGCGAGGCCGAGCGCGTCCTTCAGCTGGACGCGGATCTCGTCGGTGTAGCGCTGCTTGAGCCGCGGCACAGCCGGGCTCTGCGTGGCGGTGTCGCTCATGTCAGGTCCTCTCCGCACTTGCGGCACAGGCGCACCTTGGAGCCGTCCGGATCGAAGCGGTAGCCGACCCGCGTGGGCTTGCCACACGACGGGCACACGATGGCCACGTTCGACACCGGCATCGGCATCTCCTTGTCGATGATGCCGCCCTGGTAGGTCGGGTTCTTGGGCGTGTTGCGCGGCTTCTGGTGCTTCTTGGCCACGTTGAGACCGTCGACGACGACCTTGTCGGTGGCGGGGTAGGCGAAGGTGACGGTGCCGGACTTGCCGCGGTCCTTGCCGGTGAGCACCTGGACGCGGTCGCCCTTGCGGATCTTCATCACAACACCTCCGGAGCCAGCGACACGATGCGCATGAACCGCTTGTCGCGCAGCTCGCGACCCACCGGGCCGAAGATGCGGGTGCCGCGGGGCTGCTGTTGGTCGTTGATGAGCACGGCGGCGTTCTCGTCGAAGCGGATGTACGAGCCGTCTGGACGGCGCTTCTCCTTCTTCACCCGCACGACGACGCACTTGACGACGTCGCCCTTCTTGACGGCCGCGCCGGGGATGGCGTCCTTCACGGTCGCCACGAAGACGTCGCCGATCGAGGCGTAGCGGCGACGCGAGCCACCCAGCACCTTGATGCAGAGCACCTCTTTGGCACCGCTGTTGTCGGCCACCCGGAGTCGGGTCTCCTGCTGGATCATCGAGCCCGCTCCAACACGTCGAGCACGCGCCAGCGCTTGGACTTGGACAACGGGCGGGTCTCCTGCACGCGCACGCGATCGCCGACGTTGAGGTCGTTGGCCTCGTCGTGGACGTACAGCTTGGTGGTGCGCTGGACCGTCTTGTCGTAGCGGGGGTGGCGGACCCGGTCGGTCACGGCGACCACGGCCGTCTTGTCCATGGCGTTGGACACGACGAGGCCCTCGCGGACCTTGCGGGTGTTGGATCGGGTAGCGGTTGCGTCGTCGGCCATCACGCCGTCTCCTCGTTCGCGGTGGATGCGCCGGACATGGCGTCGTGGGCGGCGATCTCCCGCGCCCGCAGCTCGGTGTTCACCCGTGCCACCTCGCGCCGGAGCTGGCGGAGCCGTCCGTGGTTGTCGAGCTGGCCGGTGGCGGCGGTGAAGCGGAGCTTGAACAGCTCGTCCTTGGTCTCGGCCAGCCGCTCGAGCAGAGCGGCGTCGGGAAGGTCGCGGAGCTCGGCCGCTTGCTTGCCGGGCATCAGAACCCCTCCTCACGGGTGACGAACTGGGCCTTGATCGGCAGCTTCTGGATGGCGCGGTCGATGGCCGCCCGGGCGGTCACCGGGTCGTTGTAGGACAGCTCGAACAGGATGCGGCCGGGCTTGACCACGGCCACCCAGCGCTCGGGATTGCCCTTGCCCGACCCCATGCGGGTCTCGGCGGGCTTCTCGGTGACGGGCTTGTCCGGGAAGATGTTGATCCAGACCTTGCCGCCGCGCTTGATGTGGCGGGTCATCGCGATACGGGCGGCCTCGATCTGGCGGGCGGTGATCCACCCCGGCTCGAGGGCCTTGATGCCGTAGTCGCCGAACGTGACCGTGGTCGCGCCCTTGGCCTGGCCCTTGGTGCGGCCGCGATGGGTCTTGCGGTGCTTGACCTTGCGTGGCATCAACACGTCAGTCACCGTCCCCGGGACGGAAGTGCGGGGTCTCGCTGTGGTCGCGGACCGAGCGCTCGATCTCTTCCTCTTCGGCGAGCAGGCGCTCGAGCTCGGGATCGGCTTCCTTCAGCAGCGGCGTCGCCTCTTCACTGACCACCTCGGGAACCTCGCCCTCGCTCGGGCGACGCCGAGCCGCGGCCGACGAGACGACCTTGCGGGGACGGGCCTGGCCGGAGGTCTCACCGACAGCCATCGCCGCCTCGCGGCTGATCTTGTCCTCGAGCACGCTCTTGTAGGGGAGGATGTCGCCCTTGTAGATCCACACCTTGACGCCGATGCGACCGTAGGTGGTCTTGGCCTCGCGGAAGCCGTAGTCGATGTCGGCGCGCAGCGTGTGCAGCGGGACACGACCCTCGCGATACCACTCGGTGCGGGCCATCTCGGAACCACCAAGGCGACCCGAGCACTGGACGCGGATGCCGAGCGCACCGGCCTTCTGCGCGTTCTGCACGGCGCGCTTCATGGCCCGACGGAAGGCCACCCGGCCGGCGAGCTGGTCGGCGACGCCCTGCGCGATCAGCGCGGCATCGAGCTCGGGCTGCTTGATCTCCTGGATGTTGAGCTGGACCTTGTTGTTGCCCGTGATGGCAGTAAGCCCCGCCGCGCAGGCGGTCGGCCTCGGCGCCGCGTCGCCCGATGACGATGCCGGGACGCGCGGTGTGGACGTCGACGCGCAGGCGGTCACGCGTGCGCTCGATCTCGACCCGGCTGATGGCCGCGTGCGGCAGCTGCGTCATCAGGTAGTTGCGGATCTTCCAGTCCTCGATGATGTACTCGCCGTACTGGCGCCGATCGGCGAACCACCGCGACTTCCACTCGGTGGTGACGCCCAGGCGGAACCCGTACGGATTGACCTTCTGGCCCATCAGCTGTCCTCTCCGTCGGCGTCGCTGACGTCGTCGGTCTCGTCGTCGGCGTCGGCCGATTCGGCCTCGTCGCTGCTCGCCACCGTCTCGGCGGTCTCGACCTCGTCGGTCGTCTCGCCCTCGTCGGTCGTCGTCGCGCCTCGTCCACGGTCTCGGCGTCGGCGGTCTCGACCTCGTCGGTCGTCTCGCCCTCGTCGCCATGCTCGTGGTCGTGATCGTGGTCGTGTTCCTCGGCGGCGCGCTTGTCCGCCTTGGCCTGGCGGCTGCGCAGCACGCGCTGGCGCCGGGCCTCGGCGGCCCGGCCCCCGGCCCGCTGGCCGGTGGCGTCGTTCTGGCGGAGCAGCTCGAGGCGCTCGGGATCGATGCGACCGACGATGACGGTGATGTGGCAGGTGCGCTTGCGGATGCGGGTGGCGCGGCCGCGGGCGCGGGGACGCCAGCGCTTCAACGTCGGACCCTCGTCGGCGAAGCAGGCCGCCACCTCGAGCTCGTCGGCGGGGAGGGCGTCGTTGGCCTCGGCGTTGGCGATCGCCGACTCGAGGCACTTGAGGACGACGCGGGCGATGTCGCGCTCGGAGAACTCGAGGATCTCGAGGGCGCGGGCCACGGGCTCGCCGCGGATCAGGTCGAGCACCTCG
>CAVZMK010000002.1:0-1051053 GCA_963776435.1 uncultured Microthrixaceae bacterium
GATAGACGGGCGCCACGCCGAACTTCTCCCGTACCCCGGCGTCGTCGAAGATCACGCCCTTGCGTCGATCAAGCTGCCACACGGTCGCCGCGCACGCACTGGCCGAGGTCCTTGTCCGGCGTACAGATCAGCACCTGCTCGACTTCGGGATCGTCGACCGCGATCGCGGCTGCGGCCGCCATCGCGTCGTCCGCCTCGAACTCGACCATGGCGAAGAGCCCCACGCCGAGCACGACCAGGCCCTCCTCGAGGAGCGGGAACTGCGGCCAGAAGCTCCGGCGGCATCCCCACGCTCGTCTTGTAGCCGGGCCAGAGATCGTTGCGGAACGACTCGAATGGTCGGTGGCCACGCCGACATGGGTGGCGCCCTCTTCGAGCAGCTGCATCACCGTGCCCGCGCACCCGCGTGGCGGCGACCTCGCGACCCGCCGCCGTGATGTGGGACGGCAGGGCGAAGTGGTAGCGGAAGAGCTCGTAGGTGCCGTCGACGAGGTGCACCTTCACGGAGGGACACCCTACGACGTGCGCCTCGCGACGACGGCTCTGGCGAGCTCGGCCGTCTCCGGACGCTGCTACTCGCACTTGCGATCAACTCCGCCCGCACCCGGTCGTCGCCGAGCAGGTTCCAGTTGCACCACTCGCACCAGATCACGAAGCCCTCGTGCACGGGCACCTGCGCGCCGCGGTTCGGACACCTGCTCACGGCCTCAGGGTCCTGGTCGGCACCGGCGAGGCGTCGGTGTGCTCGGGACCGTCCGACCGGAATCGTTCCGCGAAGGCCCCATAGCGGCCGGCCAGCGGCGACGCAGTGACCCCGTGCAACAGCACGCTCGCCGCCACGGTCATCGTCACGGCGGCCAGCACGACGTGGACCTCGGGTGCAGCCAGCGTGTCGACGGCGATCAGGCCGAACACCACCGTGGCCAATCCCCGGGGTCCGAACCAGCCGATGAAGGCCACCGTGGCGTGATCGAGTCCGGAGCCGAGCAGGGCCAGCGCCACCGGCACCATCCGGACGAGGGTCAAGGCCAGCAGCGCGAACACGACGTCGCGCCACCCGGCGTCCTCGAGCCCCGGGCACGAGCATGGACGCGCCGAAGATGAACCACACCAGCAGCGACAGGAGCACCCCCACGTTCTCGCCGAAGCCGCGGTCCGACTCCGGCTCGCCGGCCGCGACCGTGCCGAACGCGGCACCCGCCACGAAGACGGCCACGAAGCCGTTCCACCCGACGAGCAGCGCGGTCGAGTAGACGGCCAGCGCCAGACCGACGACGGCAAGGGGCCGGAACCTCGGATCGCTCCAACCCACTCTGCCGGCCACGCGCAACGCGAGCGCACCCACGACTCCGATCGCGGCACCGAGCCCGGCCCCGCCCAGCAGCTCGAGCGCGGCCCGTCCGACGCTGGGTGCGTGCATCGCCTCCGCAGTCAGCGCACCGGCCAGGAAGAGGTTGACGAACGGGGTCACGATGCCGTCGTTCAGCCCGCTCTCGATGTTCAGCGCGCGACGCACCCCGCTTGGCACGCGCTCGTCCTGCATGATCGACGCCCCGAGCGCCGCATCAGTCGGAGCGACCATCGCGCCGATGGCCGCCGCCAACCAGAGCCCGCTCGAGCCGTAGAGACAGGCGGCCGCGACCGCCCCGGCCAGGATCGTGAGCGGCAGACCGATGCAGAGCAGCCGAGCCGGGATGACGGCGTCGGCCCGCAGCGCCCGCAGGTTCACCCTGGACGCATCCACGAACAGCACGAGGGCGAGGGTGATCTCGGCGAGCGACCGGATGGTCGACGAGTGGAGGTTCACGTGGATGAGCGTCACCGGCCCGTGCGTGGCCGCCACTCCCATCACCACGAACGCGATCGGCGCGGTGACGTCCCAGCGTTCGAGCCGGGCTGAGATCAGGCCCCAGACCACGATGCACGTCGCGATGACCACGACCACGGCCGCGTTCAGATCGCTCTCCACACCGGGAGTCTCTGCGGCGGGAAACGGCCGAAGGTGGATCGTGCCGCTCGCGATATAGTCAGGGCACCTTACCTTTAGCCATGCGAAGTATTCTGCGGCCGGCGACCCCACCTGATGACGAACCCTGATCTCTCCCCGAGCGACGAGCCCATCGGCGTCCGCCGATGGCTGACGCTCGTCATCGTGCTGATGGCCACCGTCATCGTCGTGCTCGACAACACGGTGCTCAACGTGGCCATCCCGACCATCCTCCGGGAGTTCCACACCACGCTCCCGAGCCTCGAGTGGGTCGTCACCGGGTACGCGCTGACCTTCGCCACCTTCCTCATCATCGCTGGTCGGCTCGGCGACATCTTCGGGCAGCGGCGCGTCTTCATCATCGGCGCCGCGTTGTTCACCGCCGGCTCGCTGCTCGCGTCGCTCTCGTGGAACGTGGCCAGCCTCGTGCTCGGCGAGGCGGTCATCGAAGGCCTCGGCGCATCGCTCATGCTGCCCACCACGCTCGCGCTGCTGTCGAACACCTTCCGCGGACGCGGTCGGGCGATGGCGTTCGCGGCGTGGGGCGCGGTCGCCGGATCGGCCGCCGGGCTCGGACCCGTCGTAGGTGGATTCCTCACCACCGACTTCTCGTGGCGCTGGGCGTTCCGCATCAACGTGATCATCGCCCCACTCGCGATCCTCGGCGCCATGCTGTTCGTGCAGAAGTCGACGCGCGTCGGGCAAGCGCGAGCCGCTCGACATGCCGGGCGCGGCGCTGATCGCGAGCGGCATGTTCCTGCTCGTCTTCGCCATCAGCGAGGGCGGCACCTACGGGTGGCTCACCCCGATCGCCGACGTCGACGCCGGCCCGTGGCGGGTGTGGTCGGCCTCGTGGCCGATCTCGATCATCCCGCTGCTGTTCGCCCTGTCGGCCACCTTCCTCGCCGCCTTCTACTTGCACGAACGGGCTCGCGAACGCGCCGACCGCAGCCCCCTCTTCGAGTTCGGTCTGCTCCAGCACCGCACCTTCCGCTACGGGTTGCTGACGAGCGCCGTCGTGTCGATGGGCCAGCTCGGACTCACCTTCGCGCTCGCCCTGTTCCTGCAGGACGGGAAGGGCCTCACCGCGCTGCAGAACGGGCTCTGGGTGCTGCCCTTCGGTCTGGCCATCATCGTCGGCGCGCCGATCGCCGGGCTGGCTCACCGGCCGGATCGGGACCACCCCGGTGATCCGGATCGGGCTGATGATGCAGGCGGCGGCGCTCGCGTACATCGCCACCAGCATCTCGCCCGTCGCTGCAGTTCCTGCACCTGCTCCCGGGCCTCGTCGTCTACGGCATGGGCGCCGGGTTCGCCACGACGCAGCTGACCAACGTGGTCCTGTCGAAGATCCCGCCGGACAAGTCGGGCGTGGCCAGCGGCACCAACTCGACGATGCGCCAGGTCGGCAGCGCGCTCGGCATCGCGGTGATCGGCACGCATGGTCACCACGCTGACCATCAACAACGCCGTCGCCGGTCTGGCCCGCGCCCGGGCGCTCCCGACCTCGCTCGCCACGCGCGCCGCGTCGCAGATCCGCGTGCTCGGCGCGAACTACCGCCCACCGGCCGGCACGAGCCACGCGGCTGAGCTCACCCTGGGTCACATCCTGCGCACGTCGGTGTCGACGGCCACCCACGACGCGCTGCTGTTCGCCGTGGTCGTCGTGGGGCTCGGCGCGCTCCTCTCCTTCCTGATCCCCTCCAACCTGCCCACGCTCGCCGCACCCGAGAGCCGTGTGGCCGAGGAGCTGGGGGCGCTCCTCCCCCTCGACGCCGAATCCGAGATCCTCGCGCCGGCGCCGCTCCCGCACTGAAGGCGACGCGTACGACCGAGATGAGCGTCGCGTGAGAACCGGCGCGGATCTTCACTACGCTGCGCCCGGTCTATGAGCACGGCGACGCTCTCCCACTTCTTCGCGATCCTCAGCCTGGTCACCTGGGCGGGGACGATCCTCACGATCGTCCTGGCCGTGATCCGGCGGCTCGCTCCCGAGTCGAGCCCCGCCATCCTCTTCGAGGACCTGGGAGGCATCGCTCTCTGGCTCGGCTGGCTCGTCGCCGCGGTGACCATGGCCGGGAGCCTCTACTACTCGATCGGACCGCCGCAGTTCGTGCCCTGCGAGCTCTGCTGGTACCAGCGGATCTGCCTCTACCCGATGGCGATCATCCTGCTCGTCGCCGCGCTGCGCCGCGACCGCAAGGTCTGGATGTACGTCACACCGATCCTCCTGGTCGGCGCGGGCGTCGCCATCTACCACACCCAGCTGCAGGCCTTCCCGAAGCAGCAGTCGTTCTGCCAGGCCTTCAACCCCTGCACGACGCGCTACGTCTGGGAGTTCGGCTTCGTGTCCCTGCCGTTCATGTCGCTGGCTGCGTCGACGTTCATCATCACCATGGTCCTCGTGGCCCGGGCCACCGATCCCGACCGCTACGAGGACGAGGATGAGGACGACATGAGCGCGGACGCGCCGATCGCCGACCAGGACGCTCCCGACCACTCCCCCGACCAAGTAGGTGCCCGTTGAGCAACCGTCCCACGAAGAAGCGCTCGTCGTCCGCCCGGGTCCAGGCCGCGGCGCGCGCCAACAAGAGCTCGAACACGCCCTGGATCATCGGCATCGGCATCATGCTGGTCATCGGCATCGCGCTGATCGTCGCCGTGGCGGGCAGCAGCGGCTCCGGCAGCTCGGCCGACAACATCACCGGCCGGAAGGACGCCCCGGCGTCGCTCGTCGCCAAGACGACCAAGATCCCCGACTCCGTGTACAACACCATCGGCCAGGGCTCCGCCGCGCTGCCGACCGCCATCAACGGCCAGAGCATCGCGGTCAACGGCAAGCCGCAGGTCCTCTACGTCGGTGCCGAGTACTGCCCCTACTGCGCCACCGAGCGCTGGGCGATGCTCAACGCGCTGTCGAGGTTCGGGACCTTCACCGGCCTGAAGATCACCAACTCCTCGACGACGGACCAGTATCCCGGCACCAAGACGTGGTCCTTCTACAAGTCGCACTACTCGAGCGACTACATCGTCTTCACCCCGGTGGAGCAGACCGATAACACGCAGCGCCCGCTCGACAGCACGACGAGCGCCCAGAGCGACATCCTCAGCAAGTACGACCAGCCGCCCTACACCAGCGGACCGGCCGGACAACCCGCTATCCCGTTCATCTACTTCGACGGGTCCTACCTCATCAGCGGCGCCACCTACGACGTCGGCCTGCTCCAGGGCAAGACGTGGGACCAGATCGCGGCCGCGCTGTCGGACCCGCAGAGCTCGATCGCGAAAGGAGCGATCGGGGCCGCGAACACGATCACGGCCACGATCTGCCTGCTGACCCACGATCAGCCGTCGTCGGCTTGCTCCCTGCCCGCGATCAAGTCGCTGTCCGCCAAGATCGAGGCGCAGCCCAAGAAGGGCACGAAGGCCTGACGCCTCAGTACTCGGCGCAGACGGTGCCGTAGTCGGTGAAGGACGTCCCCGAGCCGGCCCAGAACGTCGCCGCCCAGTCGTTCGAGTAGTTGATGACCTGCCCGTACCGCAGCAGGACCCTCTCGCCGGGGGCGAGCGTGACCGTCACACTGTTCGCCGTGGCCGTGCCGTGCGTGCACGGCGGCGGGTTGACCGCCCCCAGCCTGGCGAGCTCGACGTGCCCGGTGACCGAGTGGCCGGAGCTCGACACCGTGTACCAGGCCTGCATGTACTCGGCGCCGTTGATGATCGTGGGGCCGACGCAGATCGTGCCGTTGGTGATCGACTTGCACGTGCTCGCCGCACTCGCGGGTGCGGCGGTCACGAACACCATGGTCAAGGACGCCACCAACATCGCGGCGAGCATGCGGGGACGGTACAGCCGGGGCCGTACGGCGCGGAGGGGACGGGTGGTCTTGCGCATCTTGGGTTCCGCCTTTTCGGGTGATGGGTCCGTGGTGATCGCGCGACGAACCCGGCCATCCGCAATCCGCCTTCGCCGTCCCGCACCCGAGACGCTAGCCGGATGTCAGGCCAGGTGCTGGTCGAACCAGGCCAGGGTGCGAGCCCACGCATCGGTCGCGGACGCCTGGTGGTAGGCGTCGCGGTCGTCGCAGTTGAAGCCGTGCCCGGCCTCCGCGTAGCGCACCACCTCGGTGTCGACCGGTGAGGTGGCCGCCGCCGCCCGCAGCGCCTCGACGTCGTCGACCGGGATGCCCTGGTCGAGGTCGCCGAACAGGCCGAGCCAGGGGCTCTGGAGCCGGGGGGCGAGCTCGACGCCTGCGTCGAAGCCGAACCGACCCTGCGAGACGCCGCCGCCGTAGAAGGTGACGGCAGCACCAAGAGCACGGTCGACCCCGCTGACGAGGGCGACCGTGCCGCCCATGCAGAACCCGACGATGGCGGTGCGGGTGCCCTCCAGGCCCTGCGCGCCGAGGTGGTCGAACGCCGCCGCGACGTCGGCGCGGATCTTGTCCGCGTCGAGCTCCTTCATGATGGGCATGACCTTGTCGAAGTCGGTGTAGTCGAGCACCGGCGACCCGGACCGATGGAACAGCGCCGGCGCGACGGCCCGGTAACCGGCGTCGGCCAGGCGCCGGCAGATCGACTCGATGTGGGGTGTGACCCCGAACGCCTCCTGGATCACGACGACGCCGCCCTTCGGCTCGGCGTCGGGCACCGCCTCGTAGGCAGGCATCGGTCCATCGGGCGTGGGCAACGAGAGCGTCGAGGTCGTCATGGCGACCGGTCTACTCCTGGACGAGCTCGATCAGCGTGCCGAAGGCCGTCTTCGGGTGGATGAACGCGACCGTCGTGCCCCGCGAGCCGGGCCGAGGGGCCTCGTCGATCACGCGGCCGCCCTGGTCCTTCACCGACTGGAGCGCGACGGCGCAGTCGGCCACGCGGTAGCCGATGTGGTGGAGGCCCTCGCCCTTGCGTTCGAGGTACTTGGCCACCGGTGACTCGTCGTTGATCGGCGTCAGGAGCTGGATGTACGAGTCGGCCACCTTCAACAGCGCCTCCTCGACACCGTCGCTCTCGACCACCTCGCGGTGGTCGACCAGGGCCCCGAACGTCTCGCGGTAGTAGTCGATCGCCGCGCCGAGGTCGTGCACCGCGATGGCGACGTGGTCGATCTCGGTGAGCAGGGGGGCGACGTCGGCCGAGCCGGCCGCGACCTGCTCCGCGCCGTCGTCGTCGGGCATGCGGGCGGTCAGTGGACTCATCGGTGGCTCCGGAACCGCGTGATCTTGTCCTCGCCGACCTGCTCGCGGAACGCCGGGTCGTCGATGCCGAGGCCTTCCTCGGGGGCCAGGCACAGCACGCCGATCTTGCCCTCGTGCAGGTTGTGGTGCACCTGGTAGGCGGCCTCCCCGACCTCGTCGAGCGGGTACACCGCCGACAGCACGGGCTGGATCTTGCCCTCGCAGATCAGCTGGTTCGCGGCCCAGGCTTCGGCGTAGTTGGCGAAGTGGGAGCTGACGATGCGCTTGAGCTTCATCCAGAGATGACGGTTGTCGTACTCGATCATGTAGCCGCTGGTGGCGGCGCAGGTGACGATCGTGCCGCCGCGGGCGGCGACGAAGACGGACGCGCCGAACGTCTGGCGACCCGGGTGCTCGAACACGATCTCGGGGTCGCGGCCGATGAGGCCACGGATGTCCTTGCCCAGGCGGCGCCACTCGCCCTCGTCCTGGTGGAACTCGTCGGCCCAGAACTTGTAGCCGGCCGCCTTGCGGTCGATCACCGCGTCGCAACCCATCGCCCGGAGGATGTCGCCCTTGTCGGCCGACGACACGACGCCGACCGGCGTGCCGCCGCCGTTCAGGACGTACTGCACCGCGTAGCCGCCGAGCCCACCGGTCGCGCCCCAGACGAGGACCGCGTCGCCCTGCTTCATGCCCGCGGCGTGCGAGCTGACCAGCATGCGGTAGCTCGTGGAGTTGCAGAGCGCGTTGACCGCCGCCTCCTCCCAGCTGAGATGGGCCGGCTTGGGCATCAGCTGGTTGGCCTTCACGACCGAGAGATCCGCGAGCCCGCCGTAGTTGGTCTCGAACCCCCAGATGCGCTGGTTGCCGGCCAGCATCGAATCGTTGTGCGAGCTCGGATCCTGGTCGTCGACGTAGTTGCAGTGCACGACCACCCGGTCGCCGGGGCGCCAGTTGCGCACCGCCGATCCCACACGCAGCACCACGCCCGACGCATCGGAGCCGACGACGTGGAACGGCTGGTCGTGGCGGGCGCCCCAGGCGCTCTCCTTGCCGAGGCGCTTGAGGAATCCGAACGTCGGGAGCGGCTCGAAGATCGAGGTCCAGACGGTGTTGAAGTTGATCGAGCTGGCCATCACCGCGATGACCGCCTCGTCGGGCGCGAGCTCGGGAACGGCGACCTCCTGGATGTGGAGGCTCTTGCGCGGGTCCTTCTCGTCGGAGTCGATGCCCTCGAACATGTCCTGCTCGCTGGCGAGGACGACTGCGGCTCGATACGAGTCGGGCAGGGGCAGTGCGGCGAGCTCGTCGCCCGGAGCCCCGGCCAGGATGGCGTCACGGATGGGCTGCATGGCGACAACGTAGCCCGGCGGTCGTCGGGCCACGAAGGGAGTGGACGTTGAGGACTGCCTCGCCGTGCTCTAGGATCATGGGTCATACGGCCTACGTCCGCGACTGGCCCAGTCCGGTCCCGTCAGGCCCACACGAGGAGGTCCCGTCCGCGTTGCGACCCACTCCAGAGGAGATCGAGGCGCGCCGCTTCCGGTTGGCCCAGAACGGCTACGACTGCGAAGCCGTCGACCGGTTCCTCGCCGAGATCGCCGACGGGCTGCGCAGCGACCCTGCACCGACCCCGCTCGATCCTGACGAGTTCGGCCGGCTCGGCCAGGAGATCGCCGGCATCCTGCGCAACGCCCACGACGCCGCGGGCGCGGTCAAGGCCGAGGCCGAAGGGCAGGCCGCCGCGCTGCGAGCCACTGCCGAGGCCGAGGCCCACGACATCCGCAAGGCCACCCAGGGTGAGGCCGATGCGATCAAGGCGCTGGCGGCGATCGAGGCCGACGCCGAGCGAACCGCAGCCCGTGCCGAGGCCGAGGGCCTGCGGGCGAAAGCCGAGTCCGACGCGGCAGAGATGCGCGCCGACGCCGATCGCCTGCTCGAGCAGGCCGCCGCGACGAGGGCCGGAGTCGACCGCGACGTGGCCTCCAGGCTCGAGCACGCCGAGCACGAGGCCCGGCGGCAGTCCATCGAGATCATGGCCGACGCCGAGCAGCGCGCCGCGGCCGTCCGAGACAGCGAGCAGTCGATCTACCTGCGGCTACTGGCGGCGCGAGACGACGTGCAGCAGGCGATCGATCGCGTCGCCACCCACGTCGGGGTGCACCACGACGACCCGGTGGTCGACCTCACCATGGCGCCCGCCCAGGTGCGGGCGCTGGCCGACTCCCCCGCACCGGCCTCGGACCCGATGGGTGGCCGCCCCGCGCCCGTCTCGGCGCCGGAACCGCCCGACTCCGCCCCAGGCGCGGTCGCCTTCGACATCGACCGCGGGTCGGTCGGCCCGACCCAGCTCGACGCCACCGGCGGGAACGGACCCGCCGACCCCCTCCTGCGCATGGTTCGCGCCGCGGTCGGACGGGCCGTCGAGGCCTCGACCGAGGGGTCGGCCGAGCACACCACCGACGACGACGTCGGCCGCGAGGCGTCGGCCTCCTGACCGACCGGTGGCGGGCCCGGCCGATGGTCGCGCCCGTTTGACGGACCACACCGGCGGGTCCCTACACTGACCTCCCGACCGCCCGAGACGCGGGCTCGGCCCGCTTCGAGAGGAGCCCACCCATGGCTGGTTCAGTCATCCTCGCTGGTGCCCGCACCCCGATCGGCAAGCTGTCGGGCGGGCTGTCGTCGTTCTCCGGCAGCGACCTCGGCGGTCTCGCGATCAAGGCCGCCCTCGAGCGCGCCGGCCTCTCGGGCGAGCAGATCGACTACGTCTTCATGGGCCAGGTGCTGTTGGCCGGGGCCGGTCAGATCACGGCCCGTCAGGCGGCGGTGACCGGGGGCATCCCGATGAGCGTGCCGGCCACCACCGTGAACAAGGTCTGCCTGTCGGGGGTCAACACGATCCACCTGGCCGACCTGGCCATCCAGGCCGGCGAGGCCGATGTGGTGGTGGCGGGCGGCATGGAGTCGATGACCAACGCGCCGTACCTGCTCCCCGGGGCCCGGGCCGGCTACCGCCTCGGCGACCAGTCCGTCGTCGACTCGATGATGTACGACGGGCTGTTCTGCGCCTTCGACCAGTGCGCAATGGGGGCCGGCACCGAGAAGTACGCCGCCTCCGCCGGCCTCGACCGCGAGTCGCAGGACCAGGTGGCCTACCTCTCGCACGAGCGGGCCGCCCGGGCCATCAAGGACGGGCTGTTCGACAACGAGATCGTCCCCGTCGAGGTTCCCCAGCGCCGGGGCGACCCGGTGGTCGTCTCGGTCGACGAAGGCGTGCGGCCCGAGACCACGCCCGAGTCGTTGGCCGGGCTGCGTCCCGCCTTCGACAAGGCCGGCAACATCACCGCCGGCAACGCCTCGCAGATCAGCGACGGCGGCGCGGCGGTGATCGTCACCTCGAAGGCCAAGGCCGAGGAGCTCGGCGTCCAGCCGCTCGGCGAGATCGTGGGCTACGGCCAGGTGGCCGGGCCCGACCCGAACCTGCTCACGCAGCCGTCCCGGGCCATCAAAGCCGCGGCCGAGCGGGCGGGGATCTCGATCGGCGACATCGACCTGTTCGAGCTCAACGAGGCCTTCGCCGCCGTCGGCGTGGCCTCCATGGCCGACCTGGGCATCTCGTCCGAGGTCGTCAACGTGAACGGCGGCGCCATCGCCCTCGGCCATCCCGTGGGCATGTCCGGCACCCGCATCACGCTGCACATCCTCAACGAGCTGGCCCGCCGCGGCGGCGGGCTCGGCGCGGCGGCCCTCTGCGGTGGCGGCGGCCAGGGCGACGCCATCCTCGTCAAGACCCTCTGACGCGCCCCGCAGGCTCGAGCGTGGTCTAGCCGGAGACCGTCGACGTCGACGTGGACGTCGACGGGGGCGGCACCACGATGCTCGTCGCGGGAATCGCCCCGTTGGCTCCCGAGCCGAAGTCGGGCACCAGCAACTGGTCGTAGCCCGGATCGCCCGGCTTCACGACGGTGCCGTCGGCCTTGGTGATGGTGCCGTCGGGGTTGAGCACTGCGCCGTTCGCGAGGCGGACCACCGTCCCGGTCCCACCGGCCGTGCACGGGCACGACGCGCTTCCGGTGCCCGAGCCGATCGCCGGGGCGACGGGCACGAACTCGGATGAGCTGCTGCCGCTCGTCTCGTCGCCGAACCACTTGCCGTACTTGTCGAGGTCGGCCGGCGTGAGCTTCTGCAGGGCCCGGTCGACGGTGTCGAGCAGGGTGCGGACCGGGCTGAGGTACCAGCGGCCGTCGATCTGCACCACCGTGATCGCGAAGTCCTGAACGGACGTGCCCAGGGCTCCGAGCGTGCCGATGTCGGCCGCGCCCCCGTCCGCGGGCGCTTCACCCGCGCACGTCCGATGTGGTTGCTCGAGCTGGGCCTGCTGCTGGGCCTGCTCGGCCTGGAACTGCTGTTGTTCGGCCTTGCTCATGAAGCTGGGCTCGAGGTCGGGCGTCGAGAAGTACCCGTCCGCGTACGTCGTCTGCACGGTCGAGCACTTCCCGTCGAAGTCCATCGTCATCGTCGTGTCGCTGGTGACGAGCTTGACCGCGAACGCCTCGATCCGAACCAGGCGTGTGCTGCCGCTACCAGTGACCGAGAGCTCGAGTTTGGAGATCTCGACCGACGGGTCCGAGTCCGAGCTCACCGGCTTGCCGACGAACAGCGAGGCGTAGGCGTAGAGGGCCTTGTCCTCGTCGGGTGCCATCAGCGAAACGACCTTGCGCAGGTCGCGTGCCTCGGCCGCCGCCACCAGGTCACGCACGGCGCCGTCAGGCGAGTCCGACCCGACCGGCACCGGCGCGGCGGCGAAGTCGGGGGCAGGACCGTCGCCGCGGATGGCCTCGGCGATCGTGTAGCCGAGGCTCACGTGCCAGCCGCCGCCGTCCTTCACCGTGACCAGCTTCACGTCACCGTCGGCGAGGTTGGCCGAGAACGAGCTCGACGACGTCGGCGTGGTCGAGCCGAGGTCGTCGTGGAGGATGCGGTGCAGCGTGGGGCCGATCGGGAGATCGGCCGGGATCGAGCGCCCGCTGATGGTCCCGCCCACGATCTTGACGGCGACCACGTCCTTGCCGATCGGTGTCGTGCTCAACGCGAGGTCGTGCACCGAGAGCTCCGCGCCCGGAATGGCATCGAGCTTGAACGACGACGAGAGGATGCCGAGCCGCTTGAGCTGGCTGGCCATGTCGACGACCGGATCGCGCAGCACGTCGCGCTCGTTGGCGGGGAGCGACTCGATCACACCGAGCGCGTCGCGGTGGGCGATGGCATCGAACAGGTCGTGGACGGCCGCTTCGGGGGAGCTGGCTCCGTCGCTCTGGTCGAGCGCGGTCACCGCGAAGGTCGTCGCCGCGAGCAGGGCCATGACCCCGACGACCACGCCGAAGATCGAGGTCAACGACCGCCGCGGTCCTCCCGGCGGCGGAGGGGCATAGAGCGGCAACGAAGGCGCCGCCGCCGCCTCGGCGGGCGCGTCGTGCGGCCCACTCAGCGCCACCCACTCGAGCTCGGGAGGTTCGGGATCGCTCATGTGGTCTCACCTCGTTCACGTACCGTCATGACGATGCCGGCGAGCGCGGCCGCCGCCCCCGCCAGCGCGAGCCAAGGGCCGATGCCGGTCCTCACCGGAGCGAGGGCCACGGTGCCGGCGACCGCCAGCACGAGGAGGACGAGCACGGAACCCAGGACCACGAGCACGCGGCGCTGACCGGTGAAGGCCGCCAACCAGATGCCCGCCGCCATCGCCGGCACGAGGTACCAGGCATCGAGGAGCCAGGCGGTGGAACCGTGGACGTATCCGATGAGCTCGAGTCCACGGACCAGGCCGAAGCTCGATCTCCACGTCGTGCCCGTGCTGATCCAGGGAAGGAAGGCGGCGATCGTGACGACCACGGCGCCGGCGGTGGTGCACGCGGGGCCGAGCGAGCGCGGCCGGACGATCTCGCCCCGGGTCGGGGGCTCGTCGATCTCGTCGGGTGCAGCCACGTCCGCCGTCGCTATCACAACCACTGACAGTAGTGGAAGGTCAACCAAATGGTCATGAGGCGTTCGGACTACCCACCACCATCGACCTCGCGGCGGCCTTCCAAGGCCCGCCCGAGCGTGAGCTCGTCGGCGTACTCGAGGTCGCCGCCCACCGGCAGCCCGCTGGCGATGCGGGTGACCTTGATCCCGAGCGGCTTGATCAACCGGCTCAGGTACATGGCGGTGGCTTCACCCTCGAGGTTGGGGTTGGTGCAGAGGATGATCTCGGTGACGCCTTCGCCGTCCAGTCGCGCCAGCAGCTCGCGGACGCGCAACTGGTCCGGACCGACGCCTTCGATGGGGCTGATGGCCCCCTGGAGCACGTGGTACCGGCCGCGGTACTCGCCGGTCTTCTCGACCGCCACGATGTCGCGCGACTCCTCGACCACGCAGATCGTCGTCGTGTCGCGTCGGGTGTCCGTGCAGATGTTGCACTCGCCGCCCTCGGCGATGTTGAAGCATCGCGGGCAGAACGTCACCCGCTCCTTGGCCTCGGTGATGGCGCGGGCGAGGCGGTTGGCGTCGGCCGTGGGGAGCTTGAGCAGGTGGAAGGCGATCCGCTGCGCCGACTTCGGCCCCACCCCCGGCAGGCGGCCGAGCTCGTCGATCAGATCCTGCACCGGTCCGGCGTAGCTGCTCACGCCTCGGTGGCTCCGTCGGGCTCGTCGCCGTCCGTCTCTTCCAGCACGTCGGCACCGGCGCCGAGTCCCAGCGCGCCGCCCATGCCCCCGAGGTCGAGCCCGCCCATCGACGCCTGCTGGAGCCGACCGATCTGGTCGACGGCGTCGCGGAGCGCGGCCAGCACGAGGTCGGCCAACATCTCGACGTCGTCGCGATCGACCGCCGCCGGGGAGATCGTGACCGACTCGAACTCCATGGCGCCGGTGACCCGGATGGTGACCGCGCCGCCGCCGGACTGGCCCTCGACCACCGTCTCGGCCGCGATGCTCTGCGCATCGAGGAGCTGCTGCTGCATCTCCATCGCCTGCTCGAGCAGTGCCCCCATGTCGAATCCGCCGCCGCCGAGCAGATCGGCCGTCGTCGCATCGGGCTCGGCATCGTCAGGGGTGGCCGGCGTCAGGTCACTCATGGGTCTCCGTCGTCTCGGTCAGTCTTCTTCGACCAGCTCGGCACCCGGGAACAGCTCGCGTACCCGGTCGACCGACGTGTCGGGAACGCCCACGGCGTCGGTGAGCTGGGACAGGTCGATCTCGTCATCTGATTCCGGAGCCGCCGGCTCGTCGGCCCCAGACGGTCCGGTCGGTGCCGCGGCCGGGGGATCGTCGTCGACCACCAGTCGCAACGGGACCGGCCGACCGAAGTGGGCCGCCAACGCCGACTCGACCTCCGGCCGGCAGCGTTCGCACTTCTCGGCGTGCGGTCGGTTGGGGAGCGCGAAGACGGCGGCGCCGTCGCCGACCGCGAGGAACCGCCCGGCACTGAAGAAGGCCTTGGCCCGCGCCGGAAGCGACGCCAGGATCGTGTCGCCCCACGCGAGGGTCAGCTCGTCGCGCGTCGGCAGATCGCCCTTCGCGGCGGAGGCCGAAGCGGCCGGGGCCGGGCTCGAAGCGGCGCCTGACGCCGGGGGCGGGGCCGGCCGGCTGGTCGACGGCGCCGCGCGCCGCGATCCCGACTGGGAGCGCGCCTGCTTGGTGGCGGCCAGCGCCTCACGCGCCCCGGCCGCGGGGCGACCGCCCGACGGCGCAGGGGCGGCGGTCTCTTCGGCCTCGGTCGGAATCGGAGCTGGCGCCGCATCCGAGGACAGGGTCGGCTCGGCCGGGGGCGCCTCGCGGTCGGCCGCAGGCACGGGGGCGGCGGCCGGCGCAGGGGCTGCTGCTGCTGCGACCGGCGCGGCGCCGGTCGCCGGCAATCCGCGTTCGAGGCGCGCCACCCGATCGACCAGCGCCGTGATCGACGTGTCCGCTTCGGGACGGGTGAGCCGCACGAGCGCCACCTCGAGCGGGATGCGTTGATCGGGCGCGTCCTGGATCCCGACGAAGGCCTCACCGAGCACCTCGAGCGCGCGGGTGGCGCCGGCCGCGCCGAGCCGCTCGGCCTGGGCCTCGACCCGTTCGCGGTCGTGTTCGGGCAGGCGGGTGAGGTCCATCTTCATGGCCGCCAGGAAGACATCGCGGAGCCGCGAGATCAGCTGCTCGCCCAGGAGCCGCGGGCTTCGGCCGGCATCCATGGCGAGCTCGACCGCGATGAGGGACCGGCCGGTGTCGCGCTCGCACAGCGCCTCGACCAGCTCGTCGAGCGCGTCGGCGTCGTCGGGAAGACCACCGGATACCACGAGCTGGTCGAGCGCCGACTCCATGTCGCGCGCCGACCCGGCGCCGGCGCGCACGACGTAGTCGACTCCCTCGGGAGCGACGTCGAGGCCGGCGTCCTCGATGATGTAGGTGGCGAGCGCGCTCAGCTCGTCGGCCGACAGCAGGTGCAGCTCGTAGTGCTGGGTGCGGCTGCGGATCGTCGGCAGCACCTTCTGCGGATCGGTGGTGGCGAGCACGAACACGACGTGCTCGGGCGTCTCCTCGAGCGTCTTCAGCAGCGCGTTCGACGCAGCGGCCGAGAGCATGTGCACCTCGTCGAGGATGTACACCTTGGTGCGGCCGGGTGTGCCCATCGCGCTCTTGGCGATGAGATCACGGATCGCCTCGACGCCGTTGTTGGAGGCGGCGTCGAGCTCGTGGACGTCGAACGACGTGCCGTTCTCGATGGCGACACACGAATCGCACACCCCGCAGGGTTCGGCGTCGACGGGGTTCTCGCAGTTGAGGACCTTGGCCAGGATGCGCGCCGTCGAGGTCTTGCCCGTCCCGCGGGGGCCGCTGAACAGGTACGCGTGGCCCACCCGGTCGGTGCGGACGGCGTTCTGCAGCCCGGCCACGAGGTGCTCCTGGCCCCGCACCTCGCTGAAGCGCTGCGGCCGGTAGCGACGGTAGAGCGACTGGTAGGCCATGGCCGCCCGAGCCTACAAGCGATCGGCCGGCGGCGAACCCGGACCCGGGCGGCGGGCGCGGGGTCAGCCGAGGCGGTAGATGGTGGTGGTGTCGGAGTAGTAGAGGGCGTGGTCCGGACCCTGGGTGACGTCGAGCTTGCAGTTCGGCGAGCCGGCCATGGTCGTGGCGTGGGGCGAGCCGGGCGTGAGCACGAACATCCCGGCGACGTCGCTGCAGAAGACGAAGTGGTCGGCGAACACCGAGGGTCCCCTGCCGTCGACCCAGGTCGCCCCGGCGACCACCGGTGCGGGGCCCGCCTCGCTGCTCCACGCCGGCGCCGGCAGCCCGTGGCACGAGGTGTAGGGCGAGACGGGATGGCTGTCGCCATAGCAGTAGGGCCACTGGCCGACGAAGCCAGGCCGCACGAACAGGGCCAGGTCGTAGCCGGTGTCCGGAGAGCCCGCGTCACCGGAGGGGCCGTTGCTCGTGACCAGCACCTGGCCGCCCCCGAACGCCAGACCGAAGGGATTGCGCAGCCCGGCCGCCCACACCGGGTCCGTGCGCCCGAAGGGGTTGTCCGCCGGGATGGTCCCGTCGGGGTCGTAGCGCAGGACCTTCCCGCGAGGGTCGTCGGTGCGCTGCGGGATGGGCGGGGTCGGCCCGTCGGGCGGGGCGGGCACCGAGTGCTCGTCGCCGATGGTCACGTAGAGCTTGCCGTCGGGCCCGAACTCGAGCCGACCTCCCTTGTGGCAGCAGTCCGACCCGCTCGGCAGCTTGATCAACGTCGTCGGTTCCGTCGCCCGCCCCCCGCAGGAGGTCCACCGCTCGACCAGTGTGTGGGCGCGGTCGGCCGTCGTGTACAACGCGTACACGTAGTGGTCACGCCGGTAGGTGGGGCTGACGGCGAGCCCGAGCAGCCCGCGTTCGCTGTACCCGCCGCCAGGTTGGGTGGTCACCGTGGGCACGGTGGTGAAGACCGTGAGCTTCGACCCATCGGCCACCGCGATCGTTCCGTCGCGCTCGGCGATGAAGAGCCAGCGGTCGGGGGCCCAGGCGAGCGCCACCGGGAACGACACGGCCAGGTACGTGCTCTCGCCGACCGGGCCGGACGGCATCGGCGCGTCGGCCCGCGCGCACCCGGTCGTGGCGGTGGTGCCCGTGGTGCCCGTCGGGTGGGTGATCGGCGGGGCGCTGGTCACCGGACCGGAGCGGTCGACGGCACTGGACCCCGCCGAATCGCACCCGGCGAGGACCAGCATCGTCGCCGCCAACACCACCCCCGCCACGTTCTTCGTGACGAAGGTGCACCTGGGGCGCCGTTTCTTCACAAAGAACGTCAGGAACCCGCTCCCCCATGTGATGGTCAGGCGATCTGCGGCACACGACCGGTCCCGCTGAGAGCTGCTGCCTCCCGGCCCTGACTCGGTTCACGGGTGGTCGTTGCACAGGACCCGACCATCACATGCGAGAGCGGGTTCGGCCACAGGATAGCCTGAGCGACCGCACTCCCGTCAGGGCGGTCCCCCGGGAACGCCTTCGGAGCGCGATATCCCGGGAGGGATGCGAGAGCGGCCGAATCGGCACGCTTGGAAAGCGTGTGTGGGGCAACCCACCGTGGGTTCGAATCCCACTCCCTCCGCTCACCGCCTCCACCAGGAAGCCGGCCCACCCCGCGTCGGCAGGCTGTCGACGCCGCACCGTTCGGGCATGATGTCGGCCGTGGCCACCCGCGTCTTCCTGCTCGACGATCACGAGGTCGTTCGTCGTGGCGTCCGGGAGCTGCTGGAAGAGGCCGGCTTCGAGATCGCGGGCGAGGCCTCGACCGCGGCCGAGGCCGTGGCTCGTATCCCACCCACCAAGCCGGACGTGGCCGTGCTCGATGTACGCCTGCCCGACGGCAGCGGGGTCGAGGTGTGTCGTGAGGTACGAGATCTCGTCCCCGGCCTGGCCTGCCTGATGCTCACCAGCTACAGCGACGACGAGGCCCTCTTCGAGGCGATCATGGCGGGGGCATCGGGGTACGTGCTCAAGCAGATCCGGGGCAACGACCTGGTCGACGCCATCAACAAAGTCGCGGAGGGCAAGTCGCTCCTCGACCCTGCGGCCACCGACCGACTGATGCGGCGCCTCCGGGACACCTCTTCGGAGGACGAGCGGATCGCGTCGCTCACCGATCAGGAGCGCAAGCTGCTCGACCTGCTGGCGCAGGGCCTGACGAACCGCGACATCGCCGCCCAGATGTACCTCGCCGAGAAGACCGTCAAGAACTACGTGTCGAACCTCCTGGCCAAGATGGGGATGCAGCGGCGAACCGAAGCCGCCGTGTATGCCGCCCGGCTGGAGGAACGAAATCGGAAGCGCCCGACGGGAGGCTGAGCGGATGGGTGCGAGATCGGAGGCGCTGGACGCGCTCGGCAGCGACTTCTCCTGGTCACTGCTCGAGGCGGCACCCGACGGCATGCTCATCGTCGACCGCCAAGGCCAGGTCGTCTTCGTGAGCGACCAGGCGGCGGTCCTCTTCGGGTGCGCCGCCGACGAGCTGCTCGGGCACACGATCGAGGAGCTCGTGCCCCACGACGCCCGCGCCGCGCATCGAGCCCATCGCACCCGCTACCAGGCCGAGCCGACCGCACGCTCGATGGGCGCCGGCCTCGTGCTGCGGGCCCTGCGGGCGGACGGGAGCGAGTTCCCGGTCGAGATCAGTCTGAGCCCGCTGTCGATGGGCGGCGACACCTACGCCGTCGCCGCCCTGCGAGACGTCACCGACCGGGTCGAGGCCGAGGACTACCTGCACCGAGTGCTGCACACGCTCGACGCGTCCGACGACGCCGTGTTCATCTTCGATGCCGACTCGTTGCGCTACTCCTACGTCAACGATGGCGCCGTACGGCTCGTCGGCTACAGCCGCGACGAGCTCCTGGCGATGACGCCGCTGCACCTGAACCCCAACGCGACTGAGGCCGACTACCGCAATCTCATCGAGACGCTGCTGGCCAACCCCGACCACGCGGTGATGCACGAGGCCATCCTGATGGCCAAGGACGGCCGCGAGATCCCGGTCGAGAAGACGTTTCAGTCAGCGCCCGTCGGAAGAGGCGGCACGCGTTGGGTCGTGATCCTGGCCCGCGACATCTCCGAGCGACTGGCCGCCGAGCGGGAGCTGCGACGCAGCCGGGACGCGTTGCGCGACGCCGAGCAGGTGCTCGTGCTGGCCGACGATCGGGAGCGCATCGCCCGCGATCTCCACGACACGGTGATCCAACGGCTGTTCGGCGCCGGGCTGCAGCTCCAGGCCACCTCCAGCAGCACCGACCCGCACACCCGCGAACGCCTCCAGGCGACGATCACCGACCTCGACGAGACGATCAAGGAGCTCCGATCGGCGATCTTCGCCTTGCAGGGCCCTGGACCGACGCCTCGCGGCTTGCGGGGTCGCCTCGTCGACGTGATCACCGAGGCCGGCTCCGGTCTCGGCTTCGAACCTCGCATCCAGTTCGAGGGGCCGATCGAAACCATGGACGAGCGCGTGGCCACCCATCTCGAGGCCGTGCTCCGGGAAGCCGTGACCAACGTGGCTCGTCACGCCGACGCCGCCCATGTGCGCATCTCGATCTCGCTCGGCCAAGGCTGCGTCGTGCTGGTGGTGACCGACGACGGCCGAGGCGTACCGGAGGAAGTGGTCGGTGGGAGAGGCCTGCGCAACCTGGCCAGTCGGGCCGAGGAGCTCGGTGGCACCTTCGTGATCGAGCGGCGCGCCGAGGGCGGCTCTCATCTCGAGTGGCGCGTCCCCACCCCGACCGGAGCCGACGCGGCGACCGACGCCGGTCAGACCGTCTGAGAAGCCTCGGTCGCCCGGTCGATGGCGGCCTGAGCCATCCGTGGATAGACGAGCACGGGGCACGGGGCGTCATGGACGGTACGCATGGTCACGCTGCCCATCAGGGTCCGGGTCGCACCCGGCTTCACGTAGGACGCCATCAAGATGATGGCGGCCCCCCACTCGCGGGCGACCTCGGTGATCGCCACGGGCACGTTCGACGCGAACCGGTGCGCCATCTTGGCTTCCACGCCTAGCGAGGCCAGGCGCGTCCCCGCCTCCTCGAGACCCGACATCGGATGGTGGGCGTCCTCGACATCGTGGGAATGGGTGATCTTGACCAGGATCGGTTGCAGATCGCTCCGGTTGGCCACCTCCGCCACCTCGTCGAGCAGCTCCTCGGACCGCCTCGAACCGTCGATGGGCACGAGCAGGCCACGGCGATGATCCGGCCACGGCAACTCGAAGTGGCGGCCGATCAACAGGACAGGCCTGCGGGTGCGACGCAGCACATCCTCCGCGGTGCTGCCCATGAGTGCCGAGCCGACGCCCGAGCGCCCGTGGGTGCTCATGCAGATGAGCGAGCCGTCGAGGTCGGGGCCCACCCTTCGGAGCAGGCAGTCCGCAACCGAGTCGCCGACGCCGGCCTCGATGACCTCGATGGCCGGACCGATTCCCGGTAGGAGCGAGTCGGCGGTGGATCGCAGGTACGTGGCGCAGGAGTGGACCTCGAGCCCCGGCGCGACTTCGACGAGGCGGATCGATGCGCCGGTCTCCGTCGCAATGGTGCGGGCGACGCCGATGGCGCGCTCGGCGAGGGTCGATTGGTCGAGGGGAACGACGATCTCACGCATGGTCAGTCCTCCATGTCTCTCGCTCCTGCTGGTCCACGCAGGTGACCGCCACGTCCACGGCCCGGGCCCAACGGGCCTGCGAGCGAAGGACGCCGGCTACACGGACGGCGACACGCTCCCGCGCCGCGTCATCGAGTGGCATATCCACCTGCACGTCGGCGCGGAGGCGATCACCCACGTACTCGATGTGGACGTCGACGACGCCGTCGCCGCCGGACAGGCCCAGGACGTGCTCCGCAACGCGGCGCGCCGGATCGCAGAGCTGGGCCCGACCCCGCTGGGCGGTCGCCTCGAGGGTGGGGATCAGGTCGCGGGGGCCAGTCGCCTCGCCGGAGACCCACGGCAGATAGGTGGCCCCTTCGGTGCCGCCGACGACCATCACCGGGACCCCGAGCCGCAGGGCGCAGCCCACACCGGCCTCGAGGTGGGTCAAGGAGCCGCCCGCAGGCGATCGCACCGCCACCGCGGCGTCGGTCCCGGCCTCGTCGAGTGGGCAACCGTGGCCGGTGGGCATGCCGTCACAGGCGTAGTCGGCGGCACCGTCGGGCCGGCACCTCCGCACGTCGACTCCAGCCGCGATCAGGTGGTCCGACACCGATCGACCGATCCCAGGTTCACTCTCCACGAGCAGCGCGCGCATCGGGCCTGACCTCCTTCGGCACCCGCAGGATCGGACACCTCGTCTCCACTCATCTTCGATGGATCCATTGGCCGTCGTCAGGGTCGAAGGTCCCACGCTCACCCGATGGCACCCGGCGTCGCGGTCACCTCGGTCCCGGACCGGCCGGCGAGGATCGCCTCGACCTGTTCGAGTGCCCCGACGAACGCGGAACGGCCCGTGTGCTCCACGAACTGGCAGGCCGCGTCGACCTTCGGGCCCATGGATCCGGCCGCGAACGAGCGACGACGGAACCATCCCACCCCGGCTCGACCGATGGGCCGTGGAGCGGCACTGCCCCATCCGTCCAGGACCGCGGGGACGTCGGTGAGCAGGAGCAGCCGGTCGGCTCCGACCTGTTCGGCCAGCAACGCCGCAGTGAGGTCCTTGTCGACGGCGGCCCCCGAGTCGGTGGCGCAGACGATCACGACCTCGGGCGAGACGAGGCGCTCGATCATGGCGGCCGCGACGATTGTCCGAGCGCGCAGGCACGCCACGTGGTGGGCGGGCAGCTCGCGCTCCAGCGCTTCGACGAGTCGGCAGCCGAGCCCGACCTGGGGATCCTCTCCGTGGGTGACGATCAGCTCGTGCCGATCGGTCAGCGGAGCCAGGGCGGCCGCCGCTTCGGCGATGTGGTGCTCCTGGACATCGACGTCGAACGCCTCGCCGCGCAGCAGCGCGTTGCCCCCCAACGCCGCGACGATCCTCATGTCCCGGACCGTACGAGTCACCGGGCGGACGACCTAGGGCCGAAGGTCCTGATCGCCGAAGCGCCAGGGGACTTTGGCCCTGTCGCCGGGAGCGCTTCTGTGGGTCAATGTCGAGATGGCACGACCGCGTCGTCCCGCGTCGCGCGGCACCACGTCCGACCCGCAGGTGGTGCCACCGAGCGCGGGTGAGACGCGCCATCTGCAGGACGGCACCGAGATCTCGGTGCGACCGATCGCTGCGTCCGACGCGCCGGCCCTCGAACGGTTCCACGAGGCGCTGACCCCGGAGACGACCCGGATGCGCTTCTTCAGCCCCCACCCGCGTCTCAACACCACCGAGCTGACCCGGTTCACCACGGTCGATCACCACGATCGTGAAGCGCTGGTCATGTGGGCCGACGACGAGATCATCGCGGTCGGCCGCTACGACCGGCAGCCCGGGAGCCCCGAGGCGGAGGTGGCGTTCGTGGTGCGCGACGACCACCAGGGTCACGGCGCGGCCACCATCCTGCTGTTCCGCCTCGCCGACCGGGCCCGCGACGAGGGGATCACGCACTTCGTGGCCGACACGCTCGCCGACAATCGGCGAATGGTGGACGTCTTCGCCCACACTGGCTGGGTGACCTCTTCGCACTTCGACGGCGGCGTGCTGCGCCTGGTCATGGAGCTCGCGGGGACGCCCGACGCTCCCGTGTGAGTGGCACCGTCGATGCCGGTCGAGATCTACCGCGCCTCGGGAAGGCCACGGGCCCAGTACCAGCTACCCAGACGCCGACCGGTCACGAGGTCGAGGCCGACCTTCACGAAGGAGTCCCCATGCGGGGTCCCCCACGGGGCCAGACCGACCCGCGTGGCGTCGTGGAGCTCCGCGGGTGCGGTGAGCACCGACGCGGTGCCTTGGACGAGGACGCTCCAGCCCGTCTGCGTGATCGGATCGAAGCCGTCGACCTCGAAGGCGACCACCGCCTGGTCGCAGGCCTGGTCGAGTCTCGCCTCGGCGCCGGTGCAGATCAGGATGCCGTCGGGCAGGAGCGCGAAGTTGACGGGGAGGACGACGGGCAGGGCCCGGACCGACAGCGCGAGGCGACCGATGGAGGCTGATCCCAGCAGCAGGAGGCAGTCCTCCTCGCTCAGCATCTCGAGTCCGTTGCGGTCGAACGTCACACCCCGATCCTCGGTCTGTGGCCGCCCGACCGGACAGGGTCGATGGTCACATCTCTCGACGACTGCCAACGCGCCCGAGAGGCTCCATACTCCATGACGGTGCCTCGCGAGCTCCCGGTGACGCCGAGTTCCGGCACCGGCATGCTGCGCCCCATCTCCGCGGCGGACGCGGCATGCGCCCCGAGCGCGCGGGTGCTCGAGCTGCTGGGCACCAGCCCGGCCGGCCTCACGGAGGCCGAGGCGGCCCGCCGGTGGGAGGTGTGCGGACCGAACGCCGTGCGCACGCACCACGCCAGCGCGCTCGCGGTGCTGGCTCGTCAGGTGGACAGTCCCTTGCTGTGGCTCCTCGTCGCCGCCGCGGCGGTGTCGGCGTTCGTCGGAGAAGGGGTCGATGCCGCGATCATCGGCGTCATCCTGCTGGCGTCGGTCGGGCTCGGCTTCACCAACGAGTATCGGGCGGAACGGGCCGCGGAGGCCATGCACTCGGAGATCCGCCATCTCGTCACCACTACACGGGGAGGAGCGCCGGGCCGAGTCGAGGTGACCCACCTCGTTCCGGGCGACCTCGTGCACCTCGACGTCGGGTCGATCGTGCCCGCCGATCTGCGGCTCCTGGAGTCGAGCCACCTCGAGTGCGACGAGTCGATCCTGACAGGCGAGTCCGCTCCGGCGGCGAAGCGCCCCGACCCGGTCGACAAGACGGCGTCGCTGGCCGAGCGGTCGTCGTGCCTGTTCATGGGCACGGTCGTGCACGAGGGCTCGGCCGACGCGGTCGTGGTGGCCACCGGCGCAGAGACGGAGTTCGGACGCATCGCCGTCGGGCTCGGTGACCGCCATCCCCAGACCGAGTTCCAGCTCGGGCTCACCCGCTTCTCGGGTCTGTTGGCCAAGGTCGGCGGCGTCCTGAGCGCGACCATCTTCGTCGTCAACGTGGCACTGGGTCGGCCCGTCATCGAGGCGGTCCTCTTCTCGTTGGCGGTCGCCGTGGGCATCACCCCCCAGCTGCTGCCCGCCGTGGTGTCGACGAGCCTGGCGACCGGCTCGCGTCGGCTGGCGCAGAAGAAGGTTCTGGTCAAGCGGCTGGTCTGCATCGAGGACCTCGGCGACATCGACGTGCTGTTCACCGACAAGACCGGCACGCTCACCGATGGACACATCAGCTACCACCGGGCCGTCGATGCCACCGGCGCGGACAGCCCGGACGTCCTCACCCTCGGGCTGGTGTGCAACGAGGCCACCGTCCACGACCAGGTCGCGGTCGGCGGCAACCCCCTCGACCTCGCGCTCTGGGAGTCCACCGATGCCGGCGCCGCTCCGGTCGGCGACTACCGACGCGTGGCGATCGCACCGTTCGACCACGACCGCCGCCGCGTCTCGGTGCTCGTCGACCACGGCGACCAACGCCTCGTCGTGACGAAGGGAGCACCGGAGCAGGTGCTCGAGCGATGCGCCGATGTCGACGACATCGCCCGGCGCGTCCTCGCCGACGAGTTCGCCGCCGGCAACCGCGTGGTCGCCGTGGCCAGCCGCCCGGCCCCGCACCTGTCGTCGGTCGCCCCCGACGACGAGCGCGACCTGCGCCTGGTCGGGTTCCTGAGCTTCCTCGACCAGCCCAAGCCCTCTGCGGCGGGATCGATCACCCGGCTCTCGGATCTGGGCATCACGGTGAAGGTCGTGACCGGCGACAACCCCGTGGTCGCCGAAACGGTCTGCGCCACCCTGGGGATGCCTTCAGAGGGGACGCTGACCGGACCGGACCTCGACGCGCTCGATGACGGGCAGCTCACCGACGCGGTCCGTCACACGTCGATCTTCGCCCGGGTCAGCCCGGAGCAGAAGGCTCGCATCCTGCGCGCGCAGCGACGGGCCGGATCGGCCGTCGCCTTCCTCGGCGACGGCGTCAACGACGCCCTGGCCCTCCACCACGCCGACGTCGGCATCTCCGTGGACTCGGCCACCGACGTGGCCAAGGATGCCGCCGACATCATCCTGCTCGACAAGGACCTCGACGTGCTGGCCGACGGCGTCGCCGAAGGTCGGCGCATCTTCGCCAACACCATCAAGTACGTGCTGATGGGCACCTCGTCGAACTTCGGCAACATGTTCAGCGTCACCGTGGCTGCCGCGTTCCTGCCGTTCCTGCCGATGCTGCCCTTCCAGATCCTCCTCAACAACCTGCTCTACGACTCGAGCCAGATGACGATCCCCACCGACAACGTCGACGAGGAGCAGCTGGCCAGACCGTCCCACTGGGACATCGGGTTCATCCGCCGCTTCATGGTCCGCTTCGGCCCCATCAGCTCCGTCTTCGACTTCGCGACGTTCGCCGTGATGCTCTGGGGGTTCGACGCCACGGCCGCGCTCTTCCGGTCCGGGTGGTTCGTGGAGTCCCTCGCCACGCAGACGTTGATCGTCTTCGTCATCCGCACCCGACGCGTGCCGTTCTTCCGGAGCCGGCCCTCCACGCCGTTGCTCGTGTCGGTCATCGCCGTGGTGCTCGTCGGCGCGGCCATCCCCCAGAGCCAGCTGCACTCGGCGCTCGAATTCGCGCCGCTTCCCCCTCCTTCTTCGCGGTGCTCGCCCTCATCGTGGTCACGTACCTGGCGTGCGTCGAGGTCGCCAAGTACTACTTCTTCAGGAAGCACTCGCTCACGACCCGGACACCGCTCACGCGCGGTCGGACACACCGGATCCACCGCGTGGCCTCGCGGTGGAGCCACCACGGACCTCTGCCGACCGCCTGATCAGGACCGAGCGATCGACGAAGCCCTGGCCGCCCCGTCGGGGCTAGGCCGAGGGACCGACGATGCGACGACCCGTGAGCTCTTCGACCCTGACCCGTACCCAACGCGTACGGGCGTCCGGGTTCGCCCACGGGCGCACCGGCAACGTCTCGAGCTGCGCGATCTGCACGTCGTCGAGCACCTCCTCCGCCACTCCCCTGGCCAGGACGCTCCAGCCGGTGTGCTCGAAGTCGTCCCAGTCGTCCACCTCCACGCAGACCGGCTTCGACATCACTGCGCTCGACAGCTTGGCGCCGGGCCCGGTCCGGAACACGATCGAGCGGCCGTCGACCGCGATGTTCACGGGCAGGATCGCCATCTCGCCCTCGTCGATGAAGCCGATCCGGCCGACGTGGGCGTGCCGGAGCCGGTCGTAGCAGTCGTCGGGCGCCATGACGGCGAGTCCCGACCAGTCGAGTCCCAGATCCGGGTCGTCGGTCATCGCGCCATCGTCGATCCTCCCGCCCGCCTCGAACCAGGGTCTTAGGTCCATCCAGACGACCCCCGGATCGCACTCGTCGGGATAGCCTCTTGCCCGCGAATCAGCCAGAGGCCTCCCGCAACATCGACGCTGGCGTAGCTCCCGACGGGAGCCCCGTCGAGCTCTATCTGCGCTTCCCGGGCGGCGACAAGGCTCGGCTCATCGACGAAGCCATACCGGCGGGCGCCACCGTGCTCGACCTTGGATGCGGGGTCGGTCGCATCGGGGGCGAGCTCGTCGCGGCGGGTCATCGCGTCACGGGAGTGGACGACTCACCCGACATGCTGCGCCACGCCGACACCCGGGGGATCGAGACGGTGGAGGCCGAGATCGTCGGCCTCGAGCTGAATCGGCCCTTCGACGTCGTGCTGCTGCTGAGCCATTTCGTCAACGAGGCCGACGACCGCCTCCGCCATGCGTACTGGCGCGCCGCCAGCCGTCATGCCCGAGCGGACGGGCTGGTGGTGGTCGAGCAGTTCACCGCCGACTGGGTCCGGGGCGTGCAGCCGGCGACGACCACCGCCCATGGCGTCGAGACCGAGCTGCACGATCTGGCGCACGACGGCGACCTGCTGCACGCACAGATCACGTACCGCATCGAGGACCACTCCTGGACGCAGTCGTTCGATGCGATCGCGCTCGACGACGACGCACTGGATGGGGAGGCGGCCCGTCACGACCTCACACGCGTGCGCTCGCTCGACGACGACGGCGAGATGGTGCTGTTCTGCCGCTCCGTCTGAGTCAGACCGGTCCTACGAGAGCGAGGCGAACTGCTGCGTGCTCTCGACGGTCGCGGCACAGGCGCGGGCGACCTCGACGCCCTTGGTGGCCAGGTGCTCCCCGAAGAAGCGGATGTGGTCCTGGTGCTCGTGGAAGTGCTGGGGCGTGAGCACGGCCGACAGCACCGGGTACGCCGGTGTCGAGCTGCACCCGCACGATGCCGTCGAGCACGGCCTGGGCCACGAACTCGTGGCGGTAGATGCCGCCGTCGACCACGAGCGCACACGCGACCACGGCATCGAAGCGCCCGGTCTCGGCCAGCAGCTTGGCCCGCAACGGGATCTCGAGCGCGCCCGGCACCTCGACGACGTCGACCTCGGAGCCGGGCCGCAGTCGGCCGATCTCGAGCAGGAAGGCGTCGCGGCACCCGTCGGTGAGCTCGCGGTGCCACGCGGCCTGCACGAAGGCGACGCGCACAGGTCTGGTGGGTTCGGTCGTCATGGTCGCTACCTCCTACGGTCGTATCGCATACGACCGTAGCAGATCACGACCGGAAGATCTCCGCTAGTGTGCAGCCGTGGGCGGCCGGTCGACGCAGGAGAACCCGACGGGACGGACGCGCGCCGTCGCGTGGCTCGCGGCGATGCTGGTCGCGCTGGCCGTGTCCGCCTGTTCGTCCATGGGCACGACCCGGCAGGCCAACGGCGAGGGCACCACCACCACCCGCGCACCTCGCGTGGGCGCCACCGTCACGTCCGCGCCCACGACCTCGACGTCGCGTCCGCGTGCCGCGAGACCAGCACCGACGACCTCGGCCACTGCCGCTCCATCGGTCCAACCGGCGACCGCACCGCCCCCCGCCCCTCCCCCCACCGGCGCACCGACCACGACCGCGGGTCCACCAGGGGTGCTGAAAGTCGAGTGTGCCTTCCAGATGGGCCAGACCTCGGGACGGCTCATCCTCATCAACACGGGCGGGACGACGCTCCGCTACTCGCTGGTCACGACGATGGAGGTGTCCGATCCATCCGTCCACCTGTCACCGGATCCGCCGATGCCGGGCTCGGTGGCCGCGCACGTCGGGCAGACGATCGAGATGTCGATGGGCATGAACGGCGAGCTCGTCCAGGTGTTCAATCCGGCCAGGCCCGGCACCCTCTGGGGCACCTGCGAGATCCCGGGCAGCTGAGCCCTCGCCTCGACCAGGCCCGAGTGCCGCGCCCGCCATCAGCGTGGCAGCCGCGGCACACGGACAGGTCGGAGGTCACGCCGGCGGGGCGAAGAACTCCAGCGCGATGCCGTCGGGATCGCGGAAGGACAGCCCCGAGCCGTAGGCAGCGTCCTTGATCTCGCCGTGCTCGATGCTGAGCTCGTCGAGGCGACGCGACCACTTCTCGAGCTCGGCCCGGTCGGGGCAGCCGAACGCGACGTGGTCGAGCCCGACGCGGTACTCGCTGAACGGCTCGGCCGGCGGCGGCGTGCCGTGCTCGTGCAGGCCGATCAGCGTGCCGTTGCCGAGCAGGTAGACGGTGTGGTGCATGTCCGGGTCGGTGTCCTCGTCGATCACCGGCTCGGCGTCGAAGAGCGCCTCGTACCAGGGGACGCTCACCGAGAGCGCGCGGACCGTCAGTGCGACGTGGGTCAGGGGTGGGAACTCACTCATGATTTCTTCCTTGCTTGTTCGGGGGTCGGGTTGCTTTCGCAGACGATCGGGATTCGGTTCGCGCCGACGACGCCGGTCGAGCGGATCGCTATCGTCGGTCTGAGTATCAGGGGGATCGGAGACGGCGGCCATGACCGCGACACCATCACAGCTAGCCGCGACACCGGACTTGCGGCCGTGAGCCCAGGCGACCCCACTGACAAGGGCGGCGAGTCGGCCCACGCGCTCCTGCGGTCGGCGCTCGAGCAGGTGCGCCTCGAGGGTGCGATCTTCTTCCGCTCCGAGCTCACCGAGAGCTTCGCGTTCGAGTCGTCGCCCAACGACGTCGCCGGCGTGCTGCACCCGGGCGCCGAGCGGATCATCCTGTTCCACATCGTCGCCCGTGGCTCGTGCTGGGTCGCGGGGCCGGACGAGGAGCGCCACCGCGCGGCCGAGGGCGACGTCATCGTCGTCCCGTACGGCGACCGTCACCTGATCAGCGGGCAGCAGCCGGCCGAACGTGTGCCGGTGCGGTCGCTGCTCGACCCGCCGCCGTGGCACGAGCTGCCCGTCGTGCGCCACGGTGGTGGAGGGGCGCCCACCGATCTCGTGTGCGGATACCTCTACTCGGCCGATCCGCTCTTCGACCCGGCCATGCGCGCCTTTCCCCCGGTCTTCGTGGTGCGTCTGCCCGACGGACCGGCGGTCCGATGGGTGCAGGCGAGCGTCGCCTTCTCCCTCGACGAGAGCGTGCCGACGTCCGGGACGACACCCCTTGGCCACACGACTGCCCGAGCTGGTGCTGATCGAGGTGCTCCGCGTGCACCTCGCCAGCGCGCCGGCGGCCGACGAGGGGTGGCTCGCGGCGCTCCACGATCCGGTGCTGGCGCCCGCGCTCTCGCTGCTGCACAACGAACCGGAGCGGCGGTGGACGGTCGCCGACCTCGCTGCCGGTGCGGCCGTGTCGCGATCGCTGCTCGACGAGCGCTTCCGCCAGACGTTGGGACTCTCGCCCATCCGCTACCTCACCGAGTGGCGGATGCACCTCGCCGAAGACCTGTTGGCGACGACCGACATCGGGATCGTGGCGGTCGCCCGCCGCGTCGGTTACGAGTCGGAGGAGGCGTTCAGCCGCGCGTTCAAGCGGGCGCACGGCTGCGCGCCGAGCCGGTGGCGGGAGGCGCGTGCGTCGAAATCCCCGCGGGTGTGCCCGACACCCCTCGATAACGTCGGCGGGATGGGCGCCAACTGGTCCGACCTCGACGTCACCCCCGTGGCGGGCAAGCCAGGTTCTTTCACTGCCGACATCGACGATCGATGGATGCTCGTCGTCGTTCCGCAGGGAGGGGCCGTCACGGCGCTGGCGGCGAGGGCGATGACCACCGAGCTGGGCGCGCCCGAGCAGCGGCTCCGATCGCTCTCGGCCGTGTTCGCCGGGCAGGTCGCAACCGGCCCGGTGGAGATCGAGGTGACCGTCCTGCGAAAGGGCCGGTCGATGTCGCAGTTGCTCGCCACCGTGCGGAACGTCGGGGCCGAGGCCGGGCTGACCGCCATCGCCGTGTTCGGTGCGCCACGGCGCGGCTTCGAGCTCACCGAGCTGGTCTTCCCCGAGGTGGCGCCGCCCGACGGTCTGCGGGGCTACCGCGACCCCGTGCCCGAGGGCATCGATTTCGAGTTCAGCCGATCCCCGATGCCGTTCTGGGAGGAGATCGTCGAGTGCCGGCCGGCCACCGGGCGGGCGCCGTGGGAGCCGTTCGAGGACGGCCCGGCCGAGCTCATCTACTGGTACCGCCTGGACGACCCGCCGATCGACGACGACGGGCGGCTCGACCCGGCGGCGACCATCGTGTTGTGCGACACCATGCCCGGCGCGGTCGGACAGAAGGTCCCTTACGGCGACGACGCCTGGTTCGGTCCGAGCGCCGACTTCACGATCCACCTGCTCGGCTCGGCCCGACCCGGTTGGCTGCTGGCCCACAACCGCGCCCGACACGCGGGTGACGGCTACGCGTCGGTGGAGATGGCCCTGTGGGATCCCTCCGACCGCACGCTCGTCGCCCACGCCTCCCAGGTGATGTTCTTCGCGTTCGGTCGGTGAGGCGCTCGGTCAGCCGGCGCCGACGAAGCTCTGCCGCATCGTGCCGATGCCGTCGATCCAGCTCTCCAGCACATCGCCCGGCGCGAGGAAGCGGGCGGGCGTGCGCGTGAACCCGACCCCTTCGGGCGTGCCCGTGAAGATCACGTCGCCCGGCAGCAGCGGTACGACGGCCGAGAGCTCCTCGATCAGCTGCCCGACACCGAAGACCATGTCGCGGGTCCGGGCCTCCTGCACCGTCTCGACGCCGATCCGGCACCCGAGCGCGAGGTCGTCGGGATCGCCGAGCTCGTCCGGTGTCACCAGCCACGGCCCCATCGGCGCGAACCCGCGGTATGACTTGCCCAACGAGAACTGGGCACCGGCCGCGAACTGGACCGTCCGCTCGGAGAGGTCCTGGCCGATCGTGAGCCCCGCGACGTGGGCCCAGGCATCGGCCGCGGCGACGCGGTCCGCGTGCCGGCCCATGACCACGACCAGCTCCACCTCCCAGTCGACCGTCCCGCTCGGCAGCTCGACCTCGGCGAACGGGCCCGTGATGCAGGCCGGGAACTTGGTGAAGGTCGCCGGGATCTCCGGGACGGTGGCGCCGGACTCCGCCGCATGCGAGCGGTAGTTCAACCCGATGGCGAAGACCTGGCGGGGCTCGGGGCTGGGCGCGCCGAGCCTGGAGTCGTCGATCGGTGCCGCCGGCGCCGTGGACAGCGTCGGGACCATCTCGACGAACTCCGGCCACTCGGCGTACACCGACGACAGCGCCGGTCCGATGCGGCCGGCCGAGGCCTCGGCGACGTCGACCCCACCGTTGGGCGTCACGATCGTCGCCCGGTCGTCCACGTTGGCCAGCTTCATGACGGGCACCCTACGACAGCCCCTCCGGCCGGCGCGTCGGTGCCCGTTGGAGTTCTGCGGTGGGTCGGCACACTGGGACGATGCGCGTCTTTCGACCCCACGCCCATCCGGAGCATCGCCGCCGGCTACGGCTGGTCATCATCACCGCCTCCGCGGTCGCCCTCGTGCCGTGGATCGTCGACCTTGCCGTGTCGCTGCCGCATCGCTACGTCGCCAACCACTGGAAGCTGGCCTGGGTGGGCTTCGACCTCATCCTCCTGGCCTTCCTCGCCGCGACGGCGTGGCTGGGCTGGCACCGACGCCAGCTCGTGCTGCTCACGTCCTTCACGACCGGCGTCCTGCTGTGCAGCGATGCGTGGCTCGACCTCACCACGGCCCGGCCCGGCGACCTCCCCCTGTCGCTCATCTCCGCCTGCGTCGAGATCCCGCTCGCGATCCTGCTGTTCCAAGCGTCGTGGCGTCTCCTGCGTCTGACGGTGAACGCCTACGGCGAGGCCACCCACCAGCCCCACGAGTCGGTCTGGACGATGCCCTTGCCCGGCTGAGACATAGCCTCGCCGCGATGGACGACCTCGACGCCATGACGATCGCGCTCGACGAAGCCCGAGCCGCACAGGAACACGACGACGTCCCCATCGGCGCGGTCGTCCTCGTCGATGGCGAGGTCGTGGCCCGCCGCCACAACGAGCGAGAGCTGACCAACGACCCGACCGCCCACGCCGAGGTGTTGGCGCTGCGCGACGCGGCCACGGCACGCGGATCGTGGCGCCTCGACGACGCCACCCTCGTCGTCACCCTCGAGCCGTGCGCGATGTGCGCGGGCGCAGCCGTCAACGCCCGTCTGCAGCGGGTGGTGTTCGGGGCCCGCGACCTCAACGCCGGCGCCATGGGCTCGCTCTACCAGCTCGGCACCGATCCCCGCCTGAACCACGAGGTCACCGTCACGCCCGACGTGCGGGCCGACGAGTGCGCCGCGATCCTCACAGACTTCTTCGCCGACCGGCGCTGACAGCCGTCCCGACCGGAACCGGCTTCGCAGGCCGCCCGGGGCCGCGACTAACGTCGTCGCCGGAAGGTTGCCAGAGCGGACGAATGGGGCGGCCTCGAAAGCCGTTGTGGGTTTCGGCTCACCAAGGGTTCGAATCCCTTACCTTCCGCTCTCACTCACCGCCGAAGCCTTCGGGACACCGACCGCCGCCTTCGGCGGGAAGATCATCACTGATCCTTCACGTAGTGGGCGGGGACCATGATCGTGTCCCGGAGGCGGACCGCGCCCCACAGCAGCCGTCCGCAGTAACGGCAGACGTACGGTCGCCACCACGGATACCCGTCCCTGGCCACCGCTACGGGCGAGGAGCACACCTGCTTCATGGACGACACGTTCTTCCTGTCTCTGGCCGACGCCCGGCCACCGATGGTCTGAGCAGGAAGTGAACGCGATGCGCGCACCCCATGGGTGCGTCAAGACTGCACCCCGCGGGTGCATTTTGTGACCTTCGTCACCGGCTGGGCGACGGAGAAAGACCGTTCGTGCGCATTAGCGTTCTCCGGTGATTTGGAGCGACTGGTTCCCTGATACCACCGACCGGATCGAACGGGACGGGGTCGAGATGCAGGAGCAGCTCACCGCGCTCCTGGCTCAGTGCCAGCACGTTCGAACCCTGTGGGCGGAGGACATCCCGTGGACCGACACGATCGACGACTTCGTGGCTTTCCGGGATCAGCGCCGGCAACTCGAGGGAGCTGTCGATCGGTTCGCGTCGACCGTGAAGGAGATGCGCATCGGCCTGGTTCGCACCTTGGTCGATGTCTTCAAGCTCTCGTTCACTGACGCCGGCAAGACCATGGGCATCACGCGTCAACAGGCGCAACGCCTCTACCGCGAGTCGTCCCCGACCATGCAGAGCTATTTCGAAGAGCAGCCATGCACCAACTGAACGGACTTCTGGCCGCGATCGACGCCACGGAGGAACGGGCGAGCGAGATGCAGGCGGCGACGGAGACCATCCTCAAGAACATGCACGACCTTCAGGAGTTCGCAGAGGACGCCTCCGTAGACGAGGTGACCGACTACCTCCTGCAGATGCTGGACCGCATCAAGGACCGAGTCGCCCTGGGGGAGGCGATCCAGGCCTATGAAGCCGCCATGAGCCAGTTCCGGGGGTCGCTCATCGCCGTGCTGATCGACGAGCGGGGCATGTCCATGATCCGGGTGGCGAAGACTCCTGGGGATCACCCGGCAACAGGCGACCCGGCTGTACGAGTCGGCCTCTCGCGGGTTCGCGGCGGACAGGAGCTTGGTCGGAGCGGCGAGGTAGCCCCGTAGCCTGAGCGCATGATGCGCATGAGCCCCCACATGTTGCTCGGGTCCGACCCGAGCAAGATCGATGGCGTCTCACTGCGCAAGGGCGTCGTCCGACGCTCGCTCGAGTTCGCCAAGCCCTATCGGTGGATGCTGGTCGGCTACGTGGTGGTGATCGTCCTCGAGGCGCTCCTCGCCCTGGTGCCGGTCCTCCTGGTCCGCCGGATCATCGACGTGGCCATCCCGCAGCACGACCGCACCGCGGTCACCGTGCTGGCGCTGATCAGCGTCGCGGCCGCGGTCGCCACCCAGGCGCTCGGGTGGTTCGACCGGTGGTGGTCGGCCCGCATCGGCGAGGGGCTCATCTACGACCTGCGCGTGCGGCTCTTCGACCACACCCAGCGCATGCCGATCGGGTTCTTCACCCGCACCCAGACCGGCGCCTTGATCAGCCGCATGAACAACGACGTGCTCGGGGCGCAACGGGCTTTGACCTCGACGCTCGGATCGATGGTCTCGAACGTGGTCGTCCTGGTGACCACGCTGACGGCGATGTTCCTGCTGCAGTGGCAGATCACGCTGATCGCGCTCGTGCTGCTGCCGATCTTCATCGTCCCGGCCAAGCGGGTCGGCCGCAAGACCCAAGCCATCACGCGGCAGGGCTTCGAGCTCGACGCGGCGATGAACACCCAGATGACCGAGCGCTTCAACGTGTCGGGTGCCCAGCTCGTCAAGCTGTTCGGCGACTACGACCGCGAGGTCGACCACTTCTCCGAGCGGGCAGGCAAGGTGCGCGACATCGGCGTGCGCAGCGCCATGTACGGGCGGGCGTTCTTCATCGCCCTGGCCCTCGTCGCCGCGGTCGGCACCGCCGCGGTGTACGGCATCGGCGGCAACCTCGTGATCTCCGGCACGCTCAGCGTCGGCACCCTGGTCGCGATGGCGGCGTTCGTGACACAGATCTACCAACCGCTGACCGCTCTCACCAACGCCCGCGTCGACATCATGAGCGCCTTCGTCTCCTTCGACCGCGTCTTCGAGATCCTCGACCTCACCAACCCGATCGAGGACCGGCCGGATGCCACCGAGCTGATCGACCCCCGCGGCGACATCGAGATGGCCGACGTGTGGTTCCGCTATCCCGCGGCCAGCGAGGTCTCGTTGGCCTCGCTCGAGGCCAACGGCGGCGGCCCGCTGTCCGACGAGCAGGGCGACACGGTCCTACGGGGTGTGACTGCCAACATCGAGCCGGGCCAGCTGGTGGCCCTCGTCGGTCCGTCCGGGGCGGGCAAGACCACGCTCAGCTCGCTCATCCCCCGCCTCTACGACGTGACCGAAGGGGCGATCCGGATCGACGGGCACGACGTCCGCGACCTCACCCAGGACAGCCTCCACCGCGCCATCGGCGTCGTCAGCCAGGACCCGCACCTCTTCCACGACAGCGTGGGCATGAACCTGCGCTACGCCCGCCCCGATGCCACCGACGCGGAGCTGATCGAGGCCTGCCGGGCGGCGCAGATCCTCGACGTCATCATGGGTCTGCCCGAAGGGCTCGACACGGTCGTCGGCGAGCGTGGCTACCGCCTCTCGGGCGGCGAGAAGCAGCGGCTGGCGATCGCCCGGATGCTGTTGAAGGACCCGGCCGTCGTCGTGCTCGACGAGGCCACCAGCCACCTCGACTCGGAGAACGAGTCGCTGGTGCAGGAAGCCCTGGCGACGGCGCTGTCCGGTCGCACCGCCATCGTGATCGCGCACCGCCTGTCGACCATCACCGCCGCCGACCAGATCCTGGTGCTCGACCACGGCCAGATCGTGCAGCGGGGCAGCCACAGCGAGCTCCTCGCCGCGGGTGGGCTCTACGCCGACCTCTACCGCACCCTGGTGCGCGGCGAGAGCGCACCAGCCAGCCCGGCCAAGGTCGGTCCGGACTGACCCGTCGGACGAGTCAGAGGCCGACCGCGCGACTCAGTTGCGACGCCACCGCCAGACCAGCGCCGCCAGTGCGACGCACACGGTCGACACGACCAGCGCGCTGGCCCATCCCGGCGCCCCGGCCGACGCCAGCGCCGCGCCCACCCCGGTGCCGATGGCGATGACCGCCACCGCCGCCACGACCAGGATCACGATCGACCCGGCCCGCTGGCGCGGCGGCTCGGGGGGCAGGAACTCCGGCCCGGCGGCGACCTCGTCCGCCGGGTGGACCTCGGCCAGATCGAGCGAGCCGCCGGCGCCCGCCAACGGACCGGGGATGGGCCCGGGCCCCAGCGGCCGGGCTTCACCCACGTCCTTCCGGCGCCGTATGGTGCCGGCGGGCGGCGGCGCCGCGTGCGGGAGCGCGGTGCGGGGGCCGGCGCCCGGACCGAGTGAAAACGGGTTGTCCGGATCCGGACCGTCGAGCCCGTCGAGCCCGTCGACGACGACCTCGGGATCGTCCGCCTCCGACCCGGAGCCGCGCAGGTCGATCTCATCGTCGACAGAGGAGGGATCTCGAGGATTCACGTTGGCGTCCTCCCGGCGAGGGCAACCGGGGTCCGGGGCTGAGCTTAGGGCTCCTACCCGGCGAGATGTGAACGATGCCGGGCACCGGGAGGTTCATCGGGTCGGTACGATGAACCGCATAGGGAAGGTGAGGGAATGATTCCTCTCGCGTGGCTGGTGCTCGGGGTCATCTTGTTGGCGGTGGAGCTCCACCACCTGGCGTTCTATTCGTTGTTCGCCGCGGTGGGCTGCTTCGCCGCGGCGGTGGTCGCCGTGTTCGTGCCCGACGCGATCCCCCTCCAGCTGGCGGTGGCGGTCGGCGTGTCCGCGCTCGGCATCGTGGCCATCCGCCCGATGATGAGCCGCCGGTTCCACGTCCGCACCGGCGCCGGCGCGTTGGGCAAGGGCGTGGCCGGCACCCTCGTGGGCGAAGAGGTCCTCACGCTCGACGACGGTCGGCGACATCCACCGCGTCGGTCACGTGCGCCTGGCCGGCGAGCGCTGGTTGGCCACCAGCGGCTCCGGCGCAACCATCCCGAGCGGCACCAAGGTGCTCGTCACGGCGGTGCGAGGGCACGACGCTCGTCGTGTGGCCGGTCGACGCGCCCGCCATCCGACATGCCAACCAACCCGAACGATGCGCCCGACCGGACGCAGAAGGAGCAACCATGATCCTCGCACTCGGCTCCGTCACGCATCGCCGGCCTCGTCGTCGTCGTGCCTGATCGTCCTCGTCGGACTGGCCACGCTCAGGTCGATGGTCAACATCGTCCAGCAGGGCCAGGTCGGCGTGGTCAAGCGACTCGGCGAGTACCGCAAGACCCACGAGCCCGGCCTGGTGATCATCATGCCGTTCGTCGACTCGCTGCAGACGGTCGACATGCGCGAGGTGCCCGTGCCCGGCGACCGCCAGGACGTCATCACCAAGGACAACGTCGTCGTCACCGTCAACGCCACGATCTTCACCCAGGTGGTCGACGCCAAGCAGGCGCTGTTCAGCGTCAAGAACTTCGACGTCGCCATCGACGCCCTGGCCCGCACCGCGCTGCGCTCGGTCATCGGCACGATGACCCTCGACGAGGCGCTGTCCGAGCGCGAGCGCATCAACACCGACGTCCAGGAGCAGATGGAGGTCGTCACCGACAAGTGGGGCATCCGCATCAGCCGCATCGAGATCGTCGAGATCGCCCCGCCGCCGCAGATCCTCCAGGCGCTGGCGCTGCAGAAGCAGGCCGACCAGGAGAAGCGGGCCAAGATCCTCCAGTCCGAGGGCGAGCAGCAGTCGGCCATCAACGTGGCCGAGGGCCAGTCGCAGGCGGCCATCAAGGCCGCCGAGGGCGAGCGCCAGGCGGCCATCCTGCGGGCCGAGGGCGCACCGCCAGGCCGCCATCCTCGAGGCCGAGGGCCGTTCGCAGGCCATCGCCGACGGTCTACGGCGCCATCACCGCGGCCAACCCGAACCAGACGCTCGTCGCCATCCTCCAGCTCGACACGCTGGGCAAGTTCGCCGACAGCGACAACTCCACGATCGTCGTGCCCTACGAGAGCGTCGGCCTCATGGGCGCGGCCGAGGCCCTGCGCGGCGTCCTCGGCGTCCCCGCCACCAACGGATCGAGCGCGTAGACCGGAGATCGTTCGGTACCCTAACCATGTGGGGAACGAGCCGAAGAACCCGGCGGCACTGCCGACACTGACGTTGGCCGTCGCCGCGCGGCTGCTCGAGCGGTCGCTCGACGACATGACCCTGCCCCAGTTCCGTGTCCTGGCCCTGATCGCGTCGTCACCTGAACGCGCCGGTCGGATCGCCACGCTGGCCGGAGTCAGCCGGCCCTCGCTCACCGGCGTCCTCGACGGGCTCACCCAGCGGGGTTGGGTCCGCCGGGTCGAGGTCGACGGCGACCGCCGGGGCGTGAGCCTCGAGATCACCGACGACGGCCGGGCCGCGCTCGACCGCGCCCGGGCCGCCACCGGCGCCCGCCTCGACGAGGTGCTCGACCACCTGGCGCCCGACGATCGGCAGGCGGCGCTCGACGGACTCGCCGTCCTGGGTCGGGCCTTCCAGGCCGAACGCGCCCGTCGCTACGCCGACAGAGGTCGCGGCGCCGTGACCGAGACGACGACCCCGTCCGGACGCGGACAACGCCCGAGCCGGCGCCACCCGGAAGCGGTGGGTGGATCCGGCGGTTGTGGCCCTTCCTCATGGCCCACCGGGCCACCGTCTACATCGCCTTCGGCGTCGCGCTCCTGTCGCAGATCGTCGCGGCCATCGAACCCCTCCTGATGCGGCAGATCATCGACAAGGGCCTGACCGACCACGAGCCGATCCTCATCTACCTCGTCGCGCTCGTCGGCACGGCCTGCCTCTCGCTCTGGTGGACCTACATCCGGCGATGGCGCGGCGGCTGGTTCAGCCTGTACGTGCAGTACGACCTGCGCAACGCCATCTACGAGCGGCTGCAGCGGCTCGACTTCGCCGGCCACGACCAGATGCACACGGGCCAGCTGGTGTCGCGTTCGTCGTCGGACGTCGGGCTGATCCAGGGACTGCTGCAGTTCATGCCGATCATGCTCGGCAACGTCGTGATGGTCGCGTTGTCGCTCGTCATCATGTTGTTCCTGTCGCCGCCGCTCGCGCTGCTCATGTTCGTCGAGCCTGCCCGCGCTCCTGCTCGTCGCCATGCGCCTCCGCAGCACGGTCTTCCCTGCCACTTGGGACTCCCAGCAGCACGCCGGCGTGGTGGCGGGCGTCGTCGACGAGGCGGTCAGCGGTGTCCGCGTCGTGAAGGGCTTCGGCCAGGAGGACCGCGAGCTGGCCCATCTGGCCGACGCGTCGCGCGACCTCTACTCGGCCCGGGCCCGGCTGGTGCGCGTCCAGGCCCGCTACACCCCGCTGCTCGCCGCCATCCCGTCGTTCACGATGGTGGCCATCCTCGGCATGGGCGGCTGGCTCGTGACCGAGGGCCACATCAGCTACGGCACGTTCTTCGCGTTCATGACCTACGTGGCCCTGATGGTGCCACCGGTCCGCATGCTGGCCGGGCTGTTCGCCATCGGGCAGCAGGCCCGGGCCGGCGCCGACTCGGGTGCTCGACATCCTCGACACCAACCCGCTCATCACCGAGAAGCCCGACGCCGTCGAGATGCCGCCGGCCCTTGGCGAGGTGCGCTTCGAGGACGTCCGCTTCGGCTACACCGCCGACCAGCCGGTGCTCGAGCACTTCGACCTCCACGTCGCACCCGGCGAGGTCGTGGCGCTGGTCGGCTCGAGCGGTTCCGGCAAGTCGACGGTCACGGCCCTGCTCCCCCGCTTCTACGACGTCGGCACCGGTCGGATCACGATCGACGGGATCGACGTCCGCGACGCGACGCTCGACTCGTTGCGCCACCAGGTCGGCGTCGTGTTCGAGGAGGCCTTCCTCTTCTCCGAATCGGTCGGCGCCAACATCGCGTACGCCGCGACCCGATGCCACGCCCGACGAGATCGAGGCCGCCGCCGCGGCCGCGGGCGCGTCCGGCTTCATCGGCGAGCTGCCCGACGGCTACGACACCGTCGTGGGCGAGCGGGGCCTCACGCTGTCCGGGCGGCCAGCGACAGCGCATCGCGCTGGCCCGGGCCATCCTGACCAACCCCCGCATCCTGGTGCTCGACGACGCCACCTCCGCGGTCGATGCCGCCACCGAGGAGGCCATCCACGACACGCTGCGCACCCTGATGGTCGATCGCACGACGATCCTGATCGCCCACCGCCGCTCGACGCTCCGGCTGGCCCAGCGGATCGTGGTGATCGACCACGGCCGGGTCGTCGCGCAGGGCACCCATGACGAGCTCATGGCCCAGGACGAGCGCTACCGCTCACTTCTGGCAGGACCCGAGCTGGAGTCGACCGACACCGACCCGGACGACGACCTCGACGGCCGCGCTCGTCGCCGCCGAGCGTCAAGCGATCGACGAGCTCGACGACACTCGACCCGGTCGACGGCGTCAGTCCGGAAGCGTGGCCGACCGCGGCGAGATGACGGTCCCCGGCCGATGGCCACCGTCGCGACGGCACCCCGCATCGCGCCCGCCGGCAACCGCGGCGGAGTCGTCGGTGGCCTCGGTGGTCCCACGGGTGGCGCGGCGCTGGCCGCGACCCCTGAGCTGCTGGCCGCGCTCGACAAGCTCCCCCCCGCCGACGACCAGCCCCAGGTCGACGAGGCCGAGGCCGGCCGCAGTCACGCCGGGCGAGTTCCGCGTCCGCCGCTTCGTCCGACCCTGGACGAAGTGGCTGGCGTTCGGGTTCGGTCTGGTCATGGCCGACGCGCTCCTCAGCCTGCTCGGGCCGTTCTTCGTGCGCCAGGGTCTCGATCAGGGCGTGGCCGCGCACGACCTCGGTCGGCTCTGGCTCACGACCGTGCTGTTCGCGGTGAGCGTGTGCATCGACTGGGCGGTGACCTGGGGCTACACGTGGATCACCGGGCGCACCTCCGAGCGAATGCTGTTCGCCCTGCGCATCAAGATCTTCTCCCACCTCCAGTCGCTGTCGCTCGACTACTACGACACCGAGCTCGACGGGCGGGTCATGACCCGCATGACCACCGACGTCGACGCGCTGTCCCAGCTCGTGCAGACGGGCCTGATCAACGCCCTGGTCGGGGTGCTCACCTGCGTCGGCGTGTTCGTGTTCCTGGTGGTGCTGTCGCCGCCGCTGGCCCTGGCCGCCTCGTCGGTGCTGCCACCGCTGTTCCTCGCGACGTGGTGGTACCGCCGGCGTTCGACCATCGCCTACGCGGCCGCCCGCGAGTCGATCGCCGATGTCAACGCCAACCTCCAGGAGAGCCTGTCGGGGGTGCGGGTGGCCCAGGCGTACGTGCGGGAGGATCGCAACATCAGCGGGTTCCACGACGTCAACCGGCGCTACCTCACCGACCGCCTCGGCGCCCAACGGCTGATCGCCATCTACTTCCCGTTCGTGCTGTTCGTCGCCGACATCGGCGCCGTCATCGTGCTGGCCACCGGCAATCACCTGGTCCAGACCGGCGCGGTGACCACCGGCGTCGTGATCGCGTTCCTGCTGTACCTCGACCAGTTCTTCGCACCGATCCAGCAGCTGTCGCAGGTGCTCGACACGTGGCAACAGGCCGCCGCCTCCACGTCCAAGATCGAGGAGCTCTTCACCATCCCGAGCGGCACCCCGCCACCCGACCACCCGTTCGACCCCGGTCGCATCGTGGGTGAGATCCAGTTCGACGACGTGCACTTCCGCTATCCGAACACCGTCGGCGACGAGGCGCTCGTCGGGCATCGACCTGACGATCGCGCCCGGGCGAGACGGTGGCGCTGGTCGGTGAGACGGGCGCGGGCAAGTCGACGATCGTCAAGCTGGTCAGTCGGTTCTACGACCCGGTCGGGGGAACCGTGCGTGTCGACGGGATCGACCTACGCGAGATCGAGCTCGGCGCGTTCCGACGGCAGATCGGCATCGTGCCGCAGGAGGCGTTCCTGTTCACCGGGACCCTCCGGGACAACATCGCGTACGGCCGCCCCGACGCGACCGACGCCGAGGTCGAGGCCGCGGCGCGCGCGGTCGGGGCGCACGACTTCGTCGCCGCGCAACCGGCGGGGTACCTCTCGCCGGTGAGCGAGCGCGGCCGCTCGCTGTCGGCCGGCCAGCGTCAGCTCATCGCCCTCGCCCGGGCCCGGTTGGTCGACCCGGCGATCCTCCTGCTCGACGAGGCCACCTCGCAGCTCGACCTGGCCAGCGAGGCGCGGGTGCAGCGGGCCATGGGCGCGGTCGCCGAGGGCCGCACGACGCTGCTGGTGGCGCACCGGCTGCCCACCGCCCGCCGGGCCGACCGGATCGTGGTCATCGACCGTGGCCGCATCGTCGAGCAGGGCACCCACGACGAGCTGCGTCGCCCTCGCCGGCCGCTACGCCGACCTCTGGACCGCCTTCGCCACCACCGCCACCCCCGCCGCCTGACCAGCCTCCGAAACTGGGCATCTGTGCCCGTCGTCCTGACGCATTTCGATGCCCAGATTCGGGCCAACGGGCGTCAGGTGCGGGCCTGGATGCCCACCAACGTGGCGAAGGCGATGATCGCCGCCGATCCGACCACCACGCCGGCCGAGCCGGGATGGCCGACGGGCGCGACCGCGAGGCCGACCACGACCGCGCCGAGCTCGATGCCGGCCAGCGCGAGCAACCGCTCGCCGAAGGTCCCCCGCCCGACGGGCCGGACCCGCCGGATCTGCACCACGACCGCGCCGCCCTCGAACACGGCGAGCGCCAACCCCCCGAGCATCGCCGCGGTCACGGGGTCGATCTCGCGCCGGGCGACCAGGACGGCGCCGACGACCAGCGTCGCCAGCCCGGTCAAGGTGGCCACCGCCCCGATCACGACGTTCAGGACGCGCGCCATCGGCCCCGGCCTCGTCGGCGGGCGTCGAGCTCGCGCAGGACCAGCTCGAGCGCATCGCCCTCCCGCCACTCGACGACGGGCACGCCGGCCGCGGCCATCCGTTCCCGTCGCATCGCCCGTTGCATCGACCAGAGCCGACGTGCGACCGCCGCCGACTCGTCGCGCGGGGCGCGGTGAGGCACCCCGCTCTCGGGGGAGATCTCGATCACCCCGATCTCGTGACGACGACGACGGAGGTCGACGATCGCCCCGACCGTGCGCTCATCGACAAGCGGACTCACGGCCAGGATCGTGGAACCGGGCGGGAGGATGCGCGGCGGGATGCCTCGTATCTCCTTCTCCGCCCAGCTGAACACGGGCTGCACATCGACCAGCGCTTCGGCCATCAGCTCGAGCTGGCGCCGCCCGGAGCCGGGCGGGATCGTGCGGATGCTGCCGCCGAACACGATCAACCCGACGCGATCGCGCTCGGCCAACTGGAGCCGGCTGACCGCCAGCCCGGCTCGGATCGTCTCTTCCAGCCCCTCCGCCGCGAAGGTGTCGATGAAGACGACCACGTCGGCGCCCCGCTCAGGATGACGTTGCGAGACCATCAGCGCGTCGCGTCGCGCGCTCGCCCGCCAGCTCACATCGCGGGGGCGGTCCCCGGCCTGGTAGAGCCGGAGGCCGGCGAACTCGGTTCCCGCCCCGATGGCCCGGGCCGGATGCGTGCCGGACGCGACCTGGAGGCGCTCGGGCCGCACCGGCGTCCGCACGGGTTCGGCGGCCGGTCGGGCCCGCACGACGCCCGCTGCTGCGATCAACGCGTCCGTCGCCACCAGGCCCAGTGGATCGGCGGCGCGCACGACGCCGACCCCGAGGTGGTACCGGCCACGGGCGTCGAGGCCGATGCGGACGGGTTCGACCTGGCGGCCGTCTCGGTCGAGTCGGATGCGGCGGGTGTTCCCGTCGATCGCCCGGGCACCGGCGGGCACCACGACCGCCACCTCGACCACCTGACCCCGACGGCCGCGCACGTCGACCGAGACCGTCACCTCCCCGCCCGCGTCGAGCGACGTCCGGTCGACCGCGGCGGTGGCCGTCGCGGCGCCCGGTCCGAGGGCCGTCCCCGCGATGCAGGCGAGCGCGAACGGCGCGCCGAGTGCGATCAGTGCGCCACGGCCGGACACGACACCGGCGCTCATGAACCCGACCGCCAGCGCCAGGTAGCCGGCGAGGCGCGGCGAGACGACGCGGCCCGTCAAGGCTCGGCCGTGCCGGCGGAGTCGCCCACCGGAACCGGCACCGCGTCGACGCACTCGCGGACCACCTGGTCGACCCGGGCGCCCTGGACCCACAGCTCGGGGCGCAACGTGAGCCGGTGGTACAACGCCGGCACCGCCACCGCCTTGACGTCCTCTGGGGTGACGAAGTCTCGGCCGGCCAGGGCGGCGCCCGCCCGCGCCGCCAGCAGCATCGACAACGAGCCGCGAGGGCTCGCCCCCAGCTCGACTCCCGAGTGACGGCGCGTCGCGGCGACGATGTCGACGATGTAGTAGCCGAGCGCGGGACTGACGTGCACCTGCTCGATCGCCTCCTGCATCGCCAGGACACCCTCGCGATCGGTCACCGCGTCGATCGCGACCTGGTCGGTGCCGCGTTGCTGGCGACGATCGAGGACGGCCCATTCATCGTCACGGTCCGGGTACCCCACGCTGATGCGGAGGAGGAACCGGTCGAGCTGGGCCTCCGGCAGCGCGTACGTGCCCTCGTAGTCGATCGGGTTCTGCGTAGCCAGCACGACGAACGGTGCCTCGAGGACGTGGGTGACCCCGTCGATGGTCACCTGGCGCTCGGCCATCGCCTCGAGCAGGGCGGCCTGGGTCTTCGGAGGGGTGCGGTTGATCTCGTCACCCAGCACCACGTTGGCGAAGATCGGTCCCGGCCGGAACTCGAGCGAGCGATCGGGTTGGAGCACACTCGAACCGGTGACGTCCGAGGGCAGCATGTCGGGCGTGAACTGGATGCGGGCGAAGTCGAGGCCGGTCGCCTGCGCCATCGTGCGGGCGATCATCGTCTTGGCCAGACCCGGCACGTCCTCGATGAGCACGTGCCCGTTCGCCAGCAGGCCCATCAACACGAGCTCCAGCACCGGACGCTTGCCCACGACCACCTGCTCGACGGCGTCGAGCACCGCTCCCGCCCGCGCGCCGACCTCCTCGATGCTGAGCGTCACAAGGCCTCCAGCTGATCGACTGCCTCGGCGAGCTCGGGCAGGGTCATCCCCGGAGCGTCGCGCTCGGCCGGCGCAGCCCGGTCCGGTCGCACCAGCGCCCAGAGCGGATCGGGCACGGAGGTCGCCAGCCCCGGGTCGCGGAGGTCGGTGTCGCCGTGACGGCGGACTCGCGACACCGTGATGTCGACGAGCAGGGGGCGAAGCCAGTAGTGCACGCCGGCGGCCGTGTGGAGGCGCGCCGCCACCAAGCTCTGCATCCGCCGGAGATCAGCGGGCGGCCTGACCGGCGGGAGACGTCGCGGAGCCGCGGCCGCGGCGAACGCGGAACGACGAGCCCGCGGTGGCGGTTCGGTCCGGTCGTCGAGCAGCCGGTCGGCCATGCGCAGACCGACCGCCAGCGTGGCGATGACGGAGAGGATCACGACGAGCACGAACGGCGCGCCCACGACCGATGCGAAGGCGGCCGGCGCGATCCACACCAGGTTCCGGGCCCACTGGCGCGCCGTCATGGCAACCCGGGATCGCGGGCCGGGCGTTCGACCTCCGCAACCACCTCGCGGGCGGCAGCGATCGCCTCGGTGCGGAGCTCGGAGGGCACCCGATGATGGCTGTAGTCGCGCGAACTCGAAGGCGCCGGCCAGACTCCGCCCGGGCCCGCGCAGGTCGCTGGGATCGCGAAGCGTGCGCTCGACGTGTTCGAACGGCGCCTCGCTGTCGCGTCGACCGCGGCCGTGCGCGTCGAGCACGGCGAGCACCCAGTGGTAGGCCGCGATCACCGCCTGCCGCGGATCGTGCTCGGCCTCGGGGTCGAACGTCGCGTTGGCAGCCACGTCCACCAGCGACGCCTGGGATGTCGCGGGCGCACGTCTCGCGGACCGGCGGCGGGACCGGAGCACGACGAAGGTGCCCGTCGCGGCCAGGAGGACCACGATGGCCACCGCCAGCACGATCGGCCAGTCCTGGGCATAGACATGGCCCGCCCCCGAGCCGGAGCTCCGGCCTCTTCCGAGCGGAACCGGAGCGTTCGTGGGCTCCTGGTGCGGGGGGAAGAGCCACCGCATGACCACGAGTGCGAGCACGGCTGCCCCGAGCGACACGACCGTGACGACGGCGGCGCGCACGAACGAACCACCTGTGCGCGGTCCCGCCGATCCCGTACCACCCATCCCGCCGGAGAGGGTCCCCACGAGCGAGAAGACGAGGCCGACGACGATCGCCAGCACGAACGCCAACCGGACCCCGTCCGCGACCGACCGGCTCGCCGCCGATCCCACCGCGGCGCTGTGCACGTCGGCCTGGCTGAGCCACCGCCCGACACCGGCGATGATCGCCACCATCACGAACCCGCCCACCAGCACGGCCCACGAACGGGCGCGAGCGGCAGGCGGCATTCGCCAACGGTACCCGGACGCCCTGGCGAGATCCGGGTCGAACGCCGCCCCTGTCAGCCGTCGCGCGAGGCGAGCAGCTCGACCGCGTCCGACAGCGGCAACGGTCGGCTGAAGAGGAAGCCCTGCGCGAGATCGCATCCCAGGTCTCGCAGGGCTTCCATCTGGAACAACGTCTCGACACCCTCCGCCACGACGGTGATGCCGAGCGACTTGGCCAGCGCGACTGCGGCGGACACGATGGCCGCTTCGCTCGACCCGGCGCGGTCGACGCCCTCCACGAAGGCCTGGTCGATCTTGAGGTAGTCCGCCATCGAGAAGTGGCGCAGGTAGTCGAGCGTGGCATAGCCGGTGCCGAAGTCGTCGATCGCGATCTGCACGCCGAGCCCCTTGAGCCGTTCGAGCGACGCGACGGCGTAAGCCACGTCCTGGACGAGGGCGCTCTCCGTCACCTCGAAGCAGAGTCGGAAGGGATCGAGGCCGGTCAGGTCGAGCACGTCGGCCACCACTTCGACCAGCTCGGGATCGGCGAGCTGGCGCGCCGACAGGTTGACCGCCATCTCGATGTGCCGATCGCCGGGAAGCGTCGGCCACGCCACCGCGTTGGTCACCGCCTCACCCAGAACCCACCACCCGATCGGGACGATCAGGCCCGTCTCCTCGGCGATCGGGATGAAGCTGTTCGGCATGACCATGTCGTGGCCCGGACGGTTCCAGCGCACCAGCGCCTCGACCTGGGTCATCGCGCCGTCGCTCAACTGCACGACGGGTTGGTAGTGCAACACGAACTGCTTGCACTCGATGGCGAGGCGCAGGGCCCGCTCGTGGGCCAGTCGCTCGACGGCCCGCTGGTCGAGGTTGGGTTGGAACACCACCCACTGATCGCGTCCCTGGTCCTTGGCCCGGTACATGGCGACGTCGGCGTCACGGATGAGCGACTCGGCCGCCACGGTCGGATCGGACGAGCAGGCGATGCCGATGCTCGCGGACACGAAGATCTCGTCACCGTCCGGCGACAGCAGCGGCTCACGTAGCTCCTCGGCGAACCGACCGGCGATCGCGGCGGCGTCGCCGTGGTGGCGGACCGGCGAGACGACCATGAACTCGTCGCCGCCGAAGCGCCCGAGCGTCTCTCCCGGTTCGAGCCCTTGGAGGAAGCGCGAGGCGACCTGCTGCAGGACGGCGTCGCCGACGGCGTGGCCTTCGGCGTCGTTGACGACCTTGAACCGGTCGAGGTCGAAGAACAGGACAGCCACACCGCCGCCGTCGGTGCCCACCCGATCGAGTGCCTCCTGGATCCGCTGCCGCAACAGGATCCGGTTGGGCAGATCGGTCAGAGGGTCGTACAGCGCCTGGTACTCGAGCCGGGTCTCGAACCGATGCCGCTCGATCGCGATCGAGGCGAGGTTCATCCCCCTCTGCACGAGGTCGAGGTCGGCCTGACCGAGCTCCATGGGCACACGATGGAAGAGGGTCAAGGCGCCGACCAGGTCGCCGGACCGCGGCGCCCGGAGCGTGGCGTCGCGACATTGCGTGAAGCCGTGGCTCGGCGAACAGCTCGGCCGCGGGACCCAGCTGCGCGTCGTTCACGAGGTCGTACTCGAAGATCTCACCGACGCCGCTGCGCAGCGCGAGGCCGGGACCACTGTCGGGCGGGAGCTCGTCGAGGAAGGCGGCGACATCGGGTTCCACCGACTGCTTGGCCCTGGTCCGGATGACACCGTCGGCGTCGACGAGACCGATGACCGCGCTGGTTCCGTCGAGCCGGCGCTCGATCATCCGCACGATCTTGTCGAGCGTGATCTCGAGCGGCGCGCCCTTGGCGATGGCCTCGAGCAGGTCGGCCTGCTCGCCGAGCAGATCCTCCGCCCGCCGCCGGGCCGACACGTCGCGCAGGTTGACCACGTACCCCTGCACAGCCGGATCGTCGCGCCGATCCGCGACCCGCAGACTCGTCACCCGCCACGAGCCGTCGCGATGCGCGATCCGGTACTCGTGGCTCCGTCCACCCCGCGTCACCGGCCGGCGCTCGAACACCCCGGGCGTCCGGGCCGGCGTCGTCGGGATGGATGAGCTCGACGAAGGGCCGGGTCACGAACTCCTCCGCGTCATAGCCCAGGACTTCCCGCAAGGCCGGGCTGGCGTAACGGATGATGCCGTCGGTGTCGGCCACCATGACCAGGTCCGAGCTCCCCTGCACCAGCGCCTCGGCCCACACCTCGCTTCGGCGCAGCGCAGCCGCCGCCTCGTGCCGGTCGGACACGTCGCGGAAGCGGGCCAGGGACCAGCTCACGCCGCTGGAGGTCGAGATGAGCCGATAGGTGGCCTCGACGCGGGTGGGGTCGCCGTCGCGGTCGGCCAGGATCAGCTCCACGGTGACCACCTCCCCGCGCCGCAAGCCGGCCTCGACCCGGCGCAGGGTGCCGAGATCGGTGTCCGCGCCGACCAGCACGCCAGGTGAGCGACCCACCAGGTCGTCGATCTCGACGCCGAGCAGCGCGGTGAACGCCTCGTTGACGAAGCAGACCCTCGTCATGGGGTCCTCGTCGTCCTTCGAGCTCACGAGCAGCGCGTCGCTCGAGTGCTCGACCATCGCCTGGAGGATCTGTGCCCGATCTTCGAGCGGCTGGTGCTCGAAGCCGTCGGAGGGCTCCGGGACGGGATGGGGCGACTCGTTGATCGGGGGCTCCGGGGGGCGGGGCGGACCAGGCGGCGGGGCGGGCGGGAAGTGGGTTCGACAGGCGAGCTCGAGAGCGTGGTTCGAGAGCGTGCGCAGCGGGCGGATGGTAGGACACCAGCCACTCTCCGTGCCCGCCATCCACGCCGGTCTTCTGACACACCGACCAGACATGCCGACCGGCGGGCTCATTGTGGCCTCCCGTGCCGGGCCGGGCGGCGATGGCAGGCGCGGGTGGACGACCGCTACGGTCCCGCCGTGGACCAGGCCCGCCTCCCGCTCGCACCCGACGACCCGACGCTGCGGGTCAGCGAGCTAGTCACCGCCGTCCAGGTCGCCCTCGACGTGTGCTTCCCCGACGAGGTCTGGGTCCGCGGGGAGATCAGCTCGCTCCGTCGGGCCCGCTCGGGCCACGTCTACTTCCAGTTGATCGAGCCGGGTCCGCCCGGTGCGCCCCCGGTGGCCCGGGTCGCGGTCACGTTGTTCGCGTCGGACAAGGCGTCGGTCAACGCGACGCTCCGGCGGGTCCGTGGCGTGCGCATGACCGACGGCGTCGAGATCCGCATCCGTGGCCGCCTCGGCGTCTACGGACCGCAGGGCCAGCTCCAGATGAAGATGTCGGCGATCGACCCCGACTACACGCTGGGGCGGTTGGCCTCGGATCGCGAGCGCATCCTGTTGGCCCTTCGGGCCGACGAACTGCTCGAGCGCAACGGTCGGGTGGCCTTCCCGCCCCGGCCGCGGCGGGTGGGGCTGATCACGAGCGCCGGGAGCGCGGCCGAGGCCGACTTCCTGCACGAGCTCGAACAGAGCGGACTGGCCTTCGAGGTCGTCGTGGTCGACAGCCCCGTGCAGGGACACGACGCCGACCGCACCCTCGCGGCTGCGTTGTCGACGACCGTCGGCCTCGGCGTCGAGGTGGTGGCGCTCGTCCGGGGCGGTGGTGCGCGCACCGATCTCGCCGCGTTCGACAGCGAGCTCCTGGCGCGGCGCGATCGCGACGCTCGGTCTGCCCGTGCTCACCGGGATCGGCCACGAGATCGACACCAGCGTCGCCGACCAGGTGGCCCACACGGCTTGCAAGACACCGACTGCCTGTGCGGCGTTGCTCGTCGCGACCGCCGGCGTGTTCCACGCTCACGTCGACCAGCTGTGGCGCGCGGTCAGCGCCGGGCCGTGTCGGTGCTCGACGAGTCGGCCAGCCACGTCCGCCGGTCCGAGATCTCGGCGACCCGGCTGGCCACCGCCTCGCTCGGCGTTGCCCGCCGCCGGCTGGACGACCGCGCCCAACGCCTGGCCCGCAGCGCACCGCGCGCCCTCGACCCGGCCCGCCTGCGCCTCACGTCGATCGACAGTCGGGTGGCCGCGCTCGATCCCGCCCGGGCGCTGGCCAGGGGCTGGTCGATCACCCGGACCGAGTCGGGAGAGCTGGTCCGCGATCCAGAGCAGGTGCGCCCCGGCGACCGCCTGCTCACGACGGTGGCCGCGGGAACAGTCATCAGCGTCGTGGACGAGGGAGAGTCATGAGCGATGCCCAACCCCCTGGTTACGCGGACGCGCTCGACGAGCTCGAGGAGATCCTGGCCGAGCTCGAGGACGGCGATGTCGACATCGACCGCCTGGCCGAACGCGTGCGTCGCGCGGCCGAGCTGCTCGAGGTGTGCCGCGGGCGGATCGAGGACGCGCGCGTCGAGGTGACGCGGATCGTGGCCGAGCTGGCCACGGATCCGCCGTCGACGGGCGGATCCCCGACCGCGCCCGACGAGCCGACCTGACCGAACTGCGTTGACCGAGCGGGTGGGTCGAAGGGCCCACGCGCCGATTCCGCCAGCCTCACGATCCATGCATTCAGTCGGGGCGCGACCGCTTCGCCGCACCTACCATCGCGGGGATGGAGCCGGTACCCGCCCCTGGCGGGGCGTCGAGCGACGCTGAGCGGGAAGCCGCCCTGGCCCAGATCGTGCCCGGCGACTGCCATGCCCTTCTCAGTGCCGACGGCCGCGTGCTCTACGTCAGCGAGAACGTCGTCAAGGTCACCGGGTTTACGCCGGCCGAGTACGCGGCCCTCGACCCGATGGAGCGCGTCCACATCGGTGATCGCGCCGAGTCGCGGCGACGATGGCAGCAGGCGCTCGAGCATCCGGGTTCGGACCTGAGCTGGAGGATCAGATCGCGCGAGGCCGGCGGGACCTACCGGTGGTTCGAGGTGGCCGTCGCCAACCGGCTCGACGATCCGACGTTCCGCGCCGTGGTGATGGGGCTCACCGACATCACCGAGCGCGACGCGCTCGTCGTAGAGGACGACAGCGAGACGCGATTCGAGAACCTCCTGAAGTCGAGCCCGGACGTGCTCGGGTCGGTGGCCACCGACGGCACCCTGACCTGGATGTCGAGCAGCGTCGAGGAGATGCTCGGCTTCACGGCCGACCAGCTCATCGGCCGGTCGGCGTTCGAGTTCGTCCACCCCGACGACCGGTCGACGGCGCTCGAGCGCCTGGCCACCGCGGTCGACGACATCGACCAGGTCGACCCGATCACCGTGCGCGTCGCATGCGCGGACGGATCCTGGCTCGACGTCGAGATCGCCGGCGGGCCGGTGGTCGACGCCCACGGGACGGTGCGCGAGCTCACGATCAACCTTCGCGACGTCCGTTGGCGCCAGGACGCGCTCGAGGCGCTGCGCTCGAGCGAGCGTCTGTTCCGCTCGCTCGCCGATTCGTCGCCCACCGGCATCTACCGCCGCGACGTCGCCGGCAACTGCATCTACGTCAACGACCGGTGGAGCGAGATCACCGGGATGTCCGCCGACGAGGCATTGGGATTCGGCTGGCGGTCCGATCATCCACCCCGACGACGTGGGCGTCTTCGTTCCCGTCGAGCCGCTCACGTCGATCCGGCCCCGCGACGTGCCGGTCGAGTTCCGCGTGCAACGACCGACCGGCGAGGTGCGCTGGGTGTCGCTTCGCACCTCGATGCTCTACGACGAGGACGGCCAGCCCGCCGGCGCGATCGGTGCGATCGAGGACATCACCGATCGCAAGCAGTCGCAGCGGGACATGAACCGCCTGATCGAGATCTTCGAGGCCACCTCCGACCTCGTCGCGATCACCGACCCCGAGGGCAACATCCAGTACCTGAACGCCGCGGCCAAGCGGTTCGTCGGCGTGTCGAGCGACGCGGACCACCTGCACGTGCGCGACACCGTGTCGGCCTCGGTCCTCGAACGGCTCGTCGTCGAGATCCTCCCCGCCGTCGACCGGGACAACCACTGGGCCGGCGAGCTCTCGCTGTCTCCGGCCGACGGTGGCGTGATGCCGGTGTGGGCGCAGCTGCTGCGCCACTCCGACGAGGAAGGCCAGGTCTTCTACTCGGTCGTCATGCACGACCTGAGCGAGCGCAAGGCCTTCGAGCACCGGTTGGCCCATCAGGCCACCCACGATCCCCTCACCGGCCTCCCCAACCGAGCGCTGCTGATCGACCGCCTCGACAGCGCGCTCGCCGCGCGCCCGCCGCCACCAGCGACGGGTCGCGGTCCTCTTCCTCGACCTCGACCACTTCAAGGTGGTCAACGACAGCCTGGGTCACGGCCTCGGCGACCGCCTGCTCGTCGCGATCAGCGAGCGCCTGTCACTGGCTCTGCGCCCTGGCGACACGGTCGCCCGGTTCGGCGGTGACGAGTTCGTGGTGCTGTGCGAAGACGTCCTCGACCAGAGCGATGCGATCGCGGTGGCCGAGCGGATCGACCGCGCCGTCGGTGGACGGTTCGTCATCGACGACACCGAGGTGTTCGTCGGCGTGAGCATCGGTATCGCCTGTCCGGACGATGTCGACGTCGACCCCGAGACCCTCATCCGCGACGCGGACGCGGCGATGTACCGAGCCAAGGACAGGGGCCGAGCGCGCTGGGAGATGTTCGACAACGCGATGCGCGCCAGCGCCGTCGATCGGCTCGACATCGAGACCGCGCTGCGGCGCGCGCTCGAACGCCGCGAGCTGCGCGTCTACTACCAGCCGATCATCGACCTCGGATCGGGCACGATCGACGGCGTCGAGGCACTTCTGCGGTGGGAGCACCCCGAGCGCGGGCTGCTGAACCCCGACGACTTCATCACGGTGGCCGAGGAGACCGGCCTGATCGTGCCGATCGGCGCGTGGGTGCTCGACCAGGCCTGCCGGCAGGCGCAACGGTGGCAGGCCTCGGCCTCGGCGCTCGCCCCGCTGCGGGTGTCGGTCAACCTCTCCGGTCGTCAACTCGGTCACCCGAGCCTCGTCGAAGACGTGTCCTCGGTGCTCGTGAGCACGGGCATCGATCCGTCCCTTGTCGAGCTCGAGATCACCGAGAGCGTGCTCATGGACGACGTGGAGATGTCCCGCGAGACACTCGGTCGTCTCCACTCGCTCGGCGTGAAGCTGGCCGTCGACGACTTCGGTACGGGGTACTCGTCGCTCAGCTACCTGCGCCGATTCCCGGTCGACCTGTTGAAGGTCGACCGGTCGTTCATCGACTTCCTCGACGAGGACGGCGACGAGTCGGCCATCGTGACCGCCATCGTCACCCTCGCTCATACGCTCGGCCTCGTCGCGGTGGCCGAAGGCGTCGAGACGGCCGAGCAGCTCGCCGCCCTGCGCCGGCTGCGTTGCGACCGCGCCCAGGGCTTCCACATGGCCCGGCCCGGCACCGACCACGACACCGGCGAACTGCTGCGGCTCCAACGCACCTGGTAATCGCTCGACCGCTCCGGAAACTGGGCATCTGCGTACCTGGATTCCGAGTACGCAGATGCCCAGTTTTCTGGATGGGGGGTTGCTATCGATCGGTCACCGATATATCGTGACTGATCGTAGATAGGACGACAGGGCCGAAGGCCCACGATCACCGGGCCGAAGGCCCAAGAAGGAGCCCCCCAATGGGACGACCTCATCACGGCGCAGACGGCGCCGAACACGAACACCACCACCACGATCACGACCACGGCGGCGATGCCGCCCAGGTCGACGACGACTGGCCGATCGGCGGCCGACGCGGCCGGCGTTGGCCGGAAGGAACCCGCGGGCGCGGCTCGCGCCGCGGTCCCGGCGGCGGACCGGGCGGCATGCGATTCGGCGGACCTCGCTTCGGCGGTGGCCGCCGGCCCCGCGGCGACGTCCGCCTGGCCATCCTCGCCCTGCTGGGCGAGAGCCCGATGCACGGCTACCAGATGATCCAGGAGATCACCGAGCGCAGCGGTGGGCGCTGGGCACCGAGCCCCGGCTCGGTGTACCCGACGCTCCAGGCCCTCGAGGACGAGGGTCTCGTCGTGGCGACCAGGAGCGAAGGCAAGCGCGTCTTCGAGCTCACCGACGCCGGACGCGCCCAACTCGAGGAGCTGGGCGAGCGGGCCCAGGCGCCGTGGGACCTCGGCGACGGCGATCCCGTCGGCGCCCGCGACCTAGCCGAGCAGATGGCGCAGTTGGCCGGCGCGTTCAAGCAGGTGATCCACCATGGTTCGCCGGCCCAGGTGGCCAAGGCGGGCACGGTGCTCGGCGACGCCCGCCGGTCGCTCTACCAGATCCTCGCCGACGACGATCCCGCCGATCCCGCCACCACGTAACACACCCCCCCGAAACTGGGCATCAAAATGGACCCAGAACGACGGCACAGATGCCCGGTTTCGTGGGCGGCGGATCAGACGCCGGCGTAGAGCGCCAGCGCCTTGGGCACCGCGAGCTCGGCCACGCCGAACTCGAGCACGACCGCCGCCAGCCACTCGGGGCGCACGACGGCCGCGACTGCGATCGGCTTGTCCAGCCCGGAGGTGTGCACCGCCATCCGGACGAATTCGGTCGCGTAGTCGGGCGGGCGCACGTCGCGTGACAGCTCGGCCAGCGCGTACAGGTCCGGTGCCTCACCGGTGCCGCCTTCGGCCGTCGACACGAAAGGCGACGACGGGCGGATGCCACCCCCCACGAGCCCCGGGCCGTCGGTGAGCACCGCGCCTCGGACGATGTCGGCGCGCGCTCCGCTCACCAGCAGCGCGACGTAGGCACCGAGACCCCGGCCCAGGATAGTGGCCGGGCCGAGCTCGGCCAGCGCCGCATCGGCGTCGGCCATCAGCGCCTCCGCCGTGTAGCCGCCTCCGGCGGGGACGGTGGAGCGGCCGTGTCCGGTGAAGTCGAGAGCATGGATGGGGCCGGGCCAGGACGCGACCTGCGGGGGCACCTCGGACGGCGACTGCTCACCGAGACCGTGCAGCAGCAGGAGCGGCCGACCGTCCCCGTCGCGCAACTCGTGCAGCGCCAGCTCCACGCGGCCGTGCCGCAGCATCGCCGGCGCGCTCACGAGAGGAAGTCCAACACGAGATCGGCCACCGCACGCGGCTGCTCGATGTGCACGAAGTGGCCGACGCCCTCCATCGGCGCGAACACCGCGCCCGGCGGAAGGTAGGGCGTGACGTCGTCGGGCTGCGTGCCCCATCCCATGAACTCAGGCTCGAGCCCGAGCACGCCCAGGAAGGGCACGCCGATTCCCGGCACGCGCTGCATCGACCACTCGGGGCGCCACGGGCCGAACCCACCCGGACGGATGGTCGGATCGATCTTCCACCGCCACCCGTCCGTGTCATGGCGGGCCCCGATCGACACGAGGTACCGCAACCAGTCGAGCTCCAGTCGGGGGTTCATTCGGCCCCGTCGCCGAGCCAGCTCGTCGAGGGTGCCGGGCTTGCGCTGCCCGTCCGCGGTCCCGCGGCGGTGGTCGAGCCAGCTGGCGATCTCGGTCTGCACCATGCGCGTGCGCTCGCGGTCCGACACGTCGGGCCATCGGTTGTTGGACGGGAGGCCGTCCAGGTTGACCAGGCGCGAGACGCGGTGGGGACATGCGTCGGCCAGCTCGAGCAGGATGCCGGCCCCCTTCGAGTGGCCCAAGAGCACGACCGGTTCCGCGCTCACCGAATCCACCACCGCCAGCGAGTCGCGCAGGTCGGCCTGCCAGCTGTAGAGCAGCGCCCAGTCGGAATCGCCGCAGCCCCGGGCGTCCCAGGCCACGCACCGGTAGCCGGCCTCGACGAGCATCGGCGCGAACACGTCGAAGGTGCCGGCGAAGTCGAAGCCTCCGTGCGCCATGACGATGGCGGGGGCATCGGGGTCACCCCACTCGTACACGGCCAGCCCGACGCCGTCCGACGACACGGTGCGCCGCCGATCAGGGCGTCGCGCGCCCGGGTAGGTGATCACCTCGTCGGTCGCCGTCACCCGGCGATCCTACCGATCCCGGTCGACGGGCCGATCGAAGAGGGCGTCCGGTACCGTGACCCGCCATGACCGAGATCCACGGATGGACCGCTGATGGCTTCGAGGGCGTGCGCGAGGCGTTCGCCGGCAACTTCGACTCCGGCAGCGAGGTCGGCGCCGCCTTCTCCGCGTACCACCGCGGACAGAAGGTCGTCGATCTCTGGGGCGGCGTCGCCGACCAGACCACCGGACGCGCCTGGGACGAGGACACCGTCGTCCTGGTGTTCTCCACGACCAAGGCACCGACCGCCGTGTGCGCGCACCGGCTGGCCGAGGACGGGTGCCTCGACTTCGACGCGCCCGTCGCCAACTACTGGCCCGCGTTCGCCGCGGCCGGCAAGCAGGACATCCCGGTCAGCTACCTGATCAGCCACCGGGCCGGGCTGGCGTGGATCGACGGCACCATGACCCTCGACGAGGCGTTGGCCTGGGATCCCGTCGTCGAAAGGCTCGCGGCCGAGACGCCGAAATGGGAGCCCGGCACCGCCCACGGCTACCACGCCACCACCTACGGCTGGCTGGTGGGAGAGGTGGTCCGCCAGATCGACGGCCGCAGCCTCGGCACCTACTTCCACGACGAGGTGGCCACCCCACTCGGCCTCGACTTCTGGATCGGCACCCCCGAATCGGTCGAGCCCCGCGTCGCGCCGCTCGTGACCATGGACCTGCCTACGGAAGGCCCGGCCCGCGAGTTGATGGACCAGTTCATGGGGCCCGACACGAAGCTGGGCAAGGCGCTGTCCGCGCCCGGCGGCGCGTTCACCGACTTCAGCGTGTTCAACTCGCGAGAGGTCCGCGCCGCGGAGGTGCCGGCCGCCAACGGCGTCACCGACGCTCGGTCGCTGGCCCGGATGTACGCCGCGCTCGTCAGCGATGTCGACGGCGTGCGCCTCCTCGGACCAGACCAGGTTGCGCGGGCCGCGACGCAGCAGACCTCGGGACCCAACGTCGTCCTGATGGACATGGACATCCAGTTCGGCCTCGGCTTCATGGTTCCCTCGACGATGATGCCGCTGCAGCCGGGCACCTTCGGCCACTTCGGCGCGGGTGGATCGGTCGGCTGGGCCGACCCCGCCGCCGAGCTCGGCATGGGCTACGTGATGAACCGCATGGACATGGGATTGGCCGGCGACGTCCGCAGCACCAACCTCTTCGCCGCGGTCTACGCCTCCCTCTGATCTATCCGCGGTCGGGAGCGCCCGCTTGACGATGATGGGGGCATGTCGGATCTGGGGCCCCCGTCAGAACCGGAGTGGATCGGCGAGCAGGCGACGCGGAGCACGGCGGACGCCTCGAGGGCCCGTCTGGCATCCGAGGCGACCAAATTGCAGGCGCGAGCGATCCTGGCCGCGTCGATGCTCCGGCTCGCGGCAGCCCTCGCGGGTCTGGCCTGGCTCGTCACCGCGGTCTCGGCCTTCGCCACCGAGTGGCACCAGCTCGACCAGAGCGGCGGCGGCTTCGGCGCCGCCACGGGGAGCGGAACGTCGTCGTTCTGGCGACTCCTGACCGCGATCACCCTGTCCGGTCAGGCCAGCTTCGGCTACGCCATCGCGGCAGCAATCCTGTTCGCCGCGTCGGTCTGGCTCATCCGGGCGCAGGCCAGCGACGCGCTCGACGCGCTCGACGACGGCTGAGCCCGGTGACAGGACCCGCCGCCTCCCACCGTTAGCCTTGGACGGTGAGCACTCCCGCAGACGAGGCGACCAGGCGGCGCACCTTCGCCATCATCTCGCACCCTGACGCGGGCAAGACCACGCTCACCGAGAAGTTCCTGCTCTACGGCGGCGCGCTCACCAACGAGGCGGGCGCGGTCAAGGCCCGCCAGGGCCGGCGGTCGGCGACATCCGACTGGATGGTCCTCGAGCAGCAGCGCGGCATCTCGATCACCTCGACGGTGTTGCAGTTCCCCTACCGCGACCACGTCGTGAACCTGCTCGACACCCCCGGCCACCGCGACTTCTCCGAGGACACCTACCGCGTGCTGGCCGCGGCCGACGCCGCCGTGATGGTGCTCGACGCGGCGAAGGGCATCGAGCCCCAGACGCTCAAGCTGTTCGACGTGTGCCGCCAGCGCGGCCTGCCCCTGCTGACCTTCGTCAACAAGTGGGACCGCCCAGGCCTCGACCCGGTCGAGCTGCTCGACGAGCTCACCCAGAAGCTCGATCTGGAGCCGGCGCCGGTCACCTGGCCGGTCGGCCTGGCCGGCGACTTCCGCGGGGTGATCGACCGGCGGGACGCGACCTTCACCCGGTTCACCCGCGTGGCCCGCGGCGCGACCGAGGCGCCTGAGGAGCTGGTCCCGGCCGACCGCGCCGAGGTCGAGGAGGGCACGGCCTGGACCGCGGCCCGGGACGAGCTCGAGCTCCTCGACGGCGCCGGGGCCGAGCTCGACCGCAAGGCGTTCCTGGCGGCCGAGGCGACGCCGGTCTTCTTCGGGTCGGCGCTCACCAACTTCGGGGTCCGCAAGCTGCTCGACGCGGTGGTCGACCTCGTCCCGCCGCCGGCTCCGCGCGACGACGTCGACGGCGTGCCCCGACCGCTCGACGCGCCGTTCTCGGGCTTCGTGTTCAAGGTGCAGGCCAACATGGATCCCTCCCACCGCGACCGCATCGCGTTCCTGCGCGTCTGCTCGGGTCGGTTCGAGCGCGGCATGGTCGTGACCCACGGCACCACCGGCAAGCCGTTCGCGACGAAGTACGCCCACCAGGTCTTCGGCCAGGAGCGCGAGACCATCGACGAAGCCTTCCCGGGCGATGTGGTCGGACTCGTCAACGCCACCGACGTGCGCGTCGGCGACAGCCTCTGGGCCGACGAACCCGTCACCTTCCCCGGCATCCCGAGCTTCGCGCCCGAGCACTTCAGCGTGGCCCGGGTGCGCGACACCGCGCGGTTCAAGCAGTTCCGCAAGGGCGTGGCCCAGCTCGACGAGGAGGGCGTCGTACAGGTGCTGCGCGACCCGGAGATAGGCGACCAGGCGCCGGTGCTCGCGGCGGTCGGTCCGATGCAGTTCGAGGTCGCGGTGCACCGGCTCGAGAACGAGTTCGGCGCGCCCGTCGAGCTGCTGCCGACCTCCTACCGACTCGCCCGACGGACCGACGCCGACGGGGCCGAAGCGCTGAAGGGCATGCGGGGCGTCCGGGTCCTGTACCGCGCCGACGGCACCATCCTCGCTCTGTTCGAGAGCCAGTACTGGGTGGAGCGGCTCGAACACGACCAGCCCGACCTGCTCCTCGAACGCCTGGTGGCCGAGGGTGGGGTCGGCTGAAGGCGACTTTCCTGGCCCGGCGATAATCCGCCGGGCCCGGCTTCGCCGATCCGGGTCTCACCTCGTGAGCCGCTCCGCCTGGCGGCTCCGCCGCGCACGCCACCAGGTCGACGCCCTTCCACTTGACATGTGGACCGACCGGCGTGTGGACTCTCCGCCGTCGGAACCCAAGTTTGGCCTGTCAAAATTTATGATCGACGAGCTCTCAAAGTCTGAACGGGAAACCCTGAAGGCGATCTACCGCCACACCCAGGACCAGCCCGACGCCCACACCGGCGACCTGGCCGAGACCCTCGGGGTCACCCCAGGGACGGTCACCGCGGCGGTGAAGCGCCTGGCCGACCGTGGTCTCGTCGACCACCGGCCCTACCACGGGGTGCGCTTCACGCCGAGCGGCCGGAGGTTGGCGGTGTCGGCCATCCGGCGCCATCGCATCGTCGAGCGGTTCCTCGCCGACATGCTCGGGTACCCCTGGAACGAGGCCGACCGCCTCGCCCCCAGCTTCGAGCACGACCTGCCCGACGAGGTCACCGACCGGCTCTTCGTCGCGCTCAACCGGCCGGCGACCTGCCCGCACGGGTTCCCGATCCCGGAGCCCGAGCAGGACGAGATCCCGGCGCTGCCCCCGCTCTACGAGCTGGCACCCGGTGACATCGCCGAGGTGGCGGTCCCGGGATCGATCGACCCCGAGGTCGTTCGCTTCCTCGAGGAGCTGGGCGTGCGGCCCGGCGTCGAGATCGAGGTCCGCGAGAAGCACCCGTTCGACGGGCCGGTGGTGCTCCGCGTCGCCGGTGAGGACCGCACGCTCGGAGAGCGGATCGCCCGTCAGATCTTCGTGCAACGCATCAGCAAGCCCGGCGCGGATGACCGTGCCGTTCACGACACCGACGGCGGCGAGCCCGTCGACAGCGAGGAGGCACACGCACTATGAGCAGCCTGTTGGCAGCTGAGGGGGGCTACCAGGCCTTCACCCTGGGGAGCAAGGAGTGGGCCTGGTTGGGGTTCGCGGCCGGCGTCGCCGTCCTCGCGCTCATCCTCGGGTTCATCCTGATGCGGGGTGTCCTGGCCAAGGATCCCGGCACCGACGAGATGCAGGACATCGCCGGCGCCATCCAGGAGGGGGCGGCCGCCTACCTCAAACGACAGTTCCGCACGATCGGGATGATCGTGGTGCCGCTGGCGATCGTCGTGTTCCTCACGTCGACCAAGATCTCAACACCGAGGCGGGCAGGTCGCGCTGACCTATGCGCAGTCGGGTGCGTTCCGGATGATCGCCTTCATCGTGGGCTGCATCTTCTCGGGCACCATCGGGTTCTGCGGCATGTGGCTGGCCGTGCGCGGCAACGTCCGCACCGCGGCCGCGGCCAAGGAGAGCAACTTCTCCGCCGCGCTGCAGGTGGCCTTCCGCACCGGCGGCGTGGCCGGCCTGCTCACCGCCGGGCTCGGTCTGCTCGGCGCCACCGTCATCATCATGATCTTCCAGAACACGGCGTCGTCGATCCTGGTCGGCTTCGGCTTCGGCGGCTCGCTGCTGGCCCTGTTCCTGCGGGTCGGCGGCGGCATCTTCACGAAGGCGGCCGACGTGGGCGCCGACCTGGTCGGCAAGGTCGAGGCCGGCATCCCCGAGGACGATCCCCGCAACCCGGCCACCATCGCCGACAACGTGGGCGACAACGTGGGCGACTGCGCCGGCATGGCCGCCGACCTGTTCGAGAGCTTCGCGGTCACGCTGGTGGCCTCGATCATCCTCGGCGTCTCGGCCTTCCGGGCCATCGGGCTCAACGGCGGCCACGAGGCGGCCAAGGGCCTCATCTTCCCGCTGGCCGTCGTGTCCATCGGCCTGCTGGCCTCGATGGTCGGCATCTTCGTGGTGCGGGGTCGGCCGGGCGAGACCGATGCGTTGAAGGCGATCAACCGTGGCATCTACACCGCTCAGGCCATCGCCATCGTCGGCGCCGCCGTCGTCGCCTTCGTCTACGTCGGCAACCCCGCCGGCAGCCGGCTCAGCCACCCCGGCGCCCGCCTCTTCGGCGCCATCGTCACCGGCGTCGTGCTCGGGTTCGCCGCCTCGCGCATCACCGAGTACTACACGTCGACGAAGACCAACCCGGTGCAGGCCATCGCCCGCGCCGCCCGCACCGGCCCGGCCACCACCGTGCTCGAAGGCATCTCGTCGGGTCTCGAGTCGGCGGTGTGGGCGCTCGTCGCGATCGCCGTCGCCATCGGCGCCGCGCTCGTGCTCGGCGGCGGCAACATCGGCTTCTCCTTCTACCTGGTCGCCCTCACCGGCATCGGCATGCTGGCGACGACCGGCATCGTGGTGGCCGAGGACACCTTCGGCCCGGTGGCCGACAACGCGGCCGGCATCGCCGAGATGGCGGGCGAGTTCGAAGGCGAGCCGGAGCGGATCATGGTCAGCCTCGACGCCGTCGGCAACACCACCAAGGCCGTGACCAAGGGCTTCGCAATCGGCTCGGCCGTCATCGCCGCGGTCGCCCTGTTCTCGTCCTACGTCGAGACCATCGCCAAGGGCACGCTCAGCGCCGCCGCGGTGCTGGCCGCCGAGGCCAGCGGCACGCTGGCCAGCCTGGTCAAGATCAACGTGGCCGACCCCAAGACCTTCATCGGTCTGCTCATCGGTGGATCGGTCGCCTTCCTGTTCAGCTCGCTCGCCATCCGCGCCGTGAGCCGGACCGCCGGCACCATCGTCGAGGAGGTGCGCCGCCAGTTCCGCGAGAAGCCCGGCATCATGGATCGCACCGAGCGCCCCGACTACGGCGCGGTGATCGACATCTGCACCACGGCCTCGCTGCGTGAGCTGGCCACCCCCGCGCTGCTGGCCGTGCTGACCCCCGTGATCATCGGCTTCGGCATCGGGTACCTCGCGCTCGGCGCCTTCCTCGCCGCCGCCATCGTCACCGGCCAGCTGATGGCCAACTTCCTGTCGAACTCGGGCGGCGCGTGGGACAACGCCAAGAAGTACATCGAGGACGGCCACGAGGGCGGCAAGGGATCCGAGCCCCACAAGGCGGCCGTCATCGGCGACACCGTGGGCGACCCGTTCAAGGACACGGCCGGACCGGCGCTCAACCCGCTGATCAAGGTGATGAACCTGGTGTCGCTGCTGGTGCTACCGGCCATCCTCACGTTGCGCGACAACAACGTCCGCTACGTCATCGCCGCGGCCGCCCTGGCCGTGGTGCTCGGCTCCATCGCCTACTCCAAGGCCCATGGAGGCTCCGGCATCGAGACGAGCGAGCCGGCCGCCGAGCCCGCCTCCAGCGAGGTCTGACCACCGTCACCCGGAGGGGCTCGCGCCGGTGGGCGGAGCCCCCTCACTCAACGCGTTCATCTCGGGCTCGCACGCGCGCTGCGTCGCAGAGCAGCTGTAGGCCGTTTGACCTATGCTGTGCGGACACAGCCCATGGCAGGCGGGCTGTGGGGGCCACCCGTGGGCGCTGGGGCGCCTGCGGCCGATCGAACGAATCGGGGGTGACGTGAGCGTGGGACGGGCATTGTGGCAACGGCGGGTGGACACCGCCTATGGACCGGCCGTGTTCGACGCCCAGCCGGCCAGGGACACCCTGGCCGAGGCCGAAGCCGCCCTCCGGGCCGGCGACGCCTCGCGGGCCGAGGCGACCTACCTGCGGACGCTCGGCAAGCTCGGCCCGTTCTCCGACCCTGCCTGGCAGTCCGACCTGGCCACCGATCAGCGGACCCGATCGCAGTGCCATGCCCGGTTGGCGGCGCTCGCGTTCGACCATCGGGACTACGAGCGCTCGTTGCGCCAGACCGCGGCGGCCACCGCCGCCCGGCGCGAGGCGATCGCCACCGATCAGTGCACCGACGACGACGTGCGGTTCATGATCACCGCACTCGTCCACGCCGCCACCGTCCACGAACGCGTCGGCGCCCACGACGAGGCGGTGCGTTCCTGCGAGGTCGCCCTCGAGTTCGCCGACTACGCGAAGACCCACGACAGCGACGAGCGCACGCGCCGTTCGGTCGAGTCGGCGCGCCGTGCCGCCAACCGCATCATCGACGAGCTGCGACATCGTCCCGCGCCCGGGAACGAGCCCGACGAAACGGACGTCGACATCGCCGGCGCCACCCTCGAGCTGCGCAACATCGACCTCAGCTCCCTCTACGAACCTCCGCCGGTGGAGATCAGCGGCATCGATCTCGCCGAGCTCGGCGGTGATCCCGCCGCCCCGCACCTCGACGTCACGGCCATCGACCTGCGCGAGATCGAGATCGACCCCGCGCCGACAATCTCCGCCGTCGACCTGCGCGACATCGAACCCGCGCTCGACCCGCTGGAGTTCGCCCGGGACGAAGTGGTCATCGATCTCACCGAGCCCGAGGCGGTCATCGACCTCACCGACCCGCTCGACCTCGGTCGCTCGGAGGAGCTCGACGACGACACCGCGCCCGTCGATCCCCGCTTCGAGCGTCGACCTGACCACCACCGGTCCCGCCAGCTCGCCCGGCGGACCGAGCGCGACACGGCCGAGGCCCAGCCCGAGCCGGTGGTCGCCGACGACCACCGGACCAACCGTCGCCAGTCCGGCCAGCAGGTCGAACCGGCCGCGACGCTGCTGGCGCAGGCCCGGACCCACGCCCTCATGGCCAGGTTCCTCGCTGCGCAGGGCGACAGCTCAGCCTCGATCCACGCCCACCGGGCGGTGCGCACCGCGACGAGGGCGCGACCCTGGGCCAAGCACGACGAGCAGATCACCGTCGAGGTGGCGGTCACGCTCGTCGATGCGCTGGTCACCCGCAGCGACGTCCTGGCCCTGGCCGGCAACGACGAGATGACCCAGACCGACCTGCGCCGGGCCCGCACGGTGGCTGAGCACCTCTGGCGGGCCTGCCCGTCCGCCGCCTCGGCGGCCGCGGGTGTCCTGGTCGCCACCCGCTCCGCGGCCCGTGAATGGGACAGCGAGGACGAGTCGGCCATCGCCGCCCACCTCGATCTGGCGACGATGATCATCGGTGACGCCGACGCACTCGGCGTCGAGCTCCCCGACGCCCTCGTCACCTTCGAGCCGCCGGCGGACGCCACCTCCGAGCGAGACGCGCTCATGGCGCTGGGCGACCAGCTCTTCGAGGTGCTCGAGGCCGAGCAGCTCGACCCCGCACTGGTCGACTGACCAACTCGTCGAGCTCCCGTACCGAGGTCCGGACGCGGCGATGGGCCGGGAGGCTCTGTCCCGGCCCATCGTCGGTTCGGTTGCGGGTCGCGAGCTCGACCTCAGGGGGCGTGCGCCACCGGGCGCACGCCCCGCTGCGCTAGGCCGACGAGGTCGTAGATTCCGCGGAGTGGACACCTCCCGAGGAGCCGTCCTCGCTCGGCGGCGACGTGTAGCTGCTGCCGTAGCCGAACTCCATGTGGTAGGCGACGGTGCCGTGCTCGTGCAGGTCGAGGCCTTCCAGCTCGCCCTCCCTCGAGACCCGCAGGATCCCGAAGGCGTTGATGATCTTGAACATGATGTAGGCGATGCCGAACGCCGCCGCGCACATCGACAGGCTGCCGATGAACTGGGCCAGGAGCTGGTCGGTGCCACCTCCGTAGAACAGCCCCTTGAAGCCGTCGGCGGTCGGTCCGAGCGGGCCGCTGGCCGAGAACTGGCCGGTGGCGAACAAGCCGAGGCTCAACGTGCCCCAGATGCCGCACAGACCGTGCACGGGCCAGGCGCCGATCGGGTCGTCGATCCGGAGCCACTCGAGCAGCTCGACACCGGCGATCACCACCCCGCCGGCGACGAGGCCGATGCAGATGGCCCCCAAGGGATTGACCCAGAAGCAGGGACAGGTGATGGCCACCAGTCCGGCTAGGAAGCCGTTGACGCTGATGCCGAGATCCCACTTCTTGACCATCGGATACATGATGAACAGCGCAGACAAGCCCGCCGCCGACGCGGCCAGCGTGGTGTTCAACGCCACCCTGGACATGCCGCCGTAGTCGATGGCGCTCAGCGTGGAGCCGGGGTTGAAGCCGTACCAGCCGAACCAGAGGATCACACCGCCGACAGCCGCGACGGTGAGGTCGTGGGGTGGGAGCAAGCCCACCGCCGTCTTTCTTGAACTTCCGACCCAGACGGGGTCCGAGCACCATGGCACCGGCCAAGGGAGACGAAGCCACCGACCGAGTGCACGACCGTCGATCCGGCGAAGTCGTGGAACGGCAACGGGTGCGTCCACGTGGCCAGCCAGCCGCCCGGTCCCCAGACCCAGTGGCCCAGGATCGGGTAGATGAAGCCGGACACGCCGATGCTGTAGATCAGGTCGCCGACGAAGCCGGTGCGACCGACCATGGCGCCGGAGGTGACCGTCGAGCAGGTGTCGGCGAAGGCGTACTGGAACAGCACGAACGCGTAGAACGCGACGCCGGTGGCCGGGTAGGTCGTCGGGGGGTTGTTCAGGAAGAACCAGGTGTGGCCGATCCAGCCGTTGCCGGCCCCGAACATGAACGCGAAGCCGAACGCCCAGAACAACAGGGCGCACAGGCAGGTGTCCACGACGCACTCGAGCAGGACGTTCACGGCCTCACGGGACCGGGCGAAGCCGGCCTCGAGGAACATGAACCCGGCCTGCATGAAGAACACCAGGAACGCCGTCACCAGGACCCAGGTCGTGTTGATGGCGTTGATCTGGATGGTGTCGGTGTTGTTGGGCGTGCCCGTGATGTTCGTCGGGTCGGTGGTGGTCGCTCCGGCGTGACCGCCGAAGAACTTCATGAACAGGAAGATGATCGCGGCCACGGTCGCGACCCCGAGCATCTTCCCGACGAGGAAGACCCAGAAGTACTTGCGGCACTCCGGGTCCTTGATGTTGGTCTTGAACCTGACGATCCAAGGATCCTTCTTGGGACGGCGGACCGTCCCGGCGGGTGTGGCGAAGCTGAGCATCTACAAAGCCTCCAGATCGCGCTCTCCGGTGCGGACGCGAACGACACGATCGACGGCAGTGACCCAGATCTTCCCGTCGCCGATCTTTCCAGTACGGGCTGCCTCGGCGATCGTGTCGACCACCTTGTCGGCGTCGGCCGTGTCGACGACGACCTGGACGCGCACCTTCGGGAGGAAGTCGATTCGGTACTCCGAACCTCGGTAGGTCTCGGTGTGTCCGCCTTGGCGTCCAAACCCCTTGACCTCATCCACGGTGAGCCCCTGGATGCCGATGCCCTTGAGCGCGTCCTTCACCTCCTCCAACTTGAACGGTTTGATCACCGCTGTGACCAGATGGACCATCACTCCCTCTTTTCAGGTGCTGACGTCGGGTGCCGCGTCGTGGTCTTCGGGAGCTCGGCAACCGGGTCTCGGCGTTGGGTCGGTGACCAGAGGCACGAAAACGTCTGACGCGTCCGTGAACGTACGAGAGGTGGATTTCGCCGCCGTGTTCCGGGCGTTACGCCTACGGGGCGGATTTGTGACGGCTATCTGGCGCTAATAATTCGCCCGGATGTCTGATTTGTGACGCGGTTGTTAACGCGCCCGTCACAGAGGCGTGCTCGTCAGGAAACGGTCACTTCGTACGTTCGCGGTGGGTCAACGGCGACCTGTCCCGTCCCACGCACCGCCAGGGCAACGAGCCTGGCGGCCCACCGAAGGGTGAACGATGGCCGCAACCGCACAGCCGGTGGAGATGAAGAAGAGTCTCACGCTCACCGGCATCACCGTGAACGCCATGGCGCTGATCGCGCCGGGTGCGTTCCTCTGGACCACCTTCCAGGTCCAGGCCGCCCTGACCCAACCCCACAGCACGGTGTCGACCGCCAGCGCGATGTGGCCCGGCCTGCTGTTCGCGCTCGTGCTCGCGCTGCTGACCGCCTACAGCTACAGCGAGCTGGCCCGCATCTACCCCGACGCCGGCACCGGCTCGAGCTACTTCTTCGCCGAAGCGGCACTGCTCGACAAGGAGGGCGCACACCACCGCAAGTGGGCCCGCGTGGCCAAGCTGTCGGTGGGGTGGATCAGCCACCTCTACTACTGGATCTATCCCGGCATCATGGTGGCCTTCACCGGCACGCTGTTCGGCTACATCTACACCAGCCTCACCAACGGCAAGACGCTGAACTACGGCGAGCTCGGCGGTCGTGTGCGTCGTGTTCGCGCTCGTCGCCGGCTACATCGCCTACCGAGGCATCAGCGGCTCGACGATGACCGCCATCGTGATCAACGTCATCCAGATCATGACGCTGGTGCTGATGACGATCCTGTTCATCGCCTACCGCGTGGGGCATCCGCACGCCGGCTACGAAGCCACCAACGCGGCCGCGGTGATCATCCCCAAGAACTTCATGAACGTGCTCTACCAGTCGACGATCGCCATCCTGCTGCTGGTCGGCTTCGAGTCGGTGACGGCTCTCGGCGCCGAGGCCATCAACCCCCAGAAAGGACATCCGGCGCGGCGTCCTGCTCAGCCTGATCATCCAGGGCGGCATCTGCTACCTGTTCGAGTACTTCGCCGCCAACTTCGTCGTCGGCAAGACGACCGCGGTGATCGCCAACCCGGCCGGCGGGCCGGCGCTGCGGGGCTACACGGCGGCCGCGGTCGACGGCGCACCGATCGGCACCATGCGACGAGGGTGTCGCAACATCCTGTGGTCGGCAGCGGCAAGACGATCTCGCTGATCGTCGCCGCCACCGTGCTGATCGCCCTGATCGGCACCACGCTCGCCTGCCTCAACACCGGCGTCCGTGTCACCTACGCCATGGCCCGGACGGCGAGATGCCGAGCATCCTCGGCCTGCTGCACGGCAAGTTCGCCACGCCGCACGGCGGCGTCTGGATCCTGACGGTCGTCTCGGCGGTGATCGGCATCTACGGCGTGCCGACAGCGTCGACAACCTCACCCAGATCACGCATGGCCTCGAACATCGGCACCTTCCTCGTGTACGGCGTCACCTGCCTGATCGCGATGGTGGCCTTCGCCAGCCGTCACGACAAGCACATCGTCAAGCACTACGTGGTCCCGATCATCGGCACGCTGATGAACGTGGCCATGCTGCTGGCCGTGTTCTACCTCGGCCTGGTCGGCTCGGCCGCCGCCAAGCACGACTACATCAAGGCGCTCGGCGCCGTCGTCGTGTGGATCATCATCGGCGTCGTCTGGGTGCTGGCGAACCCCAAGATGCGCGGCACGAAGCTGATCGACCTGAACGCCCCCAAGCGCGACGTCGCCGACGCCGCCCCCGCTGAGGTGAAGGCCTGACGAGACCAACTCGAACGCCCTCCGGTCGGCAAGCCTCCCTACGGGCGCTTCGCCGTCCGGGTGCCGATCCGCCTCGGCTCCGCCCTGGCGGGCTGCGCCACCGTCAGGACCCTCGCCTGGTCGGGCCGGTACGCCGGCTCGACCCGACGCGTGGTCTGCTCTCCGAGACGGTCTTCGTGGCGGGCGATGGTGGCCATCGCCCCTCGCAGCCAGAACAGGCCGATGCCGATGAAGACGACGCCGACCACGATCCGCCAGCTCGCGCTGAACAGGAAGAACGCCGCGATGCCACAGGCGATCCAGACGAGGGCCACCACGAACAGGAAGACGGGCGACGACGGCCGCTTGCCGACCTGGCCCATCGGCCGGTCGCCGTCGCCGGCCGTCGACCGCTGCGGCCGGCGGCTCCCGCCTTCGGCGTCACCCGGCCACCGGTCTTGCGCTTCGGTCGCTGGCCATGGTCGAACGGTAGTGCACCGCCTGTGGCTGAACCCGAACCGTCCGAGGCCGGGCAACGGGACGATCCGCGCCGGGGCCGTGCTGGGCAAGTTCTCGTGGGGGATCGTGTCGGACCCCGGGCCGTTCCGCGACCACAACGAGGACTTCGTCGCGGCGCGGGTCGCTCGACCACACCGGACGACTCGTGGGACCGGGGCCCTCTGCTCGCGCTGGCCGACGGCATGGGTGGCCACGCCGCCGGCGAGGTCGCCAGCCGCATCGCCGTCGAGGCACTGCGTCGCCACCTAGGCCGACGGGCTCGCCCGGCGCGACCCCACCAGCTGCTGCAGGGCGCCGCCCGGGCCGCCAACCTCGCCGTGCGTCGACGCCGTCCATCGAGCCCGGGCGCCGCGGCATGGGCACGACGCTGCTCGGCCTGGCGCTGCGGCGGCACGGAGGCGGTCATCGCCCACGTCGGCGACAGCCGGGCCTACCTCGTGCGGGGCGACGACTGCACCCAGCTGACCACCGACCACTCCCGGGTCGGCGAGATGCTGCGCATGCGCCTGATCAGCGCCGAGCAGGCGGCCAACCACCCGGCCCGCTCGCAGCTCACCCGCAGCCTGGGCGGCGATCCGTTCGTCCAGGTCGACCTCGTCCGCCAGGCCATCCAGCGCCACGACACGCTCGTGCTGTGCAGCGACGGCCTCTGGGACGTGGTCGGCGCGACCCGAGATCGCCGAGGTCGGCGAGCAGCTCGTCGGCCGGCACGCTCCCCGACGGCGATCGACGCCGCCGACCGGCTCGTCCAGCTGGCCGTCGAAGCGCGGGCTCGACTGATAACGTCACGGCCGTCGTCGTCCACGTCACCACCGACCAACCCATCCCCCCGGCGGGCGGTCGCCGCTCCCGCTTCCGCCGGACCCGCCCATGAGACACCAGCCCGGGGCGCGCGTCGACCGGTTCGAGATCATCGAGGAGCTGGGCGAGGGCGCCTACGCCGAGACGTACAAGGCCCGCGACACCGACACGGGCGAGCTCGTCGTGCTCAAGTCGCCGAACCCGAACCTGCTTCGCCGACCCGGCCATCTTCCAGCGCTTCCAGCGCGAGCGCGAGATCGCCCGCACGCTCGACCACCCCAACGTGCAGTCGGCAGCCTCGACCTGGCCGAGAACCGCACCGAGCCCTACCTGGTGCTCGAGTTCGTCGACGGCGAGAACCTGCGGACCCGGATGTCCGAGTTCGGGCGAGGTCCCGGTGCCCGTCGACCTGGCGCATCGAGTGGGGCCGCCAGCTCGCCTCGGTCATCGCCTACCTCCACGCCAACGGCATCGCCCACCGCGACCTCAAGCCCGAGAACATCCTGGTCACCGCCGACGACCAGCTGAAGGTCATCGACTTCGGCACCGCGCTGCTCGAGGGCGCCAAGCGCCTCACCTGGAAGCACCTCACCGAGGGCGTCGGCACCCCCAACTACATGAGTCCCGAGCAGATCCAGGGCGAGCGGGGCGACACCCGCAGCGACATCTACGCCTGGGGGATCATGATGTACGAGTTCCTCACCGGACGGGTGCCGTTCGACGGCGACAACTGGATGGCGGTCATGGCCGGCCACCTCACCAAGACGCCCGAGCCGATCCACCGAGGTGAACCCCGGCTGCCCGCCCGGCGCTCGACGCCGTGGTGCTCAAGGCCATGCGCCGCTACCCCGACCACCGCTACCAGTCGGGCCGACGACCTGCTGGCCGACCTCGACCGGCTCGACACGCTCGATCCGGCGACGTTCGACCTGTCGCCCGAGGCGCCCATGGGCGGCATGGCCGCCGTCGACTCGCACCAAGCGGCTCTGGCTCCTCATCCTCGAGATCGCCGTCGGCTTCATCGCCGTCGTGCGCCCTCATCATCTTCCTCTCGGTGGTGCTCCGATGACGTCTGCCTCACCTCCACCCGCTCCCGACGCCGACGCGACCGGCGGTGCCGTCCCACTCCGATGGGTGCAGCTCACCTTCGTCGACGTGTTCGGCACGCAACTGCTCGCTGACCCTCCCGGCCAGCCGGCTGGACGAGGCCACGTCCGACCGGCATCGTGTTCGACGGCTCGTCGCTCGAGGGTCCGGCCCGCTACCTCGAGTCGGACATGCGACTGCTCGCCGACCCGACGACGCTGGTCGACCACGGTCGCGGGACGGGCCCGGGTCGTGTGCACGGTGCTGACCCCCGAGGGCGCGCCGTGGCCGGGCGACCCCCGCACCGGCACTCGTCGACGCCATCGAGGCGACCGGACGAGCTCTCGGCGACGTCTACACGATCACCGCCGAGCTCGAGTTCTACCTGCTCGACGAAGGCGGCGATCCGATCGACCAGGCCGGCTACTTCGACGACGTCGCCGGAGCCGGGCTCGCGCGGCGGTCAAGGCCGCGTGCGACGAGCTCGACAGCCACGGGAGTCGACGTCGCAGGCGCGCCACCACGAGAGCCGGCCCCGGCCAGTACGAGATCGATCTCGGCACCGCTCGACGCCGCTCGCCTTGGCCGACGCCCTGGTCGGCGCCAAGGAGACGATCCGGCGCCTGGCCGCCGAGCCGGCCTCACCGCCACGTTCATGGCCCAGCCCGCTGTCGCGGACTGCCCGGGCTCGGGCCTGCACCTGCACCAGCGCGCCGGAGACCTGCTGCTCGACGACAGCGGCGCGCTCAGCGACGACGGGCGCTCGTTCACCGCCGGTCAACTCGCGCACGCCCGACGGCGCTGTCGCGCGATCGCCGCTCCGACGGTCAACTCGTACCGGCGGCTGCACGCCGGACCCGAGGCGCCGAGCGCCGCCATCTGGGGCACGGCCAACCGCGCCGCGCTCATCCGGGTCAGCAGCTCGACCGGGGCGGACGCGTCGATCGAGTACCGCGGCGCCGACCCCATGGCCAACCCCTACCTGCTCATCGCCGGTCTCCTCGTCACCGGGGCGGCCGGCATCGAGGGCGAGCTCGAGCTGGGCCATCCCAACGACGAGCTGCCCGGTAGCTTCGACCCGGCGCTCGGCCTCACGGTTCGAGCCACTGCCCCGCAACCTCGACGAGGCGCTCGACGCACTCGTGGTCGACGACGTCCTCATCGACGCCTTCGACCCGATCTTGTTGAACAACCTGGTCACCGGGCGCCGGGCCGAGCTCGAGCAGTTCCGCACCCACGTCACCTCGTGGGAACGCGACCATTACCTCCACGACGCCTGACGGCCCGCCCCGAGACACACCAGAGGAGACGACCCACGTTGGCCACCGCACGACTCATGGACGGCGCGCAACTTGCCCGCGATCTGGTGGATCGCACCGGGGAGCGGGCCGCGGCCTTCGAGCAGCGCACCGGCACGCGACCATGCCTGGCCACCGTGCTGGTGGGCGACGATCCAGCGTCGATCACCTACGTGCGCATGAAGCAGAACCGCAGCGCCAAGGCCGGCATCGAGTCGCGCCACGTCGAGCTGCCGGGAGACATCTCGACCCAGCAGCTCGTCGACGAGATCACCACGCTGTCCGAGGACCGCGGCGTCCACGGCATCCTGTTGCAGCACCCGGTCCCGGCCCAGATCGACGAACGGGCGGCGTTCGAGGCGATCGCGCCCCACAAGGACGTGGACGGCGTCACCATGCACTCGTTCGCGGCCATGGCCTTCGACGAGGGCGGGTTCCAGTCGTGCACGCCGGGCGGCATCATGCGCCTGCTCGACGCCTATGACGTCGATCCGCTCGGGCTCCACGCCGTCGTGATCGGGCGGAGCCCGATCCTCGGCAAGCCAGTCGGCATGCTGCTTCTGGCGCGCCACGCGACCGTGACCTACTGCCACTCCCGAACCCGCGACCTGCCCGACATCGTGCGCTCCGGCGACATCGTCGTGGCGGCGGTCGGGCGGCCCGAGCTCGTCCGCGGCGACTGGATCAAGCCGGGTGCCGTCGTGCTCGACGCCGGCTACAACCCGGGCAACATCGGTGACGTCGCGTTCGACGAGGCGGTCGAGCGGGCCAGCCTCATCACGCCGGTGCCGGGTGGCGTCGGACCCATGACCATCGCGGTGCTGCTCGAACAGACCGTGGACGCAGCCGAACGGCTGGTCACGGGTTGAGCGTGGCCCCCCAGACGGACGCGACGCTGCCGTCCGACGACCAGGGCCTCGAGGACCTGGTCCGCAAGGGGGCGCTCGTCCCGCTGCTGGCCGCGCTGGCCCAGATCACCGGCGATCTCTCGCTGCTCGACGACGACCTGCGCCCGGACCCGGACCGGATCCGCGAACCCCAGGGCGGTCTGTCCGGTGAGCAGCGGGCGCGGGCCCGCCGGGCGATCGCAACCGCACTGCGCGAGTGGGACGCACGCGGCCGACCCGTCGCGCCCCACATCGACGCGGCCGAGCTCCGCCACATCATGGAGTTCGTGATCGGTGAGCCGGTCTCCGACGCCTACTTCGAGCTGCTGGTGGAAGAACTGGGCGCGACCGGTGAAGATGCCCGCGCGCCGACCTGGCGCAAGGAGCAGCTCGACCCCGAGCGCGACCTGCGTGTGGTCGTCATCGGTGCTGGCATGTCCGGCCTGCTCGCCGCCCACCGATTGCAACAGGCCGGCATCGACTACGTGGTCGTCGAGAAGAACGCCGACGTCGGGGGCACCTGGCTCGAGAACCGGTACCCGGGCTGTCGGGTCGACGTCCCCAACCACCTCTACAGCTACTCGTTCGCCCAGCGCGACGACTGGCCCCAGCACTTCAGCACCCAGGAGGTGCTGCTCGACTACTTCCGTCGCTGCGCGACCGACCTCGGCATCCGCGACCACATCCGCTTCGAGACCTCGGTCGAGTCGGCGGTCTTCCGCGAGGAGTCCAGCGACTGGGAGCTGACCCTGCTCGGTCCGGACGGGACCGAGGTCGTCACCGCCGAGGTCGTCGTCAGCGCGGTCGGCCAGCTCAACCGCCCGAGCATCCCCTCGATCCCGGGCCAGGACGACTTCGCCGGACCGGCCTTCCACTCTGCGCAGTGGGATCCCGCCGTCGACCTGACGGGTAGACGGATCGCGGTCATCGGCACCGGGGCGAGCGGGTTCCAGCTCATCCCCGAGGTGGCCGACGAGGCCGCCGAGGTCCAGGTCTTCCAGCGCACGCCCAACTGGTTCCTGCCCGCACCCGAGTACCACGACGAGCTGTCCGACCGCACCCGTTGGCTGCTGGCTCACGTACCGCTCTACAGCCAGTGGTACCGGCTGTGGCTGTTCTGGCGGTTGGCCGAGGGCGCGCTGCCCGCCGCCCGGCTCGATCCCGACTGGCCCCGGGACAAAGGGTCGATCAGCGCCCGCAGCGACGAGCTCCGCGGTCTGCTCGACGATGTACCTCGAAGCCCAGTTCGCCGACTCGCCCGAGCTGCTCGAGCACGTCGTGCCCACGTACCCGCCGCTGGCCAAGCGGATGCTCCTCGACAACGGCACCTGGGCGCGGACGCTGATGCGCGATGACGTGCACCTCGTCACCGAGCCGATCGAGCGGATCGAACCGCATGCCATCGTCACGACCGACGGTCAGCGCCACGACGTCGACGTGATCGTCTACGCCACCGGGTTCGAGGCGTCGCGGTTCCTGATGCCGATGCAGGTCACGGGTCGCGGCGGCGTCGACCTCCACGCGACGTGGGACGGCGACGCCCGCGCCTATCTCGGCATGACCGTGCCCGACTTCCCCAACCTCTTCTGCCTCTACGGGCCGAACACCAACCTGGTCGCCAACGGCAGCATCATCTTCTTCTCCGAGTGCGAGGTGCGCTACCTGCTCGAGTGCATCCGGGAGCTCCTCGCACGACCACCACCGCACGCTCGACTGCCGGCGGGAGGCGTTCGAGCACGTACAACGCGCGGATCGACGACGGCAACGCGCAGATGGCCTGGGGCGTCAGCTCGGTGAACAGCTGGTACAAGAACCGTGCGGGGCGCGTGACCCAGAACTGGCCGTTCTCGCTACTCGAGTTCTGGGAGCAGACCGCGCCGGCCCGACCTCGACGACTACGAGCTGCGGTGACGCTCACCGCCGTCGCCCACACCGCGATCTGCGTCCCGGACGTGCACGCGGCCGTGCAGTGGTACACGGACACTCTCGGGTTCGAGTTGCAGTCGCCGCCCTACCTGATGGAAGGCGAGGCGATCGAGCGTGACATGGGGGAGCTCGTCCCATCGCCCCGACTGGAGGCCGCGATCATCGGGCTGCCCGGCGGGGGCGACCGCGTGCTCGAGATCATCGAGTACCCGGGCCGTCCGGGGCGACCGCGAGCGCAGGACGCCTCCCTCGTCGATCACGGCCTCACCCACGTCGGCCTCGTGTGCGACGACATCGCAGAGACGAGGTCGGTCCTCGAGAGCAGAGGCGTGCGCTTCCTCACGTCTGCCATCGCGTCGGTCGCCGGATTGCGCACCACGTGGTTCGCCGACCCCTGGGGCACCGTCTTCATCCTCATGGAGAAGCGCGATCCGTCGCGGCCCTACTTCGCCCAGTACTGATCCGTGCGCGCCTAGAGATCGATCGCGCAGCTCTCGTCGACGCCGAGCACCTCGAGGGCCCGGCCGAGGCCGAGATAGACCACGAGGCAGAGGGTGAGATCGAGGATCTCCTCATCGGCGAACCGAGACCGAAGTCGTGAGAAGAGGTCGTCGTCGATCCCTCGGTGATCGGTCGCGAACCGCTCGGCGTACTCGATGGCCAACCGCTGCCGCTCGGTGTATCCGGCATAGGACCGGTAGTCGTCCAGGTGCGAGTACAGATCCTCGGTCACGCCCGCTTCGAGGACCGACGGCGCTCGAAACGTGGCGCAGGCCGAGCAGTCGTTGAGCTGGGCGATGCGCATCCGCGCCACCTCCCGCTCAGCTGCCGGCAGCGCGCTGCGCTGGTACGCGGTGGCGATCATCCGATCGACCATGCCCGCCATCTCGGGGCGCAACGTCCAGATCATCGCCGCGTCTCCACCCGGTCCCTCGGGGATGTCGATGCGAGCCATGCCGCGAGCGTACGACGCCACGACCAGGGGCCGCCCGCTCGATTTCAGGCCGGTACCCTCGACCGCGTGGCACCGGACAGCGAGTTGGTCGGGATCGACGAGATCCGCCGCGCCCGCGCCGGTCTGGTCGGGGTGCTGCGGGACACGCCGGTCGAGCCCAGCGGCAACATCTCGGCCATCTGCGGACGAACCGTCCGGTTCAAGACCGAGTACCGGCAGCGCACCGGCTCGTTCAAGATCCGCGGCGCGCACCACCACATCGCCTCGCTGCCCGACGACGGGCTGCCGATCGTGGCGGCATCGGCGGGCAACCACGCCCAGGGGGTGGCGCTGGCGGCCACGCTGCTGGGACGCCGATCGATCGTCTTCATGCCCACGCGGGACGGCCCTGCCCAAGGTGGAGGCGGCCGCGGACCTACGGCGCCGAGGTCGCGCCTGGTCGGCGAGGCGGTCGACGACGCCATCGCAGCCGCGAAGCAGTTCGTCGCCGAGACGCCGTCGCATCTCGTGCCGCCGTTCGACGACCGCCTGGTGATCGCCGGCCAGGGCACGCTCGGTCTCGAGCTGGCCGAGCAGATGGGCGACGCCGAGGTCGTGCTCGTCCCCGTCGGTGGCGGCGGCCTGATCTCCGGGAGTCGCGGCGGCGCTGGCCGCCACCCGTCCAGGAGTCCGGGTGGTCGGGGTCGAGGCGGAAGGCGCGGCATCGATGCGCGCCTCGCTCGACGCCGGCCACCCGGTCGTGCTCGACCGGGTGCGGACCATCGCCGACGGCATCGCCCTGAAGTGTCCCTCCCAGCTCACGTTCGACCACGTGCAGGCGTTCGTCGACGACGTGGTCACCGTGAGCGAGGAGGAGATCGGGCGGGCGTTGATCCTGCTCCTCGAGCGGGCCAAGGCGGTCGTCGAGCCCTCCGGCGCCGTGGGCCTGGCCGCGCTGCTGGCCGGGAAGGTGACCGGTTCGGGACCGGTGGCCGCGGTGCTGTCCGGCGGCAACGTCGATTCTCTGATGCTCATGCGGCTGGTCGAGCACGGCCTGTCGGCGGCCGGGCGCTACCTGCGACTGCGGGTGGTCGTCCCCGACCGACCGGGCGCGCTGGCCAGCGTCACCCAGGCGATCGCCGAGCTGGGCATCAACGTCCTGGCCGTCGAGCACCACCGGGCCGGGGTGCAGGTGGGCATCGGCGAGGTCGAGGTGCTGCTGACCCTCGAGACACGCAACGCGATGCATCGCGAGCAGGTCGTGGAGGCGCTCCGGACGCACGACTACCAGGTCGAGGCGCTACCTGCACCTGACGACCTCACCTGTGGTGCAATGGTCGGCGTGGACGGGGTGCACGACCTAGGGGGTATGTCCGGATTCGGGCCGGTGGTCGTCGAGCCGGACGAGCCGGTCTTCCACGCGCCGTGGGAGGCCCGCGTGTTCGGCCTCGCCGGCCTGGTGATCATGGCCACCGGCCTGGGCACGCCCTCCTTCCGGCATTCGATCGAGCGGATGCATCCGGAGCACTACCTCACGTCGACCTACTACGAGCACTGGCTGACCGGCCTCGCCACCGTCGCGGTCGAGGCGGGCGTCATCGACGGCGACGAACTGGACGCCTCGGCCGGCGGCTTCCCGCTGTCGCGACCGATCGCCAGGCACCCGGTGCCGAGCCACCTCGCCGGCCGGCGGCCGCGACGGCACCGCGGTTCGGAGTGGGCAGCCAGGTGCGGGTCCGCAACGACCACCCGGCCGGGCACACCCGCTGCCCGGACTACGTGCGCGATCGCGTCGGCGAGGTCGTACGGGTCGACCCGGCTGACCCGGTCCCCGAGATCGAGGCCCACCTCGGGCGCATCGAGGTCGAGCCCACCTACTGCGTCCGGTTCACCATGGCCGAGCTGTGGGGCGACGACGGCGGCACCGGTGATTCGCTCTCCGTCGACCTCTACGAGCGCTACCTCGAGGAGGTGCCGTGACCGACACGACCCCGGCACCACCACCCGGAACCGCTGACCGACGTCGAGCGCCGCGTGCAGGCCCTCGAGACCCTGCTCCGCGAGAAGGGGCTCGTCAACGAGCAGTTCATCGACGACATGGTGCAGGCCTACGCCCAGGACATCGGGCCCATGAACGGCGCCAGGGTCGTGGCTCGGGCCTGGACCGATCCCGCGTACCGCGAGCGGCTCCTGGCCGAGGACGGCACGCCCGCCATCAGCGAGCTCGGGTTCGGCGGCGCGGAGGGCGCCCACATGGTCGTCGTCGAGAACACCGCCGGAGGTGCACAACGTGGTCGTGTGCACGCTCTGCTCGTGCTACCCGTGGCCGGTGCTCGGCCTGCCGCCGACCTGGTACAAGAGCCCGCCCTACCGGTCGCGGATGGTTCGCGAGCCACGCGTGCTGCTGGCCGAGATGGGCTGCGACGTGCCCGACGACGTCGAGATCCGGGTGTGGGACTCGAGCGCGGAGGTCCGCTACCTGGTGCTGCCCGAGCGGCCGGCCGGCACCGACGAGCTCTCCGAGGAGCGAGCTGGCCGCGATCGTCGACGCGCGACTCGATGATCGGTGTGGCGAGGTTGTGACGTGACGCGATCTCGTGGCGCCGGAGGTCCGCGCAGATGGACGGCGAGGCGGCTCTGCCCCGCCTCAACGGCGAGCTCGTCTTCGACGCGCCCTGGCAGGGCCGGGCCCTCGGGATGGCGGTCGGTGTCGTCGAGGCCCTCGATCTCGACTGGGACCAGTTCCGCCAGCGACTCATCGCGGCCATCGCCGACGACCCCGAGCGGCCCTACTACGAGTCGTGGGTGGCCGCGCTCGAGTCGCTGGTGGTGGCCGAAGGGCTCGCCTCGCCCGACGAGCTGGCGTCGCTGGCCGGCGCGGGCGAGATCGTCGAGGAACCGGGGATGGGTCGGCTCGAGGTCTTCGCTCTGCCGACCGACGAGGCCACCCTGCTCGCGATCATCACCGACCTGTTCGAGAACTGGTGGGCGCAGATCCGGTTCGGGCCGATCATCCAGGGCGCCGTGTTCGAGGGTCGGGCCAGCGGTCCGCCCCGCCACATCGGCGTGCTCGACGGCTATGTCACCGTCGAGCTCGACGGATGGCACTTCCACCTCTGCATCGGCGAGCACCACGGCGATCCCGACCACCCGGTCGGCGCCCGACCTGGCCCGTCATCGCCGCTGCCACCGCGCCGAGCTCTACCGGACGCTGCACGACGACGCGCCGGTGTCGTGGGGGCTGCGCCTGCTGAACGGCGCCGACGAACAGCAGATCACGGTGCTGCTGCCCGAACCCGTTCCTCGACGACGACCAGCTTCCACTCGCGGAACCCGACTGGTCCCGCCTGGCCTGCTGGGACCACCTCCGCGAGCAGTACCTCGGCCTGGCCCCCGAGCGCCGTGACCGGACCGCCGACCACTTCCACCACTCCTGAGGGCCTCGACTCATCATCGAGTGTTCATCGAATTCATCTCGGTGTCGACGGCCGGATCGGTACGATCAGGTCGGTGAAGGTGGTCCGTCACGGAGACGGACCGGAAGACAAGCAGGAAGACGAGAAGGACGATGAAGCTGCGATCCACGTGGTCCGACACCGAGTTCGAGGGGTGGCTCGCCAGCCGCGCCCGACGAGGACGAGCTGCGGGACACCTACGTCGCCCTCGAGGAAGAGCGGGCGTGCGCTCTGGACGCCGGGCCACATCGAGAGCTTCCGGCGCGATCGCTTCGAGCGCGACGCCGTCTGCATCTCACGTCTCGTGCGCGTCAAGCAGGCCTTGGCCCACCACTGGGAGGCCACCGGCCAGCTCCGCCGCGATCCCTGGTCCGACCAGGTACCCGCCTGACGCGGACCAGCCGAACGGCCGCGCCCGGCGTCCCGGCGGGCTGGGGGTGGCATGCTGGCGCGGTGGGTGACCTCGGGGAGCGCCTCGCCGCCATCGTCGGCGCCGACCACGTGCTCATCGGGGACGCCATCGCCGAGGAGCTCACCCACGACGAGGCGCTGACCGCCACCCCGCAGATTCCCGCCGCGGTCGTGCGTCCCCGCTCGACCGACGAGGTGGCGGCCATCGTCGCGCTGGCCGCCGAGCTCGGGATCCCGGTCACCGCCCGCGGGCTCGGGCACGGGCCTGTCCGGCGCGTGCGTGCCCAGTCCCGACGGCCTGCTCGTGTCGTTCGAGCGCATGGCCGCGATCCTCGAGCTCGACCTCGAGAACCACGTGGCCGTGGTGCAGCCCGGCGTCACCCTCGAGCAGCTCGACGAGGCCACCGCGGCCGTCGGTCTCGTCTACCCGGTCTTCCCCGGGGAGAGCTCGGCCAGCCTCGGCGGCAACGTGGCCACGAACGCCGGCGGGATGCGGGCCATCAAGTACGGCGTCACCCGCCATCAGGTGCTCGGGCTGGAAGCCGTGACCGGAACCGGGGAGGTGATCCGCACGGGCGGCAAGTTCGTGAAGTCGAGCGCCGGCTACGACCTCACCCAGCTCATCGTCGGATCCGAGGGCACGCTCGCGCTCGTGACCGAGGCGACGCTGCGACTGCATCCGCGACTCGCCGCACTCGGCCACGCTCCTCGCGCCGTTCGCCACGCTCGAGGGAGCCACGTCGGCCGCGCCGCCCATCGTCGGCAGCGGGATCGGCCCACTCGTGGTCGAGTACATCGATCTGATCTCGATGGGCGGCATCGTGGCCAACGCCGGCCTCGACCTCGGCGTGGACCCGGCGGTCCGCGAGCAGGCCCTGGCCTACCTCGTCGTGGTCCTCGAGCAGCGCCGCGACGATCGCCTGGCGGAGGACGTGGAGGAGCTGGCGTCGCTCGTCGCCGAGCTCGGCGCACTCGACGTCTACGTCCTGCCCTCCGCCGCCGGTGTCGCGCTGATCAAGGCCCGCGAGCGGGCGTTCTGGGCCGCCAAGGCCGCCGGCGCGAACGACATCGTCGACGTCGTGGTCCCTCGCGCGTCGATCGCGACCTACATCGGTGCGGTCAACGAACTGGCTGGGGCGACCGCGTCGCTCGTGGTCGGGTGCGGCCACGTCGGCGACGGCAACGTCCACCTCTCGGTCTTCCAGCCCGACGACGAGATCCGGCGAGTGCTCGTACACGACATGATCGAGCTCGGCTTGAGCCTCGGCGGCGCGGTATCGGGCGAGCACGGGCTCGGCACCGAGAAGCGATCCCACTTCCTCGAGCTGACCGACCCCCACAAGGTGGCCCTGCTACGTCGCATCAAGACCGCGTTCGACCCCGCCGGCATCCTCAACCCCGAGGTGGCGCTGTGAACGGCGCGCAGTCGCTCATCCGGGCCCTGGTCGGGGCCGGGGTGGACGTGTGCTTCATGAACCCCGGCACGTCGGAGATGCACTTCGTGGCCGCGCTCGACCAGGTACCCGAGATGCGCGGTGTGCTCGCGCTGTTCGAGGGGGTGGCGACCGGCGCGGCCGACGGGTACGGCCGCATGGCCGGTCACCCGGCGGCGACGCTGCTGCACCTCGGTCCCGGCCTCGGCAACGGTGTGGCCAACCTGCACAACGCGCGGCGGGCCCACACGCCGGTGGTCAACATCGTCGGCGACCACGCCACCCACCACAAGCCCTACGACGCACAGCTCGAGTCCGACATCGAGACGGTGGCCCGCAACGTCTCGCCCGGCTTCGTGCGCCGCTCGAACCAGGCCGACGACGTCGCCGCCGATGCGCTCGACGCGGTGGCGGCCGCGATGGGACCGCCGGGGCAGGTGGCCACGTTGATCCTGCCCGCCGACGCGTCCTGGTCCGATGTCTCGGCGACACCGGCGCCGGCCCCACCTGTCGCCCCCGCGGCCGCCGACACCGCCCGCGTGGACGCGATCGCGGCGATCCTTCGCTCGGGTGAACCAGCTGCGTTGTTCGTCGGGGGCCGCGTCGTGCGGGGTGACTCACTGACCCGACTGGGCGCGATCTCCGCCACGACCGGAGCGCGGCTGATGTGCGAGACGTTCCCCGCGCGCCTCGAGCGGGGCGCGGGGCTCGTTCCCGTCGAGCGGCTGGGGTATCTGGCCGAGTTCGCGACGGCCCAGTTGGAGGGCCTGGCCCACCTCGTGCTGATCGACGCCGCCTCACCCGTGTCGTTCTTCGCCTATCCGGGTCGCCCCAGCGATCTCGTCCCCGAGGGGTGCACCGTCCACGAGCTGGCCGGACCGGCCGACGACGCGCCCGGCGCGCTGGCCGCGCTGGTCGACGCGCTGGACGTCCGTATCGACGCAGCCGTCCGCCAGCCGTCCGGGCGACCCGACCGGCCCACCGGTCCGCTCACGGCCCAGACCGTCTGCGCGGCCCTCGGCGCGCTGCTCCCCGAGGGCGCGATCGTGTCCGACGAGGGGAACACGTCGGGCCTGTTCGCCGCGGGCGCGACCGCCGGTGCACCGCCGCACGACTGGCTGTGCCTGGCCGGCGGTGCCATCGGGCAGGGCCTTCCCGTTGCCGTCGGAGCCGCGGTCGCGTGCCCCGACCGTCGCGTCATCGCCTTCGAGTCCGACGGCAGCGCCCTCTACACCCTCCAGTCCTGGTGGACGATGGCCAGCGAGGGCCTCGACGTGACGACCATCGTGCTCAACAACCGAAGCTACGCGGTGCTGAACATGGAGCTCGACCGGGTCGGCGCCGAGCCCGCGGGACCGCGAGCGCGCCGCATGCTCAGCCTCGACCCTCCCGGACTCGACTTCGTGGCGCTGGCGCAGGGCATGGGGGTGCCCGCGACCCGGGCGACGACGTCGGAGGAGCTCGTGGATCAGCTCGGTCGGGCGCTGGCCACCCCGGGACCGACCGTCGTCGAAGCGATGGTCCCTTCGATCATCTGACCTTCTGGCCCGTCGATAATCCGACGGGCCGGCTTCGCCGATCCGGGTCTCGTGCGCGAGCTGCTTCGCTCCGCTCCGCAACGGGATCGGTCACCCCCGGGCGGCGGCGGAGGCGCGGCGCCAGACCCGGCGGTAGGCGTCGAGCCCGTCGGCGGACAGCCAGTCGTCGGGCCCGCTGGCGATGGCGACCCGTTCGGACACGCTGCCCCACACGGGGACGCCGGCCTGGACCCACTCGACCACGGCGTCCTGGTAGTCCCGGGTGTAGGTGCGGGCCGAGCAGATCACGAGCCCGACCGGCACGTTCCGCGGCACCAGCTCGAGGACGGCCTCGACGCGCTGGGTCTCGACCCCGCCGACCCTCGTCGGCACCACGATGCTGTCGGCGCGGTCGATGGCCTTGGCCAGGAGCCGCTCGTTGCCGGGAGGCGTGTCGACGACCGCGACCTCGTCGGGCTCGATCCGGTCGAGCGCCTTGGTCAGGAGTCGATCGGTCGGGGCCTCGACCAGGGAGACCCGGGTGAGGGGATCGTCCTCGGCCGACTCGACCCAGTCGGCCGCGCTGGCCTGCGGATCGGCGTCGACGAGGGTCACCTCTCGCTTGGCCGCGGCGGCCAGCGCCGCCAGGTACACCGAGGTGGTCGTCTTGCCCACCCCGCCTTTGAGTGCCGCTACGACCACGATCATCGCCAGACCCTATCGACTCCCCGCTCGCTAGGGTCAGGCGATGACCACGCTCACCGAACCCTGGGTCTATGCCTGGCCCCAATCGGTCGTGGCCGGCGAGACCGTCGCGCTCCGGGCCGCCGGCCCGGCGGCCGACGCCGAGCTGCAGATCGCCCGGATCGGCCTCCGACGTGAGGTCGTGTGGTCGGCCAAGGTCCTCGTCGAGCCCCACGAGCTTCCCGATCGGGCCGCGGCCGAGGGCTGCCCGTGGCCCGACACGGCGACGGTCGAGGTGCCCGCGTCGTGGCGCACCGGGTTCTACGAGGTGTCGCTGCGCACCCGCGCCGGCTTCCAGCACGACGCGATCGGCTTCTTCGTCGTGCGGTCGATCACCCCCGACCCGTCGCGTCCGCTGCTCGTGCTCACCACCAACACCTGGAACGCCTACAACGACTTCGGCGGTCGCAACCTCTACTCCCGCGGCACCCAGGTGTCGTTCGCCCGTCCCATGGCCCCGGGCTTCCTGCGCAAGCCCGACGGCCCCGGCAGCCGCGTGGCCGTCGTCGACGCCCCCGACCGGGCCATGCGGGCCCACGTGACCTACCTCCGCGACCACCAGTTCTCGCAGTGGGGCGGCTCGGCCGGCTGGCCCAACGCCGAGCTGCCGTTCGTCCAGTGGGCCGAGGCCGCGGGCTACGAGCTCGACTACGCGATCAACGCCGACCTCCAGACCGTGCCCGATCTGCTCGACGGCCGCCGGCTCTACCTGTCGGTCGGCCACGACGAGTACTGGTCGTGGGAGATGCGCGACGCGGTCGAGCACTTCGTGGCCGCCGGGCGGCAACGCCGTGTTCCTCTCGGGCAACACCAGCTTCTGGCAGGTGCGCCTCGAGGACGACGCACTCCATGATCGGCTACAAGGACCAGTTCGCCAAGGACCCGGTCTTCGACACCGATCGACAGCACCTGCTCACCTCGATGTGGTCCGACCACCTGATCGGCCGTCCCGAGAACCACATGACCGGCGTGAGCTTCTCGCGAGGCGGCTATCACCGCATCGGCAAGGTGGTGGCCAACGGCGTCGGGCGGCTACACCGTCTACCGGCCCGACCACTGGGTGTTCGAGGGCACCGACGTCGTCTACGGCGACCTCGTCGGCGCCTCGTCGGTCGTCGTCGGCTACGAGTGCGACGGCTGCGACTTCACCTTCCGCGACGGCCTGCCCCACCCGACCGGCGCCGACGGCACGCCGGCCGACTTCGAGATCCTCGGCCTCACCCCGGCGCAGCACTTCGGCCGCGACGAACGCGCCGCGCGGGTGTGCCCGACGGGGCCCGCTCCGAGTGCGAGTTCATCGCGTGGCGGGCGCTCGGGTCCGACGACGCCGGACGCCGTGGCCCGGCTCGAGCACGGCCACGCCGTGATGGGCGTCCACCAGCCCGGCGGCACGGTGTTCACGGCCGGCTCGACCGAGTGGGCGTGGGGCCTGGCCAACCGCGACCCGGTCATCGAGCGCATCACCCGCAACCTGCTCGACCGACTGACCGACTGACGGCCCCGGGCTCAGCGCGGCCGGCGGCGCCGGCGACGGGAGCTGGCGATCGTCGGCGGGGTGTAGCCCGGCGTCGGCCCAGCTGAAGTTGGTGCCCGGCGGCACGATCTCGTCGATGCGGTCGAGCACGTCGGTGCTCGAGCGACACGTCGAGCGCGCCGAGCTGGCTCGTGAGCTGGTCCATCGTGCGCGGCCCGATGATGGCGGCGGTGACCGCCGGGTTGTTGATCACCCAGGCCAGGGCCAGGTGCACCAGGCTGATGCCCGGCCTCGTCGGCCAGCGCCGCCGAGCGCGTCGGCCGCGTCGAGCTTCTGCTGGTTCTCGGGCTTGGTCAGGTCGTAGCGATCCGGGATCCGCGGCCGCCCGGCGGCTGGTGAGGTCGTCGGCGCCCAGGCGCCACTTGCCCGACAGCCAACCGCCGGCGAGCGGGCTCCACGGGATCACGCCCATGCCGTAGCGCTGGCAGGTCGGCAGCACGTCGGCCTCGATGCCCCGGACGAGGATCGAGTAGGGCGGCTGCTCGCACACGAACCGCTCGCGGCCGCGGCGCTCGGCCACCCACTGGGCTTCGACGATGGCCGACGCCGGGATAGGTGGAGCTGCCGATGTAGCGGACCTTGCCCTGGTGGACGAGGTCGGACAGCGCGCCGAGCGTCTCGTCGATGTCGACCTTCGGGTCGGGTCGGTGCACCTGGTAGAGGTCGATGTGGTCGGTGCCGAGCCGGCGCAGGCTCGTCCTCGCACTCGCGCATGATCCAGTAGCGGCGAGCCGCCGCTCTGGTTGGGCCCGTCGCCCATCGGCGCGAAGAACTTGGTGGCCAGCACGACCTCGTCGCGGCGCCCGGCGATCGCCTTGCCGACGATCTCCTCGGACTCGCCGGCCGAGTAGACGTCGGCGGTGTCGATGAAGTTGATCCCGGCGTCGAGGGCGGCGTGGATGATCGCGACCGAGTCGTCGTGGTCCGGGTTGCCCCAGGCGCCGAACATCATCGCCCCGAGGCAGAGCGGGCTGACCCGCAGACCCGTTCGTCCCAAGCTTCGATAGTGCACTGCTGACCCCCCTGGTCGACCGACCGGGTCAACCTACCGGCACCACCCCGCCATGAGGGCGGGAGGTTGTGACCTGGCGTCCGTCCCGCCAGGCTGTCCGCCATGACCAAGGTGGGCAGCGGGTTCGCGGCGGCGACGCACGTCGACGACCTCGGCGACGGTCGCTACGCGGGGGCGATCGCTCCAGGGTGGGACATCGCATCCAACGCCAATGGCGGCTACCTGCTGGCGATCGCCGGCCGGGCCCTCTGCGCGGCGACCGGGCGCCCCGATCCCGTCACCGTCACCGGCCACTTCCTGTCGCCGGGCCAGGCCGGGCCGGTGACCGTCTCGACCGCAGTGGTGAAGACGGGCCGGCGGTTCACGACCGCGACCGCCCGCCTCGACGCCCCCGACCGGCCACTCGTCGCGGTGCTCGGCACGTTCGGCGACCTGCGCGAGGGAGACGGTCCGATCTGGTCCGACCGCCAGGCACCCGACCTGCCCGATCCCGACGACTGCGCGCCGATCGAGCCGGCCGAGCCCTTCCCGCCTCCGTTCATGGGCAAGGTGGAGCTGCGCCTGCACCCCGACGACGCCGGCTTCCGGAGCGAGGGGCGGTCCGGGCGACCGCTCATGCGGGGCTGGTTCCGACTCCGCGACGGCGAGCCGCTCGACACGGTGGCGCTGTTGTGCGCGGCCGACGCGTTCCCGCCCACGATCTTCAATGCCGACCTGCCGGTGGCCTGGACGCCGACGGTCGAGCTCACGGCCCAGCTCCGTTCGAGACCCGAGCCCGGCTGGTTGCGCTGCCGCTTCGCCACCCACTTCATCACCGGCGGGTTCCTCGAAGAGGAAGGTGAGCTGTGGGACTCGAGCGGCCGCCTCGTCGCCCAGTCGCGCCAGCTCGCGCTCGTCCCCCGCCCGCAGTGAGCGCGCCCCGTAGAGAGATCTCCTAGCGGTTCTCCGCGATTCGCGGAGCCGTCCCGGTGCGGACCGCGACCGGCCCGTGCGCGCCCATCGACAGGGTGGCCGCGGTGATGATGTGGGCCAGGTGCGAGAAGGCCTGCGGGATGTTGCCGAGCATGCGCCCGGCCTCCGGGTCGTACTCCTCGGAGAACAGGCCCACGTCGTTGCGCAGCGCGGACAGCCGCTCGAAGATCTCGAGGGCCTCGTCGTGCCGCCCGATGAGCGCCAGGTTGTCGGCCAACCAGAAGGTGGTCAGCAGGAAGGCCCCGTCCCCCGGCGGCAGCCCGTCGGTCGACTCCCCGTCGCTGGTCGAGTAGCGCTGCACGAACCCGTCGACGACCAGCTCGCGCTCGAATGGCCTCGACGGTGCCGACGATCCGCGGGTCGTCCGGCGGCAGGAACCCCATGCGGGCGAGCATCAGCAGGCTCGCGTCGAGCTGGTCGGACCCGTAGTACTGGGTGAAGCTCTGCTTCTCCTCGTTCCAGCCCTTCTCGCAGACCTGGTCGTGGATCTCGTCCCGGGTCACCGCCCACCGGTCCACCGGCAGCGGTCGAGGCCCCGGGCGCCGGCGATCTTCACCGCCCGGTCGTAGGCCACCCACGCCATGACCTTCGAGTGGGTGAAGTGGCGTCGCGGGCCGCGGATCTCCCAGATGCCGTCGTCGGGCTGGTCCCACACCCGGTCGAGGTGCTCCATGACGGCGGGGATCATGTCGTTCATGCGCCCGTGGGTGTCGGCCGGCTCCATCCGGTCGTGGGTCATGCCGCTCGAGACCGCCGTCCAGGCGGCGTCCATCACCTCGCCGAACACGTCGAGCTGGAACTGCTCGCTGGCCTGGTTGCCGATGCGGACCGGCGTCCGATCCCTCGTAGCCCGGCAACCAGTCGAGCTCCATCTCGGTGAGCCGCCGCTCGCCCCGCACGCCGTACATGATCTGGAAGTCGCCGGGTGATGCCGGCGACGGCGCGTCGCAGCCAGTGGTTCCACGCCTCGGCCTCGTCGGTGTAGCCCGGTGAGCAGGAAGGCCTGGAGCGTGAACGACGAGTCGCGCAACCACGAGTAGCGGTAGTCCCAGTTGCGCACGCCGCCGATCCACTCGGGCAGCGAGGTGGTGGCCGCGGCGACGACCGCGCCGGTCGGCGCGTAGGTCAGGGCCTTGAGCGTGATGAGCGACCGGACCACGTCGTCGCGCCAGTCGCCCTCGTAGGTGCACTGCGACACCCAGTCCTGCCACCAGTGCTCGGCTGCGGCGCAGCGCAGCCAGCGCGTCGAGCGGGAGGGGCGGGTCGTGCAGCGCGGAGAACCAGGACAGCGAGAAGGTGCGCTGCTCGCCCTCGGAGACGGCGAACTCGGCGACCGTGGTCAGGTCGCGGCCCTCGATCAGCACGGGGCTGTGGAGCTGGAGTCCGTCCTCACCCGGCGATCATCGTCAGGCCGTCACCCGTCTCGGTGACCCACGGCACGATCGAGCCGTAGTCGAAGCGGGCGATCAGCTCCATGTGCATGTGGACCGTGCCTCGACGACCCTCGACGACGCGGAAGATGGTGGGGTTGTCGGAGTGCGGCGACATGAAGTCGATGACCACCACCGTGCCCGTCGGCGTCGTGTGCTCGGTCTCGAGGACCAGCGTGTCGTCGCGGTAGCGGCGGGTCGTGACGGACGTCGCCCGCGCGGCGCGATCAGCCAGCGTCCGTGGCTGGCGTCGCCGAGCAGCGCCGCGAAGATCGCGCCGCAGTCGATCCGCGGCGCGCACCACCAGTCGATCGAACCCGACCGATCGACCAGCGCCACCGTCTCGGTGTCGCCGATGATCGCGTAGTCCTCGATCAGGCCAGCCATGCGGTCCCCCTCGATTCGATCCCTGGTCGCGTTCCATCACACACGAAAGGGCGGCGGGAGTCGACTCGCGCGGTAGGTCAGGGCGTGACCGTCACGGCGTAGCTGACGTCAGGGAGCTCGACCCAGGTCGCGCCGGGTGTGAGGTAGATCGGCCGGCCGGCGGCGTCGAAGAGCTGGGCACCCCTCGTCTTGCCCGGACGCGACCAGGTCCCCTTGATCTCGCGACCGCCGGTGAAGACGAGCGCGTAGCCGCGCCCGGTGAGCGTCGCCTCGGCCCCGAAGGCGCCCACGCCACCGGCGTAGTTCACGAACATGACGACGACGTTGGCGGCCGACACCCTCCGGCCGGACGCGACGGTCTCGGGTGCACCGAAGAGCGACCGCTGCCACGTGCCGGAACCCGCGTCCCAGGTCCAGGACACGGCGTACCCGAAGTGGAAGCCGACCAACACCGAAGTCGCCGGGGTGCCGGCCGCCGGTCGGCCACGCGGGCGGTAGGTGAACAACGGCGGTGGCGCGGGGTCGGCGCATCGCTTGTACAGCTGATCGACGCGGGCGTACAGGTTGTGCGGCGCGGCGCGGGTCGGATCGCGGAACATGGCCGAGCCGGCGTGGGTCTCGTCGATGCGGGTCACCGGCGCGGTGGCGATCGAGGCGATGGCATAGGGCGCGCCGCCCGAGTACGCGAAGACGCCGCGCAGCGGCCACACGATGCTCTGGTCCGTACGCCGCACCGATCTCACCGGGCCGACCTCGTCGGGCGCGTGTGAGTTGAACACGACCGCCAACCTGGTGATGCCGCCTTCGACGACCTCCTCGTAGATCACGTCGGCCTGGTCGATCCCGCGGTGCGGAAGGGCGGCAGGCGTGTTGTCGACCTTGACGGTCACCGCGCAGCGCCGTCCCGCCGCTCCGCCTGGATCGGGTAGTCCGGTCAACGGTGCGAACGTCGTCACCCGTGGGGTGGTCGTCGTCGTCGTCGTGCCGGCTGGGCCCGCCTGCTTCTCGTGCGATCCAGAGGACACCCACACCGCGATCCCGGCGGCGAGGATGACGACGACGAGGGCGAGGAGCCCGGCCAGCGCCCACCGGGAGCGCGTCGCCGGGCGATCGGATCCTGCGTCGTCGGGGGAGGTCATCCGGCCGACGCTACGGGGCGAAACGACGCCCGCGGCCGCGCCGTCGGGACGGCGGTGACGACGCGCCTACGCTCTCGGTTCCGGAAGCACGCCGGACGACCGCAGAAAGGCGCAGGAGAGCGATGGAGATCAAGGGCAAGAAGGCCGTCGTCGTGGGCGGCGCATCGGGCATGGCGCGGGCGACGGCCGAGCTGCTCCACGAGAAGGGCGCGGCCGTCGCCATCCTCGACCTGCCGACCTCGGCCGGCGCCGAGGTCGCCGCCGGGCTCGACGGGACGTTCCACCCGGTCGACGTCACCGACGACGACCGGCGTCGAGACGGCGCTCGCCGACGCGGTCGAGGCGCTCGGCGGCCTGCACATCGCGGTGAACACCGCCGGCGGCGGCATCGGCAAGCGCACGCTCACCAAGGACGGGCCCGCACCCGCTCGACGACTTCCGGCGGCGTGATCGAGCTGAACCTGATCGCCACGTTCAACCTCAACCGGCTGCAGGCCTGCGCACATGTCGACGCAACGAGCCCGAGGACGACGAGCGCGGCGTCATCATCAACACCGCGTCGATCGCCGCCTTCGAGGGCCAGATCGGCCAGGTCGCCTACACCGCGGCCAAGGCCGGCATCGCCGGCATGACGCTGACGATGGCCCGCGACCTCGGCAGCCTCGGCATCCGGGTCGTGGCCATCGCCCCGAGCCTGTTCAGCACCGGCATCACCGAGGGCATCCCCGACGAGTTCGCCGAGATGCTCACCAAGGACGCGGCGTTCCCGAAGCGCATGGGCCGCCCCGAGGAGTACGGCCGGCTGGCCGTGGCCATCGTCGAGAACCCGATGCTCAACGGCTCGACCATCCGCCTCGACGCCGGCCAGCGGTTCGCGCCGAAGTAGTCGTCCTCTCGGCAAACACTGCACGGTGGCCTCGACGCCCGTGGCATCATGAGCGGGTGCGGGTAGAGCGGGCGTTCGGGTTTGCCGATCTTTGCGGGTTCACCGAGTTCACCGATCGCCACGACGACGCCAAGGTCGTCGTGGTGCTCGCCGCGCTGCGAACGGCCCTGCGCGAGGCGGCGGCCCGCCGAGGGGTGCGGGTCGTCAAGTGGCTCGGCGACGGCGCCATGCTCAGCTCGACCATGCCGGACGCGCTCGTCGCGCTGGCCGTCGAGATGGACGTGCGCATGAGCCTGGAGGTTCCCTCGCTTCCGCTGCGGGTCGGCATGGCCGTGGGTCCAGTCATCATGTTCGAGGGCGACGACTACATCGGGCGTCCGGTCAACCTGGCGTCACGGCTGTGCGACCTCGCGTCCTCACACGAGCTGCTGATCGCCGGCGACATGTCGAGCTCGAACCCGGCCTGGGTGAGGACCGATCGTCGCGGACCGACCGACATACGCGGGTTCCAGCAGCCGGTCGACGTGTGGACCGTCAGCGTCGCCGACGGCGGCAGCGATCCGATCAACCGACCCGATCTGCGGACTCACCATCCCCAGGGATACCGCGGTCGGCTCAGCCGACACCGGCTACTTCTGCTCGCACGCCTGCGCGGAAGCGGAATCGCAGCTCATCCGCATCTGATCAGACCAGCTGCAACCGCTCGCGCAGGTCAGCCGGAGCCCCGATGCGGCTCAGCTCCTCGGCCAACGCCTCGGCCATCTCGCGTTCGTCCGTGCCGAGCGGGGTCGCGCCCGAGCGCGAACCGGCGCCGGCGCGGTTCTCCAGTTCGTCGGGGTCGAGGTCCGTGTCGAAGAGCAAGGTCTCACGCGGCGGCAAGGCACCGGCCCAGAACGGCAGCGCGGTCCCCGGCGACGAAGGGCTGGCGGATGACGGGCACGTCGGTCCCGGGCATCGTCTCGAGGGTCGCCCGGCGGTCGGGCCGGGGCAGGCGGACGTCGGGGTAGGCGGGGATCGGCATGGTCGACCACCGGTTCGACCACATCGACAGCGGGAAGTTCGTCGTCGCCGCTGCCGCGCAGGTAGCGCCGGTGGCCGTCGGTGATGCCCGACCTGGCGGCCCCAGTAGCCGAACAGCGCCAGCTCGCGCACCGAGTCGGCCGTCCCGTCGATCAGCGGCAGCAGCGAGGTGCCGTGGGTCGGGTGCTCGACCGACGCGCCGAACAGGTCGGCGATGGTGGCGTGGAGGTCGACCGACGTGGTCAGCGCGTCGATGTCCCGCGGCGCCTGACCGGGCCAGCGCACCAGCATCGGGATGCGACCCATCTGGCTGTAGATGGGCGACGCCGGGCTTGCCGAACAGGTCGTGCTCGCCCAGGTAGTGGCCGTGGTCGGTGCACAGGATCACGCCGGTCGAGCCGTCCAGGCCGGTCTCGTCGAGGGCGTCGAGCAGCCGGCCGAACCAGTGGTCGATCAAGGTCAGCTTCGAGCCGTAGTTGGCCCGGATGTGGCGGGCCGGTGCGCTGGTCGAGCTGACCGCTGGCCACCGCGTCGATCAGGTAGGGCGGCCAGATCTCGATCGGGCCGTCCCAGTCGGCGTCGTACATGCGAGGCGAACGGCGCCGGTGTGTCGAACGGCTCGTGGGGATCGAACTCGTCGACCATCAGGAAGAAGCGGTCGTGGCTCGGCGGCCTCCTGGCGGATCCAGCGGGCCGCCTCGGCCATGGTGCGAGGGCCGGGGAAGTCCTCCTCGGACCGGAACCACGTGCGCGACGGTCGTAGGCGTGGGCGCAGGCCGGCCGCGGCCGACCGGCAGACGGCGGGCGTGCCCACCCACGACGGGTCCACGGCGGTGCGCCACGGGTCGCTCTCGTGGCCCCGCTCGTAGGCCCAGGCGCGTGAAGTCGGTGTGGTAGTTCTCGCCGCCCACCTCGAACAGGTGCGGATGGTCCGACACCAGCATGGTGGTCACGCCCTGGGCCCGCAGCGACGCGGGTGATGGCGTCCTCCCACACCTCGATCGAGCCCCACGGCCGCCACGGGAAGTCGAGCGCGCCGACGAGGATGTCGTGGCGGGCCGGCATGCACGGCAGCGATCCGACGTGGTGGCGGGTGAACCGCAGCGACTCGTGCGGCGAAGCCGGCGATGGTCGGCGTGGCGAACTCGTCGCTGCCGTAGGCCTCGAGCAGGTGGCGGTTCAGGCTGTCGAGCAGCACGACGACCAGGTTGTCCGGCCGGGCGCCCCGCTCGTCCGGTGGGCTGTCGGAGTGGGGCGTCGCCATCAGCCGACGGTAGCCCTCGGTGGCTAGGCGACGGCCTCGAACCCGGCCCGCTCGATGTCGGGCTCGAGCGCGGCGAGATCGAACCCGTAGATCCGCGCCGCATTGCTCGCACAGGATCTTGCGGGCGATCTCGTCGGTGACACCCGGATCGTCCACGAGGCTGGCGACCGCGTCACTCGTGTTCGGGAAGATCGACTCGAAGTGCGGGTAGTCGACGCCGAACATCGCCCGGTCCGTGCCGATGACGAAGCGGTCGTCGTCCTCGCGGTCGACGACGCCGCTGATCGGGATCTGCTCGATGCTGAACGGGGAGATGCCCGCGTTGCAGTTGGACGCCCAGTACTCGCTCGCCAGCTTGCTCATCGTCGGATCGCGGTTCATGAGCCGGGCGAACCCCATCCAGTCGTCCGCCTTCCTCATGCGCTGGTCCAGCCGGGTGAGCTTGCCCTCGATCCAGTCGACCTCGGTCTCGACGAACACGACGTGGAGATCGGGGAAGCGATCGAAGACGCCACCGACGATCAGCTGCCACAACGAGCGGCCGGAGTAGAACGAGTGCTCCATGGCCAGCGTCATGATGGCGGCGAAGCCAGGCGGGTTGTAGGCAGGCGCGCCGGTGCCACCGTGTTGGCTGATCGGGAGGCCGATCTCCTCACACGCCGCCCACACCGGGTCGAGCACCGGATCGAAGAAGAAGGTCCCGCCGGGCAGGAGCGCCGGCATCATGATGCCGCCGAGCCCGTTCTCCTTGGCCCAGTGGACGTCGCGCACGGCTTCGTCGACGTCGTCGAAGGACACGAGGGCCTGGCCGGCCCGACGCCCCGGCGCCTGCGGCACAGAAGTCCGCCAGCCAGCGGTTGTAGGCCAGCGCGTGCCTGACGGTCGAGCGCGGGATCGTTCGCCTTCACCGCGTCCTCGAAGCGCACGGACTGGAACGGGAGCCCGTTCGGGAACAGCACCTCGGCCACCACGCCCTGGCTCTCGAGGTCGCGCAGGCGCTTGTCCGAGTCCCACTGCCCTCGACGCCGAATCGCCGGCTTCATGTTGCCGGCGTCGGGCAGACCCAGCGTCCTCCTGGGCCTTGACCCAGTCGTCGTAGGTGTCGAGATACTGCTGCTCGATGTACTCGCGGTAGCCCGCCCGAGGCGCACTGCACGTGCCCGTCGACCGAGATGATCGCCGTTCGACCCATCTGCATCCCCCTCCAGTCCGCCTGAGGCGTTTGTCAGCAGCTCACCCTAGAAGACGCCGATGCCGGCGGCCTCGTTGCGCTTCTTCCACTCGTCGCGTGGCATGCGGGTCACGTCGACGTCGGTGGCCAGGGCTCGGAGGGCGCCGACGGTGGCCTGATCCTTCGGGGTGTGCTCGAAGGGATCCCAGTCGAAGAACCGGCAGGCGTTCTCCCAGCGTGATCTTGTGGATCTCGTCGTCGCTGCACGCCGGCGTCCTGGAACTCCTTCCAGGCGAACTCCGGCGACTCGGGCCACGTCGTGTCGGTGTGGGGGTAGTCGCACTCCCAGGCGATGTTGTCGATGCCGATGCGGTCGCGCAGCAGCAGGCCGGACGGGATCGCTGATGTAGCAGGCGAGGATGTGCTCGCGGAACACCTCGGAGGGCTTCTTGCCACCGAAGTCGTCCTCGTGCTGGAGCCAGGCCTGGTTCGCGTAGTGACGGTCGACGCGGTCGAAGTAGAACGGGATCCAGCCGATGCCGCCCTCGGACAGCGCCACCTTGAGGTCCGGGAACTGCCGCAGCGTCGGACCGAACAGCAGGTCCTGCGCGGTGATGGCACTGATCTGGCAGGCCAGCACCATCAGGTGGTCGACCGGCGCCTCCGGCGGCCGGTTGATCACGTCGAAGCCGGCGCCGATGTGCAGCGACAGCACGATGTTGTCGTCAGAGCACGCCTGGATCATCGGGTCCCAGTAGCCGGACAGGAAGCTCGGGTAGCCGTTGACGTGGGGCGTCTCGAGCATGCTGATCGACCGGCAGCCCTTCTTGGCCATCCGGTGGACCTCCTCGACGGCGAGCTCCAGGTCCCACATCGGGACGAGGCACAGCGGGATGAACCGACCGGGGTACGCGGCGCACCACTCGTCGATGACCCAGTCGTTGTACGCCCGGAGCATGACCAGACCGAGCTCCTTGTTCTCGCCCTCGGCGAAGGTGCGCGCGTTCCAGCCGGCCATCGTCGGGAAGTTCATCGACGCCAGCACGCCGTTGGCGTTCATGTCGCGCACGCGCTCGTGCACGTCGAAGCAGCCGGGACGGAGCTCGCTGTAGGAGCCGGGATTGAAGCCCCACTGGTCACTCGGCCATCCGACGGTGGCCGCCATGCCGAACGGCGTCGACGTCGCGTTGCCCTGGAAGACCCACTCGTCGACGCCCGTGTCCTTGTTGCGCACCACCTTGGGCACCTGGTCGGCCCACTTCGCCGGCACGTGGTTCTTCCACATGTCCGGCGGCTCGATGAAGTGGTCGTCGATGCTGACGAGGATCATGTCGTCCATCTGCATGTCTGGATCTCCGTCTCACTACGCCGGCCACGAGGTCGCACCCAACAGCTTGGCAGGGTCGGCGAGGTCAGCCCACAGTCGGGTGCTTCAGCGTGGCTCCAGGCGCCGGCCGACATGCCCCAACTCGGACTGCCTGACCATTCTGCGCCGCTACGCTGGCCACCCCGGATGGTCGAGAAGACCACCCCCCGGGGCTGGGGGCTGTAGCTCAGCTGGCTAGAGCACCTGCTTTGCAAGCAGGGGGTCGTGGGTTCGAGTCCCATCAGCTCCACTCCAGACGGTCTTGCGTGGTCTTGGGGCCGCACGCGCCGCCGGCGACCCAGTCACGGGTCGCCGGCATCTGCTCGGGCTGACGTGTGTGACGTCGTCCGACTAGAGCACCGCACCGATCGTGCAGGTTTCGCCCGTCTTGGGATTGCTGGCGGTGGCGACGATGTGGTTGGTCTTGTTCGGTGCGAGCAGGTTCGAGACGCTGAACGAGCCGTCCGAGATCGTCTTCACGGTTCGGTTGACGAACGCGGTGCCGTTTCTGGTCTCCTTGACCTTCCACACGACGCCGGCGGTGTGGCGGGCCATGTCGACACCGAAGTCGACACTGACCTGGCCGGTGTCCTCGCGTTGGACCTGGAGGTTGCCCAGACTGCCTTTCGAGCAGTGGCGGTTGACGACCACGTTCCGCGGGGCGGCGGCGTGGGCGGGGATTTCGACGCCGACCGCACCGATGGCGAGGGCGGCGGGGAGGGCGACGATGGCGAGGCGAGGGAAGTGCATGGGGGGCTCCTTGGTAGTCGGGGGGCTTGCGTTAGGGCTGATGATGGAGCGCCCACGTGAGATGGCGATAAGGCGACGATGAGAATCCTCTCATTCAGTCGGCGCCATCGCCGAGGCGGTAGCCGACGCCGCGGACGGTCGCGATCAGGTCCTTCCCGAGCTTTCGCCGGAGGTAGCCGACGTAGACGTCGACGATGTTCGAGCCGCCCTCGAAGTCGTAGCCCCAGACGCGACTCAGCAGCTGTTGGCGGGACAGCACTTGGCCCGGATGACGCAGGAACGTCTCGGCCAGTAGGAACTCGAGTGCCGTCAGCTCCACCGACTCGCCAGCGTGCTCCACATGTCGGGTCGCCAGGTCGAGGACGACGTCGCCATACTCCAATCTCGTCAGTTGGGCGCGGTGCGTCTCGCGCAAGCGGGAACGGATCCTGGCGAGGAGCTCGTCGAAGCGGAACGGCTTCGGCGATGAAGTCGTCGGCGCCGGCGTCCAGGCCGCCCACGAGGTCGTCGAGGCTGTCGCGTGCAGTGAGGATGATGACCGGGATCGTCGATCCCGTCTTGGCGGAGCTCTCGAAGTACGGACATCCCGTCGCGGCCGGGGAGCCCGAGGTCCAGCACGATCAGGTCGAACGCACCTGACCGTCCGGCGGCCAATGCGGTCGTGCCGTCTGCCGCGACTGTTGCGGTGTGGCCATCGGCGCGTGAGCCCCTTCACGATGAACGAGGCGATGCCGGCCTCGTCCTCGGCGATCAGGATTCGACTCATCGCCCTATGTCCTCCACGGTCGTCGTCATCGGAATGCGGAGCGTGAACAGCGCGCCTCCTGCACTGGAGGTCGCAACGGCGACCGTCCCGCGGTGGGCCTCGGCGATCGCACGGACGATCGGCAGGCCGAGCCCGAAGTGGTCGGCACTGCGCGATTCGGCCTGGGGTCGGGCGAAGCTGTCGAAGATGCCTTGACGCTCCGCCGCGGGTACCCCGGGCCCTGAGTCGCCGACCCAGAGCTCCAGTGTGGACCGATCGACCCGAGAACCCAGTTCGATCGTGTCGCCGGGCGAGGTGTGCTGGACCGCGTTCTGCGCGAGCTGCATCCACGCCTGCGTGAGTCGCTGACGATCGGCGCGCGCGAGGACCGGCGCGCAGCCACCGTCGCGCCAGTCCCTTTCGCCGAGTGCCGCCGCCTTGACCTGGACCTCCCGTGTGCACGCAGCGATATCGACATCGTCGAGCTTCAGAAAGTCGGGACGTTCCGCCCGCGCAAGCAAAAGCAATTCGTTGACCATTCGGCTCATCCGGTCGAGTTCATCGATCACGACCGCGCGCACCTCGGCCCTTTCGGCTGGGTCGTCACCGAGGAGCTCGAGATGCCCTCGAATCACGGTGATCGGCGTGCGCAACTCGTGACCGGCGTCATCGATGAACTGCCGCTGCGAGCGGAACGCATCCTCGACGCGATCGAGCATCGCGTTGAACGTGACCGCAAGGCGAGCCAACTCGTCGTTCCCGTTGATCGCGAGCCGCTTGGTGAGGTCTGACTCCGAGATCGATCGCGCCGTCTCCTCCAACTCGCGGACCGGCGCCAGAACCCTTCCCGCGATCAACCAGGCCACGCCCACTGCAAGCAGAAGTGCAGCCGCGCCCACCCCGGCGGCGACACGCACGGTCGCATCGACACCTGCACGTTCGTCGGCGACGAAGGACGCGGCCACGAACACATCTCGCGACGGCCGGACACCCGATCCCAGTGTCACCGGAGCCGCGACGAATCGCACTGCGCCCGCCGACGTCTGAATCGTCGAGAACGTCCGACGTCTCACTGCGGCCCAGCGCTCGACCAGCCGACGGTCCGACTCGAGGGGCATGATCGGCACCGTCGGGCTTCGGCCGATCACCCTGCCGTCCGAGATCGCCACCAACTCCTCCGAGCGAGACGGCGCCGCTCGGGCGAGCGCGGCCAGAAGAAGCTGGTCGGCGTCGGCGAAGGCGCGCTTCGTCCGAGGATCGACCCGTGTTCGCTGCAACGCCGCAACTTCCGCGAGCTCGTGCGTCAGCTCGCCATCGATCTCGCGCGACAACCGCCGCATCAGAACGACACGCGTGGCGACCACCGAGGCAGTGAGCGCCCCCGCCACCAGCAGCGTGCACCACGCCAAGATGCGAAACCGCGCCGACAGGCCAGGAATCGGTGGCCACCAGCGCCGCGAGTCGCTCTCGTCATGGCTCGATGCGACCCGGTCAGGCATGGGGTTCACGGCCCGCGGGTCGTTCAGCGAGGGAGCTCATAGCGGCGTCTTGCCCGAACCACCCGCCCCAGCCGATGCCTCCGTCCCCGTACCGCATCACGATCCAGAACCTCCGGATTCGGGACCCTCGCGTTCAGGATGTCGCGTCGAACGGAAGACCCTCAGGGCCGAAGGTCCCATACCCACGCGGTGCCGATGGTCCCTCCCGATGCGCCGCTCGCGTCGCGCACCTGGCCGGCGGCGGCACGCCGTCGGCCCGCCGCATCCTCGTTACGACGGGAGTCATCGACGACCTCCCCGCCATCGCCGGTGTGCGCGAACGCTGGGGCCGCGATGTCCTGCACTGCCCGTACTGCCACGGCTGGGAGGTCCGCGATCAGCCCCTCGGGGTGCTGGGCACCCACCCGGGTGCGGTGATGCACGCCCAGCTCATCCGGCAGTGGTCCGACGACGTCCTGTTCTTCGCCCACACGACCGGCGCCTCAGCAGCAGAACGCGCGCAGCTCGATGCGCGCGGGATCCGGGTCGTCGTCGGGTTCGTCGTCGAAGATGATCGGCTTACGGCGGTCGCGCTCGCCGACGGACGGGTCGTTGCCCGAACGGCGGTGTTCATCCGCCCACACAACCTCCCCCGCCCGGGTGGTCTGCTGTCGGGATTGGGCGTCGGCGTCGATGCCGAGGGCTTCGTCGTCGTCGACCGGGACGGCGGCACGAACGCACCCGGCGTGTGGGCAGCCGGCAACGTGGTCGATGGGCGCGCGTCCGTGATCGCCGCCGCGGGTGCCGCCGCGACGGCGGCGATGGCCGTGAACGCTGACCTCGTGCGGGAAGACCTGGCTGGCCATCCCGTCCTCTAGGGCTTCTGCCCTTGCGACATTCGGGAATCGGCGCGAACGGCAGCGCGACGACGCCCTAACATCCCGGCTCATGGCTGACCCCGTGCTGCTCGTGGTCGACGACGACGTGGACGGGTTGGGCGCAATCGAGCGGGAGCTGCACGACCGTTACGAACGCCACTACCGAATCGTCTGCGTCGGATCCCCCAGTGAGGCCCGATCAGTGCTCGACGAACTGGCTGCGTCCGGCGACGACGTGGCGCTGGTCCTCGCCGGTGACCAGCTGGCCGGCAGGACCGGCAGCGAGCTGCTCGGCGAGGTCGCGCATATCCGTCCGCACGCCCGGCGGGCTCTTCTCATCGCGTTCGAGGACCTGGGTCAGCCTGGCCCCGGCCATGAGATCTTCAGCGGGATCGCACACGGTCGCTTCGACCACTACCTCCTGCGCCCCTCGACCTCTCCGGACGAGGAGTTCCACCAGACGATCTCCACGATGCTGCTCGAATGGGCGGAGGCCCAGCGCGCCGCGCCCTACACGATCCACGTGGTCGGCGAGTCCTGGTCGGGCCGAGCCTACGAGCTGCGCGAGGCTCTCCAGCAGTGCGCGATCCCGCACAGCTTCTGCCTCGCCGACTCCGACGAGGGTCGAGCCCTCGTCGCTTCGGCTCGCGACGGGGCGGAGCTGCCGCTGATGGTGCTGCCGAACGGCGACGTGCTGGAGAACCCGAACAACGCCGAGATCGCAGTCGCTTCCGGAGGTCCGGTGGACCCGGGATCCCGAGCCTTCGACGTCGTCGTGATCGGCGCCGGACCCACGGGCCTCTCGGCCGCCGTGTACGGCGCGTCGGAGGGGCTCGCCACGCTCGTCGTCGACAGCGGGGGCATCGGAGGCCAGGCCACCTCCAGCTCGCTGATCCGGAACTACCTCGGCTTCCCCCGCGGCGTCAGCGGCCGGCGGCTGGCCAGGGCGGCCTACGAACAGGCGTGGGTCTTCGGGGCCGACTTCACGTTCATGCACACGGTCATGGGCGTCGAGCGGGACGGGGACGAGCTCGTCGTCTCGCTGTCGGACTCCGAGCCCCTCCGCACGACGGCGGTGCTCCTCGCGATGGGAGCGAGCTATCGCCGCATCGAGATCCCGGAGCTCGAGGAGCTGAACGGTGCCGGCGTGTACTACGGCGGCCCCACCTCGGAAGCGCCTGGACTCGTGGGCGACGACACCTACATCGTGGGCGGGGCCAACTCGGCCGGGCAGGCCGCGTTGCACCTCGCTCGCTACGCACGGACGGTCACGCTCGTGGTCCGAGCCTCGTCGCTGCGCGCCGGCATGTCGGACTACCTGGTGCGGCAGGTCGAGGCAGCGACCAACATCGAGGTGCGGCTCGGCACCCAGGTCGTGGGCGGCGGGGGCGATGGCCACCTCGAGCACCTCGTGCTGCGCGACCTCGCCACGCAGGCGGAGACCACGGTCGAGGCCGAGGCGCTCTTCCTCCTGATCGGCGCGCAGCCCCACACCGACTGGCTTCCGAGCGACATCGAACGCGACGACAAGGGGTTCGTCCTCACCGGAGGTGACGTCCCGGAGGCCTCGTGGCCGCTCGAGCGCCGCCCGTACGACCTCGAGACGAGCATGCCAGGCGTGTTCGCCGCCGGGGACGTCCGCCACGGCTCGGTCAAGCGGGTCGCGTCGGCCGTGGGCGAGGGCTCGATCGCGGTGCAGCTGCTGCACCTGCTGTTCGCCGAGCAGCAACGAACGCCCGTGGCCGGTCGGCCGGGCGAGCCCAGCACGATCGGCTGACTCGGCGATCCTGGCCCGCATCGTCGGGAACGGACGTCAGCGGGTCGTCAGCGCTCCGCCCCCCGCCAGCTCGGCCCGCCGCTCGTCGATGCGGCGCTGGGCCAGGCGTTCCGCGGCGACTAGGGGGTTCACGCCGTGTTCCTCGGCTTCACGGAACAACCGGGTGGTCGTCTGTCCGATCCCGCATACGCGCATGGCGACCCGCTCGTCGTTGTAGCCCTGCAACTCGTCGGCCACATGGATGAGCCCACCCGCGTTGACCAGGAAGTCCGGGGCGTAGACGATGCCCAGGTCGGCCAGCCGCTGCGCATCGGCGTCCTCACCCAACTGGTTGTTGGCGGAGCCGACCACCATCGCGCACCGGAGATCGGGGATCGTCGAGGCGTTCAGCACGCCGCCCAGGGCGCAGGGGGCCAGCACATCGCAGGGCGTGGTCAGCGCGTCGGCGGGTGCCACCGGTACGACGCCGAGCTGGTGGACCAGGCTGGCCACGGCCGCGTCATCCACGTCGGCGACGGACACGACGGCACCGTCGGCCACCAGACGCTCGACGAGCGGACGCCCCACCTTCCCGACACCCACGACGACCACCCGCACGCCAGCCAGTTCGTCGGAGCCGGTGGTGTGGCTGACCGTCGCCCGCATCGCCTCGAACACGCCGAGGGCGGTGGCCGGACTCGGGTCGCCCGCTCCTCCGTGCTCCGGCGAACGGCCGACCACACACCCGGTCACACGCCCGATCACGTCCATGTCGGCCTCGGACGTCCCGACGTCCTCGGCGGTGATGTACCGCCCGCCCAGGCTCTCGACCCTCCGGCCGAAGGCCTCGAGCAGGGCCTCGGTGCGCATGAGCCGCGGGTCGCCCATGATCACCGCCTTGCCCCCACCGAGGTCGAGGCCGGCCAGCGCGGCCTTGCCCGTCATCGACCAGCCGAGCCGGACGGCGTCGTTCACCGCCGCCCCGATCGACGGGTAGGGATGGAACCGACACCCTCCCAACGCCGGGCCCAGCACGGTCGAGTGGACCGACACCACCGAGCGAAGCCCGCTGGCGCGATCGTGGAAGAGCACCAGTTCCTCGGGCTCGTCGTGGCCGGCCTCGGCGAGGCGGTCGGCAGCCGCCCATCCCCTACCGTCCGATCCGGACGCCTCGGTCGCTCGGTCCATCCTCACCCCTTACCTCTGCGAACCAGTCTCGGGCCTTCTCCGCGGGATTGCCAACGCGGGGCGCCGGCGCCCGCCGATCTGGCGGTCGGGGGCCGCTGACCTACGGTCGCCGTGTGCAGCCGTTCCGAGTTTGCCGCGAGTCCCAGCCGGGCTCTCAGACCCTGGAGCCTGGACGGGCGTCGGGAGCACTGCCAGTGTGTTCGCATGGCTGAGGGCCTCTTGCGGGTGGTGCAGCTGAACGCGGACTCGCTCGTCGGAAATCGGTGGTTGGAGCGTCGGTGGGAGATCGTGGCGTGGCTGGACGAGCTCGAACCCGACGTCGTGTGCCTTCAGGAGATCTGGCAGGACGATGGCCATCCCAACACGGGGGGTTGGATCGCCGAACATGCAGCCGGGGATTGGCGGTGGGAGTTCGGTGGGTTCCCGGCCCCGGATCCGGCGGCTGTCGGTGCCGATCCGTCGCTGCAGTTCGGTTCGGCGATCTTGAGTCGATGGCCATTCGACGAGGTCGAGCTCATGAGGCTGCCCGTCAGCCACGACGAACCCCACCCGCCTCATGTGACCTTGAGGCCCGCCGCATTGCCTCCGAGCATGCCATTCGACCTCCTTCACGTCCGCACGGCCGGGCTCGATGTGTACAGCACACACCTGCAGCCAATGCCCGCGCAGGCGCGTCACCGCGTGGAGCAGGTGTTGTTCATCGATGACGCCGTCGGTCGCACCTGCGATCCGGCCTCATCGATGCCACCCATCCTCTGCGGCGACTTCAACGCCGAACCCACGTCGGACGAGATCCGGTTCCTCACTGCGAATGCCGTCATCGATGGAAGGAGCACGTACTTCCAGGACGCGTGGGCCGTGTGCCACAACGGCGGCGGCGTGACGTGGGACCCGGCGAACGACTTCGCCGCCGAGGCCAACGAGCCACCATGGCGCATCGACTACGTGTTCGTCGGCGAGTCGTACGGCCGCCCCGACTTCGCCGGCAAGGTGTTGCGCGCATCCCTCGCGTTCGACCGCAAGAAGACCGGAACGTTCGCGAGCGACCACTACGGTCTCAGCGTCGACATCGCCTGGCCGACCCGTCCGGCGAGTGTTGACTAGAGAGGTCCCGAGGGCTGACGGAATGGGGGTTCAAGAGCAGTCCCATCAGCTCCACTACGTCTGAACAGGACTTATGTCCTCCCGAGGCCATCCCCATCCAGACCCGGTGTCAGCCCTGAACTGCTGAACCTGCTCGGAATCGGCCGTGTCGCTTCCTCACAGTTGAAGGTTCGGCCTGGTCACGGCAGGCGGTACGCGTTCAGCTTGCCGCCGCCGCTCAAGTCGCTGAGGTCGTGGTAGCCGGAGGAGCCGAGGTACACGACCCCGTTCGCGACCGTCGGCGAGGAGTCATTCTTAGCGACGAAATCAGTGGCAGTGCCAGCGGTCCGCAAGGGCGCACACGTCTTCGGTGGCGACCCGGAGCAGCCGGTTACCCCGGCTGCGTCGAAGGCGTACAGCAAGTTGTCGTCGCCGACGTAGACCACCCCGTTCGCGACCGCCGGCGAGGGGCCCATGTAGCCCGAGTTCGGCGCTACGCCTGTGTTGGCGCTCCAGAGCATCGCACCGGAGGCCGCATCGACCGCGTACAACAGGTTGTCGTCGCCGACGTATACGACCCCGTTCGCGACTGCCGGCGACGAGCCGTCGAAGTTACGGCCGCTACTGTCCGGTCCGGTGGTCCACAACGGCGCACACATCTTGGTAATCGTCCCGGAGCAGCCCTTCACCCCGGCCGCGTCGAACGCGTACAAGCCGGTCTCGGAGTTGATGTAGACGACCCCGTGCGCGACCGCCGGCGACGAGAAGTTCGTGTTTCCGGTAGCACCGATCCACATCGGGCCAGCGCCCGAAGCCGCGTCGAACGCGTAAAACCCACTCCCGTAGCCGACGTACACGACCCCATTGACGACCGCCGGCGACGACCACACCGCGGCGCCGCCAACCGTGGTTCTCCACAACGGCGCACACGTCTTTGGCGTTCCCGCACAGCCGGTCACCCCGGCCGCGTCGAACGCATAGACGGCGCTGTCGGCGTCGTGCACGCCGGCGCCGACATACACCACCCCGTTGACCACCGTCGGCGCCGAATCTACCCGGCCGACGGTGGTGGCCGTCCACAGCGGCGTGCATGTCTTCGGCATGCCCGCACAGCCGGTCACTCCAGCCGCGTCAAAGGCGTAGAGCTTGTGATCACCAGAGCCGACGTAGACCACGCCGTTCGCGACCGCCGGCGCCGAGACCTCGCCTCCGGTGGTCGCGGTCCACAACGGCGTACACAGCTTGGGCGTGCCCGAGCAGCCGGTCATAGCAGCCGCGTCGAACGCGTTCAGCTTGCCGTCGCCGGACCCGTAGTAGGCGACCCCGTTGAACACCGCCGGCGATGAGGTCCAGCTACCGACGATTGTGGCCGACCAAGCCAGGCTGAGCGTCCCGACATTCGCCACGTTGATCTTGGTCTCGGTGGGGTTGTAGCCGGTGTGCTCGGGCCCGTAGCGGAACTGGGTCCAGTCGCAGGCGGCGAGCAGGAGCATCGCGACGAGGACCACGGTGCCGGTGGTGAGCTGATGTCTGCGTCGAGCTGTGAACATGTCGCCTCCGCGCCTTGCGTCGTTCGGGTCTGACCACGGGCACCGTCATCTGCTCGGAGCGATGTCGATCACCGTTCCCTCCTAGAATGCGGACCGGACCCAGAGGTTTCATCAACCGAAAGTCTGATGTTCTCGAGGTCGTCCGTCACCAGGATGGGGACCGTGAGAACGACGGATGGGAGGCGACCATGAGCGAGTGTCGTCTGCCCGAGGGTGTAGTCACGTTCGTCCTCACCGACGTCGAGGAATCGACGGGACACCGTGCGCACGACGATGTGGCCACGGCCATGATGCGCCAGCGGGAGCTGATCGCGGAGTCGGTGGCTGCTCACGGGGGATGGCAGCCTCTCGAGCAGGGCGAAGGTGACTCGACGGTGTCGGTGTTCGTCAGCGCGAACGGTGCGCTGGCCGCGGCAGTCGCGATGGTCCAGGCACTTGCAGATGACGAATGGCCCGGCGAACCGGTGCGGGTGCGTGTGGGCATCCATACCGGGGAGGTCACGTTGGTCGGCGGGCGAACCTACGGGGGCCAAGCGATCATCCGCTGTGCGCGACTTCGCGATTTGGGCCACGGCGGCCAGATACTCGCCTCGGCCGCGACGGCGATCCTCACCCGGGACACGCTTCCTGCCGATGTCGTCCTGCGGGAGCTCGCGGCGGTGCGCCTCGAGGGTCTCGACCGTCCAGAGCACGTGTTCCAGCTGGATCATCCCGCCCTCCGACGAACCTTCCCCGCCCTCGTACCGGCATCGATGGAACATCGACTTCCGACCTTTCCGACGAGCTTCGTCGCCCGACCAGCTGAGATCGACCAGGTCTGCAGCTTGCTCGGGGCGTCACGGCTCGTGACCGTCACGGGGACCGGCGGGTCAGGAAAGACTCGACTGGTCCACCAGGTCGCCCTCGCCCTCGCCGCGACCTACCCGGATGGTGTCGTGTGGGTCGACCTGAGTCGCGTCACGGACGACGCGCGGGTCGCCTCGGAGGTTGCCGCGGCCTGTGGTCTGGCCGAGTCGCCGGGTGGCGTGGAGCCGGCATCGATGGTCGAGCAGCACTTGAGCTCGAACGAGCGCCTCGTCGTGCTCGACAATTGCGAGCACGTGCTCGATGGTGTCTCGCTTCTCGCCAACGGGGTGCTGACGCGCCCGGGCGGTTCGGTGTTGCTGGCCACCAGTCGCGAGCCCCTCGGGGTCGGCGGCGAGACCGTGTGGCGCATCCCCTCGTTGCAGGTTCCCCCACCGACCGCGTCCGTCGACGAGGCTCGTCAGGCCAGCGCAATCGTGCTGTTCTGCGACCGGGCGAGGACCTCCAACCCCGACGTTGTCGTGGACGCCGTCGAAATGGCTTCGGTTCTTGCGATCTGCCGGCGTCTCGACGGTATTCCGCTCGCCATCGAGTTGGCGGCGGCGGGGCTGCGCACGATGGCACTCGACGATCTGGTGCGGGGCTTGGACGACCGTTTCCGCATCTTGACCGCGGGCCCGAGGTCGTTGGAACGCCAACGAACGTTGCTCGCGTCGATCGATTGGAGCCATGACCTGCTGGACGAGGCGGAACGTCTCGCGTTTCGGCGGCTGTCGGTGTTCGTCGGCACCTTCACGCATCGACGACGCCGAGGCAGTCATCGCCGGTGAGGCGCTCCGTCGCGTCGAGGTGTTCAACCTGGTCACGTCGCTGGTGGACAAGAGCCTCATTCAGCGTGTTCGCGACGGCTACATCATGCTCGAGTCGGTTCGGTCCTACGCCGCCCAGAGGTGTTCCCATGCGGACGAGCTCGAAGGCCTCCGCGATCGCCACTTCCACCATCTGTGCGACCTGGCGCGAGCTTGGGCCATCGACGATCAGGTCCCGTCCGCGGCCTCGCTCGATGCGGCACGCGCACATGTTGCCGATCTTCGCTCGGCTCTGCAGTGGGGTCTCACGGCCGATCGATCGGCGGCATCGGCGCTGGTCGTCGCGTTGGGCAACGCCCTCACCGTCGAGAACCGCTACGACGAGTTCAATGCGTTGGTAGAGACCGCGCTCGCCGGGGTCCCGCAAGGATCCGTCGAGTGGTGTGGGCTCGTGGCGTCGTCGATCGAGACCTTGTCCATGGGTGGAGACTGGTGGCGAGAAGGGGCATCGATCGCGCTCCGCGACCACGAGGGAGAGCTCGACGGGCGCGTCCGGCGTCGACTGCGTTCGGGGCTTGCGCTACCCGAGCTCATGGCCGGTGTCCACGGTGCCGCGGATCTGATCGGGGACCTGATCGCCGAAGCGCAGGGCGACCACGACCCTTCCTTCGCCGTTTCGGCCAGTGTGAACGTCGCCTACTACACGGCTCACAACGGTGACCTGACGCGGGCCACGACCTATCTCGAATGGGCGGAACGACATCTGAACGACGCGCCTCGAATCGTGACGAAGGCCCGAGGCGCGCGCATCATGATCGCTGCCTACCGGTGTGACGTACACACGGTGTCGGAGGCGATCGCAGAGGCCTTGGCCGAACCCACCCTCGATCCCACCGAATCGATGGCCGCCGTCCTCGGCGCGATATTCAGCGGCTCCCTCCCGCTGATGCGCGCGCTGCGCGACCGCATCCGACGAATGGAGTTCAGCGGAAGCGTCGAGTTCGTTCCAGCCTGGGTCGACCTGTGCCTCTCGACCATGGAAGGCGACCTCGAAACCGCGAGATGCTCGATCGAGACCATCTTGAGCCAGTCGTTCGTCGCTTCCGCCCAGGCCATGGAGATGATCGCGGGGGACGTCGCCCTCGCCTGTGGCGACCGGTCCGGTGCACGCGGGCACTCCGAGCGAGCCCTCGCACTCACCCAGGGCTTGGACTGCCCCTATGTCCTCGCGATGGCCACCCAGACCGCCGCCCAGATCGACCGCCTCGATGGCGAGATCAAACAGGCATTCGAACGAGCGCACGTCGCGCTGGACATCACCTCGAACCACCAGCTGCTGTCCAGCCAGGTAAGCGTGTTGGAGAACCTTGCGCATCATCACGTTCGACGCGGGACAGACGGAGGACGCAGCCCGACTACTCGGAGCATGCGATGCCTTTCGACGTCAGACCGGATTCGTCTTTCGGGTGCCCTATCTCACGCCAATGATCGAAGAAACCAAGGCTGGTCTCGACGCCGCACATTGGGACGAAGGCGCGACACTCTCCCTCCAAGACACGGTCGACGTACGCCAGCCGACGACGAGGCACCCGCAGTCGACCCTCGGCAGGGTGGGACTCGTTGACACCCGCGGAGGAGAAGGTGGTCGGACTCGTCGCCGGAGGACTTTCCAACCAAGAGGTCGCCGACTCGCTCTTCGTCAGCCTGGCGACGATCAAAACCCACCTCACACACGTCTTCCAGAAGCTCGACCTCCACAATCGGACGCAACTGGTGAACACGCTACGCAAGCGGGAGTCGGAGCACTCCTCGTAATCTGTCCTTGAGATCGCACCGTGGGTGAGGATCGGTAACCCGGGGGCCACGTCTCGAAACTGTCACCCAGCTACCGGAGCCACGATGTCCACCATGAACCAAGACTGCACACGCAGCGAGTGAGTGTCGAGGTTCAAGAGCAGTCCCATCAGCTCCACCGACCGTTGTCGGATCCACAACGATCTGGCCCTCACTCTTCCGGAGCCACGACCACTTCGACCAGACGAGGAGCCTCTGCTTCGAGCGCGGCGCGAACCGCGTCAGCCGCTTCGTCGGCCTGCGCGGCCCTGCTGCCCGGCACCCCCAGGGATCCAGCCAGAGACACGAAGTCGACCGCCGGATTCCGGATGTCGAGACCGACATAGCGCCCCGTGCGCTCGGCGTCACCGCGCATCGCCCGGAGGAAATGCCTGAGGATCTCGTACCGAGCGTTGTTGAAGACTGCGAACACTACGGGAAGGTCCAGCCGGGCGGCCGACCACAACGCCTGCGGCGCAAAGAGTGCCGAGCCTGTGCGTTCAACAACAACCCGCTGGCCGGGCTGCTCCCCTACTCGCACCACTCGGTGTCGATATCGAGCGTGATGTGGACCAGCTCGATCGAGCCGTCGACGGCTCTCCGGTCTGCCCACGCTCCGCGCCGAGCACCTGGTCGAGCTCGTCGAACACGTCCCGCGGACGCGTACCATTCGCCGCTCGCTGCCCACGAACCGTCAGTCGGTGTGCTGAGTCTCGCGGGAGGCGATGAGACGCTCCGCATCAGCGCGGACCTTGGCGAGGAACTCGGGCGGCACCTCGCTGAGGTCGGTGACAATGCTCTCGTCGAAAACGGCCTGCTGCTAATCGCGGCTGAGCTTCTCCATCTCGGCGGCGGTCCAGAGCCTGCGGGCCATGACGGCGACTCTACTCCCGCCGTGTGACAGCCCTCGGGCCGGTGGCTCGGTTGTCACCCGATCTGCTCTCGACCTCCCATCGTTCCCTCGCTCTCGCGAGAGCCTCGCGCTGGGTTTACCGCGGCCGTAGCCGCAGGGATCGTCAAGGGTTCAAGGGCAGTCCCGTCAGGTCGACCCAGGATGTCTCGTTCGATCCCGAAACGGGTGGGCGCACCTAGCCCGAGGGGTACTGCGGGCAGGTGACGTGATAGGGGCCGAGCGAGCCCAGGTAGGTCTGCCACTCCTCCCGGGTGAGGTTGCGTCCGGCCACTCGACACGCATCTCGCGCCCAGTCGTTCACGTCGAGGTCCCAGAGCGTGATCGCGGTCCCCCTACCCCCGATGGCGAGCTGTCTGCCATCGTGACGCAGGGCCGCGGCGAACCAGTCAGAATCAGCCAGATCCTTTGGAGCATCAGCCGCCAGCGGCAACGCGAGGTCGATGCTGTCGCCGAGTGCGACGCGAGCATGCGCATCGATCAGTCGCACCGTTCGGTCCGACCAGAGGGTCATGAGAAGCGATCCGTCGGCGCTGAAGGACATGTCCGTGGCGGCACCTGGCCCGACCGACATGGGCGACCCCACCTGATGCAGCGTGCGCACGTCTCGGAACGTGACCTGCCCGGTGGTCGAATCGGTCGCGAGCAGATCACGGCTGCTGAGATCCATCACGGACGGCGATCCGGCGGCGATCGGTCCCGCAACACGCCTTCCGCTGGTGGTGTCGTAGGAGTCGAGAGCCCCATGCGTGAGCGTGACAATCGTTCGACGCGTCCGCGGACAGGCCGAACTGGTCAGGGACACGTGGCAGCTTGAACGATCGCGCGACGAGCGATCGCCCTATGTCCGCGCCGGTGTCGAGATCGAGGACCTGCATCGTTCGGTCTCCGTAGACAAGGGTCAGGCGATGGCGCGCCCGATCGACCTGGAACAACCCCGAGGGGAGCTCCCTCGTGGCCGGGTGGCCCGGGAGTCGACGGTGCGTCATGACGTCGTAGTAGCCCGGACCACCGGGGAGATGCTCCGCCACCAGCACGTTCGGGTTGCTCACGAAGGTCAACGGAGTGCTGATCTTGGGCAGGGCGTCGACCTCAGCTCCGCTCGCGGCGTTCCACACACTCGGCTTTACGGAGAGGGGCAGCGGCCACTGGCCGGTCACGTGGTACGCAAGCAGCGCCGTTCCGTCAGCGTTGTAGCCGTCCGGCGCCGGTACGAGACCCGAGGCCATCACCCGGGTCAGCAGCCCGGTTTCGTCGAGCCGCCAGGTCGCCACGACACCGCCGGCACCGACCACCGAGAGCGTCTTGCCGTCCGGCGAGACCGAGATGTCCGAAGCGGACCCCTGCTGGAGGCTGAAGTCGGTCGGCCCGACCCGGCCGGTGTCCAGCGCGAAGGTGCGGGTGCGCCCGTATGCCCCACCGCAGAGCACCGTCCCGTCGCCTCCCCGTGGCTCGATGACCCGCAGGGCGGGGCAGCCACCGAAAAAGACGCCAGCTCGCCATCTCAGAGCGCCAGTCGACAGATCGATCGCGCCGAGCCCGTCCTGTCCCCATCCGATAAGGATCCGCCCGTTCTTGGCCAGCTGAGGCAGCACGTTGGCCACGCTCGCTCCGACATCGATCCGCCTCAACTCGCGAAAGCTGCCCGAATCGAAGATGCGGACGGTCCCGTTCTCGGCGCTGATCACGAGTGATCCGTCCGGCTGGAACACGACGCCCGCCGTCAAGAGCGCGTAGGGGCTCTCCTTGGGCTTGGCGAAGCCGGCGATGGACCGAACCATGTGCCCGGTTTGGGCGTCGAGGACGAGGACACGTCCATCGTCACCTCCCCCGACGGCGACATAGCGGCTGTCGGGGCTGACGGCCATCGATGACACCGCGGAGTCGATGGGGACACGTGACACGCGGGCGGTGAGCCCCGGCAGGTGATAGATGCTGAGGTCAGCGTGTCGAGAGGGGTCGGGCTGATCGACTCGGACCAGGGTGGAGCCGTCCCGGCTGACCTGGATCAAGGAGAACAGCAACGCCGCGCTCCCCGGGGAGGGGATGTCCGACTTCGGTGCCGGTGGCCGTGTCGACGAAGCGGATCGTGCCGCGATCATCCGATACGGCCAGCGTGTGGTTGTCGGGTAGGAAGGTCGCCGCCAGCGGATCATGGACCTCGGAGAGCCAGGCGGTCCCCACGAACGACGGGTCATGGGTGAAGGTCGAGAACAGCACGTTCTCCACGTTCGCCCCCGGCGCCAGCCGGTAGGACTCGACCGCCAACAGCGCGGCGAGGTCGCGCTTGGTGTCGCGAAGCCGCGACCGACTGAGCCGTTAGCGTGCGCAGCTCGGCGGTCGTCCTCGCCGCCACCGCGGAGGCGCGTTGGTGATCTGTCTGATTGCGTTGCCACACCGCGACCACGCCAGCCAGGAGCACCACGACGAGGGCAGCTCCGACCACGGCCAGGAGCCCGCGGAGTCGCTGGTTCTGGCGCTCGCGGTCCAGTGCGGACCGGCGGACAGCGTCCTCCTCGGCTTTTCGCAACGCGACGGAGGCGTCGAGGAAGGCGTGCTCGTCACCAGTCAGATCCGGGCCCGACTCGCCGACCCGGGTGAGCGCATCATCGAGGCGAGCGCCGCGGTAGAGCTCGCTCGACTCACGATTCGCGGCGATCCAGTCGGTGGTGGAGGCAGCGAGACGGTGCACCATCCGCTGGGTGTCGGCGTCTTCGTCCAGCCAGCCCCGCAGGCGGGGCCATGCCCGGGCCAGCGCCTCGTGGGCGAGCCGCACGGTGTGTTCGTCTGCGGTCAAGAGGCGGGCCTGCACCAGGGTGTCGACGGCATTGTCGTGAGCGGCGTCGAGGGTGACGAGGGGCGCGGCACTGGCGCGCAGAGCGGCTCGCCGGTGTCGGTGATGACCACCAACCGGAGCATGATCGAACGAGTTGCGTTCTGCTGGTCCCCGGGCAGCTGCTCGTAGAGGCGATCGGCCGAGCGCGCCAGCGCCTCTTTGACACCACCGGTCGAGACGTAGCCCTCGAGGGTGAGCAGCGATCCTTCGCGGCGCTCCCAGGTCTGCGCCAGTGCATGCGACAGCAAGGGGAGGTAGCCGGGCTGATCCCCTACCTCGTGGACGAGGGCCTCCACCAACGCATCCTCGACGCGCAGCCGGTGCCAGCGCGGCCGGCCCACGGATCGCAGCCCGCAGATCGTCCACGCTCATCGACCCCAAGACGAAAAGACCCTTTTCGATCAGCCGCACGAACGGGGCGTGCTGGGCGAGATCCTCGAGATGGTCGGCCCGCAGAACGATGACGACCAAGGTCTCGCGGTCGTAGGCGGCGATCAGCGTCTCGAGGTACTGGGTTCGCACGGTGTCGCTGGTCGACGGGGCGAAGAGCTCCTCGAGCTGGTCGACGATGAGCGCGGGCCGATCGCCGACGGCCGCCAGCGCCAAGGCCAGCGCGGCCAACGGGTCGGTGCCCGGCGTCGTGGAGGCGACGCTGTACCCCGCCGCTCGCAGCTGCGGTGCGACGCCGGCACTGACCAGGGACGACTTGCCGCTCCCGGACGCCCCGACGACGGCCAGGAACCCGGCGTGGCGCAACCGGTCGAGGGCGAGCGCGGCATCGTGATCGCGACCGAAGAAGAGCGGAGCGTCGTCCATGCCATACGGACGCAGCCCGAGATACGGACAGCGCTCGTTGGCCCCGCCCACCGGGGTGGGCTCGGGAGCGTCGAGGCTCGGGTCCTGGCTGAGGATGGCGCGCTCGAGCTCGACGAGCTCGGGACCCGGGTCGAGGCCGAGCTCGTCGGCCAGAACGTGGCGGGCGGTGGTGATCGCACGCAGCGCATCGCCCTGGCGACTGGAGCGGTACCGGGCCAACGCGAGCAGTGTCCATCGCCGTTCCCGCAGCGGCTCTTCCGCCGCGAGCCGCTCGGCGTCAGCCATGACCTCGCGATGCTGCCCCAGCGCCAGACGGCTCTCGACGAGATCTTCCTCTGCTTGACGCCGTTGCTCGTGCAGGTGGGCGATGTGGGTCGAGCCCTCTGACGATCCCTCGAGATCCGGGAGTGGGTCGCCGCGCCACAGCGCCAGCGCCGAGCCGATGTCCAGGGCCGCCCGCTCGTGCTCCTGCTGTGAGGCGAGCCCTCGGGCTCGCGTGAGGAGGCGCTCGAACTCGGCGCTGTCCACATCCTCAACGCCCAGAGCGAGTCGGTAGCCGGCGGCAGTCGTCTGGATGGCGGCGGCACCGAGCTCTCGGCGGAGACGGACCACCGCGCCCTGGATGACCTTCGGTGCCGACGGGGGCGGTTCATCGCCCCACAGCGCCTGAGCCAGTCGGTCCCGGGTCACCTCCTGGCCGACGTGGCTGGCCAGGACGCTCAGGACAGTGCGATCTCGAGGGGCGATCGCAGCACCTGACCCGAGCTCGAGCGGTCCGAGGACACCAATCAGCACGCCCGCAGTATCCGGCCGGCCCGAACATCGGTCAACGTCGCCGATACCGGGCTGATACCGCAGGACCCCCAACCCCGATACCCCTGCCGCGCAGGGTGAGCGGTGCAAGCCAACAACTCACCGATCGAAGGAGACGAGATGTCCAAGTCCAAGCATCAGAAGTACATCCCGGTCGTGCTCGCGCTGATCCCGGCGATTGCTCTTGTGGCCCTCGTGGCCTCGGGCACGTGGGGATCAGAGACCACACGGCCATCGGAGCGCCTGGAGGCGACAGGTGTCGCCGCTCCGGGGCAGAGCGCCTCGGTCACCGAGGCCGGCCGGTTCCAACAGGTCACCTGCCCTGTCCGTGCCGTCAACGTCTTCTGCGGCGTGGTCACCAGCACCGACGAGTCGCAACGCGGCATCGTCGGGATGTTCGTGGCCGTCGCCCATGGCGTGACTCGTGCGGTCCTCGCGAACACACGCACGGCGATCGATGCCAGGATCCACTCGCTGGAGATGACCAGGCGGCTGGGTGCGTTTGACCAGGACCCGGACGCTAGGCAGGGCGAGCTCATGGAGATCCACGACCTCGAGCTCGAGCGGGCCTCACTCCCTGGTGCGGTCCAGCACTTCCATCAAGGGACGAGAAGGGTCTTCTAGCGATTCAGTCCGGAAGGCACGGGTCGTGCGAGGGTCCATCAGATCCAAAACGGCACCGGGCGCGAGTGGGAGCAACTCCCATGGCGCCCGGTGCCCTTCGCGTCGAGATTGCGGACCCAAGACCGGGAACGCCACACCCGGCATCGTGGAAGCTGAGTGCGGCGCCCGCGCAGGACGTGCGCGCTTCCGGGTAGCTCAAGCCGGAGCGCCGCGGGCGTGGGTCTTGACGAGGTGGGCAACGCCCAGGACCATGCCGAGGACCACGCAGATCATCGCGGTGAAGATGGTGACGATGCCGAGGAACCAGGCCTCGACGCCCACACCTGCCGCCAGGATCACCCCCGCGATGAGGATCGGCCCAACGAGCAAGAGCTTCCACCACCCCTCGGTGGCAGTGGACGCACCGACACGGGCGGTCTGGCGCCATGCGGCGACACCAATCGCTCCGGCAATCGCTGCGACCACGAGACCGACCACCAGGCCGGCTGGCTCGCTGCCCGCGACGGTCGCGACGGCCAGGCCCGCGGCAGCGACTCCGAAGAGGAAGATCGGTACGAGGCGACTTGGTGTGCGCATGTGTCCCTCCAGGTGTTGTGTGGGGATCGAGATCACCAGATCGAGCAACGAGCGGGCGACCACCACCGGTGTGGACTCGTCGCGAAGCTGATCGCGGACGAGCACCACCATGTCGGGGCCGAACTCGTCGCGGAACCAACGGGGATACATGTGCAAGAGCGACGCGTACGTCCGGATCGCGAGGCGGTCCCTGGTCATGCCGTCGCCCCGCCAGCGACGCCCCGATTCACGCGCTTGACGAGCGTGCTCAGCCGGGACAGCTCCTCGAGCGCCACGGCCCGACCGGATGGGGTCAGCTCGTAGTAGCGCCGACGCTCCCCGTCGTCACGGGCGATCCGGTCTGTCGTCTCGGTGATCAGGCCGTCGTCGAGCAGGCGGTTGAGCGTTCCGTACAGGGTGCCCGGGCCCATGCGAACGGCACCGTCGCTGAGCTCGCCAACTCGCTGCATCAACGCGTACCCGTGCAGCTCACCGTCGAGCAAGGCCAACACGATGTGGAGGGAGGCCGCCGGGAGGGGCTTCCCGTTGATCGTCATGCTCGTATTCTGATATATCGAACTCCGATAGTCAAGCCGTCATTTCCCCGTAACGGCCGCGAGCTTGTCGAACGCCATGTTCCAACCCGCGGCGCCGGGGGAGTCGGTCGGCACGCCAACGTGGGTCATGAGCATCTTCGTGCGGCCGTCGACGTCCACGAGTTCGACGCGCACCTCCGTCGTGGTGGGATGCCCCCGGGCATGCCCACCTCGGCGGGCGATGACGCGTTGCCATCCTCGTCCGAGATGAACTCGGTGTAGACGAGTCGCTCGTTCTCGACGACCTCGCGGTACTCGCCGGCGAACCAGATCCGCATCAGGCCGTTCGGGGTCTGCATCTCCATGCCGATCAGGCGGGCGCCACCGACACGCACATCCATCCTCGCGACCGGGATGGTGGCGCCGTCGGGGCCGTACCACTTCTTGAAGTGCTCCGGATCGGTCCACATCTGCCAGATGACATGTACCGGCGCGTCGAAGCTGCGTTCGATCACCACCGCGTCCTGGGGAGCGTCGTTGTCAGTCATCGCCTGGGCCTGGCTTTCGTGTGAGTCGGAGTTGTGTGAGGTAGTCGTCCATCCGGTCGAAGCGTGCCTCCCAGATGGGCCGGTACTGCTCGGCCCAAGTCGAGATCTGCTCGAGCGGCGCGGCGTCGAGGGCGCACGGCCGGTACTGGGCTCGGCGACCCCGTTGGACGAGCCCCGCCCGCTCCAGCACCTTGATGTGTTTCGAGACGGCGGGCAGGGTGAGCTCGAACGGCTCGGCGAGCTCGTTGACGGTCGCGGCACCTGCAGCGAGCCGGGCCAGCATCGCTCGCCGTGTGGGGTTGGCCAGCGCGGCGAAGGTCTTGCTGAGCCCGTCTTCGTCGATCGCGGTGAGCATGGGTCTCGTACTTTCTCTACTAGCTAATTAACCTCTTTAGAAAGTACAGGGAGAAGGGGGCGGCGTCAATCGGTGCGCTCGTCTCCGGACGCCCCTACGGGTGCGGGCCTAGCCTGGATCGATGGCCTACGACGAAGGTCTTGCGGAACGAATCCGCGACAGGACCGAGGATCGAACCGCGATGTCCGAACGGAAGATGTTCGGTGGCCTGTGCTTCATGCTCGACGGCAACATGTGCTTCGGCATCGTCGGCTCCGAGCTCATGGTTCGTGTCGGACCCGCCTCCTACGAGCAGATGCTGGCGCAGCCACACGCACGAGAGATGGACTTCACCGGCCGGTCGATGAAGGGGATGGTGTACGTCGGCGAAGCCGGGATCAGCGAGGACGATGACCTCGATGCATGGCTCGCGCGCGGCGTGAGCTTCGCCGAGTCCCTTCCGCCCAAGTAGCGACCAGTTCGTCAGGAGCACGACTTTGGCGGTCGATGTCACGACGCAACAGAAGATCAGCAAGCCGATCGACATCGTCGCCGCCTACGCGGCCGACCCATCGAATGCCTGTGAGTGGTACGTGAACATCGAGGCGGTCGAGTGGATCACTCCGCCCCCGCTGAAAGTCGGTTCGCAGGTGGCGTTCGTTGCCAGGTTCCTCGGACGACGGCTTGCCTATACCTACGAGATCGTCGACTTCGCGCCGGGCGACCGGCTGGTCATGCGAACGGCTCAGGGCCCGTTTCCCATGGAGACGACCTACCGGTGGACGTCGGCCGATGACGACACCACGACGATGACGCTGCGAAACTCAGGCCAACCGGCGGGGTTCTCGAAGCTCTTCGCGCCCTTCGTGGCTCAGGCGATGCGGCGCGCGAACCGGAAGGACCTGGCCACCCTTCGGCGCCTGCTCGAATCCCAGTGACATCCCCGGCCCGAACGCCCACCAACGAGGTTCGCGAAGTCGCTGGACACCTCCACCGAGGTGGTGGTTCGCTGTTCGTCCGCGCCAACACGGCGCTGCCACCGACGACCACGGGAGGTTCGAAGCCATGACTGCACGTCACGCTCCCTCATCCCCGGGTCGCGTCTGCTCTTTGCGGTAGCCCTTCGCCCCTGTCGGCTGCGCCGCGGGTTCGTCGACCCGGATCTTCTCCCTGGTCGCCTCGAACCCGGAGGACCCGCGTGTCCGATCACCCCGCACCACCCGACTGGCTCGTCGACGAGCCGTACACCGACACCGAGCTCGGTGTCTTGCGAACCGGCAAGGAAGCCCAGGTGTCGCTCATCGAGCGCACGGGCGCCGCCGGGCGATGCCTGCTGGCCCGCAAGCTCTACCTCCCCCGCGAGGTCTCCCAGAAGGGGGTCCTCGAGGCAATGGGCGTGCAACGCTCCACGCAGTTCCGCAACGACGTCACCTATCGAGAAGGCCGCCAGTTCCGCAGAAGCCGCGACCGCCGGGCCGTCGAGCGGATGTCGACCCACGGCAAGGCGCTGCTGCAGGAGCGCTGGACCAGCCACGAGCACGACGTGATGGGAGTGCTGTGGAGAGCTGGCGTGCGCGTGCCCTATCCCGTGATCTTCGCGGACGACCATCTCGACATGGAGTACATCGGCGACATCGGGGAGGCGGCGCCGACCCTCGCGCGCGCCCGACCGCGGGGTGCCCGGCTCGTGCCCGTCTGGGACCAGTTGGTCGTCAACCTCGAACGGATGGTCGGATGCTGCTACGCGCACGGCGACCTGTCCGCCTACAACCTCCTGTGGTGGTCCGACGAGCTGTGGATGATCGACTTCCCCCAGGCCGTCGACATCGCCGCCAACCCGATGGGGCTCGACTTCCTGCACCGCGACGTCGCCAACATCTGTGCCTGGTTCGCTCGTCAAGGCCTCGATCGCGATCCCGAGGCGCTGTTCGCGCACCTGCTCGGCCTGCTCCGATGGTGAGCGACTGTGACGACCGGTCTAGATCGACACGAACACATGCCACTCGTTGGGGACGCCCTTGAGATGGTGGGAGCCTCGATCCTCGAAGCGCAGGTCCGATCCCTCTACGAGATCGTGCACGGTTCCGGAGACGAGGACCTCGTTCGGACCGGCGAGCGCCGCTATGCGCGCACCGATGTGGACGGCAATGCCGGCGATGTCGTCGCCGCGCCGCTCGATCTCGCCCGTGTGCAGTCCGGCGCGAATGGTGATGCCCTCCCGGCCGAGGGCGTCGCTGACCACTCGGGCGCACTGAACCGCCCGGGTCGGGCTGTCGAAGGTCGCGAGCACCCCGTCACCGGTCGATTTCACAACTCGACCACCGTGTCGTTCGACAAGTCGCCGGGTCTCCGCATCGTGGCGGTCGAGGATGTCGCGCCAGACATGGTCGCCCGTCTCGACCGCGGATCGAGTCGAGTCGACGATGTCGGTGAAGAGCACCGTGACCAGTGTGCGATCGACGTCCGCCAACACGGGGAGCGTCCCGGTGAGGAACTCCTCGATGACGTCGAGCGCTGGAGCCCATTCGTGCGCGTCCCACCCGCAATGCATGTCGCCGCCGAGCTCGACGAGCCTGGCGTCGCGTAGCTCGGACGACGAGGACCCGCGCACACTCGACTCCCACGATCGGGTCATGGGCGCGGTGGACGACCAACGTGGGCGCCGAGATCGCTGGAAGGATCGCTCGGGCGTCGATCTCGAGGTTCGACCGCATGATCTGAACCGCGAGCTGGGGCGATGCGCAGGCGCGCTCGTATCGGCCCAACTGATCGAGATTTGCCGGGGTGGGTGGCACGTGCACCATCGCTCCGAGCAACTGGCCGTTCCCCCAGTGTCGTTCGACGTAGTCGAGGAATCTGGGAACGTCGAACGCGGCGCTCGCGGGGTCATCGGGAGGGAGCAGGCATGCGAACGACCCGTAGAGAACGAGGCTTCGCACACGCTCGGGGTGCGTCGCGGCAAAGAGGAGCGAGAGCGGGCCGCCTTCGGAGATGCCCAACAGGTGCGCGCATTCCCAACCCGCCGCGTCCATCACCACGCGGATGTCGTCGGCCCGTTCGTCCAGGCTGCCGAACCCAAGGTCTCGGCCCGAAAGCCCGGTGCCGCGCTTGTCGAAGGTCAGCACCCGGCCGATCCGATCCAGTCGCCCGAGCACCGTGCTGTACACGGGCAACTCGCGTGCCAAGTCGAGATGTGAGATGAAGCCGGGCACGACGACGATGTCGATCGGGCCCCGGCCGGTCATCGTCCACGCGATGTCGAGCCGTCCACTACGCGTGTACCGAATCGCCGATTCGTCCACGACCCCAGTTTGACCTGCCCCGACCTGGCCGGCCACCGCGCCCGGCCCAGCAGGGCCGGCTTGCACAGGGAGTGAAATACCGGTGAGGCTGGACCGATGAACGTCGATCACGATGCGCTGCGGGAGAAGTACCGGCTCGAACGCGACAAGCGGCTGCGACCTGACGGCAACGACCAGTACCTGGAGCCGAGCGGCAAGTTCGCCTCCATGGTCGACGATCCCTATGTCGAGCGGGTCGAGCGCGAGCCGGTCTTCGACGATGTGACCGTTGCGCTCATCGGCGGGGGCTTCTCGGGGTTGTGCGTCGGCGCGCGCCTGAAGCAGGCGGGCATCGACGACGTGCGCATCATCGAGGTCGGGGGCGACTTCGGTGGGGCGTGGTACTGGAACCGGTATCCCGGCGCGATGTGCGACACCGCGGCGATGGTCTATCTGCCGCTGCTCGAAGAGACCGGCAACATGCCGTCTGCGAAGTACGTCCTCGCGCCCGAGATCTTCGCCCACTGCCGCCGCATCGCCACGACGTTCGATCTGCACCGCAACGCCTTGCTTTCGACCTCGGTGACCGAGCTCGCGTGGGACGAGGCGACGGCGCGCTGGATCATCCGAACCGACCGCGGCGACGCGATCCGCGCCCGGTTCGTCGCGATGGGTACCGGGCCGCTCAACCGACCCAAGCTGCCGGGCATCCCGGGGATCGAGACGTTCGCCGGTCACTGCTTCCACACGAGTCGGTGGGACTACGAGTACACCGGCGGCGCGTGGACCGGCGAGCCGATGACGAGGCTGGGTGACAAGCGGGTCGGGATCATCGGCACCGGTGCCACAGCCGTCCAATGCATCCCGCCGCTGGCCCGGGACTCGCAGGAGCTCTACGTCTTCCAGCGCACGCCCTCATCGGTCGACGTCCGCAACAACCACCCGATCGATCCGGAGTGGTTCGCCAGCCTCGAACCCGGCTGGCAGCAGCAGTGGCTGCTGAACTTCGCCACGTTGCAGACCGGTGGCTTCGCCGACGAGGACCTCGTGAAGGACGGCTGGACCGACATCTCGCAGCGGATCCGCGACCGGATCGTCGAGATGGTCTCGGAGGGCGAGGAGTTCACCCTCGAGCTCGCAGACCGCGCCTTCCTCGAGAGCGACGACGAGAAGATGGAGGAGATCCGGGCCCGCTGCGACGCCGTCGTCCAGGATCCGGAGACCGCCCAGGACCTGAAGGCCTGGTACCGCCAGCTCTGCAAGCGACCGTGCTTCCACGACGAGTACCTGCCGGCCTACAACCAGCCGACCTGCCACTTGGTCGACACCGACGGCAAGGGCGTCGAGCGGATCGACGAGACGGGTGTGTGGGTGGCCGGCGAGCACTACGCACTCGACTGCCTGATCTTCGCCTCGGGATTCGAGGTCGGCACCAGCTATGACCGCCGGTCCGGCTACGACACGATCGGTCGTGACGGCTTCCGGCTCTCGGACTGCTGGGAGGACGGCATGCGGTCGATGCACGGCATCCACGTGCACGGCTTCCCGAACCTGTTCATCGTCGGCTTCGCACAGGGCGCCAACCTGATCTCGAACGTGACCTCGAACCTCGCCGATGCCGGCGTCACCATCGCCGCCGTCATTCGACATGCACTCGACACGGACACCGACGAGGTCGAAGTCACCGCGGCCGCGGAGGAGGCGTGGCTCGAGCTGCTCGAGAGCAACCCCACCTCCTTCTTCGGCAACACCGACTGCACCCCCGGCTACTACAACAACGAAGGCCAGCCGCTGAACTCCGGCGCTCGCTTCGCGATGGCCGGCTACCCGCTCGGCCCCATCGCCTACTGGGAGTACATCGACGGCTGGCGCACCTCAGGTGAGTTCGAAGGACTCGAGTTCCGCGCCGGTGAAGCCCGCGGCGTCGGAATGTCTCGGGCGGATCGGCCGTTCTCATCTGGGTGACCACACGTTCGACTCGATTCCGCGGAGCCGTCTCGGTGCTCGACTATGTGAGCATCAACGAAGGCGACACTGCGCACGACGCCATCACCCACTCGGTCGAGCTCGCGCAAACCGTCGAGCGCCTCGGCTACCGCCGGCTCTGGTTCTCCGAGCACCACAACACGCGTGGGTTGGCCTGCACCGCGCCCGAGCTGATCATCGCCCGTGTCGGGGCCGAGACCACGAGCCTGCGCCTGGGCGCCGGCGGGATCATGCTGCCCAACCACGCACCGCTGAAGGTCGCCGAGATGTTCCACACGCTCGAAGCCATGTACCCGGACCGGATCGACCTCGGTCTGGGTCGGGCCCCAGGGACCGACGGCATCACCGCCCTCGCCCTGCGGCGTTCGCGCCAAGCGGTGCTGGCCGATGACTTCCCCCAGCTGGCCGGCGAGCTGTTCGCCTTCCTCCAGCTCGGCCTGCGCTTCCCCGACGACCACCAGTTCGCGCCGATCATCGTGGCGCCGACGGTGCCGCACCCTCCCGAGGTGTGGATGCTCGGTTCCAGCGACTACGGCGCGCGGTTCGCGGCCGTCAACGGGCTGCGGACCGCCTTCGCCCACCAGATCAACTCCGAACCTGCGATCGACGTGCTGCGCGCGTACCGGCGCGACTTCCAGCCCTCCGAGCACCTGGCCGAGCCCTACAGCATGATCTCGGTGAACGCCTTCGCCAGCGAGACCCGCGCCGAGGTCGAGGATTTCGTGGCCTACTGGACGCTGACGATGACCAAGCTGCGCCGCAACGAACGAACGCGGACGACGCTGGCCGAGGCACGCGACTTCGCCCGATCGGCCGACTTCGAGCTGATCCGGTCGCGCACCGGCGCCCGACTGGTGGCGGGATCGCCCGAAGAGGTGGCCGGGGAGTTGAGCCGGCTGGCCATGGACGGCGAGGTCGATGAGCTGATGGTGGTGACACCCGCGCCCGAGCAGGCGTCGCGGATGCGGAGCTTCGAGCTCATCGCCGGCGAGCTCGGATCGAGCAAGACCGGTTCGAGCGCCGCCTGACCAACAGCCGAGCCGCTGGCCAGGGTCCCGACGGATCTGATCCAACTCGGTCGGCACAGCGAACAGTCACCGCGGAGCCCGTTCCGCACCACAGGGAGGTCACACCGAATGTCCGTCATCGTCATCGCTCGTCTGAAGGTCGATCCAGCCAAGTTCGACGATCTCGTCGCCCGCCGAGGCGCCGAGATGCCGGCCGTCTCGCAGAAGGGCCGGGAAGCCGGGGCCATCCACCACCAGTTCGCCGCCGGCGACGGCGAGGTGCTCATCATCGACGAATGGGACGACGCCGAGCACTTCGGTGCCTTCTTCGCCAGCCAACCCGAGATCGCCGATCTCATGGCCGACGGTGGTGTCGAGGGGCCGCCGGAGGTATCGATCTACCGGGTCGTCGACTCCCCCGACCGCTTCTAGCTACCCGGGGCGCTCCGCGGTCACGAGCCAGCAGGCACCGTCCACGACCGCGCCGTCCTCGCCCCAGTAGGACCTCATCACTCGCTCGGCCATGGCCCGGGCCTCTGACATCTGCTCCGCCGTGGCGCCCACCAACAGGCGCGCGGCGGCGCCGATCGCCAGCGACCCGTCGACGGCAACCGCGAAGTCGTCCGTCCCGAACATGCGCATCGGCCGCACGCACGGCGCGACGACGACATCCGCCCATCCACCCGCCCGCACGATCTCGCGCGTGCGGTCCGGATCGCCGAACGCGAAGGGGCCCGGAGCCTGTCGGTCAGGTGGGGGTTGCGCGGGGAAGAGCGTTGCCACCTCGCGGGCGAGATCTGACATCCACCCGTTCATCTCCGGCGGTTGCCAGCACACGAAGCCGAGCCGCCCCCCTGGCTTCACCAAGGACACGATGTTGGCAAATGCCGAGATGGGATCAGCGAAGAACATCACACCGAAGCGGCTCACGGCCGCGTCGAACGGTCCGCCCAGGTCGCCCACGGTTGCGACCTGGGCATCGGCCTCTAGGAACTGCAGGTTGGAGCGACCCGACTCCGTGGCCCGTTCGCGTGCCCGGGCCAACATCGTCGAGCTGATGTCGACGCCGGTCACCTTCCCGGTCGGCCCGACGAGCCCAGCCACCTGGAGCGTCGTGTCGCCACAACCGCAGCCGATGTCGAGCACGTGTTCGCCGTCCCCTGGCGCGACGGCTTCGATGGCGGCCAGCCCCAGCGGCGCGAGCTGGAGATCCATTCGCTCCTGCCACGACGTCCACGCGGATCCGGCCGGCTTCGTCCAGTAGGTCTGTTGTGCCTCGTTGTCCGGTGCGACGTTGCTCATGCCCGCCACCGTAGGTGGCCGGAGGTTCGTGTCACACACTGATGAGCTGGAGCTCGGGATCGAGTCGACGAAGGTCGTCGGGATCGGAGGTTACGACGGCGTGGCCGGCGCGGCGAGCACAGACGACCACGTGCGCATCGGCGAGGTCTGTGGTTCCCGTCGCGGCCAGGAGCTGTCCGACGAACGATGCGTCGGTTCGGTCGAGCGCGACCGTGGTGGTTCGCGGCTGGCGGAGCAGTCGCATGAGACCGACCTGGCGCGCTGGGACGCGCACGACCTGTGCGAGGGCAGTGGCTGGCACGAGCACTTCGGCACCCAGCTCGCTCGCCCGAACGAGGAGTGCGACAACGCGGCGGTCGTTGCGCTCGAGGGCGATCAGCCCTCCGGCATCGAGCGTGATACCGGCGTTCACGCCACCGATCGGCTGGCCGTCTGCAGCACGTCGTCCGCCCAGCGGCGCTCCTCGTCGGTGAGCGGACCGCCGCTCACGGCCAGGGCATCATCCAGCGTCCGCTGCCACCCGGCGGCGTCATCGAGCGCAACGCCGATGGCGTGCTGGACGAACCCAGAGACTGATGCGGCTTGATCCCGAGCGACGAGCTCTCGGATGGCCGCCGACTGCTCCTCAGGGATCGTGATCGTGACCTTCACAGATGCCATACCGATTACCATACTGCAACGGTGCCGCTCGACCAAGGGCAGAATACACGGAAATATGATCGAACTTGGTCTGAGCCATCACAGCTTCTGTGCGATCACGAACTGCTGGTCGCTCCGCGAGCGGTAGACGCCCCGCCGGTCGCGACACCCCTCCAGCGCGTCGAGCACCTCTCCCTTGAGCACGGCTGGGTCGTTGGTCCGCAGCGCCGGGACGGCGGGGCCGACGCTCGAGATCGCCCGCCACGCCGTCTCGCGGTCGGGCCACTCCACGACCGAGACGCGCCCGGCGCGTTCGAGCACCGAGAAGCCGCTGGCCGCCAACATCTCCTCCGCCACACCTGGAGCGCTGATGTCGTTGAGGTGCTTCATCGAACCGCGGTGCGCCTGGGGGGCGTGGATGGCGAAGATCCGGAAGAAGGTCCGGATGTCGAGCGGTGGACCCGGTCCCCAGAAGCTCATGCCCATAAGGCCTCCGGGGCGCAGAACCCGGAACGCTTCGTCGAGGGCCGCCTCGCAGCCGCCCCATATCCCGTTCACGGACAACGCGACGTCGAACGATTCGTCGGCCCAGGGGAGCTCGTACATCGAACCGACCCGGAGATCGGCCGTCGGCGTCCGCAGGCGCGCCACGTCGATGAGGTCCTCGGCAGCGTCGATGCCGGCCACCGATGCCCCCGTCGCCTCTGCGAGGCGAACGGTGAGGCCTGACCCGCAGGCGATGTCGAGCAGACGTCTGCCCGGACCCACGCCGAGTCGCGGGAACAGGGCCATGAGGACATCGACGGCGTAGTGCTCGTAGAGGCACGACCAGTCGTTGGCCCGGCTGCCCCAGGCCTCCCCCGCCGCCTGCCAGTCGTGGCCTTCGAGCGCTCCAGCCGTGTCCTGGGAGCCGATCTGTTCGATGTCCATGTCCGGATCCTGCCGCCCCATCGGTTCCCAGTCCTGACGAATGGCTGGAGATCCGCGGTGCGGTTTCGTCAGGGAACCGCCAGCTCACCTTCATGACTCGTGGGGCCGGGTGCCGGAGAGTAGGCCCCGGCGGTGGCATCCGGGCCGACGCCAGAAAAGGGAGATCCGACATGACCCAGACCGACGCACCGATCGTCGACAACGGCGTGAACATCGAGGCTCTGCGCGGGGCCAAGCAGGCCCTGACCGACGCCCCGGAGGCAGCCCAGTTCAAGTGGCGGGCCTCCTGCGAATGGGTGAAGGGCACCCACAGCCGCTCGATGATCACCGACTTCTCCGGTCTCGGGGAGCAGCACGCCCACCGGCAGGCCTTCTCGATCGAGGCCGACCACCCGCAGGTGTTCGCGTCCGAGGACAACGGCGCGACCCCGCCGGAGATCGTCCTCGCGGCCCTGGCTTCGTGCCTGACCGCGGGCGTTGCGACCGTTGCGACGAACCGGGGCGTGCAGCTCCGCTCGGTGACGGCGACCCTGGAAGGCACCATGGATCTGCAGGGCATCCTCGGCATCGACGGCGACGTCCGCAACGGCTTCGACGCGATCAACGTCACCTACGACATCGACGCCGACGCATCACGCGCCGACCTCGAGGCCATCGTGGCGCAGTCCCAGAAGCGCTCGGCGGTCTTCGACATCGTCGCCAACCCGACGACCGTGCAGGTCGGCCTGGCCTGACCGGCTCGCTCGACGGCTGAGGACGGACCATGCACGTGCCGGTCGTGATCGTGGGCGCCGGCCCCGGTGGGCTCGCGATGAGCCATCACCTCACCGGGGCCGGCGTCGACCACGTCGTGCTCGAACGCGGCCACGTGGGGAACTCCTGGCGCCGCGAGCGGTGGGACTCGCTGCGCCTCCTCACGCCGAACTGGATGACGGTCCTTCCGGGCTACCAGTACGAGGGCACCGACCCGAACGGCTTCATGACCGCGACCGACGTCGTCGAGCTCCTCGACGGCTACCGCCGGCACTTCGATCCGCCGGTTCGCACCGGGGTCACCGTCGAGTCGGTGCTCCGCACCGCCGACGGGTTCGACGTGCGCACCGATCACGGGCAGTGGCGCTGCGATGCCGTCGTGGCGGCCACCGGCGGCTCCAGCGAGCCGCGCATCCCGGCGCTCGCGGCGGAGATGCCCGGCCACATCCACCAGCTCTCGGCGCTGGCGTATGGGCGACCGGCTCAGATCGCAGGGACGGGGCGCGTGCTCGTGGTCGGGGCGTCGGCCTCCGGGGTGCAGATCGCCGACGAGCTCGGCCATGCCGGGCTGGAGGTCACCGTCGCCGTCGGCGAGCACATTCGGCTGCCCCGGTCGTACCGAGGCCGGGACATCTACTGGTGGATGGACCGGATCGGGCAACTCGACGAGCGCTACGACGAGGTGGACGACGTCGAGCGGGCGCGCCGGCACGCCTCGGTCCAGGTCGTCGGGAACGACGAAGACCGCGACCTCGATCTCAACGCGTTGCGCGAGGGTGGCGTCCAGCTCGTCGGTCGCCTGATGGCGATACGCGACGCAACCGGGCAGTGTTCGGGCGCACTCGCGAACCTGGCGAAGAACGCCGACCTCAAAGAGTCACGACTGCTGCGCCGCGTCGACGAGTTCGTGGACGAGAACCAGATGAGGGACGAGGTGGGCCCGCCGACGGAGCCGGCGCCGACGCAGATCGGGAGCCCGGTCACCGAGCTGGATCTGCGAGGTGTCTCGACGGTCATCTGGGCCACCGGGTACCGACCGACCTACCCGTGGTTGACCGCGGACGCGATCGACCGCCGGGGCCGGGTCATCCACGATGGCGGCGTCGCTGCGGTCCCCGGTCTCTACGTGCTCGGCCTGCCGTTCCTCCGGCGCCGGCGATCGAACCTCATCGCCGGTCTGGGAGTGGACGCCTCCGATTTGTTCGATCATCTCCGCGCCTACCTCGATCAGCTCGCCCGCCACCGCGTTGCCATGTCGGCTCCCTGAACCGCGGCACCGTCACTCGCGGGTGAGCAGGGCGCGGCGCGTGCGATAGACGATGTCGTCGACCGGGCAGATGGCGCCGGCCGCCCGAAGCTCGGTGGCTCGCGCGTCGCCGAGCTCACCGATCAACGCCTCTCGCGTGGCGAAGACCACGTCGTGCAGGATCGAGGACATCGGCGCGACGCCGAGCTCGGCATACGTCTCGATCGTTCCCACGAGCTCCATAGCAAGCTCGACCTTGCCGACGCGGTGGAGCGCGATAACGCACCGGGACAACGTGTGCCACTGCTGCGACCAGTCACCGGCCCGGTACCAGAGCGCCAGCATCTCGGCGAGCCCCGAGCAGCCCTCGTCCACCTCTCCTCGCGCCACGAGCAACCCACTGGCCTCCGTGTGGGCAAAGGCGCTCATCCAGCGATTGCCCGCGGTGCGGGCGATGCGGTCCGCGGCCGAGAAGGCCTCGAGCGCCGCGTCCTCGGTGCGACTGGAGAACCCTTCGGCGACCTTGGCCGAGGCCAGGTCCGTCGGGCAGCGGGTCTTATGCGCCCGCTCGCGAGCCTGCGCGACGAGCACGAGCGCCTCGTCGTACCTGCCCTCGGAGCTCAGGGCCACCGCCCCCATGTAGCACGCATGCACGACCCGCGAGTCGTTGCCCGACGCCTCCGCCAACTCGAGCTGGCGCGCCGACTCGAGGTTCCCGAGGTCGCTGCGATCGACGATGTACAGCACGTTGCCGAGAACCCGCTCGGCCAGGCCGCTGGGCGTCAGGTCCAAGTCGCTCTCGAGTTGACGGGTCTCCTCGGCCAGCGACACCGCGAGGTCGAACTCGCCACGGACCCACGCTCCGTAGGCCCGCATCCCGGTCAGCACGGGCGCCAATGGATGATCGAGCGCGCCCGGCGCCCGGCAGGCCGCATCGGCCCAGGCGAAGACCTCGTAGCGCATGGCCCGCATTGCGAACTCACGGATCGATGCCGTGAGCCCGAAGGCCTGATCGAGCGCACCGACCTCGAGCGCGAAGCGCTGGGCGGATCGGAGGTCGGCGAACGACGACTCGGCCAGCGCCATGGCACGAGGCTCGTCGGGTCCCTGCAGCTCGACGGCAACCGCCGCGGCCTCGGCCGCGAAGTGCAGGGCATGCCTCGTGAAGAGGTCGACGGCGTGCTCGTCGTCGAGCCGCGTCCGGCCGTAGTCGCGCAACGTCTCGAGGAGCTCGTAGCGCGTGCCCCCGCCGGCCTGGGGGCGGACCGACAGCATCGAGCGCTCGGTGAGTCGTGTCAGCAGATCGAGCGTGTCATCGCTCCGGCTCACCGCTTCGGCGGAGCGCAGGTCGAACGACCCAGCGAACACCGAGAGCGCGGTGAACAGCTCCCGCTCGTCCGGCTCGAGCATGTCGTAGGACCAGCTGATCGCGTCCCGCATCGTGCGGTGACGGGGGTCGCTGCCGCGCCGCATGGCCTTGAGGAGACCGAACCGCTCGTCGAGCCGCTTCGCGATCTCGACGACACCGATCGAACGGGCCCGGGCTGCGGCGAGCTCGATGGCGAGCGGGATCCCGTCGAGGCGTCGGCAGATCTCCACGACCAGCGCGGCCGTCGCATCATCGAAGACGAAAGTCGGATCGGCGGCGCGTGCCCGGGCGACGAAGAGCGCGACGGCCGGCACGGCCATCGCGGCCTCGCACGAGATCTCCGCCTCGGGCACGGCCGTCGACAGCGGCTCCACCGACCACACCTGCTCGCCCGCCACCGCCAACGGCTCCCGGCTCGTGGCGACGACCGACACCCCGGGCGCTTCGCTCAGGATCCGGCTCACGAGCTCAGCCACTGATTCGATGAGGTGCTCGCAGTTGTCGAGCAGCAGCAAGCTGTGCCGAGGGCGGAGCATCTCCACGATCGCGTCGCCGATCGAGCTACCCCGCCGGACGTTGACGTCGATAGCCGTCGCGAACGCGGCCGCCGTGGCCTCCTCGTCGACCACGCTCACCAGCTCGACCACATGGACACCGTCCGAGTAGGTGGGCGCCACGGTCCGCGCGAGCTCGAGACCGACGGAGGTCTTGCCGACACCACCTGGCCCGACGAGCGTGATGATGCGGTGCTCCCCGAGCGCGTGGACGAGCAACGTCAGCAGCGCGTCGCGCCCGATCAGCGGCTGGATCGCGGTCTCCAGGCCAGCGATCGTCGGCATCGCCACGCTCGGAGGCGACACCGGGTCGGGCCGGCTCTCGACCTCGGCGATGAACTCGTAGCCCTTCCCATGGACCGTTCGGATGACCGCCTGCCGGTTGCCATCGTCGTCGACGGCGTGGCGAACCGCCTTGATGCGGGTCGTGAGGGCCGATTCGGTGACGAAGCGATCGCCCCAGATCTCGTCGAGCAGCTCCTCCTTGAGGACGACGGTCCCGCGGCGCTGCACCAGATACACGAGGACGTCGAAGGCCTTCGGCTCGAGCCTGACGTCCTGACCGTCGCGGCGCAGGACGATGCGGGCCAGATCCAACTCGCACTTCGCGAACCGCAGGATCACGTCTACCTCGCCCTCGACCCGACACGGATCCTCCGTCCCGGCAGGGCCGTGACCATTGTGGCATTGCCTGTCCCGCCGACCACGGGAGACACGCGATTGCCACTGCGGGATCGAACCCCCTGGCCTTCACGCTCCCCGTGCAGTGCGTACGTCCGTCGAGTTCTACGTCAAGGTCGACCTCTGCGCCGGCTCCAACTACGACTCGTGAGCAGCTCTGTCCGTGGAATGAAGGCTGACATGGCGGCGTTCGTTCCATCGTGGCCGACGGTTGCGGAATCTTGCTCGTCTCCGGCAGCCTGCGGGCGAGGTCGACGAACACCGCAGTGGTGCGGACCGCGAAGCTGGTGGCGCCGGCGCCGATAGTCGCATCGATCTACGAGGGACTGGCTGATCTGCCGCATTTCAATCCCGACCGCGACGTCGCGCCGCTGCCGCCGGCGGTCGCCGAGTTGCGCCAGCAGATCCACGAGGCCGACGCCGTCGTCTTCTCGACGCCCGAGTACGCGGGCGGGCTCCCCGGCTCGTTCAAGAACCTCCTGGACTGGACGATCGGTGACGACCAGGTCGGCTCGATCTACGAGAAGCCGGTGGCCTGGATCAACGCTTCGCCCCGTGGCGCAGCGCAGGCGCACGAGTCGTTGCGGATCGTTCTGGGCTACGCCCACGCCACCATCCTCGAGGACGCGTGCGCACAGATCTCGGTGACGGCCGCGGATCTGACGGACGATGGCCAGATCTCCGACGCGGCCATCCGCGGACGCATCGCCGGCGTCCTCGCCCGCGTCGCCCACCTGGCCCAGCCCGACACCTAGGTCAGCGGGAGATATCCCGTGCACATGATGCGGATCCAGGAGATCTTGTCGTCGCGGGTCTCGTAGTAGGCCTGCTGCTCGACAACGAACTGCCCGTCCGGGGTCTCCACGTGCAGGCGATAGCCCACTCGATCGCGCGAGCCGACCCGGTCGGTTTCGACGGCGAGCACCTCGGTGATCCGCTCCTCGGGTTCGAACCACTTGCCGAGGATGGTCTCGTCGACGATGACGTCGACATCGTTCGATTCCCAGAACTTCCCAGGCGTCATGGCCCGGAAATCGATGTCGTCCTGCAGGACAGCCTTGAGTCCCGCCGCGTCCTTGCCCGCTAGTGCCTCGACGAAGCGCTCACCGACGTCCTGTGCCATGTCTGCTCCCTTGCAGCCGTCCCGGAATGTTCACCGAACCGTAGGGCCGAGACGGGGCAGCTGTCATGGGGCAATCGCCCCATGACCGCCGGTGCCCGGTCATCCCTTGTCCCTGCGCCGGGGAGGGCGCAGCAGGTCGTCGAGCGAGGCGATGTCCGAGCCCGGGCGGCGCCGGATCAGGTCGGCGACCACGTCCGGTCCACCCCGTCTGGTGGGACGCGCCCGAGCCCGGCGCCGTTGTCGCCGTGGAAGTACTCGTTGAACTGGACGTGGTCCCGCCAGCGCGGGTCCTTCCGGAACCGCTCGGTCTCGCCGTAGCAGGGCCGCCGACCGTCCTCGCCGAGCAGGAAGATCGACACCAGGCGGGTGCGCAGGTCCTCGGCCACGTCGGCGAGAACGCGCGGCGTGACCGGACCCGGTCGGGTACTCGACGGTGAACGAGTCGCCGAAGAAGCTCCCGTAGCTCTTGATCGAGCTGACGAGCAGGTAGTTGAGCGGGAACCAGATCGGCCCCCGCCAGTTCGAGTTCCCCCCGAACATGTCGGTGGTCGACTCGGCCGGCTCGTAGTCGATGCTCGCGTGGAGGTCGCCGATCTCGAGCTCGTAGGGGGCAGTCGCGGTGCGCCTTGGACAACCCGCGGAGGCCGAACGGGGAGAGGAACTCGTCCTCGGCGAACAACCGCTCGAAGAGCCGGGTCACCTTGTCGAGATCCACCACGCCGAGCAGCAGCCGGCGGTCGCCGGGCCCACCCCGCACGAGCCCGTGCTCGGCCATGGCCGCGATGTCGAAGCTGTCCCGGTTGAGCATCGCCGCGAACGCCTTGCCGAGGGTCTCGGCCCGTCCGATCAGGACCTCGTCGACGACGACGCTGGCCAGCACGGGCAGCACACCCACCATCGAGCGCACCTTGATCGGGACGCAGGTCCCGTCCGCCATCACGATCCGGTCGTAGAAGAAGCCGTCGTCCTCGTCCCACAGCCCCTGTTCGTCGAGCGCGCGCCTGATCAGGGAGAAGTGCTCGAGGAACTTGATGGTCAGGTCCTGGGTCGGCTGGCCATGCGCGCGCAGCACCGACGACATCGTCGCCATGTGCAGGGAGTACAGCGCCATCCAGGCGGTGGCGTCGGACTGCTGCAACGTGCCGGCCACCGGCAGGTGGTCGCGATCGATCGGACCGATGTTGTCGAGCCCGAGGAACCCGCCCTCGAAGAGGTTGTTGCCGTCGACGTCCTCCCGGTTGACCCACCAGGTGAAGTTGACCAGGAGCTTGTCGAACACCCGCCGGAGGAACTCGACGTCGCGCGCACCGTCGATGGCGAACACCTCGAGGGCGGCCCATGCCTGCACCGGCGGGTTCACGTCGTCGAAGGACCACTCGTAGGCCGGGAGGGCGCCGTTCGGGTGTTGGAACCACTCCCGGCAGATCAGGATCATCTGGTACTTCGCGAACGCGGGGTCGACGTGCGCGAGGGCGACGCAGTGGAAGGCCAGGTCCCAGGCCGCGAACCACGGGTACTCCCACTTGTCCGGCATCGACATGATGTCGAAGGCGTCGAAGCTGCGCCATCGGCTGTTGCGCCCGGTCAGGCGGGACGCCGGGGGTGCCGGTTGGGTCGGGTCGCCGTCGAGCCAGCGGGCCACGTCGTAGTTGAAGAGCTGCTTCGACCACAGCATCCCGGCGAACGCCTGGCGCATGACCGCCGCCTCGTCGGCACTCGACCCGGCTGGGGTCAGCTCGGCGTAGAAGTCGTCGGCCTCCTCGAGGCGCGCCGCGACGACCTTGTCGAAGCTCTTGCCCAGGCGCGGCTGTGGGTTTGGGCGTCGAGCCGCTCGGACGGAGTCGCAGTCGGAGCTCGACCGTGGCGCCCGGCTCGATCGGGACCCGGTACCAGATCGCCGCCTTGGTCCCCCTCGCCTCGGGGTTGACCGTGGCCGCCCCGCTGACGACGTGGTCGTTGATGCCGTCCTTGGGGAACGGGATCGCGTCGTCGTCCCCGTAGAGCCGGGCGGCGTTCGTCTCGTTGTCGCAGAAGAGCAGCGTCGGGGCCACCCCGTCGGGCCCGTCACCGGCCAGCAGCTCGAGCTGCCCGAACACGGGGATGGTCGATCTCGACGCGCGTTCCAGCCCCAGCACGCAGCTCCGGCGGGCGCACCCCCTCGTCCCATGACCAGGTGTTGCGGAACCAGACCGTCGGGAGGACGTGGAGCGTGTCGGCCTCGGGGCCGGCGTTGGTCACCCGCACCGCCATGAGCAGATCGTCCGGGCCCGCCTTCGCGTAGTCGACCTCGACGATCCAGTAGCGGTCGTCGTCGAACGCGCCGGTGTCGAGCAGCTCGTACTCGGGATCGTGCTTACCCCGCCGCGCGTTCTCGGCAAGCAGGTCGTCGTAGGGAAAGGCGCACTGCGGATAGTGGTAGCGCCACCGGTTCAGCGCATGGCTGGGCAGCGCGTCGACGTACCACCAGTACTCCTTGGCGTCCTCGCCGTGGTTGCCCTGGGCACCGGCCAACCCGAAGATCCGCTCTTTGAGGATGGGGTCCCGGCCATTCCACAGCGCGAGCGCGAGGCAGAGCCGCTGTTCGATGTCCGAGAACCCGGCCAGCCCGTCCTCGCTCCACCGATAGGCGCGAGACCGCGCATGGTCGTGGGGGAGGTAGTCCCAGGCTTCGCCGTCGGCGCTGTAGTCCTCCCGGACGGTCCCCCACTGCCGCTCGCTCAGGTACGGGCCCCAGAGGTACCAGTCGCTGGCCTGGCGGAGCCCGTCCTCGAGCTTGCCGAACGACTCGACCCGGTTGCGCTCCTCGCTCACGCCCACCTTCTATACGAGCAGCGACGTTTGACCGTGACCAGCTGCGCACCGGCGGCCGGCGAACAGGGGCGCCTGTCGTCGGCGAAGGCTACGTTTCGACCCGTGACCATCGACGTCGTGCTGCTCGGGACGGGTAACCCGTTGCCCGACCCGAGCAGGGCCGGCGCGGCCACCCTCGTGCGGGCGGGCGGACGGGCGATCCTGGTCGACGCCGGACGCGGGGTGTGCCTGCGACTCGCCGCGGCCGGGATGCTGCCGGTGATGCTCGACTCGGTCCTGCTGACCCATCTCCACAGCGACCACATCTGCGACCTCAACGACGTCGTCACCACCCGCTGGGTCATGAGCCCCGTCCCGAACCCGTTGCGGGTGTTCGGTCCGCCCCGCACGCGCGAGGTGATGGACGGGCTCGAGGCGATGCTGGCCCCCGACGTTGAGTACCGGCTCGCCCATCACGCCGATCTCAACTGGGAGCCGTCCACCGAGGTCGTCGAGGTGACGCCCGGCGTCGTGCTCGACGAGGGTGGGCTGCGGATCGTCGCCGCCCGCACCGACCATCGTCCGGTCGAGCCGACGCTCGGCTACCGCATCGAGTTCGACGGCCGAGCCGTGGTGCGTCGCCGGCGACACCGTCCCGTGCGAGGGGCTCGACGAACTCTGTGCGGGCGCCGACGTCTACGTGCAGACCGTGCTGCGTGACGACCTCGTGAGCCTCGTCCCGATGCAGCGATTCGTCGACACGATCGACTACCACTCGACCGTCGTCCAGGCCTCGGAGACGGCCGCCCGCGGGGGTGTGCGCACGCTCGTGCTCACCCATCAGATCCCGACGCCCGCACCGGGCTCCGCGGACGAGTGGATCGCACTCGCACGCGGGAACTTCGACGGCGAGATCGTCTTCGCTGAGGATCTCACCACCGTCTCGGTCTGAGGTCGACGCGGGGCCCGAGGTCACGGTTAGCTTGGCGCGATGGTGCGCACGGAGACCGTCGAGTACGAGGTGGGCGGCACGGCCATGGTCGGCTACCTGGCCATCGGCGATGCGCCGGGCGGCGTCGAGCGCAGGCCCGGTGTGCTGCTGTCGCACGAAGGTGGCGGCATGGACGACAACGTCCGGTCCCGCGCCGAGCGCCTGGCCGACCTCGGGTACGTGGCCTTCGCGCTCGACTACCTCGGCGGCGGGACGCTGATGCCCCTCGAGGAGGCGCAGGCGCGACTGTCCGGGCTGATCGGCGACCCCGATGGCACCCGGCGTCTGGGGCTGGCGGGCCTCGAGATCCTCACGGCCCGGCCCGAGGTCGACACCGACCGCATCGCCGCGATCGGCTTCTGCTTCGGCGGGACCCTGTCCCTCGAGCTGGCTCGCACCGGCGTCGCGCTACGGGCCGTCGTGGGGTTCCATCCGGGCCTGACCTCCCAACGGCCGGAGGACTCGACGAACATCACGGGCAGCGTCCTCATGTGCTGTGGGGCCGACGACCCAATCATCCCGTTCGACGCCCGCCAGGCCTTCGAGGAGGAGATGCGCACGGCCGGGGTGGCCGACTGGCGCGTGGAGGTCTACGGCGGCGTCGGGCACAGCTTCACGAATCCGTCGATCGACGCCCGCGGCTGGCCCGGCTTCGGCTACGACGAGCGCGCCGACCACCGGTCGTGGGCGTCGATGCTCGGACTCTTCCGGGAGCGCCTCGACCCCGTCTGAACAGGTCGGGGGGTGCGGTGGGCCCTCGTTTTCCGTGGGACGCGAGACGGCATATGTGAGACTGCGCGCATGCCAGACGACGCCGCCGACCCGACACCGCCAGCTGTGCCGGCGACCCCACCGAGCGCGCAAGAGCTGCTCCGGAGCCGCCAGTACGTCATGTTGCTGTTGTTCGGCGCGATCATCGGCGCGCCGATCGCGCTCGTCGCGTACTACTTCCTGAAGCTCGTCAACGTGGCCCAGCAGTGGGTGTTCGCCACCCTGCCGGTCGACCTCGGCTTCGACAAGGCCCCGGCGTGGTGGCCCCTGCCCATCCTCGTGATCGCCGGCGCGGCGGTGGCCGCCACCATCCAGTTCCTGCCCGGCACGGGCGGGCACTCGCCGGCGGACGGCTTCAAGTCCAGCCCCGCGCCCACCGCCGAGATGTTGCCCGGCATCATCATCGCCGCGCTCCTCACGCTCTGCCTCGGCGCGGTCCTCGGCCCGGAAGCGCCCCTCATCGCGATCGGCGGCGGGCTGGCCGTGCTCATCGTGCACCTCGTCAAGAAGGACGCGCCGGCGCAGGCCAGCGTGGTCATCGGCGCCGCCGGGAGCTTCGCCGCCATCAGCACCCTCCTCGGCTCGCCGCTCGTCGGGGCCTTCCTCCTGATGGAGGTGGCGGGCCTCGGCGGACCGCTGCTCGGCGTGATGCTCGTGCCCGGCCTGCTCGCCGCCGGCGTCGGATCGCTGGTGTTCATCGGGCTGGACAATCTGACCGGCTACGGCACCTTCTCGCTGTCGGTTCCCAACATCCCGGCCTTCACGTCGCCGACCGTCGCCGAGATCCTGTGGGCCGTCGCGATCGGTCTGATGGGCGCGGTCCTGGGCACCGGCATCAGCCGGAGCGCCAAGTTCCTCGAGCCGATCGTCGCCCGGCGGCGCCTGTGGCTCACCCCTGTCTTCGGTGCAGGCGTCGCCGTCGCCGCCATCCTGTTCAACCATGTGTCCGGCCACGGTGTCCAACAGGTGCTGTTCTCCGGCGAGAACGCGCTGGCGCCCATGATCGAGAACGCCGGCACCTGGTCGGTCGGCGCGCTCGTGATGCTGCTGGTGTGCAAGAGCGTCGCCTACGGACTGTCGCTGAGCAGCTTCCGCGGCGGCCCCACCTTTCCCGCGCTGATGATCGGCGCGGCCGGCGGCATGGCCCTGTCCCACTTCTCGTCGCTCCCGATGATCGCCGGCGTGGCCATGGGCATCGGTGCGATGTCGGTCACGATGCTGGGCCTTCCGCTGACATCGGTGCTGCTGACCGCCGTCTTCCTCGAGGCCGACGCGATCACGCTCATGCCGCTGATCATCGTCGCCGTCGTCGTCGCCTACGTCGCGTCCGCCCGCCTCGCACCGACACCCGTGGTGCCGGTCGACGCCGCGCCGCCCCCCGCCGCCACCTGACCGAGGTCAGAAGCGGCTGCGGCATGACCAGCGTCGCGGCCGCGGCGATCGACGCGGCCGTCTTTCGCAGGAGCTTGTGCAGCCGGTCCTGACCAGCCGAACCGTGGCTGGCCAGCTCCTCGAGCTGCGGGCGGTGGATCACCTGGCTGACACCGAGGGCCCGGGCCTCGCGGATGAGATCGGCGTCGACGACGTCGGCCAGCGCGATGAGCGGGATGTGCAACGGCACGAGGTGCTGCCACTCGAGAAGAGTGGTGAGACCCTGCGAGTCGGGAAGATCGAGGTCCAGCACCACGACGTCGAACGGGCGCGACAGCGCGAGGTGCTCGGCCTCGGCGCGGGTGGCGCAGTGGGTGAGCTCGACCTCACCGCTGGACAGGTAGGGCTCGAGGAGGTCCTCGAGCACCGTCAGGTCGAACGGGTTGTCCTCGACGACGAGCAGGCGGAGGCGGCCGGAGCCCACCGGGACGTCATCGGGCGACGTAGCGGCGGAGCTCGACAGGTCGACGAGCGGAGGGGCCGGGACCGGCTCGGGCACCGCGGCCGCCGCGACCGACTCGGGTGGCCTGGGCGCCGCGACCGGCTCCGCGACCGGCTCCGCAACCGGTGACGCAACGGGCGCGGCAGGCGCGAGCGGGCGCACGGGCGGCGCGTCGACGAAGGGTCGGGGAACCGCCGACGACGACGCGGCCACCTCGGGGGCGGGCGGATCCGGCGCGACCTCGGCCATCGGCGGTGGCGCTCCCTCCGCAGCCGGTTCCGCTTCCACGAGCGCGGACGGCTCCGCCACCGGCTCGGGCTCCTGCTCGGCGAGCAGCACCTCGTAGAGCACGCCGCGACCGATCGGGGTCGGGCGAACCGGTGCGTCGCGATGCGCCCGCAGGGCGCGGCGCGTGATGGTCCAGTCGAGTCGGCACACGCGGCAGTTGTTGGTGCACCGACCGACGTCGTGGGCGACCTGGCCGACGAGGCCATAGTCGCCGCACTGCGGGCAGCGGCTGGGGGATCCGAAGTGCAGCGCGGTCCCCGCCGGGTAGTGGGCCAGGACGGCGACGAGTGTGGCGAGCTCGTCGTCGAGCCCGGAGTCGTCCGGCACTGCGCTCTGGGTTGGCTTCCTTCGTCGGATGCCCATGGGATGACCTCGGGTGGCTGTCACCCCTTATTGTCGCCCCTTGCCTACAAGGAGTGAGCGCAGATGGGGCATCCGGCCCATGAAGAAGGTGCGCACGACCCAGCCCAGGCCCGATCGCGGGTCAGGGCGTGACCCGACCGGGCACTCCCACGGCGCTGGCCCGGGGTGGGACGTCGGTGAGTACGACGGCGCCGGCGCCCACCTTCGCGCCCGTGCCGACCACCACCGGGCCGAGCACCGACGAGCCGGCACCGAGCAGCACGCGGGGACCGATCGTGGGGCCCTTCACCTGGCCCGACACCAGTCCGATGGCGGAGTAGGGGCCGATGATCACACCGGCGGCGATCTCGGTGATGCCGTCGATGCAGACCATCCCGTGGGGGATGAACACGCCGGGCTCCATGACCACCGGATCGCCGACGCAGATGTCGCCCGTGACCATCGCCATGTGGTGGAGGATGCGCGGCAGGATCGGCACGCGTCGGGTCCACATGTGCACCTTGGCGCGGTAGCAGCACTGGGCGAAGAACGCGTCGGTGACCCACGCCAGTCGGACCACCTGGAAGATGGCGTCGGCCTTCGACACGAACTCGCGGCGTTCGCCACGGTTGGACGCCGTGATCCGGGCATCGGCGATGACGGCCTTTCCGAAGCTCGGCTGCATGGCGCGCCGGTCGGCCCAGAACTGCACGGTCTGCTCGTTGTGGGGGGTGGCGAGCAGCTTCCGCCACTTGCGGCGCAGCTCTTCCACTGTTGTCGGCCTCGCGGGGGTCACGGCTTCCTCGCTCGTCTCGGCCTGACGCGGCCAGGATGACCCCGAGACAGTACCTCGGGCGCGACGCATCGCTGCTGGCCGAAGGGGTGGACCTGGCACCCGGGTCGTGAGGTTCCACAGAGCCGCCCACCGACGCCGGTCCTATGCTCCGGGCACGCTCGTCGAGGAGGACCGCCATGACCCGCTTCCACCTTCCGCCCGAGCAGCTGCCGAGCGCGTGGTTCAACCTGCTGCCACGCCTCGACTCGCCGCTCGACCCGCCGCTGCACCCCGGCACCCGTGAACCGATCGGGCCCGACGACCTGGCTCCGCTGTTCCCCATGGCGCTGATCCAACAGGAGATGTCACCGGAGCCGTGGATCGACATCCCCGGCGAGGTGCTCGACATACTCCGACTGTGGCGACCGACTCCTCTCGTGCGCGCCGAGCGCCTCGAAGCCGCGCTCGGCACACCCGCCCGGATCTACTACAAGGACGAGTCCGTCTCGCCCGCCGGCTCGCACAAGCCCAACACGGCGGTGCCCCAGGCGTTCTACAACAAGCAGGCGGGCGTGACCCGGCTGACCACCGAGACGGGCGCCGGGCAGTGGGGAACGGCCCTGTCGTTCGCGACGCGCCAGTTCGACCTGGAGTGCAAGGTCTACATGGTGCGGGCGTCGTACGACCAGAAGCCCTACCGCCGGATCATGATGGAGGTGTGGGGCGGCGAGGTCGTGGCCTCACCGGTCGACGATCCCGACAGCCCGGGCTCGCTCGGGAGCGCGATCAGCGACGCCGTGCGCGACGCGGCCGGCCGCGACGACTCGCACTACTCGCTCGGATCGGTGCTGAACCACGTGCTGTTGCACCAGACGGTGATCGGGCTCGAGGCGAAGGAGCAGCTGCACCTGGCCGGTGAGGACCTGCCCGACATCGTGATCGCGCCGTGTGGTGGAGGTTCGAACCTCGGCGGCCTGTCGTTCCCGTTCGTCCCCGAGAGCGGGGTGCGGCTGATCGCGGTGGAGCCGGCCTCGTGCCCCACGCTCACCGAAGGCTCGTTCGAGTACGACTTCGGCGACACCGCCGGCATGACGCCGCTGCTGCCGATGTTCACGCTCGGCCACGAGTTCATGCCGCCGAGCATCCACGCCGGCGGGCTGCGCTACCACGGCGACTCCCCCATCATCTCGAAGCTGGTGAAGGACGGACGCATGGAGGCGGTCGCCTACCCGCAGGGCAAGGTGTTCGAGGCCGCCGTGCAGTTCGCCAACGTCGAGGGCAAGGTGGCCGCGCCCGAAGCCGCCCACGGCATCCGGGTGGCCATCGACGAGGCTCTCGCCTGCAAGGAGAGCGGCGAGGCCAAGGTCATCCTGTTCAACTACTCCGGCCACGGCCACCTCGACCTGGCCGCCTACGACGACTACCTGCACGGAAACCTGATCGACGCCTGACGCCGTACGCCTGACGGGTGACGAAAACGGTCTTCGGTCACTGGTTTCGGGGTGTCCGGCGCGGTAGACCTCCGACATGTTCGAGATCCGCCACGTCGAGATCCACGGTCACCAGGTCGCCTTCCGGCTGGCCGGCGCGGGTGACACGATCCTCTTGATCCACGGCATGGCCGGCAGCTCGCGGACGTGGCGCGACGTGATGCCGGCGCTGGCCGAGCACCACCAGGTCCTCGCCCCCGACCTCGTCGGACACGGCTCGTCCGAGAAGCCACCAGGCGACTACTCCCTCGGCGCGTTCGCGAGCAGCCTGCGCGACCTGCTCGACGCGCTCGGCATCGAGCGCGCCACGGTGGTCGGCCAGTCGCTCGGCGGCGGCGTGGCGATGCAGTTCGCGTACCAGTTCCCCGAGCGCTGCGACCGACTCGTCCTGGTGTCGAGCGGTGGGCTCGGGCGCGAGGTCAGCTGGATGCTCCGGGCGCTGGCCCTGCCGGGCGCCGAGCTCGTGTTGCCGGTGGTCGCGCCCGCGTTCGTCCGGGAGCGCGGCAACGCGGTCAGCCGCTGGCTGCGCGACCACGGCTTCCGGCAGGACCGGGCAGCCGAGATGTGGGACGCCTATGCGTCGCTGTCGGTCCCCGAGAACCGGACCGCCTTCCTGCGGACGCTGCGGGCGGTGGTCGACCCCGGCGGGCAGGCCGTCGACGCCTCCGACCGCCTCTACCTCACCGAGGCCCGTCCGACCCTCATCATCTGGGGCGACGCCGACGCCATCATCCCCGTCGCCCACGCCCACGCGGCGCACGACGCGATGCCGGGGAGCCGCCTCGAGATCTTCGAGGGCGTCGGTCACTTCCCCCAGGTCGAGGACGCGCCCCGCTTCGTCACGGTGCTCGAGGAATTCATCGCCTCCACCCACGATCGGGTCGACGCGGCCACCGCCCGCCCGGCCACCTCGATCTAGCACCCGATTTGGCGCCTCGCGGCGCGACCATCACCCGAGCCGGCGTGTAGGTTCGGGCCTGCACGGCGGTCATCCGCGTCGTGCGAGAGCCCTCCCCCGGAGCCGCTCACGGACCGTTGCCCTGGACCCCGGTAGCGCATCCAACCGATGCCCACGACCGGGAGCCACCGATGCAACCCACCGTCCTCGAGGATCGCCCGCACCCCGATCCGCCCGACCTCGGCACCGCCTGGCCCGCTGCTCCCGGCCCCGACGATCGCTACGGGGTCGACCCACCGGCCGGTCTGGCCGAGCAGGTCGTCACCGGACTGTTCGTGATCGTTCCTGCCATCGGTGTGGTGGCCGCGGCTCTCCTGACATGGGGCCACGGGATCGGGCTGCGCGACCTGGTCCTGGCGGTCGTGTTCTACGCGGTCATCGGGCACGCCATCGCCATCGGCTTCCACCGGCTCTTCGCCCACCGCAGCTTCCGGGCCACGAGGCCGCTGCGCATCACCCTCGCCGTGCTCGGGTCGATGGCCTTCGAAGGGGGGCCCATCGGGTGGGTGGCCGATCACCGCCGCCACCATGCCTACACGGACCGGGACGGCGACCCGCACTCCCCCCGCCCCTGCGGCCCGGGCCTGCGCCGCCAGCTCGAAGGTCTGTGGCACGCCCACACCGGCTGGCTCTTCTCCCACGCGCCGACCAGCACCTCGCGCTACGCCGACGACCTGGTGTGCGATCGGGATCTCGTGACGGTCGATCGGCTCTTCCCGCTCTGGTGCGCGCTGTCGCTGGCGCTGCCGTTCAGCCTGGGATGGGCGCTCGGCGGGTCGCTGTGGGCCGGCGCCACCGCGCTGCTGTGGGCCGGGCTGGTGCGGATCTGCGTCCTGCACCACGTCACGTGGAGCGTGAACTCCGTGTGCCACACGTTCGGTCGCCGGCCGTTCGCCACGCGAGACCTCGAGCACGAACGTCGGCGCGTTGGCGGTGATCTCGTTCGGTGAGTCCTGGCACAACGCCCACCATGCCTTCCCGACCTCGTCACGCCTCGGCGTGGATCGCCTCCAGCTCGACTCCTCCGCCGCGCTGATCAGCGCGTTCGAGCGGTTCGGCTGGGCCGTCGGCGTGCGGCGCGCGGGCCCCGAGCTCTGCGACCGGAAACGCCGCGCCTGATCAGGCGCCCGCCGACTCCTCGGCGACGACCTCGTCCACGAGCCCGGTGCGGATGTCGTAGCGCCACCCCACCACCCGCAACGAGGGCGGCAGCAATGGGCAGGCCCGCACCGCGGCCACATCGGCAGCCAGGTCGCCGTCCGGATCGACGATCGATCTGAAGTCCCAGCCATCCGCCGACCGCCCGGCGGCCGCCTCGACCCGGCCCACCAGATCGGACCGCGGAGAGGCCACGGCGCACTCGGTGTGGTGCATGACCGCGACTCGGTCGACCGACAGCAGGTTGACCGCGAGGATCAGCGAGCGCAGGACGTCGTCGGTGACCCGGCCGCCGGCGTTGCGCAGGATCTTGGCGTCGCCGGGCACCAGCCCGAGCATCTGCAGCGGCTCGATGCGCGAGTCGATGCAGGTGACCAGGGCGAGGCCCCGGGCGGCCAGCGGGGCGAGGCCGGCGAGAGCGAATCGCTCCGCGTACCGGCGGTTGGCGTCGAGAAGATCGTCGAACATGCCCACGATTCTCGCGGCTCGGCCTCTCCAGGTCACAACCGCCTGTGTCCGGCGGCTGACGCGGCTAGCCGCGTCAGCTGACCCAGTCGCCGGCCAGCCGGTCGACGACGCGGTCCACGTCGTACGAGGTGCTGTTGCCCATGACCACGACGCCGACGCCGGCCTCTGGGTAGAGGCGCATGAGGTTGTAGTAGCCCCCACCGCCGCCGTAGTGCTCGACGAACGCCGGGACCTGGCTCGCCTCCGCAGACGGACGGAACCAGCCGAGACCGAGGTCGTAGGGCTTGCCGTGCACCGAGATGGTCCGCATGGCGCGGGCCGACTCCTCCGACAGGAGCCGCGTGCCGTGGAGCTCGCCCCCGTTGGCATGGAGGCCGACGAGCCGAGCGGCGTCGGTCACCGGTCCGACCAACCCGCCGTAGGGCTCGCCGTTGACGAGGAACGGCTCGAAGGTGACGAAGCGACCGACCCGGCTGTCGACGATGTGCGGAGGGAGCGCGAGGCGCAGCAGTGGACCGGCTCCGCGCGCGGGAGACGCTGATGGCCGGTTGCCATCCCCCCGTCGGCGACGTGGAACGACGTCGCGTGCATGCCCAGCGGCTCGAGCACCTCCTGCTCCACGATCTCGGCGAACGGCCGGCCGTCGGCCTGCTCGAGCACCGCGCCGAGCAGCAGGTACCCGAGGTTGGTGTACGAGCTGCGGCTCCCCGGCTCGAACCGCAGCCTGCGCACGTGCGCGAAGCGAGCCCGCAGGAAGGCGTTCGGATCTGGGGGCGCGGCCGACGCCGGCCGAACCCAGCGGACCGGCGGCGGGTTCGGGATGCCGGCGCTGTGCTGCAACAGGTGCCGCACCTGCACGGGCGTGGCTGACTTCGGGAGGACGCCGGGCACGAGTGCGTCGACCTCGGCGTCGAGCGAGAGCCGCCCGTGCTCGACGAGGCGCATGGCCGCGGTGGCGGTCGCGATCTTCGTCATCGAGAACCACAGGTAGGCCGTCTCCGAGGTGCACGGTGTGGTGCCCCGAGCGTCGAGCACGCCGGCGGCGCCCGACCACTGCAACGCGCCATCGGCGACCACCGCGGCGGACAGACCTGGCACCCGTCCGGCACGGATGGCGTCGGTGAGCACGTCGTCGGTGTGTGCCGTCATCGTCCTCACCTCCCCTGCACCTCGACGCGCGTGGCGGTCGGCCGTGCCGGCCGGACGTCCATCGGTGGCAGCGCCCGAGCTGTCGAGATCATGCCAGCCGCGAACACGACGCTCGCGATCGAGCTGTCCTCCGATCCCGACTGAACGCCCTCAGTCCTGGGGCTGCGCTGACCGTCGGGACTAGGCGTCCACGCGGGACAGCACGACCGCCTGGTTGGCGACCAGCCCTCCCTCGAACACCCGGCCCTCTCCGTTGCCGTCGCTGGAGAGGTCGACCTGCCACCCGTCGCGGCCGTCTGCGGGGATCGTCGCGTCGCGGAACGACAGCAGCACGCGCCGCCGGTCGTCGCCCTCGACACGGTCCCAGCCGATGACGCCCTCGGGCAGGTCGGCGAGCAGCTCGATCGAGCCGATGCGCAAGGCCGGCGACGCATGGCGTTGCGCGAGGAGTCGTCGGTAGAGGTGCAGGATCGACCCGGGATCGTCCCGCTCGGCCTCGACCGAGCGAACGTCGGGTTCGGGCGGGAAGGGCAGCCAGGGCTCGGCCGGTCCCCAGCCATGGGGCGCGTCGCGGGTCCACGGGATCGGCGCCCGACAGCCATCGCGGTCGATCGGGTCCAGCCGGCGCTCCGGAGGCACGACCGCGTCGAGCAGGCCCAGCTCCTCGCCCTCGTAGAGGAACGGGGTGCCGCGCAAGGTGAGGATCGCCACCACCGCGGCGCGGGCGGCGGCCTCGGATCCGCCGAACCGGGTGCGGTGGCGGGGCACGTCGTGGTTCGAGAGCACCCAGGTCGGCCAGGCGCCACGGGGATCCAGCTCCTCGTAGGTGCGGCGGATACGGCGGGGCCAGTGCTCGACGGCCCACGGCGCCAGGATCTGCGGGAAGTTGAAGCAGAGGTGCAGCTCGTCGTCGTTGCCGTAGTAGCTCGCCATCTTGGCGGTGGACAGCACCGACGTCTCGCCGATCGCGACCCGATTGCCGGGGTACGTGTCGATCAGCGAGCGGATCCCTCTGATGAGCTCGTGGGTGGTCGGGGGATCGAGGTGGGCGTCGCCGAACAGCACCTCGTTGGGATCGTCGAGGTCGCCGAGGTCGGCCCGCTTGGCCAGGGACTGGATGACGTCCATCCGGAACCCGTCGACCCCCCGGTCGAGCCAGAACCGCAACGTGTCGTGCATGGCCTCGACCACGTCCGGATTGCGCCAGTTGAGGTCGGCCTGCTCGGGCAGGAACAGATGCAGGTAGTACTGACCGGTTGCGTCGTCGAGCTGCCACGCGGTCGGGCCGGCGAAGTCGCTGATCCAGTTGTTGGGAGGTCCGCCCTCAGGCCCGGGGTCGCGCCAGATGTACCAGTCGCGCTTCGGGTCGTCGCGCGACGAGCGGGACTCGACGAACCACGGGTGCTCGGTCGACGTGTGGTTCGGCACCCAGTCGACGAGGACCCGCAGACCGCGGCCGTGGGCCTCGGCCACCAACGCGTCGAAGTCGGCCAGCGTGCCGAAGATCGGATCGACGTCGCAGTAGTCGCTGACGTCGTACCCGTAGTCCTTCATCGGCGACCGGTAGAAGGGCGACAACCAGATGGCGTCGACCCCCAGCCACACCAGGTGGTCGAGGTGGACACGGATCCCGTCGAGGTCGCCGACCCCGTCGCCGTTCGCGTCGGCGAAGGATCGGGGATAGATCTGGTAGACGACCGCCGAGTGCCACCACGGCTCGTCCGTGCCGCCTCCGGCCTGGTTCATGTCGGTCACCCTGACCCCCTCAGGTCGCGTAGATCCTGGACACCGCCGCGAAGGTACAGACATACGCGCCACCGTCGAAGGCCGGTGCGGGGAACAGCACGCACTGCACGGGGCTGCCGGTGTCGACCCGCCCGAGCTCCTCGCCCGTCTCGATGTCGAGGACGACGGCCTGGTCGACCCCGCGTTCATGGTCGAAGTCGTAGGTCAGGAGCCCTTCGTCCATGGGCAGGCGCAGCATGTGCCCGGCGTGGTGCTGATCGCGTCGCCACAGCGGCTCGAGGCCCGCGCCCGGTTCGCCGTAGCGCCACGCCGCAAGGGTGCCGTGGCTGCTGTCGTAGCCGACGACGATCCGCCGTTGCTCGTCGACCGCCGGCGGGTTGGCGACCACCCCACCCGGTCGTCCGTCGACCTCGACCAGCTCGACCGGGTGCGCACCCGACAGCGGCACTCGAACGAGGTGCAAGGGGGCCGTGGATCGCCCCTTCCCGCGGAACGAACCGCCGAAGTCGTCACTGCCTTCGCCGTTGTCGAGGAACCACCCGGATCCGCCGGCCAGCACGATGTCCCAGCCGAAGGTCTGACCCTCGATCGTCCGGTAGCGGGGCGACCAGGTGTCGTCGGCTGTGAGCGAGCCAGCCGACGGGTCGAACCGGATGCGGTGGCACGACGACTCGCCCACCACGTAGATGTCGTCGCCGTCGGCCGACAACCGGGCGATCGACCCTTCGGGGAGCTCGAGTCGGACCAGCTCGTCGAGCGAACCGGGGGTGAGCACCACCAGCTCTGACCCGGTCACGCCGTCGGGCAGGCGGTTGACCCCGACGCCGCCCCCGATGTCCTTCATGACCAGCTGACCACCCGGCAGGCTCAGCAGGGAGTTGTAGGGCCGTTCCCGCGGCAGGCGGCGCGAGGTGATCGGTTGCAGGGTGTCGGCGTCGAGCCGATGGCAGTGGCACCCGAACGTCACGTAGAGCGAGCCGTCGGCGTGGGCGAGCAGGCCACCGGGCCAGAACGGACCGCCGGGCAGGTCGGGTGACCGCACCAGCGGCTCGAGCGACTCGGGATGGATGCGCTCGACCCAGCTCACGCACCCCGGGCCGATCGTCGTCGACAACAGGTAGACCTCGCGGGGATCGCGCCGCACGCACATCGTCGGCGCGAACGCAGCCCGACTGGTCGCCTGCAGGGTGCGACCCGCCCGCAGGTCGAGGCGGCCGGTCTCGCCGGTGGCGCCCGATGGCGAGGGCGCCTGGCGGCGGGTCGGGCCGCCGTCCTCTCCGGGCCAGGCGCTGGGCCAGTAGCCGGAGAGCTCGTCGCTCACGCCACCAGACCCACCGACGGCAGCGCCGAGGCCGGGTCGACGCGCACGGTCTGATCGGCGAGCGTCGCCGCGAGATCGGACTGGACCGAGGCCAACGCCGGATCGTCCCAGCGGTTCACGAACTCGCCGGGGTCGTCGTACGAGGTCGTACAGCTCGCCGACGCCGGGCGCGTCGAGGTAGGTGGTGAGCTTGTAGCGATCGGTCGTGATCGTGCGCAGCGGCACCTGCAGCAACGGCGTCGAAGTCGTCCTCGGTGAGCACGTGCTCGCGGCGGAGCCGGCTGGCCGTCGTCACCGAACAGCGGCTGCGCCCTCGATGTGGTCGGGCACGGTCGATGCCGGCGGCCCGCCAGCATGGTCGGTGCGAGGTCGATCGTGCCGACCGGATCGTGGCGATGACGCCGGCTTCGACGCCCGGACCCCGCACGATCAGCGGCACCCGCAGCAGGCCCTCGTAGTGGACCGGACCCTTGAAGATGATGCGGTGGTCACCGAGCATCTCGCCGTGGTCGGTGGTCATGACGACCATCGTGTCGTCGGCCAGCCCCAGCTCGTCGAGCGTGTCGAGGATGCGCCCGATGTTGTGGTCGAGCTGGCTGACCATGCCGTAGTAGGCGGCGATCATGCGGGCGAGGTCCTCGTCGGTGAGGTTGGCGCCACCGGGGTTGGCCCACTCGAACATGCCGCCTGGCGGCGCGCCGCGGCTCCAGATCTGGTGCACGGGCGGCTTGCGCGTCGAGCTCACCGTCGCGCTGCTCGGGCAGCACCTCGGCCGACGTCGGCCGGTGACGTACATGTCGAACCAGCGACCCGGCGGGTCCATCGGGTGGTGCGGGTCGGCGAAGCTGACCCATCCGAAGAACGGCTCGTCGCTCGGCGGCGCGGCCCTTCAGCCAGTCGATGGCGCAGTCGGCCGTCCAGGTCGTCGGGTGGTCCTCCTCGGCGATGGCGCTGCGCCAGGTCTGCGTGTGGTCCCAGGTCGCGCCGGCCGCCTCGGGCTGCATCGCGGCGAGGCGCTCGTTGCCCTTGGCGACACCGTCGCGGTAGAGCCAGCGCCCGTAGTGGAGACCGAACGGTGCCGGACCGAAGCACCAGTTCCACGTTGCCCATGAGCGGCGCGGTGCGCAGGTTGTGGCCGAACAGCAGGAGCTGCACGTGCGTCGAAGCCGAAGTAGGGCCCGGCCCAGTCCTCGCCCATCGCCGCCGATCCCTCGACCGACTCGAGCTGGCCCGAGTCGGCAGGTAGGGGAAGGTCGTGGCGAAGTGCGCCTTGCCGAAGAAGCCGGTGCGGTGACCGCGGCGGGCGAAGGTGGTGGCCACCGACCGCTCGGTCTCGCCCTCGGGCAGGTCGCGGCCGTTGAAGGTCACGCCGTGGGTCGAGGGCATGCGTGCCGGTGAGGATCGTCGCCCGCGCCGGCTGGCAGAACGGGTTCTGCGTACGGCAGGCCGAGAAGCGGGTGCCCTCCGCGGCCAGACGGTCGAGGTTCGGCGTCTGGCACACAGGGTTGCCGTAGGCGCCGATGCTGTCGGCCCGCTGCTGATCGGTCGTGATGAGCAGGACGTTCACGACGAATGCCTAGCTTTTGACACTATTACTGTCAATACATCGGCGTCACGTCGAAGTCGGGCCGACCACCACCACCCCGCCGACCATCGTGGCCGTCACGATCGGGACGCCCGGCCGGTACGCGAGGTAGGTGTACGACGGGGCGTCGAGCACGGCCAGGTCGGCTCTGGTTCCGGGCCCGAGCCGGCCGAGGTCGTCACGGCGCAGTGCCCGGGCGCCACCGAGGGTGGCCGCCTGGAGCGCCTCGACGACCGACAGACCCATCTCGCGGACGGCCAGGGCAAGCGCGAACGGCATGGAGGTCGTGTTGCTGGATCCCGGGTTGCAGTTCGAGGCGAGCGCGACCGAGACCCCGGCGTCGATCGCGCGTCGGCCGGGCGGGTAGGGCTGGCGCGTGCAGAAGTCCGAGGCCGGCAGGAAGGTGGCCACGGTGTCGCTACCGGCCAGCGCATCGAGGTCGGCCTCGGTGAGGTGGGTGCAGTGGTCGGCCGAAGCCGCTCCCTGCTCGACCGCGAGCCGGACACCCGCACCCGGTCCGAGCTGGTTGGCATGGACGCGCCCGCCGAGGCCGGCGGCCCGGCCCGCAGCCAGCACGGCCCGCGACTGGTCCTCGTCGAAGGCCCCGCGCTCGCAGAAGACGTCGATCCAACGGGCCACCGGGGCGCATCGCTCGAGCATGGTCGTGCAGACAAGGTCGACGTAGGCGTCGGACCGCCCTTCATATTCGGGCGGGACGAGATGGGCGCCGAGGAAGGTGACGTCGTCGGTGAGGCCGGCGGCGACGTCGAGGCACCTCCGCTCCTGGTCGACGTCGAGTCCGTAGCCGGACTTGACCTCGACATGGGTGGTGCCGGTGAGCCAGGCCTGGCGCAACCGGCCGCGCGCGCCGGTGCGCAGTTCCTCGCTCGGCGCGGCTCGCGTCGCGGCCACCGTCGTGGCGATGCCGCCGGCTTCGTAGGGGCGACCCGCCATCCGCTCGACGAACTCGTCCGCCCGGTCGCCGGCGAACACGAGATGGGTGTGGCTGTCGACGAACCCGGGGATCACACAGCCACCCCGGGCGTCGACCCGCTCGTCGGCGATCGCGCCGGCCGGCTCCACCGACACCACCCGATCACCGTCGACGACGACGGCCGCGTCGCGCACGAGCCCCAGTGGTCCGTCCCCCAGAGCGGGATCGTTGGTGACCAGCAGACCGATCCGGTCGACCACCGTCGTCACGACCAGACCTCCGAGATCGATGCCGCCAGCTCCCGCGGCACGTCCAGCGCCCGGTGCCGTCCGTCGACGACCACGTCGACGCCGTCGATCGTGACGTGGGTGACGTCACTGGCCGTGGCCCCGAACAGCACGGCCTCGAGCAGTTGGCTCGGGTCTGCGCCGGCCAGGCGGACCGAGTCGAGCGAAACGGTGACGAGGTCGGCCCGCGTGCCTGCAGCGATGGCACCGGCATCGTCCCAACCGAGGGCGGCGTGACCGGCGGAGGTCAACGTGGACGCGAGGAGCAGCGGTTTGAACGCGACGCGATAGCCCGACGAGAGACGCTCGTCGAGCTCCATCGCGCGGAGCTCCTCGAGGCCGTCGACGATCGCCTGCGAATCGCTGCCCACCAGCAACGACGCACCGCTCAGGGCCAGCCGCGGTGCGGGCCCGATCCCGTCGGCCAGGTCGCGCTCGGTGGTGGGGCACAGGCACACCGCAGAGCGGCTCGACCCGAGCCGCTCGATGTCGCCTTCGGTCAGGTGGGTGGCGTGCACGGCGGTGAAGCGCGGGCCGAGGGCGCCGGCATCGCTCAGCACCTGGGTGGGCGTCCGCCCGAACGTATCCAGGCACTCCTCGTTCTCGGCCGGTTGCTCGCTCACGTGCGCGTGCAGCGGCATGGGGTTCGCCTCCACCCAGGATGCGACCGTCGCAATCTCCTCGGGCGTGCAGGCCCGCACCGAGTGGACGGCCGCGCCGAGTCGAACATGGGACGCGACCTGCCGCGCCGACACCCGCTCCATCCAGGCGTCCACCGACCCGTCCGAGAACCGTCGCTGCTGGGGGTCGAGGTCGCGACCGATGCCGCCGTGCAGGTAGCAGACGTCCAGCAGCGTGATCCTGATGCCGGCCTCGGCCGCGGCCGCCACCAGGGCTTCGCCCATGGCGTTGGCATCGGCGTACGACGTGCCGTCGCGGTCGTGGTGGACGTAGTGGAACTCGCCGACCGAGGTGTACCCGGCCAGCACCATCTCGCCGAAGGTGGCCCGGGCCAACCGGTGGAGGCGGTCGGGGTCGAGCGCCGTGGCCAGCTCGTACATCGCCCGTCGCCAGCTCCAGAAGGTGCCCGCGAATTGACTCTGGGCGCGACCGCGCATGGCGCGGTGGAACGCATGGCTGTGCCCGTTGGCGAACCCCGGCATGGTCAGACCAGGTCGCCGAGCCGCCCCAGCCGGCGCGGTTGCCACGCCCGGGCGCACCGCGCGGATCCGCCCGTCCGCCACGTCGACGCACACGCCCGAGCTGACGGCCGACCCACCCAGCCAGGCGTGCTCGCACCAGTAGGTGAGCGGCGTCACGACCCGACCCGCGCCACGAACACGGTGATCCGCTCGATGAAGTCGTCGCGGCGGAAGCGCTCGAACTGCTCCCAGGTGGACAGCGTGGTCGGGTCGGTGACCCGGTCGACGAAGAGCCGGCCGTCCAGGTGGTCGCACTCGTGCTGGAAGGTGCCGGCGGTGAGGCCCCGCTTCACCTCGTCGTGGGCGACGCCGTCTCGGTCGAGGTACTCGACACGCACGTTGACGTGGCGGGCGACGTCGCCCCGCAGGTCGGGCACCGACAGGCAGCCCTCGTTGATGTCGACCATCTCATCGTCGAGTGGCGTCAGCACTGGGTTGACCACCACCGTCAACGGGATCGGCGGCTTGTAGGGATAGCGCGGGTTGTGGTCGACCTCGATGACCGCGACTCGCACCGCCTCGTGCACCTGGTTGGCCGCGATGCCCGCTCCGTTGGCCGCGTGCATGGTGTCGATCAGGTCGTCGATCAACGACTGGATCTCGGGCGACGCCAGCTCGTCGGCGCCGATCTTGCGGGCGGGCTGACGCAGAACCGGATGGCCGATCGTGGCGATCGGGCGGACGGCCACTCAACCCTCCTGCATCGGGATGCGCACACCACGCTCTGCCGCGACCTCGATGGCGCGCTCGTAACCGGCGTCGGCATGGCGGATCACGCCCATCGCCGGGTCGTTGGTGAGGACGCGCTCGAGCTTCTGGGCGGCGAGGTCGGTGCCGTCGGCGACGCAGACCATGCCGGCGTGGATCGATCGCCCGATCCCCACGCCGCCACCGTGGTGGATGCTCACCCACGCCGCGCCCGACGAAGTGCTGACCAGCGCGTTGAGCAACGGCCAGTCGGCGATGGCGTCGGAGCCGTCGATCATCGCCTCGGTCTCCCGGTAGGGCGACGCGACCGATCCCGAGTCGAGGTGATCGCGCCCGATCACGATCGGGCCGCGCAGCTTGCCCGTGCGCACCATGTCGTTGAAGCGCAGACCGAGCCGGTGGCGCTCGCCGTAGCCGAGCCAGCAGATGCGGGCCGGCAGCCCCTGGAACGCCACCCGCTCGCCCGCCAACGCGATCCATCGGGCCAGTCCGTCGTCGTCGGGGAACTCGTCGAGCACGGCTTGGTCGGTGGCGGCGATGTCGGCGGGATCGCCCGACAGGGCCACCCAGCGGAACGGGCCCTTGCCCTCACAGAACAGGGGCCGGATGTAGGCCGGCAGGAAGCCCGGGTACTCGAAGGCGCCGTCGAAACCGCCCAGTCGGGCCTCGGCCCGCAGGGAGTTGCCGTAGTCGAACACCTCGGCTCCGGCGTGCAGGAAGCCGACCATCGCTTCGCAGTGCGTCGCCATCGCAGCACGCGGCCCGGCGCACCAGCTCGTCGGGGTCGTCGCGCCGCATGACCGCGGCCGCCTCCATCGACAGGTCGTTGGGGATGTAGCTCATCGGATCGTGGGCGCTCGTCTGGTCGGTGACGATGTCGGCCGGGAACCCGCGGGCCAGCAACTCGGGCACCGCGTCCGCCGCGTTCGCCGCCAGTCCGACCGACAGCGCGACGCCGTCCGCCTTGGCCCGCTCGCAACGGGTCACCGCGTCGGCGAGCGAGTCGGCCACGACGTCGAGGTACCGGGTCTCGACCCGCCGCTCGATGCGGGTCGGGTCGACGTCGATGCACAACGCCACGCCGTCGTTCATCGTGACCGCCAGCGGCTGCGCGCCGCCCATGCCGCCGAGCCCAGCGGTGAGCGTGATGGTGCCGGCCAGCGATCCGCCGAAGCGGCGACGTGCGATCTCGGCGAAGCACTCGTAGGTGCCCTGGAGGATGCCCTGAGTGCCGATGTAGATCCACGAGCCTGCCGTCATCTGGCCGTACATCGTGAGGCCCAGGTGCTCGAGCCGACGGAACTCGTCCCACGTCGCCCAGTCGGGCACGAGGTTCGAGTTGGCGATGAGCACCCGCGGCGCCCATTCGTGCGTGCGCAGGACGCCGACCGGCTTGCCGGACTGCACGAGCAGTGTCTCGTCGTCGCCGAGCGTGCGCAGGGTGGCGACGATGGCGTGGTACGCCTCCCACGACCGGGCGGCCCGCCCGGTACCGCCGTAGACGACCAGGTCGGCCGGCCGCTCGGCCACCTCGGGATCGAGGTTGTTCATGAGCATGCGCATGGCCGCCTCCTGCGACCATCCCCGACAGCTCAGGTCGAGTCCCCGCGGCGCCGCGGATCTCGCCAGGTGCATCGCTCGAGCTCACGGCAACCCCCCGATGACGTCGGACACGGCCGACTCGAGCGCCCGGTCGGCGACGAGGCGCTCCGCCGCGGCCAGCTCGGGCGCCAACCAGCGGTCGGGCCCGGCGCCGGGCACCACGGTACGCAGGGCCGCCACCGCCGCGCCCGTGCCCGGAGCCGGCGCCAACGGGCGCACGGAACTCGAGTCCCCGGGCCGCGCACACGAGCTCCACGGCCAGGATCCGGGTGAGGTTGGCGACGACGACGCGCAGCTTGCGCGTCGCGGCCCATCCGAGCGACACGTGGTCCTCCTGCATCGCACTGGTGGGCAGCGTGTCGACGCTGGCCGGAGCGGCCTGACGCCGGTTCTCGGCGGTCATGGCGGCCTGCGTGTAGTGGCCGATCATGAGCCCCGAGTACACGCCGGCGTCGTCGGTGAGGAACGGCGGCAGGCCGTACGAGCGCGTGCGGTCGAGCATCCGGTCGGTGCGCCGCTCGGACAAGCGCGCCGAGGTCCGCCACCACGATGGCCAGGAAGTCGGCGGCGTGCGCGAGCGGGGCCCCGTGGAAGTTGCCGCACGATTCGACCCGACCATCGGGGAGGATCATCGGGTTGTCGATGGCCGACACGAGCTCGACCTCGGTGACGCGTCGGGCGAAGTCCACCGCGTCGCGGGCCGCGCCGTGCACCTGCGGTGTGCAGCGCAACGAGTAGGCGTCCTGCACCCGGTCGTCGTCCTCGCGGTGGCTCGCGACGATCGCCGATCCGGCCAGCAGCGCGCGCAGGTTGGTCGCACTACGGGCCTGACCCGGATGTGGACGCAGTCGCTGCAGGTCGTCGGCGAAGGCGCGGTCGGTCCCCAGCAGCGCCTCGACCGTCATCGCCGCGACCACGTCCGCCGCAACCAACAGGTGGTCGAGGTCGTCGAGCGCCAACAACAGCATGCCGAGCATGCCGTCGGTGCCGTTGACGACGGCCAGGCCCTCCTTGGCAGTGAGCGTGAGCGGCTCCAACCCGGCGTGCGGCCAGCGCCTCGGCGCCGCTGACCACCGTGCCTCCGGCGGTCTCGGCCTCCCCTTCGCCGAGCAGCACGAGCGCGCAGGTGGCGAGCGGGGCGAGATCGCCGCTGGCTCCGAGCGAGCCGTACTCGCGCACGACCGGCGTCACGCCCGCGTTGAGCAGCGCCACCATCGACTCGACCACCTCGGGGCGGACGCCGGAGTAGCCCATGGCCAGCGTGCGGGCCCGCAGCAGCATCATCGCCCGCACCACCTCGCGCTCGACCGCCGCACCCATGCCCGCCGCGTGCGAGCGCACGATCGCCTGCTGGAGGTCGACGCGTCGATCAGCGGGGATCGAGGTGTTGGCCAGCGACCCGAAGCCGGTCGACACGCCGTACACCGGCACGTCGCCGGCCGCGAGCCGCTCAACGACCGCGGCGGATGCCTCGATCCGGGCCCGGGCGGCCTGACCGAGCACGACGGTCCGGTCGCGGCGGGCGACGTCGACCACGTCGGCGGCCGCCAGCCCGTCGGGCCGCAGCTCGACCGGGTTCGACGCGACCGCCGTCATGTGACTGAGCTGGGGACGGGCGTCGGCACGCCGTCCACCCTGTCATCTCGGGATGACGTCTGCTCATCCGCCGCTGGCTGCGCGGCGCTTCCTGTCAGCTGAGCGACCTCTCCGAGGTCGCTCACCTGACAGATACCTCGACGGACGGGGCGCCGAACGAGCCGGTCGGCCGCGGTCCACCACGCGGCGAGCGAGGCCGCCGCCGCCAGGTAGAGGTGGCGCGCATCCGGGTCGGCCGTGGCCGCGTCGAAGCAGGCGAGGGTGTACTTCACCAGGTGCGCGTCGCCGTGGCCTGCCGCGTTGGTGGCCAGATCGGCGACGATCCCGCCGAGCGCGTCCGGTGGCACGTGCCAGACCGTCGACGCAGCCGCGTCACGGCTCTCGCCGATGGCGTCGACCACGTCGTCGAGCACGAGCCCGTGGGGCTGCCACGCGGGGTCGAGCGGGCGCAGGCCGAGCGCGGACCGGAAGCCCACGACGTGCGTCGCCGCCACCGCGACCGCCACCTTCGGGTCGACCGCGCCGGCGAGGGCGGACACGGCCTGGGGCATCGTCAGGCAGTGGCTCCACCCGTAGGGCGCGTACTCGGGTCCCTCCTGGAGCATCGACCAGGCCGCGATCCGGGCCAGACCGGCGCGGGCCGCCCAGACCGCGGCCTCGCCGTCCGCGTCGCCGAGGGCCCGGTCGAGCAGGGGTGCGAGCACGTCCGCGGCCGTACCGGAGGCCTCGGCCTGGTTCATGATCGGATAGATGAACGTGCTCCCGGGCACGCCCAGCAACGGCACGTCGGCGAGGGCGGCGACCAACGAGTCGGGCGTCGCGCCGGGTGGGTGGCCGCCGTCCAGGTCGGCCGCGTCGGCGGACAGATCCGGGTCGGCGAACCAGGAGAGTCGCCAGTCAGGGTGTCGCCCGATATCCCGCAGCGCACCACGGATGATCCGCCCGTCGACCGCACCGGCCGGGTCGCGCGCGAGCAGGTACAGCAGGATGCCGCCGTGCGCGGCCGCGCCGAGAGAGGTCACGACCGAGGGACCCAGGAGCGAGGCCAGGCGAGCCGGCGGCACCGCGTCACCGACGTAGGTCGCGACTCGGTCGATCTCCTCGAGGTCGCCGGCGACCAGTGCCGCGGTCAGCCGGGATGCGGCGGCAGCTGCCGAATCGAACGATGCCGGTGCCGGGCGGGTAACCACCTCGCCGGCGGCCTGGTAGCCGGCGGCCAGCTCCACGATGCGACGGCGCGCCTGGTCACGGCCGCCGGGTCGACCAGCGGCAGCAGCGCCACGCGCGCCAGCAGCTCGAGCGGTGCGTGCAGGACGAACGAGTCGGCCGGCGCGAGCTTCGGGCGCGCGATCAGCTCGGCGACCGCGTCGCAGAGCAGGGCGATCGCTCCGGCGTCGGCCAGGGCGTCCAGTCCAGTCCTACCATCGCCGCCGGTGCGGTGCGGCGAGCCGTGAGACTCTTGCCCGATCGGGGCGGCTGCTGTCTTCATGGACGACGACGCTAGCACCTCAAGTTCACTTGAGGTCAAGGTCTGTGTCGTGATTTTCTCGCGCGCATGGACGACGAGTGGCTCACCATCGGACAGGTCGGCACGCGCTCCGGCATCGCGCCGTCGGCGCTCCGCTTCTACGAGCGCGAGGGCCTGATCCGGGCCCGGCGCAGCTCCGGCGGGACCAGCGCCGCTTCCACCGCGACGAGCTGCGCCGCATCGCCTTCGTCCGCGTCGCCCAGCGCGTCGGGCTCACGACTCCAGGAGATCCGCGCGGCGCTGGCCACGCTGCCGACGGAGCGCACGCCCGACCGGCGGACTGGGCGCGGCTGTCACGCGCCTGGAAGCCGCGCCTCGACGAGCAGATCGCGACCGCTCGAGCGCCTGCGCGACCGGCTGACGTCGTGCATCGGCTGCGGCTGCCTGTCGTTCTAGACCTGCGCGCTCTACAACCCGCCGACGCCGCGGCGCCACTCGGCTCCGGGCCGCGCTACCTTCTCGGCAACACACCCGCCGACCTGCGCCCCGGCTGACGGCCCTGCCGCGCCGGGCCGGAGCCGTGGCTGCCCGGGTCGGGCACACTTCCCGGGTGGAGCTGCTGCTGTTCGACGAGGTCGCCGATGCCGTCACGAGCCTCGTCCCGCCCGACCTCGGAGAGGTGCGCTGCCGCGCGCACCGCTACGGCATCAAGGTGTGGTTCGGCGCCGAGACGCCCTCGAAGGAGCACTACGAGGCGCAGGTCATGGGCGCCGCGGCCATGGACGAGGCCAAGGTCCTGGTGCTCGAGATCGGCTTCCACGCCGAGCATCCCGACGAGGCCCGCAACCAGGCGCTGCTCGACCAGCTGCTCCGCGACGAACGCCGCTGGCGACGGGTGCTCGGGTCCGAGGCCGAGGCGGGACCTTCATCGGCCGACGCGACGACTGGCGCCGGCTGTCCGAGCTGTGGCCCGACCCGGATCTGAGCGACCCGGCCATCGGGCTCGAGATCGCGGCCCGACTGACCGACTACGTCGCCGCGCTCGAGCCGGCCCGCCGCCGCGCCGCCTCGAAGCCCTGACGGAGCGGCGACGCTACGGCGTGAACGCGGCCCTGATCTCGCCGCCGTTCGCCCCCACCTGTCCCAGAAGCCGTAGGTGCCGTCGTCGCGCAGCTCGCGCGCCGCCGGCGACCACGGCGCTCAGCGCGACGGTCGCGAACGCGCTGCCGACCGACACCCGGGCGACACCGAGCTCGGCCAGCTGCGCCACCGACGGTGCACCCGGGCAGGGCGAGCACGTTGACCGGCGCGTCGACCGACTCGACCAGACGGCCGATGTCAGCCGGGTCGCTCACGCCGGGGGCGTACACGACGTCGGCCCCCGCCTCGCGGTAGCGCTGGAGCCGGGTGATCGTGTCGTCGAGGTCGTCGCGCCCCCGGATGTGGTTCTCGGCGCGGGCGGTGAGCGACGAAGCGGACGTCGCGTGCGCGGCCTCGACCGCGGCCGCGACCCGCGCCACGGCCAGGTCGATCGGATAGATCGGGTCGACCCGGTCACCGGTGTAGTCCTCGACCGAGCCGCCCGAGAGGCCGACGCCGACGGCCAGCGTGATCGTCTCGGCCACGCCCTCCGGCTCGTCGGCGAAGCAGTTCTCGAGGTCGGCCGAGACCGGCACGTCGACCGCACGCGGCGATCTGGCCGCCGTGGCCGATGGCCTCGTCGCGGGTGACCGAACCGTCGAGCCGGCCGAGGGTGGCGGCGAACCCGGCGCTGGTCGTGGCCAGGGCCTCGAAGCCGAGGTGGGCCAGCAGGCGGGCCGACCCGACGTCCCACGGGTTGGGGAGCAGCAGGGGACGGCCAGGGACGTGGAGGGCGAGGAAGGCGGCAGCCCGGTCGCTGTGGTGTGCGCATGACGGGACCGTACCGCCGCCCCTCGCCGGCGCGACCGGCGGAAATCCGACGACGACGTTCCGGTAGCGTCCGCCGGCATGGCCACCCCGACCGTCGACGAGCGGCTGCGCCAGCTCGGCCTCGAGCTGCCCGGCCCGCACCCGCCCCACGACCCGCTCGACGCGGTCGTCGTGCACGGCGGCGTGGCCCGCACCTCGGGACAGCTCCCCCGCGACCACGCCGGCGTGCTCGTGCACCCCGGCCGGCTCGGCGACGACGTGACCGTCGAGCAGGGCGCCGAGGCCGCCCGGTGGTGCGCGCTCAACGCGCTCGTCGGTCCTGCGGGCCGAGCTCGGCTCGCTCGACCGCATCGAGCGCGTGCTCACCGTGCTCGGCTTCGTCGCCTGCCGACCCGACTTCGACGCCGCAGCCGGCCGTGGTCGACGGCGCCAGCCGCCTGCTGGCCGAGGTGCTGGGCGACCGCGGGCCGCCACACCCGTTCCGCCATCGGCGTGGCCGCGCTGCCGCGCGGCGGCGCGGTGGAGATCGAGGTGGCCGTGGCGCTTCGACGCTGAGCGCCCACCATCTGGTTGTCTGACCCGCTACCGCCGCGGCGGAGCGACCCGATCGTTGCAAGACTCGGGTCATGGCCGACCCCAGCCCGCCCCGCATGAGCCCGCTGACCGACGAGGAGTGCACGCCCCGAGCAGCTGGCGCTGCTCGAGCCGCTCGGCCCGAGCGCCATCGCTCCACATCTTCCGCACCCTGGTGCGCCATCCGAAGCTCTACCGCCGATGGTCGCCGTTCGCGGGTCGGCTGCTGCAGGGCAGCACGCTCGCGGAACGCGATCCGCGAGCTGGTCATCCTGCGGGTGGCCTGGCGCTGCGGTGCCACCTACGAGTGGGGCCAGCACGTCGGCATCGCGCGGACCGCCGGGCTGACCGACGACGAGATCCGTCGGACCGCCAGGACCGTCCGACGATCCTGACTGGCCGGCCGACAGACGCCACGCTGCTGCAGCGCGGTCGACCAGCTGCAGGACGATCACCGCATCGGCGACGCCACCTGGGCCGAGCTGTCGTCACGCTACGGCGACGAGCAGCTCATCGAGCTCACCATGCTGGCCGGTGCCTACGCCATGCTCGCCGGCACGTTGAACTCGCTCGGCGTGCAGCTCGAGGGCGACCAACCCGGCCTGGGCGAGGTGTGACCGTGGCAACCGAGCCCGACCGGCCGCCTCGAGGGGAAGCGCGCCGTCATCGTCGGCGCCGGCCAGACCGAGGGCGAGACGATCGGCAACGGCCGCGCCACGGCCCTGCTGTTCGCCCGCCACGGGGCCGACCTGCTGCTGGTCGACCGCGACGAGGCGTCGGTCACCGAGACGCGCGACCTGGTCGTCGCCGAGGGCGGCCGCGCCGAGGTCCACGTCGCCGACATCACCGACGAGGCCGCGCTGCGCGGCGCTCGTCGACCGGGCCGTCGACGCCGCTCGGGCGCATCGACGTGCTGCACAACAACGTGGGCATCGGCGCCGGCGACGCGCCGACCCGCCGACCTCGACGACGCGGGCCTGGGACCGCATCATCGACGTCAACCTCAAGGCGATGTGGCTCACCTGCAAGCACGTGGTGCCGGTGATGCGCGAGCAGGGAGGCGGGGCGATCGTGAACATCTCGTCGCTGGCGGCGATCGCCGCGGCGGCGACGCTGACCGCCTACAAGGTGTCGAAGGCGGGCGTGAACGCGTTGACCCAGACGCTCGCCGTGGCCCACGCCGCCGACGGCATCCGGGTCAACGCCATCATGCCGGGACTCATCGACACCCCGATGGGCGTCGACGCGCGCGGCGCGAGCGACGGGTCGACCGCGCGACGACGCTGGCCGCCGCCCGGGCCCGTCAGTGTCCCGCTCGGCCACCAGGGCACCGCCTGGGACGTCGCCCACGCCGCGCTGTTCCTGGCCTCCGACGAAGCCGGCCTTCATCACCGGCGTGCGTGCTGCCGGTCGACGGCGGCCAGGCGCGCGATGGTCGGCTGACGCCCGCCGACGGTCAGGACCAGGCCCGCAGCTCGGGCAGATCCGGTCGACGAGGCGCCCGTAGAGCCAGGCCAGCTCGTCGCGCTGGTCGAGCGCAGCGGCCGCGCGCAGCCGCGACCTCGTCCGGATCGGCACCGGGCGCGACACGAGCCGGGATCTCGCCGCGCAGGCGAGGCAGCCACACCGAGACGAAGTCGTCGGACCAGTCACGGTGGGTCGGACCGAACCCGAGGTCCACAGCGTGCACCTCGAGCTCCTGCCAGCGCCGCCCGGGCAGAGCCGAAAGCGGTCGCTCACGGCCACCGACGTCCCGGGTGTGGTTGGACCAGGCCGAGTCGGGCACGGCCGCCCACGCGGCCGCCATGCGATCGGCCGACACGGCCAGGTCGGCGAGCTGCTCGGCGGCGGGTCGAGCCGCGCCCGCCTCGATCTCGGCCGCCCGACCCTCGAAGCCGCCGGGGTACTGATCCACCATCTCGCCGCGCGCCGCGGCCTCGGCCCGGAGGGTGTGGCTGTCGGCGTTGCGGGCCACGTGGGCGAGCAGGTGGCCGACCGTCCAACCCGGAAGTCGGCAGGGGGCGCCGACCCCGTCGTCGTCGAGGCGACCTGACCAGCGCCGCGAACCGTCGCTCGGCGTCGTCGACGCGGCGCAGATCCGTCGTCCGGCCGCTCGGAGGTTGGCACCATGAGCCCGACCCTACGAAAACTGGGCATCTTTGCCCGTCGATTTGGCGTGTTTTCGTGCCCGGTTTCGGTTGAATCGGTGACATGCCCGTTCCGTTCCCTGGTCCCGACACGGTCTTGCTCGAACCGCCCGGGCCCGACGAGGTGCAGGCCACGGCCAACGGCGTGGCCTCGGCCGTCGCGCCGGCCGGCGGTCTCACCGACGTCCAGCGGGTGCTCATCGAGGCGCTGTTCCCCGCGATGACGGGCCATGCCGTCTCGGTCGACGAGGATCGAGCCGTCGACGCCCGAGGCCTTCGCGCACGTGTTGGCCCGGCGCGACCAGGCCTTCCGCAGCCGCGGGGTGCAGCTCATGCTGCTCGGCCGCCCTGGTGCTGCGGCCGCTGCCGCCAGAGGTGATCGACCGGGTGGCCGCGTTCGCCCGTGAGCTGACGGTCGACGACAAGATGATCGACGTCGCCCGCACGGTTCGCCACGGGATCGCTCGGACTCGCCGCCTTCGACTTCGAGCGCAACGGCTACACCTCCGACTGGCGACCCGGACGACGCGGCCGCACTCCACACCTCGACCGAGCTGGCCGGGGCCTGGGAGCTGAGCGTCGACGACCCGGCGCTGGCGGCCCGCTGGACCGCGCTCGGCGACCTGCCCGAGGGCACGCTCGGCCGGCGGGTGTGGGAGATGTACCGGGCCCGAGGCTTCGCGTTTCCCGGGCGACCTGGATCGGCTCCGCCCCTGCTGGCCCAGCACGACTGGGTGCACGTCCTCGCCGACTACGGCACGACCGTCGAGTGCGAGCTCGAGGTGTTCGCCTTCATCGCGCGGGCCAACGACGACATGCGGGCGTTCTCGCTGCTCGCCATGGTCGTCTCTCTCGTTCGAGACCGGCTACCTGCGCACCGGCGCCGGCCTGTTCGAGGCCGACCTCGGTCACCTGTCCGCCGGCGACGGCATGGCCGGTCCGGATCGGCGACGCCATGCGGCGCGGCGCGCTCTGCCACGACACGCTCACGGCGAGCGACAGCATCGACTTCCTGAGGATCGACTGGTTCGAGCTCGCCCACCTGCCGCTCGACGACGCTCGGGCCCGGTTCCGGGTGCCGCCGAAGTCCGAGGCGGCCGTCGCCGCCGGGTCGATCACCGCGTGGCAAGCCGGGCGGCATCAGCCCCTTCCAGTTGGCATCGGGCCAGGGCCTGGCCGAGCGCGAAGGACGGACCTACGACTCCTATGGCGCCTCCGTCGCCTGACGCCGCGATCGGCGATCGCGCCCTCCCCCGAAACTGGGCATGGAATCAATCGGAATCCGAGTACGCAGATGCCCAGTTTCCAGGGGGTCGGAGCGGCGCGGCGCGGGCGGTGGCGAGCGCGAAGCGGAGGTACTCGTCCTCGAGCTCGGAGCGCCGCTCGGGATGGCGGGCCACGAACCGTCCGACCGCCTCGGCCGCAGCGAGCTGCATCGTGACGAGGACCTCGGCCGAACCACGGGCCATGCCGTTCGCCACGGCCAGGTGCGTCCAGTAGGCGGCGGTCCGGCGTAGGCCCGTCGAGCCGGATGGCCTCGACCTCGGCCTCGATCGACGGCTCCGACATGAGCCGGACGAACAGCACGCCCCGTTCGACGATGGCGTCGAGGTAGGCGGACATCGCCGCCCGCATGCGGTCCTCAAAGGTGACCGCGGCCGCAAGTCGCTGGCGGTGGAGGCCCACGTAGACCTCCCGCTCACGCTCGTAGAGGCACAGGAGCAGGGCCGCGGCCCGAGACCGGAAGTGGGCATAGGCGAGGGTCCGGCTCGAGCCGGCTACCTCGCCCAGCCGCTCCATCGTGATGGCCGACGTGTCCCCTCCGTCTCGATGATGAGCGCCGCCGCGTCGAGGAGGCGCTGCTGGCGGACCGACGGGCTGAGTCGCTCCCGCTTGGGTGGCGTGGCGATCGCTCCCCCGGCGCCCCGTATCGCCGCTGCCCCCATGCGGCGGAGGCTATCGGAGCCCGCTCGAGCGGACCCGAGGGTTCCCGGCCACCGGATCGGGTCGACCGGAGCACCGCGCCGAATGCGCCGCGCGAGGTGCTCCGCGAACCCAAAGGGGGCACACTGGTGGGGTGCGACGAGCCCTTGGCGTCCGGTTCGTCCTCCGGGGATTCGCCCTCGGGGGCGCCCTGTTGATGGTCGGCTGCGGCGCGTCGACGGGTCCCCAGGCCGGCCCCACCACCACGGTCCCGCCCGCAGTCGATCAGCTCCAACCCCGCCGCCGGCGCCCGGGCCGTGCCCCTCGGCCAACACCTGGCCGTGTCGGTCACGCACGGCACGCTCACGTCGATCACGATCTCCTCGCCCGGCGGCGACCACCAACGGCGTGCTCCCCCCGGCTGCGACCAGCTGGGCCAGTGCCCAACCGCTCACCCCGACCACGACGTACCTGGTCCGCGCCGGTGTCGCCGACGAGGCCGGGCGCACGCGTCGATGCACCAGTGGCACTTCACGACCGCCGGACCGACGGTGGTGTTCCGGGCCCTGCTGAGCCCCGGCGACGGCGCCGTGATGGGTGTCGGCATGCCGGTCGTCGTCACCACCAACACGCCCATCGCCGAGGCCAAGCGCGCCGCCTTCGAGCACCTGCTCACGGTGTCGACCACTCCGGCGGTCAACGGCGCGTGGCACTGGTTCTCGTCGACCGAGCTCCACTGGCGCCCGGTCGCACTACTGGGCGGCCGGCACCAAGGTCAGCGTGGCCGCGCACATCAAGGACTACGACGCCGGCGGCGGCGCCTGGGGCGTCAAGGACGTCACCGTGAACTACCGCATCGGCGACTCCCACGTGAGCACCGTCGACGTGGTCGCGCACACGATGACCGTCACCGACAACGGCAAGGTCATCAAGGTCATCCCGGTCTCGACCGGACGCGACAAGTACCCGACCAAGGGCGGGGTGCACGTCGTGTCCGACAAGGCCCAGAAGGTGATCATGGACTCGGCCACCGTCGGCATCCCCCGCAACTCTCCCGACGGCTACTACGAGACGGTGTACTGGGACGTCCGCATCTCCAACAGCGGCGAGTTCGTGCACGCGGCGCCGTGGTCGGTCGGCGACCAGGGCCACGTCAACGTGTCGCACGGGTGCGTGAACGTGTCGACCGCCGATGCGGAGTGGTTCTACGGCTACAGCCAGGTCGGCGATGTCGTGACCGTGTTGAACTCGCCCGTCCAGCTCGAACCGACCAACGGCATCGGCGACTGGCAGATCCCCTGGACCCAGTGGGCCAACTGATCTGCCGCTAGATTTCGGCCGCGCACGGCCACCGGGGGGCGGCCGGCCAAGGGGAGCATCATGCCGGTCGATCCGAGCCATCCAGGTCCTGCTCGACAGCATGGCGGGCAGCGACACGCCCGATCTGTCGGACATGTCGGTGCCCGACGCCCGGGCCATGATGGCGATGCTCACCGCGGTCGACGGGGAGCCCGAGCCGGTGGACGACGTCACGACGCAGGACGATCCCGGGTCCCGGCCGGCGACGTCCCTGTTCGCATCTACCGGAACGCCGGGGCCGAGGCCCAGCCGGTGCTGGTCTGGTACCACGGCGGCGGCTGGGTGATCGGCGACCTGGAGAGCGCGGACCCGACCTCGCGCAAGCTGGCCAACCGCTCCGGCGCCGTCGTCGTGTCGGTCGACTACCGGCTGGCACCCGAGCACCCGTTCCCGGCCGCGGTCGACGACTGCTGGGCCGCGCTCGAGTGGGTGGCGGCGAACGCGGCTCGAGCATCGGCGGCGACCCGACGCGTCTCGCCGTGGGCGGCGACAGCGCCGGCGGCAACCTGGCGGCGGTCGTGGCGGCGAGGGCGAGCCAGTCGGGTGGCCCGGCGCTGCGCCATCAGCTGCTCGTCTACCCCGCCGTCGACCTGACGGCCTCGTTCCCGTCGATCGACAGCGAACGGCGAGGACTACCTGCTCACCAGCAAGGCCATGCAGTGGTTCATGGACCACTACCTGGGCGACACCGACCCCAAGGACACCCTGGTGTCGCCCCTGTACGTCGACGACCTCTCCGGGCGTGGCGCCGGCCACGGTGCTCACCGCCGAGTTCGATCCGCTGCGCGACGAGGGTGCCGCCTACGCCGAGCGCCTCGCCGAGGCCGGCGTCGACTGCGACTACCGCTGCTACGACGGCATGATCCACGGCTTCTTCGGCATGGGGATGATCACCCCGGTCGCGCTCGAGGCCATGGACGCGGCCTGCGCCCGCCTCCGCCCGCCCTGCTCGCGCATCACGTACCGGTCCGTGCATCCAGGGCGGGAGCGGAGGTCAGCCTCGAAGGCGGGAACCTCCGAGCAGCTCGATCGACTGCATGACCTTCTCGTGGGGGATCTTGAGCGGGTTCACGAGGCAGAGCAGCAGATCGCAGCCGGCCGCCTCGTAGCGCTTGGCGGTGGCGATGCACTCGTCGGGGTCGCCGACGACCGCCGATCCCGAGCTGTGCAGGAACTCGAAGTCGATCAGGTCGAGGTTGCCGGCCTGCGTCGTGCTCACGCAGCTCGCCCGTGTAGCCGTACGTGCCGAGGTCCTTGCCTTCCAGCAGCTCGGCCACCGATGCGATGAGCCGCGGCTCCGTAGCTGACGTACCAGGCGCACGACTCGGCGGCCACCTCGTAGGCCTCCTCCTTGGTCGGCGCGCAGTGGACCATCGTGAACGTGGCCGCCTGGTCGTTGACGAACTTGCCGACCGGTTGGGTGCACTCGGCCAGGCCCTCGCGGTAGAGCGCGATGACGTTCGGCCAGCTCCTCGGGCGGCACACCGACGGTGAACGAGCACAGCCCCAGGCCGTGACGGCCGATCTCGCGGTGCCCGTCGGGGCTGGAGGTCGCGCCCCACATCGGCGGGTGCGGCTTCTGCAGCGGCTTGGGCTGCACGCGGCGAGGCGCGCCCATGCTGCCAGTACTTGCCGTCGGCCTGGTACGTCTCCTCCGTCCACGCCGACGACGATGTGACCGAGCGCCTCGCTCCACATCTCCCGGGTCTCGTGCGGGTCGATGTCGAAGCCCTCGAGCTCGGCTCGGGTCGACGAGCGGCCGGTGCCGAACTCGACCCGACCGTCGGAGATCAGGTCGAGCACCGCCACCGACTCGGCCGTGCGGATCGGGTGGTTGTACGGCTTCGGGAGCAGCCGCACGCCGTAGCCGAGGCGGATGTTCTCCGTGCGGGCCGCGATCGCTCCGTAGAGGACCTCCGGGTTCGAGCAGTGCGAGTACTCCTCGAGGAAGTGGTGCTCGACCGTCCAGAACGAGTGGAACCCGACCTTGTCGCCGAGGATGGCCTGCTCGAGCGTGTTCTTGTAGGCCTCGTGCTCGCTCTCGGGCGTCCACGGCCGGGGTACGGGGATCTCGTAGAACAGCGCGAACTTCATGCCCATGGGATGGCTCCTCTGTGTGCGTGACGGGTGTCGATCGGGTGCGCGGGCGTCACGGTTGGAAGCCCCGCACGATGTGATCGCGGACGAAGCGGCGTACGGCCTCGGGATCGTCGAGGTCGACGGTGAGCGATGGGACCGTCACGAGCGAGAGCATCATCCGCATGATCCACTCGGCTGCCTCGCGCACGTCGAGATCGGCCCGCACCTCGCCGCGCGCCCGGGCCTCCTCGAGGCGCGGGATCCAGAACTCGATCCAACGGTTCAGCACGTGTCGGGTGCGCGCCAACGACAGCGCGGCCTGCTCACCCTCACCCGGCCGGTCGTCGAGACCGAGATCGACCTCGACGTCGAGGCTGCGGACGTGGGCCGCTGCTTCGGCCACTTGCGCAGCGAGCGTGCGACGGCGCAGGACGCGCGGCGTCGCCAACTCGACGGTCTGGTCGGCGATCCGCTCGAGCACCGCCAGCACCAACGCGTCGCGGTCGGCGAAGTGCCGGTACACCGACATCCTCGAGACGCCCGCCCGCTCCGCCACGTCGTTCATAGAGAAGCGTCGGATCCCCCACCGGCGGATGCACGCCTCGGCGGCGCGCAGGATCTGCTCTCGCGTCTCGGTCGGGACGGCCGGCTCGGCGCCACTGCCTCGGTCTGATCGGATGAAGGCCCCACTTGACGGTGACAACGTTACAGACTCTACTACTTTGTAACGTTCGATCGTCAAGGGGGAACCGTGCTACGACTCGAGGCAACGGTGGCGTTGGTGACGGGTGCGGCGTCTGGCATCGGCGAGGCGTGCGTGACCCGATTCCGCGACGAGGGGGCCACCGTGGTGAGCCTCGACGTGCAGGGTGACGTCGACCACCGCGTCGACATCACCGACGAGGCGGCGGTCGCGGCTGCCGTCGACGCGGTCGTCGCCGAGCACGGTCGGCTCGACTCGGTGGTCAACGCCGCCGGAGTCGCCGGCGGTGGCCCGGTCCACCTGCTCGACGCAGCCGAGTGGCACCGGGTGATCGCCGTCAACCTCACCGGCACCTTCCACGTGGCCAAGCACGCGCTCAGGCCGATGATCGACCAGGGCCGCGGCAGCATCGTGAACCTCGCCAGCATCGAGGGCCTCGAGGGTACCGAGGGCGGCAGCGCCTACAACGCGTCCAAGGGCGGCGTGGTGCTGCTGACCAAGAACCTCGCCATCGACTACGGCGCGAAGGGCATCCGGGCCAACTGCATCTGCCCGGGCTTCATCGACACGCCGATGATGCGCTCGGTCATGGACAACCCGGGCATGGAGATCTACAAGGACAAGTTGCGCGACGCGCACAAGCTCAACCGGTTCGGGCGAGCGGACGAGATCGCGGCTGCGGCCGCGTTCCTGGCTTCCGAGGACGCGTCCTTCGTCACCGGTCACACCCTCGTCGTCGACGGCGGGTTCACCGCGGGCATGCGCGCGGGTGTGCTGGCCGACTTCGGGCTCTGACGACGCCGATCAGCCCAGGACGAGCCATGCGATCGAGCCGATCACGCTGACCGCGGCCACCGTCGCCGATCCGTAGACGACCCACCCGGCGATCTCGCCCTCCTCGCTCTCAGGGATGCGGGCCCGCACGATGCGCAGCCACCTCCGGGCGAAGGGCACATCGCGGGACAGCAGCCCGAGGCCGGCCGCGATCACCAGCAGACCGGGACCGGGCAGGACGAGGAGCGCCAGGCCGACGAACACGAGGGCGAAGCCAGCGACGATCCGCACGACCCGGCGGACCAGCCCGCGCTCGGCCTCGACCACGGTGGGCTCGTGCTCGAGCTCGATCTCGGCCTCGACCGCGTCGTCGAGCAGCTGCTCGAGGGCGTTTCGGGAGCCAGGTGGGTGCGAGGAGTACGAGGGGTGAGAGGGGTCAGCCATGACGGCTCCGGATCGTGGTCCCGAGGTCTCTCCCGCCCGGGCGGCTGGCGCTCGGACCGATGGTGCCGGATCGGAGACCGATCGTGATGACGACACCACCGAGCAGGGATACTCCCCTCTCGTTGGCCAGTATGGCCCGACCGCGCGGGTCCGGCAACGCAGGGGTCAGCCGACGAGGATGCGGCGCACGTCTTCTTCGCCCTCGGCGGTGACCAGCACGACGATCTCGTCGCCCGCGTACATCACGGTGTCGCCGCGGGGAACGGTCACGTGGTCGCCGCGCAGCACCGCCACGACCGTGGAGTCGCGGGGCAGACCGAGATCCTTGATGGCCTTGCCGTCGGCAGGCGACTCGGGCGCGAGGGTGACCTCGGAGAGGCGGACGGCGTCGTTGCCGAACGACAGCAACCGCACCAGGCTGCCCACCGAGACCGCCTCCTCGACGAGGGCGGTGAGCAGGTGCGGGGTCGACACCGACACGTCGACGCCCCAGTTCTCGTTGAAGAGCCACCGGTTGGCCGGGTTGTTGATGCGGGCGACCACGCGTGGCACGCCGAACTCCTGCTTGGCCACGAGGGAGATGACGAGGTTGTCCTCGTCGTCACCGGTGACCGCGACCACGACGTCGGCCTTGCCGGGGTCGGCCATGCTGAACTCGGACACCTCGCAGGCGTCGGCCTGCAGCCACGACACCCCGCTCGGCTCGTGACGGCTCACGCCCCACTCGACCCGATCGGGATCGACCTCGACGATGAGCACGTCGTGGCCCACCCGCTCGAGCTCCGCCGCGATGTAGGTGCCGACGTTGCCGCCGCCGCGATGACGACTCGCATCAGTGCGCTCCCTTGACCGGGACGTGGTTGAAGTGCTCGTCGAGCTCGTCGATGCGATCTCCCGCGACGGCGACGAACACCACGTCACCCTCCTGCGCGATCAGCGCCGCGGTGGGCACGCTGGCCTGGCCCAGTCGGGTCAGGCCGGCCACGCGGACCACGCCCTCGACCTCGAGCTCGAACAGCGGGCGTCCCGGCCCAGTGCGCGGGAACCACCCGCTCGACCAGGCAGATCTTGGCGCTCGGGTCGATCCACTCGACCCCCTGGCTGGTCTCGGGAACGATGCGGCGCAGCACGCGCTCGGTGGTCCACTGCACCGTCGCCACGGTCGGGATGCCGAGCCGTTCGTAGATCGCGGCGCGGCGGGCGTCGTAGATGCGGGCGACGACGCGGTCGATCTGGAAGGCCTCGCGGGCGACGCGGGCGACGACGATGTTGGAGTTGTCGCCGTTGGTGACCGCCGCCAGCGCACCGGCCTCGCCGATGCCGGCCTCCTCGAGGCGGGCCCGGTCGAAGCCGACGCCGACGATCTTCTTGCCGCCGAAGCCGTCGGGCAGACGGCGGAAGGCCTGGACGCGGCGGTCGATGACCGCCACCGAGTGACCCTGGTTCTCGAGGGTGGCAGCCAGGCCGGAACCGACCCGGCCACAACCGACTACGACGACGTGCACGTCTGACTGTTCTCCTGTGCCGCGGGGCCGTGCCCACTCGGGCACGCCGCGGCATCCTAAGCGCCGCGGTCGTGACGGCTCCAGATCGGGCGCGGACCGAGCGTCAGCTCAGGTTCAGGCGGGGAGCTCCTCGCCCAGGGCGAAGGCGGCGTACTCCTCCTCGGTGTCGGCCCAGTCCTCGAACTGGATGACGCCGATCTCGGTGAAGCGCTCGCGCAGCCAGCCGGGCTTGCCGGGCGCGGCACCTGCGTCGAGCAGGCCGAGCTTCTTGCAGTTGGGGACGATCTTGGCGAACAGCATCTGCTGGAACGGGTCCTCGAGCCGGTCGCCGCGCATGCGCTTGATGATCTCCGCCGGGTCGACGCCCATGCGCTCCCAGACCTCGACGGCCAGCAGGCGGTCGCGCATGCGCACGGCCGCCTCGAAGGCGAACTCCTGGCGCTCGCGCAGCTCGTCGGCCGACAGCTCGGTGTAGTACTCCTTCAACGAGAGCACGCCGAAGGCGACGTGGCGGGCCTCGTCGCTCATCACGTAGCGCAGCAGCTGCTTGAGCAGCGGGTCGGGCGTCATCGAGTGCATGAAGCCGAAGGCGGCCAGGGCCAGGCCCTCGACCATGATCTGCATGCCGAGGTAGGTCATGTCCCAGCGGCTGTCGTGGATGATGTCCTCGAGCAGCATGCCCAGGTGGGTGTTGAGCGGGTAGTGCCCCGACAGCTTGGTGTCGAGGTAGCGGGCGAAGACCTCGACGTGGCGGGCCTCGTCCATCACCTGCGTCGACGCGTAGTACTTGGCGTCGATCCACGGCACGGTCTCGACGATCTTGGCCGTGCACAGCAGCGCGCCCTGCTCGCCGTGCATGAACTGGCTGAGCGTCCAGTTCTGCTGCTCGACGCCCCACTGGACCCACTCCTTGCGAACCCCAGTTGACCAGCGGCGTGCCGGACGGGTCGAAGTCCATCGCCTCCCAGTTGGGATCGGCGCCGTTGGCGATAGACGGCGATCGCCTCCTGGTCGACGTCGATCGACCAGTCGAGGTCGGTCGCGCCGTTCCACTGCGACGTCTTGGCCTTCTCGTAGAGCTTGTTGAGCCCGGGCCGGGCGCCCTTCTCGTAGTCCCAGGTGAAGATGGCGTCGGCGCCGTCGTCCACCACGGTGAGCTCGGACCCCTTGTACGGGTTGTCCACGCTCAGGATGGCGTCGAGGTCGTTGGCCCCGTCGCGGTCGATGAGCTCTTGGTAGGCGACGTACTCCGGCATCCTGCACACTCCCCCGTGGACCGCGGTGGCATCTGACCTCCGACATGATACAAACATCGTTCTATGTCGCATAGAGGCCCCGACACATGTCACACGGCCCGGCCGGCCCAACGGGCCCGGCAGGGCGACAAGTAGGGTTGCCCGATGGCCCAGCTGCGATGGGGTGACGACGCTCCGGCCGATCCGGAAGCGGCCAAGCAGCGCCTGATCGAGGCGGCCGACGCCTGCATCGAGCGGTTCGGCCTGGCCAAGACGACGATCGAGGACATCGCCGCCGAGGCCAAGGTGTCGCGAGCGACGATCTACCGCTACTTCCCGAACCGCGACGACCTCGTCCTGTCGGTGCTGCTCTCGAGCCTCTCGCGATCGATGGAACGCAGCCTCGGGGACTTCTTCGTCGACGCCGACACCCCGGCCCGCTTCGGCGACGCACTCGTGCGGTCGGCCGCCTACCTGCTCGACGCCATCCGCCACGATCCGCGGCTCGAGCCGTTGCTCGACCGGGAAAGCGGCGGCCTGTCGGCCACCATCTCGGGCGCCAGCGAGCTGTTGTTCCACACGGTGCTCGACGAGTGGCGCGGCTCGCTGTCGAGCGCGCAGGAGCGTGGGCTCATCCGGCCCGACCTCGAGGTCGACGAGCTGTCCGAGTGGATCCTGCGGGCAATCCTCTCGCTGCTCATCGTCGAGGGTCCCGCACCTCACTCACCCGACGACGAACGGCGCCTGATCGCCACCTTCCTCGTCCCCGCCATCGTCGCGGGTTAGGCAGCTGATCTTTCCCGCGAGGTGGAGGCCGGTAAGGCCGGGGAGGCGGTCGATGCAGCGGTCGATGCGCTGCGCCGCCCGGCGGCCTTCGTCGTCGCCGAAGAGATAGGTCGCCATGAACTTCACCTCGGTGGGCTCCTTGATGCCGGCGCCGACCGGGGTCCAGAACTGCTTGAGCGCCCACCGCGTGACCTTCTGGGCGCGGCGGTTGCCCTCGAGTCGCTTGGTCGCCTGCGACGCGTAGAAGTCGATGTGGCGTCCCTCCTGGCGCATGATGCGGTGCAGGAGCTTGGTGAGCGTCGGATGGCCGGCCTTGGCCGCGAGCCGACCGTACGCCGCCTGCGCGGTCCATTCGTTGACCGCGCCCCACGTCATGTGGACGGTCGGCACCTGCCGCGTCAGGTGGGTCGCGATCATGGTCGAGAGCGGCAGGATGCGATCGTGCAGGCTCGGCCGCCGCACGACCGGCACGCGCGCGTCGCTACCGGGCTCGCCGTGCGCCTCTAACACCTGCGAGATGGCCTCGCCGTGGAAGTACTCCTCGAACGCCCAGAAGGTGAGGAACGACGTGATCTCGTGGTCGAGGTGGGCGTCGGTCACCAACACGTCGCGCAGATAGATGATCGTGTTGTGCTCGACGTCGTGCATGTAGCGCAGGCACCGCAGCGTGGCCGGGTCGAGCGGTTGGTCCCGGAACGCGTCGAAGTCGATGTCGTCGACTTGCACCCGATCGGTGCGCTCTTTCAGGTCGGTGAGTGTGAGCTTCACGGGATGTGTTCGTACTCCTCGTGCGACTCGGATCACCCAGACGATATCGCCGCCGACCGCCGCTGTCCCCGTGGCATTCCCGCACCCAGCAGTCCTCCCCCGCGGCGAGCGCGTACTGTTCGCTCCCGATGCCCTTCACCTCCGCTGCGAGCTCCCTGCCCTCGTCGGACTGCCTCGTGATGTTCGGCGTCACCGGCGACCTGGCCAAGAAGAAGCTGTTCCCGGCCGTCTACCGCCTCCACTGCCGCTGGCTGCTCGAGATGCCGATCATCGGCCTGGCCCGGGACGACTGGGGCGAGGATCAGCTCCACCGCCACGCCCGCGAGTCGATCGAGGAGTCGGGCGAGAAGTTCGACGAGAAGCAGTTCGCCGCGTTGATGAAGAAGTTCACCTACGTGCGGGGCGACTACAGCGACAACGCCTGCTACGCAGGTTTGAAGGCGGCGGTCGGTGATGCACAGCACCCGATCTTCCACCTCGCCATCCCGCCGTCGATGTTCGCCACGGTCGCGAGCGGACTGGCGGCGGTCGGTCTCAACAAGGGCAGCCGGTTGATCGTCGAGAAGCCGTTCGGGCGCGACCTCGCCTCCGCGCTCGAGCTCAACAACACGCTGCACGAGTTCTTCGACGAGGAGGCGATCTTCCGCATCGACCACTTCCTCGGCAAGGAGGCGATGCGCAGCCTGCTCATCACCCGCTTCGCCAACGCCATCCTCGAACCGCTGTGGCGACGCACGCATGTCGAGAGCGTGAAGATCACGATGGCCGAGTCGTTCGGCGTCGAGGACCGCGGCGCGTTCTACGACTCGGTCGGCGCCCTGCGCGACGTGATGCAGAACCACCTGCTCCAGATGGTTGCCCTCTTCGCCATGGAACAGCCCGTGAACGAGCACTCCAAGTCGCTTCGAGACGAGAAAGCCAAGGTGCTCCAGGCCGCGCGGCCCGTCGACCCCAAGCACTTCGTGCGCGGCCAGTACAAGGGCTACCGCGACGTCGACGGGGTGGCCGCCGACTCCGACACCGAGACCTACGGCGCGTTCCGGCTCGACTTCGACTCGCCCCGCTGGGGCGGCGTGCCCTTCTTCCTGCGCGCCGGCAAGTCGATGGCGACGACGGTGACCGAGATGACCATCGAGTTCGCCGCGCCGCCCCGACCGTTGTGGATCTCCGACGAGAGCCACCTCCCGCCGAACCGCATCCGCATCGAAGCCAAGCCCGACAGCTTCACCGCGCTCACCTGGCTGCGGAAGTCGCCGGGCGACCAGATGCTGGCGGAGCCGATCACGCTGGCCCCGCCACCCGAGCTGCGCGGCGACATCGGTCCCGAGCCGTACGAGCTGCTCATCGAGGAGGCGATGGCGGGCGATCCCACGCTGTTCGCCCGCGAGGACTCGATCGAGGAGTCGTGGCGGATCGTCGAGCCGATCCTGACCGACTACCCGAAGTGCGTCGAGTACGAGCGCGGCAGCTGGGGGCCGGCCGCCGGACCGCGCGCTCGCCCGGGGACACGGCTACTGGCCCGAAGAGCCCCCGGCTTGATCCCGAGGTGACCTCGCCGCAGGCGTGGCCGTTGCGCCACGGTGCCACCGACTGGAGCGGGGCGGGCCGCCATACCGGCCGGACGGATCTTCCGCTGACCGCGGAGGGCGAGGACGAGGCCCGCCGACTGGGTGAGGAACTGGCCGGCCGGCCGTTCGCCCTCGTGCTGGTGAGCCCGCTGGCCAGGGCCCGGCGCACCTGCGAGCTGGCCGGCTACGGCGGGCAGGCCGAGACGGCGGCGGATCTGACCGAGTTCGACTACGGCGACTACGAGGGCCTTACCACCGACCAGATCCGCGCCTCGGCGCCCGGGTGGACGATCTGGACGGGGGCGTGCCCCGGCGGCGAGTCCCTCGGGCAGGTCGCAGCCCGGGCCGACCGCGTGGTGGAACGGATCCGGGCGCTTCCGGCGGGCGACGTCGCCCTGTTCGCACACGGTCACATACTCCGCGTGCTCGCCGCCCGCTGGTGCGGCCTCGACCCGGCCGAGGGTCGGTGCTTCAGCCTCGACACCGCCACCTTGTCGGTGCTCGGGTGGGAGCACGAGTACCCGACCGTCCGCCGCTGGAACGCCGGCTGACCCACGCCCCCTAGGGTGGCGCCATGGCCGATGCATTCCGTCCGCTCGATGGCGTCAAGGTCGTCGACCTGACGAGCAACATGTCGGGTCCGCTCGCCACGATGGTGCTGGCCGAGCAGGGCGCGGACGTGGTCAAGGTCGAGCCGCTGGCCGGCGACCTCATCCGGACGGTGGGCACGGGTCGGGGCGGCATGAGCGCGTACTTCGCCAACCTGAACCGGGGCAAGCGCTCGATCGCGGTGGACCTGTCGGTCGAAACGGGCGTCGCTGTGGTCCGGCGCCTCGCCTCCATTGCGGACGTGTTCGTGCAGAACTTCCGGCCCGGCGTCGTCGAGCGCCTCGGCTTGGGACCGGACGTCGTGATGGGCGGCAACGACCGGCTGATCTACGGGTCGATCTCCGGCTTCGGCCTCGACGGTCCGCTGGCCACCGAGCCCGCCTACGACCACGTCGTGCAGGCGCTGTCAGGTTTCGCCGCGCTCCAGGCCGTCGGCGGCGACCCGGACCTCGTGCGTCAGGGCGCGATCGACAAGGCCAGCGCCTACACCCTCGCCCAGGCGATCACCGCGGCGCTGCTGCAGCGCGCGTCCACCGGGCGCGGCGCCCGCATCGACGTGTCGATGCTCGACGTGGCGCTCGCGTTCCTGTGGCCGGACGGGATGATGAACAACACGTGCGTCGGCGAGGTCGATGTGCTCCCGCCGGTGAGCCGCAGCTTCCGCACAACGCCGACCGCGGACGGCTACGTCGTGCTCGTCACGCTCACCGCCAAGCAGTGGGACGGTCTGGTGGCGGCCATCCTCACCGACGCGGGCGACGACACCGGCGGCGACCTGAGCGACACCGGCGCGCGCATGGCCGGCGGCGCCGCGATCATGCGGGCCGTCCGAGAGCGGCTGCGCGAGCTGAGCACCGACGAGGTCGTCGAGCGCCTGCGCAAGGTCGACGTGCCCTGCGCGCCCGTGCGGGCGCTCGACGAGCTTCACCTCGACGAGCAGATCGTCGCGTCGGAGATCCTCGACACGATCGAGCACCCGATCATGGGCACCATCCGCCAGCCCGGGCCGGCGCCGCTGATCGACGGTGTGCGGCCGTCCCCAGGTGCACCCACGGTGGCGGCGGGTGCGCACACCCGCGAGGTGCTCGGCGAGCACGGCTGGTCCGACGCCGAGATCGACGGGTTGGCCGCCGACGGCGTGATCGGGTTGGGACCAGCGAGCGCTCAGCCCGGGAAGTAGGTCCGCAGGGCGGTGGCCACCTCGTCGCGGAATCGGTCGATGGCCGCCTCGACGTAGCGGACCGGGTCGAGCGAGTCGTTGCGCACCAGCGGCGTGAGGTCGATGGCGAAGCTCACCTGCTCGGCCGTGTCGACATCTCGTGGCGCCAGCAGCGTGGCGTTGGCCCGGCGGCGGCCCTGCTCGGCGAGGTCGTAGCGCTTGCCACCCTCGATCTGGCTGGCGAACACCGCCGCCAGCCGCGTCGCCAGCTCGACGCGGCCGGTCACGTCCAATAGCACCTTCTCGGCGTCCGGCAACCAGTCGAGGCTCCGCCAGCCCTCGATGCCGACCACCTTCCACGGCCTCCGGTCGAGCGGCAGCCGGCGCAGCGCCTCGATGGTGGCCGCGCCCACGGCGACGTGCGTCTCGTGCTTGTCGGCCAGGTTGTGCGTGTAGACGTTCACCGGTCGGCTCGCGTCGAGGATCCCGACCAGCTCGCTGACCAGCGCGTCGTGACCCTCGCCCCGGATCGACGAGCTGGGATGGCCGAGCTGGAAGATCGCGCTGTAGCCGCCGATGTCGGCGGCCTGGCGTTGCTCAGTCCTCCGCAGCTCGACCATCTCCTCGTCGGTGCAGTCCGCGTACGGACCTGATCGCGCGCTGCCGCGCCCCGTCAGTGCAGGCGACGCCGCTGAACCATCGGGCGGGATCGTCCAGGCAGGCGCCGATCGCGACCAACGCCATGAACTCGAGGTCATCCTGGTGGGCGACGATGCCGAGGTCGGTGGTGCGGGCCAGCGCGTCGTCGATCGCCGCGCCGTCGGGCACGTACACGTCGGCCGCGGCGCGGGGTAGGAGAAGGCCACGTCCGGACCTTACGTGTAGAGGGCCTCGATCTCGTCGTGCGTAGCGGGCCAGGACGCCGCGGCGCTTGAGCTTCGACGTCGGGGTGAGCACGTCGCTGTCGGGCAGCCACTCCTCGCCGAGGACCGTGACCTTCTTGACCCGCTCGGCGTTGTTGAACCCGGCCATCACCTCGGCGAGGCCGGCGTCGATCTCGGCGACGACCTCGGGGTCGCGCGGCCAGCTCGGCCAGCGAGTCGGTCTCGATGCCGTGCTGCGGGCCCACACCGGCGCCACCTCGGGATCGAGCACGACCAGGGCGGACACGAACGGGCGGTTGTCGCCGATCGCGCACGCCTGGCCCGACGAGCGGGATCGTCTTGAGCGCGGCCTCGAGGTTGGCCGGGCTGATGTTCTTGCCGCCGGCGGTGATGATCAGCTCCTTCTTGCGGTCGACGATCGCGCAGGTAGCCGTCGTCGTCGAGCTCGCCGATGTCGCCGGAGTGCAGCCAGCCGTCGGCGTCGAGCGCCTCGGCGGTCTTCTCGGGCTCGTTCGAGGTAGCCCGCGAACACGTTGCCGCCGCGGCAGATGATCTCGCCGTCGTCGGCCAGCGCGACCTCGCAGCCCGGGATGGCCGGGCCGACCGTGCCGGCCTTGATCCGGGTACGGCGTCCAGGTCATCGGGCCGGTGTTCTCGGACATGCCGTAGATCTCGGACAGCGGCACGCCGATGGCCCGGAACCAGCGCAGCAGCTCGGCCGGGATCGGCGCCGCGCCGGTGATGGCCACCTCGCACTCGTCGAGGCCGAGCAGCTCGCGGACCGGCGCGAACGCCGACCTCGTCGAGGAACTCGCAGGTCGCCGAGCTGCTCGGCGGTGGCGCGGCCCCAGTCGATGCGCCTCGGCGATCGGGGCCGCGGCCTCGACCGCGTCGTCGAACTGCGCCGGCCTTCTCGGGGTCGGCGCCGAGCGCGGCCGTCACGCCGGCGTAGATCTTCTCCCACACGCGCGGCACGCCGAACACGATGTTCGGGTCGCACCTCGCGCGAGGTACGCGCGCGATCTGGCCGGGCTCGGGGCAGCAGGTGACCTCGTAGCCGACGAAGCGCCTGCTGGTAGTGGCTGGTCATGCGCTCGGCGATGTGGGCCATCGGCAGGTACGACACGAGCCGCTTGCCGGCGAGCTCGTCGAGCGCGAAGCGTCGGCGCGAGGCTCTCGACGGTCCACGCGATGTTGCGCGTGGGTGAGCATCACGCCCTTGGGCGGTCCGGTGGTGCCCGACGTGTAGATGATCGTGGCCAGGTCGTCGGGTCGGCAGACCTCGGCCGCCTCGGCCAGGTCGACCGGCTCGGCGCTCGAGCAGCGTCTCGGCGCCGGAACGACGTCGTCGGGCGCGATCCCGTCGGGGTCGTGGAGGATGCCGATGCTGCTCGAGCGTGGGCGAGCTCGTCGCGGACCTCGAGGAAGCGCTCGAGGAAGCCGCTGGTCCTCGACGACGCCGACGCGGCGCCTCGCAGTGGCCGACCAGGTACTGCGACCTGGTCGGGCGACGACGAGTTGTAGATCGAGATCGGCGTGGCACCGCAGAAGTACGCGGCCATGTCGAGCACGTGGAACTCGGGGATGTTGCGCATCATCAGCACGATGCGGTCGCCCGGTCGCGACCCCGAGCGCCCGGAAGCCGGCGGCGGCCCGGGCGACCGCGGTCGGCGTACTCGGCGAAGGTCCACGTCGCCCCAGCCGTCGCCGTCCTTCCAGCGCAGCGCGACCGGCGATCGGCGTCGGCCGCCACGGTGTCGAGGAACGCCGTGGGCACGCGTCCGTCCCTCGGCGGCGGCGCTGGATCTCGTCGGCGCTCACGTCGGCAGTTGTAGCGCATCGTCTGGCCGGCCTGCCCGGCGGCCTCGGCGGCCGAGAGCGTGACCAGTGGCGCAGTCCGGCGCGGGCCAGGTTGCGACCCGATGCGACGGCGCCCGACGGTCAGTGTCTCGCCGACCGGGCTGCAGGTCGACACGCTCGAGGCACCTCACTTGACCGAGCGGTCTAGTCGTCCGGGGACCACCCGAGAGGATCGAACGCCATGGCCACCGCAGTCATCGTCGACGCCGTCCGCACCGCCGGCGGCAAGCGCAACGGCAAGCTGTCGGGCTGGCACCCCGCCGACCTCGCCGCCGAGGTGCTCAAGGCCCTCGTCGAGCGCAACGACCTCGACCCCGCCCTCGTCGACGACGTGATCATGGGCTGCGTCATGCAGGTCGGCGCCCAGTCCCTCAACGTCGGCCGCAACGCCGTGCTCGCCGCCGGCTTCCCCGAGTCGGTGCCCGCCACCACCATCGACCGCCAGTGCGGCTCGTCGCAGCAGGCGGCCCACTTCGCCGCCCAGGGCGTCATCGCCGGCGCCTACGACATCGTCATCGCCGCCGGCGTCGAGGTCATGAGCCACGTGCCGATGGGCGCCTCGGTCACGCCCGACGTCGGCTTCCCCTTCGGCCCCGGCGTGATCGGCGCGCTACGCCGGACCGGGCGGCCTCGTGCCCCAGGGCATCTCGGCCGAGATGATCGCCGACAAGTGGGACCTCTCCCGCGAGGACCTCGACGCCTTCGGCGCCCGGAGCCAGCAGCGCGCCGCCCAGGCCACGCGACGAGGGCCGCTTCGACAACGAGATCATCCCGGTCAAGGCCATGCCCCGCGACAAGGAGACCGGCGAGCTCATCGACACCGACGAGATCGTCACCGCCGACGAGGGCATCCGCCCCGGCACCACCGTCGAGACGCTGGCCAAGCTGAAGCCCGCCTTCAAGCCCGACGGCAAGGTCACCGCCGGCAACTCGTCGCAGATCACCGACGGCGCCTCGGCCGTGCTGATCATGAGCGAGGAGAAGGCCAACGCGCTCGGCCTCACGCCCGCGGGCCCGCTTCCACACCTTCGCCCTGGCCGGCGTCGACCCGGTCACGATGCTGACCGGCCCGATCCCGGCCACCGCAGAAGGTGCTCGAGCAGGTCCGGCCTCACGATGGACGACATCGACCTCGTCGAGATCAACGAGGCCTTCGCCTCGGTCGTGCTGGCCTGGGAGAAGGAGCTCCACCCCGACATGGACAAGGTGAACGTCAACGGCGGCGCCATCGCCCTCGGCCACCCGCTCGGCTGCTCGGGCGCCAAGCTGCTGGCCACGCTGCTCAACGAGCTCGAGCGCACCGGCGGCCGCTACGGCCTCCAGACCATGTGCGAGGGCGGCGGCCTGGCCAACGCCACCATCATCGAGCGCCTGGGCTGATCCGCCTGGGCCCTCCCGCATCGGTTCCGGCCGGTTTCGGGGGTAGAACAGAGCCGTGATCCGCAAGCACCCCGTCGTCGCGGGGATCGCGGTCGTGGTCCTCGTCATCGGCCTGTTGTCGGGGCGTCCCGCCCTCGACGTGGTCGTCGCCGCGCTGGTGACCTACGTCCTGCTGCTCATCGGCGTCACGATGCTGTTCGGGCTGGCCCAGCCCATCCCGGAGCCGCCTCCGCCGGGCGAGCTGCGCAAGGTGCGCCTCACCTACCGCTGCAGCATCTGCGGCACCGAGGTGCGCATGACCGCCGCCAACGACGAGGATCCCGAGCCGCCCCGGCACTGCCAGGAGGACATGGACCTCGTCGCGCCGATCGACTAGGACGGTTGGCCGAGTCGTCGCAGTGCGTCATTCCAGGAGGGCCGGCCCTGGGAGCCGTTGATCGTCCATCGCAGGAACTTCGTTTCGCCCATCTCGGGCGAAAGGCCTGCCATGAGCTCGTGGTGCGGGCTCGACTCGACGAACGCCGCGAGGGCGCCCTCATCGACCCAGACCGACAGGGTCACGTACTGCTTTTGCAGCGGCCGGGCCAACAGCGAGAAGCCGACCACACCTTGCGTGCCTGCCATCTGTTTGCGGACAGCGCGAGCGCCCTTGAAGAGGCGCCAAGTTGACGACCGGCTGCGGGGCGGGATGCTCGACGCGAGCACGACGTACTCGTGATCGGGCTCCAGTTTGTCGAACGATTTCCATGGGGACTTCACACGGTGCTCCCGACATCAACCGGACTGATTCCCGTTCACGCGAGCGATAGACGGTCTACCAGCTTGAAGGCGAGCGCGTCCCGGGCGCGAATCGATTGCTCATGCACGAAGAGGACCGCAGCACCCGATGTGCCGTTCGGGCGCGATGGCCGACTGGTCTGCCGTGTCAGCCTCGGCAAGGTCGTCCGGTTCTAGGGTGGCCGGGTGACGAGCGCGGACTTCGAGATCTTCTGTGAGGTGGAACCCGCCACTCAGCCTGACCTGTCCCACGTCCGGGACCAGATCCAGGTCATGGGCGACCTGGCGACCGGCTTCCTGATCCCGGACAACCACATCGGGCGGGCCACGGTGTCGAGCATCGCCGTCGCCCACGAGGTCGCCGAGATGGGTGGCCGGGCCATCGCCTGCCTCAACGCGAGAGACCGCAACCTGCTCGGGTTCCGGAGAGACCTGCTGACTGCAGCTGCCTACGGGGTTGACGAGTTCCTGTTCGTGTACGGCGACCGGCCCGAGTCGGGGAGGCGATCAGATGACCTCACCGTGAGGACCATGATCGACGAGGCACGCCAGTTCGCGACCCGCCACCATCAGGCCAGCCGTCCTTTCCGCCTCGGGGTCGCGTCCGGTCTGGGGCCTCTTCCCGGCTGGAAGTCGGAGGCCGACTTCTTGTTCGCACAGGTGGCCTTCTCACTCGATGCACTCATGGAGTGGCGGGAATCGATCGACTTCACCGGACCCGTGTACGCCGGAGTGATGGTCGTGGCGAGTGCACCCATGGCCCGCAAGCTCTCCCGCGACGTTCCCCAGCTCGCGGTACCCGAGGACGTGATCCGTCGCCTCGACACCGACCCATCCGCGGGCGTAGCCATCGCCGCTGACCTGGTGACCAGGATCAAGCACACCACAGCCTTCAACGGCGTCCACCTGATCCCGGTCAGTCGCTACCGCGAGATCACCGCCCGTCTCCTGGACCTCGGCCTGCGGTCCTAGCCGATGACGGCGTTGGCGCGGTCGTGCGGAACGGCGTTGGAGACGAGTCCTAGTCCGACTCCAGCGAACGCCTCAACGACTCGATGGTCCTGGCCCGCTCGCTGCTCGCCAGCAAGGCCGCAACCGGTTTCATCAACCGCATCATCCCGAAGAGCTCACCCTCGGCAATGTGAACAACGATCGTCTTGTCCCCGTCCGCCTCGAGGGTGTACTCCGGTCGCGCCTCCATCAGGTCAGAGCCGAACCAGCGGAGGGTCTCGCGGAAGCCGATCCGCGTCGGTGGCTCGTAGTCCGTAACTTCCCCGCGGAACGTGCCCATCCTCGTGGCGTCGAAGTACGCCGCTCCCAGGCCGAGAGGACCGTCGGAGGTCTGCCCGGACCGGCGAAACAAGCCCGTGCGGCGCATCCACGTCCGGTAACCATTCAGGTCGGCCAAACGAGCGAACACGTCGCTGATGGGTCGGTCGATCGTTGTGCGCGTCTCGTACCGAACGATAGTGCTGGCTCTATTCGACATCTGCTCCTCCGTCTGCCGTCTGAGCCGTAGAGGCCCGGGAGTGTGCCACAGCATCTAGCCGGTTCTCTACGAAGCCCCACACACCTGGCCTGAACTGGCTTCGGTAGCGGCGAGGGTGCTCCGCTGTGGACGAACGAAGAACTCCCCTCCGGCCGCTTCGCAGGTTCGTCGGCTTCATGCTCTCTTCAGGTTCGGGTGTTAGGAGAGCCGAGGACCTCATGAGCAGTTGGGGGTCTGGGCCGATACTCACCGACCGAGGGGGCGCTTCCCATAGCCGGTCATCGGGGCTACCCCCGTCTATCCCCGAGCGGGGGTGAAACAAGACCGGTGGCTGTTGCCGTCTCGGTCCAGAGAGCAGCGTTCTTGGCTCCGTTGTCGCAGCGCGGGCTCAGCACCCGCATGACGCCAGTAGCTCCGCTCCAGAGCGGCGATGTCACCGAGATAGACATGAAGGGCAGATGACCACGTGCTGGTTGGTGCGGCCACGTCATGGATGGTGTCGGGGCCTAGGACGAGGACTTCACCGACGTGGACTCGCTGGGAGCCCGCCATCTCGACTCCAGAAGATGTCGGGCGGTAGAGGTAGTTGTCTTCGTACCCGCCCCACAAACCCACCACTGCGGCCACGAGGTGGTTGTGAATCCCAGTTCGGTAGCCCCGAGGGAAGCGGGGATTCGCGATGAACAGGCTCGGCGAGCGATAGAGGACGCCGTCGTCGTCGGCGTCCAAGGGTGTTGGGTAGGTTCGCTCTAGCGCCTGAGGGTCGCTGACTGCACGGGCGACGGCGTCGCGGAGCGCGGACACCGGCTCGGAGTCGGTTGACGCCTCGATGCAGGATCGGATGAAGGCATCGCCATCAAAGATCGCCACAGCGCATGATCGCCGATAACCAAGGCCTGCGCTCGGTGGTCGTCTACTTCGTGAACCAACCGATGATCATCTTGCCGGTCGTGGCGTCAATCACAAAGTTGTCGTTCTGCGCGACGATCGTCGGCACTGTCTCGCCGCTCTCAGGTGGGCGGCCGACCATCATCGGCATCGACTGAGGCTGCGGTGCGGTCGCCACGACGACCCAGACGAGCCGGTCGTTCACGTCAAGCCACGACACTCCGGGCGATCCGCCTTCGGGCGGTTCGGTCGACGGGATCGTGTCTCTCACGAGCAGCGGTTGCGAGAAGGTGACGCCAGCGTTGTTGGCCATCTTCTGCACGATGCCGACGGCCTGGTCGGATGAGATGGTGGGTTGATCGGTTGCGGCTGGGGGCATCCACAGCTGGTTGCCGTTGTCGATCGACACACCCTGCGGCGGGATCGAGGTCGGGACCTCGGTGAGGGTCACCGGAGGGGCGACGGTCGTGGCTGTGGCCCCCGGACCGGTCGTGGCCGAGCGGGTTCGGGAGATCGTCACGGCGGCGACGACACCGGCGATGAGGATGGCGGCGACTGCGAGGAACAGCAGTCGCTTCGACTTGGCTCGACGCGCACGGGGATCCTGTTCGCCGTGCTGGTCTTCCGGTTCTACGGCGTTGACATCAGTGAGCACTGTCCGCCTCCTACCTCAACAGCCCAAGTATCGCGCCGCCCAGATCCGACGCCGAAGTGCCGTTCGGTGCGCGGTCAAGGGGTCAGCCGAAATCAGACGCCTACGTCAATTGGGTGAGGCGGCGGCCCGTCGGTGATGAGTGCCTTGATCATCGCGGGCAGGGATCGGGGCGCGAACACGGCGTCAGCCGTCTCGAGTTCGTCGAGTGTCCACCACCGCATTCCTGTAACGAACTCGCTGAGAAGCTGAGATTTGCTGAGCGTCGGGCACGGGTCGAACGCGACTGTCCGCAGCAGATAGAAACGTTCACGCTGGCCGTCGTGGCCGGTGGACATCGGAACGATATGCGTCCTGGTCCAGATGAGCGGCCCGATCGGCGCTTGGCCCAGTCCGACCTCTTCGATGAGTTCTCGTTCCAACGCGGACACGTCATCCTCGCCAGGCTCGATGCCACCTCCAGGGGCCGCCCACAACACGGACTCGAGGAAGTCCGACGGGAACTCGAATCGAACCAACAGGACTCGTCCCGCGTCATCGAGGATGACCGCGCGAACCGCCTCGCGAAGCCGGGGGTCCTGCTCCATGCCGACATCTTGGCGCGCCGGTTGAACCAGCGATGCACCAGCGGGCCTTGCCCCGTTCCGATCACCCGTCAACGGCGCGCAGAAGGGCCGTTCCGGGACGCCTGAGCGGGTGATCTGGCGATACTCAACCGGTGCTCGGACGCACGCCGATGTGCCGTTCGGGCGCGACTGGCTCGCCGCCGCCCCTGGAAGATGTGTCGTGCAGGCGCGATTGCGCTCAAGCTGACGGTGTGAGTACCACGACGGGAACTTCCCGGCGGGTGTGACGCTGGTAGACGTCATAGCGGCCCCTCGCGCCGGGATGAACGAGCCAGGTCAGCCCACGATTCTTGCGATTCACGAGAGCCCACAGATCGTCGCGTTCATCACCCATGGCGATTCGGGCGGTTGCCACGGTGCGTTTCCTGCCGACCTGAAGCTGCACGTGGGGGTCGGCGGTGATGTTCCAGTACCAACCCGGATGGCGGTTCGACCCGCCGTTCGAGGCGACAACAACGCGATCCGCATCCCGGCGCGCGTAGATCAGCCCCACGGTGCGATCAAGCCCCGTCCGCCGACCACGCGTAGTCAGAAGCAGGGCTGGCCGGCCACCAACGTGGCGGCCTACGAACCCGCGGGAGAGGCGATACACGAACTGATGAAGCCGTAGGTAAGGAGACTCAAGCACGGCTTCCAGTGCACGGTCCACGATGCCGTTCTACTTCAGCGCCGGTCTCGGAAGCAGTCGATGGGCGTCTAACCGGCGATCGGCCGCACTCCGAAGTGCCGTTCGGTGTGCTTCCAGGTGAGCGAGCGCGTCACGATCCCGCCCCGTCTACCAGGCAAGCCGGTAGTCGCCCGAGCGGGATCGTGACCGCGGGCCCGAAGGGGCCTCCCCAGCGATATCGGCGGCCTCGCCGGGGTCGCCACAGAGGCCATACGGCTCAATCCCCGGCCTCGCAGGGGACGTGTCACGACCCCTCGTTCGACCCCGGGGCGAAGCGAGGGAACGAGGGGTCGCGACAGCAGAATGCTAGGTGTCGGTGCTTGGTCGGTCGCGGCACACGGGCGCCTCGGTCAGCACGCCAAGGTACCGTTCGGCGCGGCGCCAGCGATGCGGTAGGTCATCTCCAGCGCGGTTGCTTCAGTATCGAGGGAGTCCGACTTCCGTGTGAGGAGCGCGCCAGGGCTCAGCGGCCAAGAGAGGCGAGAAGGCCGTTCGCGAGTTCGTCACGCTCGGTCGGTGTCAACTTGGCGGTGCTGTGAAGACCGAGCCACGTGTAGTAGGCAGGCGGCATCGAGCCGTCGCGTGCGGTTTGGGCGGCCTCTTGAGCAGCCTCACCGCCAGGACCCGTCCACTCGGAGAAGTTGAGCGATGCGCGTCCGTCATCGACATGCTTGGCGAGCCACCACGACACCGGCGCGACCTTCCCGTACCAAGGTGTGACCACCTGGTTGCTGTGGCAGTCGTAGCAGGCCCTCACGGCCAGCTCGCGGGTGCGCGAACTATCCCAAGTCGGCTCGTGCTTCACGGGAGAATTCGACACCCCATAAGGCACGAACTGCATCAGCACAAACGTGGCGATCAACGGCAGGCCGATCGCAAGGATCCACTTCTTCATCAAGCGGCCTCGTCAGAACGGGCACGGCCCTGGCCTCGGATCATCAGCTCATCGTGTTGGCACCGAGCCACTTGGGATAGGGCCGTAGGACCCTCGTCATCGACCGGGCTTCCGCAGACCGACGCCGGGCGGAATCGCCCAGTGCGACGAACGACGCCCGGCCGGTCGCGCCCTACGTGCCCTTCGGCGTGACCGATGACCGACTTTGAACACGCCTGGAACGCGATCGACGAATCAATCTGAGGCTGCGAGCCTGGGGCGGTGCTGACCGAGGCGGTGGTCGAGGGGTATTGGGAGCACCATCGGCTGCAGCACATGGTCGATCCGCCGCAGCAGAAGGAAGCCGACCTCTTGTTCTGGTCCTGGGAGGTCGTCCATGCCGTCGTCGAGGCGCCAGACGAGTACGCAATCTCGCTGCTCATCGCGCTCGCTGAGGCCGCCCCGGCTGACCCTTCCTGCCTCGACTTTCTCGGGGCAGACGCGATTGAGGACTACTTAGCCCGCGAGAACCGACCTCCCGACATAGATGCCGTCGTTGCCGCGGCAGAGAACCACCAGAGTTTCCGGGTCGCGCTTGGCGCCGCCTGGTACCGGAACAAGCTGTCGGCCGACGACACCGCGCGTCTTCAGGCGTTCGGTGTCTCTCCTCGGGAGGGTCCAGGGCCGGCGAGGCGAGAGGACCACTGAGCAGAGGTCGCGACCCCAGCGCGCTCCGAAACGACGCTCGGATCGCGTGCCGATGTGCCGTTCGGCGCGGCTTGGCTGTGGTCGCAGATGGCGTCTGGTGGATCAGTTCCCCGACGTGTCGACGATCAGCAGGCTGCATGGACAGTGGTGAGACACCTTGTTCGGAACGCTGCCAAGCACAAAGCGCCGCACGCCCGTCATACCTCGGCTGCCGACGACGAGCAGATCGGCACCGACCTCGTTGGCTACACCGACAAGCACATCAGCAGGCTCACCGGGAACTGCGTGTGTCTCGACGCGCACTCCCTGCCGTGCCGTCTCTGACGCGGCGTGCTGACACACCCTCTCAGCTTCGAGGGCGGCGGTTTGGTTCACCTGTTCCACGTCGGGTGTCGCCACCCCCCCGCTTGCGGCCAAGGTGACAGAACCTTGGGAGGCTGGTCGGTAAGAGCACACGACGTGCAGTGTTCCGCCGGTTAGAGCCGCGAGCGCGGTCGCTTGGTGCACGGCTACGCCGGCTGGCTCTGAACCGTCGGTCCCGACCACGATTGCGTCAAACATGTGTGACCCTCTTCGTGTGTTCCCGTCGATGTCACCGCCACGCTTGGGGCGACCTTAGCCAGACCTCGGGCAGGGCTGGGGCGGCCAGCCCGGTGGCCAAGCATCGGGCGCACGCCGATGTGCCGATCGGGGCGCAGTCGTATGCCACTCTGACCCATGCGTGATGCCGCCCTCGCCACATACCCGTTCCCGTGCTGCGGCTGGGTCACATTCGAGGAAGGCCCGGGTTCATACGACATCTGCCCGATCTGTGGCTGGGAGGACGACCTCTCCCAGCTTCGATTCCCCGAGACTCTCGGCGCTGCCGAAGGCGCGACGCTGACTTCGTGTTCAAGCGGGCGCAGAACTACCAGGACGCGAGGCTCCTACTGCTCGCGCTGGTGGTGCTGGCCCCGTGCAGCGCCTTCTTCTTCTTGCTGCTGTTGATGGGAGCCGGCATGGAGAACGAGACACCCCCGGGCGTAGTGGTCGGGCTCATCATCAGCTTGGTCTTGTTCGTAGCCGGTGTGGCGGGGCTTTGGGCCATCCGACGCCCAGCGCCCCCCAAAGAGCCGCACCGGCACTCACCTGCGCCGTAGGTGCCGTTCGGGCGCGACGTTTACCGATCCAGGAGCTTCCAGACGGTGTCGAGATGCTCGGCGTCGGGGGCTTCCGCGAACTCAGCGACCTGCTGGTAGCTGCGCACGATTCCCTCCGCCTCTAACGCGTTCAGCGTCCGGAGTAGTGCCTGCACCCTCTTCGATCTCCTGGTCCTCGCCATAGGGATCGAGATCGCGGGGAGTCAACTCGCCGCCGTGCTCGGCGAACTGAGCGAGCAACCACGCCCTGCCTTCGACATCGTCCACGGGCTGGAGCCTAGGACGCGTCAGGCCCCTGCTCGGCCGGGCTGGTGGCGGGCACAAGTGGAGGTCCACGGGCGCAGTTTTCGAACGCGATCCTGGCCAAGACGCCGACGTTCGCTCCTATGTGCCGTTCGGGCGCGGTTGGTCGGCGCCCGAACGGCGAATCTCGATCAGACGTCCCGTGCGATCTCGAAGACGGCGCAGTTGATGACTGTGGGGCCACCCGGCGGCGGCTGCAGGGCTTCCACGGCGCCGCTTGCGTGTTCCTCCGTATCGAACACGATGACCCCGGTGCCCATCATTGCTTCGTTGTGCATCCAGGTGCCGCGCTGGAAGCCAGGTTGCGCCTTCGCTAGCGGCACCACAATCTCGTCGAGCAGCTTCATGCCCTCTTCAGGATCACCGACGAGATTCACCTGCATGACAATCGCGTGAGCCACGCTCGTTCCTCATCTCTCTTGCGGACTGCCTACCTTACGGCGGGGTCCGATCGGCTGCCGTGGGCGGTCGAGAAGGTCTCGGAAGCTAGTTCCAAAGAACCGGGCATGCGCCGGTCTGCCATGGAGGTGGACTGAACCAGCGACTGGGACCGCGCCGAAGTCCCGTTCGGCGTGCGCCGGAGCTGGGCTTAAGGGACAGGTACCTTGTCCGAGGCGGAGTCGCGGGCGGCGCGATGGAGCAGGCCGCCGGTGATCGCTGCGGGGATGGCGAAGAACATACTGAAGACAACCCCGCCGATCGCGTTGCGGACCGTCGCCATCATCGGGCGGCCCGAGTTGGACGCACTGACGGCAACAGCGATCACGAACGTGAGTGGAACGAGGATTGCCGCGCTCCAGATCAGGAACCGGCCAGCAATGTCGGGCCTGCGCCACGCGAGAACGCCCGTCGCCGCCAGCAGCACGGCTGGTGGAAGCATCCACGGACCCGAAAGGTCGCCGCCAGAGGCAAGCGCCGCTATGCCGAACACCACGACACCAAGGGCCAAGAGAACGATGGCCACGATCTGGGCTGTTCGAGCCTTGCCCTCGATGGTCACGGCGGGCGCACGAAACGACTGCACTGCGAGCACGGTGACCACCAACGCCATGACACCAGCCAGCCCGGAGAGTACGAAGAACGCCCGGTTCATGGGACACCTCACTTCTGCTACAGCAAGCATCCGCCGTGCCTCCTCCGAGGCACTAGAGGCGATGGTCCCTGGCCGCTCCGAACCGGCGTTAGGGCTCCTAGGTGACGGGTAGCCGGGGTCGACGTCGGAACGCTGATCGAGCATCCAACCATCCCGTCGTCCACAGGCGACTTCGGGTGGTTCCGTGTCGTTTCCGGGGCGAATGTTGCGGTCGGACGGCGGGACCGAGAACGGCGTGTGACCGGCTGGTTACACCACCCAGCCTTCTCCACATGCTGTGGAGAAGAGGCCGTCAGCGGTACTGGGTGGCGGTGACGATGCCGGCCAGGATGAGCCCCAGGCCGCCGAACACGTACCAGTTGCTGACCGCACCGGGCAGGAACTGGAGGTAGTTGCACATGATCATGGCGATGCCGAGACCCCAGAACGTGAACATGAGGATCGGCACCAGCGGCCCGCTGACCTTCTGGTAGGTCGGCACACGGGGGGTGTAGCGACCCGAGGCCTCGGGGGTGGTCGTGCGCTTGGAGTTGCGGGCCGCCGCTCGGGCGGCCGTGCCCTTCGGCGGGGTGGCCTTGGGATCGACGATAGAGGTGTCCACGTCCTCGGCCTTGGCGGGCCCGCCCTTGGGCGTGACGCGACCGCTGCCCTCGACACGGCGCTTGGCGGGTCGGTTGGGTTGCTTGGCCACGGACGGAGAATCTAGTGCGCCTTGGCCCCACCGCATTCGCGTTCGGCCGGGAGGCAGGCGCCCGCTACCCTGCCGGGCGCATGGGCGTCCGGGTGCTGGTCATCGACAACTACGACTCGTTCGTCTACAACCTCGTGCAGTACCTCGGCGAGCTCGGCGCGGAACCGATGGTGCACCGGGCCGATGCTCGCACCCTCGACGAGCTCGAGGCGCTCGATCCCGACGCGGTGCTGGTGAGCCCCGGACCCGGCCGCCCCGAGGACGCGGGCCTGAGCAACGAGGTCATCGCCCGCTTCGCCGGTCGACGTCCCGTGCTGGGCGTGTGCCTCGGGCACCAGTGCATCGGTCAGGTCTACGGCGGGCGCGTCGTCGGTGCACCCCAGATCATGCACGGCAAGACATCGCTGATCCGCCACCGCGATGTCGGGGTGTTCGCCGGACTGCCGAACCCCTTCGAGGCCACCCGCTACCACTCGCTCGTGGTCGAGCGCGCGTCGCTGCCCGACGTGCTCGAGATCACCGCCGAGACCGACGACGGCACGATCATGGGCCTGCGCCATCGCGAGCTCGACGTCGAAGGCGTGCAGTTCCACCCGGAGTCGATCCTCACGGCCGCTGGCCACGACCTGGTCGCCAACTTCCTCGGCCGCGCCCGCCCCGCCCCCGAACCTGTGCCGTAACCACGATCCCGGGTCCAACACGACGGCACAGGTTCAGCCGGTTCAGCGGCGGGCGGCCGCCTTCTTCGCGGGCGCCCGCTTGGCGGCCTTCTTCGCCGTCTTCTTGGCCGGCGCTTTCTTCGCGGCAGCCTTCTTGGCCGGCGCCTTCTTCGCCGCGGCTTTCCTGGCCGGCGCCTTCTTCGCTGGCGCCCTCTTCGCCGCCGCCTTCTTGCGCGCCGCCACCGCCCGTTTCTCGACCTGGGCCAGCTCCCGGCGCAGACCCGCGAGCTGCGAGCGGAGCTCCTTGTCGATGCGCTCGACCAGGCGCTCGGTCGCCCTCTCGGTGCGATCCAGGAGCTCCTTCATCCGCTTGTCGACCTGGCGGGCCTGCTCTTCCGAAGCTTTGGTGAGCTGCTCGGACAGCCGGCTCAGCCGGTCGAGCGTCTCCTGGATGAGATCGGCATTGGAATCGGTCATCGGGTCCCTCCTGGGAGTCCACGGATCGTGTCCACCCACGCGCGTTGCGGCGCGTCGGTGACCTACCTCCCCATCGTGCGACATGGGACGCGGCGGACACAGGGCCAAAAGCCCTCTCGTGTCTGCAGCCCCGAGTCCCGACGCTGAGGCGGTCGTGGAGGTGCTGCTGGAACTGGTCGACGTCGAGGTCGACGACGTCGGCGGTGGGCCGGTCGACACGATGATCGTGATGGTGCTCTTGGGCGCGACCTGGATGCCGGCCGACGGGTTCGTCCCGATCACCTGACCGGACGGGACCGTGGCCGACGACTGGTTGGTCGTCGCCACGACGAAGCCTTGCGCCGCGAGGTTCGCCGCCGCGCTCGCCTCGCTCTGGCCCGTCACGTCGGGCACCTTGATGGTGGCCGGCCCCGACGAGACCTGGATGTCGACCTCGGACTTCTGGTCGGCCATCGAGAGGGGAGCCGGGCTCTGCGAGATGACCTGGCCGACCGGGACCGTGTCGCTGCTCTGCGGGAAGGCCCTCACGGTGAAGCTGGCCGCCTCGAGCTGCGCCGTGGCCGCGGCCTGCGTCTGGCCGATGACGTTCGGGACCTGCTTCTGGCCCGCGCCCTTCGAGACCTGGAGCGTGACGGTCGAGCCCACGTCGGCCAGCTGCCCGCCGACCGGGTCCTGACCGAACACCTGGCCGTTGGGGTGGTCGGTGTTGGCCTGCGTGACGCGCTTGACCTTGAAGCCGTCCGCCTCGAGCTTGTTGGCGGCGCTGTCGACCTGCTCGCCCACCACGTTGGGCACGGCCTTCTGGGTCGCGGTGGAACGGTCGAGGCCGCGTCGCGAGGAAGACGAGCGCCGACGGCGAGCACCACGAGCACGCCGAGCAGCACCCACAGGAAGCGGGACGTGCGGCGCTTGGCCGGCGGCCCGCCCGCGGCATAGGTGGCACCCGTCGGTGGACCACCGGTCACCGGTGGGACGGTCTGCGACGGGTTGGCCGCCGCCGCGACCGCGGCGGTGGCGCCGACGCCGGCCGCGGCCAGCCCAGCGGCGAGCGCGGCGTTCGACCGCAACGCCGAGACCGGCAGACCCTCGAGGTAGTTGCGCAGGTCGGCTCGCAGGTCCTCGGCGGAGGCGTAGCGGTTGGCCGGATCCTTGGCCATGAGCTCGGCGACGATCGCCTCGAGCGCGGGCGGTACGGCCACACCGGTGCTGCTCGGCAGCGGCGCCGGCTCCTGCACGTGCTTGTAGGCGATCGCGACGGGCGTGTCGCCGCTGAACGGCGGCCGCGTCGTCAGCATCTCGTAGAGCACGCAGCCGAGCGAGTAGAGGTCGCTGCGCGGGTCGACGGCCTTGCCCTGGGCCTGCTCGGGCGAGAAGTACGTCGCCGTCCCCATGACCGCGCCCGCCTGGGTGAGGTTGGCCTCGGTGCCGCCGATGACCGCCTGGGCGATGCCGAAGTCGGCCACCTTCACCTGGCCGCTCGGCGCGATGAGGATGTTGCCGGGCTTGATGTCGCGGTGCACGACGCCGTTGCGGTGGGCGAACCCGAGCGCCGCGGCGACGTCGGCCGCGATCTCGGCCGCCCGCCGCGGGTGCAGGGGCCCCTCGGTGCGCACGATGTCGGAGAGACTGCGGCCCTCGATGTACTCCATGACGATGAAGTAGGTGCCGCTCTGCTGGCCCCAGTCGTAGACGGCGACGATGTTCGGATGGTTCAGGTTCGCGGCCGCCTGGGCCTCACGGCGGAAGCGCTCGACGAACGTCGGGTCGCTGGGCGTACTCGGTGAAGAGGACCTTGACCGCGACCGGTCGGTCGAGGAGCAGGTCCTTGGCGAGGTACACGTCGGACATACCGCCCCGGGCGAGGTGACGGTGCATCTCGTACCGGTCGTTGAAGACGGTGGGGGCCTGGTCGGACATACGAGGGGGCAGCCTAGTGACCAGTCGATGAGCCATTGAGATAGGCCTCGAGCACCTGCTTGGCCACCGGACCGGCGACGTGCGCGCCGGTCGCTTCGCTCACGCCGGGTTGGTCGAGCACCACCACCGCGACGAGCGATCGTGGGCGCCTGGCCCACCGGCCCCCCGAAGCGCGATCATCCACGCGTCGATGGCGTCGGTGCCGATCTGGGCCGTGCCCGTCTTGCCGCCGATGTCGAAGCCCGGCATCTGCAGCACCGTGGCGGTGCCGTGCGCGACCACCGACATCATGGCGTCGTGCATGGTCTGCGCGGTGCTCTGGCTGATCGCCTGGCGCCACGGGCTGTCGTGCCAGCGCTCGATCACGTTGCCCTCGCTGTCGCGGATCTCCTTCATCGCGTGGGGCTTCATGATCGTGCCGCCGTCGGCGATGGCCGAGGCCACCAGGGCCATCTGTAGAGGTGTGGCGGCGTCGTTGCCCTGGCCGATCGACTGCTGGGACAGCGAGGGGATGTCGGGCGGGTTGGTGCGCAGGAACCTCGGCCGGGAAGCGCGAGGTCGCCGCGCCGGGAAGGTCGATCGGGGGCGTGGAGTTGAAGCCGAACGACTGGGCGCCGTCGACCATCCGCGGGCCGCCGATGGTCTCGGTGCCCATCTGGGCGAAAGCGGAGTTGCAGGAGATCTCGAGGATCGTGATCAGGGTGCCGCCACACGATTCGCCCCCGAAGTTGCTGATGGCATGGGTGGTCTGCCCGCCCGGAGGCAGGTAGCTGCGGGCGTAGGGATAGAAGGGATGGTCGACGGTGACGACCCCGTCCTGCACGCCCGTCGATCCGGTCACCACCTTGAAGGTCGAACCCGGTGGGTAGATCTCCTGGAACTGGTGGGCCAGCAGCGGCTTGCCGGCGGCGGCGTTGTAGTGCGTCCAGGCGGTCTTGGCCGCGCGTGCCGTCGAGGGAGGAGATCGGGTTCGGGTCGAAGGAGGGGTAGCTCCAGAACGCCAGCAGCGCGCCGGTGCGCGGATCGAGCGCGACCACCGAGCCGGCCCGGTCGCCCAGCGCCTGCTGCGCGACCTGCTGCAGGTCGCTTGCTCACCGTGACCGTGAGGTTGCCGACCTGGGGGCGCGGGTTGAGCAGGTCGACGAAGCCGCGCACCTGCTGGGAGATGGTCTGGCCCGAGAGCTCGTCGGTCGTAGGTCGACTCGAGGCCCGTCGGCCCGTAGGTGAACGAGTAGTAGCCGGTGAGCTGGGCGAAGAGGTCGCCCTGCGGGTAGACGCGCTGGCGCGTGAAGTCGGACGAGCCGTTGACGTCGACCGACTGGGCGAGCACGACGCCGTCGGACGACGTGATGCGTGCCGCGGTCCTTGTTGAACTGCTGCTTGACGCGCAGGTCGTTGAGCGGGTTGTTGTCGAGCGCGCCGCTTGTGCACGACCTGGATCCAGTTGAGCATCACGAACAGCGCCAGGTAGCACGCGAGCAGGCCGATGCCCGAGGCGTCGGATCTGGGTGTTCACGTCACGCCACCGCCACGGCGGCACGCTCGAGCACGCGCCGGTTGGATCTCGTCGGAGATGCGCAGCAGCAGCGCGATGAGGATCCAGCTCGACACGAGCGACGAGCCGCCGTAGGAGACGAAGGGCAGGGCGAGACCGGTCAGCGGGCAGCAGGCGCACGACGCCCGAGATGATGAGGAAGGACTGGATGCCGATGAGCGTCGTGAGGCCGACCGCCAGCAGCTTGTCGAAGGCGTGGTCGGCCCGGGCGGCGATGCGCAGACCCGATCCGACGATCAGCATGAACGCGACGATGACGAGCGTCGCCCCGAACAGACCCATCTGCTGGGCGACCGCAGCGAAGACGAAGTCGGTCTGGATGTAGGGGATGCTGTCCTGGTTTCCGAGGCCGAGGCCGGTGCCGATCAGCCCGCCGTTGGCCATGGCGAAGGCGGCCTTGATCGGCTGGTACCCGGTGGCGGTGGGATCGCTCCACGGGTTGAGCCAGATGGTGACCCGCTCCTTGCACGTGGGCGAACTGGCTCCACGAGAAGTAGGCGGCGGCGCCGAACAGCGCGGCGCCGACCACGAGGTAGGAGGTGCGCGAGGTCGCCACCCACAGCATCACGACGAACAGGGTGAAGAACATCAGCGACGAGCCGAGGTCGTTCTGCGACACCATGATCATCACGGACATGCCCCAGGCCACGAGCACGGGGCCGAGGTGCTTGGGCTCGGGCAGGTTGAACGGACCGAGGCGGAACGTGCGCATGGCCAGCAGCTCGCGCTTGTCGACCAGGTAGGACGCGAAGAAGATCGCCAGCACGATCTTGGCGATCTCGCCGGGCTGGAAGCCGATCGGCCCCACGTTGACCCAGATCTGCGAGCCGTTGACCTTGCGACCGATGTGGGGGACGAGCGGCAGGATGAGCAGCCCGATGCCGATGAGGGCGAACGTGTAGCGGTAGCGAGCCAACGAACGCAGCCGCCGCACGACGATCAGGGTGCCCATGAACGCGGCCGACGCCCACCGCGGTCCACGCCGCCTGGAGACCGGCCAGGTGCTCGGGCAGGTGCGGATACAGCGGATCGGGCGTGGTGGTGATGACCACGTAGCCGATGCCGTTGAGCAGGGCGGCCAGCGGCAGCAGGATGGGATCGGCGGTCGGGGCCAGACGTCGCACGACCAGGTGCGCGGCGAGCAGCATGCCCAGCACGATGAGCAGGAAGGGGCCGATGTCGGCCGGGAACTGCTTGTCGGCCGCCAGGGTGGCCAGGGTGTAGGCGGCGCCGATGATCACGACGGCCATCACCAGCAGGCCCAGCTCGGTGTTGCGCCGTCGGGCTCCCATCGGGTCAGTGCCCGGCGGCGCGGTCGTCGAGGTCGTGGTCGGGCCCGTCCCCTGTTCGGTGACCTCGTCGGCCAGGTTGGTCAGGTAGGCGATGCGCGTCGTCACGGGTCGGCTCCACCTTGCCGGACTCGATCTCGGACACGCTCGACTTCGGGATCGTGTGGCGCGTGAGGCTCGACCGCTCGACCAGCTCCGGCTTGATCCAGAGCACGCCGCCGGGGTGGCCCCGGTAGATCACGACCGTGTCGTTCTCGAAGCCCACGAAGTAGGTGTCACGCGCGTAGTAGGTGATGGCCGCGAACCCGGCGCCGACGATGGCGATCACCGCGACGATGAACAGCAGCACCCTCCACGTGAAGGCGCGGTCCCCGGTTCAGCCGCGCCGTCGCCCGTCGCTGGGCCCGCTGCTGGCGGGCGGTCGGCTCGGGACGCTCGGGGCTGTCGCCAGGCACGTGCCCGGTGGCGCGGGCCTCGCCCGACACGGCGGCGATCACTCGATCGGATCCGTCGGCCCCGTCTTCGGCTTCGTCGGTCGCGCCGTCGGCGACGACGTCGACGATCACGAGGCTGATGTTGTCGCGACCGCCGCCTTCGTTGGCCAGGCGGACGAGCTCGCGGGCGGCTTCGGTCGGGTCGTCCAGCTTGCGCAGCGTGGCGGCGATCTTGCTCTCGTCGACCTCGTTGAACAGTCCGTCGCTGCAGAGCACGTACCGGTCCCCTACGACCGGTCGGACCTCCCAGGAGTCGACCATGACCCGCGCGTCGATGCCGAGCGCGCGGGTGAGGATGTTGCGCTGCGGGTGCACGGCCGCCTCGTCGCGCGGTCAGCCGGCCTTGCCGTTCGAGGGTCGCGACGAGGCTGTGGTCGTCGGTGATCTGCTCGAGCTCCCCCGACTTCAGGAGGTAGGCCCGCGAATCACCGACGTTCACGATGGCGAGTCGCTCGTCGTCGCCGTCCTTCACGAGCGCCATGGCGCACAGCGTCGTGCCCATGCCGGCCAGATCGGGATCCTCGCTGGCCGCGCCGACCACGGCCTCGTTGGCGCGCTGGACGGCGCGCGACGAGCTCGTCGGTCGAACGGGGATCGACCTTCGGCCCGAAACCCTGCTGCAGCGCCTTGGTCGCCAGCCCGGACGCGACCTCACCACCGCGGTGGCCGCCCATGCCGTCGGCCACGACGAACAGGCCGGGCGACGCGAAGAGGGCGTCCTCGTTCTCCTGGCGGACCCGCCCGACATCGGTCGCCTCGCCCCACCGCAGCCGCGTCATGCCATCTCCATCACGGTGTTGCCGATCTGGAGCCGGTCACCGGCACGGACGAGCATCGGCCCGGCCACCTTGTGGCGGTTGAGGTAGGTGCCGTTGGTCGAGCCGAGGTCCTCGACGAGGTACTGCCCGTCGCGCAGGAACACGCGGGCGTGGATCTGGGAGGCGTAGGTGTCGTCGAGGGTGATCTGGCATCCGGCAGCGCGCCCGACGGTGACCTCGGGACCGAGCGGGAAGGTGCGGCCGCGCTGGTCGGTCGGCTCGACGACGACCAGTCGGGGCTCGGCCGGGGCGGTCGCCTTGGCCTGGCGCTTGGCCGCCTTGCGGGCGGCCCGGCCACCGCCGGCCGGCGCCGCGACCCGAGGTGCGGCCGCGACGAGTTTGGGGGGCCGGAGCTCGGCCCACACGGCACGCAGCACCCTGAAGAAGAAGAGGTAGAGCAGGGCGAGCAGGCAGAGCTTCAGGATGGTGAGGAGTTGCTCCGACACGGTGTCGCGAGACTAGTGGCGACGGGTCTCGCCACCCGTGCGCCGGTTCACGAGGCCTGGAAGACGAGCCGCGTGTTGCCGAAGACCAGCTCGTCGCCGTCCCGCAGCTCCCGCTGGACGGTGCGCTCGCCGTTGACCTTGGAGCCGTTCGTAGATCCCAGGTCGACCAGGCTGAAGCCCTCCACGGTGGGCCGGATCTCGGCGTGGCGGCGGCTGACGTTGCTGTCGGGGATGACGATGTCGCACTCGGGCAGGCGTCCGATGGAAAGCGTCCGGTCGCCGAGGACGACTCGGTCGCCGTTCGGCAGGACGAGCGACCCGGCGCCGACTCCGCCAGGTCCCTCCTTCATACGGCTGGTGACCGTGAAGGTGCCGGGTCGCACCCGATCGGATGCGGCGAGCTCGACGCTGACGGGCCCCATGAACGCGTACCCCTCGTCCTGGGCGTGCTCCCGGGCGGCGTCGCACAGCTCACGAGTCAGCGAGTCACCGATCTCGGCGAAGCGCTCGTGGTCCTCCTCGCTGACCGAGAAGGTGAACGAGTTGGGGACGATGGTGCGGCCCTTGACGTCGATCGAGCGGTGGTCGTCGAGCTCGCGCACCAGGCGGCGACCCAGCTCGATCGGGCGCAGCCCGCTGCGGAACACGCGGGCGAAGACGCCCTCGACCATGTTCTCCAGCGACTGCTCGAAACCCTTGATGCCCATCGGGGCGCCACGATACCCAGCGGTCGATGCCCGCCGTCAGTCGGTCGGGCCGGGTGAGGTGGGATCGTCGAGGAACGCGGCGAGCTCGGCGGGCGTGCCGAGCGGCCACACGGCGCGGGCCTCGTCCATGACGATGTGCGCACCGGCCTGGATCAGGCGGTTGTAGAGCGGAGCCACGTAGTACTCGCCCCCGGCGGTCTCGCCGGCGGCGACGGTCGCGTCGGCGGCCTCGACGAAGTCACCGGCTCTGGCGAAGTGGTAGAGCCCGGTCGACGCCCACGACGAGATGCGCTGCTTCTCCGTGGTGCGGATCACCCGCCCCGAGGCGTCGGGCTCGACGAAGCTCCAGTGGTCGCCGATCTCCGTGCGGAACACGCCCAGCGACCCGTCGACGCCCGGGACGGCGGACACCCACGGTGGGTTGGGCGAGGGGACCACATAGGTGTCGGCGTTGTAGACCACGAGCGACTCGTCGTCGGCCAGGCTGTCGCGCGCCGCGAGCACCGAACACAGCTGCCCGCCGGTCACCTCGGGCACCGACACCACCACGGGATGGTGCGCGTCGTAGCGATCGCGGATGTCCTCGCCGAGCCCGTGGTCGGCGAGATCCGACTCGAGGCACACGAACACCACACGATCGGCGGCGTCGAGAGGAACGCTGCGCAGCGCCCACGTGTACATGGGAAGACCGCGCACCGGGATCAGCGGCTTCGGCAGCTCGTAGCCCGCGTCGCGGAAGCGCTGTCCCCGACCGGCCATCGGGATGACGATGACCACCGGCTCAGGATTCTCCAGCCGAGGGCTCGGCTGCGTCCCTGGCCTTCTCGGCGCTGAGCGGGAGATTGCTTCCGTCGGGCGCGATGTCGGCCCAGCCGGTGAAGCGCAGCGCGTTGTCGTCGATGTACACGTCGGCGTGCGGCTTGCCGAAGTGGATCTCGTCGAACTCGACGCCGTGGCGGTCGAGCCAGTCGAGCGTGACCTTGCCCTGTCTGGCGAGGGCGAGACCGGGGTTGCCACCCGTGGTCTTCATGTGGCGGGCTGTCAAGAGGATGACGACGTGGCCAGCTGCCCGCAACGAGCGCAGCGCTTCGGGGGCACCTTCGACCGGCTCGAGATCGGCATAGCTCTGGTCGGCGCGTCGCAGCTGGCAGACGACACCGTCGAGGTCGATGCAGATCCTCATGCGTCCTCCGCCCGGCAGCCGTTCAGGATCTCTAGTGCCCGCAAGGTGAAGGCCAGCTGACGTTCCGGGCGATCGGCGTGCAACGGGATCATCGAGGCGAACAGCAGCCCGGTGATGAGGTCGATCTCGCTCGCCGAGTAGTCGCGCAGGAACACGTCGCTGAACACGTCGGCGATGTCGCGGTGGTAGGTGCGGTGGTAGATCTGCAGCTCGTACGCGAAGTCGCCGTTGTCGGTGACCGAGAAGAGATCGGCGGTGATGAAGTCGTACAGCCAGCGGGCGGAGTGATTGAGCTTGGCCACGTCGTAGCGAGGGTCGCCGTAGAGCCCGGCCGTCCCGAACGAACCGCGCGGATCGATCAGCCGGCAGATCCCACCACGCAGGTCGTACAGCACGTTCGAGAAGCAGAGGTCACCGTGGATGAGCGATCCCTCGACCGGCGACAGGCCGGCGACCGCGCTCTCGACCCACGGCCACAGCGCCTCGAACGAGGTCGAGCTCGCGGTCGTTCAGCATGATGGTCTGGCTCGACTTGAGCAGCTTGACCAGTGCCGGCTCACCCGACGCCACGACGTCGGCCAGGCGTCGCCCGGGTCTTGCCCACGTACATCTCGTGGAGGTCGGCGGCCGACACCGGACCGGTGTGGCGGCGAAAACCCTCCTGGGTGATCCAGTGCAGATGGCGGGAGATGCGCTCCCAGACCGCCGGCTCGAGGGTCTCGAACACGAACAGCTCGGCCAGCGTCGGATAGCCGTAGAACTCCATCGTCACGAACGGCCGGTCGCCGTCGGTGGAGTACTCGACGAGGCGGGGGAACAACACCGAGAGGTCGGGCGGCAACAGCCGCAGGTAGTTGATCTCGTCGATGAACTTCGAGCGGTTGTCGCTGCGCTTGGTCAACGTCGAGAGCTGCGGGTCGACCACGATCTCGTTGAACGCCCGCTCCTCGAGCAGGCGTTGCTGCGACCGGACCTGCGTGTCGGGGTTGCCGCAGTCGAGCCAGGTGGCGGCCTCGACGACCAGGATGGGGCTGCGAGCCCGGATCCAGTCGAGCAACGACGCCATCTCGAGGGCGCGGGCGCCGTTCGTGTCGTAGCTCGCGGTCGGCCTGGCGCAGCAGCTCGACGTCGGGGAAGTAGTAGACGCCGATGAGCGCGTGCCGCGGCTCGGGCAGGTCGGGCACCTTGTCGAGGAACCCCGTGGCGAGGTCCGCGTCGTCGACGTCGACCAGGCACCAGCGGTAGGACTCCTCGACCTCGTCGGTGAGCACGGTGACGGCGTCCGAGTCGAGCACCGTCGGGTCCTCGAACGAGAACAACGTGTCGCCGAGCACCACCAGCGCGCCACGGGTCGTGACGCCCCGAGCGAGATCGAGCAGCGTGTCGGCCACGCCGCCTCCCGGCGCGGGCACCTCGATGTCGATGGCCCACGTGCGGCCGAAGACCCCGGTGATGAGGTCCTCGGCGAACAGGCCTCGCTCGGGCAGGGCGATGCGGGCGTTGCGCAGGCCGAGGCGGTGCAGCGACGAGAGCGACCACTGGATGACCGGCCGGCCGGCGACGGGGATCATGGCCGGGGTGGACACGGTGGCGGTGGCGATGATCCCCTCGGGCACCCGCCCGGCCGCCGGGATCAGCACCGTGATGTCGTCGCGCAAGACCCCCGGCGCTCCGGAGGCCGGAGCCGACTGATCCGAGGTCTGGTGATCAGGGGTCATGGATCTCGCAGACGACCTGGGTGGCGAATCCGGACCTGTCGACTCTACGCGATGGGAAATCGATCCACGGGACGGCGCGGCCGCGCGATCCTCGGAACATGCCTGATCTGGGGACCACCAAAGCCGTCACCGAGACGCCCGCCGCTCCCAGCGCGATTGCGGTGGCGCACTTCGAGGCGAGCTTCGCCTTCGAGACCGACTGTTGGGACGTGCACGACGCGATGACCGTCGGCGACCCCGGCTTCGTGCTGCTCGACGTCCGCAGCCCCGAGCTCTACGCCGCCGGCCACGTGCTGGGAGCGGTCAGCCTCCCCCACCGGCGGATCGTCGAGCGCAACCTCGAGGCCTACCCGCGCGACACGCTGTTCGTCGTGTACTGCGCCGGGCCGCACTGCAACGGGGCCGATCGGGCCGCGTTGCGGCTCGCCCACCTGGGCCGGCCGGTCAAGAAGATGATCGGCGGCGTCGAGGGCTGGCGGGACGAGGGCTTCGACCTCGAGGTCGGGTGAGTCGGGCTGACCGGGCCGGCCACCGAGCCCGTTGGGGGCCGGTCGGGACCATCGACTAGCCTCGCCCGTTGCTACTCGCGCGAGTGGCGGAATTGGCAGACGCGCAGGATTCAGGTTCCTGTGTCCGCAAGGACGTGAGGGTTCAAGTCCCTCCTCGCGCACCACCACGGTCACCGACGACCGTGCTTCTCCCACACCGAGACGTGCGACGCGCTCTCGCTCGTGAAGGGCGAGCGGTCCCAGTCGGCCCACCGCGCATGCAGCTTCATCCCCGCCAGCTCGGCCATCAGGTCGAGCTCGGAGGGCCACACGTAGCGGAACGGCGTCCGGAACTCGCGCGCCCCGATCCGTCGGCGACGAAGTGATGTGACGTCGCCTGCTGGGCGACCAGGTCGGTGTAGCGGTCGTAGCCCACGTACCCGGGGGCGTGGGAGAACAAGACCGCATCCTGACCGGGTAGCAGCCGGCGCAGATCCGGCACGCCGACCTCGATCACGAAGGCGCCACCGACCTCGAGGTGGGCGGCGGCGTTGGCGAAGCAGGCCACCTGCTGGCCCTGCGTGGTCAGGTTCCCGATCGTGTTGTAGACGAGGTACACGAGCCGGAAGCTGCCATCGACCCGGGTTGTCGCCATGTCGCCGATCGTCACGTCGATGCGTTGCCCGCCGTCCTTGGCGCGGAGCTGGCTGACCATGGCGGTCGAGAGCTCGATGCCCGAGACGGGCACGCCTCGGGCCGAGAGCGGCAGCGCGACCCGACCGGTTCCGACGGCGAACTCGAGCGCGCTGCCATCACCGGCGAGCTCGGCCAGCACGTCGACCGTCGCTCCGAGCGCCGCCGGATCGAACATCGAGCCAGAGGTCTCGTCGTAGCGGGCGGCAACCTCCTCGCCGAAATGGTCCTCGAGCACACATGGACACTTCCTGGTTGCGGTCCCCGACACCAGCCGGTTTCTGTGATCGGCACGACCAAACGGCCCGTGGACAGGCGGGTGCGGGCCGGGTAAGAGGGATGCATGACCACACTCGAGAACCGCCCCAACACCGCCCTTCTGGTCGTCGACGTGCAGAACGGCGTGGTCGCGGGGGCCCACGAGCGCGACGCGGTCGTCACCAACGTCGCCAGCCTGGTCGACCGGGCTCGCCGCGAGCAGGTTCCCGTCGTCTGGGTCCAGCACTCCGACGACGAGCTGGCGAGGGGGAGCGACGAGTGGGAGATCGTCCCCGAGCTGGCGCCGGGCGATGCCGAACCGCTCATCGAGAAGAACTACGGCGACTCGTTCGAGGAGACCGAGCTCGAGGCCGTGCTCTCGGGCCTCGACGTCGGTCGACTCGTCGTGGTCGGGGCGCAGACCGACGCCTGCATCCGCTCCACCCTGCACGGCGCGCTCGGTCAGGGGCTACGACGCGACGCTCGTGAGCGACGCCCACACGACCGAGGACCAGTCGCCCTGGGGTGCGCCGTCGCCCGACCAGGTGATCGCCCACACCAACCTCTACTGGAGCTTCCAGACCGCTCCGGGGCGGACGGCCGGCACGGTCGCAGACCGACGAGGTCGACTTCGGTCCCGCCTCCTGAGGTCCTGCGTGCGCGCTCCCGGCGTCAGCCAGGCCGTACGCTCCCGAAGCCGTGAGACCGAGCCAGATCGACCGCCGCCCCCGACGCCGCTCGGCCCGGGCCTGCGCGTGGGTCGGTGCGCTGGCCGTCGCGACCTTGCTTGCGGGTTGCTCGGGATCCTCGTCGCACCAGAGCTCGGCCGGAACCACGACTCCTTTGCCCACCTCCAGCAGCACCAGCCGACCGACCACCGCGTCGTCGACGACATCGACGTCGACCACGGGACCGACCGGCGGCACCACGCCCACCACGTCGGGCTGCGTCGCACTCGCGAGGTGGTCGGTCTCGCGCCTCGCCGCCCAGTTGATCGTCGTCCCGGCGCTGAACTTCGACGTCGACCAGCTCAGTGCGGCGTTGCGACAGGGAGTCGGTGGGGCGCTGTTCCTCGGCAACGCGCCGGCGCCAGCTGATCTCGCGTCTCGCGTCGCCGCGGCGGATGCACAGTCCGGCGCGGCCGGGCCTCTGCTCACGATGGCGGACGAGGAGGGAGGCGGCATCAGCCGCTTGGCGCCGCTCACCTCGCCGGTGCCCTGGCCCCGGACCATGACCGCAACCATGTCGACCGCCGAGGTCCGCGCGCTGGCCACGACCATCGGACGCCAGATGCGTGCGGCCGGCGTCCGGCTCGACCTCGCACCAGTTGCCGATCTCGACAACGGGCCGGGGCCGAGCGCCAGCAACCCCGACGGCGAGCGCTCGTTCAGCAACACGGCGAGCATCGCCGCCGCCTACGCCAGCGCGTTCGCCCAAGGGCTCGCTGCAGGGGGCGAGCGCAGCACGGTCAAGCACTTCCCCGGTCTGGGCCACTCGAGCGGCAACACCGACGACGGTCCGGCCCACACGCTCCCCCTCACCCAGCTCGAGCAGGGAGCCATCCCCGCCTTCCGGGGGACGCTGGCGAGCGTCTCCGCGGTCATGGTGGCCAACGCCACCGTGCCCGGCCTCACGACCGGTCCAGCCAGCCTCTCCAGTGCCGCCATCAGCGGTCTGTTGCGCAGCCAGCTCGGCTGGCACGGCCTCGTGCTCACCGACAGCCTGTCGGCCGGCGCGATCCGGGCCACCGGGCTGAGCCTCGCAGGCGCCGCCGAGCAGGCCGTCGCGGCCGGGGCCGACATGGTGCTGTTCGGGTCGACCCTGACGGCGGCGGACACCGCGCAGCTGACGCCGACGGGGGTCGCCAGCCAGACCGCCGCCATCATCTCGGCGATCACCTCCGCGGTGGCCGGCGGCCACCTGGCCCGAAGCCGCGGTCGAGAACGCCGTCAGCCACGTGCTGGCGGCCAAGGGCGTCGCCCTCTGCCCCTGACCGGCGCCGCGCCGTCAGCCGGACTGCTCGCAGCGGGTGCGCAGGCCGGCAGCTTCGGTGTCGACGTAGCGCCGGCTCTTCCCGCCGTACAGCGCGCCGATCAGCCACGCCAGCGGGCCCGACATGCGGATGCGCAGCGTGACCTGCGTGCCGGACTCCCCTGCCTGCACCTCGTGGTCGGCCTCGATCACGACGCCAGGGCTGTGGCTCACCCAGGTGAGCAGGTGGTCGTCGAGCACGGTGACCTTCCACATCGCCTTCGCCAACCCCGGCTGCTTGATGCGCACCTCGCTGCCGACCGCCAGCGGCGGATCACCGAGCAGCTCGATCGATGCGATCGACGCGGTCCAGCTCGACCAGGTGTCCACATCACGCAGCACCGCCCACACCGTGGCCGGGTCGGCGGCGATGTCGACGCTCGTCGTGTAGTCCATGGCGTGCTCCCAGCGGGTCGGTCACCGTGGCCGGCGACCTGCCCGAGCGTAGAGGCCCTCGCGATGAGTCTGCCTTTCGAGGGTCGTCCTACTGTCGAGCGGGCGGCGAGCGCGCCCACGATCCACGCAGGAGACGACGATGGCGAAGCTGCGGGTCCACAACATGTCCATGTCGGTGGACGGCTACGCGGCCGGACCCGATCAGAGCCTCGACAACCCCCTCGGCGTCGGCGGCCGCCGTATGCACGAGTGGGTGTTCGAGACACGGTCCGGGCGGGAGATGATCGGCGAGACCGGTGGCAGCGAAGGCATCGACGACGGCTTCATCGCCAGAGGCTTCGAAGGCATCGGCGCCACGATCATGGGTCGCAACATGTTCGGGCCGGTCCGCGGCCCGTGGGGTGACTCCGACTGGTCGGGCTGGTGGGGCGACGACCCGCCGTTCCACCACCCGGTGTTCGTCCTGACCCACCACCCGCACCCGCCGATCTCGATGCAGGGCGGGACCACCTTCAACTTCGTCGACGACGGCATCGAGGCCGCACTGGAACGGGCGGTCGCCGCCGCGGGTGACGCCGACGTGCGGCTCGGAGGCGGCGCCTCGACCGTGCAGCAGTACCTTCGCGCCGGTCTGGTCGACGACCTGCACGTCGTGATCGTGCCGATCCTGCTCGGGAGCGGCGAGCGCCTCTTCGACCACCTCGACGGCGGTCCGCACGGCTACGAGTGCGTCGAGCGCGTCAGCTCGGACGCGGTCACCCACGTCCGCTTCGCCCCCAGCCGTTCTTTGTGACGCAATCGCCCGTGGCGGACGGTGCGGTCACAAAGAACGGAGGGAGGGGCGGTCAGGGCAGCAACTGGTCGATGAACGTGTTGCTGAAGACGCGGCTGGGATCCAGCGCGTCGAACTCGGCGCGGGCCGAGTCCCAGTTGTCGGTCGTCGGCACGCCGGCGCGGTAGGCGTTCGGGATGGTCGTGCCGATGACGGTCGAGTCGGAAGCCCGCCGGCATGGCCAGCTCCGCCTGCTCGAGCGAGTGGCGCGGCTGCGAGCAACGCTCGACGCGTCAGACCTCTAGGGGAAGCTCGCGGACCGGCTCGACCGCCGCGGTCCGGAAGGCGAGGCGATGGGGCAGCGCCAGCCCCGCCGAGATACCGACCATGACCGCCAGTGCGTGCCCGAGCATCGTCCACGGGCCGACCTGCACCACGATGGCGGCGACCAGCGCGGGCGCCGCGAACCACCAGCGGCGGTCGTGGCGCACCGCCGTCGTCAGGCCCAGCCCCGCGAGCGCGAGGAACCCGTACGACGCGCCGACATCGTCGTGGATGTGGACGAGTCCCGATCCGCCGTGCACGCCGAGCACGACGACCGCTTCGATCAGCGCCACCCCCACGGTGGCCAGCACGTGCCCTGCGACGAACACCACGAGGGCCCGGCGCCATCCGACCCCGGCCTCGATCAGCACCCAGACCACCGACAGCGCCATCCAGGTGGCCCACTCGCCCCATCCGTTGGCCAGCACGAGCACCGACAGCCCGATCGCCCACAGCGGGTGGTTGGCCAGGTTGGCCAGGTTGGTCGACGCGAAGTGCACCAGCGGTCCCCGGTGGGGATACCAGACCAACAGCAGGCCCACGAGCGCGGCCCACACCAGCGTGACCCGCGGGATCAGGCGGTGACGGGTCCACACGGACCGGAGCAGTCGGAGGGGGTGCATGAGGGGAGGTGGGCGGGCGGTGGTCGACGCCGAGCCGACCGACCCTAATGGGTCTTGTCGGGAGTTCCCGGTCGACTCGTTAGGATCCCGCGCAACATCCGTCGACACGTTTCGGCGGACCGACGTCGACACCACGGGAGAAGGGCTGAGATGGCTGACGAATGGGGACCGCTGAGCGCGTTGGTCGGGGAGTGGGAGGGCGAGGGCGGTCTCGACACGGCCTACTCGCACTCCAAGCACGAGGTGCTGGGCACGCCCTACCTCGAGAAGGTGACGTTCAAGCCGTTCGGACCGGTCGACAACGGCAGCCAGGCGCTCTACGGGCTCGACTACAAGACGGCGATGTGGCGGGGCGACGAGGAGAACCCCTTCCACACCGAGGTCGGCTACTGGCTGTGGGACGGTGCGACCGGTGAGATCATGCGCGGCTTCGTGGTGCCGCGCGGCATCACCGTGCTGGCCGGCGGCACCGCCGAGGCCGACGCCACGTCGTTCCACCTCTCGGCCAAGCCCGGCCACCCGCAGTACTCGATCGGCGAGAACAAGTACCTGGCCGAGCACGCCTCGACGCTGAGCTACGACGTCACGATCACGATCAACGCGGACGACACCTGGAGCTACGACGAGACGACGATGCTCAAGATGTCCGAGTTCGACGAGCCGCTCGCCCACACCGACCACAACACGGTGCACCGCGCCGGCTGACCTGAGGCCGATCACTCGGCACAATTGACCCCCCGTACAGGGGTCAATTGTGCCCGAATAGGCGGAAGAACTCGTCGGGTGGGAGCGGGCGGCTCCAGTGGAAGCCCTGGGCCAGGTCGCAGCCGAGCCGCGCCAACTCGGCCAGCTGGGTCTCGGTCTCGACGCCCTCGGCGATGAGATCGAGATCGAGCGCGTGGCCGAGGCTGATGATGGCCCGCACGATCGACGTGTCGTGCGGATCGGTGCCCAGGCCGTCGACGAACGAGCCGTCGATCTTGAGCGTGTCGATCGGCAGGCGCTTGAGGTACGAGAGCGACGAGTAGCCGGTCCCGAAGTCGTCGACGTCGATGTGCACGCCGAGCTGCCTTGAGCTCGTCGAGGCGGTCGATCGAGGTGGCCAGGTCGTCGATCAGCGCGCTCTCGGTGACCTCGAGGTGCAGGCGCGCCGGATCGATGCCGGTGCGCTCGAGCGCGTCGGTGACGACGGCGACAAGGTCGGGGGCGCCGAGCTGGCGGGCCGAGAGGTTGATGGCGACCCACAGCCGGGCGGCGTCCGGTCGGCCCGGTGCCCAGGCTCGGCCAGCTGGTCGACGCGCGTGGTCGATCACCCAGGCGCCGATCGGCACGATGAGCCCCGATCGCTCGGCGAGCGGCATGAACTCGGCCGGGCTGACGGCGCCCAGTTCGGGATGGTCCCATCGCAGCAGCGCCTCGCAGCCGACGGGCCGACCGCTCGTCGACCGTCGATGACCGGTTGGTACACGAGGTGCAGCTCGTTCCGCTCGAGCGCCCGACGCAGCGCGCGTGTCGAGGTCGAACCGGCGGGTCGCCTGGCTGCGCAGCTCGTCGCTGAACATCTCGACCCGGGCCCGACCCCGCTCCTTGGCCAGGTTCATCGCCGCGTCGGCGTCGCTCAGCAGGCTCGACGGCGTGTCGCCGGCGTGGCTGATGGCGACGCCGGCGCTGACGGTCACGATCCGCTCGGCCCGATCGATCGAGCAACGGCTCCTCGATGACGGGCGGTGAGCCGCTCGGCCACCTCGCCGGGCCTCGTCGATGTCGTTGAGGTCCTCGCACACGAGCACGAACTCGTCGCCACCGAAGCGAACCACCGTGTCGACTGTCGCGGGCGCCGTCGCGGAACCGGCCCGCCAGCTCCTGCAGCACGCGGTCGCCGGCCGGGTGGCCGAGGCTGTCGTTGACGAGCTTGAAGTGGTCGACGTCGAAGAAGAGCACGCCGACCCGTGTGCCGCTCCGCTCGGCCCGGGCCAGGGCCAGCTCGAGGCGGTCGGTCAGGAGCCGGCGGTTCGGGCAGCCCGGTCACCGGGTCGTGGAGCGCCTGGTGGGCGAGGGCCTCGTCGGCCAGCTTGCGCTCGGTGATGTCGGTGAAGTTGACGACGATCGCCGCCGACCGCCGGGTCGGCGCGCTGATCGGTGGCGGTGAGCTCGATCCAGCGCACCTGCCCGTCGTCCTCGATCGACGCGCAGCTCCGCGCGCTTCGGCTCGCCGGGCGAGGACTTGGCCTGCTCGATGATGCGCCATGCCGCGTTGCGGTCGTCGGGATGCATGCGGTCGATGCCGATGCTCCGCTTCTCGGCCACGCGATCGTCCCACCAGCTGACGAGCGACGAAGAGCCGTCGAGGAGCTTGCCTGCGTCGTCGATGATGGCGTAGCCGCCGACCGCGTGCTCGAGCACGATCCGCTGGCGCCGCTCCGCGTCGCGCAGCGCCTCCTCCGCCCGCTTGCGCTCGGTGACGTCGCGCATCGAGGACACCACCGCGAACACCTGGCCCCGATGGGTGAGGGGGCGAGCGCTCACCTCCATCCACCGTTGGTCGCCGTCCTCGCTCGGCGAGCCCGACCAGGACGTCGAGCTGCGGCTGGCCGGTGCGCACCGCCAGTCGGCTCGGGAGCTCGTCGGCCGTCATGAGCGTGCCGTCGGGGTGCAGCAGCGGGCCGGCGAGGTCACCCGAGTCGCTGCCGACGAGTCGTCGAGCTCGACGCCCAGGATGCGGGCCGCCGCCGGGTTGGCCGTGGCGATGCGCCCGCGTGGCCCTTGCACCAGCACGCCGGCGTCGAGCGCGTTGAACACCATCCGCGCGATCGCGGCGTCCTGCTCCGGGCTCAGCGTCTGAGGTGGCTCTGCTGCTGGGTCTGGCTCTTGTCGATCCACGCCTGCTCCCAGGATCTCCCCCGCTGCTACCAGCATGCACGTTCCCGGCCGTGGACGCGTCAGTCGCCGTTCAGCAGCACGGCCGCCCCGTTGACGCGGTCGGCGGCGAGATCAGCCAGCGCGTCGTCCGCGCGCGCCATCGGGTAGGCGACCGTGTGGGGTCGCAGGGGGATCTCCGCCGCGATCCGCAGGAACTCGACGCCGTCGTTCCGGGTGTTGGCGGTGACGCTGCGCACCTCGCGCTCCTGGAAGAGATGACGCTGGTAATCGAGCGTCGGGACGTCGCTCAGGTGGATCCCGGCGATCGCGAGCACGCCGCCGCGATCGAGCGCCTCGAGCGCCACGGGCACGAGATCGCCGACCGGCGCGAACAGGATCGCGGCGTCGAGCGGCTCGGGCGGTGCGTCGCGCGCGTCGCCCACCGATGCGGCGCCCAGCTCGAGGGCCAAGGCGCGGGCCTCGGCGGAACGAGTCAGGACGTGCACCACGGCCCCTTCGTGCATCGCCACCTGAGCCGCCAGGTGGGCGGACCCGCCGAACCCGTAGATGCCGAGTCGGCCGCCCTGGCGGCAGCGACGTCCGCCGCAACGCCCGGAAGCCGATGATCCCCGCGCACAACAGCGGCGCCGCCTCCACATCGGAGAACACATCCGGCAGGCGGTAGACGTAGCGCTCGTCGGCCACCGACCTCGTCGGCGTAGCCACCGTCACGGTCCCAGCCGGTGAAGGCGGGCGCGACGCAGAGGTTCTCCGCGCCGCGGCGGCAGAACCGACAGGTCCCGCAGGTGTGCGCGAGCCACGGCACGCCCACGCGCTCGCCGATCTCGAAGCGGGTCGCATCGGGTCCGTTGGCGGCGACCCGACCGACCACCTCGTGCCCGGGGGTCACGTGCGGACGGTGCACCGGAAGATCGCCTTCGACGACGTGCAGGTCGGTCCGGCACACCCCGCAGGCCACGACGTCGACGCGGATCTCGTGCGGGCCGAGCTCGAGCGCGTCGACCTCGAGCCGTCGGAGCGGGCGTCCGTCGCTCTGCCCGCCCAGCGGACCGGGCTCGGTCACCTGCCACGCCTGCATCGGCCGCGTCAGATCTCGGCCAGATCGCGGCGACGGAAGGCCGCGGTGCCCAATGCGAACGAGGCCACCGCAACGCCGAGCATGATCAGGGTGGAGGTCACGTTCACCGGACGGAACGGCACCGCGGCTACGTGCTGGAACGGCGACAGGTCGAGAAACCAACCGGGCGCATTGGCGACGGCACCGATGAACTGGATCAGGTAGGTGACGGCAACGGCCCCGAAGGCCGTGGCCGCGGTGAACCGAGGTGCGAAACCGAAGGCGAGCACGGTCAGCCCGCCGAAGACGAGCGCGACCGGCACGACGTTGAGCGCGCCGCCAACCGCCGACACGAGATGGGCGCCCTCGCCGCTCAGCTCGGCACCGGCCCAGGCCGAGACGCCGGCACAGAGGGCGAGCGTAACGGTCGATGCGACTCCGACGCCGGCGCGCGTCGACAGCCAGCGAGCGCGACTCACCCCGCCGGCCACGAGCGGCTCGACCCGGCCGTCGCTCTCGAGCGTGCGGCCGGCCGAGATCTGCGAGCCGGCGTAGACGGCCAGCACGACAGCCACGAGGGCGAAGGTCAGCCCCAGGAACCCGTCGACCGTCAGGACCGACGCTCCGCCAAGGCGGGCCATGAGGTCGTTGATGCTCTTGTCCGTGCGGGCAAATCGGGCGATGTCGCCCGCCAGGTAGCCGAGGAGCAAGCCGTAGAAGAGGACTCCACTGGCCCATGCCAGCAACCCCCCGCGGGCCAGCCGCCAGTCCAGTCGCGACGCCGATCCCACCGGTCGCATGCGCCTAGCGTTCGTCGACGCCTGCACGATGCCGTCGCCGATGTCGCGGCGCCCGCGCAGCCAGAACGCCAGGCCGAGGAGCAAGGGCCGACAGGACGAGCAGCAGCAGCAGCGGCGCGACGCGGTCGGTCACGAACGGCTCGAGGCGCTCGGCCCACCCGATCGGCGACACCCACACGAGCCAGGTGACCCGGGTGGAGCCGTCGCCGAGGGCCCGGAGGATGAACGACGCGCCGAGCAGGGCGCCGACGACACCGGCAGCCCGCCGACGCGAGTCGAACAGTTGGCTCGACACCATGGCGAGGCCGCCGAAGGTCGCGGCCACGGCGCCGCACGCCACACCGAGCAGAACCGACCCGGCCGCCGGGAGCTGGGCGGCCAGGCATCCGATCGTGGTCCCGAGAGCGAGCAGGCCGACGCCGACGCCGGCGGCGGCGAGCTGCGCACCGAGCAGCCGGCGCGGCCGCACCGGCGCGGCGAGCAGCGGCTCGGCGCGGCCCTGCTCCTCCTCGCCCCGCAGCAGCCGGGTCACCGTCAGCAGCGTCCACAGGGAGGCCACGACGTAGATGGCCGTGCCATAGCGCCACGCCGTGAACCCGCCCGGCGTGTCGAGCTTCAGGCCCCGGCCATACAGCGCGGCGAGCGCGCGGCTGTGGCCGAGCGTGGCGACGAACAGTCGGCGCGAGGCCTCCGTGCGGTAAGCCGCCTTGTAGGCCAACGCGCCGCGAGAACACCGTGATGGCGATCAGACCGCTCCAGATCACCGCGCCGCGCCAGACGAGCCGCCACGAGAGCCGGAAGAGGCTCATGTGGTCTGGCCGGCTCGGGGTTCGGCCTCGGTTAGCGACTCGTCGACGTCGCCGCCGTAGAAGGTCAGGAAGAGCTCCTCGAGCGACGGCTCGCGGATGTCGATGGACGCCACGTCGTGCGGCGCGAGCATCCGCAGCAGCGGCGACGGCGCGCCCCGGAGCCGGAACTTGGCCGTGCGCCCCTCGACCGACACCTGCTCGACGCCGACCACCGCGGTCAGGTCGGGAACCTGCCCGTCGGCGAACTCGACCACCACCTCCTGCGTGTTGAGGCGGCGCAGGTCCTCGAGCGTGCTCACCTCGACCAGCCGCCCGCGCCGCAGCATGGCGACGCGGTCGCACACGGCCTCGACCTCGGAGAGGATGTGCGACGAGAGGAACACCGTCTGACCGCGTTCGCGTGCTTCGGCCACGCAGTGGCGGAAGGTCACCTCCATCAACGGGTCGAGCCCGCTCGTCGGTTCGTCGAGCACCAGCAGGTCGGGCTGCACCATGAGCGCGGCGATGAGGGCGATCTTCTGGCGGTTTCCCTTCGAGTAGCCCTGCCCCTTCTTGCTGGGGTCGAACTCGAACCGCTCGCAGAGCTCGTCGCGCACCTTGGCGTCGTAGCCCCCGTGCACCGAGCCGAGAAGATCGAGCATCTCGTCGCCCCGGAGGGTGCGCCAGGCGTTGAACTCGCCGGGCACGTAGGCGAGTCGGCGGTGGACCGCATCGCTGTCGCTCCACACGTCGAGCCCGAAGATGCGAGCCGAACCCGCCGACGGGCGAGCGAGCCCCAGCAGCTGCCGGATGGTCGTGGTCTTCCCGGCGCCGTTCGGACCGAGGAACCCGTAGACCTCGCCCGCCTCGACGGCGATCGTGAGATCGTCGAGCGCGGTGAGGTCACCGAACCGCTTGGTCAGTCCCGAGGTCTCGATGGCCGGCGCCGGCATGCTCCGGATCGTGACACCGAACCGGCGATCATGCGAGTGACCAAGGACCCGATTTCGGCACCGCCTCGAGTCGGGTTGTCACCGGGGCCACGAAGGAGACGCCATGCTGAGCCAGCTCGGAGGTCGAGTCGCCGTCGTGACCGGCGCGGGGAGCGGCATCGGGGCCGCGCTGTGCCGACGCCTGTCGGCGGAAGGCATGCGCGTCGTGGCCGGCGACATCGACCCCGACGCCGTCGCGGCGACGGCATCCACTCTCGACGACGGGCTCGGAGTGGTCGTCGACGTCGCCGACGTCGACTCGGTGCGGGGGTTCGCCGACGCGGCGTTCGCAGCCTTCGGTCAGGTCGACCTGCTCTGCAACAACGCAGGCGTGTTCCAGGGGGGACTGAGCTGGGAGCGGAGCGAGGACGACTGGAACTGGGTGCTCGGCGTGAACCTCTACGGCATCGTGCACGGCATCTCGAGCTTCGTCCCGCGCATGATCGCCCAGGGCACCGAGGGCCACGTGGTGAACACCGCGTCGGTGGCTTCGTTCGTGTCGGGACCCTTCTCCTCTCCCTACATCGTGTCGAAGACGGCCGCCCTCGCGCTGTCCGAATGCCTCGCCCACGATCTCGTCGCGGTCGGGTCGCAGATCGGCGTGTCGGTGCTCGTGCCGAGTGCGATCGACACCGGGATCGCTCGCACCGCGCGCGTCCGACCGGACCGCTACGGGACCGACCCCACCCCGGACGGTGCCCTCACCGTCGAGTTCCTCGAGGCGACGACGTCCGCCGGACTGGCGCCGGAGGACGTGACCGGGCCGGTGATCGACGCCATCCGGAAGCGGCACGTTCCTCGTCCCGACGCGGCCGAGCTACGCCGATCAGCTCCGCTCCCGCTTCGACGCCCTCGTCGAGCGTCAGCTCCCGCCGATGCCGCCCGTGGACTGAGCCCCGCGGCTAGAACGGTCCGAATGGCCAGACGCCGGAGAGCCAGGTGAGCGACGGTGCGGCCGGGCCCGAGCGGGCCCCCATCGACCCGGACCTGTCCCCGTCCGATCCGGCCGAGCCGTCGCGGCGGCATCGACCTCAGCCCGGTCGCACGGCCAGCCGGGCCCGGCCCGACGTGCTGCTCAGCACGGCTCTCGGCGGCGCGCTGGGTGCGATCGCCCGCTACGAGATGGGGCGGATCATCCACGTCGGCGCGAACGGCTTCCCCTGGGGCACCTTCACGATCAATCTGAGCGGCAGCCTGGTGCTCGGCTTCGTCGCGATCCTCGTCATCGAGCACCTGCCCCCGACCCGCTTCCTGCGATCGTTCGTCATCGTCGGCTTCCTCGGCGCCTACACCACCTATTCGACGTACATGGTCGAGACCGACCTGCTCGTCAAGAACGGCCACGTCGGTGTGGCCATGACCTACCTGTTGGCCAGCGCGGTGCTCGGGCTCGCGTTCGTCTGGATCGGCATGGCCGCCGGGCGGCTCCTGCCGGTGTGGCGCTCGGCGACCGCGCCGGACGAGGTCGATCCGTGACCGTGTGGCTCGGGGTGATGCTCGCCGGCGCGGTCGGTGCGCCCACCCGGATGCTGGTCGACGGCCTCGTGCAGGATCGGACCTCGGGCGCGTTTCCCTGGGGCACCTTCGTGGTCAACATGACGGGCTCGTTCGTGCTCGGGCTGCTGACCGGCGCCGTGCTCTACCACGCCTTCCCGAACACGCCGAAGGTCATCCTCGGGACCGGCTTCTGCGGGGCCTACACGACCTTCGGTACGTGGAACTTCGAGACGGTCCGGCTGCTCGAAGAAGGGGCGCTCCGCGAGGCGTTCTCGAACGTCCTCGCCAGCATGGTCGTCGGACTGCTCGCGGCGGCCGCCGGGATGGCCCTCGTCTCGCTCTGACACGTGGACCAAGATGCGGCCATGACCCCAGCCGACCCGCCGCCGCGGGTGACGGTCGAGCAGATGTACGCCGACGGCGATCTGAGCAGCGACGACATCGAGGCCCTGCTCGACACCAGCCTCGATCCACGCGGTCCGGACCTGCTCTTCGACCTCGCCGGCGAGCTGGGCGCATCTATCGACGCGACGGTGCTCGACGTCGGCTGCCGTGACGGCAGCCAGCTCGTCGAGCTCCATCGCCGTTTCGGCTGTCGCGGCGCGGGCATCGACCCCGTCCTCGCCAACCTGGCCCGGGCACCCGCGGATCTCGCGAACGCGCCGATCGATCTCGTGCAGGGGCGCGCCGAGGCCATGCCGTTCCGCGACGAACGGTTCGACCTCGTATGGGTGCGCGACGTGCTGATCCACATCGAGCACCTCCGCGACGCGCTCGCAGAGTGCCGGCGCGTCGCCCGTCCTGGCGCGGCCGTGCTGGTCTTCCAGATGTTCGCCACTCCGCTCCTCGAGCCGGCCGACGCCGACCGCCTGTGGCCGAGCCTCGCGGCGGTGCCGGCCAACACCGGTCGCGACCACTTCGAAGCTGCCGCCGGCGAAGCGGGCCTGACGATCGTGCACCGTGACGAGCTGCACGGCGAGTGGCGCGAGTTCCTTGAGGAGCACGACCGCGGCCGCACCAGCCGGCAGCTGCTGTGGGCCTCACGGCTGCAGCGCGATCCAGCGCGCTACCGGACAGCGATGGGCGACAAGGACTATGCGATCGAGCTGGCCAATTGCCTCTGGGGCGTCTACCAGATGATCGGCAAGCTCAGCCCAGCCATCTACGTGTTGCGCTGAGGCGTGCCCGCTGGATCGGCGAACGGAGGGCCGTCGACGTGATCAACAGTGGTGAACGCGTCGACAGTCGATCGCCGCAGCTTGCGTGGCTGCGAGACGGGGTGACCGAGCGCGACGAGCGCGGCCAGCGCGTACGAATCGGGCGCCCCCAACAGCGCCTTGACCCCGTCCTCGCGCCGGATGGCCATGGTGGTGATGACGCCGCCGAGTCCTTCGTCGCGGGCGGCGAGCAGCAGGTTCCACGCGAACGGGTACACCGAGGCACCGCCGGCGAACGAGTAGCGGGCGTGGTCGCGGTCCACCGCCGCCAGCGCGCCGAGGTCGGTGAACAGGGCCAGCAGCACGGGCACCTCGTCGAGGTGCTCGGCGAACCCTCCAGGCCCGGTCGCAGCCTGGCTCGCCAGCTCGTCGGCCCCTGGCAACGCCCGGGCCTCGGCCTCGCGATCGTTGAGGGGCGACCACGGTCGCAGCCCGGCCATGGTGAGGGCGAGGTAGTCGTACCAGCCGGGGAGGTACAGGTCACGCAACGCCCGCCGGGTCCCGGGGTCCTTGACCACGACCACTCGCCAGCCCTGCACGTTGCCACCGCTCGGGGCGAAGCGAGCCGTGTCGAGCACGCGCCACACGACCTCGTCGGCCACCGGCTCAGCGGTGAAGTCGCGGATGGCGGCGGTCGTGCGCAAGACGTCGATCAGCTCCATCCACTCATCTTGCTACGACGACGGCGACACAGCCCGGTCCGGGTCGCCCGCTACGGCAGGATCGCGGTCGCGTCGAGGTAGCCCAGGTCGACCAGCGTCGTCGACGGGCGCGACGCGGGCCAGCTCGGCGCGGATCGGCTCGACGTCGGTGTCGACCGAGAAGCCCGGCAGCCAGTCGTCGTGGTGGCAGAGGACGACTCGGCGGGGGTCGAGCAGGGCGACCTGGCGGCCGACGAACTGGGCCAGCGAGCCCTGGATGGGCTCGCCGTCGACGTTGCCTCGGCCGGCCGCGGCGACGATGGCCACGTCGGGACGCAGACCGCGCAGGATGCCCGACCAGTGCCCGGAGGTGTCCTGGTAGAGCAACGAGCCGTCGGGCGTGTCGAACAGGTAGACGAGTGCGCCGCCGTCGCCGCGGTCGCCCTGGTTCGCGGCCAGGAGGTGCTCGAGCGACTCGGCCGGCATCCCCCCGGCGAAATGGGCGACGAGGTCGGCGAACCTGGCCCGCTGCTCCTGCCACGTGAGGCCGAGGTCACCGATGCACACCTCGTCGGCCTGAGCCATCTTCGTGTGCGACCACACGCACGAGTGCTGGCTCGGGAACACCGACACCCGCACCGACTCCGAGAGCGCCACCGTCTCGCCGCCGGCCACGCAGATCATCTGGTCGACCGGGACGCCCGCCTGCTCCATGACCCGCACGGTCTCGTAGCTGCCGATGATGCGCGCGCCGGTGTTGGCCGCGATGCGCTCGGCGCCGTAGAGGTGGTCGAAGTGCGAGTGCCCGACCACGATCCAGTCGCACTCGTCGATCGTCGTCGGCGGTCAGCCCGGTGCCGGCCGCGTTGGCCGCGCGGTCGATGTAGGCATCGAGGAAGACGGTGAGCCCGGCGGTGCGCAGGCGGAACGTGGCACAGCCGTACCAGTCGAGGGTGGAGACCATGCGCCGAGCGTAGGACTCGGGCCGGACGCGGCCGGGATCGCGGGTTCGCCGAGGCAGAGATCGTGGCCCGCCCGGCATTGCCTGCCGTCCGGGCGCGGGGGATCATCGTCCGGGTGACCAACGACCGCGCGCTCGTCGAGCTCAGCCACGTCATCGAGGACGGCACCATCACCTACCCCGGCTTGCCCGGACCGGTCATCGGTGACCATCTGACCTGGGAGGACTCCCACGGCCGCTACGCGCCCGGAACCGAGTTCCGCATCGGCCGCATCGAGATGGTGGCCAACACCGGCACCTACCTCGACACGCCAGGTCACCGGTTCCGCGACGGGTTCGACCTCGCCGGGTTGCCCCTGGGCTCGGTCGCCGACCTCCCAGGCGTCGTCGTCGATGCGTCGGGCCGGATCGTCGACGTCGACGCGTTCGACGGCATCGAGGTCGAGGGACGGGCGGTGCTGCTCCGAACCGGTTGGGATGTGCACTGGGCGACCGAGCGCTACGGCGAACCCGACCATCCGTTCCTCACCGGAGCGGCTGCGGAGCACCTCGCGGAGAGGGGAGCGGCGCTCGTCGGCATCGACTCGGTGAACATCGACGACACCTCTCCTGCCTCTGGTGGCGCCCGCCCCGCCCACACGGCGCTGCTGGGCCGGCAGATCCCTGTGCTCGAGCACCTGTGCGGTCTCGACCAGCTGCGCGGCGATCCCTTCCGGCTGTTCGCGGTGCCACCGATGATCCGCGACCTGGCCACCTTCCCCGTGCGGGCCTTCGCCATCGTCGGCAGCCGGTAGCCCGATAGGTTGACGCCGGTCGAGGTGTCCGCAGGCTCGGGAGGTCGACGTGGGTCGCGACGCAGCTGCCTCGCACAAAGGCATGGTGTGGGTCGACGGCGGCGAGTTCTCGATGGGATCGGCCGACTTCTACCCCGAGGAGCAGCCGGTCCGACCAGTGGCTGTCGACGGGTTCTGGATCGACGTGCACCCGGTGACCGTGGCGGAGTTCCGGCGCTTCGTGAAGGCGACCGGGCACGTGACGTGGGCCGAGCAACCGCCGGATCCGGCCGACTACCCCGGCGCCGATCCCGACCTGCTGCAGCCGGGGTCGCTCGTGTTCCGTCCCACCGCCGGACCGGTCGACCTCCGCGACTGGCGCCAGTGGTGGGCCTGGCAGCCGGGCGCGGAGTGGCGCCATCCCGAGGGACCGGACAGCACGTTGCACGGTCGGGAGCGCCACCCCGTCACCCACATCGCGTACGACGACGCCGTGGCCTACGCGGCGTGGGCCGGCAAGGACCTCCCGACCGAGGCCGAGTGGGAGTACGCGGCGCGCGGCGGACTCGACGGGCGGTCTACACCTGGGGCGACGAGTTCGCGCCCGCGGACCGCATGATGGCCAACACCTGGCAGGGCGAGTTCCCGTGGCAGAACCTCGGTCTCGACGGATGGGACCGGACGTCGCCGGTCGAGAGCTTCCCGCCCAACGGCTACGGCCTCTACGACATGGCCGGCAACGTGTGGGAGTGGACGAGCGACTTCTTCGCGCTCCCGGCGGCGAGCCGACCCACCCCTGCTGCGTCCCGCACAACCCGCGGGTCGACTCGACCGAGGCGGCCGGGGCCAGCGCCAACCCCGGCGAGCCGATCCCTGCGACGGGTGATCAAGGGTGGTTCCCACCTGTGCGCGCCGAACTACTGCCTGCGCTACCGGCCCGCCGCCCGCCAGGGCGAGGCGGTCGACACCTCGACCGCGCACATCGGCTTCCGCTGCATCGCGAGAGACGCGCCGGCCTGACCAGGCGGCACGACGACGCTGGGAGCGGTCAGCCCCAGCGGCCCTCGAGCGTCGACGGTCCGACGTGCTCGTCGAGCCAACCGGCGATCGGGCGCGACGCGTGGAGCAGGTCGACGACCCGGGTCTTGGCCTTGCGGGTGTGCAGCCACGGTGCGACCGGCCACTCCCGCCACACGATCAGTCCCTTCAGCCGCAGCAGGTCGATGCGCGGGTGGTCCTTCGGATAGCCGCGCGGCGCCGTCTTGAGCGATTCGTGGGCGGTGACCTCGATGCCGCCGCCGCGGGTCGATGCGACCAGCTCTACGAGGGCACGGCCGCTGGCGTCGGCGTCGATGGCTTCGCGGAACCGCTCGAGCTGGTCCGACGCCATCGTGTACATGCCGTTGCCGACGCCGAGCCCCGCCGCGGACAGCTGCACGTAGCCGCCGTCGGCGAGTACGGCGGCGATCGACGTCTTGTACGGCGACTTGTCGGCGCTGAAGCGCACGTCACGGTTGGGGCGGAAGATGCGGCCCTCGCCGAACTCCGCCGCCAGCTCGGCCAGCAGCTCGTCCATCGGAGCGCGCACCGACGCCTCGTACACCCCCTTGTGGGCGTGCCAATACGCCTTCGAGTTGTCCTCTTCGAGACCGTCGTAGAAGTCGATCGCCTCGACCGGCCATCCCTCGAACGCCACGCGGCCGAGTGTACTGACGCGCTCCGGACCGATCCGGGGCGTGGTACACCACTGCTCCGGCGCGGCGAGGGTCGCGCCGACCGGGGGCCCACACCGTGCGCAGTCGACGAGCCAGCACCACCCGAGCGGTCGTCGCCGTGCTGGCCGTCGGCGTCGCGGCCGCGCTCGCGGCCGCCTGCTCGAGCGTCGGCACGACGTCGGCCGCGTCGTCCGACCGCGTCGACGGGTGCGGCGCGCACGACGACCACCGACATCGGCGCGTCGCCGTCGAGTGGCTGCACCCGCGGTGGTGCACCGTTGACCTCGGGTCCCCACGCCATCGCCGTCGGCGGCGCCGTCCGCACGTACGAGCTCGCCGTCCCCCGCCACGCCGTGACACAGCCGGCGCCGCTCGTCCTGCTCTTCCACGGCTTCGCCGGCGACGGCCGCTCGATCACGTCGCTGACCGGGCTGCCCGGCACGGGCCGCCGCTCACGGCACGATCGTCGCCACTCCCGACGGGGCCGGTCGCACCTGGCAGCTCGACGCCCACGGCACCGACGCCGCGTTCGTCGACGCACTGATCGAGCGCCTGGTCGGCGGCTGAGTGCGTCGACCTGCACCGGGTGTACGCCGCCGGGTTCTCCGCCGGCGCCGCCTTCACCGTCCTGTACAGCTGCGCGCGACCCGGATCGGATCGCCGCCATCGCCACCGTCGCGGCCGACTTCCAGCTCGGCTGCCACCGACCCATGCCGATCGTCGCCTTCCACGGCACCAAGGATCCGGCCGTGCCCTTCGTCAACGGCGGAGTGGGCGCGTCGCTACCCGGCGTCAAGGTGCGGGGCACCGAGCTCAACCTCCGCGACTGGGCCGCCCTTGACCACTGCGGGCCGACGCCCCAGTCCAAAGTGTTCGGGTCCGAGGTCACCCGCCAGACCTGGTCCGGTTGCGCGACGCGGGACCGACGTCGTGCTCTACCGCATCGAGGGCGGCGGCCACAGCTGGCCGGGAGCCGCACCCGACCGCGGAGCCGGACTGACCACCCAGCAGATCTCGGCCACCGACCTGATCCTCGCCTTCTTCGCCGACCATCGGCTCGTCCCATGACCGAACCGCGAACGACCCCACATGCGAAGCTGGCCCCCATGCCGGGGAAGCCGAAGCGCAAGCGGCTGATCATCATCGGCGCCGTCGTCGGCGTGGTGCTGCTGGTGGTCGTCGTCGCGCCGTTCGTCTACATCCACTTCTTCAACGGCAACACGCCCAAGAAGCTGAGCCTGTCGAGCGGGGACGGAGGCACGACCACCACCGCCCCAGCTGTCATCGCCCCGCTGGCCGGCACATGGACGGTGGGGACCGGCTCGACCGCCGGGTATCGCGTCGACGAGGTCCTCTTCGGCCAGTCCACGACTGCGGTCGGCCGCACGAAGGAGGTGACCGGCTCGATGACGATCACCGGCACCACCGTCACCGCCGCGAACTTCTCCGTCGACATGACCACGATCACCAGCGACAGAGTCGCAGCGTGACCAACAGTTCCAGGGCATCGTGGACACCGCCCAGTTCCCCCACGCCACCTTCGTGACCACCGCTCCCATCGCCCTCGGGACGGCGCCGGCCGACGGCAAGACGATCACGGTGAACGCGACGGGCAGGCTGACGCTGCACGGCCAGACGAAGACGATCACCACGCCGCTTCAGGCCAAGCGGACGGGCAACACCATCCAGGTGCTGGCCTCGATCCCGATCAAGTTCTCCGACTACGGCGTCGCCAACCCGAGCGCGTCGTTCGTGACCACCAAGGACCATGGCACGGTCGAGGTGCTGCTGGTGTTCACGCCCACATCCGGCTGACCTCCGACCTTCCTGTCAGGCCAGCGACCTCTGCGAGGTCGCGCCGCGACAGGTTCGAGGTTGGTCATGCGACGGATTCGGCGGGGGCGCCCAAATAGGCGGCGAGGCCCGGCGTCGAGATCATCCGGCCGTGCCGATCGACGGCCAGCGCCTCGGCGGCGGTCCCGTCGATCACGTCGAAGGCCACCTCCGAGCTGCGGAGGAGGACCGACTTCGTCAGGGCCTCCGCGATCCACGCCTCGGCGGCCACCACGGTGGCCAGCTCGAGGTCGGTGTCGGACGGGAGGCCGCTGCGGGGATCGATCAGGTGGTGGCGCTCGAGGCCGGCGAGGGTCCAGCGTCGGCGCAGCGTCGTCGAGGTGGCGACGGCGCCGTCCCGAAGACCGAGGCGGACCAACGGGACCTCGCGACGCGGGTGGTCGACCGACACCGTCCAGCCGTCACCGTCCGGACCGATGCCCGCGACGCGCACGTCGCCCCCGAGGTTGACGCAGGCGCCCTCCGCCCCCTCGGCCAGCAGCTCCGCCACGACGAGGTCGGCGGCCAGGCCCTTGCCGATGCCGCCCGGGTCGAACCCGGTGCCGGCCGGCAGCCGCACCGTCGCGCCGTCGACCTCGATGTCGGCGGCTCCCAGCGCGAGGAGCGCCCGGCGGTCGTCGTCTGGGCGGACGGTGGCGACGGGGCTCCGCGAGCTGCTCGAACGAGCGGTCGTAGCCGGCCCGGACCATCGGACCGAGCACGGTCGGGTCGAAGGCCCCACCCGAGAACCGCCAGGCCGAGGTGGCCCGCTCGACCAGCAGGGTGGTGTCGGCTGACACGGCCACGGGCTGGCCGGCGCAGTCGTTCAAGCGCGAGACCTCGCTCGTGGGCAGGAACCGGCTCCAGCGCTGCTCGAGCTGGATGATCCGGGCACGGGCGCGGACGACCGCGCCGGGCCGACCCCCCACCACGACGAGGTGGGCGTCGCTGCCCATGGCTCGGAACTTCGCCTCAGCTGCCATGGCTCGAGGTGGTGGCGGTGGTCGTCGGGGTGGCCGCGACCGCGGAGGTGGAGGTGGTCGACGATGCTGGTGCTGGCCGTGGCGGAGCTCGAATCGTCGCTTTCTGCGTTCGACGAATCCGAAGCGGTCGACGCGGCGGTCGACTTGGTCGCACTTGCGGTCGAGGTGATGTGGGTGGCGGCCAGGTAGCCGGTCAGGCCGAGCGCGCCGAGCAGGCTGGCCAGCCCGGTCGCCAGGCGGGCTCGGGCGGCAGCGTGGCGCCGGCGGGGCCGGGTCGATCCCGATCGCGGGGCGGGGCCCGGAGCGGATCGGGGGGTCGGTGGGGGGATGGTGGACATGGTGCTCCTCTCCGGCCACCCGGGTCGGGTGACCGCACTGCATGCACCGATCGTGACCGGCGCACCTCCGAACACCCTTGGAGTCCCCTCCATCCGTCCTGCGAATCGCGGGGGGTCGAGTCGGCGGGAGGACTCAGCCGATCCACAGGGTCGTCTGAGGAACCGGCCCGATCATCGGGATCCATGGACCACGATCCCTTCCCCGCCGAGCCGCCGACCGCTCCGCCCGAGCCGGCTCCACCCGAAGCGGCTCCACCGGTGGCCACCCAGGCCGAAGCCAGCCAAGCCGAAGCCGCCCCGACCGCCGCCGCGGTCGACGGGGAGTGGTTCGGCCCGCGCCAGCCCCGGGACCCCACCACGACGCCCCGCAGCGCGATGACCTGGCTGGCGGCCGGCGTCAGCGCCGCGGTCATCGCCGCCGCGGCGGTCATCGGTGTCCACGCCGCCACCTCCCACGCGTCAGCCAGCCCATCGCTCGCGCCCAACGCCACGAACGGCGCAACCGGCTCCAACGGGACCTCGGGGTCGGGTTCGGCGCCCACCGCATCCGGTGGGTTCGGCGGGTTCGGCCAGGGCGGTGGGGCCACGTTCGGGACCATCGCCGCCATCGACGGATCGACCCTCACCGTCACGACTCAGGCGGGCGCGTCCACGACGGTCAAGACGACGTCGTCGACCGTCGTCACGACCTCGGCCACCGGTACGGTCGCCGACATCTCGAACGGCGACCACCTGGTGGTGATCGGCACGACCTCGGGCACGACGGTGGCGGCGTCGAGGATCGTCGACCGTGGCCCGGCCACCGACACGTTCGGCGGTCCCGGCGCCGGCGGTCCGCCGAGCGGGATGAACGCGCCGAGCGGCGCCTCTGGAGGCAACTTCGGGGTTGGTGGATTCGCACCGGTCACGGGCACGGTCGCGGCGGTCGACGGATCAACGGTCACGCTCACGACGACCGCCGGCACCACCGTGAAGGTCACGACCTCGTCGTCCACCGCAGTGGAGGTCGACAAGACCATCACGGTCTCGCAGCTGCAGACCGGTGAGCAGGTGGTCGTGAGCGGGACCACCAGCGGCAGCACGGTGACCGCCACGCGGATCCGGGAAGGTACCGACCTCGGCGGCTTCCGCGGACCGGGCTCGTCATCGGGTGGCCCGACCAACCGGGCGCCGGGCGCATGACGCCGCCTACCGTGACTCGGAGCGGCGACCGATCGCCGCGACCGAACGCCGATCGCCCGTTCCTGCGCGGGTCGGAGGTCCGCATGACCAGCTCGACCAGCTCGTCCAACCAGCCGAGGGTGCTCGTCGTCGACGACGAGGAGCACATCACCGAGCTGGTGGCCATGGGCCTCGGGTACAACGGGTTCGAGGTCGAGCGGGCGGCCACGGGCCGGGCCGCGCTGGCCGCGGTCGAGAAGATGCGGCCCGACCTCATCGTCCTCGACGTGATGCTGCCCGACCTCGACGGCTTCGAGGTGGCGCGGCGCCTCCGCGAATCCGAGGGCGCAGGCACCCGCGTGCCGGTGATCTTCCTGACCGCCCGCGACGCGACCCAGGACAAGATCCAGGGGCTGCGGCTCGGCAGCGACGACTACGTGACCAAGCCTTTCAGCATCGAGGAGCTGGTCGAGCGGGTGAAGGCGGTGCTCCGTCGGGCGTCGGGCAGCGGTCCGGGAGAGCACCGCCTCTCCTACGCCGATCTCGAGCTCGACGAGGACACCCGCGAGGTCTGGCGGGACGGCCGCCTCGTCGAGCTGACGCCCACCGAGTACAAGCTCCTCTACTACCTGCTCTCGAACGCACGGCACGTGCTCACGCGCGACCAGATCCTCGAGCACGTGTGGGACTACACCTTCGCCGGCAACGCCAGCGTGCTCGAGACCTACATCAGCTACCTGCGCCACAAGATCGACGACGTGGAACCACCGTTGATCCACACCGTGCGCGGAGTCGGCTACAGCCTGCGGCTCCCACCAGACCACGGCGGCTGACGCCGGCACACCTCCTCCCACCGGGCCATCGGACCCGGGGCTCCGGCCCCGGGTCCGGTCGCGTCCGGGGCAGAGCTGGGTCAGGGGCGACTCTGGGACGAAGGCTGCACCGTGGGTTCTGGCGACGGAGAGGTCAGGTCGATGTCAGGGAGGCGTCGGCCGCCTTTGCCCAGCCTGAACCTCGCCACGACCTGCTCCCCCTCGCCCGTCACGCGCTTCTGCACGTCAGCGAGGTTGCCGATGAAGCCGTGCATCCTCTTCCGGAACTCATCGATCGGAGGCCGTGCCCGACCGCCAGCCACCCGCTCCGCCTCCGTCGGGAGGGCGGCGTCACCCGTCGACGGTGGTGCCACACGAACAGCCGCCTTGGCCAAGCGGCGCTGCCTGTAGCTGATGTAGATGCTCAGCACGACGACCGTTGCCGTACCGACGAAGAGAAAGGTCGTCTTGGCCCCCTGCCTGGTCATGGCGTACTCCTCTCTACCGGTCCCCGTCTCCGCGAAGTGTGACCCCTTCAGGCTCCCGGGTCCATCGGTGTGGTGGCCCCGTGGCGCCTCGAGGGAGGCCGCACGTTCGCCTGACCCGTCCCTCAGGCCGATTCCCAGGAACCTCTGAGACACGCCGGAGCCCTGGCGGAGCCGCCGGCGCGGAAGGTGGGGGCATGGATCTCCAAGCTGATCTCCTCCCCCGACACGAGGAGCGCCCGTCGTGAGCCAGCTCCCGTGGTACATCGCCCGCTCGGCCGGTCTCGTCGGCTGGGCACTGCTGACCGCCTCGGTGCTCTGGGGTCTCGGCATGTCGACACGAGCCCGGGCCTTCGGGCACCGCCCCCGTCCGGCGTGGATGCTCGACCTGCACCGCTGGCTCGGTGGCCTCGCCACCATCTTCGTCGGCGTGCACGTGCTCGCCATCCTCGCCGGACTCGTACGTGCACTTCTCCGCGCTCTCCGTCCTCGTGCCGTTCGCCAGCCACTGGCGCCCGTCGGCCGTCGCGTGGGGAGTGGTCGGCATGTACCTCCTGCTCGCGGTCGAGCTCACCTCTCTCGCTCGCCGCCGGCTCCCCAAGCGCGCCTGGCGGGCGGTGCACTTCGCCAGCTTCCCGCTGTTCTTCATGGCGACGATCCACGCGTTCACCGCCGGCACCGACGCCGCGTCGTGGGCGTTCGTGAGCGTGGCCACCACCGCGGTGTTGGCGGTGGTGGGTCTGACCGGCAAGCGGATCGTCGAAGCCACCCGCGAGCCCGAGCCGGACGCCAGCCCGGCCCGCGCCGGGTGGCCGCCGCCCGGCAGTCGCTCCGCGTGCCGACGGGGGTCTGAGGAGCCGACGGTGAGAGCCCTCCTCCGCAAGCTGATGCGCTACGCGACCGTCTCGATGATCTCGACCGGCGTGAGCATGTGCGTGCTCGGTGGCCTCGTGGCGACAGCCACCCTGGCCGCGGGGTGGGCCAACGTCGCTGCCTTCGGGTCGTTGTGGGTCGTGCAGTTCGTGGTGCTCGACCGGTTGCTGTTCCATTCGCGCCATGTCTCGGCCACCGAATCCCTCGCATGATCCCGGCACGGCCGGGTCGACCCGCGCCACCATCGGGGTCCATGTTCCCCATCGACGCGCTGCCCGGGTCAGGATCTCCTCGATGACCTTGCGCCTGCGGCTGGTGCTGGCCCTCACCGGCCTGCTCGCGGTGGGGCTGGCGCTGTTCGGCTTCGCCACCTACACGCTCTACGCCCGCTCCGAGTACCAGCGCCTCGACGACCAGATCTCGTCGTCCATCGCGCTCGGCGAGCCGCCAGCTTGAAGGGTACGAGTCGGGCCAATTCGGATCGGACGGCTCCTTCGGTCCGGGAGCTCGCCCCAACGGCGGCGGCGGCCCACGCGTCAACCTGCCACCGGGCACCTACACCGAACGGCGGGACTCGGCGGGCAAGCTCGTGAACTACCTCCAACTGGTCAAGGGCGACGCCCGGCCCGACCTACCGTCGACCCTGGTCGCCGCACCCGGCACCAAGCGCTACTTCACCACCGGTTCGACCGAGGGGTCGGGCCAGTGGCGCGTGCTGGTCGCGGCCGACCCTGGCCACGACGGCACGACGGTCGTCGTCGCCGTGCCGCTCGAACGATGTGACGTCCGCGCTCAACAGCCTGGTGTTCGCCGAGGTCGCGGTGGCACTCGCCCTGCTCGTGATCCTGAGCGGCGGATCGTGGCTGATCCTGCGCCGCGGCCTGCACCCGCTCGAGCAGATGGCGACCACGGCCGGCGAGATCACGGCCGGCGACCTGAGCCAGCGAGTGAGCCCGTCGGGCGGCGCGACCGAGGTCGGCCAGCTCGGCCTCGCGCTCAACACGATGCTCGACGACATCGAGGACGCGTTCCACGAGCGCGACGTCACCGAGCAGCGCTTGCGGCAGTTCCTCGCCGACGCCTCCCACGAGCTGCGCACGCCGATCACGTCGATCCAGGGCTTCGCCGAGCTCTTCCGCGTCGGGGCCGACCACGCGCAGGTCGACCTGCCGACGATCCTGCGCCGGATCGAGGAGGAGTCGGCCCGCATGCGCCTGCTGGTCGAGGACCTGCTCCTGCTGGCCCGCCTCGACGAGACCCGCGAGGTCGAGGCCGAGCCGGTCGACCTGGCGGTCCTGGCCGCCGACGCGTGCTCCGACGCGGTCGCGGCCGATCGTGACCGTCCCGTGACCCTCGATGCGCCCGAGCCGGTGGTCGTGCGGGGCGACGAGGCCCACCTGCGCCAGGCCCTCGCCAACCTCGTGTCGAACGCGCTGAGCCACACGCCGGCGGGCACGGCCCTCGAGGTGCGGGCCCGCGAGACCGCGGACGGGGCCGAGGTCACCGTCCGCGACCACGGACCGGGTCTCGACGCCGACACGATCGACCACGTGTTCGACCGGTTCTGGCAGGCCGATACCGCCCGGGCGGGGTCGGGTTCGGGACTCGGCCTGTCGATCGTGGCCGGCATCGCCGGCGAGCACGGCGGGATCGCCACGGCCGCCAACGCCCCTGGCGGGGGGGCCGAGTTCACCCTCCGCCTGCCCCTGCCGGCGCCCGATGGCAGCCCAGGCGCGGCGTTGGCGCCCTGACCAGCGGTTCTCCTCGACCGTATGGGCCAAATGGCTCAGGTCGCGGAGGTCGCGTGCCGATACCGGGGCATGGACGCCCACGCGCCGAAGTGCCCGACCTGTGGTACCGCGATCCAGCCTCACTGGGACTGGTGCCATCTGTGCGGCTACGACCCCGACAACCTCAAGCCGGCGGGCTGGATCTCCCCCACCGAGGCGGCGGCCGGGCCGGCGAAGTCCGCCCGCCGCCAGAAGCGGTCCGGGAAGAAGACCGCCAAGAAGGCAGCCAAGCAACCGGTCGCGGCCGGCTCGGTGCCGATGGCGATGGCGATGCCGATGGCACCGCCGCCAACCGCCGACGACAACGTCGACATCGCGTCGATGCTCGATCCGTTCGTCTCCCACGACGACGAACCTGCACCCGCGCCGGGCGCGCAGCTCGATCCCGCCCCTCGTCATCTCATCCCAGCCCGCCCGCCCGACCGTGAACACCGCGTCGGAGCAGGTCTTCCACGTCTCGCCCGCACCGATCGAGGTCGGCCTCGCCGCGGTCCTCGTGCTCGTCGGACTGGGCGTCGGCTACCTCGCGGTCACGAGCATCATCCAGGTCGCCGAAGGTGCGTCGACCACGATCCTCGACAACGTCGCCACCGTGTTCTTCATCCTGCTGTGCGCCGTGATCGCGTTCGCGACGTTCGCGCAGGCCCGCGCGCTGATGGGACAGAAGGTCGTGTTGACGCCCGGCGACCTGACCGTGCACAACCGCTTCGGTCGGGTGCGCCGCGTTCCCCGCAACGAGATCCACCAGCTGCGCATGAGCGAGCGCCAGTACCCGACGCCCAAAGGCCTGACGACCGCCCTCGACGTCCCGTACGTGCAGCTCACCGACGGCAGCGGCATCTGGCTCGACGCACTCGGCTCACGGAACCCGAGCTCGGCGCCGACCAGCGAGCAGCAGGCGCTCTACGAGCGCCTGTCCAGCGCGCTCGCGTCGACCGGCACCCGCCTCTGATCCACCGCTCCAGGGCAGTCGGCGGTCACACACCGAAGCGCTGGCGGTAAGGAGCCAGCGCGTCGCGCGCTCGGCCGCGTCGAGACCGAGCGCGCCGAGGTCGTAGGCGACCCGCCCGTGCCGATCACGGACGTGGCCGCGGCAGGTAGGCATCCATGGCGTCGCGGCTCGCGGGCGCGAACGGCTGGCCGGCCAGCTCGTAGATCCGCTCGACCGTGCCGAGGTCGTCGGCCATGAACTCGTCGAAGCGCACGTCGATCGACCGGTCGGCGGGCAGCGTGTCGCGGTCGTCGGTGCAGGCCCGCAGCAGATCCTCGACCCGGTCGGCCCAGTACCGACCGATCGCGAGCAGGATCGGGCCGCTCGACCTGCAGCCGGGCCGTGTAGGCGACCATCGTGGCCATCGACGCCGTGACGTGGACCGGGTCACGATGGGTGACGACGACGGTGGCGTCGTCGAACACGGTCGTGAGCGGACCGAACTGCTCGAGGTGCTGCGGCGACTTGAGCACCCACCGGCGACCGCCCGCGCAGCCAGGTCAGCGCCTGGAGGCAACGCCGCAGGTAGCGGTAGCTGGGCGTCTGGTCGGTGCTGCGGTACCAGTCCCGCCACGTCGGCATCAGAGCGAGCGTCTCGAAGTACATGGTCGAGAAGTCGATGGCCAGGAGCTGGATCTCCTCGTGCACGTGCTCGACGGTCATCTCGTGCATGCGGCAGAAGTAGGGCATCGCCGCGTCGACGAACTCGACGGCCGCGGCGGTGCGCGCCAACCGCGGGTCGGGTTCGCCCTCTGCCGGCTGCTCGTCGGCCGCCGAGCACAGGCTCGATGCTCTCCCAGTAGGGCAGCGACCGCAGCTCCGGGTCGGCGCGCCAGCAGGTTGTGCAGGTGGGTCGTTCCCGTGCGCGGCAGCCCGGCGATCACGATCGGAGCGGTGATCGGGATCTCGCCGATCTCCGGATGGCGGCGGAGCAGGTCGGTCAGCCGGAGTCGGTTGACCAGGAGTTGCACGAGCTGCGTGTGCATGCTGACCACGCCGGGTGGGCTGAGGCCGGCCTCGTCGCGGAAGGCGGCCACGAGGATGTCGAGCGCCTCCTCGTAGTCGCGGTCGCCGAAGTCGTCGAGACCGGTCCGGTCGACGGCGACCTGGCGGAGCGCGTCCGCCTCGAGCACGCAGTCGTCGGCCATCGACGCCATCGCGGCGAAGATGTCGCGCATCTCGGGCGTGAACCGGGGCGCGGCGAGATCGTCGAGGACGACGACCGGCGCGGTCCGACGGGTTCACGCCGTGGGAGGGCCGGCGGGCAGGACGCCCGGCGCGGAGGTCGGACGGGGAAGGCCCCCCACCTCGGACACGGGGATCACCGAGGTCTCGATCGGAAGCGGCGTGTAGTCCGGCAGGAACCACCGGAACCAGAGGCGGCCGGCGCGATGGCCCTGGGTCGAGATCGCGTTCGGGTGATCCACCGGCCCGTCGGCGACCACGATCGTCCACGACCCGTCGTCCTCGTAGCGCACCTGGCTGCCGTTGATCGTGACGCGCTCGTAGTCGTAGTTGTAGGTGTGCAGGAAGGGGTTCCAGAGGCAGAGGTTCCAGAACACGCAGTCGGGCGAGCGGCCGCGGAGCACCAGCGCCTCGTCGTCGTCGAGCTCGAAGGTCCCCATGCCGTAGGCGGCGTCGCCCGCGGCCCAGCCGAAGGTCGTGGACGGGACGGGATACGGGTCGTCGACCGTGTTCGGCGCGCCCGGGGTCAGCGGCACCATGTCGCTCTGCTGGCGGATCCAGGTCAACGCGGCCTGCAGTCCGGTGGCGAGGTCGTCCTCGCGTCTGGCGCCAGGTCGGCGGTGGATCCATCGCCTCGATCTGCCACACCGCCCGCCGACCCGGGCCGGATCGGCCAGGTAGTCGCGGGTGATGGCGCACACGGCGTCGGGCTCGAGTTGCAGCCAGTTGCCCTCGTGCGGTTCGGGCGAGAGCCACAGCTCGAATCGGCCGTCAGCGTCGATCTGGACGTCGCGGTCGTTGCGCGTGCCCACGATGCGCTCGGAGTAGCGGCCGTCGTCCGGTCCGCCGTAGACCGACAGCGACAGGTAGACGGCGTCTCCCTTGTGGCACGTGACCTTGTAGGTGCGGCTGGGATCGAGTCGGGCGTACTGGTAGAACGCGTCGGCGTTGTCGCCGCCCCACTTCTTGTACGGACCGACGATCTCGACGAAGCGCGGCCGGTCGACATCGGCCCACACGTAGCAGTCGAGCGCAACCTGGAGGATCGAGAAGATCCACTTGTAGGCCTCGGTCTCGGTCTGCTCGTCACCCGCGATGACCGGATGCAAGGACAGACGCTCCTCGAGCACACGCAGCTCGTCGACGAGCTCGGAGAAGGCATCGTGGAGCGGTGCGGCCATCGTTCCCCCTGTGATCGTGCCGGGCGACCGATGCCCCCGACGCGGTCAAGCTACCGCCCGGCTCCGTCACGTTCGCCGTGTCCAGGGCGCGCCATGGGCGTCCGACCTCGACCCCGTCGGTAGCCTCGCCGGGTGCCAGACGTGATCCTGCCGGTGCTCGACGAGATCGCCGCGATCTCGTGGGTACTCGGCCGGATGCCCGACGGCTACCGCCCGATCGTGGCTGACAACGGGTCGATCGACGGATCGGGCGAGCGGGCCCGAGCGCTCGGCGTCGAGGTCGTGGACGTCGCGCCGCGGGGGTTCGGCGCCGCCTGCTGGGCCGGTCTCGGTGCGGCCACCGACGACGTCGTGTGCTTCATGGACTGCGACGGGTCGCTCGATCCCCGCGACCTCCCACTGGTGGCAGGGCCGGTCCTGGAGGAATCCGCCGAGCTCGTCCTCGGGGCCCGAGTGGCCGAGCGAGGCGCTTGGCCCGTGCACGCGAAGGTCGCCAATCGATGGCTCGCCCGGAAGGTCCGCCGACGGTACGGGTACGCGGTGACCGATCTCGGGCCCATGCGGGCTGCAGGACGCCAGGACCTGCTGGGACTCGGGTTGGTCGACCGCCGATCCGGCTGGCCCCTCGAGATGGTGCTGCGGGCCGGCCGGGCCGGGTGGCGCGTCGAGGAGGTGCCGATCCCCTACCGATCCCGCACGGGTCGGTCGAAGGTCACCGGCACCTTCGCCGGCACGGCCCGAGCGGTGCGCGACATGCGCCGCCAACTCGCCGTCATCCGGTAGACCGCGTCAGACCCGCAACGGGGCGGCGGCGAACTCGCGCACCCCGTCGGCGAACCCGACGCATGCCTCGAACCCCAACGCGTCGCGCGCCCGGTCGGGCGAGGCGAACACGTGGCGCACGTCCCCCAGCCGGTAGCCGCCCGCGACCTGCGGGACGGCGGCGTCGGACCCAGCCGCCCGGACGAGCTCCTGGGCCAACTCGAGGATCGTGTGCGGCTCTCCGCTGCACACGTTGTAGGCGCCGGCGGTGTCGGTCGGCGCGACCAAGGCGGCCAGGTTCGCCCGGGCCACGTCGTGGACGTGGACGAAGTCGCGGCGCTGGCCGCCGTCCTCCAACACCTTCGGCGCGGCGCCGACCTCGATCGCGCTCCGCATGATGCTGGCCACTCCGGCATACGGCGTGTCGCGGGGCATCCGCGGGCCGTACACGTTGTGGTACCGCAACGCGATCGTCGACGAGCCGTGCTCCCGGTCGTACGCGGCGCAGAGGTGCTCCTGATGGAGCTTGGTGGCCGCGTAGACGTTGCGAGGATCGGGAGCCGCCGACTCGGGAACGGGGAACGGCTCCACCGCCGATCCGCACTCGGGGCAGGTCGGCTCGAAACGACCCCGATCCAGATCGATGCGGCGACGGGGAGCGGGCCGAACCGCGCCGTGGCCAGGGCAGCGGTAGGAGCCTTCGCCGTACACCACCATGGAGCTCGCCAGGACGACCCGGCCGGTGAACCGACGCGCGATGGAGCGCGTCCAGCAGCACGGCGGTGCCGAGGTCGTTGTGCGCGACGTAGGCGGGCGACGTCGCCGAAGTCGGTGCCGAGTCCGACCATCGCGGCCTGATGGCACACCGCGTCGACGCCGTCGACGGCCTCTGCCACCAGGTCGGGATCGCGCACGTCGCCCCAGCGATACGTCGCGTCACGGTGCAGGTAGTCAGGTGACTCTCGATGCGCCGCCGACAACAAGGCGTCGACCACGGTCACCTCGTGGCCGGCGTCGACCAGGACGTCGACCACGGCCGAGCCGATGAAGCCGGCGCCGCCGGTCACGAGCACCCTCACCGCGCGCTGCTCCGGCGGAGAACTACCACTGCGTCCGCACCAGCGCGACCAGCCCCACGGCTGACGCGACCTGGACGACGAGCCAGCCCCGCACCGGGGCCGACCTCGATCCTTCCCGATCCGCGGCCAGAGCGCGGCCCCGGCCAGCAGGACCCACATCGTGAACGGCAGCCAGATGCGTTCGACCTCGCCTTCCGACAGGCCGCTCAGATCGGCGACCGCCGCGGCCGCGAGGCCGCCGCCGACGAGCAGCCCACAGCGCTCGATCCCGCAACCGGATCAGCGCCACCGCGAGCGCCGGCCCGAGCGCCAACGCCCACGCCCCGAGATCGGCGAGCACGAAGTACCACCATGGCCGCCACACGTGCAGCTGCCGGTACTGCTCTCGCGTGGCCAGCAGACCGAGCGGCCACCAGAACCCGAGCAGGGCGAAGCCGCCGAGCACGACACCGGCGGCCGCCAGCGCCACGATCAGCGGGCGGACGCGGCCGACCCGCCAGGCAACCGCGATCGGGACGACCGCGATGAGCACCAACCCGTAGGAGAGCATGAGGCAAGCGCCGAAGCCGACCCCGGCGGCCAGGGCCCAGCGATCGCTCACCCGGCCGGGACGGTGCAACGCCATCACGAGGGCGGTCACCGTGACCGAGGCGACCCCGAGGTAGAAGGCATCGGCGGACGTGGCGATCCACACGGCCGCGGGCGCGATGGCGACGAACGGCGCGGCGCTGCCGGGCCGCTGCCTCACCGGCTACCTCGCGGGTGGCGACGATCGCGGCCGCGGCACCGGCGCAGCCGGCGACCACGCACAGCACCGCCGCCCAGCCGTTGCCACCGAGGCCGATCCGCTGCATGCCGGTCAGCAGCAGCAGCATCCCCGGAGGATGGCCGCGCGCCTGCACGTTGAAGCTGGCCAGCCGGCCGGTGAACGTCGACAGGAAGCGCAGCGGGCCGGCTGCCACACGCGGGACGTCGGTCCCCAACTCGGTGTGGCCGGCCAGCCCGCGGGTGAGGCCGACCGGACCCTCGACGAGGGCCAGGCTCACCGCCCAGGCCGCGGCTCCGACCGCGGTGGCAACGAGCAGCACCCGCCAACGCAGGCGCCGGGCGGCGAGCGGGGCCACCGCCACCAGCAGCGCACCGATCACGACGGGGATGAGGAGTCGCGGGGTCCAACCCGGTCCGGGCCGGCCGAGCAGCGGGGGTTCGGGGAGCGTCAGATCGGGATGCCGGTGCAGCAGGGCGAGGCCCCACCATCGCGAGGTCGCGACCACGGCGACCCAGATCGCCAGCGCCAACGCGGTCAGGCCCACCCTGACCCGGGCGGCGGGACCGCCCGGCTCAGCCGGCGACGAGCCCAGTGCGACCGCGGGAGCGGTCGGGCCCGAGCGCTCAGCCAGCATGCGCGCTGGCCGGCACCGTCACCTCGGGCGGCACCGGCAGGCGCACGGTGAAGCGGCACCCGTGCGGCTGGTTCGCGACCTCGATCGAGCCCTCGTGCGCCTCGACCAGCCCCTTGGCGATGGCCAGCCCGAGCCCGCCGCCGCGTTGGTCCTTCGCCCGGGCGGCGTCGCCGCGGAAGGCGACATCGAAGACACGCGTCAGGTCTGCCTCGGGGATGCCGCCGCACTCGTCGACGACGGACAGCAGCGCGCCCTCCGAGTCGACGACGGTCTCGATCACCACGGTCCCACCTGCCGGCGTGTGGCGGATCGCGTTGTCGATCAGGTTGTGCAGCGCGCGCCGGAGCTCCTGGCTCGACACCGGGATGGCGGGGAGATCGCTCATCTCGTCGACGAGCGTGATGCCCTTCACCTCGGCGTGCGGCCGCGCCTCGACGATCACGTCGCCGACGAGCTCGCGCAGGCGGACGACCTGGCGGTCTCGGCACGCCACACCGCTGTTGATGCGGGAGAGCTCGAACAGGTCGTCGACGAGCACGCTCAGGCGCTCGGCGTCTCGACGGATCTGGTGGTGGTACCGGCCGACGGTCTCGGGATCGTCGACCACGCCGTCGTCGAGCGCCTCGGCCACCGCCCGGATGGTGGCCAGCGGGCTGCGCAGGTCGTGCGAGACCCAGGCCACGAGCTCCCGACGGGACTGCTCGAGGGCCCGCTCGTGGCGGCGGGACGTCGGCCAGCCGCTCCGACACGTCGGCCAGGTCCGCGGCCAGCGCCGCGAGGTCGCTCGGCGCGCCCGTCACGTCACCATCGAACGACTCGCCGTCGGCCATGCGCCGGGCCAGGTCACCCACCTGGCGCGTGCCCGGCTCCGACCGACCGGCTGAACTGCAACGCGGCACCGACCGCCACCGCGCCGCTGATCACGGCGACGACGAGCAGCGCGTGCAGGTCGTGGGCGGAGATGAACATCGCCTTGGCCGCGGCCAGCATGCCGGTGATCGGTCGCCAACGTGGCCGAGAGGGCGATCGCCACGACCTGCGCCGCGAACCGAACGCTCCCGCAACGCCCGCAGCACCACCCATCCGATGCCCGACGCGACGAGAGCACCGAGCGCGGCGACGGCCATCAACGTGACCGCGTCGGAGGTCGAGGCGCCGGCCAGGATCGCGATCCCGGTGGCCAACACCAGGCCAGGCCAGACCGACCGCCGCCAACACGGCGACCCGGGTGCTCATGGCTCGAACCGGTAGCCCACGCCGCGCACGGTGCACAGGTGGCGTGGGGTCGACGGATCCGTCTCGACCTTCTCGCGCAGCCGGCGGACGTGCACCGTGACGGTAGCCGTGTCGCCGTAGCTCCAGCCCCACACCTCCTCGAGCAGCTCGTCGCGGCGGAACGCTCGTCGCGGGTGGGACATGAAGTGCGCCAGCAGGTCGAACTCCTTGGCCGTGAGCGCCATCAGCTGGCCGTCGCGGGTGGCCTCGTGGGCCACGAGGTCGATCGCGATCGAACCCGCTTCGAGCGACGACCCCGCGGCGGCGTCCACGCCGCCGGCCGACCGCCGGAGGACGGCCTTGACGCGTGCCGTGAGCTCGCGGGGGAGAACGGCTTGGTCACGTAGTCGTCGGCCCCGAGCTCGAGGCCGACGATCCGGTCGTCCTCCTCACCACGAGCCGTCAACATGATCACGGGCGTCGGCATGGCCTGACGCAGCCGACGACACACCTCCAGCCCGTCGAGGACCGGAAGCATGAGGTCGAGCACCACCAGATCCGGCTGCGTGGCGAGCGCTCGCGCCAGCCCCGACTCCCCGTCGGTCGCGATGTCGACCATGAAGCCCTCGCGGGTGAGGTACGTGTCGACCACCTCGGCGAGCATCCGATCGTCCTCGACGACGAGCACGCGCGGCGGGGCACCGGGTTCCATCGCTCAAGGATGGTCCCAACGACGTCCGGCCGACAGCTCACGGCCGATTGTTCTCCGGACCGTAAGAACCGGGCCCGGTGTTTCGCGGATCGTTCGCGCCCTGTTCTTCAACCCGGGTGCGTGCGTCCGTACCGTCGATCCCATGCCGCCAAGAGACGCTCACGTCCTCGTCATGGCCAAGTCGCCGGTGCCCGGGCGGGTGAAGACTCGCCTGTGCCCGCCGTGCTCCCCTGATGACGCGGCGGTCATCGCCGAAGCCGCGCTGGCCGACACCCTGGCCGCCGTGGCGACCTGCGGTGTCGCCCGGCGGGTGGTTGCGCTCGACGGTCCGACCGGCGGCTGGCTCCCGGACGGCTTCGAGATCGTCACCCAGTCCTCGGGGACGTTCGCCGAACGCCTCGATGCGGCGTGGACCGCGGTCGGCGGGCCGGGGATCCAGATCGGCATGGACACCCCTCAGGTCACCCCCGCGCTGCTCGACCGATCCCTCGACCAACTCCAGCAGCCGGGAGTCGACGCCGTGCTCGGTCCGGCTCTCGACGGAGGTTGGTGGGCGATCGGCTTCCGAACCTGGCGACCGGGAGCGTTCGCCGGTGTGCGGATGAGCTGCTCCGCTACCGGGGAGGAGCAGCGACGCCGGCTCCTCCAGCTCGGTCTCCGCGTCTCGATGCTGCCCGCACTCCGAGACCTCGACACGTTCGACGACGCCCTCGCCCTCGCCCGCGACCTGCCGGGTTCGCGGACCGCGACCGCGGTGGCCTCGGTGCACTCGAGCTTCGTTCCGTGACCGTGCAGCTGCGGGCCCGTGAGGGTGCCGTGCGGGAGCTACCCGTGCACGACTGGTGCGCCCCCGCGTCCGACGCGGAGCGCGAGCTCCTGGCCGCACTGCGCGGACCGGTCCTCGATCTCGGCTGCGGGCCGGCCCGCCTGGTCGTGGCGTTGGGCCAACTCGGCATCCCCGCCATGGGCGTCGACGCCTCTCCCCACGCCATCGGCCGCGCCCGTCAGGGCGGCGCGGCTGCCCTCCAGCGTTCGGTGTTCGAGCCGTTGCCCGGTGAGGGACGGTGGCCGTCGGTGCTGTTGTTCGACGGGAACGTCGGCATCGGTGGCGATCCCATCGTGCTGCTCAGCCGGGTCGCCGTACTGCTCTCCGACGACGGCGTGGCCATCGTGGAGGTCGAAGCACCCGGCATGCCGACCACGATCACCCAGGCCCGCCTGGAGCGGGACGGCGAGCGCACGAGCTGGTTCCCGTGGGCCTGGGTCGGCGCCGACGCACTCGACGAGATCGCGATCCGAGCCGACCTCACCCGCGTGCGGTGGCACCGCCATGACGGCCGCTGGTTCGCCGAGCTGGTCAAAGCCCGACGATGAACCACCCGCGCCCGGTGGCCGAGTGGCGCGACGCCACCGAGGACGATCCCCGACACGACGACCGCACCGCCGCCATCCTCGGGATCGCGCTCGGGGTCTGCTTCACGACCTGCTTCCTCACCGGCCTGTACTCGCACGCCGCCCAGCACCCACCCTCGTGGTTCCACCTCCCGGCGCGACCTGCCGGGCTCTACCGGGTGACCCAGGGCGTGCACGTCCTCACGGGCATCGCCGCCATCCCGCTGCTGCTGGCCAAGCTGTGGGCGGTGTTCCCGCGGCTGATCCAGTGGCCACCGATCACGTCGGTCGCGCACCGCTCGAGCGCATCAGCCTCGTACCGCTTGTGGCGGGCGCGCTGTTCCAGCTCTGGACCGGGCTGGCCAACATCGACCTCTGGTACCCGTTGCCCTCCTTCTTCCCGACCACCCACTACTGGATGGCATGGATCACGATGGGCGCCCTGCTCGTGCACGTGGGCGCGAAGGTGACCACGACCCGGGCCGCGCTGCAGCGCGGCCGTCGACCCCCCGAGCCGGTGCACATGCGGTCCCGCCGACGCTTCCTCACGGCGGTCGGCGCGACCAGCTCGCTGCTCGTCGTCACGGTCGCGGGCCAGACGATCGCACCGTTGCGGCGGCTCGCGCTGCTGGCGCCGCGACACCCGGACGACGGGGTCCAGGGCTTCCCGGTCAACAAGTCAGCTCGATCGGCCGGTGTCCTGACGTCGGCCGTCGACCCGGACTACCGATTGCGCGTCAATGGTCGCGTCACCCGACCCCTGACGCTGTCGCTCGGCGACCTGCGAGCCATGCCGTGGCACGAGGCCGAGCTCCCGATCGCCTGCGTCGAGGGTTGGAGTGCCAGTCGGCGTTGGCGGGGCGTGCGGTTGCGCGACCTGCTGGCGCTCGCGGGCGCAGGCGACGGCGCCGCCGTGACGGTTCACTCGCTCGAGCAAGGGGGGCTGTACTCCCGGGCCGATGTCGACCACGCGCAAGCCAGCGACGCCGACACGCTCCTCGCCCTCGAGGTCGACGGGCAGACGCTCGCGCTCGACCACGGCTTCCCCGTGCGCCTCATCGCGCCGAACCGGCCCGGCGTCATGCAGACCAAGTGGGTGACCGAGGTCGTGGTCCGGTGATCGACGACGCTGCGGACCACGAAGTCGAACGCCACGGCCGTTGGTTCTGGCTCGGGCTGGCCGTCGGATGGGCCGTCATCGCCTACGGCGTGTGGGGCTTCGTCGACCAGGTCGGGCGCCCGAGCCAGACGGGCTGGTGGATCGCAGGCACCGCGCTGGTCCACGACGCGTTGATCGCGCCGCTGGCTGTCCTGGTCGGCATCGTCGTCACGGCCGTCGTTCCCCGGTGGGCGAGAGGGCCGGTTGCAGGCGGGTTGGCCGTCACCGCGGTCGTCCTCGCCTTCTCGTACCCGCTGCTCCGCCACTTCGGGCGCCGAGTCGACAACGCGTCGATCCTGCCCCTCGACTATCCCCGCAACGTTGCGATCGTGCTCGCGGCGGTGTGGCTCGTCGTCGGGGTCAGCCTCCTACGCCGACGTCGGGAACGGGACAGCCCGTAGCATCGACGAACATGAGCGCGCTCGACTCGGGCCCGGGGACCGGATGAGCACGCTCCTGCTCGTGCTGGCCACGTTCGCCGCCTCGGCCGTCGAGATGGTCGAGGCGCTGACCATCGTGCTGGCCGTCGGGGTCACCAGGGGGTGGCAAGCCACCGCATGGGGCGGGACCACCGCGCTCGTGGCCCTGACCGTGATCGTCGTGGTGCTCGGCCCGGCCATCAGCCGGCTGCCGCTGCTGCGCCTACGGGTCGGTGTCGGCGCGCTGCTGTTGATCTTCGGTCTCCAATGGCTGCGCAAGGCGATCCTGCGGGCCAGCGGCTACAAGGCGCAGCACGACGAGGAGGCGATCTACCAGGAGGAGATGGCGGAGGTCTCCGCGGCCGGCCCGGCCTCCGCGTTCGACTGGTACGCGTTCACCATCGCGTTCAAAGGGGTCTTCCTCGAAGGGCTCGAGGTGGCGTTCATCGTCATCACCTTCGGATCGGCGCAGGGTCGGGTCGGGTCTGGCGGCACTCGGTGCAGCAGCCGCCCTCGTCGTCGGTGGGGACGGTGGGCGTCATCGTGCATCGACCGCTGAGCCGGGTCCCCGAGAACTGGTTGAAGTTCGGCGTCGGCGTGATGCTCACCTCGTTCGGGACGTTCTGGAGCGCGGAGGGCGCGGGTGTTGACTGGCCGGGCGGTGAGATCTGTCTCGTCGCGGTGGTCGCCTACATCGCGCTGCTCTCTGCTGTCCTGACCCGAGTGCTCACCATCCGCTCCCACGCGGGCGGGCGGCCCGGGCAGCTGGCACCGGGATGAAGCAGGTCCGCGGCTTCGCCCACTTCTGCTACGACTTCGTCGTCGGCGACGACTGGACGGTGGCGTTGATCGTCGTGGTCGCGATCGCGCTGACCGCACTCATCGCCCATCGCGGCGTCCCCGCCTGGTGGTGCATGCCGGCTGCCGTGACCGGCTCGCTGACTTGGTCGCTGGCCCGGGCCGCCCGGCGCCCGTGAGCGGTACGGTCGCCGGCGTGGCGTCCGAGTCGAGCGAGCCGTTGCCGCCGCGGATCGTCGCCGCGCTCGAGCAGATCGTGGATCCCGAGCTCGAGGACGACACCGAGTGGTCCGAGGCCGAGCTGTCCGGTGACCTCGCCGGGCGGACCGCGTGCGACGTCGACATCGACGGGTCTCGGCTCGTGCGGTGCACGCTCACCGGGTCGACCCTCGACCGGCTCCGGCTGACCGACACGTAGATCGAGGGGTGCGAGCTGTCGGGTGCGTCGCTCGACGAGGCCTCGTGGCACCGAGTGGAGCTGCGGGACTGTCGCATGTCCGGGTTCGCTCTCACCCGGGCGAAGCTGCGGGACGTGAGGTTCGTCCGGTGCCGGCTCGACGGGTCGAGCTTCCGGATGGCTTCGGGCGAGCGGGTGGTGTTCGACGAGTGCGACCTGCGGGGCGCGGACTTCTACGACGCGTCGCTACCCGGCGCCGTGCTGGCGGGCTGCGACCTCACCGGCGCCGAACTGTCCCGCGCACACCTGCAGGGGGCGCGACTGCACGGGTCGACGTTGGTCGATCTGCGGGGCGCCATCTCGCTGCGCGGCGCGGTGGTCGACTCCGCTCAGGTCGTGCCCTTGTCCTACAGCCTGCTGCAGGCGCTCGACATCGTCGTCGACGACGAGCGCCGGCCCTAGCCTCACGCCCCCTCGCCCCGTGCCTCTGACGGCGGGGCGGCCCAGGAGCCGAGGAGGCCGAAGCGAAGGGCGGTCGTCACGCTCCAGGCGACGGCCAGAGCGAGCAGCTCGCCGAGGAGACCGCCACCCATCAGGTGGACGGCGGACACCGCCAGCACCGACGACACGATGCCGACCGCGGTCACCGCGGAGGCGGCGGCCACATGGCGACCCACCTTGGCGCGCCGTGTGAACGACCACCTCCGGTGGGCCCAGGCGTTGCCGGCCGACGTGGCCGCGACGGCGAGGATGACGGCGGCCACCGACCCGAGGGACGGGCGCAGCAACAGGAACAAGGCCAGCGAGGCTGCCGTGCTCAGCGCGCCGATGCCAGCGAAGGTGATCAGGTGGCGACCGCCGTCGTCCGCGTAGCTCGACCGGCTGTCCGGCCCGAAGTCGAGCGAGCCTTCGCCGCGAGCGAACCGTAGGGCCATGCGCGCCGCACCCCGCAGGTCGTCGCGTGCCGTGCGGGCGACGTCGACGCGACTGTCGGGGTCGTCGACCCAGTCGACCGGGACCTCGTGGATGCGCAGGCCGTTGTGCTCGGCCAGCAGCAGCAGCTCGGTGTCGAAGAACCAGCCGTCGTCGACGATCTCGGGCACGAGCCGGCGGGCGACATCGGCGCGCACCGCCTTGAACCCGCACTGCGCGTCGTGGAACCGGTTCGCGAACAGCGTCCGCAGGATCATGTTGTAGGTGCGCGAGATCGCTTCGCGCCTCGGGCCACGGACGACGTTCGACCCGGCCGCCAACCGGCTGCCGATGGCCAGGTCCGAGTGGCCCGAGACGAGCGGGGCGACGAGGGGCAGGAGGGCATCGAGGCCGGTCGAGAGGTCCACGTCGGTGTAGGCGACGACGGCCGCATCGCTGGCGGTCCACGCCGTACGCAGCGCCAGCCCGCGTCCCTTGCGGTCGAGGTGGACGAAGCGCACGCCGTCCAGCATCGCCGCCAGCTCGCGACCGACCTCGGCCGTGCGGTCCGTCGAGGCGTTGTCGACGACGGTGATCCGCCAGCTGAACGGGAACTGGGCGGACAGGAACCGGTGGAGGCGCACCACGCTGCCGGTCAGCGCCGTCTCCTCGTTGTAGACGGGCACGACGACGTCGACGGTTGGCGGTGCGGTGCGCGTCGATGTCGGGCGGGCCAGCGTCATCGCCGTGTCCATGGTGACCTCCGTGCCGATCGCATGGAGGAAGGATCACCCGTCAACCTCCGTTCCCACGGAGCATCGGCTGGGAGTTCGCTGGGATCCCGCCCGCTGGCAGCGTCCCGGAGCCGCGCCCGGCCACGGAGTCAGGGGATCGACCGGTCAGGTGAAGGCGAGGGACAGCCCCGGCCGCGGCCAGTGCGTCGAGAGCAGCTCGCCGCGCCCCGACGAGGTGATGAACGCGGTGCGGCCGTCGTCGCCGCCGAAGCAGATGTTCGTGACCAGCGGGTCGGGCAGCGCCAGGTGCTCGGCGGTCGACCCGTCCGGGGCGACGCAGGTGATGCCGCCCTGGCCGAGGGTGGCGACGCACACCCAGCCGTCGCCGTCGACGGCCAGCGAGTCGAAGAGGTGGGCCTCGGGCGCGTCGTAGAGCAGGGTCCCGCCGTGGTGTGCGGGGCTGGCCGGGTCGGTGGCCACCTGGCCGGCACCGACGATCGACCACGCCCAGACCCGACCCGAGTGGGTCTCTGCGACGTAGAGACGGTCGCCGTCGGGTGACAGGCCGATGCCGTTGGCCGCCTCGACGCCGAACGCGACGGGCATGACCTCGCCGGTCGGGGACCGGTAGAGCACACCCGCCTGCTCGGACGCCTCCTCGGCGGTCACACCGTGATCGGTGAACCAGAGCCCTCCGTCGCGATCGAACACCAGGTCGTTGGGCGCCCGCAGCCGCCGGCCCGCGCACTCGGTGACGACCTCCTCGACCGCGCCGCTGCCGAGGTGCACGCGCTGGAGGCTGCCGCCCTCCCACGTCTCGGGCGTCTCGCCCGGCAACAGGAGCTCGGCGCTCACCTGGTGCCAGGTGAAGAACCCGCCGTTGTTGCAGACCCACATCGCGCCGTCAGGACCGACCGCCGCGCCGTTCGGCCCGCCGCCCGTCTCGGTCACGACCTCGATGGACCCGTCGGGCTGCACGCGGGTCAGCCGGCTGCGCGCGATCTCGACCAGCACGACGCTGCCGTCGGGCATGGCGACCGGGCCCTCCGGGAAGTGCAGGCCGGTGGTGACGATGTCGAACTCCAACGGATTCCCCATGCGCCGATCCTGGCACGGCGCCCCGCCGGGCGCTCGGTCGGATCAGGGGGCGGGGGGCGACGACCGCAGCGTCGGGACGTCGGTCGCCGTCGCGTCGATGGCGAGCACGATCTTGCCCGTCGAGCGCCGCGACTCGAGCTCGGCATGGGCCTCGCGTATCTCGTCGAACGGGTGCACCTGGCCGACGACGGGTCGGATCGAGTGCTGCTCGGCGTGGCGCACGAGCGCATCCCACACGTCGCGACGCCGACCGATCTCGAGGTTGTCGATCTGGAGGCCACCGATCGTGATCGATCGCTGGAACAGCGCCAGCGGGTGCACCCGGGGGATGGCGTTGGCGTAGTCGGATCCGATGCTCGAGAACCCGATGATGACCAGGCGACCCATCGCCGCGATCACCTCGAGGCAGCGGTCGTAGGTCTCGCCGCCGACCGACTCGAGGCAGTAGTCGACGCCCACGCCCCGCGTCAGTTCAGTCACCGTCGGGCGTAGGTCGTCGACGAGGTAGTCGACGCAGACATCGGCGCCGAGGCTCACCGCCAGCTCGCACTTGGACGGCCCGCCGGCCACACCGATGATCGTCGAGCAGCCGCCGGTGCGGGCCAGGGTCACCGCCGCGGTGCCCACGCCGCCCGCGGCGGCGGGGATCAGGGCGGACTCACCCGGTTGCACGCGCGCGATCTCGTGCATCGCGTACCACGCCGTGCCGTAGGCGGTGGAGAACGCGGCCATCTCGATGAACGACATGCCTCGGGGCGGCCGGAGCACCTCGTGCGCCTCAGCGGGGATCCGCTCTGCGTAGCACCCACTGCGGAAGTACAGGACGATGACCGGGTCGCCGACCTCGAACTCGACCGCATCGGCGTCGCGGGCGACGACGACCCCGGCCCCTTCCTTGCCCAGGCGGGCCGGCACGGTCTGCGTCTTGCGGTAGAGACCGCGGCGCTCGACCACGTCGGCGAAATTGATCCCCGCCGCCACCATCTGCACGACGTAGCCGCCCGGGGGAGCAACGGGTTCGGGCACGTCCTGGAACGCCAGGACGTCCGTCGATCCGAACTCCTCGATGACGACTGCTCGCATGGCCATCCTCCTGGTGCGCAATCGTAGGGGGAGCCCGGCCGGGCCAGGACGCCGCAGGAGCGATCCGGTACGATCGCGGTTCCTCTCGTCCAACCTGGCCACAGGGGGTCCCTCATGAGAGCGGTTATTCGGGGCACCGGCAGCTACTTGCCAGAGCGCGTCGTCGACAACGACGAGATCGAGCGCACGACGTCGGACTTCGACCGCGAGCGGGCCGGCTGCACGCTCGACGAGTGGGTGCGCAATCGCATCGGCGTGGCCACGCGGCACCGGGTCGCACCCGGCGAGGGCTCGGCCGAGATGGCGCGGAAGGCGTCGCTGGCCGCGCTCGCCGATGCGGGCCTCACCGGAGCCGACCTCGACCTCATCGTCATGGGCACGTTCACCAGCGACCATCGCCTGCCGCACAGCATCAACCACCTGCAGCGCGATCTCGGGAGCCAGGCCAAGTGCATCCAGCTCGAAGCGGCCTGCGGGGCGTTCGTCGACGCCATCGCGGTCGCGTCGGGACTCATGGCCACGCTGGGCTACCGCAACGTCCTGGTCGTGCACAGCGAGGTGCTCTCCAGCCTGACCGATCCGAACCTCTTCCTCGTCCAGTCGATCTTCGGCGACGGCGCGGAGCCGCGGTCCTGCAACCGGCCGAACACGACCTCGAGGGCATCCGTTCCATCGAGACGTTCAACGACGGGACGAAGGCCGACTGGACGCGCGCCGGTGGCGGCACGCTGTCGATGCCGACCGACTGGAACCAGCTCGACGACAGCTTCTACATGTCGCTCGACACCGGCTCGATCTTCACCTTCGCGGTCGAGAAGATGGCCGCCACCCTCGAGTCGGTCGTCGCGCGCGACGGCCGCACGCTCGACGACGTCGACTGGGTGATCGCCCACCAGACCGGCATCAACATCACCCGTGGCGTGTCCGAAGCCAGCGGCATCGACGTCGTCCGGTTCCTCATGACCTTGGAGCACACGGGCAACACCTCTGGCGCGACGATCCCCATCGCACTCGACCACTTCAACCGCGCCGGGGCGCTGGCCGCCGGCGACTACCTGGTGCTGCCCACGGTCGGCGCGGGGATGACCTGGGGCGCGGTGTCGTGCACCTGGTCCGAGACCCCGGCCGGGCGTGAGGCCCGGCAGCGGCTCGAGGCCGACGCCGAGCTCGGGGCCGCCGTCACCTGAGTCCCGCCCACCGGTGGGTGGGCTCGCCTCATGAAGACGCCCTCATGAAAGAACTCTCATATGCTTTGGGCGCGCTCCATTGTTCTCCGAACGCGGCGAGACTGGAGCCATGTCGCCCCTGCCCCGCCAGCTGGCCCGAGCCGGACAGGTGGGAGTGGTCGCGGCGCTGGCGGGGATCGTGCTGCTCGCCGGTTCGGGGCACCTCGACGGGCTGAGCCTCGACACCCCAGGGGTGATGTGGCCGCTCGTGATGGCCACGGCCGTGCTCGTCCCGGCCGCCCTGATTCGCCGGTCGGTGGTGTGGTGGACCATCACGATGCCCCTGCTCGTGGCGGCCGCGGCCGCGATCGTGAGCGCGATCGCGTGGTACCTCCGGGCCAGCGGCACGATCACGGACTCGTATCCGCCCAGCTTCCTGTTCTGGGCGGCCATCGCGATCGTGACGGTGGTGGGTGTGGCGTTGGGGTGGCGCCGGGCCGGACCCGGGCAACGCCTGGCCGGTCTGGTCGCCGCGCCGCTGTGCGTGGTCGCCACCGTCGTGCTCATCAACACGCACTACGGCTACTGGCCGACCGTCGGCGACTTCCTCGGCCACCCGGTCACCGGTCAGATCAGTGAAGCCACCCTCCGCCAGGAGCTGGCCCACGGCCTCGCGCCGGACCCGGCCGGAGGCAGCGGATCGACGTCGTCGGACAGCCGACCGGTCCCGGTCGGGCAGTTCGCCGTCATCGACTTCCCCTCGACGGTCTCCCACTTCCACCACCGCAAGGGCGCGGTGTACCTGCCCCCCGCCTTCTTCACCAGTGCCCGCCACAACCTGCCCGTACTCATCATGTTGGCCGGCACCCCTGGGGAACCGTGGACGCTGGCCCGCGCCGGTGGCGCGCTGGCGGCGGCCAACAAGTTCGCGGCTGCCCACGACGGGCTGGCCCCGGTGATGCTGTTCCCCGACGCCAACGGGTCGATCACCGGTGACACGGAGTGCGTGAACGGACCGAGAGGCGACGCTGAGACCTACCTCACCGTCGACGTGGTCCACTACGCCACCCATGTGCTGCACCTGTCGAGCGACCCCCGCCGCTGGGGCATCGTCGGCTTCTCCGAGGGCGGGACCTGCGCGCTCGACCTGACGCTGCGCCACCGCTCCGAGTTCCGCTCGTTCGTGGACCTGGCCGGTGACGCACAGCCCAACCTCCTGCACGACACGGTCGACGGCCTCTACGGCGGCTCGCAGGCCGCGGCGCTGCACCACTCGCCCGAGTGGCTCCTGACCCACCGCCGGTATCCCGACGTGCGGGGCTGGTTCGCCAGCGGCCGGCTGGACCCGTCCCACGTGCGGGTGACCCTGGACCAGGTGCACCTCGCCCGGGCCGCCGGCATACGGGCCTGGTCGTTCGTCGGTCCGGCCGGCCACGACTTCAAGTTCGCGACCTACTCGATCCGCCTCCTGCTGCCGCAACTGTTCGACCACCTCTACGCCGGCTCGGACGTGATCTGACGGACGTGATCTGACAGTCAGTCAGAAACTAGGGTGCGGCGGGGCTCCGGGGCGCGACGCGCGCCTGGCCGAAACCGTCGGCCCGGAGAACGTCTCGAGGGGATCTTCGACATGCACCTCGCCTACACCGACGAGCAGGAGGAGCTGCGGCGCGAGCTGCGGGCCTACTACGCCAAGCTCCTCGATCCCGAGACGCAGGAGGCGCTGGCCGCCGACCTGACGGGGCCGGTCATGCGCTCCATCGTCAAGCAGATGGCCGCCGACGGCTGGCTCGGCATCGGCTGGCCGACCGAGTACGGCGGGCAGGGTCGCGGACCGATGGAGCAGTTCATCTTCTTCGACGAGTCGATGCGGGCCGGCGCGCCGGTGCCGATGCTGACCATCAACACGGTCGGCCCGACGATCATGCAGTTCGGCACCGAGGAGCAGAAGGACTTCTTCCTGCCCAAGATCCTCGCGCGGCGAGATCCACTTCTGCATCGGCTACAGCGAGCCCGGGGCCGGCACCGACCTGGCCGCGCTGCGCACGGCGGCGGTGCGCGACGGCGACGAGTACGTGATCAACGGCCAGAAGATGTGGACGAGCCTACGCGAGCAGACGCCGACTACTGCTGGCTGGCCGTGCGCACCAACACCGAGGTGAAGAAGCACAAGGGCATGTCGATGATCATCGTGCCGATGGACACGCCCGGCATCGAGGTGCAGCCGCTGCACCTGATGGGCGAGCACGAGATCGGCGCCGTCCACTACGACGACGTGCGGGTGCCGGTCGGCAACCTGGTCGGCGGCGAGAACAACGGCTGGACGCTGATCACCAACCAGCTCAACCACGAGCGGGTCACGCTGTGCAGCCCGGGCATGGTCGACCGGGCGCTCACCGAGGTGCGCCAGTGGGCCCAGGACGACCCGCCTGCCCGACGGACGGCGCGTCATCGACCAGGAGTGGGTGCAGCACAACCTGGCCCGGGCCTACGCCGGCTTCGAGTTCCTGCGCCTCATCAACTGGAAGGTGGCCTGGCAGGCCGAGAACAAGGAGCTGTCGGTCGCCGACGCCAGCACGACCAAGGTGTACGGCACCGAGCTCTACCTCGACACCATCGGGTGGCTGTTCGAGATCGTGGGCGAGCCGGGCTACCTCAAGACGGGCTCGCCCGGCGCGCGTGCTGCGCTCGCGGCTCGAGCACCTCTACCGCGGCCTGGTGATCCTCACCTTCGGCGGCGGCACCAACGAGATCCAACGCGACCTCATCGGCGTGTTCGGCCTCGGCATGCCGATGGCCAAGCGCTGACCGCCGCGGACGACACGGAGACAGGCAGACATGGACTTCACCCTCACCGACGAGCAGCAGGCCGTGGCCGACCTGGCCACGCAGCTGCTCGACGACCAGTCGACCCCGAGCCCGGCTCAAGGAGCTCGAGGCCGACGACGAGCTCGTCTTCGACCGCGACCTGTGGGCCAAGCTCGCCGAGGCCAACCTGCTCGGCGTGGCCATCCCCGAGGCGCAGGGCGGACTCGGGCTCGGACCGGTCGAGCTGGGCCTGCTGCTCGAGCAGGTCGGGCGCACCACCGCCGCCGTCCCCGTCCTGGCCACGCTGGCCTACGGCGCGGCGCCGATCGCGCAGTTCGGCACCGACGCGCAGCGCGACGAGCTGCTGGCTCGCCGTGGTGGCGGGCACGTCGGTGCTCACCGCCGCGCTGGTCGAGCCGCTCGGCGACCCGCTGCGGCCCACCACCACGGCCACGCCCGCCGACGGCGGCGGCTGGGTGCTCGACGGGCTGAAGACCTGCGTCCCCGCCGGGCTCGTCGCCGACCACGTCCTCGTCTCGGCGTCGACGCCCGACGGTCGCACGGGCCTGTTCCTGGTCGACACCGACGCGCCAGGCGTCGACCGCCGAGCGCCAGGACACGATCACCCGCATCCCCGAGGCCCAGATCGAGCTGAACTCTGTGGCGGTCGGGACCGACGTCGCTGGTCGGACCGCTCGACGCGGACGCCACCACCGTCGACTGGCTCGTGCAGCACGTCACCGTGGCCATCTGCAACGTGGTCGTCGGGGTGGCCGAGGCGGCCCTCCGGCTCACCGCCGACTACACGTCCGACCCGCGAGCAGTTCGACCGCCCGATCGCCACGTTCCAGGCCGTCGGCCAGCGGGCCGCCGACGCGTTCATCGACACCGAGGCGATCCGGATGACGACGCTCAAGGCCGCGTGGTACCTGGCCGACGGCCGACCGGCGGCCAAGGAGGTCGCGGTGGCCAAGTTCTTCGCGGCCGAGGCCGGCCAGCGCGTGGTCCGGGCCGTCGGTGCACCTGCACGGCGGCGTGGGCGTCGACCGCGACTACCCGCTGCACCGCTACTACCTGTGGGCCAAGCAGCTCGAGCTGACCCTCGGCGGCGCCGGCCGCCAGCTCGCCACCCTCGGACGCCTCCTGGCCGACGAGCCCGTCACCGCCGACTGATCGGTGGTCGACGCGAGCCCGACCCGGATCGCGCTGTTCGCCAGCTCGTTCCACCCCCATCCCGGCGGCGTCGAGGAGCTCGTCCGCCAGCTCGCCCACGCCCAGCAGCAGGCCGGGCTCGATCCGGTCGTCTACACGATGCGCTGGCCGAAATCGCTCCCCGCCCGCGAGCAGTTCGAGGGGATCCCCGTCCGCCGCTACATCTTCCGCAGCCCGGACCTCCCGGCGCGGCGACTGGCGGCCGCGCTGGTGCTCGGACCGGTCACGCTCGTGCAGTTCGTCCGCGAACTGCGGCGCCAGCATTGCGACGTCCTGCACATCGAATGCGTCAGCCCCGCCGGGTGGTACGCGCTGCAGGCGACGCGGCTGCTGCGCCTGCCGTTGGTGGTGACCATGCAGGGGGAGCTGACGATGGACGCGACGGGCCTCTACCAGCGCTCGTGGTGGGCCCGTCGCACCTTGCGCCGACTCCTCCACCGGGCCGACGTGATCACGGCCTGCTCAGCGCACACGCTGCGCGAAGCCGAGGAGTGGTACGGCTCGCCGCTGGGCGCGAGGGCGAGCGTGCTCCACAACGGCGTCGACGTCGCCGACTTCACCTCCGCCGACGTGACACCCGCGCGGCCGGCCGATCCGCCCTACGTCTTCGCCCTCGGCCGCCACGTCCGCCAGAAGGGGTTCGACCTGCTCCTGGAGGCGTTCGCCTCCCTCGCCGAGCGCCCTGCCTTCGTCCACCGGCTCGTCATCGCCGGCGACGGTCCCGAACGAGCCGCACTGGAACACCAGGCGCGCGCGCTCGGCATCGCCGAGCGGGTCGACTTCCCCGGCGCCACCGACCGCGCCGACACCGCCGCGTTGTTCCGCGGTGCCGATGTCTTCGTCCTGCCTTCGCGCCACGAGCCGTTCGGCATCGTCGTGCTCGAGGCCCTCGCCGCCGGCGCGCCGGTGGTGGCGACCGACGTGGGCGGCGTCGCCGAGTTCCTGCCCGACACTCCGCTCACCCGATTGGCCGTACCCGACCAGCCGGCCACGCTCGCCGCCGCGGTCGAGGCGATCCTCTCCCTACGCGACCGGAGCCTCGACCGGGTCCCGGCAGTGGCCGACACGCTGGCGGCCCACTCCTGGACGGCACTCGAGCGCGCCTACGAGCAGCGCTACGTGCAGGCGACGCGGCGACGCGCCGATCCCGCCTCCGCACCTTCATGAACCTCGCGAGCGGGTCGCGACCTGCTCGACCAGCGCCAGCAGATCCCGCTCCTGCCGATCGCGGCTGAAGCGGGACGCGACCTGCTCGCGCCCAGCGGCGACGAGATCCGCCGCGACCGTGCGGTCGCCGCGGACGCGCAGGAGTTGTTCGACGACATCGGCCGGCGTCGTCCCCACGGCCACCGCCCGACGGCCGTCGTCGCCCAGCGTCGCCGCCGACGCGGGGAAGCACACCACCGGGCAGCCCGCGGACCAGGCCTGGAGCACGGTCGTCTTGAAGCCGGTAGCGCGTCTCGACGGGACCAAGGCGACCGCGGCGCGCCGGTACTCGCCGCGGACATCCCCGACGCGACCGGCCCGCTCGATCCAAGGTTCCGCCGCGAACGGCTCTAAGGCCGCGGCGTACCCGGCCGCGGACACGAGGCGCATCGCGAGCTGGTCCCCCAGACCACGCGACGCGATCTCGGCCAGGACGTCGGCCAACCCTTCGGCGTTGCGGTCGTTGGCCAGGTTGTTCACGACCAGGACGACGTCACCCTCGCTCGGCGCGTCGGCCAGCGGCCACTCGGCCTCGTCCAGCGTGTAGGGGAGGCAGACCACTTGTGACGAGGGGAACCGCTGCCGCGTCGCCGCCACCTCTGCGTCGCTGATGACCACGACCGCGCGCGGTCGCGTACCGGCGCGGCGGCGACCGAGGTCCTCGAACGCGCGCAGCCGGCGGGCTCGACCGGACTGCGAGGCCAGCTCGGGCATCCGTCTGACGTCCTCTTCCTGGAGGTGCACGGCCGGGTAGGCACGAAACAGCGCCCGGTACTCGACGTCGAGCCACGGTCCCACGGTCACGACGACATCGGGCGCCACCTCTTCGGCGAGGGCGGCCAACGAGCGCTCCCAGGTCGCGAGCGGTTCGTGCACCACCTGGCGGGCGGCGCGCCGCGTGCGCGTGGCACGAGACGGCGAGTCGACGACGGGGACGGCCACCTCACCCCGGGCGAGGTGCGCGAGATCCGGGCGGAGCGCGGCGTGGTCCGCGGCCGGTCTGAGGCCGACGATCTCGACATCGTGATGCGCGGCGAGAAGGTGGACGAAGTCGACATGACGGGCCACGAAGGCATCCGCCGGCGCATCCGAGAGGTCGTAGGGGCGGGCCGCCACCAGGATCCGCACTCCGCTCAACCGTTCCTGCGGAGGCTGGCGCGGTTGCGGGTCCACAGGCACTCGATCCGCGGCTTCATCGAGTGGCCACGGTGCACGTAGAAGGGAACCCCGGCGGCCTCGGCGTCGGCCAGGGTCCCCTGGTACCGGTCGAACGCCCCCGCCGGGAACAGGTGCGTGTGCGCCCGGTGGGCCAGGATCGACAGCACCGTCTGGTCGTGGCGGTGGTCCTCGTGTGAGCCGGTGAAGGCGTCCCGCTCCGCCGACCAGGTGACCCAGTCGCGCAGGAGCCCAGGACCCGGGTCCCGCCGGAAGCCGACGAACCCGCCCTGGACCTGCGGAGCGTCGAGGTCGCCGGGCGTGCAGGCCATGACCCGGCGACACGCCTCGCTCGTCCAGTCGCGGTTGGCGTGCCCGTAGTTCTCGGTCACGAACTCCCCGTCACGCTCGATGACGTCGAAGACCGGACCCAGTGGGGCGGCGATGGCCACCCCGGCGTCGACGTAGAGCACCTCGTCCCCGGCGCGGCCCGACCCGGCCACCGCGAACGGCTTCCACGCGAACCGGTTGGGTACCAACCAGTCGGGATACGGCCACTGCGACGGCGGTGGGAAGTGCCGCAGGGTGACACCGCGCAAGCTGGCCAACATGGCCCGTTGGCGACGCCGCAGGCCCAGGTCCCACACCTCGATGCCGTCGACGGAGTCGGGGCTGTGCGCGTCGAGCGTGGTCACCAACGTCAGCACCCACCGGAAGTAGCGGGCATCGGCGGCCGTGGCCAGGATCCGGCGCAGGCCGGGACGCGGTCGCACCGGCCACGCGCCGGTACGCGGCGTCGAGGCTGCGGTGCAGCACGGTCATCGAGCACTCGTCCAACCACAGCTGGCGGGCGGCGGCCGACGCGGCCGCCCGGGTGTGGTCGTCGAGCAGCGGCTCGAGTGCGGCGGCCACCGCATCGGCCGCGATGGGCACGCGGATCACCGCCGGAGGCCGCAGGCGTTCGTCGAGCCACGGCAGGTCGGAGATGACCACCGGCGTGGCCGCCCGCAGCGCCTCGAGCACGGCGTAGGGCACGCCGCAGTCGGCGCGGGTCGGCGAGACCAGCACATCGATCTCGGGGAGGTGGCGTCCTACCACCTCGTCGTTCGGGACGTCGGTGAGGACGTCGATCCCCGCGTCGGGTCGTGGGGCCGGGCCGCCCTCGGCGTCGGTGATGACGCGCAGGCGCAGATCCGGGTGACGTGGCCGGAGGCGGGCGAACGCGTCGACGGCGACGTCGCCGCCCTTGCCCGCGAAGTCGTGACCGATGAACCCGATGGTCCGGCCGTCGGACCGCTTGGCGGGGATGTCGGCGGCCGGCAGCGCGGTGCTGCACACCTCGACGTCACCCGGCGACGCGCCGCGCGCGATCAGGTACTGGCGGAACCGCTCGGAGTACACGGTCATCACCGTGCCGTCCGCGCCCCGCAGCCACGGGTTGTCCACGTCCAGAGCCCGGTCGAAGCCCCGCTCCAGCGCGGTCGCCAACCGGAGACGGGCCGGGGACCAGGCCTCACGGGTGGCGTAGAGCACCGGCAGCGGGTAACCCGCGCTCGACACCACCGGAACGCGCGGGCCCACTTGGCGGACCGCGAAGAGGTGCTGGTGGACGACGTCGAACGCGCCGGGCTCGATGCTCACGAACCAGATGGGTTCGCGGAACATGGCCCCCGCGCGACGCAGCGCGAGCTCGCCACCGCGCACGACGAGGACCGCGGCGTCGACCCCACCGAAGCGACCATGGCGAGGACGGCGCCCACGCACCTTCATCCGTCCGTCGTCGATGGCGTCGACGTAGGTCGTGTAGCGCACGCCCGGGGGTGGATCGACCAGGAGCGACTCGGTGTAGACCACGTCGCCCGAAGGTGGGTCGGCCCCGCGGACCGGACTGAACAGCAGCACCTCGAGGGCCGGTTCGTCTGCCTCGTCCGGTGGAGCCGGTGTGGGCCCGCTCACGGGAGCAGCCGGCGCCAGCTCGGGTAGCCCGACACCGGTCGGAACTGCCGGATGTCAGACGCTGACGTGTCCTGGAGGGCCAACGACGGTCGGTGCACGAAGCACGACCCGGCGAGGGTCGGCTCGCTGGTGAGCTGACGCAGCATCTCGTCCAGCGCCGCGAAGACCGGGTTGAGCGTCGTCAGGGCGACCTCGGCGAACGCCGGCGTGATGCAGTAGGCGTGCGTCCCGAGCCGGAAGGGCTCCGCCTCGAGCACGTTGGCCCCCGGCACGAACGTGGCCAGGGCCGATCGACCGAGGCTACGGGGCGGCCGCGCCCGGACCGGAGCGAGGTCGACCCAGCCGAGCTGCACGAGGGATGCCGACGTGGGCACGCGGGCGAGCGCGCGCCGGACGCGACGGCCGAAGTTCGCGACCGGCAACACGTCGTCCTCGAGGATGAGCGCCAGCGGGATCTGCTCGTCGGCGACGCGCCGGTAGATCTCGAAGTGCGACGCCACACAGGCCAGCTCGGTCGGTTGCAGCCCGGGGTTGGCGGATCTGATGCCGGAGTCGGCGACGAGATCAGGGGTGACCGCGGGCTGGCGCACGAACGCCATGCCGGCGCGATCGAGTCGCGCCGCCACCTGCCCCAGCCGGTCGGGTCGCCGGTCGAGGTTGATCACGAACGTCGGGACGTCCCCGCACGGGGTGTCGCCGCGCTCCGTGCTCATCGGGCGCGCGGCCGTCGCGAGCTCATGGGGTGCTCGGCACTAGACGAGCCTCCGGAGACGATCGAGGCGCGCCCGGCGGGCCATCTGCTGGGCCCGGCCGATCGCGGCCCGACGTTGCCAACGCCGGAGCTGGCCCGGCTCGTGGATCGCGTGCAGGGCGCGCTCGAGGAACTGCGTCAGCCGCTCGGGGTTGCCCGTGCGGTTCCAGGTGGCCTCGTCCATCGGCGCCTCCGAACGCACGCGCCGCCACGCCCGGCTGTCGTCCTCGAGGTCGAGGACCGCCTGCACCGTCCGCGACACGCTCCCGTGGTCGTCGTAGTTCAGGAACGCGCGGGGGTTGAAGTCGCAATCCACCAGCGGGTCGCCCCAGTAGATGGGAACGCTGCCGGCGAGGAACGCGTCGACGAGCTTCTCGGTCGTGTACCCGGGGTACGAGCCGTTCTCGGCCGCGATCGTGAAGCGGAAGTCGGAGAGGTAGTCGAGCTTGGACTGGCGCCAGCTCTCCGAGGAGCGGGGGGCAGCCGGGCCCGGCGAGTTGTGGAACACCGCCCCGCCGGCGTGGACGAACCGGTGCACGCGACAGCTGCTCGAACAGCGCGTTGCGCACGGGGTTGTCCGGGTTGGTGCTCACGAACGCGCAGAACTCGGCCGGATCGGACTTGCCGTTCTCGCCGAAGGGTTGCAAGAGGCCCGACGTGTCGACGTCCCAGGCCCAGAGCGGGTATCGCAGGAACCGATCGTCGAGCGACCGGTCGTAGCCGATGGCGAACTCGGCCTGGCGGAAGTCGGGGCGGACGTTCTCCCCGATCACCTGGACCTTGCACCCGGTGAACAGCTGGTGCGACGGGCCGGAGCAGGAGTAGAAGCACAGGTCGGCCTCGTCGGACAGCTCCACCGTGCCCAGCGGCGCCAGCGCCTCGATGATGAAGTTGTCCGTCGGATCGAAACCGGGCCAGAAGTCCCGGAACTCGACTCCGATGGTCGCCGGGCTCACGGCTCGGTCTTCTCCCGGGCGCCGGAGCCGAACCGCCCCTGCGCCAACGAGCGGATCTGGTCCCGGGCCAGATAGGCGGCCGGGGGTGTCATCAGGTGCGCGACGCGACGGCTCCGCGACCGCGGCGGCGCCAACGACAGCGGGCTCACCTGCAGGACCTCGGCCCCCCGGATCACCGACTTGACGAATGTGAGCACCGCGCTGGTCGACAGCTGGTGCTCGAGGGCGGCCAGAAGGCGCGGGTGCGCCTCGGGGCGGCAGGTCCAGACCTTGCCGGTGGTCATGACCGGGATCAACCGGCCATCGCCGACGGCTTCCCAGACGGCGGCCACGACGCCGGGCGCACCACGGTCCATCGCGTCGTCGAAGACGAGGATGCCGTCGTCGGCCAGGACGGCCAACACGAGGTCGACATCGTGGGCCACGCTGGCGTAGTCGTGCGCCCCGTCCACGTGCACCAGGCGGAGGTCGCGGCCGATGTCGCCGGGTTCGAGATCGGTGGAGAAGCGCTCGAGCACGACCGGAGGCCGGGCGTGGAAGCGGGCGTAGTTGCGGTCGAACTCGGACCGGGTGAGGTCTTCGTAGAACCGGTGCTGTTCGGCCAGGACGGTGGCGTCCGAGGCCGAGCGGCCGAACGGATCGACGACCACCAGCCGCTCCTCGTCGGCGAGGCAGTAGCCGAGGACGACGGCCGACTTGCCCTTGTAGGCCCCGATCTCGAGCAGGTCACCGCGGATGCCGAGCGCCTGCGCCGCGTCGTCGACCGCGAGGAACAAGGCGACGTCCTCGTCGCTCAACCACCCTTCGACGGTGCGGAGGTCCTCGACCAGTGCCGGAAGCGGCGGACGGCTCACGTACCCGCGCCCGTCAGATCGTCCGACTCGGTCGCGGCCGCGGTCTCGGACTCGACGAGCAGCTTCGGGATCAGCACCGCGCCCCAACCGGACGCCCACCCGAGCGCGACGGTCCCGTCGTCGCGGATCGGCGCCCCCACGTCGAAGGGCGCCGACGCGGGTGACCACGTCGAAGTGCTCGAGCCGGCCGAAGTGGTCGCCGTGGCCGACGGAGATCTCCAGCTGGTAGGAGCCGGGCGCGAGGTGGGGGTTCGGCATGCGCAGCACCACGTCCTTGGACTCGCCCGCGGCCATGCCGATCGACTCGTCGCTGAACGCGGCGCACACGCCGAGACCCTCGACGGTCAGCACGCCCACGTGGGCCCGGAAGGCCGGGACCGATACGCGGGCCCGCAACCGGAGCTGCACCCGCAAGTCGGACTCCGCTTCGAGGCGGGGTTGGCCGTCGAGCAGGCGCAACGCGAGGATCTCGACCTCGCGGCCCAGCCCGGCGGGGTTCCAGCGGTCGGCGTCGGTGATGCGGTACTCGCCGTCCGCCGCCGCGTGCGCGCCGGCCGCCGCCCGGTAGGTCCGGAGCACCTCGTCGGTCGGTCCCACCGCGGCGAGCTCGCCGGAGAGGAGGTAGAGCGCGCGGTTGGTGATCTGCGACACCAGGCTCATGTTGTGGCTGACGAACAGGACGGTGCGCCCGTCGACGGCGACGTCGCGCATCTTGCCCGAGGCACTTCTGCTGGAACTCCTGGTCGCCGACGGCCAGCACCTCGTCGACGAGCAGGATCTCGGTCTCGAGGTGGGCGGCCACCGCGAAGGCCAGCCGCACGTACATGCCGCTCGAGTAGCGCTTGACCGGGGTGTCGAGGAACTTCTCGACCCCGGCGAAGTCGACGATGGCGTCGAACTGCCGGTCGATCTCCTTGCGGGTCATGCCCGAGGATCGAGCCGTTCAGGTAGACGTTCTCCCGGCCGGTGAGCTCGGGATGGAAGCCGGTGCCCACCTCGAGCAGCGAGCCGACCCGACCCCACAGGTCGATCCGACCGGCGGTCGGCCCGGTGATGCGGGTGAGCAGCTTGAGCAGCGTCGACTTGCCGGCGCCGTTGCGGCCGATGACGCCGAGCACCTCGCCCTGGCTGCACCTCGAAGCTGACGTCCTGCAGCGCCCAGAAGTGCTCGCGCTCGTTGCGCCGGAACGGGTGGCGCGCCCGCTCGAGCGCCACCTGGGCCAGGGTGACGTGGTCGCTCTGCTGGTGGCGGATCGTGTACGCCTTGCCCAGCCCGTCGACCCGGATGGCGAGGTCAGATGACATCGGCGAACTGCCTCTCCATCCGGCTGAACACCATCGTGCCGACGACCAGCACGACCAGCGCGACACGCCAGCGGAGTAGGCGGCCAGCCCGGGCGACGGCCGCTGGGTGCCGATGAGCGACCAGCGCATGCCCTCGAGCAGGCCGGTGAGCGGGTTCAGCTCGTACGAGCGTCTGGGCGCTGGCCGGCACCGAGGCCAGCGTGTAGGCGACCGGGCTGGCGAACAGCAGGAACTGGATGCCGACCGGCAGGATGTACTGCACGTCGCGGTAGCGCACCATGAGCGCGCCGGCCAGCAGGCCGATGCCGAGCGCCAGGGCGATGACGAGCAGGAACCAGATCGGGAAGGTGATCACGCCGAGGCCCGGGTCGCACCCCGCTGATGACCGAGCAGCACGATCAGCAGGACGAGCGACACCGCCACGTCGACCAGCGTGGACAGCACGGTCGAGATCGGCAGCAGCAGCCGCGGGAAGTAGACCTTGCCGACCAGCTGGGCGTTGCCGACCAGCGAGCCGCTCGACCGCGTGGCGATCTGGCTGAACGCCGTCCAGGCGACCATGCCGGACAGGGTGAACACGAAGTAGGGGATGCCGGGCGGGCCCTGCAGGTTGGCCACGCCGCCGAACACGAACGACAGGACGCCGGCGCCGAGCAGCGGCACCAGGATCACCCAGACCACGCCGAGCACGGTCTGGCGGTAGCGCAGCGTGATGTCGCGCGCCGCGAAGCGCACCATCAGCTCGCGGAACCGCCACAGCTCGCGCGGGGCTGGTGGGCAGCCAGGACCGCCGCGGCTTGATGGTCAACAGGGGCTTGCCCTGGGCCGACGCAGGGGCAGACAGCGGATCGGTCGTCACAGCGCCGCCGAGTCTAGGTGGTGGGTCTCGGCCCTCCCAGGGTGCGCCAGGCCGGTCGCATCGATGGCCGCGGCGTCGCCGGGTAGCGTGCGCCCGGCCCCGAACCACCCCGGAGGGCGGAGGCGATGAGCACCTGGTCGTTGATCAAAGCCGACGCCGCCGCGGCCGGGCTGAACGGACCGCGACCGCTCGTCGCCAGCGTCGTCGGACTCGCGCCGTTCTGGGTCGTCGCCCTCCACCGAGTGGCCCACTCGCTCGCGGCCGGCGGGTTCCCGCTCCTGCCGAACCTCCTCCGCGCCACCGGCATGGTCGTCTGGGGAGCCGACATCTGGCCGGGCGCGGTGTTGGGCCCCGGGGTGCGCATCGCCCACGCCAGCGGCGTGGTGATCGGCGGCGCCGTGGTGGCTGGTGCCGATCTGGTCCTGTTCCAGGGGGCGACGCTCGGCGGTGGCGCCTCGTACCGCCGCGGGTGGGACAGCAACCAGCCGAGGCTGGGCGACCGCGTGATGGTCCTGTCGCACACGGTCGTGTCCGGAGGCATCGAAATCGGCGACGACGTCGTGGTCGGCGCCAACGCGGTGGTCACCGATGACGTGCCGGCGGGTCGGATCGTGCGGTCCCCTTCACCAGTCGTCGAGCCGCGGTGAGCCCGGACCCGAGAAGCCGAGGTGTCGGCCCGATGGTTTGTGTGCACGGTCGCGATGCGGAATCGTGGACGCCATGACCCAGGTGCATCGCGTCCTGCCGCCCGATCCGGTCCGCTCGCTCGACGAGCACCTGAAGCGCCGGGGCGGTCGGGGCCTCGAGGTCGCCCGCGAGGTCGAGCCCGAGGCGATCATCGACGAGATCGAGGCGTCCGGGCTGCGCGGCCGCGGCGGCGCCGGGTTCCCGACCCACATCAAGTGGCGCACGGTGCGCGGCCAACGCCTCGGCGATCGAGCCGCACGACCGTGGTCGTCAACGGCGCCGAGGGCGAGCCGGGCACGTTCAAGGACCGCACCATCCTGCGCCGCAACCCCTACGAGGTGATCGAGGGCGCGCTCATCGCCGCCATCGCCGTCGGCGCCGACCGGGTGGTGTTCGGCCTCAAGCGCTCGTTCGGCGACGTGGTCGCCCGGGTGCGGGCGGCGATCGCCGAGGTCGAGGCGGCCGGCTGGGCCGACGGCATCGAGCTGGTCGTGTTCGAGGGGCCCGACGAGTACCTCTACGGCGAGGAGACGGCGCTGCTCGAGACCATCGACGGCCGCTACCCCTTCCCCCGCATCGCCCCGCCCGTACCGCCGCGGCGTCGACGAGGTGGTCGAGACCGCGGCCGACGCTCGTCAGCGGCAGCGGCCAGTCCAGCCACGTCGAGATGGCCGGCGCCGCGACGAGACGAGGACGCGCCGCCGGCGCTGGTCGACAACGTCGAGACCCTGGCCAACGTGCCGGGCATCATCGCCCGCGGCGGCTCGTGGTTCCGCACCGAGGGCACCGACGAGTCGCCCGGGCACCATCGTGTGCACCGTCACCGGCAGCGTGCGAGCACGCCGGGGTGGCCGAGTTCCTGATGGGCACGCCGCTGCGCGAGGTGATCGAGACCATCGGCGGCGGCCCACTCCCCGGGCGCTCGATCAACGCGCGTGCTCACCGGGCGTGTCGAACGCGCTCATCCCGGCCGACGCGCTCGACGCGCCCGCTCAGCTACGAGGGCCTGGCCGCCGTCGGCAGCGGGCTCGGCTCGGCCGGCTTCATCGTGCTTCGACGACCGCGACGACCTGGTCGCGGTCGGCGGCCGGCGTGTCGCGCTTCCTGGCCGTCGAGTCGTGCGGGCAGTGCACGCCGTGCAAGCAGGGCGGCCTGGCCCTGTCCGGCCTGCTCGACAAGCTCAGCCGCTCGGCGGCCGACGAGCGCGACCTGGCCGCGATCCACGAGCGGGTCGACACGGTGGCCGACGGCGCCCGGTGCTTCCTCGCCTCCCAACAGGAGGTCGTGGCGGCCAGCCTGTTCGACGCACTTCGCCGAGCTCGTCGACGACCATCTGCGGCGCCGCGTCGACGGGCGTCGAACCCACGCTGGTCGCCGAGCTGGTCGACATCGACGACGGCACCGCCGTCCTCGACGAGCGGCACCGCACCAAGCAGCCCGACTGGTCCTACGGCGGACGCGTACTCCGGCCAGGCCCCGGCCGACCGCTTCGGCGAGCACCGCTCGCCCGACGCGCTCCGGAGTGAGCTGGCCTCGACTTGGTTCCGCGTCGTCGGAGCTCCCCCGCACCGGACTCGCCGATCCGGGAGTCATCGGGACGCTGCTCCGCCTGACGGCTCCAGCCGGGAACTCGGATGAGCCGCTGGCGCTCAGGGGGACGAAGGCATCGGGAGGATGGCCCGTCATGTTGCGAGGCGTGTCCGTCCGGAGGGCCGGAGAGGCTGGCGCCACGAGACTGGCAATCGTCGGCGCCGGTCTGCAATGGTTTCGTAACAACACATGGCTACTTCGACCTCCCCTTCCGGCGTCCTGAGGCCACCCGCTGCGACTCACCCTCTCGGTGATCGCCGGGTTGGTGCTCACGCTCCCCGCCGCTGCTGCCCGACCTCGGCCGGCGCGGATGCCCTCAGCGACGCCAAGGCCCAGGCCGCCTCGATCGGCGCCAAGCTCAACGTGCTCAACGCGCCAGCTCGAGCGGCTCGACGAGCAGTACAACGTCGCCTCGATCAACCTCCAGAAGGCCGACGCCGACATCAAGGCCGGCGAGCAGCGGCTGGCCGAGACCAAGAAGCAGCTCGCCGAGGACGCCGCCCAGCTCCGCTCCTACGCCGTGCAGCGCCTACATGAGCGGCGACGACACCCCGTCGCTCGAGGCCGTGCTCACGAGCGAGGGCACGTCCGCCACCGAGCGCAAGGGCTACCTCGAGGCGGCCGCCGGCAACCGCCAGGACCTCATCGACAAGCTGCGCCGCCACGCGGCAGCAGGCCAACACCCAGCTCGGCCAGCTGCACAAGCCGCCCGCGACGCGGCGGCCAAGATCGCCGCCCAGCTGTCGAGCGCCACGCAGCAGGAGCGGGCCACGCTGGCGCAGGAGCAACAGCTCGAACGCGCAGGCCACCGGACGCGTGGCCGAGCTGCTCCAGCAGCAGCAGCAGGCGCAGGCCGCCGCCGCGGCCGCCGCCGCTCGCCAGGCCCAGGCCGCCGCTCAGGCCGCGGCCACGTCGACGCCGCGCCGACCGAGTCCACCGGTTCGACCGGCACCGGCACCGTCACCCCGCCTGCGCCGTCTTCGTTCCCCCGCCGGGCAGCGGTGCGACCGTGGCCGTCGCCGCGGCCGAGAGCCAGATCGGCGTCCCGTACGTCTGGGCCGGCGCCTCCCCCGGACGTCGCGTTCGACTGCTCCGGGCTCACCATGTGGGCCTGGGGCCAGGGCGGCGTCGAGCCTGCCGCACTCGGCCCAGGGCCAGTACGACATGAGCAGCCACATCTCCGCCGGCGATCTCCAGCCGGGTGACCTGGTCTTCTTCGGCACCTCGACCGGCTCGATCGGCCACGTCGGCATCTACGTCGGCGGCGGCACGATGGTCCACGCCCCCCACGCCGGCGCCACGTCGACCTACCAGAGCATCGGCTACTGGGCCGGCGAAGGCATCTGGTACGGCCGGGTCTGACCCACCCCCCCGAACAACCCCCGCTTCGCAGAACCTGCAGCCACGCGACGCCGCTCGAGTCGCTCCGCTGACAGGTTCCGCACCATGCCCGACGGAACGGCGGACCGTCGGACCGGCTCAGGATCGTGGCGGTGGGCCGATCGCCTTGGCCACCCGGTGGCCGCTGCGCACCGCGCTCTCCATGTAGCCGGCGAGCGACTCGGTGTGCTCGCCGGCGAACCAGATCGGTCCCGTCGGGCCTGCGCAGCGGCTCCCAGAACCGGTGGAGCTGGCCCGGGCGGTAGGCCGCGTAGCCGCCTCCCGTGAACGGCTCGTTCGGCCAGGCCACGGTCGCCCACTGCTCGGTCCGCTCCGCCGCGCCGGCGGGATAGACCTGCTCGAGCTCGGACTGCACGGTCTGCACCCGGTGCGCGATCGGACATGGCCGCCAGCGTGCGGGCGTGGTCGCCGGTGGTGAACGACGTGAGCAGCCCGACGCGGCGCCGCGTACGAGTCGGCCGCGTCCCAGCTCACCCGGTAGGTCAGGTCGCCGATGCTGAACCCTGATCGCTTCGACGCGCGCCAGTACGGCGTGTGGAACTGGCTGACCACCTTGACCGCCGGACCGAGGTCGAGCCCGGCCACCGCCGCGGCCGGTCCGGCCGGCAGCGCCGGCGAGAAGCGGATGTTGCGCAGCGGCGGCGGGGGCAGCGGCCAGCACGACCCGCGCCGCGTCGATCGTCTTGGCTGCCGGCGACCACGCGGACCCGGTCACGCCGCCAGGCGATCTCGGTGACCGGGGAGTCCGAGGACCACGCGCCGTCCCGAGCTCGTGGGCCATCGCCCCGGGCAGCGTCGAGTTGCCGCCCGCGATGCGCATCGTCTCGACGGCATCGTCGGGGACACCGGCGACCACCGCGGTCTGCTGGGCCACGAACAGCATCGAGATGTCGGCCAGCTCGGCCGCGTACTCGCTGATGTTGGCCTGCTCGACCAGGAACCTCGCCTCGGGCACCAGGTGCAGCGAGTCGAGGAAGGCGGCGAAGCTCTGCCCGTCGAGCCCTTCGGCGTCACGAGCCTGCTCGGGGTGCTCGGGATCGACCTGGTGGGCCTCGGTGAGCTTCTCCAGCTCGGTGGAGAATCGGGCGTAGTCGGTGCCGACCTGCCCGCCCGGAGCGCCAGGAAGTCGGAGGTGGCGTAGCTGCGTGCCCCGGTAGCGGACGAACCCGGCCAGCTCGCGGTCGGTGGCCAGGCCGCGTGCGCTGGGTCGCGATGCCGAAGCGGCGCAGCATCGCGCTGGAGCTGCACGTGGTTGTCGTCGATGGACTCGCCGCCCGCCTCGGCGTGCAGCGCCCGCCGCCAACGGACCCGAGCTCGACCCGTAGATGGTGTGCACCCGCCCGCCGACCCGGTCGCGGGCCTCGACGCACGACGACATCCCATCCGGCGTCGCGCAGGTCGAGCGCCGCGGTCAGACCAGCCAGGCCGGCGCCGACGACGACCACGCGACGCGCCGATCCGGCGTCGGGTCGGGCACCGCTGGCTCGTGACCGCCGACCCGGCCGTCCGGGCCGAGCCGCTGCACCCGGCCAGGGCGCCGGCCGAGACGGCCGCGGCCCCGACCAGGAACGCCCGGCGGCCCAGCCGCGGGACCTGCGGACGGCCCGAGCGGCGCGGCCGGACCGTCGTCACCCATCACCGTCACTCAGATCCCGAGCCAGCCGACGACCGTCTGCACGACGACCGCCGCCGCCAGCACCGCGACGACGACGACGCACACGAGGGCCACGATGCGGAAGCGCGGTCCGTTGACCGCGTCGCCGAGCACCGAGCGTCGGTTGGCCAGGATCAGCAGGAACGTCAGCACGATCGGGGCGATGAGCCCGTTGAGCACCTGCATCGACAGCAGCAGGTAGATCAGGTTGCCGGGGAGCAGCGCCACGCCGGCACCGACCACGATCAGCCCGGTGAACAGCCCCAGGAACAGCGGCGCCTCGCGGAAGCGGCGCGACACCGAGCGCTCGACGCCGACCGCCTCGGCCACCGCGTAGGCGGTCGACAGCGGCACGACCGCGGCCGCCAGGGCCGAGGCACCGAGCAGGCCGATGCCGAACAGCGCCTCGGCGTGCACGCCGGCCACCGGCACGAGCGCCTTGGCCGCCTCCGACGCCGAGTTGAGCACCCCGGGATCGGTGACGCCGATGGTGGCGGCGGTGGCGATGATGATGGTGATGCTGACGAAGTTGGCGAAGATCGAGCCGCTGATCGCGTCGAAGCGCGTGGCCGGGTACTCGTCGGGATCGACGCCGCGGTCGGCCACCGCGGCGGCCTGGTACAGCTGCATGTAGGGCGTGATCGTCGTGCCGATCAGGGCCACGACGACGCAGCAGGTAGGCCTTCGAGTGCACGAAGTGGGGCCACACGCAGGTTGGCGCCGACCTCCTTCCAGTCGGGGTGGGCCAGCACCGCCGAGATCGGATAGGCGACGAAGGCCAAGCTGAGCAGCAGGAACACCCGCTCGGCGTAGCGGTACGAGCCGAAGACCACCACGCAGAAGATCAGCACGGCGGAGATCGGCACCGAGACGTAGCGCGACACGCCGAACAGCTCGAAGGCGGCGCCGATGCCGGCGAACTCGGAGACCACCAGCCCGACGTTGGCCACGACCAGGGCGACCACGGCGAAGGTGGCCAGGCGCAGGGGGAACTGCTCGCGGATGAGCGACATCAGGCCCTCGCCGGTGTAGGCCCCGAGGCGGGCCGACATCTCCTGGACGACCACCAGGCCGACGGTGACCAGCACCATCACGAACAGCGTGCTGTAGACGAACTCGGAGCCGGCCGTGGCGTAGGTGGTGATCCCGCCGGCGTCGTTGCCGGCGTTGGCGGCGATCAGCCCCGGCCCGAGCATCGCCAGGTAGATGACCCAGCGAGGGCGGCGGCGCCGTACCCGCGGCGCGGCCGGGCGCGCCACCTCGGCCTCGGGCGCCGGCCGGTCGGCGCGGGGGTCGCCGGTCCGGACGGCGGGCGTGGCCCGGTCCGGTCGCCGGGGAGCCCGGGCCGGTCGTCGGCGAGGTCGGCTCAGTCACGGAGCAACCTCGGGAAGCGGACGCGGCCGCGGCTGGGCAGCAGGGCGTCGACGACGTCGTCGGCGACGATGCGACCCAGCGGCCGGCCGGCCTCGTCGACCACCACCACCGACGGGCTGCGGGCCTCGACCAGCGCGTCGACGACCTCCTCGAAGGAGGCCTCGGCCCTGATGCACACCGGCTCCTCGCCCTCGACGAGGTCGCCCAGGATGCGGTCGGAGTCGGCCAGGAAGAGGTCCATGGCCCCCAGGTCGCCGAGGAGCGCGCCGTCGTCGTCGACCACGGTGATCGCCGTCAGCTCGGCCGCGTCGTCGCCCAGGGTCAGGAGGTGCGGCCGGGCCTGCGCCACCGTCGAGCGCTGGTGCATGGCGACGACGTCGGTCGTCATCGCGCCACCGGCGGACTCCTCCGGGTAGCCGAGGAGGACGACCAGCTCGGCCGCCACGGCAGGGTCCATGGCCTCGATCGCCTCGAGCAGCTCCTCGCGGGTCTCCGGGTCGAGCTCGCGCAGCGCCTCGGCCGCCTCGTCGGGCGCCATCTCGGCCACGACCTTTGCCGGTCTGCTCGGTGGGCAGCTCCCGCAGCAGGTTGATGAGGTCGTCGACCTCCATCTCCTCGAGCGCGTCGGCCGCCTCCTCGGTCCCCAGCGCCGCCAGCAGCTCCTCGCGCTGGGGGCGGCCGAGGTCCTCGAGCAGGTCGGCCAGCTCGCCGGGGCGCAGACGGTGCAGCTCCTCGTTGGCCCGGGTCAGCCGGACCGGCTCCCCCGCCTGGCCGGCCTGGGTGAAGGGCTGGATCGCCGCCCAGTCGATGACGCGGTCGGGCGTGGGCACGCCGCGCCAGCGAGTGGGGCCGAGGCGGCGCAGCAGGGTCGCGAACCCGATGTCGGCACCCACCAGACGGATCTCGCCGTCGAGCCGCGTCAGGTAGAGGTCGGCGGCCCGGAACACGCGCACCCCGTCGACGTCGACCATCTGGTGGTCGATGACGTCCGCGTTCAGCGACACCTCGCCGGGGCGGCGCACGGCGTCACGCAGGTCGAGGCGGGCGGAGCGCAGCTGCACGTCGCGGCGCCCGAGCGTCTCGACCTGGGCGGCGGACAGCCACGCCTGGCGCCGGCCGACCTTGACCAGCAGGCCGGTCATGGGCGGGTAGGGCTCGCCCTGCCAGCGGACGACGACGTCGTCGACGGTGCCGACCTCGGCGCCGGCCTGGTTGCGCACGGGCGCGCCGACGAGGCCGGCCACCGAGATGAGGGAGCTGGCGATGCGTTGATCGCTGAGGAGGCGCGCCGCCACCCGGCGCGGGCGCGGCGGGGCCTTCAGGACAGGTCGTTGCATGGGATCCTCCGGGAGGGCGCAGGTCGGCGCCACCGGATCCCGCCCATCCCGGCGAAGTGCTCAGGCAGGACCTGGGCTAGGGCACGGGCAGGAAGGTGACGAGTGAGCAGCGACGACGACTCGGGGGTTCGTCTTGTTGCACGTGGTCACCTCCTTCGGATGCGTCGAGCTCCACGAACGGGCCCGCACGCGATCGATCCTGGCCCGCCATCATGCCACCTCGACGCCCTCCAACCCCCAAACCGGGCATCTCTGCACGTCGTTTTGACGTATTTCCGTGCCCAGTTCCGGTCAGGAGGGCGTGATGCGGATCAGGCAGCGGCCGTCGTTGGTCATGGCGGCCCGATATTCGTCCCAGTCGGGGTGCTCGCCCGAGATGGTGCGGTAGAGGCGGATGAGGCCGTCCATGGCGTCCGGGCAGGTCGACCACCTCGGCCGTGCCGTCGAGCTGCACCCACGACCCGAAGAAGTCGTCGGGAAGGCCGCAGAGCGTGACCCGTGGGTCCCGCCGCACGTTGCGGGTCTTGGCCCGGTCCCGGGTCACGCTGATGATCGACCTGGTCGCCGTCGGTGGCGCAGACGATGGGCGAGGTCTGAAGACGCCCGTCGCCTCGCCGCGTGACCAGCACCGCGTGGTGGTTCGCCGTGAAGTAGGCGAGCACCTCGTCGGTGGTCATGCCGCTCGGTCGACGCTGATGCCGAGGCGGCGCCAGCGCAGGCTCAGGTCGTTGCACTCCTCGCACACCGATTCGGGGATCACCCCGAGCCGCATGAGCAGGGCGAACAGCCGGCAGCCGACGCAGAGGCCGAACCCGGATTCGAGCACGGCGCACACGACCAGCAGGGCGATCAGTCCGTAGCCCAGCGACGTCGAAGCCAAGAGCAAACGCGACCACTGCCAGGCTCGTGACCACGAGGCCGATCGCCTGCGCGAAGCGCTTCGGTGGCCCCGGCGTCGGGCGCTGCCTCGAAAGGCAGGGCCGGGGTGATCACCCGGGTCACCAGGAGCGCCAGCGGCTCGAAACGGGGGCCGGTGGCCACCCGGAGGGCGAACTGCACGACCAGGACCACGGCGAGCCAGGGCTGGCCGAAGACCAGGCAGGCCAGTCCGATGATCGCCGTGCCCGCGGCCACCCCGCGGGCCGAGATGTCGTTCACCGGGTTGGGGAAGCGGAACACCGACCTCACGACGACCACGCTAGCCCGCCCGAGCGGAAAAGCCGACTGGAGTGGTCGGGATTGGTCCCCCGGGCGACCGGGGCCGCCCGCGCCCCTCTACGATCGCCCGCCGGAGACCGACGACGAGCACAGGAACGACGGGGGACACATGGGCATGACGTTCGACGAAGCGGTGGCCGCGGTCACGGCGTCCGGGCAGGCTTTCTCGATCGTCGAGGCCGATGTCGCCGGCACCCGCCTGAAGGTCTTCGAGCGCACGCCTCCCTCGTTGCGGGCGCTGTTCGACTCGATGCGGGCCCGGGGCGACGCGACCTTCCTCGTCTACGAGGACGAGCGGCTGAGCTTCGCCGAGGTCATGGCCCAGGCCGACGCCATCGGGGCGCTCCTCGTCGACCGCTACGGCGTCGCCAAGGGCGACCGCGTCGCCATCGGGATGCGCAACTACCCGGAGTGGATCACCGCCTACGTGGCCGCCATCTCGGTCGGGGCGATCGCCGTGTCCCTCAACGCGTGGTGGACCGCCGACGAGCTGATGTACGGCCTCGAGGACTCGTCGCACCAAGGTGCTGATCGCCGACCAGGAGCGCGCCGTTCGGGCCGAAGGCGCGTTCGACCTCCTCGGGCATCCGCACGGTCGTCGTGCGCGCGAGCGGTCCCCTGCCTCCCGGCGCCGAACGGCTCGAGGACGTCCTCGTCGCCGGGGCCGCCATGCCCGTCGTCGAGCATCGACCCCGACGACGACGCCACCATCCTCTACACCTCCGGGCACGACCGGCCACCCCAAGGGGGCCGTCTCGACCCACCGGGCGGTGCTCAGCGCCATCATGGCCTTCGGCTGCCGGGCCACGGCCAACGCCGTCATGGCCCCGCCCGCCGGCCCACCGCCGCATCCGACGTCGTTCATCCTCGTGGTGCCGCTCTTCCACGTCACCGGGTGCGTGGCCGTGATGCTCAACGCGGTGGCCGCCGGCACGAAGCTCGTCCTCATGTACAAGTGGGATCCGGAGCGGGCGCTCGAGCTCATCGAGCGCGAGCACATCACGCAGTTCGTCGGCGTCCCCACCATGTCGTGGGACCTGCTCGAGTCGCCGGACTTCGCCGCGGCGCGACACCTCCAGCCTCGTCGCGCGTCGGCGGTGGCGGCGCACCGGCGCCACCCGAGCTGGTCCGCCGGGTCGAGCAGGGGTTCGAGCGGGGCCGCCCGCAGATCGGTTACGGCATGACCGAGACCAACGCGTACGGCCCGGGCAACTCCGGCGACGACTACATCCGCAAGCCGACCAGCTCCGGGCGCTGCGTGCCGGTGATGGACGTCAAGATCGCGGCCGAGGACGGCACCGCGCTGCCCGTCGGCGCGGTCGGCGAGATCTGCTTCCGGGGCCCGATGCTGATCCGCGGCTACTGGAACCGGCCGGAGGCGACGGCCGAGACCATCGTCGACGGATGGCTGCGCAGCGGCGACCTCGGCCGCCTCGACGAGGAGGGGTTCATCTACGTCGAGGACCGGGCCAAGGACATGGTCATCCGCGCCGGCGAGAACATCTACTGCGCCGAGGTCGAGGCGGCCATCTACGACCATCCGGCGGTCTACGAGGCGGCCGTGTTCGGGATCCCCCACGAGCGACTGGGCGAGGAGCTCGTCGCCAGCCGTCTACCTGAAGCCCGGCGCGACCCTCGGCGCCGAGGAGCTCCAGGCCCACGTCCGGGAGCGCCTGGCCGGGTTCAAGGTGCCGTCGCAGGTGCTGTTCGTCGACGCCCAGCTGCCCCGCGGGGCCACGGGCAAGATCCTCAAACGCGAGCTGCGCGACACGCTCGTCGCCCAGGGTCCGGCCGCGGGCTGAGCCGCGCCGACCGGGCTCGCGTCAGCCCCGAGCCGCCCGGCCCTGTCCGGCGCTGGTCGCCTCGCTGGGCTCCGGCTCGACGACCGTCGGCGGGGCCGCCGCCACGGGCGGCCGCGCCGGGATGGTGCGTCGTTCGCGCCACCAGGTGTTGGTGATGACGCGGGCGTAGCGGAAGCCGTAGAAGAGGTTGCCGCCCTTCTTGGAATCGCCGGACAGACGCTGGCGCATCGTGGTCGGGACCTCGGCGACGAGGTAGCCGTTGAAAACGGAGCCGATGAGCAGCTCGCTGGTCTGGTACTGCGGTTGGGTCTGGCGGACGACCCCGGTCAGATCGGCGCGCATGGCGCGCAGGCCGCTGGAGGTGTCGGTGAGCTTGGTGTGGGTGAGCGTCGAGATCAGCCAGGCGAAGAAGCGGACGCCGAGGTTGCGGTACCAGTCGGTGTTCTCGGTACGACCCAGCTGGCGTGACCCGATGACGAAGTCGGCGGTGCCGTGTTCGAGGATGGTCACCATGGCGGGCAGGTCGGCGGGATCCCACTGGCCGTCACCGTCGAGCGTGGCGATGTAGCGGGCGCCGCCTTCGCGGGCGATCTTGTACCCGAGGCGCAGCGCGACCCCGTGGCCGCGGTTGTGCGCCAGCGTGCAGACCAGGGCACCGTGACGACGCGCGACCTCGGTGGTGGCGTCGGTGGAGCCGTCGTCGATGACCAGCCGGGAGACCCCGACCCCGCCGATCTCGTCGGCGATCTCGTCGAGGACCGCGCCGATGTTGTCGCCCTCGTTGTAGGCCGCGATCACCACCACCAGCGGCTCGAGGTCGAGGTCGGGGTACGACCGGGTGAACTCCTCGCGGGCGGCGCCCGTCACCGCCTCGGTGTCGGGTGCCTCGTGCAGCGACCGGTAGATGTGGTCGTCGGCGGGCTCGTGCTTCGGCATCTGCAGTCTCTTCGTTACGGGTCAGGCCACGATGTCCGGGGGCCGGTCTGGCACCGACCTTAGGCCACGGCGGGTGGGCGGTTGCTACTCCGACGCGATCGCCGGGGACACCTCTTCGGGGGCGCCGTGGTCGATGAAGACGAACCGGTTGAAGAGCACGAACTTCATGACGAAGGTCACACCACTGGCGAAGAGGTAGACCGCGCTGACGAACACCGTCTGTGCGCCCCGGTACTCGAAGAAGTGGTTGGCGATGCGGGCGCCCACCCAGGTGAAGGCCATGGTGACCACCAGGCTCGACAGGATGACGGCGAGGTAGAGCGCGACCTCGCGGCGGTGCGCCCGGCCGCTGCGCTGCCAGGCCCAGCGGCGGTTGAGGAAGTAGTTCGGGATGGCGCCGGCGAGGAAGGCCACGAAGGTCGAGATCGTCGAACGGACGCCGGCCCCGTACACGACGATGAAGGTGACCTCGCTGGAGATCGCGGCCACGACCGAGCCGGTCGCGTACTTGCCGATCCGCGCCATCAGGCCGCGGTCCTTCCAGAGCGCCAGGGACCGGGCGGGCGGCGATTCGGTGTCCATCATCTCGGGTTCTCCCAGCGGGTCTCGTGCCGTCGCAACCTCCATAAACCACCATCATGGGGTTACCGGACCGACGACCTGGCGATGGTAGGATACAGCGATGGCGCTGGAACATCCGGTCTGGCCTCGCGCAGCTGCTGAGCCGCCACAGACCGTAGGATTCCCGCCGACGTTGAACAAAGGACGGTACTAAAAGTGAGAATCCTCGTGCTGGGGGGGGACGGCTACCTCGGGTGGCCGACCGCTCTCCATCTCTCCGATCGCGGCCACGATGTCGGCGTCGCCGACAACTACGTGCGCCGTACGTGGGATCACGAGATGGGGGTCGAGAGCCTCGTCCCGATCGAGACGCTCCAGACCCGCACGCGCGTCTGGCGCGAGGTGTCGGGCAAGGACATCCCGATCTACGTCGTCGACCTGGTCGACGCGGCAGCGACCTACGACATGATCCGCGACTTCCGGCCCGACGCGATCGTCCACTTCGCCGAGCAGCGCTCCGCCCCGTTCTCCATGGTCGACCGGGCCCACGCGGTGATGACCCAGCAGACCAACGTGGTCGGCAACCTCAACGTGATGTTCGCGATCAAGGAGATCGACCCCTCGATCCACCTGGTCAAGCTGGGCACGATGGGCGAGTACGGCACGCCCAACATCGACATCGAGGAAGGCTGGCTCGAGCTCGAGCACAAGGGCCGCACCGACCGCGTGCTCTTCCCGAAGAAGCCCGGCTCCTTCTACCACCTGTCCAAGGTGCACGACAGCCACAACATCGAGTTCGCGTGTCGCATCTGGGACTTCCGCGCCACCGACCTGAACCAGGGCGTCGTCTACGGCCAGCAGACCGACCAGACGGCGCTCGATCCGCGTCTGGCCACCCGTTTCGACTACGACGGCATCTTCGGCACGGTGCTCAACCGCTTCGTCATCCAGGCCGTGCTCGGCCGGCCGCTCACGGTCTACGGCAACGGCAGCCAGACTCGCGGCTTCCTCGACATCCGCGACACGGTGGAGTGCATCCGGCTGGCCTGCGAGAACCCGGCCGATCCCGGCGAGTTCCGCGTCTTCAACCAGATGACCGAGAGCTTCACGGTCAGCGAGCTGGCCAAGGTCGTCGTCAACGCCTTCCCCGGTGGCGGCGAGATCGACCACCTCGACAACCCGCGCGTCGAGCAGCAGGACCACTACTACCACGTGGTCCACACCGGCCTCGTCGAGCTCGGGCTCGAGCCGCACCTGCTGTCCGACACACTGATCTCGTCGATGTTCGGCATCGCCGACCAGTACAAGGGTCGCGTCGACCTCGACGCCCTGATGCCCGGCGTCAACTGGCGTGATCCCGCCGCCAACCGCGTCCGCGCGCAACTGAGGCGACGGCCACCACGCCTGACCGCGCGCCCGCCGCTTGACCGCCACCGTGAGCGGCCAGGGCGGCGGGGACGCCCAGGCTGAACGACCCGAGCCCTCGGGTCCTGTTCGGCGACGCCTGCGTTTCGGAGCCATCTGGGCGTTGTCGAGCGCGATCTTCTTCGCGCTCTCGCTGTGCTGGATCATCGCCACCCCGGTCGGCGGGGGACCCGACGAGCCGGCCCAGATGATCAAGGCCGCGGCCACCGTCCGCGGCGAGCTGGTCGGCGGCAACGTGGCCGGCACCTCCACGGCCATGCGGCGCATGACGATCCCACAGGCCTACGCGGCACGCGGCCGCGATCGCCGGCTGCTACCAGTTCCGGCCGGACCAACGGGCGAGCTGCCAGCCACCGTGGACCGGCAACATGCGGCCGACGAAGATCAACACCTACGTCGGCCGCTACCCGCCCTTCTACTACCTGCTGGTCGGACTGCCCACGCTGGTGACCCCGTCGCTCTGGGGGTTCTACGCCATGCGGACGATCAGCTCGCTCATCTGCGCGGTGCTGGTCGGTTTGGCGTTCGCGGTCGCCGCCGCCTACGGACGGTCGAGGCTGCTCGTGCTCGGCGTGGCCATCTGCGTCACGCCGATGCTGGCCTTCATGAGCTCGGTCATCAACGCGAGCAGCATGGAGATGGCGGCCGGGCTCTGCGCGTGGACGGCGGGGCTCGTGCTGGTGCTCGACCACGTGAAGGCCCCGCCGCGGGCGGTGGTGGGGGCGCTCGTGGCCGGCGGAAGTGCGCTGGCGCTCAGCCGGAGCATCTCGCCGTTCTGGGTGGCCTGCGTGCTCGGCACCATGTTCCTGCTCGACCCTCGGGGGATCATCGCCCTGCTGCGTCGTCCGGGCCCGGCCCGCAAGGGGATCATCGCTGTCATCGCGGTGTGTGCCGGCGCGGTGCTCTACGCGCTGCCGACGAAGAGCTTCTCGGTCTACCCGGCCGGCCGCCCCGTGCCCAAGGGCGCGACGACGTGGAAGATCATCGATATGGCTTGGGACCGCCTCTACCCGAGCTACTACAACCAGTTCATCGGCAAGTTCGGCTGGCTCGACACCCCATCGCCCCGAACCTCCTTCTGGATCTGGACGGCGCTGATCGTCGGTGCGGTGCTGATCGGCCTGATTGCCGGCTCCTGGCGCCAGCGCCTCTGCATGGCACTGATCGGCCTCGCCATGGTCATGGTCCCGACGGCCATCACCTCGTCCCACGCTCGCGTCGACGGGCTCGTGTGGCAATCCCGGTACAGCTACCCGATCGACGTCGGGCTCCTGCTCCTGGCGATGGCGGTCGCGTCGCACGGCCTGTTTGCAAGACGATGGGTGGTCCGAGTCCTCGTCGTGCTCGGCGCCGTCGCCATCGCGGTCGCGCACCTGGCCTCGTTCTTCCAGACGCTGCGCCGCTACGTGGTGGGCCTCCACGGCACCCCGCACTTCCTCTCCAACCATCCGGGGCAGTGGCAGCCGCCCCTCCCGCCGTACGTGCTCATCGGCGCGGCCGGCGGCGTGGTCATCGTGTACGCGGCGTGGATCATGGTGCTCGGCCTCCGCCGCCGCGACCTGTCCCCGGCCATCGCGACCGACGCACCGCTCGATCCGCTCGATCCGCTCGATCCGCTCGATCCGGGCGGGCCGACCGGGCTGGCCGAGGTCAGCCGGCAGTAGCCTCCCCCGGGTGTCGACACGCACCGCCCTGGTCACCGGGGCCAACTCGGGGATCGGGTTGGAGACCGCCCTCGAACTGGCCCGTCGGGGGTTCCGGACCATCGGCAGCGTCCGCTCCGAGGCCAAGGCAGAAGTGCTGCACCGGGCGGCGGCCGAGAGATCCCTCGAGGTCGAGACGGTGCTGCTCGACGTCACCGACGCGCCGGGTTGTGAGGGCGTCATGGCCGATCTCGAGCTCGACGCGCTGGTGAACAACGCGGGGTACGCGCTGACCGGCGCCATCGAGGACATCACCGACGCCGAGGCCCGTCAGCTGTTCGACACGATGGTGTTCGCGCCGATGCGCCTGGCGAGGTTGGCGCTGCCGTCCATGCGCGCCCGCGGGGGTGGTCGCATCGTCAACGTGTCGTCGATCGCCGGCCTGGTGAGTTCTCCGCTAGCCGGTTGGTACACGGGCGCGAAGCACGCGCTCGAGGCCCTGACCGACGCACTCCGGGTGGAGGTGGCGCGCGACGGAGTGGCCGTGGTGCTGATCGAGCCGGGCGGTTTCAAGACCGGCATCTGGGAGGACATGGCCCGCGACATCGAGCGCCATGAGCAGGCGGGGTCGCGCAACACGGCCGCCTACGAGCGTTCGATGCAGCTCCAGCGCCTCGTCGAACCGATCATGGGGAGTCCCGCCCAGTGCGCAAAGGTGATCGTCGGCGCCATCGAATCCAGGTTGCCGCGCGACCGCTACCTGGTCGGGCTCGACGCGCAGGCGATGCGACTCGGTGACCGCCTCACGCCCAACCTGCTGCAGGACCGCGTCCTGCGCCTGGTCCTGGGGCTGTAGGCACACATGCAGCTCGTCGTCCTGGCCAACGAGCCCCGCGCCGACCTGATGGACGGTCGGCTCAGCCCGCCGTGGACCTTGGGGCAGGCCGCGAAGGTGCGCGAAGCGGCGCTGGTCGACACGCTGGCGGTCGTCACCGCGGCTCCGGCCAGCCGCCGCGTGCTGGCGCTCGACGGCGGGGCCGGTTCCTGGTTGCCGTCCGACTTCGACGTCGTCGCCCAACGGGGAGGCTCGCTCGGCAACCTCCTCTTCGGCACCTTCGAGGACTGCTTCCACGTGTCGGAGGACCCGGTCGTCCTCATCGGCATGGACACGCCCCAGCTCGTCGTCGAACAGCTCCTCACGGTGCGCATGCTGCTCGAATCGACCGCCGATGCGGTCGTCGGGCTCACCCCCAGCGGCGGCACGTGGCTCATCGGGCTGAACCACCTGCATCCCGACGCGTTCTCGGGCGTGCCCGCCAGCCAGGACGACACCGGCCACGCGCAGCTCGAACGCCTCCGCACCTGCGGCTACCGCGTGTCGCTCACCGACGAGCTGCGCGAGTTGAACGACGCGCGCGACGCGGTCGAGATCGCCGCGCAGATGCCGGGGAGCCGGCTCGCGGCCGCCGTCGACGCGGCCGTCGGCCCGGCTCGCTGAACGCGCTCGCCCTCGACGCTGGCGCTCGAGCGCGCCCTCCTCGGCTGAGCGTCAGAGGTCGAGCGTGCCGGTGTCCGAAACGAGACCCGACCGGGCGAGCGCCTTGGCCTTCGTCCGCACCAGGTTCGCTCGCGGAGCCACCGCGACGCGCTCGGCCAGCTCGAGCGCCCGCGGCAACAGCTCGTCGGGCTCGACCACCGCGCTGACCAGACCGGCTGCCAACGCCTGCGACGCGTCGAGCACCCGGCCCGTCATGCAGAGCTCGCGGGCGAGACCGCCGCCCACGATGTCGCGCAGCGGTCCGTAGACGACGTCGCCGAAGGCGTACTCGGGGTGCGAGAAGGTGGTGGTCGTCGCCGCGATCCGCAGGTCGCACAGCACGGCCAGGTCCATACCGCCGGCGACCGCCGGACCGTTGAGCGCCGCCAACGTGACGATCGGGAACGACGCGACCGCGTGGTGATAGCGATCGCTCGACGCCCACAGCACCTCGGAGAACGACGGGTCCTCGAAGGCCCGGTCGAACTCCTTCAGGTCGAAACCCGCGGAGAAGACGGTGCCGGCACCGGTGACGACCAACACCTTGAGATCGGTGTCGGTGGAGAGCTCGCCGAGACGGTCCGAGATCTCGTCGCGCAGCGCCACCGAGAGCGCGTTGCGACGCGCCGCATGGTCGAGCGTCAGCACCACGACCTCGGGCGAGTGCCGGTCGACCCGGACCATGCCGGTCACGGAGTCGCCTCGTCCGGCCCGACGGCCACGATCACCTTGCCCGTGTTCGCACCGGTGAAGAGCGCGTTGAGCGCCTCCGGCGCGGTGTCGAGACCCTCGTACACCTGCTCGCGCCAGGTGAGCCGGCCCTCGTCGGCCCAGGCCCGCATCTGCTCGAAGCACTCGGGGAAGCGGTCCCAGTAGTCGAGCGTGATGAAGCCCTCCATCCGGCCGCGTCGCGAGATCAGGTTGAGGTAGTTCGCCGGACCGGGTGGCCGGCCCTGGTCGTTGTAGGTCGAGATTGCGCCGCAGAGCACCACGCGGCCGTGCTGGTTGAGCCGTCCGAGCACCGCGTCGAGGACGGCGCCACCGACGTTGTCGAAGAACACGTCGACGCGATCAGGGCACAGCTCGGCCAACTCGCGGGCGAGGTCGGCCGTTCGGTGGTTGATGCAGCCGTCGAACCCCAGCTCGTCGACGACCCAGGCGCACTTCTCGTCCGTGCCGGCGATGCCGACGACCCGGCAGCCGACGATCTTGGCGATCTGCCCGGCGATCGAGCCGGTGGCGCCGCCGGCCGCCGACACGACGACGGTCTCCCCCGCCGCGATGCGTCCGATGTCGAGCAGGCCGAAGTACGCGGCCGCGCCCGTGGCCCCGAAGACGCTCATCATGGATCGCAGGTCGGTGACATCGTCGATCTTGGTCGTGAACACGTCGTCGCGGATGACCGCGTAGTCCTGCCAACCGGGCAGCGAATAGGCCACGTCACCGATCTCGTAGGCGGGGCACCTCGTGGCCACCACCCGGCCGATGCCGCTGCAGCGCACCACCTCGCCGATGCCGACGGCGGGCAGGTACCCCTCACCCCGGTTCAGCCAGGTGCGCACCGTCGCGTCCATCCCGAGGTAGATCGTGCGCATGAGCGCCTCGCCCTCGGCCAGCTCGGGTATCGGCCCGGTCATCGCCGCGAAGTCGTCGGGCTCGACCAGTCCGGTGGGACGGCGGGCGAGCACGAGCTGGTGGTTCACCGCGCTCGCGGGATCGGTGGTCACACCCGCGACCCTACGCGTCCCGAGCCGGTGCGGCGCTCAGAGCCGGCCCGTGACCTCGTCCCACAGCGCGCGGTACGCGGCCGTCGACCGACCGCGGGGCGCATACGCCGGGAGCGGGGCACGGTGCACGCCCATGCGCTCTATGTCGCTGGCCGCCGGGATCTGCGCGGTGAGGATCTCGGGCCGATCGGCGCGCACCTTCTCGACGAGCTCGCGGTGCAGGTTCTTGCGCTGGTCGACCATCGAGAAGAAGGCCAGCACCTTCTGGCGCTTGCGAGCCGGGTACTCGTCGAGGAAGGCATCGAGCTGGCTCAGCGTGCGCAACGACAACGTGGTCGGGATCAACGGCACGAGCAGCGCGTCGGCCGCCCGGAACACGTTCTCGCTGACGAGCGAGATGCTCGGCGGGCAGTCGAGGATGACGTAGTCGTACTCCTTGGCCAGCGGCCGCAGCACGAGATCGATCCGCTTGGTGCGCCGCTTGGTGCCGTCGAGGTCGAGATCCATGTTGCGGTACGAGAAGTCGGCCGGGACCAGGTCGAGGTTGTCGTAGTCGGTCCCCTTCACCGCCCGGTCGATGGCCCGCCGGCCGCGGACGATGGCCTCACCCCCGCCCTTCACCTTGGGCTTGACCCGGAAGTAGAAGCTGGCCGCGCCCTGCGGATCGAGGTCCCACACCAGCGTGCGAGCGCCGCTGGCCGCCGCCAGATAGGCGAGGTTGACCGCCGTCGCCGTCTTCCCGACCCCGCCCTTGATGTTGTAGGTGGCGAGGACCTTCATGTCCGCATCATGCCTCGCCGTCCTGGCCGCGCGGGGGAGCGAACAGCCGACGGAACCGCTGACGTACAGGCTTGGCATCGAATCGGGCGAAGTGCCCGATGAAGTCGTCGCGCGCCCGTTGCTCGCGGTCGTCGAGATCGTCGACCAGCGCGCCCATCGCCAGCAGTGCCGGCGCCTGTGACGCGCCCCGCTCCATGATCATCTCCCGACCGAACCCCTCGAGCGACGCCTTCTGCACCTCGCAGTCCTGGAACGCGCCGAGCACGTCCTGCACGCCTTTGAGCTCGCGCACGCTGGCCGCGATGTCACCCGCGTCGAACAGGCTGCCGAAGCACTCGAGCGCGTAACGGAGCTTCTTGGCGTCCTTGCGCAGGTCGTGCAGCCGGACGGCCGGTGATTCGGGCCGGATCCGTCGACCGTCGCGCTCGAACCTCCGGTAGGCGGACCAGGTCCGCTCGGCGGCCACGTCGCGCGCCGGACGGTCGGCGTCGGGCGTCGCGATCGGATCACCGCGAGCGACGTTGGTCGACAGCCACTCGCGGTGCCGCTCGACGAGCGCCGTGTAGCGCGGGGAGTCGAGGGCGGCGACCAGGTCGGCGTGGGCCTCTCGTTGGCGCTCGGCGAGGAAGCTGTGCAGCGGCTCGAGGTCACGCCGCCGATCGGCCGTCACCGCGCCGGTGAACGCGCCGAAATCGAGCAGGTACACGTCGAGATCCCGGGTCGGGGTCGTGATGTCGCCGAGCCACTTGAAGTCGCCCCGCAGCTGGTCGCGGAGACCTGGTTCGACGACCCCGGCAGCCATGCCCAGCACCGACCGTGTGCGCCGCACCGCCACGCGGAAGTCGTGCAGGAACTCCGAGTCGGTGTTGTTGCGGGTGCCTCCCTCGTTGGCCAGCATCGTCTCGAACAGCGCCGACAGCACTGTGCGGTAGGCGTCGAGCGCACGCTGTGCGGGATCAAGGCGGAGCGACAGCTTCGAGCTGTACGAACCGGCGCGCAGCCCCACGGTGCGCAGCGCTTCGTCGACGAGATCGCCCGGCAAGGGCCGCAGCACCACCTGCGCTGCCAACAGCTCCGCGATCTCCGATGCGGCCCGCTCGTACCCGCGCACGGGCACGACCTCGACCACGGTGGTCAGGGCGGCGCCCTCGACGTGAGCGGCGGCACCGCTGTTGACCACTTCGGGCCGGTCGATGACGACGCGGGCTTCGGTCTTGTCGTCGCTGTCCACCACGCCGAGGATGATCTGACGGCTGCGCACCGTGACGAGCTCGAGCAGCGCCCGCATCTCGACCACCTCCGACAGACGGTCGGTCGTGGGGCCGGGCGGGAGATCCCAGACGAAGGTCGGGACCTCGTCGATCCGCAGGCGGCCGATGACCTCGCCGGTCTCGATCGCCCGCCACACGAGCCACGGCTCCGCAACGGCGCGGCGGCGCCGTTCCGGGCCTTCCACCACGACGTCGAGCTCGAGGATCGTCCCGCGCCGCCGCAACCGCCAGTCGAACGTGTCGTAGATCGTGCGATCGACGACCTCCGAGCGCTCGCGCACCGTGGGAGCCCGGGCGACGAGACCGGAGACGAGCTGGTCGAGGTCACGGCCGTCGTCAAGAGCGAAGCGGCGCATCTCGGTCACGACTGCGACGTCCTCTCCTCCCTGGGCGGGCTCGGGTCCTCCCGGTGGCGGGACCAGACGCGCCACGCTACTGCTGACTCCGAGGACCCCGACCCGCCGCCTCGGCCGGCGCTCAGAGGGCGGACACCTCGACGCGGGCGTCGTTGAAGGTCGCCCCGCCGGCCAGGTCGCTCAGGGCATCCGGCGCGAACACGTTGGCGGTGAACCCGCCACCGAGCGCCTCCCGCCAGAGGCCCTTGGCCATGGTCGCGACCCCCGGGCGGAGGTCGGGGTCGATCGCCACCACCGTCCGCACCTCGGCCCGGCCGTCCGAGACGGAGACGGGCTGGCCGTCGACCAGACCCCGGGCCGCGGCGTCGGCCGGATGCAGGTGCACGGCCACGCGGGTGGGCGACGACGCGGCCGACTCGCCGAAGATCGAGTTGATGGTCACCGCCGTTGCCGGAGTGAGCAGGCTGAGGGGCCGGGGCGAGGCCAGCTCCGCGTAGCGGGGTACGCGCGCCGGTCCGCCGTCAGTCGCCACCCCGGACGGGGCCTCGGCTACCAGGCGGGCCCGTTGGTCAGGTGTGGTGGGCCAGAGATCGCGGAACTGGACCGACGTACCCGACGGGCGGACGGTCACCGAGTCCGGCTCGCCGTCGCGGCTCAGGAGCGCTCGCAGGCGGTCGATCGACGGGTCGAACGGGCCGCCAGGACTGGCGTCGAGCCCCAGGCGGGCGGCGAGCCCGGCCGCCACCTCGTCGTTGGTGCGACTCTCGCCGACGCGGTCGATGACCGCCGAGGTCGGCTGGGTGACGTATGCGCCGTAGGCCACGACGACGTCGTCGACCTCGAAGTGCGTCGTCGCCGGCAGCACGACATCGGCGAAGCGGGCCGTGTCGGTGAGCACCTGATCGTGGACGACCGTGAACAGGTCGTCGCGGGCCAGGCCGGCCAGCACCTTGGCCTGCGCCGGGTTCATCACCGCCGGGTTCGCCCCCTGCACGAACAGCACGCGGACCGCGGGTTCCGCTCCGGGTTCGGTCAGGAGCTGGCCGAGCTGGTTCTGGTTCACCTCCCGTCGAGGTGGCGCAGCACCGGTGCCGTGGCGCGACCACTCGTCGTCGGGACCGAGGACGGCGCGGCGCAGCGCACCGGTGTCCCAGTCGACGTCGTGGGCGGTCTGCAGGTGCACCCCGGAGCCGGGCTGGCCGAAGGCACCGGTGAGCACCGGGAGGGCGAGCACCGCCCGCATCGCCGACCCGCCGTTGCGGTTGCGCTCGATCCCCCATCCCGGCCGCCAGAACGCCGGTCGGCGCGCGCCCAGCAGGTCGACGAACGCGCCGATGTCCTCCGCGGACACGTCGCACGTCGCCACGGCCCGGTCGAGCGTCCACTCGGCGCAGGCCGACAGGTACTCGTCGACTCCCGACGCGTGGACGTCGGTGAACCGGCGATCGATCAGGTCACGGCGTTCGAGCTCGGCCGCGACCGCCATGGCGAGCACGACGTCGGTACCGGGCCGCGGGGCCAGGTGCAGATCAGCGCGGCGGGCGGTCGCCGTGCGCCGGGGATCGACCACGACGAGCGCGGCACCGGCCTTCCGGGCCAGGTTCACGAGCGGCGGGAGGTGCGTGTTCGAGATGGCGGGGTTCGCGCCCCACACGACCACGAGCTGCGCGTGCACGACGTCGAACAGGTCTGCGCCCATCATCGATCCGAAGGTGAGGTCCCACGCTTTGCCGGCGGTGGCCGCGCAGATGGTGTGGTGGACCGCGCTGGCCCCGAGCTCGCGCCACAACAGACGGCTCAGCGGACCGGCGGACAGCTCCCCGGCCGACGAGTTGTAGAGATAGGGGACGACGGTGGCGGGGTCGTCGGCCAGTGCGTCACGCAGGCGAGCGCCGACCAGGTCGAGCGCCTCGTCCCAGCTCGCCGGCCGGAACGCGCCCGATCCCTTGGGCCCGGTGCGGATCAGCGGCGTACGCACCCGATGCGGGCTGTAGACCCGCTCGGGGTGGTGCTTGACCTTCTTGCAGATGAAGCCCTGGGTCATGGGATTGACCGCCGGGTCGGCGACCTCGGACGTGCGCACCGCGGGCGCGTCGACCCGGACCAGGCGTCCGTCGACCACCTCCACCTCGAGGGTGCACCCGTCGGGGCAGTCGAGCGGGCACGCCGTGCGCGCGACGGTCACGGCTGGATGACGACCAGGCGCTCCTCGGTCATCTCGCGTGCGGCCCAGGCCGGGCCCTCGCGGGTGTTGCCCGAGTCGCGGAGACCCCCGTAGGGCATCTGGTCGGCTCGCCAGGTGGGCACCTCGTTGATCATCACCCCGCCGTAGTCGAGCGTGCGGGCGGCGTCGAGGGCCTTGCCGATGTCGCTCGTGAACACCGCCGCCTGCAACCCGTAGCGGCTGTCGTTGGCCAGTCGCAGCGCCTCGCCGAAGTCGTCGTAGGTGGCCACGCCCACCACCGGGCCGAACACCTCGTTGCGGCACACCTCCATGTCGGGCAGCACGCCGGTCAGCACGGTCGGCGCGAGCACGGTCCCCTCGATCTGCCCGCCGGCGGCCACGGTGGCCCCTTCCGCCACCGCCTCGTCGATCCAGGTGTGCACCCGCTCGGTCTCCCCGGCGTCGATGAGCGCGCTGACGTCGGTGTCGTCGTCCATCGGGTCGCCCACCTTCAGGCCCTTGACCGCGGTGACCAGCTCGTCGACGAACGCGTCGGCGATCGACGAGTGGACGTAGACGCGCTGCACCGAGATGCAGGACTGACCGGCGAACGAGTAGCCGGCCACGCTGATCTTGCGGGCGGCGCCCGCCCAGTCGCCGTCCGGCTCGATGACGACGGGAGCGTTGTTGCCGAGCTCGAGGCCGACCCGCTTGTGGGGCACGGCGGCGCGGATGCCCCAGCCGACCGGTGGTGATCCCGTGAAGGTGATCATGGCCACGTCGTCGTGGGTGACGAGGTGGTTGGCCACGCGACCGCTGCAGGTCACGACGTTGAGCCAACCGTCGGGCAGGCCGGCCTCGTCGAGCAGCACGCGATGCCAGCCGTAGCGCGGTGAGCGGCGTGGCCGAGGCCGGCTTGAGCACGACCGGGACAACCCGACAGCGATCGCCGGCGCCACCTTGTGGGCCACCAGGTTGAGCGGGAAGTTGAACGGCGAGATGGCAGCCACGACGCCGATCGGCACGCGCTGCACGAACCCGAGCTTGCCCACGCCGGCCGAGCTCGCGTCGAGCGGGATCATCTCGCCCGACATCGTGCGGGCCACCGCGGCCGAGAACCGGAAGGTGTCGACGGCCCGGTCGGCCTCGACCCGAGCGGTCTTGATCGGCTTGCCGGCTTCGGCCGCGATCGAGCGGGCGAACTCCTCGCGCTGGTCGGCCAGCGCGACCGCGGCCCGGTCGAGGATCGCGGCCCGCTCGTGAGCCGGCAGCGCGCCGCCGCGATGGCGGGCGAGGGCGACGGCGACGGCCGCGTCGAGGTGGGCCTCGGTGCCGACCGGCACCCGGCCCGACGACCTGGCCGTCGTAGGGCGACCGCACCTCCGCCACCTCGTCGGTCGACGATCCGATCGGGGCCGATCCGCATCGGGGTCATGTCGCTCATCGCCATCACCTCAGGGTAGGGGAGGCCGCACGATCGCGGCGGCGACGAGGCCGTCGCCTCGCCTCGAACGGTGATTCCACTCGTCGATCGCCATCTGCCACCGATTCGAGCGTCACAACGGGGGCATCCGGCCGAATCGCTTACCGTGGCCCCGTGCCTCGCCATCGCCCGCCGTCGGCCCGCCTGGCGCCCGGCTACGCCGAGCGCGTGCTGTGGCAGGGCCAGGCCGAGCCACCGCACGCTCGAGGCACACCCGCTTGCCGTCGACCGTCGACGTCGCCGTGGTCGGGGCCGGCTACTGCGGGCTGTCCGCCGCCCGCGAGCTGGCCCGGGCCGGGTCGGTCGGTGGTCGTCGTCGACCGCGATCCGCTCGGCGTGGGGGCCAGCACACGCAACGGCGGCATGGTGATCCCCGAGCTCAAGGCCGGACCGGCCGGGCTGACCGCCCAGTACGGCGCGGTCGGCGGTCGTATGTACGACGAGGTCAACGACGCCTTCGACCAGGTGGAGACGCTCGTCGCCGACGAGGGCATCGACTGCGACTACACCCGCAGCGGGCAGCTCTACCTCGCCCACAACCGCGCCCACGTCGTCGGACCTCGCCGCGATGGCCGACGAGCACGGCGGCGATCTGGGTGAGGCCGTCCACTTCGTCCCGCGCGACGAGCTGGCGCGACGAGATCGGCTCGACCGCGTTCCACGCCGGCGTCGTGCTCGAGCGCACGGGCGCCATCCACCCGGCCCGCTACCACGCCGGACTGGCCCGGCTGGCGCTCGCCGCCGGGGCCGATCTGCACGACCGCACGACGGCCATCGCGCTCGAGGCGAAGGGCCCCGGCCGCAGCCTGGGCTACGCGCTCACCACCGACCGGGGCGTGGTCGAGGCCCGAGACGTCCTGCTGGCGACGAACGCGTACGGCGACGCGCTCGTGCCGTGGCTGCAGCGCCGCGTCGTGCCGATCGGCTCGTTCATCATCGCCACCGAGGTGCTCGATCCCGAGCTGGCCCGGTCGGTGAGCCCGCGCGAGCGCATGATGGTCGACACCAAGAACCTGCTCTTCTACTGGCGCCTGTCGCCCGACGGTCGCATGCTCTTCGGCGGTCGCCGCTCGCTGGCGCCGACGACGGTGGCCGACGCCCGCGACTTCCTCTACGCGGTCGATGGTGCGCATCCACCCGCAGCTCGCCGGTACCGCGGTCGAGCTGCGCGTGGGGCGGCCACGTGGCCATGACCTTCGACCGCATGCCGCACTTCGGCCGGGTGCCGACCGGGCCGGCGGCGGGCGCGCTGTTCGCCACCGGGTGCAACGGCTCGGGCGTGGCCCTGAACAGCTGGATGGGGACACGGCCGCCGAGGTGCATGCTCGGCGGCGATCCACCGGCGCTCGCCGAGATCGGGTTCCCCGCCGTCCCGCTCCACCGCTTCCGCCGGGCCTACCTCCCGGTCGTGGGCCGCTGGTTCACCTGGCAGGACTCGCGCGGACGTGAGCTGTCTCGGCATCAGGGCTCGGTGAGCGGTCCGTACTGGTCGGGGCGGCGGGTGGTCGAGGAACGGGAACAGCTCGAGCCAGTCGCGGCGGGCGTCGAGGTCGAGGTCGGCGACCAGCACGGCGGCGCGGTCGCGCGGCGCCTGCACCAGGATCCGACCGTACGGATCGCTCACGAACGACGAGCCGTAGAAGGTGATGGCCGGCAGCGCCTCGCCGTCGGGTGGGGTCAGCTGCTCGGTGCCGATGCGGTTGACCGCCACCATGAACGTGCCGCTGGCGATGCCCTGCCCGACGATCACCTGCTGCCACAGCGGCTGGGTGTCGAAGTCCGGGATGGTCGGGCTCCGACCCGATCGCCGTCGGGTAGACGAGCACCTCGGCTCCGGCGACCGAGTAGGCCCGGCTGAGCTCTGGGAACCACTGGTCCCAGCACGTGGGGAACCCGAACTGCGCCTGCGTCGACGGACACCACGGGGAACCCGCCGTCGCCGGGCAGGAAGTAGCGGTCCTCGTAGTAGCCGGCGGTGATCGGGATGTGGACCTTGCGCGTGCGGGCGACGAGCGAGCCGTCGGGGCGCGACGACGATGGCTGTGTTGAAGCCGCGGCCGTCGGCGGGCGCCGGGTCGACCGCCTCGAACAGCGACCCGTGGACGAGCGCGCCCGTGCGGGACGGCGAGGTCGGCCAGCAGTTCGTAGGTCGGCCCGCCGTGCAGCGGCTCGGGCTCGACCCAGCCCGGGCCGGGTCCCCGGCTCGACACCGCGAAGTAGGGGCTCAGCGTCAGCTCCTGGAGGCAGACGAGGCGGGCGCCGGACCCGGCGGCCATCGTCACGCCTTCGCGGAGGTTGGCCCGGTGCGCGTCGGCGTCGGGTCGTCCACGCGACCTGCACCGCCGCCACCCGCAAGGGCGCGCGCTCGGCCGGTCGCGTGCGCGCCGGCGAGGGCATCGGCCCCGTCGATCGACGTCAGCAGCTCGAAGTGGGCGGTCGGTCACTCCGCCAGCGTCGCGCAGAAGTCGGCGAACACGTCGACGTAGCGGTCGATGTCGGCCTCGGAGTGCTGCACCGACAACGTCCACTGCTCCTCGTCGCCCGGCGTCATGAACACGCCCCGGTTGATCGCCCACGGGAAGGCGGCGCCGAACAGCTCGGGCTTGGTGGCGAGGAAGTCGCGGTAGTTGCGCGACCGGTCCTTGCGGAACGACACGCACCCCTTGGCACCGAGGTCGACGGTGTGGGCGGGGATGCCGTTGGCGTCGATGGCCGCCTGGCATCCGGCGGCCAGCCGGGCGCCCATGGCCGCCAGCTGCTCGTAGGCCGCCGGGGTGAGCACCTCGGTCAGGCAGGCCATGCCGGCCGCCGCCACCAGCGGGTTGCCGTTGAAGGTGCCCATCTGCGCGGCGCCGTGGCCGATCACGTCCATCACGGCCGCGTCGCCGCCGAAGGCCGCGCCCGGCGTGCCGCCGAACAGCGCCTTGGCGAAGCAGGCGAGGTGCGGGCGCACGCCGTAGCGCTGGCCGGCTCCGCCCTCGGCCACCGTCGCGCCCGACTTCACCTCGTCGAAGATGAGGACGACGCCGTGGCGCTCGCAGAGGTCCTTCAGCGGCCTGGAGGTACCCGGGCTCGGGCTCGACGATGCCGATGTTCATCATCACCGGCTCGAGGATGAGGCAGGCGATCTCGGCCGACCGCTCGGCCAGCAGCGCCTCGAAGGCGGGCGCGTCGTTGAACGGCACCACGAGGGTGTGCGCGGCCATGTCGGCGGGGATGCCGGACGACATCGGTGTGGTGGGGGACATGTCGCGGCTGCCGAGCGACTCGGCGTTGGGCAGCACCGAGAACATGACCGTGTCGTGATGACCGTGGTACGAGCCCTCGATCTTGACCACGGTGTCGCGACCGGTCGCGGCGCGGGCGATGCGGATGGCGTCCATGGTCGCCTCGGTGCCGGAGTTGGCGAAACGCACCTGCTCGAGGTCGAAGCGCCGGCACAGCTCCTCGGCCAGCGCGACCACCACCGGGGTCGGCGCGGCGAAGTGCGTCCCGGACGACGGCGGCGCGGCCGATGGCCTCGACGATGCGTGGGTGGGTGTGGCCGGTCACCCCGACACCGAAGCCGCCGTGGAAGTCGGTGTACTGGTTGGCGTCGACGTCCCAGACCTGCGAGCCCTGGCCGCGGTCGATGTAGATGGGGTACGGGTCGCCGGCCTGGAACGACGACGGCACGCCGAGCGGCATGCTGCGCGAGGGCGCGCTCGTAGAGCGCCTTGGAGGCGACGGTGCGGGCCGCGAAGGTCGACACCTCGGCGTCGGCGATCTCCGCGGCGCGCACGCTCAGCCGGTCGCCGGCGGTCGCGCCGTCGGACGTCGGCCAGCAGACCGGTGGTCGGATCGAGGGTGGGCATCAGATCTTCACCATCACGTGCTTGAGCTCGGTGTAGGCCTCGACTGCGGCCACCGACATGTCCTTCCCGTAGCCGCTCTGCTTGAACCCGCCGTGAGGCATCTCCGAGACGATCGGGATGTGATCGTTGACCCACACGCATCCGAACTGCAGCGATCGCGACATGCGCAGGGCGCGGCCGACGTCGGTGGTCCACACGCTGGCCGAGAGGCCGTAGTCGACGCCGTTGGCCCAGCTGAGCGCCTGGGCCTCGTCGGTGAAGCGCTGGACGCTGACCACCGGACCGAACACCTCGCGCTGGACGATCTCGCTGTCCTGGGCCGGTCCGGCCACGACGGTCGGCTGGTAGAAGAACCCGGGGCGGTCGAGCTTCGACCCGCCGGCCACCACCTCGGCGCCGGCCTCGACCGCCCGCGACACCATGCCGGCGACGCGCTCCTGCTGGTCGGCGGAGATGACCGGTCCGACGGCGGTGTCAGGGTCGGTCGGGTCGCCCACGGCGATGCCGGACACCGCGTCGCCGAGATCGCTGACCAGCGCGTCGTACACGGCCGGGCCGGCGAGCACGCGACACGGCGCGGTGCAGTCCTGACCGGAGTTGTAATAGGACATGTCGGTCAGCGTCGAGACGACGAGATCCATGTCGGCGTCGTCGAACACCACCACCGGAGCCTTGCCGCCGAGCTCGAGGTGCACGCGCTTGAGCGTGTCGGCCGCGTTGCGGGCGATGAGCTTGCCGGTGTTCACGTCTCCGGTGATCGACACGATGGCCACGCCCGGATGGCGCACGAGCGCGTCGCCGAGGGTCTCGCCCTGTCCGGTCACGACGTTGAAGACGCCGGGCGGGAAGATGTCCGCGGCCAGCTCCGCGACCCGCAGGGCGGTCAGCGGCGTCAACTCGGACGGCTTCAGGATGAACGTGTTGCCCGCGGCGAGCGCCGGACCCATCTTCCACACGGCCATGTTGAGCGGGTAGTTCCACGGGGCGATGCCGACCGCCACGCCGAGCGGGTCGCGGCGCAGCATGGAGGTGTGGTCCTCCATGTACTCACCGGCGGCCTGCGTCTGCAGGGTGCGGGCGGCTCCGGCGAAGAACCGCAGGTTGTCGACCAGGAGGTCGAACTCGAACTCGATGATCGAGACCGGCTTGCCGACGTTGGCCATCTCGAGCCGCTTCAGCTCGTCGAGGTCGCCCTCGACGGCCGCGGCCAGGGCCAGCAGCTTCTCCGAGCGCTCCCGCGGCGTGCTCGAAGCCCCAGGTCTCGAAGGCGGCGGCCGCGGCGGAGACGGCCGCCTCGGCGTCGACCGCGCCGCCCGAGGCGACCTCGGCCAGCACCTCGCCCGTCGCCGGGTTGATCACCTCGTCGGTGGCACCGTCCTTGGCGGGAACCCATGCCCCGCCGATGAAGTTCTCGTGGTGCACAGGGTCTCTCCTGTCCTGGACGGCCCTCGTCGGACCTCGGCGTGCGCAACTCCCTGGCAATGTCGCGTGAACGGGGCCCGTGCGCAAGTGATCCGATCGTTCAGCAGGCCCTGAACGACCGATTTCGTCGCATGGGGCGGCACCCACCGCGACGGTCGTCGGCGCAGAATGGGCGCATGGCCGCCAGACCGACGACGCGGCGCGAGTTCCTGCGCCAAGCCGCCCTCGCGGCGGGTGGCGTCGCCGCGGGCGGCGCGGTGCTCGACGCGTGCGCCGGCCGGCCGATGCCCAGCCGGGCCGGCCCCGCCGTTCCGATCGCCACCACCAGCACGTCGGCCGAGGTCCCCCACGACCAGCTCGCGACCGCCCAGACGCCGAGTGGCCTTCTGCGCATCCGCAACCGACCGGGGATGATCGGCGCCGACACGGTCCGCGACTACCAGCTCGCGACCGGAGTGACCGTCGACTACTACGAGGACGTTCTCGACGACGAGCTCTGGCTGACGAGCGAACGCCAGGCGCTCGCCAACCGGGACGACATCGGCGTCGATCTCGTCATGCTCGGCGACCGCGCGGTGCGCGAGCTGCTGAGCGCCCACCGGCTCGAGACGCTCGACCACGACAACATCCCCGATCAATCGCACCTGCGCGACGAGCTCGCCCACCCTGGTTTCGACCCCGGTCGGACCCACAGCCTGCCCGTGGACCGCGGGCATGGCCGGCATCGCGTACAACACGAAGCGGGTGGCCCGACCCGTGCGCGGGGTCGGTGACCTGTTCGACCGGCGCTACAAGGGCAGGGTGACGATGCTGGCCGACCCGCGCGACGGTCTCGGCATGGTGATGGCGTTCCAGGGCCACTCGCCCGCCGACGCCACGCCGGCGACCGTGAGCCGTGCCGTCAACCGCGTGCGGATCGCGGCGGAGTCCGGCCAGATCGCGCGCTTCACCGGCAATGCCGACTTCGCCGACCTCGTGTCCGGGAAGATGGTCATGGCCCAGGTGCGGTCGGGTGACATGGCCGGCCTGCGGGCCGCCAACCGCAACCTCGCCTTCGTCGTCCCGGAGGACGGGAGCACCCTGTTCGCCCGCAACATGGTCGTGCCCGACACGACCCGCAACCAGGTGGCGGCCGAGTCCTGGATGAACTGGATCTACGACCGTCCCAACTACGCGGCGATGATCAGCCAGGTGCGGGCGACGGCCGTGCTGAACGGCCTCGGCGACGACCTGGCCCGCATCAGCCCCCGGCTGGCCGCCGATCCGATCGTGAACCCACCCCTGCGCACCTGGGCCCGACTCTCGATGTGGGCCCCACTCGACGCGGCAACCGAGCAGCAGTACGCCGCCCTCTACGGCGCCGTCACCCACTGACCTCACCGGGTGAGGGTGGGAGGACGATCGATTTGTGATCGAATGGGGGTATTCACGAAGGATTCCCTTGCCAAAGGGAGGTCCCGTCGGGACAATCGCTCACGGGGGGTCCACGAGCGCACGTCCAGAGGAGTCGAGAGCATGACCCGTACCGCCGCAGGACCCGCCGAGCTGGAACGCCTCTCTCGCCAGCACCTCTGGGGACATTTCAGCCCGCTCACCCCGGCGCCGGGCCACGAGCCCCTGATCATCGAGCGGGGCGACGGTTGCTACGTGTGGGACAACCACGGCACGCGCTACCTCGACGGGCTGGCCGGGCTGTTCACCGTCCAGGCCGGTCACGGCCGCATCGAGCTGGCCGAGGCAGCGGCCAAGCAGGCCGCCGAGCTGGCCTACTTCCCCATCTGGACGTTCGCTCATCCGACCGCCATCGAGCTGGCCGCGCGCCTGGCCGATCTCGCCCCCGGCGACCTGAACCGCGTCTTCTTCACCACGGGTGGGTCCGAGGCCGTCGAGGTGGCGTGGAAGCTCGCCCGCCAGTACTTCAAGGCGATCGGCCAACCGGGTCGGTACAAGGCCATCGCCCGCAACATCGCCTACCACGGCGTTGGCATGGGGGCCCTGTCGCTCACCGGCGTGCCGTCGATGCGGGCCCCGTTCGAGCCGCTCGTACCCGGCGCCCGCCACGTGGCCACCACCAACCGGTACCGGTGCGACCTCTGTGCGCACGCCGACACGTGCACGCTCAGCTGTGCGGACGACATCGAGCGCACGATCATCCAGGAGGGTCCCGAGTCGGTGGCCGCCGTGTTCCTCGAGCCCGTGCAGAACGCCGGCGGGTGCTTCACCCCGACCGAGGGCTACTTCGACCGGGTGCGCCAGATCTGCGATCGCTACGGCGTGCTGCTCGTCTCCGACGAGGTCATCTGCGCGTTCGGCCGGCTCGGCACCATGTTCGGGGCCGAGAAGGTGGGCTCGCAGCCCGACATGATCACGATGGCCAAAGGCATCACCTCGGGCTACTCGCCCCTCGGCGGCGTCATGGTGAGTGACCGCATCGCCGAGCCGTTCCTCGACCCGAACGTCACCTTCCTGCACGGCATCACCTTCGCGGCGCACCCAGTGAGCTGCGCGGTCGCGCTGGCCAACCTCGACCTGTTCGAGCGCGACGACATCCTCGGCAATGTCACGCGCAACGAGGCCGTGTTCCGCGAGACGATCGGCCAGCTCGAGGACCTGCCGTGGGTAGGCGAGGTCCGCGGCATGGGCTACTTCTACGGCATCGAGCTCGTGAAGGACAAGAAGACCAAGGAGACCTTCGCCGGCGCCGAGGCCGACCGCCTCCTGCGCGGCCTCCTGTCGCCGCGCATGTTCGCGCTCGGCCTCTACTGCCGGGCCGACGACCGCGGCGATCCGATCGTGCAGCTCGCCCCGCCGCTGATCGCCGGCCCCGAGGAGTTCGACCTCATGGTCGGGGCCATCCGGCAGGCACTGATCGAGTCCATGGAGGACCTCTAGATGACGCCCACGACCAACTCTGGGGGCTCCGGCCTCGTCGTCGGAGTCCCGCGCGAGATCAAGCCCGACGAGCACCGGGTGGCCATCACTCCCGACGGCGTGCGCGAGGTCGGCCAGTACGGCGTGCACGTGCTGGTCGAGGCGGGCGCGGGTGCTGATTCGAGCTTCCCGGACGAGGCCTACCAGCGGGCCGGCGCCGAGATCGTCGACAAGGCCGAGGAGGTCTGGGAGCGCTCGGGGCTCATCTGCAAGGTGAAGGAGCCCCAGCCGAGCGAGTTCGACTGGTTCCGGCCTGACCTGACCATCTTCACGTACCTGCACCTGGCCGCCTACCCGACCGTGGCCGACGCGCTCCTCGACCACGGTGTGACCGGTATCGCCTACGAGACGGTCACCGACGCCGAAGGGGCACTCCCGCTGCTCGCGCCGATGAGCGAGGTCGCGGGGCGGATGTCCGTGCAGATCGGCGCGCACTACCTCGAACGCCACAACGGCGGTCGGGGTGTGCTGCTCGGCGGCGCGCCCGGCGTGCGACCGGCGCGGGTCGTGGTGCTCGGTGCCGGCAACGTCGGGTGGAACGCGGCCTGGATGGCCGCCGGGCTCGAGGCCGAGGTCGATCTGCTCGACCGCAACGTCGATCGGCTGCGGTTCATCGACCAGATCCAGATGGGACGCATCACGACGCTGACGTCCAACCGCGGGCAGGTCGAGCGCGTCGTCGCCGAGGCCGACCTCGTGATCGGGGCGGTGCTCGTGCCCAGGCGGGCGGGCTCCGGTCGTCGTGACCGAGGACATGATCACGGGCATGAAGCAGGGCGCGGTCGTCGTCGACATCGCCATCGACCAGGGCGGCTGCATCGAGACCAGCCACGAGACCAGCCACGCCGATCCCGTGTTCGAGAAGCACGGCGTCGTGCACTACGCCGTCGGCAACATGCCGGGCGCGGTGCCCTTCACGTCGACCTACGCGCTGACCAACGTCACCCTGCCCTACCTGGCCGAGCTGGCCCGGCTCGGGGTGGCCGAGGCCGCCCGCCGAGACCCGGCGCTCGCGCTCGGCTTCAACACGGTCGCCGGGAACGTCACCAACGCGGCGGTGGCCGAGGCGCTCGGACGGCCCCACGTGGAGCTCGGCCACGCCTTGGCTAGGACGGAGCGAGCGTTGGGCCAGAATGACGGCGCACCAACCGGACGGGGAAGGTACCGCAGCGCCATGGCCACGGCAGATCGCGCCACCACGCGTCGGCCTCGACGAGATCGACAAGTCCATCATCCGCGAGCTGCAGGTCGACGGGCGCATGCCCTACGCCAAGCTCGGCCCCGCGGTCGGTCTCTCGCAGGCCGCCGTGCGCCAGCGCGTGCAGCGGCTGATCGAGAACGGGGTCATGCAGGTCGTCGCCGTGACCGACCCGCTCATGGTCGGGTTCAGCCTCCAGGCGATGATCGGGCTGCGGGCCGAGGGCGACCTCCGCATCATCGCCGAGCGGCTCAGCACCGTCCCCGAGGTGGCCTACGTCGTCATCACCTCGGGCGGGTTCGACCTGCTGGCCGAGGTCGTCTGCGAGGGCACCGAGGAGCTGCTGGCGCTGCTCAACGACGTGATCAGGGCCCTGCCCGGCGTGGTGTCGGCCGACGCCTTCACCTACCTGCACCTCCAGAAGCAGACCTACAGCTGGGGCGCCCGCTAGTCAGACGGCGTCCCGCAGGGCCTCGGCGGTGGCGCTGACGCAGAGGTCGAGGTCGTCGTCGTCGATGACCAGCGGCGGGCAGAAGGCGATGGCCGCGGCGCCGATCGGACGGGCGATCACTCCACGGTCGAGCAGGCCCTGGCGCACGTCGAAGCGCGCTCACGCCGTCGGGTGCATGGCCACCGCCCAGATCGCGCCCTCGCCCCGCACCGACGCCACCAGGCCCGTCGTCGGCCAGCGCGCCGAAGCCCTCGCCGAAGCGCTCGGCGATGTGGGGAACCCGATCGAGCAGGTGCGTCGTCGCGCAGCACGCCGAGGTTGGCCACCGCCGCGGCGCACGCGGTCGGGTGGCCGCTGTAGGTGTAGCCGTGGCGCAGGATGAAGTCGGGGTCGGCCTCGAGCGACCTCGCGCACCCGCGGCCCGACGATCACGCCGCCGAGCGGCTGGTAGCCCGAGGTCACCGCCTTGGCGAAGGTGATGAGGTCGGGGGTCACGCCGTAGTGCTCGGACGCGAACCACGAGCCCAGTCGACCGAAGCCGGTGATGACCTCGTCGAAGATCAGCAGCGCGCCGGTCTCGTCGCACAGCTTGCGCAGCCCGCGCAGGTACTCGACCGTGGCCGGATACACGCCACCGGCGCCGATCACCGGCTCGGCGATGACCGCGGCGATCTCGTCGCCCCGCTCGTCGAAGAGCTGCTCGGCGCGGGTCGAGGTCGTCGTGGTCGATCTGGGCCACGGGACCGAGCAGATCGCCCCAGCCCTCCTGGTTGAGCGGCAGTCCCTGCACCGAGACGCCGCCGAAGTTGACGCCGTGGTAGACAGCGCTGCGACCGACCAGCAGTTGGCGCTCGGGCCGGCCCGGACCGGCTGAAGGTGAGCCGGGCCAGCTTGAGCGCGGTGTCGACCGCCTCGGACCCCGAACAGGTGAGGAACACCCGCGCATCGGGAATCGGGCAGAGCGCCGCGATCAGCGCCGAGATCTCCTCGGCCGGCTCGTTGGTGAAGATGTCGAAGGTGTTGTAGTTCTCGAGCACGGCCAGCTGACGGGCGATGGCGTCGTTGATCTCGGACCGGCCGTGGCCGACGTTGCAGTACCAGAGGCTGGCCAGGCCGTCGACGTAGCGTCGGCCCGCGTCGTCGAACACCGCCGCGCCCTCGCCCCGCACGATGGTGATGAAGTCGGTGGCCGTCGGCTTGGCGAACGGGTGCAGGAACGGGGTGACGCTCAACACGACCTCCGGTCGGCGAACAGGCGGGTAGCCGGGCGGGCAGCTGGACGAGTACGAGGCCAGTGTGCCCCACGCCGACGCCGGCGTGTCGGGCCACGATGATGGCAGGAATCGTTGGATAGATGGTCATTGCAGACAGACTCCGCAGGGTCGACGATGGTGGCCGTGACGCCGTCACCCGACCGCCCCGCCGCGTCGTGATCGTCGTGTTCGACGGCGTCCAGAGCCTCGACGTGACCGGGCCCGCTCGAGGTGTTCGCCGGTGCCGACCTCTACCGCCGGGCCCAGCGGCTCGACGCGCCCGGCTACACCGTGCAGACGGTGGCCGCCCCGAGGCGGGTCCGGTCCGCGTCGTCGAGCGGGCTCCTGCTCGGCGACGGATCTGTCGCTGGGCCGAGGTCGCCGGCCCGATCGACACCCTCGTGGTCGCGGGCGGCGACGGCGTGCACCGCGGCTGCTCGAGGATCGGGCGCTGGTGCGCGCGCGTCACCACGATGGCCGGCCCGGGCCCGCCGGGTGACCTCGGTGTGCAGCGGCGCGTTCCTGCTGGCCGAGGCCGGCCTGCTCGACGGACGCACGGGCCACCACCCACTGGGCGCGCTGTCGCGAGCTGGCCGAGCGCTACCCCGAGGTCACCGTCGATCCCGACCCCATCTTCACCCGCGACGGCGACGTCTACACCTCCGCCGGCGTCACCGCCGGCATGGACCTGGCCCTCGCCCTCGTCGAGCGACGACCTCGGCCGCGCACGCCGGCCCTGACCATCGCCCGCCACCTCGTGCTGTTCCTGCAGCGGTCCGGGCAGCCAGGCCCAGTTCAGCGCGCAGCTGGCCACCCAGCTGGCCGACCGCGACGAGATCCGCGACCTGCAGCAGTGGATCGCCGACCATCCCGACGCCGACTGCTCGGTCGAGGCGCTCGCCCGCCGGGCCGCCATGAGCCCGCGCCACCTGGCCCGGGTGTTCGCCGAGGGCGTGGGCACCACCCCGGCCCGCTACGTCGAGCAGCGTGCGCGTCGAGGTCGCCCGGCGCCGCCTCGAGGAGTCGAACGACTCGATCGAGGCGCATCGCCACCGGCTGCGGCTTCGGCACCACCGAGACCATGCGCCGCGCGTTCGCCCGCCACTTCGGTGTGCCGCCGGCCGATTACCGGTCGCCGCTTCCGGACCGCAGTCGCCTGATTGCTATGCCCTCCGGTCGGCAAGCCTCGCTGCGGGCGCTTCGCCATCCGGGTGCCATCTCACCCGCTGCGCTCGCCTAGCGGCGGCGCAGCCTCACACCAGGAGAACCCACCATGGACATCGCCATCCTGCTGTTCGACCGCTTCACCGCCCTCGACGCGGTCGGTCCCTACGAGACGCTGAGCCGACTCCCCGACGCCACCGTCACCTTCGTGGCCGCCGAGCCCGGACTGATGCGCACCGACGTCGGCAGCCTCGGGCTGATGGCCGACGCCTCGCTCGACCGAGCTGAGCCGGCCCGACATCCTCGTCGTTCCCGGCGGGCCCGGACAGGTCCTGCCCATGGGCGACGAGCCGACGCTCGCCTGGATCCGCGCCGCGCACGAGCACACGACAGTGGACGACGTCGGTCTGCACCGGTTCGCTGATCCTGGCCGCAGCCGGGATCCTCGACGGCAAGCGGGCCACCACCCACTGGCAGGGGCTGGAGTTCCTCGCCGCCATGGGCGTCGAGGCCGTGAACGAGCGGGTCGTCTTCGACGGCAAGATCGTCACGGCCGCCGGCGTGTCGGCCGGCATCGACATGGGCCTCACCCTCGCCGCCCGGATCGCCGGTGACGAGGTCGCCCAGGCCATCCAGCTCGGCATCGAGTACGACCCGCAACCGCCGTTCGACGCCGGCTCGCCGGACAAGGCATCGGCCAAGGTGGTCGAGCTGCTCGAGGAACGCAACCGCTTCCGCGACGCGTCCTGATCTCGCGGCGAGCCGAGGCGGGGCTCCGCAGGTGGCGAGGCCCCCTACGCTTCGGCCCGTGAGCATCGAGCCGCCGCCCGCCCCGCCCGCGTACCGGTCGGCGCGCACCCACGGCGCGGGCCCGCGCGGCGTGCCGCCTCGCCTCGAGAGGCTCTCCCGCCGCCACCCGTTGGTGATCGCGGCGGTCATCGTCGCCGTGACCGTCGACCCTCGACCACTGCGTTCCTCACGCTCGTCGCCTTCGTCGGCCAGCCAGTGGTGGATCTTCGACATCGTCACGAGCTACCGGCCCCAGTTCGTCCTGGTGCTGACCCTCGCGGTGGTGGTGCTGGCCGCGCTCGCGCTGCTGGCGCACCCTGGTCGTCGCCGTGGTGGCGCTCGGCGCTGAACGTGATGGTCGTGGCGCCGGTGTACACGGGCCACCAGGCCGCCGCTGCGCCCGGGTCGCCCGACTCTGACCATCGCCCACCTCAACCTGCAGAGCCGCATCGGCGACCTCGTCGGCATCCACCGGTGGCTCGAGTCGACAGCCGGCCGACATCGTCGTGTTCCTGCACACGGCCGAGCCCACCGCGAACTCGCTCGCCGACGGCGTCGGTCGGTACCGGATGATCTATCCCACCGATCGCTCGGCCGCACGACCAACCGGGGCCGGCCGGTCTACGGTCCGTCGCCCGAGGTGATCGTGATGACCGACCGAGCGCGACGTCACCGCGTCCATCGCCCGACGACCATCGGCCTGCCCCGACCGCGGCGGTGACGATCGACGCCCACCTCGGCGTCCCTGACAGGTCGCCCTGCTCGGCCTGCCACACGCTGCTCGCCGGGCACCGGCGCCCGGCACACGGTGCGCGACGACGAGCTCGACGCCGTCGGCTGACGTGGCTGAAGGCGAGCCCGCGACCAGCCATCGCCTTCGGCGACTTCAACGTCACCTACTACTCCCCGACGCTCCAGCGACCTGCTCCACCGGCCCGGCGCCACGTCGTCGCAGCTCGGCTTCGGCATCCAGGCCACCTGGCCCGTCCAGTTCCGACCCGCCGGCATCGCCATCGACCAGTCCGTCTACATCGGCCGGATCACCGCCGTCGCCGGCGACCGCGGGCCCGAGCCTCGGGTCCGAGCACCGGGCCCTGATCGTCACCTACGCGCTGGCCGCTGCCCTGATCGCCTCGTCGACGCCTCAGTCCGGTCGTCGTCCCAGATGCCCGAGGCGTCGCCACAGACGCTTCGACACCGGCGTCACGATGCCCAGCTCGCGCGCCAGCCGGCGCACCTTGCGCAGCGACACGACCGTCTGCCCGGGCGTGGTCGGGGTTGTCGCGGTAGGCCTCGCGCACGACCGCGTCGGGGATGTCGAAGGTGCGCGACCAGGTCGGCCGGCGGCCTGCATCATGAGCTGGGCCATGACGCCGAGGATCAGCGGGCGTGGCGACCGCCAGGACCTGGCGCTCGGCACCAGCCGAGCTGCGGCACCGTCCCGCTTGAGGTAGTGGCGGGCGAACGAGAGGTGCCGCGCCTCTTCGGTGACGTGGTGGCGCATGATGACCTCGAGCAGCGGATGCAGGTCGCGGTCGCGAGCGCAGCGCCTCGCGCTGCACGTGGTCGATCGGGTCCTCGCCGCCGAGCACGAACATGAAGAACAGCTCGGGGAAGCGGTGGCCCAGCTTCACGATGACGGCCGGAGCCGATGCGCATGTCCCAGGGCAGGCCGGGCAGCGTCGAACGGCGCCGCGGTTGACGAACTCCTGGAACATCATGCCGTGGTGCGCCTCCTCGATGACCTCGTGGTAGGCGTAGCGGAAGGTCGGGTCGCCGTTGTCGAGGCACGAAGGCGTGCTCGAGCAGGCCGCGCTTGAGGATGTTCTCGAACTGCAGGCCGATCTTCATCGCGCTCACGTAGCGGTAGCAGCCCGATGCGCGCACCGGACCGCCTGCGGCTGGGCGCGGTACCACGCGGTGCGCGCCCAGCGGGTCGTCGTCGGGCCAGCTCGAAGCGCGGATCGTCGGGGTCGATGGCGTAGGCCGGGTCGTCCCACGGGATGTCGGCGTAGGCGTCGTAGTGCTTGTCGACCGACTGGCGGCTGAGGCGCTGGCGACGAGGCGCGTCGAACGCGTCGTCGGATCGGCGACGGATGCGGCGTCGACCTCGTGGTCGACGGGTCGGTGGGCGACAGGTCGGGTCGGTGACGGTCATTCGGCGTCCTCCGGATTCGGGTCGGGCGGAGCGGGGACACGGACGGGGCCGAGGAGCGCGGCCATCTCCTTGACGAGGGCGAGCACCCGTTCGGCGTCGGCGGCGGCGCTGGGCATGCCGCGTCATGCGGGTGACGGCCAGGCCGTCGAGCACGGCGAACAGGAAGGTCGGGACGGCTGGTAGAGCGGCGACCGCATCGGGATCGGCGTCGACGCGGCGGATCGAACAGCTCGCTCCAGGTCTGCGCGATGGTCTCGCGCAGCCGGCCGCGCCACCATCGCCACGTGTGGGCGCAGGTCGGGGTCGGTGCGTCCGGCCATGATGAGCTCGTACCAGGCCGGCGAAGGTGTCGCTCTTGAACATCCCCCACAGCGATGTCGATGGCCGCTCTCGATGCGATCGCCGCCGGCCGGTACCGCGTCGATGGCCACCCGGAACTCCGTCGACCCGACGGTCGAAGATGTGCTCGCAGGCCGCCGCCACCAGCACCGCCTTGGACGGGAAGTGGTGGAGCATGGCCCCGCGTGACACGCCGGCCCGCCGGCAGATCTCGGTGGTCGAGCGTGCGGGCGTAGCCGAGCTCGGCCAGGCACTCGGCGGTGGCGTCGAGCAGCTTGGTCGTGGTCTCGGCCGTGCGCTCGGCCTGCGTCCGCCGCGGGTGATGCTCGGTGCGCTCGGTCCGGGCGGGGCGGGGATGGGACGCCGGCATGTCCCGAGTGTGCCCGACGACAAACAAACAGTCAACCCTGATTGTTTCTTACCTGGGCCTGACACCTCGGCTCGGGGGCGACTAGAACCTGTTCCACTGCGTCCGCGGATCCATCCGCCGATCTGTCCGCCTGATCTCACCCCTGGAGCGCCGCCATGACCGACCCGTTCGCCCATCCCGAGCTGGGTCATCGCTACGACGGCAAGATCGTGCTGGTCACCGGCGCGGCGTCGGGCATCGGGAGAGCCACGGCCCTGCGGCTGGCCGCCGAGGGCGCGTCGGTCTGGTGCGCCGACATCAACGCGGAGGGCGTGGCCGCCACGGCGGCGGACATCACCGAGCACGGCGGCGTGGCCCGCTCGAGCGCCGTCGACGTCACCGACCCCGTGGCATGCGCCGCGCTCGTCGCCGAGGTGGTCGACACCTTCGGTGGCCTCGACGTGCTGGCCAACGTGGCCGGCATCGGCGGCATGACCCACTTCGCCGACGAGACCGCCGATCGCTTCGTGCGGATGTTCCAGGTCAACGCGGCCGGACCGTTCCATCTCAGCCAGGCCGCACTCCCCCACCTGCTCGAGCGCAAGGGCAACATCCTCAACCTCGCATCGACCGCCGGCCTCATCGGCCAGGCCTACGTCGCGGCCTACTGCGCGTCGAAGCACGCGCTCGTCGGCTTGACCCGGGCCATGGCGGTCGAGCTCGGGCGCCAGGGGATCCGGGTCAACGCCGTCTGCCCCGGCGGCGTGAACACCAACCTGCTCACGGAGTTCGTCCCGCCCGAGGGCGCGAGCATGTCGCTCGTGTCGCCGCGCCTTCCTCACCCGGGAGATGCAGGAGCCCGAGTCGGTGGCCGCGATGATCGCCTACGTGTGCTCCGACGAGGCGTACTACGTCAACGGCGCCGTGCTCTCAATCGACGGCGGCACGACTACCGGATAGTCCGGAACACGCGGGTCACGAAGGGTCATCTCCGCGTTCCTGGGACTGTCTCGACGCCCAGCCGTAGATGCCCTTGGCCATGAGGGACGCCTCGGCGTGGCGGCGCCGTTCGTAGATGTCGGCGCGCGCGGTGTGCACCGTCCGGTCGTCCGGAGCCGCCGAGGCCGCGAGCTCGACCAGGTGGCAGGCGAGGCGGAAGTCACCCGCGTCGGCCAGCTCCCCGGCCCGTCGCACCAGCACGTCGGTCCCGCCCGCCAGCGCGGCCAGCTCACGGCCCGCCGCCTCGTCGGACGGCGGCTTGAGCCGGGCCGGGTTCCCGTCGTACCAGCCGCCGTACATGCGCCAGACGTTGCGGACGACGAACTCGGGCTCGTCGTAGGTGGCAGCCAGGTAGGGCTTGGCCAGCAGGTGGGCGGGGACCTGCACCGAGTGGACGATCTCGTCGAGGGTGGCACCCTCGTTCATGAGGTCGAGTGTCTGGTGGACGAGCACCTCGAGCGCGGTGGCGACGTCGTCGAGCACCACGTGGATGCGGTCGCGTCCACCGATCGGCAGTCCGTGGGCCGGCAGCAGCAGCTCCGGTTCGCAGGCCGCGATCTCGCGAAGCGCCCGGGCCCAGTCGAGCGGGTAGCGCTGCACCTTCTGCGGGTTGCCCACGTTCGGGAACACCCACACCATCAGGTCACCGATGCACAGCGGCGCGATGCGAGGGGACCCAGGTCCAGGTGTGGTCGTCGGTCTCGCCCCGGCTGTGGTGGAGCGCGAGGTCGAGGTCGCCGACGCGCAGCTGCATCCGATCGCGATAGGTCACGGTCGGACGCACCCAGTTCCGCGGGAATCCGACCACGTCGTCGCGCCCGCCCGTCAGACCGGTGCCGCCGAACTGGCGCCGGTTGATCACGGAGTTGTAGCCGTGGGTCAGGTCGTAGCGGTCGAAGCGATCAGGAACCGCCTCGTGGGCCACGACCGCGGGCCGGCGATGCCCGCGCTCGTCGGCGTCGTCCAACACCGCCTGTGCGCCGCCCACGTGGTCGACGTGTCCGTGGGTGTACACGAGCGTGTCGACAGGATCCGTACGCCATCCGCGCAGGGCTCCGACCACGGCGGGCCCGAACGGGCCGAGGCTGGTGTCGAACAGCACGAGCCCCTCTCCCGAGTCGAACACCACCACGTGCGAGAACGACTCGATCACCGCGACGCCGTCGGCCACCTCGGACAGCTCGAGGTTGATCCGGTTGGCGGCCCCGAAACCCCCGGGTCCGCCGCTCGCGCCCTCACCCTCGTCGATCATCCGCCGCGACAGCTCCAGGAGATCGGTCATCGCCGCAGCCTAGGGACCCGCGTTCGCCCCGGCTCAGGCGCCTGCCGCCCGGTCGGCCCCCGGCGGGCGAGTAGGCCAAACGGCCTAGGCGGGGTAGGGTGAGGGAAGAAGGAAGCGAAGCCCATGAGCCTCAGCCAACGCCTCAAGGATGCCGAGCATGCCCGTCGGCGGTCCGCCGGTCTCCCGCCCGAGCGTCCCGCCAAGCCGGTCGACCCGTCTGGTCCGGTCGTCGACGTCACCGCGTCCGACACCACGGGCAACGTCATCGACCTGACCGCCCGCACGACGCCGAACGCGGCCTCCGGCATCGCGTACGACCCTGTGCGCAAGGGCGATGCCTCGAGCGCGTTCGGCGATCCCGAACCGCTGGTCCTCGACCGCCTGTCGAGCTACCCCTGCCCCCGCTGCGGCGGACAGACGCAGGTCGACCTGGTCGACCAGGTGCACCAGACGGTCAGCCTGAGCTGCCTGTCCTGCTTCCACATGTTCCGCATCGAACAGCAGTAACCCGGCACAGTCCGTCAGCAATCTGGGCACGAAAACCCGTCAATCTGACAGGCACAGATGCCCAGTTTGGGGTCTCGCGACTAGTGCAGGCGCTTTTCGCGGTACATGGCCTGGTCGGCGCGGGCCAGGAGCTCGTCGAAGGTGGCCGAGCTGTCGCGGGCGGTCTCGACGCCGACGCTCACCCCCAGGCGCAGCACCTCACCGCCGACCACGAGCGGCTCCGCGATCGTGTCGTGGATGCGGCGGACGATGCGGGTCACCTCGGATTCGGGTAGACCCTCGCAGAACACGACGAACTCGTCGCCCCCGATTCGGGCGACGGTGTCGACCGATCGCAGGATCTGGCGCAGGCGGTTCGCCACCTCGACCAGCACCTGGTCGCCGACGGTGTGGCCATAGGTGTCGTTGACGGCCTTGAAGCCGTCGAGGTCGATGAACATGACCGACACCGCGTCGTGGCTGCGGGTGAGCCGGGCGCACGCCTGCTGGAGGCGGTCCTCGAGCAGCATGCGGTTGGGCAGACCGGTCAGCACGTCGTGGGTGGCCTGGTGGGTCAGCTCGGTCTCGGCGCGTCGCCGGTCGGTGACGTCGTCGACGGTGGCGATCCAACCCGTGACCTCGTCGGGGCCGCCGAGAGGGACGAACTTGGCCAGCGCCCAGCGCACGAACAATCCGGTCTGGATGCGGAACATGGCGTGCTTGGGCAGAGCGTGATGGACGACGCCGCGAGCCGCGTCGAGCACCTCGGGCAGGTCGGCCGGATCGACCAGTCGTTCCCACCCGTGCCCCGTGAGCTGGTCGGCGGACAGGTTGAAGATCTGCTGCGCCGCCTCGTTGCAGAACACGACCCAGCCGCGGGCGTCGGCGGACAGGATCCCCAAGGGCAGCGACTCGGCCAGCGACAGGAAGCGCTCCTGCTCCTCGCCCGGGGCGCGGGTCGACCACACCGCCTCGTCGGTGATGTCGCGGATGCGAAGGATGCCGTTGCCGAAGAAGGGGCCGCGCTCGGGAGCCGGCAGCAGCGCGACGTCGAGCAGCCGCCACGTGCCGTCGGCGTGGCGGGCCCGGAGTCGGACGCGGTCGCGGTAGCCGTAGGTGACCCGAGCCCGCTCGAGCACCTGGAACAGCTGGGGAAGGTCGTCGGGGTGCAGGTACTCGCCGACGTGGGTCCCCAACCTCTCGAGGGTGTAGCCGAGCATGGAGTCGACCGAGCCGGCGATGATCTCGCCGACCGGGGACACCACCAGCACGAACTCGGATCCGTAGGCGCGCAGGAGGCTCTGGGCCTCGTCCGGCTGCGCCGCTCCGGCCTCGTCACGCTGCTCGTCACGCACCATCGATTGCCTCTCTGGGTGGATGGTGCCAGTGGGACGAGCCCACGACAGGAGTTGGCACCATGCCACCCGTTGACCTTGGCATCGACGGTTTTCCTGCCCCGATTGATAGGTCGCTAGACCTGTATGGCCCTACATGGGGTGGCAGCCACCCGACAGAGCGCGGCCATGGCCCGCAGATACGAGGTCAGCCGCCGAACATGGCCACCCACTCGGCCTCGGTGCGGGGCCGGAACACGTAGTTCCACTTGCGGGTCTCGCCCATGGTGGCCGACGGCTCGGCCGAGTAGAGGTGGCCCGGGAACAGCACCGCGTCGTCGGGGACCTTGGCCAGCTTCTGGGTGAGGCTCTCGTAGAGCAGGCGCCGGATCGCCGCCCGGGAGGTCGGTGCGGCCGCAGCCCTCGAGGAAGAGCGTGTCGCCGGCGACGAGTCGGTTGTCGACCAGGAAGCACTGGCTGCCGGGCGTGTGACCCGGCGTGTGGATGAGCTCGATCGGGATGTCGCCGACCGTGACGATGTCGCCGCTCGTGTGCGCGACGAGATCGGCGTCACCCGCGCCGGTGACCTTGGTGACCCACTCGCGCTCGTCGGCCTGCACGTGCACCGGCACCGGCGCCCGGTCGAGCAGCTCGCGCACGCCCTCGATGGAGAACCCCGCCATGGAGCCGCCGACGTGATCGGGGTGGTAGTGCGTGACCAGCGCGCCGACCAGGCGCATGCCGTCGGCGGCCACCAGGTCGAGCAGCCCCGCGATGTCGTAGGCGGGATCGACGACGACGGCTTCGCCGGTCTCCCGGTCGCCGACGAGGTACACGAAGTTGACCATCTGACGGGCGATCTGGTCGCCCTGCGCGAAGTCGCGACCGGCGAGGAGCTGGCGGAAGTAGAGGCGATCGTCCATGGGTCCATCGTAGGGAGCGGTGCCGATACCGTGGCGCCGATGCGGAGCTACACCGTGGTCGGCGTCGGCGCCATCGGCGGCTACTACGGCGCTCGGCTGCAACAGGCCGGCCTCGACGTGCGCTTCGTGGCCCGATCCGACGCCGAGCACCTGCGACGCCACGGCCTCCGGGTCGACTCCCCCGAGGGCGATGCCCTCCTCGAGGTCGAGGTGCACACCGACGCGTCGTCGGTGCCGGCCAGCGACGTCGTCGTCGTGGCGGTCAAGACGACCGCCACCCGTGCGGTGCTCCCACTCGTGGCCGACCTCACTGGTCCGTCGACCACGGTCGTCGTCATGCAGAACGGATTGGGGGTCGACGCCCCGTTCGCGACCGCCGCCCGCGATTCCACTGTGGTCGGCGCGATGTGCTTCATGTGCTCCAACAAGGTCGGGCCGGGACACATCGTCCATCTCGACGAAGGTGCGGTCACGCTCGGCGAGTACCGGGCGGACGGTTCGGCAGCCGGTGTCACCGACGCGGTCGAGCAGGTCATGGCCGACCTGCAGGCCGGTGGCGTGGCCACGTCGCCCGTCGGCGACCTCGAGACCGGGCGCTGGCGCAAGCTGGTCTGGAACATCCCCTTCAACGGCCTGTCCGTCATGCTCGACGCGGGCACCGACGAGCTGCTCGCCGATCCCGTCGACGCGGGCGCGGGCGGCGGCGCTGATGCAGGAGGTCGTGGCCGCCGCCGAGGCGTGCGGCCACGGCTTCGACCCCGCGTTCGCCGACCGCATGATGGCCACCACCGAGTCGATGACGCCCTACAAGCCGAGCATGAAGCTCGACCACGAAGCCGGACGTGCGCTCGAGCTCGACGCCATCTACGCGGCGCCGCTCGCCGCCGCGGCCGCCGCGGGATGTGCGATGCGCGAGACCCAGGCGCTGCTCGACGAGCTGCGAGAACTCGACCCGGCGGCGCGCGACGTCAGTCCGGATCGCGGGCCCGGCGGAACCAGTCGCGCCACAACGTCTTGAAGGCGGTGTCGTAGCGGTCGTAGTCGTGGCGGAGGTCGTCACCGCACCATCCGGCCGGCAACAGCTCGGCCGGCAGCAAGCGGGTCGGCGAGCAGGTGGCGCAGCACGGCGGCGGAGAGCACGAAACCCGGCGCCGAGGGCCGACGTGTCGCCGGACTCGAGCGAACCCACCACGGCGTCGAGCTCGACTCGCAGCTGCGCGGCCCGCATCGTCCAGCGCGTCGAGATCCCAGAGCCGGCCGGCCAACTCTCTGGCCCGGCGATGATCCGCCGGGCCGGCTTCGCCGATCCTTGCCCGGGCCGGTCCTGCTGCTCCGCCTAGCGGCTGCGCAGCGTCAGGAATGTCGGCGACCGCGACCACGAACCGTTGGCACTGGGCGTCGAGCACGGCCGTCGCGCCTGGCGCCGCGGCCTCGTCGAGGTTGTCGGGGCGCATCCAGACGCCCTCGCGCAGCTCGCCCATGTGCAGGCCCGTCATGGCCTGGCGGAGCTCGGAGCGGGCCTCGACCGGCCGGCGGCCACCCGACCACCACGGCCATGGTCCAGGTGCCGTCCCACGCCGCCGTCGTCGGGGCGCGGCTGGCCTGCTGCCGGGCCTGCCGCTCGAGCAGGTGACCGGCCAGCTCGTGCGCACCACCGATCGACCACCAGCTCGCCCGCCGCCACCATCCTCGACAACGCCACCCGCGTCGTCCCCTGGCTGATCCCGAACAGCTCGCCCGAGCGCACCAGCAGCCGGGTCGGCAGCCGGGGCGGGTCGACCCCGAGCAGGGTGCTGGCCACGACCGAGCGGGCGGTGAGCGGGCGGCCGGGCCCCGTCCGCCACCGCGGCCGTCGTATTACGAGATTGTGCCATGCGTTCGATCTATGTAATATAGGTCCATGGCCACCGCCGTCGTCGGCATTCCCGCCCTCCGGGAGGGCTCCATGGTGCCCGACGCGGCCGGACTGCCCAGGTGCTGCCCACCGAGCGCCTCCAGGCCTCGGGCATGCCCAAGCCCGAGATCCGCAACGAGCTGCGCCGCATCCCCAACGGGCGCAACGCGCTCAACGTCGCGTCGGTGTGGGTGCAGTCGTTCGGCATGCTGGCGGTGGCCGCGTGGATCGACCGCTGGTGGGTGTGGCCGATCGCGTTCGTGCTCATGGGCCGGGCGTTCGCGCTCTACGCGATCCTCGCCCACGAGGCCGCGCACCGACTGCTGTTCTCGAACCGCCGGGCCAACGACACTCGTCGGGCGCTGGGGTCTCGCCTACCCGGCGTTCGTCCCGTTCGACCTCTACCGGCGGAGCCACTTCGCCCACCACAAGGACGAGATGGGTCCGAACGAGCCCGACCTCGGCCTCTACCGCGGCTACCCGATCACGCGGGCATCGATGCGGCGCAAGCTGACCCGCGACGCCGTCGGCAACTCGGGTTGGAAGAACCTCAAGGGTCTGCTGCAAGGCGTTCACGAGCGACGTCGGTCGGCCCGCGGCCGTGCGCATCCTCGTCGCCCAGGTGGTGCGTTGCGGTCGCGGTGACGCTCGTGACCGGTCGGTGGTGGGCCTACCCCGTGCTGTGGCTGGCCCCGTGGATGACGGTGTGGCGGGTCATCAACCGGCTGCGCTCGATCGCCGAGCACGGCGGCATGGCCCGCTCGAAGGACCGGCGCGAGACGACCCACGTCGTGCGCCAGACCTGGCTGGCCCGGTTCTGGATGGTGCCGTTCAACACCGGCTGGCACCTGGCCCACCACGTCGACATGGGCGTGCCGTTCCGCAACCTCCCCGCGCTGCACGACGAGCTCGTGGCCAGCGGCTGGGTCACGCCCGAGCTCACCTACCCGAGCTACCGCGCCCTGTGGAAAGCCCTGTCGTCACGACCCCCCGCCACTAACTGAAACCTGTCAGCAGCGCGACTCGAGACGAGGTCGCGTCGCTGACAGGTTGCAGTAGGGGCCGCGGGTCAGCCGGCGTCGGTGTCGTCGTCGTGGGAATGGCCGTGGTCGTGGTTCGGGTCGTGGAGCAGCGTCGGTGCGACCAACGCCGCGTTGGACTCGTGCCCCGTCGGATGCGGCGGCGTCGGCCGACGGGACGCGCCCGGCCTGCTCGGCCCGCGCGACGACCTCGCGGAGCGGCCGACCGGTCCGGCGAGCGACGCGGGCCGCGTCGTCGTGTTCGACCTTGACCCGACCGGCGCTGACCTTGACCCGCACCGGCAGCCCGTCGACCTCGACCGTGTCCTGACGCGCGGGCCTGCGGCCAGCGTTCGAGCGTCTGGCCCCGCACGCCGAACGAGCCGGTCTCCGAGGTGAGCACCCGGGCCACCTGGCCGGCCAGGGCGGGATCGGCCAGCGCGCTCACGGTGTGCGCCGGGCCGACCCTTCTTCATGACGATCGGCGTGATCCAGGCGTCGTGGGCGCCGGCGTCGAGCAGGGCGGCGACGGCGTGGGCCAGCGTCTCGCCGGTGGCGTCGTCGACGTTGACCTCGAGCAGCACGACCGGCTGGCCCGCGGTCGAGCTCGGCCGCTCGCGTCGCCGATCACGACCTGCGTCAGGTTGGGCCGGTCGCTCGAGCTCGGCCGAGCCGGCGCCGAACCCGGCGCGCTCGATCGTCATGCGCCGGCATCGGCCCCCAGCTCGGTGACGATGGCGGCCAGCAGCGCGGCGCCGGTCGGGGTGGTCAGCTCGACCGGCACGTCGAGCTGGTAGGTCGGCGCGCCCTGCAGCAGCTCGACGACCGCCGGCGCCGGGATCGGGCAGCAGGCCGTGGGCGGCGCGCACCATGCCGATGCCGTTGGCGACCGGGCTGGCGTCGACCTCGTCGACGCCGAGCACCTCGAGCGCGGCGCAGGTGCCGACGACGTCGATGATGGCGTCGATGCCGCCGACCTCGTGGAAGTGGACCTGCTCGGGCGGACGGCGGTGCAGGCGGCCCTCGGCCTCGGCCAGCGCGTCGAACGTGGCCAGCGCGCGGCGCTGCACCCGGTCGGGCAGGCGCGCCTCGTCGACCAGCCGGCGATGTGCGCGGCCGTGCGCACGACGCGTCGTCGGCTCGGCGTGCACGTGGATCTTGGTGGCGGCGATGCCGCCGCGCAGCACCGGCTCGGCCTCGAGCGCCCAGCCCGCCGACCGGCAGCCGCTCGCAGCAGCGCGCGCACCTCGTCGAGATCGGCGCCGGCGTCGACCAGCGCGCCGAGCGCCATGTCGCCGGCGATGCCCGAGAAGCAGTGGAACCAGGCGACGGTGACCGACCTGGCGTCGGCCGGATCAGGCACGGGACCGGACCTCCGACCGCAGCAGACGGGCGACCGCGCACGCGGCGCCGAACCCGTTGTCGATGCCGACGACGGTGATGCCCGCCGCGCACGAGGCCAGCATCGCCAGCAGCGCGGTGACGCCCTCGAGGCCGGCGCCGTAGCCGACGCTGGTCGGCACGGCGACGACCGGCGCGCGCGGTGAGCCCACCGACCACGCTGGCCAGCGCGCCCTCCATGCCGGCGACCACCACGACCGCGTCGGCCGACGACCAGCTCGTCGGCGCGCGTCGAGCAGCCGGTGCAGGCCGGCCACACCGACGTCGGTGATGCGCAGCGGGCGGAAGCCGTGGGCCATCGAGGACGGCCGCGCACTCGTCGGCCACCGGGAGGTCGGCGGTGCCGGCGGTGACCAGCGCCACCTGCTCCGGACGCTCGGGCGCCGGGCGCCACACGAGCGTCGAGCCGTGTCGGGCGCCGCCGGGGTTGGCGGCCAGGGCGGCGGCCGCCTGCGCGTCGTCGGCCCGGGTGACGAGCACGGTCGACTGCGCCGGCGGCCAGCAGCTCGCCCACGATGGCGCTGCACCTGCTCGGGGTCTTGCCCGGCGCGTAGACGGCCTCGGCCACGCCCTGGCGCAGCGCCCGGTGGTGGTCGACCCGGGCGAAGCCGAGGTCGGCGAACGGCAGGCGGCGCAGCTCGGCCACGGCGTCGTCGGGCGCTGATGCGCGCCGGATCGCACGCCGTCGAGCAACTCACGAAGGCTGGCCTCGTCCACGTCACTATCCTGCCCCGTCGTGACCGGATCCGCCGCATCCCCTGACGAGTCCGGCGCGCCCGGCGACGAGACGGCCCCACGGGTCGGCTTCCTCGGGCCGGTGGGCACCTTCACCGAGCAGGCGCTGCTACACGCAGCCCGACCTGGTCGCGCGGCGAGGTGATCGCCCTGCCGTCGATCCCCGACGTGCTGGCGCGCCGTCGAGGCCGGCGAGGTCGACCTCGGCTTCGTCCCCATCGAGAACGCCATCGAGGGCTCGGTCAACGTCACCATCGACACGCTGGCCTTCGAGTCCGACCTGCTCATCCAGCGCGAGGTCGTCATCCCCGTCAGCCTCTGCCTGATGGCGGTGCCGGGCGTGCACATCGACGACATCACGACGGTCATCTCGTATCCCGCATCGCGATCGCGCAGTGCCGGGCGTTCCTGCGCAAGAACCTGCCCGAGGGCGTCGAGTCGCTGCCCGCCAACTCGACGGCCGACGCGGCCCGCGAGCTGGCCGCGCAGCGGCGACCGCCACACCGCCGCCATCGGGCCGGCCCGGGCCGCCGAGGTCTACGGCCTCGAGGTGCTGGCCGCCGACATCGAGGACCACCCCGACAACTCGACCCGGTTCGTGGCCGTCGCCCGCGAGGGCATCCCGGCGGCCACCGGCCACGACAAGACCTCGATCGTGGTGTTCCAGCGGGCCGACGCACCCGGGCTCGCTGCTGGCGATCCTCCAGGAGTTCGCGGCCCGCGCCATCAACCTGGTCAAGCTCGAGTCGCGCCCGACCAAGCGCGGCCTCGGCGACTACTGCTTTCTGATCGATCTCGAGGGGCACCTCGGCGACGAGCTGGTGGCCGACTGCCTGCGCGACCTCAAGAGCAAGCACGACGTGAAGTTCCTGGGCTCGTACCCGGCCGCCGGCGCCCACGGCCCGGCCGTGCGCCGCGAGGCCGACATCGCGTGGCGCCAGGCCGACGGCTGGCTGTCCGACCTGCGGTCACAGGTGCAGCAGTAGCCTCGCGTCCTGGAGGGATGGCAGAGCGGACGAATGCGACGGTCTTGAAAACCGTTGAGGGGCAACCCTCCGGGGGTTCGAATCCCCCTCCCTCCGCTCCTCGGGTCGAAGTCCCGGATGGGCCCCGCCGAAACGGTGTGTACGATCGTCGGTCGCTGGGAGAGGTGCCGGAGTCCGGTCGATCGGGCCTCCCTGCTAAGGAGGTGAGGGCGCAAGCTCTCCGTGGGTTCAAATCCCACCCTCTCCGCTCAGTGCGTTGGCAGGCTCGAACCCCGGCTCCGGCCGGGGTTCTCCTGTGTCGTGGCGCAACCGGCGCGACGGCCTGGAGGTGGGTCGTGGTTTGGGCCGATCGACCCCTGGCCAAGCAGGGTGACCGACCTCTAAGCTGCGCTCGCCCTTCGCGGGCGGAGTTGTCGGTGCCGCCGGTTCGTCCCGGCGGCACTCGGCGTTTTCGGGCCGGAGCGGGTCGGGGCCGCGGCTAGATCGTGCAGCTGACCACCCCACAGGTGGGTAGCTGCACGATCTACAAGCGCCTTTGGCGGCCGCGAGGCCGTCGCCTAGACTGCCCCTTCGCTTCAACCCGCGCTCGTAGCTCAATTGGATAGAGCATCTGACTACGGATCAGAAGGTTGGGGGTTCGAGTCCCTCCGAGCGCGCTCGACAGCTAGCCATCGATGCGGATCGGCAGCGACCGCGGGCCGTGCACCTGGCCGCCGGACCACGAGACGGTGGCCCCCTCGGGCAGCGAGAACTGCGGGAAGCGTGCGAGCCAGGTCTCCAGCGCCACGCGGAGCTCCATGCGGGCCAGGTGCGACCCGATGCAGCGGTGGATCCCCAGCCCGAATGCGGCGTGGCGGTTCACCTCCCGATCGATGACCACCTGGTCGGCGTCCTCGAACACCGCCGGGTCGCGGTTGGCGGCCGGGAAGGACAGCAGGATCCAGTCGTCGGCCTTCATCGGGCAGCCGTTCCACTCCATGTCGTCCTTCACCAGCCGGGCCATGGTCACCGGTGCGTAGGCCCGCAGCAGCTCCTCCATGGCCAGCGGCAGCAGGCCGGGGTCGGCCACCAGACGCTCGCGGTCGGCCGGATGGGTGGCCAGGTGCCAGATGGACGAGCCGATCGCGCTCCACGTCGTGTCGATCCCGGCGACCAGCAGCAGCCCCATCGTGCCGGTGACCTCGAGCTGGTCGAGATGGCGGCCGTCGACGTCGACCTGGAGCAGGTAGCTGGTCAGGTCGTCGCGGGGATGCTCGACGTGGTCGTCCATCTGCGTTGCGAGGTAGCCGAACAGGGCCTCGAGCGTCTCGAAGCGCTCTTCGACCGGCCGGTTGATGCCCTCCAGCAGCTCGTTGATGAAACCACGGAACAGGTCGCCGTCCTCGGGCGGGAAGCCGAGCATGTCGGCGATGACCCGGACGGGGATGTGCTGGGCGAACTCGGTGGCGGCATCGACGACGTCGCGGCCTTCGAGGGCGTCGAGCAGCTCGTTGCAGTACTGGCGCGCCCCCGCCTCCAGCGCGGCGATCGCCTTGGGCGCGAACGCCGGGAGCAGCAGGCGACGCGAATCGTGGTGGTAAGGCGGATCGGAAGAGATGGGCGGGGCGATGCCGATCGGCGCCAGCTCTCGGGGCGGACGGTGGTTGCCGAGGATCACCGTGCGCGACGAGAACCGCTCGGTGTCGTACGCGATGGCGGCGACGTCGTCATGGCGCGTCGGCAGCCACGCTCCGCCGTACCGGTCGGTGTGCGCGATCGGGCACCGCTCGCGGAGGTCGGCCATGATCGGGTACGGATCGTTCGCCCAGCGCTCGTCGGTGTGGTCGAAGTCGGTGGCGAAGTCCGAGACCGGCCCTTCGATGATCTCGCTCTCCGACCCGAGCGGCTCGTCGCCCAGATCAGCCTGCTCGATGAGCTCGGCGAACCGATTGCGCTCGGTCATGGCTGATCCTCCAGGATCTCGATCGCGTGCTCGGGGCAGTTGGCCACGGCCAGACGCGCCGTGTCCTCCCGATCAGCCGGCACCGAGCCGTCGCCCACCTCGGACCCGTTCCCGAGGTCGTCGGGCTCGAACAGATCTGGAGCCAGGGCGTAGCAGCGGCCGTGACCTTGGCATCGCTCGGCATCGACGTGCACCTTCATGTCAGACCCTTCCTGTCAGCCCGATGTCGATGCTACGACGGTTGGCGCACCGCCGATCGTCCCTCGCCAAGTCCGGCGGCTACCGCGCGCGATAAACGGTTGACATCGGTCCGCGAAGAGCGGATCATCATCGTTCCTATGGCACGCACACGCACCGCCGAACTGAAACTCCGAGGGCCATCCTCGTTGAGCCTCGTCGAGCTCGCGTGCCGACCCGCGCAACGATTCCAAACGGAATCGCAGCCGGGCTACCGGGACGCTGCGATGAATCGCAGACCCGATACGCGCTGGTAGCGACGACGCTCACCGTCTGATCGCCGTCCGCACGCTTCATCACGCGCACTGCGTCGTGCGCGTCATCTTCACCTGGGCTCGAGCCAGTGGTGGCGCTGCGGTCTCCAACACCGCAAGCCGAGGGTTCGACACCTTCCGAGCCTGCTTCAACGCGCCCGGCCCCCAGTCGGGACACCAGCACCTTGACAACTACAGAGGCATCGCAACATTGCGGTCGGTCGCCACACCGACCGCACATGGGTCGGTCGCGCCATGGAGGCCACGCTCGCGGTAAACGAGCAGTCGATTGACAACGGAGGTTCGATCCCTTCCCGGCCCACCACGCGTGTCACTCCTGACTGGTAGGGAACCTGGCTCTCACCCCGGATGAGACTGGGTTCGAGACCCAGGGCGCGCACCACGCCGCCGTAGCTCAGTGGTGAGAGCAACTGCCTGTCGAGCAGAAGGCCGTCGGTTCGAATCCGACCGGTGGCGCGCATCAACACCTAGTCGACGTAGTCGAATGGACAAGACACCGGTCTACGAAACCGGAGGGTGCAGGTTCGACCCCTGCCGTCGACGCGGATCTCGCCGTAGCTCAGTGGACGAGAGCACCGCCTTCCGAAGGCGGGGGTCGCACGTTCGAGTCGTGCCGGCGAGGCAACAACGCAAGCCCCTTGCTGACTTGCTGAGCTACAGATGCCAGATCGTCCAATGGAAGGACGTCGGATTGTTACTCCGACTATGGGGGTTCGAGTCCTCCTCTGGCAGCGCATCGCCAGGGTCCTTGCCGGTGAGGTCCTGAAGGCAAGGACGCTCGGCCCGTACCCGAGAGGTAGTCGGTTCGATCCCGACCGCCGGCTCCACCTGCTCGCTGCGAAGAACGAGGGTTCCTTCACCTGTTCAGTGAATCCACAAGACCTTCGCTCGCTCGGTTCCCGAGCAGGTTCACGGTCCTGAAGCTCTGACGGTGGAGCGGCCGGTTGAAACCCGGCAGGAGGAGATTCGAGCGCTCCTGGGACCACACGAAGAGCACGAGCCAGACGGTGACGGCGCCGCGCTGATAACGCGGGATGACGTGGTTCGACTCCACGGTGCTCTTCACAACGACGAGTACGTCAACGGCAGACCGCCTGTTTCACACACAGGAAGCTTGAGGTTCGAGTCCTCCCTCGTCGACTGTCCTGCTGACGTAGCCCAACTGGAAGAGGCATCGCGCTCAGACCGCGATCAGTGCGAGTTCGAATCTCGCCGTCAGTACCAACTGGACGTGGCGCAATGGCGAGCGCACCGGCGTCGGAAGCCGGGGGTTGGAGGTTCGAGTCCTTCCGTCCAGACCAATGCGAGGTGGTGAAACCGGGATCACGCCTGGCTCTGAACCAGGAGTTCTGCGTTCGAACCGTGGCCTCGCAGCCAAACGCGTTGCCTCTGTAGAGAGATCGGCCTGTTGCGCAGATGGGGGTTCCTTCTTGGATCCATAGGTCGCGGGTTCGAGTCCCGCCGTCCTTCGGGGCGTAGCTCAGTGGGCAGAGCATTGGACAGCGTCCTCTGTCGCTCGGGTTCTCAGGCCGATCTCGCTCCGGTCAGCTGCGAAGGACGGGCGTTCTTCTTGGCGTAAGAGGTCTTCGGGCCTGCCGTTCGACTCGGCGTGCTCGTCCACCGAGTTCCCTGACCGGACCGATCGACAACCAACCAACACAGAGCAGAAGAGAGAGGAGGGCGTCATGTCGAAGTTCTCGGGCACCAAGCGGCGCCCGCTACGCACGAACCTGAAGGCACCGATCATGACCACGAACGAGCGCACGCGCACGTTCGAGGGCGGCGACGCGTTCGCGCGCGACCCGGAGTCGGAGCTGTTCACGCTCGCTGTGACCAACATGGTCGGCGAGGACACCTTCTACGAGCGCGCCGACTCGCGCGACTCGCGCTTCGTCGAGCTCGTGCACACGGTCACCGCGTCGAACCCGACGTTCATCGCGGGTTCGGACGTCGAGGCCGGCCTGGTCGGTCTGGCGCAGTACCTGCGCGAGACCATGCGCATGCGTTCGGCCGCGGTCGTGATGGCCGCGGAGTACGTGGCCGCGGGCGGCCCCTTCGGCCGTTCGGTGGTGGCGCGCGCCCTGCAGCGGGCTGATGAGCCGGCCGAGCTGCTCGGCTACTGGCTGACCCGTCACGGCCGCAACGTGCCCATGCCGATCAAGCGAGGCATCGCCGACGCATCCCGTCGCCTCTACAACGAGCGCGCTGCGCTGCGCTACGACGGCCTGTCGCGTCAGGTTCGCATGGCCGACGTCATCGAGATGACCCACCCGTCGCCGCGTGACGACGCGCCAGTCGGCACTGTTCAAGTTCCTGCTCGACCGCCGTCACCACGACGACGCTCGTGCCGACGCGGACGTGCTGCCGGTGCTCGCGGCCGCGGCGGAGCTCGACGCCGTTCCGGTGGACGAGCGTCGCGCCGTGCTGCGCGCCCGTGGTCCGGCCGCGCTCAACGACGCGGGCTTTTCGTGGGAGCGGCTCTCGGGCTGGCTGCCGGGTGGCATGGATGCCGAGGCGTGGGAGGCGGTCATCCCGTCGATGGGCGTGATGGCGCTCGTGCGCAACCTGCGCAACTTCGACCAGGCCGGCATCGCCGACGCCGCGGTCGACGCGGTCATCAACAAGATCACCGACGCCGAACAGGTCGCACGCGCCCGGCTGTTCCCGTACCAGGTGTGGGCGGCGTACAAGAACGCGCCGTCGGACAACTGGAAGCGGGCCCTCGGCCGCACGCTCGAGCTGACCGTCGGCAACATCCCGGCGCTCGACGGCACGCTCGTGGTGATCGACACGTCGGGCTCGATGCAGGCAACGGTGTCGGGTCGTTCGACGATGTCGCGTGTCGAGGTCGCCGCCGTCATGGCGATGGCCACGGCCAAGCGCGCCTCGAACGTCGACGTCGTGATCTACGGCCAGACCAACGCTCTCGTGCGCAAGCTCAAGGGCATGTCGGTGCTCGGTGGTGTGGACAAGGTGGTGCGCTCGGTCGGCTCGGTCGGTCACGCCACCTTCGGCCACACCGCCATCGCCGAGTGGTTCGACCCGAAGCGCCACCAGCGGGCGGTGATCTTCACCGACGACCAGCAGCATGACTCGGGCCATGTGGCGCTCGACCACGTGCCGCTCATCTACACCTTCAACCTGGCCGGCTACCGATCGTCGGCGCTCCCGTCGGGAGAGCGGGGCCGGTACACGATCGGTGGCTTCACCGACGCCACCTTCGCGGTCATGAAGGTGATCGAGGACGGTCGCAACGCGTCATGGCCGTTCTGAACAAACGAAACGGGCTCCAGCACGCCGATCACCATGGCGGCGTGCTGGAGATCCCGCCGCTCAACGGTTCGATTTGGTCGACCGTTTGCGTCGGGATTTCGGCGTTGGAGGTTCCTTCTTCGCCAGCTCGGCAACCTGGTGGCGGATGCTGGTCAGCGACTGGATGAGCTGCTCGCGCTCGGGCTCGCTGAGCTCGGCGACGGCGTCGGTGGCCGCGGCGTGGACTGCTGGCAGCATCCGGTCGACGATGTCACGGGCCTCGTCGCTGAGATGGACCAGGGTCTTGCGGCGATCACTGGGATGGGGGGTTCGTTCGACCAGTCCACGCCTCTCGAGCGTGTCGAGCAGCGAGGTGGTGCTGGCGCTGCTCACGAGGAGGCTTTCGGCGATGGTGTGGGCGGCGAGCGGCTCGTCAGCCCCTTCGAGGACGGCGAGCACCTGGAACGCGCTCGGCGAGAGATCGGCGATGTCTCGGCGCCGCCGGTCGATCTCGGCCAGCAGCGCGTCGGCGGCCCGGATCAAGTTGGCCGCCACCTCCGCGCCCGACCGGCTGGCGCCGGGGAACTCTCGCTCGAAGTGGCCAGGCACACGGATCGGGCTCACGATCTCCATGAGCCCAGTATACCTAGAACACTATTGCTAGAACACTATAGCTAGACTTCTAATGAAATAGTCTCTAGGCTTCTGCATGTCGGCCACCACCGGAAGCGGCCGCCAACCGAAGGAGTGCCGATGCGAGTCCTGTTCACCTCCACGTCTGGCTGGGGCCACATCCACCCGATGGTGCCGCTGGCACGAGCCTTCCTCGATCGCGGCGACGATGTGCTCTGGGCCACCGGCGACGAGGTCTGCGGCCGACTCGAGCGGGAGGGGATCGCGACCTCGGTGGCCGGGCTCGACGACGGCATCGCCATGTCGATGTTCTACGAGCGGTACCCCGAGGTGAACGAGGTGCCCCCGCCGGAACGCTCGGACTTCATGTTCCCCCGATTGTTCGGTGCCGTGCGCGCCGAGGCGATGCTTGCCGACCTGGTACCCGTCGCCCGCGACGTATTCGCCCGATCTGCTCGTGTGCGACGCGGCCGAGTTCGCCGGTCCGATCGCGGCGGCGGTGGTGAGCGCGCCGAACATCACACTCTCGTTCGGGGCCACGCTCCCGCCGCCCCGGGTCGCGGCAACCGGCGTTGCGGTCGAGCCACTCTGGGCCGCACATGGCCTCGACGGCCGGCCCTACGGCGGCACCTACGACAACCTGTACCTGGACATCTACCCATCGAGCATGCAGCCGGCCGACCGACCGCACATCCCGGCCATCCAACCGCTGCGCCCCGGCGCATTCGCGACCGGCGAGGAGGAGCCGCTGCCCGACTGGGTCACGGTACCCTCCTCGGACCCGCTCGTGTACGTCACCCTCGGCACCGTCTTCAGCAACAACGAAGTGCTCTCCACCGTCATCGGCGCCCTCCGCGAGCTCCCGGTGCGCGTCGTCGTGACCGTGGGACCCCGCGGCGAGCCCGAGGCGCTCGGAACCCAACCCGACAACGTGCACATCGCCCGCTACATCCCCCAGACCCAACTGCTCCAGCACTGCTCCCTGGTCGTCTCCCACGCCGGGTCGGGAACGTTCCTCGCCGCCCTCGCCGCTGAGCTCCCGCAGGTGTGCCTTCCTCAGGCCGCCGACCAGTTCTTCAACGCCGCCGCCTGCGCACAAGCTGGCACAGGCATCGCCCTCCCTCCCGACGCCCTTTCCGCCGAGGCGGTGAGCGACGCCGTCGAGAAGCTCCTCACCGAGACCGCCTACCGCGACGCCGCCAGCCGAGTCAGCGGCGAGATCGCGGCGATGCCCTCCCCGACGGAAGTCGCGGACAAGTTGCACGCCAGCTACGGCTGACCGCGCCGCCCGGCAAGGTTGGGGGTTCGTCGGGCACTTCCGCGTACGCCGCTTGCCGAGGACGGAGCGTGGAAGAATGAGTCGGGCGTCGTCTTGGGGAAGGCGAAGCCCGCAGGTGTGACAAATGAGGGGGGTAGTCATGTCCGCTGGTCGTGCACTCCGACGCGTGCCGCTGGCGGGGCTGGTCGTGGTGACCTGCCTCACGGCCGCGTGCTCGAGCTCTGGCCAAGGTGCCCAAGGCGGAGGCGCCAACAGCGCCACGACGAACCCCCACTGCACCGGTAAGCCGCTCCAGTTCACCTCGATCGTGAGCCTCACTGGGCCGCTGTCCATCCCGAGCCTCTCCACCGAGGTCAAGAACGCAAACACTGCGGCGCTCCAGGCCGTCAACGCCGAGTGCGCGCTCGGTCGACCGATCGCCGTCGATCTCTGCGATGACAAGTCCGACCCGAACCAGGCGCAGCGGTGCGGCCTCGAGGCGAGGAGCAACGGATCGCTCGCGCTCCTCGGGTCGAGCGGCATGTTCGACACGGGAACCGCTGCCGCCCGGCTGCCCGGCGTCCTCACCGCCGGTGGGACGGTGTTCGATCTCACCGATCCGCAGTCCTTCTCGTCGACCTCGGGGCTCACGCTCGTCGTCGGCGGCGGCGGGGTCGTCGCCGGACTGGGGAAGCACGAGAACGTCTTCGTGGTGGTCGACACCGCCGCCTCCCGGGCGTTCGTCGGCATCGCCCAGAAGGTCGCGGAGGCAGAAGGTGTGAAGGTCGACGTGCTGTACGTGCCGGCCAACACCACCGACTACGCGCCCATCGCGGCGCAGGTCAGTGAGAAGAAGCCGGGCTCGGTCTCGGTCGTCCTCCCCAACGCGGTGCCGTTCGTCAACGCGCTCGCTGCGGAGGGGCTCACGCCCGAGAACGTCCCGATGCTGTCGGCGGTGACGCTGATGCCGCCGAACGTGTTGGACCAGCTGGGGTCCAAGGCCAACGGCATGTACCTGCTCACGCAGCAGGCCCCGCCGTCGGACAGGGACAACACCGGCGTCCAGCAGATGCTGAAGGAGTTGAAGGACGCTGGCTTCAAGGCCGACGGCGACGCGCTCAGCCCCGCGAGCACCGGGGGCTGGTCGAACGTGCACGCCCTCGTCGACATCCTCGAGAAGCTGCCGAAGTCGGAGATCGCGGCGCTCACCTCGAGCCAGCTCGTCGAGGCGATGAAGGCCGCCGGTCCGATCAACCGCCCAGAGGTGGCGCCGTTCGACTTCAGCAAGCCCGCCTTTCCCGAGATCAGCACGCTGGCGGGCTTCCGCGTCTTCTCGCGTGACGCGATGATCATCCGCGTCGAGAACGGGAAGTACCAGCGGGTCTCCTCGTTCAGCGACGCCACGAAGCCCTTCAAGCTCAGCCCATGACCGTGCTGGTGGCCACGGCGGTCTTCAGCCAGGAGACCGTGCGGTTTGCGCTGCTCGGTCTGGCCACCGGCTCGCTCACCGCGCTGGTCGCGCTCTCGTTGGTCATCGTCCACCGAGTGTCGGGCGTACTCAACTTCGCGGCAGCAGCCCTCGGGGCCGTAGGAGCGTTCGTCTGCTACTCGCTGCGCGACGACCACGGGTGGCCCACGCCGATCGCCGTGGCCGTTGGCCTGACCGTCGGGGTCCTCCTCGGGGTCCTGACGTACCTGGTGATGGCGATGCTGCGGAGGTCGTCGTTGCTCGGCCGGTTGATCGCGACGCTCGCACTGCTGAGCACGGCAGAGGCCCTCATGCTCGTGGTCTGGAGCAACCAGCTGAGCCAGCCCGAGCCGTTCCTGCCGACCCGCGACGTCGTCCTCACGGGTGACGTTCGGATCGCCGAGGACCGCCTCATCCTCATCGGTCTCGCCCTCGCGCTCGCGCTGGTGCTGTGGGGGATATACAGCCGGTCTCTGTTCGGGCTCGCGACCTCCGCCGTTTCCGAGAGCCGCCGCGTGGCGGCCATCGCCGGCTGGGCACCATCCCGCGTCGAGCTCGCCAACTACATGATCGCTGGCTTCCTGTCCGCGCTGGCCGCCATCCTGCTGACGCCGATCGTCACGCTGAACGCGGCGATCCTGTCGGTCGCCGTACTGCCCGCGCTGGCGGCCGCGCTCGTCGGGCGCTTCTCGTCGTTCGGGCTGACGGTCGCCGCCGCGCTCGTCATCGGCGCGCTCCAGAGCGAGCTCTCGCTGTTCCAGCCCGACATCGCGAATGCGTGGCACGTCAGCACCGCATCGCTGACGGGTCTGCCCCAGGCGGTACCCCTGTTGATCATCCTCGTCGTCGCGGTGGCATCGGGTCGCGCCCGCCCGGCCCGTGGGGAGACGAGTGCCCGGCTGCCGTTACCCGGCAGCGGCCACATCGCCCGCGTCCCACTCGCGCTCGCCATCGTCGGCGGGCGCGGTACTGGTCTTCTCCGCTCCGAGCTACTCGAGCGCGCTGATCACGACGTTCGGCATCGGCATCATCATCGCGTCCGTCATCGTGGTGTCGGGCTACGCCGGCCAGTTGTCGCTCTGCCAGTACGCGCTGGCGGGCTTCGGGGCCTGGGCGGCGGCTCGGTCGGCCAACAGCCTCGACGTGCCCTTCCTGGTCGCCGTGCTGATCGGTGTGATCGCGGCGACCGCGGTAGGCGTGCTCGTCGCTCTGCCTGCGATCCGTACCCGGGGGGTGACGCTCGCCATCGTGACGCTGGCGCTCTCGCTCGTCTTCAGCGCGCTGATCTTCGACAACTCCAGCATGACGGGCGGGTTCGAAGGCCTCGTCGTGCGGAGTCCCGAGATCCTCGGCTACCAGTTCGATCCGGTGCTCCATCCTCAGCGGTACGCGGCGCTCATGTTCGTTGCGCTCGTCCTCGTCGGTCTGATGGTGGCCAACCTCCGCGCCGGACCGACGGGCCGCAAGATGATCGCCGTGCGCAGCAACGAGCGGGCGGCGGCCGGGCTCGGCATCAGCGTGGTGCGCATCAAGCTCTACGCGTTCGCGGTCGGCGCGGGGATCGCCGGGCTCGGGGGCGTGCTCCTCGCCTTCCAGCAGACGAACGTGCAGTTCACGTCGTTCAACGTCTTCGGCTCGATCCTCCTGGTGCAGTACGCGGTCATCGGCGGACTCGGGTGGGTGTCTGGGGTCGTGGCGGGTGCCGTTGCCGCGCCAGGGGCGCTGGTCTCGCAGGTCACGAACGATCTGTTTCCCAACCTCAGCAACGTCGCAGCGTGGCTGGTCATCCTGAGCGGCTTCGGCGTCATCCAACTGCTCTGGCGGGCGCCCGACGGGTTGGCATCGCTATGGGCAGCCAGCGGTCGGCGCTTCACGCGACGCTTGGCCCGTCCGGTTGCCCCCACCGCGCCAGCGACAGCTTCGGCGCCCGCACCACCTGCCGTGCCGCGCCGGGGACAGGCGCTCGACGTTCGCGGCCTCTCGGTCAGCTTCGGGGGCGTGGCCGCGATCGACGACGTCTCCTTCGAGGTCGCACCGGCGGAAGTCGTCGGGTTGATCGGCCCGAACGGGGCTGGAAAGACCACGCTGCTCGACATGATCAGTGGGTTCACCCGCCAACGATCCGGCATCGTTCTCCTCGACGGCACCGACGTGTCGCGCTGGGCGCCCGAGCGGCGAGCGCGTGCGGGCATCTCTCGCTCCTGGCAATCGGTGGAGCTGTTCGAGGAGCTCACGGTCCGCGACAACCTCCGCGTCGCGGAGGACACCCGAGGGCGTTGGTCCTTCGTGCGCGATCTGGTGCTTCCCGACCGTCGGCCGCTGTCGCCCTTCGCCGAGTCGGTCATCGACGACCTGAGCCTGCGCGGCGTGCTCGATCAACGTCCGGAGGCTCTCCCCCACGGCGTCATCAAGCTCGTCGGCATCGCCCGCACCATCATCGCCAACCCCGGCATCGTGTTGCTCGACGAGCCCGCCGCGGGTCTGGACGACGGTGAACGCCACGAGCTCGCGACGCTGATCCGCCAGATGGCCGAGCGCCACGGCATTGCCGTCGTCGTCGTCGAGCACGACATGGCCCTGATCCTCAACACGTGCGATCGCATCGTCGTGCTCGACTACGGCCGAAAGATCGCCGACGGCTCGCCGCGCGATGTGCAGTCCGACGAAGTGGTGATCCGCGCCTATCTGGGTGAGCCAACCGAGGCCGAGGTGAGATCGGACGCCGAGAGCGCGCCGTTGGGGGACCGGCATGAAGCCGCTGCTGAGGGTTGAAGGTCTGATCGCGGGCTACGGCAAGGTGAGCGTCACGCGAGACGTCGACCTCGAGGTCGGAGAGGGCGAGGTCGTTGCGCTGCTCGGGCCGAACGGCGCCGGCAAGACGACGACGCTCCTCACGATGGCGGGTGAGCTGGCACCCCTGGGCGGTGCCGTCCACTTCCTCGACCTCGACGAGAGCGCTCCGCTGCACGAACGCTCCCGTGCCGGACTCGCTCTCGTGACCGACGCACGGGCCGTGTTCATGCGGATGACCGTGGCCGAGAACCTGCGGGCCTTCCGTACGACGGCAGAATCCGTCGTCGAGCTCTTCCCCGAACTGGAGCCCCACCTCAACCGGCGCGTCGCGCTCCTCTCGGGTGGCCAGCAGCAGATGTTGGCGCTCGGTCTGGCGCTCTCCCGCCGGCCGGCCGTGCTCCTCGCGGATGAGCTCTCGCTCGGACTCGCGCCGATGGTCGTCGATCGCCTCTTCTCGGCGTTGCGATCCGCCGCCGGCGCCGGCGTCGGCGTGGTGCTGGTCGAGCAGCACGTCCACAAGGCGTTGAAGATCGCCGACCGCGTCTACGTCATGGACCGAGGCCGCATCGCGATCTCGGGCACGGCCGTCGAACTTCGAGCGCGCGTGGACGAGATCCAATCCTCGTATCTTGCGGGCGCTCCAGGAGCGGCGAGGTGAGTTGACCAACGCGGGAGATCACCGAATCCCCTAGCCGACCAGGCGGCCAGGGCCGACACCGGTCGCCGAGTGTGAATAGCGTGGGACTTCAGCTGTGGCCGGAGGCCGCCGAGTTCTGGGTACGAGGCGAACGCAACGATGCTCGACAACGTCAAGCCGGTCATCGTCGTCATGGCCCCCGACGCCGCCGCCTCGGACACTGTCGAGCAGCTGGTCGCCCGGTACTCCAGCGACTACACGATCGTCGCCGATTCCGACGTCGTGTCGGCAAGCCAACGGTTGCGGGCGCTCGCTGAGTCCGACAGCCAAGTTGCGCTGATCCTAGCTGACCGCGCGTCGAACGGAGCCATGCTCCTGGAGGCGGCCCAAACGATGCACCCGCACGCGCGACGGGGTCTGCTGCTCAACTGGAACGAGAGCCGGATGTACCGAGAGGAGATCGCGGCCGCGTTCGCACAGCGACGAGCCGAATGCTTCGTCACGAAGCCGTCGGGGGCGCCCGACGAGCGATTTCATCGCAGCATCACGGAGCTGCTGGACGAGTGGTGGCGCATCCGCGGTCCTCGAGCTCCAGCGGTCCGCATCGTCGGCGCCGAACGAACGGCACGCGTGTACGAGATCTCCGACTTGCTGCAGCGCCACGACGTGCCAGTCACGTTCCATCCTGCTGACTCCGATACCGGTGTGGCGATCCTGCACGAGGCCGGAGCCAACGCCGGCAGGGCGCCGGTCGTCGTCCTGCAAAACGGCCGTACGTTCGTGGACCCATCCAACATCGAGCTCGCCGATGCGTTGGGCGCCCGGACCCGCCCGGGGTCAGGGATCTACGACCTCATCGTCGTCGGCGGCGGGCCCGCTGGTCTCTCCGCGGCGGTCTACGCGGAGTCGGAGGGATTGCGCGCCGCGCTCATCGAGCCGACGGCCATGGGCGGTCAGGCCGGGACCAGTTCGATGATTCGCAACTATCTCGGCTTCCCCCGAGGGATCAGTGGAGCCGAGCTCGCGGCCCGCGCGTTCGATCAAGCCATCCTGTTCGGGACCGAGATGGTCTATGGCAACGCGGCCACAGGGCTGCGCGTCGACGGCAAGCTGCGGATCGTGCAACTGGCTGACGGCACCGAGGTCCCCGCACGGGCCGCCGTGATCGCGACCGGGGTGTCGTACCGCACCCTCGACCTTCCGTCACTCGAACCGTTCAACGGCGTCGGCGTCTACTACGGAGCCGCGATCTCCGAAGCGGCCGGCCTCGCCGGCCAAGAGGTGTTCGTGGTCGGCGGGGGAAACTCCGCCGGCCAGGCAGCCCTGTACCTCGCCAGGTTCGCGTCTCGGGTCGCGATCCTTGTGCGAGGCAAGTCGCTGGCCCAGAGCATGTCCAGTTACCTCATCACCGAGGTCGACGCGACCGCCAACATCGACGTGATGTACGAGACTGAGGTCGTCGGCGGCGCCGGTCACGGTCGGCTCGAGACCATCGACGTCCGACATCGACCGTCGGGAGCAACCGACACGCTGACCGCTTCCGCGCTGTTCGTTCTCATCGGTGCCGAGCCCTTTACGCACTGGCTTCCCCCGGAGGTCGCACGCGACGACTGGGGCTTCGTGATGACCGGTCCATCGGATGACGCTCCGTCACGTCTGGTCTTCGAGTCCACCATCCCCGGCGTGTTCGCCGTCGGGGATGTGCGACGCGACTCGATCAAACGTGTGGCGTCGGCCGTGGGCGAAGGTGCTGTCTGCATCCGGCTCGTACAGCAGTACCTCGCCGACCAATGAGTCTTCTCACCCCCGAACGGTAGGGGCGTGCTGCTCTCAGACGGAAACGACGACCTTGCCTCGTGCGTGACCATCTTGGACGTAGCTGACGGCGGCGGGCGCCTCGCTCAGCGGGTAACACCGGTCGATGAGTGGCGCGAGCTTTCCGGATTCGACGAGGTCCCGCACGACCTGCAGGTCCTCGGCGTTCTCCGACGACGTGAGCATTCCCAGTGTCTGGCTGACAAACGGGGACAGCAGGACCGAACGGAGGCTGCGGTCGAAACCGCCGAGCCACCGTCCACTGGTCTCGCCACCGACGATCACGAGCGTCCCCCGATTGGTGAGAGCGCGGCGTAGATCTGACAGGCGCCGGTTGCCCCCGATGTCGAGGATCGCTTCGTACTGGTTCTCGCCGTTGGCAAAGTCCTCGCAGGTGTAGTCGATGACGTGGTCGGCGCCGAGCGATCGGACAAGATCGATCTTGGCGGTGCTACATACGCCGGTGACCTCGGCGCCAAAGGCCTTCGCGATCTGTACGGCGTAGCTGCCCACACCTCCGGACGCACCGACGATGAGCACATGCTGTCCCGGCTGCACCTTCGCCTTGTCACGGATGGCCTGGAGCGCGGTCGGCGCGGAGATGGGCACGGCCGCTGCCTGTTCGAAGGTCAGGTTGGTGGGCTTGAGGGCGATCCTGCTCGCTTCGGCGCGTGCGTACTCGGCAAAGGACCCGTCACAGGTTCCGTAGACCGCATCGCCGGGCTTCAAGTGGGTCACCTCTCTGCCCACGGACTCGACCGTTCCGGCGAAGCCCCGCCCGGGGTTGGGGGCCTTCGGCCTGCGCACGCCGAATCCAGTGAGACGAATCGCGTACGGCAGGCCGGTCGTCAGGTGCCATGTGCCTCGATCGACGCCCGCCGCGGCGACCCGCACCAGGACCTCGTCCTCTGCGATCGTGGGCCGCGGTATCTCGGTGAGTCGGAGCACGTCCTCGGCGGAGCCGTACTCGTCCTGGACGATCGCCTTCATCGTCTCCCCGACGGCAGAGGCGAGTGAAGGGTTCGACGGTCGGTCGAGCGCGGGTCGCGCCACGGCGTCCGACTGGTCGACCGGGGTGGCCGGCGAGGACGCCGCTTCGGTGACGGGGAAGCTGAACATCATGCCGCTCTGGTTGTGCTCGGCGATGTGGCAGTGCGCCATCCAGCGGCCCGGGTTGGAGACGTCGAGCAGGATGTCGACGGTCTCGTTGGACCGGACCAGGACGGTGTCCTTCCAGACGAGGTTCGTATCGGGTACGCCGTCGCGAGCGAGCACGAGGAATCGGCCGGCGCCGTGGATGTGGAACGGGTGGTGCATCGGGTGGTCCTGGTCCAGGTCGTTGACGAGGCGGATCTTCACCTGATCGCCGACGTGGAACGCCCAGTCGATCTCCCAGTTCGCCTTGCCGGTGTCGCGGTCGACGAGCTTCCAGATCATGTTGTGCGAGTCCGACGCACGGTTGATCTCGGGCATCAGGTCCTCCCACTCGAGGCCGTCGGGCGTGTCGTGCGTGTGCGTGCTCCGTGTGACCGGCGACCGGGACGGCGTCGGGCGCGGCCGGGATGAGCTTCATGCCGCACTCGGGACACGTTCCCGGCTCCCCGCTCACGACCTCGGGATGCATCGGGCAGGTCCAGGCCGACGGGGCGCGCGGCGATGAGCTTCATCCCGCACGTCGGGCAGGTTCCCGGCTCCGCGCTGACGACCTCGGGGTGCATCGGGCACGTCCAGGCGTCTGCGGTCGCGTCGGGGTCGCCGTACAGGAGCGGCATCAGCGACTCGAACGCCAAGCGTCTTGTCCGGGGCTCGATCGCGGTCTGCGTCGATCCTCGCCCGCTCGGCCGTCAGGTCTGGGCAGGTCCGCAGCTCCTCGAACTGGGCGACGGAGCGATTCGTCGATCGGCTCGTCGCGTGACGGTGATCGCGCCGAGGATGTAGCTCTGCGTCGGGGTGTGGTGCTCGAGCGTGAACGCACCGGGCAGTCTCGAACAGCACGTCGACGATGGCCCGCTCGGACGGCGCGAGGAGCACCTCCTCGACGAACGTCTCGTGCTCGTAGCGTCCGCTGTCGCCGCCGACGAGCTTCATGCGAGCGCCCGGGATGGCGACGTTGAACAGTCGGGTGTTGGCGGTGTTGGTGAAGTAGAAGCGAACGACCTCACCGGCGCGGGCGTTGAGTTCGAGGTTGGACTCACCGCCGGTGAGCATGACGTTGCCGAAGCGGCCCATGGCGACGAAGGTCGGGCCGTCGAGGTTGAAGGGCGCGATCTGGCCGTCCTCGACGAGGACGTCGTCGAGCGTGACGACGAACTCGCGGTTGACCGGCGGCCAGTAGTCCGGGTCGGCGGGTTCGACGACGAGGTTGCCGTACAGGCCCATGTCGAGGCCGTAGTCCTCGCGGATGTGGGGGTGGTACCAGTAGAGGCCGGCGTCGGGGAAGCGCACCTGGTAGGTGAAGTCGCCGCCGATGGCGATCGGGTCCTGGGTCTCGAAGGGCACGCCGTCGTACTCGTTGTCGAGGCGCAGTCCGTGCCAGTGGACGGTCGCCTCGGTGTCGGCGTCGTTGCGGACGTGGACCGTGATCTCCGAGCCCTGGCGCACGCGCAGCGTCGGGCCGGGGATCGACCCGTTGTAGGCGAGCATGCGGACTCGGTCCTCGCCGATCTGCTTGACGACGGGCGCGATGCGGAGCTCGAGCAGGTCGCCGTCCACAAGGTCGACGACCGTGGGCGCGACGCATTCGTCCAATCCTGCGGTGTCAGTCGAGAATGTGCCCGCGGGCGATCCGGCGGTTGAGTCGTGTGTAGCTGCCATGCGAGCTCCTTCGTGTGAGTCCTACGAGTGGAAGTTGACGCCCGCCGCGATCTCCGCAACGAGCACGAGTGCGACGACCGCGTCGACGCACGCGCAGAACGGTGGCCACCAACGGGTGTTCGCGACGTAGTGGCGTCGCTCCTGCCAGAAGTCCTTGAGACCGTGCCCCGCGTATCCGACGACGAGCAGCCAGGCGGTGCCCGTGACCGATACCGCAGCCAGCAACACGAAGACCGCCGCAACCGCGCACTCGGTGGCGATGATGCGCGGGCGGCCGTCCGCGACTGCGAAGCCCACGTACACGGCGGCGATGAAGCACAGCAACATCGCCTGCAGGGTCGCTGGTTGCAGCCACCTGAGCCCGAGCGGTGACGCGGCCTGGATCGCGCCGAACGCGAAGCCCCACAGGATCGGCGCCCGCAGCGACGGTCGCGCAGGGGGAATCTCCACATCAGCCACGTCCAGCGTCCAGACGGGTCATGGTCCGGGCGGAGCGACGTGCGGATCGTTCAGAACCGCCCGCAGGTCGTCGGGTATCGGCATCGGCTTCAGCGCGCTGACGTTGGCTCCGCCGGTGTTGCCGACCGGGTATCGGCCCGTCCAGGTACCAGGTGCGGCGACGACCAAACGGACGAGCTGCCCCACGATCTCGTGTCCATCGTGATGCCGGAGGCCGTAGCCGAGCATCGCGACGTGCGTGCGGACATGGGCGACAGCCATCGGCTGGCTGAGGATGTGAGCGCGCTCGAGATGCCGCCATTCGCCTTCCGCGTCGCCAACCTGTCTCGCCGAGCTCGCCGCGGTCCGCTCCTGCTCCCATCGTTCACGTAGGTCACTGCCGGTTGTTGTCATGTCGCGTCCTCGCGATAGGTGGAGTCGACGACCATCCAGATCGCCGGGCCATGACTGCGCCACATCGGTTTCACCGTGTCACCACCGGCGTACCGGACCGGATCGACTGCAGGACGTCGTCGATGGCCCGCACGGACGGCTCGAAGCTGTGCTCGTCGTCGAGCAGACCCATGTGGGTCGCTTCGACGATGCGGTGCTGGCTGTTGCTCGAGAGGCCGGCCAGCCGGTCCTGCGCGGCGGACCACCCCTTGGTCTTCTGCTGTGATTCGGTGGCGGTGACGACAACGAGTGGTTTGCCGTCGAGGCTGGTCAGATCCTGGGCCTGGTCGAAGACCTTGCGCAGGACGGACCACTCGTCACGGACGCTGCGCATGTGGCGGGGACTGGTGGAAAAGGCCCTGACCTGCGACGCGGCCGGCTCGGGAAGGCTCGAGAGCGCCGACGAGGGCTGGAGCTGTGCAAGGCCCAGCCGAGCAAGGCTGGGAAGGACGGCCAACACACGCCGGGAGAGTGCGTACTGGCTCGCGTAGTCCGGCAGCACCGTGAACTGGTATGGGCTGCTCGAGTCGAGCAGCACCATGCCCGCGACCTGGTCCGGGTATCGGGCTGCGTAGATCATGACGTAGCTACCGCCCACGGAGTGCCCGACGAGCACGTACGGGCCGGTCTCGTGCGCACGGGCGAGCAAGGTGTGCAGGTCGGTGGCGACAGCCAGGCCGTCCTGGGGTCCTCCAGCATCGCTGCTCCAGGCCTGACCGGCGCGGTCATACGCGCACACGCGGGTGGTGGCAGCCACCCTCGGGGCGATTCGGCTCCAGAAGGGCGACATCTCGCCGAGTCCGTTCTCGAGCACGACGGTCGGACTGCCAGACCCGGTGCAATTCAGGTGCAGTCGATGACCGCCGACCTCGTACAACCGGCCTGGCATCGCGTACGTGTTCTGGTTGCGCGCCAGCGACACCCGCTCGTACGTCCCACCGACCGACCCGACGACCAGCAGGCCGATGACCGGGTAGAGCAACCAGCGAACCCGGCCCCTGAGCGCGCGGCGCATCTGGATGAACATCCACACTGCGAGCCCGAGCACGGCCGCCGGCCACACCCAGCCGACGGCGTTCAACGACCCGTCGCCAGGCGCAAGTGCCAGCAGTGCGACGCCCACGCCAGCCATGAAGGCCGCGGGCACCAATGCCCAGCGCTGCGGCTGGCTGGTGTAGCGGGTCGACAGCACAGCGAGCATCGCCCACCCGAACGCGAAGGCCAGCAACGCCACGCCGGAGATCACGTGCTCGGGCGCCCCTGCGAACACGACGAGCGTGAGTAGGAGCGCTCCCACCAGCCCCACCGCCAACGACCCCCCGACGATCCGCCAGATGGGTCCGCGTTCGAGGTCACCCGGTGTCCCAGTCGTCTCGCCCGCCTCGATCGGGCCCGGCGAAGGGCGCACGATCGTCACGACCGTGTCCGATCTGAGGCCAGGTCAGTTGCCGATCGCACCCACGAGGCCGGAATTGCGCGTCGAATGAGACACGTTTGATCCCCAGCGGATCTCATTGTTCTCGACTTCCTCACGACGGGGATGGTGATCCCACTGGATCCCCGGGCTAGGAGGTACAAGAAGGTCCCCGTCTGGGGTCACCGTAACGCCCCGCCACCCCCAGTGATAGGGGAGAGTGGGATGGCAGCTCGGTCAGACCTCGGCGTCTGGCTCCGGGTCAACCGTGGCGTCGGGGCTGCCGCCCATCATCTCGAGCATCGGTCGGCCGCCGGTGCGAACGAACCGGACGAGCAACACGGCCGTGAGCGCGAGGAAGACGATGTTGAGGTAGGTCGTGTAGTTCCAGGTGATCGACGACTCCATGACCATGGCGTTGCGCTCGGTGGGGATGAGGCCGAGGACGCCGAAGAGGATCTCGATGACGTAGCCGGCGGCGACCATGGTGACGTAGAAGGTGCCGGTGATGAACAGGGCCATGCGCCAGCCGTAGTACTTCTTGTAGATCACGATGATCGGCAGGATGATGAGGTCGGCGAAGATGAAGCTGATCACGCCGCCGAAGCTGATCCCGCCGTTCCACAGCACCGCGGCGAGCGGGCACGTTGCCGATCGAGCACACGAAGCTCACCACGGCGACGAGCGGTCCGACGATCGGTCCCCAGATCTTGGCGCAGCGGTCTCGTTGTCGGTGAGGAAGAACCGCTGCCAGAAGGTGTCGGGCACCCAGGCGGCGACCGCGCCGGCGATGAGCAGGCCGATCACGATGTCGCGCAGCACCGCGGCCCACTCCATCACGAAGATGTGCGACACCGACGTGAACCCCTCGGGCGAGCGGAGCCGGTGCCAGAACGTCCCGTCGCCCTGGACGCTCATGTCCATGGCGGCGTGGCCTTCCATCGAGCCGGCGACGGCCTCGGTCGGCCTGGTAGCGGGCGTCGTCGAGCAGCCGCTGGCGGCAGGAACAGCCGGAACAGCACGGCGATGAACACGATCATGACCGGTCCGCCGACGAACTCGGCGAGCGTGAACTGCCACCCGAGCAGCAGGGCCAGGATGATGCCGAGCTCGATGACCAGGTTGGTCGAGGCGATCTCGAACGCCATCGCCGCGGTGAAGTTCGGCGCCCTTGCGGAACAGCGAACGGGCCAGCGCCACCGCCGCGTACGAGCACGACGAACTGGCCGCCCCGAGGCCAGTCGGCGGCGACCAGCGAGTCTGGGCTCGATCGTCGCCGAGGCGGCCGCGTGATCGTCGAACGCCGCACCAGTGCCTGCACGATGGCCGACAGCGCGAACCCGAGGATGAGCGCCCACAGGATCTCCCACGTCATCGACGCCGCGATCGACAGGGCGTGACCGAGGGCATCGAGCAATCGCATCGGCCCTATCTAGCCCCATCCGAGCTGATCGCCGCTAGCTCGCTATGGCCGATCCCCAGCCGTTGCGCCGCCGCGGAGAACCACGAGTCGTCGCTGGTATTCGGATTCGTCGATCTCCCCTCGTGCGAACCGCTCGTCGAGCACCTCCGTGGGCGACTGCCGGGCAAGATCAGTTCCGCTCGTTGTATCGGGCAGGCGAGCGAGCTTGATCGCGACCCAAGCAATGACCCCCACGATCGCCACCATGCACAGCGGCCCCAGCAACCACATCCACCATGCGCCGTTCCAGTCGTTCCACATCATCGGCGATCACCCTCTCCGGGCCGTCCAGTTGCTCGTCCCTCACGGTCCTGCATCGAGCGCACGATGACCAGAGTCCTTTGGCACGACCCCTCAAGCGCAAGCCTGCACCGAGTCGACACACCAGCCCTTTCCCACTTTGAGGGGGTGAGCCGAACGTCGATGTGTCCACCTCCGGACGGGTGGATGAACACGCCCGACCGGCGGCGATGCATCGACATCGCGGTGGGTGTACGTTCCGGCCGTTCCGGTCGTCGCGTCTCGTATGAACGTGCGAGAGCATCCTCGTTTCGCTTATGTGTTGCTGGGCTCTGCTCTCGCCGGAGCACCTACTTGCGGGTAGATGGGGAGGCGCAGATGCCTGACCACGCGGGCTTCGCCGCAGCGATCGCGCTCCGGGAACGCGTCATCAACGACGTGCTCTTCCTCGCGTACTCGAGCGAAGGCTTCTCCCGGAACCTCCCGATCCTGTTCCAGGGAGAGGGGCCGCCTGTGGCCCTCGTCGCGTTCCTCATGCCGCCGACGGTGACCTGTGACGCGGCCCGGGACGCCCTGGTGATGGGCATCGACTTCACGGGCAACCTCACCTATGCCGGCAGCACCGGGGTGGAGACGCACCCCGTCGTCGCGCACGCCGATGTCGTCGTGCCCCCGGACTTCACGCTCATGGCCGGTCAGCTCGCGCTGAGCCCGCAGCACGATCGGGTGAAGGTGGTCACGTGGACCTTCACCGTCGTGGGAACCGCCGGTTTCAAGCCCGACACGGACGCGTACCTGCGGAGCCCGCTGATGTTGGACCGCCTCAGCGCGACAGTGAAGCTGGCCCTCGACGCCAAGCTCATCCCGCTCCCCTCGATCGACGTGACGTCGCTCGGACCGATCGTCGACGCCGCCGCGCCGCCACCCGACACGCTCGCCCTCGTCCCGGGGCGCGTGGTCGACGGAGCGGTCGTCGCCGGGCTGGGCGTGAGCGGGTTCGTGCCGGCGTGGCCGCCGGACGACACGAACGGCATCTGGTTGACCGGTGACACGTCGGCCCTCGAGAACTTCACCGGTGACTACGACCTGGCGGTGGCCACGAATCCGGCCGCGTTGCCGATCCTCCTGGCCTCGGTCGAGCAGCAGATCGTGAGCGCGGTGGGCGCCCAAGCCACCATCCGGGGAATCGGGCTGACGGCCCGTGACGGCGAGTTCTTCGTCAACGGCATGGCGGTGAGCGACGAGGGCCACGCCACGTTCTCGTTCTCCATCGTCCCGCACATGGACGCCGTGCGGCCGGGCGGGGCCATCAACTACATCGAGAAGCCGTTCGCGATACCCCCACAGAACTACGCCGGGCTGTGGTTCTCCATCGAGAACCCGCAGTTCGATCCCTCCGCGGATATCCCGTTGTGGAAGGAGCTCCTGGCCGGGCTCTTCACCGTGGGGACCGCTGGCATGTTCCTGCTGTACCTCCTGCCGTTCATCAGCGCGATGGAGGACGAGAAGCGCAACGCCTACCTCATGGCGGTGCAGGGCGGCACGTCGGGAGCACCGACGAGCCGTGTCCGTCGGGTCTCGTCGCACTCGCTCGCCGACGTGACCCTCCGGATCGCGGTGGACGAGTACTCGATCAGCCCCGATGGCCCGTACATGGGCCTCACGATCAGGCCCCAACCGAGGCCGGCGGCGCTCATGGGCCCGAAGTCGATCCAGGCGGGCCTGCTCTCGCAGCCGATCACCTACTCGGTGCGCCTCCCGCTCGGGGTCGTACCCGACGACCCGTCCCTGCACATCCAGTGGACGGTCATCGATCCGGCCACCGGGACGGTCCAGATCGACCAGGATGGGCTGGCGAAGGTGGGCACGACCGATCGTCGGACGTTCGTGATCACGCCGAAGCCGCTCGGGGCGGACCAGGGCAAGTGCGTCGTCGGATGCCGTCTCTACCGAGCGAGCGGCACGCAGACGACCGAGATCTTCAACGAGGTGATCGACCTGGCGGTGACGCCGGCGCCGGTAGGGCCGGCCTACATCCGCTGGGACTACGACGTCCAGCGACCCTGGGTCCAACTCGACCCCACCACGGACATCTGGCACTACGAGGGCGCGCCGGTCGCGCACCGCCACTCGAAGATCCACCGCCTCCTCGACGGCTGCACGAATTCCTCCAAGGTGTCCCGGTACATCTACAACGTGACCGAGATGGCCGGCCTTCCGTTCCCGGTCGTCGATCTCGACGCCCACCGCTACGAGCTCTGCGACTACTGCTTCTACGGTGGTCCCGCCGGACTGCGCTCGACGCTCTGACCCCTCCTACTGCAGCCGCGCGGCCGCCTCGACTTCGTTCGCCATGACGCCGTAGGTGGGCGCCTCGCCGATCTCATAGGCGAGGTGGATCGAGCCGGTGGGGTAGGTGACCGACTCGGTCAGGCGCAACGCGGCGGGCACGACGCCGCCGGCGAACAACCGCTTGCCGCTACCGAGCAGCAGCGGGTACATCCACACGTTGAGCCGGTCGACGAGGCCGAAGCGCAGCAACGACTGCACCAGGTCGAGACTGCCGATGACATGGACCTCGTCGTGGCGCTCCTTGAGCGAGGCGATGCCCTCGGCGAGGTCCCTGGCGACCAGGGTCGAGCCCGGCCAGGCCAGAGGGTCGGTGAGCGTGCGGCTGGCGACGTACTTGGGGACGCGGTTGAGCAGGCCGGTGAACGGGATCTCCTCGGGAGCGTTGGGCCAGTAGTTGGCGAAGATGTCATAGGTCCGTCGGCCGAGGAGCAGTGCGTCCATGCTGCTCGCGTCTTCGAACAGGACCTGGCCGGCCTCCTCGTCGTGCAGAGGTGCTTGCCATCCGCCGTGCGTGAAGCCACCGTCGGTGTCCTCGTCGGGCCCTCCCGGCGCCTGCGCCACCCCGTCGAGCGTGACGAACTCGGTCACGATGAGCTTGCCCATGGTGTCGTTCTCCTCCGGGTGCGATGCGTCCCCCATTGGACGACACCACTGTGCCGAAGTCATCGCCGGCGGGCTCGAAGCCAGCGTCTCGGACGCCGGCTTCAGCTGCTCAGGTTCCCTTGTGATCCGGCGGCGGGCCCTCCTGGGCGCCGACCAGGGGCTCGAAGGCCGCCGCGTAGGCCTCGAACCGGGGCTTCCAACCGGGGCCGTCCTCCAGTCCGGCCAAGCGGTCGAGGCACTCGTCCCAGCCGGCCGCGTTGCGGGCCGCCCATGAACCGGGTAGCTCGTCGATGACCACCAGCCGAGTGCCCGTGCCCGACTCCGACAGCTCGAAGCGCAACAGGTCGTCGCCCCAGTAGAAGGACAGCACGTGAGGTTCGTCGACCTCGACCACCCGGCCCTCGAGCGTCATCTCGATCACCTCGGGCGGGAACACGAATCGGATGGCCGCCCCCTCGACCCAGCGGCCGCCTTCGACCTCGACATCGCTCGGGAACCAGTCGCCCAGCCGGGCGCGGTCGGTGAGCGCCTGCCACACGATCGGCGGCGGGTCGACCAAGAGGCGCTCCAGTCGAACCGCGGGTCGGTCTCGGTCGGTCAGCAAGGTGGCATCGGTCATCGATCTCTCCTCCGGTCGAGGTGCTGTTCCAGCCGGTCGAGGTGGTGGGACCACAGGTCGCGATAGCCGGCCAGCCACTGGTCGAGTTCGGCCAACGGCTCGGGACAAATCCGGTACACCCGTCGCTGGCCATCGACACGAGCCTCCACGAGGCCGGCCTCTTTGAGCAGGCGCAGGTGCTTGGAGACCGCGGGCTGGCTGAGGGACAGCTCGCCGACCAGCTGGCCGACGGGACGTTCGCCGTCGCGCAACAGGTCGAAGATGGCCTGGCGGCTCGGCTCGGCCAACGCTCGCAAGGTGGTTGCGGTTCCCACCTCCTTAATATGTCCTTCTGGTTATATGCCTGTCAAGACATAGTTGAGGAGGGACCGTCGCGCGAAGCAGCTCACGCCCGCCGGGCCAGCGCCGTCCAGCCGTAGTCGTTGACGCGCACGTCGACGTCGGTGAAGCCGGCGATCTCCAGGCGCGTCGGCAGCGTCGCCGGATCGACCGGCTCATAGGTGTCGCCCTCGTGGAAGGTGCGCAGACCATCGGACTCGACCGAGTCCAGCGCCACGAAGGGGGCCCCGGGTCGCAGCACCCGCGCCACCTCGCGGAACAGGCGATCCTGCTGCGTGGCGGGTGCGACGTGATGCAGCATCGAGAAGCACACGGCACCACTGAAGCGCTGGTCGGGAAACGACAGCTGGGTGGCATCGCCTTCCACCACCTGGACGTTGCTCCCGCGATACCTGGCCTCCAGCCGGGCGGCGAGGTCAGGGTCGATCTCGACGCTTGTGAGGTTGGGCAGCAGCTGCGCGAACACGTCCGTCGTTGCGCCGTAGCCGGGGCCGACCTCCAGCACGTCGTCACCGAGCTCGACCTCGCCTACTGCCCAAGGGATGATCTCGTCGCGGACGGCGGCCCGCCACTCGACGCTGTCGCAGACCTGATGCCCTTCGTTCATCTCCGAATCATCGTCCGAATTCGGTGGCGTCGCTCGGCATCGGTCCGGTCTAGCCGCGGCGGGCGTCGTCCTCGCTGCTGCCACGTGGCATGCCGCGGCCGGTCTCGACGTAGTTGCGAAGGCTCACGATGAAGTGGTCCCAGCCGCGGGTGCACTCGTCGATGCAGTCCAACTCCGCCGTCAGACCGCCATGGCGGAACTGGAGCTCACACATGTCGCCGTCGACCGGCGTGATGGTGAAGGTCGGACGGGTCCTGACCCAGTCGGGCTCGAACGCGCACTCCGTCACCGTCCATCGCACCAAGGTCGTGGGCGTCGCCTCGTCGACCTGGACCACACACGTCCCGGAGCCGAAGGAGAACCGGAGCTCGCCGCCGGTGGCGCCTGACCCGGCGGCGTCGGTCCACCAGGCGGACAGTCCCCTGACCGTGGTGAGCGCCTCGAACAGCGCTCCATGTGTGGCCTGCACCCGGATCGTCTTCTGGTAGTCCGCAGCTGCATCCGCTCGCTTCGCGGCAGCCTGTTCGGTGTTCGTCATCTCGACTGCTTCCTTTCGTTCGGATTGGTCTTCTCGTGGTGTCTCTCGTCGCGGTCCGCGCCGGTCAGTCCCAGCTGTCGACCTGGACGTCGTGCGGGTGGGCGGCGCCGGTCCCCGTCTCGAGGAGCGACTTCAGGCTCATCAGGTAGACCGCCCACTTGGTGCTGCAGTGGTGCATGAACTCCACCCGTTCCCTCCAGCCCTCGTGGGCGAACAGCACGATCGTGTAGTCGTCCTCCTCGCGGAGCTCGAAGGTCACCGTGGTGCCGAGCCACTCGTCCGGCCCGCCGACCACGGCCCAGCGCACCCGCTTGCCGGCGTCGAGTTCGCGCACCTCCATGTCGATGACGCCTTTGCTGAACCGGAAGGTGATCACGCCACCGAGGCCGGCGTCGCCGGTCGTGTCGCTCGTCCACCAACCGGCGAGCCCGTCGAGGGTCGTCAGCGCCCCGTAGACCTCGTCGGGCGACGCCGACTTCACGCCCACCTTGTGCAGGATGTCCATCAGTTCTTCCCCTTCTTGTCGTGTGCTTCTCGTCTCTCGTTCGTCGTTCGTTGGATCGCTTCGGCGATGTGCTTGATGCGCCGCAGTCGGGCGTCCCAGGTCGCGCCCACGGCGGAGAGCTGGGCCACCGCCCGGGCGAGCTGCGCCTCGTCGACCCGGTACCGCATCTCCCGCCCCGCCGGCGCGACCTGGACCAGACCGACTCGATCGAGCACCCCGAGGTGCTTGGACACGGCCTGGCGGGTCACCGGCAGCCGTTCGCTGAGCGACGTCGCCGTGCCGGATCCGTCGACCAGGAGCTGGTCGAGCAGGCGGCGACGGGTCGGGTCGCCGATAGCGGACCAGAGGTCGTCGTCGACGACGGCACTCACGGGTTCGCGACCAGTCGGGTGACGTACTCGCCCAGGCGTGGGATGTAGTGGTTCCACCCCTGGACGTGCGACTGGTACTGCTCCTCGAGGACGGCGATCTCCCAGCCCATCTCGCGGAAGCCGACCTCGGTCATGCGCAGGGCCGTGCCCGACCCCGCCGGCGAGAGCTCGAAGGTCACGAGCAGCGAGTTCCCCGGGGCGGCCACCTCGTCGGCGCCGTGGGTCCAGCGGAACGAGAACCGGCGCGGCGGATCGACCTCGACCACCGTCATCGGCACCACGTTCGCCGCGGGATCGGCCCGGTCGCCGAAGACCAGCTCGCCGACCGCTCCGGGCACGGGCTCGATGACGACGTCGTCGGGCCACCACTCGCGCAGGTGCTCTGGCGTGCTGATGACCTCGAACACGATCTCGGGCGAGGCGTCGATGTGGATCTCTCGCTCGATGGTTCCGTACTCCACGGGGCTCCTCGTTTCTGCAACGTTTGGTTGCAGATCAAGATAACCCAGGGCCGCACAACCCGCAACCTTTTGTTGCGAATATCCTTGCCGGCGTGACGCCGGCTAGACCTCGTCGGTCAGGTGCGGCGGCGTCGTGAACTTCGGGAAGCTGGGATAGGCCAGGCCGATCAGGATGGGCGATGCCTTGTCCACGAGCTTGACGAAGTGGAAGTCCTGATGCTGCACCTTCCCCGAGCTCTTGCCGTCGAAGCCCTCGACGTCGTCGTCGGACTCGGGCGGGAAGGCCCGCACGAGCACCAGTTGCAGCACTGCCTGCTCGCCGGCCGACAGCGTCGACGCCCAGGCGTCCATCTTGTCCCGGAATCCCGTGACGTCGTCCTCGGTGATCACGTCAGTGCTCATGATGCCTTCCTTGGTCGGTCGTGCATCTGACGCTCTGCGTGGCCACCGGTTACACCGCGGCAAGGGCGCGACCGCTCGGTCGGTGTAACCCGGGCGTCGACCGGGCGTCTTCACGTCATGGACGCAGACCAGATGCAGAGCGCGGCAGATCGACTGGCCGCGAGGTTGGACGCGCTGGACCTCGACACCGATGAGCGGGCCGTGCTCACCGCGATGCTCGGCTCGGGTGCCGCGGCCATCGAGCCGGCTGCTGACGAGGTCGAGGGCTTCGCGCTCAACGCGTACCTGGTGCTGAAGGGCCAGAAGCAGGGCCAGAGCCCCAACGCACTTGATCCCGCGCCCCACGAGAACATCACCTTCAACTTCGGCAGCATCCAGTTCAAGTACTCGGTGCAGGACGCCTCGTAGCGCCGCCCGTAACTCAACCGACGCGCCTCCGTCTTGTCGTCACCGGGTATCGGACAAAGGGGAGATCTATGGGTAGGCAGGACGTACGGCAGGTCTTGATGGCGATGGACGCGGACGACTCGGTGCGCCAACGACTGGCGGCAGGTGACTTCGCCGCGGTCGAGGGGATCGATCTGAGCGCCGAGGAGCAGACGTTGGTGAAAGACGCGGCCAGCGACATGCCGGAAGTGGCGGGATATGCGTCGGACATCTTCGCCAAGCTCGGCGACATCAAGGGCGAGTCCATGGATGACAAGCACAAGGACGAGATCGAGCTCCTGTCCTTCGAGACGCTGGGCACGTCCTCGCCCAAGTGGCAGGCCGCGATGCAGTACGGCTGGAAGTGGTAGATCTGACGACCGTGATCGCCGCCGGCGACACGCGACGACAGCCGGATCCACTCGACCCCACCCGCGTGCTGTCCGATCCCGAGGGATCCGCGGCGCTGGAAGCGCTGGTCGGTCGGCTTCGGGCCGACGGCGCGGAGCTCAGCCGCGACTCGCAAGATCCGCTCGTCGCGATGGCCCTGGGGGAAGAGGTCGACGAGCGCCTGGTCGTCGACCTGCTCGGCGCGCAGACCTTGCACGCGCTCGCCGACTGCGGCGCGCTGGACATAGCCGGACCGCGGCTGCGTCTCACGACCAGGATCTTCAGAACGGGCGGGATCTATACGCTCCTGCCTTTCAACCGCGACGACCTCGACACGGTGTACCTGGGGCCCGACTCCCTCGTGTTCTTCGAGGTGATCTGGGCGGCACGCGGCTACGGCGATCGTGCCGTCGACCTCGCGAGCGGCAACGGGTTCATCGGGGCCGCGCTGGCGACGCGCTACGACCACGTGGTGTCGGCGGACCTGTCGAGCCGGTGCGTCGCCACCGCCGCGCTCGTGCCGCTCGTGAACCGGCAGCTGCGAGGAAGGTTCTCCGCGGCGAGAACCGACGTGGCCGCCGGATTGCGGTCGGGCTCGTTCGACCTGGTCACGGCCAACGCCCCCTGGGTGCCCGAGACCCTTCGGCCAGAAGGTTTGCCGGCCCGCATCTTCGCGGCAGGAGGCCCGACCGGCTTCGAGCTCCCCCGCCGATTCATCGATGAGGCCGCCGACCTGCTGGCGCCGGGCGGCCGCGCCTTCGTCGCCTGCATGGCGCTGGACTTCGACGACGGTCGTCGACCCCTCGAGGACCACCTGTCCGTCCTGCGCGGGCACGGCTTCGAGGTGGGGGTCACCGCGACCAGAGCCAACCAGATGTTCGACTACCCGGCGTGGGCCGCTCGCAAGCTGCCGGGCGCCATCTCGGCTCGCCATGTCGTCGTCCAGGTGTGCCGACGGCGCTGAGCCGCGAACCCGATGCTCAGCACCTGCTCGACGTCGAAGCTGTAGTCCTCGACCTCGAACGTGCCTCCGGAGGACTCAATTGTCATCTGGACGGGCCAGCGCGGGGTTACACCCCGGCTACCGCGGATCGAACGTGACGCGGAGACGATGCGGGCCGTGCCAGCGGAACGCGTTCAGGTGCTGTTGAGGTTCGTAGGCGAGCTGCGGCGCCAGTCGGAGCGCGGCGACATCGTCGAGCACGGCCCGCACCGCGCACGACGCGATCAGGTGGGCAAGGGCTACGCCGGGGCATCGATGCGGCCCCCAGCCAAAGGCCGCGTGGGCCGGTCGCGGGACACGATCCAGCTCGAAGCCGTCGCCGTCGGGGAACCGCTGCCCGTCCCGGTTCACCGACGGGAGGCTGATCATCACCTTGTCGCCTGGGTCGATGTGCGTGCCGGCCAGGCCGACTGCTTGCGTGCACGTGCGCTTGGCGAAGTTGTTCGGTGGGTCGAGGCGAAGCGACTCCTCGATGGCGGTCGGCACCAACGAACGGTCGCGGCTCAGACGGCGGTAGAGGTCCGGGTGCTGCGCCAGCGTGAAGAGGAGGTTGCCGATCAGCAGCCGGGTCGACCCCTGCGCGGCCTGGCAGAGGTTCCGGGCCTGCACGACGAGCTCGTCGTCGTCGAGGCGGTACCCGGTCACCGGGTCGGCGGCCAGCAGGGCGGCCAGGCCGTCATCGTGGCCGTCCCCGTGCCGGCGCCGGTCCATCTCGTGCAGGACCCAGTCGCGGAAGGCCTCGGACGATGGCGTGACCGGCTGGCCGGTACACGCCGCGTCCCTCGACGCCAACCGCTCCCCGTTCATGGTGGCCACCAGCTCATGGATCCTGGGACGGTCGATCGTCGCGATCCCGACCAGCTGGGACACGACGTCGGCGGTGACGGGCGCAGCCAACTCGGCCATCAGCTCCGCGCTCCCGCGAGGCAGGAACCCCCGCACCAGGAGACGGGCCTGTTGGTGGGCGTACGGCGCCACCCGCACCACCCGCCCCGTCGAGATCGCCCCCGCCACGATCCGACGACGGACGGGATGGTCCTCGGGCGTCGATTGGAACAACGTCCGTTGTGATCGCGGCGGGCCACCGTCGTGGAGGCCCGAGAACGAATCGACGTCCTCGAGCACCTGGAAGGCCTCCGCGAGGTGGTCACGAGGTAGGCGTCCGGAGCGATCTGCGACACCGGGGATGCGGCTCGAAGCGCGGCCAAGGTCCGCTGCGTGTCGTCCAGCACCGGCGCCTTCACCCGCTCAGCCTTCGGGGTTGGCGGCCAGGGAGTTGTGCCAGTCGAGGAAGGTGGCCTGCACCCCGGGATCGGACACGTTGCGGGTGATGTACTGCGTCGCTCCGTAGTGGTACGGCGCCCACACCCCGACCTTCTGCCCCGGCTGCAGGGCGTAGCCGGTCACGTCGGGCATGTCCTCGGTGGCCGCGTCGCTCAGCAGGCGGCGTTCGTACTCGTCGAGATCCGCGCCGACGCCGGAGAAGTCACCGGCCGCTACCGCGGCCCGCAATGCGTCGTCGTCGTCGATCCGCATGTAGACGCGAGCAAGATCTTCCGCGGCCATCACTCCACCTCCACCGAGTGTCGTCGCCTGTCCATCAGCCTTCGGGATCGCCGATCAACGAGTTGTGCCAGTCGAGGAAGGTGGCCTGCACCCCGGGATCGGACACGTTGCGGGTGATGTACTGCGTGGCCACGTAGTGATACGGCGCCCACACTCCGACCTTCTGCCCCGGCTCCAGCGCGAACCCGGCCACATCGGGCATGTCCTCGGTCGCCGCATCGCGGAGCAGACGACGTTCGTACTCGTCGAGATCGGCGCCGCCCAGATCCGAGTAGTCCCCCGCCGCCACCGCGGCACGCAACGCGTCGTCATCGTCGATCCGCATGTAGATACGGGCCAGGTCTTCCGCAGCCATCACACCTCCCCAACTGACGTCGTCGCCTGCTCAGACGCCCGCCGCGACCTCCGGTTACACCTCGTCGTCGGTGCTCGCGGACGACTTCACCGGCGCGGGGTAGCGGCTGGGGAAGAGCCGGCGGCGGAAGGCGACCACGCCGATCAGTATGAAGAACACGATGATCACCATGGTCGTGGACGTGCCCGGGTCGACCCGGCTGGCCAGCACGACGTCGAACGACGCGGTGAGGATCGCCCCGCACTCGGCCTGCACGTCGTAGCGACCGACCGAGAGGTCGCCGACGTGGAGCGGCGCCTGGAACGAGCCGTCGTCGCCGGCCGTGGTCTCGCCGACCTGCGTCGACCCGATGGTGAGCGTCACCGGAGAGCCGTCGTCGCAGCCGCGTCCCGCGGCGGTGACGGCCGCCCCTGGCGAGATGGCGAGCGCGTCGAGCTTGAGGTACGAGGTGGACGTCGAGCCGCTGGTGTCGCCGGGGCTGGGGAGGACGGTGATCTTCTTCTTGTGGTGCGTCCCCGGTTTGGCCGTGGTCGTGGTGGTCGACCCGCCGGGGGCGGTCGTGGACGAGCCCGGCGCGCCCGTCGACGTCGTTGCGCCCTTCTTGGTAGTGGTGGTCGTCGACCCCTTCTTGGTGGTGGTCGTCGTCGTCTTCACGGTGGTCGTCGTGGTCGTCGAGGTCGTCGTGGTCGTCGGCGCGGGACCGGTCACGGTGAAGCGGGTGGTATAGGTCTGGTCCGGGGTTCCGACGAGTTGACAGAGGGCGTGGATCGGGTAGGTGCGGGGGTACGGATAGTTCGGTACCTTCAGCGTGGTCGGCTTGGTCGACGACCTGTTTGTCCACGTCTTCGTCGGCGAACCGTTGAAGTTCCAGATGTAGGTCATGGAGCAGGGGCCCACGAAGTTCAGCGGCGTGAGCGTGAACGAGCTGCCGACGAGGCCGGAAGTCGGGCTGATGCTGACCGACGGGGGCGCCAACTGCGCGGACGCCCGTCGCGCCGACACGAGTCCGGGACCGCCGGTGGCAGCGGCCACGATCGCCACCACGAGCGCGAGCACGCCGACGGCCCTTCTCCGCTCGCGCGAACGACGCCCGACCGCCATCGACGCACTTCGGCTCTCGCCTGACACTGCGGTCGATTATGCCCGACCGGCCACCCAGCTGCCCCCCGCGGCCACCACGGGCCCGTCCAGGAAGGGAACCCCGCGGCGCTCGTCGACCGCCCCGGCGACGCAGAACTGCACGAGCCACGCGGGGCGAGCATCCTCGGTGACGTTCGGCCCGCTGCGGTGGAAGGTCAGCGACGAGAACGCCAGCACGCTGCCCTGGTCGAGCGGCACCGGCACACCCGGGTCGTCGACGTCGAGATCGACCCGCAGGATCTGGCCAGAGGGCGCGTGGTCGACCGGCCCGCGGCGGTGGCTCCCGGGCAGCACCCACAGGCATCCGTTGTCCGTCGGTCATCGCGTCGAGGGCCACGATGCAGGTCAGGTAGCCGCTGGGGCTCATCGGCAGGTACCCGTGGTCCTGGTGCCACGGCACCGTCCCGCCCGAGGTCGGCTGCTTCGACACGAGTTGCTCGCGGAGGAAGCGCACGTCGGGACCCAGGACGCCGACCACGAGCTCGGTCCAGCGGGCATCGGACGCCCAACCCATCAGCTCGGCGTTCACCACGGGCCAGGTGCGCCGAGCCGAGGCGGCCAGGATGGCGTCGCATTCGGTCGGGGAGAAGAGCCGATCGAGCACCGCCCAGCCCTCGTCCGCCAGTCGATCGGGCGCCGACATCACGGCGTCCTCACCCGTTCGGCACGACCCGCGACACCGTGCCGTCGTTCTGGTTCACGACCCAGATGCTGCCGTCCCCGATGGCCGTCGACTCCGCCCCGCCCCCCACCGCAACCTTGCCGGTGATCTTCCCGGACCCCGGGTCGAGCCGATACAGCGTGTTGGTGCCGGGATCGGTCACCCACACCGAGCCGAAGCCCACGACGACCCACTTCGGGTTCGTGCCGACGTGGATGGTGGCGACGACCTTGTTGGTGGCGGGATCGATGCGCGAGACGGTGCCGTCGCCCGAGTTGGCCACCCACACGGAACCGGCCCCGAGCGCGACCTGCTCGGGCGCGGCGCCGACGGTGATCGTCGCGACGACGTGGCCCTCCAGGTCGACACGGGTGACCGTCCCGGGTCCGGTCGAGATCCGGTCGGCCACCCACACCGCTCCGTCGCCCACCGCCACCGAGTCCGGTGAGGTACCCGCCGCGATGGTGCGGGTCGGCTGGTTGGTGTGGGCATCGATGACCTGCACGATCGCCTCCGTCGGCATGGATCCCCAGATCGACCCGTTGCCCTCGGCCAACTCCGCGATACGGCTGCTGACCGGCATCGGCGTGACGCGCGGATGGGCGGGGTCGGTCCCGGGGTCGACCCGGAGGATCTCGAGGATCCGGGTGGACACCCACAGGCTGCCGTTGGCGACGACGATCGAGTGCAACTGCGTCCCGAGCTCGGCCGCGGTCGAGGCTTTGTTGTCGGCCTGATCGATGGCGATGATCGACTTCTGCTGGCCGCTGGTGACCCAGACGCCACCGTTGCCGACCGCCACGTGATCGGCCCCCGCGCCGACGGGGATGGTGGCCACGACACGCGGTTGTGCGGCACTCGTCGAGCCGCCGCCGCGGGTCAGGAGGTAGCCGGCGACGAGCGCGACCACGACCACCACGCCCGCGGCGATCAGCAGCGGGGCTCGCCGCCGCGGTGGTGTCGCGGTCGCGGCGACCGCCGCCGTCGGCGCAGCGGGCGTGGGGCGCGGTGCGGTGACTGCGGCCGCGGCCGCCGTGGGCGGTGCCGGGGGAGGTGCCGGATCGGTCACCCGTTCGGCCTCCGGTGTGGCGGCCGCCACCATCTCGCTCAGCGGGACCAACTCGTCGGGGGCCGCCGCTGGGTCGTCGTCCGACAGCATCGGCTGGTCGGCGACGGTGGCCGACGCCCGGGTGCTCCGGGTCGGGCGGTCCGGGGGTCCCGTGACGGTCACGTCGCTGCCAGGCGCAGGGCCGGTGATGCGCTCACCGATGCGCCCGGTGGCCACGACGTTGACCCCGCCGGCCCGCACCCACCCGTGACCCCAGGCCGCGGTGGCCGCGTCGGCCAGCGCCACGCCGAACTCCTCGGCAGAGGGGTAGCGGTCGGCCGGGTCGCGGGCCAGCGACCGCATCGTGACCTCGATCAGGTCCGGCGCGAGGTCGGGCCGGAGCTCGACGAGGGGCGTCGGATCCTCGTGCACGTGGCGGTACAGCAGCGCGATGGCGTTGCCGTCGTCCGAGAACGGCAGGCGACCGGACAACAGCTCGTAGAGCACGGTGCCCAGCGCGTACACGTCGGTCGCCGGTGTCAGCTCCGTACCAAGCGCCTGCTCCGGCGCCATGTACGCAGGCGTCCCGAGCACTTCACCGGTGCGCGTGCCCATCGACTCGGCTCCGCCCACGACCTTGGCGATGCCGAAGTCGGACACCTTCAGCGTGTGCGTCCCGCTGAACAACAGGTTGTCCGGCTTGATGTCGCGGTGGAGGATGCCGCTCGTGTGGGCGTAGTGCAACGCAGAGCACGCCGCGACGACGATGCCGCAGGCGGCGGCCGCGGTGACCCCCTCGGTGCTGAAGCGGCTCCACACCGTGCCACCTGAGAGGAGCTCCATGACGAGCAGGCACAGGCCCTCGTCCTCGACGTAGTCGTAGATGGGGACGATGTGGGGGTGGTCGAGCCCGGCCAGCAGCCGGGCCTCGCTGGCGAACCGCCGCCGCACTCCCGGATCCGACGCGAACGCGGCCGGAAGCTCCTTGACCGCGACGGACCGGCCCAGCTGGCGGTGGCGGGCGACGACCACCACACCCCACGCGCCACGCCCGATCTCCTCGCCGACCTCGTAGCTCGGGAGCGCGCGGACGATGCGATCGCGATCGAGGGTCACGTCGCCCTCGGCTGGGGCGACCTGTAACCCTTGCCGCCGATCTCCGTCGCAACATCGTGACAGACGACACGACTGGGGAAGGTCCTGCCACGGGTGACAACAACGTTGCCGGCGACGCGGAAGCGGCCGCGCGCTTGCTGGACAAGTTGCGGACGTTCGTAGCCGAACAACTCGACGAGGACGAGCGGGCGCTGCTGGCCGTGCTGCTCGCCCCCGGGGTCGCGATGGCGTACCCCGACGACGAGGTGGTCGGCTTCAGCGTCGACTGGAGCGCCAACGCCCTGCCGGAGGCACTGGCGGTGAAGTTCCGCGAGGGCGGCCTGCGGGTGGAGGGCCTCTGAGCTCATCATCGCGTGGGCATCAGCTCGGCCCGGGCCGATTCGATGCACTGCGGGCAGTCGTCGAGATGGCGACTGGCCGCACCCGGATCGGTCTGGCGCAGGGCCCGGAACGTGGGGCATCCGAGCGTCGGCTGTTGCACGAGCAACTCGAGCAGGAGCGCGCTGCGCAACCGACGACGGGCCCGGTGCACGACGACCTTGGCCGCGCCTTGCGTCACCCCGAGGGCGGTAGCGACCTGTGCGGTGGTGAAGCCGAACTGGGTGACGAGGGCGACCGCGGTTGCGTCACGTTGCGACAATCCGGTCACGCAGCCCTGCACCCGCTCGGCCAGGTCGTGCAGCTCGGCCACGTCGTCGGGTTCGGCGCCTCTGTCCACCAGTGCGTCGGCCCGCTCGCCGTCGAGCGAGATCTCCCGCTGGGCCAAGCGGAGGCGATCGACCGCCGCGTGCCGGGCGATGGACAACAACCACGGGCGGAAACGGTCCGCCTCGCGCAGGTCTTCCATGTGCTGGAGCGCACGGACGAAGGTGTCCTGCACGATCTCGGCCACCGTGTCGGGATCGGACACGTGCGAACGCGCCACCGCGTGTACCGCGCCCGCATGGGCACGGTACAGATCCTCGAACGCCGTCGCGTCGCCGGCCAGGACCGCGCCGACGAGCAGACCGTCCGAGCGCGGTTGCACTCGCGGACTGGCCACGATCGGAGATGGTACGCATTCGAATCGCTCGATGACGGGCCGGGGCACGCACCCGCGGTCGGGACGGTGGCCGGGTCAGCATCCAGCCGGTGACCTGCTCGTCAGGTGAGGCATACTCCATCCCAACATCGCCACGTGTCGGATGGATTCGAATGAGAGATCGGAGTCTCGCTGGGGACACGAACACGGTCTGCGGGTTCGGCGCGCTCGCCCTCCTACTGGTGGCGACCCTCGGCTTGAGCTCGAGCCTGGGCGTGGCCGGCGCCCAAGCTGCGGCGGCCTCCACGTCGGTCCAGTTGAAGACGACCATCGACGGCAGGTCGGTGGCCGGATCGTCGGCCGCGCACCCCGTCAGGTTGCGGCCGAACCGACCGGCGCAGGTCGACATCGACGTCACCAACGAGGGCTCGAACGACGTCACCCTGAGCTCGGTCAGCCTCACCGGCGTGGTGGCCGGCCTGACCTTCTTCTCCTACCAGACCTCGGTCAACCTCACCCTCGGGGCGTCGCAGTCGACCCACCTGCGCTACTCGCTCGACCTGACCGGACTCGACGGGCAGGCCACCGGCCTGATCCCGGCCCGCATCGCGGTCGCCGACTCCCATCGCCACCAGCTCGCCTCGCAGTCCTTCGTCAGCGACGTGCGCGGCTCGCTCGACTCGGTCTACGGCCTGTTCGGCCTGGCCCTGCTCGCCATCACCGTCGCTCGCGATCGCGGGCGTGGTCTGGGCCATCGCCACCCACCGCATGCCCCGCAACCGTTGGCGCCGGGGCCTGCGGGTGATGACGGCGGGTCTCGGCCTCGGCTTGGTGCTGGTGTTCACGCTCTCCGCGTTCCGCGTGTGGGTACCGAGCAACGGGCGCTGGCTGATCACCGTGTTGGTCCTGCGGTGCCGTCTTCTTCGCCATCGGCTACCTCACCCCCACCCCGGCCGAGCGACCAGGACGAGGAAGAGATCGACGAGGCCGAGTTCGCCGCCCCGGGCAGCGACGGCACCGACACCACCGAGCCTGCCGACACGGCCTTGCCCGGCGCGGGCGACGGGACGTCATGACCCTCGACCAGCAGCGAGGTCGTCGACGCGCTCCCGAACTACGAGGTCGGCTGCCGAGCTCGGACGGGGCGGATGGGGCGTCGTCCTGTCCGGCCGGCACCGCCAGCTCGACCGGGACGTGGCCATCAAGCAGCTGCCCAAGGCGTTCGCGGCCGACGCGGCGGTCCGGGCCCGGTTCGTCGACCGAGGCCCGCCTGCTGGCCTCGCTCGACCATCCCCACATCGTCCCCGTCTACGACTTCGTCGAGCGAGGACGGGCTCTGCCTGCTCGTCATGGAGCAGCTGCCCGGGCGGCACGCTGTGGAGCCGCTTCTCGACCGACGGGCTTCACCCCGCCGGCCGCGGCCGCCGCCGTGCTGGCCACCATCGCCGGGCTGCAGGCCGCCCACGAGCACCAGATCCTGCACCGCGACGTGAAGCCGGAGAACCTCATGTTCTCGGCGACGGGCGCGCTGAAGGTCACCGACTTCGGCATCGCCAAGGTGGTGGGCGGCGAGGACACCCTGGCCACCCGGGCCGGCGAGGTGGTGGGCACGCCCGCCTACATCGCCCCCGAGCAGGCTCGCGGCGGCGACCTCTCGCCGGCCACCGACGTCTACGCGGTGGCGACCATGTTCTACGAGCTGCTGTCGGGCCAGCTGCCCTTCGACGACGACGCCGACGCCATGGCGCTGCTGTTCAAGCACGCCTTCGAGACGCCGACGCCCCTGCGGGAGCGTGGCGCCGTTCGTGCCCGAGGCGCTGGCCGACGTGGTGATGCGCGGGCTGGCCACCGATCCGGCCGACCGCTACGCCACGGCCGAGGAGTTCGGCGCTGGCCATCGCCGAGGCCTGCACGACGGCCTGGGGACCGGGCTGGCTGACCGCCGAGGGCACGCCGGTGATGGGCGCGCAGCGCCATCGTGTCCGCCACCGACCGGGTCACGTCCGCACCGCGCCCGCCCACCGTCGCCGACGCCGAACCGGTCGCGGCCGCCCGCCGAGCCACCGCCGGCTCCGCCGACCGTGGCCGGCGCACCGAACGCTCCCGCGCCCCCGACCGTCGGCCGGCCGGGCCCGCCGCCGGCTCCGGCTCCGGCGTCCGTCCCACCGTGGCCGCGCCCACCACGGCGGTCCGGCCGACGGTCGTCGGCCCACCGCGCGGGCGTGCAGCTGCAGGACGTGCAGGAGGCCGACCTCGTCCCGGTGCAGGCGGTGCTCATCCCGCCGGCCAAGGCCACGGTGCCGCTGCTGCTCGCGGTCGTCGGGCTGGTGCTCCTCGTGCTGGTCGCCCTGGTCGGCGTCGGTTCGGCCAGCACCGGCGGCAACATCACGCCGGGCACGGTGACCGTCGCCGGCGTCGACCCGACGTCGGGGCACGTGGTCAAGCTCGACCTGTCCAAGCCCGTGCTCGTCGGTGTGACGCGCCGGCGCGACCCGGGGCCCGACCGCGCCCGGCTCTCGCTCGAGAGCGCCGGCCAGCAGGTGTCCAGCGCCTCGGCCCCACTCCTGGCTGCGGCACGGCTGGGAGGCAGCATCGCCTCGGTCGACCTCTCCTCGGCCCGGTACCTGACCGGTGGGTCGCCTGATCGGACAGGTCGAGCTGCTGCGGACGGGTGTGGTGATCGGCCATGCAGCAGTTCGGGGTGACCACCAAGCAGTTCGGGCTGCTCACCGCGGCCGGCGCGGTGACGATCCTGGTGCTGCTGTTCGCGCTGGCCTACGCCGAGTCGTTCGCTCGGTCGCTGCGCAAGGGCCGCCGCACCGACAGCGCCACCGTCGGCCTGGCCGCCATGGGCGTCCTCGTCGGGGTGGCCGTGGTCTCGCTCGTCTGGGTGCTCGGGGTGCGGTCGCCGACCATCGCCACGGTGGTGGTCTGCGCCCTGCTCGGGGCGGCCGCCGGGGTCGCGGCCGCCATCGCCGGCAGTGCGGACGGGCAAGCGGGCCCGGTTCGCCGAACTCGAGAGGCGGCGCGACGCATGAGCACGCTACGAGATCGAACTGGCCGAGCCCGACCACGAGCCTCGACGCATCCCGCTCGACGGGCCCATCGAGATCGGGCGCGAGCTGCCGAGCGGGGTCGAGGGCGTGACCCTCGACGACGAGCGCGTCTCGCGCCGGCACCTGCCGCTGATCGAGACCGACGGCGGACGACTGGTCGTCACCGACCTCGACAGCACCAACGGCACGTCGGTCAACGGCACGCCGCATCGCGGCTCCCACCGACGTTGGCCCGGGCGACCGCATCACCTTCGGCTCGGTCGTGGCCACCGTGGTCGAGGTGCCCTCGCCGACCGTCGCGGCTCCACCGCCTACACCCCCTGCCGGCACCAGCTCCGGAACCACCGGCGCCGCCACCCGCTGCCGCACCCCCACCCTCTCCGCCGCCCGCGGCCGCGCCCCATCCCGAACCGGTTCTGATCCAGCGGTCCCTGGACCCACCGATCCGAACCAGAACGCCGAGCCGGAGCCGGAGCCCGCGCCAGAACCGGACCCGGCACCAGCCGCGGCGCAGGCGCCGGCCCGGCCGCGACCGGTGCTCGACGAGCTCGAGGCCCGCACCACCGACGCGGCGGTCATCCGGTATCCGCCCCGGCACGGCCGGCGCGGCCGCGGCCAACGCCGTGGCCCGCGACGCCCGCCGGGCCCGCCGCCATCTCGCCGGGTTCGGCTCCGAACCGTGGGGCGTGGTGCCGACGATCTGCCTGGTCGATCCGTTCCCCGATCCGGCCGACCCGACCGTGACGGTCACCAGCGGCACGATCGTCGACGGCTCACGCAACGAGATCTGGATGGTGGTCACGCCCGAGTCGCCGCCCGAGCCGCTCGAACGGCCGCTGGCGCTGCTGTTCGGCGCCAGCCTCCCGGCGGCCGACAGCCTCGGGCCGCTGCTCGAGGGCTACGGCCTCTCGGTCGGCGACAGCCCCGACGTCGACCCGCAGCTGCGCGAGATCGACCTGCCATCGCTCGGTACGGCCGACGGCGAGCTGGGCGCGGCGATGTCGTTGTCGTTCGTCCGCTACCTGCTCGACCGGGGCGGACCGCGACGACCTTCCTGCGCATGCTGGCGTCGGCCCAGCCCGGGCGGCTCGACGCCGCCGCCCAGCAGGAGTACGGCACCGGCATGGCCGGCCTCGAGGAGAGCTGGCGCCAGAAGCTGGCGGCCGGCGAGCCCGACATGAAGACCGGGCAGTTCCTCCGCCTGACGCTGCGCTACCTGCGGCCCCACCGCCGGCGCGAGATCGAGATGTTCGTCTACATGCTGCTCGGCCTGGCCTTCACCGTGGTCTTCCCGTTCGTCTTCAAGAACCTGTTCGACACGGCCATCCCGAGCGGCCAGTACTCCCAGGTGCTCAAGCTGCTCGGCGTGCTGAGCATCGCCTTCGTGATCACCGCCTCTCGCGGGCTGCGCGGCGCCTACCTGTCCGCGGTGGTCAGCGGCTCGGTCGTGCGCCAGCTGCGCCAGGAGATGTTCACCAAGATGCAGCACCTGTCCCAGGGTTGGTACAACCAGCACCAGCAGGGCGACGTGCTGTCGCGGGTGTTCTCCGACGTGGGCATGCTCGAGCAGGGGCTGTCCCAGACCCTGCGCGGCGGGCTGGTCCAGATCCTGACGCTGGTCGTGTCGGCCATCGTGCTGATCATCCTCAACTTCTGGCTGGCCCTCATCGTGCTGCTCGGCGCGCCGATCATCGCGTTGATCTACAAGGCGATGGCCAAGGGCGCCCAGAAGCGCAGCATCGCGGTGCAGGAGGAGACCGGCGGCGTGCTCACCGTGGCGTCGGAGAACTACGGCGCCCAGTCGGTGGTCAAGGCGTTCGGACTCCAGGCCCGCGAGGTCGCCCGCTTCCGCCAGTCGAGCGATCGGCTCTTCGACCGCCAGGTCAAGCTCCAGCTCTTCGGCGGGCTGTTCGGCGTGTCGGTGCAACATGGTGGTGACCGCGCTGCAGGTGTTCATCCTCGGCTTCGGCGCCTGGCTCATCTTCCACGGGCACCTCACCATCGGTGGCCTGGTCGCGTTCATGAGCCTGATGGGCCAGACGCTGGCGCCGGTCACCGTCGCTCACCGGCATCGGCCAGCAGATCCAGTCGTCGACCGGCGCGCTGGTCCGCATCAACGAGGTGCTCGACGCCGAGCCCGAGGTCGACGAGCGGGCCGACGCCGGCGAGCTGGCGCCGCTTGCAGCGCTCGATCAGCGCTGCGCGACGTCGGCTTCTCCTACACGCTCCGAGCGCCGTCACCCTCGACGACGTCAACGTGGAGATCACGGCCGGCCAGCGGGTGGCCTTCGTCGGCCCGACCGGCGCGGGCAAGTCGTCGATCCTCCAGCTGCTGATGCGCTTCTACGACCCCGACGAGGGCGCCGTGCTGTTCGACGGCGTCGACGTGCGGGAGGCGACGGTCGCCTCGCTGCGGGCCCAGCTCGGCGTGGTGTTCCAGGAGACGTTCCTGTTCAACTCGACCATCCGCGAGAACATCGCCCTGGGCAACCCGAACGCCACCGACGCCGAGATCGAGGCCGCGGCCCAGGCCGCCGAGCTGCACGACTTCGTGGTCGGCCTGCCCCGCGGCTACGAGACGCTGGTCGGCGAGCGCGGCGGCCGCTGTCGGGCGGCCAGCGCCAGCGCCTGTCGATCGCCCGCGCGCTGCTGCGCGATCCACGGGTGCTGCTGCTCGACGAGGCCACCTCGGCCCTCGATCCGCGCACCGAGCGCATGATCTCCGACACGCTCGAACGGGTCGGGCAGGGACGCACGACCATCGCCGTCACCCACCGGCTCACCTCGATCACGAACTACGACCAGATCTTCGTGATCGTCGACCGGCAAGCTCGTCGAGCACGGCACCCACGCCGAGCTCGTGGCCCTCGGCGGCGTGTACGCCCAGCTGTGGGCCGAGCAGACGAGCGGCGTCGCGCCCACCGAGGCCCCGTTCGACGCGGCCGGGCGCGCTGGCGCGCATCCCGCTGTTCGCCGACCTCGACGACCGGCCGCGCGACCGACGTGGCCGGCCGACTCCGGAGCATCGATCTCCCCGCCGGCGGCACCATGCGCCGAGGGCGGCGGCCGCCTCATCGTCATCCGCCGCGGGCGCGGGTCGGTGCTGGCCCCGGACTTCACCGGGGAGCTGGCACCGCTGGCCGAGGTCGGCTCCGGCGACGCCTTCGGGCTGGCCGCCCTGCTCGGAGAGGAGAAGGGACATGTCCTTCGCGCCATCGACGCGCTGTCGTTGCTCGTCCTCGACGACGAAGCCGTCCGAGGGCTCGCCGCCGCCCACCCGAGCGTGGCCACCGCCCTCGAGGGTGGTGGCGCGACCGCGGCCGCTCCGGCCGGCGGCACCCGTCTCTCCCGGCTCACGATCGCACCGGGCAGCCGGTTGTCGCTCGTGCTGGCCGAGGCATCGGCGCCGGCGCCGCCCAGCGCCGAGGACGTGCGGCGCATGACGGGCAGCATGCCGGCGGTGAAGCAATGAACGTAGTGCTGCAGTCGATCCTGGGCTCGGCCGGCGACGTCACGGGCGCGGCGCTCGGGCTGGGTGCTCGTGCCCCGCGGCGACGCCCTCGAGGTCGTGGCCGCGGTCGGCGCGGCCGACCTCATCGGCGCACAGGTCGCCGGCGATGCCGGCACCGCCGCCTACGTGCTCGCGTCCGGCCAACCGATGGCGATGGCCCCGCGTCCCGACGATCCGGTCGCCGTCCGGCGGGGTGGCCGCGCTGGTCGGTGTCCGCCCCACCGCCGTGCTGTGCGTGCCCTGCGCGCACGACGACGAGGTCCTCGGCGTGCTCGAGCTCGTCGACAAGCCGGACGGCGGACCCTTCTCGTTCGACGACGTCGAGCTGGTCACGGTGCTGTCCAACATCGCCGGCGCCGCGCTGCGTCCCGACCCGGCCACCCGCGAGGTCCGCTCGCCCGACGAGCTGTTCGCCGACCTGCGCCAGCTGGCGGGCGCCGACCCGACGGCCTACATCGGGGTGGCCACCGTGCTCGAGGCTCTGTTGGCTCGTGGCTGAGCCGCCGCCGGGCGACGACGCGCCCGCACCACCCCCACCACCGACGATGCCGATGAAACCGATGCGGCCCGGTGGACGCCCGCCGGCGCCCGCCGCGCCCCCTCCCGGCGCCGGAGCGAGCCGCGAGATCCGCCCGTTCGGCACCCGCGAGTCGGTCGCGCTGCGGCTGCCGGGGGTCGACCCGCTCGACGACCTCTCGCCCGAGTGGGCGTGGGGACGGCTCGACCGGTCGCGGCGTGCGGGTGGCGGTGATCGACAGCGGCATCGAAGCCGACCACCCCGACCTCGGCGACTGCGTCGACAAGGACGGCGGCGTGGTCGGTGGCGCTCGGTGACGACGGCGAGCCGACGATCACCCAGGGACCGCACGAGGACGTCTTCGGCCACGGCACCGCCTGCGCCGGCATCATCCACCGCCTCGCGCCCGACGCCCGGATCACCAGCGTCAGGGTGCTCGGCGCGGGGCTCACCGGGAAGTCCAACGTGTTCCTGGCCGGGCTGGCCTGGGCGGTCGAGCAGGGCTTCGACGTCGTCAACCTGTCGCTCGGCACCGGCCGGCGCGACTGGGCGCTGCCGTTCTACGAGCTGTGCGACCAGGCCTACTTCAAGGGCACGTTCGTCGTGACCGCCGCCAACAACATGTCCCGGCCCAGCTTCCCGTCGCTGTACGCCTCGGTGACCAGCGTGGCCTGCAACCTGTCGAAGGACCCGTTCCGGTTCCACTACAACCCGGACCCGCCCACCGAGTTCCTCGCGCCGGGCATCGACATCGAGGTGAGCTGGAAGGGGGGGACCCGCCAGCAGGGCACCGGCAACTCCTACGCCGCGCCCCACATGGCCGGCATCGCCGCCCTGATCAAGTCGAAGCACGGGGAGCTGCGGCCGTTCCAGATGAAGACGGTGCTGTGGGCCACCGCCGCCAACGTGCAGGAGGCACCCACGATCGCCGGACGGCTCACGGCCGCGCTCACGGCGTCACGGCTGACCGCCCTCGGCGGTCGGGCCACCTCCGCCCTGCGCAACGTCAGCGCGGGCCGACCCGCGCCTCCTCCACATCAGTAGGCGGTCGGCTACTCGCTGACGGCCTGTAACCATTTGCTGGCCCGGCCGTCCTCACTCCGTCGTAGGAGACTGTCCGACGAAACGAGGAACTGATGAGCAAGGATTCGGTCGCCACCGTGTACACGGCCATCTTGAACGACGATGGCCTCCGGCAGCTCGTCGCCGAGGACCCGTCGATCCTCGATACCTATGAGCTCAGCGACGAGGAGAAAGCCGTCCTCGTCGAAGAGGCGTCGGCCGAGGTCAGCGGCTTCTCCATCGGGATGGGGCCGGTCATGAGCCACCTCAGCAGCGGTCCGCCCATGTCGCCCGCCGGTCGCCTCGTCGCTCGGGTTCGCACTGAACCGGGCCAGCGGGCTGCCGACCGGCAGCTTGAGGGGCCCGGGATTCGCGGCCAACGCCGGATGCTGCCCGTGGGGCTCGGGTTTCGTCGGCATGGGTGAAATGTCGGAGTGACCGACTCCACGATCCCGGATCGCGACAACCGGCCGGGAGGTCGATGGTCGACGCCCGGCCTGCTGGACGAACTGTTGCGACTGGCGACCTGCGAGCGGGCGCTGGCCCATCTCATCGCCGGGTGGGCGGTCAAGATCCCCGAGCTCGACGACGAGCAGGAGGTCGTCGTCGGCCTCGAAGGTGCGCTCGTCCGGGCGGTCGCGCTCCGCAACCACGCGCTGGCCCTGCTCGAGCGCGACGAAGACGGGTCTGACCGCGCGCGCGTCGTGGATCGCGCCCCTCCGGGAGCTCGACGGCTCCCAGAGCGCGGCCGCGGTCGTCGGCGCCGTACGGGGCGACATCCGCACCTTCCTGGTGAGCCGCTACCGCGACCTCGCGTCCCGGCTCGACCCGCTCTACGACGCGCGCACGCTCGTCACCGTCCGGGGGGCCATCGATGCCCTCGCGCCGGTCGGCGACGAGGTCGCCGGTCCGGTGCGGGCCGACCTCGAGCGGGCCTGGGTCGACGACACCGCGCCGCGCGTCCCGCTCGACGAGGTCCTCTGGGCTCCCGCTCGACCGCGTGCCGTTCCCGGCCCGGCCGGCCGGGCGCCGACGCCCGGTCACCGGCCGGCGTTCCCACGTACGCATGCAGTCGCGGCTCACCGACGAGGACATCTCGGGCTCGCTGAACGACAACGTGATGGCCGAGCTGTGCGCGCTCGAGCTGCTCAGCCGCTGCTCGTACGAGCATCCCGACGAGCCGTGGTCGTTCCACCTCTCGCTCGCCCGCCATGTGGCCGACGAGGAGCGCCACGCCGCCATCTTCCGTCGCCTGCTGGTCCTGCGGGGCTACGACGAGTCGACGCTTCCCCAGCACGGGGTCAACTACGAGTACGCCTACGAGTTCCCGGAGTGCGAGGTCGGCGGCAAACGAGAGCTGACGTGGCGCATCCTCATCATGTGCACGGTGCTCGAGGCCCTGGCCATCGACAAGCTCCCCGTCGAGATCGGGAGCCGCGACTGGCTCGACCAGATCGACTACGCCCGCGCGCTCGACTACATCGGCACCGACGAGCTGTTCCACACCGAGAACGGGCTGCGCCTCACCCGTGAGCTCTGCCGAGCGCTACGAGTTCGACTCCGATGCTCGAGCGCGAGCGGGCGCACGGCCGCTTCTTCGGCCGGCAGCAGGAGGTGCGCCTCGCCTACCTGGCCGAGGATGCCGAGCGGGCCGCGTACGAGATCGGCCTGGCCGACCTACCCGACCCCGACCTGATGCCGTTCACCTCGCACACCGAGGTGGAGCTGCGCCGCCGGTCCGGGTTCACCGACGAGGAGTGCCTCCAGGTCGATCGCTGGGGCTACAACGAGCCGCTCGACCCCACCCTCGAGCGATCCCCGGCCGACGCCGACACCGCCGGATAGGTGAGCCTGGTCGATCAGATCAGGCGTGACGGCTGGGCGGTGCTCCGAGGAGTCTTCGACCCCACCGAGTGCGAAGGCATCGCCGAGGCGATGACCCAGCAGCCGTTCCCCGAGCTGTCGCCGGCGGCGAGAGCGTGGGTGGCCGATCCCCGCTGGCCCGACGTGGTGATGCCCCTCGTCGGGCCCGACGTCCGGTTGGCCAGAGCCCAGCTCCTGACCAAGCACCCCCGCACGGACGCCACGGTGCCTTGGCACCAGGACAACGACTTCCTGCCCGTCGACCCGCCGGAGTTCCTGACCGTCATCCTGGCCATCGACCCGATGACGGTGGACAACGGATGCCTCCAGCTGCTGCCCGGCTCGCACCGCAACGGGGTGGTCGCGTACGTGACCAAGGGCTATCGGTTCACCCTGGCCGACCCACCGAGCGACGACGCCGGTGTGGCCGTCGAGCTCGCGCCCGGCGATCTGCTGCTGCTCTCATCGCTCTGCTTCCACCGCAGCGGACCCAACCTCACCGACGGTCGCCGGCGGGCCTGGATCCTGCAGTTCCTGTCGGGCGACGCGGTCTCTCCCCACACTGGCCGGCGGTTCGAGGAGCGATTGCCGGTGGCCGAGGGCGGGCGTTGGCTCGACGCCCGAGCGCCGGCTCCGCGCTTCTAACCCAACCTCGAGATGCAACGATGGATCCATGGCCGTCCGCCCGCGTGACCCGGGTCCGCCCGCATGGCCTGCTCTGGGAGCCGGCGACGAGGCCGCCACGGTGTCCGAGACGCACACGGCCGTCCTGATGCTGACCGGAGCCCTGGTCTTCAAGGTCAAGAAGCCGGTGCGATTCCCGTTCCTCGACTTCTCGACCCGACAGCTACGGGCCGAGGCCTGTCACCGCGAAGTCGAGTTGAACCGGCGCCTCGCCCCCGACGTCTACCTCGGTGTCACCGACCTGGTCGATGCGGATGGCGAACCGTGGGAACACGCCGTCGTGATGCGCCGCATGCCCGCCGATCGATGCATGGCCAACCTCGTGCTCGAGGGCACCGCGACCGTGGAGGAGATCCGGGCCACCGCGCAGGTTCTGGCCAGGTTCCACGCTTCGGCGGAGCGCAGCGTCGCGGTCGACGCGGCCTGCAGCCGCGACGCGGTGCGCCATCTCTGGATCGACAACCTGGGGGAGATGCGTGAGCTGCTCGACGGGGAGCAGGTCGAGCACATCGGGCGAGCGCGCGCTCCGGTTCCTCGACGGCCGCGAACCGCTGTTCGACGAGCGCATCTCGAACGGAGCCTGCTGCGACGGCCACGGTGACCTCCAGGCGGCCGACATCTTCTGCCTGGACGATGGTCCTCGGATCCTCGACTGCATCGAGTTCGACGATCGCTACCGCTTCGGAGATGTCGTCTCCGACGTCGCCTTCCTGGCCATGGATCTCGAGCGACTCGGCTCACCCGAGCTGAGCGGGACGCTCGTCGATGCCTACGAAGCCGCCACCGGTGCGGCGCTGCCGCGTTCGCTTCTGCACCACTACATCGCGTACCGGGCGCTGGTGCGAGCGAAGGTGGCAGCCTTGCGCAGTCGCCAAGAACGCGGCGAGGACCTCGCCTCGCGTGATCGACTGGCGGCCGTGGCTCTGCTCGACCTGTGCCTGCGGCACCTGGAACGATCCGAGGTGCGGTTCGTGCTGGTCGGCGGGCTTCCGGGCACGGGGAAGACGACCCTGGCGACCGGTCTCGCCGAACGACGCGGCGCCACACTCCTGCGGTCCGATCTGGTCCGCAAGGAGCTGGCCGGACTCGCACCCACCGACCCGGCTTCGTCCGATCTCGATCGAGGGATCTACGACCCGGCCCACCGCGATGCCACCTATGCCGAGCTGCTCCGCCGGGCGGCGGACGCGGCGCGTCACGGCGAATCGGTCGTCCTGGATGCGTCCTGGACGAGGGACCGCGATCGTCAGCGGACGCGAGAAGCCGCCGCCGCCACCTGCAGCTCGGTCGTCGAGATCTGCTGCGAGCTCGACCCGCAGGCGGCGGCTGATCGGATCCAGGCTCGCATCGACACCGGTTCTGACGCCTCGGACGCGACGCCGGCCATCGCCGAGAGCATGGCCGCACGAGCTGATGCGTGGCCCGAAGCCGAGCACATCCGAACCGACGACCGGCCGGCGGTGGTCCTCGACCACGCCGAACAGGTTGTCGACCGGCAGTCGGCATGAGGTTCCACGACGTGACCGACTGGCTCAAGAACGGGCTGCTCCCGACCGTCGTCCTGTTGCTGGGCGCCGTCCTGTTCGTGCGGTTCGTCCACTGGATCGGCGATCGCTACCGGTCGAACCTGGACGAACAGCTCCGGGAGACGATCGAGCAGGGCCGGGTCCCGTCAGAAGCGACCAAGCGATCGCGGGCGGTGGCCGAGGTGCTGGAGTGGGCCACCGTCACGCTCACGTACTTCGTCGCCGGACTCCTGGCGATCCGCCAGCTGGGCATCCCCCTCACGACCCTGGTGGCACCGGCGACCGTCGTGGGTGTGGCCCTCGGCTTCGGCGCGCAGCAGGTCGTCGGCGACCTGCTGGCCGGCTTCTTCCTCTTCTCCGAGCGCCAGTTCGGCATCGGCGATCTCGTCCGCCTGTCCCAACCGGGTCAGGCGGCGGGCGTGACCGGCACCGTCGAGCAGCTGACGCTGCGGGTCACCAAGCTGCGCACGGCCACCGGCGAGTACGTCGTCGTGCCCAACAGTGCGCTCCGCCAGGTGACGAACCTGTCGAAGGACTGGTCACGGGTCGTGCTCGACATCCCGGTTCCGGCCGATGAGGACCTGGACCGAGCCACCTCGACGCTGCTCGAGGCGGCACAATCCCTCGCCGACGACGAGGCGTGGTCCGGCCTGTTGCTGGGCAAGCCGGTGGTGGCCGGGGTGGAGACGATCGAGGTCGGCTACGTCCGCCTGCGTCTGCTCGTGCGCACGCTTCCGGGGCGCCAGTTCGACGTGAGTCGCGAGCTCCGGTTCCGGTGCGCCACCGCGCTCCGCCAAGCGGGCATCGTGGCCGCGCCGGTGAGCAACGATCCGGCGGCGACATCGTGACCCTGCCGTCGCTCGGGAAGGCGCTCGGCCGGCCGATCCACCCGAAGTTCCGGGTCAGATGGTCGACGGTGCTCGTGCTCGTGGCCTTCATCGGCCTCGGCAACCTCTACCTCGACGTGCGATCACCTTCGCCGGCACAGGTGACCGTCCCGGTGTCGGTCGTGCCGCAGACGACGTCCACCACCCACCCGGTGACCACCACCACGAGACCCCATCCGTCCACCTCGACCTCGACGACGATCCACCGTCCATCCACCACGGTGGGCACGGGCGCGCCGTCGAGCAGCGTGGGTGCGACGTCGTCGAGCAGCACGACGTCCACCGCCTCGGGCGGCTCGACGAGCTCGACGGTGGCCGGCACGCCGTAGCCGGAGTGCGAGCTGGCCCTCCCCCGGCACGGCGGCGCCGGTAGCGTTCCGGCGTGGCGCTCGTCCAAGAACGCGAAGCCGGACTCCGCGGACGACGGCCCGGTGACGCTCGCGCTCGCCGGCCACGAGCTCTCGCTGTCGAGCCCCGACAAGGTGTTCTTCGCCGAGCGCGGCGACACCAAGCTCGACCTGGTCGAGTACTACCTGGCCGTCGAGGCGTCCGATCATGGCGGCCATGGGCGGCCGGCCGGTGCTGCTGCAGCGCTTCCCCGACGGCGCCAGCGGCAAGTCGTTCTTCCAGAAGCGCGTGCCCGAGAACCCGCCCGACTGGCTGGCCACGACGATCGTGTCGACCCCGAACGGCACGACGTCCGAGGCGCTGGTCATCGCCGACCTCGCCCACGTGATCTGGGCCGTGAACCTCGGCTGCCTCGGCTTCCACGTGTGGCCGTCGAAGGCCGCCGACCTCGACCACGCCGACGAGCTGCGCATCGACCTCGACCCGACGCCGGGCGTCGACTTCGACGATGATCCGGGAGGCCGCCGGCGAGGTGAAGGCGCTGCTCGACGAGCTCGGCGTCGTCGGCCATCCCAAGACGACCGGCAACAAGGGCCTCCACATCTACGTCCGGCTCCAGCCCCGCTGGGACTCCTACGAGGTGCGGGCCGCGGCCGTGGCGCTGGCCCGCGAGCTCGAGCGCCGCCGGCCCGACCTGCTGACCGCCGCGTGGTGGAAGGAGGAGCGGGGGCAGCGGGTGTTCATCGACTTCAACCAGAACGCGCCCGCACAAGACGATCTTCGGGGCGTGGTCGGTGCGGGCCCGGCGTCGGCGCCCAGGTGTCGACGCCGATCACCTGGGACGAGGTCGACGACCGTCCACCCCGACGAGCTGACCATCGCGACCGTGCCCGACCGGGTGCGCGCGACGGCGACCCGTGGGCCGACATGGTCGACCACCCGCAGTCGATCGAGCCGCTGCTCGAGTGGTCCGCCCGCGACATGGCCGCCGGCCTGATGGACGCCCCCTGGCCGCCGGTCTACCCGAAGCAGCCGAACGAGCCGCCCCGCGTGGCGCCCAGCCGGGCCCGCAAGCCGGACTGAGCCGGCGCGCAGCCGCGCTACCGGCATCGAACTGCAGGGCGATGTCGCCGCACCTCACCAGCGCCCCGCGCCGGCGCGCCCAGGTCTCGGGTGCGGGACCCCCGTGCCCGTCAGGATGACTTCGGTGGTCATGCCCGGCCGACCTCGAGCGCCCGCGCGCAGGTCGGCCACCAGCGGTTCGACCTCGATCGAGCTGCTCGGCGCGAGCCGAACAGCGAGAAGTCGGGTCGCTGCAGCACCGCGACGACGTCGTGCTCGTCGAACCACGCTGCGTAGGTGCCGTCGACGTCGTCGACCTCGGTCGACGGTCACGACCGCGCCGCCGCAGCTCGGCGAACCAGCTGGCCGAGGCTCGGCGGGCAGCGCGGCCGGCGACCTCGGCGTCGATCGTCACCAGGCGCCACCCGGCGCCGACCACGTCGTCGAGCAGCGCGGTCGCGTCCGCCGTCGCCGACGCGACCCTGCACGAACAGCTCGCCGGCGACCGGGTCGCCGGCGCGGACGATGCCGTCGGTGACGCCCGGGCAGGGGCGGAGGCGCCTGCGGCGTCGCCGTCGTCGGCGCCGCTCGGCCATGGCGCGTCGCGCTCGGCGGCCTCCTCGGGGTCGGTGATGCAGATGACCTGGCCGAGCGCCATCGAGAAGTCGATGACGGCCCGCACGTTGTCGCTGCGCTCGGCCTCGTAGGCGTCGAGCAGCTCGGCCGGCGACCGCCCGGCCAGCACGAGGTCGAGCTTCCAGGCCAGGTTGGCCGCGTCGCGCAGGCCCGAGCACATGCCCTGGCCCGCGAACGGCGGCATCTGGTGGGCGGCGTCGCCGGCCAGCAGCACGTTGCCCGTGCCGCCACTGGTCGGCCCATCGGGCCTGGAACCGGTAGACGGCGTGGCGCTCGAGCGTGGCGTTGGCCGGCGTGACGTCCCACGGCTCGAGCAGCTCCCAGGCCCGGGCCGACGTCGTCGAGCTCGTCGATGGACTCGTCGGGCAGGCGCATGAACTCCCACCGGCGCCGACCCGGCCCGCCGGACACGACCGTCGTCGGCCGGCTCGGCTCGCAGATCTGGAGGTTGATCGGGTCGAAGACCCGCGGCTCGTGCAGCACGACGTCGACGATCAGCCAGTCGTAGAAGAAGCCGAGGTCGGTGACGGTCGACGCCGAGGAGGTCGCGGACGGTGCTGTTGGCCCCGTCGCAGCCGACGACGTAGCGCGCCCGCAGCTGCTCGTCGGGGCCGCCGGCGTCGGGCTCGACGGTGAGCGTCACCCCGTCGCCGTCGTCGTCGAGGCGCGACGAGATCGACACCCGCGCCGCACCTCGACGCGTCGGCTGCGCGCGCCGCGGCCTGCTCGATCAGGCGCTTCGAGCGCGGGCTGCCAGAACATGTTCGAGTCGGGCCAGCCCGAGGGCCCGACCGGGCGGCCGCCGAACGCGCAGCAGCACCTGGCCCGAGCCGTTGCGCCACTCGTACTCGCTGCCCGGCTCGGAGATCTCGGCCAGGTCGGCGCCGAGCCCGCACGCCTGCAGGATGCGGCCGACCTCGTGGTCGAAGTGCACGGCCCGCGGCAGCGGGTAGGGCGCGGCGTGGCGCTCGATCACGACGACCCGGTGCCCGCGCCGGCCGAGCAGCGTGGCCAGCACCCCGCCGACCGGACCGCAGCCGACGACCGCCACGTCGAATCGTTCCGAGTTGGTCACGCCGGTCTCTGTCGCTTCATCGCCGGTCACCCTACGAGGGAGGTAGGGCGCCGTGCCGCCTCGATCAGCTGAGGGTGATGGCGTGAGAGGGACAGCGTCGCGCCGCGGTGGCGACGGCCTCCTCGAGCTCGGCGGGCACATCCGGAGCGGTCACCACGGCGAAGCCGTCGTCGTTCAGCGTGAACACCTCGGGACAGAGCGTGCAGCACACCCCGTGGCCGGCGCAGGTGTCGTCGTCGACCGCGACCTTCACCCTGGCTGGTCCCCCGCGACCGTGAACTCGAGGTTCAGGTGGGTCAGTCCCCTCAGTATGAAGGTGGGGAGGTAGCGGTAGACACGGGCGTCAGGCGGCCCGTGCTTCTCCTCGGAGATGCGGATGTCGGACGTGCGCTCGAGCAGCCGCTCGATGCACACGCGGCCCTCCGCCCGGGCCAGCGGTGCGCCAGGACAGGTGTGCACGCCGCGACCGAAGGACAGATGCTGACGGGCGTTGGCGCGATCGACGTCGAGGGTCGTCGGGTCCGGGAAGTGGCGGGGATCGCGGTTCGCGGCGCCGTTGACGACCATGACGGTGGTCCCGGCGGGAAGGTCGACGTCGCCGACCGTGGTCGGCACGCGTGACAGCCGGAAGTCGCCTTTGACCGGGCTCTCCAACCGCAGCATCTCCTCGACGAAGTTCGGGATGCACTCGGGCTCGGTCCGGAGTCGCTGTTGCAGCTCGGGATCCTCGGCGATCTCCTTGAGCGCGGAGCTGAGGAGACGCACGGTGGTCTCCTGACCGGCGGCGAAGAGGTTCGGCCGCGACGCGCACCACGTCGATGACCTCGGGCGTCGAGCCGTCCGGAAAGGTCGCGGTGGCCAGACCGGTAAGTACGTCGTCGCGCGGTTCGGCCCGCCGGTCCTCGACGTACACGGTGAACCGCCGGTAGAGGTGCTCGAGCGGCGTGAGCTCGATCGAGTCGCCGGCGATGCCGCCGATGGTCGCCTCGGAGCGCGCCCGGTGCTGGAGCTCGTCGGCCAGCGTGTCCCAGTCGTCCTCGGGCACGCCCAGGAGATCGGCGATGACGAGCAGCGTGAACGGACCGGCGAAACCGCTGATGAACTCGCCCCCCGTGCCGGTCAGGTACGAGTCGAGCTGGCGGTCGGCCAGCCGTCCCATGGCCGCCTCGTTCTCCTTGAGGCGCTTCGGGGTGATCAGCCGCATCAGGAGCGCCCGGTGGTCGGTGTGCACCGGCGGATCGAGCGTCGGGAGTTGGTCGCTCATCGGGAGCTCGTCGCGGTGGTCCAGGATCAGCTGCGTCACGTCGTCGCCCACCAGCGGGACGGGGAACCCGGGGAACGGCCCGGTCACCGACAGGCAGGAGGAGAACGTGTCGGTGTCGTTGTAGACCTCGATCGCCTCTTCGTAGCCGGTGACGAGCACGACGTCGTGGTGGCTCTCCCGCCAGACCGGGCACCGCTCCCGGGCGGCGTCGAAGTACGCGAAGGGCTCGACGAGGAGCTCGGGATCGCGGAAGAAGTCGCTGGAGTCGAGGTCGGTCATCGTCGCGGACGGTATCCGGAAACAGCCTTCTCGTCGAGTGGAGATGCCACTATCGTGCGGTCCGGTTCGCACCAGCCGGGGAGAACGGGGAGGCAACGATGCCGAAGGGCTACGTCATCCTGACCGAGGTCGTCCACGACCCGGACGGTATGCGCGCCTACTCGAAGGCGGCCGGCGCGGCGATGGCGGGTAGTGGCGCGAAGGTGCTCGCGGTCGAGCAGCAGCCCGAGGTCCTCGAAGGCACGTGGCCGGCCACCCAGACCGTCCTCCTCGAGTTCGAGTCGGTCGGCGCCGCCCGCGCCTGGTACACGTCCGACGCCTACCAGGCCGCGGCCAGGCTGCGGCACGCGGCGGCCGACACCGACGCCGTCATCGTCGCCGGGTTCGACCTGCCGAGCGCGTGACGGGCAAGCTCCTCGGATGACCGCACCGTCGCTCGATCCCGCCTTCGCCCACCTGGCCGACTTCGACATCGGCATCGGCTCGGGATCAGCCGATCTCTCCGCCATCCGTTCGGCGATCGTCGAGCTCGTCCCGCCGCCCCCCACCGACGACACCGTGCGTGGCCGATCCGTCCGCATCGGCTCGGAACCGGAGGTGCTGATCGAGACCTTCCGGCCTGACGGGCCCGGCCCGCGTCCCGCGGTGCTGTGGTTCCACGGCGGCGGCTACGTCATCGGCTCGGCGGCCATGGACGGCCTCCGCCTGCAGGCTTGGGCCAAGAAGTACGACTGCTTCGTCGCCTCGGTCGAGTACCGCCTGGCGCCCGAGGATCCGTTCCCCGCCGCCCACGCGGACGCGGTGCAGGCCCTCGACTGGTTGGTCGGCTCCGCGACCGACCTCGGCGTCGACGCCGACCGCATCGTCGTCGCCGGCGCGAGCGCCGGCGGCGGTCTCGCAGCCGGGGTGGCGCTCGCCGCCCGCGACCGCGGCATCGGCCTCGCCGGCCAGCTGCTCTTCTACCCGATGCTCGACGACCGCCAGGAGACGCCGTCGAGCCAGTGGGACGCGATCGTGTGGTCGCCGTCGGCCAACGAGTTCGCGTGGCGCTCCTATCTCGGTTCCAGCTACGGCGGCGATGTCTCGGACTACGCGGCCCCCGCCCGCACGTCGTCGTACGAGGGGCTCCCCCCGACCATCATCCTCGTCGGAGGCGCGGACGGGTTCTTCGACGAGGACCTCGCCTATGCCGCCAACCTGACCCGGGCCGGCGTGCCCACCGACGTCCGCGTCTACGCCGGCGCGCCGCACGGCTTCGATCTCGTCGCGCCCGAGTCGACCGTGGCGGCCACCGCCGCCGCCGAGGCCGAGCAGTGGCTGGAGACGATCCTGCTCCCGCGCTGAGTCAACCGGTGGGACCGAACCGTTCGACTCTGATGCGGTCGGCAGCCACGCCGGCGTCGATGAGCAGGTCGGACGCCGCATCGGCGAACCCGGCCGAGCCGCAGACGTAGCCGGTGGCGTCAGCGGCGACGAGCCCGCCGAGATCGTCCCTGGTCAGCCGCCCCGGCGGGCGGACCGACGAGGGCGGCGCCGAGCGCGTGTAGACGACCTTCGTCTCGGGTCCGAGGATCTCCTCGGCGTAGTAGAGGTCCTTGGGCGAACGGACCGACACGACGAGCCGCACGAGATCGACCCGCCCGGTAGCCCGGGCGAGACGAAGCATGGCCATCAGCGGCACGACTCCCGAACCGCCGCCGATGAGCACGGCGGGACGGTCGCCGTCCCACACGAACCAGCCGCCGATCGGCCCGCGGAGCTCGAGCTCGTCGCCGACCTGCACCTCGTCGTGCAGGAAGCCGGACACCTCTCCGTCGTCGAGCCGCTCGACGGTGATCTCGATCGTGCCCGAGTCGTCGGGCGCGGAGGCGACCGAGTACGAACGCTGGGCCGTGTAGCCGTCTGGCGCCGTGAGCCGTAGGACGTAGTGCTGCCCGGCCCGGTGCGGGACGGGCCGCTCCAAGCGGAACCGGAAGGTCGAGGCTCGCGCGGTCTCGGGGGTGATGGCGAGGAGCGTGCCTCGCTGCCACGGGCTCTTCGGGCCCACGGGTCCGACCATCGCTTCAGTCACCCTGGTACCGCTGCTCCTGCCACGGATCGCCGTGGTTGTGGTAGCCGTACTGCTCCCAGAACCCCGGCTCGTCGTGGTCGAGCACGGTGACCTTCGCGATCCACTTGGCGCTCTTCCAGAAGTAGAGGTGCGGCACGAGCAGGCGGGCCGGGCCGCCATGCGCCGTCGCCAGCGGCTCGCCGTCGACTTCCCACGCCACCCAGGCGCGGCCACCGGTGACGTCCTCGATCGGCAGGTTGGTCGTGTAGCCGGTGTGTGACGTGGCGATCACGTGGGTCGCCGACGGTGAGGGCCCGGCGGCCTCGAACAACGTGTCCAGCGAGACCCCCGTCCAAGCCATGTCGAACTTGGACCACGTCGTGACGCAGTGGATGGCGCCGTCGTAGGTCGAAGCGGGCAGTTGGTGGATCTCGTCCCAGCCCCAACTTACCGGCTGGCTGACGAGGCCGTCGATGGCGAACGACCATGAGTCGGTCGAGAGCTTGGGAGTGACCTCGGCGGTCAACACGGGCCAGTCGCGCCCGGCGTCGTACTGGCCCGGAGGCAGGCGCGGATCGCGCCCGCCGTGCCCGCGTCCTGAGAACCCTCGTGTGAACGTCGCCATGGCGGGTCACCCTCCTCGGAAGCCCATGATGCCCCGACCGGGCGACGGCGACCACCGACCGTTAGGGTTCCGCGTCACACGCACGGGTCCCGGGGGGTCTCACATGGACGTGGAACTCGACATCCGAGTCATCGACACGGACACGCACCTGACCGAACCGCACGACCTGTGGACCACGCAGGCCCCGGCGTCGATGACGGGACGCGATGCCCCACGTCACCGACGTCGACGGCGTGGCGACCTGGGTGATCGGCGACGACGTGCTCGGCCGGGCCGGCGGCGGTGGGGTGATCGGTCGGGACGGCTCGAAGATCAACGCCCAGAAGGGCCTCTTCGAGTGGACGATCGACGACATCCACGAGGGCGCCTACGACCCGCTCGTCCGACTCGAGATGATGGACGAGATGGGGATCTGGGCCGAGGTGCTCTACCCCAACGTGATCGGGCTCGGCGGCCAGGGCATCGCCGAGGTCGTGAAGGACGAGCCGTTCCGGCTCTCGCTCCTGCAGATGTACAACGACCACATGGCGGGGGTCCAGGAGGTGTCCGGCGACCGGCTCCTGCCGATGGGCGTGCTTCCCGTCGTGGAGCGTCGACGCCTGCGTGGCCGAGGCCGAGCGGCTGCACGGCCTCGGCTTCCGCGGCGTGAACATGACCTCGGATCCGCAGGACCTCGGCGCGCCCGACCTGGCCAGCCGCGGACTGGGATCCGCTGTGGGCGACGTGCGCCGACGCTCGAGCTGCCGGTGCACTTCCACATCGGCGCCAGCCTGACGACGATGAACTTCTACGGCAACTACCCGTGGCCCTCGCAGCAGGAAGACGTCGCGCTCGGCATCGGCGGCACGCTGCTGTTCGTCGGCAACGCCCGCGTCGTGGTCAACGTCATCTGCTCGGGCCTGCTCGACCGCCACCCGACGCTGAAGATGGTCTCGGTCGAGAGCGGCTGCGGCTGGATCCCCTTCATCCTCGAGGCGCTCGACTACGAGATGGAGGAGAACGCGCCCCGCATGCTGGCGACCGAGCTCAGCCTCCGGCCCGTCCGAGTACTTCAAGCGCCAGCTCTACGCCACCACCTGGTTCGAGCGCAAGGACCTGGCCCACGTGGTCGAGCGCGTCGGTGAGGACAACATCATGTTCGAGACCGACTTCCCCCACCCCACCTGCCTGTTCCCCGATCCGCTCAAGACGGCCGCCCAGAACATGGCCGGGCTCACGCCCGAGGTCCAGCGCAAGATCCTCAGCGACAACGCGGTGCAGCTCTACCGGCTCTGAGCCGACGCCGCTCGCGCGACGCGTCAGGGACCGGGGAACGCTGCCCGCAGCTCGTCGAGGACCGCCGGGGCATCGACCGCCGACGCGTGCGCCGCGTCGAGGCGGCCGTAGACGAGACGGATGAACGCCTCGGCCGGCAGCACCAGGTCGGGGGTCGCGGTGTCATCGCCCGAGACGAGCTCGACCGAGTCGACACCGAACCTGACCACCAGGTCGCGCGCGGATCGGTCGTGCGCACGTGGACGTCGTGGGCCGTGCCCGTCGGCCGGCCGGTGAAGCGGGTCATCAGGCCCAGCTCGTCGACCACGAGCTGCACCGGGCCGGGAGCAAGCTCGGCTGAGGGATCGAGGCTCACCTCGACATCCCAGGTGTGGACCAGGTGGCTCGTTGAGCCGTAGGCCGACGTACTGGGCGAAGTCGAACTCCATCGGGCCCAGAGCGAAGCGGAACCGCGACCGGTTGTCGTCAGTGACGGCGACGAGGTGGTCGATCAGCTCGCGATCGGCAACCAGGGCGTCGGACGCCTTGGCGGTCGGCGACTTGGCGTTCCAGGTGTCCCACACCGTGGGCGGGAAGCCGTCGTCGGTATCGCGGTTCGCGAGCCAGTCCTCGAGCCGGCGTTGGTGGATCACCGCGCCGGATCCGATGTGCGACATCACGTCGGCGATCGACCATTCCGCGGGGGTAGGCCGACTGCTCCAGCTGCGCCGGCGTGAGCGGCTCGACGAGCGCCCGTAGGCGCTCGACCGAGGATTGCAGTTCTGACAGCTGATCGGTCACCCGGTCGAACCTACCGGCGTCTCACTCCGGTGGCTTGGCCAGGAACTCGAGGACCTGCTGGAAGGTGGGACGGTTCGTGGCCCGGAACGTGTTCGGGAGCAGACCCGGCGCGAACCCGGCGCGAGCGGCCTCGCTGCGCCACAGACGTCGGGTCGCTGCCCTGGTCGGTCGCGATCGGTGCCACGGCCGAGTCGATCGCGGCCCACAGCGACGCCCGACAGGTCGCCGAGATCACCCAGCGCCGCAGTAGCGCAGCGCGAACTTGCCCCTGCACCGACGTCGGATCGAGCAACGTGCGCAGGTCCTTGTCGACGTAGGACTCGCCTGACAGCGAGCCGAGCCCCTGGAGGTCGTCGAGGTGCGCCGGTCAGCGGTCCGAACACGGGCTGCATCACTGCGGTGGCGATCGGATTCCAGACCGCGTCCATGATCGTCGGCCCGGCATCGTCGTAGGTGCCGTCGTCGTCCGCGTCGAGGCGCGGAGCGGCGCGGCTGACCCAGTCGTCCAGCGTGGCCAGCACCTGGCGCGTCGAGCGGGTTCGGGGCCGGGCCGGTGTGCAGCGACCTGGCTGACGACGGGCCAGACGGGCGCGCGCACGTCCTCGGTCGCGGCGCGGTTCATGACGCCGACGTCTTCGCGCAGCAGCACCTGGGGCGCGAACCCGTTGAACAGCTCGACCCGGTGGATCGACCCGTACGGGTCGTCGTCGCCGTGCATGAAGCCGGGCGCCGGCGCGGTTGTTCCAGTTGAGCAGCAGGCCGCCCGGTCCTTCCGTGCCGTGGGGGTGCTCGTCCTCGGTCAGGTAGCCCTGCCAGTCGTACTGGCCCGTGCCCGAGTGTGGGGAGGCGGCGGTCGAGCCCGGCGGCGCCGCCGCGGCAGCTGGCCCGACGAGAAGTACGCCGTGTCGGACCGCGACACGTACGCCCAGTTGAACGTGAACCCGAACTTGTTGGCGATCTTGAAGAACTTGTTCGGCGTCGTGGCCTTGCCGTCGGTCATGTCCTTCAACGCGCCCAGGTTCAGCCCGTCACGACCGAACGTCGACCGCTTGCGGGCGAGCGCGTAGGGCTTGCCCGCCGACGGTCGCCGTCCCGATCACCGGACCGTGCACCGTCGTGGGATAGGTGATCTCGTGGCCGTTGAGGCTCGCCGGCGTCGAAGGTCACCATCGCCACGCACTTGCCCTTGTGCACGTAGTGGTCCGACTGGCGGGTCGGCGCCGAGCCGTCGGGGTTGCACAGCTGCTCGGCGAAGACGTCCCGCACGTCGTTGTCGGCCGAGGTCAGGCTCCAGGCGTAGTCCTGCGTGCGGCCGATCAGGATGTACATCGACAGGCCCGGCACCACCGCGCCCTGGGCCTCGATGCCCGGCCCGGACAGGTGCATCTGCTCGACGATCTCCGGGTAGTAGTAGCCGAGCTGGGGACCCATGACCGCCAGGCTGTCGCCGGTCGGCCGAACGACTCGGGTTCACGACGAGGAAGTTCGAGGCCTGGCGATCGGGCGGCGCGCTGGCGGCGTCGTAGGAGCCGTCCGGGTTCGGGCGGTGTGCCGATCATGTTGCCGCCACCAAGCGTCGGTCCCGTCGGCGGCGTCGGCGACCGCCGCGAGCTGCGCGTGACGCGTGGCGCTGCGCCCGAGGCGCCGGACGTCGGTCGAGCGAGACGATCGAGCCCGGCGTCGATCGTGAGCGAACCGGTGACGGGACCGCCGGTCAGCGGCCCGTAGTGGAAGCGCTGGTTGATGGTGGTCGGCGCCTCCGGGATCGTTGGAGAGCATGACGTCGTTCCAGGCCTTCTGGCCCTTGACCGGACCGAGCTGCTGCTGCAGCTCGTCGAGCAGCTCGGAGTTGCGCGCCTCGCCACCGCCGCCGGCCCCGAAGATCGAGCCGATGAACGCGGTCACCGCGATCACGTCGTTGACCGTCGCCGGTGGCTGGTCGATGTTGTTGGCCTTCCAGTAGGCGTTGATGCCGTCGGCCTCGGCCTGCGCCTCGTCGATGATCTCCTGGCCCTTCGCGCCGTAGGTCTTCACCAGCAGCTGCTGCTGGTCGGTGACGAGGGCTTCGGTGGCCGCGCTCGGCACGAACGACTGTCCGCTGGTGACGAGCGAGAACGCGTCGATGCCGGGCACGTCGGCCACCGCCACCCGGGCCGGGCCGCGACCGAGCTGCGAGCAGCAGCCCGCGATCGCGCGCCGTCGCCCAGCCGGCACCGAAGGCGACGTCGTCGCGGGTCTGGCCGTACACGTGGGGCACGCCGTACTGGTCGTAGATCAGCGTGCAGGCCGGGCCGGCCCGGTGACCTCTTCGTGGGTCGTGCCGATCGGCGAGAAGTTCTCCGGCAGGTAGTGGCTGTCGATGTCGGCGTCGGTGATGTTGTCGCGCAGGGGCGTGAGCCCGTCGTACAACGGCAGCTGGTCGGTGGAGTTGGCGGTTGGTCGGCAACCCGCCGTAGTTCCCCGGCGGCAGGATGTAGCCGGCCCGGTCGGTCGGCGGCGGCGGTACGGACCCTCCCGACGTGGCCGAGGTCGGCGTCGTGACTACGACGGTCACGACCACCGCGGTCGCGACCGAACTGGCGAGCTTGCGAAGATGACGCACGACATCTCCCCCCAGGGACGTTCGGCGTGTCCCACTCCCTGGGACCTCGAGCCGACCGTAACACCACGACCGACGGGTCGGGCCGGTCGGACGGTACCGTGCCCGCACCGCCGACCTGCGAGGAGGACCGGTGTCGCCATCCCCCGAACCACGCGATGGACCAGACGACGGCGCGGTGGCCGTGCCGGCTGCGCCGGGCGCGGTCGTGCTCACCTCGGCGCAACTCCACGAGCTGGCCGACTTCGGGTCGGAGGTCGACGTCGAAGCGGGCGACGTCCTCTACGCGGCGGGCGCGTCGGACTACCCGTTCTTCGTCGTGCTCGAGGGGGAGGCCGAGATCGTGCGCCCCGATCCGGCCGGCGACGTCGTGGTGGTCGTCCACCCCGCCGGCTGCTTCTTGGGCGAGCTCAACTTGCTGACGGGCCAGCGGGCCTACCTCACCGCGCGCGTCACCCAGCCCGGCCGCGTGCTGTCGATCGCGCCTGCCGACTTCCGCCGACTGATGAGCAGCCGGCCCGAGCTGGCCGACCTCATCTTCGGCACGCTCGTCGCCCGTCGCGAATACCTCCGCGGCGGCGAGGGCGCGCTGGCAGTGCAGATCGTCGGCTCCCAGTTCTCACGTGAGGCCATGGCGCTGCGGGCCTTCGCCAACCGCTCCCATCTGCCCTATACCTGGCTCGACCTCGAAGAGGTGGACGACCCGGCGGTACTGCTGGCCAACATGGGTCTGCGCCCGGCCGACACCCCGGTCGTGATCACGACCACCGGCGTGCTGCGCCATCCGACGGTGGGCGAGTTCGCCGAGCACCTCGGCCTCACCTTCCACAGCCCACCCGGGTACCTGTTCGACCTCGTCGTGGTGGGCACCGGTCCGGCGGGACTGGCCGCCGCGGTCTACGGCGCCTCCGAAGGGCTCGACACCGTCTCGCTCGACGGGGTGGCCGCCGGCGGGCAGGCCGGCACCAGCTCGCGCATCGAGAACTACGTCGGCTTTCCCAACGGCATCTCTGGCGAGCACCTGACCGCGCGCGCGGCCATCCAGGCCATGCGGCTCGGGGCCCATCTCAACGCCCCGTGCGAGGTGGTGGGCTTCCGGCCCGAGAGCGGCTTCCACGTGGTGGCGCTGGCCGACGGCAGCGAGGTCGCCTGCCGAGCGGTGATCGTCGCGACCGGGGCCCGCTACCGGCGCCTCGACGTCGACGACCTCGAGCGCTTCGAGGGAGCGGGCGTCTACTACGCGGCCACCGACCTCGAAGCCCGAACCTGTAGCTCCTTCGACGTGGTCGTGGTCGGCGGCGGGAACTCAGCCGGTCAGGCCGCGATCTACCTGTCCCAGCAGGGCAGCCGGGTCTCGATCGCGGTGCGCCGCGACGACCTCGCCGCGACGATGTCCCACTACCTCATCGAGCGGATCGACGCCGACCCGAACATCACCCTGCTCACGCGGACGGAGGTGCGTGCCCTCGCGGGCACCGACCACCTCGACCACGTGACCCTCGAGCACACGGCGACCGGCGAGCAACGGACCGTGTCGTGCCACGGCCTGTTCTGCTTCATCGGCGCCGAACCGGCGACCGCCTGGCTGCACGACGAGGTCGCGCTCGATCCGGACGGCTTCGTGCTCACCGACCGACTGCTGCCGGACTCGGCCGTCGGCGCGGCCTTCGCCGGGCGCGACCCACTGCCGTTCGAGACGTCGGTGCCGGGGGTGTTCGCCGTGGGCGACGTGCGCCACGGATCGATGAAGCGGGTGGCCGCCGCGGTCGGTGAAGGCTCGAGCGCGGTCCGCTCGGTCCATGACCACCTGGCCGCGAGCGGCCACCTCTGAAGGATCGGGCGCGCCCGACCCTGGAGCTCAGGCGAGCAGCTTGGCCTTCTGGGCCTCGAACTCGGCGTCGGTGAGCACGCCCTGGGCCTTGAGGTCGGCCAGCTTGGCGATCTGGTCGGCGGCCGATCCGCTGGCGGCGGTCTGCTGGACGTACTGCTGGAACTCGGCTTGCTGCTGCTGCGCATGGGCGATCGCACGCTTCTGCATGCCTCCGCCGCGGGCGATCAGGTAGATCAGGATCCCGAGCCAGGGCAGGATGACCACGAAGATGATCCAGAACGCCTTCATCCCGCCGCCCATGTCATCGCTGCGGAAGATGTCGCCGAAGATCGCGATCAGCACCCAGATCCAGATGACGAACATGAAGAACCACAACATCGACCAGAGCACCTGGCCAGATCCAAAGGTAGACGCGAGCATCGATCTCTCCTCGACAGCATTGACGAATGTGCGGTCATCATGACACCAAAGTCAGGTTCTCGCGGATGAACGACACCGATCTTCCCGACGACATGCCGCTGCCGATCGACGACTTCCCGTTGGGCGACGACGCGCAACCCACCGACGACCAGGCTCCGACCCTCCCGGTCGATCAGGCCCCGCCCGAGGACGGGCCGTGAAGACGGCCGCCGACTTCCTGAGGGGGATGGAGTCCTACCTCACCGTCGCCGAGGACCCGCCCAAGTCCAACCACACCCGGGTCGGGGTCGAGTTCGGGTGGGACCGGGTGCCGTGGTGCGCCGAGACGGTCAGCCTGGCCGCGGCCAAGGCCGGGTTCCCGTGGTTGCACACGGCCAGCGTGAAGCAGATCCGCACCTGGGCCCAGTCCGGCTTCGAGCAGATGAGCTGGCATCCGGTCGGCACCGCCCGACCCGGCGACATCTTCTGCTTCCACAACGACTCGCACACGGGCGCGGTGAGCTACCTGCAGGGAGGCGGCTTCGTCTCGGTCGAGGGCAACTGGGGTGACCGCTGCCAGCGCATCACGCGCAACGGCTGGTCCGACATCGCCGGGCTCGCCCGCCTGCCGTTCGCCATGACGGTCACCGCGCCCATGCCCCATCCCGCGCCGAACCCGCACGTCCCGCCCACCCACGTCGCCCACCCCGGCACGTTGCGCCTCGGCGACACCGGACTCGAGGTGGGGCTGGTGCAGCTGCGACTCGACAACCTGCGCGGCCTGCTCGAGCTGGCCGGCCAGACGGCATGGGGTCCGAGCCACACGCCTGGCGTGTTCGACGCCGTCATGGCGTTGATCGTGACCGCGTTCCAGACGCGCTACCGCGTCGCCGACCCACCCGGCGTCTTCGGTCAGGCCACCCGGGGGAAGCTGAGCGCCGTCGAGGCGTTCGTCGGCATCAGGTACTAAGGCTCCGGGCGGCGACGACCCGGACCGATGCTCAACCGCCGTCGCGGAAGAGGGCGTCCGGATCGAACGGCTCGGCCTCGTACTCGAGCGGCGGTGCGGTCGGCGGACCCGGGGGCGCGAGGTCCGACTGGATCGACGGCTCGAACGAGCTCTCGAACACCGGCTCGAACGACGCCGGCGACTCGGCGGGCGCCACCGGCGGTGAGCTGGTGGGCGCGGCCGCTGCGTCGGACGCCGGGATGGCGTAGGACGCCGGCATCTCGCCGCCGTTGGCGGCGGCCAGGCGCGCCGCCGAGCGCGCCGCTCCCACCGCCGAACTTCGAGCGCGCCGGCTGCAGCTGGCGGTCGATCACGCCCGCGTCGAAGTGGTCGCCGACCGCCGCCGGTGGCGGCGGCATCTCGGTCGCCGGCCCACCCTCGGGCACGTCCGCGTTGATCACGGTGGTGCAGACTCGGCAGCGGCGCACCGTCATCTCGTTCTTGGCGCCACACGTGGGGCAGCGGGTCTTCGTTCCCATCGCTTTTCGTGTCGGCCGACCGCCCTCCGGTCTTGAGCCTCCGGATCGCCGACCTGGGGACTTCCTTCCCTGTTGCCGCCCGGGCCGCAGATGCGACGATCTTGTCGATGGAGGCAACCGATCGACCCCCCGGGGAGCTGCCCGCCCCGGCCGAGGGCCCCCGCCGGCGGCGCCGCTGGCCGCTCGTGGTGGGCATCGCCGCGGTGGTCGGCATCGGGTTGGTCGCCTCGTTGGCCTGGGTCGTCACCCGCGCCAACCAGCCGCCGCCGGCCTCGGTGAACGACGCGCTGCGCAAGTTCCGGTCCACGTCGACGACGGGCGGATCAGGCGCCGGGGCCCCAGTCGGGCCGACTGCAGGCGTGTACCCGTCGACCGGCTCGGGCACCAGCCAGCTCAGCCTGCAGGCCAGCGCCACCCATCTCGGTCCGGCCATGCCGGCGACCATCACCCGGGCCGGTGACGGGTGCTGGTGGCTGCGGGTCGCGTACACCTCCGCCCACTGGCAGAGCTGGCACTACTGCCTCGAGGCGAACCGGTTGCTCGACCTGGGCGGCGACGTCCACCAGCGGTTCGACTTCACCGTCTTCCACTACGACTCCGACGTGACCTCAGTGTGCCGTCCCGTCGACGTGGTGCTGCACGCTCGACGCCGTCCCCGGCGACCGTTGGGCCCAGACCTGCGGATCCGGCACGGGCAGCGGCGCCAGCCACCAGGCCGGCACGGCCACGTACCTGGGCGTCGTCCGCCTGACCGTGGCCGGCCGGGCCGTGTCGACCTACCACGTGCGATGGTCGCGCACGACGAAGGGCGCGCAGAAGGGCACCTCCACCGACGAGTACTGGTTCGCGACCGACACCTACCTCCCCGTCCGCCGCGTCTGGTCGCTGACCTCCACCACGGCCGCCCCCGGAGGAGGCTCGGTGACCTACGACGAGCGGGGCGAGTGGGACCTCACGACGCTCACGCCCCGCCGCTGACCGGCTCCCCGGTGCGCACCTCGGCGCCGCGGAGGTCGACGTCGGGGCCAGTGGAGCCCGAGTCCGAAGATGACCGGTTCCGCCCGAGCAGCAGGCCGCGCTCGTCGAACCACACCAGCAGCGGCGGCATCACGGTCATCGCGCTGAGCAGGGCGATGGCGATGGTGATGGCGACGATCGCGCCGAAGTCCCGCAGCAGCGGCAGCGGCGAGAACAGCAGCACGGCGAAGCCGCCCACCGTCGTGAGCGACGAGGCGAAGAACGCCCGGCCGGTGCGGGCCGCGGCCACGTCGATGGCGGCCCGGGGTGACAGTCCGCGCGACCGCTCCTCGAGGTGGCGGAACATGATCAGCGAGGCGAACTCGCCGCAGATGGCGATCACCAGCGGGCTGCCCACGGTCGTGAGCGGGCTCACGGTGATGCCCGACAGCTTGACGATCGTCGCCGACAGCCCGACGGCCAGGACGATCGGCAGCATCATCAGCATCGCCTTCAGCGAGGTTGCGGAACCGGATCAGCAGCCACAGGAACACCCCACCGAGCGCCAGGTAGGTCAGCAGCAGTCGGTTCGAGGTCAGGTTGTCGAGCAGCCCGACGCCGATCACGGCCAGACCCGACGGCGTCGCCGAGATGCCCGGCGGGCGGGTGCACGTTGGCCCGGATGTCCACGCGTGACCTCCTTGCGCACCGCGAGGGTCGACGGCCCCGTCTGGAACACGACGTTGGCGGCCGTGTCGTGGGCCGACACCATCGACCGCTGCAGGTCGACCGGCGCCACGTCGTAGGCGGCGCGGAGGTCGGCGCCGGTGGGCGCCAGCGGCGACGCGCCCGGCACCTTCATCAGGTAGTAGATGGTCGTCGGAAGGCTCGAGACGGTGCTGAGCTTGCCCGGGTAGCGGTGCAGCTCGGCCAGGGCGAAGCGCGTGACGAACGCGCTCATCTCGTCGGTGAACACGCCGCGGGGATCGCGCAGGAACACGCCGAGCTCGCTCGAGGCGCCCGGTCTGCGCCTGCATCGTAGTTGATGTCGTGGATGACCTGGCTGTACTGGTCGACCCACTTGTTGGGATCGGTCTGGATCGGCGTGCGCTCCTCGGCGAACAGGCCGCCGACGAGGAACGCCACCGCGGCGACGATCAGGACGGGATCACGAACGACTGCGGGAGGTGACCGAGCTTGGTCATCATCGCTTCGACCACCGGCTGGCGCCGCTCGACGGTCGTCGGCTTGTGGCGCTTCACGAATCGACAGCAGCGCGGTCGGCACGACGAGGGCGGCCAGGAACACGAGGACGATGCCGACGGCCAGCAGCACGCCGAAGTCCCGGATCATCGGCGTGAGCGAGGCCTTGAGCGCCAGGCAGGCGATCACTGCCGCCACCGTGGCCACGAGCAGGGCCGGACCGATGTGGGACAAGCGTCGACGACGAACGGCGTCGGCTTCGAGCTCGGCGATGATCTCCTCCTCGATGCGGTTCTGCACCTGGATGGCGAACTCGACGCCGAGCCCGATCAGGATGGGCAGCCCGGCGATGGTCACGATCGAGAGCCGGAAGCCCGTGTAGCCCAGGAGCCCGAAGGTCCAGATCACGCCGAGGACCATGACCAGCGAGCGGCACGAGCCGCCAGCGGACCCGGAACACGGTCGACCAGCACGACGATCATGACGAGGAGGGCGATCGCCGCCCAGCAGCAGCATGCCGCCCATCAGGTAGTCGTTGATGCCGCTTCAGCAGGGCCGGGGCGCCGGTCGTCGAGCGTCGTGAAGCCGTCGAAGTGCACGTCGCGCACCGCCTTGGCCACCGCCACGCTCGCCTTCGCCCTCCTGCGTCGGTCGTCTGGTTGCCGTTCGAGGCGGACGATCATCTGGGCGCGGGTGGTGTTGGCGAAGCGTGGGGGCCACGCCCGGCGGGGTCGGGAAGAAGGGCCGCAACGCCTCGCGGATGTTGCCCTGGTTGTCGACGAGCAGGAAGTCGACCCAGGCCGGGTTGTCGTAGGTCTGCGGGCACCGGCCGAGCTGAACCGCTGCGAGCGTCGCGGCCGCGTCGTCGAGGCGCGCCTTCTTGCGGGCGGGGTCGGTCTCGCGGTTGGCCGCGCCGACGCAGGATCTGGCCGGCCACGCTCGACGTCGGATCGTCGAGTCCCGGCGGCCGGCGCGCACCAGCGCCTGGTTCCAGTCCATGGCCGTCAGCGGCGTCGCCGCGCTGTGCACGCCCGGCGGTGTGATCGAGCTGCGCCTGGAGGGCGACCATCTTCGCCCGGTTGGCCGGCGTGAAGAGGTCGAGGACGCTGTGGCCCGGCTCGGCGCTGAACACCGTGATCATCGCCTGACCACCGAACAGCGACTGGTACTCGCGGTTGTCGACGGCGACCTTCGAGCTCGGCGTTGAGGTAGCTGTCCTGTCCCGTGGCGAACGTCAGCCGGGTGGCCCCGCCCGCCAGCACGACCGTGACGAGCAACACGACCACCAGGACCCGCCCTGGGTGACTGCTCAGTCCGCCCGCGAGACGGGTCCATCCTCGGTGCTCGGCCTTCTCGTGTGTGGACACGGACCCTCCTCAGAGCTCAAGTAGCCGGCGCGAGCGAGCGGAGCTGCCACGAGCCGTCCTCGGTGTAAGTGATGTGGCCGACCGGGGAGGGCGAGGTGACCCGGTAGTGGCGTTCCGCCCGCAGCGGCAAACCCGTCGCGGCGTCGAACCACCACCGCTCGGTGACCGTCCCCTTCTGCGAACCCGACAGGTGCGACACGCGGGTCTGCTCCAGCGCCCGCACCTGCTGGCCGCCGATGGTCATCGTGACCGTCCCGAGGACCGTCGCCGGACCCTCTGTCACGCTCGGCCCCTTGACCGCCGAGTTCGTGCCGTCGCAGTGCTGCTCGAAGACCTGGCCGGGCGCCGCGCCCTGCACGACGATGGGCGCCGGCGGCACGCAAGTGAACCGACCGAGGTTGGTGACCTTGATGCTGCCGAAGTCCCAGCGCTGGAAGTTGCTCTGCGCGACGAGCATGAGACGCCCCTTCTGTGGGCAGAAGACGTACTCGTGCCAGTGGGCGGTGTTGTAGTCGATGCGCCATTGCCAGCAGCCGTTGCGTTGCGCGGTCACCGTGACCGGCATGACCGCGCCGTCGGCCTGGGAGTTGGGCGGGAAGGAGATCCGCTCGGCGCCGCTCCCCGTGGCCTGGTAGACGCCGGGCCGGGGCCCGGCGAAGTTCGTCGATCCGGGGTTCGTGACGGTGGTGGACGACCGGTAGCGCTCGACCGCGGAGCTGACCGACTTCGCGCCGGGATGGCTGCGCAGGAGGTAGCGGCCGGTGGTGACGGCGAAGCCCACCACGACCAGCCCGACGAGGACCGTGGCCGCCACGCGCCAAGGATGGTGGCGCAGGTGGTGACGTAGGCGGTGGCGGACGGGACGCTCGGGCTCCTCCTGAGCCTTCCCTTCCACCCCCTGCACCTGCTCGGTCACTGTCACCGCATCTCCCAGAGGTGATTCTCCTGACCTGACTCTTGCGTCCCGGGCGGCTCGGCCACAGAGCCGAACGTCACATCCCTCGGCACGCCGGATGTGACGTTCGGCCGTGGGAACGGCGGGCCAGGAGCCCGACGATGACGGTGAGGCCCGGTCCCGGGCCAGAGATGGGCATCACTGATGCGACCCCGAACCGACGACTTCACCTTCCAGGGCCACCGACTCGTCTACGACACCTACGGCGAGGGCGCTCACCTCGTCGTCTATCTCCACGGGCTCCTCGTCGACTCGGATCTGAACCGCGGGATCGCGGAGGCACTCGCGGCGGCCGGGAACCGCGTGGTGCTGCTCGACCTGCTGGGTCACGGTCGCAGCGACAAGCCCGCCCATGCAACCGACTACCGCATCGACGCCTACGCCGATCAGGTGATCGCGCTGCTCGACGAGCTCGGCGCGCCCAACCGCGGTGCTAGGGGGCATGTCGCTCGGGGCCAATGTGAGCCTCTTCACCGCCGCCGCACATCCCGAGCGGGTCGCCGGCCTCGTCCTCGAGATGCCGGTGCTCGAGTGGGCCGTCCCGTCCGCGGCGATGTTGTTCGTGCCCCTTCTCCTCGCGGTGCACTACGCCCGATCGGTGGTGGGATGGGCATCGGCGGCCTGCCGTCGCCTGCCGTCGACCGGATGGTCGTCGATCGACAGCCTCGTCCACGCCGCCGGCCTGCCGCCCGAGACCATGGCCGCGATCCTCCACGGCGTCCTGGTCGGGCCGGTGGCGCCGACGCTCGAGGAGCGGTCGGCCATCGACGCGCCCACCCTCGTGCTCGGGCACCGCAACGACCTGATCCACCCGTTCGACGACGCCGCCAACCTCACGGATCAGCTCCCGAACGCCACGCTGCTGACGGCCGCGTCACCCCTCGAGCTGCGCCGCAGACCCGAACGCCTCGTGGGCCTGATCGCCGAGTTCCTCGACGGGGCCTGGACGACGTCCGAGCGAGCGGAGTCCCAGCGGGCGCATCCCGACGGATCCCCCGACGGCGACGGCCCTGCAGCGATGGAGCCGAGCAGTGGGCTATGAGCGCCTCGAGCGCGCAGGACGCCGCGCTGCTGTGCGCGCAGGATCCCGCCGCCCCCCTCGTGATCGGGGCGGTCGCCCGATTCGACGGCACCGTGCTTCTGCAGGGTGGCGCTGGGCTCGACCTGGCGCGGATCCGCGCGCACCTCGACGCTCGGCTCGACCGACTGCCGCGGTTCCGCCAGCGGCTGCAGACCGTCGCCTTCGACCAGGGCCCACCCGTGTGGGTCGACGACGCCGACTTCGACATCGCCAACCACGTTCGCGCGCTGTCGCTTCCCAGGCCGGCGTCCGATCGCATGCTTCGACTGATGGTGTCGCAGTGCCTCGCGGAGCCGCTCGACCCGACCGGACCCCCCTGGGAGGTCGTCTTCGTGCACGGCCCCGAGCGCGACGACGGAACCATCGAGGGGGACGAGGTCATCGCGATCCTGAAGGCCAGCCACGTGATGGCCGACGGCATCGCCCTGCTCGGGTTCGCGGCCGCCATCCTCGATGCCGAGCCTGACCTCGCCCCGGAGCAGCCCGCACACGGGGTCGATCGGGCGTCGTCGGTACCAGACCGGCTCACCCGCCCGTGGCGCCGGGCGGCTCTGGATCGAGACGTTGGTCGCGCGCAGTCGACACGATGTGGCCGCGCTGGCGGGTGCGGCGGCCGCCGTCACCCGACCGGACCGCCTGTTCCGCGACGCCGCCGCGATAGCGCGCGGGGTTGCCGCGATGGTCGGCCCCGCGCCCGCACTCACCATCTCCCGTCCGGTCGGCTCCAGCCGGGACTTCGCCTGGCTCGGATTGCCGCTCGACGACCTGCACCAGGTCGCGACCCGCGAGGGCACGACCCTCAACGACGTCGTCCTGTCGATCGTGGCTGCCGCGCTCGAGGCCCACCTCGAACTCCCCCGGTCGGGCGCCCGGACGCGTGGACCGCACGTGCTGGTGCCTGTGTCGACCCATCGCCTCCAAGACCTCGACCACCTCGGCAACCACTTCACGATGATGATCACGGAGCTCCCCATCGGCGCCGACGACCCGGTCGAACGACTCCGGAGCGTGCACGAGGCGACCACCCGGAGCAAGGCGTCGGGCCAGACGGCTGTCGCGCCGCTTCTGTTCGCCGTGACCGAGCTCCTCCCGGTCCGTCTCCTGCGGCGGCTCGGGCCCGTGCTGATCCGCCGGCAACCGTTCGTCAACCTGGCCGTCACCGACATGCCGGGCAGCCCGACTCCCCTCTACCTCCTCGGTGCGCCTCTGCGTGAGCTGTACCCGTTCATCTCGGTCACCGGCAACATCGGCATGATCGTCGGGGTCCTCTCCTACGTCGACACGCTCGCCGTGACCGTGACCGTCGACGCGCAGATCGTCCCCGACCTCGACGGGCTGATGGCTGCCATCGCGTCGGCGGCGGATGCATTGCTCGCACGCGCGCGGGTGTGACCGCTTGGGCTACGCACCTCGGCCGATCGGGCGGACCGTCGCCGAGCTGATCGCGTCGTTCTCCACCAGCACGCATCGGGTGCCGCTGTAGATCGTCGGCATGCACCGGTTGCAGTGGATGCACAGCGCCTGGTGGGCGGCGTCGCTGTGGAGCCGGTCGACCAGATCAGGCTCGCGCAGCAACGCGCGGGCCATGGCGACGTACTCGAACCCCTCGGCCATCGCCTGCTGCATCGTGTCGAGCCGGGTGATGCCGCCGAGCAGGATCAGTGGCAGTCGCAACCGGGCCCGGAACTGCCGGGCGTAGGGCAGGAAGTAGGCCTCCTCGTAGGGGTACGCGCGGAGGAACCGGCTGCCGACGAGCCGGAAGCCGACCCGGGTGAGCGGGGGGAGCGTGGCCGCGAACTCCTCGAGCGGTGCCTCGCCGCGGAAGAGGTACATCGGGTTGGCCAGCGAGCTCCCGCCGGTGAGCTCGAGCGCGTCGAGCGCGCCGTCGACCTCGAGCATCTGCGCCACACGGATGCTCTCGTCCAGCCACAGGCCTCCGGGCACGCCGTCGGCCATGTTCAGCTTCGCGGTCACCGCCACGCCGGCGCCCGCACCTTCGCGGACGGCCCGCACGACCTGACGAGGGAAGCGGGCGCGGTTCTCGAGGCTGCCACCCCAGCCATCGCGTCGGCGGTTGAGCTTGGGGCTCAGGAACGCGCTCAGGAGGTAGTTGTGCCCGAGGTGGACCTCGATGCTGTCGAAGCCGGCGGCGACGAGCAGCCCCGCCGCCCGCTCGTAGTCACGGGTGATGCGCGCGATGTCGGCGTCGTCGACGACCCGATTCATCCGGTAGCCGAGGAGGTTGAACGAACGCGACGGCGACAAGGCAGCCTGGCGGTTGGAGGCCGGGTTGGCGACCGGACCGGCGTGGCCGATCTGCGCCGCAGCGGCCGCGCCCGCGTCGTGTATGGCGTCGGTGAGGCGACGGAGGCCAGGTACCGCCTCGTCGCGCACGTGGATCTCCTGGCGATGCGTCCGTCCCTCGGGAGCCACGGCGAGGTAGGCCACCGTGGTCATGCCGACGCCGCCCGACGCGACCTGGCGATGGAACTCGATCAACCCGTCGGTCACCACCCCGTCGGGGGTCATGCCCTCGAACGTCGCCGCCTTGATGACGCGGTTGCGCAACGTGACGGGGCCGAGCGACGCGGGTGAGAGCACGTCTGGCGGAGCGGAAACCGGTTCGGTCATGGCCATTCCTCGAGATCGAGACGCGCGCCCCATGATGCGGGCGCGGCGGCGCTAGCCGCTGGGCTTCCCGCTGCGCCAGTTCGGCACGCTCGGGGCCTGGCCTTCGAGCGAGCGCAGGTACGTCGTTATCTGCTGCACCTGCTCGTCGGTCAGGGTGCCGCCGAACGCGAGGTTCCACGCGGGCATCTCGGTCCCTGAGACCCCGCCCGACACGATGTTCTCGATCTGGGCGTCGGACGTTGCCTTGAGGAACTCCTTGGCGTTGAGCACCGGGGCGCTCCCACCAGTCCCATCCTTGCCGTGGCACGAGGCGCAGCTGCTGGCGAACAGGTCACGGCCGATCGCCTGATACGAGCTCTGCTGCTGCGCCTTGGCGTCGGCCCGCAGGGTGGGCTCACGCACGCGGTACCCGACGAATCCGGCGATGAGCAGCACCATGAACACCACGCCAGCGGTGAGGTAGCGGTCGAGGCTGCGCTCGAGGGCGGCGGGCTCGAACGGCGGTGGGGTGGGGCGTTCACGTGGCATCGCTCACCCCACCCCAGCGCATTTCGGACCCGGGCGGTCATCGAGGTAGGTCTTGGCCGTGGGCTCGGGTCCAGGCACCAGCTTCGACGTGTCGGCGATCAGGACCCCTTTGACCTCGGTGAGCGGGAAGCGGTCCATCCCCCGTGGTGCCGGCCCCTTGACATGCTCCCCCCCGAGGTCGAACACCGAGCCGTGACACGGACACGAGAAGCGACCGGGCGTGCCGCAGTAGTCGGGGATCCGACAACCCAGGTGCGGACACTTCTGCGAGAGCGCGAAGAGCTGACCCTTCGCGTTGACCACATACAGGCGGCCCTCCGGGACGTAGGTGGAGGTCCCCTCTGTGTAGTTGGTCGCGCTGCCCAGCTTCACCGGACCCCCGCCGCTCGATCCGGCGAGTGGGCGCAGGGATTCCCAGACCGTCCAGCCGGCGGCCACCAGCAGGGCCGTACCTCCGACCTTCCAGCTGTTGCGCAAGAACGCGCGACGCGTCGTCATTGGTGCATCTCCTAGAGCTCGACGTACCAGTGGGTCCACGGGGCGACGAAGGTCCACCCCGGGCCACGGAAGAACGTGCCGATCACCGTGAGTACGACTGCCAGCAGCACGATCCCCGAGAACACGACGATGGCGACCTTGCGCTGCCGGGCGATCGTCGACGGGTTGCGGTCGATGTAGGGCAGCAGCACGAGCGTCAGCACGGCCCCGATCGGCACGAGGATCCCCGCCACGAGCGGGTCGAAGTGGCTCAACAGCTCCTGCAGGCCGGCGAAGTACCAGGGGGCCTTGGCCGGCTCGGGGGTGAGGTTCGGGTTGGCCAGGCCCCGCAGGGGCGCCACGAAGAGGACTCCGAGTGCCAGCACCACGGTGGCCACCCCCAGCGCGACGACGACGTGGCGCACGATCAGGTGGGGCCAGGTGAACACGGTGTCGTCGGTCGGCCGCTCCTCGGCAGTCACCGATTCGCGGTCCACCACGCCGAGCACCCGTGTTCGCCCGCCGTAGAGCTCAGCCGGCGCCGTGGCCGGGACCGCCGCCTTCGGCGTCGCGGTCGCCTGCTCCTCGAACGCCCCGGACGCGCCGACCTCGGAGCGTTCCACCGCGAACCCGTCCTTGCGGACCCGCCAGATGTGGATGCCGATGAACAGCACGACGAGCAGAGGGAGCACCGCCACGTGCAGCGCGTAGAACCGCAGCAGCGTCGCCTGACCGATCTGGTCACCGCCGATGAGCAGGTTCTGCAGCGAGTTGCCGAAGACGGGGACGTAGTGCACGAGGTTCGGTGCCGACCGTGACCGCCCAGTAGCTCAGCTGGTCCCACGGCAGCAGGTAGCCGGTGAACGAGAGGCCGAGCGTGAGCAGCAGCAGGACGACGCCGATCACCCAGTTGAACTCGCGGGGCTTCTTGTACGCACCGGCGTAGAACACGCGGACAGAGGTGCAGGAACACCACGAGCACCATCAGGTGCGCCGACCAGCGGTGCACGTTGCGCACGAGCTGACCGAAGCCGACGCCGGTGCGGATCGTCTGCATGTTGCCGTAGGCCGATCCGACCGCGGGCGTGTAGAAGAACATCAGGTAGATACCGGTCACGAGCAGCACGCCGAAGAGCACGGTCGCGATGAACCCGAGCCGGAACGAGTATCGCAGCCGCAGGACGCGGGCCGGGATCTTCACCGGGTAGACGTGCAGGAAGAAGTTCGAGAAGCCTTGCAGCGCCCGGCCACGCGGGGTGTCGAGCCGCGGGTGGCGGAACATCGATCGCCACACGTTCGAGCGCTCGACCTTGGCCGCGACACCCGCACCGGGTGCGTAGGCAACCTTCGGTTCGAGAGCGTCGCGCTCCTCGACGGCCGTCACGGCGTCGTCAGACGGGCTGTCGGTCACCGTCCACCTCCTCGGCGGAGTCTGGCTGGTCGGTCACATCGCGCGCGTGCACCATCGACAGCGCGCCGGGCGGGCATCGGTTCACGCACAGCCCACAGCGGATGCACTGGTCCTCGTCGAGGAGCAGCACGCTCTGGGACTCGACGCCCAGCCCGAGGTGGTCGGCGCGGGCGATGGTGATGCAGTCGGTGGGGCACACGTCGACGCACAGGCCGCAGAGGATGCAGAGGCCCGGGTCGAGCATGACGTTGTCGAAGCACCGCAGGCAGCGCAGCGACTCGAGCCACGCATCCTGCGCGTCGTAGCCGACCTCGACCTCGGCGAAGCCCACCCGCCGCTGGCTCGGTGTGGCGGGCACCGGCACGCGTTCGATGGCGTCGTAGCCGGTCGACAAGCGACGGAAGCCGGGGCGCTGGGTGAGCTCGACCCGCACCGCGGTCGAGCGTGGGGCCGGCGTGTCGGTCGAGACGGAGGTCGCGGCGTGGATCGACTCGGCGGCCCGCATGCCGTCGGCGATGGCGTCGATGAGGTTGCGTGGGCCCTTGGCGACGTCGCCTCCGGCCCAGACCGACGGGTGCGAGGTGCGCAGGGTGGCGGGGTCGACCTTGAGCCCCCCGGCTGGGGTGCGCTCGATCGCGAGGTCGCCGAGGAACTCGACGTCGGTGGTCTGCCCGACGGCGAGGATGATCGAGTCGGCGGGCAGCACCTCCTCGGTGCCTTCGTCGAACGTCGGGGTCGAAGCGTCCGTCGGCATCGAAGACCGAACGCACGCCGATCGTCTCGAGGCCGGTCACCTTGCCGTCCTCGCCCGACGAAGCGGTGCGGCCCTCGCCGGTACAGGATCGTGATGCCCTCGGCCTCGGCTTCGGCGATCTCCTCGGGGTCCGCGGGGATCTCCTCGGGCGACTCGAGCGCGATCACCGTGACGTCGAGCACGCCCTCCCGCACGGCCGCCCGGGCGACGTCGAGCGTCGTGGTCATCGCTCGCCGGGCGTCCTCGACCGTCCCGGCCACATCGTTCGCACCGGCGTCCGCCTCGTCTGCTTCGTCTGCGCCGGCCGCCGCTCGCAGCGCGGTGCGGGCGGCGTCGAAGGCGACGTTCCCGCCACCCACGACCACCACCCGCTCACCGAGCGCGACCTGGAACCCCTGGTTCACGTTGAGCAGGAACTCGACGGCGCGCAGGATGCCGTCCTGGTCGGCGCCCGGCAGGGCGAGATCGCGTCCGCGGCCCGGTGCCGACCGCGACGAAGAGCGCGGCGTGGCGATCCAGCAGTTCGTCGGTCGACACGTCGATGCCCACGCGGGTGCCGATGCGGACGTCGATGCCGAGCTCGATGATCGCCTCGATCTCGCGGGCGATGAGCTCGCGCGCGCAACCGGTACTCGGGGATGCCGAGCACCATCATCCCGCCGAGGCGGTCGTTGGCTTCGTAGACCGTGACGGGGTGGCCAGCGAGGCGCAGCGTCGTACGCAGCGGCCAACCCCGCCGGTCCGCCACCGATGATGCCGACGGACGGCTCGGTCGCGTCCGGCACGGGACCGTGGGCCTCGTGCCAGACGTTGGCCGCCTGGAAGCTCTCGACGCCGAACTGCTCGGTCACGATAGCGCTTGAGGGCCCGGATGGCCACCGGCGCGTCGACGGTGCCCCGCCGGCAGGCCGACTCGCACGGGGCGGCGCACACTCGACCGCAGATCGAGGGGAACGGGTTCGGCCCTCTGGCGATCAGGTAGGCGTCGCGCGATCGCCCCTCGGCGATGGCGGTGACGTAGGCGCCTGCGTCGGTGTGGACCGGACAGGCGGCTCGACACGGCTCGTTGTCCCACAGCCAGCGCGGCGTCAGGCACCGCGGGGCGAGGCATCAGATCAGCCCTCGCGCCTGCAACCGGCGGAGCACCCATGCCATCAGGACGACCGTGACGAGGAACAGCGCGGTGGCGAGGTAGACCCGCGTGTCGCGGCTGATGCTGTTCATGTTCGTCAGGATCAGGTTGGCGCCGCCGAGCGCGACCCCGAGGCCCACGATGAGGATCGCGAGCCCCGAGGCCACCGCACGCGGCCAGCCGATGCCGTCGTTCACGACACCGTCAGCGGTGCACGCATGCCCATGCCGTAGTGCTGGGCGATGTTGCAGACCACGGCGTAGCTGCCGGCGGTCATGTTCTTGATCACGAACGTGCGGCTCGTACCCGGCTTCAGGTTCGGGTCGCCCGTCTCGCCGATGTTGTTGGCCTCATCGACCTTGTTGCCGCCCGAAGCCACCTTTGCCGGCGGGTCACCAGCGAAGGTGATGGGGAGCTTGTCCCACGTCTGGCCCGGGTCGAGCTTCAACACGACGGCCTCATGGTCGATCGTGCCGTTGTTCTTCACCACGAACGTCACGTCGCCGGCCGGAACGGTGCTGGGGGTGACCGTCATCGTCATCGTGCCGTTCAAGCCCTTGGTGTCGCCCACGACGACGTTCACGGTGGTGCCAGTGGGAGCGGAGGTCCCCGCCGAGATACCGCCGTTGCCGGCGGAGGTGTTGGTGGTGGACGTCTTGGACGAGCTCGAGCACGCCGCCGTGACGACGACGAGGAGTGCGAGCGCGAGACCCAGTCCCACAACGCGATTGCGAGCCATCGAAGGCCCTTTCTGTTCGGAGGCACTTGCCACTCGCCATGGTGCCGAGGCACCACCCCCCGCTAAAGGGTCTTAGGACCTTTGTGCCCGGGGTCCAGGGGCACCGGCGCCGGGGCCGCTCAGGGCGCCAGCACGCTGAAGAAGTCCCGCGATTCAGCGGTTGGACCAAGGTAGCGCGTCGAGCTGCGCTGCATCTGCGGGTAGAGCTTCGACGCGTCGACCACCGACGGGTTGGTCGGGTACGGATGACGGAAGAGGTTGAACGTGACCCACTCCGGGTTGATGTCGAGGGTCATGGCCCGCACTGCTCCCGCCCGTTGCAGGGCTTCGGCCAACGTGCGGACGGTCAGCGCGGGCCCGGCCACGTAGACCAGGGCGCCGGAGGCGGTGACGCCGATGCCACTGCGGGCGACGACGGTGTTGGACCCGAGCGTGTGGCCCCACAGCTTGGTGTCGGTATAGCTGGCAGTCGGGTCGAGGCGACCGTGGTCGACGAGCAGCGCCAGGTTCTGGAGCACGCCGATCACGCGGGGGTTCATCGAGACGTCCCGGCCCCACAGACCCACCTCGACCCGCCCGCCGCGGTAGAGCACGACCGACGCCGCCCCCGGCACCAACGGCACCGCCGTGCGCCCGTCGAGGTAGAAGCCGCCATGGGCGTCCTGGAAGCGGAACCCGCCGTTGAAGGCGGCGACCGCACGATTCAGTTGGAGACCGCCGAGGTACGGCGCCTGGGGCCAGGACCCCCCGGGCTCACGGGCACCCGGAACGAGACCGATGCGCAGCCGGGTCGGATCGATCCACACCGCGGTGGTGATCTGACTCGTGTAGGTGGTGTCGGCGCGGAACTGGGCCACGTACATGCCCGGGGCGCCGTCCACCACGGGCCCGGTCGGTTGCCAGCGGCCCTCACCTGGCAGCGCCGGCGCGACGACCAACCGGACCGGGGCTGGCGGCGTCAGGTGGCGGCCGGTCGAGGCGATGCGCAGCACGGGCGCGGCGGCCGGGATCTGGTTCAGGCCCTTCGGCCGGCCGCCCTTCGGGGGCGCCTGGCTCGAGTAGTACCACTGCTCCATCGGGTTGACGATGAAGGCGGCGTCGTGGGAGCGCAGCCAATCGGCCCACTTCGCCTTGAAGTCCTCGTTCCCGGGCGTGCGCCACGCCCCGATCAGCGAGACGCCGACCAGCACCGCCAACAGGGCCACGAGCGCGCCCGTGCCAACGGCGATCCGTCGGAGCAGGATCCGGCGGCGGGCGGGCCGCCGGGCCGGAGGGGTCGGGGAGCGCACGCCCGCGAAGGTAATGAGGGCGCCCGGCTCCACACCGTCACCCGAGCCCTCCTTTGCCGACACTTTGCCGAAGCCCGACCGCGATCAGGCAGGCCGCGACCGCTGTTCGAGCTCGAGACCTGGTCCACGCGCGTCGGCGACGATGCGCACACGCGCCTCCGGATCGCTGAGCAGGGTGGCCCGGAGGTAGTCGATCACCACGGCGTCGATGGCCGACCGGTGGGGCGAGTCAGTCGACGGCTGGAGATGGTCGTCGCCGCGACTGGTGAGCAGGTACGCGGGGAGCGGAGCCTCGTCGAACAGCGCCCGCGTGTGCGCCGGCGGGTTGACCTCGTCGGCGCTCCCGGTCACCGCCAGGACGGTCGCCGTCGCACCCGGTCGCACCGGCACCGGGTCGGCCGAGAACGCCACGACACCGGCGACGCGAGACCCGCCGCACGCGCCGATCGGATCGGTGAGCGCCGCAAAGGCCGCGGCGGTCGCACCGTCGGACTGACCGGCGAGCACGACCGGGCCTCCTCGTACCCGACCGGCGAGCGCCTGGGGGGCTCGCCGCCTGCTGCAACTTCCCGGCGACGTAGAGGAGGTCGCAGGGCTCCTCCCGCAGATCGCGCTCGTCCGGCGCACCCGAGAGCGCGCTCGACGACCCGGGGAACTCGGGAGCCGCGACCACGAATCCTGCGCGAGCCACCCGTGCGAGGAGCGCGCCGTAGCGCGACGCCGAGCTGGCGAAGCCATGCCCGAACACCACCAGCGGCCACGGCCCGGAGCCGGGGCCCGGTATCCAGACAGACGTCCGCAGCACGCGGGTCCGGCTCGCGGGCAGCGGCGCCCGGGCCACCGTCGGACGCGACACGTCGATGAGGGTGACCTCGATCCGCCTGACCGACACGATGCGCGGCACGGCCTGGCGTCGCGAGGTCGCCGTCGAAGTCGACGTCGAATTCTGCGGCTCGGCCCGGCTCGTCGGCGTGGGGCGCGCCATCCCCGCCCCACCTCCGCACGCGGCGGCACCGACGACGCACCCACCGAACACGACGGACGCCGTCCACCGCGACCAGACGCGCGCCCGACGTTCCATGCCGACATCGTGACAGGCCCCCGGACGGCCTTGGCATCGGCAGTCGTCGGCGTATTCCCGCCGAAGTGCGATCCCCGTGGGCGACGGTGCTACGTTCCGCGCCCGCGACCCGCCGCTATCCGAGGAGTCGACCATGAGTGAACGCACGTCGTATGCCGCCGGCACACCCTCGTGGGTCGACCTCGGCTCGCCGGACCCCGCCGCGGCCGCCGCCTTCTACGGCGCCATCTTCGGCTGGGAGACCGCGTTCGACCCGCGACCAGAGGCGGGCGGCTACGCCCTGTGCAACCTGCGGGGCCATCCGGTCGCGGGGCTGGGGCCGCAGCAGAACAAGGACCTCCCGCCGTTCTGGACCGTCTACGTGTCCGTGCGCGACGCCGACGCGACCGTTTCCGACGCGCTGGCCGCAGGCGCCACGGTCGTGGCCGGGCCGATGGACGTGCTCGACGCGGGCCGCATGGCCGTGCTGGCCGACCCGGTCGGGTCGTTCATCTCGGTCTGGCAGCCCGTCCAGCACATCGGGGCCGAGCTGGTCAACGAACCCGGCACCTTCGCCTGGAACGAGCTGGCGACCACCGACCTCCCCGCGGCGACCGCGTTCTACTCGACCGTGTTCGGCTGGGGCCGTTCCGAGGAGGCGAGCAGCGACACCGCCACGCTCTTCACCATCGGCGGCAACGTGACCTGCGGGGCCCACACCGCCGGCCATGGAGAGTTCCCGGCGTGGTCGGTGTGGTTCGGGGTCGACGACTGCGACGCCACCGCGGCCAAGGTCGCCGAGCTGGGCGGCACCATCCACATGCCCCCGTCCGACATGGACTTCGGGCGCGGCGCGGTCGTGGCCGATCCGCATGGCGCCGTGTTCGGCATCGGCGTGATGAAGGAAGAGGCCTGACCGAGCGCTCCGCCCCCGTTCAGGAGGGGCTCTCGTCCTCCGGCGGCGGCTCGCCGGTGCGGCGGCGGACCCAGGCGGTGAGCGGCGCCGGCAGCTCGGCCGGGCGGTCGCCCCAGTCGTAGAGGACCTTGTCGCCCGCGGCCCAGTCGTGCAGCGCCCGGCGGTGCTTGCCCGTGACGATGGGGATGAAGCCGAGCATGAGGATGAAGCTGAACGGGTAGACGAGGGTGCGCACCGCGGCCCGGCCCGGGGTGATCGGTTCACCGTCCATGCGCACGACCCGCAGGCCGACGAGGCCCTTGCCGATCGACCGCCCGGTGATGGCCAGGCCGATCCAGTAGTAGAGGAAGGCGAAGCTGGCGTAGCCGATGGCCCAGGCCAGCCCGTGGCCCTTCACCGAGGTGCTCGAAGCTCCGAGGAGCTCGGCCAGGTACACCATCAGCGCCACCATCACCCCGTAGGAGAACGAGATCGTGAAGGCGTCGGCCAGGAAGGCGACGAACCGGCTGACCCCTCCGGCCAACCGACCGGTCACCGTGCCACTGGCCACCTCGGCCTGCTCGCTCGGTCGCCGGAACACCTTGTTGGTCGCGCCGATCAGCACGGCATCGACACCGACGAGCTGGCGCCGAACGAGGTCGAGCATGCGGGTGAAGACCCCGCGGCTGGCCGAGCTGATGATGTCGTCGATGCCGGCCTTCTTCACGAGCGACGCTACGTCGACCTGTCCGATGATGCTGTCGATGTCGACCTTCCCGACGACGCCGTTGATGTCGACCCGCTTGATGATGGCGTCGATGTCGACCCGGTCGATGATCTTCTGGATGTCGACCTGATCGATGATCTTCTGGACGTCGATCCGCTCGAGCAACGCGTCCATGTCGAGTCGGGCCAGGACGGCGTCGAGGTCGACCTGACCGATGACCTCGTTGAGATCGATCGCGTCGACCGCCCGAGGGACGATCGCGTCCATGACGCGGTCGATCGGGTTGAGCGAGGTCACCGCTCCATCATGGTCCGAACTTCGAACCTCCACCCGAAATTCGATGAGCCGACGTGCTCAGACGGCAGCGGGAGCCACCACGGTGGCGGCCACGTCGCGAGCGTCGAGCCACTCACCGCACTCGGGACAGGCCAGCTCGGGATGCATGACCGCGCCGCATCCCTTGTGCCGCAGCTCGACGGGCGGACCGGCATCGTGGGCCATCCAACGGTCGCCCCAGGCCAGCAACGACACGATGACCGGGTAGAGGTCGCGGCCCTTGTCGGTCAGGCGGTACTCGTACCGCCGCGCGTGCGCGCCGTAGGGCACGCGCTCGAGCACACCTTCGTCCACCAGCGCCGCCAGGCGTGCCGACAGCACGGGACGCGGCGCGCCCGTGGCGCGTTGGAAGTCGTCGAACCGGCGCGTGCGCATGAAGGCCTCGCGGAGCACGAGCATCGTCCAGCGGTCGCCGATCACCGAAAGCGTCCGGGCCACCGAGCAGTCCTGGTCGCCGATCTCGCTCCAACGCATGGTGTGACTCTAGTCGCACGCAAACCCGTTGCGTTCGGTTTCCGAACTCAATAGGTTCATATTCGGAACGGACATTCGAACCACCCGAGAACGAACCGAGGAGGCCAGCCGTGGACACGACGTCGCCGACGAATCCTCCAGGCGCAGACCGATGAACGGGCGCGAGCCGTTCGCGGACCTGGCGCTGCGTCCCGTCGTCCCCGACGACCTCTCTGCGATCGCGCTGGCCTACCGGGGCCTGTCCCGACAGAGCCTCTACCAGCGCTTCTTCACGCTGATGCCCGACCCGACCCCCCTCGTCGAGCAGCACCTCGCCCTCGTCGACCACCGTGACCACGAGGCCTTCGTGGTCCTCGACGGCGACGAGGTCGTGGGCATGGCGCAGTGGGACCGGCGGCGTGGCCACCCCGACGAGGCCGAGGTGGCGGTCACCGTCGTGGACTCCTGGCAGCGGCACGGTCTCGGCCGCGCGCTGCGTTCGCGTGCTCGCCGGTGATGCGCACCGTCACGGCATCTCCAGGCTGACAGCCGAGGTGCTGACCGAGAACCGGGCCGCCGCTGGTCTCGCCAGCAGCCAGCGTCCGGCCACCACCGGCGTGGACGGGACCGAAACGCGCTACGTGTTCCCGCTGGCGTCCTGAGGCCGGGGCGCCCACGTCGCGTCGGCGTGCTCGTCGAGCGCGGGCGCGGGTCGGCGGCGACCGGCCGGGTGCTGCGAGAGGCGGAACGGGAAGCCGGCCGCCGGGGTGGTCGACCATGGATCGGTCGTCACCGCGTCGATCTCCTGGAAGTGGGCCAGCGACAACATCTCCTCGCGGTTCAGCACAGGTGCGACCGGGACGCCCGCCGCGAGGAGGACCTCGACCAGCTCGTCACGTGATCGTGTCGCGATCGCACCGGCCAGCCGGGCCTGCAGCTCGTCGAGCCGGCTGCTTCTCGTGACGAAGTCGAGCTCAGCCAGGTCCGCGGCGCCCAACGCGTCGCACAGGGCGCGCCAGAAGTGGTCCTCGGTCAGCACGCCGAGGGCCAGATACCGACCGTCGGCGGTGGCGAAGGTGCCGTAGCCCGGCACGCCGCGGCTGGCCGCGGCGGTTCCGGTTGCCCGGGGTGAGACGCCGCCGGTCCACGTGGCGAGGACTCCGGCCATGGCCACATCCACACGTTCGCCCTCCCCGGTGCGATCGCGGCGCACCAGCGCCGCACACACGGCGAAGGCGGCGGCCATACCGCCGGCCAGATCGGCGACCGGGACGGCCGGCACGACGGGTGGACCGCCCTCGGGCGCGAGGACACCCGCCCACGCGGTGTAGTCGAGGTCGTGACCGGGCGCCGCCGCCAGGGGCCCGTCCTGGCCGAGCCCCGAGACCGAGCAGTAGATCACGCCGGGATTGACCGACCGCACCTGCTCGTAGCCGACGCCGAGGCGGTCGGCCACGCCGGGTCGGTAGCCCTCGACGACCACGTCGGCGTCGCGGGCGAGCCCGAGCGCGCGGTCGCGGTCGGCGGGCAGCTTGAGATCGAGGGCCACGCTGCGCTTGTCGGCGTGGAGCGCGGCGAACAGTGCGGCGTACACCCGCATCGGGTCGCCGGCCGGGGGTTCGACCTTGATCACCTCCGCGCCGAGCTCGGCCAGCAGCTGCGTGGCGTAGGGGCCCGGTCGCCAGATGCTCAGGTCGAGCACGCGCACACCGGCCAGCAACCCGTACGGTGCGCGTGCGTCTTCCGTGTCGTCCCCCATCTCGCGCACCATCGTCGCACTACCATCGCCGGGTGCGCGTCGCGGTCACCGGGGGCACGGGCTTCGTCGGCGCCTACACGGTGCAGGCCCTGCTCGCGGCCGGACACGAGGTGACCGCGCTGGTGCGTGATCCTGGCCGCATCGACGAGACGCTCGGGACCCTCGGCGTCACGGCTGCGGATCTCACCGTCGTCCAGGGCGACATGACCGACACCGACGCCGCCGCCCGCGCCATGGAAGGCGCCGACGCCGCCGTCCACGCCGCTGCCGTCGTCTCGCTGGAGAAGGCACGCGGCCCCGAGGTGCTGGCGGCCAACCCGCTGGGCACCCGGACGGTCGTCGACGCCGCCCTGGCCGCCGGCGCCGACCCCGTCGTCTACGTCTCGAGCACGGCGTCGCTCTTCCGCCCCGGCCTCACCTCGCTGCACGCCGGGCTCCCGCCGGGCGACCTGACCAGCGCCTACGGACGGTCGAAGGCGCTCGCCGAGCAGTGGGTGCGGTCCCGGCAGGACGAGGGCGCCCCGATCACCATCATCTATCCGGCCGGCGTCCTCGGCCCACCCTGCGGCGCCGCCGCGGGCGAGGTGTCCGCCGCCGTCGCCACCCACCTGCGCTCGGGGATGCTGCCGCTACCCCGGGCCACGTGGTCGATCGTCGACGTCCGCGACATCGCCGCGGTGCACGTCGCCTGCCTCGAGGCCGGGCACGGCCCGCGCCGCTTCATGTGCGGCGGCACCTACATGACGATGACCGAGCTGGCCGCCATCTACCGACGATTGACGGGCCGGCGCATGCCGACCGTGCGCCTCCCCGCGTCCGGCTTCCGGGCCCTCGGTCGATTCAACGACGCGCTGGGACGGGTCGTGTCGATCGACACCATCTTCACGGGCGAGGCCATGGAGATGTTCACCCGGTGGGTACCCACCGACGACGGCGACACCCACGAGCAGCTCGGCGTCGAATGGCGCGATCCCGAGGAGTCGCTACGCGGGACCATCGAAGGACTCGTGGCCGACGGGCGGGTTTCGGCCAAGCACGCCGGCGCGCTCGGTCAGCCTCCGACCTAAGCCGACCGGCGGGGCCGGTCGACGAGCTCACCGCCGCAGTTCGGACAGACCTGAGCCAGCTCGCCGGCGCAGTCCGGACAGAAGGTGCATTCGAACGAGCAGATCCGGGCGGCGCCGTCGGGTGGCAGCTCGGAACCGCAGCGCTCGCACGTCGTTCGCATCTCGAGTGCCATCCGTCGATCGTCACCTGCCGATCGCACCGACGGCAAGGCCAGGTTCACGACGATTCCTGCCACATATCGAGGCGCGCCCACCGACGCGGCGTGGCCAGACTGCGTCATGCCCGACGCCATCTTCACGAAGCCACGACTGGCAGCGATCTACGACGCCGTTGACGGCGAGCGGGGCGATCTCGACCTCTACGTCGCGCTCGTCGAGGAGGTCGGTGCCCGGTCGGTGCTCGATCTCGGGTGTGGCACGGGGAACCTCGTCGATCGGCTGGCTCAGCGGGGCATCGAGGTCATCGGTGTCGACCCGGCGGCGGCCTCTCTCGCGGTGGCTCGAGAGAAGCCGCATGCGGAGTCGGCCCGCTTGATCGAGGGTGACGCGTCGAGCGTCCCGCGGCTGCAGGTCGACGTGGCGACGATGACTGGGAACGTCGCCCAGGTCTTCCTCGGCGATCGCGAGTGGGGTGCCGTGCTGCGCGTCCTTCATCGTGCGCTCCGTCCAGGGGGAACGCTCCTCTTCGAGGTGCGGGACCCCTCCCGAGAGGCGTGGCGCGAGTGGACCAAGGAGCAGAGCTACCGCGAGCTCGGCCTTCCCGGCTCGGGCACGGTCGAGACCTGGGTCGAGGTCACGGACGTGCGCCTGCCGCTCGTGTCGTTCCAGTCGACCTTCGTCTTCAGCGACGATGGTGCCGTCCTCACCTCCACCTCGACCCTGCGCTTCCGTAGCCGCGACGAGATCACCGCGTCGGTCGAGCGCGCCGGGTTCGAGTTGGTGGCGATACTCGATGCGCCTGATCGTCCAGGTCTCGAGCTGGTGTTCCACTGCCGCAAGGTTGCGATCTGAAACCGGGTCGGGGCCGGCTCATTCCCGCCGGTGGATCGACACGGCGTAGTCGCCGCCCGGCTCGAACGGGTCGCCCGACCAGGTGGCGAAGCGCTGGACGAGGACGAGGCCGACCCGGCCGCAGTGGTCGTCGTAGTCGGCGAGGCCGTACCCACGGTCGAGCTGGAAGCCGGCGACGAGACCCGCGCCGTCGTCGAGGTGTCGCGCACAACCGGCCACCAGGTCGGCCTGGGATCCCTCAGCGGTGAACAGCGGCACGTTCCCGGCCATCACGACGACGTCGAAGCGGCGCCCGAGATCGAGCGAGGTGTCGGTCAGATCGCCCCCGACCCAGGTCAGCTCCGGGGCGAGGCGGCGAGCGGTGGCGATCATCGACGGGTCGGCGTCGACGCCGACGACCTCGATCCCCCGGCGGGCCAGCTCGATGGCCACCCGGCCCGTCCCGCAGCCCGCGTCGAGCACGCTCGAAGGATCGAGCGCCGCCACGAAACCCGCTTCGCCGTGCACGTCCGCGCCCGTCGCGGCCAACTCGTCGAAGCGCTGCTGGTAGCTGTCGCCGTCCCAGTCCATCCGTACAGCTTCGCACCGGTCGCGCCGGACCGAACGCTTGGAAGCGCGGCGCCGGTGCCGTTGTAGCTTGCAGGGATGACCGCCATCCCTGACAAGCCCTCGCTCGAGGGGCTCGAGGCCAAGTGGGACACCGTCTGGGACGCGCAGCAGACCTACCGCTTCGACCGGTCGAAGGACCGGTCCGAGGTCTACGCCATCGACACCCCGCCGCCCACGGTCAGCGGCCAGCTCCACCTCGGCACGGTGTTCGGCTACGTCCAGGTCGACGCGATCGCCCGGTTCCACCGCATGCGCGGCCGCGAGGTCTTCTACCCGATGGGTTGGGACGACAACGGCCTGCCCACCGAGCGGAGGGTGCAGAACCACTTCGGGGTGCGCTGCGACCCGTCGCTCCCCTACGACCCCGACCTCGAGCTCACCGGGAACCCCGACAAGAAGCAGCCCCAGCGTCTCGTCTCCCGGCCCAACTTCCTCGAGCTGTGCCAGCGGCAGACCGCCGAGGACGAGCGGTCGTTCGAGTCGGTGTTCCGCAGCGTCGGGCTCTCGGTCGACTGGGGGCTCAACTACGCCACGATCGACGACCGGTCCCGCCGCGTCGCCCAGCGCGCCTTCCTGCGCAACCTCGCCCGCGGCGAGGCCTACGCCACCGACGCCCCCACGATGTGGGACATCGACTTCCAGACCGCGGTCGCCCAGGCCGAGCTCGAGGAGCGGCCCACCGCCGGTGCCTACCACCGGGTCCGGTTCGGGCGCGCCGGAGGGGGCGAGCCGGTCGAGATCGAGACCACCCGACCCGAGCTGCTGCCGTCGTGCGTCGCGCTGGTGGCCCATCCCGACGACGAGCGCTACCAGCCGCTGTTCGGCACCGAGGTCGTCACGCCGGTGTTCGGCGTGAACGTCCCCGTGCTGGGCCATCCCCTCGCCGAGCCGGACAAGGGCTCGGGCATCGCGATGGTCTGCACGTTCGGCGACACCGTCGACGTCGTGTGGTGGCGCGAGCTCGACCTCGACCTGCGGGCGGTCGTGCGGCGTGACGGGCGCTTCCAGCAGGATCCGCCCGAGTGGCTGAGCGGCGACGGCGCGGCGGCGTGGGAGTCGGCTCGCCGGCAAGACCGTCCAAGCAGGCCCGGCGCGGTCGTCGTCGAGCTGCTCGCGTCGGCCGGTGCGCTCGTCGGCGAGCCGCGACCGATCGAGCACGAGGTCAAGTACTACGAGAAGGGCGACCGGCCACTCGAGATCGTCACGAGCCGGCAGTGGTACATCCGCAACGGCGCACGCGACCCCGACCGCCGCGACGCCCTGCTCGAAGCCGGCCGCGACCTGCGATGGCATCCCGAGTTCATGCGCGTCCGCTACGAGCACTGGGTCGAGGGCCTCAACACCGACTGGCTGATCAGCCGCCAGCGCTACTCCGGCGTGCCGTTCCCCCTGTGGTACCCGGTCGGAGACGACGGCGAGCCGCGGTGGGACGAACCCATCGTGGCCGACGAGTCGGCGTTGCCGATCGATCCCGCAGACCGACGCTCCCCCCGGGATTCGACGCCGCCCAGCGCGGCGCGCCTGGCGGCTTCGTCGGCGACCCCGACGTCATGGACACGTGGGCGACGTCGTCGCTCACCCCGCAGATCGCGTGCGGGTGGGAGGACGACCCCGACCTGTTCGCCCGCACCTTCCCGATGGACCTGCGTCCGCAGGGTCCCGAGATCATCCGCACCTGGCTCTTCTCCACCGTGCTGCGCTCGCAGCTCGAGCACGGCGTGTTGCCGTGGACCCACACCAGCATCAACGGGTGGATCCTCGATCCCGACCGCAAGAAGATGTCCAAGTCCAAGGGCAACGTGGTGACCCCCGCGACCCTCGTCGAGGAGCACGGGGCCGACGGACTGCGCTACTGGGCCACGCAGGCCGCCCTCGGTGTCGACACGGCCGCCGACGCCGGCCCAGATGAAGGTCGGCCGGCGCCTCGCCATCAAGCTGCTCAACGCGTCGAAGTTCGTGCTCGGCCTCGGGGTCGACGGCATCGGCTCCGCCGGCACCCCGGCTGACATCAGCGAGCCGCTCGACCGGGCCATGTTGGCCAAGTTGGCGGTGGTGGTCGACGAGGCCACGGTCGCGTTCGAGGCCTACCAGTACCAGCGGGCGCTCGATCGCACCGACACCTTCTTCTGGCAGTTCTGCGACGACTGCGTCGAGCTGGTCAAGACGCGCGCCTACGGCGACGACGAGGTCGCCCGCTCGGCCAAGGCGGCCCTGGCCATGGCGCTGTCGGTCCTCCAACGTCTGCTCGCCCCGGTGCTGCCCTTCGCCGACCGAGGAGGTGTGGTCGTGGTGGCAGGAGGGGTCCGTCCACCGCCAGCCGTGGCCGACGAGCGACGAACTGGTCGCCGCGGCCGCCGGCACCGACGCCGTCGTCCTCGACATGGCCGCCGAGGTGCTCGGCGAGATCCGGAAGGCCAAATCGACCGAACGGCGCGGCATGCGAACCGGGGTGACCATGCTCACCGTCGCCGACACCGCTGAGCGGCTGGCGCTGTTCGCGCAATGCGAGCGCGACGTGCGCGCCGCCGGCAACGTCACCGCCTTGGTCACCCGCGAATCAGCCGAACCCAGCGTCACTGTCGAGCTCGCCCCGCCCGACGCGCCACCCGCTACCGGCGCCTGACGCCGGTCACGACCAACCACGCGCCGACGAGCACCACACCCGCGCCGAGGAACGAATAGAAGGCGTGGCCGGTCATGGGAGAGCCCTTCGCCGCCCCGACCCCCTGCGCGATCCAGAGCGCGCCGACCAGCACGAGAACGACACCGCCGATCAGCCGCGGCCACATCCCGTTCATGACGAACGGGGGAACGACCCGCCGGCTCCGGTCACCGACCGGTCTCCATCAGCTCGACCGTGTTGCCCGAGGGATCGGACAGGAAAGCCTGGCGGCCGGCCCCGACGGGCACGGGGTCGCTGACCCGGACGTCCTTGCCCCGCAGCTCGGCGACGGCCGCGTCGATGTCGGCCACGTGCAACGCGAAGTGCTGGCCCCGGTCGTCCGGCGGCGGGCCCTGGATGAGGTGCACCTGCTGGCCCCCGGCATCGAGCCAGGCCCCGGCGAAGCCGAAGTCGGGACGGTCGGAGCGGAGCGTGAGCCCCAGGACGTCGACGTAGAACGCCCGGGCGGCCTCCGCGTCGGCGACCGTGATGGACACGTGGTGGACGGCGAGCGGCTCCATGGCGTCAGTCTGCCCGCGTCGGGTCCGATGCCGCGCGCCTCGGGCGCGACAGACTGGGGAGGTGAGCGATCCGCAACGAACGCGGCGGGTGGCCGTGCTCGCGCCGATGAAGCCCGAGCTCCGGCCGTTCGTGAAGGCGGCCGGACTCGAGCGGGATCCGTCGACCACGTCGGGGGGGTCGGTGTACCGGGGCTCGGTCCCCGGCGCCGACGTCGTGGCCCTGATGACCGGCATCGGCATGGAGGCCGGTGCTCGCGCGGCCGAGCGCGCCCTCGAGCTCGGGCCCTGCGACCACGTGCTCGTGGTCGGCATCGCCGGCGGGGTCGATCCGCAGCTTCGCATCGGCGACGTCGTCGTCCCCGAGGTGGTCGTCCATGGGGGCACCGGCGAGGAGTACCGATCGGACCCGCTGGGTTCGCGGGCGGCCGCCGGGCGGATCGTCAGCTCCGACGAGCTGCTCGCCGACCGTGACGAGCAGGCGGCGCTCGTCGCCCAGGGCGTCACCGCGGTCGACATGGAGACCGCCGCGGTCGCCGCCGTCTGCCAGTCCCGCGGCATCTCCTGGTCCGCGTTCCGCGGCATCAGCGACCACGGGATCGAGGACGGTGTCGATGACTCGTTGCTCGCGCTGAGCCGGCCCGACGGCACCGCCAACGCCGGGGCGGTGGCGCGGTACGTGCTGACCAAGCCGTGGCGCGTGCCGACGTTGGCCCGCCTCGGTCGCGACATGCAGAAGGCGGTCGACGCCGCGGTGCGGGCCACACTCGCCGCGCTCGCCGAAGCCTGATCCGCCAGCGGCACCGCTCAGAGGCGCCGCCAGTAGACGCACACCGCTTCGCCGTCGATGACCTCGGGCACGCGGCCGACCAGCTCGAAGCCGAGTCGCTCGTAGAGGCGCCGCGCCGGGTTCGAGTCGAACACGAAGTTGAACTGCATCGCATCGAAACCGAGCGCCCGGGCCACGTCCAGGGAGTGCGGTGACCAACGCGGTCCCCGCGCCGCGGCCGCGCCATGCAGGCACCACGAGGTAACCCACGTTGGCGACGTGCGGCAGCGCGCCCGACCCCGTTCGGCTTCATCGTGTACGCCCCGACCAGCTCCGGGCCGTCGAGCGGCCGGGCCACGACCGACACCCGGGCCGGATCGAGCCAGTAGGCCCGGAACGCCTCCCAGGTGACCGGCTCGTCGGGCGCCTGCGGATAGCCCTCGCCGGCGGTCACCGCCGCCACGAACGCCGCGTGCAGCTCGTCGTGGTCCGTCGGCGCCGTGGGCGCGACCCGCAGGTGGTGGCCGGAGTCCGTGACGAGGGTGGCCGTGACGACGGCGTCGAGGTCGATCGGATCGATCGGTTGGGTCATGCGCGTCGACCTCCGGCCGGTGGGCAGCGGTTCGAGGCCCGCGTCACCGGCCCCTAGCATCGCGGCGACGAGGGAGACTGCATGAGATTGCTCATCCTGGGGGCCGGCGGAGTCGGGAGCTCGGCCTGCGCCATCATCGCCCGCCGAAGCTTCACCGAGGCGGTGGTCGTGGCCGACTACTCGGCCGACCGGGCCGGGTCGGTGGTCGACCGCTACGGCGACGACCGCTTCTCGGCCGCGCAGATCGACGCCGGCGACGAGAGCGCCATCCGCTCGCTGATCGAGGCGCACCGCATCGATGCCGTGTTGAACGCGGTCGATCCCCGGTTCGTGATGCCGATCTTCCGGGCCGCGTTGGCCGCCGGCGTGACCTACCTCGACATGGCCATGAGCCTGTCGCTCCCCCACCCCGACCATCCCCACCGCGACACGGGCGTGAAGCTGGGCGACGAGCAGTTCGCGCTGAGCGACGACTGGGAAGCCAAAGGCGCGCTGGCGCTCGTGGGCATGGGCGTCGAGCCGGGCATCTCCGACGTGTTCGCCCGCCACGCGGCCGACACGCTGTTCAGCCAGATCGACGAGGTGGGCGTCCGTGACGGCGCCAACCTCGCGGTCGAGGGCTTCGACTTCGCTCCGACCTTCAACATCTGGACGACGATCGAGGAGTGCCTCAACCCGCCGGTCATCTACGAGCGCGACCGCGGCTGGTTCACGACCCCGCCCTTCAGCGAGCCGGAGACCTTCGACTTCCCGGACGGCATCGGACCGGTCGAGTGCGTGAACGTCGAGCACGAGGAGGTGCTCCTCGTGCCCAGGTGGGTCGACACCGGTCGAGTCACGTTCAAGTACGGGCTCGGGGACGAGTTCATCGAGGTCCTGCAGGTGCTCCACAAGACGGGCCTCGACTCGGCGAAGCCGATCCGGGTCGGCGGCGTCGATGTCAGTCCCCGCGACGTCGTGGCCGCTGCGCTGCCCGACCCGGTCACGCTCGGGGACCGCATGACCGGCAAGACCTGCGCGGGCACCTGGGTCACCGGCCTCGGCCCCGATGGCCACCACCGCGAGGTGTACCTGTACCACGTGGTCGACAACAAGCAGACGATGGCCGACTACGGCTGCCAGGCCGTCGTGTGGCAGACCGCCGTCGGCCCCGCGGTCGCGCTGGAGCTGCTCGACACCGGGGCGTGGACCGGCACGGGCGTGCTCGGCCCCGAAGCCTTCCCCGCCGATCCCTTCCTCGCCCTGCTGGCCGACTACGGCTCCCCCCACGGCCTCGAGGACCGCACCTGAGAGCGGCTCGACCTAGCCTGCGGTCATGAGCGATCCCGATCTCTCCGAGAAGCCGCACGTGTTCGTCCCGCCCGGTGAGGCGCCGCCGGGCGAGCTCGTCACCGAGGACGTCGTGGTCGGCGAGGGTGACGAGGCCACGTCCGGGCGCGACGTCGAGGTGCACTACGTCGGCGTGGCGTGGAGCACCCGCCAGCAGTTCGACGCCTCCTGGGACCGCAACGACACCTTCCGCTTCGGGCTCGGTGCCGGCCAGGTCATCCGGGGCTGGGACGACGGCGTGGCCGGCATGAGGGTCGGCGGCCGCCGCCGCATCGTGATCCCACCCCACCTGGGCTACGGCAAGGCCGGGGCCGGAGGCGTCATCAAGGGCGGCGAGACGCTCGTCTTCGTGGTCGACCTGCTCGCCGTCCACTGACGCAGGGTCACCGCGAGACCACCCGCGGCGGCGGGTCCGGATTCGAGCGGGCACCGCCGTGAGATTTGACCCAAACTTGAGCGTTCCCACAGGCTCGGGGTCCGTGGCCCAGGCAGTGTGATTGGCGTGAGCGCCCCTACCACCACCCGCATCACCTTGACGCGCCGTCAGAAGGGCGCGCTCGCCTTCGCGCTCATCCTGGCGCTGGCCCTGCTCGTCCACTTCCCGATCTTCACCTCGAACCGCCTCGACGTCGACGAGGCCTCGATCGGATCGATCGCGCAGGGATTGCTGCGCGGCGGCCACCTCTACACGAACCTCGTCGACCGCAAGCCTCCGCTGCTCTTCTACGTCTACGCCGGCAGCTTCTGGATCACGCACAGCAACAGCCTGATCCCGGTGCGACTGCTCACCGTCGGACTCGAGGCGGCGACCGGCCTGCTGATCGGCGCCGCCCTGTGCCGCGAGTGGAAGCACCGACTCGCCGTTGCCGCGCTGTTCGTCCTCGGCACCGCCACCTTCCCGTTCAACGACGCGCACGCGGCCGGGTTCGAGGCCTTCATGCTGCTGCCGATCACGCTCGCCTGGTACTGGAGCCGCCGGGGACACGCCGCGCTGGCCGCGCTGGCCCTCGTCGTCGCGGTCCTCATCAAGCAACCGGCTGCGTTCACCGTCGTCCCGGTCGCGTACAACCTCTGGCGCGGCCCCGACGGTCGGCGCCAGATCGCGGTCCTCACCGCCACGGGTGGGCTGACCTACCTCGCCGTCGCGTGGCTGTTCGGCGTGCGCCAGTTCCTGTTCTGGAACATCTCCAGCAACGGCAGCTACCTCGGCGTCTATTCGATGATCGGCACGGTCGGCGTCGCCGTGTTCAGCACCGCGACCTACGCGGTGAGCCACGTGGTGATGGTCTGGCTGGCGGCGAAGGCGTGGCCCGAACGGCGGCTCCAGGTCGACCTCTGGCTGTGGTTGGGCACCGCGTTCATCGGCGTCGCCGTCGGCGAGCACTTCTTCGGCCACTACTTCTTCCAGATGCTCCCACCCTTGGCCGCGCTGGCCGCGACCCAGATCGGCCGGGTGACGGTGCGCAACGCCCTCGCGGTCGCCGGCGCGACCACGGCGCTCTGGCTGGCGTTCTCCGTCGCCCTGCCCCGACCCGACCTGCCGCCCTACAAGGCGGTGGTGCGCGAGGTCGACCGGCTGACGACGAAGAACCAGGCGGTGTTCGTCTGGGGCTCGTACTCCGAGGTGACCTGGGCCAGCCAGCGACCCATGGCCACGCGGTTCCCGCACACGAACTTCGTGACCGGGGTCGACCAGGGTCGACCGACAAAGGGCGCGCTGGCCGACCTCTGCACCGACCTCGACCGCAGCCGCCCGGAGATCATCGTCGACACCAGCCCGGCCAACCTGCGCGACGCGGGGAAGGTGCCGCTGTTCAGCGTGCCGCAGATGGCCACGCTGATGCACAGCTACGAGCCGGTGGACGACATCGGCAACGTGATCGTCTACCGGCTGTCCCACCAGTGGCAGGGGTGCTGAGACCGGGATCGGTCACCCCGCCTCGTAGGATCGTCGCGTGACCGTGCTGGCCGGACTCGTCGGGATGGTGGGAGTGCTGCTCGCCGCGGGAGGGGTCTCGAAGGCGCGCCAGCCGTCCCCGACCGTCCGCTCGTTGCGCACCATCGGGCTACCGCTACCGGCCGGCACCATCGCGGTTCGTTCTCTTGCGGTGGTCGAAGTGCTGCTCGGCGCCGTGCTGGTCACCTTCGCCGGCCGCTGGCCCTGCGCGGCGGCGGCCGTCCTGTTCGCCGGGTTCACGGCCATCAGCGTGCGGCTCGTGCGGTTGGGGCCCGACGCCGACTCGTGCGGATGCTTCGGTGAGCGATCGTCGCGTCCGTCGTGGTGGCACGTCGCCGTCGATGCCGGCGCCACCGTCGTGCTGGGCGTCGGCGCGGTCGCGGCGAGCACGGGGGTCGCCACCAACTGGCGCCAGCTCCCCGGCCAGGGCTACGTCGTGCTCGGACTGATCGGGCTCGGTGGCTACCTGCTCGTGGCCCTGATGACCGTGCTGCCCGACACGTTGTCCGCCCTGCGCGGCGAAGAGGGCATCGACCCCCGCGCCGTCGAGTTCGGTGTGAGGACCACGCGGTGACGAGCCGTCCGAGCCGCCGAGGGGGCACATGCTCGTCCTGGTGATCCTCGAAGGCGTGGTCCTCGCGCTGCTCGCCGTCCTCGTCGTGGGTCTCCTGCGCAGCCACGCCGAGATCCTGCGACGGCTCCACGAGCTCGGCGCCGGCGCGTACGGCGACGACGTCGCTCCGGACGCGGGGTCGCGGATGCGCACGCAGCCCGGCGTCGCCGAGCCGCGTGGCACGGTCACAGCCGCGCACGACGTATCAGGCACCACGCCGGGCGGTTCGTCCGTGGCGGTCAGCGTGGTCGACCGGCCCCACACCACGCTGCTCGCCTTCCTGTCCAGCGGCTGTCTCACCTGCGGCAACTTCTGGTCAGCGTTCGCCGAGGGTGGGGGCGAAGGCCTGCCCGGCCTCGACACCCGCCTCGTCATCGTGACCAAGGGCCCCGAGGCCGAGAGCGTCTCCGCGGTCGAGCACCTCGCCCGCGGCCCGGCCCAGACCGTGATGTCCTCCGATGCGTGGCGCGACTACGAGGTGCCTGTCAGCCCCTACTTCGTGCTGGCCGACGGCCGAACGGGTCGCATCGTGGGTGAGGGTTCGGGGACCACCTGGTCACAGGTCCGCGACCTGCTCGAGCAGGCCTGCGCCGACGCCGGACTGGGGGCGACGGGCAACCGCTCCCGTCGCGATCGACTCGACGGCCCCGGCCGCGAACGCCTCGCCGACGACGAGCTCCGGCGAGCCGGCATCACACCGGGACATCCGAGCCTGTACGGCCAGCCCAGCGGCTCGGAGCCCGGCGGTCCGGGCGGAGCGGGGACGGCCTCGTGACCACGCTCGCGGCCGAGGGACTGTCGGTGGAGCTCCCCGCCGGTTGGGAGGGCGAGATCTACGTGCGCCCGCCCGAGACATCAACACCCGCGGCGGCGCCCGCCGCTCGCCCGCCCGGCCACGCCCGACCGGTGCTCCAGCTGGCCGACTTCGCCCTGCCCCGCACACGGGGCGACTTCGGGGGTGGCGCCGTCGAGCTGATGGGGCCGCGCAACATCTTCGTGTCGTTGTTCGAACACGGCCCCGAGTCGGTCGGGACACCCCTGTTCGCCTCCGCCGGGACGCCTTGGCCCGTTGCGCCCGCCGATTTCGGCCCCAACCGCCTGCAACGACCACTCCCGGGCCAGGCTGGCGGGCAATGGTTCTTCCACCACGAAGGCCGGGCGTTCTGCCTCTACGCGGTGCTCGGCAGCTACGCGCTGCGCATGCTGCTCGCCCGCCCGCTCAACCACGCCCTCGACCGCATCCGCATCGGTCCGCCATGATCAAGGATTCCGCGCCATGAACACCACGCTCGCCGTCCTCGGGATCGTCGTCGCTGTCGCCGCGGCCGCCCGCTCGACGTGGTCGCCGTGCGGCCTCTCGATGCTGTCGTCGATCACGCCGCTCGCCGAGCGCAGCCGCGGCCACCGCTTCGGCGCCACCGCGAGCTGGTTCGTCCTCGGCGCGATCGTCGGCGGCGCCACCCTCGGGGTCGCAGCGGCCGCACTCGCCGTCATCGTCCGGGCGACCGGACTCGGTGCGGACGCGGCGTGCGGGGTCGCGGCCGCACTCGCGCTCGTGTGCGCGCTCTCGGACCTCCGTCCCTTCGGACTGCACCTGCCGTTCCACGGCCGCCAGGTCAACGAGGTGTGGCTCGGCCGGTACCGCCCATGGGTCTACGCCAGCGGCTTCGGTTGGCAGATCGGCACGGGCCTGGCCACCTACATCCTCACCGCGGCGACCTACCTGCTCATCGCGCTGGCCGCGCTCGGCGCCGACCCCGCGGTCGCGGTGGCGCTCGGCGTGCTGTTCGGACTGACCCGCGGGCTGGCGGTCTTCCTGGCGGCCGGCATCACCACACCCGAGCGCCTCCACGCCTTCCACCGTCGCTTCGACCAGGTCGGCCCCCGCGTCCGCGCCGCGGTGATCGGTGTCCAGTTCGGTGTGGCCGCGATCGCGGCCGCCGTCGCCTGGACCCCGGCCGCCGCGGTGGGCGTCGCGCTCGTGGCCGCTCTGGCCGTCGTCGTTCGCCGTCGGGCCGTCGCCCCGGCGAACACTGCGGATCCGGCAGACCTCCAACTTTTCGAGGCCCCTAGTCCTTAAGACCTACACGCGAGGTGTCGATGGTCAATGGTCTGACTGGGGACCCTCAAGGAGATAGGCCGATATGGACGACTTGGCGATGCCACGGGCAGCCCGCACGATCGAGCAGCTCGGCATCCCGGCGGCGCTCGTGCAGGACCTGGCCCTGCGGCGAGCGCTGTACGAAGGACGCTCGTCGACCCTCCGCTTGAGCTCGGGTCTCGGCCTCAGCCTGGCCATCATCACCACGGTGGTGGAGGAGCTGCGCGACCTGCGCCACATCGACCTGCTCGGCCTCGAGGGCCGCGACTACATCTTCGAGCTCACCGAGCAGGGCCGCGACACCGCCCGGGAGCGCATGGAGCTGAGCCGCTACGCGGGCATCGCGCCGGTCAGCCTCAAGGAGTACAACGCCACCATCCTGCGGCAGCAGGCCCCGCCGCCGGTGACTCACGAGTCGATGCGACGCGCCTTCCAGGACCTCGTGATCAGCGACCGCATGATCGACGAGCTCGGACCGGCGCTGCTGACCGAGGGCGCCATGTTCCTCTACGGCCCTCCCGGCACCGGCAAGACCAGCGTGGCCGAGCGGCTCATCCGCACCCACAACGACCCGGTCTTCGTCCCGCGCGCCGTCGAGGTCGACAGCCAGATCATCACCGTGTTCGACCCCGTGGTCCACGAGCCGCTCGACGACCAGCCCCACGACCTCGATCCCCGCTGGGTGCTCTGCCGGCGCCCGAGCATCGTCGTCGGCGGTGAGCTGCAGCTGAGCATGATGGATCTCACCTTCGAGGCAGGCGTCGGCATCTACCTCGCGCCGATCCAGATGCAGGCCAACAACGGCCTGCTGGTCATCGACGACTTCGGCCGCCAGTCGATCACCCCTGAGGCGCTCCTCAACCGCTGGATCGTGCCCCTCGACCGCCGCCTCGACTACCTCTCGCTCAGCTACGGCGTGCGCTTCGACATCCCCTTCGACGTGAAGGTGGTCTTCTCGACCAACCTCGATCCGGCGACGCTCGGCGACGAGGCCTTCTACCGCCGCATCCAGAACAAGATCCTCGTGTCGTCGATCAGCGACGCCGAGTTCGACGAGGTGCTGTTCCGCTCCGCGGACACGGCCGGCATCACGATCGCGCCGGGTGCCAACCAGTACCTCCGCCAGGTCAGCCGCGACCTGGGCGACGGCGATCTACGCCCGTACCTGCCCAAGGAGGTCTGCAAGATCCTCCGGGCGGTGTGCACCTACAACCAGTCGCCGCTTGTGCTCGACAACGCCGCGGTCGACCGCGTCGCGTCGATCTACTTCACCCGGGCCGGCGAGATCCGCGCCACGATGGCCGAGGCCACCCTGGCCGATCCGCCGTCGTCGTCGACCTTCCCCACGTGAGTTCGGGCGCTCAGGTCGCAGTCGGCGGCGCGTCCGGCCACTGCCGGGTGCCCACGTAGGAGACGCCGGCCTCGACCAGGCCGAGCACCACCAACGTGAGGAACAGGCCCACCCAGCCGCTCACCACGAAGAACAGCAGGAGCAGGGCCAGCGCCAGCGCGCCCCAGCGCAGCTCGACGACGTGGTCGTGCATCCAGCGGACACCACGCGGCACGCTGTCGCCCGTAGAGGTGCCCACCAGGGCCCGGCCGGCCCGGGCCGACTCCTTGCGGACGACCTGCGCGAGGCGGCTGCCGCCGGTGAGGAAGGCGACGATGGCGACGACCAGGCCGAGGACCACCAGCGAGCGGGTGATCAGATCGAGCCGGTTCACCAACTGCTGCACCGTGACTTTTGCCGCGGCGCGTGCCTCGGCCCCCCCGACGAGGCCGACGATCTGGTCCTTGAGCGCGTTGATGACCGTGTTGGCCAGCACCAGCGCCACGACCATGCCCAACGCCAGGGCGATGATCGTGCGCCGGCGGTTCGTGGCGAGGACGATCGTGACCACGATGAGGAGCAGGGTGAGGATCAGCAGCACCACGACGAGCTTGTCGAACAGGGCGACGCCGTCCTGGGCCGCCTTCAACTGGTCGCTCTTGAACACGGTCACGACGCCGAAGTTGTCCGGGATCGGATGTCCGATCGCCGAGGTCAACTCCGCCCGGGCCTGATCGGGAGGAGTCGACGCGGTGATGTCGGGCACGTTCGGGCTGGTCCCGCCGACGCCGGGCCACCGGGCCTCGATACGGGCGAGCGCGTCCGCGATCAGCGGCAGGAAGTTGAGCGTCACCTCTCCGTTGGCCGTCGAGACGACCTTGGTCTCGTTCCGCAGGATCTTGACCGCCAACTCGTGCGCCTTCCTATTGGCCTCGACCCAGAACTTCTGGAACTGATCGGTCCGCATCAGCTGCTTGACCGCGTTGAGGACGAACTGCTCGGCGGCGGTCGCCAGCCCGGGCGCGAGGTTCTGCAGGTTCGGCGGCAGCGTCCCCTTCAGCCGGTCCTGAAGATCGAGGACCTGCGTCAGCTCGTTGCTGACCTGCGTCGCCACCGCGTCGGTGACCGCGGGGTCCTTGGCCAGCGGACCGACCGTCGCCACCCACGAGTCGGTGTTGAGCAGCGTGCGGTGCGCCCACACCCCGACCGCGCTGGTGAGGATGGCGATCGAGGTCAGGACGACCAGGAAGCCGACGAGGATCTTGCGCCAGCGCTTGCCGACGGGGGCGATGGCCGCAGCAGTTTCAGTCATGGCGCCATGCGTCTCACCTGGTCGCCCCGGTGGGGCGTATCACACCGCTACAAAGAGATGACCGTCCGGATGCCGCGACCGGCTCGCATGTCGTCGAAGGCGGCGTTGATGTCGTCGAGCGGACGGCGGTCGGTGATGAGCCCCTCGAGGTCGAGCCGCCCGGCCTGGTAGAGCGCCACCAGGCGGGGGATGTCGCGCAACGAGTTGACGCTCCCCAGCAGACAGCCGATCAACCGCTTCCCGGTGGCGCCCATCACCGTCGGCGAATCGATGACCAGCTGTTCCGCCAGCGGCGCGGCGCCGACCATGACGGTGGTCCCGCCGGAGCGGATCGCTTCCAGGCCTGTGCGGATCAGCGCCGCGCTCCCCACGGCGTCGAAGGCCACGTCGACCCCGACCTCGGTCAGCGAGGCGACCACCGCGCCCACGTCCTCGGTCGACGGATCGACCACGTGGGTGGCGCCGAAGCGCATGGCGGCGTCGCGCCGGTGGCCGACCGGATCCGACACGATGATCGTCGCCGCGCCCGCCAGTCGGCACCCGGCCACGATCGACAGACCGATGCCGCCCGCGCCGAGCACGAGCGCCGTGTCGCCCGTCCTCACGCCCGCGGTATAGAGCGCGGCGCCGACGCCGGTCTGCACACCGCAGCCGATCACGCAGGCGACCTCGAGCGGAACGTCGTCGGGGATCTTGACCGCTCCCGTCTCCTGGATGACCACCCGCTCGGCGAAGCCGGCCACCCCCAGCCCGCGGTACACCGTCTCGCCGGCTCGGCTCAGCCGGGTCCCCCCGTCGGGGTGGGTCGACGTCATCAGGGCGTGGCCGTTCACGCAGAGGCTGGCCTCACCCCGGAGGCACCAGTAGCAGTGCCCGCACGGAGGGCACGGGGTGAGCACGACATGATCGCCGACCTGCAACAGCTCGACCCCGGGGCCGACGGCCTCGACCACGCCGGCGGCCTCGTGGCCCAGGACCACCGGCGTGAAGATCGCGGGAAGCGTCCCGTCGAGCAGGCTCAGGTCGCTGTGGCACACCCCGCAGTGCGACACCCGCACGGTGACCTCGCCGTGGCGCGGCTCGTCGATGTCGACGTCGTCGAAGATGCGCAGCGCGTCGGCGCCGGCCTCGAGGATGGCGGCTCGCATGGACTCCTCCGGTGCAGCGGTGGTCAGGTGGACTGGTCGCGCACGCTACTGCCGCGGACAGCCGCCCCGGTACGCCGTGCGAAGATGCAGCCATGGCCGCCGATTCGTCCGCCGCTTCCTCCGCTGAGCCCCTCCGCAGAGTTGGCCGACCTGCTCGAGGTGGCGGTCGACCTGGTCCGCCAGGCGGGCCGGCTCACCCTCGACTGGTTCCGGTCCGACGACCTCGAGATCGAGCGCAAAGGTGACGGCACGCCGGTCACGGCCGCCGACAAGGCGGCGGAGCAGTTCCTGCGCGACGAGATCACCGCCCGCTTCCCTGACGACGCCATCATCGGTGAGGAGCAGGCGGCTCGGGACGGCCGGTCGGGACGCACCTGGATCATCGACCCGATCGACGGCACCAAGGCCTTCACCCATGGCGTGCCCCTGTACACCAACCTGCTGGCCATGAACGACGCCGACGGGCCCGCCATCGGCGTGGTCAACATGCCGGCACTGGGCGAGACCGTCTACGCGGCGCGCGGCTGTGGCTGCTTCGTCGACGGACGGACCGCCCGCGTCAGCGACCGCACCCGCATCGCCGGCTCGTACCTGTCGAGCTGCGGCTTCGACTACTGGAGCGACGAGATGCTCGCGGCGGCGCGCTCGACCGGCGCGGTGCTGCGCACCTGGGGAGACGGCTACGGATACGCCCTCGTCGCCACCGGCCGCATCGACGCCATGTGCGATCCCGAGGTGGCGCTGTGGGACGTCGCGCCCATGCCGGTGATCCTGGCCGAGGCGGGCGGTCGGTTCACCGACCTCGACGGCAACCCCGATCCGGGCCGGGGCACCGGTCTGGCCACCAACGGGCACCTCCACGACGAGTGGCTGGCCCGATTCGGCGGTCGGCCCCGCCGATGAACGCCGTGCGCCTGCTGGCCAACTCCTCTGCCGCCACGGTTACCACCTTCGCTCCCGGTGGCCCGGCCCTGGCCAAGAGCGACCCTTCGAACGGCGTGGGACTGCTGGTGGGCATCATCACCACGCTGGTCGTCATGGTCGGCGCGCTGATCCTCTACCTCCGCCACCGCCGCACCAGCTAGCTGGTCCCGCCTCCAGCAGGCCTCGGCTTTGCTACTTCAGGTCGGGGCCGTCGGCGCGGACCTGCTCGACGTGGGTCATGGCGTCGCGGAGCTGGTCGATCCACTCGCCCTCGTGGCGACCGACCAGGCGGACGCACCAGGCCAATGCCTCACTGCGGCTGCGGGCCACCCCCGCGTCGATGAGCGTGTCGAGCACGGCCCGCTCCTTCATCCGCAGCCGGGTCATCACCGGGGCGCTGTGGGTCGTGAAGAGCTCTTCGTGCTCGCCACAGCGGGCGCCCCACGAGACCTTGCGTCCCCAGAGGGACTCGGCATCGGCGGCGATGGCCATCCGGCGCTCGCGGGTGTCCTCCCGGAACCCACCGATGCGGGCCCGGTGCGCCACTTCGGTGCCGTCGGCGTCGAGATCGGCCGCGGCAGCCGGTGCCTCCAGCACGCCGACCACGAGGATCTCCTCCCGGTCGGCGCTGACGTCGGGCGGTCCCTCGAACCACCCGTCGGGCAGGCGGCCGGCGAACCAGCTGCGGACCTCGGTGACCGACCAGACCCTCTGCGCTGTCATACTTACAAGATTACATACTTACGTCAAACGGTCAAGGACGCGCGCCATTCCCGTTCTTCGGAGGGTTCACCGCGGCTGGCGCGGTCGATCCTCAGAAGAACGGGAGGCGGGGCGAGGATTTCGTGCCAGCTGGAATCAGCTGACGGTGGTGGGAACCTGGTCGAGGCGGTCCTGCCACGGGCTGGCCTCGGCGATCGCCGCCGCGTAGCCGGCCTTGCGCCGGGCCACCCGGCCGATGCTGGCCTCGGGAGCCACCACGGGGCCGGCGTACTGCGCCTCGATGCCGTCCTTCAGCATGGTCAGCGCCTCGGAGCGCAGCTGCGACACCCGTGACTCGGTGACACCGAGGAAGCGGGCCAGCTCCTGGGAGGTGCGGCCCTCGAGGAAGTACCCGACGATCACCAGGCGGTGACGCTCGGGCAGCAGGGCCACCGCGTCACGCAGGTAGGCGTGCAATTCGCGGCTCTCGAGCTCCTCGAGCGGCTCGGTGACGCTGCGGTCACGCAGGACGTCGACCAGAGTCAGGTCCTCGTCGCCGGCGTCGTTGACCTCGTGCTCGAGGGCCAGGACGACAGAGCGGAAGAGGCGATCCTGCAGGCGGGCCAGTTCGGCGTCGGTCATGCCGAGGGCGCCGGCCATCTCCTTGGCGGACGGAACCCGCCCGAGCTCGGTGGCCAGCCGCTGCTCGACGCCCTCCAGGCGCCGGGCCAGCGTGCGCACCGAACGAGGTGCCCAGTCGGCGGCCCGCACGGCATCGAGGATGGCTCCCCGGATGCGCTGCGCCGCGAAGCGGTCGAACGGCACGCCCCGTGACTCGTCGTAGCGTCGAGCGGCCTCGACCAGACCCAGCGCGCCCGCCCTGGCCAGCTCGTCACGATCGACGTGCCGGGGGAAGTGGACAGCGACCTGGAACACGATGTGCTTCACGAGAGGCAGATGCTCCTCGATCAGCCGTGACAGCTCCTGGGTCTCGGTTTGCGTCGTGCTCATGTAATCGCCCTCCCTCGATCCAACGCACCGAGTCTTCGTCGCCGCCTGGGGAGAACTTAAGTGGTAATCGCGGAATAAGGTGGAATTTCATGCATGTAATTTCAACCGCCCACTTTGCGTGACACCCTGGCTGACCTGCGACTACGCGGGGCGGTTACAGCTCTAGGCCATCAGACCTACCCATGTAGGCCAGAACGCACAATCCTGTGGATAACCCGTGGGATGACGGACGCGTCAGGTCCGCGTCACACCCGTCGCGATCAGGCCGGCGCGCCGCCCGCGTCGCGCTGGAAGACCGCGGCGCGAACGCCGCGCGCGTCGCAACTCGGCCAGGAACGGGAGCGGCTCGACCAGCTCGGCCAGCCCGCCGGCCCCGGTTCGTCGCAGGCGGGCCTGGCCCGCCCAGAGCGCGCTCAGGGCGGCGACCGCTCCGGCCGCGACCGCCGGCCGGTCCATCGCGCCCAGGACGGTGACGTCCCGGCTGCCACCCCGGCGACCTCGCACCTCGACCCGCACGGCGCCGGGACCGCCCTCGGGATGGGGCGGGCGCAGCATCGGGAGCCGGGCGGTCAGCCGATCACGCCGGTTGGCCGCCAGTCGGGCGGTCACCCTGGCCACTCCGGGGAAGGCCGGCACCAGGACGAGGGCGTCGGGCAAGGCAGCTCGATAGCAGTCCTCGGCGCCGATCGGATCGGGGAACCAGCACAGCTCTCGACCGCTCCCGGCCGGCCGCTGCACCCACCCACGGTCACGCCAGTCGAGCGCCATCCCCCCGAGCGCACGGTGGTGTTGGCGGGCGCAATCCGGTCCCCCGGTGCCGAGTCGGGCCACGTGGATCTCGTCCACCTCGTCGAAGCGCAGGGCCGCCTGGGCGGCCAGCACGCAGGTCAGGCCGGGGCGAAGGCGGCGCCGGCGACCACCGCGATGCCCCGCTCGCGTGCTTCGGTGTCGAGGTCGAGCAGACCGCGGACGTCGGCGATCGTGTCTGCGGTCGACACGACCGACTGGCCGCGCTCGACGAACCGCCGGGCCAACTCGGCGTGGTTCCCGACCGGCCCGGCCAGCACCACGGTGTCGGCCTCGACGGGATCCGCGAACGAGCTTCGGTCGGCGGCAGCCCCCTCACCCAACGAGCGGACGATCGTGTCGAGTCGGTCGTCGCGCTCGTCGCGCAGCACCACCTGCTCGACGCCCTCGGTCGAGACCAACTGGCGGGCCACCCGGGCCCCGACCGCGCCGACGCCCAGCACCGCGACGCGGGTCATGCCGGCCGGACCCCGCGCACGGCGATCAGGGCTGGTCGGTGTCGGAGAGCTCGCGCCACCCACCGGCCTGCGGCGGCGTGCCGCCCGAACCGCGTAGGCGCAGCACGGCGGCGACGAGGCCGGCGATGCTCAACGCGACGAGGGCCCGGCGCAGCATCTTCATCGGGACGATCTCATCGGACACCTCGTGGTGGGGCTAGTTGGAATCGAACCAACGACCTCATCCTTATCAGGGATGCGCTCTAACCGACTGAGCTATAGCCCCCTATCGGAGCGCATGGACCGTAGCGTGTCCCCATGCCGGCGGCCACTTCGGTTCGCGGGCCGCGCCAGCGGTCACCGGGTCGCCGAGAGACGCTCTGGCGGTGGCGCGGAAGTTCCCGACCCGGACCGTGACCTCGACCTGGTCGCCCACGCGTACGTAGCGCTCGAGCGCGGCGCCGTCGGCCCGGGCCACGCGCTCGGCGGCGGCCCGGTCGCCTTCCACCCCGGCCAGCGCCGCCGCGTCGGCGGCCGTGCGGGCCCGCGCCCGATCGATCACCTCGGTGCCGAGCCGGGCCAACACGAGCGCGGCCCCGGCCGCCACCACCACGATCACCGCCACCAGCGGCAGCACCTGGCCCCGCTGTCCGTGTGCACGACATCGCATCGCGCGCTCCTCCCCATCCGACCGACCGCATCTAGGGGAAGGAACGGGAGCCGGCCCGCGGGCCGGCTCCGAGCGAGCTGGGGGTCAGTCCTCGGCGCCGAGCACCGGCGCGACGGAGGCCACGAGCTCGTCGGTACCGAGGTTCATGACCCGGACGCCGGTGGCATCGCGACCCTGCGAGGAGATCTCCCGCACTGGCATACGGATGACCGTGCCGCTCGAGGCGATGACGAAGATCTCGTCGTCGAGCCCGACCATGAACGCGGCGACCACCACGCCCTTGCGGGCGGTGATCTTGATGCCCTTGACGCCTTGCCCACCGCGGCCCTGCTGGTTGAAGCGGTCGAGCTGGGTGCGCTTGCCGTAGCCGCCGTCGGTGACGAGCAGGATCGACGCGTCGTCGCGGGCCACGTCGCACGACACCACCTGGTCGTCGGTCTTGAGCTTCATGCCGCGCACGCCGGCCGCGGCGCGACCCATCGGCCGCACCTCGTCCTCGCTGAACCGGATGGTCTGCCCACCGCGACTGACCATGAAGATGTCGTCGCCGCCGTTGGTGGGGATGACCTTGACCAGCTCGTCGCCGTCGCGCAGGTTGATGGCGATGATGCCGGCCCGCAGCGACGAGTCGTACTCGGTGAACTTGGTCTTCTTGACCTGACCCTTGCGGGTGGCGAAGAACAGGAACCGATTGGTCTCGTAGTCGCGCGTGTCGATGATCGCCTGGATCGTCTCGCCCGGCTGCATGGGCAGCAGGTTGACGATGGCGGTGCCGCGGGCGGTGCGGTCCTTCATCGGGATCTCGTGCGCCTTCAGGCGGTAGACCCGACCGAGGTTCGAGAAGAACAGCAGGTAGGCGTGCGCCGAGGTGTGGATGATGTGGTTCACCCAGTCCTCGTCGCGCAGCTTGGTGCCGGCCACGCCTCGACCGCCGCGGCCCTGCGTGCGGAAGGCGTCGGCGGCGACGGTCTTGATGTAGTTCTTGGCCGTCATGGTGACGACGAGGTCCTCGTCGTCGATCAGGTCCTCGATGTCGAGGTCGCCCACGTCGAAGGTGATCTCGGACTGGCGGGGCGTGGCGAACTTCTCCTTGATCTCGCCCATCTCGTCCTTGATGACGCCGCGCAGCTTGCCGTCGTCGGCCAGGATCGCCTCGAGCTCGGCGATGGTGGCCCGCAGCTCGGCCATCTCCTCCTCGAGGTTGGCCCGACCCAGCCGCGTGAGGCGCGACAGCTGCATGTCGAGGATGTGGTCGGCCTGGATCTCGCTGAACTCGAACGGCTCGGCCATGAGCGCCGTCTTGGCGGCAGGCCGATCCTCGGCCGCCCGGATGGCGACGATGATCTCGTCGATCAGGTCGAGCGCCTTGATCAGACCCTCGACGATGTGGGCGCGCTTGTTGGCCTCGTCGAGGCGGAACTGCGAGCGACGGGTGATGACCTCGACCTGGTGGTCGAGGTAGGCGACGAGCGCGTCGCGCAGGTTGAGCGTGCGGGGGATGCCGTCGACCAGCGCCACGGTGTTGACGGCGAAGTTGGTCTGCAACGGCGTGCGCTTGTAGAGGTTGTTGAGGATGACCAGCGCCGGCGCGTCGCGCTTGAGCTTGATCACGATGCGCATGCCCGTCTTGCCCGACGACTCGTCGTTGAGGTCGGCGACGCCGTCGAGCTCGCGGGCGTCGATGAGGTCCTTGATCTTGGTCAGCAGCGCGTTGGGGCTGACCTGATAGGGCAGCGACGTGACGACGATGCGGTCGCTGCGCTGGCCCTCCTCGATCTCGGCCTTGCCCCGGACCTTGATCGAGCCCTTGCCGGTCCGGTAGGCGTCGAGGATGCCGGAGCGGCCCATGATGAGCCCGCCGGTCGGGAAGTCGGGACCCTTCACGAACTGCATCAGCTCGTCGGGCGTGGCCTCGGGGTTCTCGAGCAGGTGGATCGTCGCGTCGATGACCTCGGCCAGGTTGTGCGGCGGGATGTTGGTGGCCATCCCCACCGCGATGCCCTGGCTGCCGTTGACCAGCAGGTTGGGGAACCGTGACGGCAGGACGAGCGGCTCGTCGACCTCACCGGAGTAGTTGTCGACGAAGTCGACCGTGTCCTGGTCGATGTCGGCCAGCATCTGGAGGGCGATGGGGGTCAACCGGCACTCGGTGTAGCGGGCGGCGGCGGGCGGATCGTCGAGCGAGCCGAAGTTGCCCTGCGGGTGCACCAGCGGGTGGCGCAGGCTGAAGTTCTGGCCCATGCGCACCAGGGCGTCGTAGATGGCGCCGTCGCCGTGGGGGTGGTACTTGCCCATGACGTCGCCGGTGACGCGCGGCGCACTTGAACGTCGACCGGTCGGGCCGGGCGCCCATGTCGTACATGCCCCAGAGGATCCGGCGGTGCACCGGCTTGAGGCCGTCGCGGGCGTCGGGCAGGGCCCGCGCCGTGATGACCGACATCGAGTAGTCGAGGAAGGAGCGCTCCATCTCCTCCTGGATCTCGATCGGTTCGATGCGGCCGCCGGAGTCGTCGCCGGCCGCGCCCTCCACGTCGGTGGGGGGAGTCACGTCACTCATGCAGGTCTCCTCGTCCGCGGCCTCAGATGTCGAGGAAGCGCACGTCCTTCGCGTTGGTCTGGATGAAGTGCTTGCGGGCCGCCACGTCGTCGCCCATCAGGCGGGAGAAGACGTCGTCGGCGATGGCCGCCGCCTCGACCGAGACCTGCAGCAGGGTGCGCTTGGTGGCGTCCATGGTGGTCTCGCCCAGCTCGTCGAAGTCCATCTCGCCGAGGCCCTTCAGCCGTTGGAAATCCTTCTTGTGGTTGGGGTTCTCGGCCAGGAAGACGTCCTTGGCCGCGTCGTCCTTGAGGTACACCTTCTCGCGGCCCACCACGGTCGAGTACAGCGGCGGCTGCGCGATGTACACGTGCTCGCGCTCGACCAGCTCGCGCATCTGGCGGAAGAAGAACGTCAGCAGCAGGGTGCGGATGTGGCTGCCGTCGACGTCGGCGTCGCACATCAGGATGACCTTGTTGTACCGGATCTTCGCGACGTCGAACTCCTCCGCGCCCACCCCGGCGCCGATGGCCGAGATCAGCGCCTGGACCTCGTTGTTCTTCAGCATCTGGTCGATGCGGGCCCGCTCGACGTTGAGGATCTTGCCGCGGATGGGCAGGATCGCCTGCGTGCGCGGGATCGCGGGCCTGGGTGGCCGAGCCGCCGGCGGAGTCGCCCTCGACGATGAACAGCTCGGCCTCGTCGGGGTTGGTGGTGGCGCAGTCCTTGAGCTTGTCGGGCATGCCCGCGCCCTCGAGCGCCGACTTGCGCGCGGGTGGCGTCGCGGGCGCTGCGGGCCGCCTGGCGGGCCCGGGCGGCCTGGATGGCCTTGGCCACGACCTTGCGGCCCTCGGTCGGGTTCTCCTCGAACCAGTCGCCGAGCTTGTCGTTGGTGGCCCGCTCGACCAGCGACCGGATCGAGACGTTGCCCAGCTTGCCCTTGGTCTGGCCCTCGAACTGCGGGTCGCGCAGCCGCACGCTGATGATGGCGGTGAGGCCCTCACGGATGTCCTCGCCGGTGAGGTTCTCGTCCTTCTCCTTGAGCAGGTTCTGCGCCCGGGCGTACTTGTTGACCACGTTGGTGATGGCCTTGCGGAAGCCCTCCTCGTGCATGCCGCCCTCGATGGTGGCGATGCCGTTGGCGAAGGAGTGGAGGCCGTCGGCGTTGTAGCCGGTGTTCCACTGGAACGCGATCTCGACCTCTTGCTCGTCCTCGGACTGCTCGAAGTAGCCGACCTTCTTGAACAGCGCCTCTTTGGTCTGGTTGACGTGGCGGACGAAGTCGATGATGCCGCCGTCGTACTTGAAGACCGTCGGCGTCGGGTTCGACCGCCGGGCCGCTGGTCGTGGAAGCGGATCTCGAGGCCCCGGTTGAGGAAGGCCATCATCTGGAACCGCTCGAGCAGCGCCTGGGCGCGGAACTCGGTCGTCTCGGTGAACACCGACGGATCGGGCCAGAACCGGATGGTGGTGCCGCGTGCGGCCGCGTGGCGCCTTGCCGGTCGCCTTGAGCTTGGTCTTGAGCCGCCCGCCCTTCTCGAAGTCGAGGTAGTGGCGCTCGCCGTCGACGGTCGACCTCGCACTCGAGCCGGACCGACAGCGCGTTGACGACCGACACGCCGACGCCGTGGAGGCCACCGGACACCTTGTAGCCGTTGCCGTCGAACTTGCCGCCGGTGTTGAGCTGCGACAGCACGGCCTGGACCGCCGGCATGCCCTTGAGCTTGGGGTCCTTCATCTTGCCGACCGGGATGCCCCGACCGTCGTCGATCGACCTCGCAGCCGCCGTCGGCCAGGAGGGTCACGTCGATGCGGTCGCACTCGCCGGCCATGGCCTCGTCGACCGAGTTGTCGACCACCTCGTAGACGAGGTGGTGCAGGCCGCCGACACCGGTCGAGCCGATGTACATGCCGGGCCGCTTGCGGACGTGCTCGAGCCCCTCGAGGGCCGTGATCGAGCTGGCGTCGTAGGTGTCGGTGGTGGTGGCCAAATCGTGGCCTTTCAGGCGTCGCGAGGCGGTCGGGGGGAACGGTGATCCACGTCGTCGACCGGCCCGGAAAATCCATGGAATATCCATGAACATGCAGGTCAGGAGCGTGATTCACGATGTCACCAGTCTACCAGACGGGTGTGACGGCCCGGCCCACCCAGCGATGTGACGACCGGTCACATCTCAGCCGGTCGCGGGCACCACGCGGACCTGGATGGCGGTGACCTCCGTCGAGGCCGTCGTGGCCTGGATCCGGGCGACGAGCTCGGCCTCGAGGAACCGCAGCTGGGTGGCCCAGGCCGGGTCGCGACACAGCCACGACGAGCGTCCCCTGGCGCAGCGACCGGGGCCGCACGTGGCGAGCCAGCTGGGGCCCGACGATGTCGTCCCAGTCGGCGAAGAGCGATCGGGTGGTGCCCGTCGAGCCCGCTCCCCAGCCCCGCACCAGGCGGTCGAGGGTCTCGCTCAGCGGACGCGGGTCGGGCGGCCTCGCCAGGGAGCGGTTGCCAGGGCATCGGGGACGATTGTTTCAGCTGTCCGCTCTCGGCCGCTCAGCGCCGTCCGGCTGGTCCGCTCTCGGCCGCTCAGGCCTAGCCGGGTCGGACGGTGCCCTGCTCGACGCGCAGCAGCCGATCGGGTACCGCCTGGTCGGGCAGCGCACCGGCGGTGGTGAGCAGCGTCTGGGCCGAGCCGAGAGCGGCCAACAGGGCCTGCGAGCGTTGCGGGTCCAGCTCGGAGAACACGTCGTCGAGCAGCAGCACCGGGGGGCTGCCGGCCAGGCGGCCGACGACCTCGTGCGCGGCCAGGCGCAGCGCGAGCGCCAGCGACCGCTGCTCGCCCTGGGAGGCGTGGGTGCGCGCCGGCATGCCGGCGATCGCCAGATCGAGGTCGTCGCGGTGCGGACCCACGAGGCTCATGCCGCGGCGCACCTCGTCGGGGCGGGATTCGACCAACGCCGCCTCGAGGCCCTGCTCGAGCCACGTCGAGCGGTAGGTCGCGGTGACGTCGGCTTCGCGTGCCGGCCAGACTGGCGTAGCCCGTCGACCAGCGCGGGTGAGAGCTGATCGAGCAGCCCGATGCGCTCGCGCACCAGCTCCTCGGCCGCGGCCGCCAGCTTGGCGTCCCACACGTCGAGGGTGAGCGCCGCGTCGGCGCCCAGCCGTCCGTGGCACTGGCGCAGCAGGGCGTTGCGCTGGCGCAGGATGCGGTCGACCTCGCTGCGCAGCCCGTCGAGGCGCGGGTGGGCCGCCACCAGGGCGTCGTCGAGGTAGCGGCGCCGCTCGGCCGGGCCCTCCTTCACCAGCGCCAGGTCGTCGGGCGCGAACACCGAGACGCGCAGCGCCCCGAGCAGGTCGCGGGACCGCTGCAGGCGCTGGCGGTTCACCTGGATCCGGTTGCGCCCGCGTGGCGCCAGCTCGGCCTCGATCAGCAGCTCGCGGCCCTCTCGCTCGACCTCGGCCCGCACCGTCGCGGTCGAGGTGCCCTGGCGGACGAGGGCCTCGACCGGCGCACGGCGGAACGATCCGAGCGTGGCCAGGTAGCCGACCGCCTCGAGCAGGTTGCGTCTTGCCCTGGCCGTTGGCCCCGACGATCACGGTCAGACCGGGCGGGAGCTCGACCTCGACCTGGTGGTAGTTGCGGAAGTCGGTCAGCCAGAGGTGCCGGAGCAGCACCGGGGGATCACCTCGCGGAGCACGCCACGTCAGGAGACCCGGACGGGCATCAGCAGGTACAGGAAGTCGGCGCTCTCGATCGAGCGCAGCAGCGCCGGCTTCATCGAGTCGGTGGTCTCGAGGGTGATCTCGTCGCCGGGAGTGACCTCGATGCCGGCGATGAGGTAGTCGGGGTTGAAGGCCACCGTCAGCTCGGCGCCCTCGTACTTGGCGTCGAGCTCCTCGTGCGCCTGGCCGACCTCCTGGGCGATGGCCACCAGCTCGAGACCGTCGGGCTTGAGCACGAGCCGCACGGGTGTCGACTCGGTGGCCAGCAGGCGCATGCGCCGGACGGCTTCGAGCAGCGCCTCGCGGTTCACCGTCAGGCGGTTGGGTTGGCTCGCGGGGATGAGGCCGCGGTAGTTCGGGAACTCGCCTTCGATCAGGCGGGTCGTGAGCCGGTCGTGGCCGACCGCGAACGTCGCATCCCGCTCGCCCAGGGTGAGCGTGACCTCCGTGGCGCCGCTGAGCAGCCGGCCGAGCTCCTTCAGCGCACTCGACGGCACCAGGACGCTCTGGTCCTCGGCCAGCACCGACGTTCCCGGCAGGTCGCGCACGGCCAGGCGGTACGAGTCGGTCGCCACCAGGCGCAGGCCGCCGGCCTCGGAGCTCATCTGCACGCCGGTCAGGATCGGGCGGGTCTCCTCGGTGCTGGCCGCCACCGTCACCTGGCGCAACGCCTCGGCGAAGGCCTCGGCCGGCAGAACCACGGAGTCCTCGCCGGGCTCAGGCAGCCTCGGGAACTCGGTGGCCGGGATCGTGCGCATCCTGAACTCGGCGCGACCGGCGGTGACCACCGCGTCGTCGCCCTCGACCGAGACGACCACGCGACCGGCGGGCAGCGAACGGGCGATCTCGCCGATGAGCTTGGCCGGGATGACCACCACGCCGTCCTGTTCGCCCGTCACCTGCTGCTCGGCGAGGATCGTCGTGTCGAGATCGCTGCCGGTCAGCCGCAGGGTGTCGTCGGTCAGCTCGAACCGGATGCCGCTCAGCACGGGAAGCGAGCTGCCCCGGCTGGTCACGGCTCGTCCGGCAGCCGACACCGCCTCGACCAGCTCGTCTCGCTCACATCGGAACTTCACGTCACGGCTCACTTTCTCGGTACTAGATGAGATTTGGTCAATAGTGGTGATAAGAGCTGTGGATAGGGGATAAGTCGGTGTTCCGGCTGGTCAGGGCACTACCCGTTGTCCAGCGGTCATCCACCGTCTCCCGGCATCGGACTCAGGCTCCCATGACTCCGGTCCGGGGCGGGGGATAACTCCGGCCTCGTCCACCGCGACGGGTGGGTCGTCCACAGGTCGTCCCGTGGTTTGCCCACACGCCGCCGGGTCCGAGCCGTCATCCTCCGCTCCTGATGTTCTGGGTCAGTTCGGTCACCTGGTCGTAGATCTGGCGGCGCTCCTTCATCAGGGCACCGATCTTCTCGACCGCGTGGATCACGGTGGTGTGGTCGCGGCCGCCGAACTCGCGGGCGATGGCGGGGTAGCTCAGGTCGGTCTGCTCACGGAACACGTACATGCCCACCTGCCGGGCGGTGACGAGCGGCCGCCGCCGGCTCTTGCCCTGGATCTCCTCGATGCTGAAGCCGAACATCTCGGAGGTCTTCTGAAGGATCAGCGCCGGGGTGATGGGTCGGGGCTGGCTGTCGCTCAGGATGTCGGCCAGCACACGCTCGGCCAGCTCGACCGACAGCTCTTCCTTGGTGAGGCTGGCGTAGGCGCACACCCGGATCAGCGCACCTTCGAGCTCGCGGATGTTGTTGGTGATGTGGGTGGCGATGAACTCGAGCACGTCGGGTGGCGGCGAGATCGGCTCGGATTCGGCCTTCTTGTGCAGGATGGCCAGCCGGGTCTCGAGATCGGGCGGGTTGATCTCGGTGATCAGGCCCATCTTGAACCGGCTCCGGAGCCGGTCCTCGAGGGTCGGGATGGCATCGGGGGGACGGTCCGAGGACAGGACGATCTGGTGGTTGGCCTGGTGCAGGGCGTTGAACGTGTGGAAGAGCTCCTCCTGGAGGCCCTCCCGGCCCTCGAGGAACTGGATGTCGTCGAGCAGCAGCACGTCGACCTCGCGGTAGCGCTTCTTGAACTCGGCCGGGGAGTTGGTGCGGATGGCGTCGACGAACTGGTTCATGAAGGTCTCGGTCGACACGTAGCGGACCGTCGAAGCCGGGTAGTTCTCACTGACGTAGTGGGCGATGGCCTGGAGCAGGTGGGTCTTGCCGAGCCCGGCATCGCCGTAGATGAACAGCGGGTTGTAGGAGCGGGCCGGCGTCTCGGCCACCGACAGGGCGGCGGCGTGGGCGAATCGGTTCGACACGCCGGTGACGAAGGCGTCGAAGGTGTAGCGGGGGTTCACCGACTGGGGGACGGCACCGTTGCCGGCCTCGTCGTGGCGCTCCACGCCTCCGTTGGTGGACGGGTCGACGTCGCGCCCGACGATGTCGTCGACGTCGATGCGGTCGTCGGTGGCCGGATCGACCTCGCTCGCGCCCCCGGTGGTGTGCACCTCGATCACGAGGTCGCGCGCCGCCGCCGCCGACGTCGGCCAGGGAGCTCTCGACCAACGTGAGGTAGCGGCCCTCGATGCGTTCGCGCACCACCGAGCTGGGTACGGCGAGCACGAACACGTGGGAGTCGGAGCGCAATCCGCGGGCCCCCGCGAAGGTCGTCTGCCAGACCGCCTCAGAGACCTGCTCCCGGAGCATCCCCGCGCACGCTGTCCACAGGATCTCTGCGTCGTCCACCTGCCTCAACGCCTCCATGCTGGTCGAGGAGTCCACAATGACGTCCACACCTGTGGAAAACATGCACACCGACGCCGGATGGCGTGTCGGAACTACGATCGCGGTGTCCCCGGTTCGACGCTGGCGACCGCGTCAGGCGGGAAGAGCGGCCGACGCTAGCACCGGTCCGACCCCTGCGCACACGGCCATCCGGGCCCCCGGTTGCCCGAGCTGGCAACCAGCCTCTAGCCTTCCGGTGAGGCCGCGCCGGGTTCGCCCGATGCGTGGTCGCAGACGTCAGTCGTCCGGTCGGGCCCAACGGGGCCGTCCCGGCGACCCGCCCCCTCCCCCAGGGGGCCGTACCCGCCGCGGGCCAGGAGGCTTCGTGGTCCAGGAGGCAGATCGTGAAGCGGACCTACCAGCCCAACGTCCGGCGCCGCGCCAAGCGGCACGGCTTCCGGCACCGCATGTCGACCCGCGCCGGTCGAGCCGTGTTGCGGAGTCGTCGGCTCAAGGGTCGCCATCGGCTGTCAGCCTGACCTGGCGGGTTCGTGACCGCCAGACGTTCGCCGAGTTCCGGCGCTCGCGCCATCGTGTCCGTTGCGGGACGCTGATGCTGACGCGCGTCCCGCCGGCCGGCGACCCGGCCGCGCCGCCGCGGGTGGCGTTCGCCATCGGGCGCAAGCTGGGACCCGCCGTGGCCCGCAACCGGGTACGGCGACGCCTGCGCGCCATCTTCTCGACGGCGGCGGCCGAGGGGCGTGTGCCGCCCGGCGCCTACCTTGCCGTCGTGCGCCCATCGGCCATTTCCGCGACGTTCTCCCAGCTCAGTGGAGATGTCGCAACATCATTGGCACAGCTTGTCGTGATGGACGAGGGGGCGGCGTGAGCACCGACTCACCCCGGCTGTCGCCGCCGGCGCACGGTGCCCGGGCGCTCGTGCGTGGGCTACCAGCGAGTCTTCGCCGGGCGGACCTCTCCGTGTCGCTTCGTGCCGACCTGCTCGACCTACACGGTCGAGGCCATCGAGACGCACGGCGCGGTCAAGGGCGTGTGGCTCGGCGCCCGTCGACTGGCCCGCTGCCACCCCTGGGGTGGCCACGGATGGGATCCGGTGCCCGCCCCGTCCGACCGCCACTCCCCTAGGCAGATCCCATGAACGTGTTCTTCGATCTCATCGCCGGCCTGATGGCGTTCATCTACGACCATCTGGAACAACTACGCCTGGGCGATCACCGGCTTGACCCTCCTCGTGATGGTCGCCGTGACCCCGCTCACCCTCAAGGGCACCCGCTCGATGATGATGATGCAGCAGCTCATGCCCGAGCAGAAGAAGCTGCAGAACCGGTACAAGGACGACCGCCAGAAGTACAACGAGGAGCTCCTGAAGTTCTACAAGGAGAACAACATCAGCCCGTTGGGCGGATGTCTCCCCCTGATGGTGCAGATGCCCATCTTCATCGTGCTCTACGCGGTGCTGCGGGGCCTGACCCGGCGGACGAGCCCGCTCGGCTTCAACCTCGGCTTCACCGGCGGCCAGTTGGGCACCGGCGTCCACCTGACCATCCCGCCGACGCCCGTGGTCCCCGCCAGCGGGCCCCATTGCGCCACGGCGGTGGCCACGCCCGGGGCCTGCTTCGACCCGTCCTACCTGCGCCACTCGACCACGCTCTACCAGAACCTCAGCCACACCAACGTGATGCAGGCCATGGGGATGAACCTGGCCGAGAGCGCCAGCACGGCGATCAACCAGGGCGTGATCCACGCCATCCCGTACATCCTGCTCATCGCCATCGTGGGCGTGACCGGCTGGATCCAGCAGAAGCAGATCCAGGGTCGCACCCCCGCCGACTCAGTGCCGCAGCAGCAACAAGCGCTGATGAAGATCATGCCGTTCTTCCTGCCGGTGATCTCGATCGGCCTGCCGGCCGGTCTGGTGCTGTACTTCGCCGTGTCCAACCTCTACCGGGTGGGCCAGCAGTGGTTCATCAGCCGCAGCATCTACGGCCCGGCGACCGGCGCCGATGGCGGGTCGGGCAAGGGCAAGCCGGGTGGCGGCCCCTCGGCGGGCGCGACCAAGACGCTGCCGGCGCCGAAGAAGACCGAGGCCAAGCCGACCGAGGCCGGAACGGACGGGTCGACCAAGCCCAAGCCGCCACCGAAGGGTCGACGGCCCTCGGCGCCACCGGCCAAGGAGACGACGTCGAACGGGCGCGGCTCGAGTCCGGGCCGAGCCAAGCCGGCGCCGAAGGCGACCAAGGCCGATCCCAAGGCCACGGCCAAGGACAACGGTTCGAAGGACTCGACGCCACCCGCCAACCCGGTCATGCAGCCTCGAGCTCGCAAGAACCGGAAGGGGTGAGCTGACGTTGGAGTGGGTCGAGACAACCGGCCGAACCCTCGACGACGCGAAGGACGCGGCGTTGGACCAACTCGGCGTCGACGAGCAGGACGCGGAGTTCGAGGTCGTGGACGAGCCGAAGAGCGGGTTGTTCGGGATGACCCGACGAGAGGCACGGGTCCGGGCCCGCGTGCGCCCGACGGCCCCCCGACCGAAGGTCGATCGCCGGGACCGCCGCCGCAAGAGCCCCAGCGGCCGCGGTGGACGGAGCAACGGGGGCGGCGGAAGTCGGCGGAACGCCAAGAGCGGTCGCCCTCCGGCCGAGACCGACGCCGCGACCGGCGACCCGCCCCGGCAACGATTCCTCTGGATCTCCCGACCGGCCGTCCGGCCGAGCGCCCAAGGCCCGGGCGCCTCGCCCCCCGGCCGAGCCGGCCGCCACCCCTTCCGACGAAACCCGTACAGCAAAGGACGCCCCGATGACCAACGACGACGTGTCGGTCGATGAGCAGGCCACCATCATCAGCGAGTTCCTGGAGGGCCTGCTCGACGCCTACGGCCTCGACGGTGAGCTGTCGTCGACCAAGATCGACGACGAGACCATCGAGATCCAGGTGACTCGGGATCCGATCTCGGCCTGCTGATCGGACCGAAGGGCCAGACCCTTGTCGGCCATCCAGGACCTCAGCCGCACGGTCGTCCAGCGCCAGGCCTCGGGGACCCATCACGGTCGGGTTCGGCTCGACGTCGCCGGGTATCGCCAGCGCCGCCGCGAGGCGCTCGAGCGCTTCGCCCAGTCGGTGGCCGAGGACGTCAAGGCGAGTGGACTGCAGAAGGCGCTCGAGCCGATGAACCCGGCCGATCGCAAGATCGTCCACGACACCGTCAACGAGATCGACGGTGTCTCGACCGTGTCGGAGGGCGAGGACCAGCGCCGCCGCGTGGTCATCATCCCCGACGCGTGAGCGCACCGGGATGGGACCGCCCCTGATGGCGGTGGCGGATCTGCGGGAGATCCTCGGTGAGGCCCAACGACTCGGGTTCATCGGCGGCGAGCGACGTGGAACCCCACCTCCGCCACGCGGAGGCCTTCGTGGCCGTGGTCGCCCGTCTGGGTGAGCCCGCCTGCGGGCTGGATCTCGGATCGGGAGGCGGGCTGCCCGGCCTCGTCCTGGCCGGGCACTGGCCGTCGTCCCGATGGTGGTTGCTGGATGCAGGCCGCCGACGAGTCGACTTCCTGACCGACGGCGGTGGCCCGGCTGGGCTGGGAAGGACGAGTCACCGTGGTGTCCGGTCGGGCCGAGGAGCTGGCTCGCTCACCGGAGCTGCGCGGCCAGATGGACGTCGTGTCGTCGAGGGCCTTCGGCCCCCCGGCCGTGACCGCCGAGTGCGGAGCGGGGTTCCTGCGCCAGGGCGGCCATCTCGTGGTCAGCGAGCCGCCCGCCCCCCGGAGGGCGCGGTGGCGGCGCCACGGTGGCCGTCGGACGGCCTCAACCAGTTGGGGCTGGAGATCCGGTCCTGGTGGCGACGCCAGTGCTTCGCAGCCCCATTTCCAGGTGCTGCGGCAACACGAGCCCGTGTCCTGATCGCTATCCACGACGGGTGGGGATACCCACCAAACGACCCGCTCTTCTGACGCACTCCCAGTCACATGCCACCGATCCGACGATCAGGCGTTCGACTCGGCCCGGTGTTTCACGTGAAACATCGCGGCGAGTCCGTAACGCAGAGGCGACAATCCCTTGACCACGGCAGACCGACCAGGAAGGATGAGCCGGTGACCACCGCCCACGACGCTGAGCAGCCTGGTCCACAGAACGAAGGAGCGGAAGCCGCGGATCTTTCGTCGCTTCCACCCCCACCTCCGCCACCCGTTTCCGAACCCGCGGGTCGGGCCCGCGCCCGGGCCGACCGACCATCAGGCGGAACCCGTCCAGCCCCTCCGCCCCCGGCCCCACCACCCCCCGCCGGTCGCCCGGTGGACTCCGGGGAGGCGTCGCCTCATGTTCGTCCCCTCCCGCGGGTCATGGCCGTCGCCAACCAGAAGGGTGGGGTGGGCAAGACGACGACGGCGGTCAATCTGGGGGCGTGCCTGGCCGATCTCGGCTATCGGACCCTGGTCATCGACCTCGACCCCCAGGGCAACGCCAGTACCGGCCTGGGGATCAATCCCCGGGCACTGGAGTCGTCGATGTACGACGTCCTGCTCAACGACGTGCCGCTCGAGGACTGCATCGAAGGCAGCGTCGATACGCCAGCTCTTCGTGGCCCCGGCCAGCCTCGACCTGGCCGGCGCGGAGATCGAGCTGGTGCCGGCGTTCAGCCGCGAGCTGCGGCTCAAGCGAGCCATCGGCGAGGTGCTCGAGGACTACGACTACATCCTGATCGACTGCCCGCCTTCGCTCGGCCTGCTGACGGTGAACGCCATGGCGGCGGCAACCGAGGTCCTCGTCCCGATCCAGTGCGAGTACTACGCGCTCGAAGGACTCGGTCAGCTCCTGCGCAACGTGGACCTGGTCCAGAAGAACCTGAATCCGCAGCTGGAGGTGAGCGCCATCGTGCTCGTCATGTACGACGCCCGGACCAAGCTGGCCGACCAGGTGGCGGCCGAGGTGCGCAACCACTTCGGCGACATGGTCTGTCGCAACGTGGTCCCGAGGACGGTACGCCTGTCGGAGGCGCCCTCGTTCGGGCAACCGATCATCACGTTCGATCCGAGCTCCCGTGGTGCCATCGCGTACCGGGAGCTGGCCAAGGAGGTAAGCGGTGGCACGCCAAGCCGGGTTGGGTAAGGGTCTCGGGGCGCTCATCCCGACCGCCGAGCTGGCCGATGTCGGCTCGACCGATCTGCAGGACATACCTGTCGGCCTGATCGAGCCGAACCAGCACCAGCCGCGGGCCTACTTCGACGAGGAGGCCCTGGTTTCGCTGACCGCCTCCGTCGCGGCCGTCGGGGTGCTCCAGCCGGTGTTGGTGCGTCCCACCCCATCAGGCCAGTTCGAGCTCATCGCCGGCGAGCGCCGCTGGCGGGCCGCCAAGCGGGCCGGACTCCAGACGATCCCCGCCCTGGTCCGGACCGTGGCCGACGCCGACTCGCTCGAGCAGGCACTGGTGGAGAACCTCCACCGCGAGGATCTGAACGCGCTGGAGGAGGCGGCCGCCTACCAGCAGCTGATGGAGGACTTCGACCTCACCCAGGAACAGGTCGCCAACCGCGTGGGAAAGAGCCGCTCGGCGATCACGAACACGCTCCGGTTGTTCCAACTCCCCCCGTCGGTGCAGAAGCTGGTGGCCGAGCGCAAGCTCAGCGCCGGCCATGCCCGGGCCCTGCTGGGATCCCCTGACCGGCTCTTCCAGGAGACGTTGGCCCGCCGGGCGGTGAGCGAGGAGCTCTCGGTCCGCGAGTTGGAGGAGCTGGTCCGCGAGCACGTGGAGGCAGACCAGGAGGCGACCGACGACTCGACCGCCGCCCGCCGGTCGACGCCCCTGCGGCCCGCCGGTCTGGTCGAGCTCGAGGAGCTGCTGTCGGCCCACCTGGACACCCGGGTCTCGGTTTCCATGGGGGCCAAGCGCGGTCGCGTGGTGGTCGAGTTCGCCACGGTCGAGGATCTGGAGCGCATCTATCGCGCCATGACGACGGGCCGCGAAGCCGACGTCTGACCAGACGGCCGCGCAGCCGCCAGGCGGAGCAGCGCGACCCGGCCCGGGCAAGGATCGGCGAAGCCGGCCCGGCGGATTATCGCCGGGCAGACAGGCAAGACCACCGTCCGTGAGAAACCGTCGGCCTCCATCCACAACCTGTGGCCAAACCTGTGGTTAACAGTTGTGGCCCTCGTCACATGAGGGTTTGTAGCGACGGCCCCACAAGTCGGCGACGACAGGCCATTCTCAGGCGTCGGCGGGGTTGCGGACCCATTCGGTGAGGGCCCGCAGGACGGCCTGCGCCAGCTCGGCGGTGCGTTCGACGACCGTCGCGGGAGGCCCGAGCTGGCAGACGACCGCCGGCATGCGGGTCTCCCGCAGCACCGTGACCGCCCGGCCGCACGGGTCGTCCACGGCCAGGTCGCCGAGCTCCCGCCAGCGCCTCGACCACCAGCCCGGCCAGGCGTTGGCCACCGGCCGACTCGAAGCCGGTGGTGGCGTAGTAGGCCACCTCGCACGACGTGCGGTCCGAGAGGCTGAAACCCAGGTACACGTCGGCGTTGAAGTCGTTGGCTTCGACCGCCTGAACCGACGGATGCGGATGGTGCGACAGCGACACCACTGCCGAGGCGTCCTGGAGCACGCGGTCGATGGCGGTGACGAGCACGTCGAGGCCGCCGGCCTCGCCGAGCACGACCCGCAGGTCGGCCAGCACCGGTGGACGAGCCCGCAGCACCTCTCGTTCGCGGACGCCGGCCACGTTGGTCGAGTGCTCGGCCCGCCGACCCAGTCGGGCCAGGCTGGCCAGGACGGACTGGCCGCACTTGCCGTCGGCGGGCAGGGCGGCGTTGCGTTGGAAGTCGAGGACGGCCCGCTCGGTGTGGGGACCGAAGATGCCGTCGACCCGGCCGGCGTCGAAGCCGAGCGCGCCGAGGGCCCGCTGGAGCTCGGCGACGTCGTCGCCGCGGATCATCGGGCTGCGGAGGTAGAGCAGACGGTCGCCCGGCCGGTAGCCCGCCTCGACGAGGGCCGCCCAGGTGGTCTGATCGCAGACCCCGGTGGCCGGGAGCCGGCGGCTGGACTGGAAGGCCCGGACCGCGTCGGCCGTGGCCGGCCCGTAGGTCCCCCGCGCCTCGTTGGCGTGCACCTCGACGCCGGTGGCGGTCAGGCGCTGCTGGAGGTCGCGGACCGCGTCACCGTGGTCGCCGACCTGGATCGGCAGGGCGTCCACGGATCGAACAGGTCGCGTCGTCGAAGCCGGCCGTGGTCGGATGGCCTAGAGGTAGTCGCTGAGCTCCTGGAGGATCTGACCCTTGCCCCGGGCGCCCACCAGTCGCTTGTCGGGAGCACCGTCCTTGAAGACGATCATGGTCGGGATGCTCATCACGTCGAACCGCCGGGCGATGTCGGGATTGTCGTCCACGTTGAGCTTGGCGATGCGCAGCTTGCCGGCCTGCTCGGTGGCGATCTCGTCGAGGATCGGGGCGATCATCTTGCAGGGCCCGCACCACTCGGCCCAGAAGTCGACCAGCACGGGCTCGTCGGCCGCGCCGATCTCCTCGTCGAAGGTGGATTGCGAGAGGGCGGTGATGTTGTTGGCCATGGTCGGTGCTTTCTCGTGAAGTGCCGGGGGGTGGGCGGGACCGGTGACCTCTACCACCGCGATGTGGGGTGGGAGGGGATCCGGCTGGAAGAACACTCGTGGGGTCGCTGGCATTCCGGCCGGGACCCGGACTGGTGGACGGATCAGGAGTCGTGCTGGGCCTCGAGCCAACGTTCGGTGTCGATGGCGGCCATGCACCCGGTTCCGGCGGCGGTGATGGCCTGGCGGTAGGTGTGGTCCTGGACGTCGCCGCAGGCGAAGACGCCCTCGACGTTGGTGTAGGAGCTGCCCGCCTGGGTGACGAGGTAGCCGGTGTCCTCCATCTCGAGCTGGCCCTTGAAGAGATCGGTGTTGGGCCGGTGCCCGATCGCCACGAACACGCCGGTCACCGGGAGCTCGGTGCGTTCATCGGTCAGGACATCGCGCAGGACGACGCCCTCGACCACGGCTTCACCCTTGAGCTCGTCGACGACCGAGTTCCAGCGGAACGTGATCTTCTCGTTCGCCCGCGCCCGGTCCTGCATGATCTTCGAGGCCCGCAGCTCGTCGCGGCGATGGACGATGGTCACGGACTTGGCGAACTTGGTCAGGAAGGTCGCCTCCTCGATGGCCGAGTCGCCTCCACCCACCACGACGATGTCGTGGTCGCGGAAGAAGAAGCCGTCGCAGGTGGCGCAGGTCGACAGGCCGTGGCCGATGAGCTGGGTCTCGTTGTCGAGGCCGAGCATCAGGGACTGGGCGCCGGTCGAGACGATGATGCTCTTGGCCGAGTAGGTGGGTTCGGCGGCGTCGGGATCGCCGACCCACACCCCGAACGGTCGGTGCGACAGGTCGACACGGGTGACCTTCTCGGTGCGGATGTCGGCGCCGAAGCGCAGGGCCTGCTCACGCACCCGCATCATGAGCTCTGGGCCCATGATGCCGTCGGGGAACCCCGGGAAGTTCTCGACCTCGGTGGTGAGCATGAGCTGCCCACCAGGCTGGTCGCTGGTTGATGAAGGTTCTCCCTCGATGACCAAGGGTTCGAGGTTGGCGCGGGCGGCGTACACGGCGGCGGTGAGACCGGCCGGCCCCGAGCCGATGATGATCACGTTGCGGGGGTCAGGCGATGCCATGTCGGCGGACTCCAGTTGGGCGGGTCAGGCCCTGCGCCGGCGGCGGAAGACGATGGCGCCGACGAGCAGGAACACGCACCCGAGGATGAGGTAGGGCAGCCAGATGTGGCCCCACGGGATGAAGTGGTCGACCAGGACGTCGAGCAGCCGGATGGCGCCGATCGTCACCAGTACGAGCACCACGATACCGGCGACCACCGCCAAGAGGCCGTAGACGACTCCTCGCGCCGCGGTCTGGGCCGTCCCCGTGGTGCGGTCACGGACGGTGTCGACGGCGTCGACGATCCGGTCGGCCGCCTGCGCCGGCCAGTCCGAAGAGAAGACGTTGACGGCCGGCTCGTGCGCGAGGTCGTGGTGGGGGGCGGCCCCCGTCGGGCGCTGGACAGGCGCGGTCGAGAGCGGGTCCCCCCCGGCCGGGCTCGTCATGCCGGGCATCGTAGCGGTGCTCAGAGCGGGCGGTCGACGAGGACCTCGCAGCTCGCGGCGTCGAAGGCGACGAGACGGCGGCTCGCACTCGTCGAGCCGGCCGTGTCGTAGACGAGGAGCACGACGCGGCGTCCGTCGAGGGTTGCCCGGGCCTGCAGGACGACGGCGCCCACCGCCGGTCGCAGCGCGGCAGCGGCGGCGGCGCAGCTGGCGACGCCGCTTCCGGACGAGGAAGAGGGCGCCGTGGTGGTCGTGGTCGAGCCGGCGGTCGCGAGCGTGGGCGAGCTCGTGCCGGTGGCCGCGCCCAGTGCCGTGGTCCGGCTGTGCAGCGTGCGGAGGACGAGGGCGTCGAGCGCGTCGGCCGTTGCGACCGAACCGAGATCGCTCAGCGCGTCGCTGCCTGTCGCGTTCTCGTACTGGCGCGTCTGCGGCGAAGCGGCCGTCGTGATCGTCGAGTTCTCCGCGAGGGCGCCGGCGACGGGCTGGAACGTCGCGGACGTGGCGGCGGAGTGGGAGTCGCCCCGGCCAGCGAGCGAGGCGAGAGCCGCTACGACGAGCACGACAGCGGCCGCGGCCGCGGCCCAGGGCGCGACCGCACGCGCTCGACCGCGACGCGGTCTCCGAAGGTCGCGCGGTGGGTCCACCTCGGCAGCGATGTCGGGCTCGGCCACCGCGGCGATGGCGGCGGCGATGTGGCCGGCGCGGACCTCGGCGGTCGGTACCGGAACGGGCTCGCCGACGGCATCCACCGCCGGTCGGAGCTCCGCCATCCGGGCCTCGACGCGCCGACGGTCGTCGTCCGACAAGGATCGGTCCAGGAGCTCTTGGCCATCAATGGCCAAGGAAGCGGCGAGGTCGAGCTCGTCGTCGGAGAGCGGGGTCGGGTCGGTCATGGGCTGCCTTCTTCGACGGATCCCGCCTCGGCCGGGTTCCGCGCCAGGATCGCGGCGAGCGATCGGCGGCCCCTGGAGATGCGCGAACGAACGGTCCCGGCGGGCAGGTCGAGCACCTCGCCGATCTCGGCGTAGTCGAGCCCGAGCTGGTCGCGCAGCACCACCGCAGCCCGGAAGTCCGGACTGAGCTCGGCCAGTGCCGCGTCGATGCCCATGCGATCCACCGTCGACTGGTCGAACGCGGGAGCACCGGGTTCGGCGTCGTCGAGCGTCTCGTCGAGCGGGGTCGGACTGGCCCGCCGTCGCCGCCGCCGCAGCTCGTCGAGGCAGGCGTTCGTCGTCACGCGGTACGCCCAGGTCGAGAAGGCGGCGCGTCCGTCGTAGCGGGGTAGGCCACGGACGATGGCGATGAGCGCGTCCTGGGTGGCGTCGAGCGCGTCGTGGTCGTCGCCGGTGATGCGACGGCAGAGGGCGTAGATGCGGTCGTAGTGCCGCGCCAGGAGGGCATCGAGGGCGCGCTGGTCGCCGCGCTGGGAGGCGGCGATGAGCTCGCGATCGGACTGCTCGGTGTGTCGCCGCTCCCGCTCGCCGTCCATGGCTCAGCTCTTGACGGTGAGCTCGTCGATCTCCGCCCGCACGAGCGGCGGGCCGTCACCGAGATCGGTGATCCAGAGGAGCACGTAGCGGGTGGTGTGGCCGTGCAGGTCGAACGACGCGTTTCCCGCGATGGCGGTGTGCTGGTCGACCGGCTCGCCCCAGCCCGAGAGGGTCGTCGGCGCGGACGGCGAGGCCGACTCGTACACGGTGGCCGCCCAACCCTGGGTGGGCGAGGTGACGTCGAGCGTCCCGACCTTCGTGGCCTCCGCGAGCGTGAGGATCAGTCCGACGCCCGGTTTGAGGTTGCCGAAGTGCCGATCGTTGTAGGACTCGGTCTTCCACCCGGTGCTGGTCTGGCCGTCGATGGCCAGGGGCAGCGCCGCGTCGTTCTCGCCGGGTGTGCCGCTGCCGTCGGGATCGAAGCTGGCCACCGACGAGATCTGTGGCGGGTTGGAGGAGGGACCCGACGTGGACGAATGCGACGCACTCGCGTGGGACGCCTGACCGAAGATCTGGCGACCGAGGTCGGTGTGGTCGAAGAGCAGGAAGGCGACGACGAGGGCGGTGACGACGAAGGCGGTGGCGAGCACCGGACGGAGCCAGGGCCCGTGCATCGGAGGCTCGTCGTACGCGTCGGGAGCGAGGGTGGCCCCGTCCGGACCGACGGGATCACCCGGCGCCATCGGGGCATCGAGCGTCGGAGTGGGCTCGATGATGGTGAGGTCCTCGTCGGTCGCGAGCAACGATGGCTCGAGCAGTGCAGCCCGCAGCTCGGCGGCCGACTGGAACCGCGCCGCAGGGTCGACCTCGAGGCACTTCAGGATCACCTGGTCGAGTCGTCGTGGGATGGTGGGACGCAAGTGCGACGGGCGCGGCGGCGCGTGCTGCAACCTCGCCAGCGCGATGGCCGCGGGGGTGTCACCGGTGAACGGCGGACGGGCGCACAGGCATTCGAACAACACGACACCGAGCGCGTACACGTCGGTGCGGCCGTCGACCGGATCGCCCTTGACCTGCTCGGGCGCGAGGTACTTGACGGTGCCGAGCATGGTGCCGGACTGTGTGCTGTCCGGATCGTCACGGATCTTGGCGATGCCGAAGTCGGTGACGAGCACGCGGTCGTCCGCGCACAGGAGGATGTTCGCCGGCTTGATGTCGCGGTGCACGAGACCCGCCCGGTGCGCGGCGGCGAGGGCGTCGGCGACCTCTGCGCCGATGTGCACCACCTCGCGTGGGTCGAGCACCACCCGGCCGTCGAGCTGGTCGCGCAAGGTCGTGCCCCGCACCAGCTCCATGACGATCGCCTCGGCCCCGTCCTCGTGGGAGGTGTCGTAGATGGCGACGATGGCTGGGTGGTGCAGGCGGGCCGCGGCGATCGCCTCTGACCGGAATCGGGCCACGAAGGCGTCGTCGCTGGCCAGGTGAGGGTGGAGGATCTTGACCGCGACATGGCGCCCGAGGACCTCGTCCGCGGCCTGCCAGACCTCGGCCATGCCGCCGCTCGCGATGCGGTGCTCGAGCCGGTAGCGACCGCTGATCAGCTGACCCGCGAGGAACGTGCTCGGTGCCGGTGGACGGGTCAGCGGAGGTTCGGGCACAGCCCTCAAACGGTAGCGGGCAAGTCGGCGCGCCTCGGGTCAGCCGGGCCGGCGACTCGTCAACCGGGTCAGGAGGTCAGGAGGTCGGGTTGACTCACTCGGCGGTGAGGTAGCAGATGCCGATGATCCGCGGGCCGCCGTGCGTGCCGATCACCGCTCCGATGCGCCCGGTGCGGAGCTGGTCGCGCGGGTAGCGGTCGGCGATCAGGTCGAGGAACTCGTCGACATCGGCGGCCTCGCCGTCGCAGACGGCCAGGTGCTCGACCGAGGGCTCCTCGTAGAGCTTGTCGCGCAGCCAGACCAGCGACTTCCTGCGGGTGCGGGCCCGCCCGGCCTCCTCGACCTTGCCCCCGCTCACGTTGATGACGGGCTTGAACGACAGCATCGATCCCATCAGGTGCGTCGCCGCCCCGATGCGGCCGCCCTTCTTGAGGTTGTCGAGCGTGTCGAGCGTGGCGTACACGCGCGTGCGCGGGATGAGCCCGTTGACCTTGGCCTCGATCTCGTCGATCGAGGCGCCGTCGCGTGCCGCCTTGGCCGCTTCCAGCACGATGGTGCCGAGCCCCGCCGTCAGCGTGCGGCTGTCGAGCACGCGGACGTCGAGGGTTCCCTCGAGGGCGCGGGCCGCGTTGCGGGCCGACTCGATGGTCGCCGACAGCTCGCCCGACAGGTTGATGCAGACGACGCCCGTCGCGCCCTCGTCGGCCAGCTTGCGGAACACGGTCTCGAACGCGCCCGGTGCCGGCGCCGCGGTCTCGGGCAGGTCGTCCGAGTCGGCCATGCGTCGGTAGAAGTCAGCGACCGTGAGGTCGACGAGGTCGGTGAACTCCTCGCCGCCGAAGCGGATGGTGAGCGGGACGATCGAGACGCCGAACTCGTTTGCCTCGTCGCTCGTGAGGTCGCAGGCGCTGTCGGTGACGATGCGGACTCCGGCCATGGATCCCCCTGGTCAGTCGGTGGGCGCAGCGTAGTGGTCGCGCTCGGGAGCGGGATCCGACCGGAGCACGGGGTGGCTCGACTCGACCAGGCCGCGCCGACGCCGGGCGTCGCGGTAGTGGCGGGCCCACCACAGGAGGAGGAACGCGCCCGCCGCGACCGTCAGCGCCAGTCCGATCCCGGACACCGCAGTGGACCGCACGTCGAACTGCGTCTGGCTGATCGTGAGTTGGGCGTCGGGACTGGTGATCGTCACCTGCATCGGGAACGCGCCCGAAGCCCGCGCCGTGACCGCGATCTGCAGGTGACGGGGTTGGTTGGCGGGGAGCGTGACGAACTGCGGGTTGCCGTCGACGAAGTGCAGCTTCGGGCTCTGGAACACGAGCCGCACGCGGACCGGATAGGGCAAGGGGTTGGAGATGCTGAACGGGATCCGGCCCGACGCGGAGGTCAACGTGACCGTCTGCTGCGTCGGCGCCGTGATCTGGCTCGCCTGTCCGGTCACCTCGGCCTCGACGCGAGCGAGGTAGTGGAGCTGCTCGGCCTCGCGCAGCCCGACCGCGCCGGAGGCGAGGACGAGCTTGCTCCAGGACGTCACGAGCGCCAGCCCGGTCGTGCTGTTGGTTCCCGCGACCATCGAGGCGAACGCGTCGGTGTGGCCGCTCACGAGTCGGAAGCGGGTGGGATACGCGCCGAGGCTCGGCACCGGCTCGGCGGCCAGGTGCCGGAGCTGGTGGGCGTCGGTCGAGCTGGTGGTGCCGCTCTCGGATGCGGGATCGACGGCGTAGACGAAGCCGGGAACGCTGACCGGCTGGACGAGCGCCGACGCCGCGATCGGGGTCGTCCCGGCGTGGGCGGCGGCGGTCCGTCCGGCGGCGGCGGTCGGATCGGCGAGCGCGGCGAGCACGACCCGGAGCGCGGGCAGGGCCTTGGCCGCGCTGGCCGGCAGCTCCAGACCGAGGCCGCGGCGACAGGCCTGCCCCTCGGGGCGCACGCAGGCCTCGGGATCGCTGCGGTCGAGGGCGAGCAGCGCCAGCTCGGCCAGCAACCGGTGGGCGGCCAGGACGGGATCGGATCCCTCGGTGAGCTGGGCTTCGAGGTCCGGATCGGTCGGCACCGCCTGGAGGGTCTGGCCGGCGGAGGAGGCCAGGTCGAACCACTGGGTGAGCGGCCCGCGGGTCGTGCTGGTGTCCTGGCCCGTGCCCGCCAACCGCGCGCTCGACACGACCGCCTCGCGCGCGCCGTGGGCGAAGTCGGCGGTGAGGACGTCGGGCGACGTCGTGGCGTCGGTCGCGACCACGCTGTCGTCGGGCGTCAGTCCGAGCTGCGCGTCGAGGGTGGCGCGGCCGGCGGTCGACTGGCGGTCGTAGCCGTCGGCCAGGCCGTCGGCGAGCCATGACCCGCTCTCGAGCGGGACGTAGGTCGAGGGCACGACGGTCCGGTGACCGATGGCGTCGGCGAGGTCGCGCACCCTGTGGCTGCCCGAGGCCCGGTCGATCTCGGTGAGCGTGTCGATCGTCTCGGGCACCGGCGCGATCGCGACGGGTACGGAGGGGTTGCGTGCCAGCGCTTTGGTCTCGGCTCGGAGCGCGGACAGCGTCGCTGGCGCGAGGTGCGGTGCCTGATCCGGGGATCGGCTGACGGCGGCCCCGTACGGCACCACGACCGCGAGTGAGATGGCGGGGATCTGCGACTGCTCGGCGGGGAGGCGGATCAGCTGGGTGATGAGATCGCCGGCGAGGGACCCGTCGGCGGCGAGGATCCGCAGCTCGAACGGGTACACGCCGGGGTTGGAGAGGTGGAAGCCGTAGACGGGCGCGGCGGTGTCGGCCACCATCGGGTAGTCGAGGCGGAACGAGCCGTCGGCCGTCCGGGCGACCTCGGCTCCCGGCACCGTGACCTGCTCCACGAGCTCGCCGAGCGACTGGCCCTCGCTCGTCGTCGCCAGTTGGTCGTGTGTGCTGATGGGGACGTAGATGCGGGCCTGGATCTGCGCATCGGGCGGCAGTGGGGCCGCGACCCGCAGCTCGAACACGCCGGTGGGACCGACCCATGCCGACTGCGAGAGGAGGGTGATGGTCGGAGCCGCGGTCGCGGCAGTGCCGGTCGCCGCGGGAGGGGTGGCGGCCCGGCCGGCGGCGCCGTACGACGCGGTGAGGGCCACGAGGATGCCGAGCGCGGCGGCAGTGCGCGCCGCCGTGAGCCGGCGGCGGGATCGACGCACGGTCACGTGGTCGGACCGGCGCCGGGGAGGGGCAACTCGAGCACGTCGAGGCCGTCGGGCTCGCGGACGAAGCCGAGATGCTCGTAGAGCGCCAGCGCACCGGAGTTGGACTCCTGCGTGTTGACGAGCATCGAGGTGGCGCCGCGCCGCTGGGCCCAGTTGAGCGCGTCCCTGACGAGCGCGGTGCCGATGCCGCCCCGTTGGCTCGCGGGTCGGACGGCCAGGCGCTGCAGGTAGCTGATCGCGCCCGCCCGCCCCGTCACGGCGTAGCCGTCCACGTCGGGTCGGCGCACCACCCGGAACCGGGACGAGGGCGTGGCGCGGCGGGCGTCCTCGAGCCCGACGAGATCGAATCGCCAGAACGGATCGAACGCCTGGTGGTCGACCTCGAGCACCGCGTCGCGATCGCCTCGGCGGGCGCGGCTGGTGCCGCCGACCCGGGTCATCGGCGTGCGCATCGGGTGGCGGAGGAGGTGGAGGTGCTCGTGGGCCGTGAAGCCTCGGTCACGGAACACGCGTTGTTCGAGGGGCGCCAGTGCAGCAGTCAGGACCCGCGTGTAGCTCGTGTCCGCCAGGTTCCGGAGGCACTCGTCGAGGGCCTGGTCGACGGGCCGCGGCCCCGCGGCCACCGCGATGTAGGCCACGGTGGGGTCGCCGCGCCACGGACCCACCCGCAGGCGGTCGACGCCCCACTGCACCGTGTCGATCCTGCTCATGTGTGGCTTCTGTCCGTGGGTTCCGTACCTGTCGGCCCGCTCGTCGCTCCGCGGCCGTGGAACGGGCCGCCGGTGACCGGCGTCGGGGCTGGTGCCCGAGGATACGACCACGGCACCCTCGCGAGCGGGCGGTAGCGTGCTCGGGTGACCGTGCTGTACACGACCCACCCGCAGTTCCTTGAGCACCTGACGGGCCACGGTCACCCGGAACGCCCCGATCGGTTGCGAGCCGTCGGGGAGGGGATCGCCTCGGCAGGGGTGGGCGACGCGCTCGTGGCGTTCGAACCGCGGGCGGCCACCGCCGCCGAGGTCGCGGCGGTGCACCCGGAGCCGTTCCTCGAGCACCTGGCCGACTTCACGCTGAGCGGTGGCGGCCATCTCGATCCCGACACGGTCGCCGTGCCCGCCTCGTACGCGGCCGCACTGCTCGCGGCCGGCTCGGGTCTCGAGGCCATCGCCCACCTCGATGCGGGCGAGGGTGACGTGGCCTTCTGCGCGGTCCGTCCACCCGGTCACCATGCGACGCGGGCCCGTTCGATGGGCTTCTGCCTGCTCAACAACGTCGCGGTCACCGCGCGCGCTCTGGCCGGACGCGGCGAGCGGGTGCTGATCGTCGACTACGACGCGCACCACGGCAACGGCACCCAGGACGTCTTCTACGACGACGACGACGTCGTGTACGTCTCGTTCCACGAGTACCCGCTCTATCCGGGCACCGGGGGCATGCCCGAGATGGGCGAAGGCGACGGTTACGGCGCGACCGTGAACTTCCCGTTCCCTGCCGGTGCGACCGGCGACGTCTACCGCGCCGCGCTCGACGCCGTCGTGGTGCCGCTCGCCGACCGGTGGCAGCCCACCTGGTTGCTGGTGTCGGCGGGATTCGACGGCCACCGGCGCGACCCGATCACCGGCCTGGGTCTGAGCTCCGGCGACTTCGCGGATATGACCGACGTGCTGGACGGGCTCGTCCCCCCCGGGCACCAGATCGTCTTCCTCGAGGGCGGCTACGACTTGCAGGGCCTGGCCGACTCGGCCGGTGCGGCCGTGGCCGCGATGTGCGATGTCCGCTACCGGCCCGAGGCGCCGACGAGCGGCGGACCCGGCGCGCACGTCGTCGACGCGGTCGTGGCGCGGCGGCGCCAGGCCGGCCTCGACTGATCGACGTGATCCCCGAACGGCTCCGCCCGTTGCTGACCGAGACCGCGCCGCTGGCGGCCCGCTTCGTCGACGCCGGCCACCAGGCCTACCTCGTGGGCGGCATCGTGCGTGACCTGTTGTTGGGCCGCGAGCTCGGTCCCGACACCGACATCGATCTGACCACCGACGCCCGCCCGGCGGAGACCAAGCGGATCGTGTCCGGTTGGGCCGACCACGTGTGGACCCAGGGCGAGCGCTTCGGGACGATCGGCGTGTCCAAGGGCGGGCGGACCTACGAGATCACGACCCACCGCGCCGACGCGTACGTCCCCGATTCGCGCAAGCCGTCGGTCGTGTTCGCCGACGCCGTCGAGGGCGACCTGTCGCGCCGCGATTTCACGGTCAACGCGATGGCGTTGCGGCTCGGAGGGGTAGCCGACGAGGAACCCGAGTTGATCGACCCCTTCGGTGGCGCCGCCGACCTCGTCGCCGGCGTCCTGCGCACCCCGCTCGCGCCCGCCGAGTCGTTCAGCGACGACCCGCTGCGGATGCTGCGAGCCGCCCGGTTCGTCGCCGGCTACGCGCTGGAGCCCGACACGGACCTGGTCGACGCGATCCGCGACATGGGGGACCGGCTGTCGATCGTGTCGGCCGAGCGCATCCGCGACGAGCTCGACAAGCTCCTGGTCGTCACCGATCCCTCCCCCGGTCTGTGGCTGCTGGTGGACACCGGCCTCGTCGAACACGTGGTGCCCGAGCTGGCCGCCATGCGCCTCGAGCAGGATCCGATCCACCGCCACAAGGACGTGCTGGCGCACACGCTCGCTGTCGTGGCCAAGACCCGCCCCGAGCGCATCGTGCGGTTGGCGGCGCTGCTGCACGACGTCGGCAAGCCGAAGACCCGCTCGATCGGGCCCGACGGCGTGAGCTTCCACCACCACGAGGTGGTTGGTGCGCGCATGGCCCGCGACCGCATGCGCGCCCTGAAGTACGCCAACGAGGACATCGAGGCGGTCAGCCAACTCGTGTACCTCCACCTGCGCTTCCACACCTACCAGATGGGTTGGACCGACAGCGCCGTGCGCCGGTTCGTGCGCGACGCGGGACCGCTCCTCCCCGAACTGATCGAGCTGACCCGGTGCGACTGCACCACGCGCAACGAGCGCAAGGCGCGCCAGCTCGCGCAGCGCATGGACGAGCTCGAGGCGCGCATCGACGAGCTGGCGGCGGCCGAGGAGCTGGCGGCGATCCGTCCCGACCTCGACGGGCGCCAGGTGATGGACCACCTCGGTCTCGAACCCGGACGCCCCGTGGGCGAAGCCCTCGACTTCCTGCTCGAGCTGCGGCTCGACGAAGGTCCGCTCGGCGAGAACGAGGCCTACCGCCGCCTCGACGCCTGGTGGAAGGCTCGCTAGATCGACCTGCTGTCGCGCGAGCTGCTCCGCCTGGCGGCTGCGCAGCGTCTAGATGCCGACTTGCTTTGGGCTCCGGTCGGCGAGCCTCCCTGCGCCCGGCTTCGCCATCCGCGTGTCATCCAACGAGCTGCTCCGCCTGGCGGCTGCGCAGCGTCTAGATGCCGACTTGCTTTGGGCTCCGGTCGGCGAGCCTCCCTGCGCCCGGCTTCGCCATCCGCGTGTCATCCAACGAGCTGCTCCGCCTGGCGGCTGCGCAGCGTCTAGATGCCTTCCTTGCGCGCCCGGAGGATGAGGGTGGCCGGGGCCCACCGCATGGCCTCGGTCCAGTGCGCGCTCACGCGGCCGCCGGCCGGTTCGGGTTCGAGCAGCGTGTCCACCCGGAAGTTGGCCCGAGTCAGGCTGGTGAACAGATCACCGATGGTGCGCGGATAGTCGTGTCCCTGCTGGCCGGCGATCGTCCACGGTCGGGCGGCGTGGTCGAAGTAGGAACGCGCCACGGTGGGCGGGTCACCGCCGTCGGGATCGAACATGCCGTAGGCGGGATGCGGGACCGACACCACGAGGTGGCATTCCGGATGCAGCACGCGGTGCACCTGGCGGAAGACGCGGTCGACATCGTCGACGCTGGCCAATGCGAACACGCTGAGCGCGGCATCGAGGGCGTCGGCCCGCACGAACGGCAGCTCGGCCAGGTCGCTCTGGTGCAGTTCGACCTTCACCTCGGCCTCGTCCGCGGCGGCGCGGGCCGCCTCGATGGCGACCAGCGCGGGGTCGACGCCGATGACGCGGGCACCCTGCCGGGCGAGGGTCACCAGTTCCGCGCCCGCGCCGACTCCGAGGACGAGGACGCGACGGCCCTCGACGCTGCCCAGCAGGCGGAGCTGGGCCTCGGTGGCGATGTCGGGTCCGTACCCGACGGCGTCGGAGGCCTGGTCGGCCAGCCTCGGGTAGGTGGCCGACAACGGGGCGGTGGGCTCCTCCGGCGCGTCGGGCGCGGCCGACAGGTTGCGGGTGGTGGGGTGGCCCGAGCGGATGTCGCCGGGGCCGCCGAAGCGATCGGACATGGGCGCAGTTTGGCGCGCCCCGTGGGGCCTGTGCGTGATGTGCGATGGCAGGCCCGAGGCGCGGTCAGGCGTTCCGGGGCAGGCGAGCGACGAAGCCCGAGATGTGGAACGGTGGCCCGCCCGGCTCGAGGATCTCGCCGATCACCACTCCGCGGCGGTTGATGCCGGTGGGGATCCAGTTCTCGGCCCGACTCACAGCGGTGTCGGGCCCGACCGGCGTGAGGTGCGCCGTGTTCGGGGTCCATACGAAGGCTCGGGGCTGGGTGGCACCACCGAACGATGTCCCCACGACCTGACCCCGGAGGTTGATGGCACTGGCTGCGGAGCCGGCATCGCCGGGCAGGGTGCCGAGGTCGGTCATGGTCCCGGTCGTGGTGTCGTAGACGAAGGCGTCGTTGCCTTGGAACTGCCCGACGGGTCCGACGGCGACTCCGAGGTCGTTGATGGCGATCGGCACCGTCGATGCCACCCGTCCTGACGCGGGGATGGCCGTCGTCACCTGTGACGTGAGGTCCGTGACGAACCCCCGACCGGTGGCGAATGCCGGACCGGTCGTCCACGACGAACCCACCGCCACGTCGGCGTTGTTGAGGTCGATGACCACCGACTGCAGGTCGCCGGGCAGACCCGGGACCGGCGTCGCCGTGTCGGTGGTTGGGTCCACAACCATGCCGTGATAGGCCCGGTCGCCGTGGCTCAGCGACGCGCCGCCGACGAGGCCATGGTCGTTGATGGTCGTGGCGACCGAGACATCGCCACCGAAGAGCGCGTTCAGGTCGGCGAAGGTGTGGGTCGTGGTGTCGAAGCTGAACGCGTCGGCCACGACCGTGGTGCCCACCAGCGCGTTGCCGGCGCCGACGATCACCCCCTCGTCGTTGATGCCGTAGACGGTCAGGCTGGTGAACCCGCCCACGGCACCGAGATCGGTGACGGTGCGGGTGTGGGTGTCGTAGGTGGCGAGATGGGCGCCGTTGACGCCGATGGTTCCGGGCACGAGGCCGCGGTCGGTGATCCCGCCGCCGGGCTGGAAGTCGGCCCGGATCGGATGGGCGCGCAGGCGCGCCGGCAGCGCCGCGGCCGTCGAGACCTGCGCGATCAAGCCCGTGACGACGAGTGCGGCGATGCCGATCGCGTGCCGTACCCCTGGCCGCCCCAGCCGCCGCATGCCACCGATCGTAGTGACGGGACCGGCACCGCGCCCGGGGGAGTTGGCGTCAGGCTTCGCCTGTCGCGAACTCCTCGACCATCACCCGCCCACGCCACCCTCACGGGGGAGTGCGCCTCAGGCGGTGCCTTCGGCGAACTCCTCGACCATCTTCTGAGCCACGTCGTCGTGGTACTGCACAGGCGGGCTCTTCATGAAGTAGGCGGACGGGCCGAGCAGGGGACCGCCGATGCCGCGGTCCATGGCCACCTTGGCGCAGCGGAGCGCGTCGATGATGACGCCGGCCGAGTTGGGGGAGTCCCACACCTCGAGCTTCATCTCGATGTTGAGGGGCACGTCGCCGAAGTTGCGGCCCTCGAGCCGGATGTAGGCCCACTTGCGGTCGTCGAGCCAGGCGACGTGGTCGCTCGGGCCGATGTGCACGTCGTGGGCGTCGATGCCGTGCTCGACCTGGCTGGTGACCGCCTGGGTCTTCGAGATCTTCTTCGACTCGAGGCGGTCGCGCTCGAGCATGTTCTTGAAGTCCATGTTGCCGCCGACGTTGAGCTGGTAGGTGCGGTCGAGCACCAGGCCGCGATCCTCGAACAGGCGGGCCAGGATGCGGTGCACGATGGTGGCGCCCACCTGGCTCTTGATGTCGTCGCCGACGATCGGCACACCGGCGGCGTGGAACTTGGCCGCCCATTCGGGATCGCTGGCGATGAACACCGGGATGGCGTTGACGAAGCCGACGCCCGGCGTCGAGGCAGCACTGGGCGTAGTACTTCTGCGCCTCCTCGGACCCGACCGGGAGGTAGGACACGAGCACGTCGGCCTTGGCGTCCCGCAGGGCCTGGGTGACGTCGATCGGCCGGGGCCGGCGACTCTTCGCAGGTCTCGCGGTAGTACTTGCCGAACCCGTCGAGGGTCGGGCCGCGCTGGACCTGCACGCCGAGCTCGCCCACGTTGGCGAACCGGATCGTGTTGTTCTGGCCGGACCAGATGGCCTTGCCGATGTCGAGCCCGACCTTGTCGGCGTCGACGTCGAACGCGGCCACGACCTCGATGTCGCGGATGTGGTAGCCGCCGAGCTCGACGTGCATGAGGCCCGGGACCTCGTCGGCCGGATCGGCGTTGCGGTAGTACTCGAGGCCCTGGACGAGGGAGCTCGCGCAGTTGCCGACGCCGGCGATGGCCAGACGGATGTTGCTCATGGGTGGGATCCTCCGGTGAGGTGGGTCGGAACGTCGGTCTTCGTCGGCGAGCTCGACGCGGGTGGCGTCGATCAGCTCGTCGATCCAGACGAGGTCGTGGGACAGGGTGCGGGCGTCGTGCTCGCGCAGGGAGAGTCGGTAGGTGTCGGTGCGGTCGCCGCCGCCCCGGGTGCGCTCGGCCAGGCGCCGGTTGAGCTCGGCCTTGCGCCGCTCGAACAGCGCCAGCCGGTCGGCCGGCGACAGGACCCGGCAGAAGGCGACCTGCACGGTGAAGGTGCGGTCGTCGGTCGATTCGTCGGTGAGCAGCTCGCGCAGGCGTTGCCGGCCGAGCTCGGTGATGCCGTAGACCTTGCGGGTGCGGCGGCTGCGGGTCGGCCGGGCGAGCCGGGCCCGGAAGGCGGCCAGCTCACCGCTGAGGGCACCGGTCATGGGGATGGTGGCCTCGTTGGTGAGGGCCTCGACGGCCTTCACGCGCGCCCGCCTTCTCGAGGCGGGCCAGCGCCGGGTACAGGGACCCGAAGGACATGCCCGAGCGCGAGCCGATCAGCTCGGCCAGCTGCTTCTTCAGCTGGTAGCCGTGCAGATCCTGCTCGTCGAGGAGCCCGAGGATGGCCAGGTCGATCATGACGTGAGGGATGATATATCGAATCGATGTATCGCGCAACGCGCGGTTCATCTCGCGTTTGCCTAGAGAGTTGTTGGCCAGGTGGGCCTTCATCTGGTGTTCGTCCGGGACGACCCTCTATGCCCTCCGGTCGGCGAGCCTCCCTGCGGGCGCCTTCGGCATCCGGGTGTCATCTCCCTCGCGGCTTCGCCTGGCGGCTCCGCAGCCTCGAGATCCCGCGGGGATCCCCCGCCACTCGCCGTCCCCTCCCACTACCCTCCTCGGGGTGAGCTTCGGACCGGGAGCACTCCGAGGGGCGCCGCAGGCGACACCCGGCGAGATCGACTACCGGTTGGCGCGCCGGGCGCTCATCAACGAGTTCAAGCGGGGGCGGCTGGCCCAGCACGAGGTCTGTGACGCCCATCCCGAGCTCCGCCGGGCCGCCAGGGAGGCGAGCGAGCCGACCTCCCTCGTGTGCCCGATCTGCGAGGACGACCACCTTGTGCTTGTCTCGTACGTGTTCGGCCCGCGCCTTCCGTCCCACGGTCGGTGCATCACCTCGAAGGCCGAGCTCCGAGCCCTCGCCCGCCGTCGCGGCGAGTTCGCCTGCTACGTCGTCGAAGTCTGCCCATCGTGCGCCTGGAACCATCTCGCCCGGACCTTCCTCCTGAACCCTGCCCGCTCGGCTTGACGCGGCGCGCCCGATGAGCACCCGGCGATCGCGTCCGGCGCGCCCGGAAACGGCGGGCCAGAGCCGAAGGTCGGCGCGTCGGGTTCTTCTGGCGCTGGCGGCGGGTGCTGTTCGCACTCGGCCTCGTCTTCGTCGCGGGCGTGGTCGGCGTGATCTACGTGTTCAGCCAGGTCCCGCTCCCGTCCAAGGATCCGCCGCTGCCGCAGACCTCGTTCATCTGCGCGGCCGACGTCACCAGCGGTTGCAACGCCGACAACGCCATGGCCCAGCTGCGCGGCGGGCAGGACCGCATCGACGTCACCTACGACCAGATCCCACCCGTGCTGGTCGACGCCGTCGTCAGCGCGGAGGACAAGAACTTCTTCAAGCACAACGGCGTCGATCCCACGGGCATCGCGCGCGCGCTCTGGGAGGACTTCACGGGGAGCCAGTCCGAGCAGGGCGGGTCGACGATCACCCAGCAGTACGTGAAGACCGTCTACCTCACGAACGAGCGCAGCGTCACCCGCAAGATCAAGGAGGCCGTGCTGGCGGTGAAGCTCGAGCGCCAGCTCCCGAAGACCGAGATCCTCAACCGCTACCTCAACGCCATCTACTTCGGCCGTGGCGCGTACGGCGTCGAGGCGGCGTCGAAGGCCTACTTCCACAAGGACGTGGGCTCGGTGACGCTGCCGGAGGCGGCCTACCTGGCCGGGCTGATCCGCTCACCGGGGACCGCCGACGCGGCCCTGCCCCGGACCGACCCCGACGCCAAGAGCGGGCGGACCACCGCCGTCTTCCGGCGGACGTCGGTGCTCGACAACATGCTGAAGCAGCACTACATCACCCAGGTCCAGCGGAACCGGGCGGTGGTGGCGCCGTGGACCGACGTGGTCCCGCTCGCGCGTGCCACGCCCACCAGCACGATCAATCACACCGAGCTCGGGACGAACTACATCGTCGACTACGTGCGCAAGACGCTCGTCGCGTCAGGTCAGTTCACCGACGCCGAGCTCTACGGCGGGGGGCTGCGCATCTACACGACGGTCGACTACGGGCTCCAGCAGGACGCCATCGACGCGGAGACCTCGACGCTGACCGAGTCGGGTGACCCGGCGGCGGCGTTGGTGGCGATCGACCCGAGTGGACGGATCAAGGCCATGCTCGGCGGGCTCGACTACTCGAAGTCCCAGGTCAACCTGGCCGTCGGCGTGCAGGGGGGTGGCAGCGGTCGGCAGGCCGGCTCGACGTTCAAGGCGTTCGCCGTCGCCGAGGCGCTCCGCCAGGGACTGACGCTCGGGCAGACCTACGACGCGCCGTCGAAGCTCGTCGTCCCCCACGGCAACGCCGGCGGTCCGTGGGAGGTCAGCAACGACGACCACGCCAACTACGGCTCGATCAACATGGTCAAGGCGACCGTCGACTCGGTGAACACCTACTTCGCCCAGCTCGTCCAGAAGCATCACCCCGGAGGCCCTGGCCACCATGGCCCGGCGGATGGGGGTGGTCAGCCCCTTGCACGCCTATGCCGTCGCTGGTGCTCGGCACGAGCCTCGTGTCGCCGCTGGACATGGCCAGCGGCTACTCGACGCTCATGGACGACGGTGTGCACGTCACGCCCTACATCGTGAGCCGGGTCACGGACTGCGTCCGGCCAGGTGCTCTACCAGGCGCCGACGACCGGCCACCGGGTGCTGACCGAGGACCATCGCCGACCCAGAAGAGCTGGGCGCTGAGCCAGGTGATCGCGCACGGCACCGGCTACCGGGCCCAGTTCGACCAGACCGGCGGCGGGCAAGACCGGCACGACCGAGGGGAACAGCGACGCCTGGTTCACCGGCTACACCTGCAAGCTCACCGCCTCGGTGTGGATGGGCTACCCGACGACCAACGCGTCGATGGCGAAGTACGGGTCAGTACGCCTTCGGCGGCGGCTATCCCGGCCATCATCTGGCGCAAGTTCATGGACGAATGCCACCCAGGGGCTCCAGAGCTGCCCCTACGACCGCCCGGCCGACGCCAGTGAGTACTCGGCGCCGAGCGGACACCCGGGCGATCACTTCGTCGGACACGGTGCCGGTGTCGAGCTCGACCTCCTCGTCGACCACCTCGACGACCGCGCCCGAAGTCATCGACCACGACCTCCACGCCCACGCGTCGTCGACCACGACACTGCGTCCACCACCACGCCACGATCGGCACCTGACGCACCGGCACGCTCAAACCACCGTCAGAGAACGGGCTCGAGCGTGCTGGCTCGAGCTCCTCGTGGGGGTAGTGGGTGCGGCACACGAAGCACCACCGCTCCTCGTCGCCCGTCCTCGACCTTGCCCGGGGTGTCCCAGGCCTCGGGAGTGACGTAGAGGCGGCGCACGAGCACGACGTCCTCGTCGTCCCGCCCGCAGCTCTCGCAGAGCCCGACCACGGATTGTTCAGCCCTAGAGCGCTCGGGACCGTGTGCTACACTTCGGCGTACCGCCGGCAGCCGTGGGGCGCTGGACGGACAAGGAGGGCTCAGAGATGGGCAACTCGATCACCGCACCTTCGGTGCGCGCCTGCAAGGTGCGCGACGGGCGCGACCCGCTGGTCATGGTGACGGCCTACGACGCGCCGGGGGCCCGCATGGCCGACGCGGCCGGGGTCGACCTGATCCTCGTCGGTGACTCGCTGGCCATGGTGGTGCTCGGCTACGACGACACCCTCCAGGTGACCGTCGACGACATGGCCCACCACACCGCCGCCGTCGCCCGGGCCAAGCCCCGGCCGCTCATCGTCGGCGACCTGCCGTGGATGAGCTACCACGTGTCGGCCGACCGACACCGTGCGCAACGCGGCGACGCTCGTCCGGGCCGGCGCCCAGGCCGTCAAGCTCGAGGGCGGGCGCAAGCGCCTGCCGATGATCGAGGCCATCGTCGACGCCGAGATCCCGGTGATGGGCCACCTCGGGCTGACCCCGCAGTCGATGCACGCCATGGGCGGCTTCAAGGTGCAGGGCCGCGAGGCAGCAGGCGGCGCTCGAGCTGGTGGCCGACGCCAAGGCGCTGGCCCACGCCGGGTGCTTCGCCATCGTGCTCGAGGGGGTGCCCGACCAGGTGGCCCGCCTGGTGACCGACGCGGTCGACGTGCCCACCATCGGCATCGGCGCCGGGCCGCACTGCGACGGCCAGGTGCTCGTGTTCCACGACCTGCTCGGCATCGAGGACCGCATGGCCCCCAAGTTCGTGCGCCGCTACGCCGTCGTTGCGCGACGACGGCGGTGGCGGCGATGCGAGCCTACGCCGCCGACGTGCGCACGGGCCGCTTCCCCGACGACTCGGAGAGCTACCACCTGACCGGCGAGGTGGCCGAGGCGCTCAGCCTCTACGGCCGCGTGGACGCGTCAGCTTCGTAGCTCTGCCTCGACGCCTGCTGCGCCGACCGCCTCCTGCTCCTCCTCGCCCTGTTGTTCGTCGGGTGCAGCTCCGCGCGCGACGCCGTCGACGGCCACCGACGTCCACCACGGCCGACGGCCTCGACCACGGCGTCGGCCGCGTCGATCACCGGGCGCGTCGCGGGCCGCCGTCGCCGTTCGCAGATGTTCGAGCAGGTCCGGACGACGATCACCGGCGCCGACGGGAAGGTCCGCAAGCCCTGCATGCTGCTGGCCCGCACCGAGGCGAACCGGGCCGAGGGCCTGATGCACGTGACGGCGGCCGGGCTGGACGGCTACGCCGGCATGGTCTTCGCGTTCGACGACGACGTCACCGGGACCTTCGGATGACCAACACGCTGATCCCGCTGTCGGTCGTCTTCCTCGACGCCGACCGGCCACGTGGTGTCGAGCCGGACATGATGCCCCGTGCCCGACCCGGCACGGTCGACGTGCCCGACCTACCCGGCCATCGGGTCCCTACCGCTGGGCCATCGAGGTCCCCTCCAGGCGCGGCTCTCGGCCTGGACGCTGCGGCCGTCGACGCCGGCGGTCCGCCGCGAGGTCTGCGTGCCTGAGGCGGCGCCTGCAGCGACCTGACGGAGCTCGTACGGCGTGGTCTGTCACACCGCCGGCGGCACAGTGGGGCCGATGAGGGATTCGCGGCAATCGGTCCACTACCATGCACGCGGTCGAATCGACGACCCTGCCCCGACCGTCGGGGCCCCGGCCACGGTCGGGTCCAGAGGGAGGTGATGCGCCCATGCGGGCGTACGAGCTCATGATCATCTTCGACGGTGACGTCGAGGACACCGGCGTCACCGAGGGCCTGGCCCACGTCACCCAGCTGGTCGAGGCCGGCGACGGCCGGTGGCCAAGACCGATCTCTGGGGTCGTCGCCGCTTCGCCTACGAGATCAACCACAAGTTCGAGGGCATCTACGTCGTGCTCGAGATCCTCACCGAGGCGCCCAACCTCGACGACGTCGAGCGGTCCCTCCGGCTCGCGGACGAGGTCGTCCGCCACAAGCTGATCCGGCTCCCCGATCGCGAGGCCGGCCAAGCGCGGCCTGCTCGGGGACGCCCGCCGGCCGAGGCCGACTACGGCCCGCCGGAGAGCTGAGGAGCACGACATGGCAAACGGAAACAACATCACCATCGTCGGCAACGCCACCCGCGATCCCGAGCTGCGCTTCACGCCCGAGCGGTCAGGCCGTGGCCACCTTCGGCGTGGCCGTCAACCGCCGCTGGCAGAACCGCCAGACCAACGAGTGGGAAGAGGCGGTCTCGTTCTTCGACGTCACCGCCTGGCAGCAGCTGGCCGAGAACGTGGCCGAGTCCGTGCAGAAGGGCACCCGCGTCATCGTCACCGGGCGGCTCGACCAGCGCTCCTGGGAGACCCAGGACGGCGAGAAGCGCTCGAAGGTCGAGATCGTGGCCGACGAGATCGGCCCGAGCGTGCGCTACGCGACCGCGGCGGTCACCAAGAACGAGCGCCGCGGTGGCGACTTCGAGGGCGGTGGCAGCCGGCCCGCCGGTGGCGGCGAGCGCACCGCCCTCCGGCGCTACCAACCCGACGAGGAGCCCTTCTGATGGCGAAGGTCGCCCCCAAGCGGGGCAAGAACAAGGACAACGCCCGTCGCAGCAAGAAGAAGACGAGCGTCCTCAACTCCGAGCGCATCGACTACGTCGACTACAAGGACGTGAACCTGCTGCGCCGGTTCATGTCCGATCGGGCCAAGATCCGGGCCCGTCGCGTCACCGGCAACGACTCCCAGCAGCAGAAGGAGATCGCCCGGGCCATCAAGAACGCCCGTGAGATGGCGCTGCTGCCCTACGCCAACCGCGTCACCACCCAGCGCGGTGGCGGCGCGACCGCGGCGAGCGCGGCGACCGTGGCGATCGTGGTGCGCCGGGCCGACGGCCCGCCGCCGCGTCCCGACAGCCCGCCGCCCGTCGCCGGCTCTGAGCCCGATGAGCTGCTCGAGGTCGAGGCTGCACCGCCGAGGGCGACCTGCTGGTCGCCGAGGTCGAGGTCGACCGGCGGACGACGAGCCTGACGGGGGCGATGACGAATGAAGCTGCTGCTGCGTTCCGACGTCGACGGCGTCGGCAAGAAGGGTGACGTCGTCGACGTCGCCGACGGCTACGGCCGCAACTTCCTCGTGCCCAAGGGCTTCGCCATCACGGCGACCGACGGCGTCGAGACGCAGGCCAAGGCCATGCGCCGGTCCCGCGACGTCAAGGACGCCGCCGACCGTGGGCGCCGCCGAGGAGGTCGCCAAGCACGCTCGTGCCCACCGTGATCACCATCTCGGCCAAGGCCGGGCCCGAGGGTCGGCTGTTCGGCTCGGTCACCGCCGCCGACGTGGTCGACGCCGTGCGCGAGCAGACCGGCGTCGAGCTCGACCGCAAGAGCCTCTCGCCTCGACGAGCACATCAAGGAGACCGGCACCCACACGGTGCCCGCCAAGTCTCCACACCGACGTGCAGTTCCAGATCACGCGTCGAGGTCGTCGACGCCTGACGGCCGTGACCGCCTGATCGCCGGAGCGTGCCGGCGCGGTCTGACCGGCCCAGCATCCCCCATAGCTGTCACACCCCCTGCGTAGTCTCGCCAGGCATGGTGATCGTGTCGCGACGATCGAGGCGAGCGGGACGCGCGGTCCCCGGATGTCGACCGCCGCGGTCGGCCCACAGGTCGGGTGCCCGGTGTCCACAGCTGATCCCCAAGCCGATCCCCAGAACTATCGGGGTTGTACCTCTTACGATCCCCAGGCCCCATCCGGCAGTGTGAGTTCCCCATGAGCATCACCGACGACACCTCCCGCGCCCGGCCCTCGGGTGCGGGTCGGATGCTCCCCAACGACCTCCAGGCGGAGGAGTCGCTGCTCGGCGCGATGCTGCTGTCGCGCGACGCCATCGCGGCGGCCACCGAGATCCTCGGCGCCGACGACTTCTACAAGCCGGCGCACGGCCACGTCTTCGACGCCATCGTCACGCTCAACGCCGCCGGCGAGCCCGCCGACGTGTCCACCGTCTCCGACGTGCTCAAGCGGGCCGGGCTGCTCGAGGCGATCGGCGGGCCGGCCACGCTGGTCAACCTCCAGTCGGCCACGCCGGCCACCAGCAACGCCGCCCGCTACGCCAAGATCGTCGAGGAGCACGCGCTGCTCCGGCGGCTCATCCGCACGGCCGGCGACATCGCCGAGATGGGCTACGGCCTGCCCGACGACGTCACCAAGGCGGTCGACCTGGCCGAGTCGATGGTCTTCGAGGTGGCCCAGCGCCGCGTCACCGACTCGATGTCCGAGATCCACGACCTGCTCGACGCCAACCTCGACCGGCTCGAGCAGCTCTACGAGCGGGGCCAGTCGATCACCGGCGTCCCCACCGGGTTCACCGATCTCGACGAGCTGCTCTCCGGTCTCCAGCCCAACGCGCTCATCGTGGTGGGGGCCCGCCCCTCGGCCGGCAAGACCGCGCTGGGCCTCGGCATGGCCACCCACGCCGCGCTCGAGGCCGGTCGCCCGGTGCTGATCTTCTCGCTCGAGATGAGCCGGCTCGAGCTCACCCAGCGCATGCTGTGCAGCGAGGCGCAGGGTCGACTCGAAGCGGGTGCGCAACGGCAACCTCAACGAGGCCGACTGGCAGAAGATCGCCCACGCCACCGGACGGCTGGCCGAGGCCCCCATCTGGATCGACGACAACCCCAACCTCACCATCATGGAGATCCGGTCCAAGGCTCGCCGGCTCAAGGCCCGCACCGGCGACCTCGGCATGGTCGTGGTCGACTACCTCCAGCTCATGACCGGCCGCACGTCCGCCGAGAACCGGCAGGTCGAGGTGTCCGAGATCAGCCGCGGGCTCAAGATCCTCGCCCGCGAGCTCGAGTGCCCGGTGGTGGCGCTCTCGCAGCTGTCGCGCGGCCTCGAGATGCGCCAGGACAAGCGGCCGATGCTGGCCGACCTGCGCGAGTCGGGCTGCCTCACCGCCGACACCCGCATCACCCGCGCCGACACGGGCGCGGAGGTGACGCTCGGTGAGCTGCTGGCCTCGGGGGCCGAGCACGTGCCGGTGTGGACGCTCGACGAGTCCTACCGCCTGGTGCAGGGCGAGATGACGCGGGTGTTCCCGAGCGGCGTCAAGACGGTCTACGAGCTGCGCCTCGCGTCCGGCCGGGTCGTCAAGGCGAGCGCCAACCACCCGTTCCTCGCGCTCGAGGGATGGTTCCCGCTCGAGAAGCTCGACGTCGGCGACTCGATCGCGGTGCCGCGGGCCGGCCGCTGGCCCGAGTCGGTCGGTCGCGACGAGGTCGGCGTCGACACGGTGCCGCGCGAGCTGTGGAGCTACATCCGCAAGTGCCTGCCCCATCACGGCCTGTCCATGGCCGACGTCGAGCGCGATGTGGGCGTCGCCGACTTCGTCGAGAACTTCTACGCCAACGCGCTCGACCCGCCCCGAGCTGGCCCGCCTGGCCGAGGTCGTACCCGATCGCCTGCTGGCCGACCTGTCGCGCAGCGACGTGCGGTGGGACACCATCGTGAGCATCACCGAGCTTGGCGACGAGCCGGTGTTCGATGCCACCGTGCTCGGCACCCACAACTTCGTGGCCGACGGCATCATCGTCCACAACTCGATCGAGCAGGACGCCGACGTCGTCATGTTCATCTACCGCGACGAGATCTACCACGGCCTCGAATCGGCCGACCGCGGCACGGCCGAGATCCTGGTGAGCAAGCACCGCAACGGCCCCACTGGCATGGTCCGGCTGGCGTTCCTCGACCACTACACCAAGTTCGCCAACATGGCGCGAGGGGTCTGAGCGGGGCAGCTCGAGTCGCCGGCTTCGGTGACAGCCAAGGAGGGCGGCGGCCCGGTCGCGTCGTGCGCCGGCTGTCGCGGTCCACTAGCCTCTGCCGGCTATCCGAAAGCGGGGGAGTTCTTCATGGCGCCCGCGGGGGTCACGTCGGGCGAATCATCTGAGACCGAAACGGGGGCTTCGCGCCCGCGGTGGTGGGACTCGGTGTCAGGTCTCTCACCGCGCGCCGGCCGCGCGTTCGACGCGGTCGTCGTCCTTGGACTGGCCGTGGTCGGCTTCCTGCTCCGTCGCGACGGGCTGCCGGTCGACGGGTTGTGGTTCGACGACGCGTGGGTCGCAACCGGGGCGATCCACGGCCGGCTGACGCAGCTGATGACCGTGGGATCCGCCACCCCCGGTTTCACCCTGCTGCTGATGGGATGGCACGCGATCGTCGGGCCGAGCCTTCGGTCCCTGGCGGTCCCGGCACTCGTTGCGGGCGTCGCCGGAGCACCTCTCCTCTACCTCGGACTGCGGTGCCTTAGGTACGCGCGATCGATCTGCGCACTCATGGCCGCGGCGCTGGTCGTCGCCGATGTCCACATCCTCTACTCCGGACGAGTCAAGAGCTACACGCTGGATCCCTTGCTGGTTCTGCTCTTGGCCGTGGCGATCCCCCGTCTGGCCCGGCTGACCTGGCGATGGCCGCTGGCGGTGGCGTGGGTGCTGGCCGCATTCGTCGTGGCGTCGTTCAGTGGATTCGCCTTGGTGGCGACGATGGCGGCTGGGGTGATCCTCGTCCTTCATCCCTCCTCGGATCGACCTGTCCGGCTCGGCGCCGTGGCGGTGCAGGCAGCGGGCTTGGGTGCGTACTACGTAGCGGTGAATCGCTCGTCGGACCTCGCTGGCATCCAGCGGTTCATCGGTACCGCCTATGACGGCCACGTGACGATGCGTTGGAACCCGATCGACCTCGTCCGAGAGACGATGACGCATCTCGGTCGGATCGCTGATGTCTATCCCGGAGGAGCTCCGGCAACTCTCGGTCTCCTGGCGCTTTGCGCTCTCGGGGGACTCGTCGTCGCGTCGGTCAAGGGCCGCCCGATCGAATCCCTGCCGGCGCGTCTTCCTGCTGCTCCTGGTCGTGGGTGCGTTCGTCGGCGCGCTCCTCGGCCGCTTCCCGTTCGGTCCAAGCACGCAGGACGTGTTGTCGAAGGCGGGGTCGAGTGGCGGCCGCGACACGTTGTGGCTCCTTCCTGCGTTCGCGGTCGGGCTCGCCGCCGTCCTCCACAGACTGCGCCACCTGGCGAGCAGCCGGCCGTCCGTGCGGAGCGCCTTCGACGGGGCCGTGCTCGTGATCGCACTGGTCGTCATCGCGCGTGGGTACGGCGAGCCACCGCCGTACCCGGTGCCTGGAAGTGCGTCGTCCACCGCCTACGTGGAGGCCCATCTCCGGCCCGGCGATGTGGTCATCCTCACGCAGGCCTACTCGTTCGCCGCCGCCACTCACCTCCCCACTGCTCTTCGCGCCACCCCGGATCAGCAGATCGGCTTCGTCCCGGTGTTCGAGGACGGGCGAGTACACGCCGTCGGACCGTGGTCGGGGACCTCTGTCACGCCAGCCCAGATCCGCTCGATGGTCGAAGGAGCCCACCGAGTGATCCAGGTGAGCGGTCTGTACGAGGGACGGTACGGGACCAACGTCGGTAAGGTCCTCGAAGCGGCGGGCTTCCACGCAAGGATCGTCCCCTTCCACTACGAGGTCGTCGGCATCTGGACTCGGTAGCCCACACGACCTGCCTCTGCCTCTTGGGGACGCGACATCGTAGGCGGTCGACGTCGACGTACGCCCCACTCCGTATGGTGGCGTGATGCGGTTCAGCGTCTGGCCCGATCCCGAACGTCCGTGGTCCGAGTTGGCCGAGGTGGTCACCCACTGCGAGGAGCAGGGCTGGGACGGCGCCTACATCTCCGACCACTTCATGCCCAATCGGCCCGACGGCGAGACGGTCGACGGTCCGGTGCTCGAGTGCTGGACGGCGCTGGCCGCCCTGGCCGCACTGACGTCGCGCCTGAAGCTGGCCTCGCTGGTGTGCGGCAACACCTACCGCCACCCGGCCGTGCTGGCCAACATGGCCGCGACGGTCGACCAGATCAGCGGGGGACGGTTCACGCTGGGGTTGGGGGCGGGCTGGCAGGAGAACGAGCACACGGCCTACGGCCTCGACTTCGGCACGGTACGCGCACGCCTCGATCGGCTCGACGAGGCCTGCGCGATCGTCACCTCGATGCTCCGCGAGCCGCGCACGACCTTCGACGGCCGCTACTACCAGGTGCGCGACGCGCCCTGCGATCCGAAGCCGGCGCAGGCGCGGCTGCCGCTGCTGATCGGGGGCAAGGGCGAGCAGCGCACGATGCGGATCACCGCCCGCTACGCCGACGAGTGGAACGCATGGTGCGACATCGACCAGTTCCGCCATCGCACCGGTGTGGTCGACCAGCGCTGCGACGAGATCGGGCGCGACCCGGCCGAGATCGCGCGATCGACCCAGGCGTTCGTGTTCCTGAGCGACGACCAGGGCTGGCTCGAACGGCATCGTTCGACGCCGTCGGACCGCCCCCGCCTGATCGGGACGCCGGCCGAGCTGGTCGACCAGATCGGCGCCTACGGCGAGTCCGGGCTCGACGAGCTGATCGTGCCCGACTGGACGATGGGTCCGCTGGCCCGACGCCTCGACACCCTCGACCGGTTCCTGGCCGAGGTCGCACCCGCCCTGCGCTGACGAACCTGTCGCGTCACCGACCTCTGGGGCGTCGCTCCGCGACAGGTTCGGAGTGGGCGGTGGGTTCAGCGCGGGACGCGGCGGGCCCGGCCGGGTTCCTGGGTCGGCATCCGTTGCGGATCGGGCAGCGGGTACGGAGCCGGATCGGGGAGGTCGATGCTGACGAGCTGGCCCGACTGGCATTCGTCGAGCGCCTTGGCCCGCTTCGGGGTCACGGGCAGCGTCGGCACCGAGGGGTCCGGCGAGGCCAGGTGCAGGGTGGAGGTGAGGTCGCCGACCGCCTTGCGCCGCCAGGCCGAGATGTTCGGGGCCTGGACACCGAAGCGGGTCTCGAGGAATCGCAGCTGCGAGGTGTGGTCGAACGTGTCCGAGCAGACGTAGCCCCCGCGGCTGAACGGCGAGACGACGAGCATCGGCACGCGGAAGCCGAGGCCGATCGGGCCCGGTGATCCCCTCGCGTCGCGCCGGCAGCGGGTCGGACGGTGAGGTACTCGCCCGGCGTCCCCGGCGGCGGGACCGGCGGCGGCGACGTGGTCGAAGAAGCCGTCGTTCTCGTCGTACATGACGAACAGCACCGTCTTGGCCCACACCTTCGGGTTCGACACCAGCGTCGAGCACCTGGTGGGTGAACCACTCGCCGACCGCAGGCGGCGCCGGCGGGTGCTCGTCGTAGCCGAGCGGCGGGCATGATCCACGACACCTGCGGCAGCGTGTCGTTGGCCACGTCGCGGGCGAAGTCGTCGGGGAAGACCGGACCGAACGCCTTCTTGTAGAGCGCCGAGGACGGGTCCTCGAACTGCGCTAGAAGTACAGGAGGATGTTGTCGGAGACCGCGATCGACCATCGGGCTGGTCGGGCTGGTAGGCCGTGCCCGGCGGGTTGTAGACCTTCCACGACGACGCCCGTGGCCTCGAGGCGCTCGGGCATCGTCGTCCCACGTCGACGCTGAACATCGCCTCGGCGCTCCCGTTGGTGATGATCACCGGGCCGCCCGGCCTCGCCGGCCGGGTCGAGCGTCCCCGACAGGGCGTGGAGCCGGTTCGGGTGGGTCGGGCCCCATCACCGAGCAGTGGTAGCCGTCGCAGAGGGTGAAGGCGTCGGCCAGCGCGTAGTAGAAGTCGAGGTCGGCGCGTGTGTAGTAGCCCATCGTGAGCACGCCGTTGGCCGGGCCCTCGTACTCGGGGCGAGGTGTGGGTGGCCACGAAGCGGTCCATGGCGCCGTCGTTCCAGCACTGGTGCTGGGCCGACCCACTCGTGGGACAGGTCGAAGGTGCACTCGGCCGACCGCCGACGACGGTGTCGAGGTGGAAGGGCAGCAGCTGCGTCGGCGACCGGGCCGGCGGCCGGCCAGGCCTGGGCGAAGGCGCCCGAGCTGGCCCGGTGCGGTGGTCGTCGAAGCCGCGGACGCCCTGGTAGGTGCCGAAGTAGTGGTCGAACGACCGGTTCTCGTGCATCAGGAACACGACGTGGTCGACCGCGCCGAGGTCCGAGCCGGCCGGCTTGATGGAGGCGGCCTTCCGGGTGGTGGCCGACGAGCACGCGGCCAACATCAGCGAGAAGCCACCGGCCATGCCGGCGGCGAGGACCTCTCTGCGGGTCCGTAGCGGTGATGGCATCGAGCCGAGACTAGGTCGCGTGCGAGTGCGGGGTGTGGGCTCGAGCGCCTGGGCTGTGGGCTGCGACCTGTTCGGAAGATGTTGCTTTCCGGTTCCGGCGCGCTAAATCCGTGTGAAGCCGGACGCCGACGCCGATCCGACCGGCTAGGCCGGAGGCGATGCCGCTCCCGCCCGGCTCTCGTCTCGACGACTTCGATCTGATCGAGCACCTCGCCGATGGTGGCGCCGCGGAGATCCACCGCGCCGTGCAGCGCTCCACGGGACGCATCGTGGCGGTGAAGGTTCCCCACGATGCAGCTCTCGCTGACCTCCGACGCGTCCGAGCCTGGCGACGCGAGGCCGCGGTCACCCGGAACCTCGCTCACGTCCGACTCGTCCGGCGCGTCGACCTCGATCGGTACCGTTCGCAGCCCTACCTCGTCTTCGAGTACGTGGGAGGCGGCAACCTCAGGCAGTGGATGGCGCAGGGGGAGCTCCCGGTCGCTCAGGTGATCGACTGGGCTGTCCAGATCGCCGAGGGCCTCGACTACCTGCATCAGCACGGGTTGGTGTTCGGCGACCTCAAGCCCGAGAACCTGCTCGTCACCGACGACCTCGACGTGAAGATCACCGACTTCGGTGCCGCGACGAAGATGCGCCGGTCGCCGCTGCGTCTGCCCCGCGAGATCCTCGAGGTGGCCGAGGGAACTCCGGACTACATGAGCCCGGAGCAGATCCAAGGCGCCGATCTCGATGCCCGCAGCGACGTCTATGCCTGGGGAGTGGTCACCTATGAGCTCCTCACCGGGCGGTGCCCATTCGTCGGTGTGAATCCCGTCGACGTGATGGAGGCGCACCTCCGGGACCACCCCGTCGGCATCAGGGCGCTGCGCCCTGCGGTCCCAGCGACACTCGAAGCCGTCGTGATGACGGCCATGCGACGCTCGGGAGCCAGCGGCAACCCGACATGAGGGCCGTCATCGACGAACTCGCGCATCTCGACGACGTCGACGTGGTCGCCCGTGATCGCTCGCCCGAAGCCCGCCTCGAGATCCGGGCGCTTGGTGGAAACGCTCGACTCTGGCGCTTCGTCGGTTCGGTCGCGCTTTGCTGGCTCGCCGTCGTCGCGATGATCCTGGGCGTGGTCGCGGTGCTCAGGTAGGCAGACGCCCCAGGGCGGACTAGCCCGACAGCGCGTCGGAGCTTTGCGTGCCCGCCCGAATCTGGGCCTTGATGTCGAGGATGTCGAGGACGAGCCGGGCGGCGGTGGCGTCGTCTGTGGTCGCAGGTGTCCACCAGACCGAGAGCAACCGGTCGAGGCGGGCCATGTCGAGTCGGCGCTGCATCTCGGTGTCCAGGTTCGGGACCAGGACGTCGAGGGCGCGGTCGACCAGCCGGACTGCGGGCCCCGGACTGACGTAGCCGTAGCGGTGGCCGATCTCGACGATGGGCACGCCGGCGATCGACAGCTCGACGACCTGTCGATCGCGCTCGACCGCCCTGGACGCGCGGCCTGCACCGTTCGGTTCCCCCTCGTCGGGGTGGGGGCGGCTCGGCGTGTTCATCGCGAGGTCACCGGGCCACCTGCAGCTCTGCCGGCTCGCTCGTGAACCGGTAGCCGAGCCCTCGTGAGGTCAGGATGTAGCGGGGGTGGGCAGGGTCGGGCTCGAGCTTGCGGCGGAGAGCGGCCACGTGGACGCGCACGTAGTCGTGCTCGGCGACGTAGCCCGGCCCCCACACCTCGCGCGAGCAGGTCGCGTTGCGAGACGACGCGTCCTTCGTTGCTGACCAGCACGTCTAGAAGCCGCCACTCGGTGGCGGTGAGATGGACGGGCTCGCCCCGTACGACCGCGGCGCGGGCGACGGGCTCGAGGCGGAAGTCGTCGGTGACCACCGCACTCGGGCCGGGCTCCGCGGCGCCGCGTCGCAGCTGGGCGCGGACACGGGCCTGCAGCTCGCCGATGGCGAACGGCTTGGCCAGGAAGTCGTCCGCCCCGGCGTCGAGGGCCGCGATGCGCGTCGGAGACATCGCTGCGGGCCGAGAGCACGAGCACCGGCACCGGGTTCCAGCGCCGGAGCTCGGCCAACATCGTCAGCCCGTCCATGCTCGGCAGGCCGAGGTCGAGGACGATCAGATCGGGTCGGTGATCGGCGGCGAAGGCCAGCCCCTGCTCGGCGTTGGACGCCAGCAGAGTGTCGTACCCCTGGGCCCGCAGGCTGATGCCGAGCGCGCGGAGGAACGGCTGCTCGTCGTCTATGACCAGGAGTTGGGCCATGGATCCGTTGTACGCGCGCGGTGGATACGCGCGCCTACTCCCTTGGCGCGATCTGAACAGGGGCCCCGTCGATCTTCACGGAAACCACACGGTGCCCGTGACTCGCCGGCCGTGGTGGCTGTCGCGGCGCCGGAACGTTGTCGTTCGCGGAAGAACGCCGCGGTTCGCGTTCAGATCACGCCAAGCCCCTTGGAGGCCGCGATCGCGCTGGCGTAGGTGTGGAGACGTACCACGTTCCAAGCCCCAGGAGGGCCCCATGCTGGATCTCATGTACATCGCCATCGTGGTGGTGTTCTTCGCTCTGATGTTGGCGCTCGTCTACGGCTGCGACCGCATCGTCGGTTCGGACGAAGAAGCGCTGGGTTCGGTCCCCGTCGGTCGAATCGGCCGACGAGGACGTCGAGGTGCGGGCCTGATGGTCGTCGCCTTCCTCGACCCCAAGGAGTTCGCCGGGCTTGCCCTCGGCGTCGCTGCTGATCGTGTACCTGCTCTTCGCGCTGCTCTTCCCGGAGAAGCTGTGAGCGCCGCCGGGTGGGTCCAGTTCGCCATCTTCGGCGTGCTGATCGCCATCAGCACCCCGCTGCTCGGCATCTACATGTACAAGGTCTTCAACGGACAGGAGCACGTCGGCTCCCGCGCGCTTCGACGTGGTCGACAACGCCATCTACCGGGTGTGCCGCATCGACCCCGAGGGCGAGCAGCGCTGGAACGTCTACGCCATCTCGCTGCTGCTGTTCAGCGTCGCCGGCTTCCTGCTGATGTACGTGCTGCTCCGGCTCCAGGGTCACCTGCCCTTGAACCCCGACCACCAGGTCAACGGGGTCGCGCCGGGCCTGTCGTTCAACACGGCCGTCAGCTTCATGACCAACACGAACTGGCAGGTGTACGCAGGCGAGTCGACCATGAGCCAGCTGTCGCAGATGCTGGCGCTGGTCGTGCAGCAGTTCCTGTCGGCGGCCGTCGGCATGGCTGTCGGCGTGGCGCTCATCCGGGGCATCGTGCGCAAGCGCCAGACGACCCTCGGCAGCTTCTGGGTCGACACGATCCGGGCGACGACCCGCATCCTGCTGCCGATCTGCGTTCGTGTTCGCCATCGTGTTCATGTCCCAGGGCGTCATCCAGAACTTCCATGCCGCCAAGCAGGTGACGACGGTGGCGGCGCAGGCCACGCACCAGACGACGAACACCACCCTGCAGCAGACGGTGACCGCAAGGCCCGATCGGCTCGATGATGCCGATCGAGGAGCTGGGCAACAACGGCGGCGGCTACCTCAACGCCAACACCGCCCACTCCTACGAGAACCCGAACCCCTTCACCAGCATCATGCTCTCGTGGCTGGTGGTGATGATCCCGTTCGCCTTCGCGGTCACCTTCGGCAAGTGGGTCAAGTCGATGCGCCAGGGCGGCGTGATCCTCGCGTCGATGGTCATCCTGTTCGTGATCCCGCTCGTGCTCATCCCGATCTTCGAGGGACCGGGCAACCCGAAGCTGGCCACGGCCAGACGTCAACCAGTCGGCGACGTCCGCCAACATCGGCGGCAACATGGAGGGCAAGGAGACGCGCTTCGGCGTGAGCGCCTCGGCCATCGAGGGCAACTCCATCACCGCCACATCGACCGGCTCGCCCAACTCGGCCCACGAGAGCTACATGCCCCTGGCCGGTGCCGTGCCGCTGACCAACATCCTGCTCGGTGAGGTGAGCCCGGGCGGTTCCGGCTCGGGTCTCTACGGCAAGTTGATCCTGGTCATGCTGAGCGTGTTCATCGCCGGACTCATGGTCGGGCGAACACCCGAGTACCTGGGAAGAAGATCCAGGCCAGGGAGATGAAGCTGGCCGTGATCTACATCCTCGCCGTGCCGGCGGCCGTGCTCGGCTTCGGCGGCTGGGCCATCGTGAACAACACCGCCTTGGCCGGGCTCTGGTCCCACGGCCCGCACGGCCTGACCGAGATGGCCTACACCTTCGCCTCGGTCACCAACAACAACGGCTCGGCCTTCGCCGGTATCACCACCGGCACCCATTGGTACGAGCTCGTGCTCGGGCTGGCCATGCTCATCGGCCGGTACCTGCCCATCGTCGCCGTGCTGGCCATCGCCGGCTCGCTCGTGCGCAAGCAGCCCGTCCCGGCCACCGCCGGCACCTTCCGCACCGACACCCCCATCTTCCTCGGCCTGCTGCTCGCAGTGACCGTGATCCTCGTGGGCCTGACCTACTTCGCGGTGGTCGCCCTGGGTCCGATCGTCGAGCAGCTCGTCGGCCACTTCTAGGAGACCCGGAATGGCAGCAACGCTCACCCCCCCAACGCCGCCGGCCGCGCCGGAGCCGGACGAGGAGCCGTACGTCGAACGGAAGAAGGGTCGGCTGTTCGAGCCGGCCATCGTCCGCCGGGCGATCGTCGACTCGTTCGTCAAGCTGAATCCACGCACCGAGGCCCGCAACCCCGTCATGTTCGTGGTGCTGGTCGGCGCGGTGCTCACCACGATCCTGTTCTTCGTCGACCTGCCCAAGACATCGACGACCACGGCCACATCTGTCTTCTCCGGACTCGTATCGGTCTGGCTCTGGTTCACGGTGCTCTTCGCCAACTTCGCCGAAGCCGTAGCCGAGGGCCGGGGCAAGGCCCAGGCCGACACGCTGCGCAAGACCCGCACCGAGACGGTGGCCCACGTCCGGCAGGCCGACGGATCCACCGTCGAGAAGCCGTCGTCCGACCTCCACGTCGGCGACCTCGTCGTCGTCGGGCCGGGCGATCTCATCCCCGGTGACGGCGAGATCGTCGAAGGCATCGCCTCGGTCGACGAGTCGGCCATCACCGGCGAGTCGGCCCCGGTCATCCGCGAGTCCGGCGGCGACCGGTCCGCGGTGACCGGGGGCACTCGGGTCCTGTCCGACGGCATCGTCGTGCGGATCACCACCGAGCCGGGTGAGAGCTTCATCGACCGGATGATCGCCCTCGTCGAGGGCGCGGAGCGGCAGAAGACGCCGAACGAGATCGCGCTGAACATCCTGCTGGCCGGCCTCACGATCGTCTTCCTGCTCGTGGTGATGTCGCTCCAGCCCTTCGCCATCTACTCGGGCGCGAAGCAGACGGTCGTGGTGCTCGTCGCACTGCTGGTATGTCTGGCTCCGACCACCATCGGGGCGCTGCTCTCCGCGATCGGCATCGCCGGCATGGACCGCCTCGTGCAGCAGAACGTGCTGGCGATGAGCGGTCGAGCCGTCGAGGCGGCGGGCGACGTGTCGACGCTGCTGCTCGACAAGACCGGCACGATCACCTACGGCAACCGCATGGCGGCGGAGTTCCTGCCGGTCCAGGGCGTGACCGAGCCCGATCTGGCGGCGGTCGCGCTGCTCTCGTCGCTGGCCGACGAGACACCCGAGGGCCGCTCGATCGTGTCGCTGGCCGAGGACGGCTACGGACTGGTGCCGGTCGACATGCCCGGTGCCGAGCTCATCCCGTTCACCGCCCAGACCCGGATGTCGGGCATCGAGTGGGAGGGCCGGTCCATCCGCAAGGGCGCAGCCGACTCCGTCCAGCGATGGGTGGTCGAGCAGGGCGGCGCCGAGCCGGCCGACCTCGAAGGCATCGTCGAGGGCATCGCCCGCACCGGTGGCACGCCGCTGGTGGTCGCCGAAGGGTCCAAGGTCCTCGGCGTCATCCACCTCAAGGACACGGTCAAGACCGGCATCTCGGCCAAGTTCGACGAGATGCGCGCGATGGGGATCCGCACCGTGATGATCACGGGCGACAACCCGATCACCGCCGCGGCCATCGCCAGGGAGGCGGGCGTCGACGACTTCCTCGCCGAGGCCACGCCCGAGGACAAGATGGCCCGGATCAAGGCCGAGCAGGCGGGCGGGAAGCTCGTCGCCATGACCGGTGACGGCACCAACGACGCGCCGGCGCTCGCGCAGGCCGACGTCGGTGTGGCCATGAACACCGGCACGCAGGCGGCCAAGGAAGCCGGGAACATGGTCGATCTCGACTCGAACCCCACGAAGCTGTTGGAGATCGTCGAGATCGGCAAGCAGCTGCTCATCACCCGCGGCGCGCTCACGACCTTCTCGATCGCCAACGACGTGGGGAAGTACTTCGCCATCATCCCGGCGATGTTCGTCGGCGTTTTCCCGCAGCTCGAGAAGCTCAACATCATGAAGTTGAGCAACCCGCACTCGGCCATCCTCTCCGCCGTCATCTTCAACGCCATCATCATCGTGCTGCTGATCCCGCTGGCGCTGCGGGGCGTGAAGTTCCGTGCCGCCAACGCGCAGGCGATCCTGCGGCGCAACATCCTCATCTACGGCGTCGGCGGGGTCATCGCGCCGTTCATCGGCATCAAGCTCATCGACATCGTCCTCACCGCACTAGGGGTGCACTGATGCGTCGCCAAGCCATCACCGCTGTCCTGTTGCTCGGCGTCCTCGCCGTGATCACCGGGATCTTCTATCCGCTCGCCGCCTGGGGCATCGGGCAGCTGGCGTTCAACAGGCAGGTCAACGGGTCGTTCGTCACCCGCAACGGCCAGGTCGTGGGTAGCCACCTCATCGGCCAGAACTTCCTGGACGCCAAGGGCAACCCGTTGCCCCAGTACTTCCAGCCCCGACCGTCCGACACGTACACCTCGACGTACAACGCGGCGGGGAGCGCGGCCTCGAACCTCGGGCCGAGCGATCCGCGGCTCGTCGGGTTCATCCCCGGCTTCAACACGGTCGACCTGAACGGCAACCCATCGAAGACCAACCCGTTCGCCACCGAGGACGACCCATACTGCGTGCCGACCGACCCGGACGGGGTGCCCGTCATCCAGCCCTCGGCCGGTCAGGAGTACGCGAAGACCAAGTCCGGCGAGTACGTCTGCTACGACCAGACCGTCTACCAGCGGGCCCTGGCCTACCGGGCGCTCAACGGCATCCCGAAGTCGGTGAAGATCCCCTCTGACGCCGTGACGGCGTCGGGCAGTGGACTCGATCCCGACATCTCGGTGGCCAACGCCGACCTCCAGGCACCTCGCGTGGCCGCCGCCCGGCATCTCCCGCTGTCCAAGGTGCAGTCGCTGATCAAGCAGAACACCAGCGGCCGCACCCTCGGCGTGCTCGGTGAGACGACGGTCAACGTCCTCGACTTGAACCTTGCCCTCGACCACCAGGCCGGTCACGGCTGACGGGTGCGTCGGGTCGCTTCGAGCGCGGTGCGGCGACCCCTACGATTGGCGCCGTGAAGCGGGTGACTTCGACGGCGTGGTTCGGACCCAAGCAGGTGACCGGTTGGGGATGGACGCCGACCTCGTGGCAGGGGTGGGCGGTCACCTTCGTCTGGACCGTCGTCGTCGTGGCCGTGAGCATGCTGCTGGCCATGACCCACCACATCGGGGTCATGCTCGTCTTCGAGGTGGTGGCGATCGGACTCCTGTTGTTCGTCGCCACCTTGACCGGCGATCCTCCCGGCGGACCGATGTCCCGGCGCTGAGCCGTGGTGTGACGCGTCAGTCGTGCGGCTCGGCCGTGCGGTAGTCGCCGAAGGGCGCGTCGCGCTCTTGCAGGGCGCGCGTCAGGCCCTTGGGGATCTCCTCCTCGACGAACTTGCGCAGGGTCTCCTGCCGGGTGCCGAGCGCGCACAGCTCGGTGCCGGCCCGGATGGCGGTGCGCAGGCCCATGATCTCCATCGACTTGTGCACGGTCCGCTTGTTGATCTGCACGACGTCGGTCGGGATGAGCGCGATGCGCTTCGCCATCTCGATCACCCGGTCGTCGAGCTCGTCGGCCGGGTAGGCGCGGTTGGCCCAGCCGAGGCGCACCGCCTCGGTGCCCGAGATCGAGTCGCCGGTGACCATCATCTCCATCGCGGCGCGCATGCCGAGCAGCCAGGCGTGGAACTGCATGTCCGGCACGCCGAAGCGCACAGCCGGGTAGCCCATCTTGGCGTCCTCGGCCACGTACACGAGGTCACAACCAGTCGCCAGCTCGCTGCCGCCGGCCAGGCAGTAGCCGTGCACCTGCGCGATGACGGGCTTGGCCAGGTCCCAGATGCTCATCCACCCTTCGGTCACGTGGCGGGGCCAGTGCCCGTCGCCGCCGGCGGTGTACCAGGGCAGCTCCTGGCCGGCGTTGCCCCCGCCGAGGTCGTACCCCGCCGAGAAGCTGGTGCCGGCGCCCCGCACGATGCTCACCTTCACGTCGCGGTCGGCGTCGGCTTCCTGGAGGGCGGCGATGATCTCGCCCCGCAGGGCGTAGTTGAGCGCGTTGCGCTTCTCCGGGCGGTTGAGGGTGATCCGCCGGACGCCCGGCGCCGGGTCGTCGACGAGGATGACGGTGTAGCTCATAGGGGGCTCCGATCGGCTGCCGGCGGTGACGAGAACGCGTTCTACTATGGATCAGCCGTGGGGGCAGTGCCGCGGGGGACACCAGGGAAGCTGTAGGGGGACCGATGACCGAGCCGTCGACCGAGAGCGAACGCCCCGTCGTGTCCACCCGCAACCCGGTGGAGCTGCGCGACCGCCTCCAGGCGTGGCTTGCCGACCACGTGGACGCCGACGCCCTGCCGGTCGTGTCGTCGCTGCACACGCCCGAGCGCAACGGGATGTCGAGCGAGACGGTGCTGTTCGACCTCGAGCTGACGTCCGGCGGAGCCAGATCGACCACGCCCTACGTCGCCCGGCTCGCCCCCGAGGTCTCGGCCGTGCCCGTGTTCCCGACCTACGACTTCGACAAGCAGTTCCGCGTGATGCAGCTGGTCGCCCGGGAGACGACGGTGCCCGTGCCGCCCGCGCCGTGGTTCGAGCCCGACGCGGCGGCGGTCGGTTCACCGTTCTTCGTCATGGAGCGCGTCGAGGGCGAGGTGCCGCCCGACGTCATGCCCTACAACTTCGGCGACAGCTGGCTCTACGACGCATCCCCCGCCGACCGAACGCGGCTGCAGGACGCGACCGCCTCGACGCTGGCCGAGCTGCACGCGATCGACATCGGCGCGCTCGACGTGTCGTTCCTCGAGCTCGATCGGGCCGAGCCGACGCCACTGCGCCGCCACGTGGCCGACCAGTGGGACTACTACAAGTGGGTGTCGGCCGACCGCCCGCAGCCGGTGATCGAGCGATGCTTCGCCTGGCTCGAGGAGCACTGGCCCGCCGACGAGGGCCCGACCGCGCTGAGCTGGGGCGACTCGCGCATCGGCAACGTGCTGTACCGCGACTTCACACCCGTGGCCGTGCTCGACTGGGAGATGGCCGGTCTGGCTCCGCGCGAGATGGATCTCGCCTGGATGGTGTTCCTGCACCGGTTCTTCGAGGATCTCGCCGCACAGCTGGAGCTGCCCGGCATGCCCGACTTCCTGCGCCTGGACGACGTGGCGACCACCTACGAGCGGGCCAGCGGTCACACCCCACGCAACCTCGAGTTCTTCGTGATGTACGCCGCACTGCGCCACGGCATCGTCATGAGCCGGGTGCAACAGCGGTCGATCCACTTCGGCGAGGCCGAGATGCCCGACGACCCCGACGACCTCGTCATGCACAGGGCCACCCTCGAGGCCATGCTCGACGGCACCTACTGGCCCAAGCTCGGCCTCTAGCCGCACCCCCCGACGCTCCGGCATCCGTCCACCGTCGCGGTCGACCCCTGCCGGTTCGTCGAGTGCGAGCTAGGTGGCGCGAGGCGTCACGACGTAGGCGCACTGGTGCGCGCCCGACACGATGTGGGAGACGCGCTCGACGGTGGCCTCGGGCAGCACCGCCTGCAGGAACTCGATCTCGCTCCGACAGGCCGAGGGATGACGGCCGGCCACGGCGAGGATGGCGCAGTTGTGCTCGACGATGCGGAACCGGCCCTTTCCGATCGACTCCCATTCGGCGAGGTAGCCGTCCTCGTCGAGGATGGTCGCCAGGTCGGCGACCTTGCGCCCGGAGCGTGCGCTTCGATGCCAGCCGGGCCCGGGCGTTGTCGATGCGGCAGTCGCGGCGGCGGACGAAGATGCGCTCGACCAGCGTGGCGTCCTCGTCGGCGGCGTGGCGCAGCAGCTCGTTGGCCAGCTCGTCGTAGGCCTTGGGGAAGAGGGGCTCGCTGCGCGGCGTGAGCGAGTAGACGCGACGGGGCCGGCCGCGTTCGCCCTCGGCGCGGGGTTCGTCGCGGCTCTCGACCAGTCCCTCCTCGCCGAGGGTGTCGAGGTGCTGGCGTACGCCGGCCACCGTCATCGACAGGTCGCCGGCCAGCTCGTCGACCCCCGCCTCGCCGCGCTGCTTCAGCGCGTCGATCACGCCCCGGCGGCTGTCGGAGATCGAGGGCGTCAGCTGCATGGTCACGTCCGTCGGGAGGGGCTCGTCGGGTCGGGCAGGATCAGGTGGGTGTCGCCGAACTCGTGCCAGCGGTACCCCGATCCGATCGCGGCACGGTAGGCCAACTCGAGCGCCGGCCGCCCGGCGATGGCCTCCAGCATCAGCAGATGCGAGGCCTCGGGCTCGTGCCACCCGGTGAGCAGGCCGTCGACCACCCGCACGCCCGACTCGGGCGTGATGACCAGGTCGGTCCAACCCTCCCGTGGTGTGACCAGACCGTCAGTCCGCCACCGCGCTCTCGATGGCGCGCACCACGGTCGTGCCGACCGCGACGACCCGGCGGCCGGTGGCCCGGGCGGTGTTCACCCGCTCGGCGGTCACCTCGGGCACCCGGAACCATTCGGGGTACGGACGCTCGCCGCCCTCGAGCGACGACACGCCGGTGTGCAGCACGAGCGGCGCCAACTCGACGCCGCGGAGCACCAGCTCGGTCACCATCGCGTGCGTGAACGGCCGCGACGCACTCGGCATCTCGGCGCTCCCCGGCTCGGTCGACGAAGACCGTCTGGTAGGCGGCGAGGGGCCAGTCCTCGGGGACGTGGCGGTAGCGGATCGGGCGGCCGTGTCGGGTGAGCACGTCGTCGAGGGACGCGCCGTGCGTGTCGATCACGCGCCAGCCAGAGCCGGCACGATCCCCGGAACCGCGGACAGCACGTGGATGGTCGTGTCGCGGCCGATGGCCAAGGTCGCGCCGGCGTGGTCGGAGAAGTCGGGCCGGCTGGCCAGGGCACCGGGGGCCCGGATCTCGAGGAGCCAGAGCCCCGACGGCAGCCGGGTCGAGAGATGGACCTCGACGGTCCACCCCGCGGTCGTCGCTGGCCGGCAGCGAGGCCGCCATGGTGGCCGACGTGTTCACCAGCACGACGTCGCCGGGATCGAGGAACCGGGCGAGCTGGGCGAACCGGGTGTTGATGGGCGTTCGGTGCCGACCGACACCAGCAGGCGCACGTCGTCTCGGCCCCGACCGCGGACCTCAGGGGGCTCGGTCGCTTCGAGCACCGAGGGGAGCTCGAAGCTGAGGCCGGGCGGGAGCCGGGCCCCTGCGAACGCCGTGGCGGTCATGACGCCACCGCCACGACGGTCGCGGGCCACGTAGCGGCCCGAAGGGAAGTCACCGAGCACGAGGGCCAGCAGGCCGGGCACGCTGCTCTCGGGTGGTGGTCGGTCGGAGATGTCCTCGCCCGGGAACGCGTCCTGGTGCATCGCCGTGCGCATGTCACCCGGGTCGACCCAGTAGACGCCCAGCTCGGGGTGCTCGGCTGCGAGCACACGGCTCAGCTGCTCGAGCGCGGCCTTGGCGGCGCCGTAGCCGCCCCAGCCTTCGTAGCCCTCGACCGCCGCGTCGGACGTGATGTTCACGACGCGCCCGTCGGCGGCCTGAAGCGGCCCGAGTGCGAGCTGGATCAGGGCCAGCGGGGCCACGACGTCGGTCTCGAAGGCATCGCGCCACCCGTCGAGCGGGTAGTCGGCCAGGGTCGGCATCGGGCAGCGGTCCGAGCGTGCTGGCGTTGTTGACCACCAGGTCGAGCCGTCCGGTAGCGGCGGCGGCGTCGACGAGCGCGCGGCGGTGCGCCGGATCGGTCACGTCGCCGGCGATGGCCACGGTGCGGTCGCCGAGCTCCTCGGCGGCCCGCCTGAGTGCGTCGGCGTCGCGTCCGTCGATCACGAGCTGCCAGCCCAGGTCGGCCAGCGCCCGGCTGAGAGCGAGGCCGAGTCCCTTCGATCCGCCGGTGACGATCGCTGTGGCCATGGTGGTGCCCCCTCGTTCGGGTGGTCCGGTTCGTCCAAATAGAACAAGTAAATACTTCTCTTATTCCGAGCCGGCTCCGGGTGGCCCTGAAGGGGGGCGCCGCGCTTAGCGTTGAGGCCATGTCAGATCCCGAAGCCCTCGTGCGCGAGCGTCTCGATCAGCTGCTCGACGAGGTCGATCCGAAGTCGGTCGACCAGGAGACCCTGCGGGGTCACCAGTACGACCTCGGGCTGGCGTGGGTCCACTTCCCGGTCGGCTGGGGCGGGCTCGACGCCCCGCCCGGGCTGCAGCGCGAGGTCGATCGGCGTCTGGCCCAGGCCGGCGCCGCCTCGCCGGGGGCGCGGCACTTCTTCGGGCTGGCCATGGCCGGCCCGACGCTCGTGTCCCACGGCGACGACGCGGTGCGCGCCCGGCTCCTGCGTCGGACCTTCACCGGCGAGGACGCCTGGTGCCAGCTCTTCAGCGAGCCCGGCGCCGGATCCGATCTGGCCGGTCTGGGTTGTCGGGCGGTGCGGGACGGCGACGAGTGGGTGGTCAACGGGCAGAAGGTGTGGAACACGCTGGCGCACATCGCCGATCGGGGCATGCTCGTGACCCGGACCGATCCCGAGGCGCCGAAGCACAAGGGCCTCACCTACTTCGCCCTCGACATGCACGCGCCGGGAGTCGAGGTCCGTCCACTCCGACAGATGACCGGCGAGGCCGAGTTCAACGAGGTCTACCTCACCGACGTCCGCGTGCCCGATGCCGATCGCATCGGAGGGGTGGATGACGGGTGGCGCGTGGCGATGACGACTCTGATGAACGAGCGCACGTCGATCGGGGGTGGCTCGGGTCCACCGGCGCGCGGTTCGGGCGCCATCGCCGAGGCGGTGCGCATCTGGCAGCAGTCGACTCGTCAGGAGGTGGCGGCGAAGGATCGGCTGATGAAGGTGTGGATCGAAGCCGAGGTCCTCCGGTTGACCAACCTGCGCGCCGGTCAGAACCGCCGCGTCGGCAACCCCGGCCCGGAGGGATCGATCGCCAAGTTGATGTTCGCCGAGATCAACGAGCGGATCTACGAGCTGTGCGTCGACCTGCTCGGCAGCGACGCCCTGGTCGACTACGACTACACGATGCGGCGCGCCGAGCAGTTGGGTCTCGTCGGTCCGCCCGGATCGGCTCGCAAGATGTTCCTGCGGTCGCGGGCCAACTCGATCGAGGGCGGCACGTCGGAGATCCAGCGCAACATCCTCGGAGAACGGGTGCTCGGTCTGCCGGGCGAGCCGCGAACCGACAAGGAGATGCCCTGGTCCGCGGTGCCGCGGAGCTGACCTACCGGTTCAGGCCTCGTCGCCGATCGCGACCAGCAGCTGGCGCACGCGCCGATGGAGGTCGCCGGCGTCTGTCGGTTCCAGACCCGCCGCCTGCATCAGCACGGGTTCGAAGAGGCGCACCGCCAGGTCGAGAGCGAAGATCTGCGCGCCGCGAAGTCGAGCCGTTCGGGCATCGACGCCGGTGCGGTTCTGGATCTCCTCGATGATGTGACGGATGACGGGGAACTCGGACTGGTAGTCACGGATGTCACCACCCTCGATCACGATGTGGGCGGCGATCCGCTGGTAGGTGGCCAGCGTCTGTTCGGGCGAGGTGGGCAGGACGGGGATCACGTTCGAGGCGAACGTGTCCAGGTCTCCACGCATCCGATCGATGAGCGAGGTGAGTACGGCCCGCACGAGCACCTGCTTGCCGCCGACGTAGCGGTGGACGAGCGCCGGGTTGACCCCGGCTCTGGTCGCCACCTCCCGCACCGAGACGGCGGCGATGCCGCGTTCGGCGAACAGCGCGGTGGCGGCCTGGATCGTGGCGGCATACACCTGCTCGCGTCCACGCGGCGCGGACGCGTCCTTCGGGGGGCGGCCGCGCACGGCGGGCGTCGGTGCCTCGTCGTCGTTCATGCGCCGATCGCGATGCGCCGGCGGGTCTCGTCGAGTGCGGTGCGGACGTCGGAGCTCTCCTCCGCGTCGAGGTCGGCGCCCGCCGCGACCAGGGGCTCGAACAGCCGCCAACCGATGTCGAGGGCGATGAGGCAGATCGCACGCATCTTCGCGTCCCGTTCGTCGCTGTCCGGCGCCGCGGCGAGCCGGCCGATCACGAAGCGCATCAACGGGAAGTCGAGATCGAGGCGCTCGAGGTCGTAGCCCTCGAGGATGAGGTGGGCGAGGATCCGCATGTAGGCGTCGACGGTCGCATCGTGGCGATCGCCGTAGGTGGGGTCGTCGCCACCCTCGAGCTCCTGGCCCAGCTCGGAGCTGATGTGGTGCATCACCTCGCGCACCAGGTCGTCCTTGGCGCCGACGTAGCGGTGGACGAGGCCGGCGTTGACGCCGGCCGCGCTGGCGACCTCGCGGACCGCGACGGCGCCGACGCCGCGCTCGGCGAACAGTCGTGCCCCAGCTTCGAGCACGGCGGCCACCACGTCGTCGGGGCCGCGGGGGGCGGACGCGTTCTTCGGCGGGCGGCCCCGGACCTTCGGTTCCTCACCCGGGCTCACGCGCCGTGACCTCCCCTTGTGGCTCACTGACGATGTCACATGTGACGTTGAGCTGCCAATGACTCATGCCGCCACTCCCACGAGCACCAGCTCGTGGGCGGCGCGTGAGGCGGCGAGGTAGATCTCGGGTGCGGTCATGGCCGTGGCATCGACCACCACGCCGTCGTACTCGATGCCTTTGTGCACCCAGACGTCGTCGGCAGTGATCGCCGCCACGTTGGCCCAGCGCTGCTCGAGGTCGTGCTGCGCGCCGGCGACGTCGGTCGACGTGCGGACCTCGACGCCCGTCGGTCGGATGCCCACCAGCGGGACGGCGTCGATCTCGTGGCGGGATGCCCACTGGTTGAGCCACGCCGCGATCTCGGCCGACATGCGGTAGGCGGTGTCCATCTGCTCGAGCTCGACGCTGAGCAGCGCGGCCGCCCGGCGCAGGCCGATGCCGTGGCGACCCCGGCGTTGGGCATCGTCGCCGACCAGCGTCAACCCGTCGGACCGCCGCTGCACCGCCCGTAGCTGCAGCAGCGTCAGATCCTGCGCCTCGTCGACGATCACGTGGGCATACCGGGCGCGCACGCCCTCGAAGCGGGATCGGACCTCGTCGGTGAGGGCACCGTCCTCGCTGCCGTGCAACCACTCGTCCACGAGGTCGGCATCGGCTCCCAGCTCCACGAGGAAGCGGCGGTTGCGCAGCCGGCGCAACACCTGCGCCGCCGTGGTGCGGGGCCACACCGGTGCAACTGCCTGACTCACCTCGGCCGCGGGCCGATCGAGGCGCCCGGCAAGGGTCTCGACGAAGATGCGCCGGCGATCCCGCCACGGCAGATCGCGCTGTCGCAGCCGACCCATCGAGCGCGGCGACGTCGTCGGGCGCGACGCGCCGGTGCCCGACCTGCACCTCAGCCGGTTGGAACAGCTGGTCTTCGAGCCGATCGAGCAGTCCGAGCCAGCGCTCGTCACCGCCGGCCGCGCTGGCCGGTCCGAGCAGTCGCTCGAACGTGGTCTGGGCGATGCGCGCCTCGCCCAAGGTCGGGAGCACCGCGGCCACGAACCGGAGGAAGCGGTCGCTCGGGCCGACGACCAGGATGCGGTCGGCGGTGATCCGGCGGTCGTTGTAGACGAGCCATGCGGCGCGGTGCAGGCCTACGACCGTCTTGCCGGTACCCGGCCCACCGCGCAGCACGAGCCGCGCCGCCGGGTCGAGCCGGACGAGCCGGTCCTGGTCGGACTGGAGCGTGGCCACCGCCGCCCGCATCGCGTCGCCGCGGCTGCGCGAGAGCTCCGCCATGAGCGGTGAGGATCCCGACACGGTTCCGGCGGCGAAGTCCTCGACCAGGAGGTCGTCGATGTGGCCGACGTAGCTGACCCGCCGGTCGAGTCCCCTCCGGTCGTCGAAGGTCGCCTGGTAGAAGCTCTCGGCGAACGGGGCGCGCCAGTCGATCACCAGCTGCTCGCCGCCGGAGTCGATGCCGTAGAGCCCGACGCGCCACACATGCTCGTCGTCGATGCGACCGAACACGACCAGCTCGTGCTGGAGCTGATCCACCGCCCCGCGCACGACCGCCGAGATGTACTCCTCGCTCAGCGCGTCGGCCCCCTCGACCGCGAGACCGCTGAGCCGTTCGAGCTTGGCATCGACCGCATCGCGGGCGCGCGCCAGCGCGGCGCGTTCGAGGGCCAGGTCGACCGGCGCCGTCGTGGGGGAGGGGGTGTCGGAGTCGGGTGACATCACATCGGTGAGGGGAGCGCGCGCGGGCGCGGCAGATCGGCCACGCCCACCGGGGTCGGTCACGCTACTGCCCCCACCCTGGCCGGGTTCGGGATATCGCCGAGGCGATTGGACCGGGTGGCGACCGGTGTTAGGGCGCCCTATCATCGGTGTAGGTGCCCCTACTACCCCTCGTTAAGGACAACAGATGTTTCCCACCTTCGTGATCGGGCTGCGGGAGGGCCTCGAAGCCGTCGCTCATCGTCGGCATCATCGCCGCCTTCGTCCGCCATGAGCGGCCCGGCGCGATGCGGTTCCTCTGGGCCGGGGTGGCCGGGGCGGTCGGCCTGTGCGTGGCCGCTGGGGTGGCCCTCCACGTGGCCGAGCAGGCCCTGCCCCAGCGCCAGCAGGAAGGTCTCGAGACGGTCGTCGGCCTGCTGGCGGTGCTGATGGTCACCTACATGGTCTTCTGGATGCGCCGCCACGCCCGGGAGCTGAAGGGCGACCTCGAAGGCAAGGCCGCCGGCGCGCTGGCCACCGGGGGCACCTGGACCCTCATCGCCATGGCCTTCCTGGCCGTGCTGCGCGAGGGGCTCGAGACCGTCGTGTTCCTGCTGGCCGCCTTCCAGGCCTCGACCAGCCCGGCCGCGGCAGGCATCGGCGCGCTGACCGGCGTGCTGGCCGCGGTGGCGCTCGGCTACGGCATCTATCGGGGCGGGGTTCGCATCGACATGGCCCGGTTCTTCCGGATCACCGGGCTCGTCCTCGTCCTCGTGGCCGCCGGTCTGGCCGCGACCGCGCTCCACACCGCCCACGAGGCCGGTTGGTACAACGGCCTCCAGGACCAGGCGCTCAACCTGACCTGGCTGGTGCGGCCGGGCACGGTCACCTCGGCCCTGCTGACCGGGATGCTCGGCATCCAGCCCCGTCCCACCGTCGGCGAGCTGGCCGTCTGGCTCATCTACCTGGTGCCGGTGGCGCTCGTCGTCTGCTGGCCGCGACGCACCCGAACCCCGGATCCGGCGTCGGCCTCGACGCCGGGACCACCCGTCACCGTCTGATCCCAGACGGCCACCCGACCTACCCACCTCACTTCCCGCTGGGAGAACCCATGTCCACGCCCACCCCCCCGAACCGACGTCGGGCCCGAACCCGTGTGGTCGGCGCGGCCCTGGCGATGAGCGCGCTCGCCGCCGCCTGCGGCTCGTCCGGGGGCGGCACGAACCAGACCTCGACGTCGGGCAAGAAGGGCGACGCGCGCGTCGTCAAGCTCACGATCACCGACGACGGGTGCACCCCTGACTCGCTGAAGGTGCCGGCCGGCCCGGCCACCTTCGAGGTGACCAACACCGGCAGCGGGTCCATCACCGAGATGGAGCTGCTCAAGGGCGCCGAGATCCTCGGCGAGGTCGAGAACGTGGCGCCTGGCCTCACCGGCGTGTTCAGCCTGACGCTCAAGCCCGGGAGCTACCTGACCAACTGCCCGGGCGGGAGCGGCAGCGGCAAGGGCACGCTCGTCGTGACGGGCACGTCCTCGACGACCGAGCTCGCGGCCGGTGCCACGGAGGCGGTGTCGAACTACCGGACCTATCTCGAGCAGCAGACCGAGAAGCTCGTCACCACGACCACGCCGTTCGTCGCCGCCGTCGAGGCAGGTGACATCGCCAAGGCCAAGGCGCTCTACGCCGCGGCCCGGCCCTACTACGAGACGGTCGAACCGGTGGCCGAGTCGTTCGGCGACCTCGATCCCCTCATCGACGCCCGGGCCGGCGACCCGCTGCCCGCCGGGGCCAAGTGGGGAGGCTTCCACCGCCTGGAGAAGGCGCTGTGGCAGGACAACTCGCTGGCCGGCATGACGCCGGTGGCCCAGGAGCTGTTGGCCAACGTGAAGACGCTGCGGGACAAGGTGAAGACCGTGTCCATCGAGCCGGCCACCATCGCCAACGGCGCGGTCGACCTGCTGAACGAGGTGTCGACGAGCAAGATCACCGGCGAGGAGGAGCGGTACTCCCACATCGACCTGGTGGACTTCCGGGCCAACGTCGACGGGGCCGAGGCCGCGTTCGCGGCGGTGAAGCCGATGCTGACGACCCGTCAGCCCGCGCTGGCCGCCGAGCTCACCCGTCGCTTCTCCGACGTCGACGCGGCGCTGGCCGTGTACAAGGGTGGCGCCGGTGCGTACGACTATGTCTCGTACAAGAAGCTGACGCCGGTCGACACGCGGAAGCTGTCCGCCGCGGTCGACGCCCTGGCCGAACCCCTCTCGCAGGTGGCCAAGGTCGTCGTGCAATGACGGGAGGGCCGACCGTCTCGCGACGCGCCGTGCTGGGTGGCATCGGTGTCGCCGCGGTGGCGGGAGCGGGCGGCTTCGCGCTCGGGAACCGCACCGCCGACGCCGGCTCGGCTGCGGTCGGCACCACGGGGGGCCTCCCGGCGGGCGCGATGGTGCCGTTCCACGGCACGCACCAGGCTGGCATCGCGACCCCGGTGCAGGACCGGCTGATCTTCGGGTCGTTCGATGTCGTGACGGCCGATCGGCAGGAGCTCGCGTCGCTGCTGCGCACATGGACGGCGTCGGCGGTCGCGCTCACCCGCGGTGCGCAGGTCGGGAGCGACAGCGACGATCCGGACGCGCCGCCCGACGACACCGGCGAGGCGTTGGGTCTGCCGGCCTCCCGGCTCACGATCACGTTCGGCTTCGGGCCGGCGCTGTTCACGCTGGGTGGAAGGGACCGGTTCGGCCTCGCCGTCCGCCGACCCGACGCGTTGATCGATCTGCCGGCGTTCGCCGGCGACCAGCTCGAGCCCGGGCTCAGCGGCGGCGACCTCGGCGTGCAGGTGTGCGCCGACGACCCGCAGGTCGCCTACCACGCGCTGCGCAACCTCACGCGCCAGGCCAAGGGCACCGCGGTGCTGCGCTGGAGCGAGGTGGGCTTCGGGCGCACGTCCACCACCGGCGGCACGGCCGATACGCCGCGCAACCTCCAAGGGTTCAAGGACGGCACGAACAACGTGCACGGCGATGACGACGCCACCATGGCCGACCATGTGTGGGTCGGGTCCGGAGACGGTCCCGCTTGGATGGTGGGCGGCAGCTATCTCGTGACCCGCCGCGTCCGCATGTTCCTCGAGACGTGGGACCGCTCGACCCTGTCCGACCAGGAGGCGACCATCGGGCGCCACAAGCGCAATGGCGCGCCCCTCGGTGGGTCGGCCGAGCACGACCAGGTCGACCTGGCCGCCCGCGACAGCCACGGCGCGCCGGTCGTCCCCGCCGACGCGCACATCCGGCTGGCCAGCCACGCCACCAACGACGGCGCCCGGCTCTTACGCCGGGGCTACTCGTTCACCGATGGTGTCGACCCGGTCACCGGACAGCTCGACGGTGGGCTCTTCTTCATCGGGTATCAGCGCGACCCGCGCACCGTGTTCGTGCCCATCCAGAAGCGCCTGGCCGAGCACGACGCCTTGAACGAGTACATCGTGCACACCGGCAGCGCCATCTTCGCCTGCCCACCGGGCGTCGCCCCCGCGGGCTGGATCGGCGAGAGGCTGTTCTAGAAGCGAGAGAGGCTGCGCAGCCGCCAGGCGGAGCAGCTCATGTTGCCCGGGCAAGGATCGGCGAAGCCGGCCCGGCGGATTATCGCCGGGCAGAGAAGCTTGAAAGTCCGTGTTCGCGGGTCCAGAGGATCTGGACCTCGCGGCGGGCGAAGCGCCACCCGTCGGCGGTGCGGGCGTAGGCGTCCAGGTAGCAGATGGTCAACACGACGTCGGTCGCCGACGAGCCGTCGACGCGCACGTGGTGGGCTTCGCAGTAGGCCTCGCCGGTGGCCTCGGCCCCGTTCACCGAGCACCAGTGGTTGGCCACGAAGTGGAACGTGCGGGCGTACCGGCCCAGCCGGGGCACGATCTCGCCCAAGGCACCGGCGCCTTCATAGGTGTGTGGCTCGGCACCCGGTCGGCGCACGGTGAGCGTGGCGTCGGGGAGGAACAGCGCCTCGAGCGCGGCGCGGTCGCCCCGATCGGCCGCCCGGGCGTAGCCGTCGACCAGGTCGCGCAGCTCGATGCGGTCGGCGACGAGTGCGGTATCCACGCCGTCACCGTAGAGCCCGAGGCCACCCCGCCTACCGAACTGGTTCTGGTCTGTGTGTCCGTAGGCTGACAGAGCAGAACCAGTTCGAGGTCGAGGTTCGAGGAACGAGGTGCGCCGTGCTGGTCGAGATCTGGTCCGACGTGATCTGCCCCTGGTGCTACATCGGCAAGCGCCGGTTCGAACGGGCCCTCGAGTCCTTCGACCACGCCGACGAGGTCGAGGTCGTATGGCGTTCCTACGAGCTCGACCCGTCGGCTCCGCCGCGCCGCGAGGGAGATCCCGCGGTGCGCCTGGCCCGCAAGTACGGGATCTCCGTCGACCAGGCTCACGCCGCGCAGCACCGCCTCACGACCCTGGCCGCGGAGGAGGGCCTCGACTACCACCTCGACGCCGCCGCCGGTGGCAACTCCCTCGACGCCCACCGGCTCATCCATCTCGCCCAGCGACACGGGCTCGGCGACGCGATGAAGGAGCGGTTGCTGCGCGCCCACCTCGTCGAGGCGCGGCCCATAGGTGACCGGCCCACGCTGGTCGACCTCGCCACCGAGGTCGGGCTCGACCGCGACGAGGTCGCGCGCATGCTGGACAGCGACGAGCTCGTCGACGAGGTGCGGGCCGACGAGCAGCGCGCCATCGAGCTCGAGATCACCGGCGTGCCGTTCTTCCTGGTCGACGGTCGTCTCGGGGTGCCGGGCGCGCAGGACACCGACCTGTTCCTCCGGATGCTGCAGCGGGCTTGGACGAACGCCCACGAGTCCCCCCTCGACGAACCTGTCAGCTGAGCGACCTCTGAGAGGTCGCTCGCCTGACAGGTTGCGCAAAGGGTGATCGGCGTGCGTCAGTCGGCGGCGGCGGCCAGGTCGAGCGCGTCGGTCATGGCGCCCTCGATGCCGCCGTCGGCACGGGCGTCGCCGATCACGTGGACCGGCCGGCCGGCGGACACGAACGCGTCGGCGACCCCTGGACGAGGCTCGATGGATGCGAGGAAGACGGTGGTCGCTGGTGTTCGATGCTCGGTCCCGTCCGCCGACGCGCCACACCACTTCGTCGCGTTCGATCTCGATCGCGGTCGCGCCGGGTTGGAGTTGGACGCCCAGCTGCTCCGTGTCGTGCACGAGGCGGAACCGCCCGGGAGGTCCCAGCCGAGCCCCGAACACGGTGCCCGGCTCGAGCACCGTGACGTGGTGGCCGCGGCCGGCGCAGACCTGTGCGATCGACAGGCCGGTCTTGTCGCCGCCCAGCACGACGAGGTCGCGTCCGATCGACGCCGTCGTCGGACTCGAGCCATGCGCCGATCTCGGCGGCGCCGCGCACGCCGCGCGCCGTCCGCAATCGGTATCGCGGGTCGGCTCCAGCTCCCCCGACCGCGACGACGACCTCGTCCACCTTCATCTCCTCGACCAACTCCGGGGAGACGCGCGTCGACAGGCGTAGCTCGACGGGGCTGCGTTCGATCTCGGCTCGCATCCAGGACACGAACTCGGCCAGCACCGGGTCGGCGCGTCCCGCGGCGACGAGCGTCCCGCCGAGCTCCGGAGCGCCTTCCGCCAACGTGACCTCGTGGCCCCTGGACGCGAGCAGCCGGGCTGCCTCGACGCCGGCGGGTCCGCCGCCCACCACCAGGTAGCGCCGCGGGTTCGTGGCCGGCGGCAGGTCGGTGTCGCCGTGGGCGGTCGCTGCGTTGGCGACGCAGGCGACCGGCTCGTTGAGGAAGATGTTGCCGATGCAGCGGTACTGGTAGATGCACGGGCGGATCCGTTCGATGTCCCCGGCCACCAGCTTGTTCGGGAGGTCGGGGTCGGCCAGCAGCTTGCGGCCCATGGCCACGAAGTCGGCCTGCCCATCGGCGATGACCTGCTCGGCCACGTCGGGCTCGATCCGCCCGACCGTGATGACCGGCACGTCGACCGTGGCCCGCACGCGCGCCGCGAAGGGCACGAGCAGGCCCGGTTCGTGGGGCGTGTGCGCCTCGGTGACACCCAACGCGGCACCGGCGTCGGTCGCGGCGCTGACGCTCACCGCGTCGACCCCGGCGGCCACGGCCAGCGCGGCCACCTCGACGAGGTCGTCGGGCGTCTCGCCCCCCTCGCGGAACCGTTCGACCGCGTTGAGGCGGCACCACACGCCGAGGCGATCGCCCACGCGCTCGCGCACGGCTCGGATCACCTCGACGAGCAGCCGGGCCCGGTTGTCGAGGCTCCCGCCCCACTCGTCGTCGCGTTGGTTGAGCGCGGGAGACAGGAAGCTGTCGATGAGGTAGCCGTGGCCGGCGTGGATCTCGACGCCGTCGAACCCGGCCGACTCGGCCCGGCCGGCCGCATCGGCGAACCGCTCGACCAGCCAGGCCAGGTCGTCCTCGGTCGCGACGCGGTAGTCGAGCGCGGCGCTGGTCGACATGAACGGTCGCGTCATCGCGGCCAGCTCCGCGTCGGTGACCATGGCCGACAGCGCGTCCGGACGCAGCCGCGGCGGGATGGACGGCACCAGCATCGGCCGGCCCTCGGCGATGTCGAGCAACGAGTTGGCCCCGTCGTGCACGAGCTGGGCGGCGATCTTGGCGCCGTGCGCGTGCACCCGATCGGCGAGCTGGCTCAGGCCGGCCACGAAGCGGTCGTCGCTGACTGCGGTCTGGCACGGCGCGTACGAGCCCTCGGGATAGGCGACCGACGCCGATCCGACCAGGATCAGCGCGGCCCCGCCGCGGGCGCGGGCCTCGAGGTAGGCCGTCTGGCGCTCGCTGACCGTGCCGTCGTCGTGGGCCAGGCGGTCGCCCATCGGCGCGAGCACGATGCGGTTGCGCAGCTCGACCGGCCCGATCCGTCCAGGGGCCAGAAGATGAGGATGTCCGCTCACGTGACGCCCGGGGTGGTTCGGCGGCTGCGGGTCACGCGGGTGGGGCAGCGGCGGCGTCGCGCCGCGGCACGATGGCATCCGGATCGGAGGCCAGCGAGAGGTAGACGCCGAGCGAACGTTGGATCTCCTGTGCGAACGCCACCTGCACGGCCCGGAGAGCGATCGGGCGGAGCTGGCGGAAGGCCTCGCTGATCTCGGCCGCGGTGTCGTTGCCGGCGAAGCCGTGGTCGGGGTGCTCCGCGAAGATGGTGACGAGCTCGTCGGCCAGCTCGGCGATGCGCCGCTGCATGGCACCCCACGCGGCGGCGCTCACGTCCGCCTCGATGCCGGCCGACATCATCTCGGCGGCCAGCTCGAGCACGGTCAGGCTGGGGATCTCGTAGGCGCCTTTCGTCCCGGAGCGCCGGATCAAGCCGAACTCCTCGAGATCCTCCAGCGCCTGACGCTGGTGCGTGCCGATCAGGTCGCAACACCTCGGCGCCGTCGACGATGGCCGAGCGGTCGTCGATCCACGGCTCGAGCAGCTCGTCCTGGATCGACAACAGGATGGCGAACGACTGGATCTCGGCGCCGGGATCGGTGATCAACCGGCCGACGGCCTCGAGACCCATTCCCCGCTCGCGGAGGGCGGCGATGAAGCGCAACCGCCCCAGTTGTTCGGGCGCGTAGAACGCCTGGCGACCCACTCGCAGCGGCGGATCGATCAGGCCCGACTGCCGGTAGAACCGGATCGTCCGGGCCGGGACGCCCGTCAGCTGTTCGAGCTGGTCGAGGGTGTACCCCGGGGTGTCCGGCTGGTCCGGCCCGTCGGTGATGCTCGCCCGGTCGGTCGCGCCCGTCCGGTCGGTGGTCGTCATAACGCCATGATGCCCGGGCGACGGGCATCCTGCCTGCATCGCGGCCGGCCTGGCCCTGCCGTCGCCGCGATCAGAGGTCGCGCTCGGCCATCCAGGCGACGATCAGGTCGGCGACCTCGCGGCGGTGCCCCGACAGGTAGTGCGGGGCGTGAGGGATCTCGACGTAGGAAACGTCGTCGCTGCCGGCGGCGTCGCGCACGGCGCGTGCCTGGTGGAGGCGGATCTCGGTGTCGGCGGTCGGGTGCACGATCAGCGTCGGCACGGTGACGGCCGGCATGGTGTCGGCCAGCTGCGCCGCGGACGACAGCCCGGACCACGTGGAGAGCCATCCACGGTCCGTCATCGTGCGGGCCAGCCCGCCGTACCCGTAGTTGGCGTCGAGGGGGGAACCAGGGGCGAAGATCGTCCCCAGGGCGCGGTCGTCGGGGTCGATCGTGGGGTCCAGGTAGGCGGGGTCGGCCAGGGTGCGGTACACGGTGAGGTAGCGCGCGTGCACGGCGCGCCGGCGGCAGCGCGTTCCACTCGTGCGTGGATGGATCGAGCCCGTCGAGTTGGCGACGGGCGTCGCTTCGCGCCTCGAGCGCGCCTTGCGCGGCGGCGTCGATGCAGGCCACCCGCTCGCGCTGCGCGGCGCGGTACGTGGCCAGCCAGTCGTGGGTCGTAGTGGGCCGGTTCGGGCCAGGGCCGCCATCCGTTGTCAGGGTCGTACATGTCCAACGCGGGGTCGACCGAGAACGGATCGTGCTCGTCGGTGACCGACGGATCGATCACCTGGAGCATGAACACGCCCTCGCCGGGATGGGCAGCGAGCGCGATGAACGCGTCGCCGAAAGGTGCGCCGTGCTCCGCCGTGACGCTCGCCTGCGCGAGCGCCATGAGCGAGCCGCCGCCGCTGTTGCCGAGCAGCACGACCTGTTCGGCGCCTCGGCGTCGCACCTCGTCGACCGCGGTCTGCACATCGACCACGCATCGCTCGTGGAGGCAGTCGGTGTCGTTGTTCACGTACCGGGTGGCGAAGCCGAACACGGCATAGCCGGCCGCGGCGAGCAGCGGGCAGGCGTAGTGCACGCTGAAGTCGGCTCGCGGATGGGTGAGCACCACCGCCGTTCGCCACCGGGTGGGGGTCGGTGGTGTCCAGAGCACGCCCCGCACGACGGCTCCGTCGGGCGTGACCAGCGCCAGCGGCTCGCGTCCCAGGCTCACGCCGGGGTCGTCGTCGGGGTCGGGCCAGTAGCCGATGAACGGTCGGGGAGCGGTCATCGCGGCGCGCAGCCCGGCCGGTCAGCGTGCGTCGTCGAGCCCATGGCGACACGTTCGCACACGGGTCGGAGCGCGCGCCCGGGCGGCACCCGCCGCGGTACCGTCGTCCCGTGGGCCGACCCCGACTCCCCGTGATCGGCGCGGCCGCTGGCGTCGTGACCGGTCTGCTGGTGGCGACGTTGCTGATCACGTCGGGCTCGCTCGACGACCGGGCGACGGCCGTCCCGGCCAAGCCGGCCACCGCCGCCTTCCTCGCGGCGTTCAACCGCAGCCTGCTCGGCACCTACGACGTCGAGGCGACCTTCACGCGTCGCAAGGATGGCGTCGGCACCCTGACCTCGCAGGCCGAGAAGGTCCAGGCCCCGCCGAACCACCTGACCAGGGAGTTCGGTGGCGTGACCGGCGCGGTCAACGGCTACCTCATCGGGTGCTCGACGGGTCCGGACGGCAAGTACCTGTGCTCACCGACGAAGACGACCGAGAACTACCCGACCTTCGTGGCCACGGCGATGCAGAACCTGCGCTCGTACTTCCGTTCCCGCGGTCCGCTCTACGCGGTGGTGGCGTCCGGGAAGGACTGCTTCGACCTGACCCAGGTCGGCGTGCTGGCCAACGCGCCGTACGGAACCTTCGCGCACATGTGCTTCGATCCCGCCACGGGGGCGATGAGCTACCTGCGCGAGAACCTCGAGGACGCCACCGACACGTTCGCCGCAGTGCACATCCGTAGTCAGGTGAGCGCGGCCGACTTCTCGCTCGCCGCCGACCCCGCGACGGTGCCGCATCTCAAGACCACGAACCCGCCGTGAGCGAGTGGCGCTGACACGCCGATGCGTCGGCGTCGCGCCCGACGGGGCGCGCGGGGTGGGGGTGGGCGGAGGCCACGAGGGCGCCCAGCACCCGAGAGTGCTGGTGGCGATGCGTTGGAGGGAGTGTGACCCCCGCCCGGATCCCCAGCCGGTGGGGGCGAATCCACCGACACTCATTTCATCGGATTCGTCAATGGGCCACTTGAGCTATTTTTGGCGACCCCGTCCGGTCCGCCCTGGAGGTCCCGATGCTGTTCGGAGCTGACCTGCTCGGAGGTGACCCGCTGCCATGGTTGGTGCTGGCTGTCGGCGCGGCACTGAGCCTCGGCACGGTCTTCGCCCTCGTGCGCGGCGAAGGCGACCCCGACGAGGGGGAGTTGGCGAAGCCGCCGCTCGCTCGGAGCCTGGTGATGATCGGCATCGGTGCGCTGGCCGCGATCTGGGCGTTGGCGAGCCTGATCCGGGGGTGACCGGCCCGCGGGCACGCATTCCCTAGCATCGGTGTCGACTCGCGAGGCCGAGGACGGGTGGCACCAGCGCTATGGACGACGAGCCACGCGATGCCGAGCGAGCGCAGTGGGAGCGGGCGCGCCAGGTCCGCCAGGAGCGCGAGGACCAGGAGCGGGCGCGAGCCGATCTGGCCCAGGCCGCGACTGCGCCGGCACCGCCGCGGTCGTCGCTCCGAGGGCTGGTCGTGGGGTTGTCGATCGCGCTGGTGGTCGCACTCGGGACGGCGGGGGTGCTGGCGACCATCCGGCACCGGTCGGCACAGGAGCCGGAGTGGGTCCGCCAGCTCGGGCTGGCGTCGCCCAGCTCGGTCTCGGGTACGGCTCCGGACCGGTTCGGCGACGCCGGCTCCGGCAGCGGTGCGGCCGGGTCGACCGACACCGGGACGATCGACGACACGTCGACGCGCCGCCCGGCCATCGACACGACGGGCGAGGATTTCGACCACATCTGGCGCCAGATCGAGCTGCTCGAGGACTGGCTGCTGTTGCACCCCGATCCCGCCTCGGTGGGTGCGATCTACGAGACCGGCACCGCCGCGTCCAGGCAACTCGTCGCACTGCTGACACAGCTGCGACGCGAGCACCACTCGCTCGATGTGCAGGACTACCGGATCCTCGGGGTGCAGGTCGAGTCGCGGCCCTCCGGTGGCGTCGTGGTGGTGCGCTATGCCGACAGCTACCGGAACCGGGTCGAGCTCGACCAACGGGAGCGCGTGGTTTCGGCCGCGCCCTATGACGGGCGGGCACGGCTCTGGTCGCTGACGCTCGTGCGGGGTCGCGACAACCGGTGGCGGGTGCGCGCGAACTCGTTCGTCGGCTACGGCAACGTCGTACCGACCACCTGATCGGTGTCATCCGGGCCGTCACCCGGGCCACCGTCCTGTTCGCCCGACGCGCGGGCCGCCGCCTCGGCGAACGCGTCGTCGAAGGACCGTTGGTTCACCACGCGGGCGCTCGCGACGATCATGAGCGTGAGCGCGACCGCGGCGAGCACGAACGGTGCCCGCAGCCCGAACACGGTGGCCAGGACGCCGCCGATGGCGGCGCCGATCGGGATGCTTCCCCAACCCAGGAAGCGGTAGACGCTGTTGACCCGGCCGAAGAGCTCGGTCGGGATGATCGTCTGGCGAGCCGAGACGGTGACGACGTTCCAGACGATGCCGGCCATTCCTTCGACACCGGTGAGGACAGCGATGACGACGACCTGGCGGGAGAGGGACATCCCGAGGTACGAGGCGGCCGCGACCAGCACGACGCATCGGAGGGACCGTCCGGGTCCGAGGCGGTCGACGACGCGGGTCGCGACGAAGCTGCCGATCAACCCACCGATCGCCGCGGAGGTCAGCAGCACGCCGTACTCGACCTTGCTCAGGTGCAGGGTTCGCAGGGCGAACAGCACGAACACCGCCGCGATCGCCGACGCCACCATGTTCCATACGGTCAACATCAACGCCAGCGTGCGGATCAGTCGGTGGTGCCAGAGCCAGCGCAGCCCTTCTGCGATCTCGGTGTGCAGGTGCCGAGGTGGTCCGACCCTCGGGGCGCGGTACGAGCCGGCCAGCGTCAGCACGATCAGCGCGGCGACGAGGAACGACGCGCTGTCGACGAAGAACGGCACCGCCGCCAGCCCGACGAACAGGGCAGCGCCCAGCGGTGGGCCGACGAAGCTCTCCGACAGGATCTGGATGGTCGCCAGTCGGCTGTTGGCCCGCTCGAGCTGCGGTTGGTCGACCACCGCGGGCAGGATCGCCTGCGACGCGTTGTCGAACATCGTCTGGGCCGTCCCGAGCGCGAAGCCAGCCACGCACAGCAGCGGGATCGAGGCGTGGTCGGTGGCGACGGCTACGGCCAGCAGTCCGACTGTGGCGAACCGGCAGAGGTCGGCGATCCCCATGACCCTGCGCCGGTCGAGGCGATCGACGAGCGCGCCGGCGATCAGCGCGAACAGCACCCACGGCAGACCCTCGGCCACGGTGACCGAGGCCACCGCCAGCGGGCGATGGGTGAGGCCCGCCGCCAGCAACGGCAGCGCCGCGGCCCGGACCCCGTCGCCGATCGAGGAGATGCCCTGGGCCGTCCAGACGCGCCAGAAGCGGCTGCCCAGCGGCGCACTCGAATGCGCTCTCACGACCGCGCCTTCGGGATCGGGGTCGCTGCTCGGCAGCATGGGCCAGCTCGTGCGGTAGACCGCGTACACGAACCCGTAGACGGGCGCGTCCGGATCGATGTCCTGTTCGAACTCGTTGACGAGCTCGTCCATGCGGTCCGCGAAGCGGGTGGCCGCCTCATCGGACAGGCGGGCATGGCGGATGCCGACCGACGGCTGCGGATCCGGCGGGGCCTCGGCCAGCTCGCTGAGCGCCTGGCGCAGGACCAGTCCGGTCGCGCGACGGGCCTCTGGATCACCGGACATCGCGTCGGGGAGCACCGACATGCGGGCTACGCGCCCGTAGTACTTCTCGGTCAGCGCCCGCACCTGGCGGGTGCGCACCACCCGCACCAGCCCCGCTGCCTCGAGCACCTTCAGGTGGTGACCGATCGTGCCGCGGGGGCGGTCGAGCGCCTCGGCCAGCTGGCTGGTGGTGGCGGCCCGCTCGGAGAGGAGGCCGAGGATCGTGAACCGCAGCGGGTCTCCGATCGCCTTGAGCTGGTCGGGTCGGCCGAGCTCGATCGTGTCGTCGAGCTCGTAGTCGGGGCCCGTCCGGGTTGTATTGTCGGCCATTCCCGTATTGTCGGGAAATCCCGCCCGTTCGTCAAGTGCCCCCAGCTGGACGGGGCTCCGGGAAACTGGGCATCGAAATACGTCTGGGAGACGGGCACAGATGCCCGGTTTCGGGGAAGGTGGACGGATGCGAGTGGTGGTGTACGGAGCCGGGGCCATCGGCGGGGTGATCGGCGGTCGGCTGGCCCAGCACGGCCACGAGGTCGTGCTGATCGCACGGGGCGCGCACGGTCGGGCGCTGCGCGAGCGGGGGCTCCGACTCGAATCGCCCGAAGGGGCGGTCGATCTCGCGATTCCGTGCGTCGAGCGGCCCGCCGAGCTGTCCTTCGGACCCGACGACCTGGTGCTCCTGGCGATGAAGACGCAGGACACCGACGCGGCGCTCGACGAGCTGGCCCACGCGGTTCGCGGCCGGCCGCCGGCGGTCGCGTGCGCGCAGAACGGCGTCGAGAACGAACGCCTCGCGCTGCGTCGGTTCCCGGATGTGTACGGGGTGTGCGTGATGTGTCCCGCGACCCACCTCGAACCAGGTGTCGTGCAGGCCAGCTCGTCTCCGGTGACCGGCATCCTCGACGTAGGGCGCTACCCCTCCGGCGACGGCGCCGCCGATGAGCGGGCGGCGGCCATCGCGGCAGCGTTCGGGTCGTCGACCTTCGTGTCCGTCCCCGCGATGACATCATGCGCTGGAAGTACTCGAAGCTGCTCATGAACCTCGGCAACGTCGTGCAGGCCGCGTTCGCGCCTTCCGAGGAGGCGAACGAGCTCTCCCGACGGGCTCGCCACGAGGGACGGGCGTGTCTCGAGGCGGCGGGGATCGACGTCGCCAGCGCGGCCGAGGACCGCGAGCGAAGAGGCGACCTCCTGCAGCTGCACCCGGTCGCCGGGCGAGAGCGCTCGGGCGGGTCGACCTGGCAGAGCCTCGCCCGCGGTGCTCCGCGGCTCGAGACCGACTACCTCAACGGCGAGATCGTCCTGGTGGGTCGCCGGCACGGCACGGCCACGCCGGTGAACGCGGCGCTGCAGGATCTCGGCCGTCGACTGGTGGCCGACGGGGTGGGCCCGGAGAGCGGCGACCTCGATGCCTTCCTCGCCGATCTCGGTCCTCCCGACGACGGGAGCGACGACCGGCCGTAGGATCCCGCGCATGGACGAGCTGCGCATCGGGGTGCTGGGAGCGGCCCGCATCGCTCCGGCTGCGGTGATCAAGCCGGCCCGCTCGCTCGACGGGGTGCGCAGTCGTCGCCGTCGCCGCCCGCGATCGCGGACCGGGCCCAGGCGTTCGCGACCAAGCACGACATCGACCGGGTCCACGCCGGCTACGACGAGCTGATCGGCGACCCGGAGATCGACGCGATCTACAACCCGCTGCCCAACGGACTGCACGGGCACTGGACGATCGCCGCGCTCGAAGCCGGCAAGCACGTGCTGTGCGAGAAGCCGTTCACCGCCAATCGCGACGAGGCCGAGGCGGTCGCCGAGGTGGCTGCCGTCCACCGGGAAGGTGGTGATGGAGGCGTTCCACTACCGCTACCACCCGCTGGCGGCGCGCATGCGCGAGATCGTCGAATCGCGGCGAGCTGGGCACGCTCGAACACGTCGAGGCGTGGGAGTGCTTCCCGCTGCCCAGGTTCTCCGACATCCGCTACCAGTTCGACCTGGCCGGCGGCGCCACCATGGACGCCGGCTGCTACGCGATCCACATGGCCCGGCTGGTCGGCCTCGGTGAACCCGTGGTGGTGTCGGCCGAGGCCAAGCTGCGATCCGAGCAGGTCGACCGGGCCATGCGGGCCGAGCTGCGGTTCCCCGAAGGCCACACGGGTCGGGTCGGCTGCTCGATGTGGTCGACCTCGCTGCTGCGCCTCAGCGTGCGGGCCAAGGGATCGGCCGGCGAGCTGAAGGTGTTCAACCCGGTGGCCCCGCAGCTGTTCCATCGCCTGTCGGTGCGGACCACCGACGGCCATCGCACGGAGAAGGTCGGGTCGCGACCGACCTACTCGTACCAGCTGGAGGCGTTCCGTGACGCGGTCGACGGTCGGCCCGAGGCCAACCTCACCCCGCCGAGCGACTCGATCGCCAACATGGCCGTCATCGATGCCGTCTACCGCGCCGCCGGGTTGAAGCCTCGCCCTCCGACGCCGGTCTGACCAGGAGGTCGCCGCGTGCGCGAGCACCGCTACTCGTTCGAGATGCCGCACTCGGCCGCCCGGATCTGGGCGCTGTTCCAGGACTACGACCGCTGGACCGACTACGCCCCGATGGTCCAGCGGGTCGACGTGCTGTGGCCCGGCGACGAGCGACCACAACGGTCGGCTGCGCCGGGTGATCTACGAGATGCCGTTCGGTCGGGAGGGCTCGGCGCTCGAGCTGGTGAGCGACGTCGAGCCCGAGCGCGGCTACACGTACACGATGATCTCGCGCAAGGCCGGCAACGACCAGATCGGCCACATCCGCCTCGAGCCGCTCGGCCCCAACCGCACCCGCTTCTAGTTCGACGAGCGCTACAACCTGACCAGCGATCCCGTTCAAGTGGTTCGAGGGCCAGATCTACTCGTTCATCAACAAGAAGAACGAGGAGAGCATGCGGCGGGCGTCGGCGTGGCTGACCGAGCACCCCGAGTACCGGGCCGACCTCATCGAGCCGGCGCCTTCCAGCGGTTGAAGTAGGTGATGTGCTCGACCGGCCCGCGGGCGGCCGGCTTGAAGTCGTCGCCCTTGGTGTAGGCGACCGGGAGCAGCGCGACCTGGGTGATGTCGTCGGGGATGCCGAGCAGCTCGCGCGCCTCGGCCTCGTGGGCCAGGTGGAGGGTGGTGAAGCAGCTGCCGAGGCCGCGGCTGCGCAGCGCCAGCTGGAAGCTCCAGATGGCCGGGATGATCGAGCCGTAGAACGACGCCGCCATCACGGGCGCGGTGTCGTCCAGGCGACCCTTGATGCACGGGATGACCATGGCCGGGACCTGGCCGAGGATCTCGGCCAGGTAGCTCGGCCGAGTCGAGCACGCGGTTGGTCTGGTCGGTCATGTCGCTCGCGGCGGTACGACGCCAGGTAGCGCACGCCCATCCGCTGGTAGAGCTCGCCGAGCGCGGCGACGGGTGTCGGGGTCGTCGACGACCAGCCACCGCCACGTCTGGGCGTTGCCGCCGGTCGGCGCCTGCACGGCCAGGCGGATGCAGTCGAGCAGCACCTCGCGCTCGACCGGTCGGTCGAGGTCGAGCCGTCGCCGGACGGATCGGGTGGTGGTCAGCAGCTGGTCGGTCTGCGCGAGGTCGAACATGCCCCCGGGTCTAGCCGACCGATCAGCTGCGTGCGCTGCTCAGGGGTGGGTGCGGTCTCGGAGGTCACGGACCTGATCGGCCCACCACACCGTGACGGCGCCCGACACGGGGCACCCGATCAGCACGACGAGCGCGGCAGCCGCGTTCCACACGAGGCCCGCAACGACGGCGAGCGCCACCCATTCGACGAAGAACAGCACCGCGCAGCCGAGCAGCTTCACGGTCGATTTGATGCTCTCGTTGTCCGGCAGCCGCGAGACGCGCTTCATCACCTGGTACGGCACTGCGTGCACGATCGCCCCGATCAGCGCGATCGGGGCGGTCAGCACGACCAGGACGATCGACCAGGCCGGCGATCGGCTGGGCGTGGCGGGCGCGGGCGGGTCGACCGACTCGGGCCCCACCTCGGTCAGTGCTGATCGCACCCGGTCGGTCAGCACCCGCGCCGCGTCGTGCGGATCGGCGGCGTAGGCCGTGGCGCACTCGTCGACATGGATCGGGGACCCGACGTCGATGAGGGCGCGCGAACGGAAGCGGGCCTTGGCGTCGTAGACGAGCCCGACCGGCACGATCGTCACCCCCGCCGCGTGCTCGTCGAAGGCGGCGCCGAGCGCGATGCGCGCCGCGCCGGTGCGCAACGGCTGGAGCTCCAACTCGTCGTGGCTGATGCCCTCGGGGAAGATGGCGACGGCGCCGCCCTGGCCGAGCAGTTGGCGGCAGCGGGCGAACGTCTGGTCGTTGCGACCGGTCACCTCCCCGTCCGCCGCGCGGTACACCGGCACCACTCCGGCCAGCCGGAGGAACGGCTTGAGCGGCACGATGCGGAAGAGGGTGGACTTGCCGAGGAAGCGGGGGTAGCGGCCGAGCCGGGCGATGAGCAGGAGCCCGTCGACCAGACCGTTGGTGTGGTTGGCGACCACGACCACCGGGCCTTCGCCGGGCAGCCGCTCGGCGCCGACCAGCTCGACGCTCCGGAAGAACACGCGGATCAGCAGTGCGGCGAGGCAGCGCATCGCGCGGTCGAAGACCGGCCGGCGGGCCGAGCGGTCGCCCAGCGGCCGCCGCGCGGACCCGGAGGTCGCCGTCCCCTGCGTCAGCGCGGTGGGCGTCACGGTCCTCCTTCGTTGCCGACCGGCGACCCGGACCATCCCGGCTCCTCCGGCCCGCTCGATCGCCGGCTCACCTACGGTGTGCGGCGTGGATCGGTACGACTACATCATCGTCGGCGCCGGCTCCGCGGGCTGCGTCATGGCCGGCCGGTTGTCCGAGGACGCCGACACCCGTGTCCTGCTGCTCGAAGCCGGGCCCAGCGACCGCAAGATGGAGGTCCGGATCCCCGCGGCCTTCCCGAAGCTGTTCAAGACCGAGCGCGACTGGGACTACTCGACCCGGCCGCAGAGCCAGCTCGACGGCCGGGAGCTGTACTGGCCGCGCGGGCGCATGCTCGGCGGTTGTTCGTCGATCAACGCCCAGATGTACGTGCGGGGCAACCCGGCGGACTACGACGAGTGGGCCTGCGCTCGGCAACGACGGGTGGGGCTGGGACGCGGTCCTTCCCTACTTCCGCCGCTCCGAGCGCAACGGCCGGGGTGCCGACGCGTTCCACGGTGGCGACGGACCGCTCTACGTCGAGCAGCTGCGCGATCCCAGCCCGCTCATGCCCGCCGCGGTCGAGGCCGCGGTGCAGGCAGGCATCGCGCGCATCGTCGACGTCAACGGCCCGACTCAGGAGGGTGTCGCCTTCAGCGAGGTGACGCAGCACCGCGGTCGCCGCTGGAGCGCGGCCGATGCCTTCCTGCGCCCGGCCCGCAAGCGGCCGAACCTGACGGTCGTGACCGGCGCGCACGCGACCCGGTGCTGCTCGACGGGACGAGGGCGGTCGGCGTCGAGTACCGGCACGACGATCGCCTGCGCCAGGCAACGGCGGCGCCGGGAGGTGATCCTCAGCGGGGGCAGCATCAACTCGCCCCAGCTGCTGATGCTGTCGGGCATCGGCCCGCGCGACGAGCTCGACGCGCTCGGCATCGGGGTGGTGGTCGACCTTCCCGGTGTCGGTCGCAACCTGCACGATCACCTGGCCCTCCCGTGCATCTTCACGGTCGGGAGCCACGCCACCCTGCTGGATGCCGAGAAGCCGGCGGAGCTGGTCAAGTTCTTCACCCGGCGCAAGGGCATGCTCACCTCGAACGTGGGCGAGGCCATGGCGTTCGTGCGCACGAGGGACGGTCTGCCCGCGCCCGACCTGCAGCTGATCATGGCGCCGGTCGAGTACATCGACCACGGGCTGGCCGCTCCGCCCGGCAACGGCATCACCATCGGCGGCGTGCTCCTGCGACCCGCCAGTCGGGGCGCGATCACCTTGGGCTCGGCCGATCCGCTGGCCGCGCCGGTGATCGAAGCCGCGTATCTCGTCCGATCCGGCCGACGCGGCGCCGCTGGTCGAGGCGGTGAAGTTGGCGCGCCGCATCGCGTCGCAACCGGCGTTGAAGGAGATCGTCGACGGGGAGATGTGGCCCGGTCCCGATGCCGTGACCGACGCCGACATCGAGGCCTTCATCCGTCAGCAGGCCTTCACCCTCTACCACCCCGTCGGCACCTGCCGGATGGGCAGCGACGACGACGCGGTGGTCGATCCTCAGCTGCGGGTGCGGGGTGTCGACGGCTTGCGGGTGATCGATGCGTCGGTCATGCCGGTCATCCCCCGCGGCAACACCAACGCGCCGACGATCATGGTCGCCGAGCGGGCGGCTGATCTCGTCAGGGCTGGGTGACTCGACCGAGGAAGAGGATCGCCCCGGTCTGCTGGTCGCGGATGGCGAACAGGAACGGGTGGTCGACGACCAACGACTCGCCGGGCATGACTGCCGTCGCCTCGCCGACGACGGCCGTGGCGGCGGCCGCCTCGGTGCCGTGCTGGTCGACCGCGATGTAGGCCTGGTGGAAGACGTGGCTGAGAACCAAGGTGTCGTGAGTGGTCATTCCGGAGAAGTCGGCGTTGCCGAACGCGTCGGGCATGCCGAGGGCGGCGAGCTGGGCGGCCAGGTCGAACTGCTGGTCGAACTTGAACGTCGGGAGCCGTATCGAGGTCAGGTTCTCGTGGAGGCCGCCGGTGATGGCCGCCAGCTCCGGGCCGGTCAACGACGCCTCGAACGAGCTGAGGTGGTCGGGCTCGATCACCACCATCGACAGGTGCTGGCCGATGTACGGGATCTCGGCCGCCTTCCAGCCGGGCCCGGATCCGTAGGTGCCGTGCTCGCCGCCGGTGATGGTCGGTACGGCGTGGCGGGCGCCCGAGAGCGGCGTGAACGGTTGGTCGGTCGGCGGGCCGAAGAAGACGGCCCACGCCGCCTTGAAGTAGATGGCGTTCACCAGGGCGATGCGCGTCGAGCGTGTCCACCCCGCCCGAGGGGATCAGGTCGTTGATCTTGTCGTGGGTCTGCTGACTCACCCACGAGTTGATCGCCTGACGGGCGGCCTCCGGGTTCGCCGAGAAGTCCACCGGGTTCGCGCCGGCGCCGTAGTCGCGGGCCAACACGTCGAGGAAGGGCGGCTCGAAGTGCAGGCCGGTCTGGGTCCAGATCCGATCGGCGGTGCTGAGGACGACGTGGTCGGTGCTGTCCAGGCGCGGGAAGTCACCAGAGCGCGAGACGAGCGCCAGCTCGAGCGCGTTGATCGAGTCGTCGAGCGCGGTGCCGGCCGGCGCGCCGAGCACATCGTCCACTTGTGTGCGGGTCTCGCCGCGCGCGCCGTTGCGGGCCATGGCCAGCGCCAGCTCGATGCTGTACGGCGAGAACACCAGGTTGCCGTCCCCGGTGGCGAGGCGGCGATAGAGCGCAGCGGCCAGCACATCGGTGCCGGTGACGGCAACCTCGGTGCTCCCGCCGGCCGCGGCCCGCGCGACCTTCGAGCGGGTCTCGACGACGCCCGCCCGGGAGGAGGTCGACCCGCAGGCCGCCGCAACCAGTGCCAGCACCACCACGCCGGCGGCGATCCGCCGCCGATCGCTGCGTTGTCCCATGCTCGTTCGACGTCTGAGGAGGCGCTCCGGTTCCGGAGCGACGGTACCGTGACGTCATGAACGTGTCGGAGCCGGCGACATGGGTCGTGGCCGACCCGGTGGTCGAGCGGATCGACCTCGACGAGCGGTCGTGGGTCGACGTCGTCCGGGGGCTGGTGCCGGGCCCGGCCGCGGACCGGGTTCACGACGAATTGGCGGCCAACGTGACGTGGCAACAGGGCCGGGTGTTCCGCTACGAGCGCTACATCGACGAGCCCAGGCTGGGTGGCTGGCAGGCCGGCGACGACCGGCACCCGGCGCTGGTCGAGGTGCAGGACTGGATCAGCCGCCGCTACCGTGTGCGGTTCGACGGGGTGGCGCTGGCGCAGTACCGCAACGAGCGCGACAGCGTCGCCTGGCATCGCGACCGTGAGCTCAAGTGGCTCGAGGACACCGTCATCGGTGTGTTCACCACCGGGGCTCGCCGACCGTGGATCGTCCGACCGCTGACCGGTCGGCGCCGCGCCCAGGAGGACGACGACCTGGCCGATGCGATCGACCTCTCTCCGGCCAGTGGTGACCTGCTCGTGCTCGGTGGCGCCTGCCAGAGCGCGTGGTTGCATGCCGTACCCAAGGTGCGGGGCCGCAGCCGCAGTCGCATCTCGGCGCAGTGGCGGTGGACCTCGCGTCGTGGTCGCCCCGACACCAACCCCTCCTACTACGCGCCCCGGCACTACAGCCGGTAGCGGTCCGTTCCCCGGCGGCGGATCGTGAGCACCGCCACGTCGGCCGGTGGCGGTGGTCGAAACGCGCCCCGTGGCAGCCGCGGACCCACGGTCACATGGTAGACCGCCGACCAGCGTCGGGCGTCGCGCCCCCGGCCGCCGGCCCAGCGCGCGGCCACGTGCCGCGGCACCACGAGATCGGCGCGCTGCAGGTTGCTCCGGGGGTGGAGGAGCCGGCCGAGCAGCGCGGTGGTCACCGAGAACGGCGGGTTGGCGACGACCGAGAACGGTCGGCGGGGCAGGCGTAGGTCGGCGGCGTCGGCCCGCACGACGATGACGTCGTCGTCTTCGAACGCGGTTCGCAGCGTGGCGAGGCGGACCGGGTGGAGCTCGACCGCGATCACGCGCGGCACCGCGTGCCACCAGGTGACGGGTGATCGCTCCCGTTCCGGCCCCGACGTCGACCACGAGGTCGCCCGGCCGTACGTCGGCAGCGTCGACGAGTCGCCGGGCCCAGCGGTCAGCGAGCTGGTGCCACCCCCACCGCGTCGGCGGTGCCCCGGGCACGACGCACCATCACCATGGTCACGGTCATGCCCGTACGATGCCTGCCGACCGGGGGGACCGGCCAGCGAGTTTCGCCAAGCAGGGAGAGGTCCGTGGCACATCGAGTGATCCAGTGGGCGACCGGCGCCCAGGGCGTCGAGTCGATCCGGGCCATCCTCGACGCGAGCCGACCTCGAGCTGGTGGGCGCATGGGTGCACACGCCGGAGAAGGAGGGGCGACGACCTCGGCGAGCTGGCCGGCATCGGATCCGGTCGGGGTCATCGGCCACCCGCGACGTCGACGCCCTCCTCGCGCTCGGCGCGGACTGTGTCGCCTACATGCCCCGCAACACGTCGCTCGACGAGGTCTGCGCCATCCTGGCCAGCGGTGCCAACGTCGTGACGACCGCCTTCCTCTTCTACCCACCGGCGCTGCCCCCGGACGACCTCGCCCGCCTGCTCGACGCGTGCGAGCGCGGCAGATTCGTCGATCCACGGCACCGGACTGAACCCGGGCAACCTCAGCGGCGTGCTGCCGCTGGCGCTGTCGGGCATGAGCCGACGCATCGAGCGCGATGACGCTGCAGGAGCGGGCCGACTGGTCGTTCTACGAGAGCACCAACATCACCTTCGACAACATGCGCTTCGGGCGGCCGCCCGAAGAGGTCACCGAGGACGCCAGCGACTTCCTGCGCTTCAACAGCGGGATCTTCAAGGAGGAGATCCAGCTGATCGCCGACGCGCTCGGCGCCGGCATCGACGAGGTCACCACCGAGGTCGACCTGGTGCTGGCGCAGCGAGGACCACGACATCTTCGGCATCACGTTGGCGGCCGGCACGGTGGGCGGCCAGCGCTGGCACTGGCGCGGTCGGCGCGACGGCACGACCCTGGTCGAGATCGAGACGCTCTGGACGGTCGGTGGCGAGTACCCGGACCACTGGCCGAGGCCGGCCGACGGCTGGACGCTCACGATCGAGGGCGATCCGTCGATGCGGGCCCACTTCCTGGCCCTGGCGAGCTTCGAGCGCAACGTGCCGATCACCGAGCACGTGCGGGCAGCCAGCATCGCCACGGCCATGCAGGCCGTGAACGCCATCCCGGCGGTGTGCGCCGCGGCCCCGGGATCTGGCGACGATGGCCGACCTGCCGCTCATCCGCAGCGGCTTCGGGTTCGGGTTCGGGTCCGACGGTGGGGCCGCATGAGCGGGCCACGACGTGACGGCCTGGCGGTGGTCGCCGGCGCGATCCGACTCTCTTCGGGCATCTCGTTCCTCGTGGCGCCCGAAGCGGCCAGCCGCATCTGGGGTTCGGACCCCGACGACAATCCCGACCGCGTCGTTGCTGCTGCGGTCGATGGGCTACCGCGATGCGCTGGTCGGCGCCATGTTGCTGCAGGCCGGTCTGCGGGGCTCGCCCACTGTGCCGGCCTGGTTCCTGGCCAGCGCCGGGGCGGATCTCTCCGACCTGATCGGCGGTCTGGCCAACCACGACCGCCTGCCCGAGCGGTCGCGCACCGTCGGACTGGGCGGTGCGGTCGTCGGCATCGGCATCGGTGTGCTGGGTGCCCTGCGGTCCCGACGCCAGCGGCCGGGGTCGGTGACCGCCTCGTAGGCACAGCACTAGGGTCGACGGCATGCCGAGCGACTTCGCGTTGAAGACCATGAACGGCGTGCACCGGGTCATCCTCAAGGTCAGCTTCGGCCACCTGGGGTGGTCGGGCATGAACATGCCGGTGCTCGAGTTGACGACGATCGGCCGGAAGAGCGGCCAGCCCCGCTCGGTGATGCTGACCTCGCCCTACCAGGAGGGTTCGACGGTCGTCATCGTGGCGTCGCGAGGAGGTGACGACCACCATCCGGCGTGGTTCCTCAACCTGCGCGACCACCCCGAGGTCGAGGTGGTGATGAAGGGCAAGCCGAAGCAGAAGATGATCGCCCACGTCGCGAGTGCCGAAGAGCGGGCCCGGCTATGGCCGCTCGTGACGGCCGATCACGAGAACTACGCCGGGTACCAGACCAAGACCGAGCGGGAGATCCCGCTCGTGCTGCTCGATCCGGTCACCTGAGCGACCGTCGATGCGCGACACCCATGAACAAGGACCGCCTGAGCCAGCTCTTCGAGGCGACCAAGGACGCGGCCAGCCACCTTCGTTCGGTCGACGTGTCGGAGCGGCTCACCGAGCACATCGACTCGAAGATGCTCGAGATGGCCCGCCAGATCGGCGGCACCACGACGGGCGAGTTCTTCGAGTCCGTGACCGAGGACTACCTGCACCAGGACCCGCGGCCCGACGCGGTCGACCACCACAAGGCGTACCTCCACCCGAACCCGATCTCCACCACCGACCAGGCCGCCATCCTCGGCATCGTCGACGTGATGCAGGGCGACCAGGTGCCCGCCATCGCCGAGCAGTTCGCCGAGTTCGCCCGCCAGGAGAAGCTGTTCGAGCGTGTGCAGCAGGGCGCGAAGTACGTGTTCCCGAGCAACCACCTCGCCCTCCCCGACCAGGGGTTCACGCTCGGGTACTTCCACAAGGCCGCGCACCGGTGCACCACCTTCGACCGGCTCGAGAACTACATCTCGGTCATGCTCGGGCGGCTGCTCGGCTACTACGAGGTCGGTGGCCTGAACGTCATCGACGGCATCCTGCGCAAGGCCGGTGGCGTCCTGAAGACGTTCCCCGTCAGCGGCGGTGAGGTCCTCGACGAATCCCGCATCGTCGAGGACGACCTCGACACGGTGCTGCGGATGTTCCGCAAGGTCTGCAACCATCAGACCAAGCAGGAGTTCGACCGCCTGATGCACTCGAGCTCGGGCCACATCGTGTTGCTGGCCGGTGGTGGTTCGCACGACCGGGTGAACCCCGACGGTTCCGTCGAGATGCATCCGTTCGGCCGCACGACCCGCGAGATGATCGCCCGCGACGATCCGACGATCCTGGTCGTGCCGCTGTTCGTCGACTACGGGCCGGACGCCAGCCTGGTCGACTTCGGCGAACCGAGGAACGTGACCGAATCCGACGACGCGCACGGCATCGGGGAGGAGATCGCCGCCCTCGGCAACGGCCGGCGTCGCCAGGCCCGCGCCACCCACCCGGAGGTCGAACGCTTCCGGGGCACGATCCACTACTCCGCCGTGTCGGGCTGATCCGGCCCTCGGCCGCAGCGCCCCACACCGCGCCGGGGTCAGACCAGCAAGGCCAGGTAGCCGCTCGAGGGGTGCGACGGCGCGAAGAACCAGCACTCGAGGGCGTAGCGGTCCTCGGTCATCTCGGCGCTGAGGTGGGTCCGGTGCAGGAAGCGCTCGTCGAACAGCAGCGCGTCGCCGGGCGCGAACTCGGGACAGATCGTCGGTGTGTCGGCGGCCACCTCGGCGACGAGGCTGGGCGCGACCGAGTGCGGCGTCAACTCGCCGTCCACCGGCAGGACGTCGGGCAGCCGGCGGGGTACGACCTCGAGCCCCGGCGACGGGTAGCTCCCGCCGCACGGCGACAGCGCCACCCAGGTGTTCATGGTGCGCACGTCGGGGTCGAGGAACGAGCCGTCCTGGTGCCAGGCGACCAGCTTGAGCACGGGGGCCGACCGGCGCAGGGTGGACTTCTGGAGGGAGAAGAAGGGACGCTCGCCGAGGTGGCTCGTGATGAGCTCCACCACGCCGGTCTCGGTCAGCTCGTCGAGCACGGCGGCCGACCCGACCGGCGAGTCCCCCAGCCAGGTACCACCTTGGCCCGCCACCATGTCGCGGAGCGCCTCCTGCATCTTCTTGCCCGTCTCGACCGGGCGGTACCACGACGCGTCCTCGTCGGTGCGCGGGAGGCCGTCGACCCGACGATCACGAGCGGCCTGCACGCGGTGGACGATCTCGATCGAGCGGGCGACCCGCGCCGCGTCGAAGAGCCCCCGCACGATCAGCGCACCGTGATGGGCGACGGCGCCGCCGAGCCGGTCGACGTCGACGTCGGCGGCGGCCAGCTCCGGGAGCGCGCCAACGAGCTCGGGCCAGGGATCCTCGTAGGCGGGTGGCCACGGCGACCGCCCCGGCCCGGCCGCGTAGTCGCGGGCCGCGTCGCGACGGAGCTCGATCAGGCGCAGCGCGATCGCCGGATCAGGATCGCTGTGGTTGGCGCTGGCCAACAGGTCGACCGCGTCGACCAGCCGTCCGGCCATGACCAGTTCCTCGGCGCCGGCGAGCGTGTCGTCGGCGGCCGTGCGCTGGGAGGGGGTGCGTTGCGGCATCGATCGGGCGGCTCTCTCTCGGCGACCCACTCACCGTCGCACACGAGCACGAACCCCGCGATGGTACCCAGCTGACGGTCAGTCGATGACGGCGACCGCGAACGACGGATCGGCACCACCAGTGCGGGCGCGCCTGGAACATGCGTGAACCCGCGCCCGAGTCGGGATGGGCGAGACTGCGGACATGCACGTCCTGGTCGTAGAGGATGACGATGCCATTGCCGGGCCTCTGCTCAAGGGCCTGGCACGCGAGGGCTACACCACCGATCGCGTCGCCACCGGAGCGGCGGCGCTGGCCGCGTCGACGCCGGACGTCGTCCTGCTCGATCTCGGACTTCCCGACGTCGACGGCTACGAGATCTGCCGGCAGCTGCGCCAGGCCTCCGAGGTGCCCATCATCGTCATCACGGCGCGGGGCGAGGAGGCCGATCGTGTGGCGGGCCTGGAGATCGGGGCCGACGACTACCTCGTGAAGCCGTTCGGCTTCCGGGAGCTGGTGGCCAGGATCCGCGCGGTGGCCCGCCGGGTCGAGGCGGGACGCGTGGTCGCGCCGGACGTCACGGTCAACGGTGGCCTCGAGGTCGACCGGCGCACCCGCCGGGCCCGCATCGACGGCGTCGAGCTGGCGCTCACGCGCAAAGAGTTCGACCTCCTGGCCCTGCTGGCGACCGACCCCGGCGCCCTCCGCTCGCGCGAAGAGATCCTCGAGCAGGTGTGGGATCCCCACTGGTACGGACCCACCAAGACGCTCGACGTCCACATGGCCTCCCTCCGTCGCAAGCTCGGCGACCCGACCCTCATCGAGACCGTTCGAGGGGTCGGGTTCCGCATGCGCGACGATCGCTGAGGCGAGTCCTTGCGTCGCCGGCTCCTTGCCTCGTACCTCGCACTCACCCTCGTCGTGCTGATCCTGCTCGAGGTGCCGCTGGCCCTCTCCTACGGCGATCGGACGCGCCAGCAGGAGGCCACCACGCTGCAGCGCGACGCGTTCGTCATCGCCAACGACTCGGAGGAGACGCTCGAGGGCGACGCGCGCGCGGACATCCAGGCTTCGGTCCTGCAGTACCGGCGCCGGACAGGGGCCGAGGCGGTCGTGCTCGACGCCACGGGACGCGTCGTCGGCGACTCGGCACCGCTCGTCGCGGGCTCGGCCGCGATCTCGCGCCGCCCGGAGGTTGCCGCCGCCTTGCGGGGCACACCGTCGAGCGGGTCGCGGGCTACCGGAGCCCTCGGCGACCCCGTGATGTTCGCAGCCGTGCCGGTGAGCACCTCGGGTCGGGTCGTCGGCGCGGTGCTGGTCAGCTACGCGGCGGACAAGGTCGACGACCGCATCCACCGCTACTGGTTGCTGCTCGCCGCCACGGGTCTGGCCTGCCTCGCCGCAGCCGCGCTCGTGGGGATCGCGCTGTCGCGTTGGGTCACCCGCCCACTCGTACCCATGCGGGAGGCGGCGGTCCGATTGGGACGCGGTGATCTGCATGCCCGGGTGGACGTCGACGCGGGCCCACCGGAGGTTCGGGAGGTGGGGGCGGCGTTCGACGAGATGGCGGACCGGCTCGAGGAGCTGGTCGGCTTGCAGGAAGCATTCGTCGCCGACGCGTCGCACCAGCTGCGCACACCCTTGACCGCACTGCGACTCCGGCTGGAGAACCTCGAGTCCGAGATCGAAGGGGAGGACGCGCTCGACGATCTCGCCGGCGCGCGGCGTGAGACGCAGCGCCTCTCGCGACTCGTCGACGGTCTGTTGACGCTGGCCCGTGCCGACCGCAGCGACGCCACCGATCGGCGAACGATCGACATCGACGACGCCATCGCGGAGCGTCTCGACACCTGGCGCCCGATCGCGGAGGAGTGCGAGGTCGAGCTGGTTGGCGAGCCGTCCGATCTGCAGGTGCGCGCCACACCAGATCGTCTCGCCCAGGTGCTCGACAACCTGTTGGCCAACGCGGTCGACGCGTCACCGCCCGGCAGCGGGCTGCGCGTGTCGGCGCGCGCCGCGCCCGACGCCAGGTTGGTCGAGGTGCACGTGATCGACGAGGGCGCGGGCCTCGACGCCGAGCAACGGCGGCACGCGTTCGACCGCTTCTGGCGCGCCGCTGCCGGTTCGTCGCACCCGGACGGACGTCCGGACCTCGGCGGGAGCGGGCTGGGACTGGCCATCGTCCGCCGCCTCGTGCTCGCCGACGGCGGTCAGGTCGAGCTGCGCGAGGCCGTGGGTGGTGGCCTCGATGCGGTCGTCACCTACCTCGCGGCCAGCTAACAACTTCTTTACCGAGACTTGGGCGGGCCCGCGGACGCTTCGCCCGCCGAGGCGCCGACAATGGGCCCATGGACCCCCGCCGAGCCCGCACCCATGGTCTCCAACGGGTCAACCGGCTCACCGGTTGGCTGGCCGGCGGCGCGATGGTCGCGAGCGGCGCGTTCGTCGCCCTCCTCGCCCGACCGCACGCGACGTCAGCCGCGTCCCACGCACCGACCGGATCCGTCGGGGCCGGCGTCACCACCACCCTCGACCCGTACGCTCCCGACGGCGGGTCCGGCTACGGCGGAGCCGTTGCGCAGCCGCTGAGCCCGCCCGCACAGGTCCCCGTCCCCTCGCCGAGCCAGGGCCAGGTGTCGTCGGGCGGATCATGAACCCGCCCGCCTCCCGGTTCCGGGCGCTGGGGAGCGCCGTCGTCGTGATGACGACCGACGCGGATGCGTTGCCCGCCGTCGTCGGCGCGGTGCGCGCGGAGATCGACGCGGTCGACGCGGCCTGCTCACGCTTCCGCCCGGACTCCGAGCTGATGGCGCTCAATGCGGCCTCTGGGCGCGCGGTCAAGGTCTCGCCGTTGCTGGCTCGCGCCATCGAGTCGGCGCTGCGGGCCGCGGTGCTGACCGACGGCCTCGTCGACCCGACGGTCGGGACCTCGCTGCGGACCCTGGGCTACGACCGCGACTTCAGGTCGGTCCCACCTGACGGACCGCCGCTGCACATCCAGTTGCGGCCGGTGCCCGGTTGGCGCCGCGTGCAGCTCGACCCGGCGGCGCGGGTCGCCCGTCTGGCCGAAGGGGTCGAGCTCGATTTCGGGGCGACCGCCAAGGCCCTCGCCGTCGACCTGGCCGTCGCCGCCGCCCATGCGGCGACCGATGCGGGGATCCTGGTCAGCATCGGTGGCGACCTGGCCGTGGCCGGGACCCCCTGGCCGGGCGGCTGGCCGGTCCTCGTCACCGACGATCACGCCACCGACCCGACCGGGCCCGGCCAGACCGTCGGCGTCCACATGGGCGGTCTCGCCACCTCGGGCACGACCGTGCGTCGCTGGCGCCGCGGTGAGGTCGAGCTCCATCACGTGATCGACCCGCGCACGGGCCGGCCGGCGTCCGTGTGCTGGCGCACCGCCACGGTGGCCGCGGGCTCGTGCGTCGACGCCAACATCGCCAGCACCGCCGCCGTCGTCATGGGGGAGGCCGCCCCGGCCTGGCTCCAGGAACGGGCATTGCCGTCGCGGCTGGTTCGTCCCGATGGGACGGTGACCGTGGTGGCGGGTTGGCCCGAGGACCTGGCCGTGGCCGGGGTCAGCCAGGTCGGTGGCGCGTGATCGCCGCCGCCACCGCCAGCGCCAGCACCAAGGCCTTGTGGTACCTGACCCGCGGCGACCGGGCTGGTGTCGCTCGTCCTGTTGACCCTCGTCATGGTGCTCGGCATCGCCCAGATCCAGCGCTGGGCGCCCTCGCGCTGGCCCCGCTTCGTGACCGCCGCCCTCCACCGGAACGCATCGCTCCTGGCGGTGGCGTTCCTCGGCGTCCACATCTTGACGTCGGTCGCCGACGGCTACGCCCCGATCAGCGTCGTGGCGGTCTTCGTGCCCTTCACCTCGTCGTACCGACCGCTCTGGCTCGGGCTCGGCGCGGTGGCGCTCGACCTCGTCGTCGCGTTGACCGTGACCAGCCTGCTCCGTCCGCACATCGGCCATCGCGTGTGGCGGACGCTGCACTGGGCCGCGTACGCGTGCTGGCCCGTCGCCTTCGTCCACGGGCTCGGCACCGGCAGCGACGGTCGGGTGGGCTGGGTGCAGGTGGTCGACCTGGCCTGCCTCGCGGCGATCCTCGGCGCGGTCGGGTGGCGCCTCGCGTCGAACTGGCAGATCGATCCGGCTCGTCGTGTGGCGGGGGCCGTCACCAGCGCGTTGGCCGTGGTCGTCGTGCTCGGCTGGGCGGCGACCGGTCCGACGCAGCCGGGCTGGGCCCGCAAGGCCGGCACACCGAAGTCGTTGCTCAAGTCGGCGGCGGCCGGCCCGTCCGGTGCGGCGTCGAGCCCCGGATCGGCGACCGCAGGTGGGGCGGCGTTCTCGTCACCGTTCCGTGCCCGCCTCGACGGGACGCTCAGCCAGGCCGGCCAGGGTGACCACACCGTCGTGACGATCGACGCGCGACTGCGGGGCGAGGTCACCGGTCGGCTGCAGATCGTGCTCGAGGGCACGGCTCTCGACGACGGTGGTCTGGCCATGCGCGCCGGGACGATGGCCTTCGGCCCGCCGAGCGCGGCGGGGCGCTACGCCGGCACGGTCACCGCGCTGTCGGGAGCCGACATCACGGCGCAGGTCAGGGCGGCGGGGGGGCCGGTGCGCACGGCGACGGTGAGCCTCCAGATCGACCCCGCTTCGCAGCAGGTGACGGGAGTCATCGATGTCCACTGAGCGGCGCCGGCCATGACCGATCCCGCGCCCGCGGTACTGGGCCTGTCGCCGGTCGATCCGGCGCGGCTCCTACCCCTACCCGCGACGACCGACCTGGCCGTCCACCTCGACCGCTACGGCCCGCGGCCGCGGGCGCCGAAGGCGCTCGTCGCCGACCTCGAGGCGGCCGGGCTCCGCGGCCGGGGGGGTGCGGCGTTTCCGACCGCGACGAAGCTGGCGGCGGTGGCGGCGGGCGCCCGCCGGCCGGTGGTGGTCGCCAACGGCACCGAAGGCGAGCCGGCCAGCGCCAAGGACAAGATCCTGCTCCAGAGCGCCCCACACCTCGTGCTCGACGGACTCGATGTCGTTACCGACTTCCTCGGCGCGTCGGCGAGCTACCTCTGCGTCGACCGCAACTGGCCCGAGGTCGTCGCGGCCGTCGAGCGCGCCCGCGAGGAGCGCGGCCGGCGCGGCGCTCGCGCCCGACCGGGTCTGCAGGTGCGGTCGGCACCGGACCGGTACGTCGCCGGCGAGGAGTCCGCCCTCGTCAACTGGCTGAACGGCGGGGAGGCGAAGCCGACGTTCGTGCCGCCGCGAGCCTTCGAGCGCGGGGTGCGAGGTCGGCCCACCTTCACGAGCAACGTCGAGACCTTCGCGCAGATCGCGCTCATCGCCCGCTACGGGCCCGAGTGGTACCGCGCCCTCGGGACCCCCGACGCGCCGGGTACGACCCTGCTCACCGTCACGGGCGCGGTGGCCGCGCCGGGTGTCTGCGAAGCGTCCGGCGGGACCGCGCTGTCGGGCGCCATCGCCGCCGCTGGTGGTGCCTTCGACGGCGTGCAGGCCGTGCTCGTCGGTGGGTACTTCGGCACCTGGATACCCGGGTCGGCGGTGGGTGACGTCACGCTGGCCCCTTCGTCGCTCGCCCGCGTCGGGGCCAGCCTCGGTTGCGGGGTGATCGCGGTGCTGCCCGAGCATCTGTGCCCGCTCTACGAGGTGGCCAGGATCACGCGCTGGATGGCCGGGGAGAACGCCGGGCAGTGCGGGCCCTGCGTGCACGGTCTGCCGGCGGTGGCCGACGCGGTCGAGTGGGCGGCGTCCGGCAGGCGGGTCTCGCCGCGCGAGATCGTCGGGTTGCTCGAGCTCGTGCGCGGCCGCGGTGCATGCCGCCATCCGGACGGGGTGGCCCGCTTCGTCGACAGCTCCATCCGCGTGTTCGCCGACCACATCGCCCGCCACCAACGCCACGGCGGCTGCCCCGCCCAGGCGCCGCTCCTGCCCTTGCCCGAGACCGGGAGCTGGCGATGAGCCGCCGGATCGTCGTCAACCCGATCACGTGTGTGGGCCACGGGATCTGCGCCGAGCTGCTGCCCGAACGGATCGAGCTCGACCCGTGGGGTTACCCGATCATCGACCCCAAGCCCCTCCCGCCGCACCTGGAGGCCCACGCCAAGCGGGCCGTCGCGGCCTGTCCCACGCTGGCGTTGCTGCTGCGGGAGGCCGAGCCACCGGCGAGATAGGTCCCGCCGCCCCAGGTTCGGGGGGGGGGTACGTCCCGAGCGTGGTGTGCGAACATGTGTTCGTGAGAGGCGAGGCGACCATCCTGCACGCCGACCTCGACGCGTTCTACGCCTCGGTCGAGCAGCGCGACGACCCGCGGCTACGGGGCCGGCCGGTGATCGTCGGGGGCGGCGTCGTGCTGGCCGCGAGCTACGAGGCCAAGGCCCGCGGGGTGCGCACCGCCATGGGCGGCGGGCTAGGCCCGCCGGCTGTGCCCGGACGCGGTCGTGGTGCCGCCGCGGATGTCGGCCTACACCGAGGCGAGCCGGGCCGTCTTCGAGGTCTTCGAGCAGACGACGCCGCTGGTCGAGGGACTGTCGATCGACGAGGCCTTCCTCGAGGTCGGCGGGCTGCGTCGGGTGTCGGGCACGCCCGCCGAGATCGCCGCGCAGCTGCGGCGGGACGTGCTCGAGCGGGTCGGCCTGGCCATCACCGTCGGCGTGGCGCGGACCAAGTTCCTCGCCAAGGTGGCCAGCGGGGTGGCCAAGCCCGACGGCCTGCTGGTCGTGCCGCCCGACGGCGAGCTGGCCTTCCTGCACCCGCTGCCGGTCGAGCGGCTCTGGGGTGTCGGGCCGGTGACCGCGGAGAAGCTGCACGAGCCGGGGCATCCGCACGGTGGGCGAGGTGGCCGACCTGGCCGAGGCCTCGCTCGTCACCCTGCTCGGCCCGGCCTCGGGGCGCCACCTGCACGCGCTGGCCCACAACCGCGACCCCCGTCCTGTGCAGGTCGGGTCGCCGCCGGCGGTCGATCGGGCGCGCAGTGCGCGCTCGGACGCGGCCGGCGCTCTGCCGCCGAGGTCGATGCCGTGCTGGTGGCCCTGGTCGATCGGGTCACGCGTCGCATGCGGAGCGCCGGGCGCGTCGGACGAACCGTCGTCCTGCGGCTCCGCTTCGACGACTTCTCCCGCGCCACCCGCTCGCACACGCTGGCCGAGGCCACCGCGCACACGCCGACCGTCCTCGCCGCGGCGCAGGGAGCTGCTGGCGTCGGCGTCGCCGCTCATCGAGCAGCAGGGGCTCACGCTCGTGGGCGTCGCGGTGACCAACCTGGACGACGACCGCGCCGTGCAGCTCGCGTTGCCGTTCGACGCCCGCAGCGGGGCCGCCCTCGATCACGCCCTCGACGATGTGCGCGAACGGTTCGGGTCGGCGGCGATCACCAGGACCGTGCTGCTGGGTCGCGAGCTGGCGCCCTCGGTGCCGCTCCTGCCCGACTGACCGCTGCCGAAGAACGAGCCCTTGGCAAGCGGCCTGCATCGGTGAGACGCTCCCCCATGCCCTTCGGACAGCAATCCGGCCCGCCCGCGTCGTCCCGGCAGGTGCGTGAGCTGCTGTCCCTGCTGCAGGACGCCGGCCACGTCGACTTCCGCGATGCCCGCGGGCCGATGGGGTTCACCCAGCGCCAGGCCGCCGGCAAGTTCACCCGGGACGAGGCCGAGGCGTTCGTCGAGCAGCTGCAACGCGAGGCCGAGGCCGCCGAGGACGAAACCGGCGAGGGTGACGAGGGCGCGGCCCCGAGGGCAGTCGCGCCACCGGCGCGCCGCCTCTCGTCGGCCGAGCAGGCGTTGCGGCGGATCCCCGACGAGCAGTTGGCCGCCGAGCTCCAGCGCCGCGGGTGGGTGGTCATGGAGCCGTGAGGCGCGGCCATGCGAGGGACGCGCGCCATGGATGAACGCCCCGACCTGATCCTGGTGATGACCGACCAGCAGCGCCACGACCACACGGGGTTCGCGCCGGGATCGACGTTCGACACCCCACACCTCGACGGTCTGGCGCTGTCGAGGTGTCGTGTTCGACACCGCCTACAGCAGCTCGACGGTGTGCGTGCCGTCGCGTATCTCGTTGCTGACCGGTGTGGGGGCGAACCGTGTGCCGCGTGTCGACAAGCTCTACCTGCCGGAGGGCTACTGGACGGTCGCCCGCGAGCTCGGGGCGGCCGGCTATCAGACGGCGATCGTCGGCAAGGGCCACTTCCGTCCGATGCGCGGCGACTACGGGTTCGACACGATGCGCATGTGCGAGCACCTCTACGGCCTCGACTTCTTGCCCGACGAGTCGGGCGACCGCCAGCTGGTGGGTGGCGGTGACGACTACCACCGGTGGTTGGTGGAGCAGGGGCTGGCCGACCATCGGCTGGCCGACCGGGAGCCGAGGCTCGCAGGCACACCGAGGGACCCGCGGTTCCCGCTCGATCCGTCTGCCCATCCGACCAGCTGGGTCGAGCGCGAGGCGCTCGAGGTGCTGGCGCGACGCGACCCCGACCGGCCCCTCTACCTCGTGGTGTCGTTCCCCCATCCCCACGATCCGCTCGATCCGCCGGAGCCCTATGAGTCCATGTACGACCCGGCCGACTCGGTACTTCCGCCAGAGGGTTTCGAGGTCAACGACGGCCTGCCCTGGGCCTTCCGCCAGCCGCTCACCGTGCAGACCGGGCCGTTCCGGCCGAGCCGGCCGAACTCCGAGCGCCACCTCCGCGAGCTGCAAGCGCTCACGCGAGGGCTGATCCGCCAGATCGACGACTCGATCGGTCGGATCCTGTCGGCGATCGACACCGACCGGACGGTGATCGGTTTCACCTCCGACCACGGTGACTACGGCGGCCACCGCGGCATGCTGCGCAAGGTGCCGTGGATCCCCTTCGAGGATCTGTGGCGGGTGCCGCTGGTGCTCGCCGCGCCCGACATGGTGGGCGGCCGCCGACACGCGGGCATGGTCCAGAACATGGACTGGGTCACCACCGCGCTCGACTACGCGGGCGTCGCGTTCGATCCTGGCGAGTTCGAGGCGCGCAGCCTGCGTCCCGCCCTCACCGACCCGGGTTGGCAGCCGGACCCGTCCCGGCATCTGATCGGGGCAGTGGCGGACGGCTGGCCGACGATCCGGCTGGGCAACCTCAAGCTCATCACCCGGTCCCACTTCACCCTGCCGGGCCGGGCGATGTTCGACCTCGATGCGGATCCGGGCGAGCAGGTCGACCTGGCGGCCGACCCGGCCCGGAGTGCTGAGGCCGACGAGCTCGAGGACCTGCTGCGGCGCTCGATCTGGGTCGCGCCTCCCGAGCTCCCCGGGCGGGTCTGACCGACCCGGGGAGCCGCGCGGTTCAGGTGTACATGAGCGAGCCGGGGGTGGTCAGCAGCTCACCGGTCTCGAGCCAGGTCTTGAGGCCCGACAGGATCATCGGCCAGCCGCCGTAGATCTCGTCGTTGGCGCCCTCGCGCAGCTGGTCGTGGGTGACGGTCAGCTGGCACGAATCGCCCACCGGCACGATCTCCCAGGTGACCCGCGAGAAGCCTTCGTCGCGGACGTCGTCGCTCCACAGCGCCTTCATGGTGTGGACGAGCCGACGCGGCGGATCGACCTCGAGCACCTCGCCCTCGCCGAGCGCGAAGCTGCCGTCGGGGGAGCGCATGTCCATGCGCGCCCCCGTGGTCCAGTCCGACTCGACCACGGCGCCGAAGTTGTACTTGCTGCGGATCTCCGGGTCGGTGATCGCCTCCCAGAGACGCTCGGGCGTGGTGCGGATGTAGATCTCGAACACCTTCTCCATGGGACTCTCCAGTCTGGTCTTGAGCTCGCTGAGCCCAGCGGCCCAGGGTTCGGCGTACTTGCTCACCCACCGGTCGTGGACGAGTCGGATGGGGACGGGGTTGAGGTAGTGGAGCTTCTCGCGGCCGCGGCGCCGGGTGACCACCAGGCCCGCGTCCTCGAGTTGCTTCAGGTGCTTCATCACCCCGAAGCGGGTCATCGAGAACCGCCCCTCGAGGGCCCGCAGCGTCTGGCCGTCCTCCCGGAAGAGCTCGTCGAGCAGGCTCCGTCGGGTCGGGTCAGCCAGGGCCTTGAACACCTCGTCCACGCTCTCGACTATAGGTGACTAATTAGTCACATGTCAACCCTGACCTGGGCGGGACGCGTCAGAGCTTCCGGATCTCCGAGTCCGGGCCCATGATGATGCGGGTGTTCCCGTCGATCCATCGCAGGGCGGTGAGCAGTTCGCTCACCGGCAGGCTGACGCATCCGGCGGTCGACGCACCCTTCGACACGTGCAGGAAGATGCCCGAGCCGCGCGCCGAACCCGACACGGGCACGTTGAAGTTGATCAGCGCCGAGTACTGGTAGGCGATCGGCTGCCGGCTCAGCTGCTCGTAGTGGCTCCAGGGCACGTTCGTCCCGCTGGCCGGGCCCTTCTGGTGCGTGTTGTAGACGGGGCTGGCCGGGTCCTCGACCCAGTAGTCGGTCGGGCCCACGACGAACCAGCCGAGCCGGTAGCCGGGGTTGGCCGACAGCCCGAAGCCGATGCCGAAGGTGAACGAGCCGACCGGTGAGCGTCGCGTCGACTCGCCCGGCTTGTAGGACCACCCGCCGCCTCCGGTCCAGGCGAACCATGGTCCCGCGACCTGGACCCAGCCGGTCGACTCGCGCTGCCAGAGGATCATCGTGGCGGTGTCGGACGACCACGACGGCGAGTCGACGGTCATCACCTTGGTCGCGCCGCCGGTGTCGGCGATCTGGTCGATGAGCCTCGGTGCCGGCGTGGCGGAGGTGGCCGGAGGTGCGGCCGTCGTGGGGGTCGTGCTGATCGTCGGCGCGGTGGTCGTCGTGGTGGAGGCCGCGGTCGTGGAGGTCGGACGCGGTGGTGGTCGTGGACGGCGGCGCGGTGGTGGTCGTCGGGAGCTCGGTCGTACCCTCCGAGGTCTGCGCCTTCGACGAGCTGCCGCAGCTCACGGCGACCAGCGCGAGGACGCCGACGAGCACCCCGCCTACCCGCCGTCGGTGGCCCGAGCCGCTCATTGCCCGTTCACAGAGAAGTGCTGGTAGTCGGGGTTGCCGGACCAGTAGCCGCCCCAGCGCCAGCCGACGGCGGCGAACGCGGCGTTGAGCGGGCTGCCGGCGTAGGCCATGCCGGCGCGGCGCACCGTCCGGTTCACGAACGGTGCGCCGTTGGGCGGATCGACGACGCCGGTGGACTCGACGTAGGGGTTCTCGACCGGGTTGATGTCGACGGCCTCGCCGTACGCGTGCTCGGACCAGGCCGGCGGACCACCGGGGTTCACGGCGTTGCGGCAGTTGAAGGCGGCGGTGTTGTCGTCGGCGGTGGACTCGTCGTCGAGCTGCACGCCGGTGCCGGCGTAGTGCTCGATGGTCACCATCTTCCTGATCGGGAAGTGCGACGCGTAGAGCGAGGTGAAGACCGAGCTGAGTGCGGACACGGCCTGCGCGTTGACGATCAGCTGACCCTGGTGGGTGCGGCCGTCGAAGCCCCAGTAGGACAGGGTCAACCGGCGCAGCTGCGTCGGCCCGACCGGGCAACCGGCGTGCCAGCTCCGACCGAGCTCGGCGGCCGTCACCGAGCTGACGTCGACGGCAGGCGTGGGCGTTGCGGGCGGCGGGACCGAGGTGGTCGCCGGTACCCCCGTGGCGGCGACCGGCGGTGCGGTCGTCGTGGTGGTCGGCGCAGCGGTCGTCGTGGTGGGCGTGGTGGTCGTCGTGGACGGCTCACTCGTGGTGGCCAGGGCCGGCGACGTGGTGGCCGACGAACGACGGGTCGCGGTGCGCCGGCCGTCGGCGCCGCAGCCCGAGAGGACGACCGCGGCGAGCCCGACCCCGAGCCCGATGCGTGTGCCGATCCGGTTCACGGCCGCCAACGGTAGTGACGCCGCTCAGGGGCAGAGGTCACCCGGCCCGGCCCTAGGGCCAGTCGCGGCCGAACCAGCGGCGGATGCGGCTGGTGCCGAACTCGGCCTTGTCGGCGGCGAGCGCCTGCGACGGTCCCTCGAGGCCGCCGACGGGCGCCTGCCCGCTGAGGAAGGTGACGTCGACCTTGCGCCACCTGGTCGTGGCCGAACTCGAGGTAGCAGATGCCGTGGCCGTCGTAGGTCGGCTCGGCGGCGGCGTCGCCGCGGACGCGCGCGATGATCGCGTCGGCCACGACGGCCGCCTGGCCCTCGGCGAACACGCCCGCCTTCGGCGTGCCGACGCTGGTCACGTCGCCGACGGCGTAGACGCCCGGGAACGCGGTCTCGAGCGTGAGCGGGTCGACCGGGATCCAGCCGTCGACGGCCAAGCCCGACGCCTCGACGACCGCCGGCACGCGGTGCACGGGCACGCCGAGGAAGAGGTCGTAGGGCATCTCGTCGCCGTCGCTCGAGCACGCGCGACCTTGCGGGCGGGATCGAGCCCGCGCACCAGGCGTCCGGGGTGCCACTCGATGTCGCGCTCGGCGAACGCGGCGAGCAGCGCCTCCGACGCGGCCGGCGACGGCGGGATCGGCACGCGGCAGCGGCATGACCAGCGAGATCTCCGAGCGGTCGCGCAGGCCGCGCTCGGTCGAGGAAGTCGTGCATCAGCAGCGCGGTCTCGCTCGGCGCGGGCGGGCACTTGAACGGCGTCGAGGTGACGCCGACGATCACCCGGCCGCCGTCGAAGTCGGCCAGCACGTCGCGCAGCGCGAACGCGCCGGCGACGGTGTAGAACTCGTGGCCGCCCTCGACCAGGCCGGGCGTGGCCGCCGGGTCGAGGTCGGCGCCGAGCGCGACGACGAGGATGTCGGCGTCGAACGTCCCGGCGTCGGTCTCGACGCGCTTGGCGACCGGGTCGATCGACCGGACGGTCGTCTGGACGAACCGCACGCCGGGCTTGACGAGGTCGCGGTAGGGGTGGCGCACGGCGTCGGCGCGGCGACGCGCCCGAACATCACGTCGAGCTTCGAGAAGCCGAACACGAAGCCGTCGCTCTGGTCGATCAGCACGACCTCGACGTCGTCGCCGAACTCGTCGGACAGCCGCGTCGTCAGCTCCAGCCCGCCGAACCCGGCACCCAGCACCACGATGCGCATGGCCGGGAGGCTATCCCGCGTCCCCCGCGCCACCGCTCGGCCCGTTCGACCCCCGTTCGGGGATCAAACGGGCCGACGCGGCGAGGTCAGTTGCCCGCGGCGGCCTGCATGGCCGCCCGCATGCCGTCCACGACCACCGCCAGCTCGTCGGCCGGGCTGAACTGGATCAGCTCGGTGCCGGCCTCGGCCTCGGGGGCGTGTCCCGGCGGGAAGTAGAACGCGTCGCCGGCCTCGACGATCTCCTCGTGGTCGGGGTAGCGCATCGTGATGCGTCCCTTGAGCACGTAGCCCCAGTGCGGGCAGGTGCAGTTGCCGGCGGGCAGGTTCGCGAGCATCGGGGCGAGGTCGTGGGTCTCGCGGATCGTCACGAAGTTGACGGTGTAGCCGTCGAGGTCGGCCGAGTGGTCGACGGCCGCGCCGAAGTCCTCGACCTTGGTGGCGGTGTCCTTCGATACCTTCGGCATGGCGTGTCTCCTTGGTGTGTGGCGCCTCAGGCGCTGGTCGGCTCGTGGGTGGGAATCGTTGGCGCTGGTGGCGCTCGGCCGGCGATGGTGCGTGGCGGTGCCGACGACGAGCGGTCGGCACGAACGCGGGAGCCTTGGGCAGCGTGCCGTGCTCGACGTCGGCTGACCTCGAAGCCGGCCGTCCCGATCGAGTCGAGCGTCGAGCGGTTGCAGTCGCAGCCGACGATGAAGCGGTTGACGCCGTTCATCCGGTCCTGCTTGCGGGCGAGCGCGGCGTCGTCCGAGCGCACGTGTTCGAGGAAGCGCAACTCGCCGCCCGGGTCGCAGCACGCGGTGGATCTCACGCAGCGCCCGCGGCTGGTCGTTGACACCGCAGAGCACGAGCGTCGAGACCACGACGTCGAAGCGTGTCGTCGTCGAAGGGCAGGTCCTCGGCCGGGGCGCGCAGGACGGTGGCCGGCGGGGACCTCGTCGCGCGGCCCGCTTGCGGAGCCGCTTCAGCATCGGCGGCTCCGGCTCGGTCAGCGTGAGCGAGGCGACCTCCGGGCCGTAGATGGAGAGGTTGAGCCCGGTCCCGGCGCCGATCTCGAGGACGTCGCCGTGCACGCTCCGGCGAGCAGCGCCTCGCGGCGGGCCTGCGAGCCCGGCCCGCTCGCCCTTGGCCATCTGGCGGTCGTAGCCGAGCGCGAAGAGCCTTGATCGCAGTCCCATGGTGGCCTCCTCCGGTCGTGCGACGCTGACTGGTGGCAACGTACGAAATGGCGCCGCGGAGGGTCATGGGGCAATTGCCCCATCTATCGAGGATCGTCAGCCGAGGTCGTCGGGGAGCAGGCCGTGCTGCATGGCGAAGAGGCTGGCGGTGACGCGGCTGGTGGCGCCGGTCTTGGTGTAGATGTGCTCGATGTGGTTGCGGGCCGTCTTCGGCGAGATCACGAGGCGAGCCGCGATCTCCTTGCTCGACAGGCCGACGGGCCAGCAGCCGCAGCACGTCGACCTCGCGGGCGGTGAGCCCGGCCGGGCCCGTCGCGCCGCCGGCCGACGCGGTGGCCGGCCGCGCCGAGCACCGCGGTCACGGCGTCGCCGTCGAGCCGTCCGGCCTTGACCTCGCGCTGCAGCTCGGCCGCCGCCTCGTCGGCCGATCCGCGCCGGCCGGTACGGGCGGGGCTCGCGCATCGACTGGTAGGCGTCGACGGCACCGAGGACACGCGCCGGGCGCGAGATGCGCGAGCCCGGACAAGCCCTCGGGGATAGCCCGAGCCGTCGAGCCGCTCGCGGTGCTGGCACGGCCGAGCGCGCCGAGCGGCGCCAGCGCGTCGGACTGCTGGAGCATGCGGCCGGTGAGGTACGGCTGCATGCGCACGCGCTCCCACTCGCCGGCGGCGAGCGGACCCGGCTTGTCCCAGATGCGCGTTCGACACGCCGAGCCGACCGAACCCGTGCACCAGGCCGGCTCGCCGCAGCGCGCCGACCTCGGCCGCGTCGAGCCCGAGCTCGGTCGCCGGCCGCGGCCGACAGCTCGGCGACGGCGCGGGAGTGGCCGAGCGTGTACGGCGACTTGAGGTCGACGAAGTTGGCGATGGCCAGCAGCGCCGAGTCGAACTCGCTCGTCGGACAGCTGCACGGTGAGCGCCGGCTCGGCGTCGATCACCGCGGTCCAGGTCCCGATCTCGTCGAGGCCGCCGAAGATGTCGTCGGCATCGGCCTCGAGGCACGTCGACCAGCGCGGGATCGAACTGCGTGCCCGGCCGGCGCTGGGCCAGCGCCCTGCGCCGCGTCGACACCCTGCACCCGGTGGGCCACCTCGGTGTACTCGGCCAGCGCGGCGAGCCGGGCCGCGATGGGGATCGTCGTCGCCGGCCAGCGTCCCCGGCCAACCCTTGCCGTCCCACTGCTCGTAGGCGCACGCCGAGGGCCGTGCACACGCGAGTCGGGCAGCCCGAGCTCGATGGCCAGCGTCTTCGCCAGCTCGGCGTGCCGGGTGATCATGCCGTTCACGTCGTGGCGGCCGTGCAGCGCGAACTCGACGCCGGTCCGCATCCGCTGCAGCGGGCGGCTGCCCGGCGCCGATGCGGCGGACCATGGCCACCAGCTCCCGGAAGCTCTTGCCGTGCTCGTACTCGAACTTGGTCGCCTTCAGGTCGATGTCGTCGCCGAACCACTTCGCCTGCTCGTAGGCGTCGGTGTGGCAGCCGACGTTGATCAGCAGCGACGTGTAGTAGACGCCGGCCCGTTCGTCGTCGTCGAGACCGACCCGCTCCGCCAGTCGCGTCGCGATCAGGCACTGCCGCAGCACGTGCTCCATCGGTTGGCCGAAGCCGAGGTCGATGCCGAGCGACAAGCGCGGCGACGAGCTCCGCCAACCGCACCGGCGACCGATCGGGCGTTGCACCCACGGCGCCGAGGCTAGGTCAACCATCTCGGCAGGGATAGCTTGCGGAAGGTGAACGACATCCCGGGTGCGAGTGCTTGGCCCGAGATCCCGGTGGCGGGCTGGGAGACGACGCGCGACACGCTCCAGCTGTGGACCCAGGTCGTCGGCAAGATCCGCATGGCCAACACGCCGCTCGTCAACCACTGGTGGAACGTGCCGCTCTACGTCACGGCCCGCGGGCTGACGCACCGAGCCTGATCCCCCACGGCGATCGCGGCTTCCAGATCGACTTCGACTTCCTCGACCATCGGCTCGACATCGACGGTCACCGACGGCGCGGCGCGCTCGCTGCCGCTCGAGCCCATGTCGGTCGCCGACTTCTACGCGGGAGGTCATGGCGCGCCTCGACGAGCTCGGGCTGTCGACGACCATCTGGACGATGCCGGTCGAGATCCCCGGCGCCATCCCCTTCGAGCTCGACGACGCAGCACGCGGCCTACGACGCGGAGCGCGGTGCAGCGCTTCTGGCTGGCGCTCGTGCAGATGGATCGTGTCTTCGAGGTGTTCCGGTCGCGGTTCGTCGGCAAGGTCAGCCCGGTGCACCTGTTCTGGGGTGCGCTCGACCTGGCCGTGACGCGCTTCTCCGGGCGGGTCGGCACCGCCGCATCCCGGCGGCGCGCCCAACTGCGGTCCGCAGGTGATGTGGGAGGCCTACTCGCACGAGGTGAGCAGCGCCGGCTACTGGCCGGGGCCCGACGGCGAGGGCGTCTTCTACTCCTACGCCTACCCCGAGCCCGACGGCTACCGGTCGACGCCGGTCGCGCCGGCCGGCGCCAGCTTCGACGACGCGCTCGGCGAGTTCACGCTGCCCTACACCGCGGTGCGCACCGCGCCGGATCCCGACGCGGTGCTGCTCGAGTTCCTCCAGAGCACCTACGAGGCCGCGGCCGACGACCGCCGACTGGGACCGGGCCAGCCTCGAGCGAAGGTCTGGACCCCTGAGTTAGGTATTCCTAATATGCAAAGCATGGATCCCCGAACAGTGGTGATCGAGCGGGAGACGCAGCTGGCTCGGTCGGCGGACGAGGTGTGGCAGCGGGTCACCACTCCGGCCGGCATCAACCACGAGTTGGGGCCCTGGCTGCGCATGACCGTTCCGACGACCTGGAGGGGCTCGTCGCTGGCCGACGTCGCGCCCGGTTCGCAGCTCGGGCGCAGTTGGGTACTGCTGCTCGCCGTCGTGCCCATCGACTACGACGACCTGGGCATCGACGCGATCGGGGACCGGTACTTTCGGGAGCGATCGACCATGGCCACCGCGCGGACGTGGCAGCACGAACGCTGGGTCGATCCCGACGAGGGTGATCCCGACCGGGCCTGCATCGTGCGTGACCGCATCGAGTACGTCCCCCGCCCATGGCTGGCCGCGATCCCGGGTGCGGCACGCGCCCAACGGGCGATCCTCACCGCGGTCTTCCGGCAGCGCCACCGCCAACTGCGCGCCTGGAGCGCGGGGACGACCTCAGCTTCGTAGAGTGCGCTGACACCACGTCGACAGGGGGAACGATGGATCTCGGGTACGAGGGAGCGACCGCGGTCGTCACCGGAGGATCGAAGGGGATGGGTCGCGCGACGGCCGAGCTCCTCGCGGCCGAGGGCGCGTCGGTGGCGGTGTTCGCGCGACGCAGCGAGTTCCTCGAGGAAGCGGTCGACGCGCTGAAGGCGGCCGGCGCGCCCGACGCGGTCGGTCTCAGTGTCGACGTCACCAAGCGGGACGAGGTCGAGCGGGCCTACGCGGAGCTCACCGAGCGGTGGGGGCGTCTCAACGTGCTCGTCAACACCATCGGCCCCGCCGCTGGGAAGCTCGAAGACCTCGACGACAAGGGATGGGAGCAGGCATTCGCGCTCGGCACGATGGCTGCCGTCCACAACGTCCGTGCCGCGCTGCCGTTGCTGCGCGCCGCCGAGTGGGCCCGCATCGTCAACTTCTCAGCCCACTCGATCCAGCGGCAGAACCCGATGCTGATCGCGTACACCGCGTCGAAGGCGGCGGTCACGAGCATCTCGAAGAACCTGGCCAAGTCGCTCGCCCCCGAGGGCATCCTCGTCAACACCGTCAGCCCCGGCTCGATCGTGACAGCCAGCTTCACCGAGCAGCTGGCGCCGTTCTTTGCGGCCGACGGCCTCGATCCGTCCGACCCGTACGACGTGATGACGTGGATCGAGAGGGAGTTCCACCAGCCGGCCGACCTCGGTCGTGCGGGCCTGCCCGAGGAGGTCGCGGCGGTGGCCGTCTTCCTGGCGTCCCGGCGCAACGGCTATGTGACCGGCGCCAATGTCAACGCCGACGGCGGCTCGGACTTCGTGTGACCGACCCAGCGGAGGACCGGCTCCTGAGCGGCGAGATCTGGAGCACCTTTTGCGATCTGCTGCGCGACGCGGGCGACGAGATCCTGCGACCGGGCATGGGCGATCCGCTCGACGTGGCCGAGGGGTATCGGATGTTGACCCGCCTCCTGCGGGGCGCCCTCGAGGGGTCGCTCGAGTGGGGCGACCCGCTGCGGCCCCACCTGATCTGCACGTGCCACGAGACGATCAAGATCGTCGCGGAGAACCCGGACAACCTCTACCTCGGGTCGTCGGTCTCTGGGAGCCATGGCTACCGCGTCTGGGGGACGCGGGGCGAGGCGCAATGGCTGAGCTTCAACACGTTCGCCCGGGGTGGGTTCGGGGGTGGTGGTCCGGGAGTCGGCGCCACGCTCCACGAGCGCGAGATGGACCTCGACGAGGACGGGCGCTTCGAGCTGTACGTCACCGCTGAGCGACGGGGTCGCAACTGGCTGCGCCTCGATCCCGAGACGAGCTCGCTGGTCATCCGCCAGACGTTCCGTCACAAGGGCTCGGACCAGCCCGCCGAGCTCCACATCGAGCGCCTCGACGACGACGGGACCCCACCCGAGCCGCTCAGCGCGCCGAGCGCCTGGAGGAGTCGCTCGTCTATGCCGGGTTCTACCTTCGCGGCATCACGTCGATCGGGGCCCGGTGGGCCGAGCGCAACCGGGAGCAACCCAACCAGTTCGTCGACGTGCAACTCGAGGACACCCGCGCCTTCGCCGATCCGCAGATCATCTGGCACCAGGCGTACTACGACCTCGAGCCGGGTCGGATGCTCCGGGTCGAGTTCGTGCCGCCTGCGTGCGACTACTGGATGATCGCCCTGCACAACCACTGGATGGAGACGCTCGACTACCGGTACCACCGCTGCGTGTTGAACTCGGCGACGGCCGAGGTGGCGGCGGACGGCTCGGTCACGTGCATCGTGTCGCCGACCGATCCCGGGGTCGCCAACTGGCTCGATTCGGCCGGGCACCTCCACGGTGTGGTCGGCGTGCAGGTGGGTCGGGGCCGACGTCGCCGACGTGCTCCCGCAGACCACCGTCGTGGCCGGCCCGATGTGACCTCCGAGGGCAGCCGGCCGGCGCGGAGAGGTCGTCCGTGATCGATCGCGCCAGCCCCAACGACATGATGCAGATGGCCACCGAGGCCGAGGTGCCGATCCAGGTCGGCGCCGTCCTGGTGCTCGAGCCCGCGGCGGGGGTCGACGCCGACGTCGTGCGCGACACGCTGGCGCAGCGAATCGAGGCGGTTCCCCGTCTCCGCCAGCGCCTCCTGCGCACGCCGTTCGGCTGCGGTCGCCCCATCTGGGTGGACGACCCGACCTTCGAGGTCGGCCGTCACGTCGACCAGCGCGAGTGCCCGCCGCCCGGTGACGAGACCGCGCTGCTGGCGGTGGCCACCGACATCGTCGGCATCCGCCTGCCCGACGACCGACCGCTCTGGGCCGCGTCGATCGTGACGGGCCTCCGCGACGGGCGCACGGGGATGGTGATCGTCTTCAACCACGTGCTGGCCGATGGCATCGGTGGACTGGCGGTGTTGGCCAACCTGGTCGACGGGACGCCCGCGCCGACCGGGTACGGGTTCCCGAGGCCGGCTCCGACATCGCTGTCGGTGGCGCGGGACGCCTGGTCGTCGCGCCTGAGGACGCTCACCCGCTGGCGTGACGCCGGGCCGAAGGTCCGCGACGCGCTGGCCGAGCTCAAACCGGGTGTCGCTTCGCACGCGCCTCGCACCTCGCTGAACCGACCGACCGGGTCGAGGCGGGCGACGGCGGTGGTGCATGCGGACCTCGCCGCCGTGGTTGCCGCCGCGCACGGCGTGGGCGGGACGGTGAACGACGTCGTGCTCGCCGCGGTCGGTGGAGCCCTGCACGAGCTCGCTGCCGGCCGTGGGGAGCACGTCGATCATCTGGTGTTCTCCATCCCGATCTCGGCGCGTCGCGAGGCGGGAGTGGGTGAGCTCGGCAACGAGGTGGGTGTGCTGCCGGTCGAGCTGCCCGTCGCGGCCGAGTCGAACGAACGGCTGCGTGCTGTCGCGCGGATCACCCGCGAGCGGAAGGCGGCCGCGGGGACCCGAGGGTCCTCGGCGGTGGTCGTCGGTCCTCTGTTCCGACTGCTGGCCGCGTTGGGTCTGGTCCAGCCGTTCATGAACCGTCAGCACCTGATCAACACGCTGGTGACGAACCTCCGGGGCCCCGACCAGCGGCTGTCGTTCGGGGGTGCAACGGTCGGTCAGGTGATCCCGATCTCGATCGTCACCGGGAACGTGACGGTGGCGTTCGCCGTCCTCTCCTACGCCGCCACGTTGACGATCACGATCAACTCCGACGCGGACGCCTGCCCCGACCTCGACGTACTCGTCGGCGCGCTCGAGGCGGAGCTCTCCACGCTCGTAGGCACACAAGGGTGAGGTTGGTGAACCTCGTCAGGCCCCCAGCGTCGCGACGAGGACGGCCTTGATGGTGTGCAGCCGGTTCTCGGCCTGGTCGAAGACGATGCTGGCGGGCGACTCGAACACCTCGTGGGTGACCTCGAGCCCGTCGGTCATGCCGGTCTGCGCCATGATCTCGCCGCCGACGACGGTGTTGGCGTCGTGGAACGCGGGGAGGCAGTGCATGAACTTCACCTTCGGGTTGCCGCTGGCGTCGAGCAGCGCCCGGTTCACCTGGTACGGGAGCGAGCAGCTGCGACCCGGTCCGGCCCAGACGTCCTTGGCCTCGCCCATCGACACCCACACGTCGGTGTGGACGAAGTCGGCGCCGGCCACCGCCTCGGCCGGGTCGTCGGTGATCGGTGATGCGTGGCGCCGGTGCGCCCGGCGATGTCGCGGGCGATGGTCACGACGTCGGCCGGGGGTTGCAGCGTCGGCCGGGCCGGCCAGTCGGACGTCGGCGCCCATGAGCGCGCCCATGACGAGCAGCGAGCGGCCCATGTTGAAGCGGCAGTCGCCCACGAATGCGTAGGTGAGCTCGTCGTAGGGCTTGTGCGACGACTCGTGCATGGTCAGGAAGTCGGCCAGCATCTGGGTCGGGTGCCACTCGTTGGTGAGGCCGTTGTAGACCGGCACGCCGGCGAAGCGGGCCAGCTCCTCGACTCGGACTGGGCGTTGCCGCGCAACTCGATGGCGTCGTACATGCGGCCGAGCACGCGGGCGGTGTCGGCGATGGACTCCTTGTGGCCGAGCTGCGAGCCGGTCGGGTCGAGGTAGGTGACGTGCGCACCCTGGTCGTGGGCGGCCACCTCGAAGGCGGCGCGGGTGCGGGTCGAGGTCTTCTCGAAGATCAGCGCGATCTCCTTGCCGTCGAGATGGCGCCGTCTCGGTGCCGGCGTACTTGGCCGTCTTCAGCGCGCCGGCGAGCTGCAGCAGGAAGCGCAGCTCGCTCGGCTCGAAGTCGATCTCCTTGAGGAAGCTGCGGTTGCGGAGGTTGAACATCGGCGGATCCTGTCGAGTCGTCGGTCAGAAGGCGGGGTCGCGTTCGAGCGGGCAGGTCATGCAGTGCGAGCCGCCGCGGCCGCGGCCGAGCTCGAAGCCCTCGATGGTGATGACCTCGATGCCGGCCTTGCGCAGCGCGGTGTTCGTGCCGATGTTGCGCTCGTAGGCGACGACGACGCCCGGCTCGAGCGCGACGACGTTGTTGCCGTCGTCCCACTGCTCGCGCTCGGCCTCGAAGTGGTCGCCACCGGTGGGGATGACGCGCATCTCGGCCGACGCCCAGCGCGTCGGCCATGGCCTCGACCAGCGTACCCTCGGAACTCCTCGACGACGAGGTCGTCGGGCGAGTCGCCGGGGCGGATGCTCCACGTGCGGGCCCCGCCGATCACCTCGGGGAACAGGGTGACGAGGTCGCGGTCGCACATGGTGATCACGGTGTCGAGGTGCATGTAGCTGCGCGACTTGGGCAGGTGCACCGCCGAGCACCTGCGTGGCCGACCCGGCCCGGAACAGCGCCCGGGCGATGATCAGGACGGCCTGGGGCGTGGTCCGCTCGCCCATGCCGATCATCACCGTGCCGTTGCCGATGGGCTGGACGTCGCCGCCCTCGACGTGGCAGCGGCCCCAGTCCTCGTCCGCGCCGCCCAGCCAGATCGGGAACTTCTCGGCGGAGAACATCGGGTGGAACCGGTAGATGGCCTCGACGATCATCGACTCGGGCTTGCGGGCCGGCTTGGTCATCGGGTTGATGGTGACGCCGTCGAAGATCCAGCACGACGGGTCGCGCTGGAACAGGAAGTTCGGCAGCGGCGGCAGCAGCATGGCGTTGGGGTCGGCCGACTGCCACACCAGGCCGTAGTCGCGGGTCACGTCCTCTCGGGTGATCCCACCGATCAGGAACTCGGCCACCTCGTCGGCTGGGCGCCTCGGCCATCCACGCCTGGGCCCGATCGGCGGCCGCCGATGCCGACCTGGCGCTCGTTCAGGATGTGGTCGGCCACCCAGTCCTGGGTGTCGGGCTTGGCCAGCGCCTCGGCGAGCAGGGTCTCGGCCTCGAACACCTCGACGCCGCGCTCGCGCATGAGCTCGCAGAACGCGTCGTGCTCCCGTTTGGCCTGGGCGACCCACAGCACGTCGTCGAACAGCAGCTCCTCGGCGTTCGACGGGGTGAGCCGGGTGTGCTCGAGGCCGGGTCGGTGGACCATCACCTTGCGCAGCTTGCCGACCTCGGAGTGGACGCCGAGTGCCATGGTCAGTGCTCCTTCAGTTGTGGGGCGGCCGCGGTGACGACCCCGTCGACGTCGGTCGAGATGCGGGTGCCGGCCGTGCCGGCGACGAGGCGCTTCGATGTCGGCGAGCTGACCGATGACCGCGGGCCGTCCGGTCGCCCGGGCGAAGTCGCAGGCGGCGATCGACCTTCGGCCGCATCGACCCGGCCGCGAACTCGTCGCGCGTAGTCGGCCAGGAGCGCGTCGGGGTGGGCCGCGGTGATCGGCCCGCTGCGTGGTCGGTGCCGAAGCCGAGGAAGACGGTGGGGGTGTCGGTCGCCATGACGAACACGTCGGCGTCGAGGTCACGGGCCAGCAGGCCGCTGGCGTGGTCCTTGTCGATCACGGCCTCGACGCCGTGGAGCTCGCCGCTGGTCGTCGTACGCGGTCGGGATGCCGCCACCGCCGGCGCAGATGACGACGCAGCCCGGCCTCGAGCAGCCAGGAGATCTGGCGCTGCTCGAAGATGCGCTTCGGGGCCGGCGACGGCACCACCCGGCGGAGCTGGTCGCCGTCGGGCCGGAAGGTCCAGCCCCGCTCGCGCTCGAGCTGCGGCCGCTTCCTCGGCCGTGTAGAGCGGGCCGATCGGCTTGCTCGGGTCGCCGAACGCCGGGTCGTCCGGGTCGACCTCGATCATGGTGAGCAGCGTGGCCAGCGGCCGCTCGAACGGCAGCCGGTTGCCCGAGCTCCTGTTCGATCAGGTAGCCGATCATCCCCTGGGTCTCGGCCCCGAGCACGTCGAGCGGGTAGAGGCGGCACCGGCGTCGTAGGCGGCGCCCTCGAGGGCCAGCAGCCCGATCTGGGGACCGTTGCCGTGGGAGATCACCAGCTCGTGGTTCGGCGGCGACCGGCGCGAGGTGCGTCGCAGGCGACGGCGACGTTGGCCCGCTGGTTCTCGACCGTCATCGGCTGACCGCGGCGCAGCAGGGCGTTGCCGCCGAGCGCCACGACGACCCTCATGACGGCGAGCCCATCAGGCCGGCGTGGTCAGGTCGACCGCCACCTCGTCGGGAAGGTCGACCGGCTCGACGGCCTCACCGAGGCGCTGCCGGCGGGCGTTCATGAAGGCGTAGACGATCAGGCCGACCAGGATCGCGAGGAGCGCCTGGTACACGGCCAGGTACCCCGAGGCGAAGGTGACCCACATCGAGAACCCGATGCCGACTCCGGCGACTGTGAGGTCACGAGCGAGCGCCCATCCCTGCACCCGCCGGCGGCGGGAGACCAGATAGGTGAGCTGGGCCAGCGCCGAGAAGAAGTAGGGGATGGCCACCGTGACCACGGTGAGGGCGACGAGGTAGTTGAACACCTTGAGCCCTGTGGTGGTGTTGTAGCTCCACAGCATGAGCAGCGACGGCAGCGCCGTACCGACGAGGATGCCGAACCAGGCGGTTCCCTTGCGGTCGGTCCAGGCGAACGGACGGGGGAACAGGTCGTCCTGCGCGATGGCCCGCGACGTCTCGGTGACGATCAGGGTCCAACCGTTCAGGGCGCCGATCCCCGAGATGACGGCGATGGCGGCGATGAACCGACCCGCCCACACGCTGTGCGAGAACATCGTGTTGAACGCGTTGACGAACGGCGAGCCCGTGTTCACCAGCGTGTCGTGGGGCACCAGCCCCATGACGGCGGCGGTGACGAGGACGTAGAGCAGCGCGCTGGCGGCCGTGCCGATCAGCGACGCCCGCATCACGTTGCGGCGGGGATCTTTCACCCGCTTCGCCGTCATGGCGGCTGCCTCGACACCGATGAACGAGAAGAGCGCGACTCCCGCTGCGATCCCGATGCCGCTGTAGAGGGTGCCACCCGAGGCGTTCCAGGGGCCGAAGTTGGCGTTGTCGACGAAGAACCAGCCGACGAGGCCCACGAAGAGGAGGGGCAGGAACTTCAGGACGACGGTGATGTTCTGGAACCAGGCCATCTGGCGAACGCCGGCCAGGTTGATGACGGCGGGGACCCACAGCCCCACCATCGCGATGCCCCAGTTCTGCATGCCTGTCGGGTTGTTGATCTCGAAGAGGGCGTCGACGTAGAAGACCCAGGACGAGACGATGGCCGCGTTGCCGGCCCACGTCTGAACCCAGTAGCACCAGCCGACGAGGTACCCGGCGAAGTCGCCGAACTCGTGTCGCGAGTAGGCGTACAGCCCGCCGTCGCTGTTGGGGACGCGCTTGGTCAGCTGGCCGAACAGCACGGCCAGGAACATCGCGCCCACCGCGACGACGGCCAGCACGGCGATCCCCATCGTTCCGGCGCCGGCCAGCACGGCGGGCATGGTGAAGACACCCGTGCCGACGATGCTGCCGATGACCAGGCCCGTCGCCGAGGTCAGCCCCAGCGAGCGTGCCTTGTCCTGATTCCGCGGCGAGAGCGCCCCGGTGGGGGGCGTGGACTGCCCGGGCGGCCGATCAGTGGTGAGCGACATCGGGATCCCCCTCAGGGATGGGCGACCCACCTCCAGTCGAGGAGGGGTCGTGTGTCACCCAGCATGAAGAAGGCCTGGCGTGGCGGCCTAGGGTCCAACGTCCCGAGTCGTCACCGGGGGTCGCGTGCCGTCGTGTCATCGTTGACATTGCCGGAGCACGACTGACATCATCCGGCGGTGCCGGACTACGACGCCATCGTCATCGGGGCCGGCCACAACGGCCTCACCGCCGCCGCCGTACTGGCCCGCGGTGGGCTGCGGGTGCTGTGCCTCGAGAAGAACCAGTTCACCGGGGGCATGGCCTCGACCACCGAGCTGATCCGCGGGTACCAGTTCGAGCTGGCCGGCTCGGTCCAGTTCCCGCTGCCGAACGAGATCTACACCGACCTGGGTTTCGACGCCTGCCCGATCTTCGAGCCCGAGGTGCGCTCGGCCAGCATCGGCGTCGGGGACCAGGCGCCGATGATCTTCTACACCGACCTCGATCGGCTCGCGACCCACCTGGCCGAGCACCTCGGCCTCGACGCCGTGCTCGGCCTGGCCGAGATCATGAACTGGGCCCAGGCGCCGGCCCGCGCGCTCGGGCGCTTCGAGGTCCGCCGGCCGCCGAAGACGCTCGACGAGATGTACGCGTGTGCCAACGACGAGGGCGAGCGCGAAGCCATCCGCACCGCGATGTTCGGCACGGTCATGGACGTCGTCGATCGCTACCTACCCGACCCGGTCGGCCACGCCCAGATGCGGGCCCTCCTCGCGTTCCTGTCGGTCAACTCCACCTTCCGCGGGCCCTACACGCCGGGCAGCGCGATGTGCATGGCGTTCGCGTTGGCGTCGCCGGGCGACGACGCGGCCATGTCGAAGGTGCGCGGCGGCATCGGCGCCATGTCCGATCACGTGCGGGCGCTGTTCGAGAGCAACGGCGGGGAGCTCCGCCGCCACAGCGCGTGTCTCGAAGATCCTGCTGGCCGACGGCCGGGTGGGCGGCGTCGTGCTGGCCGACGGCGACACCATCACCGCGCCGGTCGTCGTGTCGAACCTCGACGCCACCCAGACGTTCACCGAGCTGATCGATCGCGACGACCTGCCCGAACCCTTCGCCCGCCGGGTCGACGCCATCGACCACCGCGCCGCCTACTTTCAGATGCACTTCGCGCTGAACGAGCTGCCCGAGCTGACCGGACCGAACGCAGTGCTCAACGAGGGGCAGCTGCGCTCGACGCTGTGCCTGTTCGGCACCCCCGAGGAGATGCAGGGCTCGTACGAGGCCTGCCTCCGGGGCGAGGTGCCGGCTCAGCCACCGGTGTCGCTCGGCATCCCGTCGCTGCTCGACCCCTCGCTGGCGCCTGCGGGCAGGCACGCGGCGAGCGCGTTTGCGTTCTACGCGCCGATCGGTGTCGGCCACGAGGACAAGGTGCGGTTGCGTGACGAGATGGCCGAGCGGATCGTCGCCCGGATCGCGGCGGTGGCCCCGAACTTCCCCGACTCGATCGAGCGTCAGATCAGCTATCCGGCCTACAGCTACGAGCTGATGTTCGGGTGCACCGGGGGCGACTTCACCCACGCCCTGCTGCAGCCCGAGCTCATGGGCCCGTTCCGTCCTGGGCCACACGGTTGGCTCGACAACGCCGTGCCCTTCGAAGGTCTCTACCTGTGCGGCGCCGGGTGCCACGGTGGTCCGGGCGTCACCTTCATCCCCGGCTACAACGCGGGCTACGCGGTGCTCGACGCGGCCGGATCCGCGGTCCGGTCGGGCTCGGCGGCGGGCGGGAACGCCCGGCTGTAGCGCACCTGGCGCTCGACGACGGCGAGGTACGCCGCCATCGCGAAGGCGAAGCTCGTGAACAGGCTGATCACGAAGAAGCCCCACGGCACGCGGATGCCACGTCGCCGCCCGTCGACGATCGTCCAGAGGGGGAACAGGACGACGTTGGCGATGATGTAGTCCTGCGCGGCCGAGTCGGCGGCCCAGTTCGAGAACAGCGACTTGGTGAAGTGGATCCAGCTGGCGCGGGCCCCGAACTCGGCGACGTACTGGATGTTGAAGTACCAACCCAGCCCGACCGACACGATTGCGATCACGTAGAGCGCGGCCTCGAGGGGCGTGACCCGCGCCCCCTTCCACCCACGCGAGAAGAGGCGCCGGTTGTGCCACACGACGAACGCCGTGGTGGCCACCCCCAGCACGGCGTGGATGATGAGTGACGTCATCGGTCGGCTCCCCGGGTCGCGCTCGACGGTCGGCGCAGCGTGTCATGCGTGCCGAAATCATGTCAACGATGACACGTGCGCAGGGTCGAGACCCGTGCGTGGAGCTCAGGGAGGCGAGAACCTGAGCCCGTGGTCGAGCGAGTCGAGGGCCAGCACGGTGAGCCGCGACAGCTCGTCGAGGTCGAGCGTTCCGCCGGCCATCCACCGATCGAGCGCGGTGAACACGGCGGCGGCGATGGCCTGGGCGGCGACGCTGGCGAGGAACGGCGCGTCGGGCTCGTCCGCATCGGCCGCGACGCGATCCATCAGGTGCGCCTCGATTTCGCGCCCGAGCTCCGCCCGAACACGCTGGATGTGGGGCTCGATCCGGCGCGGGTCGAGCTCGGCGGCGCGCAGACGGGCGATCTCGCTCACGACCTTCGGATCGTCAGGGAAGGATTCGATGGCGGTGAGGACCGACGTCGTGATCGCCTCGCGACGCGGCCGCACCGCGAGCGCGCGCCGGAACCAGTCGAGGCGAGCCTCGTAGTCGCCGAACAGCACCTCGTCCTTCGAGGCGAAGTAGCGGTAGAAGGTGCGGGTGGTCACGCCGACGTCGCCGGCGATGGCAGCGATCGTCGTGGCCTCGAACCCGTCGGTCACGAAGCGGTTGAGCGCGGCTTCGCGGAGCGCGTCGCGCGTGCGTTCGCGGCGCGTGGACTCGACCGCTCGGCTCACGGGCGGACCCTACCGCCTCGCCCGGCCGGTGCCGCCGGTCAGTACCGACCGTAGAGGAAGTCGGCGGCGGGCTTGGCGGGCGGGAACGACTCGGTGATGCCCGAGCTCATGTAGCCGGCGTCGGTGATCATCGTGATCCCGTTGACGTAGGCGGCCGCGTCGCTGCACAGGAAGGCGAGCGGTCCGGCCTGCTGGTCGGGAGTGGACGCCTCGATGCCGGCGGCCTCGCGGTAGTCCTCCCCGAAGGTCAGCCACATGTCGGCGTTGGCGCGGGCGAGCGGGGTGTCGGTCGGGCCGGGAAGGATGGCGTTGATGCGCAGGCCCCGCTGGCTCAACGCGAAAGCCTCGCGTGCCACGTAGGCGCAGATCGTCTCTTTGGACCACATGTAGCTGGCCTTGCCGAGGTGGTCGTCGATCCACTTCGCGCCGCTGTCGAAGTCGGGCGTGTCGAGGTACTCCTTGATCTCCTCGAGGTCCTTCTCCCACGCCAGGCCGGCGGCCGACGAGATCATGCCGATGGCCGAACCCCGGGGCATGAGGTCGGCAGCGAGGACGCGGTCGATCAGGTGCCGGTGACCGAGGAAGTTCACCTTCTCGATGCCCGGCGTGCCGTCGGCCACGCCCGCGCACGAGAACAGCGCGTGGATTGGTCCGCCGCATCGGTCGACGGCGGCGTCGATGCTGGCCTTGTCGGCCAGGTTGACCTGGATCGCGGTCACGCCGGACTGGCCGATCTCGGCGTAGTCCATCACCACGACGTCGGCGCCGAGATCCTGCACCAACTCGGCGGTGGCTGCGCCCATGCCGGTCGCGCCGCCGACGACGAGCGCCCGCTTGCCGTCGTAGCGAAATGCGTCAGCCTTCATCAGGAGCTCTCCTTGTCGTCGTGGCCGCACATGTCTACTCCCCGGCGGCGACCGCCAGGCAGAAGGCCACGATGTGGTCGGTGTCGGCCGCGCTGGGACGAGCGCGTCGCCAGAGGTGGTCGGACATCGCACCGACCACCGCGTGCGCGGCTAGCGACGCGTCGAGGTCGGGATCGGCGCTGCCGAGCTGCTCGAACGGCTCGCGGACGAGGCTCGCCAGTGGGGCGCTCGGCGACGGCGGGCCCGACGCGGTGCCGACACCGACGCTGCCGGCGTTCCAGAGGACGGCCAGCGTCGTCGCGGCCACCTCTGCGTCGGCCGCCTGCGCCAGGATCCCCTCGACCCAGCGACGAACCTTGCCCTCGGGTGTCGGTTCGGTGGCCATGCGATGGGCGAGGTAGCTGGTCAAGCGTTCGGTGCCGTCCTCGAGGAGCGCGGCGACCAGCATGTCCTTGGACGCGAAGTGCCGGTAGAACGCGTCGTTCGACAGACCGGCGGCGGCGACGATGTCGGCGACCCTCGGCCGCGATTCGGTCCCGCAGCGTGCGCATGACGTCGAGCGCGGCGTCGAGGAGCCGGCGCACCTCGCTCGAGTAGTCCGGCCCGCGCCGGGCCAGGGTCTGCTGGGCGATGCGGTCGGCGACGCCGTCGGCGGTCCGGTCCGGGATCCGAATTGCGTTCTTCATAGTCAGAACACTATTCTGACACGGATGGTCTGTCGAAGCGAAAGGGGGCGCAATGTCGTGGGACTTCGAGACCGATCCTGAGTACCAGGCCAAGCTGGACTGGGCCGACGAGTTCGTGCGGGAGGAGGTCGAGCCGCTCGACCTGCGTGTGGCCCGACCTGGTGTTCACCCCGCTCGACGACACGCTGCGCAAGGTCATCGACCCGCTCAAGCAGCAGGTGCGCGAGCAGCGGCTGTGGGCCACCCACCTGGGCCCCGAGCTCGGCGGCGAGGGGCTACGGGCAGCTCAAGCTGGCGCTGCTCAACGAGATCCTCGGGCGCTCGTCATGGGCGCCGGTCGTGTTCGGCTGCCAGGCGCCCGACACCGGCAACGCCGAGATCATCGCCCACTACGGCACGCCGAGCAGAAGGAGCGCTACCTGCGCCCGCTGCTCGACGGCGAGCTGTTCTCGTCGCTACTCGATGACCGAGCCGCACGCCGGCGCCGACCCGACGATGTTCACGACCAGCGCGGTCCAGGACGGCGACGAGTGGGTCATCAACGGCTGGAAGTACTTCTCCTCCAACGCCCGCACCGCGTCGTTCCTCATCGTGATGGTGGTGACCAACCCCGACGTGAGCGCCTACAAGGGCATGTCGATGTTCCTGGTGCCGACCGACACGCCGGGCGTGAACATCGTGCGCAACGTCGGCCTGGCCGGCGAGCGCCGAGGACGAGGGCTCGCACGCGCTGATCCACTACGAGGACGTGCGGGTGCCGGCCGAGGCGCTGCTCGGCGGCGAGGGCCAGGCCTTCGCCATCGCCCAGACCCGTCTCGGCGGCGGGCGCATCCACCACGCCATGCGCACGATCGGCATGGCCCAGACGGCGCTCGACATGATGTGCGAGCGGGCCCTCAGCCGCGAGACGCAGGGCAGCCTGCTCGCCGACAAGCAGTTCGTGCAGGGCTACATCGCCGACTCCTACGCCCAGCTCGTGCAGTTCCGGCTGTTCGTGCTCTACACGGCCTGGTCGATCGACAAGCACAACGACTACCGCAAGGTGCGCAAGGACATCGCCACGGTCAAGGTGGTGATGCCGACGGTGCTGCACGACATCGCGTGGCGGGCGATGCAGGTGCACGGCGCGCTGGGCGTCACCAACGAGATGCCGTTCTTCCGGATGATCCTGGGCGCCGGCGTGATGGGCCTGGCCGACGGCCCGACCGAGGTGCACAAGGTCACCGTCGCCCGCCAGGTGCTGCGCGACTACCGGCCGAGCGACGACCTCTGGCCGACCCAGCTACATCCCGAAGCTGCGAGACGCGGCGCGGGCGAAGTTCGCCGAGCTACCTCGAGCTCGAAGTGGGGAACCTGTGACCGACATCGAAGAGACGACGCCGACGCTGTCGCCGACGTCGCGGAGCTGGCCGCCTGGATGGACGCGCAGGGGCTGGGCGTCGGCGCGCCGATCGAGCACCGCTACATCTCCGGTGGCAGCCAGAACGAGATCTACGAGGTCCGCCGCGGCGACGTGCACGGCGCCATGCGGATCCCGCCGCCGACCGCGGTCCTGCGACCGCGACAAGGGCATCGTGCGCGAGTGGCGGATCATCGAGGCGCTCGACGGCACCGACGTCCCCCACACCGACGGCGATCGCCTTGTGCGACGGACACCTCGGTGCTGGGTCGCACCTTCTACGTGATGGGCTTCGTCGACGGTTGGTCGCCGATGGGCACGACAGGGAGTGTGGCCCGAGCCGTTCGACACCGACCTCGAAGCCCGTCGCGGCCTCGCCTTCCAGCTGGTCGAGGGCATCGCCCGGCTGTCGAAGGTCGACTGGAAGGCCAAGGGACTCGAGGATCTCGGTCGTCCCGACGGCTTCCACGAGCGCCAGGTCGACCGCTGGACGGCCTTCCTCGAGCGGATCAAGAGCCGGGAGCTGCCGGGCTTCGACGAGGCCTCGGCCTGGTTGCGGAGCCCACGCAGCCGCTCGACTTCATCCCCGGCCTCATGCACGGCGACTACCAGTTCGCCAACGTGATGTACCGCGACGGCGCGCCGGCCGAGCTGGCCGCCATCGTCGACTGGGAGATGGGCACCGTCGGCGATCCCAAGCTCGACCTCGCCTGGGTCGTGCAGTCGTGGCCCGAGGACACGAGCGGGTCGGACGGGACGGTCGGCGGCTACGTCGACATGCGGGCCATGCCGTCGCGCACCGAGGTGCTCGACCACTACTCGAAGGCGTCCGGTCGCCAGGTCGACGACATCGACTACTACGTCGTGCTGGCCAAGTGGAAGCTGGCCATCGTGCTGGAGCAGACCTACAGCCGGGCCAAAGGCACGCCGGTGGGCGACTCGTTCGGTCCGATCATCCTCGACCTCATGCAGAGCGCGGCCGAGCTGGCCGAGACGAGCGACTACCAGGGATGAGCGACGCCACCGATGAGCTCGTGGTGGAGCGGCGGGGGCCGGTGCTGCTGCTGCGGCTCAACCGACCCGAGGTCCGCAACGCGCTGAGCTGGTCGATGATCGGCGGGATCGGCGAGGCGGTGGCCGAGGCCGAGACCGACCCCGAGATCCGGGTGCTCGTCGTGACCGGCACCGGCGATCGCGCCTTCTGCTCGGGCATCGACCTCCGCACGTTCGCCCAGGGCGACGGGCACCATGCCCGACGAGCACCGGCGACGGCTACATGCGCCTGGTCGCCGGCGAGGTCGAGCGTCCCGGTGATCGGCGCGGCCAACGCCAGCGCGGTGGCGGCCGGCTTCGAGCTGCTGCTGGGCTGCGACGTGGTGGTGGCGTCGTCGGAGGCGTCGTTCGGGCTGCCCGAGGTCAAGCGTGGGCTGTTCGCCGGCAGTGGCGTCATGCATCGTGGCCAAGCGGCTGCCCCTCGGCGTCGCGCTGGAGCTGACCTTGACCGGCGACACGCATCGACGCCGTCCGCGCTCGCGATCTCGGGCTCGTGAACGCGGTCGTTGCGCCCGAGCAGGTGCTCGACACGGCCCTCGACTACGCCGAACGGATCGCCGCCAACGCGCCGCTGAGCGTGGCCGCGACCAAGCAGCTCGTCCGCATGGCCGGCCTACGGCGACGCCGGGCGCCGACGAGCGCTTGCAGGAGTGGCAGCAGCAGGTGTTCAGCAGCGAGGACGCCCGGGAGGGTGCGACGGCCTTCGTCGAGAAGCGCCCGCCCGTGTGGAAGGGTCGCTGACGTGCGGGCCGCGGTCTGCCACGAGCACGGCGCCGCCGGAGGTCGTGCGGGTCGAGGAGCAAGACGCTGCCGGACGCTGGGCGCCGGCCAGGTGCGGGTGCGGGTGCGAGCCGCGTCGGTGAACTTCCCCGACGTGTTGCTCGTCGCCAACGAGTACCAGATCAAGGTCCCGACGCCGTTCGTGCCCGGCAGCGAGTTCGCCGGGGTGGTCGAGGAGGTCGGCGACGGCGTCGAGGAGCTCAGCCTCGGCGACCGGGTCATGGGCACGACGATCGTCGGTGCCTTCGCCGAGGAGATCGTGCTGGCGGCCGCGGCGTTCACCGCCATCCCGGACGGCGTCGACGACCGCTCGGCTGCGGCCTTCGGCGTGGCCCACCGCACCGCCTACCACGTGCTGCGTTCGGTGGCCGAGGTGCAGCCGGGCGAGGAGCTCATCGTGCTCGGTGCCGGCGGCGGCGTGGGCCTGGCCGCCGTGCAGCTCGGGGTGGTGCTCGGCGCCACCGTGACCGCAGTGGCCTCGTCCCCCGAGAAGCTCGGGGTGGCGGCGTCGTACGGCGCCACGCGGCTGGTCGACCATCGCGCCGGCGATCTGCGCCAGGCGCTGCGCGAAGTCCTGCCCGACGGAGCCGACGTGGTGGTCGACCCGGTGGGCGGCGACCTGGCCGAGCCCGCGCTGCGGGCGCTGCGGTGGGGCGGACGGTTCGTGACGGTGGGCTACGCGTCCGGCGTCATCCCGCGCATCCCGCTGAACCTCGTGCTGCTGAAGGGCATCCAGATCGTCGGCTTCGAGTTCCTCGAGCTTCGCCACCCACCGGCCCGACGAGCCGAGACCGCAACGAGCACGAGCTGCTGGCGCTGCTGGCCTCGGGTCAGGCGCTGCCCCACGTCGGGCGCCACGTTCGAGCTCGACGAGACCGCGGCCGCCTTGCGCTACGTCGCCGACGGCAAGGCCATCGGCAAGGTCGTACTCGACATCAGAGACTGAGGTCGACGACCGGCCGTTCGAGCGGGTTGAGGTTGAGCTCGCGCAGCGCCGGGAGCAGCGTCGTCGTCGGCGAGGCCCCGCGAGGAACCCGTCGATGGTGCGATGGAAGTTGCCGATGTGGCCCTCGATCTGCTCGGACAGCCGCATGTACTCGAAGCCCGGGTGTGCAGGCCGCGCTGCTGACGGGGCAGGTTCGAGAAGTCCTGGGTCGGGATCGGCGGGACGCGCGGGTCGTCGCACTCCCAGACGTCCGGGCGGCGGCGGCGGCGGCGGGCTCGTCGCCCTCCGGGAACCGGGTGAGCGACCAGATCTCCATCAGCGTCTCCTCCGGCCCCAGCGGGCGGAACCGGTAGGACGACGCGCTGCTGTACATCGGCAGCACGAAGTAGTGCGGGAAGGCGTAGACCATCGGTTCGGTCAGGCCGCGCCGCGTCGAGCTCGTTGAGATCGGGCACGTCCGCGCCGGCGTCGCGGTGCCAGCTCGGTGACCGCCTCGTTGAGGGCGCGGTCCCACGCCGACCTGGCCCCGGCGGGGTCGGCAGGCAGCTCGATGTCGCGCATGCGCTCGGCCACGGCCACGTCGGTGGCGTGCACCATGCCGGCCATGCCCTCGTTCATGGTGCGGAGGTAGTGGAGCTCGGCGTCGACGAACGCGTCGCGGGTCGAAGGCTCGCGCCGGTCGCGCGGCGGGAACCGACCGGGGATCCGCAGCTGCGGGTGCGTCTCGAGCACGTGGTACTGCTCCATGAACGCCTCTTGCGCCAGCTTCCAGTTGACCGGCAGGCGGAAGGCTCGCCACCACTCGGCCCGCATCGACTCGACCTTCCAGGCGTCGAGCACGGTGGCCGCCGGCTCGATGCAGTCGCGCAGGGGCGGCGCGTCGTCGTCGAGGTTGATCCAGGCGCACCCGCCCCACAGCTCGCACCGCACCGCTCGCAGGTCGATGTCGCCCGGCTGCAGGTTGTGCTCGGCGAAGGTCCCGGCGCGGGGCACGAAGGTGTTGGTGCCGTCGAGGTCGTAGCACCACCCGTGGAACGGGCACACGAATCCCGTCGCGCAGGTGTCGCGACCGTCGACCAGCTTCACGCCCCGGTGGCGGCAGGCGTTCTGGAAGGCCGCGCACCTCGCCGTCGCTCGGTGCGCACGACGATCACGGACTGATCGAGGATCTCGTACTCGACCGCGTCGCCCGACGGCGGGGATCTCCTCCAGCCGACAGGCCATCTGCCACACCCGCGGCCACAGCTGCTCGCACTCGAGGGCGTAGAAGTCCGGGTCGAAGTAGCGCTCCTTGCGCACCCGGTCCGGGAGCTCCATGGCGTAGGGCACCGAGGCCGCCGACACCGTTCGATCCACGCCGGCAACCGTACCCTGGATCGTCGAACTAGTTCGATGTCATACTAAATCGACGACGGTCGGGCGCACCTGCGCCGGCCCTGTCTCGAACGGACTCGCTCGTGACCGATCTGCAGACGGCGAACTTCTTCCGCGACCGTTCCCTGCAGGACGATCCCTACCCCTACTTCGACGCGCTGCGGGCGCAGTCACCGGTGTGGCAGGAGCCGCACTACGGCGTCTTCATGGTCACCGGCCACGACGAGGCGCTGGCCGTCTACAACGACTCGGCCAAGTTCTCGTCGTGCAACGTGGTGAGCGGGCCGTTCGTGCCGTTCCCCGAGCCGTTCGAGGGCGACGACGTCAGCGACATCATCGAGCGCCACCGCGACGAGCTGCCGTTCAGCGATCAGCTCCCTGCCTTCGACCCTCCTCGCCACGACGCCCACCGGGCGCTGATGATGCGCCTGCTGACGCCCGGGCGGCTGCGGGAGAACGAGGAGTTCATGGAGCGGCTGGCCGACCGGCAGCTGCGACGAGCTGGTCGACGCCGGGCCGGTGCGAGTTCATCCGCGACTACGCGGCGCCCTTCACGCTGCTGGTGATCGCCGATCTGGAAGGCGTCCCCGAGTCCGATCACGGGCTGTTCACCGACCGCCTGACCAACCTGCCCGAGGACCTGGAGCACAAGCCGCTCGAGTTCCTCTACGAGCAGTTCACCGGCTACATCGAGGATCGTCGCCGCGCAGCCGCGCGACGACATCATGACGGCCATGGCCACCGCCACCTTCCCGGACGGGTCGACGCCCGAGGTGAACGACGTGGCCCTGCTGGCCGCCAACCTGTTCTCCGGTGGCCAGGAGACGACGGTCCGGCTGCTCTCGTTCGCCCTGCGGATCATCGCCGAGCGACCCGACATCCAGGAGCGCCTGCGGAGCGATCGCGACCTCATCCCCAACTTCATCGAGGAGACGCTGCGCTATCGAGAGCCCGCTCCGCGCCCAGTTCCGGATGGCCAAGGTGACGCACCACGGTCGCCGGTGTCGCCGATCCCGGCCGGAAGCACGATGCTGTTGCTGCCGGGGGCGGCCAACCGGGATCCGCACATGTTCGAGAACCCGGCCGAGTTCGACCTCGACCGCGAGCAACGCCCGCTACCACGTGACCTTCGGTCACGGCGTCCACCACTGCGCCGGAGCCCATCTGGCCCGCGCCGAGGGTCGGGTCACCATCAACCAGCTCCTCGATCGGACGTCGAACATCACGATCTCGGAAGCCAGCGCACGGCCCGGCCGGTGCCCGCCGCTACGAGTACCTCCCGACCTACTTCCTGCGCGGTCTCGCCAGCCTCGACCTCGAGCTCACGCCGGCCTAGGTGCTTGTCGGCTCGGATCTCGTTCGGCGAGCCGCCCAACATCAGCTTGATCTGGGACGGCGGGCGGACCGGCGGTGGTCCCGCCATCGACCGGGAGCATGACCCCGGTGATCTGCGCCGCGCGGTCGCTGGCGAGGAAGAGGGCGGCCTCGGCGACGTCCTCGGCTCGACCCTTGCGCGGCAGCGGTTGGGTGAACTTCATCACCGAGTCCATGTCGTAGGTCGTCATCGCGGTCTGGATCTGACCGGGGACGAGGCAGTTGACGCGGATGTGGTACTGCGCGACGTCGAGGGCGATCGAGCGGGTGACGTGGATCACGGCGGCCTTCGTGGCTCGATACGTGATGAGACCGGCACCGGCGTCGATCCCCGCGGTCGAGGACGTGTTGATGATCGATCCGCCCCCGTGGTCCTTCATGTGCGGGCGGCGCGCTGGGCGCCGAGCAGGACGCCGAGGATGTTGATGTTGACCACCCGGGTGAAGTCGCTCAGGTCGTCCTGCAGGAAGCGGACCATGGCGCTGGCGACGCCGGCGTTGTTCGACATCACGTGCAGCCCGCCGAACCGCTCGACCGTGAAGTCGACGAGCGCCTGCACGCCGATCGGCATCGCTGACGTCGGTCTGCTTGAAGGCACCGACGTCGCCGAGCTTCGGCGGCCATCGCCTCGCCGGCGTCGGCGTCGATGTCGGCGATGACCACGCGCGCGCCCTCCTCGGCGAAGCGCTCGACGGTGGCGCGACCGATGCCGCTCGCCGCCACCGGTGACGATGGCGACCTTGCCTGCGAGCTCGTCAGCCATCGATCTCTCCTACGTCGTGCGGAGGCTTCGGCGCCACCTTCCGCTCGGGTGGCATGGAGCGCGGCGAGGTAGCCGAAGACCATGGTGTTGGCGATGCTGGCGCCGGGACCGAGGTAGTGGCGGCCCATGACCGTGGCGGTGATGTTGCCCGTGGCGTACAAGCCGCCGATCGGCCGGTCGTGTTGGTCGAGGACCTGCGCGTGGTCGTCGGTCAAGAGGCCACCGCAGGTGCCGATGTCACCTGGCACGACCTCGACGGCGTAGTACGGCGGTTCGTCGATCGGGCCGAGGCAGGGATGCACCTTGTGGTTCGGATCACCCAGCGCCCGGTTGTATGCGGAGTCGCCTCGCCCGTAGTCGGGGTCGATGCCCTGCGCGGCGTAGTGGTTGAACCGCTCGACCGTTTCCGAGAGCCCGACCTCGTCGATGCCGCACATGCGGGCCAGATCGTCGAGCGTCCAGGCCTGCTTCAGCCGACCGCTCTCGAGCAGCTTGCGTGGGAAGCGACCCGGACTCGACCGCAGGTGGGCGTAGCGCTTGCGATAGCGATCGTCGAAGACCAGCCAGCACGGCACCGCCCGACTCGTGTGGTCGCGGGCGTACATCGCCTTGCCCACCTCCATGTACGAGTTCGACTCGTTCACGAATCGCTGGCCGTTGGCGTCGACATAGATCGTGCGGGGCCGCTGGCGAGCCTGGTCGAGTGTCGACTGCCCGAACTTCCCCGTCCGGGGAGCGGGCAGCCACCAGGCCTCATCCATGAGGTCGGTCTGCGCGCCGAGCCGCATCGCGCGTCTGGAGCACCTCACCGGTGTCGCCCGGGTTGGCGATCGACCACTTGGCCCGGTTCGGTTGATCGCCGCCGAACTCGCCGCGCATCGCCGGGTTGTGCGCGAAGCCCCCGGCGGCCAACAGCACGCCCCGTCGGGCCCGGATCAGCACGGGTGCTCCCGCTCGTACCGTGCGCACTCCGACGACCTCGCCGTCTTCGATGATCAGCTCGTCGAGCGGCGCGTCCGTCCACACCGGGATGCCACGAGCGATCGCGATGGCCAGCATCTGTCCGATCAACGAGGCGCCGTTGGTCAGGAGCGCCTGCCCGCGTGCCGCGAGCGGCGAAGGTTCGGAGCGCGACCCGGGCCGAGACGGCGAACGCGCCGACGCTGCGGTTGTAGTTCGAAAGCGACCGGGCCTCGTTCGTCATCACCGCGAGGCCGAGGCTCTGGGCCAGGCCCGGCTGCAGCTTGTCGAGCCACGCTCCGAGCGCCCGGCCGTCCCAGGGTAGGGGCTCGACCGCCCGGCCTTCGTCGACGCCGCCCTTGGCGTTCGAGTAGTAGTCGCTGTAGCCGAGGCAGTGGACGAAGCCCACGCCGAGCCCCTGCAGGAACGAGATCATCTCGGGACCCGCCGTGAGGAACGCGTGTCGACGTTCGAACGACGAGGCCGGCCCGACGTCACCGACGACGGCGTCGAAGTGGGCCATGCCGTCTTCGTAGGAGTCCGGAATCCCGTCTGCCCGCATGACCGGGTTGTCGGGGACCCAGACGACCCCGCCGGACATCGCGGTCGAGCCGCCGACCAGCCCCTGCTTCTCGAGCACGATCGTGCTCGCTCCTGCCTCGTGGGCCGTGAGCGCGGCGACCATGCCACCACCGCCGGACCCGACGATGACGAAGTCGACGGTGGAGTCCCAGGTCGTCATGTCCCCCCATCCTCCCGCGTGCGGTCGCTTCCGGCCATGTTTGACAAATACTACGACATCAAAGTAAAAGTGGAAACACCAATCGGGGACAGGGGTCGGGATGACCAGTCGCACAGGCACGCTCACCTATCCACCCGGGGGATTCGGAGCGCCGAAGGATCGCAAGGGGATCGCCACCGGATCGGTCGGGCTGCCGGCCGGCACCGAGGTGTTCTCCGCCGACGACCACATCTCGCTGTCCGAGGACATTTTCTACGAGCGGTTCCCCGCCACGATGAAGGAGCAGGCACCGCGAGTCGTCTGCGAGGACGGTGCGTGGACGCTGACCATCGGCGGGAAGTCCTTCCTGCCGAGGGAGTTCAACGCCGTCCTCTCGCAGTACGACCCCACGGTGGGCGCCACCACCCGCGACGTCGACGAGCGGCTCGCCGCGCTCGAGTCGGACGGCATCCACCGCGAGCTCGCCTTCCCCAACGCGCTGCTCGGTCTCATGGGCTGGCCCGACAAGGAGATCAGGGAGCTCTGCTTCCGGATCTACAACGAGCACATCGCCGAGATGCAGGAGCGTTCGAACGGCCGCTTCTACGGGGTCGGGATCATCAACTGGTGGGACGGCGAAGGATGCCGCCGGACGCTCGACGAGCTGGTGCAGCTCGGCCTGAAGACGTTCTGGCTGCCGCTCAAGCCCGGCGCCGGCGACGACGGCAAGCCGATCGATTACAACGGCCCGGCGATGTACCCCGTGTGGGAGGCGATCGAGCAGAGCGGCCTCCCCGTGTCCCACCACATCGGCGAGGCCCCGCTGTCCTCGCCGTGCCGGGACAACGGCATCCTCATCGGGATGGTGCACAACTCGGCGCCGTTCCGCGAGATGTTCGGCCGCTACGTGTTCGGTGGCATCCTCGACCGCCACCCGGGCCTGCGCGTCGGCTGGTTCGAGGGCGGGATCAACTGGATCCCGGCGGCGATCCAGGACGCCGAGCACGCGTATGCCTCCGTGCAGCACATGGCCGACCACGAGATCGAGCACGAGGTCGCCCACTACTGGCACCACCACATGTACGCCTCGTTCATGGTCGACCCGTTGGGGCTCGAGCTGATCGACCGGATCGGTGCCGACCGCGTGATGTGGTCGTCGGACTTCCCCCACAACGAGAGCACCTTCGGCTACTCGGAGCAATCGTTGGCCAGCATGGTCGACGCCGTCGGTCCCGAGGCGGCGCGCCAGATGGTCAGCACGAACGTGATGACCTTCCTCGGTCTCGATCGCTGATGAGCCAACTCACCGCGGAGTCGACCGCTCTCGATCTGCCGTCGCCGCCCGATCTCGTGCGCATGCGGCGCGACCGTGGCGCACGGCTCCGGTCGGTCATGGCCGACAAGGGCGTCGACGCCCTCATCCTGCTCGGCAACGCCAACGTGTCCTACGCCGCCGGGGCGACCTGGCCGCTGAGCGACGCCGGTCGCGGCAACGTCGAGCGCCCCGTAGCGGTCGTGCTGGCCGATGATGAGATGCCGCACCTGTTCACGCCCTTCACGGCCGACGCGGCCGGCGAGCTCGATCTTGACGATGCGCACCTGCACGGCCCGACTTACCTCGACCTCGACGAAGGGGTGGAAGCCTTCGCCCGCGCGCTGGCTGATCTGGTCCCGCCGGCGGCGACGGTCGCCATCGACGACGTGACCGGCGCGATGCACGGTGCGCATGCGCGACTGCTGGCCGACTGGCCGCCTCGGGCGGCCAGCGAGGTGATGGGCGCGGCTCGCCTGGTCAAGACGCCCGACGAGCTGGCGTGCCTCCGCCACGCGATGTGGATCACGGAGCAGGCCATGGTCGATGTCCAGGCCCAGCTCGTCCCTGGTGCGCGCCAGACCGATCTGACCGCGACCTTCCTCCACCGGGTGTTCGAGCTCGGTGCCGAGGCCAACGTCCTCGATCCGATCTGGCAGGTGATGCCGGACCGGCAGGCCGATCTGCCGTGGACCGTCCACGGCGACATCGCCTGTCCGCTGCTGAGCACTGAGCGCGCCTTGGTCCAGGGCGACGTCCTCTGGGTCGACTCCGGCATCAGCTACGGCGGGTACCACTCCGACTTCGGGCGCACGTGGGTGGTCGGGGCCGAACCGACGGCGCGCCAGCAGGCCCAGTACCGCCGGTGGTGCGAGATCAACGACGCCGTCCTGTCGGTCATGCGAGCCGGGGTGCCGGCGTCGGATCTCACCGCGGCCGCCATGGAGGTGTGCGGAGGCGACCGGCCGTGGATGGCGCACTTCTACCTCGGGCACGGGCTCGGGCTGGACAGCGCCGAGGCGCCCTACGTCGGTACCGACCTGGGCGATGCCTACGACCACCGCCTGGTCCTCGCCGCCGGCACGGTGTTGGTCATCGAGCCGATCGTGTGGGACGAGGGGCACAGCGGCTACCGGTCCGAGAACGTGTTCGTCATCACCGACGACGGCAGCGTGAACCTCACCGACTACCCCTACGACCCGTATGGCGACTGAGCCGCTCCCGGACGACCCCGCGCTCCGCCACGCCCGCCGTGAGCGGGCCTTCGCGGCGATGGAGGACCACGACCTCGACCTCCTCGTCCTCGGGCGGGTGGCCAACATCCGCTACGTGTCGGGGGTGCCGCTGCTCTGGAACGCCGGCACGCGCCCGTTCGGCCCGGGTTGCGTGGTCGTGCGGGCCACGCGTGAGATCTTCCTGCTGAGCACGTGGGACGAGGGCGTCCCCGAGGAGATCCCGCACGACCACCTCTACGGGATCACGTGGAACCCCATGAACCTGGTCAAGGTGCTCGAGGGCATCGCGACCACGGCCGATCCCGGTCGCGTCGGAACCGACGGGATGTCACCGCTGTTCGCGCAGCTGCTCCCCATGGCCTTCCCCAACGCGGACATCGTCGACGGCGGACCTGCCCTGCGAGCGGCGCGGCGCACCAAGACCGACGAAGAGGTCGACGCCATCCGCGCCGCCGTCGGGGTCGCCGAGGCCGCGATGGCCGCGGCGGTGGCCGAGCTGCGGCCGGGCGTGACCGAGCGCGAGCTGACCGGTGTGTTCATGGACGCCATGGCGTCGCGCGGTGTCACCACGCCCGCGACCCAGGACGTCGTCCGGGTCACCACGGCCGGGGCGGCTCGAACGGCAGGCGGGCGCAGGCCCGTGCAGGCGGGTGACCTCGTCGCCTTCGACGCCGGCGTCGTCGCCGATGGCTACACCGGCGAGGTGGGACGGACCTGGCCGGTGGCGCCGAACGGGGCCACATCCGCCGTCGGGGATCTCTACCGACGGTGGGACGAGTTGTGGGCGCGCCTGCTCGACGCGTGCCAGCCCGGCGCTCCCGCCGGTGGCCTCATCGAGGCCTACCGGGCAGCGGGCGAGCCCGCGCCGCTGATGCCGATCGGCCGCGGTCTGGGTCTCGGCTTCGACGACCCGGTGATCGTCCGTGATCTACCCGAGACGGCATCCCGGGAGCGACTGGATCCCGGCGTCGTCCTGGTCGTGACCGGCTCCGTCATCGACGACACTGTCGGTTCGGTCGTCGCGCACGAGCCGGTCCTCATCACTGCCGATGGGCCGGAAGTGCTGTCGCACAGCCCGTTCTGGAACCCCGAGCGCGCAGGAGCTCACCCATGACCGACAACGAGAACGCCGAGGTCGACCCCGAGGCGGACTGGATCCTCTACGAGAAGGATCCCGCCACCAAGATCGCGACCCTGACCCTGAACCGGCCAGAGCGGCTCAACGCGCCGACCATAGCGATGCGGCTGCGCTACGCCGACCTGCTGCACCAGGCAAACATCGACGACGACGTGAAGGTCCTCGTGATCCGGGGCACCGGCGACGATTTCGGCACCGGCCAGGACCTCCCCGAGTTCATGGAGGCGGTGCGATCCGACGACGGGCTCCTGCGCGAGGTGCAGCTGGAGGACGCCGACGTCACGTACCCGCCCCGGCGCAACTTCCGGCACGGCGCCATCACCACCCAGTCGTGGTTCACCGACCCGCGCGGCGGCTGTCGGACGCTCCAGGAGTTCAAGAAGATCAGCATCGTCGAGGCCAAGGGGTACGTGTACGGCTGGCACTTCTACCAAGCCGGTGACGCCGACCTGGTGATCGCGTCCGACGACGCGCTGTTCGGCCACGCCGCCTTCCGTTACGCGGGCGCAGCACCCCGGATGTGGTGGTGGGCCATGTCCATGGGGATGCGGAAGTTCCAGGAGATGGTCTTCACCGGCCGACCGTTCACGGCGGACGAGATGGCGGAGTGCGGCTTCGTGAACAGCGTGGTGCCGCGAGACCAGCTCGAGGCCGAGGTCCAGAAGTACGCATTGGCCTGCGCCCAGAACCGACCGACCGACGTGATCTTCATGCAGAAGACGTTCTTCGAGATCATGAAGCAGTTCCAGGGCGAGTACATGGGGAGCCTGGTCAGCGGCGTCCTCGAATCGATGGCCGGCTACGGCCGGCCGGATGCCAACGAGCTGGGAACCGACGACGCCATCGATCAGGGCCTGACGCAGGCGGTCAAGGACTTCGACAGTCGGTTCCCGCCCGAGTGGCGGCTCAGCAAGAAAGGTCGCAAGGCCACGGAGTGAGCGGGACCGCCCGGTGAGCACGACCCCGCCCCTCTCCGACGTCGTCGTCGTCGATCTCTCGACCGGGATCGCCGGCGCCTACTGCACCAAGCTCCTCGCTGACGGTGGGGCCGAGGTCGTCAAGGTGGAGCCGCCCGAGGGTGATCCGCTGCGCGGCTGGTCGGCGTCCGGGGCCGAGATCGCGGGCGGCCATGACGGAGCGCTGTTCGCGTTCCTCTCGTCGTCGAAGCAGAGCATGGTCGCCGACCCGGACGACGAGGACGATCTCGCGCGTGTGCAGGCGCTGCTGGAGGGGGCCGACGCGGTGGTGTGGTCGAAGGGGTCCCGCCTGGCTGAGATCCCGGAGCTGGCGCCGACGGCGATCCGCGCCACCGCGTCGCACCTGACCGTCACCTCGATCACGCCGTTCGGCCTCGAAGGCCCGTGGAGCGATCGCGCCGCGACGGAGTTCACGCTGCAGGCCTGGTCTGGCGGGATCGTCGGGCTGGGTCGCGGCTCTCCAGAACGGGCGCCGCTGTTCGTCGGTGGGCAGATCGGCGAGTGGCTCACTGGCGCGTACGCGGCGATCGGCACGATGGTGTCGCAGGCGCGTGCGCGGCGCGATCGGCGCGGGCGACCTCGTCGATGTGTCGATGCTCGAGACGCTCGTCACGTGCCTCACCTACTACCCGGTGACCTACCACGACATGGTCGGGCATCCATTCCGCGAGGGCCGGTCGCTCGTCACGCCGGGTGTCGAGACGACGAGCGACGGCATCGTGGGCGTGGGCGTCGGGACGGGCCAGCAGTGGCTCGACTTCTGTGTGATGGTCGATCACCCCGAGTGGATGGAGGATCGGTCGCTGTTCGCCAACCGCGCGCACCTGCAGCCGGACATCGCGGCGTGGATGTCCAAGCACACGACTGCGGAGATCCTCGAGCTCACCGGTTCCTTCCGGATCCCGCACGCCCCTGTCGGCAACGGCGCGTCGATCCCCGCGACCGACCACTTCCGGGCGCGCGGGTCGATCGTCCGGAACCCCCGCGACGGCTTCGACGAACCCGACCGGCCGTACCGGTTCGACGCGCCGCTGCTGCGCGCACCCGATCCGGCGCCGCGCCTTGGTGAGCATGACCGCACCGAGCGAGCATCCTCGGCTGCGAGGCCGCAGCCCGGCGTGGACGAGGTGGACGACGCGACGTCGCCGCTGGAGGGCCTGCGAGTCCTGGATCTCACCGCCTTCTGGGCGGGTCCGCTGTGCACCCATGTGCTGGGGATGCTCGGCGCCGACATCCTGCACATCGAATCGACGGCTCGCCCCGATGGCACACGCCTGCTCTCGGGCCTGCGCTTCTCGGAGCCCGACTGGTGGGAGCGCTCAGGGATCTTCTCGGGCCTCAACACCAACAAGAAGAGCGTGACGCTCGACCTCACGACCGATCGCGGCCGGGAGCTGCTGAAGCGCCTGATCGCCACCTGTGATGTCATCGTCGAGAACTACACGCCGCGTGTGCTGGAGCAGATCGGTCTCGACCTCGACGCCGTCCGCGCCATCCGGCCCGACGTGGTCATGGTCCGGATGCCGGGGTTCGGCCTGGACGGCCCGTGGCGAGACGACCCTGCTTTCGCCTTCGTCATCGAGGACGCGGCCGGGCTCACCTGGATGACCGGGTATCCCGACCAGAACCCGGTCTCGCCCTATTGCGTGGGTGACTCGAATGCCGGCACGCACGCGCTGTGCGGCCTGCTGCTGGCCCTGGAGCATCGCCGGCGCACTGGCGAGGGCGTGCTCGTCGAGGCCTCGATGGTGGATGCCGCGCTCAACGTCGCCGCCGAGCAGGTCATCGAACACTCGGCCAACGGCGCGCTGCTCGAGCGCGATGGCAATCGCGGTCCGACCGCGGCGCCGCAGAACGTCTACCTCACAGCCGACGTCGACGCCGCCGGCGCGCGCGACGGTTGGGTCGCGATCGCGGTCGCGAGCGACGACCAGTGGCTGGCCCTCCGCGACGCGCTCGATCGACCCGACTGGGCCGTCGACCCGACGCTCACGACGGTGGCCGGTCGGCGAGCGCACCACGACGCCATCGACGCCGAGCTAGCGGTTTGGTGCGGGGCACGGACCAGCGACGAGATCGTCGACTGCCTGTGGGATGCCGGCGTCCCCGTGGCCAAGGTGCTGCAGCCCCACGAGCAGCCGACCCTGGCCCAGCTGCAGTCCCGCGGGTTCTTCGAGGAGGTCGACCATCCGGTGGCGGGGAGAGCTCGGCACAGCACGCTACCGATCCGCTTCTCGCGTGGACCCGAGCGGTTCCACCGCGGCCCGGCGCCTCGGCTCGGCGAGCACACCGATGAGGTGCTGCGAGGGCTCGGGCTCTCGGACGAGGAGCTGACCGAGCTCGAGGAGCAGGGTGTGACCGGCCGTGTTCCCGACATCGCCCGGCGGTCGCGGAAGTAGATTCGCCGGGTGACCCACCCGCTCCACTACGACCCCGTCGAAGCCTCGCGACAGCGCTGGATCGAACAGGGTTGGGGTGACCGTGCCGCGGGTATGGCGGCGGTCGTGTCGGTCATGCGGGCCGAGCAGATCTTCCTGAACCGGGCGTCGACCATCCTGCGCCCGCTGGAGCTGACGTTCGCCCGCTACCAGGTGCTCGGGATGTTGCGATGGACCGGCCCCATGACGCTCGGCTCGGTCGGCCACCGCCTCTGGATCACGCCGGGGACGGTGACCAATGCCATCGACCGGCTCGAGGCGGCGGACCTCTGTCGGCGCCTGTCCCACCCCACCGACGCCCGGGCCACGCTGGTCGAGATCACGCCCAAGGGCCGCCGGCTGTTCGACCGCGCCGTCGAGATGCTGAACGCCGACCTGTTCGGCACGGTCGGGCTGGCCGACGACGAGCTCGACCTCCTGGTCGGGCTCATCGGGAAGATCCGCGCCGCCGAAGGCGACACCCTGGGCTGAAGGTACGGCGAGGTCAGCCGGGGATGCGGTCGGGTTGGGCCTGCGCCAACAGCGCGGCCCGGTCGGCCGGGAGCACGAAGCCGGCCCGGATGGCCGCGTCGGTGGCTCTGGTGTAGTCGGCGAGGTAGGCGGCGCGGCTCGGGTACCGAGCGGCGAGGGTCGCCGCCGGGATGGGTACGGTCGAACCCGACAGCAGGCAGATGATCGACGAGTCGGGCGACGGCAGCCCCGACAGCACGTCCACCGGCGCGTCGACCGCGGGGGTCCGCACGCCACCCTCGACGTTGCCCACCGAGTCGACGGCGAAGGACCGCGTCCCGCCGTTGTCGACGACGGTCAACCGCGCCGCGTGTGGAGGCGCCGTGCCGTTGGCGGCCCACAGGTTCAGGTCGCGGATGGCGGCGCGGAGCACGAAGGTCTGCTGGCCCCGGTTGATCGGGAGCGTGCAGGCGAAGTACGACTCGGTCCCGCCGACCTGAGCCTTGTCGGCGTGGGCGGTGCCGGCCACCTCCCACAGGCGGAGGTGCGCGTCGTCCGGCTGTCGCGCCGGGTAGTAGCCGATCACGCCGAGCACGTCGGTTTCGGTCTCCACCATGATCACGGGCACCGTCTGGTCGGTGCGGATGATGGTGGGCTTGCCGGTGATGCTGTCGGCGACGTCGATCGTGCCGTCGGGTGCTTCGAGGGGGGCGGGTCCGCCGGCCCGGCTGTGGATCAGGAAGCCGTCGAACTCGTGGGTCAGGGGCTGGACGCCGTCGACGTAGGTCGTCAGCGTGAACGCGGCCTGTGATTCGCCCATGGCCAGCAGCCGCTTCACGTCGAGACCGTGGAGCGGATCGACGGTGCCGGGGCGGCGCAGGGCCCTCGCCACCTGGGTGTAGATGTCGTACGAGTAGCTGTCGCCGGGGTGGTGGAGCGAGCCGTAGCGGGCCGGGTCCTGGCCCTTGAGCCCCGGTGCGGTCGGCTGGCTGAGGCCCGGGATCGGCACGGCGATGCCCCCGCCCTCGACTCCGATGCGTTGGGCCGATACGCCCACCCAGGCGAAGCCGTCGCGCAGCAGCTCGGTGTCCGTGTAGGTGTAGTCCGCGGGGGCATCGAGCCCCCCGCTGACGTTCAACAACTCGACGACCACCGTGCCGTTGAACTTGGCCGGGTCGGAGGGCCGACGCACGACGATGCGCGTCTTGTACGCGGCCGACCCCGCCGGCTCGAGCTGGTAGCGGCCGTCGGTGGGCAGCCCGTGCGGTGCCCGGTACGACGTCGCCGTTCCTGCCGCCGTGTACTCGGCCTCGGTGTAGCCCGCAGCGGCGAGGGACGGCCCGGCCTCGGCGCTGCCGAGGAAGATGCCCTTGCCGCCCGACAGCGGCCCGGCGACGGTGGCCGCCGGTCCCGGCGGACGCGGCGCGGTGGTGCTGCCGGTGCCGGTGCCGTGGGCGCTCGACGCGTGGCTGGCGGCCGAGGAGCACCCGGCCGCGGCCATTGCGACGAGGGCGACCAGCGCGGCGACGCGTCGGAACGAGATGGCCCGCAGGCGGCGGGATCTGCTCAACTCGGCCGGCTCAGCTCGGCCTGGACCTCGCGGCGGAGGAGCTTGCCCGTCTCGGTGTAGGGCAGCGCCTCGGCGAACGCGACGACGTCGGGTGTCTTCGAGCCCCGGAGGGTCTTGCGGGCGAAGTCCTGCACGTCGGCCTCGGTCGAGCACCACGTCGGCCTTGGGCACCACGAGCGACGGCGATGCGCTGGCCCCACTCGTCGTCGGGGACGCCGACCACGGCGCACTGGTCGATGTCGGGGTGCTGCAGCAGCACCTCTTCGATCTCGGCCGGGGCGATGTTCTCGCCGCCCCGGATGATCGTGTCGTCGCTGCGGCCCTCGATGAACAGGTAGCCGTCGGCGTCGACCCAGCCGCGGTCACGGGTCGGGAACCATCCCTCGGCGTCGAGCGGCGCGGCGACGCCGGCGTACTCACCCGACACCTGCTCGCCCGCGCACCCAGATCTCGCCGATCTCGCCCGGCGGCGAGCGACCCGGTCGACCTCGCGGACCTCGATCTCGACGGTCGGCAGCACCCGGCCGGCCGACGAGAGCCGGCCGATCGCCACCGGATCGCCGCTGCTGCGCCGCCCGGTGGTCGTCGGGCCCGAGCACGGCGATCGTCGAGCTCGTCTCGGTCAGGCCGTACGCGTTGGTGAGGTCGACGTCGGGGAGCAGCGCCATCGACCCGCTGGAGCACCGTGGCCGGCGTGCGCGCCCCGCCGTAGGACAGCGCCCGCAGGCTGGGGAGCCCGTCGCCGTCGGCCTCGAGCACGTCGCAGATGCGGGCCAGCATCGTCGGCACGACCATGGCGTGGGTGATGTCCTCGCCGCGTACCGCGCTCGACCCAACCGGCCGCGTCGAACTGACGCAGGTACACGATCCGTCGCCCGAGGTACAGGTTGCTCAGCAGGTTGGCGAGCCCGGCGACGTGGTACGGCGGCACGCTGACGAGGACGGCTTCGTCGGGGTCGGCGCCGCCGAACTCGACCGTGCCGATGACGTACGACGTGAGGTGCCGGTGGCGCAGGACCGCCGCCTTCGGCGCGGCGGTGGTGCCGCTCGTGTAGAGCAGCAGCGCCGGCGACTCGCCGTCGTCGGGCACGTCGCCGACATCGTGCGCCGGCCCGGGCCTGCGCCGACGAACGCGTCGGTCGTCGATGACCCGGTGGCCGCGCGCCGCCAGCGCGGCGCCGGCGGCTCCGTCGGCGACCACGAGCACGTCGCCGAGCGGGGCCAGCAGGTCGTGCGAGCTGGTCGTCGCTGAGGCGGTAGTTGAGCGGCACGAACGGCACGCCGGCGCCGGCGGCGGCGAACACGCCGATCGGGAAGGCGAGACCGTTGGTGCCGACGTAGGCCAGGGCGGCGGCGCCCGTCGACCAGCTCGGCTCCGGCCCAGGCGGCGGCGACCAGCTCGCCCACGGTGAGCTCGTCGTCGTCGACCTTGACGGCGACGGCGTCGCCGCGGCCGGCCGCGGCCATGTCGAGCAGCAGCAGCAGGTTCATGCGCCGGCGTCAGTCCGACGACGGCAGCGGCTTGGCGCCCTTGACCAGGAGCAGGCGGCCGTCGACGGTCAGCGCGCCCTGCCCGGCGCGGTTGCACAGCAGCTCGAGCCCGAGGTCCTCGTCCGCGTAGCGCTTGCCGAGGAGGGGCCCGTCGCCGATCGAGGCGTCGAGTGTCGCGCCGGCCTCAGGCTCCTGGCCGTCGTCGAGCAGCGGGCGCCCCGCCACAGCCGAGCTCGACCTCGACCTCGGGCGCCCGCACGACGATGACCTGCGCGTCGCACACCGCGCTGTGCAGCTTCTGACCGGCTCGCAGCTTCACGGAACCTGGGATCTCCCTGTATCTCGGAAGGGCACCTTGTGGTGGCGCCCTCGCCGCCCGGGGCCTGGATGCCCACGGCCCGAAAGTCTAACGCTAGTGTCATCGGCCAACGCACGGCAGCGCGACGAGCGCTCCGTGCGCTCGTAGACGAGGCCGAGGGAGCCGGACATGCCCGACGACAAGTTCATCCTGTACGAGACGCTCGACGGACGGGCAGATCGCCCGGATCATGCTGAACCGGCCCGAGGCCCGCAACGCCCAGAACCGGGGGCTGCTCGTCGAGCTGAACGACGCCTTCCTGCGGGCCGAGGCCGACGACGAGGTGCGGGTGGTCATCCTGGGTGGGACGGGCCCGATGTTCTCGTCTGGCCACGACCTCGGCTCCAAGGTCATCGATGGAGGAGAACACGCCCGGGCCCCGGCCAGCACCCGACGCGGGCGATCAACGGCGGCACCCGCAAGGGCGCCGAGGCCCTGATGCTCCAGGAGTGGCACTACTTCTTCGAGAACACCCGGCGCTGGCGCAACCTGCGCAAGATCACCATCGGCAGGCCCACGGCGAGGTCTACGCCGCCGGCGCTCATGCTGCTGTGGGCCTGCGACCTGATCGTGTGCGCCGACGACACCCGCTTCGCCGACGTGGTCGGCGCCCGACTGGGGATGTGCGGGGTCGAGTACTTCGCCCACCCGTGGGAGTTCGGGCCCCGCAAGGCCAAGGAGCTGCTCCTGACCGGCGACGCCATCGACGCCGACGAGGCCCACGCCCTCGGCATGGTGAGCAAGGTGTTTCCCGCCGACGAGCTCGCCGACCGCACCGTCGAGTTCGCGCAGCGGATCGCCGAGCTGCCGACGATGTCGTCGCTGCTCATCAAGGAGGCGGTCAACCAGACCGTCGACAACATGGGGTTCTACAACGCGCTCAACGCCTGCTTCACGCTGCACGAGCTGAACCACTCCCACTGGGCCTAGGTCAACGAGGACCGGCTTCCCGGTGGCCAAGGAGGACTCCGGCATCCCGAACTGGAAGGACGCGCCGCCGATCGTCGCCTGCGGTCAAGGACAAGGTCCGGGCCGATCAGTAGCGGACCCGACCGCACGGGTTGCCGGCGGCCCTTCCCCGATCTCGTCCTGCCATGAGCCCTCCCGGCCCGTCGCCCTCTCCCGACTTCGAACCCGATCCGCGAATCGGTCGTCCGCCGCGCCCCGTTCTCGGACAACCCCCGCGTCGGCGCTCGCGGGCAGCGGACCCAGCAGCGGATCCTCGACGCCGCGCTCCGGGTGTTCGGCGAGGAGGGCTACCAGAACTGCAGCGTCGACCGGATCACCGAAGCAGGCCGGCTGCTCCCGGGTGTCCTTCTACCAGTACTTCTCCAGCAGGGAGGACGTCTTCCGCCACCTGGCCGGGCAGGTGGCCCGTCAGCTCACCGCGTCGACCGACGCGCTCGATCCGCTGACGCCCGACCTCGACGGCTGGACGGCGCTGCGGGCCTGGGTCGCCCGCCACGCCGACATCTACGACCGTTACCAGCCGGTGTTCCTCGCCTTCCAGGCCGCGTCCGAGAGCGACGAGGAGGTGGCGTCGGGCTCCGCCCGTTGGGGTGAGCGGATCATGTCGCGGATCCGGTCGAGCCTGGCCACGACGAGCCTGCCCCCTCGTCAGGTCGAGCCCGTGATCATGCTGCTCCAGAGCTGCATCACCCGGACGCTCGACATCCAGTCGATCCTCGACTCGGCGGTTCCGGGTGCGTTTCCGGGCGATCGGGTCGGGGACGCGCTCACCGACGTCATGCACCGCACGTTCTTCGGGCTGCTCGCCGACGTGAACGTGCACCCACCCGCGGCGTCACGGCCGCCCTCCGTCAACTTCGGGCCCGTCATGCAGGAGCTACTCGTGCAGGCCGACGCGAGGCTCGACGCGGGGACGAGCGGTCGGGGGGCGCTGGCCGCCCTGCTGACCTCCGGTCGCGATGTGTTCGTGAGCCGGGGCTACCACGCCACCCGGGTCGACGACCTCGCCGACGCGGCCGGCGTCTCCCACGGAGCGTTCTACCGGTACTTCCAGAACAAGGACGAGCTGGCCCGGATCCTCACCGTCGAGGCGATCCGCACGGTGTCGACCACGCTGGTCGAGATCCCCGACGAGGCGTTGAACGGCGGTGCCGACGGAGACGCAGCACTACGACGCTGGCTCCGCCGCTACAACGCCGCCCACTCGGGCGAGGCGGCGATGATCCGCGTATGGATCGGACGCCACGTTGCAGGACGCCACGCTGCGGGCCGACTCCGCCGCCGCCTTCGACTGGGGCTGGCGACGGACGTCGCGCTTCCTGCAACCCCGGGAGTTCGGCGACGTCGATGCGGAAGGCGGTCGTCATGCTGGGCCTGCTGAGCGCCTTCGGCGCTCGCCAACGGTCCGGCACCGAGATCGACGCCGCGGCCAACATCATCGAGCGCGGCCTGCTCGGCTTGTAAGGCTGCGCAGCCGCCAGGCGGAGCAGCTCGCGAGGACCGGGCGTGGATCGCCTACGTGCCGTTCGGAGCGGTGGAACTGGTGTGGTGTCGGCGAGTGACGAGCGACGTCAGTGGGCGGCTGACCGGTCCTGTCAGGGTTTGGTGGCCGTCGCGTAGATGACGTTCGTTTCGATTCGGTCGATCCGCGCCGAGGTGAGCGCGGTCACCACCCGATCGTGCACGAGTGTTCGCTGTTGGGGGGTGAGCGAATCGTGGGTCGCTCGATAGCCGCTGCCCAGCACGATCGCCCAGAAGTCCTCGGGCGATCGCGGCGGCTGGAAGCCGTCGACGGCCTCGATGTCGGCCGCGGGGACGCCAGCTCGATGCAACACTGCCCCGAGCGCGGCCGGGTCGGTGAGCGAGTCCCACGGGTGGTAGACCCGGTTCAGATCGGGACGGAGTGCATTGACCGCATCCCAGAACACGCTGGTGGCGGGCTCGAACAACCGCGGGCCCCACGTCGTGACTGCCAGCTGTCCCCGCGGGGCAACCAGCCGCCACAATTGTGCGGTCGCCTTGTCCACGTCGGGGAGGAAGAACAGGCCGAACACGATGACGACCGCGTCGAAGCTCCCTGCCGGCTCGTCGAGTTCTTCGAGGTCGGCGCAGCGGGTCTGCAACACCTCGCCGAGCCCGGCCCGATCCGATTTCGCGCGAGCGAGATCGAGCAGGTTCTCGGCGAGATCGACCGCTATCACCCGGCCCGTCGGCCCAACCCGCTCGGCCGCAGGCACCGCCGAACCGCCCGCGCCCGAACACACGTCGAGCACGGACGCACCCGAAACAAGATCCAGGCGCTCGACGGTGGCGCGCCCATAGCGATCCCAGAACGCGAGCGCTGGGTCGTCGAAGTGGTCGGCCGCCGCGTCATAGGTGATCTGGGCCCGACTCTTCGCCTCGTCCACTATCGGAAGGATGACACAGCCCGCCACCGAGATGGCACGCCGATGTGCCGTTCGGGCGTCGCCAGGTCAGCTGGTGAACGCGAAGGGCGAGCATCCGGCACTCGAGCCTTCTCTCGCTCAAGGAAGACCTAGGTCGGGGCTGCTCGCGTTTCGGCGGTTCAGCGGTGCAGACGTTTGATGGCGAACGCATGGACAGGTGACTCCAGTCCCCGGACTCGCTGAGGGGTGAGCGCGTCGCTGGCCCAACGGTCGGCGGGAAGTCTCGCTTCGGCTTGTTCGGTGACCACCAGGGCGCCCGGCTCCGCCACTTTGACCAGCCGTGATACCAGATTGACCAGCGGGCCGAAGTAGTCGCCTTCCCGTGAGATCACCGGGCCGAACCCGACCGCTCCTCGTGCCGAGGGCAGCGTTGGGTCGGCGGCCGCCGCCTGGCACACCTCGGCACCGATACGACACGCGACCTCCACTGTCGGGGCCGCGAAGAAGACCTCGTCGCCGATCATCTTGACTACCCGCCCCCCGACCAACAACGCGCTGGACCAGGCGGCCGACTCGAAGTGGGACAAGGCCAGGCTGTGGTCCCGCAAGCTCATGCCCTCAGCCCAGACGGTGGAGTCCACCAGATCCACGAAGCCGATGGCCACGACCTCGCTGGAGCCTTCCGCATCCCCGGCCCCATTCTCCGACGACGGTACCGACCAACCCCGGGTCAGCATTGCCCGCTGGGTCGCCCGGTCGAGCTGCGCCATCAGCACTCTCGACAGCGCGTCAGGAACACCCAGGAAGGCCAGCGTCGCCGTCTCCGACATCCGCGCTCGCGCGAGTTCATCGGGTCCCTCTCGCACGGCGCCTGGGCCGAACTCCGAGTAGAACAAAGCGACCGCCGCCTCGGCGATGTTGGTGGCCGCTGCACCCAGCACTCTGGTGAAGGCCAGCGTTGGGTCCTCACCCATGACCGCGGCCCCCTGCTCAAAGGATGCGACGATTCCATCGAAGCTCTCCGGCAGCTTCGTGTCGGAGGCCACTGGAAGTCCCGCGGCCAGCAGTATTCGCTGGACGCGCTCGACTGAGACCCCGGCGCGGGCTGCAACCTCGCTCACTGACAACGTGGCCCGCGGCGTCCCGGCCGCCAAGACGCCGGCCACGGTCGGGAGACTTCCCAGCCGGTGGGCCTCCACCATCTGCTCCAGCGTCGCGCCCCGCTCAGTCAGATACTCGAGCACGGCCCGGCGGTCATCGGACCCGACTTCGTCAGGCTCAAAGAGACCAACCCGTTGCCAAGCGTCGATGTCCACCGAACCATCGTTCCACCCAGCCGGATCGCTCGCCGCGAGCGTGCTACTGCAGCAGGTCGTCCCTCAGCACCACACGGCGCTCCCAACGGGCTGTCCGACGAGCGCCTACGCGCCGTTCGGGGCGCATGACTAGAACCGGTCGTCGTGCTCGCGTCGCGCCGAGGGCTCAATGCTGGCGGAGGGCCAATCCGACGTAGAGCGACGAGGGCACCAACAAACCCGCAGCGACGATCACCAGACGAAACCCAAGCTCGCGATGCCGGTGGACCTTGACGAGAAGAGTCCCACAGACACCGGCGATCACGGCGAGACCGATCGTCAGGGCTGGCATCACCACCACGAAGGGGACGCCGACGAGTGCGGCTGCTCCGAACAAGGCCCATGGTCGGCTGCGATGACGCTGGCTCGGGGATTCGTGGTCGATCATCCGGGCTCCTATGACTGCGTCCCGGGTCCGAGCGTAATGAGCACGAACCGGTGATCGGTGCACGCCGATGTGCCGTTCGGGCGCGGCGGTGATGAGTCCGGTTGCACGCTTCCAGGACCGGTGCGGGGAGGTCGTCAGAGATACGGGTGACCTCCCGGAGGCCCGGCGTAGACGACTTGCGTCGCCGGTTACGGCGGCGTTCTGGGCAGTACCGTGAGTTCGTGGGTTTCGGTCGGCGCGACTCGAAGGTGCCCCCGGGCTGGGGTGAGATCCGCGACGCGCCCGAGGAGACCTACCACTGGGTGGACGACGGCGCCGCCGCCTTCAACGCCGGTGATCTCGCCGGGGCCCGAGCTTCTTTCGAGCGGGCGGCGGCGGCCGGCAATGCTCGGGCGATGCACAACCTCGGCTTCCTGGCTGAAACAGACGGTGACCTCGCCACTGCCAAGGCGTGGTACCTCAAGGCAGCCGACAAGCGGTTCGGCGCCTCGTTGTACAACCTCGGCGAGATCGACCGTCGAAGCGGCGACATGAAGCGGGCCAAGAGCTGGTACCGCAAGGCAGCGGCGGTCGGCGACGCCTGCGCCATGTATGAGCTGGGCCGGGCCGCGCTGTCGGACAACGACTTCGAGGAAGCGAAACGGTGGTACTTCGACGCGGCCCAGCGGGGTAACGCGCTGGGGATGGTCGGCATGGGTGCGCTCGCGTCGGTAGCCGACGATCAGGAGGCCGCAAACCGGTGGTGGCAACACGCCGCCGCCGCGGGCGAGCCGGCCGCCATGCAGATGCTCGGCAGTGCCGCGGTGGGAGCGGGCGATCACGACACCGCCCGCCGGTGGTGGCAACAGGCAGCCGAGCAGGGCGACACGACCTCCATGTCCAACCTGGGCAGGCTCGCCGAGATGGATGGCGACCTGGCCGCGGCCCGCAGCTGGTGGGACCAAGCGGCCCTGCTCGAGGACCCGGTCGCCATCTTCTGCCTGGGGAAGCTCGCCTACAACAGCGGCGACGAACTTGAGGGTGTCCGGCTCTACAGGCGCTCCGCGGACCTCGGCTACGTCGGGGGCCTGGTCATGGTCGGGAGAATCGCCCAGCAGGAAGGCGACCTGGCGCTTGCCGAGCAGTGCTACACCCAAGCCGCCGGCCAAGGGGACATGATCGCCATGCACCAGCTCGGCTGCCTGGCCTTCAACGCCGGGCAGAACGCAGCGGCCCGCAAGTGGTGGGCCGACGCCGCCGCGCAGGGGCTCCCCGATTCGATGCTGAGCCTTGGGGTGCTAGCCCACAAAACCGGGTCCCCCAAAGCAGCCCGCGAGTGGTTCGAGCGCGCCGCTGCTGCGGGATCCGAGGAAGCCGACCGCTACCTCACCACCTAGAGGGACTCGGAGGCCGGTCCGTTCTCCACGCCTCGTCACCACGACGACGTTGGCGCGAATCGGCCGACCGCCTTGTTCAACGGTCCGCTCGTTCCGAGGGCAGGCCCGACGCGCTCGAGCGCCTGCGTGCCGTTAGGTGCGGCATGGGGATGAGCCCTCAGGGCGCGGCGAGGATGACGCCGAAGCCGAGGCCGTAGAAGCCGCCGTTGCGGGCGTTGGTCTGGGCGAGGAAGGACACGATCACGTACTCGACGCCAACGGTGGAGCTGCAATGTGTCACGGGTATGTGGACGATGGCGGTGGTGTCGCCCGGCGCGAACGTGATGGTTCCGTTCGAGGGCACATAGTCGGTGATCGGTGCCTGCGGTCCGATGTAGCCGCCGTCGGGTGCGCCGGGTGCGAACCGGGTAGTCCAGTTGACCGTCACTGGCAGGGGCGACGGCTTGCTCAAGGAGACCGACACGGCGAGGTCTGCCGTGCCGCTGGTCGGGGCGGTCACGATGCCGGCGCCTGGAAGCACTGTCGGGCAAGCGTCCGCGGTCGGGTCATAGCTGATGGTGACGGTGCCGTTGCCTGGCGCGCTCGCCAGCTGGGACCCGACCGATGTCGCGGTTGGGGTGATCCAGGACGAGCCGCCACTCCCGGCGCCACCCAGGCCGCCGGCTCCGGCGCCATAGCCGGCTCCGCCGCCGCCTCCGAGCGCGGCACCACCGCCTCCGGCGAACCCAGGTCCGCCGCCGCCGCCCCCGCCTCCGGCGAAGGTGACGTGGTTGGGCACGGTCGACCCCAACGTGGATTCCGCTCCGTCACCGCCACCGGCCGCGCCGTCGGCACCGTTGCCGGAGGGGCCGTCCAGGTTCGGGTGACCGGCGCCGCCGAGGCCGAGCTGGCCCGGCCCGGCGTCGTGGCCGGGGTGCAGGTCGTCGGGGTAGCTGGCCGCTCCGCCGCCACCGCCGAAGCCGTCGGCGCCGTCGCCGCCGTTCTTCCCCGTCGAACTGGTCCCGCCCTGGCCCACCCCGCCGCCGGCTCCGGCCGCGAACAGGATGCTTCGGAAATTGCCCGTTCCCAGCGTCGCACCCCCGTCGCCGGTGGCCGTGCCGCCGAGTCCGGCCGAGTTGTCCCCGGGTGCGCCGTCGCTTCCGAGCACCCCCGCGTCGCCCCCGTCGTAGACGTTGCCGTCGTTCGCGACCGAGGCAAACGACAGCCCGCCGCCCCCTGCGCCGGCAGCCACGAGCGGTCCGGCGGTGTCGAACACCGCCGACGCCCCGCCGCCGCCACCACCGCCCCCCGCGCCGCCGCCACCACCACCGCCGAACCCGCCGTCACCAGCGGGGAAGTCGGCGCCCGCGCTGTAGGACGCTGCGCCCGACTCTCCCACCAGGACCTCCAGAGTGGTGCCAGCCGGCAGGTCCAAGTGCCCCTCGACGGTGGCTCCGAGGCCGCCACTGGCGGGGAGGCCAAGGCCCGGCGAGGCCCCTCCCGAACCGCCCGTGGCCGTCACCGTCACGCCGCAGACGCCAGCCGGCAGGGTGTAGGTCTGCACCGCGCCGGTCGCCGCGAACGTCTTCGTGACTGTCGGTGTCGTCGCGGTCGCAGCCGACCCGCCGCCCACCACGCTTCCCGCCACCAACGCCATGCTCGCAAGCGCGAGCGGGACCGTCTGCCTTCGCAACCGTGCCACGCGCATGGCACCCCTTCATCAGGCTGACAACCAGCGGGACACTACCAGCGGCCGATGGCCTACTTGTTGGTCGGGAAGCCGAGGTCGATGACGCTGGAGGCGGGGTCGGGCCAGCGGGACGTGACGACCTTCGACCGGGTGTAGAAGTGGATGCCCTCGGGCCCGTACATGGGGTTGTCGCCGAACAGCGACGCCTTCCACCCCCCGAACGAGTGCGAGGCGACCGGCACGGGCACGGGCACGTTGATGCCGACCATCCCGACGGTGACCTCGCGCTGGAAGCGCCGGGCCGCGCCCCCGTCACGGGTGAACACGGCGACGCCGTTGCCGTAGGGGTTGGCGTTGACCAACGCGACCGCGTCGTCGTAGGTCGCGACGCGGACGACGCTCAGCACGGGCCCGAAGATCTCGTCGTCGTAGGCCCGCATGCCGGGCTTCACGCCGTCGAGCAACGAGCAGCCGATGTAAGAAGCCGCCCTCGGGCAAGCCGGTGGACCCGTCGACCACCACCTGGGCGCCCTCGTCGGTGGCGCCGTCGACGTAGGAGCGAACCCGGTCGCGGTGCTCGGCCGTGATGACCGGGCCCATCATCGAGGCAGGGTCGTCGCCGGGGCCGACGACGACATCGGGGATGCGGGCGGCGATGGCATCGACGAGCGCGTCGCCGGTGTCGCCGACCGCGACGACCACCGAGATGGCCATGCACCGCTCGCCGGCCGATCCGTACCCGGCCGAGATGGCCGCGTCGGCGGCGGCGTCGATGTCGGCGTCGGGTAGCACGACCATGTGGTTCTTGGCCCCGCCGAGCGCCTGGACGCGCTTGCCGTGGCTCGTTCCTGTCTCGTAGATGTGTCGCGCCACCGGAGTGCTCCCCACGAACGACACCGCATCGACGTCGGGGTGGATGAGCAGTGCGTCGACGGCCTCACGGTCGCCCTGGACGACGGTGACGACGCCGTCGGGGAAGCCAGCCTGCTGCACGAGATCGGCCAGCATCAGCGACGCCGACGGATCCTTCTCGGACGGCTTCAGGACGAACGCGTTGCCGCACGCAATGGCGTTGGCCATCATCCAGAGCGGGACCATCACGGGGAAGTTGAACGGGGTGATGCCGGCCACGACGCCGATCGGCTCCGGGACGGTGAGCACATCGACACCGGTCGACGCCTCGGCGGAGTGCGATCCCTTGAGCAGGTGCGGGATGCCGCAGGCGAACTCGACGTTCTCGAGGCCCCGCGCCACCTCACCCTGCGCGTCGGACAGCACCTTGCCGTGTTCGCGCGTGACGATGGCCGCCAGGTCGTCGCGGTGGGCGTCGAGCAGCTCGCGCAGGCGGAACATCGCGGTGGCCCGCCGGCTCAGCGACGACTCGCCCCACGACGACGCGGCGTCGACCGCGATCTTGACCGCTTCGTCGACCTCGGCGGCCGACGCCAGCGCGACCTCCCCGGTCTGCACACCGCGCGCCGGGTCGTAGACCGGTGCTGTCCGCCCCGACGTGCCGGCGACCGACCGACCGCCGATCCAATGTCCGATGGTGTCCATGTGTCCCCCTCGGCGTTAGAGCCGGTAGAGCTTGCGCGCATTCTCGCCCATGATCTTGCGGCGCGCGTCGGGAGAGAGCGTGGCCATCTTCGCCTCGACGCTCTCGAGCGGGGAGGGGTAGAGGCACGTGGGGTGCGGGAAGTCGGTCTCGAAGAGGATGTTGTCCTCGCCGACGGCCTCGATGAGGTCGGGCAGCTTGTTGCGGTGGTTCTCGAACCAGAAGGTCGCGTAGAAGTTGCTGCGGAAGTACTCCGACGGCATCTTCTTCAGCGCAGCCAGCTCCCGCGGCGCGTTCTCGGCCATCTCGTAGTCGAGCGCCTCGAGGATGAACGGGATCCAGCCCACGCCGCTCTCGACCGAGACCATCTTGAGGCCGGGATGGCGATCGAACAGGCCCGAGAGGATCACGTTGGTGACCACCCGCGAGTTGCCGATGAACAACATGGTGCCGCCGATGGCGAGCTTCACGTTCTCGGTGTGGGACGGCCACGCGTAGTTGCCGTAGAAGGTCATGGCCGTGACGCTGGCCCCGATGTGGAAGTGCACGGGGAGCTCGCAGCTCGGTGCAGACCTCCCAGAACGGGTCCCAGGCCCGGTTGGCGAGATCGGGTGCGCCGAGGTCCTGCGGGTCCGATGTCATGTTCACGCCGCGGGCGCCCAGGGCCGCCACCCGCCTGGCCTCGACGACGCAGGCGTCGACGTTCCACGCTGGCATGAGCGGCATGGGGAGCAGGCGGTTGGCCGAGTCGGCCTGGATCTCGGCCATGCCGTCGTTGTAGATCTCGATTGCCATCCGGCAGAGGTCCTGGTCGTCGACCAGCCCGAGGTCCTGGCCGCCGAGGCCGATGGTGCTCGGGAAGATGACCTGCGCGTCGATGCCGCACTCGTCGAGCACCTCGAGGCGCACCTTCGGGTCGTACGCGCCCACGTGGACCTTGTCGTGGGCCCACTCGTTCAGCGCGATGTTGGCCTCTTCCTTCACGCCGTCGCGCCCGATGACGCCGGCGGCGCTGTAGCGGCCCACCGGGTGGCCGTCGAACACCCACATGAGCGTGCCGTCGACGTCCTCGACGCGCGGGACTCGGTCTCTGATCGCGGCCGGAGCCCGGCTGGTGAACAGGTCGTGGGGCTCGGCCCAGTGCGAATCGGCGTCGACGATGAACGCGGTTTCTAACATGTGTGTCACTATAGTGTCGCGATGGCGACCTATGTGTTGGTGCACGGCGGTGGGCACGGCGGCTGGTGCTATCAGCGCGTGGCTCGCATCCTGCAGGCCGCCGGGCACGTGGTCTACGCCCCGACGCTGTCCGGTCTGGCCGAGCGCGCGCACCTGTTGAGCCCGGCGATCGATCTCGACACGCACGTCACCGACGTCGTCTCCCTGTTGCACTACGAGGACCTTCGCGACGTGATCCTCGTCGGCCACAGCTACGGAGGCATGGTCATCACTGGCGCCGCGGACCGGGCGGCTGATCGCATCGGGCGCATCGTCTACCTCGACGCGGCCAACCCGGTGAACGGCCAGTCACTGGTCGACGTCGCCGGTCCGGTCATCGAATCCGTTCGTCCGATGGGTGAGGTGGTCGACGGGGTCGAGCTGGTGCTGCTGCCGGCGCCGGGCGCGGCGGCGTTCTACGGCGTCACCGATCCCGACGACCTGGCCTGGATGGACGACGCGATTGACCGGCCATCCCTGGAAGTGCTTCGAGCAGAAGCTCGAGCTCACCCACGAAGACGCGCTCTGGGCCATCCCGCAGTTCCACATCGTCTGCACGTCGACGCTGGCCACCCGTGACCGCGAGCTCATGGACGGGGCCCGGGCCGAGGGCCGGCTGTGGGACATCGACACCGGCCACGACCTGATGATCACCGAGCCGCAGGCCGTCGTGGACGCGCTGATAGAGATCGCGAACGCCTGACGAGCTGACCGGACGACGACCGTCAGCGCAGGCGCCACTCGATGCGCTTGCCCTGGAACTCCTGCTGACCGCTCTCGATGTTGTCGAACGTCGTGCCCAGCGAGACGAGCGCCGACATCTGCGCGAGCGCCAGCTTGCGGGTCTCCTCGTGGGCGAGCCAGATGGCCCGCAGCGTGCCCTGGATGGCGAGCACCGGCGCGGACGCGACCGCGCTCGCTACCCACATGGCTCGCTCCATCAGCTCGTCGGCCGGCACCACCTCGGACACCAGGCCCACCTCGCAGGCCCGCTTGGCCGACATGCGCTCGTGGGCGCCGAGCAGCGCCAGCCGCAGCGTCTCGCCGAGCGGCAGCTTCTGCAGGATGTGGGTCGACTCGAAACCGGCCACCATGCCGTAGGTGACGTGCGGGTCGAAGAACGTGGCGTTCTCGGCGGCGATGACGATGTCGGCCTCGCCGAGCATGTAGAGCGCGCCACCGCAGGCCATGCCGTTGACTGCCGCGATGACGGGCTTCCAGAGGTCGTTCTGCTTCGGGTTGATGTTGACGCCGGGGTCGTTGTACATGAACGGCGTCGACACCTGGCCGGTCGCGTGCCCGGCGATCTTCTTCTTCTCGAGATAGCCGACCTGGATCGACTCCTCCCGGTCGATGCCCGTGCAGAAGGCCTTCTGCCCGGCGCCGGTCAGCACGACGGCACGTACGTCGTCGTTCGTTCGCAGACGACTCGCCACAGGTGGCGAAGCTCGGCCTGCATCGCCTCGTTGAAGGCGTTGTGCACTTCTGGTCGGTTGAGCGTGACGACGGCGACCCCGTCGCGCTCCTCGTACAGGAGCGTCTCGAAGCTGTCCACGGGCCGAAGCTAGCGCACCGCCTGCGTGCTCGACGGCGAGCAGCATCCGGGTCGTCCGTGTCAGGTAGGAGCCGTCGCTAGGTTCCGTCGCGCTGCAGCAGCAGCACGCCCGACGGGGTGCCGCCGCCGGACGTGACGACGGCGGTGCGGGCGTCGGCCACCTGGCGCTCGCCGGCCTCGTGGCGGAGCTGGGCCATCGCCTCGTAGATGAACCCGTAGCCGTGGGTGCGGCCCTCGGACAGCTGACCGCCGTGGGGGTTGACGGGCAGCTCGCCGTCGAGGGCGATGCGACGCCCGCCGTCCATCCAGTCCATCGCCTCGCCGATGCCGCAGAAGCCGAGCGCCTTCGAGCCACGAGATGGCGTTGAAGCGTGAACCCGTCGTAGAGGAGAGCCACGTCGACGTCGGCCGGGCGCAGGTTCGTGCGGGACCACAGGTGGGTCGACTGGCCGATCACCTGCGGCTCGTGGGTGATGGTGTCCTGGTCCCACGAGACCCGCTCGAGGATCTGCGTGCCGACCGCCTCGATGCGGATCGCCGGCTTGGGCAGGTCGGCGGCCACCGAGGCGTCGGACACGATCGACCGCGATCGACGCGTCGCAGGGGACGTCGCAGTCGTAGAGCCCGAACGGGCTCGTGATGGGCCGGGCCGCCAGGTAGTCGTCCATCGTCATCGGGTCGCGGTAGATGGCCGCCGGGTTGCGGGCCGCGTTGGCCCGGTCGTTGAGCGCGATCCATCCGAGCAGCTCGCGGGTCGCGCCGTAGCGGTGGAGGTAGAGGTTGGCGTTGATGCCGATCCAGTTGGCCGCCGACATCGCGCCGAACGGTGCCCGCCACTCGTGCATCGGTCCCGACACGCGACCGCCGATCTGGCCGGTGCCACCGCTGCGGGTCTGCTGGAGCGTGGCGTAGGTCGACTCCCACACCGTGCGGAAGCACAGGACGTGGCGGCACAGGCCGCTGGCCACGGCGAGCATCGCGGCGATGACCGAGCCACCCGGGCCGGGCAGGTCGCCGCCGCCGTTGATCCACGTCGGGTGGATGCGCAGGGCTTCCTCGACGGCGGTGACGCCGCCCTCGCTCATGCCCATGCCGCCCGCACCCGGATAGGTGGAGAGCCCGTCGATGTCGTCGAGCTCGAGGCCGGCGTCGGCCACCGCCGCCAGGCAGGCGTCGACGGTCAGCGACAGCGGATCGCGCATGAGCCGCCGCCCGATGGCCGAGCGGCCGATGCCCGACAGCACCGACGCGGTGTTCGAAGCGCTCGTCGCCGAGCGGCGCCCGCGGAGTCGGTCGCTGCGGCTCGTCGACGCGGTCCTCGTCGACGTCGCGTCCGGTCGGTTCGAACAGCGGCAGCCACACGTCGTCCTGCTGCTCGAAGCGCACCTGCACCTCTTGGCCGATGTGCACGTCGTCGGGCTCGCACCCGACGATGTTGGTGGTGAGGTGCACGTGCTGGTCCTCGGCCAGCGCGACGTTGGCGATCACGTACGGCGGCTCGAAGTCCGGGAGCCACTGGTGGCGGTTGACGGTGAACCCGACGACGGACGCGAGGCCCGACACCACCGACGGCGCGAACGACCGGCTGCGGCACACCGGGCAGATCGGCACGGGCGGGTGGACGAGCGTGTGGCAGTCGTCGCAGCGCTGGATGCGGAGCTGGCCGTCGGCGCCCGAGGTCCAGAACCACTCGTTGGTCGGCGTGAGCTGTGGGAGCGGTCGCAGCATCTCGTCATTCAACTCGGGATCGGGCCGGCCCACGACCGGGGCTCACAAGGCGGTGCGGTCGTCGGCCGCCGCGGCTTCGCGGAAGCGCCGCACCATCGCGTCGACGGTGAACGACGCGAGGAGGGCGCCGTCCTCGTCGTGGACGCGGCACTCGGCGTGGGTCATGCCGTCGCCGGCGAACGTCGAGAGGTGGTGGTAGTGCATCCAGCGATCGGCGTGGACGTCGGCGTGGAACGAGATGGCGATGGCGTTGATGGCCATCGACAGCGTGCGGTGGGCTTCGGCCTGGCCCACGCCCAGGTGGGGTCGGAGGGCGGCGGCGATCGACAGGTGGCCGGTGAACTGGGCCAGCAGCCCGGCATGCAGCGCCGGGTCGGCCGGCACGTCGCGGAAGCGGACCCATGCGTCGAGCTCGGGTGGGCCGACCGGTGCGTCGGGATCGGACGTGTACGCAGCGTCGACGATGCGGACGTCGCGACCCATGACCGACATGTCGAACGGCTCGCTCTCGTAGGGACCCGCGACCGGAGCCGGCGCGACGGCGTGACGGATCAGATCGGCGGCGGTCTCGTCCAGGAGGAGCGTGCCGGTCGCGCACGACCGCTCGTCCTGGCGGACGTCGACCACGAGCGTCGTGAACGTCCTGCCGGCCGTGCGCTCGGCCAGCTCGAACCGCAGCGGGAGGCGCGAGTCGGCCGCCCGCAGGAACACCATGTGCGCGGACACGACCCGCCGCCCGCCCGTGTGGCGGCTGGCCGCGACGATGGCCTGGCCGAGCATCTGGCTGCCCTCGACCACTGGTCGCCGCTCGTCGGCCCGGATGGCCGAGCCGACGTACGCGCCGTCGCCGTCAGGGGTGACGTCGAGCAGGGCGATCAGGTCGGCGATGTCGCCCCAGGTGGGGAAGCGCTTGACCGTCACGTCCCGGGGATCGTCGTTGGGCGCAGCGTCGACCAGCTCGACCCGCACCCGGTCGTGGTCGAAGGTGACCAGGCCCGCGTCGACCGTCGTCGTAAGCCCCTCGTCGACGAGCTCGTCCAGGCGCACGTCGGCCAGCGGGAACCACAGCTGCGGAGGCTGTCCTGGCGGCTGGACCCGCGACGCGGCCGTCGACTCGGCTACCAGCTGCTCGCCCCACCAGGCCCGGGCCACGTGCGGGCAGGCCTCCTGCGGCCAGCCGGCTGGCGTCGCGTCGGTCACGGGCTCTCCGATCCTGGGTGCCGCGCTCGGCGCGCGCCTGCTGACACGAACGTTAGATGAAGTGTCGCGGCCCGTCGATCGGGCCGATGGGCGACTGGCGGCCAAGTCCGATGTTGACGTCATTGTTAGAAACGGGTACCGTCCTCATCGTGACGCGACATCTCGACTCCCTCGTCTTCGACGCCGACAACCACCTGTACGAGACCAAGGAGGCGTTCACCCGGCACCTGCCGGACGAGTACAAGAGCGCCATCGACTACGTCGAGGTGCGCGGCCGCACCAAGATCGTGCGTCCGGGGCAAGATCAGCGACTACATCCCGAACCCGACGTTCGACGTCGTGGCTCGTCCCGGCGCGCAGGAGGAGTACTTCCGCATCGGCAACCCCGAGGGCAAGTCCTACCGCGAGATCATCGGCGAGCCGATGCGGTGCCATCCCGGCCTTCCGCGAGCCGGCGCCCGCGCATCGAGCTGATGGACGAGCTCGGCGTCGACCGCGCGCTGATGTTCCCGACGCTGGCCAGCCTGCTCGAGGAGCGCATGCGCGACGATCCCGAGCTGATCCACGCCGTGATCCACTCGCTCAACGAGTGGCTGTACGAGCAGTGGACGTTCAACTACGAGGACCGCATCTTCGCCACGCCGGTCATCACGCTGCCGATCGTCGAGAAGGCCATCGAGGAGCTCGAGTGGGTGCGTCGAGCGGGGCGCCAAGACGGTGCTGATCCGCCCGGCTCCGGTGCCGCGGCTACGGCGGCTCGCGGTCGTTCGGCTTCGAGGAGTTCGATCCGTTCTGGCAGGCCGTGGTCGACGCCGACATCCTCGTGTCGATGCACGCCTCCGACAGCGGCTACACGCGCTACCAGAGCGACTGGACCGGCCCGCAGGAGATGCTGCCGTTCCGGCCCGACGCCGTTCCGCATGATGACCGATCGGCAAGCGGCCCGATCGAGGACACGATGACGGCGCTGGTCTGCCACGGCGTGCTCACCCGCTTCCCCGACCTGCGGGTCGCGTCGATCGAGAACGGCGGCGACTGGGTCGTGCCGTTCCTCGCACCACCTCGCCGACATCTACCGCAAGATGCCCCAGGCGTTCGACGAGGATCCGGTCGAGGCGTTCAAGCGCAACGTCTGGGTCAGCCCGTTCCACGAGGACGACATCGCGCGGGCTCATCGAGGCCATCGGCGTCGACCACGTCGCTGTTCGGGTCGGACTACCCCCACCCCGAGGGCCTGGCCGAGCCGTGCAGCTACCTCGACCACCTGCCGGCCGGGCCTGTCCGACGACGACATCGCCGCCATCATGGGCGGCAACCTGGCCTCGATCATGAAGCTCCCGGTCAAGGTCTGAGCCACAACCCGCGGAACCTGTCAGCGAACGACCTCGGAGAGGTCGCCCGACTGACAGGTTCGACGGAGAACCGGGTGATCAGGAGCCGGCGCGGACCGGGACGTTCGCGTAGCCGGCCACGTTCGACATGTGGACCCGTTGCAGGCCGGCCTCGTCGATCTCGAACTTCGGGTACCGCGTGGCCAGCTCGTCGATGGCGATGCGGCTCTCGGCCCGGGCCAGCGCGGCGCCGAGGCAGCTGTGCACGCCGTGGCCGAACCCGATGGCGACGTTCTGGGCGCGCTCGATGTCGAAGTCGTCGGCCCGCTCGAAGGCGCGTGGGTCGCGGGTCGCGGCGCCGGTCAGCAGCAGCACCGGGAAGCCCTCGGGGATCGTGCCCCCGTCGAAGTCGCGTGAGGCGATCGAGTAGCGACCCTGGTACTGCGACGGCGGGTGGTAGCGGAGGATCTCCTCGACCGCGCCGGGGATCTTCCCGGGGTCGCCGAGCACCTTCTGCCACTGGTCGCGGTTGCGGGCGAACAGCACGACCGCGTTGCCGATCAGCTTGGTGACCGTCTCGGCCCCCGCCCCGCCGATGAGGGTGGCGAATCCGGCGATCTCGGCGTCGTCGAGGCCGGTCTGGGTGCCGTCGCCGCGGTCGACGGTGACCTGGGCCAGTCGCGAGAGCATGTCGTCGGCCGGGTTCTTCCGCTTCTCGGTGGCCAGCTCGTAGAAGTACATGCCCATCGCCATGATGGATTCGTCGTTCTCGGCGCTGGGCTCGGTCTGGCCCGGCTCGCGGTGGAGGCTGGCGTCGAGCCAGTGGCGGATCTGCTGGCGCTCGCCGTCGGGCACCCCGAGCATGCGGGAGATGACCTCGACCGGGAACAGGGCCGAGAAGTCGGCCACCGCGTCGAAGTCGGTCGGGGTCGTCCGAGGTCGTCGAGGAAGCCGGCGATGACCTCGCGGATCATCGGCTCGAGCGCGACCATCGCCCGAGGGGTGAACACCCGGCTCACCAGCGCCCGCATGACGTCGTGCTCGGGCGGATCCATCATGATGATCTGGCGGTAGGTGGCCACCTCTTCGGGGGTCTTCGTCGTCAGCGTGATCAGCTCGATGCCGTGCGTGCTGGTGAAGGCCTCGAGGTCGCGGTGGGCCGAGACGACGTCGGCGAAGCGCGACAGCGCGTAGAACCCGTACTTCTCGCTGAAGTAGACGGGGGCCTCGTCGCGCAGCCGGCGGTACACCTCGGTCGGGTCGTCGAAGTACTCGTCGGAGAACGGGTCGAACTCGACCTTGGTCGTGGTCATGCGGGCTCCTCGGCCGGGGCGGGTGCCGGCGGGCGGGGGGCGACGGTCACCGACGGGATCGAGACCGTGGCGCCGCTGCGGACGACGGTGTCGACCATGGCGATCAGGTCGTTCACGTCGAGCAACGCGCCGGCCATGTAGCCGCGGTCCAGCCAGATCGGCACCATCTGGACGGCGAGCTCCGAGTCCCAATCCGTGGGGAAGCCGCTGATGGCGTCGCCCTCACCCCCGGCGCAGTCGCCGACGACCACCCGGGTGAACCCGACGCTCGGGTGCTCGGCCCGCCAGGCCTCGACCAGCTTGTCGAGCGCGGCTTTGCTGACCGCGTACGCGCCGAGCCCGGGCCAGGGAGGCGGTCATCGACGCGCTGACCGACGAGAGGTACAGCGCGCATCCGCTGGACTCGGTCAGGTAGGGGACGGCCGCGGCGGTGGCGACCGCGGCGCCGGTGACGTTGGTGTCGAAGACCCGCCGCCAGGTCGCGGCGTCGGTGTCGACAAGTCGGCCGAGCGGGCCGATGCCGGGTGCGTAGACGAGCGCGTCGATCCCTCCGAGCGCAGCTGCGGCCTCGTCGATGGCAGAACGGCACGACGCCTCGTCGGTGACGTCGCACTCGACGACCACCGCACCCGGGCCGGCCTCCTTGGCGGCATCCTGCAGCCGCTCGCGACGCCGGGCCAGCAGCGCCACGTCGGCGCCTCGTTGGGCCAGGCCGACGCCGATGCAGCGACCCAGCCCGCTCGATGCTCCCAAGACCACGATTCGCAACGCTTCGACTCCTAGCTCGACTGGTGGCGGTGTCGGTCGATCCGTGACACGGACGTTAGATTATGTCGACCCATTCGGCCACAACGACACCCGAAGTGAGTGATCGGCCGTTCCCCTCGGAGCGGCCGACGGCCCGACCGCCCCGAACTACCATCTGCGGGGCATGTCGGAGCCCGTCGTCGAGTCCTCTGAGAAGGTGACCGGCCTGTCCACCGGTCGCCGGCTGACGGCGGAGGCCAGGAAGAAGTCCATTCTCCGCGCCGCCCGGCGGGCGTTCAGCGAGACGGGCGACATGAACGGCACGACCATGCGGGCCATCGCCGCGCACGGGGGCATCAGCGAAGGGATCATCTACCGCCACTTCGCCAGCAAGGACCAGCTCTTCTTCGAGGCGGTCGTCGCCCCGCTCGAAGAGGCGGTCGACGAGCTCGTGGCCGCGGCCAGGGTCGTGGATCGCGACGAGCCGCTCACGCGGGAACGCCAGGTCGAGGCGCTCGAGGGTCTCTACCGCCAGCTCAGCTCGACCCTCGAAGAGGTTCTCCCGCTGCTGGGACTCGTGATGTTCGGTGACCCGAAGGTCGCGCAGCGGTTCTACAAGGAGAACTTCACCCCGGCGATGGACCGCCTGGCCACGTCCTGGCGTGAGGTCGCGGACCGCCACGGGCTCGCCACCGAGTCGGGGGACGTGTCGGCCCGAGCCGTGATGGGCATCGCGCTGATGCTGGCGCTCGAGAGCCACCACGGCAGCCGGTTCGACCGCGATCGGGCGGTCACGCTGGTGAGCGACGGCACGATGACGGGCTTCTTCCCCACCAGGGTCCGAGCCACAGGCGAGGCCTCCAGCCACCGCGATCCCAGCTCCGGCGTCAGATCCAGCTGATCGGATGCGCCGGGAGCTGTTCGAGGAGGAGCACGACCTGTTCCGCAGCAGCGTGCGCCAGTTCGTGCGCGAGGAGGTGCTCCCCTACCAGGAGCAGTGGGACATCGACGGCATCGTTGACCGGTCGCTGTTCACCAAGGCGGGCGCGATCGGTCTGCTCGGTTTCGCCGCACCGGTCGAGCATGGCGGTGGCGGCGTGCGCGACTTCCGCTACAACCTCGTGCTGGGCGAGGAGATGCAGGCCCAGGGGCTGGCCGCGGTGGGGCTCGGCATCGCGCTGCACACTGACATTGCCATGCCGTACTTCCTCGACCTGACCACCGAGGAGCAGAAGCAGCGCTGGCTCCCTGGCATCTGTTCGGGCGAGCTCATCACGGCCGTGGCCATGACCGAGCCGGGTGCCGGGTCCGATCTCGCCGGCATCGCCACCACCGCGACCCGCGACGGCGACGTGTACGTCGTGAACGGCTCCAAGACGTTCATCACCAACGGCATCAACGCCGACCTCGTCGTCACCGCGGTCAAGACCGATCCGAAGGAGCGCCATGCGGGGATGTCGCTCGTCGTCATCGAGCGAGGGATGCAGGGTTTCGAGCGGGGACGCAACCTCGACAAGATGGGCATGCACGCGCAGGACACCGCAGAGCTGTTCTTCGACGACGTCCGCGTGCCGGTCGGGAACCTGCTCGGGACCGAGGGCAACGGCTTCGGCCATCTGGTCGAGAAGCTGCCCCAGGAGCGACTGTCTCTGGCGCTGGCCGCTGTGCGGGGCGCACGGATGGCGTTCGAGGCGACCGTCGCCTACTGCCGCGAGCGCAGCGCCTTCGGCCAGACGATCGGCTCGTTCCAGAACACGCGCTTCAGCCTGGCCGACCTGGCCACCGAGCTCGACGCTGGGCGAGACCTACCTCGACCGCTGCGTGCTCGCCCTGAACCGGGGCGATCTGACCGTCGAGGAGGCGGCCATGGCCAAGCTCTGGTGCACCGAGCTGCAGGCCCGGGCCGGTCGATCTCGGCGTGCAGCTGCACGGGGGCTACGGCTACATGACCGAGTTCCCGATCGCCAAGGCGTACGTCGACGCCCGCGTCACCCGCATCTACGGCGGCACCAGCGAGGTCATGCGGGAGATCGTGGGCCGGTCACTCGGGCTCTGAGGGGACGGCCGACGGACCGGGTCGGACGCCTCTATAAAAGTGATCGCTCACTTAACTTACGGTGTAGGGCGCCGATAACACATGCGTCAGTTCCGCCCAGAACAGGGGGAGGCGGCAGATGTCGTCTCGGAGCTCCACGCGCACGGCGCCCGCCCGGCTGGCGAGCCTCGCCATCGCCGTCGTCCTCACGATGGCCGCGGCCGCCTGCGGTTCGAGCAGTCACTCGACCGCGACCGCCGCAGCGGCGACCGCTCGGCGCTCGACCAAGCCCGTGTCCGGCGGCTCGCTCGTGGTCGGCATCCCCACCGAGTCGCCCGGCTGGAACCCGTCCAGCGACGAGTGGGACGACACCGGCAACCTGGTGGGCTCGACCGTGCTCGAGCCGCTGGCCACCGCTGGAGCCGACGCGGGGCCAAGCCCTGGCTGGCGACCAGCTGGATCGCCAACGCCGACTTCACCAAGTGGGTCGATCAAGCTGCGCCGCGGCGTGCAGTTCCAGGACGGCACGCCGTTCAACGCGCAGGCCGTCGTCGACAACTTCGACGCCTACCTGGCCAGCCCCTTCTACACGCTGACCCTCGGCCCCATCTTCAGGGCGTCAAGGCGCTCGACAACATGACCGTCGAGGTCGACTTCAAGCAGCCCTTCGCCGCCTTCCCCGAGCTCGTACCTCGACAGCTCGTCCACCTACATGATGGCGCCGTCGATGCTCACGCGAAGGACAAGGGCTCGAGCCACCCGGTCGGCACCGGCCCGTTCGTGTTCAGCTCGTGGGAGCCGAACAACAACTTCACCGTCAACCGCAACCCGCACTACTGGGGCGGCCTCGACGCCGCGGGCAAGGTGCAGACAGGGCACGCCGTACCTGAACTCGATCGAGTTCCGGGTGATCACCGACGACAGCACCCGCAGGCCGAGGCGCTCCAGAGCGGTGACATCGACATGCTGACCACGATCAGCGCCTCCACGGCCAACTCGCTGGCCGGCAACTTCAACGAGGTCAAGGACTGGGACGGCAACTCCGTGTTCGTCCAGTTCAACACCTTGGCGAAGGTGAACGGGCAAACCGAACCCGTTCGCCAACATCCACGCCCGCCGCGCCGTCGCCTACGCCACCGACGCGCAAGGCCATCGCCGACTCGGCCGGCAAGGGCCTGAACCTGGCCACGTCACCGTTCGGGCCGAACACCCCGTGGGGCATGCCGTCCGACCAGAACGGCTACATCACGCCGAGCCTCGACAAGGCCAAGGCCGAGGTGGCGGCGTACGAGCACGACACCGGTGCATCGTCGCTGACTTCACGCTGATCGGCCTGCCCGACATCGACACGGCTCGCTCGCTCCAGCAGCTCACCGCCCAGTGGGCCAAGGCTGGCATCACCGCCCACATCCAGACCCTCGCCCAGACGGCCCGGATCACCGCCGATCGTCGGCGGCGACTTCGAGGCCGCAGTTCGGGAACAACTACGGCTACCCCGACCCCGACAACCAGTACTACTTCTGGACGTCGTCCGGCATCGTCAACGGCGGCGCGGTACGCATCAACTTCTCCTCGCTACACGACGCCGCAGATCGACAAGGACATGAACACCGGGCCGCGAGAGCGGCTACCCGACCATCCGCAAGAAGGCCTACGACGACGTCGTCAAGCAGCTCAACGACGGCCTCACCCACGACTGGCTCTACTACACGCCCTTCACCTACGTCTTCCAGAAGAAGGTGCACGGTCTGGACACGCCGCAGGGGCCGGCCCACGTGCCGTTCGGGAACTTCTTCCCGAAGACCTGGTGGGGTCAGGTCTGGGTCTCCAACTGAGCCCAGGCCACACGCGGCACACCGATCCGGCGTGGACATGCGAGTTCCACCTGTGAGTATCATGTTCTCCTAGAGGGGGATGACCGTTCTGTCTCCGACGGTGCCCGCCGGACGTCCGAGGGACTCGGCGCCGTCGGGCCAGCGAAGGGAGAAGCATGGTCGTCACCGTCACCCCGCTCTCGGCCGCCATCGGCGTCGAGGTCACCGGCCTCTCGGGCGATCGAGCTGGTCGATCGGCGGGTCGCCGACGACTGCCTGGCCGCCGTCGAGGACGCACGGTGTGGTCGTGTACCGCGAGGCGGACCTCGACGACGATCAGCTGGTCGCGTTCAGCCACCTGCTCGGCGAGGTCGCTCACCGTGCCCAGGGGTGCCCTCGACGGGCTACCCCGAGGTGGCGCCGGTCACCCGGGACCGGACCAAGGACGCGATGGCGGCCTACCGCGCAGGGAACGTTCTTCTGGCACATCGACGGCGCCAACGACCTGGTGCCCAACAAGACGCACGCTGCTGACGGCCAAGGAGATCTCCGACGACGAGCGGCGACACCGAGTTCGCCAACACCTACGCCGCCTACGACGGCGCTCCCCGACGCACGAGCAGGCCGAGCTGGCCGACGTCCGGGTGGTCCACAGCTTCGCGGCCAGCCAGCTGCTCGTCAGCCCGACCCGACGCCCGAGCAGCGGGCCGCGTGGGACGCAGGTCCCGTCGCGGGAGCACCCGCTCGTGTGGACCCGCGCGGAACGGACGCAAGTCGCTCCTGGTCGGCGCCACCGCCGGCGAGGTCGTCGGGCCGATCGGCCGAGCGAGGGCCGGGCCCTGCTCGACCGCCTCCTCGCGTGGGCGACCCAGCCGCAGTTCGTGGTGCGCCACCACTGGCGTCGCGGCGACCTGGTCGTCTGGGACAACACGGGGCTGCTCCACCGGGCGCTGCCCTACGCGCTCCGACTCGCCCCGCCTGATGCACCGCACGACCATCGCCGGCGAGGAGGCGATCGCGTGAGCGACGACCCGCACGGCCATCGTCACCGGAGGCTGGATCGGGCATCGGCCGGGCCATCGCGACCCGACTGGCCGACGACGGCCTCGCGGTCGCGGTGCTCGACCTCAACGAGGAGGCCGCCGAGCAGGTGTCCGACGAGCTCGCGAGCCACGGGCCACGAGGCCATGGCCGTCGGCGGCGTCGACGTGTCCGACCGCGGCCCAGGTGAACGACGCGGTCGAGCGCGTGCGGTCCGGGCTCGGCCCGGCACTCGTGCTCGTGAACAGCGCCGGCATCACCGGCTTCAGCGAGTTCCTGAAGATCACCGACGAGCGCTGGGACCGGATCATGGCGGTCAACCTCAGCGGCCCCTTCTACTGCTGCCCAGGCCGTGGTGCCCGACATGATCGAGGCCGGGTGGGGACGCATCGTGAACATCTCGTCGTCGAGCGCCCAGTCGGGCCAGCAGTACATGGTCCACTACGTGTCGTCGAAGGCCGGTCTCATCGGCTTCACCAAGTCGCTGGCGCTCGAGCTCGGGCCCGAAGGGCATCACCGTGAACACCATCCCGCCCGGGTTCATCGACACGCCGATGCTGCGGGCGTCCGAGGAGCGTGGGCTGCTCGGCGGCAGCGTGGAGCACCACGCCGACCTGCACGCCGGTGCGCCGGGCCGGCCTGCCCGAGGACATCGCCTACGCCTGCTCCTTCCTCGTCTCCGAGGAGGCCAGCTACATCACCGGCCAGGTGATCGGCGTCAACGGCGGCCGCAACACCTGAGCGGCGGCCAAGCCAGGGCCGAAATCGCTGGGCACGTGAGACCCGCGGGCGAAGCGCCGAGGGCCGAGGTTCCGCCGGCGAGGGGCAAGGCCCCTAGAGCGACTCGTACTCGACGGTGACCGATGCGCCCTCGGGCAGCGCCTGGCAGGTCAGGATCCAGCCTTCCTCGACCTCGTCGGGCGTCGAGCGCGTTGTTCGCCCGCATGGTGGCGCGGCCCTCGTGCAGGAGTGCCATGCAGGTGGCGCAGTTGCCGGCCTCGCACGAGAACGGCGGTTGCAGGCCGCCGCGGCGGGCGGTCTCGAGCACGGTGTCGCCGGGCTGGTAGGCGACGCTCGTGGTCGTGCCCTTGAGGTTGATCACGACCGTCTCGGGCACCTCCGACCCGTGCCGGTGTGCGGCCGCGTCGGTCGTCGGCGTCGGGCGCGCGCGGGCTGGTCGGCGGTGACGAAGCGCTCGATGAGGATCTGGTCGGGCTCGACGCCCAGCGTCGAGCAGTGTCGTCTCGACGAGGTCCATGAACGGGCCCGGCCCGCAGATGTAGAAGTCGGCGTCGAGGCTGGCCGGACGCGAACTCGGCGATGGCCGGCGCCTCGAGGAACCCACCGTCGTCGTCGAGGTGGTGACGCACCTCGAGGCGATCGGGATGGCTCGGTCTGCAACGCCTCGAGCTGCTCGTCGAAGATGACCGAGGGGCGGGCGGTGTTGGCGTAGAGGAGCCGGGCCGGTCGCGACCGGTCGCGGCCATCAGGCTCTTGGCGATGCGACATGACCGGGGTCACGCCGCTGCCGCCGACGAACCCCACGACCGGCCGATCGTGGTCGCGCAGGCAGAACACGCCCGCCGGTTTGGTGACCTCGAGGGTGTCGCCCTCGGACACGTGGTCGTGGAACCAGTTGGACACCAGGCCGCCCGGGACGCGCTTGACGGTCACGGTGAGGTCGTCGTCGGTCTCGGGGGCGCTCGACATCGAGTAGCAGCGCTGCTGCTCGTCGTCGTCGATGTGGACCCGGAACGTGCAGAACTGGCCGGGCCGGTAGCGGAACAGGTCGTGCAGCTCCGGCGGGACGTCGAGCACGAACGACCTCGTGTCGTGGGTCTCCTGCACGATCGCCTTCACCCGCAGAGGGTGGAAGCCGTGCTCCCACCGGGCGTCGTCGTGGTCAACCACGGTCGAACCTGCCGTGCATGCAAATCAGGTTAGCACAAAACGATAACGTGGTTCTCAGCCGTACTGGTGGAACCCACGTCCGGACTTGCGGCCGAGGAGCCCGGCGTCGACCATCCGCGAGAGCATCGGCGGCGGGGCGTACAGCGGCTCCTTGAACTCCTCGTACATCGACACGGCGACCGCCATCACCGTGTCGAGCCCGATGAGGTCGGACAGCGCCAGCGGTCCCATCGGGTGGGCGCAGCCCTGCACCATGCCGTTGTCGATGTGCTCGGCCGTGGCGAACCCGGACTCCAGCATGCGGATGGCCGACAGCAGGTAGGGGATCAGCAGCGCGTTGACGACGAAGCCGGCCCGGTCCTGCGAGCTCGATCACGTGCTTGCCCAGCTGGCTCGGAGGCGAACGACGCGGCCTCGCTCGACCACCGCCGGCGAGGTGAGCAGCGACGGGACGAGCTCGACGAGCGGGAGCACCGGCACCGGGTTGAAGAAGTGGATGCCGATCACCTGCTCGGGCCGATCGGTGGCCATGGCCAGCTTCATGATCGGGATCGACGACGTGTTCGACGCCAGCACGGCGTCGGGGTCGGCGACGACCTTGTCGATCATCTCGAACGTCGTCAGCTTGAGCGCCTCGATCTCGGGCACGGCCTCGACCACGAGCTGGCGGTCGGCGAGCGCCTCGGGCTCGCAGGTGAACAGGATCCGATCGAAGGTCGCGTCGCGGATCCTCCTCGGACAGCTTGCCGCGCCGGACCGCCTGGGCCAGCGACGAGCCGACCCGATCGCGGCCGGCGTCGACCGCCCGCTCGTCGGCCTCGAGGACCACGACGTCGAGACCGGCCCGGGCGGCCACCTCGGCGATGCCCGAGCCCATCAGCCCGCACCCGACGACGCCGACCTGGTCATGATCGGCGCGGGCGTCCACGGGCTCGCTCACATACCGGCCGAGGAGGAAGTTGGCGACCTCGGTGGCCGCCGGGAACGTCTCGGTGATGCCCGACGCTGAAGTAGCCGACGTCGGTGATCATGGTGATGCCGTTGATGGCCGGCGCCGCGTCGCTGCAGAGGAACACGAGCGGGTAGGCCTGCTCGAGCGGGGTCGAGGCCTCGACGCCGATCTCGCCGCGGTAGTCGGCGCCGAAGCCGAGCCACATCTCCTTGTTGGCCTGGGCCAGCGGGGTGTCGGTGGGGCCGGGGCAGATGGCGTTGATGCGGATGCCCCTGCTTGAGCATCGGGAAGGCCTGGCGTGGCGACGTAGGCGCAGATGGCCTGCTTGGTCGACATGTAGTCGGCGCCGCCGTTGACCTGCGATCCAGCTCGACGGCCGAGTCGAAGTCGGGCGTGGCCAGGTACTCCTTGAGCTCGGTCGAGGTTGGCCTCCCAGCCCGAGGCCGGCGGCCGAGGAGATGAAGCCGATCGCCGAGCCCGCGGCCGAGCAGGCCCGTTGGCGAGCAGGCGATCGATCATGTGGCGGTGGCCGATGAAGTTGATCTTCTCGATGCCGGGCGTGCCGTCGGCGACGCCGGCGCACGAGAGCAGGGCGTCGACCGGCCCGCCGCACTCGTCGATGGCGGCGTCGATCGAGGCCTTGTCGGCGAGGTTCACGTGGATGGCCTTGGCGCCGGGCAGCGTGACCTCGGCGAAGTCCATGACCACGACCTCGGCCCCGGCGCTCAGCAGCAGCTCGGCCGCGGCCGCGCCCATGCCGGTGGCGCCACCGACGACGACGGCGCGCTTGCCGTCGTAGCGGAATGCATCGAACAGCGTCATGTCGAGTCCTCTCCGGTGTGCGATCGTGTGCGAGTGTGGTTGGTCGGATGATCAGGCGACGACGCCGCGGACCTTGAGGTCGACGATGGTGTCCCAGTCGAGCCCGAGCTCGGCCAGGATGGCGTCGCCGTGCTCGTTGAGCTCGGGCGCCCGGCCGGGCGGCGGCCGGCTCCTCGTCGTACTGCACCGGGGCGGCCACGAGCTGGAACGGGATGCCGTCGGCGGTCTCGCAGTCCTGGATGTAGCCGTTGGCCACGGTCTGGGGATCGACCGACGGCCTCGAGCGTGTTCTGCACCACGGCCCACTGGCCGGCGAAGCGGCTCGAGCCGCTCGCGCCACTCGTCGAGGGTGCGCGGCGGCGAAGACCTCGCTCAGGATCCCGACGGCCTCCTGGCTGTTGGCCATGAGCGAGGCGTGGTCGGCGAAGCGCGGGTCGGTGGCCAGTTCGGGCCGGCCGATGCACTCGCACAGCGGCGCCCAGTACTTGCCGGCCTGCAGGCAGGTGAAGGAGAGGACGTGGCCGTCCTTGGTCTCGTAGTTGCGCGACAGCGGGTTGCCCGACGATCGTTCTCGTTGGCCGGCGGTCGCCACGGGAGGTCGAGCACGAGCGAGAGGGCGACGGCCTGGCCCATGGCCCACAGGCCCGACGCCGAGCAGCGACACGTCGACGGTGGTGGCCTCGCCGGTGCGCTCGCGGTGGAACAGCGCGCCCATGATGCCGCCGGCGATGGTCATGGCGCCGATCGAGTCGCCGAAGCCGGGGGCGGGCGGCACCGGCACGAGGTCGTACTCCGGGCGCTTGGCGCCCATGGCGACGCCCGAGCGGGCCCAGAAGGCCAGCGCGTCGTAGGAGCCCTTGTCGGCGTCGGGGCCGCGCTCGCCCTGGCCGGTGCCCCGCACGTAGATGATGTTCGGGTTGTGCGGCCCGGATCTCGTCGACGTCGATGTGCAGCTTCGTCGCGCACGCTGGGCAGCTTGTTGGTCAGGAAGACGTCGCAGGTGGCGGCCAGCTTGTAGAGGATGTCGAGGCCGTCGTCGGAGGTGAGGTCGAGCGCCAGGCTCTTCTTCCCCCGGTTGGAGTGCTCGAGCAGCACGTGCACGTCGTTCGGGACGACGGCGATGCCGCTGGACGCGAGCCCGCGCATGGCGTCGCCCCGCTCGACGTGCTCGATCTTGATGACCTCGGCGCCCCAGTCGGACAGGAGCGCGGACGCGGCCGGCACGAAGGTGTGCTCGGCCACCTCGAGGATGCGGACGCCCTGCAGGATTGCGGTCATTGGCTTGCCTCCGGAGGTGCCGACGGCTGGTCCGCGAGCTGCGGGTTCGACCCGCGTCCCGGTCGATCACGCGGCTCACGACGAGGGGCTGCGCGGCACGTCGCGGAACGGCGACGTCGCGGTCGAGGGTGCGCTCGCGGGGCATGCCGAGCACCCGCTCGCTGATCACGTTGCGGGCCATCTCGGTGGTGCCGCCGCCGATGCAGGACGACCTGGCGCATGCAGGAAGTCGGCGCCGCGCCCGGCCACCGCGCCGTCGTCGTCGGTCCACGCCGCGCCGGCGGCGCCGGCGAGCTCGAAGGCGATCGTGTTGCGTCCGGGCCGTGCCGACGCCCGGCGAAGAGCCGGCCGATGGCGGCCGCCTGGTCGGACATCGCTCCGGACGGCGATGCCCTCGCCGATGCGGCGCTGGAGGTGCTGGCCGACGACGCTCGAGCATCCGGGCCTCGCCGACGAGGTCGCGGCGCGGCCGGGTCGTCGAGCGCGCCCGCCTCCCGGGCGACGTCGAGCACCGACGCGCGCCGTGTCGCCGGCGCGGGCCGCCGCCGACCGGGATGGTGACGTACGGCGAGTTGTGCAGCATGCGCTCGTGGAACATCCAGCGGATGCCGACCGTCCAGCCGTCGTCGACGTCGCCGATGCGATCGGTGTCGGGGACGCGGACGTCGGTCATGAACTCCTGGCAGAACTCCTTCGAGCCGTTCAGCATCTCGATGCGGTGGACCTCGATGCCCGGCTGGTGGATCGGGAGCATGAACACCGTGAGGCCGCGGTGCTTCGGCACGTCCCAGTTCGTCCGGGCCAGGCACAGGCCCCAGTCGGACCACCACGCGCCGGTGGTCCAGACCTTCGAGCCGTTGAGCACCCACTCGTCGCCGTCGCGGACGGCGGTGGTCAGCGCGCCGGCCACGTCCGAGCCGCCGCTCGGCTCGGACAGGAACTGCATCCAGATCTCCTCGCCCTTGAGGATGGCGGGGAGGTGGCGCAGCTTCTGCTCCTCGGTGCCGAACTCGAGCAGGACGGCGGCGCACGGCGAGAACGTCGGCGCCTGGAGCCGGGTCGGGTACTCGTAGCCGGCCAGCTCCTCGTTGAGCGCCCGCTGGTGCGCCGGGGTCAGGCCCTGGCCGCCGTACTCGGTCGGGACGCAGATGCCCGGCGAGCCCGGCGTCGAAGAGCATGCGCTGGAGCTCGCGGTCGCGGGCGACGGCGGCGAGCTCCTCCTCGTCGGTGCGCGTCGTTGCGCAGCACGCCGACCAGCGAGCCGGCGTCGAGCGGGCCGGAGGTTGGCCGCGGATCCACGTCGCGGGCCCGCTGCCGGAAGGCCTCGACGGTCTTCGAGTCGTCGGTCGTCGCTCACGCCGCGCTCGCCTCGCTGCTCGACGAAGGTCGGCGATGCGCTGCCGGTGCTCGGCCGGCGTGCCGTACAGCGCGCGGTCGACGGTGTGGCGCCGCAGGTAGAGGTGCAGGTCGTGCTCGAAGGTGACGCCGATGCCGCCGTGGATCTGCACGCAGTCCTGCATGAGCTCGGCGCCGTACTCGCCGATGAAGGCCTTGGCCACGCTCACCAGCTCGGCGGCGTCGGGCGCGCCGGCCGGCCACCGCCGCGGCCGCGGCGTCGCTGATCGCGTGGCTGGCCTCGAGCCAGGTCTTCATGTCGGCGAAGCGGTGCTTGAGCTCCTGGTAGGAGGCCAGCGGCCGCCCGAACGAGTAGCGGTCGAACGCCCACTCGACGGTCATGTCGAACGCGGTCTGCATGGCGCCGACGGACTCGGCGTCGAGCATCGACCAGCGCGAGCTGCAGCTGGCGCTCGACCTGGTCGGCGGCGCCGCCGACCTCGCCGACCACCGCGATCGGCCGGCACCCGGACGTCGTCGAAGCGGACCGCCGAGAACCGCCGGGTGAGGTCGACCGTGTGCATCGGCGTCGATCGTGACGCCGGGCGTGTCGGCGGGCACGAGCACCTGGGTGAGCCCGTCGCCGGTGCGGCCGGTGACGAGCAGGTGGTCGGCGCCGGCGGCGGACTCGACCGGGTCGCTTCGCGCCGTTGAGCACGACGTCGGATCGCCGTCGACGCGGATCTCGAGGGCGACGGCGCCGAGGCGATCGTCGGGCGGCGGCTCGCCGTACGCACCACGTGGCGATCGGCGTGCCCGGCGAGCAGGCCGGCGAGCACCTCGGCGTGGCGCGGTCCGGCGACGTCGCTCAGGGCGGCGGCGACGACGTTGGTCGGCACCAGCGGGCCCGGCGCGGCGTGGGCGCCGAACTCGTGGGCGATCAGCGTGAGGTCGACGAGCCCGTCGCCGCTGATCGAGCCGCCGCCGTGCGGCCTCGCTCGACGAGCAGCGACGTCCAGCCGAGCTCGGCGCCCTGGCGCCAGTAGTCGTCGGCGAACCCCGCTGGGTCGTCGCGGAGCCGGCGGAGCTCGGCGACCGGCACCCGCTCGGCGAGGAACCTCGCCGTCGTCTCGCGGAAGAACTCCTGGTCGGAGCTCAGGTCCAGCAGCATCGGATCGTCAACCCATCGGATCGCTCGAGCGGTCCGTCCTCGCGGCCGTTCGTCGAGGCGGTGAAGGCCCAAGCTACCCGATAGTTGGGCTTAGTCCAATTGTGCCATGCTGGATCGACGGGCCCTCCAGTGGCTCCGTCCGGGCGATCGAGGAGCCGCATGCCCCGCGTCACCAACGGAACTTCAGGTCGCTCGGCCGACAAGGTCGAGCCACGGCGTTCCGCCCTGTGCAGAAGCGGTCGCGCGACACGCGGCGCAAGCTCATCCGCGCCGCGCTCGAGCTCTGGAGCGAGCGCGACTTCGAAGCCGCCTTCGAGGAGACCACTGCCGAGGACATCGCTCGGGCCGCCGGGGTCAGCAAGGGCACCTTCTACTTCCACTTCGCCCACAAGGAGGACATCCTCCTCGAGATGTCGTGGCTCACCGCCGAGATCGCCATCGAGGAGGCCGAGGCGGCCATGCAGCGAGGGCGTTCGCACCCTCGACCTGGTCGAGCAGCTCATGACGTCGCTGGCCCGCCGGGTGTCGCGGGTGCCGCGTCCGGCGGTGCTGCGGGCGACCGCGCACTGGTCGCGCCAGTCCCACACCCACGGGCTCCCGCAGAGCGCCCGGAGCTTCGGGGCGATGTACGAGGAGGTCGTCCGCTACGCGGCCGAGCGCGGCGACCTGCCCCGCGACGTCGACGTCGACGAGTTCGGCCGCGCTGCTCCAGGCCGCCACCATGGACGCCCTGGTCGGCTGGGCGGCAACCAACCAGTCGTCGCCCGCGTTGCGCGACATCCTCTGCCGTCGCGCCGACGTGATCCTCTGCGGCGCGGCCGTGTCCTATCGGCGGTGACAACCGGCTGTAGTTAGGCGCAGTCCAACTCCCACCCGAGAACTGGGCATCTGTGCCCGTCACACCGACGCATTTCCACGCCCAGTTGGGGGGGGGCCTCAGCCGGCGGGCCAGGCGATCGCCTTCGTCTCCAGGTACTGCTCGAAGCCCTCTCGCCCGTTCTGGCGCCCGACGCCGCTGTCCTTGTAGCCCCCGAAGGGCATGTCGGCGTTGTAGTAGAGGCCGCCGTTGACGCTCATCACCCCGGCGCGGATGCGCTCGGCCACGCGCCATGGCCCGCTCGAGCGAGGCCGAGGTCACCCCGCCGCCGAGGCCGTAGCTTGCTGTCGTTGGCGATCCGCACGGCGTCGTCGTCGTCCTCGAACGGGATCACGACCAGCACCGGGCCGAAGATCTCCTCCTGGGCGATCGTCATGGAGTTGTCGACGTCGGTGAACATGGTGGGCTCGACGTACCAGCCCTTCGGCAGGTCCTTGGGTCGGCCGCCGCCGAGGGCGAGCGTCGCGCCCTCTTCGACGCCCTTCTCGATGTAGCCCAGCACCCGGTCGCGCTGCTTGGCCGAGATCAGCGGGCCCATGAGCACGTCGTCGCGCTGCGGGTCGCCCTGGGCAGCCAGACCGAAGTACGTCGTGAGCAGCTCGACGCCCTCCTCGTAGCGGGAGCGGGGGAGCAGCATGCGGGTCGGGATGGCGCACCCCTGGCCGGAGTGGGCGCACACGGCGAGGCCGCTCAGCAGGGCGGAGGAGAAGTCGGCGTCGTCGAGCACGATCTGGGCCGACTTGCCGCCCAGCTCGAGGAACAGCCGCTTCATGGTGGCCGCGCCCTTCTCCATGATCCGCTTGCCCACCGCGGTGGACCCGGTGAACGAGATGAGGTCGACCTGGGGGGAGAGGGTCAGCTGCTCGCCCAGCAGGTGGTCCGACGAGGTGATGACGTTGAGCACGCCCGGCGGGAAGTCGGTGTGCTCGGCCACCAGCCGCCCGATCAGGGTGGCGTTCCACGGCGTGTCGGGGGCCGGCTTGAGCACCACCGTGTTGCCCGTGGCCAGGGCCTGACCGAGCTTGTTGATCGTGACCTCGAACGGGAAGTTCCAGGGCACGATGGCGCCGACGACACCGACCGCCTCCTTGGTGATGCGCCGCGAGTTGCGGTTGCCCATGAAGTCGTCGGCGTCGGCGCAGCCGCGTCTCCCAGGCGAACTCGTCGATCAGCCGCATCGGGTAGCGCAGGCCGTCGGCCAGCGGGGCAGTCGAGCTGCGGGCCGTTGGTCAGCATCCGGGGACAGCCGACCTCGAGGATCAGCTGCTCGCGCATCTCCTCCTGCTCGGCCTCGAGCGCGTCCTGGAGCTGTCCCAGGCAGTGCTTGCGCAACTCGCGGTTGGTCGACCAGTCGGTCTCGTCGAAGGCTCGGCGAGCCGCGGCGATGGCGCGCTCGCATGTCGGCCGGCGACGCGTCGGCGACCTGGCCGAGGACCTCCTCGGTGGCCGGGTTGACGTTGTCGAACATCTTGCCCGACTCGGCCTCGACGAGCTTCCCGTCGATGAGCATCCTCGTCTCGGGGTTCACCTTGGTTGCGTCGGCCATGTCGTGGTCCCCCTGGGTCGATGGCGGGTCGCGGGCCCGCCCCGATATTGACGTTGTGAAGAAATGAGAATACCGTTATCGGGCTGCGATGGGCAAGTTCGGACTTCCCGACGAGGAACGTCCCGGAGAGGGGAAACGCGAGTGAGGCTCGAGGGAAGCGCCGCGATCGTAACGGGTGGGGCCGGCGGGCTCGGCGCCGCCACCGTTCGCCAACTGGTCGCCTCCGGCCTGCGCGTCGTCGTGTTCGACCGTGACACCGCGCGGCGCCGGCGAGCTGGCGGCCGAGCTCGGTGACGCGACGCTCGCCGTCGGGGGCGACGTCACCGACGATGACGACGTGGCCGCCGCGATCGACGCGGCGCAGTCGCTCGGACCGCTGTCGGTCCTCGTGAACGTGGCCGGTGGCGGCGTCGGCGGCGGCCGCACGGTCGCGCGCGGCGGCCAGCCGCACGACAAGGAGTCGTTCGTCGCGACGATGGAGATGAACGCGGTCGGCACCTTCAACGTGACGCGACTGGTGGCCGCGGCCATGGGCGCCAACGAGCCCGACGACGACGGCCAGCGCGGGCGTGGTCGTGAACACGGCGTCCATCGCCGGCATGGAGGGCAAGAGCGGGCAGGTCGCCTACAGCGCGGCCAAGGCGGCCATCCTCGGGATGACCCTGCCCATGGCCCGCGACCTGGCCCCGATGGGCATCCGGGTGTGTGCCATCGCCCCTGGGACCATGGGCACCCCGCTCATGCTCATGTCGCTCGAGCACATGAAGGAGGACCCGAGCACCGGCATCGTGTTCCCGAAGCGGATGGGTCGCCCCGAGGAGTTCGCGCTGCTGGTCGACTCGATCGTGCGGAACCCGTACCTGAACGGCGAGAACATCCGGCTCGACGGCGCGCTGCGCTTCACGGCGAAGTGATCCATGGTCACGATCGACGAGCTGGTCGCCGCGCTCACCCTCGAGCCCGTCGCGACGAATCGCTTCCGTGCCCGCAACGTGCCCTGCTGCACACGGCGTGGTCTTCGGCGGCCAGCTGCTCGCCCAATCGATCATCGCGGGGCTGCACGGGCATGACGCGATGACGGTGAAGACCGTGCACACGGTCTTCGCCCGCGGCGCACAGCCAGACCTGCCGGTCGACATCGTCGTCGACCCGATGCACGCCGGACGGACCTTCGCCAGCAGCACCGTGACCATGCTCCAGGACGAGCGGATCTGCACCCGGTCGATCGTGCTGCTCGAGCGCCGACGACGACGACGTGATCCGCCACGCCGACGCGCCGGCGCGGTCGTCGAGTCCCGAGGAGGCCGCACCGATGGGACGCGGGCGAGGGCGACTGGGAGATCCGGGTCGTCGGCGGGGTGGACATCAGCGATCCCGAGGCCGTCGGTCCGGCCGAGCTCGACGTGTGGACCCGCTTCGTCGGTGCTCCCGACGACCCGGCGGTCAGCCAGGCGCTGCTGGCGTTCGCCACCGACGGCTTCCTGATCGGCACCGCCATGCGACCCCACGCCGGGGTCGGCCAGGCGCAGGCGCACCGCACGCTGTCCACCGGCGTGATCAGCCACACGCTGACCTTCCACGAGCCCGTGTCGCGCCGGCGAGTGGATGCTGCTCTCCCATCGCAGCCCCTATGCCGGGCGGGGCCGCAGCTACGGCCGGGCGGACGTGTTCCAGGGCGACGGGCGGCTGGTGGCCTCGTTCGTGCAGGACGCCATGATCCGCCCCATGCCCGAGCGATCGTCCGGGAGGCTCTGACTCCGGAATGGCCCGCGAAACCGATCTTGACCGTGACGTCAGTGTTTGTAGAATGCCCGCGGGTCGAGGTCCGAGGACGCGTCGGCCCGTGTCGAGCGTGGGGCCGGACAGGCCACCAGGGGAGAGACGCAGACGGATGCACGAGGCGCTGATCGTCCCGCCGGCCGCGTGACCTCTCTGACCCAAGCAGGTTGAACTCAGCCGAGTCCTCGGCTCCTTCGCAAAGGAAGATCTCGTGCGCAAGTACCTCCTGTTGACCCTGGTGGCCGCGTTGCTGTTGGTCGCCTGCAAGTCCACGAGCTCGAACTCGGCTGGCACGGAGCGGCGCGACCGTCACCACCGACGCCGATCACCGACACCCGCGCGCCGGGGGTGACGTCCACCAGCATCAAGGTCGGCGTCGTCTACGTCGACCTCACGTCGCTCGAGAGCATCATCCACCTCAACCAGGGCGACTTCGCCAAGGCGTACCAGGCGATCGTCGACGACATCAACGCCCACGGTGGCATCCACGGGCGCAAGCTCGACGCCACGCTCGTCAGCATCAACCCGACCGCCAGTCGACCGACGCCCAGGCCGCGTGCACGAAGCTGACCCAGGACGACAAGGTGTTCGTCGCCGTCGGCTTCTTCCTGGCCGACAACGTGCTGTGCTACGTGAGCACCAACGCAGACCGCCACCATCGGCGGCGCCATCACACCCGAACGCCTGGCCCAGGCCAAGGCGCCCTGGTACAGCACCGACGCCGGGGAGAACCTCGAGATCGACGTGGTCAAGGCGATGGCCAAGGCGGGCAAGCTCGACGGCAAGCTGGCGCGTGCTGGCCGACCGCCGCCGACCAGCAGCTGCTGAACGACAAGATCAAGCCGGCGCTGAAGGCGGCCGGGCATCACGCCCGGTGCAGACGGCGATCATGACGGCTCCGACCAGCGACGCCACCGCCACCATGGCCGAGGCCCAGACCATCTCCGAGCGGTTCAAGGCCGACGGCGTCCACGAAGGTGCTGCTGGTGGGGGAGTCGGCGCCCGGGTCCTACCTCCAGGGCCTGGCCAAGACCGACTACCGGCCACAGCTGATCGTCAGCCGACCTGAACGGCCTGGCCGGCTTTCACCGGCACCAAGGGCAACGACTTCTCGGTCCTCAAGGACGCCCATCTCGGGGGGTCCGTTCGGTCCGCCCGACGCCCGTCTCGCCCTCGGCGGCCCGACCAAGGCGTGCATGGACGTCCAGCGCAAGGCCGGCCTGGTCATCAAGCCGTCCTCGACGGTCCCGCAGGGCCAGCCCGACCAGTTCGTGTCGTCGGCCCTGGCCTGCCAGCAGATGGCGTTGCTGACCGCCATCCTGCAGAAGGCCGGCCCCACCCTCAACTACGGGACGTTCGCGGCCGCCGGCAACTCGCTGGGCAAGATCGTGCTGCCGACCTTCCCGGACGCCTGGACCTTCGGCGCCCCGCCGAACGCCGACGGCAACCCGAAGGTCTACTTCTTCCAGTGGGACCCGGCCTCAGACCAGTTCGATCGTCGACCACTAGGCTGCGCGACGCCTATGAGGCTCATCAGCCCGTGCCGTGAGCGCGGAGGAACATGACGTGAGCGCAGAAGACGAGCGCGTCGGCGCGCTCGCGGGCGCAATCCTCGACCTCGAAGCCGAGCGCCAGGCCGAGGGCGAGGAGCAGGCCCGAGCTGCCCGAGCGCGAGCTGCCGGGCGTCGGCGGCGACGAGCTGCGCCTCCGCGACGCCCTGCGCCTCGGCGGCACGCTTCACCCTCGTGGTCCTGGCCCTGCTCGTCGCGCTCGACGAGCTGGCGTCGTCCGCGCTCAGCACGTTGGCCCCCGACATGGCCAGGACGCTCGGTATGAGCGCGGCGGCCATGGTGGCCATGAGCGCGGCGACGGGCGCCGTCGTCGCCCTCGGTGCGGTGCCGATGGGGTGGATGGCCGACCGGCGTCGGCGAGGGCGGATCCTCGCGCTGGGTGGGTCTCGTCTTCTCGGTGCTCGTGATGGTGGCGGGACTGGTCACCACCCGGCTGACGTTGTTCCTGGCCCGCGTGGGCGGGGGCGTGGCGCGGTCCGACGAGCTGCCGGTGCAGGGATCGTTGCTGGCCGACCAGTACCCGATCGGGACCCGCGGCCGCATCTGGGCGTCGATGTCGATGGCCGGGCGGCTGGGGGTCGCGCTCAGCCCGCTGCTCGTCGGGGGCATCGCGGCACTGGCCGGCGGCTCCCGTGGCTGGCAGTGGGCCTTCCTCGTGATCGCCGTCCCGACGGCCGTCGTCGCGATCTTCGCCTTCCGGCTCCCCGATCCGATCCGGGGCCAGTACGAGAAGCAGGACCTGCTCGGCGGCTCGGTCGACGACGAGGGTCTCGAGCCCATCTCGCGGGAGGCTGCCTACTCCCAGATCATGCGGATCCGCACGTTGCGCGTCTCGTTCCTGGCGCTAGCGGCGATCGGGTTCGGGCTCTTCACCGTTCCGGTGCTGGCGAGCTTCTTCCTGCGCCAGCACTACGGGGTGGGCTCGTTCGGTCGGGGATTGGTCGCGACGGTCGGCGCGGTGGCGGCGCTGGTGACGATCCCGTTCGTCGGGCGGCACTACGACCGCCTGTACCGGGTCGACCCGGCCGGGGGCCTCAGGCTCTTCGGTCTCGCGGTGCTGCCGGCCGCGGTGTTGACGCCGGTGCAGTACTTCATGCCGAACGCGGTGTTGTTCGCCATCGTCGGCATCCCGACCGTGGTGCTGCTCTCCGCGGCCTTCGCCATGGTCGGCCCGATCGTCACGTCGGTCGTGCCCTACCGGCTCCGGGGGGCGGGCTCCTCGCTCGCCGCCATCTACATCTTCCTCGCCGGCGCCACCGGCGGCGCGCTGGTCGCCGCCGCGATCGTCAACGCGTACAACGTGCGGGCCGCCGTGCTCCTGGTCCTCCTCCCGGTCACCATCATCGGCGGGGTGCTCGTGCTCCGCAGCTCCGAGGTCATCAGAGCCGACCTGGCCACGATGGTGAGCGACACCCGCGAGGAGCGCGAGGAGAGCGACCGCCAGCAGGCCGATCCCGAGAACCTCCCCGCCCTGCAGGTCGCCCACGTCGACTTCTCCTACGGGCACGTGCAGATCCTCTTCGACGTCAGCTTCGAGGTCCGCCGCGGACGAGGTGCTCGCGCTGCTCGGCACGAACGGCGCCGGCAAGTCGACCCTCCTGCGGGTCGTCGCCGGGCTCGGTTCGCCGTCGCGGGGGGTGGTCCGCCTCGACGGGCGCTCGATCACCTACCTCTCCCCCGAGATGCGCACCCGGCTCGGCATCCACATGCTCCCGGGCGGGACCGGGGTGTTCCGCGACATGACGGTCCGGGAGAACCTCGAGATGGCCCTCTACAACTACAAGGGCGACCGGGCCGACATGGAGCGCCGGATCCAGTCCGTCGCTCGAGCTGTTCCCCGAGCTGGCGCCCCGGACGAACGAGTTGGCGTCGTCGCTCTCGGGTGGCCAGCAGCAGCTGCTCGCGCTGGCCCGGACGCTGGCCTGCGAACCCGAGCTGCTGATCATCGACGAGCTGTCGCTCGGCCTGGCGCCGATCATGGTCGAGCGCCTGGTCGAGACCATCCTTCGCCTGAAGGAACAGGGGATGACGATCATCGTCGTCGAGCAGTCGCTCAACGTGGCCACCGCCATCGCCGAGCGGACCGTCTTCATCGAGAAGGGCCAGGTGCGCTACGAAGGTCCGACGGCGGAGCTGGTCGAGCGCAGCGATCTCGCCCGGGCCGTGTTCCTCGGAGCCGACGGCTGATGTTCGCCACGTGGATCACCCAGCAGATCGTGCTCGACGGCCTGGTCAACGGCTTCATCTACGGCCTGCTGGCCATGTCGATCGTGCTCATCTACCGGTCGACGAAGGTGATCAACTTCGCGGTGGGGAACATGGGACTGGTCGGCGCCGGTCTCCTGGTCATCCTCGACGCCAACTACGGCGTCCCCTTCTGGATCGCGGTCGTGATCGCCCTGGTCGTCGGCACGCTGTACGGCGCGCTCATCGAACTCGTGGTGATCCGGAGGCTGTTCAAGGCGCCCCGGGTCATCGTGTTGGTGGCCACGATCGGTGTGGCCCAGCTCTCGCTGCTGATCCTCACCGCGTATCCCGATCTGCTCGGGTCGGGACCGCCGTTCCCCGAGGCGGTGGGCTCGACCTGGAACATCGGCAGCAGCCTGCAGCTCAAGGGCCCCGAGCTCCTCATCCTGATCGCGGCGCCGATCATCGCCATCGGGCTGGGCTGGTTCCTCAACCGCACGATGCTCGGACGGTCGGTCCGGGCCGCGGCCGGCAACCCTGATCTGGCCCGGCTGTCGGGCATCAGCCCCCGGATGCGCTCGACCCTCGTGTGGGCGCTCGGCGGTTTCGTGGCCACCGTGTCGATGATCCTCATCGGCGGGTTCCAGGGTTCGACGGCCAGCTTCCAGGACCTCGGGCCGAGCACGCTGCTGCGCGCGCTCATCGCCGCGGTCATCGCCCGGCTCAGCTCCTTCCGCACCGCCCTGCTCGCCGCGCTGGTGATCGGGGTCGTCCAAGGCATCATCCAGTTCAACTTCCTCGATCAGCCGGGGCTGACCGACGTCCTGCTGCTCATCGTCGCCCTGGTCGCGGTGTGGCTGCAGTCCCGCAGCGGCAGTGAGGGCGAGTCGACCTTCTCGTTCACACCGCCGGTCGAGACCATCCCGGCCCGGCTCAAGGCGAAGTTCTGGGTCCGCAACCTCGATCGCGGCGTGCTGCTCGTGTTCCTGGCCGCGGCGGTCGCCGTGCCGCTCGTCGTCACGCAGCCGTCGCGGCTGCTGCTCTACGCCACGATCGCCGCCTTCGCCATCTGCGCCCTGTCGCTCACGGTGCTGACCGGCTGGGCCGGGCAGCTCTCGCTCGGGCAGATGGCCTTCGCCGGCATCGGCGCCCTCACCGCGGCCGCGCTCACCCGCGGGCCTGGCCGTCGCACTGGGTGCTCGGTGGCGTGACGCTGATCAACTTCGAGCTGTACGGGCTCCCGTTCGTGGTCTCGATCCTGATCGGCGCGCTGTTCACCGCCCTGCTGTCGGCCATCATCGGCGTCGGCGCCCTCCGCGTGCGGGGCCTGCTGCTGGCCGTCACCACCTTCGCGTTCGCCATCGCCGCCCCGGCGTGGGTCTACGGCCTCGACGTGTTCAGCAACGGCAAGGCCAGCTCGGTCGACTTCCCGCCGCGGGGACCTGTTCGGGCTCGACCTGCAGAGCCAGCGCACCTACTACTACGTCGTCCTCGCGGTGCTGGTCTGGTCATGGCGTTGCTCGGCCGGCTGCGCGCGATCGGGCGTGGGTCGGGTCACCTTGGCGGTGCGCGACAACGCCGATGCGGCCGCCAGCTACACCGTGCGCCCGAGCGCTGGCCAAGCTGCGGGCCTTCGCCCTCGCCGGCTTCATCGCCGGCCTCGGTGGCGGGCTGCTGGCCGGCGCGGTGCAGGGGATCTCGTTCAGCGACTCGCCCTTCGTCGTCGTCGTGTCGCTCTCGCTCGTCGCCATCATCGTCATCGGCGGCATGGGCTCGACCGCCGGGGCCGTCATCGGGGCCTCTGGGTGATCGGGCTCCCCGCCTTCTTCCCCGACAGCACGATCATCCCGCTGCTGTCCTCCAGCGTCGGACTGCTCGTCCTGCTGCTCTACTTCCCCGGCGGGCTCGATCCAGGTCGCCTACAACGTCCGCTCGCGCGCTGTACCACTGGCTCGAGGACCGGCTGCCGGCCGAGGAGAAGGCCGGGACGAGCTGCGCCCGCCGCCATCGGTCGCACCGAGCAACCGGCCACCGACCACGAGGTGGCCCTCCGGGTGACCGGGGTCAGCGTGGCCTTCGGCGGGCGTCAAGGCCAACGACGACGTGTCGATCGACCGTGCGCAACGGCGAGATCGTCGGTCTGATCGGCACCAACGGCGCCGGCAAGACGACGCTCATGAACGCCCTGGGCGGCTTCGTCGGCTCCAGCGGAAAGGTCGAGCTGCTCGGCCGAGGAGATCTCGGGCAAGAAGCCCTCGCCAGCGCGCCCGCGCCGGACTCGGGCGCACCTTCCAGGCCGCCACCCTGTTCCCCGAGCTCACCGTGCGCGAGACGGTCGAGGTCGCGCTCGAAGCGCGTGGGCGGACCAGCCTGCTCAAGACGGCGCTGTTCTCGCCGGGCGCGGTTCGCCGCGAGCACTCGAAGCGCTCCGACGCGGTCGAGCTGATCGACTTCCTGGGCCTCGGCCGCTACGCCGACAAGCCCATCTCCGACCTGTCCACCGGTACGCGACGCATCGTCGAGCTCGCTGGACTGCTCGCGCTCGACGCCCGCGTGCTCTGCCTCGACGAGCCGACCGCCGGCATCGCGCAACGCGAGACCGAGGCGATGGGAACGCTACTGGTCGAGGTGCGTCGCGAGCTCGGCGCGTCGATGCTCATCATCGAACATGACATGCCGCTCATCATGTCCATGAGCGATCGCGTCTACTGCCTCGAGCTCGGCCGGGTCATCTCCGAAGGCGAGCCCGACCACGTGCGCAACGATCCCGCCGTCATCGCCAGCTACCTCGGCACCGACGAGCGCACCACCACGCGCACCACTGCGACGGCCCGCAACGCGGACGCGGCGCCGGCCTAGCCACGCTGCGCATCAGCAGTGTCGGGGTTCAGTCGGGCAGGTCGAGGAGCTGGAGCGACAGGGCGAGCAGCTTCGCTCGCAGCGTCTCGTCGTCGAGGTCGGCGACGAGGGGATGGGTGACCGCTCCGCCGATCGCGGCCGAGACCATGGCCGCCCGCACCCGGGCGTCGACGTCGGGCGCGTCGCCGGTCAGCACGGTCGACAGCCGCTCCATCAGCTGGCGGAACGGCGCGTGCTTCGAGAGGAGCCGGATGACGACGGGATCGTGCTGCACCGCGCTCACCATGCTGCGGCGCTCGACGGCTTGGTCGATGACCTGGGCCAGCACCGCTTCGCGCGCCCGGCGAGGTCCTCGGCCTCGACCGAGTCGAGGGTCGCCTCCAGCTTCGCGAGCTCGACCTCGATGGCAGCGAGGACGATGTCGTCCTTGGCCGGGAACTGGTGGTAGATCGCCGCCTTCGTGACGCCGAGGGCGTCGGCGATCATCTGGAGCGAGGTGCCGTTGACGCCGTGCTCGCCGAACAGGTCGAGGGCGGCGGTGATGATGCGCACCTGCGCGGCGCTTCGCTTCATCGACCCGAGGCGGGCGGGTGGCCTCGGTCTGGGAGGGCGTCATCCCACCCAGGGTACGTGCTGGTCGAGCTGGGCCAGAAGCCGGTCGACCGACGCACGTTCTGCGATGATCGCCGGTGATGGCTGATGCTGGCAATCCCGAACCTGTCGCGTCAGCGACGCCCACGAGGTCGCTGACGCGACAGGTTCGGCTGTCGCCGTGAAGGCCGTGCGCGCCGTCGACGGCGGGGTCACGGTCGTCGACGTCGACGAGCCGCCCGGGGTGGGCGAGGTCGTCTCGGTGAAGGCGGCCAGCATCTGCAGCTCCGACTTCCTGTACATCTCGTTGAGCAGCGGCAAGGTCCTCGGCCACGAGCTGGCCGTGGTCCGTGACGACGGCACCGCCGCGGTCGTCGAGGCCATCTACGGCTGCATGGAGTGCGACGAATGCCGGGCCGGCCGCTACAACCTGTGTCCGACGCACGGACAGCGGGCGCTGGGCATCAGCGCCGACGGTGGCATGGTCGAGCAGTTCCGCGCCCCCACGGCCCGGCTGGTTCCGCTGCCGGCCGCGCTCGATCCGCGCGACGCCTCCCTCGTGGAGCCGGCCTCGGTGTCGTGGCACGCGCTCCGGCTGGCCGGCACCAGCCCCGACACCCGGGTGGCCGTGGTCGGCGCCGGCGGGCTCGGGCTCCTGGCCGCGGCCGGCGCACGCCGGATGGGGGCCGCCGACGTCGCGCGTCGAGGCCCGCCATCCCCATCAACAGCATGCGGCTGAGCGCCTCGGGGCACGCGTCGGCACCGACGGCCTCTACGACGTCGTGGTCGAAGCGGCGGGGAACGCGGGAGGCATCGCCCGCTCCATCGAGCTGGTCGCGCCGGGTGGCACCGTCGTCGTGCTGGGCGTGCACATGACACCGACCGTCGAGCTGGACTGGCGGACGATGTTCCACCGCGAGGCCCGGGTCGTGCCGTCGCTCGGGTACTGCGCCCACGAAGGCGGGAGGGAGATGGAGGACGCGGCGGCCATGCTGGCCGACGATCCCGACATCGCCCGGACGTTGATCACGCACCGCTTCCCGATCGAGGACGCGGAGGAGGCGTTCCGGGTGGCGGCCGACCGCAGCGCCGGCGCCATCCGCGTCGTGGTCGAGCCCTGAGTCGCCGAGTCCGCCGGCTCAGCTCGGGCGGCTCAGGTCGCCGACGGGGTCCTGATGGCCGCGACCACCCCGCCGTCGACCAGGACGTCGATGCCGGTCACGAAGCTGGCGTCGTCGGACAGCAGGAACGCCACCACCGCTGCCATCTCGTCGGCCTGGCCCAGCCGGCCGAGGGGCGTCTGTTGCAACAGCACCTGCATGAAGGGGTGCACGGCCATCTCCTGCTCGTTCATGGGCGTGTCGATGAGACCCGGCGACACCGAGCAGATGCGCGCGCCGAGCGGGCCGAGGCGGATGGCCTCGTGGTTCACGAGGCGATGGACACCCCGCTTGGCCCACATGTACGCCAGCCCGGTGTCCTCGACCGAGTCGCCGAGCGCGTCGTGGATCCGGTCGAGGAAGTCGTCAGCGAGCGGATCGTCGAGCGCGGCATCGGCGGCGGGATCCTCGACGCCGGCCAGCAAGGGTGCCATCGACGCGAAGCACACGACGGCGGTGCCGGTGGTGGCTAGCGGCGCCAGCGCCGCGATCAGCTGCGCCGTGCCGACCAGGTCGACGGTGAGTACCCGGCGCCAGTCGGCCATCGTGGGCGAGACGCCGGCCGCGTGCACCACCGCCCGCAGCTCGCCCAGCTGGCGGACGCGATCGGCCAGTCGCACCAGACCGGGCTCATCGGTGATGTCGAGCGGGAAGGCCTCGACGAGCGCGTCGCCGGGTCCGGCGGTCAGTTCGTCGGAGGCGGTGGTCGCCGCCCCGGCGTCGAGATCGACCAGCAGCAGGTGGTCGACCGCCCCGGTGAGTCGGCGGGCGCAGGCCAACCCCATCCCGCGGCCGGCGCCGGTGACGATGCCAACGGTGGTCACTGCATCCTCCTCCGGACTGGATCGACTCCCGCCGTTCGCGCATCGACGATTTGCGGCTCGTGCGAGTGCCTGACAGCGTCGGCGAAGCATAGGGGCCGCGTGGGAGGCAGGGGCGTGGACGACGTCGAGGCGATCAAGCAGCTGAAGGCGCGGTACTGCCGCACCATGGACACCAAGGACTGGGCGGCCATGCGCCAGGTGTTCACCGACGACGTGGTGATGGACACGAGCGACTCGGGCGGGGGCGTGCAGGCGGGTGCCGACGAGTTCCTCGAGTTCCTGCAAGGGGCGATCGGCGACGTGGTCACCGTGCACCACTGCCACATGCCCGAGATCGAGGTGACGTCGGAGACCGACGGCGACGGGGGTGTGGGCCATGGAGGACATGCTCCGGTGGCCCGACGGCACCGAGCTCCACGGCTACGGCCACTACCACGAGGTCTACGCGAAGGTCGACGGCGCGTGGCGCATCCGCTCGTCGACGCTCACCCGCCTCCGCATGGACTTCACCCCGGCGGTCCGCAGCCGATGAGCGCGCTCTTCGGGTTGCGCTTCGACTTCCGCAACCCCGACTTCGCCGGCACGACCATGGCCGACCGCTACGCGGCCGCGCTCGACATGGCCGAGTGGGCCGACCGGCTGGGCTGCGTGAGCATCGCCGTGTCCGAGCACCACGGCTCGCCCGACGGCTACCTGCCCAGCCCGCTGCCGATGCTGGCGGCGATGGCGGCCCGCACGACGAACGTGCGGTTCATGGTCGCCGCGCTGATCGCTCCGTTCTACGACCCGCTGCGCCTCGCCGAGGACCTGGTCGTGCTCGACCACCTGAGCCGGGGGCGGGTCGACCTCATCGTCGCCGGCGGCTACGTGCACGAGGAGTTCGCCATGTTCGACGTGCCCGATGGGCGAGCGGGCGTCGGCGGGTCACCGAGACGGTCGCGACGCTGAAGGCGGCGTTCACCGGCGAGCCGTTCGAGTACCGGGGGCGCACGGTGCAGGTCACGCCGGCGCCGTACCGGCCCGGCGGCCCGAGCATCTCCCTCGGCGGCAGCAGCGAGCCGGCGGCGCGGCGGGCGGCCCGCATCGCCGACGGGTTCATCCCGTCGGTGCCGGAGGTGTGGGACTTCTACCGCGACGAGCGCCAGAAGCTCGGTCACCCCGACCCGGGCCCGAGCCCCATCGGCGACGAACCGGACCGTGGCCCTGGCCGAGGACACCGAGAAGGGCTGGGAGCAGATGGCGCCCGTTCTTCCTCCACGAGACCAACGCCTACGGCGCGTGGCAGGCCCAGGACGACGTCGCCTCGCCCTACCGCACGGTCGAGGACGTCGACGAGCTGCGGGCCGAGCGGCAAGTACGCCGTGCTGACCCCCGACCAGTTCGTGGAGGAGCTGCAGGCGGCGCCGTTCCCGTTCGCGCTTCTTCCACCCGCTGTGCGGCGGCATGCCGATCGACCTGGCGTGGTCGAGCCTGCGGCTGTTCGAGCACGAGGTCCTGCCCCGGTTCGAGGAGGCGCCGTGAGCTTCGCCGACCGCTACGGCCCGTGGGCACTCGTCGTCGGCGCCTCCGAGGGCGTCGGCGCGGCCTTCGCCCGAGCGGTCGCGCGGGCGGGGATCAACGTCGTGCTGCTCGCCCGCCGCCAGGACGTCCTCGACGACGTCGCGGCTGCGATCCGGGCCGAGACGGACGTCGAGGCGCGCACCGTCGCCGTCGACCTCGCCGAGGCCGACGCGATGGCGGCGATCGCGGCGGCGACGCAGGATCTCGAGGTCGGGCTGGTCATGTACTGCGCCGGCGCCGATCCGAACTACCGGCCGTTCCTGGCCGAGCCGGTCGACGACGCCCTCGCGATGGTGCAGCGCAACTGCGTCGTGCCGATGCAGGTGTGCCACCACTTCGCCGGGCCGATGGTGGCACGGGGTCGCGGGCGGCATCGTGCTGCTCTCGTCCGGCGCCGGCCTCGTCGGGGCGCCCAACATGGTCGCCTACGGCGCCACGAAGGCGTTCGACATGGTGATGGCCGAGGCCCTGTGGGCCGAGCTGCACGACCAGGGCGTCGACGTGCTCGGCCTGGTGCTCGGCCTGACCGACACCCCGGCGCTGCGCGCGGCTGCTGGCGCAACGCGGGCCAGCTGGCCGAGCCCGGACGATCCCGCGCCGATCCCCGGAGCGGCGTCGGCCGAGGCGGTGGCGGCCATCGCCATCGCCAACCTCGCCGACGGCCCGACCGTCTCGCCGGCGACGACGTGCGGATGGGCTGCCGAGCACCTCGGCGCCATGTCGCGCAACGACGCGGTGCGGCTGATGATCGAGGTCGGCGGCGCGGCGATGGGACGCCGATCCCGAGGACGGGTCGGACCTCGTGACGCTCGCACCGATCGACGCCGCCGACCGCCAGGAGATCGCCGACGTCCTCGTGCGGTACGCCACCGGCATCGACCGGCGCGACTGGGACCTGTTCCGCACGTGCTTCACCGACGACTGCGTCGCCGACTACGGCGACATCGGCGTCTGGCACGGCGCCGACGAGATCACCGCGTGGATGGAGGAGGCCCACCGCGACGTGCGGCCACACGCTGCACCGCATCACCAACCAGGTGGTGACGCCGATCGGCGACGGCGGCGCCAGGCCCGCTGCTACGTCGACGCCATCGTGATGGGCGCCGACAACCAGAGCGGCGTGCGCGCCGTCGGCTTCTACGACGACGAGCTCGTCCACACCGACGACGGCTGGAAGATCGCCGCCGCCGCTTCACGTCGGTGCTCTTCCAGTGGGCATCGACAGACGCCGCCGAGCTCCTGAGGGGGAGACGACATGCGAGCAGTGGTGTTGCGAGGCGGACGCCTCGAGGTCCGTGACACCCCCGATCCGGTACCCGGACCCGGCGAGCTGCTGCTGCGGACGCTCAGCACGGCGATCTGCGCGTCGGACGTGCACTTCATGGACCATCACGACCTCGTCCCCGAGGGTGGCCCGGCCGGGATGGTCTACGACGAGGACCGCGACATCGTCCTCGGCCACGAGTTCGTCGGCGAGGTCGTCGCCCACGGTCCCGACTGCACCGACCAGTTCCCGGTCGGCACCCGGGTGACCGCCATGCCGATCCTGCTGCGTCGACGGCGGCGCTCGGCGGCACCAAGGTGATCGGCCAGCACCCCGAGGCACCGGGCAGCTTCGGCGAGCTGCTCGTCGTGTCCGAGCTCGATGGCCCGAGCCGTCCCCGACGGCGTCGACAGCGACGCCGTCGCGCTCGTCGATGCGTTCGCCGTCGGCGAGTTCTACGTCCGCAGCTCGCGGCATCGTCCCGGGTGAGATCGCCCATCGTGGTCGGCGCCGGCGCCATCGGGCTCTCGGCCGTCGCCGCCCTCGCCGCGCGCGGCATCGACCCGATCATCGTGTCCGACTTCAAGCCGGAGCGCCTCGAGCTGGCCAAGCAGTTCGGCGCGCACGTCGTGGTGGACCCCGCCGAGCGATCGCCGTTCGACGTCTGGCGCGAGCTCGCGTTCGAGCGCGGGTCGACCACGCCGGCGGTGGTGTTCGAGTGCGTCGGGGCCCCGGGCCTGCTCAGCGAGATCGTCGAGTCGTGCGACATGTGGACGCGGATCTACGCCGCCGGCGGCTGGTACACGGGCGACACGCTCGAGCTGCACCGAGGCCACCCACAAGGGCGTGACCATCCAGTTCGGCGGCGGACCCCACCCGGAGGACTGGTACGGCACGCTCGACGCGATCTGCGAGGGCCGGCTCGACCCGCTGCCGAGCGTCGGCCGGGTCATCGGCCTCGACGAGGTCCCCGACGCGCTCGACCAGACCCGCCGCGCCGAGGGACCGCCCCGCATCGTGGTGCATCCGCGCCAGGGCTGACGGCCGAGCGCCGCCAGTCGCCCGTGAGGTCGAGGGCGGTCAGGGGGTGAGGACCGGCAGGCTCTCCCAGCCCCGCACCGTCGAGGTGCGGGCCTGCACGGCGTTGTCCCAGTCGACCTCCCACGTCGGGGAAGCGCTGCAGCACCTCGTCGAGCGCGACCCGCCCCTCGAGGCGGGCCAGCGCGGCGCCGAGGCAGAAGTGGAGGCCGTAGCCGAAGGCGAGGTGGTGGTCGATCGGCGGTTGATGTCGAACTGGTCGCCGTCGGGGAACTTGCGGTCGTCGCGGTTGCCGGACCCGTTCAGCAGCAGGATGGCGCTGCCCTCGGGCACGACCTGGCCGTGGTGCTCGACGTCGTCGGTGACGTAGCGGGCCTGCACCGGCGACGGCGCCTCGAAGCGCAGGATCTCCTCGATCGCGTTGGGCACGAGCTCGCGGTTCTCGACGAGCTGCGCGGCGCTGGTCGGGATGCTCGGCCAGCACCTTGCCGGTCCAGCCGATCAGGCGGGTGGTGGTCTCGTTGCCGGCGGCGGCGAGCAGGTTGACGAAGCCCAGCACCTCGTCGCGGCTGAGCCGGCGCTGCTCGCCGTTCTCGTCGTCGAACTCGGCCTGGAGCAGCTCGGTCATCAGGTCGTCGGACGGGTGCTCGCGCCCGCCAGTCGATGTACTCCTCGAAGCCGCTGGTCTGCTCGGCCGCGCCGTAGTGCGCGTCGACGTCGGGCATGGCGCCCTCGTCGAGGCGCAGGCCCTCGTCGATGCGGTCGCGGATCGCCTCCTGGTCCTGCTCGGGGATGCCGAGCAGCATGCCGATCGTGCGCATCGGCATCTGGGCGCCGAGGTCGCGGATGAAGTCGAACCCGCCGGTGCCGACGAGCGGGTCGAGGCTGCGGGCGCAGAACTCGCGGACCTTCGGCTCGATGGCGTTCATCTTCTTCGGGGTGAAGACCCGCGACAGCAGGCCGCGGTGCAGGTCGTGGCCGGGCGGGTCCTCGAAGATGATCGAGCCGGGCGGGATCTCCATGCCGCTCTTGATGAGCTCGAGGAGCGTGCCCTTGGCCGAGCTGTACGTCCGCCAGTCGACCAGGCACCGCTCGACGTCCTCGAACCGGCTGAGGGCGTAGAAGTCGTAGCGCTCGTTGTAGTAGAGCGGCTGCTCGTCGCGGAGCCGCCTCCAGATCGGGTACGGGTCGGTGTCGATCTCGAAGTCGTACGGGTCGTAGTAGAGCTCGGAGTCGGTGGTCGTCATCGTCAGTCCTCCTCGTCGGACGATGGGGCCGAGGTGGCTCGCACGTGCCGCCCGTGGCGCCCGCGCTCGGTGCAGCGGACGTACGTTACCCTGTCGGGAAATGCTCGTTACGTCTAGCGAAGAGGGTAGTTCTCGTGCCGCGTCCACGTGAAGGCGTCCCAGGAGGAGGCTCCGATGCGCATCGGCGTGATGCTCGGCCCCGAGCGGGGCCGCTACCGCACCAAGGTCGAGCGCATGCAGGCCGACGCCCGGTGGGCGGAGGAGGCCGGCCTGGCGTCGGTGTGGGTCCCCCAGATCCCCGACGAGTTCGACGCCCTGACCGCGGCCACGCATCGTCGGCCGCCGAGACCAGCCGCATCGAGATCGGCACCGCGGTGGTGCCGGTGCAGCCGCGCCACCCGATCGCCCTGGCCCAGCAGGCGCTGTCGGTGCAGGCCGTGTGCGAGGGCCGGCTGGCGCTCGGCCTCGGCGTCTCGCACCACTGGGTGATCGACGAGATGCTCGGCCTGCCCTACGAGCACCTCGGCGCCGACCATGCGGGCCCACCTCGACGTGCTCGACCAGGCCCTGGCCGGGCCGGGGATGGTCGACGTCGAGAACGACCTGCTTCCGGGTGCACAACCCGCTCGACATCACCGACGTCACGCCGACGCCGGTGCTGCTCGCCGCGCTCGGGCCGATGATGCTGCGGCTGGCCGGCGAGCGGACCGACGGCACGATCCTGTGGATGGCCGACGAGCGGGCCATCGGCTCGCACGTCGTGCCCGACCATCACCCGGGCCGCCGAGGCGGCCGGTCGGCCGGCGCCCCGCGGTCGTCGCCGGCATCCCGGTGTGCCTGTGCGGCGACGACGAGGTCGACGTCGCCGTCGCCCGCACCAACCGGATCCTGTCCGAGGCCGAGGTGTCGCCCAACTACCAGCGGCTGCTCGAGCACGGCGACGCCCGCGACGGTCGGCGACATCCTGGTGGCCGGCAGCGAGTCGACGATCGAGAAGCGCCTGCGGGCGTTCGCCGACGCCGGCGTCACCGACGTGTCGGTGCGGGTGGTGCCGATCGGCGAGGGCCGCGACGAGCTGATCGCCTCGTCGAAGCGGACCCGGGACGCTCCTGTCCTCGCTCGTCACGTCGCTCTGAGCCTGAGAGGACGCCATGGACGAGACCGGCTGGAGCCGTCGGCGCGGAGCCATGCGGCGATCCGTGCTCGGCGACGCGTACGTCGACGCCATGACCGCCGATCCCGATCCGGCGGCGGTGGAGTTCCAGGACTACATCACCTCGATGGCATGGGGGGTCTGGACGCGGGGCGGGCCGCTCAGCCACGCGCGACCGCAGCCTGCTGGTCCTGGCGATGACGGCGGCGCTCGGGCGGATGGACGAGTTCCGCCTGCACGCCGGCAGCGACGGCCCGGACCGGCGTCACCGACGAGGAGCTCGACGAGCTGCTGTTCCAGATCGCCGCCTACTGCGGCGTGCCGGCCGGGGTCGCGGCCCGGCGGGCGCTGCTGCGAGGTCCGCGCCGAGCGCGAGGCCGGACGTGACGCGCTCCGGGCGACCGGTCGGCTTCGTCGGGCTCGGCAACATGGGCGGCGCGCTGGCGTCGAACCTGGTGCGAGGCCGGCCACGACGGTCGTGGCCCACGACGCGCTCGGTCCCGATCGCGCCCCCGAGGGCGCGACCCACGTCGCCGACGCGTCGCGGAGGTCGCCCGGCGGGCCGACGTGGTGGTGCTCAGCCTTCCGGACGGCGCGGCCTCCGAGCAGGTGGCGCGGCGAGATCCTCGGCGCGCCGGCCGATCGGCGCACCACCCACGTGGTCGACACGTCGACGATCGGGGTGGGCGCGGCGCGAGGCGATCGCCGCGCTGCTCGCCGCCGGCGGGATCGCGCTACGTCGATGCGCCGGTGTCGGGCGGCGTCGCCGGGGCCCGGGCCCGGACGCTCGCCGTGATGTACGCCGGCGCCGACGAGCGCCTGCGCCCACGTCGAGCCGGTGCTGGCCGGCCTGAGCGATCGACGGCACCGGGTCGGCGATCGGTCCGGGCATGGCCCAGGCCATGAAGCTGGCCAACAACTTCCTGTCGGCGACCGCGCTGGCGGCCACCAGCGAGGCCATCGCCTTCGGCCAGTCGGTCGGGCTCGACATGGCCACGATGCTCGAGGTGCTGAACGGGGCGAGCGGCCAGAGCGCGGCGACCGCGGACAAGTTCCCCAACCACGTGCTGACCGGCCGCTACGCGTCAGCGGCTTCACCAACTCGCTGATGGCGAAGGACGTGCGCCTCTACCTGCGGCGCCGTCGAGGACCAGGGCGGGCCGGCGGCGATCGGGGCGGTCACGGCCTCGGTCTGGGAGCGCTTCGCGGCCGAGCCGAGCCCGGCGCCGACTTCACCCGCATCTTCCCGTTCGTCGAGGGCTCCTGATCCACGTCGCCGGACATTGGCGACCGGATCCCGTGCACAGGTACTCTCCTGAGACAACAATGTCAGTTCTCATCAGTGGAAGAGGAGCCGATGTCGACGCAAACGCTCGACATCCCGGTCTTCGACGCCGACAACCACCTCTACGAGACCGCGGGAGGCGCTGACGAAGTTCCTGCCCGACCGCTACCGGGGCGCCATCGACTACGTCGACGTGCGGGGCCGCACCAAGATCGTCGTCCGCGGCCAGATCAGCGAGTACATCCCGAACCCGACCTTCGACGTCGTGGCCCGGCCCGGCGCGCAGGAGGACTACTTCCGCATCGGCAACCCCGAGGGCAAGAGCCGCCGCGAGATCTTCGGCGAGCCGATGCGGGCGCATCCCGGCCTTCCGCGAGCCCGGCGGCCCGGCTCGAGCTGATGGACGAGCAGGGCATCGACCGCGCGCTGATGTTCCCCACGCTGGCCAGCCTCGTCGAGGAGCGGATGCGCGACGACCCCGAGCTGATCCACGCGGTGATCCACTCGCTGAACGAGTGGATCCACGAGACGTGGACGTTCGACTACGAGGACCGCATCTTCACCACGCCGGTGATCACGCCTGCCGATCGTCGAGCGGGCCATCGAGGAGCTCGAGTGGGTGGTCGAGCGGGGCGCCAAGGTCGTGCTCATCCGCCCGGCGCCGGTGCCCGGGCTTCCGCGGCCCGCGCTCGTTCGGCCTGCCCGAGTTCGACCCGTTCTGGGAGAAGGTCGTCGAGCACGACATCCTCGTCGCCATGCACTCGTCCGACAGCGGCTACGAGCGCTACGCCAACGACTGGATGGGCAGCGACAGCGAGATGCTGCCGTTCCAGCCCGCAGGCGTTCCGGATGCTCTCGGCGTGGCGGCCGATCGAGGACGCGGTCTCGGCGCTCGTGTGCCACGGCGCGCTGTCGCGCTTCCCGCAGCTCAAGGTCGCGGTCATCGAGAACGGCAGCAGCTGGGTCGAGCCGCTGCTCAAGAACATGGCCGACATCTACAAGAAGATGCCGCAGGACTTCCTCGAGGACCCGATCGAGGTCATCAAGCGCAACATCTACATCAGCCCGTTCTGGGAGGAGGACCTCGGCGCGCTGGCCGAGCTCATCGGCGTCGACCACGTGCTGTTCGGGTCCGACTACCCCCATCCCGAGGGCCTGGCCGACCCGGCCAGCTACGTCGACGAGCTCGAGGGCCTGCCCGACGAGACCGTCCGCAAGATCATGGGCGGCAACCTCGCCCGCCTCATGAACGTCGAGCGACGCGGTCCTGCGATGAGCGCCACCCGCGGCAGCGGGCTGGGAGCCATCCCGGCGATGATCGCGGCCACCGCCGAGCGGTTCGGCGACGCAGCTCGCCGTCGTCGACGGCGACACCCGGCTCACCTACGCCGAGCTGCTCGACCAGGCCCGCGCGTTCGGCGCCGCGCTCGTGGCCTCGGGCATCGAGCCGGGTGACCGGGTCGCCATCTGGGCGTTCAACAGCGCCGAGTGGATCGTCGCCGTGCTCGGCATGTTCGAGGCCGGCGCCGTGCTGGTGCCGGTCAACACCCGGTTCAAGGGCGCCGAGGCGGCCGACATCCTGCGCGCGCAGCGGGGCCCGCGTGCTGGTGACGGTCACCGACTTCCTCGGCACCGACTACGTCGCCATGCTCGCCGCCACCGGCGTCGACCTCCCCGACCTCGCCACCATCGTGGTCGCCCGACGGTCCGGCGCCGGCCGGCGGCCGACGGCGTGGGCCGACTTCCTCGGCCGGGCCGACCGCCGAGGCGCGGGCCGAGGTCGACGCGGCGCGGCGCCGCGGTCGGGCCCGACGACCCGTCCGACATCCTCTTCACCTCGGGCACGACCGGCGTGCCCGAAGGGCGTCGTCCAGACCCACGGTCGCACGCTGCGCGTGGCCACCGACTGGGTGGCGATGACCGGCCTCACCGCCGGCGACCGCTACCTCATGGTCAACCCCTACTTCCACATGTTCGGGCTGAAGGCCGGCATCCTCGCCTCGGTCGGCGCCGGCGCGACGATGCTGCCCGAGGCCGGTGTTCGACGTCGACCGGGTGCTGGCCCGGGTCGCCGACGGAGCAGGTCACCGTGCTGCCCGGGCGCGCCGACGCTCTACCAGTCGCATCCTCGACCACCCCGACCGCGGCCGGCCACGACCTGTCGAGCCTGCGGGTCGCGGTCACCGGCGCGGCCGACATCCCCGTCGAGCTCATCCGCCGCATCGACGAGGAGCTGCCGTTCTCGATGATCATCACCGGCTACGGCCTCACCGAGGGCGGCACGGCGGCGGCCACCTCGCCCGACGACGACGTCGAGACCATCGCCACCACCGTCGGGCGGCCCCGCCCCGGCTTCGAGCTGCGCATCGTCGACGGCGAGGGCGGCGACGTGGCCGCCGGGCGAGCCGGGCGAGATCCTGCTGCGCGGCGGCAGCATCATGTCGCACTACCTCGACGATCCCGAGGCGACCGCCGCGGCGCTGTCCGCCGACGGGTGGCTGCGCACCGGCGACCTCGGCGTGATCGACGACGCCGGCTGCCTGCGCATCGTCGGTCGGTCGAAGGACATGTTCATCGTCGGCGGGTTCAACGCCTACCCGGCCGAGATCGAGAACGCGCTGCTGCGCCACCCCGACGTCCAGCAGGCCGCGGTGATCGGCATCCCCGACGAGCGCCTGGGCGAGGTCGGCATGGCCTTCGTCGTCGCTGCGCCCGGGCGTCGACGTCGGCCGCGGCCGAGATCATCGGTGGAGCCGCGAGCAGATGGCCAACTACAAGGTGCCCCGCGTGGTCGAGGTCGTCGACGAGCTGCCCGCTCAACGCCACCGGCAAGGTCGATGAAGGACGACGCTTCGCGAGCGGGCCGCGCAGGCCGGCGTCGGGGTCGGCTGCGTGACCGCGCGACGCCGGACGCCGCGGGGCCTCTCCGTCGTTCGCCGACCTCCGGGTCGTCGAGCTCGGCGTGTGGGTGGCGGCGCCGGCGACCGCCGCGCTGCTGGCCGACTGGGGTGCCGACGTCATCAAGGTCGAGCCGCCCACCGGCGACCCGATGCGCAACGTGTTCGGCTCGCTCGGCATCGACGACGACATGCCGAACCCGGCGTTCGCGCTCGACAACCGCGGCAAGCGCAGCGTGGTGCTCGACCTGCGCGACCCGGAGGACCGGGCGCACCTCGAGGAGCTGCTGGCCACCGCCGACGTGTTCATCAGCAACCTCCGGCCCGACGCGCTCGACAAGCTCGACCTCGAGCCGCGCGGCCACCGTCGCCCGCCATCCCCGCCTCGTGTACTGCAGCGTCAGCGGCTACGGGCTGCCGCGGCGACGACCGCAACCGACCGACCTACGACATCGGCGCGTTCTGGGCCCGTTCGGGGCTCTCGAGGCAGATGGCCGACGGCGAGGGCAACCCGCTCAACGCCCGCGGCGGCATCGGCGACCACATCACCGGCCTGGCCGTCGCTGGCCGGGCATCCTCGCCGCGGTGATCGAGCAGCGCCAGACCGGCGCGGGCCGGGTCGTCGAGGTGTCGTTGCTGCGCACCGGCGCCTACGTGCTCGGCTGGGACCTCGGCATCCAGATGACGCTGGGCAAGGTGGCCGGCGCCGAGCCCCGCCACCGCAACCAGGCGCCGCTGATGAACCCGTACCGCACCACGGACGGTCGGTGGTTCTTCTTCACCGGGCTCGAGGCGCGAGCGCCACCTGCCGGCGGTGTGCCGCGCCCTCGGCCGGCCCGACCTGCTCGACGACGAGCGCTTCGCCAGCGCCGTCGGCCATCCGCCGGAACCGCACCGAGGTCATCGCCCTCCTCGACGAGCTCATCGCCGAGCGGACCGCTCGACGAGTGGGCCGAGCGCTTCGAGCGCGAGGGCGTGTGGTGGGCGCCGGCCCAGACGCCGGCCGAGGTCGTCGACGACCCGCAGCTGATCGCCAACGACGGCTTCGTCGAGGTCGACGGCGGCGGCCGCGGCCACGATGCGCTCGGTGAACGGCCCGATCACCTTCTCGGACGTCGCCGCCGGTCGACGGCGTCGGCGTGCCGGCCCTCGGCGAGCACACCGACGAGGTGCTCGCCGAGCTGGCCGGTGACCCCGACAGGGCTCAGCGACACCGCCTGACGGTGCTTCTGCTCGAACCTCGACGAGCTCGCGTTCGACCAGGGCGAGCGTCTCGGCGTGGCCGGTCGTCACGCCGAGCGCCTCCTCCATCACCAGGATCCGCGAGATGCTGCGTCATGAGGACGAGCATCGCCTCGGGCGGGAGCTCGCTCGGGGTCGATGCCGTACGGCCTGGAACACGTCGGCGAGGGCCTCGGCCTGCTGGCGGCGGAACTGCTCGGCGTAGCGCGGCGATCTCGGCCCGGATGGCCTTGCGGTGGTTGGCGAGCGCGGTGAACTCGATGGTGAGGGCCACCCCCGCCGGCTCGCTGCTGAAGGCCCACAGCGCCCGCAGCGGCTGCGGCGAGGCGAGGGCCTGGGCCTGGCGCTCGAGGTTGTGCTCGGCGCCCCGCCGGAACAGGGCGAGGAACAGGTCGTCCATCGTGCGGAAGTAGTAGTGGACGAGCTGCGGCTTCAGACCCGGCCTTGGCCGCGACACGTCGCGAGGTGACCGCGGCGTAGCCCTCCTCGACCATCAGCGCCTGGGCGGCGTCGAGCAGCGCGGTACGGCTCTTGGAGTCCTCGGCGCCGATCCGGCGGGGCGAGGTCATCTCGCGGCCCATCCTGGCATGCCGCTCCTGTCGCCGAACGGTTGACCGTCCAGCTCCACGGCTGCTAAGCAAGTGCACAGCATGCTGTGCGTCTGCACAGTATCTCGACCTGGGAGGGCGGGTGTGACCGACTTCGACACGGTGGACTTCTACACGGACGAGTCGGTCGTCGCCGACCCGTTCGCCTACTTCGCCCACCTGCGGGCCCAGTGCCCGGTCGTGCACCTGCCCGAGCACGACGTGATGGCGGTGACCACCTACGACGACGACGGCCGGCGTGCTGCGCGACCACGAGACGTTCTCGTCGTGCAACGCCGTGGGCGGGCCGTTCCCCGGCTTCTCGGTCAAGCCCGAGCCCTCCGACGACATCAGCGAGTTCGTCGAGCAGCACCGCGCCGAGCTGCCGATGAGCGAGTACGCGGTGGCGCTCGACGGCGCCGAGCACCACGCCCAGCGCGGGCTGGCGCTGCGCCTCTTCACGCCGAAGCGCATGCGGGAGAACGAGGAGTACACGTGGGGGCTCGCCGATCGCCAGATCGACGAGTTCATCGACACGGGCAAGGTCGAGGTGCTCCGCGGCTACGGCTACCCCTTCGCCCTGCTGGTCATCGCCGACCTGCTCGGCGTTCCGGAGGAGGACCACCGCGAGTTCCGCAAGCACCTGGGCGGCCTGCCCCAGGTCGACGCCGACGACCGACGGCGATCGCCCTCGACCCGCTCGTCGTTCCTGCAGGCGCGCTTCGCCGAGTACGTCGAGGACCGCCGCCGCGAGCCCCGCGAGCGACGTGCTCACGCAACTGGCCACCGCCACCTACCCCGACGGTTCGGTCCCCGACGTCGACACCGTGTGCCGCATGGCGACGTTCCTGTTCGCGGCCGGGCAGGACACCACCGCCCGGCTCATCACCGCGTCGCTGCGGATCATCGCCGAGGATCCCGAGGCTCCAGGCGTACCTGCGGGCCGACTTCGAGCGCATCCCGAACTTCGTCGAGGAGGTGCTGCGCTACGAAGGCGTCGTCAAGCAGGCCGGCCGCACCGCCCGGGTCAGCACGACCATCGCCGGCGTGGACATCCCCGCCGGCATCGACCATCGCCCTCTTCCCCCAGGCGGCCAACCGCGACCCGGCCCGGTTCGAGGCACCCGACGAGTTCCGTCCCGACCGCCTCGAACGCCAACGACCACCTGGCCTTCGGGCGCGGCGTCCACGCCTGCCCCGGCGGGCCGCTGTCGCGCATCGAGGCCCGGGTCAGCATCGAGCGGTTCCTCGCCCGCACCGACCGACATCCGGCTCGACGAATCGGTGCACGGGCCGGCCGGCGACCGCCACTTCGAGTTCGAGCCCATCTACATCCTGCACGGCCTCAAGGAGCTGCACCTCGAGCTGACGCCGGCCGGGTGATCGGCGACGACGGCGGCAGGTACCGCTGATCCTCCATCGTTCGTTGTGATCGAAAGGGGGATGAGAACACGATCGGCAGCTGATGTTGACGTCGATCTCAGAAACGAGAAGAATGTTTCCGATGGCAGCGGCGCTGATGCACCGGGGGCTCGAGCAGGCCGCGGACCGCTTCGGTGACCGCGACGCCGTGCTGGCGGGCGACGACCGGTGGACCTTCGCCGAGACTCGACGGCCGCGCCAACGCCTTCGCCCACCACCTCGCCGCACGCGGCGTCGGTCCCGGCGACCGGGTGGCGGTGATGACGTCCAACCGCGTCGAGTTCGTGCGTCGCGGTCCACGCCATCAGCAAGCTGGGTGCGCGCCGCCGTGCTGCTGAGCCCGGCGTGGAAGGCGGTCGAGGTCGACCACGCCATCGCGCTGACCGCACCGGTCCACGCCGTCGCCGACGGCGAGTCGGCCACGCTGCTCGCGCGAGCGCCTGGGCCGCGACCACGTCACCGATCTCGACGACGACTCGGTGGTCGCGGCTCTGGCGTCGGCCAGCCGCGACGCGTCCGGCCGAGTCGGCGATGCGCGCGACACCGACGAGGCGGTGCTCGTGTTCAGCTCGGGCACGACCGGGTCTGCCGAAGGCCGTGCGCCACACGCACCGCTCGATCGGCCACGCCACGGTGCACTGGTGCGCAGGCGCTCGGTCTCGGACCCGACGACCGGTTCCAGGTGGCCACGCCGCCGTCGCACATCCTCGGCCTGCTCAACCTGCTCGCCGCCGCCCCGGCCGGGCGCCACCGTGCGGCTGCACCGCCGGTTCGACCTCGACGAGGTGCTCCGCCGCATCGAGTCCGATCGCATGACCCTCGAGATGGCGGTCGCGCCGATCGCGCTGGCGATGGCCAACCACCCGCACCTCGAGGACTACGACCTCTCGTCGCTGCGCTACATCATGTGGGGCGCGACGCCGGTGAGCGAGAGCGTGGCCCGACGTCGTCACCGAGCGCACCGGCGTCCGGTGGCTGCCGGCCTACGGCGCCAGCGAGCTGCCGGTGATCGCGGCCAACCCGGTCGACGATCCCGACGCGTGGCGGCTCGACTCGGCCGGGCTGCCGCCGACGGGGGTCGAGCTGCGGGTGGCCGACCTCGACACCGGCGAGATCCTCGCCCGCCGGCGAGATCGGCGAGATCCAGGTGCTCAGCCCGTCGGTCATGGCGGGCTACCTCCCGGACGAGGCGAACGCCGACGCCTTCGCCGACGGCTGGTACCGCACCGGCGACGTCGGTTGGCTCGAGCCCGAGGGCTGGGTCCACCTCACCGACCGCTCCAAGGAGATGATCAAGGTGAACGGCTTCCAGGTGGCGCCGGCCGAGATCGAGGCGGTGCTGCACGGGCATCCGGCGGTGCTCGACTGCGCGGTGTTCGGCATCGCCGACGAGCGGGCCGGCGAGGTGCCGGTGGCGGCGGTCCAGCTCGATCCCGACCGTCCGCGTCGCCGACGACGAGCTCGAGCAGCTCGTCGCCGACTCGCTCGCGACCTACAAGCACCTGCGCCACGTCGTCGTCGTCGACACCATCCCGAGGCTCCCGTCGGGCAAGGTGCTGCGCCGCACGCTGCGCGACGAGTGGACGCCGCCGCTGGTGGCCGCCGGGAAGGACCGCTGATGGACGTCCGGCTCTCGCCGGAGCAGCAGGCGCTCCGCGACTCGGCCGCCCAGGTCGTCGACCGGCTCGGCCCGCAGCGCCGTCGGGCAGCTCGACGACCTCGAGCGGGTCGACAAGCTCGACGCCGCCGTCGCCGCGTCGGGCTGGCGCGAGCTGCGCGCCGCCGAGGACGGCGGCGCGCCGCTGGCCTCCGGCGTCGAGGCGGCGATCGTGGCCGAGGAGCTCGGCCGCGGCCTCGCCGACGCCCCGTTCCTCGGGCCCGACGCTGGCCGCCGAGCTCCGCCGGCTCGCCGGCGCGCCTCCGGCCGCGTCGCGCCGAGACCGTCGCTGCTCGACGCCCGGCTCGTCGGCCCTGGCGTCGAGGTCGCCGACGGCGAGATGCGCGCCGGGCTCGGTGGCCATCGACGCGCACGGGCGCGGACGCGGCGCTCGTCCTCGTCGCGGACGCGGACGGCTACGTGCTCGGCTCGGTCGCCGTGCAGCCCCGCGGCCGAGCGGATCGACCTCACCCGGCCCGACGGCCGTCCCCGGTCCGTCGGCCCGTCCGGTCGGCCGTCGCCGACCAGGGCCGGCCGCTCACCGCCGACGACCTCGCGCGCCTGGACCGCCCTCGGGCTGGCGCTGACCAGCGCCGACCTCGTCGGGCACCATGCGCGGCGCGGTCGAGCTCGCGTGCGAGTACGCCGCCGAGCGCGCGCCAGTACGGCGCGGCCATCGGCTCGTTCCAGGCGGTGCAGCACCTGCTGGCCGACGCCTTCGTGGCCATGGAGGGATCGCGCAGCGTCGCGCTCCACGCCGCCTGGGCCGTCGACGCCCTGCCGCCCGACGACGCGCTGGCCGCCGGCCGCGGTGGCCAAGGCCTACTGCGCCCGGGCGGCCCGCACGGTGTGCGAGACCGCCATCCAGGTGCACGGCGGCATCGGCAACACCTGGGAGTGCCTGGCCCACGTCTACCTGCGCCGGGCGCTGCTGTCGAGCGACGTGCTCGGCGGCGCGGGCGCCAGCCTCGCAGCGCGTGCTCGCCCACCACGGGATCGGAGGTCGACGATGGACTTCGGTGACTCGCCCGCCGAGGCCGAGTTCCGGCTCCGGCTGCGGGACTGGCTGCGAGGCCAACAACCCGGGCCTGCCCGCCTCGTCGACCGACGACGACTACTGGGCCGGGCAGGCGGCGTGGCACCAGTCGCTCTACGACGCCGGCTTCTTCGGCATGTCGTGGCCGCAGGACGATCGGCGGCCAGGAGCTGCCGAGCGTCTACGACGTGATCGTCGACGAGGAGCTGGCCGCCGCCGGCGCGCCGCCGCGACCCGAGCCTCGGCTACCTGGTCGAGGGCATCCTCGAGCACGGCAACGACGACATCCAGCAGCGGTTCCTGCCCGGCATCGTCAACGGGCGCGACCGGTGGTGCCAGGGCTTCAGCGAGCCCGACGCCGGCTCCGACCTCGCCGTCGCTGCGCACCCGCGCCGACCGCGACGGCGACGAGTACGTCATCACCGGGCACAAGGTCTGGACGAGCTACTCCGACGACGCCGACTGGTGCCTCGTGCTGGCCCGCACCGATCACGACGTGCCCAAGCACAAGGGCATCTCCGCGTTCGCCGTGCCGATGCACCAGCCCGGCATCGAGCAGCGACCGCTGCGGATGATCAACGGGATCACCAAGGAGTTCGGCGAGGTGCATCTTCGACGGGGCCCGCGTGCCGGCCGCCAACATGATCGGCGAGCCGGGCGAGGGCTGGCCGCTGGCCATGACCGTCGTCAGCCACGAGCGCGAGCCGGGCGAGCTCGGCTACGTCGCCCGCTACACGCAAGCTCGTCAAGGAGCTCACCGACGCGTGCGCAGCCGAGCCCGTCGCGCTTACGACGCCGAGCAGGTCCGCGACCTCGGTTGGGCCATCGTCGAGGCCGAGATGCTGCGGCTGCACGTGTGCCGGCGGCTGTCCGATCGACTCGACGGCATCTCCCACGGCCCGGAGGGCTCGGTCGACAAGCTGCTGATGACCGCAGGCCGAGCAGGCGGTCGGCCACGCCGCGCGTCGCCATCGGCGGCGCCGGCCACGGCGACGGCGACGACACCTGGTTGAAGGTGTACCTCTACAGCCGGGCGCAGAGCGTCATGGGCGGCACGTCGCAGATCCAGCGCAACCTCGTCGCCCGCCGCATCCTGGGGCTGCCCGTCATGAGCAGCTACGACCTGCCCCCCGAGCTCGAGGTCGAGATCGACGGGCCGATCCGCATCGTCCGCCTCAACCGACCCGACGCAGCTGAACGCCACGAACCACGTGCTCCACCAGGGCCTGGCCGAGCTGTTCCCGCAGATCGACGCCGACCTCGAGGCCCGGGCCGTCGTGCTCACCGGCAACGGGCGGGCCTTCTCGGCCGGCGGCGACTTCGACTACCTCGACGAGCTCACGCCAGGACCCGGCGCTGCGCCGCCAGACGCTCGCCGACGGCCGCCAGATCGTGACCGGCATGGTCGCGTGCCGGGTGCCGATCGTGGCCGCGGTCAACGGGCCGGCGGTCGGGCTCGGCTGCAGCCTCGTCGCGCTGTCCGACATCGTGTTCATGGCCGAGAGCGCGCACCTCGCCGACCCGCACGTCATGGTCGGGCTGGTGGCGGCCGACGGCGGCCCGGTCACCTGGCCGCTGCTCACCAGCCTGCAGCTGGCCAAGGAGTACGCGCTGACCGGCGACCGCATCCCCGCGCAGCGGGCCGCCGAGATCGGCCTGGTCAACCACGTGTGCCCCGACGACGAGGTGCTCGACCAGGCGCTGGCCTGCGCCCGCCGCATCGCCAAGCTGCCCGAAGCAGGCGGTCGAGGACACCAAGCGCATCCTCAACCTGCACCTCGAGCGGGCCGTGCTGGCCACGCTCGACTTCGCGCTCACCGCCGAGGACCGCTCGTTCACCTCGCCCGAGCTGCGGGCCAACCTCGACCGCCTCCTCGCCCCCGCGACCCGAAGTAGCGCGCCCCGCCGCCGTTCTTCTGAGGATCGACCGCGCTCTCGCTGGCGGATCCGTCAGAAGGTCGATGGAGTGCGCAGCCGTGCGTCAGAGGGGGAGCAGCGGGGGGAGCTGGCGAGTCGCCGAGCAGGTCCTCGCCGAGCGCTCGGGTGAGCGTGCGGGAGGAGCCGAACAGCTCGTCGAGCACGAGGACCCGCCGGATGTAGAGGTGGAAGCGGGTGCTCGGTGGTGAAGCCGATGCCGGCCAGCACCTGCTGGCAGTGGCGGGCCGCGGTGCGGGCGCCGCGGCCGGCCAGCGGCCTTGGCCATCGCCGCGGTCGGCGGGCGACCCGTCGAGCCAGGCCGCGTCGAGCACGGCGTCGGCCGTCTCGATGGCCACCAGGGTCTCGGCCAGCCGGTGGCGGACGGCCTGGAACGAGCTGATCGGCCGGCCGAACTGGATGCGCTCGAGCGGCGTGCTCGCGGGCCAGCTCGAGCATCGTGCCGCGACGCGCCCGACCAGCTCGTGGGCCAGGGCGAGCTGGCCGAGGGCGACGGCGGCGGTCCATCCCGGCGCCGGCGCGGCTCGGCGCCGCCGATCGGCGATCGCGTCGCCGCGTCACCTCGACCAGGCCCAGCCGCGGATCGACGCCCTCGATCGGGCGGAGCTCGAGCGCCGGCGGTGGGCACGACGACGGCGACCTCCTCGTCGCCGCGCCGCGGCCACCACGAGCGGCGTCGGTCGCGTCGGCCAGCGCGGCGGTGCCGAGGCCGTGGACGCGCGAGCCGGTCGCCGTCGAGCGCGCCGGGCGGGTCCCACCGGCCGAGGCCGGCAGCACGAGCCCGTCCGTCGGCGCCGGGTCGAGCCCGAGCGCGCCGGCGAGCGACGCGGTCGAGCGCGGACGAGGTGACGTTGGCCGCGCCCTGGAGCTCGAACAGCAGCGAGACGGCGGCGCGCGGGTCGATCGGCCAGCGCGTCGCGCCAGCCCAGCTCGTCGAGCGCGGCGTCGAGCGCCGGCGCCGGTGTGGTGCTCGGTGGCGTGGCGGAGGCTGCGCTCGAACAGCTCGAGGTCGGCGCCGGTCCATCAGCGGTCGCTCCCGAGGTCGAGCAGCCGGCGGGCGATGATGTTGCGCTGGATCTCGGCGCTGCCGCCGTAGATCGTGGCCGCCCGCGAGTAGAGGAACTCGGTGCGCCAGCGCTCGCTCGTCGGGTCGTCGCCGATGGTGACGCTCGGCGGCCAGGCCGTCGGCGACGAGGTCGAACACGGCCTGCTCGGCCGTGGCCACCAGCACCTTGTCGATCGAGGTCTCCGGGCCCGAGGTGCTCGCCGGCGGCCAGCCGGTGCTGCGTGGCCCGCGAGCGGGCCCGGAACGCGTAGAGGAGCTGGGTCACCTCGCCGAGGCGCACCGGGTCGAGCGCGCCGGCGGGCGCCGCGTCGAGCAGCTGCTGGAGCCGCCGGTGCAGGTAGGCGGCCCGGTGCCACAGCGCCGTGCTGCGCTCGAACGGCAGCAGGTCCATGGCCACCGACCAGCCCTGGCCCTCGTCGCCGAGCGTGCGGTCGAACGGCACGACGACGTCGTCGAAGAAGACCTCGCAGAACTCGGGCGCGCCGTGCATGGTCTCGATCGGTCGCACGGTGATGCCCGGGCGTGTCCATGTCGACGAACAGCGCGGTGATGCCCCGGTGGGCGGACTCCGGTGTGCCGGTGCGGGTGAGCAGCACGCAGCGCTGGGCGTACTGGGCCAGGCTCGTCCAGACCTTCTGCCCGGTGACCCGCCAGCCGTCGTCGGTGCGCGTCGCCCGGCACGAGAGGGCGGCGAGGTTGCTGCCGGTGCCCGGCTCGGAGAAGCCCTGGCACCAGGTCTCGTCGCCCCGCAGCAGCCGCGGCACCATCGTGGCGGCCAGCTCGGGCGGGGCGTAGTCGATCATCGTCGGCGCCAGCACCTCGGTCATCGAGTAGAGGCCGGGCTCGACCAGGTCGCGCGACGGTGAGCGCCTCGCCGAGGTAGGCCCGCAGCAGCGTCGAGCCGCCGAGCCCGCCGACGCGCTCGGGCCAGCCCCGGCGCATCCAGCCGGCGTCGTAGGTGAGCCGCTTGACCTTGGACAGCTGCGCCATCTGCTCGTCGAGCGTGCCGATGCCCGGCGTGGTCGGGCGCGAGCGCGTCGTCGTGCTCGTCGAGCCAGCGCGTCGAGCGACGGCCCGGAACTCGTCGAGCTCCATGGCGGTGTCGCGCGGCGGCGGTCAACGGGCGGTGGGCTGCGGGACGGGTCGGGTCGTGGGCCCGCCCGGAGTCGCGGTCGCCGCTCTTGCGCAGGAACGTCATCGACCGGGTGTGCAGCCGCCAGCCGTCGGCCGTGCGGCGGTAGGTGTCGGTGTAGTAGCCGATGCGCATGTCGTGGGTCTTCTGGTCGACGAAGCACAGCGGCTGCTGGCCGGTGCCGGTGTCGCCGTCGAGCTCGAGCGCCGGCGGCCCGACCATGAAGAGGCCCTTGGGCGCGGCGGCGACCAGCGTCGGGAAGTCGGCCAGCGGCGTAGGTGTCGCCGAAGGCGCTGTAGGTGCCGTCGGGGGTGAAGACCTCCATGACCGCGTCGACGTCGTCCTTGGTCATGCCGACGGCGTAGCGGGCCAGCAGCTGCTGGATCTCGATGACGTCCTCGACGGGCGGTTGGTCCGGCCGTTGGCTCATGGGTGGGCTCTCCTCCGTGACGTCGTCCCGACCACGGCGAGACGATAATGCCATTCTCCCTGGAGGGCAACGAGGCTGGCGGCCGGTCAGGGGCCGTGCCATAGTGCTGCCACGAGTCGCGGACGAGGAGGATCCGTGGGGGAGGCGAGCAGCAGCGTCGGGGGGCGGTGGCGCCTGCGAACGGTGCCGGAGCACCTCGTGGACCGCTACCGCGCCGAGGGCTGGTGGACCGACGCCACGCTCGGGACGATGGTGGCCGAGGGGCTCGCCGACCATGGGCGACGTCGGGTTCCGCGTCCGCTCGAAGGTGCGGCCCTGGCAGGGCACCTTCGCCGACGTCGACCGCGCGGCCCGGTCGCTGGCCGGCGCGCTGCACGCGCGGGGCGTCGGGCCGGCGACGTCGTGCTGTTCCAGCTCCCCAACTGGGTCGAGGCCGGCATCACCTTCTGGGCCGCGGCCTACCTCGGCGCGGTCGTCGTGCCCGTCGTGCACTTCTACGGGGCCAAGGAGGTCGACTACATCCTGCGGGCCACCGCGCCCGACGTCATCGTCACCGCCGACCGGTTCGGCCACAACGACTACCGTCGCGACCTACGACGCGCTGCTCGCCGACCGGCCCGAGCCGCTGTGGCTGGTCGACGACAGGATCCGACGACTCGCCGCTGCCGTCGCGCGCCACACGCGTTCGAGTCGCTTGCTCGACGACGAGCCGATCGCCGGCCCGCTGCCGGTCGACCCCGACGCGCCGGCCATCATCGGGTTCACCTCGGGCACGACGCGCGACCCGAAGGGCGTCGTCCACTCGCACCGCACGATCGGGTTCGAGACCCGCCAGCTCGAGTCACGGCTTCCCGACGGGCGGGCCGCCGCAGATCACCGGCGCGCCGGTCGGTCACTTCATCGGCATGCTCAACGCGTTCCTCGTCCCGCTGCTGCGGGTGCGGCCGGTGAACCTGATCGACGTGTGGGACCCGGGCGAGGTGCTGCGGATGATGACGCGAGGAGGGGCTCGGCGTGTCCGGCGGCGCCACCTACTTCCTCACCAGCCTGCTCGACCACCCGGACTTCACCGCCGAGCACCTGGCGCTGATGCCCTTCGCCGGACTCGGCGGCTCGACCGTGCCGGTGGCGGTCACCGAGCGGGTCACCAAGCTCGGCATGAAGGTGTTCCGCTCGTACGGCAGCACCGAGCACCCGTCGATCACCGGGTGCCGGCTCGACGAGCCCGAGGTGAAGCGGACTCACGACCGACGGCCACGCACTCCGGGCGTCGAGATGCGGCTCGAGCGCCGACGGGCAGATCCTGAGCCGCGGCCCGGACTGCTTCATCGGCTACACCGACGCCGAGCTGACCGCCGCCGTGTTCGACGACGACGGCTGGTACCACACCGGCGACGTCGGCATCCTCGACGACGAGGGCTACCTCACGATCACCGATCGCATCTCCGACGTCATCATCCGCGGCGGCGAGAACATCAGCGCCCAGGAGATCGAGGAGGTGCTGCTCGGCCTCGACGCGGTCGCCGAGGTCAGCGTCGTCGGCCGCACCCGACGAGCGCCTCGGCGAGCGCGCCGCCGCGATCGTCCGCGCTGCGCGACGGCATGGCCGCGCCGACGCTCGACGAGGTACGCGCGTCACCTCGAGGCGGTCGGTCTGGCCCGGCAGAAGTGGCCCGAGTCGCTCTACGTCGTCGACGACTTCCCCCGCACCGCGTCGGGCAAGGTGCAGAAGTTCAAGCTGCGCCAGGACCTGCGCGACGGACGACTCGTCCCGATCGACCGGGGGTTCGACATGAGCGCGAGCGACGGGCCGCGGATCCCACCGTTGGCGCCCGTCGACTGGCCCCCGGAGATGCGCGACGCGCTGGCCGCGCTGCGCCCGCCCGATCCTCGCCATCCGTTCCCGTCGCGTGAGCCCGGTCGGCCCAAGGGACTCAACGTGCTCGGCACGCTGGCTCAGTACCCGAGGCTCGCGCAGGCGTACCACACGTTCAACGGCCACGTGCTGTTCGGCACCGAGCTGACCACCCGCCAACGCGAGCTGCTCGTGCTGCGGGTGGCAGCGGTCCGGCAGTGCGACTACGAGTGGAAGCAGCACGTCGTGCATGGCGGATCGACGCCGGCCTCTCCTCCGACGAGATCGACCGCGATCGCCGACGCCCCCGACTCGCTCGAGTGGTCGCCGCTCGAGCGGGCGATGCTCCAGGCGGTCGACGAGCTGATCGCCGACGCGGTCGTGGGCGACGCCACGTGGGCGGCCCTCGCCGCCGAGCTCGACGACCCACCAGCTGATGGACCTGGTCTTCACCGTGGGGGCCTACGACCAGCTGGCCATGGCCCTCCGATCCTTCGGGGTCGAGCTCGACGACGACCTGCGGATAACGCTCTTCTCTTTTGGGAGATGCGTGATATCTTGGCGCCACTGACCTGACCGGAGGAACGGATCTCATGGCGCACTTCGCCAAGCCCGAAGAGGGCAGCTGGACGGAGCACTACCCCGAGCTCGGCACCGGGCCCGGTCGACTACGAGGACTCGATCTCGCCCGAGTACTACGAGCTCGAGCGCAAGGCGATCTTCGGCAAGACCTGGCTCAACGTCGGCCGGGTCGAGCAGCTCCCGCGGACCGGCAGCTACTTCACCAAGGAGCTCGACGCGGCCAGCACCTCGGTGGTCGTCGTGCGCGGCAAGGACGGCGAGGTGCGCGCCTTCCACAACATCTGCCGCCACCGCGGCAACAAGTTGGTGTGGAAGGACTACCCGCACGAGGAGACGAGCGGCACCTGTCGCCAGTTCACCTGCAAGTACCACGGCTGGCGCTACGACCTCGACGGCGCGCTGAACTTCGTCCAGCAGGAGTCCGAGTTCTTCGACCTCGACAAGGCCGACTACGGCCTGGCGTCGGTGCGGTGCGAGGTGTGGGAGGGGTTCATCTTCGTGAACCTCGACCCGGAACGCGGCGCCGCTCGAGGACTACCTCGGTGAGCTCGGCGCGGGGCTCAAGGGCTATCCGTTCGGCGAGATGACCGCGGTGTCGAGCTACCGGGCCGAGGTCGGGAGCAACTGGAAGCTCTTCATCGACGCCTTCATGGAGTTCTACCACGCACCTGTTCTGCACGCGAAGCAGGCGACGGCCGAGGAGTCGGCGCAAGCTCCAGGCTATCGGGTTCGAGGCGCTGGCCTACAAGATCGCCGGTCCTCACTCGATGGTCTCGTCGTGGGGCGGCATGTCGCCACCGAAGGACGAGAACATGGTCAAGCCGATCGAGCGGGTGCTGCGCAGCGGCCTGTTCGGTCCGTGGGACCGCCCCATCGACTTCGATCAGCCGCCGGCGGTCAACCCGGCCCGCCATCCCGGCCTGGGGAACCGACTCGTTCCTGTTCTTCCCCAACTTCATGATCCTGATCTGGGCCCCGAACTGGTACCTCACGTACCACTACTGGCCGACGTCGTACAACACCCACATCTTCGAGAGCGTCGCTCTACTTCGTGCCGCCGAAGAACGGCTCGCGAGCGGCTGCGCGCACGAGCTCGCGGCGGTGACGTTCAAGGAGTACGGGCTGCAGGACGGCAACACGCTCGAGGCGACGCAGTCGATGATCGAGACGCGGACGGTCAAGCGAGTTCCCGCTGAACGACCAGGAGATCGCGCTGCGTCACCTCCACTACACGGGCCGCCAGTACGTGGCCGACTACCAGCAGTCGCTCGAGACGCCCGTCGAGATCTCGACCGGGTCCTGACGAGGAGACGACGATGACGACCTTGCCCGAACCCTTCGCCGAACTCGAGCCGTTCGCCGCGACCTGGTGCCTGCGCACCGAGTCCGAGCGCTACGCCAGAGCGGCTGGCCAGCACCATGGACGAGATGCAGGCGTTCTACGACGCGGCCTTCCCGCGCCTCGGCCGACGCGCTCGACTACCTCGACCAGTACTCCCTCGACGCGCTGCCCGAGGACGCCACGCAGCTGCTGTGGCTCTGCTACTCGCTGGTGCAGGTGTCGTTCCCCGTCGAGGTGTGGCGCCAGCCGCGTGTGCCCGACAGCGGCGCCGCGACCATCGACGCCGTCATCGAGCCGGCGGTCTGAGCCGACCGCGGTCCGCGGCCGCGCCCCAAGATCGAGCGCAAGAGGGCCGTTCTCCGCCTCGACCCACCCGATGTTCATCGTGGGATATCTCCGCTCTTCCCAGCGGCGGGATAGGATCTCCTCGTGACGAAAGACGAGCCGGTGCCCGAGGCCGACGCGGCGGAGGCAACGGTGAGCTGGCGGGAGCAGGCCGTCGCCCGATCGCTCGATTCGGCCCGCACGCGAGCCGAGAACCGGGTGCAGCGCTTCCTCGACGCCGCGCTCGAGCTCATGAACGAGGGCGACTCGGGCAAGGACTTCACGGTCCAAGAGGTGGTCGAGCGCTCGGGCCAGTCGCTGCGCAGCTTCTACCAGTACTTCGGCGGCAAGCACGAGCTGCTGCTGGCCCTGTTCGAGGAGTCGGTCCGGTCGACGGCCGAGATCCTGAGCCAGAAGATGGACGCGGAGGACGACGCGCTCGATCGGCTGCACTGCTTCGTGGTCGAGTACTACCGCATCTCCCGGTCGACGGCGAACAAGGTGTCCACCAGCAAGTCGTCGACGGCCAAGACCTCGAACGGCAAGTCGTCGAAGGGCAAGACGCCGAAGGCGGGCCCGGCGCCGGTCATGGTCGACTTCGCCCAGAAGCTGCTGACCGGCTACCCGACCGAGGCCGCCGCCGCCTTCGCCCCGCTCGTGTCGTTGTTCGGCGAGGTGCTCGACGACGCCGCGGCCGCCGGCGCCGTCCGCCCCGGCCTGCGCAACGGCCCGATCGCCGGCATCGTGCTCGAGGCCATCATGTTCAACGCCTTCTCGATGACCATCGGCGGGGTGTCCGCCAGCGCCGGCGACCCGGCCGAGGAGCTGTGGGACCTCGTGCTCCACGGCGTCGCCGTCGGCGCGTCGTAGCGCCCTCGTAGCCGCCGCGCCATGAGCAACGAGCTCGGCACCTCCAATCTCCGCCTCGAACGGGAAGGGCCGATCGCCTGGGTCACCATCGACCGGCCGGCGGCCCGCAACGCACTGACGCCGGCCATGTACTACGGGCTGAAGCGGGCGGTGCGGTTGGTGAACACCGATCCCGAGCTGGCCGCGCTCATCATCACCGGCACCGGCGACGTGTTCGCGCCGGGCGGTGATCTCGGTGGACGGGCCGAGCCCGGTGACACGGTGCCCGACGACCTCGGCCAGGACGTGTTGCCGTTCCTGGCCATCCGTGACAGCCGCGCCCCGGTCGTCGCCGCGGTGAACGGCATCTGCCAGGCCGGCGGCCTGCTCATCGCCATGCTGGCCGACATCGCGGTGGTGAGCGACCGGGCGACCTTCCGGGTCCCCGAGCTGCTGCGCGGCATCCCCGACGCGACCTACGCCGCCGTGCTGCCCGCGCACGTCGGCATCTCGGTGGCGCGCGACCTGCTGCTGTCGGCTCGCAGCTTCGACGCGGCCGAGGCCCTGCGCATCGGGCTGATCTCCCGCGTGGTGCCGCACGACGAGCTGCGCGCCGCCGCGCTCGAAGCCGCGCAGCAGATCCTGCGCACCGCGCCGTCGGCGCGCATGCACGTGAAGCGCATGCTCAACGAGCGGTACGGCGACATCGACTACCAGACCATGTTCTGGGCCCTCGACGAATCCGACGAACCTCGCGAGGGGATGCGGGCGTTCATGGAGAAGCGACCGCCGAGCTGGATCCCGCCGGGGATGCCGCCGCGCTGATCGTCAGGCGAGCGCGCGGCGGAGCGGGGCGGCCGCCGTGGCCAGCCAGGTCTCGATGACCGGTGCGGGGTCGTCGACCTCGGGTCCGGCGAAGTAGAGACCGCGCGCCGGCAGGCTGGCGCCGATCTCGATCAGCACGGGCCGTAGGTGCACCTCGACCGCCAGCGCGTGGGCGGCGCTGCCGCCGGTCATCAGCGCGACGGTCGGCACGCCGCCGAGCTCGTCCTTGTCGAACTGGTCGAGGAACAGCTTGAGCAGGCCGGTGTAGGCGGCCTTGTAGGTCGGACTCGCCACCACCAGACCGTCCGCGCCGAGCACGGTCGCCTTGAGGTCGGCCACCTCGGGGTCGCCCCACCGCAACAGCGCGTCGCCGTGGTCGGCGAGATCGATCGTCGTGGTCGCGTCCCGACCTGACAGATCGGCGACCGCGGCCGCGACCGCCTGGCCCGCCGCCCGTGTGCGCGACGCCGGCTTGGGGTTGCCGACGATCGTGACGATGCCCGTCAACGGATCCGTGGCTTGGGACGCTTGCCGGCGGTGAACCCTTCCTGGCCTTCGCGCAGCGCCTCGTTGGTCGTCCCCAGCTGCAGGAAGACGTTGCCGAGATCGGTCGCCTGCACGCCGGGCATGTCCTTGGCCGCCCACAGCGTTCGCAGCGTCGCCTGGACCGCGAGCGGCGGTTGCGCGGCGAACGTCCGCGCCAGCTGGAGCGCCGCGGCCTGCAGCTCGTCGGGCGGGAGCACCTCGCTCACGAGCCCGAGTCGCTGGGCGGTGGCAGCGCTGATGCGCTCGTCGCTCCCGGCCAGCGCCATGCGCAGCACTTCGCTGAACGGCATGCGGCGCAGCAGCAGGAGGGGTTCGTAGACCGCCACCATCGAGAACGTGACGTGCGGATCGAAGAACGTGGCGTGGTCGGCAGCGAGGATCACGTCGACCTCACCGAGCATGTAGAACGCGCCGCCGCAGGCCATGCCGTTGACGGCGGCGACGACCGGCTTCCACAGTCCCTGGCTCTTCGGCCCGATCAGGCGGCCCGGATCCTCGTACGTGAACTGGTCGAAGTAGAACTCGGGCACGCTCGAGCGGTCGATGCCGGTGCAGAACGCCTTGTCGCCCGTCGCGGTGAGCACGACGGCCCGGACCTCTGGGTCGGTTCGCAGCGCCTGCCACACCGACCGCAGCTCCTCGACCATGGTGGGGTCGAAGGCGTTGAGCACCTCGGGCCGATCGAGGGTGACGGTCGCGACCCCCTCGTCGATCTCGAGGCCGAGGGTGGTCAGCTCGAGGGCGGGCGGCTGGTCGTCCGGAGTCACGGCGCGGAGCCTAGAGCGTCCGTCGGACGCCTCGGCCGGCGCACGTCGGACCACCGGCCGCTAAGATCGCTCTACACCAGCGATAACGACGTTCTCAGACCGTACGTACCAGGGAGCACCATGGCCCGAACTCGAAGATCTCATCCTGATCAGCGTCGACGACCACGTCATCGAGCCGCCGGACCTGTTCGTCCACCACCTCGACGCCAAGTACCTCGACCGGGCGCCCAAGCTCATCCGCAACGACGAGGGCAACGACGTGTGGACGTTCGGTCAGGTCGTGATGGAGACGGCCGCGCTCAACGCCGTGGCCGGACGCCCCAAGGAGGAGTACGGCCTCGAGCCGCAGAGCCTCGACGAGGTCCGGCCCGGTTGCTACGACGTGCACGAGCGGGTGAAGGACATGGACGCCGGCGGCGTCCTGGCCTCGATGAACTTCCCGTCGTTCCCGACCTTCACCGCCCGGGTCTTCGCCAGCGACGACGCCGACCTGTCGCTCGCCCTGGTGCGCGCCTACAACGACTGGCACATCGACGAGTGGTGCGGGGCCCATCCCGGTCGCTTCATCCCCATGGCGGTGCCCGGTGATCTGGGACGCCGAGCTGACCGCCGCCGAGGTCCGCCGCACCGCGGCCAAGGGCTGCCACTCGCTCAGCTTCACCGAGAACCCCGCCGCCCTCGGCTACCCGAGCTTCCACGACGACGTACTGGGACCCGGTGTGGACGGCGTGCTGCGACACCGGCACCGTGCTGTCGATCCACCTCGGCTCGTCGGGTCGGCTGTCGATCCCGGCCGTCGACTCGCCGCCCGACGTGATGATCACGCTGCAGCCGATGAACATCCAGTCGGCGGCGGCCGACCTGCTGTGGTCGCGGGTGCTGAAGAACTTCCCCGACCTGCGGGTCGCGCTGTCCGAGGGCGGCACGGGCTGGATCCCGTACTTCCTCGACCGCGTCGACCGCACCTTCGAGATGCACCACGCCTGGACGCTGCAGGACTTCGGCGGTCGGCTGCCGAGCGAGGTGTTCCGCGAGCACTTCCTCACCTGCTTCATCAGCGACCCCGTCGGCGTCGCCAGCTGCGCGACCTCATCGGCGTCGACAACATGGCGTGGGAGGCCGACTACCCCCACAGCGACTCGATGTGGCCGACCGCACCCGAGGAGCTGCATGTCGGTGTTCGAGGCGAACGCCGTGCCCGACGACGAGATCCGCAAGATCACCCACGAGAACGCCATGCGCTGGTACTCGTTCGACCCGTTCGCCCACGTGCCGAAGGCCGAGGCCACCGTCGGCGCGCTCCGGCGCCAGCGCCGCGGGCCACGACGTGTCGGTCATGTCCCGCAGCACCCGGGTCGCGCACGCCCGACGAGAAGCTCGAGGGCTTCCGCGCGGGCCGGCGGCGGTGGCGGCCGGGGCTGAGCCGGTCGCGACCGCGGCCGGGCAGGCGCGGGTGGCCGTGTCGGTCTCGCCGCGGCCTGGGCCCGCAGCCAGTCGCCCAGGGCCGCGCCGGCGTCGAGGACGTGGGCCTCGGCGAGCGTCGCGGGCCGCGGCGCGCGTCACCCCGGCCGATGGCGTCGAGCAGCGCGGCGTGCTCGCTCGCGGCTGCGGCGCTCCTGCTCGGGGAAGAGCTCGAAGTAGCTGGCCGGCACGACCCGCACCGCCTGGCGCAGGAAGGTCAGCAGGCGCGGCGAGCCCGAGGCCAGGTTGACGGCGCGGTGGAAGCGCCGGTTGGCGGCCACCACGTCGCCGCCGTCGACGATGGCGTCGGCCAGGTCGCGCAGCTCGGCCAGCTGCGCCTCGGTGATGCGCTCGGTGGCCCACTCGGCGGCCTTGCCCGGCGAGCGCGGCCAGCACGGCGAAGTTGTCGACCGCGTCCTCGGGCGTGATGCCGATGACGGTGATCCCGCTGCGGGGGGTGACCGCGACCAGGCCCTCGTAGGACAGCTCGAGCAGGGCCTCGCGCACCGGCGTGCGGCTGGTGCCGAACTCCTCGGTCGATCTCGTCGAGGTCGAGGCGGGTGCCGGGGCGCAGGCGCCCGGTGAGGATCCGGTCCCGGAGCTCGTTGGCGGCCCGGGCGCGGACGGTGCCCGCCGATGGGCTTGAAATCTGACATATCACATTCTAGATTTCAGGGCGAGCTGCGAACGCAAGCGGAGCAAGCACCATGGCGTGCGAGCAGCGACAGCGGCAGATGTCGCTGGTGGGGTTCATGCAGGCGGGGAGCACCTCGGTCTACACCGGCTCGTGGCGCCATCCTGCCACCGAGCACGGCTTCCTCACGGCGAGCTACTACCAGAAGCTCGGGCCGCACCCTCGAAGAGGGGTGCTTCGACCTCATGTTCTTCGACGACCGCCTGGCCATGCCCGGCATCTACGGCGGCTCGGTGGCCGAGGCGGTGCTGCGCGGGCGCCCGCCCGGTGAAGCTCGACCTGAGCATCGTGCTCGGCGTCGTCGCCGGCGCCACCCGCTCGATCGGGCTCGGCGCCACCTACTCGACGACCTACTACTCGCCGTTCCACGTCGCCCGCACCTTCGCCACGCTCGACCACCTCTCCGGCGGCCGGGCCGCCTGGAACGTCGTCACCTCGGTGAACGACAGCGAGGCCCAGAACTTCGGGGTCGACGAGCACCTCGGCCACGACGAGCGCTACGACCGCGCCGACGAGTTCCTCGAGGCGACGACCGGGCCTGTGGGACACGTGGGAGGACGACGCCCTCGTCCTCGACCGGGCGAACGGCGTGTTCGCCGATCCCGACAAGGTCCACGAGCTCAACTACGACGGCGAGTGGTTCAAGGTCCGCGGCCCGCTGACCGTGCCCCGCTCGCCGCAGGGTCGGCCGGTGCTGCTCCAGGCCGGCTCGTCGGGTCGGGGCCGGGACTTCGCCTCCCGCTGGGCCGAGCTGATCTTCACCGGCGATCCCGGACATCGACATCGCCCGGTCGCACTACAAGGACCAGAAGGAGCGCATCGCCGAGCGCGGTCGCGATCCCGAGTCGGTGAAGATGCTGCCGATGGCCTACACGGTCGTCGGCGAGTCGCAGGCCCAGGCCGAGGAGCGCGAGCAGGTCTTCCTCAACGACCTCGTCGACCCGATGGCGTCGCTGACGCTGCTGTCCGAGCTGATGAACTACGACTTCTCCGGACTCGAGCTCGACGCGCCGATCACCGACGAGCTGATCGAGTCGGTGTCGGGCATCCGCGGCCTGGTGCAGAACCTCCGCCAGCACATCGGCGGCGACACCGTGACGCTCGCCGACCTGGCCGGCCACCGCGCCACCCTGCTGCAGGGGCCGCGCTTCGTCGGCACCGGGCCCGAGGTCGCCGACCAGATGGAGGAGTGGTTCGACACCGACGCCTGCGACGGCTTCGTCATCGCCGCCACCCACTGCCCGGGCGCCTACGAGGACGTGGTGCGGCTGGTCGTCCCCGAGCTGCAGCGCCGCGGCGTGTTCCGCGACCGCTACACCGGGTCGACGCTGCGCGAGCACCTCGGCCTCGACCGGCCCGGCCGCCGCCCTCGATGGCTGAGACGCCCGGCCCGCTGGACGGGCTGCGGGTCGTCGAGGCGGCGACGCTGGCCGCCGGTCCGATGGTCGGCACGGCCCTCGGCGAGTTCGGCGCCGAGGTGATCAAGGTCGAGCAGCCCGGGTCGGGCGATCCGATGCGCACCTGGGGCGATCGCCGCGACGGGATCGGCCTCGTGTGGAAGAGCGTGAGCCGCAACAAGCGGTGCGTGACGCTCGACCTCCGCCAGGCCGAGGGCCAGGAGCTGTTCCACCAGCTGCTCGACGTGAGCGACGTGCTCGTGGTCGGCAACCGACCGAGCGCGCTGGCGCGGTGGGGCATCGACTACGACGTCGGTGCACGCGGCCCATCCCCGGATCGTGATGCTCCACATCACCGGCTACGGGCGGGGCGGACCGAAGAGCGACCGCCCGGGCTACGGCACGCTGGCCGAGGCGATGAGCGGCTTCGCCCACGTCACCGGACAGCCCGACGGTCCGCCGACGCTGCCGCCGTTCATGCTGGCCGACGGGGTCGCCTCGCTCGCCGGCACCTACGCGGTGATGATGGCGCTGTACCACCGCGACGTGCACGGCGGCGCCGGCCAGCTCATCGACGTCAACCTGATCGAGCCGCTGGCCCGGCTGATCGAGTCGTCGACGCTCTCGTACGACCAGCTCGGCGTGAGCCCGGGCCGGGTCGGCAACCGCCTCGACGCCAGCGCGCCCCGCAACGCCTACCGCACCGCCGACGACAAGTGGCTGGCCATCTCGAGCGCGTCGCCGAACATCGCCATGCGCGTCTACCGCGCCATCGACCGGCCCGAGCTGGCCGACGACCCCGACTACGTCGACCCGGTCAGGCGCCAGGAGCGGGCCGGCGAGGTCGACGAGCTGGTGGCCGACTGGGTGCGTGCAGCGCACGCTGGCCGAGGCCATGGAGGTCTTCGAGCGGGCCGAGGTCACGGCCGCTCCCGATCTACGACGCCGAGCAGCTGCGCGCCGACGAGCACCTGCAGGCGCGAGGCACGTTCGTCGAGATGGACGACCCGGACTTCGGTGCCGATGACCGTCCAGGCGCCCGTCGCCGTCATGAGCGACACGCCCGGGCGCATCGAGCACCTCGGCCGGGCCCTCGGCGCCGACAACGAAGCCGTCTACACCGGGCTGCTCGGCCTCGACGCCGAGCGGCTCGCCGCGCTGCGAGGCCGCGGGCGTCATCTGACCCACCCGACCCGTCGAAACCACTGGAGGCAACCGTGCTCGAACCCCGGGCCCGACGATCGGAGCTGGCCACGCCGGCCAGCAGCGAGCGCATGTGCGAGAAGGCGGCCGGCTCCGGGGCCGACCTCGTGTTCCTCGACCTCGAGGACGCCTGCGCGCCGCTCGCCAAGGAGGCGGCGCGGGCGACCGCGGTCGCCGCGCTGACCGACCTCGACTGGGGCCGCACCGTCCGCGCCGTGCGGGTCAACGGCCTCGACACGCCGTGGTGCCACGACGACATCATCGAGGTCGTCACCGGGCGCGCGCGACGCGCTCGACGTGCTCATCGTGCCGAAGGCCCGCACCGGCGCGCGACGTCTGGTGGGTCGACGTCCTGCTCACGCAGCTCGAGACGAAGCTCGGCCTGACACGACCGATCGGGCTCGAGGTGCTCATCGAGGAGGCCGAGGGTCTGGCCAACGCGGCCGAGATCGCCCGGTCGAGCGACCGGCTCGAGGCGATCATCTTCGGCGCCGGCGACCTGTCGGCGTCGCTGCACGCCCGGGTCGACGGCAACTTCGACCCGGTCGAGCGACTACCCCGGCGACTTCTGGCACTTCGCCCGCGTCCAGGTGCTCACCGCGGCCCGCGGCGCGGGCATCGACGCCATCGACGCGCCCTACCCGGCCTACCAGGATCCCGACGGCTACCGGCGATCGGCGATGCACGCCAGCCTGCTCGGCTTCGACGGCAAGTGGGCGATCCACCCCGACCAGATCGCCATCGCCAACGAGGTGTTCGCGCCCGACCGCCGAGGAGATCGCCGAGGCCGCCGAGGCCGATCGAGATCTACCGGGCCGCGGAGGCCGACGGCGTCGGCGCCATCGGCCGGGACGGCCGGCTCGTCGACGCCGCCCACATGCGCCTGGCCGCCAACGTGCTGCACAAGGCGGCGCTCGCCGCGGGCGAGCGGGTCGAGCGATGACCGGCGACGCCGATGGCCGACCGACCTACCGCGTGGTGCAGTGGGCCACCGGCAACATCGGGACCCGGGCGCTCCGCGGGGTCATCGAGCACCCGCAGCTCGACCTGGTCGGCGTCCACGTCCACTCGCCGGACAAGGTCGGCCTCGACGCCGGCGAGCTGTGCGGGATCGCCCCGACCGGCATCCTCGGCGACCGACGACATCGACGACGATCCTGGCCCTCGAGCGCGGACTGCGTGCTGTACATGCCGCAGGGCTGCGACTTCGACGAGGTGTGCCGGCTGCTCGCGTCCGGCGTCAACGTCGTCACGACCCGCGGCGAGTTCCACCACCCGGCCAGCCTCGACGCCGACGTGCGGGACGCGGGTCGAGGCCGCCTGCCGCGAGGGCGGGACCTCGATCCACAGCACCGGCAGCAGCCCGGGGTTCATCTCCGAGGCCGTCCCGCTCGTGCTGACCTCGATCCAGCGCCGGCTCGACCGCCTGCAGATCGACGAGTTCGCCGACCTGTCGCAAGCGCGACTCGCCCGACCCTGCTCTTCGAGCTCATGGGCTTCGGCGCCGACCCGGCCAGCTTCGACGCGGCCCGGTGGGCCCACGGCGCGCAGAGCTTCGGGCCCTCCCTGCGCCTGCTGGCCGAGGCGATCGGCGATGCCGCTCGACTCGGTCGAGGCCAGCGGCGAGGTGGCGACCGCCGCGCCGCACGATCGACATCGCCGCCGGCACCATCGAGGCCGGGACCGTCGCCGCGCAGCGCATGATCGTCGTCGGGCATGCGGCACGGCCGAGCCGCTTCTTGACCTTCCGCGCCAACTGGTACTGCACGACCGAGCTCGATCCGGCCTGGGATCTCGGTCCCACCGGGTGGCGGGTCGACGGTCGACGGCGACGCGCCGCTCGACGTCGACCTGCGCTTCGCCGTCCCGCTCGAGCGGATGGGCGAGATGTCGCCCGGGCTTCACCGCCAACCGGGCGGTCAACGCCGTGCCGATTCGTCTGTGCCGCCGACCCTGGCATCCGCACCATCGATCGACCTGCCCCAGATCGTCGCCACCCTGGGGGACGGGTGGGGGTCGTGACATACTGACCCGGCTGATATCGACGTTGACGTCAATGTCGTAGTTGGGGCGCACTGCGCCACGGGTGGAATCGGGCCGCACGCGAGGAGATGGACGTTGTCGACAGCTCCGCCGGTCCAGGGTGACAAGCCGAGCGGGCCGCGCTCCCGCAAGGGTGTCGAGACTCGGACCCGCCTCGTCGAGGCGGCCAAGGCGGTCTTCGAGGAGCAGGGACTCCTCGACGCCCGCATCTCCGACATCGCCGAGCGGGCCGGCCTCTCCCACGGATCCTTCTACCACTACTTCGCCTCGAAGGACGAGGTCTTCCTCGAGGTGGCCGAGGCCCAGGAGGATCGGCTCAGCTCCGACTCCATCGAGGACAGCGGCCTGCTCGACCCGACGTCCACGGCGACGGTCCGCGAACGCCTCGACCAGGCCGTGCGCGCCTACCTGGCCGACTACCGCGACGAAGCCCGGCTCATGGGGGTGATCGAGCAGGTCTCGCGCTACCACGACCAGGTGCGGACGGCCCGCTTCGCCCGCCAGCGGCTCTACGCCCAGCGCACCGAGGATTCGATCCGCCGGCTCCAGGCCCTGGGCCTGGCCGATCCTCACCTCGACCCCACCGTCGCCGGTCCGGCGCTGACCGCCATGGTCACCCGATTCGCGGAGATGTGGTTCGTGCAGGAGCTCGTCGTCTGCAGCTTCGACGAGGGGGTCGAGCAGCTCACCGCCCTCTGCGTCAACGCGCTCAAACTGAGGGATAGATAGGAAGACCCGCGCGGAACGTCATGCGCACGTGACTCGCGTCGAGGTCCCGTAGGACCTCCGCCAGCGGGGCATCCAGCAGGCAGAGGTCAGCGGTGGCGCCCACCTCGACCTGGGCCGGCGGCCCGCCGGGCTGGTCCGGTCGCCCGAGGAAGAGCGCGAGCGCGCGTGCGGCCGACACGGCCTCGTCGGGGCCGATCGGCGCGCCGGTGCGGGTCCGGCGCTCGACCGCGGCGACCATGGCCCGCCACGGGTCGAGCGAACCGTAGGGCGAGTCGGTGCTGCCCCCGACCGCGATGCCGGCCTCGTCGAGCCCGCGGCACCGGTACAGCCACGGGCGGTCGGCCGGCTCGACGTCGCGCCGGTACTCGTCGCCGCGCTCGAACACGAACGAGGGCTGCGTCACCACGGTCAACCCGTGCGCGGCGATCGACGCGGCGGTGTCCGGTGTGATGACCGAGCCGTGCTCGATGCGGTCGCCCGGCTGCGAGCCGACCTCGTCCCACGCCGCCAGCGCCACCACGCTGGCGATGTGGGTGACGCAATGGACGGCGACGGCCCGCCCCGCCGCGTGTGCCCGGGCGATGTCCCGGCTCAGGTCCTCGACCGATGGCAGCGCGTGGTCGGCGACCACGAGCTTGACCGGCCCGAGCGCCAGGGGGTCGGGCGGCTGGATCTCGGTCAGGGTCGCGCCCCCGGTCACCACCACGAGCTGAGGCAGCTCGCCGCGCGCCACGGCGCCGGCCAGCCAGCGCAGGTCGTCCACCGACTCGGTGGGCGTCGCATCGGTCACCCCGGTCACGCCGTAGCTGGCCAGCTCGGTGCCGACCGCGGCCAGGTCGACGCCGTCGGTCGGGCCCACCCGACTGCGCAGCCAGGCGTCGGCCCCGAAGACGCGACCCGTCGGTCGGCCCGTGCCGTCCCGCTCGACGCCGGACTCGTCGGCGCCGTCGAGACCGGCGGCCAGGACGGCGGCGGAGTTGAGGACCCACATGGCGCCGGTGCGATGTTGGACGCGAACGGGCCGGTCGCCGACCATCCGGTCGAGCGCAGCGCGGTCGAGTTCTCCGGCCACCTGCTCGTGGTAGGCGGTGGCGCGGATCCAACGACCGGGACCGAGCCGGTCGCCGGTGGCGCGCAGCGCGGCCGTCATGCCCCCTTCGCCCGTCACGTCCTCGGGACCGACCCGCACCGACACCCGGTCCGCGGCGGTGGCGGCCAGGTGCAGATGGTGGTCGTGCAGTCCCGGGATCAAGACGCCACCGCGTCCGTCGACGTGAGCGGCTCCGGGGACGGGTCGACCGGGCGGGCGGATCTCGGCGACCACGCCGTCGCGCACCACGACGTCGACGCGCCGCTCGGCCACCTCGACGTCGCGAACCACGAGGTGGTTCACGGGTCGACCGGAGCGCGCCCGCCGACGACCTCGGCGAGCACGCGGTCGGTGTCGGCGCCCAGTGCCGCGGCCTGGCCGCGCGGGTGCGGTCGCGCAGCCGGGGCGGCGTCGAGCCCGTCGACGTCGAGGGTGGGCCCCGCCAGGCTGGCCGCGACGTGGGCCATGGCCACATCGACGAGCCAACGCCCCCCGTTGGCCAGTGCGGCCACCGTCGCCGCCGCGGCGACCAGACCGGAGCACGGGTCGGCCACCGCGTCGGCGCAGAAGTAGGGGCCGACCGCGGGATCTTCCGCATCCGGACCCCATGACGCGAGCCCTCCGGCGATGGCGGCGTCGTCGCCGAAGGCCACGCGGTCACGACCCGGTGCTGCCCGTCCGTGTCCGGTGATCGACACCCACACGGTGGGCCCGGTGGCGACCGCACGCGCGGCGTCGAGGCCGAGCTGTTCGAGGGCCCTGGGACGCGACGATTCGACGACCACATCGGCGCGCGCCACCAACGCGGCCAAATCGGCCGCGCCGGCGCGTGTGGACAGGTCGATGGCGACGGACGCCTTGCCGGCGTTCATCAGGTCGAAGAACTCGGTTGGTCCCTGTCGCGCCCCGTCGGGACGCGACGTCGACTCGACCTTCACGACGCGGGCACCGGCGTCGTGCAGCAACCGTCCGCAGAGGGGGCCGGCCCACAGCGACGAGAGGTCGAGCACCGTCAACCCGGCGAGTGACCGAGGGGGCGCCGCGCCGTGGTGCGCCACCTGCACCGGCAACCCGAGGAAGAGCGGGGGCGCAGGTGTGAGGGCGACACGATCGCCCGGTAGGGCGGCGACCGCCAGTCCGAGCTCGCCGCCGCCCCGTTCGAGCTCGCCACTCGAGCGTCGGCCGACCCGCTCGGCCACGACCCGCCACACGGTGTCGGGCGGGGGGGCCGAGGCCGGATCGACCAGCTCGTCCGGCACCGGGTCGAGCCCGAGCCACGCCGGGATCAGCTCGACATCGGACGCTCGAGCCAACGACAGCGCCAGCCATCCGTCGTGGGTGGCCAGCAGGCGCGTGCCCCCGCCGCAGCTCGTCCGGCCGCCCCGCGCCAGGCCGGCCAAGGCAGCCCGTTCCGTCAGCAGCCCGAGCGGATCCACCTCGACTCGCCGACCGAGGCGCGCGGTTGCGTCCGACAGGCTGCGACCGATCGCGGCCAGCCCGTCGACCAGGTCGGCCGGCGGTCCGAGGGCGGCCGCGCCGGGTGGACCGGTGAGCGCCATGGCGCCGCTCCGGGCCCATGCGACGGCGGTGTCGCTCGGTGATCGCATGCTTGTCGGCGGCTCCTGGCGCACGCTACCTTCACGCTCATCACGGTGCAGCGGCTCGACTGGACGGCGTTCACCGACCTCGTGGCCTCGCCCGTGCGCCGGCGCGATCTCGGGAGCTCGACACCCACGATCCTGGTGGTGGCGGGCCCTGTCCCGAGCGGCGTGCCCGATGACCTCGTCACGGCCGCGGGCGGCCTCCAGGCGATCGTCGCGGTCGAGGCCGCGTCGCCGCCGCCGGCGTCCGTGTCGGCTGTCGCCGATGTGGTGGCGGGCGGCGACGAGCTCGAGGCGGTGGTGGCCGGGTGCGAAGCGAACCCGATCGCGGCCGGCGCGCTGACGATGCTGCTGCGCGACAGCGAGCGCCGATCGGTCGAAGCCGGCTTGGCCGCCGAGTCCGCCGTCTACTCCACCCTCCAGGCGGGGCCCGAGTTCGCCACCTGGCGCGAGGCGCGACCCCCACAGTCACGTGCAGACGACGACCGGCCGCGGGTCGCGGTCGTGCGAACCGGTGACCAGCTGGAGATCAGCCTCGTTCGGCCGCAGTCGCGCAACGCGCTCGACGCCCGCATGCGCGACGAGCTGTGGGCCGCCTTCCAGATCGCGCTGGCCGACCCGTCGCTGCAGGTGCGATGGCGAGGGGAAGGCCCGGCGTTCTCCAGCGGCGGCGACCTGGACGAGTTCGGGTCGCGACCCGATCCGGCCACCGCCCACCTCGTCCGGCTGGCCCGCAGCCTCGGCAGCGTGGTGCACGAGCTGGCCGACCGGGTCACCGTCGAGGTGCACGGCGCGTGCTTCGGCTCGGGCATCGAGCTGCCCGCCTTCGCCGGTCGGGTCGTCGCCGCGCCGGACACGGCGATCGCGCTGCCCGAGATGGCGCTCGGTCTGATCCCGGGCGCAGGGGGAACAGTGAGCCTCCCCCGGCGCATCGGACGTCAGCGCACCCTGCTGCTGGCGCTCACCGGCCGTGTGCTCGACGCGCCCACCGCGCTCGAGTGGGGCCTCGTGGACGAGATCGGCCCACCGAGTCCCCCTACGATGCGAATGTGGAACGGCTGAAGGAGCGCGTCGCGGTCGTCACCGGCGCGGCCAGCGGCATCGGCCTGGCCATCACCGAGGCGTTCGTCGCCGAGGGCATGCGTGTGACCATGGCCGACCTCGACGAGGAGAGCCTGCAGAGCCACGCCACTCGGCTCGGCGAAGCCGGGGCCGACGTCCAGGCAGTGACCACCGATGTCCGCGACCCCGACGCGGTCGAGCGCCTCGCCCAGGCCGCGGTCGACCGGTTTGGCGCGCTCCACGTCGCGGTGAACAACGCCGGCATCGTCAACGGCGGCACTTCGTGGGAGCTGCCGCTCGACGAGTGGCACCGCGTCATGGACGTGAACCTCTGGGGTGTCATCCACGGCGTGCGCGCGTTCGTGCCGCGCATCCTCGCGTCGGGCGCCGAGGGCCACGTGGTGAACACCGCGTCGATGGCCGCGGTGCTGCCGATCCGCCGGCTCGGTCCGTACACGGTCGCCAAGCACGGGGTGCTCGGGCTCTCCGACGTGCTGCGGGCCGACCTCGCCGCCATCGGCGCGCCGGTCGGGGTCAGTGTGGTCATGCCCGGCATGATCCGGTCGGGCATGAACCCCATCGGTACGGTGCCGGCATCGGCCGTGGCCGCCAACGTCGTCGACGCCGTCCGCCGCAACCGCGACTACGTGTACACCGACGACCACGGCATCCCCGAGGTCGAGGCTCGCCTCCAGGCGATCCTCGCCGCCCGCGCCGACGTCATCTCCTGACCCCCACCGTTGATATTGGTGTCATACATGTGGCACGATCTCGTCCGGGGCGGGTCGGCCGTCACCACGGCCGACGGCACCCGAGGAGGTCCACGGTGACGACGACGAGCGACGTCCGGTACGACCCCTACGACGTCGAGATCCACCAGGACCCGTACCCGGTGTTCCGCGCCTCCGCGAGGAGGCGCCGCTCTACTACAACGAGGAGCACGACTTCTACGCGCTGAGCCGGTTCGACGACGTCGACCGGGGCCTGGTCGACTGGGGCACGTTCTCGTCGGCGCGGGGCGGCATCCTCGAGCTGATCCGGGCCGACATCGAGATGCCGCCGGGCGTCTTCATCTTCGAGGACCCGCCGATCCACACGATGCACCGTGGCCTGCTGTCGCGGGTGTTCACCCCGAGGAAGATGAACGCCCTCGAGCCGAAGCTGCGCGAGTTCTGCGCCCGCAGCCTCGACCCGCTGGTCGGCAGCGGACCACTTCGACTTCATCGCCGACCTCGGGCGCCCAGATGCCGATGCGGACGATCGGCATGCTGCTCGGGATCCCCGAGACCGATCAGGAGGCCGTCCGCGACCACGGTCGACAAGGACCTGCGCACCGAGGCGGGCCAGCCGATGGAGGTCTCCGCAGGAGAGCTTCGCCGACGGCGTCGATCTTCGAGGAGTACGTCGACTGGCGGGCGACGCATCCCTCGGACGATCTCATGACCGAGCTGCTGAACGCCGAGTTCGAGGACGAGACCGGCACGACCCGGCGCCTGACCCGCGACGAGCTCCTGATCATCGTCAACGTCATCGCCGGCGCCGGCAACGAGACGACCACCCGGCTGATCGGCTGGGCCGGCAAGGTGCTCGCCGACCATCCCGATCAGCGGCGCGAGCTCGTCGCGGACCGCTCGCTCATCCCGAACGCCATCGAGGAGCTGCTGCGCTTCGAACCGCCCGCGCCCCACGTCGGCCGGTACGTGACCCGGACGTCGAGTACCACGGCCAGACGGTGCCGGCCGGCAGCGTGATGCTGTTCCTCGTCGGCTCGGCCAACCGCGACGACCGGCGCTTCCCCGACGGCGACCGCTTCGACATCCACCGCACGATCGGCCAGCACCTCACCTTCGGCTACGGCATCCACTTCTGCCTCGGTGCGGCGCTGGCCCGGCTCGAGGGGCGCATCGCGCTGGACGAGGTGCTGACCCGGTTCCCCGAGTGGGAGGTCGACCTGGACCGACGCCAAGCTGTCGTCCACCTCCACCGTGCGGGGCTGGGAGACGCTGCCCGGCCGATCGATCCCGATGAAGCCGGCCCCGTTCGAGTACCACGTCCCTGACACCGCCGCCGAGGCCGTCGGCCCTCCTCGCCGAGCTCGGCGACGAGGCGAAGGTGCTGGCCGGCGGCCAGAGCCTCATCCCGATGCTGGCGCTGCGCCTGGCCGTCTTCGACCACCTGGTCGACATCGGGCGCATCGCCGAGCTGAAGGGCATCGAGCGCCGCGACGGCGACCTGTGGATCGGCGCCGGCACGACCGAGGCCGCCGTCGGGGCCAGCGCCGAGGTCGCCTCGGCCGTGCCGCTGCTGGCCCGGGCGACGCCGCTCATCGGCCACTTCCAGATCCGCAACCGCGGCACGCTCGGCGGCTCGATCGCCCACGCCGACCCGGCCGCCGAGTACCCGGCCGTCGCGCTGGCGCTCGACGCGACGCATGGAGGTGGTCTCGCCCGACGGGGCGCCGCACCATCGCGGCCGCCGACTTCTTCGACGGCCTGTGGAGCACGGCGCATCGAACCCGACGAGCTGCTCGTCGGCGTGTCGTTCCCGATCTGGAGCGGGCGCAGCGGCTTCGCCGTCGCAGGAGTTCGCCCGGCGCCACGGCGACTTCGCCATCGCCGGCGCGGCCGATCGGCGTCGAGCTCGACGGCGACGACCGCATCGAGCGCTGCGCCATCGGCCTGATCGGCCTGGGGTCGACGCCCGAGCGGGCCACCGGCCGCCGAGGCCGAGCTCGCCGGACGGCCGATCGCCGAGGTCGAGCCCGAGGAGGTCGGCCGCCTGGCCATGGCCGGGCTCGAGTCGGTGCCGGACGACCTGCACGGCTCCGCCGCGTACCGCACGCGGGTCGGCGCCGCGATGGTGGCCCGAGCGTGGGCCACGGCCAGCCAGGAGGCGATCGAATGGGTGAGACCGCCGTGACCCTGACGGTGAACGGCCAGACCCGGCAGGCGACGCGTCGAGCCGCGCCTGACGCTCGCCGACTTCCTGCGCGAGCGAGTGCCGCCTCACCGGCACCCATCTCGGGTGCGAGCACGGCGTGTGCGGCGCGTGCACCGTGCTCGTCGACGGCGAGGCCGTGCGGTCGTGCCTGATGTTCGCGGTCCAGGCCGAGGGCGCGGAGGTGACCACGATCGAGGGCATCGCGTCGCCCGACGGCGAGCTCTCCACCGTGCAGGCGGCGTTCCGCGACTGCCACGGGCTGCAGTGCGGCTTCTGCACGCCGGGCTTCGTCATGTCGGTCACCGCGTTCCTGCGCGACCACCCGAACCCGACCGACGACGAGATCCGCGAGGCGCTGTCGGGCAACCTCTGCCGCTGCACCGGCTACCAGGGCATCCTGCGCGCGGTGCGCCAGGCCGCCGACGCCGAGTCGACGGAGGCGGAGCGGTCATGACCGAGGCTCGAGCGCCGAGGGCGCGGCCCGCTACGCCGGCACCCGCATCAACCGCGTCGAGGACGCCCGGCTGCTCACCGGCCACGGCACCTTCGTCGACGACATCTCGCTGCCCGGGATGCTGCACGCCTGCTTCGTGCGCAGCCCCTTCGCCCGGGCCGCGATCCGCTCGATCGACACGTCGGCGGCCCTGGCCGCGCCCGGCGTGCGCTTCGTGTTCACCGCCGCCGACCTGAACCCCGGCGTCAAGGAGCAGTGGCACACCTCGATCGGCCCGCAGAGCCCGGAGACGCCGCGCCCGCCGCTGGCCGAGGGCGAGGTCCGCTTCGTCGGCGACCCGGTCGCCCTGGTCGTGGCCGACGACCGCTACCTCGCCGAGGACGCGGCCGAGCTGGTCGACGATCGACTACGAGCCGCTCCCCGCCGTCGTCGACTACGCGAGGCCGAGGCCGCCGACCGACGCTCGTCCACGAGAGCCACGGCTCGAACGTCATCGGCGAGCTCGCCGGCCTGCCCGCCGTCGGCCCTCGACGAGGTCTTCGCGGCCGCCGCGCACGTGGTGAGCGAGACGATCTACCAGCAGGGCTACGCGGCGGTGCCGATGGAGGGCCGCGGCCTGGTCGTCGACTACTCGACGGCGACCGGCGACCTCACGATCTACTCGGCCACCCAGTCGCCCCACGAGGTGCGCCTCTTCTGCTCCCGCCTGCTCGGCATGCCCGAGCACCGGATCCGGGTCGTGATGCGCGACACCGGCGGCGGGTTCGGGCAGAAGATCCTGGTCCAGCGCGACGAGATGTGCCTGATGCTCGCCGCCCCCAAGGTCGGCGCGCCGGTGAAGTGGATCGAGGACCGTCGGGAGAACCTGCTCGCCGCCGGCAAGGCCCGCCACGAGCACGCCGACGTGAAGATGGCCTTCGACGCCGACGGGCGCCATCCTGGCCGCGCACATCGACTACGTGTCGGACTGCGGCGCCTACCCGACCCCGTGGCCGGTCGACGACCGCGGCCGCCGTCGGCATGCTGTTCCCCGGCCCCTACCGGGTGCCCGCAGGCGACGTTCGCGACGAAGGCGATGTACACGAACACCGCCGGGCGCACCGCCGTATCGCGGGCCGTGGCAGTTCGAGTCGCTGGCCCGCGAGGTGCTCCTCGACATCGCCGCCCGGCAGATGGGCATCGACCCGGTCGAGCTGCGCCGCCGCAACCTGCTGCGCCAGGACGAGCTGCCCTACGCGAACCCCAACGGCATGACCTACGACCGCATCTCGCCGCTCGAGACGTTCGAGCAGGCCGTGGAGATGCTCGACTACGCCGGCGTTCCGCGGCCGAGCAGGCCGAGGCCCGCAGGGCCGGCCGGTACCTCGGCGTCGGGCTGTCCACCTACGTCGAGCCGTCGACGCCCGGCTTCGGCTACTACGCCACCGAGGCGGCGACGATCCGCATCGAGCCGTCCGGCAAGGTCAACGTCTACATCGCCGGCGGCTCGACCGGGCAACAGCATCGAGACCACGGTCGTCCAGCTCACCGCCGACGCCCTCGGCGTGAACATCGACGACGTCAACACCATCCAGGGCGACACCGCCGTCACCGGCTTCGGTGCCGGCGCGGCCGGCAGCCGGAGCGGGTCGATGACCGCCGGCGCGGTGCGGGAGACGGCGAAGATCCTGCGCGAGCGCATCGTCGCCATCGCCGCCCACAAGCTCGAGGCGGCCGTCGAGGACATCGAGCTGGCCGACAGCCGGGCCACCGTGCGGGGCACGCCGTCGGTCGGCATCTCGCTGGCCGAGATCGCGGCCGCGGCCTACTTCGAGCCCGCTACTCGCTTGCCGCCCGGCGTGCCGGCCGGGCTCGAGGCCAGCGCCCGCTACACCGCCGAGGTCGCGTCGATCTGGGTGAACGCCACCCACGTCTGCACCTGCGAGGTCGACCCGGCCACCGGCGAGGTGAAGCTGCTCCGCTACATCGTGAGCGAGGACTGCGGTCCGATGATCAACCCCAACGTCGTCGAGGGCCAGATCGCCGGCGGCACCGTCCAGGGCATCGGCGGCGTCCTCTACGAGCACCTCTCCTACGACGAGGACGGCAACCCGACCGCCACCACCTTCATGGACTACCTGCTGCCCACCGCGGCCGAGGTGCCGGTCATCGAGTACGGCCACATCGAGACGCCGAGCGCCGGGCCCGGTGGGTACAAGGGCGTGGGCGAGGGCGGCGCCATCGGCGCGCCGCCGGCCGTCGTGAACGCGGTGGCCGACGCCCTGTCGCCCTTCGGCGTCACGGTGACCCGCCTGCCGCTGAGCCCGTCGCGGATCGTGGAGCTCATCGACGGGCGCGACCCCGTCCTCGCACGGCACCTAGCCTGGGAGCGACGACCTTCCGCCGTGGGCCGATGGGAGAGGCGCTGAGCGAGCCAGCACGACAACGACGACCGTACGACAGCCCCGTGCGCCGCCAGCGCGCGGCCGAGACCCGGGCGCGCATCGTGGCCGCCGGCGCCGAGATCCTCCACGGCTACCCGATCTGGAACTGGGGGGCGCTGACGGTCCGCGCCGTCGCCCAGCGGGCCGGCGTGAACGAGCGCACGGTGTACCGGTACTTCGCCAACGAGCGGGCCCTGCGCGACGCGGTGATGGCCCAGCTCGAGGAGCGAGGCCGGTGTCGACCTCGAAGGGCTCACGCTCGACGGCCTCCAGAAGTTCACGTCGCAGATCCTCGAGTTCGTGTCGTCGTTCCCGCTCGAGCCCCGCACCCCCGACGACCCGACCCTCGTCTCGACCGGCCGGCGCCAGCGCGACGCGCTGCTCGCCGCCGTCGCCGCCTGCCACCGAGCAGTGGTCCGACGTCGACCGGGCCATCGCCGCTGCCATGTTCGACGTGCTGTGGAGCATCGGGCACCTACGAGCGCCTGGTGGCCGACTGGGGCCTCGACTCCCGCGGACGCGATCCGGGCCGTGACCTGGGCCATCGCCCTGGTGCAGGACGCCATCGCCCGAGGGGACGGTCCCGCTACGTAGCCCGTACCTGCTGGTCAACGGCCTCGATTCGTGGCACGATACTGTCGCGAATATCCGGGGGATGCGATGGTCGCGGTGGAGGATCTCTTGTTGGCCGCGCAGGCCGAGACGGGGCTCGACGACTTCGGGGACGACTCGTTCCGCGAGGGTCTGGAGCGCCTGGTGCGGGCCCTTCGCGACGAGTCGAGCCTGAACGCAATGGGGCAGCTGGCGGTGCCGCACCTGATCGTGAACCTGCTGTCGCACCGGCTCCAGATCGAGGACTGGTACCGCCGCCACCCCGAGATCGACGACGAGCCCATCGTGGCGCCGCTGATCGGGCTCGGGCTGCCGCGCACGGGCTCGACGGCCTTGTCCTTCCTGTTGGCCGAGGATCCCGACGCACGAGCGTTGCGCCAGTGGGAGGCGACGTGTCCGTGCCCGCCGCCCTCGACCGTCGTCGGTCCCGATCCGCGGATCGCCCGCGCCGAGGAGGCGGCGGCGGTGCGCGCCGAGCTGTCGCCGCGCCTGGTCGACCTGGTCCCGTCGACGCCGACGGGACCGGAGGAATGCCAGGACCTGATGGCACTCGACTTCAAGGCGCACTACTTCCAGGCCTTCGCCCACATCCCGTCGTACTCCCGCTGGCTGCTCGACGATGCCGACCTGACGTCGACCTATGCCTACGAGCGGCGGGCCCTGAAGCTGCTCCAGTGGGGAGCCCCACCGACGCCCTGGCGGCTGAAGTGCCCGTCGCACCTCCTGTGGCTCGGCTACCTCGACCACGCGTTCCCGGACGCTCGCTTCGTGATGACCCACCGCGACCCGCTCGAGGTGATCGTGTCGGTGGCGGATCTGTATGTCGAGGTCGGCCGCCAGTTCAGCGACGACGTCGATCCGCGCTACCTCGGCGCGCTCAACGTCGAGCACTGGTCGGCGGCGATGGCGCGCGTGGTGGCGTTCCGCGATGGCGGCGCGGACGACCGCTTCTACGACATGGACTTCCGGGCTGTCGGTCGGGACCCGATCGCAGAGGTGCGCAAGCTCTACGCCTGGCTCGGTGAGCCCGTCAGCGAGGAGTTCGAGCGCGGGATGCAGACCTGGTGGCACGACCATGCCGAGAACCGCGAGCCGAACGTCCATCCCGACCCGGCCGAGTTCGGCCTCGACCTCGACGAGGCGCGCGGTGCGTTCGCGGAGTACACGGCGCGCATGACCCAGTGGACGACCGACCAGGAGCACCCGACATGAGCAGCGACCTCTCCGGAGGCCTTCCCCCGTCACGGGAGTACGGGTTCCCGGAATGTCCGGAGACTCCGGGCATGCGCGACGGCGTCAACATGTGGGTGGCCGACGACCGGGGCGAGGTGGAGCTGCCCCGGTTCGCGGTCGAGGCGTGCGCGCCCGACTGGGACCACCACGAGATCCAGGTCAACGTCGGCTTCCCCGACGGTCGCGTGTACCGCCTGCGGGGCCCCCACTCCTCGCATCCCGCGGCGGGGCCAGACGGGATGGCGACCGTGTTCAGCTCCGGGCCGCTCGAGTTCCGACTCGGGGAGCCGTTCCAGTCCTGGACCGCCGCGTTCCACGGTCAGGCCGTCGAGACCTCGACCGCCGCGCTGATCGCCGGCGACACCGGCGGGCCGATGGTCGACCTCGATTTCGAGGTCGAGGCGACCATGGCGGTGCCCCCGTGGGTGCAGGGCACGCTCTTCCCCGACGCCGCCGAGATGCTCGCCAACTCGGTCGAGGGCAAGCTCATGGGCGGACCACGATACGAGCAGCTGTTCCGCGCCGCGGGCCGTGTCGCCGTGCGAGGTGAGGAGCACGCCTTCACGGGCAGCGGCCTTCGCATCCGGCGCCAGGGCATCCGCGACATCACGGAGTTCTGGGGCCACGCCTGGCAGTCGGCGCTGTTCCCGAGCGGGCGGGGCTTCGGCTACATCGCCTACCCACCCCGGCCCGACGGCACCGAGTCGTACAACGAGGGGTTCCTCTATCGGGGCGACGGCGAACTGATACCGGCCAAGGTCCGGACGGCACCGTGGCTGCGACGACTGGCCCCCAACGGTGAGGACGTCTCACTCGAGCTCGAGACGGACGAAGGGATCACGCGCATCGAAGCCGAGACCGTCGTGTCCACCTACGAGCTCGGGCTGCCCGAGTACCCGCAGTTCCCGGTGATGTTCCAGGGCACGGTCCGCTACCGGTGGGACGGCGAGGAGACCTACGGGATGTTGGAGCGGTCGTCGATGCGGGACAGGATCATCTCGTCGTGACCACGCCGCGCCCCGCCCCGCCCCGCCGTCGCTACGACAGTCCCGTACGACGCCGACGAGCCGCGGAGACGCGCGAGCGCATCGTGGCCGCGGGCTCCGAGCTCGCGCACGGCTTCTCCACGTGGGACTGGCGGGAGCTCACGTTCCGGGCGGTGGCCGAGCGGGCCGGGGTCGGGGAGCGGACCGTCTACCGCCACTTCCCGACCGAGCGGCACCTACGCGATGCCGTCATGCAACGGCTCGAGGAGGAGGCGGGCATCTCCTACGAGGAGGTTGACCTGGACAATCTGACCGAGGTCACCGCTCGCGTCTTCGCGACGCTCCACACCTTTGCGGTGGAGGACTCGATCCAGCAGCCCGAGGACCCCACGTTCGGTGCGGTGGACGACCGGCGTCGACGGGCCCTGCGCGAGGCGGTGGCTGCCGCCGCTCCGCAGTGGTCCGACGCCCAGCAGGAGACCGCCGCCGGGCTGCTCGACGTGTTGTGGAACCTGCCGTCCTACGAGCGGCTGGTCCGCGGGTGGAGGTTCGACGGCGAACGGGCGACCGATTCGTTGGTCTGGCTCATCGAGATGGTGATCCAGGCGATCCACGACGACGTGCGGCCCCCGACGGGCTAGCGACTCACCGTCGCAGGAGTTGCGGTACGCCAAGCCGATGGAGGCAGCGCATCCCTATCATTTAGATAGAGATACTAGGTAGTTGCTAGGGTGCCCACGCCGCGGCCCCGGTCGAAGCCCCAGCAGGTATCGGCTGGGGCCGCGCGCTCAGAGGCGAGTGGCTACGGCGAGGTACTGCTGGTCGCCGTCGTCGAGGTGGACCAGGTCCCAGCCCGCCCTGGACAGGGCGGAAGGTAGGTTCGTCGGGTCGCGCACGTCGTCGTCGTCGAGCGAGTGGCCGCGGCGGAGCGCAAGGGCGGCGCGTCCGATCGGGTGGAAGAGCGCGAGCGTTCCGCCGGGTCGCGTGATCCGCGCCAGCTCGGTGAGTCCGGCGATCGGATCGGCGAGATGGTTGAGCAGCCCGGCCGCGAGCACGGCGTCACAGGCGCCGGCACGGATCGGCAGGACGTCTGCATTGGCCAGCAGCACAGGTGCACGCGTGGCGGCACGGGCGCACATCTCGGGGGTCAGATCGAGACCAAAGGCAAGACCTTCAGGACCGACGATCTGCCGGAGGTGAGGTAGTGCCCGTCCGGTCCCGCATCCCACGTCGACGGCGATGTCCCCTGGTCGCAGGCGCAGGTGCGCGACGGCGGCGGCGAACTTCGGGCCGTCGTCGGGGAACCGCTCGTCCCACGTGGCGGCGCGGGGACCGAAGAACTCCCTCGTGCGGTTCCGATCGTCGGCGTCAGGCACGGTGCTCGGTCACGGGAAGGTGTGTCTCCGGGTTGCGCGTGACGGTTGCCTGCGTCACGACTGCCTCTTCAAATGTACGCTCGCAAACAAGGTCCGCACGGGGGGTGTTCGATCATGTCGAGACGGGTTGTGGCGGCGATCGCCTGCGCCGGAGCGGTCGCGTTGCTCGCGAGCTGCTCGTCCAGTTCGACGCCGAGTGCGTCGTCGACATCGTCCGGCACTTCGTCCGTGTCATCGGCGCCCTCGTCCGACGCGCCGTTGGGCGTCAGCTGGATGCCGAGCTACGCCGCGCCCGGCACCCCCGCCCGATACAACAAGGTCGGCATCATCAAGGTCGGGCCAAGCGACGCAAAGAACGTGCTCGTGCTCGAGCCCGGCACCTCGGCGGGCGCCGCCTACTTCGTCCCCCTCGCCAAGTGGATCGTCTCGAAGGCCAGCGGCTGGCAGGTGTGGTCGGTCGAGCGGCGGGAGAACCTCCTCGAGGACCAGTCGGAGCTGGACCTGTTCAAGCAGCACAAGGTCACGAGCGCGCAGCTGTACGACTACTACCTCGGCTATCTGAAGGACAAGAGCATCAGCCATCACTACCAACCCGTCTCGGACTCGACCGTCCAGTTCGTGAAGGAGTGGGGCATGAACGTGGCGGTCGAGGACCTGCATGTGGTGATCGGCGCGGCTGAGAAGCTGGGCGGCAAGGTCGTGCTCGGCGGCCACTCGCTCGGCGGGTCGGTGGTCACCGCCTACGCCACCTGGGACTTCGACGGCCACGCCGGAGCGAACGATCTCGCCGGGCTGGTCTACATCGACGGCGGCAGCCGGGCGACGCCGGTCAGCGCCCAGGCCGCGACCCAGACGATTCAGGCACTGAACGCGCCGGGAGCGAGTCCATGGCTCAACTTCGGCGGGATCCCCGCGCCGTACGCGGGGGTGTTCGTGGCGACCGGAGCGTCGGCGGCGCTGTTGGATCCGGATGCACCCTCGTTGGGCCAGGCGTCCGGGCTGTTGCCGCCCAGCATCGTTCCCTCCGTGCGGGTCAGCAACGTGGGCCAGTTCGGCTACGCGCTCAACCCGGCGACGTCGCCCGCGAACCTGGCTGCCGCCCAGGCCCACCTGGGCAAAGGACTCGACCCGAAGGGCCCGATCCACGGTTGGGACGGCTCAGGCGCGCTCGACACCCATCGATCGCTTCGCCACGATGTTCTCGGGGGCAGGCATCCAGGACGCCGACGGGAGCGAGTGGTACTTCCCCCAGCGCCTCACGGACGACACGGGCGCGGTGGCCAACGGCAACGCCAACCCGGCTCAGGCCGTGCTCGGCGTCCATGCGACGATGGGTCACCAACTGCCGAAGAGCCTGCTGATCCTGGCCTTCGGCGCGCAACTGGGTGGGCCGGGGGTGCCCAAAGATGCCCAACTGCTGGCGCAGCAATCGGGCATCCCCGCGGCCAACCTCACGCTGGCGAGCTACCAGAGCACCTACTCGCACAACGACCCGAACGGCGCCTACCCGGACAACGCCTTCTTCGATCGGCTCATCCCGTTCCTGGGCAAGATCACCGCGCAAGGGTGACGACGCGGTCGAGCGCGCCAGGAAGGCTGGCGACTCGCGTATCGTCGTGAGCGTGACCCGGGAGGAGATCGCCGACCTCGCGCACCTGCGTCGAGCGCGCGACCTCATGGACCGCGACTACGCCCAACCGCTCGACGTCCCGGCCATGGCGCGGGCCGCGCTCATGTCGCCGGCGCACTTCTCGCGCAAGTTCCGTGCGGCCTACGGCGAGACGCCCTACTCCTATCTCATGACACGACGCATCGAGCGGGCGAAGGCGTGCCTCCGTCAGGGTATGTCGGTCACCGACACGTGCTTCGCCGTCGGGTGCACGTCGCTCGGCTCGTTCAGCTCGCGCTTCACCGAGATCGTCGGGGAGACGCCGTCGCAGTACCGCGCCCATGACCACCGCTACCTCGAAGTCGTGCCGGCGTGCGTGACCATGGTCGTCGACCCGACCCCGGCGCGACCCGGCCACGGTCTGAGCTCCGACACCGAGCAGGATCGGAGAAGCAATCGGCGGAGGGGTACTCGTACAGTCGCGGCATGCCAATCACCGTCTCCACCATGTTCATCACCGTCCACGATCCCGACGAGGCGCTCGGCTTCTACCGCGATGCGCTCGGCCTCGAGGTCCGCAACGACGTCGCGTCCGAGGGCTTCCGTTGGGTCACCGTCGGTGCCCCCGGCCAGGACGTCGCCATCGTCTTGTCCCAGCCGCACGGCGGTCGTTCGCAGGTCGAGGGCGACGCCCTGCTGTCGCTCGTGACGAAGGGTTCGCTCCAGGCAGCGATCTTCGCCGCAGACGACCTCGACGCCACGTTCGAGAAGGTCCGCGGCGTCGGGCGCCGAGGTGCTCCAGGAACCGACGTCGCAACCTTGGGGAGCCCGCGACTGCGCGTTCCGCGATCCCTCGGGCAACCTCGTCCGCATCGCCCAGGCCTGATGCTCGGCCGACAGTCACGATCTGATCCGCGTGCACGGCGCACGCGTCAACAACCTCAAGGACATCAGCGTCGAGATCCCGAAGCGACGGCTGACCGTGTTCACCGGCGTCTCCGGCTCGGGCAAGAGCTCGCTGGTGTTCGGCACCATCGCCGCGGAGTCGCAGCGGCTGATCAACGAGACCTACAGCTCTTTCGTGCAGGGGTTCATGCCCACGCTGGCTCGGCCCGAGGTCGACGTCATGGACGGCCTGACCACGGCGATCATCGTCGACCAGGAGCGGATGGGCGCCAACCCCCGCTCGACCGTCGGCACGGCCACCGACGCCAACGCCATGCTGCGCATCCTCTTCAGCCGACTCGGGCAAGCCGCACATCGGCTCGCCGCAGGCGTTCTCGTTCAACACCGCGACGATCAGCGGAGCCGGTGCGGTCACCTTCGAGAAGGGCGGCCGGAAGACGAGGGAGAAGCGCTCGTTCACGCGGACCGGCGGCATGTGCCCGCGGTGCGAGGGCATGGGATCGGTCACCGACTTCGACCTGTCCCAGCTCTACGACGACACCAAGTCGCTCAACGAGGGTGCACTCATCATCCCCGGCTACAGCATGGACGGTTGGTACGGCCGCATCTTCAGGGGCTGCGGCTACTTCGACCCCGACAAGCCGATCAAGAAGTTCACCAAGAAGGAGCTCGACGACCTCCTCTACAAGGAGCCGACCAAGATCAAGGTCGAGGGCATCAACCTGACCTACGAGGGCGTGATCCCCAAGATCCAGAAGTCGATGCTGTCCAAGGACGTCGAGGCCATGCAGCCCCACGTCCGAGCCTTCGTGGAGCGGGTGGTGACGTTCACCACCTGTCCCGACTGCGGCGGCACCCGGCTCAACGAGGCGGCCCGCTCGTCCAAGATCGGGAAGATCAACATCGCCGATGCCTGCGCGATGCAGATCAGCGACCTGGCCGAGTGGGTGCGCGCGCCTCGACGAGCCGTCGGTGGCGCCGCTGCTGGCGGCGCTGCGGCCAGGCCCTCGACTCGTTCGTGGAGATCGGGCTGGGCTACCTCTCGCTCGACCGGTCGTCGGGCACGCTGTCGGGCGGCGAGGCCCAGCGCACCAAGATGATCCGCCAGCTCGGCTCGTCGCTCACCGACGTCACCTACGTGTTCGACGAGCCGACGATCGGGCTGCACCCGCACGACATCCAGCGGATGAACGAACTGCTGCTGCAGCTGCGGGACAAGGGCAACACCGTGCTGATGGTGGAGCACAAGCCGGAGGCGATCGCGATCGCCGACCATGCGGTCGACCTCGGCCCTGGCGCCGGCACGGCCGGTGGCGAGGTGGTGTTCGAGGGGACCGTCGAGGGGCTGCGGACCAGCGGCACGCTCACCGGCCGGCACCTCGACGACCGGGCCTCGCTGAAGACGTCGGTGCGGACACCGTCGGGCGCGCTCGAGGTGCGTGGCGCCGACACGCACAACCTGCAGGACGTCGACGTCGACATCCCGCTGGGCGTGCTCGTGGTGGTGACCGGAGTGGCCGGGTCGGGCAAGAGCTCGCTGATCGACGGATCGGTGTCGGGACGCGACGGCGTGGTGTCGATCGACCAGGGCGCGATCAAGGGCTCGCGGCGCAGCAACCCGGCGACCTACACCGGACTGCTCGACCCGATCCGCAAGGCGTTCGCCAAGGCCAACGGCGTGAAGCCGGCGCTGTTCAGCGCCAACTCCGAAGGCGCCTGTCCGAACTGCAACGGTGCCGGCGTCATCTACACCGACCTGGCGATGATGGCCGGCGTCGCCACCACCTGCGAGGTGTGCGAGGGGAAGCGGTTCGAACCCGACGTGCTGGAGTACACGTTCGGCGGGAAGGACATCAGCGAGGTGCTCGCCATGCCGGTCACCGAGGCCGAGGAGTTCTTCGGCGACGGCGACGCGCACACGCCGGCCGCGCACAAGATCCTCGGCGGGCTGGCCGACGTCGGGCTCGGCTACCTCAGCCTCGGCCAGCCGCTCCCCACGCTGTCCGGCGGCGAGCGCCAGCGGCTGAAGCTGGCCACGCACCTCGCCGAGAAGGGCGGCGTCTACGTCCTCGACGAGCCGACCGCCGGCCTCCACCTGGCCGACGTCGAGCAGCTGCTCGGCCTGCTCGACCGGCTCGTCGACTCCGGCAAGTCGGTCGTCGTCATCGAGCACCACCAGGCGGTCATGGCCCACGCCGACTGGATCATCGACCTCGGCCCCGGTGCCGGCCACGACGGCGGCCGGATCGTCTTCGAGGGCACCCCCGCCGACCTCGTCGCCGCCCGCTCCACCCTCACCGGCGAGCACCTCGCCGCCTACGTCGGCACGTGACTGGATCTACGTCGACGAGGCGTGACCCGGTGTTACGACGTCAACTGCTCACGACGCCGGTTGGAACAGCTCGACCAGGTTGCCCGCGGGGTCGACCGCGAGGACCTGCGATCCGCCCGGTCCGGTCACGATCTCGTTGCGGAAGGTGACGCCTTCCGCCGTGAGGCGTGCGACCTCTCCCTCGAGATCGTTGACGACGAGATGGATGCGGTTCCATCCGCCCGGAGCGGGTCGCTCCCCGTCCGCCATCGCCCGCCCAGCCGAGCTCAGGGGCCCTGACAGCAGCAGCCGCAGATTGCCGCGGGTGACATCCGCGAAGGCTGGCGGGCTCTCGATTCCGACCGTGAACCCGAAGTGGGTGCGGTAGAAGTCGATGGCGGCGGCGACGTCGTCGACGAGGTAGCGGACGTTGACGGTCTGGTCATCGGGCATGGGTCGGCCTTTCTGTTGATCGAGCGGTCAGCTCGGTGATCAGGAGCGAGACGCGCACGTCGAGCTCCTCCGCCACCCGCTCGAAGGCGGGAAGGGTCTCGTCGTCGGTGTCGCCTTGGGCGGCGGGGTCGGCGATGCTCCAATGGGCGGCCACGGGAGCGCCGGGGAACTCGGGGCAGATCTCGCGCACCTTGTCGCACAGCGTGACGACGCGGTCGAAGCGCATGCGAGCGAAGCGCCGCAGATGCTTGGTGGGTCGATCGGCGATGTCGATGCCTCGGTCGGCCATCACCTGGACCGCATTCGGGTGCAGCGGCTTGGGTCGGCTGCCAGCACTTCGGGCCGTGATCGTCCGGTCGGAGCGATCTTCGAGGAGCGCCTCGGCGATCTGTGAACGGGCGCTGTTGCCGGTGCACAGGAACAACACCCGCTGCCGATGGCCGCTCGAACGCGTTGCCTGTGGCGGCGGTGCCGCGAGGCGTAGCCCTGGATGGAGCGCGCTGCCGGCGGCGCCGAGCAGCTCACGACAGCGGACCAGATCGGCGCGGTAGTACACGTCACGACCGTCAGCCGAGCTGCGCCGCGACGTGACGATGCCCGCACGACGCATCTCGCCCAGGTGGTAGGAGACGAGGTTCTGCGGCTCACCGACCAGCTCGCAGAGCTCGCCGACGCGCCGATCGCTCTGCGACAGCTCGGCCAGCAGATGCCATCGGTGTGGATCAGCGATCAGCGGCAGGATCTCGGGTGGACCGGCGCCGGCGCTCATGCCGGTGACAATATATCAATTCAGATTGATGTATCAAGAGTGGGTGTTTGGTTGCCGCCGATCAGCACGAGCGTGCGTCGGAGGTGCTCCTCCTGCAGGGTCACGCATCGCTCGATGTCGCCGCGGACCGCGGCCTCGACAGAGCGCGTGGTGCTCGGCTTTGGGATGACGGCGGGCGGGCCGACCCACCGAAGCGATCTGGAAGAGACGGGAGGCCTCCGAGAGCTGCGTCGTGAAGCGGAGCAGCCACGCCGACGGGCACCGGCTCAGCAGCGCGGCGTGGAACCGTGCGTGGGCGTCGACCGCCTGCTCCAGGGTCGACGCCGGCGCGGAAGACGTCGAACGCGGCTTGGATCTCGCGTCGGTGCTCGTCGTCGGACGCGTCCAGTGACTGGCGGAGGCATCGCGGCTCGAGCAGCAGCCGGAGCTCGTAGATCTGTGCCGCCTCGTCGATCGACGGGTCGGCGACGCGGGCGCCGCGCTGGGGCAGCGTCTCGACCAGTCCGTCCGACGCCAACCGCTGGAAGGCCTCGCGCAGGGGAGTGGCGCTGACGTCCCAACGCTGGGCCAGTTCGTTGGCGTGGAGGCGTTGTCCCGGTGCGAGCTCTCCCTGCAGGATGGCGAGGCGCAGCCGCTCCTCGACCCAGTCCGATCGCGTCGCCGGCGCCTGTTGAGACATGGGCGCAGCCTAGCCCCTTGCCAGGTAGTTCTATAGATTATAGATTTGAGATCCCCGGTCGGGAGGTGTGCCGTGTTCGACGGACTCGAGTTGGCCTACATCGGTATCGAGGTTCCGGAGCCGGAGACGCTCGCCCCGTTGTTCGGTGACGTCGTCGGCCTGATCGCCGGCCCGGCGTCGGCGTCCGGCGGCTCGACGTGGCGCAACGACGACCGTGTCCATCGCGTCCTGGTCGAGGCCGGACCGAGGAACGACGCGACGGTCCTCGGCTTCGAGGCCACGAGTCCGGACCGGTGGACCGAGGTCGTCGACCAGCTGCGCGTCGCCGGCTACGAGGTCGAGGAGTGTCCGGCCTCGGACGCCGAGGTGCGCCACGTGTCGAGGTTGGCCCGCACCGACCTCGCCGTGGGGTATCGACGTCGAGATCGTGCTCGACCTGGCCCCGGCCGGAGAGCCCTTCGTGTCGGCGCGCATGCCGGGCGGGTTCCTGACCGACGGGGTCGGCTTCGGACACGTCGTGTTCGCCACCACGAACTTCGACGAGGCCCACCGCTTCGTGACCGAGGGGCTCGGCATGGGCCAGTCCGACTGGCTGGAGATGGAGATCGTCGAAGGCATCGAGCTCGAGGTGCGCTTCTACCACTGCAACTCGCGCCACCACACGGTCGCCCTCGCCAGGCCGCCGTTCGAGCTGCCCCAGGCGCTGCACCACATCATGTTCGAGACCAGGGACATCGACGACGTGGGTGCCGCCTTCGATCGGGCCCGCGGGACGGGCTGACGATCGCCAACGGGCTCGGCAGCCACGACAACGACGAGATGTTCAGCTTCTACGCGGTGTCACCGGCCGGGTTCCAGGTCGAGGTCGGCCACGGCGCCCGGGTCGTGGCCGAGCCCTGGGACGACAACCGCGCCTACGACCGGATGAGCCGCTGGGGCCACCAGCCGCTCCTCCTGCGCCAGCCCGTACCGCCCGCACCCCTCCCGATGAACGGATCCCTCATGAAGATCGCCCGCTTCCACCACGACGGCCTCGACGCAGATCGGCGTCGTCGTCGACGACACGATCATCCCGCTGCCGGGCGTGGCGTCGGTGCTCGAGGCCCCGGCGGCGATCCCCGACGGACCGGCGCTGCCGCTCGCCGACGTCCGGCTCCTGGCCCCCATCCCGCGCCCGCCGAAGTTCCTCGCCGTCGGTCTCAACTACGAGGACCACCTCGAGGAGACCGGCCTGCCCCGGCCGGACTGGCCCGTGTTCTTCAACAAGCAGACGACCTGCGTCGTCGGCCCGGTCGACGACGTGCACCGGCCCCGGGTCTCGGAGCATGCTCGACTACGAGGGCGAGCTCGGCGTGGTGATCGGACGCCGCTGCCGCCACGTGCCCGCCGAGTCCGCATTCGAGGTCGTCGCCGGCTACCTGGTCGTCAACGACGTCACCGTCCGCGACTGGCAGCTGCGCTCGCCGACGATGACGCTCGGCAAGTCGTTCGACACCCACGGTCCGATCGGGCCGTGGCTCACGACCGTCGACGAGATCGCCGATCCGCAGAACCTGTGGATCCGCACCTGGCTCAACGACGAGCTCGTCCAGGACGGATCGACGAGCGACATGATCTACGACATCGCGACGCAGATCGCGACGCTCTCGACCGCGTTCACCCTCGAGCCCGGCGACATCATCGCCACCGGCACGCCGGCCGGCGTCGGCATCGTCCGGCAACCGCCGTTGTGGATGAAGGCCGGTGACGTCGTCCGTGTCGAGATCGAAGGGCTCGGCGTGCTCGAGAACCCGATCGTCGAGGAACCCGACACGACAGTGTGGCGATGAACGCGACGCTACGACGCGCCCATCGTGGTCGCCGGTGCCGGCCCGGTCGGCACGTGCCTGGCCATCGAAGCCGCGACTGCGCGGCCATCGAGGTGGTGGTCGTCGAGCCGCGAGCGGCCGGCGAGCCACCGAGCGCGAAGTGCAACACGGTCGCGGCGCGCACCATGGAGACCTTCCGACGCTTCGGCATCGCCGACCAGGTCCGGGCCGCCGGCCTGCCTGACGCGTACCCGACCGACGTGATCTACACGACCAGCCTGGCCGGCCCGGAGATCGTCCGCATCCCACAGCCGTCGCGCGAGCGAGCGCCACCTCCCCGGGTACCCCGACAGCGACTGGCTCACGCCCGAACCCGTGGTGCGCATCAGCCAGATCTACCTGGAGCCGATCCTCGACGAGCGGATGCGGTCGCTGCCGAACGTCACCGTGCTGAACGGCGCCACCGTCGACCGGTACGAGCAGACGCGCGGACGGCGTGACGACCTACGCCCGGCGAGACGACGGCTCCGAGGTCGTGCTCACGAGTCGGTTCCTCGCCGGGTGCGACGGCGGCCGCAGCACCATCCGCAAGGCCATGGGCGTCGCGCTGGTCGGCGACGCCGAGATCGGTCGGACGCGGACGAGCCTCGTGCGCAGCGCCGAGATCCTGCCCGCTGTTCGGCGACCGGCGACCCGGCGTGGATGAGCTGGATCGTCAACGACCAGGTGCGGGGCAACGTGATCGCCATCGACGGCGACGAGCTCTGGTTGCTCCACCGGTCGGTGCCGGGCGCCGACTTCGACGCCGTCGACCCCGACGCCTCCATCCAGGCGCTGCTCGGCGCCGACCGGCCGGTCGGCTACGAGGTCGTGCACCACGAGGACTGGGTCGGACGGCGGCTCGTGGCCGAACGGTTCCGCGACGGCAACGTGTTCATCGCCGGTGACGCCGCCCACCTCTGGGTGCCCTACGCCGGTTACGGCATGAACGCGGGCATCGCCGACAGCGTCGAGCTGGCGTGGCTGTTCTCGGCAGTGCTCGACGGCTGGGCGCCCGAGGCGATCCTCGACAGCTACGAGGCCGAGCGTCTCCCGATCACCGACCAGGTGTCGCGCCTGGCGATGGACCTCGTGCTCGAGAACGCGGCCGCACTCGCGGAGCGACCGCCCACCCCGAGCTCGCCGATCCGGGACCGGCCGGCGAGGAGCTGCGGGCCGTGATCGGTCCGATCCTGCGTGACCTCAACGTGCCGCAGTTCGCGCCCGAGGGCCTCAACTTCGGCTACTTCTACGACGCGTCGCCGATCATCGCCTACGACGGAGCCGAGCAGCCGGCGTACACGATGGGCGAGGTCACGCCGTCGACGGTGCCCGGCTGTCGCATGCCGCACTTCGAGATCGACGGTCGGCCCGTCCTCGACCTCCTCGGTCCCGACTACACGCTTGATCCGGTTCGACCCCGACGTCGACGTCGCCGCGTTCGTCGCCGCGGCCGACGGCGACCGGCCTGCCCGATCGTGGTGATCGACGCCGCCCGCCCGGCCGAGCCGGCCGTGTTCGACCATCCGCTGCTGATCGTGCGCGTCGATCAGCACGTCGCCTGGCGCGGGGACGACGCGCCCGACGGGCACCGAGCTCGTCGACCTCCTGCGGGGCGTGTCGAGGACCAACCACACCGTCTCGACCTCCCGAGAGGACCGACCACTGATGGGAACCTTCGCCAACGCCTTCGGGCCCCACGCCCCCGACGCCACCTACGTCGACCACGGCTACGACGAGCAGCTGTTCGACACCGGCGAGGTCGAGCTGAACTACGTGATCACCGGCGACGCGTCGCAAGCCCGCGCTGCTGCTGATCCCGGGCCAGACCGAGTCGTGGTGGGGCTACGAGAAGGCGCTCGGCCTGCTTGGCGGAGCACTTCCAGGCCTTCGCCGTCGACCTCCGCGGCCAGGGACGGTCGGGCCGCACCCCTGGTCGCTACACGCTCGACCTGATGGGCAACGACCTGGTCCGGTTCATCGACGGCGTCATCGGGCGCCCGACCATCGTCGCCGGCCTCTCGTCCGGGGGCGTCATCGCCGCCTGGCTGTCCGCCTACGCCCGACCGGGTCAGGTCGTCGGCGCGTACTACGAGGACCCGCCGCTGTTCGCGTCCGAGATCCGCCCGGCGATCGGCCAAGGCATCGGCCAGTCGATCGGACCGGTGTTCGCGCTCATGGCCAAGTACCTCGGCGACCAGTGGTCGATCGGCGACTGGGACGGTCTGGTCGCCGCCGCGCCCGACCGAGCTCCCCGGCTGGCTGGCCATGGTCGCCGGCGCGCTCGGGCGCCGGCGGAGCCGAACCTCGCCCAGGAGCTCAAGGAGTACGACCCCGAGTGGGGTCGCGCCTTCTGGACCGGGACGTTCGCCGCGGCCTGCGACCACGAGCGCATGCTGGCGTCGGTCAAGGTCCCGGTGCTGTTCACCCATCACTTCCGCACCGTCGACGAGACGACCGGCGCGCTCATGGGTGCCAGCTCCGATCTCCAGGTCGAACGGGTCCGCGAGCTCGTCACCGGCGCCGGCAACCGGTTCGACTACGTCGACCTGCCGACGATGCCGCACTCGCTGCACGGCGCCGACGAACGCCTCTACGTCGACACGTTGCTCGGTTGGGCGGGGACACTGCCCGACTCGACCTAGCCCGGGCCACGCCCCACCGCGATCTCCTAGGGCAGGATCTCGACGTACCCGTCCGTTCCCTGCACGCGGATCCGCTGCCCGTCCCGGATCAGCCGGGTGGCGTGCTCCACCCCCACCACCGCCGGCAGGCCGTACTCGCGCGCGATCACCGCGCCGTGGGTCATCAGGCCGCCCACCTCGGTGACCAGGCCGGCAATGGTGACGAACACCGGTGTCCAGCTGGGGTCGGTGAAGGCCGTGACCAGGATGTCGCCCGCCTCGAGATCGGCCTCCCCCATGTCGTGGACGACGCGCGCCCGCCCCTCGATCGTGCCGGCGGAGACCGGCAAGCCGACAAGGGCGCCGGCCGGCGCGTCGTCACGTCGGTAGGAGCCGGCGACGATCTCGCCCTCCGACGTGAGAACGCGGGGTGGTGTGAGCGCCTGGTACGACCGGAACGCGTCCTTGCGCTGGCGGATGAGCTCGTCATCCACCTGGTTCGTGTGCACGACGTCGTGGAGCTCCGGGAAGGTCAGGTAGAAGATGTCCTCCGCCTCGCCGAGCACGTGGGCCCGCACCAGTCGGTCGGCCTCGTGCATCAGGGCCTGCTTGTAGACCAGGTACCGGCTGACGATGCCGTACTTCGGATACTCGCGGTACCCGATGGAGCTGCGCACCCGGTCGATCCGCTGCTTCGTCTCGTCGGCCTTCTGCTCGCCGTCGGGCAGCGCTTGCAGTCGTTCGAGCACCTCCTGCTCCTTCGCCCACGCCTCCTGCTTCCCCTGCTCGAAACGTCGCGCGCTCTCGCCCGTCTCGAAGTTCTCGACGTTGCCGAGGATCACGGGGACGAGCGTGGTGGGGCGCTCGCTCCAACGTGGCCTCGTGATGTCGATTTCACCGACGCACCGCATGCCGTAGGTGTCGAGGAAGGCCTGGATGGCGTCTCGGGCCTCCCACCCGCCCGGAAGGTCGGCCAGCTCGTCGACGAACCCGTCGTCGTGCAGGCCCTCGTCCTCGACGTGGTGCAGGAAGGCGACCACGTCCGGATGCGGGCGGATCGCATCGGCGACGTCGAGGAGCGCGAGGCCCATCTCCGACGTGACGTTGTGGGGCACGGACTGCGTGAGCGTGTCGGCCACGTTCTTCTCACCCAGCCACTCCTCCAGGTGGTCGTTCAGCCACCACGTGGCCTCCATCGCGCCCATGTAGACCTCATGGCTCCGAGGCTCGAACAGAAGCCGCTTCAGCTCTGGAATGTCGGCCAGGATGAAGTCGACCAGCGCCTCTCCGGTCAAGGTCTCGATGTCGCGGGCCAAGGCCGCGACCGACGCCTGGTTGAGCTCGACGAGCTCGGAGACGATGGCAGGATCGATCTCGAGCGGGGAGGGCACGGTGCCGGGTAGCGGCCGGACCGGCGCCGCCGCGCCGGGCTCCTCCTCTGCGAGCGACGAGATGAAGCCGTCGCGTTCTACGAGGGTGCGCAACGCGTCCCCGATCAGCGGGTCGCCCTTCCCGAGGACCTCCAGGACGGCGGCGCGGCTGGCGGGCGAGGCCAAGCGTTGGGTGATGTCGACGAACAGCCTCCCGCCGGCCTCGTGCATCGGGGGGAGGGCCGTCAGCTGGAACAGCGAGAGGCCCAACGGCTTCATGGGGTCGGTCATCATCTGCTGGTGACCGACCGAGACGTAGACGTGGTTCTGTCCGTCGCCAGCCGCGGGGATGGGGAAGAGCGTGGTGATCGGCCGGCTCTGGACGATCTCGAAGCCGTCGTCGACCAGGCACCATTCGATGTCCTGGGGCCGGCCGAAGTGCGCCTCGATCCGCCGCCCCAGCTGCACGAGCTGCACGACCTGCGCGTCGGTCAGCGCGGGCAGCTGCTGCCGCGCCGGGTCGATCTGCGTCTCGTGCGTCCCGCCCGACGGCGAGGCGTGGATGGCGAGCTTTTTGGTGGCGATCGTCTTCGCGATGACCTCGCCGTCGCGCACCTGGTAGGCGTCGGCGTTCACCCGGCCTGAGACCAGGGCCTCGCCGAGGCCGAAGATGGCCTCGACCGACGCGATCTTGCGGTTGGAGGTGACCGGGTCGGCCGTGAACAGGACGCCCGACGCGTGCGGGACGACCATCTGCTGCACGACCACAGCCATGTCGACCTTGCGATGGTCGATGTCGTTCCGCAGGCGGTAGCTCGCGGCCCGCTCGCTGAAGAGCGAAGCCCAGCACCGGCGGATGTGCTCGAGGATCGCGTTCCCCACGATGTTCAGATACGTGTCCTGCTGGCCGGCGAAGGAGGCCGTCGGTAGGTCCTCTGCCGTCGCGCTCGATCGGATGGCGTACGCGGCCTGCTCGCCGAGCCGGGCGAGCGCGCCGGTGATCGCCGCCGACAGGTCGCCGGGGATGGCGGTTCCTTCGAGGGTCCGGCGGATCTCGGCGCTGAGGGTGGGTAGCGCGTCCTGGTCATCCGGGTTCAGGCGCGACAGCTGCTCGATTCGTTCGTCGATCGACGGCGCGTCCGCCATGATCCGCCGGAAGGCGTCCGTCGTCACGCAGAAGCCGGTCGGTACGCGAATGCCCTCGATCCGCGAGAGCTCCCCGAGGTGCGCGCCCTTGCCGCCGACGATCGCGATCTGCGTCTGGTCGATCTCCTCGAGACCCAGCACATAGCTGCCCATGAGGTGCAGTGTCAGCACACCAGGGGTCCTTGCAGCAAGACCCCCACCCTCGTGTACCTTGGGGTTGACGGAGGCGAGCGGTGGTCGCGGATGATGCCCGGGCGGGTCAGTCCTTTACGCAGGCGTGCCGGCGAGGACTGCGTCGATCTGCGACAAGACCATGCGCATGCCCTCTTCGATCCCCATGGCGAGCACCTGCTCCATGCCCGCCAGCGAGTCGAAGTGGGTGCGGATCGCCATCACCGCGCCCCGTCGTCGCGCTCGTCGATCGTGATGATCATGGCCGTCATGGCGTTGCCGTCGTTCGGGCGGCCGTCGTCGTCGACGTCGGCATCGCGCAGCTCGAGGTGGCGGGGCGGGTCGGCGGCGATGACCTCCCATGTGCTGTCGTGGCGCTCATCCTCGGTCCCGGCCATGAAGAAGGTGATTCGCCCACCGGCCCGCAGGTCGTGGTCGACGACGGTCACTGGGTAGCCAGGGGGCCCCCACCACCGCTCGAACTGGCGGGGGTCGGCCCACAGCTGCCACGCCCGTTCGACGGTGGCATCGAGGTCGGCCGTGACCGTCATGGTCAGGCCTTCGAGGTCCTTCTCGACGCTGGTCACGCTCATCGCTTGCCTCCAGTGGATCGCTTCTCGGTTGCCAGGAGGTCGTCGATCCGGTCCACCCGCGCCCGCCAGAGCTCCTCGATGCCGTCCAGCAGCACGCGGGCCCTCTGGACGGTCTCGACGTCGGTGCGCACGAGCCGCTCGCGCCCCCGCTGCTCCTTGGTGATGAGCCCGGCCCCTTCGAGCACGGCGACGTGCTTCTGCACGGCGGCGAAGCTCATCGGGTAGCGCTTCGCCAACGCCGACACGCTGTGGCTGCCCCCGACCGCGAGGGCGAGGATGTCGCGCCGTGTGCCGTCGGCGAGGGCGTGAAAGATGCGGTCGAGGCCCGCGTCGGATACCTGATCTACAACCATCTGGTTGTATGTTCGCACAGGACGACGACGCGCGCAAGATCTTGGTACGGACCACCTTGCCTTCGGATCGGCTGTTGCGATTGTTTCAATTGGCCGATATGGTGTCCGCATGACAGCGACCGTGACCGCTGAAGCCATCGCCCGGGCGGGGCGGCGGGCCGCCGAGGATCCGCGGTTCTTCGGCGCGCTGCTCGAGCTGGTCGAGGCTCCGACGACGACAGCGGGGTCCTTTTCTCACAGTGCGGCTGCAGCGCTGAATCGGCAACGTCGCGACGATGCCCGGGAACGGTTCCTCGAGGGTTGTCTCGCCACGTCGGACGTTCAACGCCTGCTCAACCTTCGGACACCGCAGGCTGTGCACCGGTTGCACAGCCGCGGAAAGTTGATCGGCCGCCAGATTGGCAATGCGACGTGGTTCCCGGCGTGGCAGTTCCGCGACGGCGAACGCCGAGCCGATCTCGACGAGGTGCTCATCGCGCTCAAGAGGTTCACGTCTGACGCGATCGCGGCCGACCGGACGATGCGTCTGCAACGTGACGAGCTCGGCGGGCAGAGCATCGCCGAAGCATTGGACCGTCCTCGCAAGAAGGCGGTCGCCTGGACGATCTTGGAATCCGTCGGCTGACCTCACGCGATCGTGTACACCGCTCCCTACCCGGCGGGCCGGCCGGAGGGTCTCCGTCGACGCAGCCTTCGCGCTGGCACCGAGTTGTGGCGCATCGAAGGGACGGATCCCGCCGCTTGGACCTGGGCGGGGTTCGCTGTCCCACGGTCTCGCTTCGACTCGGCGAGCGGGGCGTTCCGGACTCGCTATGCGGGCCAATCGATCCACGGAGCCGCTCGTGAGCGCTACCTCGACACCGGCTTGCTGATACCTGCTGATCACGGCGACCAGCTCTTGATTCGTCTCACCTCGAAGCGGCGGTTTCGCGTGCTCGATCTGCGCACCGAAGCGAACCTGCACGCGATCGACGCCGACGACCGCATCAGCACGAGTCACGAGCCCGACGTCTGGCAGGCGTGTCACCGGCTCGCCGATGCCGCCCGCACCTGGTGGCCGGACCTCGATGGCATTGTCTACCGAAGCCGTACGACGCCGGCGACGTCCATCAACGTCGCCTTCTGGTCGAACGAAGGGTTCGACTTCGAGGCGGAACAGCTGCAGGCGTGTTCGGCCGAGCTGGATGATCTGGTCCTACACGACCACTTCACGGTGGACTTCGACTACTGACTCACACGTGGAGCGGGTGACGAGAATCGAACTCGCGTTCTCAGCTTGGGAATCGGAATCAGGCCGAGACCCCAGGATCGATACGGACTGGTGCGGACCGTTGAGCTGCTCGTATTCGAATGGCTGGACGGATCGGAACGACCTCGGCTGACTGGGGATGTGCCATCTGTGTGCCATTGACGTTGGTCCGGTTCGTTCCGCCACGAAGGTTCGGCCTCAACGAGTGCCATACGTCGGGCGGGAGGTCGACGTACCGGCCAGCGTTGCCGACTCCGTCCAGATCAGGTGCAGAGGGTCGTTCCGTTCTCAGCGGCAACTGAACGGCGCCCGCTCAGCCCTTGCACCACTGACAGCGGCGCAACACGCAGGAGGCCCTCCTCGACATCCCGAGGAGGGCCTCTCTCAGATGTACTCGTGGTGCCAACCGGAGCCCGATCAGACCGTCGTGAGCTCCCGCTCAGGCTCAGGCACCGGTGCGGCCTCAGGCACGCTCGGCGCGGCCTCGAGGTCGAGGTGCGGGAGGATCCGGTCGAGCCAGCCCGGCAGCCACCAGTTGGCCCGGCCGAGCAGGCTCATGGTTGCCGGCACCAGCACCATGCGCACGAGCGTGGCGTCGATGAGCACGGCGACGGCGAGGCCGACGCCGAAGAGCTTGCCGTTCGGGTCGTCGCCGAGGACGAACGCTCCGAACACGCTGATCATGATGAGGGCGGCCGACGTGATCACCCGAGCGGTGCTCGACAGGCCCCGCACCACGGCCTCGTGGTTGTCGCCGGTCGCCACGTACTCCTCCCGGATCCGGGACAGGAGGAACACCTCGTAGTCCATCGAGAGCCCGAAGAGGATGGCGAACATGATGAGCGGCAGGAACGGGTTGATCGGCATCGTGCTGTGCAGGCCGATGAGCTCGCGCACCCCAGCCCCACTGGAACACGGCGACGAGCACGCCGTAGGCCGCGGCGATCGACAGCAGGTTCATCAGGGCCGCCTTGAGCGGCACGAGGACCGACCGGAACACGATCATCAGCAGCAGGAACGACATGGCCACGACGGCGGCGATGAAGATCGGCAGCCGCTCGGTGATGCGGTCGCTCAGGTCGGTGACCATCGCCTGGCCGGTGAGCGACACCCTCGCCTCGGTGCCCTCGACCGTCGCCGGCAGCACGTCGGAGCGGAGGTGGCGGACGAGCTGGTCGGTGCCCTCGTCCTGCGGCGCCGTGGTCGGGTTGACGGTGAGCACGGCGGTGTCACCGTCGGCGTTGAGCACCGGCTCGGTCACTGCCGCGACCCCCGGGTCAGCCGCCACCGCGTCGTGGACCCGCTGGGCGACGGCCGGTCCGCCGGAGGCGGGCAGCTCGACGACGACCAGGATCGGGCCGTTGAACCCCGGCCCGAAGCCGGCGGCCAGCTGGTCGTAGGCGATCCGCTGGGTGGTGTGGGTGGGGGCGTTGCCGTCGTCGGGCACGCCGATCCGCATGCTGAGCGCCGGGACGGCGATGGCGCACATGGCGACCAAGCCGGCGACGGCGTAGCGCACCGGATGGTTCCCCACGTGGTGGGCCCAGCGACCGGCGACGGTCTCCTCCGGGGCCTTCTCGACGAAGGTCTTGCGGTGGATCGACAGCTTGTCGATCTTCGTGCCCGCCAGGCCCAGCAGCCCGGGCAGCAGCGTGATCGCCGCGATCATCGAGACGGTCACCACCAGCGCCACGGCGGCACCCATCCCGCTGATGGCCGGCAGGCCGGCCAGGAACAGGCCGAGGATGGCGATCACCACGGTGGTGCCGGCGAACAGCACGGCCTGGCCGGCGGTGGCGACCGCGGTGCCGGCGGCGTCCGGGACGCTCATGCCCTCGTGCAGGTGCTGGCGGTGCCGGGTGACGATGAACAGGGCGTAGTCGATGCCCACCCCGAGGCCGATCATGGCGCACAGGATCAGGGAGAACTCCGGCACGTCGAGGAAGGCGGACAGGATGCCGACGCTGGCGGCGCCCACGAAGATGCCCATCAGCGCCGTGCCGATCGGCAGCCCCATCGCCACCACCGAGCCGAAGGCCAGCAGCAGCACGATGATGGCCACGGCCGACACCGATCAGCTCGCTGCTCGGCGTCTCCTGGGCGAGGAGGGCGAGGTCACCGGTGAGCTCGACCTGCACCCCGCCGTCGCCGAGCGGCGTCGCGGACCGCCAGCGCGTCGTCGAGCTGCGTGGCCGTGAGCTTGTCCACCGCGTAGGTGACGTCGACGTAGGCGGTCTGCCCGTCGGCGCTGACGGAGGGCGTCGCCACTGCGAACGGGTCGGTCACGCCGGCGACGTCGGTGCCGGCGGCGAGCTGGGCCCGAGCCTGCTCGACCGTCGCCGCCATGGCCGGGTCGTCGAGGCGCCCCTCGTCGGTGTGGAGCACGATGCGGGCGGACAGGCCGCCCTGGCTCGGGAACCGGTCGTTCAGGACGTCGGCGGCGTGCTGGGACTCGACGCCGGGCACCCGCTCGCTGTTGTCGCACTGGCCCCCCGCCGCGCCTTGCAGGGCGACGATGGCGATGGCGGCCACGAGCCAGATGCCCAGCACTCGAAACGGGTGCCGGGCACTGGTGCGACCGAGGCGATACAGGAATGCGCTCACGAGATCCTCCTGGGTGAGGCCCCGCCGCGTGCGGGGACCTCATCACCATCCAGGAGGGCGCTGACCTGGTGCCGCGCTGGGGCTGACGTCCCGGATCAGCGGATTCAGAGCGCTGCGGCGGGCTGAGGACACCGCTTCCTCGTGGCGGCCCCGCTCGAAGGCCGCGGCGAAGGCGTCGTCACCCAGGGCCGCCATCGCCGCCCGGCGAGCCTCGCCGACGTCTTCCTGCAGGAACGCCGGCACCTCGACGCCCGAATCGACCCGCAGGTGTTCGGCCTGCCCGAGCAGCGTCGCCGCCCGCTCGGGCTCGTCCCGCTCGGCGGCGATGGCGGCCAGCACCTCGTAGCAGACCGCGGCGGCGGTCTGGAGGTCGGTCTTGGGGTCGATGCGGTTCCGGAACTGGCGGAACCCGTGGGCCCGGTACAGCTCCAGCGACTCGGTGGCCGCCTCGACGGCAGCGTCGTCACGGCGGTGGAGCCGGTGCAGGACGGCCATCCCGGCCTGGGCCGCGAACAGCACCATGATGTGGCGCACGCGGCGGGCCGCGTCGAGCGCCCGTTGGTAGGCCACCTCGGCCCGAGCCACCTGCCCGTCGTGCAGCAGCACCCAGCCCAGGCGAGCCTGCAGCGACCCGGTGAACCCCCCGAGCAGCGACTCGTTGGTCGCGATGGCGGCCTCCAACGTCGTGATGGCGGCCGGGTAGTCGCCGGCCCGCTCGTCGAAGTCGGCCACCATGCCGAGGCAGATCGAGTTCATGACCGGCCGGTCGAGGCGCCCGAAGCCTTCGGTCGCCGCCCGGTAGTGGCGCTCGGCGGCGTCGAGATCGCCGTCCAGGATCGCCATCTTCGCCTGCGAGTAGATCCGGGCCGCCACCGCGAACGGATCGTCGGGCGACTCGCCGTAGAAGTCGAGCACGAACTGCCGACGGCGGCGGGCCTCGTCGAGATCACCGAGGACGGCGGCCTGCTCGGCGTAGAAGGAATGGGCCAGCGCCATCGACGCGTCGTCGTCGTGGCGCTCGAAGATCTCGAGGGCGGTGGCCAGGTCGTCATCGCAGTGCTCGATGGCACCGGCGAGGAAGTCGAGGAGGCCGCGGCCGGTCAACGCCAGGGCCCGGGTGCGTCTCCTGGGCCTCGCCTCCGCAGGCGAAGGCGTCGTCGAGCCAGCGCCGGCCCTCCACCACCTGGCCGGTCAACCAGTGCGGCCAGGCCGCCCCGCCGGCGATCATCAGCGCCGTCTCGGCGTCGTCGGTGGCGACGGCCCAGTCGAGCGCGGCCCGAAGGTTGTCGTGCTCCTGATCGATCGCCGTCAGCCACGCTCGCTGGATGTCGCCGGTGAAGGCCTCGGCGCTGTGCGAGCACAGCGCCGCGAAGTGGTGGGCCATGGCGTCGCGGATGCGCACCGCGTCGCCGCGCTCGGCGAGCCGCTCGCGGCCGTACTCGGCCAGCGTCTGCAGCTGGGTGAACCGCACCCCGTCGCCCACTCGCACGGCGACCACCAGGGACTTGTCGACGAGCGCGCCCAGGTGGTCGGCGATGTCGGCCGAGGCGACGGTCTCATCGGCGCACACCACCTCCGCCGTCGCCAGGTCGCAGCCACCGGGGAACACCGAGATCCGCTCGAAGACGCGCCGCTCGTCGTCGAAGAGCAGCTCGTAGCTCCAGTCGACGACGGCGTGCAGCGTCTGCTGGCGGGGCAGGGCCGTGCGCGAGCCACCGGTCAGCAGGCGGAACCGATCGTTGAGCCGAGCGGCGATCTGGGTGATCGGGAACGCCCGGGTGCGGGCGGCCGCCAGCTCGATGGCGAGCGGCAGACCGTCGAGTCGGGCGCAGATGTCGACGATGAGATCGTGCTCGTCGAGCGCCGTCGTCGCCCCGGCGGCCTTGGCCCGCGCCTCGAAGAGGTGGACGGCGTCGTCGGGCGCCAGTGGCGGCACCGGCCAGATGATCTCGCCCCCGACGCGCAGTCCTTCGCGGCTGGTGGCGAGCAGCCGCAGACCCGGGCAGCGCTCCAGCAGGTCCTCGGCGACCTCGGCGGCGGCCGTGATCACGTGCTCGCAGTTGTCGAGCACGATCAGCACGTCCCGTTCGCCGATCACCTCAGCCAACCGGGTCGGGTCGGGCAGATCGAGGGCGGCGGCGATCGCCGGGGCGACACCGGCCGGGTCGCCGACGGGAGCCAGCTCCACCAGGCACCCACCCAGGCTCAGATCTTCGGCCGCGGCGCGCCCGACCTCGAGGGCGAGCCGGGTCTTGCCCACCCCTCCCGGCCCGACCAGGGTGACGAACCGCTCCTCGGCCATCAGGGTGGCAAGGTCGCGCCGCTCGGAGTCGCGCCCGACCAGCGGGGTCAGCGCCTCGGGGATGCTCGAGCGGGACCCCGCCACGGCAACCGGGGCCACGACCGGCGCGGGCGTCGGGGTCAGCGAGGGGTCCTGGGTGAGGATCGCCGACTCCAACCGACGGAGGTCGGGCCCGGGTTCGAGGCCCAGCTCCTCGCCCAGGAGGTGGCGGCCCTCCTGGAAGATCCGGAGGGCGTCGGCCTGCCGGCCGGCTCGGTACAGAGCCAGCATCAGCAGCCCGCGGAACCCCTCGCGCAAGGGATGGGCGGCGACGAGGTCCTCGAGCTGGACGATGACTCGCTGGTGGCGGCCGAGCTCGAGCTCGATGCCGAGGCGCTCCTCCAGCACGGCCAGCCGTGACTCGGACAGCCGGGTGATGGCGGCGGAGGCGAAGTCCTCGTAGGCGAAGTCGGTCAGGGCAGCTCCCCGCCACAGCGCATCGGCGTCGGCCAGCCGGTCGACGGCCCCCTCCAGCTCACCGGTCGCGGCCATGGCACGACCCTCGGCGGCCCGCTGCTCGAACTGGACGATGTCGGTGGCTTCCGGTGGCAGGTCCAGGGCGTAGCCGTCGCCGCGCATGACGATGAGGTCGGCCGACCCCAAGGCCCGACGGAGCTTGGAGGCGAGGCCCTGCAAACCGTTCCGCGCCGCCGCCGGTGGGTCGTCGCCCCACAGGTCCTCGACCAGCACCTCGGCCGCAACGACCCGCCCGACGTGCAGGGCCAGGACGGCGAGGAGGGCTCGGAGCTTGGCGCCCGCGATGGCGACGTCGCGTCCCTCGTCATCGAGCACTTCGAGCTCGCCGAGCAACCCGATGTGCATGGTTGGACGGTACCCCTCTCACTGACCATCGTCAGCGAGAGGTCAGCGGCGAGTCAGCCCCCACCGGCAAGGTGACGACATGACCCACCTCGCCATCGAGCACGCCCTGCTCGCCGTCATGGCCGCCGGTGTCGGCGACACCACCACGGCCGCCGACCACATCACCCGAGCGCAGCAGCAGTCGCGCACCACGGCCCGACGAGCGCGCCAGGTCGTCGAGATCGCCGCGCTCGTCGTGGCCGGCGACCGGCCACGAGCGGCGGGCCTGGCGCTCGAGCACGCCACGGAGTTCGCCGACGACGCCGACTTGCTGGTCTCGCTCACCCAACTGCCATCGACGATCGCGACGCCGTACTCAGCTTCGAGAATGGAGCACGCTGATGACAGGCCGTCTCCAGCGGATCGGCGGAGATGAGCTGCCCGCGCCCAAGCCGCTGACCAGCGCTTTCGCGTTCCGACTCGCGACCTTGCCACCGGCGCGGTCCCCTCGATGAGGACCGGCGACGCACCGTCGACGCACGCCATGTGCCATGGATGTGCCATCGGCACCTTCGACGATGGCGCCGAGAAGCTGATGACACCGGGCCTGACCTGCGGAAACAGCCCGAATCACGTGGAGCGGGTGACGAGAATCGAACTCGCGTTCTCAGCTTGGGAAGCTGATGTTCTGCCTCTGAACTACACCCGCAGAAAGCACGGGCATCCTACGCGACCCGAGGCGGAGCGCGGTCAGGCGTCGTCGCCCGCTCGCGCCTCGACCTCGAGCCACAGGGGCATCCCGATCGGGGAGTCGGCCTCCTCGACCAGGTGGGCAACCAGGCCGGCGGTCCGCGCGATCAGGGCCATGCCCCGCACGGCCCGGGCGGGCACACCGGCATCGAGCAGCGCCGCGCCGCCAGCGCCGGCACCGTTGACCGGCAAGCGCTCGACCGCTCTGCTCGGCCTGGACCTCGGCCACCGACCGCCAGCAGGCGAAGGTGCGGACCGAGCAGGCCCTCGGCCTCGGCCAGCTCGTAGATCCGCGGCGTGCGCGGATCGCCGGCCTTGTGCACCGGATGGCCGAGCCCGGGCACCCGCAGGCCGGCGCCGCGGCGGGCGGCGACCGCGGCTTCGGCGATCGGCCGCAGCGTGTCGGGGTCGGTCGCGGTCATCGCCGCCGGCGTCGGCCAGCGCGGCGGCCAGGAACTCGGCGGTGTCGCCGGTCGGCCCGAGGAACACGCTGCCCGCGCCGAGCAACCCGGCCGCCACCGCGCCCTGGATCGACTCGGGCGCGCCGGTGTAGGTGAGCCGCGTCGCCAGCGCGCTGGGCGTGAGGCCGTGGTCGGCCAGCGACACGAGCACCGCGTCGACCAGCCGGCGCTGGCCGTCGGTCGGCTCGCGCCGGGTGACGAGCAGGTAGGAGAGCTCGGTCAGCGTCAGCTGCCCCATCACCTCGCTCGGCAGATCGCGTCCCGCCACGCGGATGTGCTCGGCGTCGGACGGAGCCGATCCAGGTGTGCAGCCACGGTGAGGCGCCGCTCGGAGTCTCCATCTACCGAGCCTGACCCGGCGCGGCGGCGAAGTCCACCTCGTCCGGGGTGCGCTCCACCGGCAGCCGGTGCTTCGTGAGCCGCCCGGTCGGACCGTGCGGCAGCTCGTCGACGACCTCGAGGTAGCGCGGCACCTTGAACGCGGCCAGCTGCCCGGCCGCGAAGCTCGCGCAGCTCGACCAGGTCGACGGTCGCGCCCGGCGCGGCCGACCACGAACGCCTTCACGTCGTCCTCGGAGAGCTCCGAGGCCACCGCGATCACCGCCGCCTCGGCCACGTCGGGATGCCGTTCGAGCGCGGCCTCGACCTCGGCCGGCGACAGGTTCTCGCCCCGTCGGCGGATGACCTCCTTGACCCGCCCGACGAACGTGTAGGTGCTCGTCGCCGTTGTCGCGCACCAGGTCGCCGGTGCGCAGCCAACCGTCGTGCAGCACCGCCGCCGTCTCGTCGGGCATCTCGAAGTAGCCGCGCATGATGGCCGGGTTGCGCAGCTCGAGCTCGCCCGATGCCCCCGGCCGCGACCGACGGCGCCGCCGTCGATCACCCGCGCCTCGTTGACGTCACCGAGCTCGGGATGCTGGCGGGCCGACCCGAGCGTGCCGTACGGGCGCTCGCCGCGGCGCCACATCAGTGCGTAGGGCGACTCGGACAGGCCGTACCCGCACACGATCTCGATGCCGAAGCGCTCCTCGATCTCGAGCTGGCGGTCGCGCTCGGGCGTCGGCCCCGTGTAGCAGCGGCGCAGCGGGTTGTCGGCGTCGTCGGCCCGACGGCGGCTGGCGCATCAGGATCTCGAGCATGGCGCCGATCGAGTTGAACTCGGTGGCGCCGAACCGCCGGGCCGGCGTCGATGAACCCGCTGGCCGAGAAGCCCGGCAGCAGCGACCAGGCTGGCCCGGGCCGCCACCGAGCCGAGCGTCGAGTACGCCGGGGCGTTGATGTGGAAGAGCGGCAGCGACGTGATCAGCCGGTCCGAGTCGTCGAGCTGCAGCCAGTAGGGGAAGCCCTCGCCGGCCATGACGTAGGCCAGGTGCGTCTGCATCACCAGCTTGGAGCGTCCGGTCGTGCCCGACGTCGGGATCATCACGGCCACGTCGGTCGGGTCGACGTCGGCCGGACCCGCGACCGTCGGGCTCCGCCGTCGAACAGCGCGTCGACGTCGAGCCGGCGCGGCGACGCGATGCCCGCGCCGCGACCGCGCGCGTCGACCGTGGCCGGCCAGGCCGGCGTCGGTGACGATGGCCGACGGTCGCACCTGCTCGACGAACCCTCGCAGCTCGGCCTCGGTGCTCTGCGGGTTGAGCGGCACCTCGATGGCGCCGACCTCCATGAGGCGCCAACCACGTCAGCAGGTAGTCGGTCGGTGTTGCGGGCGGTGACCAGCACCCGGTCGCCGCGGCCGACGCCGGCCGCCCGCAGCGCGGCGGCGGCCCGTTCGACCAGGTCGAGCGCGTCGGCGTACGTGTGCTCGCGTCCTCGGTGAGGAGCCAGACCTTGTCGGGAACGTCGTCGACGGCGGCTCGCAGCAGCCGTGGGATCGTCCGCTCCAAGTCGGTCGTGCCTCGGCAGTCAGATCGGGAAGAACAGCGAGCGGAAGTTGCTGGCCACCTGCCGGTCGCCTCGGACCGTGCCGCCGTTGATGCGTCCGTATCCCGTGAGCACCAGGGTCGCCGGATCGAACTCGATCGATGGCCGCGCAGTCGTCGATCGAGCCGGGCGCGTACTGCACGCCCTCGCTCGACACGTCGAGGCGCATGTCGCCGCCGTTGCGGCCGCTCGTGCGCACGCCGACCGAGTAGGGCGACGTGACGCCGGAGGTGTCGGCCGTCGCCTGCCACAGGATGAAGATGACCGGCACCAGCAGGTCGGCCGCGTCGCCCGACAGCCCGTGCGGCTCGCCCATGCCCTCGCGGATGTCCCACGTGTGCACGGCGTAGTCGACCATCTGGAACATCGGGTAGAACATCGCCGGGATCGGGCCCATGTAGGGGTGCGACACGATGAGGCCGGTCCAGTCCTCGTCGCTCAGCGCCGGTGAAGTACGCCCATCGCCCGCACCGAGTCGCTCGTGCAGACGATCGAGCATCTCGTCGCGCGACTCGCTGCGGAACGCCCGCGCGTGCTCGTCGGCCCGCACCGCCATGCCCGCCAGCCCGAGCGGCTCGTCCGGCGTGCCGCCGTTGCGGGCGATCTCGAAGTCGGGGAAGTAGCCCTCGGTCGCGTCGACCAGGTGCCCGATGACGTCGCGCACCTCCCAGCCCGTGCAGGCGGTCGGCGCCTCCCAGCGCGCCGGGTCGGCGACCACGGTCGAAGGTGTCGTCCATCTCGTCCTGCAGCGTGCTCAGCACGAAACCCTTGTTCGCAGGGTCCATGAAGTCGACGGCTGCCTGAGTTCCCATGGTCATCCCCCCGGATCGACTACGGCGAGCCTACGACCGCCGGGCGGGACCTGACGGATCGGGCTCGTCGACCATCGCACGTTGCCACCGCCGGCCCAGCGCGTCGACCGCCACCAGCAACGAGGCCCGGTCCTCGTCGTCGGGTCTGGGTCGGGCCACCACGACCGCGACGTGCACCGCGTCGGTCAGCGATCGTTGGCGATCGGCGACATCGGCGCGCAGCTCGGGGCGGTCGCGGTTGAACGGGGTCGGAAGCACCCTGACGACATAGCCGTCGCGGCGGAGCCGCTCGCAGACCCCCTGCAGCGGTCGCTCACGGCGCTCGACCTCCATGTCGAGCGCCAGCGTGATGGCCACGCCACCCGACCGCACGAGGGACGCCCCTTCGAGCAGGAACCGCCGGGGCAGCTCCATGCCCGTGTCGCCGCCGTGGGCGAACAGCTCCGGGGATTCGGCCGAACCATCGGCCAGCGGCACCCACGGCGCGTTGGCCACCACCAGGTCGAAGGACTCGTCGCGCAGACCTCGACCGACGTCAGCAACGCACACGCCAGCGGCGTGGTCACGTGGCAACCGGTTGAGCGCCAGCGTGAGACCGGCCGACGCGGCGACGCTGGGAGACACGTCGGTGGCCACCACGGTCCGGTAACGCGAGGCCAGCACGGCCGCGAGCAGTCCCGTCCCGGTGCCGAGGTCTGCGGCCCGGTCCCCTCGCGGTGCGAGTCGCACGGCTGCCTCGACGAGGTACCCGGAGTCCGGACCGAGGTAGACGACTTCGTCACCCCACGACTGCTTCGGGATGGCGGTCAGGATGCCGCCGACATCCATGATGGAGAACGCCAACCTGGCCTGGGAACCGACCGCGGCCGCCAGCCCGGCATCGAGGAGCTCGTCGAGCGCATCGACTCCGACACGGGCTTCGAGGTCGGCCCGTGACGTCGCCGATCCCTGCATCACCGGTCCGGCCCACGCCGCCGCCCCGGGCCGTCGCAACTCGTCGCCGAGTCGGCCGAGCGCGATTCTGGTCGCTTGCGTGATCCGCGTGGCCTCGAAGGTCAGGCGCGGCCCAGTGACGGTCGTGTCCACGCGGCGGACTACCCCCTGATGTACCTGTCCATCGCCTCAGCCCCCCTTCTTCGGATATCCCTTCACATGACGGAGGGACCTGTCTCCGTCGAATGTCAGCTCTTGGTCGAAGGCGCCTTGTTGTTCGAAGCCCGGGTCGAGGTTGAGGAGGCCCATCTGGATGCTGAAGCCGACCACTTCCGGGTATTCGCTGGCCGCGGCTTCGAGCAGCGCCTGCTCCTCCTCGGTCAGCTCAAGGCCGGTGAAGGCCGAGAGATCACCCTCGACGACCTGGGCGCGAACGCCATCGTCCTCGAGGGCCTCGATCCCCTTGGCCAGATCCTCAGCAGACATGGGTGCCCCCCAGTGGACCGGCTCCCTCATCGAGAGCTCGTATGTCGGCCCTCTGACGAGGAGGTCGTCCACCGGTTACACCGGTGACGGAGTTGTGTAACCCGTGGACGCCCGAGGCGTCATGGTGACTGACCGACCCCAGGAGATCTCATGAGTGACGTATCTGATCCGGCCGCCACGCTGGAGGAGAAGCTCAACGCCTTCGCCGCCGGGCTGAGCGACGACGAGCTGACGGTGCTGCACGACGTCGTGCACCTGGCCTACGAGGGCTCGGAAGTGCAGGGCTTCATGGCGCCGCACCAGTCGGTGACCAAGGGCGGCGACCCTTGTGAGGGGGGCGAAGTCACGTTTCCCAACACGTTCGTGCTGATCGGCAACCTCCACCTCACCTTGCACCGCCCGCCCCGACCCGGCGGGCCCCTCCCTACGCCGTATCCCAAGACCTGACCGGCCCGGCCAGCAACTCGAACGGCGAGGCCACCTCGTAGTCGCGGCGGTCGATGTCGGCGAGCGCAGCGTCGAGATCGACCCGGGGGACGGGCTGCGGATCGGCGCAGTACACGAACGACGTGGCGCAGTAGTCGTCGACCCGCTCGACGATGCCCCAGGCCAGCAGCCCCGGTGCCGAGGTCGCGCACCCAGCCGGCGCCGGCCGGCGGGTTGGTGCGCTCGTACGCGTCCATCTCCGCCTCCTGCCCGGCGAGGAACAGCGCGGCGCCGATCTGCTGGATGGTGACCCGCAGCTCGGTCGTGAACACGATCGGGTCGGGCAGGTGCCAGCGGTAGAAGCCGACGAAGTCGGGGTTGCCGGCCGAGCGGGCCGGAACCGGTGCCGAGGGCCGAGCGACGAGCGGCGCGCCGCCGTACGGCGCGGCGTGCGCGCCCCATGCCCCAGGCGCTGCCGACGTAGTCCTCGAGGCCGGTGCCGCAGATCGTGGGCAGCTCGTCGTCGCCGTCGCGGTACACCTTCACCTCGCCCTCGCCGTACCACATCGCCCTCGTCGATCACCCGCACGCCGACCACGCAGCCGAGGAACCGGCCCGGCCCGCGCAGCCCTTCGGCGATCACGAAGTCGCGCCGTTGCACGGTCGGGTTCTCGCGGCGGAACGCGACGTGCAGGTAGCCGAGCGTCGGGGTCCAGATCGGGCTCGAGCGTGTAGTCGACCTGGTAGTAGAGCGTCGTGGTCGCGGTCGGACCCGTTGACGAGCTCGATGCGCACGTGACCGTCGGAACGGCATCGGCAGGTAGCTGTTGAAGCCGCGTCCCTCGTGCACCGCGGTGAGCGCCGAGTGGTAGGCGACCGGCCGACCGTGGGGGAGCCCGAAGAAGTCGAGGCACGGCACCGACACGCTCGGCTCGGCGGCGCCGTCGTAGAAGACCTCGAGCACCATGGCGCGCATCTGCTCGGGCGGCGCGGGCGGGAACGTCATCCAGAGGTGGCGGATCGTGCCCGGGCCGTCGAGGTCGGCCAGCACGACCCGCTCGCCGGCGCGGATCCGCCGGCTCGGCGCTCCCTTGCGGCCGCCGTGCGCTGCGCCGCCGGCGCCGCGCGCGCCGGTCGGGTTCTCGAAGGTGACCGCCCGGGAGTCGAGTCGCGGGTCGATCCACGCCGGGTTCGTAGCCCCCAGGGCGTCCATCGACCCATCTCACTACACTCACCCCCATGTCCGTCGGGGAAGACAGCTCGCATGCGTCGCTGATCGGCCAGATCAACGAGGAGCTCACCAAGGGGATCCGGCGGGTCCCGATCGACGGCGAGGGGCCCGAGGGTCTGCCCGAGCCGCACGAGCGGCCCGACGAGCACGCGCAGTGGGACGAGGTCAACGGGCAGTGGATCGAGTGGGACGAGCCGAGCCAGAAGTGGATCCCCTCACCCGAGCAGGCGCCGGCACCCGCTCCCGCGCCCGCCGCCGAGGCGCCGGAGCCACCCGCGGAGCAGTAGGCAGGCCTGCACTAACGTCCCGCCGATGATCCTGTCCGACCGCACCATCCGCGAGGAGCTCGACGCCGGCCGCATCGTGATCGACCCGCTCGATCTCAGCGTGCATCCAGCCGTCGTCGGTCGACCTGCACATCGACCGCTACTTCCGGGTCTTCCGCAACCACACGCTCGGCTACATCGACGTGAAGCAGAACCTCGAGGACCTGACCGAGCTGGTCGAGATCGCCGAGGAGGACGCGTTCATCCTCCATCCCGGCGAGTTCGTGCTCGGCTCGACCCTCGAGCGCGTCGCGCTGCCGACCGACCTCGTCGCCCGGCTCGAGGGCAAGTCGCTCGCTCGGCCGCCTCGGGCTGCTCATCCACTCGACGGCCGGCTTCGTCGACGCCGGCTGGGACGGCCAGCTCACCCTCGAGCTGTCCAACGTGGCCAACCTGCCCATCACCCTCTACCCGGGCATGAAGATCGGCCAGATCTCCTTCATCCGCATGACGACGCCGGCCGACGTGCCCTACGGCTCCGCCGCGGTCGGCTCGAAGTACCAGGGCCAGATCGGCCCACGCCCGAGCCGCTACTGGGAGAACTTCCAGGAGTAGCGCTCACTTCAGGGCGAGGAAGCAGCGGCGCGTGGCTTGCGCGTACGACGGGTGCGGCCGGTCGCAGTCGCCGGTGATCTCGATCACCTCGGAGAACCCGGCGTAGAGGATGGTGTCGATCACCGCGCGGTAGGTGGGATGCAGCTCCAGCGACTCGCGCCCCTCGGCGTGGCTGGCGACGTCGCGGTCGGCGACCATGAGGAAGGCCGACACCGGTTCGCGGTGGCACACGGTGTCGATCACCGCCGCCCGGTCGCACAGCTCGTAGGTCTGGCGGACGAGCTCCACCGGATCGGTCACGTGATATAGGAGACCGAGGTTCAACACGACGTCCCACCGGCGCCCGGGCTCGAGGTCGGCCGCGTCCACGGCCCGGAAGGTGACGTTGTCGACGCCGTAGTGCTCGGCGAGGAATTGCGCCTGGGCGATGTTCTCCGGTCTGAGGTCGATGCCGTCGACCTGTGCCGCGCCACGAGTGGCGAGGTCCAGGCTGAAGTAGCCGCAGTTGCACCCGATGTCGAGCGCGGTGATCGATGCGAGGTCGTCACCGAAGAGGTCCGCCAGTGTCCCGTTGATCAGGTCGCGACGGAACAGGAGCCGTTCCTCGTACGCCGCCGCCTGCTTGGGATCTCTCAGCGTGACCCGCCCGTACCCGAGGGCGAACGGCACATGCCAGGGCGCGAGCTCGTCCACGCGTTCCTTGATCTGCTCGGAGGTGAGGTCGAGGTGGCCTCGCTGGCGGGCATGGAACGCCGGCTGGCTGCGCGTGATCGCCCGGTCGACCCGCGGCACGAGGAACTCGGTGGTCGCATAGCGGTCGCGGTCGAGCGACGACTGCCACGCCCGCTTGCGCTCCTCCGAGCCGACCGTCAGCTCGCCGCCGGTGCCGATCGCGCTGGTCGTCGCATCATCGACGGCGAAGCGCGACCGCACCCGGTCGGCGAGTGGCATCTCGCCGGGGGCCACGGCGAATCAGTTCTCGAGGTTGCCGAGGCCGCGGCTGGCGAGGGTCTGACGGGTGCGGTACTCCTCGCGTTCTTCGGGTGACCGGGCCAGCACCTCGTCGACGAGGTCGAGGAAGTCATCGGCCTGGAACGGTCGGGTGAGGAACTCGTCGACCCCCGAGTCGAAGGCGAGCACCCGGTTCGCGGTCGTGGTGGCCATGATGATCACCGCCGGGTTGCCCAGCTCGGGCCGCCGGCGGATGGCCTCGAGCACCACGAAGCTGGCCTGGCCGTGCCGGCGGTGAAGTCGAGGATGACGGCGTCGATCGACGCCTGGTGGGTGGCGAGCTCGTCGAGGGCGCCCTCCGAGCTGTGGGCCCGGTAGGCGACCAGCTCGTGGCGCGACTCGAGCACCCGGCACAGCAGCTCGCACACGTCCTCGTCGTCGTTGACGACGAGGACGCCCTTCGACCCGCCCTCGTCGGGCGGGCCGTCGGACTTGGCGCGATCAGTCTTGGACCGTCTCAGCAACGAGCTCGCTCTTCTGTTCGCCCTGCTCGATCGCCTCGAGGAGGTGCATGGAGATGTCGGCCACCTTCATGTCCTCCTCCTCGAGACCCTGGCTCTTCACCCCGTCGTCGATCATGATGTAACAGAACGGGCAGGCGGTGGCGACACGCCCGGCTCCGGTGGCGATCAGCTCCTGGCTGCGCTCGACGTTGACCTGCTTGCCGATCGACTCCTCCATCCACATGCGGGCGCCACCGGCGCCGCAGCACATGCCCTTGGTGCCGTTGCGTTCGGCCTCGACGATCTCGACGCCGGCCAGCGAGCCGATCACCTTGCGAGGGGCGAGGTACACGTCGTTGTGGCGGCCGAGGTAGCAGGAGTCGTGGTACACGATGCGCTCGTCGAGCCGGGCCTCGCTCAGGTCGAGCTGGCCGGTCTCGATCAGGTGCTCGAGGAACTGGCTGTGGTGCACGACCTCGTAGTTGCCGCCGAGCTGCGGGTACTCGTTGCTGCAGCGTGTTGAAGCAGTGCGGGCACTGCGTGACGATCTTCTTCACGCCCATGCCGTCGAGCGTCTCGATGTTCTGGGTGGCCAGCATCTGGAAGATGTACTCGTTGCCCGAGCGGCGGGCCGGGTCGCCGGTGCACATCTCCGAGGGCCCGAGGATGGCGAAGGAGATGCCGGCGCGCTGCATCAGCTTCGACATGGCCTGCGTGACCTTCTTGTTCTTGTCGTCGAACGATCCGGCGCAGCCGACCCAGTAGAGGTACTCGGCTTCGAGCGGGCTGGTGCCGTCGACGATCTCGATGCCTTCGAGCTTGTCGGCCCAGTCGGCCCGGTCGGCCTGGCTCATGCCCCACGGGTTGCCCGAGTTCTCCATGCACCGGTAGGCGTTGCCGAGCTCGGTCGGGAAGTTCGACTCCATGAGCGACAGGTAGCGGCGCATGTCGAGGATCTTGTCGAGGATCTCGATGTTGACCGGGCAGATCTCGTCGCAGGCCTTGCACGACGTGCACGACCAGATCTCCTCGGGCGGTGATCCGCTCGAACACCGAGTCGGCGGCGACGACGAGGTCGGCATCGACGCCGATGGGCGGGGACACCGCCGGGCTGCCGGTGCGGGCCATGACCTCGCCGGTCTTCAGCACGATCTCCCGGGGGTCGAGCGGCTTGCCGGTGGCGTGGGCCGGGCACACGCTCGTGCAGCGCCCGCACATGGTGCAGGCGTCGGTGTCGAGCAGCTGCTTCCAGGTGAAGTCCTCGATGGTGGAGGCGCCGAAGGTCTCGAGCTCGGTCTCCATGAGGTTGGGCATCGGCTTCATCGCGCCCTTGGGGCGGTCGCGGTCGCGCAGGTACATGTTCAGCGGCGAGGTGAACATGTGGCGCAGCATCGTGGTCGAGAGGATCGCGAGGAAGACGAAGAACGTCACGCACGTGCACCATCCACCAGAACTGGTGCCAGCCCACGAGGTGCGAGCTGTTCTCGACCAACTTGGACAGCGGCCAGCCGACGAACGACCACTCCTCGAACTGCGGGCGGCCGATCATCGCGATGCGGTAGGCCTCGGTGAGGAAGCCGGTGAGCCCGAAGCTCAGGAAGGTCAGCAGGATGACCGCGTGCTCGGGCTTGGTCTTGATGCGGATGCGGTACGGGCCGCTGGATGTAGCGGCGGACGAGGGCCCACACCACACCGATGGTGAACGTCAGGCCGGCCAGGTCGCCGATGAACGAGTAGCCCTCGTACACGCTGCCGTGCAGGAACTTGAGGCTGGTGGGCAGCTGGTGGTTGATCTCGAGCACGGTGGTGACCGCCGAGCGAGCACCAGGAAGCTGAAGTAGATGAGGGAGTGCATGATGCCAGCGGCCGGGTCGCGCAGCAGCGTCTGCATGTAGACCCCGGCCCGGAAGTCGCCGAGGCGACGCTTCACGTTCTTGCTGGTGGTGGCCCGGTTGTCGGGCCGGCCCCGCTCCCAGTTCTTGGTGCGCTCGGCGAACAGCACCGCGCCGTAGATGAACAGGATCGGCACGACGAGATAGAAGACGACTACGAGGGCGGCGGGGATGCCGCACGAACACCTCGCGGGTCTTGTGGCGAGTGGTCGACCTGCGACGACTCGAAGACCCACCCGCTCAGCCCGGAGCCGAGCGTGACGATCGCGAACACGATGCCGATACCGATGATCAGCTTGCGGGCGTTGCTGAACTTGGAACCCATACGGCCCCCGAACGTACTCGCGGGGCGGTGGCCGGACTGCAATCCAGCTAGCCGTACAGGTGGTCGTCGAGGCGGCGGACCTGGCCGGCCAGCGTGGCCAGGATCTTGCGGCTCAGGCCCGGGAGCTCCTCGAGCAGGCCGAGGAACTGGCGTTGGCCGATCACGAGCAGATCGAGGTCGGTCGTGGCGGTGACCGTCGCCGTGCGCGGCCCGCCGTCGAGCAGGGCCAGCTCGCCGAAGTGATCGCCGGCGCGGATCGTGGCGATGACGTGGTCCTCACGCGAGACGCTGGCCTCTCCCTCCAGGATCACGAAGCACTCGTGGCCGACCTTGCCCTCGACCACGACCTGGCGTCCCGCCTTCACCGTGAGCTCGTCGGCGGCGCGGGCCACCTTGGTCAGCTCACGCTTCGAGAACGAGGAGAGCAGCGGCACGGTGGCCAGCTGCTCGAGGTAGGTGCTCTGGGTCGCCATGACCCCGGAGCATAGAGGCGGCCATCCGCCCGTGCCGGGCCATCCACGCCGCTCTGCTACGGATACCCGCAGGTCAAGGACTCGCCGTCGGGTCGCGGCCACCCGTTCACCGTCGGGAAACAGACGCGAAATGTTCGTGCCGTACGGTCACGCGCATGGACGTCGTGTTGCTGCGCTGGCCGATCGAGGAACCGCGTCGCCAGCGAATGCTCGAGGAGGGTCGGCCGACGCTGTTGCTGGTCGAGGGGGGCGCCCCCGCACCGCGCTGCGACGACTGCCTCGAGGACTGGATCCGGGTGCCCGCCGACGAGGCGGACGTGCGGGCGCGGGTCGACGCGCTGTCGCGCCGCCACCTCGTCCACCGGCTGGAGCGACCCGAGCTCGACCACGACGGGCTGCTGCGCTTCTCGGGCGGCTGGGTCTCGCTGCCGCCGGTCGAGGCCCGCCTGATGACCGCGCTGATCGAACGGTACGAGACCGTGGTGAGCCGCGAGCAGCTCTCCCGGTCGGGCTGGCCCAAGGGGGCCCCGGGTCGCAACGCGCTCGACGTGCACGTGCTCCGGCTGCGACGCCGCATCGCACCGCTGGCATTGTCGATCAAGACGGTGCGCTCCCGTGGCTACCTGCTCGAGGCGCTCGCGCCGGCCGAGACCAACGGCTACGCAGAGCGCGAAGCACGCGAGGCCTGACTCAGGCGCGCAACGCGCCGGTTGGGTCCTCGATGCCGGCTGCACCGACGAAACGGGCGAGGTCCTCGAAGCGGCGCGCCACGGCCCGGGTACGCACGGCACCCCACTTCACGCCGGGCTCGGCATGCCGCGACTTCGCCACCAGTCGCCGTGTCGTCGCGTCGAGGGCCGCGTCGATGCGCCCGACCACGCGGTCGCCGTCGAGGACGGCCAGCACGTAGTACCCCCATCGCCGCTTCGCCGCGGGCGTGTAGATCTCGAGTCGGAACTCGACGTCCCAGAGCGCCTCGGTTCGTGAGCGGTCGCAGATGAGGTTGTCGAAGGGCGACAGCAGGGTCAGGCGGGCCGGCGCGAGATCGTCGAGCGAGGCCGCGTCGTCGGCGTGGAGGTAGGCGGTGCCCCTGAACCCGTCGACGATCGCCGGCACGAGCACCTCGTCGGCGACCAGGCGGGACAACACGGCTGGGAGGTCGGGGTAGCGGCCCCTCGTGAAGTGCGCCTTGATCTGGGTCGGCGTGGCCACTCCCAGGGCACGGACCGCCCGCACCGCCGAGCGCGCCACCGCTTCGGAGCCGGTGAGGACCTCGGTCGGCGCATCCGGCGGGAGGCAGCGCCGGCCGACGTCCCACCAACGCGTGCTGCCCTCGCGCCTCGACACCAGCACGCGCCCGCTGTGAGAGAGCACCTCGAGCAGCAGGGCCACGTTCTTCTCGTCGCTCCAACCCCCGTTGGCCCACGGCGTGAGCGCGAACTCCCGCAGGTCCTGGGTGCGCAGCGGCCCGGCCTCGTCGAGCCGCGCCACCAGATCGCGCGTGACCTGCTCGTTGACGGCGAGCCATTCGCGCACCCGGACGTGCGACAGCTTGTTCGACTGCAGCGACCGTTCCATCGTCCAGCGGTGGATCGGGAGGTCGGACGTCGGCACGAGCGAGGCGGCGTGGGCCCAGTACTCGAAGAGCGACCGGTCCTCCTCCTGCAGGCGACGCAGGGTCTCCTGGTCGTAGCGACCGACTCGGCTCCACACGACCAGCTGGTGCGAGCGGGCGACGACCGAGATGGGATCGAGCTGGACACAGCCGAGCTGGCGCACCAGGTCGAGCAGATCGGCACCGGTGCGTCCCACCTTCGGACCGGCCAACCGCTGACCGCGGTACGCGAGCCGCCGGGCCTGGACGACCGAGAGCCGGATCGGGGCCGGGCTCAACCGGCCTGGCGACGCACGGCCTCGGCCGCGGCCTTGGCCGCCTCGACATCGCCGAGGTAGCGCTCCTCGATCGGCAATCCCCGCTCGACCGGAAGGAAGTCGGCACCCAGCTCGTAGCGGATGGGCACACCGGTCGGGAGGTTGAGCTCGGCGATGTCGGCATCGGAGATGGCGTCGAGGTGCTTGACGAGCGCCCGCAGGCTGTTGCCGTGGGCCGCCACCAGCACGCCCTGGCCGGCCGCGAGGTCGGGGATGATGGCGTCGTACCAGTAGGGCAGTCATCCGCGCCACGACGTCGGCGAGGCACTCGCTGGCCGGGATCAGGTCGGGTGGCAGCGACGCGTAGCGGGGGTCGAACCGGGGGTTGTCGGGATCGGCGGGGTCCATCGGCGGCGGCGCGATGTCGTAGCTGCGGCGCCAGATCTTCACCTGTTCGGCGCCGAACTCCTCGGTCGTCTGCTTCTTGTCCTTGCCCTGCAGCGCGCCGTAGTGGCGCTCGTTGAGCCGCCAGCTGCGGCGCACCGGCAGCCAGAGCCGGCCGATGGCGTCGAGGGCCAGGTCGGCGGTGCGGATGGCCCGGACCTGGAGCGAGGTGTGGACCACGTCGACAGGGACACCCGAGTCGGCCAGCGCCGGCCCGGCGGCCGCCGCCTCGGCTCGGCCCTGGTCGGTCAGATCGGCGTCGTACCAGCCGGTGAAGCGGTTCTCGAGGTTCCAGGTGCTCTGCCCGTGGCGCAACAGGATCAAGGAATGGCTCACGATCAGGACCCTAACGCTGCGCAGCCGCCAGGCGGAGCAGCAGGATGGCCGGGCCAGGATCGGCGAAGCCGGGCGGAGGGAGGCTTGCCGACCAGAGCCGCATCCAGGTTGATAATCAGTGACTCAACTTTTATACTGGCCCTCACGTAATCTCTTCGTTTCCCCCAGATCCAGTCCCATCCAAGCTCCAGGAGAACATCATGCCCAAGGCCGTCGGTATCGACCTCGGCACCACCAACTCGGTCGTCTCGGTCCTCGAGGGCGGCGACCCGGTCGTCATCCCCAACGCCGAGGGCTCGCGCACCACGCCGTCGGTCGTGGCCTTCGCCAAGAACGGCGAGGTCCTCGTCGGCGAGGTGGCCAAGCGCCAGGCGATCACCAACCCCGACCGCACGATCCGGTCCGTCAAGCGCCACATGGGCACGAACTGGAAGATCGAGATCGACGGCAAGGACTACACCTCGCAGGAGATCTCGGCCCGCACGCTGATGAAGCTCAAGCGCGACGCGGAGGCCTACCTCGGCGACTCGGTGAACCAGGCCGTGATCACCGTGCCCGCGTACTTCGACGACGCCCAGCGCACCGCCACCAAGGAAGCCGGCCAGATCGCCGGCCTCGAGGTGCTGCGCATCATCAACGAGCCGACGGCCGCCGCGCTGGCCTACGGCCTCGACAAGGAAGGCAGCGACCAGACGATCCTCGTGTTCGACCTCGGCGGCGGCACGTTCGACGTGTCGGTGCTCGAGATCGGCGACGGGGTGTTCGAGGTCAAGTCCACCCATGGTGACACCAGCCTCGGGGGCGACGACTGGGACCAGCGCGTCATCGACTGGCTGGTCGAGTCGTTCAAGGGCGACCACGGCGTCGACCTGGCCAAGGACAACATGGCGTTGCAGCGGCTCAAGGAGTCGGCCGAGAAGGCCAAGATCGAGCTGTCCGCCGTGCAGCAGACCCAGGTGAACCTGCCGTTCATCACGGCGACCAACGAGGGTCCGCTCCACCTCGACTACCAACTCACGCGGGCCAAGTTCCAGGAGCTGACCGCGGATCTGCTCGAGCGCTGCAAGAGCCCCTTCGAGCAGGCAGTCAAGGACGCGGGTCTGGCCAAGGGCGACCTCGATCACGTCATCCTCGTGGGCGGCTCCACCCGCATGCCGGCCGTGGCCGACATGGTGAGCGACTTCACCGGCAAGGAGCCGAACAAGTCGGTCAACCCCGACGAGGTCGTCGCCATCGGCGCCGCCGTGCAGGCCGGGGTGCTCAAGGGCGAGGTCAAGGACATCCTGCTGCTCGACGTCACGCCCGCTGTCGCTCGGCATCGAGACCAAGGGCGGGGTCATGACCCGGCTCATCGAGCGCAACACGACCATCCCGACCCGCCGCACCGAGGTGTTCACGACCGCCGACGACAACCAGCCGTCGGTCGAGATCCACGTGCTCCAGGGTGAGCGCGAGATGGCTTCGTACAACAAGACGCTGGGCAAGTTCCAGCTCGTCGACCTGCCCCCGGCGCCTCGCGGCGTCCCGCAGATCGAGGTCACCTTCGACATCGACGCCAACGGCATCGTGCACGTGTCCGCCAAGGACCGGGCCACGAGCAAGGAGCAGTCGATGACGATCACCGGCCAGTCCTCGCTCGACAAGGACGCCATCAACCAGATGATCAAGGACGCCGAGGCCCACGCCGACGACGACCGCCGTCGCAAGGACGAGGCCGAGGTGCGCAACAACGCCGACAGCCTCGTCTACCAGACCGAGAAGCTGCTCAAGGAGCAGGGCGACAAGATCTCGGGTGAGGAGCGCAGCACGGTCGAGAACCGTCTGGCCGAGGTCAAGACGGCTCTGGCCGGCACCGACATCGAGGCCATCCGCACCAGCACCGAGCTGCTGATGAACGCCAGCCAGGAGTTCACCCAGAAGCTGTACCAGGCGGCGGCGCAGGCCGACGCGGCGGCAGGTGCGGCGACCGGTTCGGCCTCGAGCGAGGCGCCGAACGACGACGAGGTCGTCGACGCCGAGATCGTCGACGAGGACGAGGCCAGCTGAGCATGCCCCGACCGACCGACGATCAGACCGACGGTCCGGTGGCGACCGGCGGGCCGGGTGACGAGCCCGGTCCGCCCGCCACGGGCCGGTCCATCGACGACGCCCTCGCCTCGATCGACGAGGTGATGCGGGGCGACCACCGTGACGACCTCGACGATCCCGACTTCGGGGCCGACCTCGGCGAGGTCATCGTGGCCGACGACGACCCCGTGCGCGCCGCGCAGGGCGAGCGCGACGAGTACCGCGATGCGCTGCAGCGGCTGAAGGCCGAGTTCGACAACTTCCGCAAGCGCACCGCCAAGGCCGAGAGCGAGACCCGGGAGCGCGCGTCCGAGGCGCTGGTGGTGTCGCTGCTGCCGGTGCTCGACGCCTTCGACGCGGCGGTCGTCCACGAGGCGACCGACGTGGGGCCCATCTCGAAGATGCTCCTCGAGACGTTGGCCAAGCAGGGCCTCGAGCCCATGGTGGTCGAGGGCGAGGTCTTCGACCCGTTGCTGCACGAGGCGGTGCTCCACGAGCCCGGAGAGGGCGGCGAGAGCATCGTCATCGAGAGCCTGCGCACGGGCTATCTGTGGAAGGGACGCGTCCTGCGTCCCGCCATGGTCAAGGTCAAGGGCTGACCCGAGGGATCGAGCGCCCACCCACGATCGGCGGCGAGCAGAACAGGAGAGCAGCCGTTGGCGCCACAGCGCGAATGGTTCGAGAAGGACTACTACAAGACGCTCGGCGTCTCTGACGAGCGCGTCCTGCGAAGGAGATCACCAAGGCATACCGCAAGCTGGCTCGCGAGCTGCACCCCGACGCCAACCCGGGCGACGCGTCGGCCGAGGAGCGGTTCAAGGAGATCTCGGCCGCCTACGACGTGGTCGGTGACGAGGCCAAGCGCAAGGAGTACGACGAGGTCCGCCAGCTCGGTCCGCTCGGCGGCATGGGCGGGGGCTTCGGCGCGGGTCCCGGCGGTGGTGGACCTGGGTTCACCTACAGCACCACCGACATCAACGACCTCCTGGGCGGCCTGTTCGGTCGGGGTGGACGTCGCGGGCCCGGTGCGGGCCCGTCGCGAGGCGCCGGCCCGCAGCGCGGCGAGGATCTCGAGGCCGAGCTGCACCTGTCGTTCCTCGACGCGGTGCACGGCGTCGAGACGTCGGTCAACCTCGTGTCCGAGGCGGCCTGTTCGACCTGCCACGGCAGCGGCGCCAAGCCCGGCACCTCTCCGACCGTGTGCCCGCGCTGCAACGGTCGTGGCGTGCTCGACGACAACCAGGGCTTCTTCTCGTTCAGCTCTCCCTGCCCCAACTGCGCGGGGCGCGGCACGATCATCACCGACCCGTGCCCGACCTGCCATGGTCGCGGGGTGGAGCGCCGTCCGCGCCAGGTCAAGGTCCGGATCCCGGCGGGCGTCAACGACGGCCAGCGCATCCGACTCAAGGGGCGCGGCGGTCCCGGACACAACGGCGGTCCGCCAGGTGATCTCTACGTCGTCGCCCACGTCGCCGCCGACAAGGTCTTCGGACGCGACGGCACGAATCTCACCCTCACCGTGCCGGTCACCTTCCCCGAGGCCGCGCTCGGCACCAAGATCAGGGTGCCGACCCTCGAAGGCGACCCGGTGACGCTCAAGCTGCCGGCGGGCACCAAGTCCGGGCGCGTGTTCCGGGTCAAGGGTCGCGGCGTCGCGACGAAGAAGAGTCGCGGCGACCTCCTCGTGAGCGTCGAGGTGGCCGTCCCGCAGAAGCTGAACGCCGACGAGCGTCGCGCCGTCGAGGCGCTCGCCGAAGTGACGACCGAATCCCCACGCGCCCACCTGGGGGTGTGACCGTGGTCGGGAGCACACCCGAAGCCACCGTCGTGCCGGACTCGTCGCCCGGGCACCGCCAGGCGCGCCGGTATCATCCGCCGATGGCCTTCCGGTCCGGGGATGCGGTACGAACCCGTCTGACCGTCGACCAGAAGCGACGCATCGCCGAGGTGCGCTTGCGCTTCCGTGAGCCCACGGCGCGGTGGCGTCGCCTTCCCGACCTGCTCGTCATCGGCGCGCAGCGCGGCGGCACGAGCTCGCTCTACCGCTACCTCGGGGGCCATCCGCAGGTCGCGCCGAGCGTCCGCAAGGAGACCGAGTACTTCTCCCGGCGCTATGCGAACGGCGAGGCCTGGTACCGGGGGCACTTCCCGCTGCGGCGTTCGGGCCTCACCTTCGAGGCCACTCCCGACTACCTCTTCCATCCGATGGCACCCGAGCGGGCGGCCGCCACCGTGCCCGACGCCCGGATCGTCGTCCTGCTGCGCGAGCCGATCGAGCGGGCGATCTCGCACTGGCAGCACATGACCCGGCTCGGGTTCGAGACGCGGTCGTTCTCCGACGCGATCGCGGTCGAGTCCGAGCGGGTCGACGAAGCCTTCGACGACGTGGCCGCGGGACGCTCGATCGACGAGCGGCCGCTGCTGCGCTTCTCGTACCGGTCCCGTGGGCGCTACGACGAGCAGCTCAGCCGCTGGCTGGCGCACTACCCGCGCGAGCGGGTGCTGGTGCTGCGGTCCGAGGAGCTGTTCGCGGATCCGGCCGCGTCGGTGGCCGAGCTCGAGCGCTTCGCCGAACTGTCGCCGGGCCGCCACGTTGCGTTCCGCAACTGGAGCGCGCCGAGCGCCGCGGATCGGTCGACGATCGCCGACGCCGACGGTCGATGCCGGCGACCGGGCCGCGCTCGACGGGCTGCGCGCGTTCTTCGAGCCGCACAACGCCCGCCTCGCCGACCTGCTCGGTGTCGAGCCGTGGTGGCCGTGATGGCCGTCACCGCGGTCGTGGGAAGGAGCCGACCATGAGCGACGACGCACGTTCCCGGGCGGTCTACGTCATCTCGGTGGCCGCCGAGCTGGCGGGTGTCCACCCCCAGACGCTGCGCATCTACGAGCGCAAGGGACTCCTCGAGCCCGCCCGCACGGGAGGCGGCAGCCGGCGCTACAGCGACGAGGACATCCGCCTGCTGCAGCGCATCCAGGACCTCACCGAGGCGGGGCTCAACCTCGCGGGCGTGAAGCGCGTCCTCGAGCTCGAGGCCGAGAACGAGCGACTGCGCCGGGAGCTCGAGCACACCCGGTCGGCCGCCTCCGAAGCGGTGGAGCAGACCCACCGCAAGTACCGCCGCGACCTGGTGCCCTTCACCCAGGCCGTCGCCGTCTACGGCCGCGACTCCGCCGTCTTCCGCGATCGCTGACCCCCCACGACGAAACTGGTCATCTGTACACGTCTGAGTGACGCCTTTCCGTGCCCAGTTTCGGCGGTCAGCCACGTATGGCGTCGGACATCTCCTGGCCCCAGGCCGCCATGCTGTCGTCGGGCCCGTTCATGAGTCGCTTCCAGGCCCGCTGGAACGGCCAGACGATCGAGTTGTCGACCAGCACGAGCTGAGTGTCGGTCGACGCCGCCTTGTCGTCGTCGAGTCCGTCCCAATGCCAGCGACCACCGATCGCCCGGCGCAGAACCTCGCCGGAGTAGGCGCCGAGGGCGAACATCCAGTGCCCGAGGCGGGACGCCAACAGGCTGTCGGATGCGGCCTCGGGGTCCTCGGGATCGAGGGCGCTGTTCTCGTCGAAGAACCGGTCGACCTCGGCCAGGCTCTCGAGGGAGAAGTCGAGCGCGTACCCGTGCAAGGTCAGCTCGCCCGCGATCGCGGCGGCGGCCGCATCGATGTCCTCGTAGATCGTTCCCATCGGCGCTCCACCACCCGATCGAAACTGGGCATCTGTGCCTGTCGTTTCGACGCATTTTGGTGCCCAGTTTGGTCCGGTGACGCGGGACTCGACGCGCGACACTCGTCCGATGGACGTCGACCGGTGTGATGAGTGCCACTTCGACGGCAGCCGGTGGACCGACCAGGACGTCCTGACCACGCTCGGCGTGCTGCGGCCGCTGTGGGACCTCTACCTCGAAGGGGCCGACGAAGACGTGCTCCACACGCGCCCGACGCCGGAGCAGTGGTCGATCGCGGAGTACACCGACCACCTCGGCGGGACGCTCTGGGCCATGCGGTTCCTGGTCGACACCGCGCGGGAGACACCGGGGACCGACCTCGGGGACGTACTCGGCCAGCCTTTCGACCCCGAACCGGCCGTCGTCGACCTCGACGCGGCGCTGGACCGGCTGGCGGAGGAGGCCTCCCGGCTCGCGCAGGCCCTGGCGGCCGTCCCGACGGACGAGTGGTCCGACTCGACCGTGTCGTTCTCCGGCGACACCGTCGATCTCGCGTGGATCGGTCGGCACGCGCTGCACGACGCGACCCACCACCTGCACGACGTCAGTCGCATCCGGGTCGCGCTCGGCGACCGCGTCGCCCACCAGATCGGGGAGGTGACGCATCTCGCCGTGTCGGGCGGGGGGGTGCCCAAGCGTGGCGTCGATGGCTTCCAGGTCGGCTGGTCGGGAGCCGAGGGAGACGTGCAGAGCGATCGTCGCCACCACGGCCGCCCCTTCCAGGCGTTGTGCCTGTGGAGCGCGGACGTCATCGCCGCCCTGCAGGCCGAGGGCCATCCGATAGAGGCTGGCCTCGCGGGCGAGAACGTGACGGTTTCCGGTGTCGACTGGGCGAGCCTGCGGCCGGGGACGATCGTGCGGATCGGTACCGTGCTGGCGGAGATCTCGTCGCATGCGACACCGTGCTCGAAGAACGCTGGCTGGTTCAGTGATCGCCAGTTCCGGCGCGTCGATCACGACGAGCACCCGGGCTGGAGCCGGCTCTACGCGACGGTGCTCGAGCCGGGCGCGGTGACGGTCGGCGATCGGTTCGAAGTCGAGCCCGGGCCCTAGTCGGGCAGTAGGGCGTCGATCAGCGAGTCGGCGACGAAGCTTCCGAATCGGCGAGCGGTCCAGCCTCGGCGTACGACCAGGAGCTCGTAGAGCTCGGGCGAGCTGTAGGTCCACAGAAGGTCCGTGCAGCGGGCCAGGCCGATGCCAGGGCGAAGGTGCCCTCCGGCTCGCAGCCGGCGAGCGTTGGTCCTCATCCGACGGAGCCGGTCGTCGTCGAGCTCGTCGAGGAGGGTCCGGACCTCCGCGTCGGTCGTGGCGGCGTCGCGGATGAGCAAGAGGATGGGCGCCACGCGCGGCGCGACCTCCGCCGTCAAGCTGCCCCAGCCTTCGAGGATCCGGCGGGGGTCGGTCTCGCTGGCCTGCATCCGGTCCGACCGCTGCTCGGCTGGGACCGGGCCGTGTCCTTCGAGCGCCTTGGTTCGGATGGCGCGGATGAGCCCCGGCTTCCCACCGAAGGACTTGTAGATCGTGTCGACCGAGACGCCGGCGTCGGTCGCGATCACGGCGATCGTCGTCGCGGCGTAGCCGTCGTCGAGGAACCGACGCTCGGCGACCTCGACGATCGCGTCCCGGCTGCGTTGGGCCTGATCCTTGCGGCGCCGTGCGTCGTAGGTCCGCCGCTGGTTGACATGGGTGACCGCGCGGTCCATAGTGCATTTAATTCTAGTTCACTAGATCGAAATCGTCGAGGACCGAAGGGTCGGGTATCGATGGGTACGCACGAGGGATCAGCCCAGCAGGTCGTCGACCGGCTGCTGTCGGCCACCAACGCTCACGACATCGAAGCGCTGGTCGCCTGCTTCGCGGCCGACTACCGCAACGAGACACCCGTCCACCCAGCTCGCGCCTTCGCCGGTCGCGAGCAGGTGCGTCGCAATTGGGACCAGATCTTCGCATTCGTACCGGACGTGCATGCCGAGGTGGTGCAGCGCGCCACCGACGGCGACACGGTCTGGACCGAATGGGACATGACCGGCACTCGGCCCGATGGGAGCGCGCATCACATGGCGGGCGTGATCGTCTTCGGTGTTCGGGACGACATGATCCAACGGGCCCGCTTCTATCTCGAGCCGGTCGACGACGCCTCGGATGGCGTCGACGACGCCGTGCGCAACCAGGTGGCCCGACCGTGATCCTGGTCGCCGGGGGCACAGGCCGACTCGGCCGGCTGGTCGTGGAACGGCTGTGCGCCTCCGGCCAGCAGGTGCGGGTGTTCGCCCGTGACCCCGCCCGGGCCCTCCCGTTCGACGGCACGACCGGCGCGGACGGCGCGAACGTCGAGATCGTCGCGGGCGATGTGCGCACACCGGCCAGTCTCGCAACGGCGATGCGGGGCGTCGATGTGGTGGTGTCCGCCGTGCAGGGCTTCGCGGGGCCGGGTCGGGTGTCACCGGCGAGCGTCGACTGCGACGGCAACGCGCATCTGGTCGATGCCGCCGTCGCGGCGGGAGCCGACGTGGTGCTCATGTCGGTCGTCGATGCGTCGCCGTCCAGCCCCATGGAGCTGTTCCGGGCCAAGTACGCCGCCGAGCAGCATCTCCGAGCGAGCGCGGCGGGTTGGACGATCATCCGGGCCACGGCCTTCGTCGAGCTGTGGGCCGAGATCATGACCAGACCAGTCGTCCTGGGGCGCGGCGAGAACCCGATCAACTTCGTGTCCGTCGCCGACGTGGCCGCGGTCGTGGAGCGGGCTGTTCTCGATCCGTCGTTGCGAGGTGACACCCTCGAGGTGGGTGGACCGGAGGACTTGACCTTCAACGAGCTGGCCGCAGTGCTGCAGGACATCTGGGGCCGCGCCGACAAGGTGCGGCACGTACCGCGCCCAATGCTTCGCGGACTCGCGCCCTTCTCGCGCAAGGCGAAGGCCGCCGTCGCCATGGACACGATCGACGATGTCCTTCGACGCAGCGTCTGCCCGCACCCGATGGGCCGATCTTCCCTTCACCGACGTACGCGTCGCTCTGTCGGCCGTCGGCCCGGTGGGTCGAACCCGGTGAATGCGCTCCGCCTCCTGCCCTAGTCGGGGAGCAGGGTGCGCACGAGCACGTACTCCAGCCAGGCGGCGTAGTCGGCCTCGGACCAGCCGCGACCGTCGCACAGCACCCTGGCCGTGTCCGGGCTCGCCAGCACCCAGATCGTCTCGGCCGCCTGGTCGATCCCCATCCGCAGAGGCCCCCGCGCCGCGATCCACTCAGCCACGCGACGCATGTTGGTCAGCCGGTAGCCGTCCATCTCAGCGAACACCCGCGCCATCTCCGGTTCGACCACCGACGCGCTGCGCATGATCTCGAACGTCGGTCGGACTCGACTCGAGACGGCCGCCATGTCGAGCGCGAAGCGGTGCAGCTGCGCGCGCTGGTCGAGCTCGTCCCGTACGGCCTGCGCCTCGGGGCGGTCCATCACGTTGTCGACGCCCGCCACCGGAGACAGTCGGAGGTCGATCAACGCGGTCAGCACGCGTGCCTTGCTGCCGAACGTGGCGTACACGGTGTCGACGGCGACGTCGGCGGCCACGGCGATGTCGCGGATGGTGGTGCGGGGATACCCACGGGCCGCGAACAGCTCTCCGGCGGCCTCGACGATGCGCGTCCGCGTCTGCGCGGCCTGCTCCTGGCGGACGACCGAGGAGTAGGGGCGCTTCTCGACCTTCTTGACCGGCTTCGCCATTTCACCCTAGTATCACTGTAATCAATATATTCTTAGTCGGATGATACCCATCGGAGCCGATCATGACCGAGCTGCTGACCGCCCCGCCGCCCCCGGAGGCCATCGCCGCCATGGTCGCCATCCCTGGCACGGCCATCGCGCCGAGCATCCTCGCCACCCAGCAGGGGCCCGAGGGCGGACTCGGGCCGGAGGCAGCCGGGGCCATCCTCGTGCTCCAGGCCACGTTCGCCGACGCGGATGGCGCGGCGAGCTTCTGGGAGGCCGCGGTGCCGCTGATGGAGCTGCTCGCATCGGCTCCCGGCTTCATCCGCCGCTACAGCTTTCCCGACGGCCCGACGGTGACGCTGATCGCGATGTGGCGCACCGCCGCCGACGCCCGCGCCTTCGCCGCGACGCCCGAACACCGTGACACCGTGCGCGCCCTTTACGAGCACCGCTGGCAGCACAGCCACTTCTCCGCCATCTGGGAGATGACGTCGAACCACGGCCGCATGATCTTCTGCGCCGAGTGCGACGGCGTGACCCCGGCGGCCGAAGGCGTGTGCAACGGTTGTGGCGCCGCGCTGTTGGACGTGTACCGCGTCCTGATCCGGAACCGGGCATCGAAATGCGTCAAAACGACGTGCACAGATGCCCGGTTTCCGGCGAGGAGGCGGGGCGATGCGGTGCTACTCGCGGACGGAGAGGCTGAGGGCGAAGTCGCCGTCGGGGTCGGTCATCCAGCGTTCGAGGCGCAGACCCGCATCGGCCAGCTCGGCCTGAATGCCGTCGCGGCGGAACTTGGCGCTGATCTCGGTGCGCATCTCCTCGCCCTCGGCGAAGTCGACGCCGAGCCGCAGCGCGCCGATCTCGACGTGCTGGTCGCGACGCGACCGCAGGCGCATCTCGATCCATTCCTCGTCGCGGTCGAACAGGGCGACGTGGCTGAACTGGTCGACGGCGAAGTCGGCGTCGAGCTCGCGGTTGACGACCGCCAGCACGTTCAGGTTGAACTCGGCGGTGACGCCCTGCGAGTCGTCGTACGCGGCCTCGAGCCGGCCGACATCCTTGACCAGGTCGGTGCCGAGCAGGAAGCGGTCGCCGGGGCGCATGCCGTCGGCCAGGTCGGCGAGGAACCGCTTGCGCTCGGCGGGTGCGAAGTTGCCGATGGTCCCGCCCAGGAAGGCGATCAGGCGGGTACCGCCACCAGGGAGGTCGCCGAGATGGCGCTCGAAGTCGCCCACGACGGCATGCACGGACGACACCCGGGTACTCCGCGGCGATGGCGTCGGCCGCGGTCCGAAGTGTGGTCTCGCTGATCTCGAAGGGCACGAACCGTCTGAGCCGGCCGCTCCCCTGCAAGGCGTCCAGCAGTACACGGGTCTTGTCGGATGTGCCGGAGCCCAGCTCGACCAGCGTGTCGGCCTGCGAGACCTCGGCGATGGTGGCCGCCTCGGCCCGCAGGATCGCGCGCTCGCGCTCGGTGGGGTAGTACTCGGGGAGTCGGGTGATGGCGTCGAAGAGCTCGCAGCCGCGGTCGTCGTAGAACCACTTCGGCGGCAGCTCCTTGGGCGATGCGGTGAGGCCTCTGCGCACGTCGGCGCGCAGCGCGTCCTCGAGGTCCGTCGGCCCCATGAGCACGTCGACGCGCACGCGCGCGGCGCGATCATCAGCTGGGTCGGTCATGGCAGGACCTCCATCGGGGTCGGTTCGAGGGGCGTGCCGATCGCCACGGTCGCAACGCGGGTGCCCTCGATCACGACGAGGGATCGGTCGGGGACGGGTTCCCAGCCGGGCTCGTCGTCGTGAGGCTCCGAGGCGACGAGCGCCGCCCCGGCGACGGGGTGGTCGCGTCGCAGGTAGAGCGAGTTGCCCCAGCGGCAGGCGAGCAACCGCTCGCCATCGGTCAGGATCAGGTTGTAGTTGCCCGCACCGGCACGGCCGATGACGCGGCGCACCGCATCGACCGGGTCTGCACCCCCGTCGATGGCGTCGCACACCAGCCCGAACAGCACCTCGCTGTCGGCGTCGCCGGCCAGGGCTGCCCGTCGCACCGGGCTCAGCTCCGCTCGGAGCTGTTCGCGCCGCCCTTGACGGAAGCCTTCGACGTGCCCGTTGTGGGCGAACATCCAGCGACCTTCGACGAAGGGTGCGTTGCCGGCCACCTCGACCGGCGAGCCGGGGGATTTGAGACGGACGTGGGCGACGAAGTGGCCCGACTCGAGGTCGGCCAGTCGAACCTGACCTTCCTCGTCGTCTGGCATCGGCGTCGTCGTGCGGTAGCGCACGGGTGCGCCCGGTGACGGGTACCACCCGATGCCCCAGCCGTCGGGGTTGTCGCATCCGCTCGACTGCTCGCGAGCGGCGGTGCATTGCCGGAGCAGCGACCACGGCGGGTCGATCACGAGCGTCGAGGCAGCCACCGGCGGACCGACGTAGGCGAGCATCCGGCACATGGTTCAGGCGTCGCGGGCGCAGCGGAAGCCGGCGAAGATCTGGCGGCGGATCGGATAGTCCCAGTTGCGGAAGGTGGTGCGCACGGCGACCGGATCGGTGGCCCACGAGCCACCGCGCAGCACCTTGTACTCCGGACCCCAGAACACCTCGGAGTACTCGCGGTAGGGCCAGGCCTCGAAGCCGGGATAGGGCAGGAAGTCCGACGAGGTCCACTCCCAGACGTCGCCGAACATCGCGTGGCAACCCGACTCGCTCACGCTGGATGCCGACGCGCGCCGCGGGCCGTCGGCCTGCTGTCCGAGGTTGGCCGACCCGAGGTCGGCACCGGCGGCGGCCTTCTCCCACTCGGCCTCGGTGGGGAGTCGCTTGCCGGCCCACCGGGCGAACGCGTCGGCCTCGTACCAGCAGACGTGCTGGACGGGCTCGTCGAGGTGGTCGGTCAGGTCGAGCAGCCGGCCGAAGCGCAGCACGCTCCACGAGCCGTCGCCGTCGGGCTGCCAGAACTGCGGATGCGCGAGCTGCTGGTCCTGGCGCCAGGCCCACCCGGTCGGCGCCCACAGCCGTGGGTCGTCGTAGCCACCGTCGGCGACGAACGCCAGGTACGCGGCGTTGGTGACCGGAGTGGTGTCGATCAGGTAGTCGGGGAGCTCGACAACGTGCGCGCCCCGCTCGTTGTCGTAGGCCCAGGCAACACTCGACGTACCCATCTCGAACGGACCCCCCTCGACCGTCTGCGTGTCGGTGCGCGACCCACTCGCGGGCGTGTCGTCGCCGGGGCCGAACACGTCGGATCGGGGCGCGAGGAGCGGCGGCGGCGTGGCGTTGCGGCCGCGCAGCTGGTGCGTCGCGAGCATCGTCTCGTCGTGCTGGTGCTCGTGCTGCAGCACCATGCCGTAGACGAATCCCTCGGCGACGAGGCGAGCGGCGTCGTCGTCGAGCGCGAGCCGGTCGAGCCGGTCCAGCAACCCGAGCACCTCGGCGCGGACCTCGTCGAGGTAGGAGCGAGCCTCGTCGGGACCGAGGATGGGGAGCGAGGGCCGCTCCCAACGAGGGTGCTCGAAGGCGTTGTAGAGGTCGTCGAGCGCGGGATCGACGGCGTCGCGGCCGTCGATGGCGCGCAACAGCCACAGCTCCTCGTAGTTGCCGATGTGGGCCAGGTCCCAAACCAACGGCGACATCAGCGGCGAGACCTGGGCGCGCTGCTCGGCCTCGGTCAGCCCGTCGACCAGTCCACGTGTCCGGTGCCGGACCCGGTCGAGCTCGGCGGCGACGCTCTCGACGTCGACCGTGCCCATCAGGTCGACCGGGCTCACCGCATCGCCTCGTGACCGGCCATCGCGTCGCGTGCCGACTCTGCCGGCGGGAACAGCTCGCCAGTCTCCCGCCACACGTCGAGCCGGTCGTCCGCGGGGCATCGCGCCCGGCGCACCCAATGGTCGGCGTAGAGCTCGACGAGGTCGACGCGCGCCGACGACACGTCGGCGCGCCGAAGCCCGGCCAGTGCGAGCTCGAAGACCGCCTCGGCCGATCGGGCCAGCTCCGGGTGGGCCAACCCGAGCTGCGCGGCGTCGACCCAGAGGTCGGTCGTCGGCGCCACCGCCTCGTGCACCTGCAGCGCGACCGTCGGGTCGCGCAGCAGCGCGCCCGACACCGCCATCGCCACCTGCCACAGCGGTGAAGGCAGGGCGTCGAACATGCGCAGCTCGAGCCAGCCCTTCGGCCGCACGGGCGGGAAGAGAGTGGTCAGGTGGTAGCCGAGGTCGTCCTCGGTCGGGTAGCCGAGCTCGTGGCCGTCGACGCAGCCAGTCACCGAAGGTCATCACCTCGGGCACCGGGACGCAGCGCTCGTCGTCGATGTGCACGAACATCACCCGGGCTTCGAGGGCGTAGGCGGCCCACGCCCGCACGGGGTCGCCGCCGCACGGCACCGGGCTCGACCGGGTCGGATCGAGCGCCCACCAGGCCCGCAGCCGACTCGACTGCCACCCGCTCGGGAGCCCGCCCTCGAAGGGGGAGTTGGCGAAGCAGGCGATGAGCGTCGGCCCGAGCTCGTTGGCGAGGCGCCAGCGGGCCACCACTTGGTCGGGGTCGCCCAGTCCGACGTTGACCTGGATGGCCGCGGTGTTGCACATCATCGTGCGCCCGGCCCGGCCGAGGCGGTCGAAGTAGTGCTCCATCGCCCGGTACCGCGCTGCGACGGTGACCCGCTCGGGCGGACGAACCGGGTCGGCACCGAGCGCGATGAGCTCGACGTCGTTGGCGCCGCAGGCTCGATCGAGCAGCTCGAGATCGGCCACGGCGGCGTCGCAGACCTCGTCGATCGACTGGAACGGCGCGCTGCTCAACTCGAGCTGCCCGCCGGGCTCGAGGGTGAGGCGGCTGCCCGCCGGCAGCGGCGACAGGCGATCGATGAGGTCGGTCGCCTCGGCGACGGGAAGTCGCCGGTCCCGGCCTCCCTGGCTGGTGAGCCACTCCAACTCGACGCCGAGTCCGTGTGGATCGGCCGACGGGCCGAAGACGCGATCGGCGACGAACGCGGCGACGGCGGCCGGGGTGAGGACGGGACGATGCGCCGGCACGGTCAGCTGTGACCGAACCGGGACTCGACCCAGTCGGTGTCTCGGATGGCCGGCAGGCGCAGCCAGTCGTGTGGAGGTGGATACCTCGGGGTGTCCATCGAAATCTCGACCTCCTCGAACGGGCGCAGTCCTCGCAGCGGTGCCGAACACGGTAGCGAGCACCGGGGCTCCTACCCCGGACCGGGCGAAGATGTTTCCTACCTGATTGCCCGTCGATAATCCGACGGGCCGGCTTCGCCGATTCGGGTGTCATCGTGCGAGCTGCTCCGCTCTGCTCCGCAGCCCCCATCCGACGGGCCCGTTTCGCCGATCTGGGTGTCGTCGTGCGAGCTGCTTCGCTCTGCTCCGCAGCCCATGCTGGTGGACGGATCCAGGCAAACTTGATACACTGACCATCAAGTTTTCTGAGTACCCATTTCCACCACTACTCGACAGGGAGCCCGTTCGTTGGCCCTCGATCCCAACCGCTGGACGCTGAAGACCCAAGAGGCGCTGAACCACGCCGTCGAGACGGCGCGGGCCAACGCCAACCCCGAGGTCACGCCCGACCACCTCCTCGTCGCCCTGCTGGGCCAGGAGGAGGGCATCGTCCTGCCGATCCTGTCCAAGGTCGGGCAGGCCCCGATGGCGGTGCGCGCCGACGCCCAGGCGGCGGTCGACCGGCTGCCCAAGGCCTACGGCAGCGACGCCCGCATGAGCCGGGACCTGACGGCCCTGCTCGACGCGGCGGACGCCACCCGGCGCGAGCTGCACGACGAGTACCTCTCGACCGAGCACCTGCTGCTGGCCTTCGCCGACCGCCTCGGGGTGTCGCACGAGGACCTGCTGGCCGCGCTGGCGCAGGTGCAGGGGCAGCCACCGCGTGACGAGCCAGAACCCCGAAGAGCAGTACCAGGCGCTCGAGAAGTACGGGCGCGACCTCACCGAGGCGGCGCGGGCCGGCCAGATCGATCCGGTCATCGGGCGTGACGACGAGATCCGCCGCGTGATCCAGGTGCTGTCACGACGGACCAAGAACAACCCCGTCCTCATCGGCGAGCCGGGCGTCGGCAAGACGGCGATCGTCGAAGGGCTGGCGCGACGCATCGTCGAGGGCGACGTGCCCGAGAGCCTGAAGGACAAGCGCCTCATCGCGCTCGACCTGGCGAGCATGGTGGCCGGCGCCAAGTACCGCGGAGAGTTCGAGGAGCGGTTGAAGGCCGTCCTCAAGGAGATCACCGACAGCGAGGGCGAGGTCGTCACCTTCATCGACGAGATGCACACGGTCGTCGGCGCCGGTGCCGGCAGCGAAGGGGCGATGGACGCGAGCAACATGCTCAAGCCCATGCTCGCCCGCGGGCAGCTCCGCATGATCGGTGCCACGACCCTCGACGAGTACCGCAAGTACATCGAGAAGGACGCCGCGCTCGAGCGTCGGTTCCAGCAGGTGTTCGTCGGCCAGCCTTCGGTGGAGGACACCGTGGCCATCCTGCGCGGTCTGAAGGAGCGCTACGAGGTCCACCACGGCGTCCGCATCCAGGACGCGGCTCTGGTGGCGGCGGCCGTGCTGTCCGATCGCTACCTCACGGGTCGCTTCCTGCCCGACAAGGCCATCGACCTCATGGACGAGGCGGCCAGCAAGCTGCGCATCGAGATCGACTCGATGCCGACCGAGATCGATGTGGTCGAGCGGCGCATCCGCCAGCTCGAGATCGAGCGCGTCGCGCTGGCCAAGGAGACCGACGCGATGTCGCAGGAGCGGCTCACGGCGCTCGACGAGGAGCTGGCGAACCTGCGCGAGCAGTCGGACGGGATGATGGCGCACTGGCAGGCCGAGAAGGACGCCATCGGCCAGATCCGCGAGCTGAAGGAACAGCTCGAGTCGAAGCGCGGCGAGCTCGAGCGCGAGAGCGATCTCGAAAAGGCGGCGGAGATCCGTTACGGCCAGCTGCCCGAGCTCGAGCGCCGCATCGACGAGGCCACCAAGGCCCTCGACGAGCTCCAGGCCACGCAGAAGATGCTGAAGGAAGAGGTCGACGAGGAGGACGTGGCCGAGGTCGTCAGCAAGTGGACCGGCGTGCCGGTGTCAAGGCTGATGGAGGGCGAGATGCACAAGCTCGTCCACCTCGAGGAGCAGTTGCACGAGCGGGTCATCGGCCAGGACGAGGCTGTCACCGCGGTGGCCAACGCCATCCGCCGCAGCCGTGCCGGCCTCTCGGATCCGAACCGGCCGATCGGCAGCTTCCTCTTCCTCGGTCCCACAGGCGTGGGCAAGACCGAACTGGCGCGTTCGCTCGCCGAGTTCCTCTTCGACGACGATCGGGCGATCGTCCGCATCGACATGAGCGAGTACGCGGAGAAGCACACCGTGAGCCGGCTCATCGGCGCGCCGCCCGGCTATGTGGGCTACGACGAGGGTGGCCAACTCACCGAGTCGGTTCGCCGGCGGCCCTACGCCGTCGTCCTGCTCGACGAGATCGAGAAGGCACACTCCGACATCTTCAACGTGCTGCTGCAGCTGCTCGACGACGGGCGCCTGACCGACGGCCAGGGTCGGACGGTCGACTTCACCAACGTCGTCCTCATCATGACGTCGAACCTTCCCGGCGATCCGGCCGCCTTCTTCAAGCCGGAGTTCATCAACCGCGTCGACGACATCGTCCGCTTCCGCCAGCTCACCCCCGAGGACCTCCGTCGCATCGTCGACCTCCAGCTCGCCACAATGGTGAAGCGGGTCGCCGATCGGCGCATCCACCTCGAGGTCACCCCCGAGGCCAAGGACGCGCTGGCCCGGGACGGGTTCGACCCGGCCTTCGGTGCTCGGCCGCTGAAGCGCCTCATCCAGCGGGAGATCGGCGACCGCGTGGCCATCGCGCTGCTCGACGGCGAGGTGGTCGAGGGCGATACGGCGACCGTCGACGTCGGCGAGACCGGCTTCATCCTGCACTGACCTCCAACGGACGTGAACGTCCGTTGACAAATCTTATACATCGTGCAAGTATCCAGATCGATGTCAAAGAACGAGCCGACCGTCGAGTGGAAGGCCGCCAAGCGCCGGGCGGCGCAGGCCGCGATCGTCGATGCCGCGTGGGGGCTCGTGCGGGACGAAGGACTCGCCGGGCTCGCGATCCGCGATCTCGCCAAGCGGGCGGGTATCAGCACCCCGACTATCTACGCCTACTTCGAGTCGAAGGACGCTATCTACGACGCGATGTTCGCCCGCGCCGCCACCGAGTTCGTCGACGTCATGAGCGCGCCGTACGAGTCCGACGACGATCGGGTGGTCCTCAGCGCCCGGGTGCATCGCTTCGTCGAGTTCTGCATCAGCTGACGTGGCCCGGTACCAACTGCTCTTCCAGCGCACGATCCCGGGGTTCGAGCCCACCCCCGAGGCGTTCGCGCCGGCCGTGCGCGCGCTCGAGGCCGCGACCGAGCAGCTGAACCGAGTGGGTGTGACCGATCCCCGCCAGATCGACATGTGGACCGCGTGGATCACCGGCCTGGTCGACCAGCAGATCTCCAACGATCCGGGGGGCGACCGCTGGGCGCGCCTGATCGAGGACTTCATCGCCATGTTCTTCGTGTACATCGAATCGACTTCCCCACCCGCGCCCGGCACCAAGCCGAAGGCCACGACCAGAGGAGCCACACGATGACGACCAAGCTCGACGAGATCGCCCCGATGATCTACCGACTCTCGACGTGTGTCCCAGACATCGGACCCGACGGGTTCACGTTCAACCAGTTCCTCCTCGACGACGACGAGCCGCTGCTGTTCCACACCGGTCACCGCTCGATGTTCCCGTCGGTCGTCGAGGCGATCGAGCGCGTGCTCCCGCTCGATCGCCTTCGCTGGATCGGATTCGGACACGTCGAATCCGACGAGTGCGGCGCGATGAACGACCTCCTGGCGGCCGCACCGAACGCCCAGGTCATGTTCGGCGCCCTCGGGTGCATGATCTCGGTCGGCGAGATCGCCGATCGTCCTCCCCGTCCGCTGGCCGACGGGGAGGTGGTGGAGCTGGGGGACAAGCGGGTCCGCTACCTCCCGACGCCGCACGTGCCCCACGGCTGGGAGGCCGGGATCCTGTTCGAGGAGACGACGAGCACCCTGTTGTGCGGCGATCTCTTCACCCACCTCGGCGACGGTCCGGCTATCACCGACGGCGACATCCTCGGGCCCTCGGGGGCGGCCGAAGATCTCTTCGGCTACTCGAGCTTGGCCCCCCACACGCCCGCGACGGTGACCGCTCTCGCCGACCTCCAGCCGCGCGACGCTGGCCCTCATGCACGGCTCGTCGTATGCCGGTGACGGCGCGGCAGCTCTGCGCGCGCTGGCCGATGACTACTCCGCCCGTATCGAAGCCCGTTCCTGATCCCACCGAACCGAGGAAGCATGTCGACCATCGCGCCCGCCCGCCCGCACCACATCGCCCTCACCGTCACCGATGTCGACGAGAGCATCCGCTGGTACCAAGCGGTGTTCGGCATCCACTTCCTGATGGACGTCCCCCACCCCGGGGGCGTCGGGAAGCTCCTCGCGGACGATGGCATGCAGCTCGTGATCGTGCTGCACCACCACGACCGCAACGACGGGGACCTCTTCGGCGAGACGCACGCCGGGTCTCGACCACGTCGGCCTCGTCGTTCCCACCCGGCTCGATCTCGAGGTCTGGCAGACCCACCTCGAGACCAACGGTGTGACCCGGGCCGACGTCGCCGACAAGCCGCTGACCCAGTCGCCGATCGCCGATGAGCCGTACGGATCGGTGCTGGTGTTCCGGGATCCGGACAACATCCAGCTCGAGCTGTTCGCCCCGCCGGGGTAGCTGATTCGCCGGTCTACGGTGGGCGTCGGCTCATGCACACCCGACTCACCACCCGACTGCGCCTCGAACCCATCCGGCCAGAGCACGCCGAGGACCTCTACCGGTTGCACCAGGATCCGGCCGTCGCGGAGTGGTGGGACGGGGTCGGAACCGAGGCGTCGGCCCGGGAGGACGCGAACCGGTTCGCAGCCGGTTGGACCGACGACGGCGTGTCGAAGTGGATGGCGTACGACCGTGTGACCGGCGAGCCGGTGGGCAGAGGCGGACTGTCCCGGATGCAGCTCGACGGCGCATCCCGGCTCGAGGTCGGCTGGGTTCTGCACCGGGCTTACTGGGGCCAGGGCTATGCGACCGAGATCGGAACGACCGGCCTCGCGTTCGCCTTCGACGAACTCGGGGTGGACGAGGTCGTGGCCTACACCGAGCCCCACAACGTCAGATCACGGGCGGTGATGGAACGGCTCGGGATGACCTACCAGCGCGACATCGTCCACGACGACATCGACTTCGTCCTCTACTCCATCCAGGCGCCCCCGGCGGTCGGGCCACGGGGCTAGTGGCGTGGCTCGAGGATCGTCTGCAGCTCGGTAACCCACGTGTCGGGTGGGCCGTCGCAGTCGACGTAAACCTCGCGATCGGAATCGGTGGCTTGCTCTCCGGTCTGCTCCACCCAGTCGTGCAACGCCTGGAAGCCCGCCGCGAACCGATCGGGAGGTCCGGACACCACGGTTGTGGCGGCCCGGTCGACCGGTGGGAGGTCAATCGTCCTCAGTCCGTGGCTGTCGATCGACAGGTCCCGGGGCACCGGGAGCGCCGTCGTCAGACGCATCGGTCGTGCCGCGTCCCCGCTTGCCTCGTGTCGGATCGACGTCGGCCGGCTTCAGGAGACCGATCTCGTCGTAGTGCCGCAGCGTTCGCACCGACACCTGCGCCAGGCGTGCGACCGTCCCGATGTTGTACACGCATCCGAGTGAACCATCTGACGCGACGAAAGGGTCAAGGCTTAACCCGGCGTGAGGTCGGCCGATCGGTTGCGGTTGCGGGCCAGCAGCGCCGGCTCCAGCCGGTCCTTGAGGCGGAGGAAGGGCCGCTCGACGAGCACGAACGACGCCAGTGCGCACAGCCCGCTGACGGCCAGGCGCAGCAGTGTGAGCGGGACGAACGCCCATGGGATGCGGCCGCCGTTGAGGACCAGGTACACGGGCCAGTGCCAGAGGTACAGGCCGTAGGAGATCCGGCCCACGAAGACGAGCGGGTCGTGGTGGAGCAGGCGGCTGGTGATCCCTGCCGAGTAGAGGTCGGCGACCAGCGCGGCGGTGACCAACACGATCACGAGGTAGCCCCACTCGTAGATCCAGCGGCTGCGCAGGCTGATCGTGGCGACCGCGACACCGAGGGCCACGAGGGCCGTCGGACCGATCCAGCAGCCGGCTCGACCGGTGACCCGCCCGGGGAGATCGCTCCACAGCAGCGTGACGGCCGCGAGCGCGCACCCGATGAGCAGGCCGTCGGCGTGGGTGTCGAGGCCGTAGTACACGCGGGGGTCGAAGCTCACGTGGGGCGCCAGCAGTCCTATCCGCAGCGCGGCCGATGCCAGCGCCCCGGCGAGGGCGGTGCCGAGCACCGCCCGGGTGCCGCCGAGCTTGTGGGCGACGATCAGCATCAGCGGCCACACCACGTAGAACTGCTCCTCGATGCTCAGCGACCAGGCATGGTCGAGCAGACCGAACAGTGGTCGGGCCGTCAGGGCCTGGACCCAGTTCATGTGGTACGTGGCGGTGGCGAACACGTCGCGCAAGGTCTGCACCGCCTGGTCATGGGAGAGCCAGATGTGGGCGTAGATGCCCACGGCCACGGACACGACCACCAGGGCTGGGAAGAGCCGGAGGATGCGCCGCAGGTAGAAGCGGAGCAGCCCGACGTGGCCGGTGACCTCGCGCTCCTCGAGCAGCAGCCGTGTGATGAGGAAGCCGCTCAGCACGAAGAAGACGTCGACGCCCAGGAAGCCGCCCTTGGCCCAGGACACGTTGGCGTGGAACAACATGACGGCCACGACTGCGAGCGCGCGCAATCCGTCGAGCTCGGGGCGGTAGCCGAGGGGCACGGGACGGGCGTTCGTGCCGAGGACCGTACCTGGGCCGAGAGTAACGTTGCCCCGGTGTCTGGCGAAGCAGCGACCGTCGTGCGTGAGCCGACGCCCATCGTCGGCGAGCTCCCCGCCGCCGAGGCCCGGTCGTCGGGCTCCCAGACCATCCCGTTCCTGCCCGGCATCGAAGGCCTGCGGGGGCTCGCAGTGCTGGCCGTGCTGCTGTTCCACAACGGGTTCTCGTGGGCGAAGGGGGGCTTCCTCGGCGTCTCGACCTTCTTCACGCTCTCGGGCTTCCTGATCACCCTGTTGCTCCTCTGGGAGTTCTCAGGTGCCGGGGCCATCAGCCTCCGGAACTTCTGGGGCCGGCGTTACCGCCGGCTGATGCCGGCCGCGCTGCTGTGCCTGCTCGGCGTCGTCGCCTTCGGCTACTTCGTGGCCACCCCGGGCCAGCTCGCCACCTTGCGGGGCGACGTGTTGGCCGCGCTGTTCTACGTGGCCAACTGGCGCTTCATCACCACGGGCCAGTCCTACGCCCAGCTCTTCAGCGCCCCGTCGCCGGTGCTGCACTTCTGGTCGCTCGCGATCGAGGAGCAGTTCTACGTGGTGTTCCCGATCGTGATCGTGGTCACCTTCAAGTTGTCGAAGGGATCCCGGCGGGCGGTGGCCATCGTGTTGGCCGTACTGTCGCTGCTCTCCCTGGCGGCGATGTTCTGGCTCTACACGCCGGGCCAGGACCCGTCGCCGCGTGTACTACGGGACCGGCACGCGAGCCCTCGAGCTGTTGTTCGGCGCGCTGCTCGCCCTCGTGCTCACCCATCCCAAGGGGTTCGTGCTGCGCGTGCCCAACTGGGCCTGGACCACCGCCGGCGTCGTCGGTGCGGTGGTCACCTTGGCCCTGTGGACCAGCACCACGCAGGAGTCCTCGTGGCTCTACCAGGGCGGACTGGCCGGCTATGCACTGATGTCCTGCCTGTTCATCGTCGCCGCCGTCCGCAAGGGCCCCGTCCGGTCGGTGCTCTCCATGCGGTGGTTGTGCGCGCTCGGCGCCATCAGCTACGGCGTGTACCTCTTCCACTGGCCGATCTACCTCTGGTTGACCCCGAGGCGGACCGGACTCGATCCCTGGCCCCTCTTCGGGTTGCGACTGGCCGTGACCCTGGCGCTGGCCATCGTCTCGGCTCGTCTGGTCGAGATGCCGATCCGCCGGCGGCGCTTCCCCGTCCGTGTGAACCCGCTCGTGCTCAGCGGAGCGTGCCGCGGCGGTGATCGTGGTGTCGCTGATCGCCGTGACGGCCGCACCGCAGACCGATCTGATCAACCTCGCCAAACCCACGCTCGGGCCGCTGCCGTCGCTCGAGAGCACGACGACGGTCCAGCCCGTCTCGACCAATGTGGGCGGCCTCATCACCGCGCCGATGGTCCCGAAGGTGCCGCTCGGGGCCCACGAGGCGCCGCGGGCGCTGCTGTTCGGTGACTCGACGATGCTGACGCTCGGCGACGGTCTCGTGCACTGGGGACCCAACACCGGTCGCTTGCAGGTATGGGACGGAGGCTCGCTCGGTTGCCCGGTCGGCCGGTTCGGCGCGTACGAAGCCCTCGGCAAGGTCATCCAGGTGTATTCGGACTGCGATTGGAGCCACAACCTGGCCCGGGAGGTCATCCAGATCCGGCCACAGGTGGTCATGGTGATGTTCGGTCCGTGGGACGTGGCCAACCGGCTCCGGCGCGGCGACACGCAGTGGCGCTCGATCGGCGATCCGGTGTACGACAAGTGGCTCCGCGGCGAGATCGCCGCCCTCATCGAGACCATCACCTCCCAGCGGCTCGAGCGTGGTGTGGTTGATGGAGCCCCATATCCGCGTCGGCATCACCGAAGGCCTCAAGGGCCCCTTCCCCGAGGAGGACCCGATCCGGATGGACCGTTTCAACCAGCTGGTCCGCGAGGTGGTCGCAGTCGAGCCGCGCGCCGACCGTCCTCGATCTCGAGGCGGAGATGCGCTCCCTCCCCGAGGGGGAGATGAGCCTGGCCGATCGGCCGGACGGTGTGCACTGGGCCGCGCCCGCCGCGTACGCGCTGGCACCCTGGTTGGGCGGGTCGTTGATCAACCTCGCCCACGGCCTGCCGGCGCTGCCGATCGGCTCGCGTGGCTGAGGTCGCCGCGCCGGTCGCGCCCGAGCGCGCGCCGGCGACTCCGGAGCCGTTCAGCGGCGCGCCGGTTCCTGCCGGCACTGCTCACCATCACGGCGGCCGGGCTGGCGTGGCGCGTCGCCTACGTCTGGTTCATCCGACGCCACGTGACCCTGCACATCAGCGACGCGCTCTACTACCACGCCGAGCGCGAACCTCCTGGCCACCGGGCACGGCTTCATCCTCCCGTTCGCGCTCGGCCGGGCATGCCCCGGTGCAGGCCGCCGACCACCCGCCGCTCTACATCGTGTACCTGGCCGCGTTCTCGCTCGTCGGTGTGCGCTCGATCACCGGCCACCTGCTCGCGTCGACGCTGCTCGGTGCCGGCTCGATCGCGGTGGCCGGTTTCGCCGGGCGCGACATCGTCGGCCCGCGCGCCGGGCTGGTGGCGGCGATGCTGGTGGCGGTCTACCCGAACACCTGGCGCTACGACGGCATGATGCTGTCGGAGACGATGGTCATCCTCGTCACGCTGGTGGCCGTCTGGCTCGCGTACCGCTATTGGGATCGACCTTCCGCGGACGGATGCTCGCGGTCGGCGCTGCGGTCGGGCTGGCCGCCCTCTCGCGCTCGGAGCTCGTCCTGCTGGCGTTGTTCCTCGTGGTGCCGTTGGCGTTGCTGACGCCCGGCGCGTCGCGTCGCCGCCGGTTCCGGCGAGCCGTTCTCGGGCTCGGTGCGTTCGCGGCGGTCCTGGCCCCGTGGGTGGGGTTCAACATGGCCCGCTTCGACCACACGGTGCTGATGTCCCAGAACGTCGGTGGCACCCTGGCCACGTCCAACTGCGACTACGTGTACTACGGGCGGCTGATCGGCTACTGGAACTACCAGTGCGGGGTCCACTACCTCACCGATCACCACATCACCGGCTTGAACGGTGCGGCTGATCGCGCGGAGTTCAACGGCGGTTTGTCCTACATCAAGAGCCACCTGGGCCGCGTCCCGCTCGTGATGGCGGCGCGGGTCGGCCGCATCACCGGCGTGTTCAAGCCCCGGCAGAACGCCCAGCTCGACGTCTACCTCGAGTACACGACGCCCTGGGTGTCGTACTGGGGGATGTACCTCTATTACCCCGTGGCGATCCTGGCCGTCGTCGGGGGCGTGATCCTCCGGCGTCGGGGTCGACCCGTGTTCCCCTGCTCGCCCCGATCGCTGGCGGTGATCGTCACCGTGGCGCTTGTTCTACTCGGCGACGCGGTTCCGGGCGTCGGCCGAAGGGGCGCTCTGCCTGCTGGCCGCGGTGGCGATCGACGCCGGCATCTCCGCCGTCCTCGGTGCTCGGGATCGACCTCCAGCCGAGTCGATGCCCGCGTGACCTCCGCGACGTCGGCCCCCGCCCGGAGCGACAGGACGTGGGTGTCCGGGCTGAGCCAGCGGACCCTGCACGCGGTCTGGAGCAGTTGGCCCCGGAGGGTGGTGCTCGGCGCGGTCGTCGTCGGCCTGGCGCTGCGCGTCGCCTGGATCTTCTACGCCGCCCGAGCGCCGGTCGGCCTCCACGACCCGATCCTCTACCTGCACCTGGCCCAGAGCCTGGCGCCGGGGCGATGGCTACCAGTACCCCGGCTCAGGGCCGACCGCCTACTACCCGATCGGGTACCCGGCCATCCTGGCCGTCGGGTTCTGGGTCATGCAGCACTCGCCGTTCCCGGACCACTGGCTCGCCGCCGCCGATCGGGCTGAACCTCCTCTTCTCGACGGCGTCGATCGCGCTCGCCGGCGTGCTCGGCGCCGGCGGTTGGTGGGGCCGTGGGTGGGGGCGGTGACCGCCGTGATCGTCGCCCTCTTCCCCAGCCTGATCGGGCACTCGGCGCTCATCCTCACCGAGACCACGTTCAACTTCGTGTTCCTGCTCGCGCTGGTGGTGCTCTGTTGGCACCCGTGGGGCCCGAGCTCGCCGTCGTGGGGCCGACTCGTCGCGTTCGGCGCTGCTGCTCGGCGTCTCGATCGAGGTGCGTCCCATCGCCCTGCTCGTCGTGCCCATGGTGCTCATCGCGCTGTGGCGCAAGGGCGGCCGCCGGCTGGCGGTGCAGCGCTTCGGCGTCGTGGTCGCGACCGTGCTCGTCGTCATGGTCGCCCTGGACCGTCCGCAACGCGGTGGTGATGCACGCCTTCCTGCCCATCGGACGACGACCGGCGACAACCTGTGCATCGGCAACTACCCGGACGCGGAGGGCCACTTCGCCCTGCCCGACTGGTGCTTCGCCAACCAGCCCCGAGACGACCGGCGCCCGAAGTTCGAGACCGACCGCAACACCCGCGCTGACCCATCGGGCCCTACGTGGGCGGTGCACCACCCGGCCCAGCGAGGTCGGCTGCTGGTGATCGACCGCACGCTGCTGGGAGTTCGCCGGCGACCACGACGCGATCGGCGCGGTCGCAGTCCTACGGCGACGACCCGTTCATCTCGACCGGACCGCGCCCGACGGTCCTGCGCGACCTCGGCGGACTGCGTACTTCTACGTCGTGCTCGCGCTCGGCCGTGGTCGGCGTGCCGTTGCTGCTGCGCGGCGGCGACCGTCGCCGACTGCTCCTGTTGCTCTCGATCGTCGCCGTCGTGATCGCGGTCTGGCCCGTTCTTCGGCGACCCCCGCTTCCACGTCCCGATCAACGTGTTGATCCCGGTCCCGGCGGCCATGGTCCTGGTGGCGCGCGGGCACGGCGGCTTCGACCCGCCTCGAGCGGTGCGACCGGGCCGCTCCGGACGCCTCGACCGACCTGATCCGACCACCCACCGTCGCGGAGTCGGTTGCGTCGCTCACGGAGAGTGCTAGGGTCCGCCCTGCCTGTCTTCCCCACCGTGGACAGGCCAGCAGGGCGAACCGAAAATTTGGGGAAGCGTTGATCCGCAGGCGTCACTGGTCGCTTGGTCTGCGGGGAGCCAGAGCGAACCCGGCCCCGAGGCGTTTCGACGCGGGGCTGTGATTCGTGGTGGGACGGATGCCCGCGGCGTGCGCCGAGATCGTGGAGGAGACGATCGTGGCCAGATCCGCTCGACGCCAGAAGCTGCACCTCCGGTTCATCGCGTCCGCGAGCCTCGTGCTCGCGATGCTCGCGGGACTGATCGGGTTCGCGCAGAGCGCATCGGCGCACAGCCTGTCGCTCGTAGGGCGTGGCCGCCTGCCAGGAGGACGGCACGCTACACGATCACGTGGACGCTGTCGAACGACTACCAGCTCGACTCGATCGTCCACTCGTTCTCGGTCTCGCCCAACGTCGGCACCACCCACCTGACGGCCGACGCCAGCTACCACGGCGGCACGCCGTACAACGGCGCGGGCACCGTGGTCCCGGCCAACAGCTCGATCCACTTCACGACGACCGGGCATCCCCGGCTCGACCTCGAGCGTCACCTTGGGCGTGGCCGGCACCTGGACCGACAACTACATGCAGCCCAACCCGCCGTCGTACACGGTGACCCTGACCGCCGGACTGCCACGGCACGCTGAAGATCACCAAGACAGTGACCGGCCAGAGCGCACCGCCGGCCAACACCGAACTACACGATCGCCTACGACAACGGCCACGGGCACGTCCGGCACGGTGGTCGTGCAGGCCGGCCAGACCGCCACCGTCGACAACCTGCCCTTCGGCACCTACACCCTGTCCGAGGTGTCACCCCCGGCCGGTGACCGGTGACGATCAGCCCCAACCCGGTGACGGTCTCGCCGGACACCCGCACCGCCACGATCTACGGTCACGAACGCCTTCCCCGACAACGGCGGCTTCACGGTCACCAAGCACGTGACGGGTGAGACCGGCGGCTACGTGGCCGGCTCGACCTTCACGGTGGCCTACTCCTGCTCGAACGGCGCGATCGGCACGCTCAGCCTGAAGGACGGCGAGACCAAGGCGCGTCAGCAACCTGCCCGCTCGGCACCACCTGCACGCTGTCGGAGACGGCCAAGCCGGCCACCAAGGACGCCAGCTACGTCTACGGCACCGAGTCCTGGACGCCGTCGAACAGCGTCACCATCGTGGCCAACGAGCTCAACAACACGGTCGGCGTGACGCTGACCAACCCGATCACCCGGGTGCTGGGTGGCTTCACGGTGACCAAGCACGTGACGGGTGAGACCGGTGGCTACGTCGCCGACTCGACCTTCACGGTGTCGCTACTCGTGCTCGAACGGGGCCGAGCGGCACGCTGACGCTGAAGGACGGCGAGACCAAGGGCGTCGGCAGCCTGCCGCTGCGGCACGACCTGCTCGCTGTCGGAGACGGCCAAGCCGGCCACCAAGGACGCCAGCTACGCCTACGGCGCCGAGTCGTGGACGCCGTCGAACACGGTGACCATCGTGAACAACGAGCACCGACAACACGGTCGGCGTCGACGCTGACCAACCCGATCACCCGGGTGCTGGGTGGCTTCACGGTGACCAAGCACGTGACGGGCGAGACCGGCGGCTACGTCGCCGACTCGACCTTCACGGTCAGCTACACCTGCTCGAACGGCACCAGCGGCACCCTGACGCTGACCGACGGCGAGACCAAGGCGCGTCAGCGACCTGCCGCTGCTGCACCACCTGCACGCTGTCGGAGACGGCCAAGCCGGCCACCAAGGACGCCAGCTACGCCTAGGGCACCGAGTCGTGGGACCCGTCGAACACGGTGACCATCGTGGCCAACAGCTCGGCCAACACGGTCGGCGTGACGCTGACCAACCCGATCACCGGGTGCTGGGCGGCTTCACGGTGACCAAGCACGTGACGGGTGAGACCGGCGGCTATGTGGCCGACTCGACCTTCACGGTCGACCTACTCCTGCTCGGACGGCACGACCGGGACGCTGACGTTGACCGACGGCGAGCACCGCCGGGCGTGAGCGACCTGCCGATCGGCACGACCTGCTCGCTGTCGGAGACGGCCAAGCCGGCGACCAAGGACGCCAGCTACGCCTGGGGCGCCGAGACGTGGGATCCGTCCAACACGGTGACCATCGCAGCAACGACGCGGACAACACCGGTCGGGCGTCGTGCTGACCAACCCGATCGACGCGGGTGCTCGGCGGCTTCACGGTCACCAAGCACGTCACCGGCGCGACCGGCGGCTACGTGGCCGGCTCGACCTTCACGGTGACCTACACCTGCTCGGACGGCACGACCGGCACCCTGCACGCTCACCGACGGCGAGACCAAGGGCGTCGACTGGCCTGCCGCTCGGCACGACGTGCACGCTGGCCGAGACGGCCAAGCCGGCCACCGCCGGGCTCCGAGCTACACCTGGGGCACGCCGAGTCGTGGACGCCGTCGAACACGGTGACCATCATGGCCAACGACAACGCAGAACACGGTGTCGGTCACGCTGAAGAACCCGCTCACCGAGGTGCTGGGCCAGCAGGCCACGCCGCCGACCACGACCGAACCGGGCACGCTGCCCAAGACGGGTGCGCTCGGACACGATCTACCTGCTGGTGATCGGCCTGATGCTCCTGATCGGCGGGCGGCTGCTTCGTGGCTGCGGCCCGGATCGAGGTCGAGAAGAAGTAGGTCCCGCTGATGGGTGGTGGTGGGCCGGCTCCGTCCGGCCCACCACCCGGTCCGCGCCGCGACTCGCTCGGGCGTCCGGTCGGGCCCCGCGCGGGGCCGACTAGGCTCGCTTCGTAAGACGACGTCTCCGAAGGAGCATGACCCGTGCCAGCGACCGTCGTCGTCGGGACCCAGTGGGGCGATGAGGGGAAGGGTCGGTTCACCGACCTCCTCGCCAAGGAGATGCACCTCGTCGTCCGCTACCAGGGCGGTCACAACGCGGGGCACACCATCGTGGTCGACGGCGAGCGCTTCGCCCTCCAACTGGTGCCGAGCGGCATCCTCTACGACCACATCACCCCGGTGATCGGCAACGGCGTGGTGGTCGACCCGCGGGTGCTGCTCGCCGAGCTCGACATGCTCGCCGGGCGGGGTGTCGACACCAGCCGGCTCAAGGTGAGCGGCAACGCCCACCTGATCCTCCCGTACCACCAGGAGCTCGACAAGGTGACCGAGCGGCGACTCGGCCGCAACAAGCTCGGCACCACCAAGCGCGGCATCGGCCCGGCCTACGCCGACAAGGCGTCGCGGGTCGGTCTGCGGGTGCAGGACCTGCTCGATCCCGAAGATCTTCCGCCAGAAGCTCGACGTCGTGCTCAAGGAGAAGAACGCGGTGCTCAGCCGCGTTTTCAACCAGCTCCCGGTCTCGGCCGACGAGATCGCGGCCGAGTACCTCGACGTCTGCCTGCCGCGGCTCGAGCCGATGATCGCCGACACGGTCGGGCTGGTGCACGAGGCGCTCGAGGCCGGCCAGCACGTGCTGCTCGAGGGGGCGCAGGCCACCTTCCTCGACCTCGACCACGGCACCTATCCCTTCGTCACCTCGTCCAATCCCGGTGGCCGGGGGAGCCTGCACCGGGGCGGGCGTCGGGCCCCGCTACATCGACCGGGTCATCGGCATCGCCAAGGCCTACGTCACGCGGGTGGGGGCGGGCCCGTTCCCGACCGAGCTGCTCGACGAGACGGGCGACCTGCTCATCGATCGCGGCGGCGAGTTCGGCACCAACACCGGTCGCCGTCGCCGGCCCGGCTGGTTCGACGCGGTCATGATGCGCCACGCCGTGCGGCTCAACTCGCTGTCCGAGGTCGCCCTCACCAAGCTCGACGTGCTCGACACCCTCGACACGGTCAAGGTGTGCGTGGCCTACGAGCTCGACGGTGAGCGCTTCGAGCACCTGCCGTATCACCAGTCGGTGCTGCACAAGGTCACGCCGATCTACGAGGAGCTGCCGGGCTGGAGCCGCGATCTCACCTCGGCCACCGAACGCGACGCAGCTCCCGCCGGCCGCGCTCGACTACATCGCCTTCCTGACCGAACAGGTCGGCGTGCCCGATCCGGCTGGTCGGGGTCGGGCCCCGGCCGTGACCAGTTCGTGCACTTCGCCGCATGACCGATCGGGTGTGCGTGGTGGGCGCGGGGGGTCGCGAGCACGCGCTCGCCCACGTGCTGTCGCGCCACGCCGAGGTGGTGGTGTCCCCCGGCAATGCCGGCATCCCCGGCTCGACCCCGGTGCCGGCGACCGAGCTCGACGCCGACCTGTTCGTCGTCGGCCCCGAGGGGCCGCTCGTCGACGGCCTGGCCGACCGGCTGCGCGCCCAGGGCAAGCTCGTGTTCGGTCCCGGCGCCGACGGTGCCCGACTCGAGGGTTCGAAGGCCTGGATGAAGGAGGTGCTCGTCGACGCGGGGGTGCCGACCGCCGCGCACGCCACCTTCCACGAGCTCGAGCCGGCGCTGGCCCACCTCGACACGCTGCCGGGTCTCTACGTGCTCAAGACCGACGGTCTGGCCGCAGGCAAGGGAGTGCTCGTCACCGAGTCGCTGGCCGAGGCCCGCGAGGCGGCGGCTGACTATCTGTCGGGCGAGGCGTTCGGCGATGCCGGCCGCACCCTGGTCATCGAGGAGGGCCTGCGCGGCCCGGAGCTGTCGGTGCTGGCCGTCTGCGACGGCACGCGGGCGGTGCCGCTGGCCCCCGCGCAGGACTTCAAGCGGGTCGGCGACGGCGACGAGGGCCCGAACACCGGCGGCATGGGCGCCTACTCGCCCGTGCCGATCGCCGGTCGCCGACGGTCATGGGCATGGTCATGGACCGGGCCGTCGAACCCACGCTGGCTGCGCTGCGCGCCCGCGGCATCGACTACCGCGGCGTGCTCTATGCCGGGCTGATGCTGACGGCCGACGGCCCCAAGATGATCGAGTACAACGTGCGCTTCGGCGACCCCGAGTCCCAGGTGGTGTTGCCGCGGTTGCGCACCGACCTGGGCGAGCTGCTGGCCGAGGCGGCCGCCGGACACCTTCGCCTCGAGCCCGAGTTCGTGGACGACGCGGCCGTGACGGTGGTGTGCGCGGTGGACGGCTATCCGAGCTCGCCGCGCACGGGCGACCGCATCGAAGGACTCGACACCGCCAGTCGGGTCGAAGGCGTCACGATCTACTACGCCGGGCGTGGCGAGCGACGCCAACGGCGCGCTCGGTCACCGCCGGCGGCCGCGTGCTCGACGTGACCGGCATGGGTGCCGACATCGCCGCGGCCCGCCGCCAGGCGTATCAGGCCGTCGCCTGCTTGAGCTGGCCCGGCATGCACGTGCGCAGCGACATCGCTGCCCACCCCACTGAGGAGGAGCACAGGTGAAAGTCGGAGTCCTGATGGGATCGGCCAGCGACGCGGACAAGATGCGCGCCGCGTCCGAGACCCTCGAGTCGTTCGGCATCGAGGCCGACGTGCGGGTGCTGTCCGCCCACCGAAACCCCGCCGAGGTGGTCGCACTGGTGAGCTCGGCCAGGGAGTCCGGCTACGTCGCGTTCATCTGCGGCGCCGGCATGGCCGCCCACCTGGCCGGTGTCGTCGCCGCCCACACGACGCTGCCGGTGGTCGGTGTCCCGCTGTCGGGCGGCGCGCTGAACGGCGTCGACGCGCTCTACGCCACCGTGCAGATGCCGAAGGGCATCCCGGTCGCCACCGTCGCCATCGACGGCTCCCTCAACGCCGCCCTCCTCGTGGTCGAGATGCTGGCCATCCACGACGAGGCTCTGGCCGCCAAGCTCCTCGAGGATCGCCAGCGAAGAGCGGCTGGCTGAGCGCGTCAGTCGAGTCGGCACCGCTGCGGAGCAGAGCGGAGCAGCTCGGGCGATGACACTCGGATGCCGAAGGCGCTCCGGCGGATTATCGCCGGAGCCAGCAAGTCGACAATTAGAACGGAACGCGCTCGCCGGTGCCGCCGAGGTGGTCGTCGAGCCACGCCAACGGGTTCTCCTCGGCCGGTGCGCCCACGGGCGCGGCGGGGACGAACTCGTCGAACGGAGCGACCTCGACCCGGGGCGACTCGTGGTGGTTGGTGCTGCGGGCCCGGCACCACTGCTTGTGGCGGTCCTTGATCTCACGTCGCGAGCGCACCGGTCGCACGGTCGACGTGGAGCGGACGCCCGACGCCGCCAGCGCGCACGACAGGCAGTACGGCGCCTTGTTCCCCCCGAACGCATACACGAGGCACTCGCTGCAGAAGTCGTGTCCACACGTCCTGCAGACGTCCTCGGCCGCCTCGAACTGGTGCCGTGCGCATCGCTCGTCCATGCCGTGATCCCTCGCAAGTGGGTGGTCCGGAGCGGCGCTCCGTCGGTCCCTGTGTGAGCCTGGCTGAACATTCGGCGGGATCCGGTGGGTCCTTTACCCATCGGCGCCGTATGGGGCCGATTTGAGGCGTCCGGCCCATCGGGGTGGGCCGGACGGCTCGGGCCGGCCGGCGAAATAGGATTGGAGCCGTGACCTCCGCCATCCCGAACGTGCTCGCGGCACGCTACGCGAGTGACGACATGGTCGGCCGTTGGTCGCCCGAGTCGAAGGTCGTGCTCGAGCGCCGACTGTGGATCGCGGTGCTGCGCGCGCAGCGAGAGCTCGGCGTCGACATCCCGTCCGAGGCGATCGATGCCTACGAGAAGGTCGTCGATCAGGTCGACCTCGACTCGATCGAGGCGAGGGAGCGGGTGACCCGCCACGACGTGAAGGCGCGCATCGAGGAGTTCTCCGAGCTGGCGGGCTACGAGCACATCCACAAGGGCATGACCTCGCGCGACCTCACCGAGAACGTCGAGCAGCTCCAGAGTCCGCTCGTCATTGCAACTGGTGCGCGACCGGATGGTCGCGGCGCTGGCCCGCCTGGCGCAGCTGGCCGCGGAGCACGCCGAGCTGGTCATCACCGGGCGGAGCCACAACGTGGCCGCGCAGGCCACGACGCTCGGCAAGCGGTTCGCCAACGTGGGCGAGGAGCTGCTGATCGCCTACCGGAGGGTCGACGAGCTGATCGAGCGGTATCCGATCCGCGGCATCAAGGGACCGGTGGGCACCCAGCAGGACCAGCTCGACCTGCTCGACGGCGACCTCGGCCGGCTCGACCAGCTCGAGGAGGCCGTGGCCCGTCACCTCGGCTTCGACCACGTCATGACCAACGTCGGGCAGGTCTACCCCCGCTCGCTCGACCTCGACGTCGTCGGCGCGCTGGTGCAGGCGTCCGCCGCGCCGTCGAGCCTGGCGGTGACCATCCGGCTCATGGCCGGCCAGGAGCTGGCGACCGAAGGGTTCGCACCCGGACAGGTGGGCTCCTCCGCGATGCCCCACAAGATGAACACGCGGTCGTGCGAACGGATCAACGGTCTCGAGGTCGTGCTGCGCGGCCATCTCACGATGGTGGCGGCGCTGGCCGGCGACCAGTGGAACGAAGGTGACGTGAGCTGCTCGGTGGTCCGCCGGGTCGCGCTGCCCGACGCGTTCCTGGCCACCGACGGGCTCTTCGAGACCTTCCTCTCCGTGCTCGAGGGCTTCGGCGCGTACCCGGCAGTCATCGCGGCCGAGCTCGACCGATACCTCCCGTACCTGGCCTCGACGAAGGTGCTGGTCGCCGCCGTGCGCGCCGGTGTGGGTCGCGAGGCGGCTCACGAGGCGATCAAGGAGCACTCGGTGGCGGTGGCGCTGGCCCAGCGCGAGCAGGGCACCGCCGGCAACGATCTCGTCGAGCGGCTGGCCGGCGACCCTCGCCTCGGCCTCGGTGCCGACGCGCTGTCGGGACTCCTCGCCGACCCGATCGACTTCGTCGGCGCCGCACCGCACCAGGTGGCCGCCTTCGTCGCGGCCGTCGAGCCGGTCGTCGCCGCGCACCCCGAGGCGGCGACCCATCATCCAGCCCCCATCCTCTGACTACAAGGAGCGCACGTGCCCATCCAGGTCGATCTTCCGCATCTCTACTCGGGCAAGGTGCGCGACATCTACGACGCCGGCGAGGGGCGGCTGCTCCTCGTCACCTCCGACCGCATGTCCGCGTTCGACGTGGTGATGAACGAGACCATCGACGACAAGGGCCGCGTGCTGACCGCGATGTCGGCCTTCTGGTTCGACGAGCTCTCCGACGTCGTCCCCAGCCACCTGATCTCGACCGACCTCGCCGACCTGCCGCCGGGCGCGCAGATGCCCGAGCTCGCCGGTCGGGTCATGCTCTGCCACCGCGCCGAGATGCTGCCGCTCGAGTGCATCGTCCGCGGCTACATCACCGGCTCGGCGTGGAAGGAGTACCGCACCCAGGGCACGATGCACGGCACCGCTCTGCCGGAGGGACTGCTCGAGTCGTCCGAGCTGCCCGAGCCCGTCTTCACCCCGTCGACGAAGGCGGCCGAGGGCCACGACGAGAACATCTCGTTCGAGCAGGCCGTCGATCTGGTCGGCGACGAGCTCGCGAAGAAGGCGAGGGACGTGTCCGTCGAGCTGTACCGGCGTGGCGCGGCGCGGCGCGCGAGCGAGGCATCGTCATCGCCGACACCAAGTTCGAGCTCGGCATGGTCGACGGCGAGCTGGTGGTGGCCGACGAGGTGCTGACCCCCGACTCGTCGCGGTTCTGGCCGCTCGACCGCTGGGAGCCGGGGTCCACGCCGCCGGCGTTCGACAAGCAACCCCTGCGGGACTACCTCGACGGCCTCGACTGGAACAAGCAGCCGCCCCCGCCGCCGCTGCCGGCCGAGGTCGTCCTCGCCACCCGCGATCGCTACGTCGAGGCCTACGAACGGATCACCGGGCTCGACCTGGCCGACTGGCCGGGGGCGCGCTGAGCGGGGCGGACCCCGCCAGGCGCTGGCCACCGCCGTCACGGGTGGCCCTCGACTGGGTCGCGCGGGCTGTCGGTCCGAGCGCGTCGGTGGTTCGGGCTGAGCCGTTGCCCGGCGCCAGGTCGTCGGCCGTCGATGTCGTGGTCGTCGCGGCGGCGGGCGGACGGCAGGAGCTCGTCCTGCGGCGCTACCTCGACGTGGCATGGCTGGCGCGCGAGCCCGACCTGGCCGTCCGAGAAGCCGAGGCGCTCATGCTCGCGGCACGGTCGATCGCACCGACGCCGCGGCTCGTCGCGGTCGACGAGGCCGGCACGTCGGCCGGCGTGCCGGCGGTGCTCATGGATCGCCTTCCCGGTGCGCCGCTCGCGCCGGTCCACCAACGTCGAGGTCTGGCCAGCCTCGCCGCGGTGCTGCCCCAGCTGCACGCGACGCCGGTGCCGGCTTCCGCGCAGGTCAGGCGGTACCGGCCGTACTACACGGGCGCAACCGCCGCTCTCGACCCCGCCGCAGCGCGGCTGGTGCCGCCGCCCTGGGCCGCCGACGTTCGCATGTGGGAGCGGGCCATCGAGCGGCACCGGTCGTGGACGCATCCGGGCGGCGGGGTGTTCCTGCACCGCGACTTCCATCCGGGCAATGTGCTCTTCGAGGACGGCCGGCTCACCGGCGTCGTCGACTGGGCGAACGCCAGCCTCGGCGCACCCGACCTCGACGTCGGCCACTGCCGGGCCAACTTCGCGGCGCTGGTCGATCTGGCGGCCGCCGATGAGTTCCGCGATCGCTGGCTGGCCGAGTCGGGCGCGCCCGCCTATGACCCGGCGGCCGACGTGCTGGCCGTCGTGGGCCTGTTGCCCGCGTGGCGCGAAGGGTTCTGGGACGGGGGCGCCCCGGGCGCCGAGGCCCGGCTCGAGGCGCTCGTGGGTCGTGCCGTCGCCGACCTCGCCTGACGGGTCGTTGGCCTCCCGGCGGTGTGCGAGCATGGGGTCATGATCTTCGTGGTGCACGTCGACGTGCAGCTGCGCCCGGGCATCGCCGACCCTCAGGGTTCGACCATCGAGCGGTCGCTCCCCACCCTCGGCTTCGACGGCATCGACGAGGTGCGGGTGGGCAAGAGCATCCGTTTCCGGCTCGAGGCGGCCGACGAGGCCACCGCCCGCCAGCGCGTCGACGACCTGTGCGCCCGCTTCCTGACCAACCCGGTGATCGAGGACGCCACCGTCGAGCTGCAGGTCGAGGCGGGAGCCCCCGCATGACCGCTCGCATCGGTGTCGTCCTGTTCCCGGGTTCGAACTGCGAGCAGGACGCGGTCGAGGCGATCGAGCTGATCGGCGGCGACGCCGAGATCCTCTGGCACGGTGACCGGTCGTTGAGCGGGGTCGACGCGGTCGTCGTACCCGGTGGCTTCGCCCACGGCGACTACCTCCGCCCCGGGGCGATCGCCAGGTTCTCCCCGGTGATGGAGGCGGTGGTCGAGTTCGCGGACGGGGGAGGTCCGGTCGTCGGTATCTGCAACGGCTTCCAGGTGTTGACCGAAGCCGGCCTGCTCCCGGGTGCGCTGCAGAAGAACCGGGGCCTGAAGTTCCTCTGCCAGACCGTCGGCGTGCGGGTCGAGTCGAGCGAGTCGGTGCTCACGTCCGCCACCTCGGTCGGACAGGTGCTCCGCCTGCCCATCAACCACTTCGAGGGCAACTACACCTGCGCGCCCACCACGCTCGACGAGCTGCGGGCCGAGGACCGCATCGTGTTGCGCTACACCGACAATCCCAACGGCTCGATCGACGGCATCGCCGGCGTGTGCTCGCCGGGGCGCAACGTCGTGGGCCTCATGCCCCACCCCGAGCGCGCGTCGAGCGAGCTGCTCGGCAGCGCCGACGGCCTCCCCCTGCTCGAGTCACTGCTGAAGTCCGCCGCGGCCTGAGGCCGCCGACCTCGGTTGTTCAGCCGGCTCGGCTGATGCCCGCGGCCTTGAGCACCGTGTCGGGCACACCCACCTGCCGCCACGCGGCATAGGTGATGCCCTTGCGCTCGCCATATGGCTTCGCCGCGGCCCGGAAGTCGCGCTCCAGGGCGCTCAGGTCGACCGCCTGGCCCGAGGCATCGAGCTCCTTCTGCAGGTCGAGTCGCTCCTGCGCGAGCTGCAGCCGCTTGAGCTGATCGCCTTCGGCGTATTCAGCGTCGATCCTGACCAGGCGCTTCTTGATCGAATCGGGGGTGCGCTTGCGCCCCCGCTTCGGCTTGTGTGCCTCGAGTGCCTCGAGATAGTTCCGCACCGCCCTTCCTTGTGCCCGACCCTGGGCCAGGGCCGCCTTGTGGGCGTCGGACATGGCCGTCTTGTTGCGTTTCGTCGGTGGCATGTGACGAATAGGACCACACTTATTTGCACGATGCAAGGCATGTAGTATGTCCAATACAACTCCAATGTCCGCCGCACACGTAGCGGCGGCCGGAGCGGATGCGGCCCCGCGGTAGCGTTCGGACATGGCAGAACCGCTCCACCGGGCGCTCGGGTTGACCGACGACGAGGCCGGCGACATCACACGGATCCTCGGACGCGAGGCCAATCCACTCGAGTTGGCCATGTATGCGGTGATGTGGTCCGAGCACTGCTCGTACAAATCGTCTCGGATCCATCTCCGCCGGCTGCCCACCGAGGCCGAATGGGTGCTCGTCGGACCCGGTGAGAACGCCGGTGTGGTCGACGTCGGGGACGGCATCGCGGCGGCCATCCGCATCGAGAGCCACAACCACCCGTCGGCCATCGAGCCGTATCAGGGTGCGGCCACCGGGGTGGGTGGGATCCTGCGCGACATCTTCACCATGGGGGCCCGTCCGATCGCCCTGATGGATCCGCTGCGATTCGGTTCGCTCGACGACGCCCGGAGCCGTTGGATCGCCGAAGGAGTCGTCAGCGGAGTGTCGGGATACGGCAACTCCGTGGGCGTGCCCACCGTCGGTGGTGAGACGGTGTTCGACGAGACCTTCACGGACAATCCGCTCGTGAACGTGCTCTGCCTGGGGACGCTGCCGACCGATCGTTTGGTGCTCGGTCAGGCGAGTGGCGTCGGCAACTTGGCCGTGCTGCTCGGGTCGAGCACCGGGCGCGACGGCATCGGTGGCGTGAGCGTGCTCGCGTCGGCCGGCTTCTCGGACGAGGCGGCCGATGCGTCCAAGCGACCGAGTGTCCAGGTCGGCGATCCGTACGAGGAGAAGCGGCTGATCGAGGCCTGCCTCGCGCTGCTCGACGCCGGGCTGGTGGTGGGCATCCAGGACCTCGGCGGGGCCGGGCTGACCTGTGCCACGAGCGAGACCGCGTCGCGGGGAGGTGTCGGCATGGACGTCGACATCACGGCCATCCCCCGGCGCGAACCGGGCATGGAGCCGTTCGAGGTCATGACCAGCGAGTCGCAGGAGCGCATGCTGGCGATCGTCGAGCCGGGCGATCTCGACGAGGTGCTCGCCATCTGCGGGCGTTGGGACGTGCGGGCCAGCGTGATCGGCCGCGTGACCCCCGGCCCCTCCGGTGGTGGCGCGGGCGGGCGCCTGCGCATCCTCGACGGATGGGACGGTGAGGTGCTGGCCGACGTTCCCGCCGCGTCGCTGCACGAGGACGCTCCGCTCTACGACCGACCGATGGCGCCGCCGACGGGATGGGACGCCTCGACCCGCACGGCGGCCGCGCCGCTGCTGCCTTCGTCGGCGGACCCGGGCGCCGAGCTGCATCGCGCTCCTGGCCGACACCTCGTGGGTCTGGTCGCAGTACGACCACCAGCTCTACCTGAACACGGTCGAGGGCCCCGGCGGCGACGCCACCGTCCTTCGGCTGAAGCACCCCGTGACCGGCATCGACACGGGTCGGGCGCTGGCGCTGACGACCGACGGCAACCACGGCTGGTGTGCGGTCGATCCACGGCGGGGCACGGCGCTCACCGTCGCCGAATCGGTGCTGAACCTCGCCTGCGTCGGCGCCCGGCCGCTGGCGGTCGTCAACTGCCTGAACTTCGGGAACCCGACCCATCCCGAGGTGATGTGGCAGCTCTCGGAGGCGATCGACGGCATGGCCGACGCCTGCCGGGCCCTCGGGGTGCCCGTCGTGGGGGGCAACGTCAGCCTGTACAACGAGTCTCGCGGCGCCGACATCGATCCCACACCGGTCATCGGCATGCTCGGGCTGATCGACCGGCTCGAGCGCCGCCCGCCCGGCGTGGGGCTGACCGACGGCGGGCGACTCGTGCTCGTCGGGGTCACCCAGCCCGAGCTCTCGGGCTCGGCCTGGGCGCGCGCCCGCGGTCATCGCGGCGGATGCCTCCCCGCGCTCGACCTGGGGATCCACACCCAGGTCGCCGGCGTGGTGCGGACGCTGGTGCAGGGCGGGCTGCTCGACGGGCTCCACGATGTGGGGTCGGGCGGCCTCGGGGTGACCCTGGCCGAGATGGCCGTGCGCTCGGGGGTCGGCTTCCAGGCGGCCCGCATCCACGGCCACGAGGAGCTGTTCAGCGAGTCCCCTTCCCGGGTCGTGCTGTGCGTCGACCCGGAGCGGCTCACCTCGGTCCTCAACGTGCTCGACGATGCCGGTGTCCCGAGCGCTCGCATCGGGGTGGCCGGCGGCGACCGGCTCTCGGTCAAGGACCTGTTCGACGTGTCGCTCGGCGACGCAGTGGAGGCGTGGCGGTCGCGCCTGCCGAACGCGCTCGGCGCCGGCACCGTGCAGTCGTGACCCGCCCCTAGACTGGAAGCCGTGCTCCCCCCCGACGAGGTCACAGCTGGTCCGCGCTCGGGTGATCCCGAGCTACCCCGAGGCTTCGAGGCCGAAGCCGGGCCCGAGGACGACACCCCGAAGGAGGCGTGCGGGGTCTTCGGGGTGTACGCGCCGACCCAGCCCGTCGCCCACCTGACCTACCTCGGGCTCTACGCCCTGCAGCACCGTGGGCAGGAGTCGGCCGGCATGGCGGTCAGCGACGGGCAGACCATCACCGTCGTCAAGGACATGGGTCTCGTGTCCAACGCGTTCGACGACCGCACGCTCGCCGCGTTGACCGGCCACCTCGCCATCGGTCACAACCGCTACTCGACGACCGGCTCGAGCAACTGGCGCAACGCGCAGCCGGTCTATCGCGACATCGGCGCGCACACCTTCGCCCTCGGCCACAACGGCAACCTCGTCAACACCGAGGCGCTGGCGGCCGAGGCCGGCATGCTCCCCGGTGCGGTCACGAGCGACAGCGATCTGGTCGCCGAGCTCATCGCCCGCGAGCTCGGGCGCACGCCCGAGTCGAGCTCTGACGGCCGGGCGCTCGAGCGGGCGCTGCTCGAGGTGCTGCCCACGCTCGAGGGCGCGTTCTCGTTCGTGCTCATGGACGAGGGCCACGTCGTCGGCGTACGCGATCCCCACGGGTTCCGACCGCTCTGCCTCGGCAGGCTCGACAACGGCTGGGTGCTGGCGTCGGAGAGCCCCGCCCTCGACGTGTTGGGTGCCCACTTCGTGCGGGAGGTCGACCCCGGCGAGATGATCGTCATCGACGCGGCCGGCTACCGGTCGGAGCGGGTCTTCCCCGAGCAGGAAGTCGACCCCAAGCTCTGCCTGTTCGAGTTCGTCTACTTCGCCCGGCCCGACAGCATGCTCTACGGGCAGAGCGTGCACCGCGCCCGGGTGCGGATGGGCGAGGAGCTGGCCGAGCAGGCGCCGGTCGAGGCCGACCTGGTCATGGGCGTGCCCGAGTCCGGCATCCCGGCGGCCGAGGGCTACTCACGACGCAGCGGCATCCCGTACGGCCAGGGTCTGGTGAAGAACCGCTACATCGGGCGCACGTTCATCGCTCCCAACCAGGAGATGCGGGCGCTCGGCGTGCGCATGAAGCTCAACCCGCTGCGCGACAACGTCGCCGGCAAGCGGCTCGTGGTGCTCGACGACTCGATCATCCGGGGCACGACCAGCCGGGCGCTCGTCAGCATGCTGCGCGAGGCGGGCGCGACCGAGGTGCACTTCCGCGTGTCGTCGCCGCCCTACCGGTGGCCGTGCTTCTACGGCATGGACACCGGCAACCGGGGCGAGCTGATCGCCGCCAGCATGAGCGTCGAGGAGATCCGCGACTACCTCAACGTCGACTCCCTCGCCTACCTCGCCATCGACCGGCTGCTCGCCTCGACCGGTGCGGTCGGCGCCGGGTTCTGCGACGCGTGCCTCACCGGCTCCTACCCGGTCGCGGTGCCGGTCAGCCTGCGCAAGGACGTGCTCGAGGACGGTCTCGCCATCGACGCACCCGTGCCGTTGCCCGGCATGGCGGTGCTCTCCGAGGACGAGACGACGTTGCCGGCCGCGCACGCCCGTCGGCCCCAGGGCTGACGCGGCCAGCAGCGCGATGGGGGAGACCTACGAAGGCGCCGGCGTCAACATCGACGCGGGCGAGGAAGCCGTCGAGCGCATCAAGGCGAAGGTCCGGTCGACGTTCCGGCCCGAGGTCATCGGCGACATCGGCGGGTTCGGCGGGCTGTTCGGCTTCGACGCCGGCCGCTACCGCGAGCCGGTGCTCGTGTCGTCGACCGACGGGGTCGGCACGAAGGCGCTGGTGGCGCAGGCGGCCGGTCGCTTCGACACCATCGGCGTCGACCTGGTGGCCATGTGCGTCGACGACCTCGTCTGCCAGGGCGCCGAGCCGCTCTTCTTCCTCGACTACATCGCCGTCGGTCGGCTCGACCCCGATCACATCGAGCAGCTCGTCGAGGGCGTGGCCGAGGGGTGCCGGCAGGCCGGCTGCGCGCTGATCGGCGGCGAGATGGCCGAGCACCCGGGCGCGATGGAGCCGGGCGAGTTCGACCTGGTCGGGTTCGCGGTCGGTGTGGTCGAGCGTGACCAGCTGATCACCGGCGAGCACGTGGCGGCCGGGCGACGTGCTGATCGGTCTGCCCTCGCCCAGCCTGCGCTCGAACGGGTACTCGCTGGCCCGCCGCATCCTGTTCGACCGGGCCGGGCTGGCCCTCGACGACCCCGCCTACCCGGGCGCGCACCACTCCCTGGCCGACGAGCTGCTCGAGCCGTCGGTCATCTACGCCCCCGCCGATCGCGGCGCCTGCTGCGCTCGGTCGACGTGCGCGGCGTGGCCCACATCACCGGCGGCGGCATCCCCGGCAACCTCGAGCGCGTGCTGCTCGCCGCGGGTCGACGCCGTGGTCGAGCGGTCGAGCTGGGAAGTCGCCGCGGATCTTCGGCGAGCTCCAGCGCCTCGGCGAGGTCGGCGACGACGAGATGGCCAAGGTGTTCAACCTCGGCATCGGCATGATCGTGGTGGTGCCCGAGCACGACAGCTACAAGGCCCTCGACGTGCTGCGCGCCGCCGGCCAGCGCGCCGCGGTCATCGGATCGATCACGGCGGGCACGGGCGAGGTGCACCTGCGCTCCCGCTGAGCCGCACAAACTCCGCAACCTGTCGCGTGAGCGACGTCTCTCGAGTCGCTGGCCGACAGGTTCGGATAGGTTCGGTTCCGTGAGCCACGACGCGCTCGTCGCGCACCTGCTCGAGCACTCGGTGCGCACGGGCGACTTCACCCTCAAGTCCGGGCGGAAGAGCTCGTGGTTCATCGACTCGAAGCAGACGGTGTGCCGACCCGACGGGCTGCTGCTGGTGGCCGACGCGGCGCTGCCGGTCATCCCCGCCGACGTGACGGCCATCGGCGGACTGACCGTCGGCGCCGATCCGGTGGCGTACGGCATCGCCGCGGTGGCCGCCACCACGGGGCCGGCGATCTGCGCTCGTTCACCATCCGCAAGGAGGCCAAGGACCACGGCGTCGCCGGTCGGCTGGCCGGCGCGCTCGAGCCCGGCGACAAGGTGGTGATCACCGAGGACACGGTCACCCGAGGCACGTCGCTCGCTCGAGGCCGCCCACGTCGTGCGGGAGCTCGGGGCCGAGCCGGTCATGATCCTGGTGCGTGGTCGACCGGGGCGGCACCTGCGCGGCCATGGCCGAAGCCGAGGGCATCGCCTTCCACGCCCTCGTCACCGCCCCCGACCTCGGCTTCGACTACGAGGGCGCCTGACCGGCCGGTTGCGAATCGGGTTGGGGAGGCGCAAAGGGCCAACAGGTAGCGTTCTGCGCCTATGGCTGACACCCCCACCGCCGCGTTCTCGATCCGCATTCGAGTCCGCCTGGTCAACCGGCCGGGCACGCTGGGGCGGCTGGCCGTAGCCATCGGCGAGGCCGGTGGCAACATCGCCGCCCTCGAGGGGTTCGAGGCCAAGCTGTCGTACCTCGACGAGGACATCGTCGTCGACTGCCGCAGCGAGGACCACCAGCAGCAGATCCTCGCCGCCATCGAAGGCCTCGACGGCATCGAGGTGCTGGGGTGGGACGACCGCACCTTCACCATGCACCAGGGCGGCAAGATCGAGGTGCTCCCGCTGGCCAAGGTCGGCGACCGCGACGACCTCTCGATGGCCTACACGCCGGGCGTCGCCCGGGTGCTGCAACGCGATCGCCGCGGAGCCGGCCCGCGTCCACGACCTCACGATCAAGAAGAACACGGTCGCCATCGTCACCGACGGCACCGCCGTGCTGGGGCTCGGCGACATCGGGCCCGAGGCGGCGCTGCCGGTCATGGAGGGCAAGGCGCTGTTGTTCAAGGAGTTCGCCGGCGTCGACGCCTTCCCGATCTGCCTCGATGTGCAGGAGCGCCGACGAGATCGTCGAGACGGTCGTGCGCCTGGCACCCGTCTTCGGTGGGATCAACCTCGAGGACATCGCCGCGCCGCAGTGCTTCGAGGTCGAGGAGCGACTGAAGGACGCTGCTCGACATCCCCGTGTTCCACGACGACCAGCACGGCACCGCGGTCGTCGTGCTGGCGGCGCTCGAGAACGCGCTCAAGATCGTCGACAAGAAGATGATCGACCTCAACGTCGTCATCGCCGGCGTCGGGCGCGGCCGGCGTGGCCATCAGCAAGATGCTGCTCGAGGCCGGCGTGCCCAACGTGATCGGCACCGACCGCAAGGGCGCGATCTGGGAGGGTCGCGACGACCTCAACCCGGCCAAGCAGTGGTTCGCCGAGAACACCAACGCCGACCGCCTCACCGGCTCGCTGGCCGAGGTCCTGGCCGGCGCCGACGTGTTCGTCGGGGTGAGCGGTCCGGGCCTGCTGACCGCCGACGACGTGCGCACGATGGGCTCGAAACCGATCGTGTTCGCGATGGCCAACCCCGATCCGGAGATCCGCCCCGAGCTGTGCGAGGGCATCGCGGCGGTGGTCGCCACCGGTCGGAGCGACTTCCCGAACCAGATCAACAACGTGCTCTGCTTCCCCGGCATCTTCCGCGGTGCGCTCGACGCCGGCGCCACCGCGATCACCGAGGGCATGAAGCTCGCTGCGGCCAATGCCATCGCCTCCGCCGTCGGCGACGACGAACTGGCTCCCGACTTCATCATCCCGTCGGTGTTCGACAAGCGCGTCGCTCCGCTCGTCGCCCGCGCCGCGGCCGAGGCCGCGGTGCTCGAGGGCGTGGTTCGTTGACGTCTCCCTGCTCCGAGCGGTGAGCACGCGCGGGTCGGCGATCGAGGCCGTCACCTTCGACTACTGGGACACCCTCGTCCGGACCGACGACGCCGACACCCTCGGGGCTCGGCGGGCGAAGATGATCGCGGTGCTCGGCGGCTTCGGCCACCATGTCGAGGCCGAGGTGCTCGACGAGGCGTTCGTCGACGCGTTCGGCGTCTACACCGACCACTGGCGGGCCAACCGCCAGTTCACCGCCCGCGACGGCGCGCTCCACGTGCTGTCGCACCTCGAGGTCGAGCTCGACGCCGACGAGCGCGAGGCGGCCATCGAAGCGTATGCGACCGCCGCCGCGGACCTCGACATGCGCCTCACCGACCACGTGGCCGACGCCCTGGTCGCGCTGCACGACCGCGGCATCCGCCTCGGCATCATCTGCGACGTGGGGATGACGCCGTCTCCCGTGCTGCGGGGCTGGCTCGAGCGCCACGGCGTGCTCGAGCTGTTCGACCACTGGTCATTCTCCGACGAGGTGGGCTGGTACAAGCCGGCCCCCCAGATCTTCGAGCACGCCCTGGCCGGTCTCGGCGGGATCGAGCCCGGTCGCGCCGCCCATGTGGGCGACCTGCGCCGCACCGATGTGGCCGGGGCCAAGGCGATGGGCATGATCGCGGTGCGCTACCGGGGCGTCAACGACAACGCCGACCTGCCGCCAGTGGACGACGGACATCCCCGTCCGGAGGCCGACATCGTGCTCGCCGACCACGCCGACCTGCTGGCTGCGCTCGGCCTGGCCTGAGGCCCGGCCGAGCGGCGGCCCTAAGGCGGCTTCCTCGGATGAGCCGGGCGGTAGGGCGCGTGCATGAGGAGATCTGAGGAGTTCTCCCGATGTGGGGGTGCCCTCCTTAGGCGCACGGTGGACCCAGGACCGCACCGAGGTGGTCCAGAACCCAAAGGGGAAGCCATGAGCGCCACCATCACTGCTCCATCCAACGCCGGATCATCCTCCATCACCGCCCTCCGCGTCGCACTGGTCACGCTGGCCGTCGTCGCCCTCCTCGCCCTGGCCTTCGTGGTCGGGCGGGTCACCACCAGCTCGGCGCACTCGTCGCCGGCGATCGCGCCGATCGCGCCGGTCACCGGCGTGCACCCGACCGCCACCACCTGCCAGATGGGCCGCCCCTGCTGATCGCCCAACGGCTCAGCTCGACCCACACACAGGACACGAGACGGAGAGGATCCACCATGCCGCTGTTCATGGATGTGCACGACCAGGTCGAGGGGCTCACCGCGGAAGCGGTCGCCGGCGCCCACAAGCGCGACCTCGAGGTGCAGGAGAAGTACGGCGTCGACTACCAGCAGTACTGGTTCGACGAAGGGACGGGGAAGGTCTTCTGCCTCGTCGAGGCTCCCGACGCCGCGGCCGCCGAGGCCGTCCACCGTGAGGCCCACGGGCTGGTCGCCGACCAGATCACCGAGGTGCAGCAGGGTGACTGACACAGGGCTTGCTGGTCGCGGTCGGAGGAGCGGTTCGACGGCCGCGACCAGCTGCACTCTGGATCTACCTGGACCGACGCGCCACACTGGGGCGATGGGCCATCGGGTGTCGTGCCCCGACTTCGTCGGACGCGCCGGCGAGCTCGATCTTCTGACGTCGACGCTCGCGTCGGCGCTCGCGGGGCGGGCGGCGACCGTGCTGCTCGGCGGCGAGGCCGGAGTCGGCAAGACCCGGCTGCTCGAGGAGTTCTGCAACCGGGCCCGGGGCGAGGGCGCGCTGGTGGCCGCAGGCGGGTGTGTGCCCATCGACGGCGGTGGGCTGGCCTATGGGCCGATCGTCGGCATCGTCCGTGACGTGGTTCGCCAGCTGGGTCAAGCCGAGGCCGACAGGGTGCTCGGGTCATTGGCGTCCGGGTTGGGGGCCGTCATGCCGGCGGCCGACGGCCGGTCGGACACCTACACGAGCATGCGGAGCATCGCCGAAGGCGTGGCCAAGACGAGGCTGTTCGAGTCGATCCTCGCGTCGCTGGGCAACCTGGCCGAACTGTCGCCGGTCGTGGTGGTGTTCGAGGATCTGCACTGGGCCGATTCGGGCACGACCGAGCTGCTCAGCTTCCTCATCCGCAACCTCGCCGATGCTCGCGTGCTGCTGATCGGCACGTACCGGAACGAGGAAGTCGGTCGTGACCACCCGCTCCGCCCCTGGCTGAGCGAGATCGGCCGTCACGCCCGCACGACCCCGATCATCCTCGCGGGGTTCGACCGTGACGAGACGACCCAGCTCATCGCGGGCATCCTCGGCCATGAGCCGGACTGGACGCTCGTCGACGCGGTGTGGGCCCGGTCGGAGGGGAACGCGTTCTTCGCCGAGGAGCTCATCGCCGCCCGCCACACGCCCTTGCTCTCTGTCGAGCTTCAGGGCGTCATACTCACCCGCCTCGACGGGCTCTCCGAGGACGCACAGCTCGTGCTACGAGTGGCCGCGACCGCGGGCTCGGCCGTGCCGCACGACCTCCTGCTCGCGGTGAGCGGTCTCGACGACGAGGTGATCGAGCGGGCGCTGGCCGAGGCCGTCGATCGGCAGGTGCTCGTGGTCAACGCGACCGAGCCGTCGTACCGCTTCCGTCACAACCTCCTGCGCGAGGCGGTGTACGGGTCGTTGCTGCCCGGCGAGCGCGCCCGGCTGCACGGGCAGGTCGCCAAGGCCATCGACGCCGACCCAACGCTCGGACCGTCCGATCCCGGACACCGCGCCTCCGAGCTGGCCGTGCACTGGTTCGCCGCCGGCGAGTGGGTGGACGCGCTGATCGAATCCCTCGCCGCGGCGGACGCGACTGCAGCGGTGTGGGCCCCCCCGGAGACACTCGTGCACCTCGAGCGGGCGCTGGCCGCACTCGATCGGCTTCCCGCCGATCGGGTCCGTCCCGACGTGGATCGGCGTGATCTGCTCGAGCGAGCGGCCGACGCGGCTTATTGGGCCGGAGCGGCGCAGCGGTCGGTCGATCTCGTGCAGCAGGCGATCGACGAGGCCGACGTCTCGGTCGATCCGTTGGGGGTGGCCCGCAGCTACCTCCTGCTCGGTCGCAACGCGTGGTCGGTCGCCGACTCCAACGGTGCCTTCGAGGCGTACCACCAGGCGGCCGCTCTCGTGCCACCGGAGTCGCCCTCTCCATTGCTCGCGCTCGTCCTGGCCGAAGAGGCTCGCGGGCTGATGTTGATGTCGCGATTCACCGAATCCGAGGCGCGCTGCCACGAGGGCCTCGAAATCGCGCGGGCCGTCGGCGCGCGAGCCGAGGTGGGCCACCTGCTCTGCACGCTCGGCGCCAACCTCGCGAGCACCGGCCGCTTCGAGGAGGGCATCGAGCTCGTCCGAGAGGCTCTGGTCATCGCCGAGGAGGTGGGCATCCCCGACGCGCTCAACCGGGCCTACGTCTGCCTGACCGCGATCATGATGGAGTCGGGTCAGCTCGCCGAGAGCGTGGTGCTCCTGTACGACGCGGCCGCGGTCGGTGAAGAGCTGTGGGGCATCCGCCTGAACGGCGCGGCCGGCAACTGCGTCGATGCCCTCACCTGGCTGGGGCGGATCGACGAGGCCGAGGCACTCCTCACGCAGATCGGCCAGCAGGGGATCGGCAACTGCACCGCCGGTCCGTCGATCAGTCGAGCCGACATCGCCATCCGCCGCGGACGCTTCGACCAAGCCGCCGTCCAGCTGGCGATCGCCGACGAGCTGACCGCCGGGCTCACCGACGTGCAGGCACGCGGGTACCTCTACCTCTTGCGGGCGGAACTCGAGCTGGCGGCGGGAAGGCCGGACTCGGCGTCCGAGGCGGTCGACCTCGCCCTGGGGCTGGCCGCCGGCACCGACGACGAGTTCTACCCGCCGCACATGTACACGGTCGCCGTGCGGTGCCGGGCCGATCAGTACGACGAGGCGCGCGCCACCGGCCGACCGTTCGACCTGGACAAGGCTCTCCTGCTCGCGCGGGGATTCGAGCAGGAGGCCGAGCGACTGGTCGCCCGACCCCGGGCGAGGGGCGGCACCCCCGCTCCCAGCGCCGCCGCCTTCGCGGTCCAGTGCGCGGCCGAGCGATCGCGGCTGGACGAGTCCGATCCCGACCTGTGGCTGGCGGCCGCGTCGGCCTGGGAGCAGGCCAGGGAGCCGCTGGCCGTCGCCTACTGCCAGTGGCGCGAGGCCGAGGCCAGGCTCGAGGGGCGCTCCGGGCGAGCCCTGGCGGAGGAGTGCCTGCAGGACGCGTGGCGCACGAGCGTGGCCATCGGCGCGGAGCCGTTGACCGCCAAGATCGAGGACCTCGCCCGGCGGGCCCGCATCGGTCTCGCGGAGGTCGGCGGGGCCGAGGCCACCGACGACACCATCGGCAGCGACCTCGGGCTCACGCCGCGCGAGGTCGAGGTCCTGGCTCAGCTCGCCGCGGGACGCCGCGACGCCGAGATCGCCGAGTCGCTGTTCATCAGCAAGAAGACGGCCAGCGTCCACGTGTCGAACATCTTGCGCAAGCTCGACGCTGCCAATCGGGTCGAGGCCGGCCGGATCGGACAGGCCCACGGCCTCGGTGGCTCGTCTGAGGCCCTGGCGGCATCGAGGTGAGCGATCGCGGGCCGGTCGGCCACCGCGTGTCGTGTCCGCACGTCGTCGGCCGCGCGCCCGATCTCGACCTGCTCACGTCCACCTTCGACGCGGTGGCTGACGGTCAGGCCGCCGCGGTGCTGATCGGCGGCGAGGCGGGCGTGGGCAAGACCCGATTGCTCGACGAGTTCTGCGAACGGGCCCGGGCGGCTGGCGCGCTCGTGGCCACCGGCGTGTGCGTGCCGATGGAGGGCGGTGGCCTTCCCTACGGGCCGGTGGTCGGCGTCCTCAGGGATCTCGGCCGTCAGCTCGGCGACCGTGGCGCGTCGGAGGTCTTGGGGCCCCTGGCCATCGGTCTGGGTCTGGACATGCCCGCGCCCGACGGTCGGGCCGAGGCCTACTCGGCCGTTCGTCCGCTGGCCGACGAGTTGGCCAAGACGAGGTTGTTCGAGTCGATCCTCGGGTATGTCACGACACTCGCGTCGCGGTCACCGACGGTCCTCGTGTTCGAGGATCTGCAGTGGGCCGACTCCGCCAGCACCGAGCTCTTGAGCTTCCTCATCCGCAACCTCACCGATGCGAGGGTGCTGCTGATCGGTACCTTCCGGAGCGAGGAGGTCGGTCGCGACCACCAGCTGCGCCCATGGCTGGGCGAGCTCGGACGCCACGCCCGCGTCGCCCACATCGACCTGACGGGCCTCGAGCGGGACGACGTGGTCGAGATGATCGGTGGCATCCTCGGCCACGAGCCGGACTGGGCCCTCGTCGACGCGGTCTGCGCCCGCTCCCAAGGCAACCCGTTCTTCATCGAGGAGCTCACTGCGGCTCGTGGGAGCTCATCGTTGTCCCCCGAGCTCGGCGGCGTGATCATGGCGCGGGTCGAGACGCTCTCCGACGACGTCCAGCAGGTGCTCCGCGTGGTGGCGACCACCGGAACGAGCGTCGACCACCGGCTGCTGCTCGCAGCCGGCGGCATCGACGCCGAAGGGTTGGACGACGCGCTGGCCGCAGCGGTCGACGCGCAGATCCTCGTCGTCGACCCTGACCACGTGGGATACCAGTTCCGCCATGCTCTGCTCCGCGAGGCCGTGTACGCCACGCTGCTCCCGGGCGAGCGCGCCCGCCTGCACCGGATGATGGCGACGGCACTTGCCGCCGACGCCTCGCTCAGCCCGACCGGGCCCGGGCGGTATGCGGCCGAACTGGCCGCTCACTGGTGGTCCGCCGGTGAATGGGCCGAGTCGTACCTCCCGTCCATCGCGGCCGCCGACGACGCCCTCGCCCTCTGGGCGTTTCCCGAGGCACTCGTCCACTTGGAACGGGCCTTGTCGGCCATGGACCGGTCTGGCGCGGCCACGCCCGCCGGCGATCGCCTCGAGCTGCTCGAGCGGGCTTCGGACACCGCCTATCTAGCCAGTGCCAACGAACGCTCCATCGAGCTGGCTCGACGGGCCGTCGAGGAGGTCGACGTCGACGTCGAACCGGCCCGCGCCGCTCGCTTGTACACACTGCTCGGGCGCAACACCTGGACGATCGGCGATTCCCAGGCTGCGTTCGACGCCTACCGTCATGCGGCGGCAGTCCTGCCGGCTGACCCGCCGTCGGTCGCGCTGGCACGGGTGCTGGCCGAGGAGGGGCGCGGGCTCATGATGATGTCGCGCTACCGCGACGCCGAAGCTCGTTGTCACGAGGCGATCGCCATCGCACAGGCGGTCGGAGCGCGGTCCGAGGAGGGCCACGCCCTCAACACGCTCGGGTGCTGCCGCGAAGCACTCGGCCACATCGACGAAGGCATCGAGTTGGTCCGTGAAGCCCTGCAGATCGCGGAGCAAGCCGCCAGTCCCGAGGATCTGAACCGGGCGTTCGGCAACCTGAGCGGCCTTCTCCTCGACTCGGGCCAGCTCGAGGCGGCGGCGGCGCTGGTGCACGACAACGCGGCCGTGGGCGAGGACCTCTGGGGAGTCAGGCTGGAATCCGCGACCTCCAACAGCTCCGAGGCGCTCATCCTCCTCGGTCGTTACGACGAGGCCGAGGAGCTCCTCATCCAGGTCGGCTCTAAGGGGCTGGGGGCCTGTGCGGCCTCCCCGGCCATGGCCAGACTCGCCATCGTGATCCGTCGAGGGCGCTTCGACGAGGCCGAGCAGCAGCTGGCGGGGCTCGATGTGCTCACCGCTGGACTCTCTGACGTGCAACAGCGTGGGGGCTTCTTCATGCTGGCCGCCGAGCTGGCGCTCGAACAGGCACGGCCCGTTGACGCCTTCACGCAGGTGGAACAGGCCCTCGCGCTCGCGGCCGGAACCGATGACGAGACCTATACCCCCGAGATGTGCGGCCTGGCCGTGCGCGCGCTGGCGGATCGACTCGACGATGCACGTATCGGCGGGCGGCACTTCGATGCCGACAAGGCTCGTCTGCTGGCCCGCGGGTTCGTGGAGGAAGGCGACCGACTGGTAGCCGCGCCGACGGCCCGCGGCGGGAGGTGTCTGCCGAGGTCGGAGGCCTTCGCGGCCATGTATTCGGCGGAGGAGTCCCGCCTGCACGCGTCCGATCCCGATCTCTGGCAGGCGGCGGCCGCTCGTTGGGACGCCTTGAGCGTGCCGCACTCGGCTGCGTACTGCCGATACCGGGAGGCCGAGTCGCTCCTCGACCGTCGTGAAGAACGGAGCCGGGCCGACGAGTGCCTGCAACAGGCTTGGCGCGCCAGCGTCGACATGGGCGTGCTTCCGCTCCGCGAGCGCATCGAGTCACTGGCCAGACGCGGCCGCATCGCCCTCGTCGACGTCGGTGGCGCCGGTGCGAGCGATGGTCCCTCGATCGGCGACGACCTCGGCCTCACCCCGCGGGAGGTCGAGGTCCTGGGTCAGCTCGCTGCTGGTCGCCGCGACGGCGAGATCGCCGAGTCGCTCTTCATCAGCAAGAAGACGGCGAGCGTCCACGTGTCGAACATCCTGCGCAAGCTCGACGTGGCCAACCGGATCGAGGCGGGCAAGATCGGCCAGGCCCACGGCCTCGGCTGAGCACCGCGTCCGCTCACGGCGAGACGAGCTCGGGTAGTACTAGAGGTACGACTCTGGTAGCATCGACCCGTGAAGCTGAGCGTGAGCATCCCGGACGAGGACCTCGCCTTCATCGATAGCTATGCGACCGAGCACGATGTCGACTCGCGTTCGGCGGTGATCCATCGGGCCCTCACGTTGTTGCGACTCAACGGGCTCGGTGACGCCTACGCCGCTGCGTGGGGCGATTGGAGCGAGACCGACGCGGCCGAGTGGGACGCCACGGTCGGCGACGGTCTGCCCTGATGCGCCGCGGCGACGTGGTCTGGGTCGATCTGGACCCGACGCAGGGCGCGGAGGCCGACAAGCGCCGTCCGGCGGTCGTCGTGAGCAATGACGGCGCCAATCGCACGGCGCAGCGACTCGGTCGGGGCGTGGTGACCGTCGTACCTGTCACGACGAACACGACGAAGGTGTTCCCGTTCCAGGTGCTGCTTCCGGCCCGGAGCTGTCAGCTCCGCGAGACGTCGAAGGCGCAGGCGGAGCAGATCCGATCCGTCGATGTCCGTCGGGTCTCCGACGTCGCGGGCCGGCTTCCCGCCGATCTGCTCGACGAGCTCGATGCGGCCATCCGTCTCCACCTCGGGTTGTGAGCCCACGGGACCGGTAGGGGGCCGTCTGGTTGACCACGACGGATTCGTTGGTGGTCGGGACCGGCGTCGATCCGGTGACCTTCCGCTTTTCAGGCGGACGCTCTGCCAACTGAGCTACCCGACCGCGCGGTCGGCCCGAGGGCCGGCCGTTCGGCCCGCGCTGTCCGGCGCGGGTGGCGGTCCCGACGGGATTTGAACCCGCGACCTCCGGCTTGACAGGCCGGCGTGCACTCCAAACTGCACCACGGGACCTCGTTGCACTGCTCGAGGCCTGCACCACTGGGCTCGATGGGCGGAGCCGACCGTTCCAGGGGCGAGAGGGGACGCTACACGACCGCCGGAACCCCACGCCAGGGAGCTACCGGCCGCCACGAGGTTATGGGGTGCGCGATCGGCGCAACGGCGCGACGATGCCCACGTGCGGGCGGAGGCGCTGGGGCCGGTTCTGAAGGTGCGTGCCGTCGCGGGCGTCCAGGTGATCCTGCTGGCCTGGGACTTCGTGGCCGATCCGGGCGTCGTCGTCGGCGCGCCGGTGCCGGCCCCCGTCGCCGATCTGCTCGGGTTCGCCATCGAGCGCCAGGTCCTCGACGACCACGGGGCCGTGGTGGAGCGGACCTTCCTGAAGGGGATCAAGCGCTTCCGGGACAAGGACGCCGGCCTGCCACCCGGTACGCCGGTGCGGACCGACGAGCACCCGGTCCAGTCGTTTCTGTGGGGCGACTACACCGCCGACCCGGCGACCACCTACGTGTTCACGGTCACGCCGGTACACGGCACCCCGAAGCTGCTCGACGTCCGCAGCGGGGACGCCACGACCGTGCAGATCGTCACCGAGCCGCAGCGCGACGAGCGTCCCGGCGCCGGCGCCCGCCACGACCTCTACTTCAACCGTGGCGTGATCGGATCCCAGGCGTTCGCCCGTGAGTTCCAGAACCTCGACCCGAGCGACGACGACCCGGCCAGTCCTCCGATGGCGTGGCTCTCCCGCGGCCTCTTCGAAGGGTTCGTGTCGTACGTCGCCGAGGCACTCGACGAGACGTACGCGCTGCGCGGCGCGTTCTACGAGTTCCACTACCAACCCGCGGTCAACGCGTTCGGTGCGGCCGCGGAGCGCGGCGTCGACGTGAAGATCGTCTACGAGGCCGAAGGAGGGACGGGGAGCTTCAAGGACGTGAACGAGGCCGCGCTGTCGACGGCCAACCTCCTGCACCCCGGCGTCGCCATCCCGCGCACCAGGAAGACGGGCATCCGGCACAACAAGTTCGCGGTGCTGCTCAAGGACGACAAGCCGGTGGCGGTGTGGACCGGTTCCACGAACATCTCCGAGGGCGGCATCTTCGGTCATGCGAACGTCGGTCACCTCGTGCGAGACAAGGAGGTCGCCGCCACCTACCTCTCGTACTGGGAGGACCTCTCGACCGACCCGTCGGTCGGCACCCTCCGCCCGAAGGCCCTCGCCCTCACCCCGAAGCCCCCGGACGACCTTCCTGACGGTGTGATCCCGCTGTTCAGCCCGCGCGATCCCGAGAAGAAGACGACGACGTTGGACTGGTACGCGGCTCGCATCGCGCATGCCGGGCGGCTCGTCTGCATGAGCCTCGCCTTCAACTTCGACGCGGTCTTCCAGCAGGCCATGGACCCCGAGAGCGACGTGCTGCGCTACATCGTGAAGGACGACGACCTGGCCAAGGGCGAGTCGGTGGGCCACGACCACGACCTGTTGTTCGCGGCCGGTGGTCGTTTCGAGGCGGGCGCATTGGCGAACTTCCTCGCCGAGCGCGACAACCCGCTCAACACCAACAACTACATCCACACCAAGATCCTGCTGGTCGACCCGATGGGCGCCGACCCGCTCGTGGTGAGCGGGTCGGCCAACTTCAGCCGGCCGTCGCAGCAGTCCAACGACGAGAACATGCTCCTGATCCGTGGCGACACCCGCGTGGCCGACTGCTACCTCGGCGAGTTCATGCGGATCTTCGACCACCACTACGCCCGCTACGTGGTGAAGAAGATCGCCGCCGCCTCGGGGGCGGACCCCGACGCCGGCTACCTCAAGACCACCGCGGCGGAGTGGCTGCCGTCGAACTTCGATCCGAACAGCTACAAGCCGAAGCGGCGGAAGTACTTCGTCGAGACCCCGGCCTGAGGTCCACGACGCCGATCGGGCGTCGTTGGCACCCCCAACGGGATTCGAACCCGTGTTACCGCCTTGAAAGGGCGGCGTCCTGGGCCACTGGACGATGGGGGCTCACCCACGAAGGGGCCACTCACGGTACCAGAGGCACTCCCGAGGCCCGACGGGCCGACCTCACGCGAGGCCGTTCCGGCGAGGTCCGGCCCTATGATCGTCGCGCACCATGACCGAGATCCCGCCGTGGGGTGGCCCGCCGACGCCACCCCCTGACGACGGACCCGACGATGCGGGGGCGCCTCCGGCGCAGCCCTGGTCGGCCCCCCAGTCGTCGCCGGAACAGGCCCCTCCACCGGGATCGTGGCCCACCCCTGCGCCTCCATCCGCGCCTCCTCCCGCGCCGCCCTGGGGTCCGCCGCAGAGCCCGCCGGCCGCGCCGCAGCCCTGGGGTCCACCTCCGGGTCCGCCGCAGAGCCCGCCGCCTGCCCCGCCGCCCTGGGGTCCACCTCCGGGTCCGCCGCAGAGCCCGCCGGCGTGGGGTCCGCCGCCCGGTGCGCCCGCCGGCGGTTGGTACGCCGCGCCGCCGGGTGCGGCTGCGCCGTGGACGCCGTCGGCCGAGCCTCCCCCAAGCGGTCGCGCCGCGTGGTCGTGCTGCTCGGGTTGCTCGTGATCGTGCTGGTCGGCGCGACCGCCGCGGTCTTCGTGGCCGGCCGGGACACCGGCCCCCACTACCCGAAGGCGTGGGACAGCCGCATCCTGCCGATCGTGCAGTTCGACGAGCACGAGCGCGGCCTGCAGTTCAAGCATCCCGTCGAGGTCATCTTCATGGCGCCCAAGGCCTTCGACAAGCTGGTGACGACCTCGTCGTCCTCGTTGAGCACCAAGGAGAAAGCCCAGATCGCCGACGAGACGGCCAGCCTGCGGGCGCTCGGCCTGATCGACGGCAAGGTCGACCTCTTCAAGCAGGAGAACGACCTCAACTCGGGCGGGATCCTCGCCTACTACGACCCGCACGACAAGAAGGTCCGGGTGAAGGGGTCCGAGCTCACGCCCGACGTCCGTGTGACGCTCGCGCACGAGCTCACCCATGCGCTCCAGGACCAGTACTTCGATCTGGGCCGCGAAGATTCGTTGCCCGACGACGCGCAGCAGGCGTTCCGCTCGGTGGTGGAGGGCGACGCGGTCGTCGTGCAGAACGCCTACGCCGACTCGATGTCGAAGTCGGACCAGGCCGCGTACAACAAGGCCGAGTCGGACGGCTCGAGCGTCTATTCGAAGATCCCCGACATCCTCGTCGCCCAGCAGCTCGAGCCCTACGTGGTGGGGCCCGCGTTCGTGAACGCCCTGAAGGCCCACGGGGGCGACGAGGCCGTCGACGAGGCGCTCCGGCATCCGCCGGCCAGCACCGCCGCGCTGATGGACATCTTCCGCTACCTCGACCAGCCGTCGTCGACCACCGGGTCGACGACGACCACGATGGCCGTGCCCAAACTCGGAAGCGGTGACAAGAAGGTCGAGAGCGGTGACTTCGGCGCCCTCTACTGGTACCTGATGCTGGCCAGACGGCTCGATGTGCACAAGGCCATCAAGGCGGTCGACGGCTGGGCCGGAGACAGCTCGCTCACCTACCGCGAGCCGGGCGGTCGCGTGTGCGTCGTGGCCGACTACCGGGGCCGTTCGGACGGCGACGCGCAGACCATGGCGCAGACTCTGCAGGACTGGAAGGACGCCGGACCCGACACCGGGGCGACGATCGTCACCGACGGGGACGTCGTGCACTTCACCTCGTGCGATCCCGGCAAGGACGTCACGCTCTCGGGGACCGACCGCTCCAGCGACGTCGTCGAGTACGCGGCCGCCCGCGTCGAGATCGCCGAGGAGTTCTTCAAGGCCCACCAGCCGAGCTCGGTGGCGGAGTGCGCGATCAACACGGTGTTCGACCGGCTCTCGCTCAGCGAGGTGATCGGCATCGACCAGGGCTCGGCTGACGCCGCCCTGCAGCAGAAGTTCCAAGACACGCTCAGGAGTGCCGTCTCGTCCTGTTGAGCGCTGCTGTGCGATCCGCGCCCGCTAGCCGGACATCGCCGCGATGATGCTCCCGAGGATCACCGTGAGCACCTCGTACACGAGTCGATCGTGCGCGTCCGGGTCGTCGGGATCGATCTGCCACCTCTCCTCGCTGGTGTCGCTCTCGCTCACGTCGAGGCGGGTACCGATCGCCAGGCGGACGCCGTTGATGGCCCGCATCCACGCCTCGAGCTCGTCGCGGTCGACCATCTGCCCGCCGATCGTGCGCTCCACGGTGTCGAGGGCCTCGAGCTGCCCGCGCCGCAGTTCGTCGCCGACCATGCGGTGGTACTCGGCGTCGAGCTCGGGCTCGGTCACGTAGGCGGTCGGGAAGAGCCGCTTCGTGTCGGGATCGTGGTTGGCCAGCATGACCCGCAGCTCGTCGAGGGACTCCATCACGACGCGCTGCTCGATCCGACCGAGGTTGATGCGGTAGCCGTCGCCCACCGGCTCGACGAGCGGTCGCCAGCCGGCGGGGCCGAGGCGGCCGAAGAAGCGGGGCATGTCGGTCAGTCCTGCTGCATGGTGGCCCACAGGCCGTGCTCGTGGAGGCGGAAGACGTCGAGCTCGGCCTTCTCGCGCGATCCGGTCGACACGCTGGCCCGACCCTTCTCGTGGACGTCGAGCATGAGGCGTTGCGCCTTCTCCAGGCTGTAGCCGAACAGCTTCTGGAAGACGAAGGTCACGTAGTCCATCAGGTTGATCGGATCGTTCCAGACGATGACCACCCACGGTCGGTCGAGGTCGACGGCTTCGTCGGAGGAGGGTTCGTCGACCTCGACGGGCGATGTCGTAGGGGCCATGGGGGCCGCGGCCTGCATGAACCCATTGTCTCGCGTCATGACGCGACCGACACTCGCTCGTCGTCCAATGATGCCGGGTGGGCGTAGAGGCCGAGCTGGAAGCGCAGCGCGACCACCCACACCAACACCGCTCCCGTGACGTGGAGGAGCACGAGGGCCGGCGGCACGCCGAGGAAGTACTGCGTGTAGCCGAGCGCGCCCTGTGCCACGATCAGCACCGCCAGCTCGGTGGCTCGGCGCAGCACGATCCGGGGCGCACCCGTGCGGACGAGCGTGACGAGGGTGGCGACGGTGAGGGCGAGGAAGGCCCACACCGTCACGCTGTGGATCCGGGCCACGTCCTCGAGCTGGAAGGGCAGCCGCTTGACGTGCTGGTCGCCGGCGTGGGGTCCGGTGCCGGTGACGATCGTGCCGGTGACGAGCACGCACCCCGGCGACGACGGTGAGCGCCCGTCCGAGCGTCTGCACGGTCGGTGCGACGGTCAGCACGCCGTCGGTGTCGGCGTGGCCGGCCCGGTCGTGCAGCACGACCGCGTTCCAGACCAGGGTCATCCCGAGCAGGAAGTGCGCGATCAACAACGGCGGCCACAGGTTCGACAGCACGAGATGCCCCACCCAGCAGGATCTCGGCCACCAGCCCGGCGACGAGCCCGAGCGACCACCGCACGAGGTCGCGCCGGCGTGGTACGAGGGCGAGGGCACCGAGGACCGCGACGGCCACCGCCACGGAGATGAGGCCGGTGAAGTCGCGGTTGAGCTGCTCGACCTGCGGGTGGAACGACGCCTTGGCGATGAAGTGGTTCTGCGTGCAGTTGGGCCAGTCGTCGCACCCGAGCCCGGAATCGGTCAGGCGCACGGCCGCACCGGTGATGACGATGGCGCACACCGCGACGAGGGCGGCCGCGGTGATCCGGCGGTACTGCGAGGCCGAGATAGCGGGCAGGTGCACGACACGAGGGTAGGAGGGGCGAACCGGCCAACCCAATCGCCGGGCCGTCGATGCGGTCGCTGGTAGCGTCCCGACGTCGGCGTCGCGGGGGGTCGCGCCTGCCGACACCGGGAGCAGCATGGTGCAGCGCACGCACAGGTCGTGGTCGGTCGGGATCGTCCTGCTGGTGGTGCTCGCCCTCGGATCGATGCCCGCCGCCGCTGGTCGGCCCGCGGCACCGACGACCGTCCAGGCGGTCCGCGGCGGCCGAGTGGATCCCCGGGGACGCGCTCGACTGCACCAACTGGCGCTACGGCCCGGCCGACGAGCCGGCCTCGCTGCCCGCCGAGTTCGACCGCAACGACTACAAGCGCACCTCGCTGCGCGATCCCACCCCCGCCCTGGCCGACTCGCCCGCAGAACCAGTGCGGCCAGAAGGGCTCGGCGGTCGACCTCGCCTGGGGGCTGTCGGAGGGCAGCCCCGTCGGTGCGCATCGCCGTGCTCGACTCGGGCATCCGCTGGCGCGACCCGGGGTCGATGGCCGACCTGGCCACCAAGGCGTACATCAACCTGGGCGAGGCGCAACCGCCGTGCTGGCCGGCGGTCGCCGACGGCGACTGCAACCACGACGGCGTGTTCAACATCACCGACTTCGGTGCCATCCCCGACCTCAACCACAACGGCGTCGCCGATCCCGAGGACCTGATCCTGAACCCGGCCTACTCGAACGGCCACGACGACGACCACGACGGCTACGTCGACGACATCTCCGGTTGGGACTTCCTCTACGGCGACAACGACCCGCTCGACACCGTCGACTACGGCCACGGCACCGGCGAGGCCAAGGACTCGAGCGCGGCCGCCAACGGCACCGGCGACGTCGGCACCTGCCCGGGCTGCCTGTTCATCCCGGTGCGGGTCGGCGACTCGTTCATCGCCGACGGCGGCCGGTTCGCCGCCGGCGTGCTGTTCGGGCTCGACTCCGGCGCCGACGTCATCCAGGAGGCGCTGGGCGGCCTCAACGATCCCCGCCAGGCCCAGGAGGCGATCGACGCGGCCTACCACCGCGGGGTGGTGGTCGTCGCCTCGATGGCCGACGAGGCGTCGAAGCACCCGAACCTGCCCGGCCTCGCTCGAGCACACGATGGACGTGAACTCGGTGACGACGCTGACGAGCAACCCGCTCGGGCGGCGGCACCACCGACGGGCTACCTGGCCCTCAACGGCTGCACCAACTTCGGCGGCCACACCTTCGTCAGCGTGCCCGTCGAGCAGCTGCTCGTCCGAGGCGACGGGCGAGTCGGCCGGCATGGTCGGCCTGATCGAGAGCTACGCGCGCGCAGCTCGGCATCGCCGCCGAACCCCGCGCTCACGTCGTGGAAGCCCGGCGACAACGTGCTCTCGGCCGACGAGGCCATGCAGGTCGTGCGGTCGACCGCCGACGACATCGACTTCTCCACGCCGAACGCGGTCGATCCGGCCAACAACTTCGGCACGCCCAACGGCAGCCCGATCCTCGACACCGTGCGCTACCCGACGCACCGCGGGCTGGGACGCCACGTTCGGCTACGGCCGCGTCAACGCCTACGAGATGCTGAAGGCCGTGCGCGACGGGCGCATCCCGCCCGAGGCGATGATCGACAGCCCGTCGTGGTTCGACGTGCTGCCGGACCACCGGCACCGCCGCGGTCACCGGTCGGGTCGCCGCGCCGCGGGCCCGCTCCTACGACTACCGGGTCGAGTGGGCGCCGGGACTCCAGCCGCCCGCTCTACCCGGCGACCGACCACTGGACCGTCGCGGCCACCCACACCGGGCTCACCGCGCCGGTGTCCGGCACGCTCGCCACCCTCGACCTCGCGTCCATCGCCGCCAGCCTCCCCGACGGCGGGCAGGGCGCACCGGTCGACACCACAGACCAGAACCGGCCGGACGAGGAGCGGTTCTCGGTGCGCATCCGGGTCGTGGTCACCGCGCACGGCGGGGCCGGTGACGGTCTGCAGGGCGAGATGCAGAAGCAGGTCTTCGTGCACGACGATCCCGATCTCGTCGGCTGGCGCGCCGATGAAGATCCCGGGCGTGAGCACGTCGAGCCCGCGCTTCGTCGACCTCGCTCGACGACGGTCACCAGGAACTGCTGCTCGCCACGAGCGACGGCGAGATCCACGCCTTCCGATCGGACATGACCGAGCTGCCCGGCTTCCCGCTCGCAGGCCGACGTCTCGCCGTGGTGGCCGTCCGTCGTCGCCGACCGCGGTGGCCGACCACATCCCGGTGCACCGCGGCGCGTTCGGTGTCGGCGCGCCCGCCGTGGGCGATCTGTTCCGCGACGGCCACCTGGAGATCGTCGACACCGACCTCGACGGCAAGGTGTACGTGTGGTCCGCCACCGGTCAGCGCCTCTCGACGATGTCGGTGAACCCGGCGTACTCCCGCGACGACCCGAGCGACCAGGACCAGTACAACCGGACCAAGCCCGGCTTCGCCTCCTCGCCGTCGCTCGGCGACCTCGACGGCGACGGCAAGCTCGAGATCGTCGCCGCCGCGATGGACCGCCACGTCTACGCCTGGCACGCCGACGGCTCGCCGGTCGCCGGCTTCCCGGTGCTGCTGGTCGATCCGGCCAAGGTGTCCTCGGTCGACCCGGTCAGCAACGAGGTGACGTTCACGGCCGGTTCGGGGGTGCAGCGAGGGCGGCGAGCTGATCGCCACGCCGACGGTGGCCGACGTGAACGGCGACGGCCGGCCCGAGATCGTGGTCGGCGCCCAGGAGCAGTACGTCGAGCCGCCCAACATCGGCGACGGCGCCGACGTGCTGGGCCTGCTCGGCGCGGCCGGCACGCCTGGCAACTCGCGCCTGTACGTGATCTCGCCCACGACGGCACCGATGCCGGCTTCCCCAACTCCTCGGCCAACCCCGACGCCGAGGCCTACCTGCCCGGCTGGCCGGCGAAGCTCAGCCAGCTGGCCACGGGCCTGCTGCCCACCATCGGCGACGGCGTGGCGATGCCGGCCGTGGTCGGCGACGTCGACGCGGCCCACGCCGGACCCGAGATCGTGGCGGCCTCGTCGGCCGGGCACGCTCTACGTGCTCGACGCGCGACGGGCGCGAGCGTCTACGGCGCCACGTCGACCGGCGACCTGCCCGGTGACCTGGGCCGGCGGCCTCGTCCTCCAGAACGCGATCGCGCTTCGGTGCGCACCGCAACTCGCAGGACATCGTCGCGTCGCTCGTCGGGCTGTCGGGCCCGTCGATCGGCGAGCTCGACGGGTGGCGGCGGCAAGGAGATCGCCGCCAACACCGCCGGGCTCACCCGCTTCATCGACCTGCTGGCCCCCGACCTCCAGCTCCCGAACGACGACCAGCTCTCGGCATGGGACGGCCAGACCGGCGACGAGCTGCCCGGCTCACCGCACACCACCTCCGACCTCGGCCTCTTCGTCGCAACCGGCGATCGCGGACCTCGACGGTTCGGGTCACAACGAGGTGATCGCCGGCAACGGCCTCTACATGCTCGACGCGGTGGACGCCCAGGGCGCCGAGCCCTCGGGCTGGCCCAAGCTGACCGGCGGCTGGTCCATCGGTACACCCGGCGTGGGGGACTGGGACGGCGACGGCCACCTCGAGGTGGCCCAACAACGCCGCGACGGCGAGCTGCTCGTGTGGCACACCGCCGGCACGACCCCGGCGCAGTGGGGTTCCTACGGTTGCGACGCGTACAACTCCGGCGCCTGCGTCGACACCGTCCGCGGCGAAGGTGATTCCGCCCACGACCACGACGACGACCGTCGCGCCGACGACCACGAGCGCGGTGTCGCCGACCTCGCAGGTGGCGGCGGGCACGGGCGGATCGGGCGGCGGCACGCTCCCGCTCACCGGTGCGGACAGCGCCGAGCTCGCTGCTCGTCGCCGCCGCGCTGATCACGGTCGGGACCTGGCTGGCCGCCTGGTACCGCCGCCGGGTGCGACAGCCGTAGTGGCCACCGTCATCTTCTTCGGGCTGCTCTTCGGCGCAGTGATCGGCGCCTACTTCGTGGCGAAGGCGACGCCCAAGAACATCGAACCGGTACCGATCGACGAGTCGTGGTCGTCGATCGCCGACTTCTACCGGAACCGGCCCGAGCGCGACGCCGAGGTCGACCTGGGTGACGGCTGGTCGAGCGCGGTCGACCAGGGCGCGAGCTTCGAGCTGTCCTGGATCAGCGAGACACGCGAGCTGATCGTGCTGCGCCGTCAGGCCCACCCCGACCTGCGGTCCGGCGGCGGACTGATCTCCGCCATCCCGAAAGGCCTCGACCAGCGGGCCACGGGCATGAAGGTGCTGGCCGTGGTCGACCTGGCCACCGTGCAGGCGACCCATCCCGACCAGATGCGCAGCTCACCCGACGGGCTCGACCGGCTGACCGCGCGGCTCGGCCGGCCGTACGAACCACCCCAGGCGGCCGACCCTCACTGGTCGACGGCGGTGTCCGGTGACACGACCTCCGGCGACACCGGCGAGTCCGGCGGCTGAGACCGGCCCCCCGATCGCCCGTCAGGAGGCCGGCTCGGCCAGGATCTGCTCGAAGACGGCGAGGTCGGCGACGTAGGGCGGCTCCTGACGCGGCCAGTGCAGAGCGAGATCGGTGAAGCCCATCTCGCCGTAGCGGCCGGCCAGGTCGCGGAACGACTCGACCGACTCGAGCCAGGGCTCGTTGGTAGCACCCTGCATGTACAGGCGGTCGATCGACGACCGATCTCGCCCAACGGTCTCGCACGCCTCGTCGAGGCGCGCCGCCTGCTGACGGGCCACGTCGAGGCACGCCTCCGGTGTCGAGCTCCGCCGCGCGGCCCGGATCGCCGAAGGTGACCCAGGTCTGCGCGTGCCGCGCCGCCGTCTCGATGGCGCGTGGGCCGCCGCCGGCGATCGCGAACGGCACGCGCGGGCGCTGGACGCAGCCCGGGCACGGCTCGGGCATCGACGGCCTGGTACCAGCGGCCGTCGAGCCGGTCGATCGACGGCTCGGCGAGGAGCCGGTCGAGGTGATCGACGAACTCGGTGAAGCGCCCGGTGCGCTCGGCCGTCGGCCAGGGCTCCTGCCCGAGGGCCTCGGCGTCCCACCCGGTGCCGCCGGCACCGATGCCCAACGTGAGCCGGCCGTCCGAGAGGTCGTCGAGGGTCATGACCTCCTTGGCCAGCGTCACGGGATGGCGGAAGTTCGGGGAGGTGACCAGCGTGCCCAGCCGCATGGTGGTCGTCGCACCGGCCGCCGCCGTGAGGAGCGGGATGGCCGCGAACCAGGGCCCGTCCCGCAGGTTCCGCCAGGTCAGGTGGTCGTAGGTCCAGGCGGTGTGGGCGCCGAGCGCCTCGGCGCGCTGCCAGACGGGCTTCGCCTCGCGCCAGGCCATCGAGGGCAGGATCACGACTCCGACGCGCACCGGCCCGATCGTAGGGGACGGATCTCCACGGCGATTGTCCCGCGCGTGCGATGCGTGCCTACGATCGGCGGCTGATGGCCACGACGATGCGTCCTCCTCTGCGGACCCGCGTGGCGGGGTACGTGGCGCTCACCAAGCCACGCATCATCGAGTTGCTGCTGGTCACGACCGTGCCCACGATGATCGTCGCCGAGCGGGGGATCCCGCCGGTCTGGCTGATGGTCGCCACCGTCATCGGTGGGATCGCTGGCCGCGGGCGGCGCCAACGCCATCAACATGTACGTCGACCGGGACATCGACGCGCTCATGACGCCGCACGCAGAACCGCCCGCTCGTCACCGGGATCATCGAGCCGTCCCACGCACTGGTGTTCGCCATCGTGCTCGAGGTCGTGGCCTTCGCCTGGCTCTGGGCCTTCGTCAACCTCATCAGCGCCGCGCTGGCCATCGCCGCCTGCCTCTTCTACGTCTTCGTCTACACGCTGTGGCTCAAGCGCACCTCCAGCCGCAACATCGTGATCGGCGGCGCGGCCGGCGCGGTGCCCGTGCTCATCGGCTGGACCGCCGTGACGCGGCCAGCTGGCCTGGGCCCCCGTGGTGCTCTTCGCCGTCATCTTCTACTGGACACCCCCGCACTTCTGGGCCCTGGCGATCCGGTACAAGGACGACTACACCGCCGCGGACGTGCCGATGCTGCCGTCGGTGGCCAGCTTCCGCACCACCGCCATCCGGATCCTCCTCTACACCCTGCTGCTCTGGGCGCTGACCATCGTCTTCGACGCCGTCGGCCACCTGGGTGTCATCTACCTCGGGCAGCGCGGTCGTCCTGGGGGCGGTGTTCACCTACCTGGCGGTGCTGGTGTTGCGCACCGAGTCGACCAAGCACGCCATGCGGTTGTTCACCTACTCGATCACCTATGTGACGCTGCTGTTCGGGGCGATGGTGGTCGACGTCCTCGTGCGCCATGGCGTGTGAACGCCGGGGTCCGATCGGGCCCGCGAACCGGCGCGATCGGCGCTCCGCCTGGGTTTTCAGCCCCGCTGCACCGGATGTGTAGAGTCCTGTCCGTTCCCCGCTCCGGCCGCGCCACCCCGGTTACCGACCACGCCTGCCTGGCGCCCGGTGTCCGGTCCGGTGTCTCGGTGACGACGAGGTCATCCCTGCACTGACATGGCCATCACAGAGACCAGACCACCCACCGAGTCGACCGTGGAGTCGGCCGAGCCCGAGCGGTTCATCGGGCTTCCCGACCACGAGCAGAGCGGTCCCGTCGGCTTCCTCGGCACCGGCGACCACCTGTCCCTGGGCCGGGCGTACATCGTGGTCTCACTCCTGCTCGGCGTGCTGGCCTTCGCCGACGCGGCGCTCTACACGGCCGACCGAGCCAAGACGCACCCGTCGTTCACCCAGCACCTCTTCCAGGTGTACACGTCCAGCCGCGTCACGCTGGTCTTCCTCGTGGCGATGCCGCTGCTCGTCGGCCTGGCCACCTGCATCACGCCGTTGCAGGTCGGCGCCAACACGGTGGCGTTCCCCCGTGCCGCGGCGATGGCCTTCTGGGGCTGGCTGGTCGGTTCGGGGCTGGTGGTGGCGGCCTACGCCATCGACGGAGGCCCCGCCGGTGGCCGGCCCAAGGCCGTCGACCTCAGCTACGCCGGGTTCGCACTGGTGCTGGCCTCGCTCGTGGTGGCCTCCGTCTGCATCCTCACGACGGTCATCGCGCTGCGCACGCCGGGTCTCTGGCTCGACCGTGTGCCCATGTTCTCGTGGTCGATGGTGGTGGCCGGCACGGTGTGGTTGCTGACGCTGCCGGTGCTGCTCGCCAACATCCTGCTCGTCTACGTCGACCACCACTACGGCCGTCCGTCCTCGTTCGGCATCGGGTTCAACCAGTGGCCGCAGATCTCCTGGGCCTTCACCCAACCGCAGATCTACGCAGTCGCGCATCCCCGCCCTCGGCATCGCCAACGACGTCGTGGCCACGCTGTCGGGTGCCCGCCAGAAGCACCGCAGCGCCATGATGGCGACGATCGGCGCGTTCGGCATCCTCTGCTTCGGGGCCTACGCCCAGCCCGCCTACTACCCCAACGTGTACAACGAGGCGCTGTTCATCGCGATGTCGGTCCTCGTGATCCTTCCGATGCTCGCCGCACTCGGCGGATGGGCGGCCACCTTGCGGGCCGGTCGCCCGATGCTCAAGAGCCCCCTGCTGTTCGTGCTCGGGGCCGCGTTCGTCACGCTCCTGGCCACGCTGGCCGGCGGCCTCTTCACGATCAGGCCGCTGCGACTGCACGACACCGCCGCGCTGGCCAAGCACGGCGTCGCCACCATCCCGTTCGCGGACGGCCACTTCCTCCTCGTCGCCTCGGCGGCCACGCTGGCCGCGCTCGGCGGTGTCCTCTACTGGTGCCCGAAGGTCTTCGGTCGGCTGGCCAACGACGGGCTGGCCAAGCTGGCCGCCCTCGTGGGGGTCGTCGGCGGGCTCGTCGCCGGGCTCCCGCTGCTGGTGTACGGCTTCGCGCTGAAGTCCTCGTCGCTGTTCGACTCGGCCCGCTTCCTCAACGGCACCTCGGCGCTCGGCACCGCGCTGGTGGCGGTCGCCGTCGTCCTGGTGGTCGTGGCCGTGCTGATGGGACGCCGCGGCGTGGATGACGACGCCTGGGGTGTCGGCCAGACCCTCGAGTGGTCGGTGCCGAGCCCTCCGCTTCCGGGTGGGTTCGGACCGTTGGAGCGAGTGGTCTCCGCCGAGCCGCTCCTCGACCGCGGGACTCCTCCGCCGATCCGTCCGCCACGGCGACGGAGGCGAGCTGATGGCCGTCACGATCGTCGACGACGCCGGCGGCCCGCTCGCCATCGGTGACGCGCCGCCCCCGGCCGTGACCCGACCCCGGGTGCTGCTCGTGGGGACGGTGTTCGCCAGCGCCGCCTGCGTGATGGTGTTCGCCGGGCTGCTCGGCGTCTACCTGCACCTCCGGGCGATCGGCCGCCTCCACGGCGGTACCTGGCTGCCCCAGGCCGTGCACATCCCGCTGACGCAGCCGAACGTGATGCTGTTCACGCTGCTCATGTCGTCGGTCACCGTGCAGTGGGCGGTGTGGGCGACCAAGGATGACGACCGGCGCCACTCCTACCTCGCGATCGGCGTGTCGCTGCTGCTGGCGTTCGCCTTCCTGAACCAGGCCGCGTACCTCTACACGCTGATGGGTTTGGTCGTGCGGGGGAACCAGCAGTCGGTGCTGATCTACACGATCACCGGCGCCCAGCTCGTCATGCTGGTCGTGGCGATGATCTTTCTGGTGCTCATGGGCTTCCGCGCGCTCGTCGGACAGCTCACGAGCCGCCAGCACGACGGCATCACGGCCGCGGCCATCTTCTGGCACGCGAGCGTCGCCGTCTACATGTTCATCTGGTACGCGATCTACGTGACGAAATAGGCCGCCATGTTCAAGTCACGCACCATCACCATCAGCATGCGGTTCTACGTCTCGTTCGCGCTGGCCGCGATGCTCGGGGCCTACGTGGTCGGTGTCACCAGCCAGCACGACACGATCATCGACCAGGTCATCGGCCCGCTCGACCTCGGCTGGAAGGGCGGCGTGGGCAACCACCTCGCCTACACGCTGCTCGTCGGCGTCGTGCTCGTCACCGGGCTGGTCGGCACGCTGCTCACGGCGTTCCGCGACGCGGATGCCACCGCGCAGGCCGAGGCCGTGTCCGTCGAGGTCGTCCCGCTCACCCGGGCACCGATGGGCGCCAACTACTGGCCGGCCATCACCGCGCTCAGCGTCGCCACGGTGCTCCTGGGACTGGCCATCTCCAGTCGCTGGCTGGCGTTGGCGGCCGCCCTGGTGCTGGGTGGATCGGTCGTGGTGTGGACGATCCGGGCCTGGGCCGAGCGGGCCACGGGCGACGACCGGGCCAACCTCGAGATCTACCGTCAGGTGGTCGAGCCGATCCGCCTCCCGATCGGCGCCCTGCTGCTGGTCGCCGTCATGATCGGCGGCTTCTCCCGTGTGCTGCTCACGCTGCCCAGCCGCCACAGCTCGACGGCGGTGTTCGGCATCCTCGGTGCGGTGATCCTCATCGGCTGCATCGCCGTGGCCATGCGGCCGCGCATCAGCCGGTCCGCGATCACCCTGGTCGTGTTCGTCCTGTTCCTCGCGGTGATCACCGCCGGCATCATCGGTGCTGCCCGGGGGCCGCGCCGGTTCCAGAAGGACGAGACCACCTCGTCGGGGCAGGTAGAGAAGGGCTCAGGAAGGTGACCATGCTCGCGCTCCGCCTGCCCGTCGACGCTCCGGAGGTGACCCGCTGATGGCCGCACCGGCCGAAGGGTCGTCCAAGGGACGCCGGCGCCTCTACATCTTCTTCTCGATGATCGTCGTGCTCATCGTGGGCGGGCTGTACCTCGTCCTCATCGCCGACGGCATCTACGGCAACGGCGGCAAGCAGCTGACCACGCTGACCCCGCACGGCATCGAGTCGCAGAAGATCCAGGACCTGATCACGCCGGTGTTCGCCATAGCCGGGGTCGTGTTCGTACTGGTCTTCGGGGCCATCCTCTCCTTCTGCCTGAAGTACCGCGACCGAGGGGACGACGCCGAGGAGTTCCCGGTGCAGCGGCACGGCAGCACGCCGCTCGAGATCGGGTGGACGATCCTGCCGGCCCTGATCCTGCTGGTGGTGGCCGTCTTCACCGTGGCCACGATCGTGAGCCTCAACCGCACCACCAAGGGCGCGCTCAAGGTCGAGGTGTCGGGCCAGCAGTGGTGGTGGGCGTTCCACTACGACATGAACAACGACGGGGTCTTCACCGACACCAAGCACGGCGACATCATCACGGCCACCGAGCTCGTCATCCCCGTCCACCGCGAGGTCGACCTGACGATCACCTCGGCTGACGTGATCCACTCGTTCTGGATCCCCGCACTGAACGGCAAGAAGGACGCGGTGCCGGGCCAGCACCACCCGCTGATCCTCCAGTCCAACAAGATCGGGGTGTACCGGGGCCAGTGCACGCAGTTCTGCGGGCTGTCCCACGCCAACATGCGCATGCTCGTGCGGGTCGTGTCGCAGAAGGACTTCGACACGTGGGTCGCCAACCAGCAGAAGCCTTCGGTCACGCCCACCAGCGACGTGGCCAAAGCCGGGCAGCTGCTCTTCGAGCAGCAGCTCTGCTCGTCGTGCCACCTCATCCGCGGGGTCAACGACGCCAAGATCGCCAGTGGCTCGGCCAGCAAGGAGCTGGTCAACGGGGTGGCCCCCGACCTCACCCACCTCGCAACACGGGGCACCTTCGCCGGGTCGATCTACAACCTCTACACGCCCGACAGCCTCACCGACCCGGGCACGCCGGGCAACGCGGCGATCGTCGCCGACCCGGGCGATCCGGGTGGCGCGCTCTTCGGCGGCGACAGCGCGCCGTATACGTGGAACGTCACCGGTCTGTCCGCCTGGCTGCGCAACCCGCCCCTCATGAAGCCCATGTACTCCGGCCCGACCGTGCCGGCGAGCAAGCGTCGCGGCATGCCGAACCTCCACCTGAGCGAGGCGCAGATCGCCCAGCTCGTGGCCTATCTCGAGACGCTGCGATGATGGCCTTTCCGACCGCCCAGTACCTGCGACGACCTGTTGTCACGGAGCCTGCTCATGGCACTCACTGACCCTCCGCCTCTGGCACTGCCCGCTGGGGGTAGCGCGGCCTTCGAGCCGCTGGGGGTGCTGTCGCGTCCGACCAAGCCGAAGGAGAAATGGCGGCGGTGGCTCTTCACCGTCGATCACAAGCGCATCGGCATCATGTACGGCGCCGCCGCGCTCTGCTTCTTCATCATCGGCGGGTGCGAGGCACTGCTGATCCGTTCGCAGCTCTGGTCACCGCGCGGCACGCTGCTCTCGGCCGAGACCTACAACCAGGTCTTCACGATGCACGGCACGACCATGGTCTTCCTCGTGGTCATGCCGATCGGCGCCGCCTTCGCCAACTACCTCATGCCCCTGCAGATCGGGGCTCGTGACGTTGCCTTCCCGCGCATCAACGCGTTCAGCTTCTGGTGCTTCCTGGCCGGCGGTCTGTTCCTCAACACCAGCTGGCTCTTCGGCGGTGGCGCCGACGGCGGCTGGTTCAACTACGCCCCGAACTCGGGCGTCATCTTCTCGCCGGGCCATGGCATCGACTACTGGAACCTCGGCCTCATCATCACCGGCATCGCCTCGCTGACCGGCGCCGTGAACCTGATCGTGACCGTGCTCAACCTGCGCGCTCCCGGCATGGATCTGTTCAAGATGCCGATCTTCACCTGGATGACGCTGGTGACGCAGTTCCTGCTGCTGTTCGCCATCCCGGTGCTGACCGTCGCCCAGTTCCTGCTGATGTTCGACCGCCTGTTCCACGCCAACTTCTTCAACGTGCAGAGCGGCGGCAATCCGCTGTTATGGGAGAACCTGTTCTGGGTCTTCGGGCACCCCGAGGTGTACCTGATGATCCTTCCGGCCTTCGGGCTGGTGTCCGAGATCCTGCCGGTGTTCGCCCGCAAGCCGATCTTCGGGTACAGCTTCATCGTCTGGTCCGGCATCGCCATCGGCTTCATGGGCTGGGGCGTGTGGGCCCACCACATGTTCGTCTCGGGCATCGGGCCCATCTCGGTCACGACGTTCTCGCTGACCACGATGTTCATCGCCGTGCCCACGGGCGTGAAGATCCTGAACTGGACCGCCACCCTGTGGGGCGGGAAGCTCCACTTCACCACGCCGATGCTCTACTCGATCGGCCTGATCACGATGTTCACCATCGGTGGTCTGTCAGGCGTGACCCACTCGGTGGCCCCCGCCGACACCCAGCAGCACGACACCTACTACATCGTCGCCCACTTCCACTACGTGCTGTTCGGTGGTGCCTTCTTCGGCTTCATGGGTGGCTTCTACTTCTACTGGCCGAAGGTCTTCGGCTACCTGCTCAACGAGAAGCTGGGCAAGGCCAACTTCTGGGTCATGCTGCTCGGCTTCAACCTCACGTTCGCGCCGATGCACATCCTCGGCCTGCAGGGCATGTCGCGGCGCATCTACACCTACGACGCCGGGTACGGCTTCGACTTCTGGAACAAGGTGTGCACGATCGGCGCGTTCACGCTCGCGTTCAGCGTGGCGATGTTCATCTTCAACATCTTCTACAGCAAGGTGAAGGCCAAGTCCCTGCCACCGCCGGGTCCCGATCCGTGGGACGCCCGCACCATCGAGTGGATGATCCCGTCGCCGGTGCCCGACTGGAACTACGACCCGGTGCCGACCGTGACGCGCGTCGACGAGTTCTGGTACCGAAAGTACGCCGACACCGAGGACCACCGGCTCGTGCGCATCCACAGCCTCGAAGAGGTCGCCCAGAACAGCGACGGGAAGGGCGTGCACCTGCCGTCGCCGTCGTACTGGCCGATCATCGCCGCGTTCTCCCTGCCGATCATCGCCTACGGCCTGATCTACACGCTCTGGTTGTGCCTCGTCGGCGCGCTCGTGCTGACCGTTGCCATCTTCGGCTGGGCGCTCGAGCCGCCCGACGCCCCGGGCGGCGGTCACGGTGACGAGCACGGGCCCGACGACGCGCACGGCGACGCCACCGAGCTCGAGGAGGCCACCGACGTCTCCGGCTCGGCCGATGCCGAGGCCGACGCGGGCGCCGAGGCGAAGGAGGTCGAGACCGTTGGCTGAGATCACCGCGGCGCTGCGCGACGAGTTCTCGCCCACCGCCCACATCGACCACGACACCAACACGGGCATCTCGAACACCAAGCTCGGCATGTGGCTGTTCCTCGGCTCCGAGTGCCTGCTGTTCGGCGGCCTCATCACGACCTACCTGCTGTACAAGGTGCCGGTGGCCGGAGAGGGCCCGTCGCCCAAGCAGGTCTACGACCTCGGGTTCACCTCGGTCAGCTCGTTCCTGCTGCTGATGAGCTCGCTGACGATGGTGCTGGCCGTGGCTGCCATCGAGCGGGGCGACCACCATCGCCTGCGCACCTGGCTGGCGGCCACCGCTCTGCTGGGCTCGACCTTCGTGGCCGGCCAGGTCTACGAGTTCACCGCCTTCGTGCACGAGGGCATGGGCTACACGACCAGCCGCTCGTCGTCGGCCTTCTACACGCTCACCGGCTTCCACGGCGTCCACGTCACCGTCGGCATCGTCATGCTGGTGTCGCTGCTGATCCTGTCGTTGCGGGGCAAGCTGCCCGAACACCGCGCCGAGACGGTCGAGATCGTCGGTCTGTACTGGCACTTCGTCGACGTGGTGTGGATCGTGATCTTCGGCGTCGTCTACCTGATCCCGTAGGAGCGCACATGCCCACCGACCTCAGCGATCACGCCGAAGCCGTCCCGACCAACGTCCTCGACGGCGCGGTCGAGGAGTACCCGCGCGAGAAGCTCTACGTTTGGGTCGCCCTCTTCCTGGCCGCGGTCACGATGATCGAGGTGATGACCTACCTCAAGCCCGGCTGGTTCGGCAGCGTCGACATCCGCATTGCCACGCTGCTGTTCCTGATGGCCGTCAAGTTCTTCACCGTCGCGTACATCTTCATGCACCTGCGCTTCGACAAGAAGGTCCTGACCGTCGTCTTCTACTCCGGCCTGGGCCTCGCCGTCGCGGTCTACGTGGCCATCCTGACCATCCTCAACGTCTGGTCCCACGGCCACCCCCACCCCTGAGCCCTCCCAGAAAACTGGGCATCTGTGCACGTCACCTTGACGGGTTCTCGCACCCAGTTCCGGGCGCGGGGGTAGCGTTGTCGCGTGGCGGTGACCCAGCGGATCACTGGTGGGGAGGATCCGGCGTGGCCGGATCCGCGTGAGTCGGGCCCGCGCCATCGGCGATGGTGGATATCCGCTGTCAGCCTGCTGGCGATCATCGTGGTGGGCGTCGGGGCGTTCGTCGTCTCGAACCGATCAGATGACCAACCAACCACGATCGGGCTCCTGCAATGCAGCTCGAGCCGGTTCCGGGGAATCGCGATCGACTACACGTGGACGAGTGGCCCCACCTCGCAGGCGGCCGCGCTGGAGCAGTTCCTGTCCGGCCCGCAGGCGAAGGGCTTGCCCTCCAGCGGCTACCGCCTGATCTCGCGACCGGAACCCAACTACGTCCACTCCGCCGACGGCCGGGTCGACGTGGCCCTGAGGCTCGAGCACTCAGGGACGGTCTGGGAGGTCGGCGAGGTCAGCGCCTGCGCCTGATTCCGGCTCCGTCGTCCGATACTGGGCACGGAAACCCGTCGAATTGACGTGCACAGATGCCCAGTTTGCCGGGGTTCGCCGGGGGCGGGTCACTCCCAGCGGAAGGTGAGGGCAGCGGCGACGGGGGCGGCGACGGCCCAGACGAGCAGGACGATCCAGGCCTTGGCACCGGCGTGGGCGCCGGCGGTGAAGGCCGCGTTCATGGCCTGGCTGAGCGCGGCGGCGGGCAGGAGCTCGGCGACGAACCGGATGGCCGCGGGCAGCTTGGTGAGGGGGATGATCATGCCGCCGAGCAGCAGCAGCACGAGGTACAGGCCGTTGGCCGCGGCCAGCGTCATGGTCGCCCGGAGGCTCCCGGCCATCAGCAGGCCGATGCCCGCGAACGCGGCGGTGCCGAGCACGTAGGCCGGCACGACCAGGGCGAGGTTCCCGCTCGGGTCCCAACCCAGCACCAGCGCGGTCGGCACCAGGATGATCACCTGGCCGACCTCCAGGACCAGCACCATCGTCACCTTGGCCAGGATCAGCCGAGGTCGCCCGAGCGGCGTCGAGCCCAGCCGCTTGAGCACGAGGTACTGCCGCTCGAACCCCGTCCCGATGCCCAGGCTCACCATGGCGGTGGACATCACCGCCAACGCCAGGATGCCCGGCGCCAGGAAGTCGACGGCGTGGTGCGTGCCGGCTGGCTTCGGCAGCACGTCCACCAGGGAGAAGAAGACGAGCAGCAGCCAGGGGATGGCCACGCTGACGAGCAGCTGCTCGCCCTGGCGCAGGCTGAGCATGAGCTCGGACCGGACCTGACCGGCGTAGGCCCTCATCGCCGGCTCCGGCGTCGTCGGCGTCCGGCGCTTCGCGGTTCCGGGGCCGCCGGATCGCTGCCCGGGCCTTCGGGCGCCGCACTCTCGGTCAGCCGGAGGAACACGTCCTCGAGGCGCTGGCGTCCGGCGCGCAGGTCGCCCAGCGGCAGGTCGCGCTCGGCCAACCACGTGGTGATCGCAGCGATGCGCGTGGGCTTGGGCGCGCCGTCGACCCGGTACTCGCCGGGGGAGACCTCGGTGACCGGTGCGGCGACGGCCAGCGCCAGCGACGCGACGTCGAGGCCGGCGGGCGCACCGAAGCGGATCTCGTCCTGCTGGCCGGCCCGGGTCAACTCCTCCGGGGTGCCGCTGGCCAGGATCCGGCCGTGGTCGACGATGACCACCCGGTCGGCGAGCTTCTCGGCCTCCTCGAGGTCGTGGGTGGTCAGCAGCACGGTGATGCCCTGCGCCCGCAGGTCCGCGACCACCCGCCGGATCAGCTGACGCCCACTCGGGTCGATGCCGGCGGTCGGCTCGTCCAGGAAGGCGAGCTCGGGCCGCCCGATCAGCGCGAGCGCGAGCGACAACCGTTGCTGCTCGCCGCCCGAGAGGTGGCGCCAGGTCGAACGACGCCGGTCGCCGAGGCCCACGAGGTCGAGCAGCTCGTCGGGGTCGGCCGGGTCGTCGTAGTACGACGCGAACAGCCGCAGCACCTCGGGCGGTCGGATGCCGGTGTAGACCCCGCCGTGCTGGAGCATGACGCCGACGCGGCGGGTCAGCTCCGTGTGATCAGACTGCGGGTCGAGCCCGAGCACCCGCACCGAGCCCGAGGTCGGCCGCCGGTAACCCTCGAGCGTCTCGACCGTCGAGGTCTTGCCGGCCCCGTTCGGACCGAGCAGCGCCACGACGGTCGCCCGCTCCACCTCGAACGACAGCCGGTCGACCGCCACGTGGTCGCCGTACCGGATGGTCAGATCCCGCACCTCGATGGCCGGCGCGCTGGGTTGCGGATCGGGGGTCGTCGACACCGGCGGGGACGCTATCGCCGGGCCCGCGTCCGCCCCAATCGGTCGACCGGGCGGCACCCGCCGGCGATCACAACCCTGTCGGGTCCGCGAGCCGCGCCTTGCTACCTTGCACCCATGCTCGACGTGCGCCGGTTGAGGTCGGATTTCGACGCGGTCGCCACCGCGCTGGCCCGCCGCGGCGAGGATCTGACTCCCTCGCTCGAAAAGGCGCGCGAGCTCGATCTTCGCGAGCGGGGCCTGGCCGCCGACCGGGACGAGATCCGGAGCCGCATCAACCAGTTGTCCAAGGAGGTCGGCGGCCTCCGGCGTGACGGCCGGGCGGACGAGGCCGAGAACCTGCAGGTCGAGAGCCGCGATCTCGGTGAGCAGGAGCAGAAGCTCGACCTCGAGGCCACCGCGGTCGCCGACGAGTTGCGCGACCTGCTGCTGCGCATCCCGAACCTCCCGGCCGCCGACGCGCCCGATGGCCGTGACGAGCACGACAACGTGGTGGTCCGCGTCGAGGACTTCGATCCCGACTCGTACCAGCCGCACCAACGTGTGCCGCACTGGGACATCGGTCGCGAGCTCGGCGTGCTCGACCTCGAGCGCGGGGCCAAGGTGTCCGGCTCGATGTTCGCGATGCTGCGCGGCGCGGGTGCGACGCTCAGCCGGGCGCTGTGCCAGTTCGCCCTCGACCGCAACAGCGACGCCTACGAGGAGATCCGCCCGCCGAGCCTCGTGCTCACCCGCACGCTCACGGCCACCGGTCAGCTGCCCAAGTTCGCCGACGACGCCTACCACGTCGAGCGCGACGACCTCTGGGCCATCCCCACCGCCGAGGTGCCGCTCACCTCGATCGGGATGGACGAGGTGCTCGCCGAGGCCGACCTGCCGCAACGACTGATGGCCTACTCGCCCTGCTTCCGCCGCGAGGCGGGCTCGGCCGGTCGCGACACGCGGGGCCTCCTGCGCGTGCACGAGTTCGACAAGGTCGAGCTGCTCGCGTACGCGACACCGGCTCAGGCGCCGGCGATGCTCGACGAGATCCTCGGCACGGGCCGAAGGCCTGATCCGCGAGCTCGGACTCGCCCACCGCGTGCTCGACATCTGCACGGGCGACATGGGCCAGTCCCACCACCGCTCGTTCGACATCGAGGTCTACGCCCCCGGGGTCGACCAGTGGCTCGAGGTGTCGTCGGTGTCGTGGTTCAGCGACTATCAGGCGCGCCGGGCCAACATCCGCTACCGCCCGACCGGCGCCAAGGGGGCCGAACTGGTCCACACCCTCAACGGATCGGCCCTGGCGGTGCCCCGTGTGTGGGCGGCGCTCGTCGAGACCCATCGCCAGCCGGACGGGTCGGTCGTCCTGCCCGACGTGTTGCACCCCTACCTGCGGGGCACGACCCGGCTGGGCCCGCCCGCGGGGGTCTGACCGTGGTCCCGGAAGAGACCGCTGAGCCGGCGGCTCCGACGCCGCTGATGCGCCGCGTGCCCTGGGGAGCGGTGTCGGGCACCGTCGTGCTCGCTTACATCGTCGTCTGGGCGCTGGGTCTGTCTCGGATCGCGCAGCGGGCGACGTTCAACCGGTGGGGCGCCGCGCTCGGCAGCCTCGGCGCGCGGGTCGTCGTCTGCGCAGTGGTCTTGGCCACGTTGTTCCACAGCCTCGACGGCCTTCGCCGGCTCATGGCCGAAGCCGTCCCGAGGACGAAGGAGCACGACCTCCGGTGGCGGGCGTGGGTGCTGTTCGTGACCTGGGCGGTCGCGCTGCCCTGCTTCGCGGTCATCCTCTGGCCATGGGTGGCGGAGACGACCCGATGACCGACCCATCGACCGACACGGCCGACGTCGATACCGACGACGCGTCACACACGGAGACCGAGATCGAGGTCCGGGGCTGGGGGTGGCACGTCCTCCAGCTGTCGTCATGGCTCCTGCTCGTCCTTCTCCCGGTGCACGTGCTGTCGACCTGGGTGTTCCACGACCCCGGCCACTTCGGCGTGGCCCTCTACGTCGACCGTTGGCACGACGGCGCGTGGCGGCTCTTCGACGGCGCGCTCGTGGTGCTGGCGCTGCTGCACGGCGGCCTCGGGCTGAACGGCGTCCTGGGCGGACCCGATCGCAGTCCAGCGGTGCGCAATACGGTCGCGGTCGGGCTGGCCGTGGTGCTCGGGGTCGTCGGGCTGCTGGCGGTGTCGACGATCCTCAGCTTCAACGTGTCATGAGCACCCCCGCCGACCTCGCCGCACTGCGGGCCGAGCTCGAAACGATCGGGCTGTCCGAGGCCGACGCCGATCCCGATCCGTTCGTGCTGTTCGAGCAGTGGCTGGCACGGGCGCGCTCGGCCGGCGTGGCCGAACCCGAGGCGATGGTGGTGTCCACGATGAGCCCGAGCGGAGCGATCTCGTCGCGGCATGTGCTGATGCGCGGCATCGACGCCGGGGCCTTCGCCTTCTACACCAACTACCACAGCCAGAAGGCGACCGAGATCGAGGCTCATCCCCAGGTCGCGCTGTGCTTCCCCTGGATCGCCCTCGGGCGCCAGGTGCGGATTGGTGGCCGGGCCGAGCGGACGAGTGCAGAGCTCTCGGACACGTACTTCGCCTCCCGACCCCGCGACAGCCAGATCGGTGCCTGGGCGTCGGACCAGAGCTCGGTGCTGGCGGGCCGCGCCGAGCTCGAGTCGCGCTTCGCCGAGCTCACCCTGCAGTTCGAGGGCGGGGACGTTCCCCGCCCGCCGCACTGGGGCGGGTACCGGGTCGTGCCCGACGAGATCGAGTTCTGGCAGGGCCGCCGCTCCCGCCTCCACGACCGCCTGCGCTACCGCCGGGACGGCGAGGCGTGGGTCGTCGAGCGCCTGGCGCCGTGACCGAGCGATCGGACCGGCGCCGTGGCCGCCGCTGACGAGGAGCTGCAGGTCTCGAGCGCGCTGACGATCCCGGCCGCCGAACTCGAGTGGCGCTTCAGCGCGTCGAGCGGCCCGGGCGGCCAGCACGTCAACACGGCGAACACCCGCGTCGAGGTCCGATTCGACATCGCCAAAAGCCCGTCGTTGACCGACGCGCAGCGGGCCCGGCTGCTCGACAAGGTCGGTCCGGACGTGCGGGTGGTGTGCCAGAGCGAGCGGTCTCAACTGCGGAACCGCGCGCTGGCGCGGGAGCGGCTGGCCGCCCGTCTGGCCGAGGGCCTCGTCGTCCCCCGCACCCGCCGGCCGACGCGGGCGAGCCGGGCGTCGGTGAAACGCCGGCTCGACGCCAAGAGCCGGCAATCCGAGCGCAAGCAGCAACGCCGCGCCCCCCGCCTCGACGAGGGCTGACCCGCCGTTCGCGTCGAAACTGGGTGCCGGAACCCGTCAGACCGACGTGCACAGGTGCCCAGTTTTCGCTGAGGGTGGGTCAGGGGAGGAGGGGGAGGACGCGCTCGCCGACCAAGGACACGTGGTCGAGATCGTGGAGGTCGAGCACCTGGAGATAGACGCGCTGCGCGCCGGCCTCGGCGAAGGTGGCCAGGGTCTCGAGCACCTCGGCCGGCGAGCCGGCGGCGCCGTTCTGGCGGAGGTCGCCGTCGAGGGCCCGACCGATCGAGGTCGCCCTGCGCTCGAGCTCGGCGTTGGTCTCGCCGCAGCACAGGACCAGCGCCACCGAGTAGACGAGCTCGTCGGGATCGCGGCCGATGTCCTCGCACGCGGCCCGCACCTTGGCCACCTGGTCGGCGTAGGCGGCCACCGGCGCGAACGGCAGGTTGAACTCACGGGCGAAGCGGGCGGCCAGGCTCGGTGTCCGCTTGGCCCCCCATCCACCAATGATGATCGGTGGCCCTCCCGCCTGGACGGGCTTGGGCAGCGCCGGGGACCCGACCAGCGTGTAGTGGTTTCCTTCGAACGAGTACTGGCTGTCGGCCGGGGTGCGCCAGAGACCGGTGACGATCTCGAGCTGCTCCTCGAGCCGGTCGAACCGCTCGCCCAGGGTGGGGAAGGGGATGCCGTAGGCGACGTGCTCGTCGTCGTACCACCCCGCACCGATGCCGAGCTCGACCCGACCGCCGCTCATCTCGTCGACCTGGGCGACTGCCACCGCCAGCGGCCCCGGCAACCGGAAGGTGGCCGAGCAGACGAGCGTTCCGAGCCGGATGGTCGTCGTCTCCCGGGCGATGGCGCCGAGCGTGATCCAGGTGTCGGTCGGCCCGGGCAGCCCCGACACGTCCCCCATCTTGAGGTAGTGGTCGGAGCGGAAGAACGCGTCGAAGCCGGTGGCCTCCGCTCGCTGGGCGACGGCGAGGAGCTGGTCGTACGACCCGCCTTGTTGGGGTTCGACGAAGATGCGCAGGTCCATGCGGCGGAGGCTAGCGATCCACCCACGCGCGCGCCGTGCCGGCCAGCGCGTCGATCAGCGAGAGGGTGTGCGGTTGCCGGTCGCCGTTGCGACGGGCCTCGGTCTCCGCCCAGTGCGGGCCGAGGCCGCGCACCCTCGGCGGCAGCTCGACCTGGATGCCCGACTGCCTCGTCCGATTGACCGGGTTGTCGGGGTGCAGGCCGCGCAGCTCGGTCGGCACGGCATCGAGGTCGTCGACGACGGTGTAGTCGGGCAGGGCTGGATCCAGGTGACGGCGAGCCACGCCGGCCAGCTCGCGGTTGCCGCCGCCGAGCAGGATCGTCGTGAACATGCCGGGGCGGCCGTAGCCGTGCACGGCCACGACCGTGTCGACGTGGTCGAGGAAGCCGGCCAGCGCAGGGGAGGCGTCGGGGTCGATCTCGGACGACGGGATGTGCCAGCGCAGGTCGGGTGGTTGCACCACGGCGTAGAGCGACGCGCCGGCCGCCTCCGCGGCGGCCGTGGCGATGTCGTCGGTTCCCTTCTCGAGGTTCCCGCCGTGGAAGGCCATGAAGCCGAACGTCGAGCGAAGCGTCACGATCTCGCGCACCCCGGCATGGGCGAGCAGCTCGGCGAACATCGTCAGGCGGAGCGGTTGCGCCGGCTCATGACCAGCGCCACCGCGACCCCGGTGGCCGCAGCCAGCACGATGCCGATGCGGACGGGTCCCGTGCGCTGGATCCAGTCGCTCAGGTCCCCGTTCAGACGGAAGACGAAGTTGGCCGGACCGCCTCCGGACACGTCGCCGTGGTCGACACGCAGCTCGTACCAGCCGTAGTAGGCGACGTAGGCCCCCGCCGCCACGAGCAGCGCCCCCGACACCTTGTAGACGTACGGCAACGCCCGCCGGATCGTGCGGACCAGCGACTGGCGGGCCAGCGCGAGCGCAACCGTCAACGTCACGAGCACGACGCCCATGCCGAGCGCGTAGGCCACGTAGGTGGCGACGCCCGACACGAAGTTCTTGTCCGTGAAGGTGGTCGACACCACGGCCAGGAACAACGGGATGGTGCAGGAGAGCGAGACCAGGGCGTAGGAGACGCCGAACACGAACACGGATGCGAGCTGGCGGTCGTCGACTCCCGACGACGGCGTCGGGATGCGGAAGTTGAGCGCGCGGCCGCGCAACAGCTGCGCGCCCAGGACGACGAGGAACAGCCCGAGCGCGATGGTGAGCCACGGCAGCCACGACTCGATGGTCGACTGCACCGACACCGAGAACGCGGTGAACACCAGGCCGAGCAGGCCGAACACGGCGACGAAGCCGGCGGTGATGGTGGCGCCGATCACCAGGGCCCGCATCACGTTCGTGCGGGCATCCTCGCCGGCCCCTTCGAGGCCGAGGAAGAAGGACAGGTAGGCGGGCAGCATGGCGAACCCGCACGGATTCACCGTCGCCACCATGCCCACCCCGAAGGCGTAGGCGAGCGGAGCGTCGATCATCCGAGGGCCTGGTCGAGCCAACCCCGCAGCTGTGTGGGGCTGATCCGCCCCACGTGCACCTGGGCGACCTTCCCGTCGGCCGACACGACGATGGTGGTCGGCAGGCCGAGCGACCCCACCCAGTTGAAGACCTTCGACGTCGGATCGCTGGCGAGCGGATACGTCACACCGGTGGCGCGGGCCAGCGGCTTGCCGGCCACCTCGCTCTCCTGCGTGTCGACACCGAGGAACCCGACCCGGCCCGCATACTGCTTCGAGAGCTTCTCGAGGTCGGGCATCTCGCTGACGCACGGGACGCACTGGGCCGACCAGAGGTTGACGACCAGCGGACGCCCGTGCCCGGCCGACGCCAGCGACATCGAGCCCCCGTCGAACTGCGGGAGGCGGATGTCGGGGAACGGCTTGCCGATCGGCGGGGCCTTGCCGAGCAGGGGGTTGCCGCCGCCCGACGAGGCGGTCGCCTGACCGTTCCCGGTCGTCCCGGCGGCGACGTAGGCCACCGCGGCCACCACGACGATCACCAGGGCGATACCGATCCAGGCCGCCGGTGGGAGTCGCCGGGGCGACGGTGCCTCGGGTGCGTCCGATGCATCGGGGGCGGCGGGGAGGGTGTCCATAGATGCCCCGGAGGGCCCCTCGACGGTATCGCCGCACCCTGTCCCGGTGACAGCCGGGTCGCCCACCCGCGCTAGGCCAGGCGCTGGAGCAGCTCGAGGCGGTTGCCGAACGGATCGTCGACGTAGCGCTGGACGTAGCCGTCGAGGCCGCCCTCGTCCCGCACCTCGACGCCCGCTTCGGTCAGCGCCGCCTCGAGCGCGCCGAGATCGTCGACCAGCAGGGCCGGATGGGCCTTGCGGGCGGCCTGGAAGTCGGCCTCGACGCCCAGGTGGACCTTGGCCGCCGGCGACTCGAACCAGCAGCCGCCCCGGACCGCCAGGTGGGGTGGCTTGGCGACCTGCGCCAGGCCGAGCAGGCCCTCGTAGAAGGCCACCGCCTCGGCCTCACGGCCGGGTGGCATGGCCAGCTGCACATGATCCAGACCGACGATCCCCATGGCCCCATTTTAGGGAGGCGCTCCCGGCCTCCGCCCCGGGGGGAATGGGGCGGAGGCGGGGAGCGGGGTTGGGGAACGGTGATCTGGGAGGTGGGATCGGCCCGGTCAGAGGGGGATGGGGTGGCGGGTGGGGTGAACCTGGCCTCACCCCGTCGACCGCCCGGCCGGGGGGTCGCTGCGGGCGGTCGTCGGGGTGGAGGACGGTGCCGATCAGGCCGTGCGCAGCCGGACGCGGCCGGCCAGGTGCTCGGGGATCGGGATCTGGGGCAGCTGGTCCTCGGGGCGCGGGGTCTTGGGGGGTCGTCCCCGGCGCCGCTTGGTGGCCAGGATCTTGCCGTTGAGGAACAGTTGGCCGCCCCACACGCCCCACGGCTCGCGCCGCACGATGGCGCCCTCGAGGCACTCGTCCATGACCGGGCACTCAGCGCAGATGGCCTTGGCCCGGGCGATGTCCTGGAGCTCCTCGGAGAAGAAGACGCCCGAGAGCGACGCCTCGCCGTCACGGCACGCGGCGTCGTCCCACCAGTCCTCGTTGAACTGCTCACTGCTCAGCGGGGCCAACATCGGCTTTGCCTTCCTGTGGGGTCCCCGGCTGGATGTCGGGGAGGGTGGCTGTGGTGGGCATCGATGGGTGGATGGGGTGGAGCGGCGACTCAGTCCCGAGAAGCAGAAAGGCCGCCGGGAGAACCCGGCGGCCTTTCGGAGACTTCTCTTCGCTGGAGCGTTGCTCAGGGCGAAGACTCCTTCCGGCGCCGGGTGGCCTTGGAGGTGTCGGCGAACTCGTTCATCACGTTGGTGGTGATGGGACGAATGTCGACCGGCGACCACGGGTAGGACACCGTGCTGCAACCCGCGTGGAGGCGCGTCGCAGCGGCGTGGGCCTGGTGGCCAGCCGTGGCAAGCGTGCGCTTCATCCGGGTCGTTCCCCTGTGGTCGTGGATCGGTTCGGGCCGCGTACCAGGCGTGGCCTGGCGGTCGCGGGTGCGCTTCATCGGACCACGACGGCGGCCGGGCCGTCAACTGTATTTCTGGTGGCCGCCGGGTAGCGTCCTGCGGATGCCCGAACCCGGCGCCGATCGGCTCGTTCCCCGGCCCGGGACGGGCCGGACCTTCGAGGCCACCCGTCGGGCCCGCTTCGGCGATCTCGACCCCCGGGGACGCCTCCGCTTCGATGCCCTGGCCCGCTTCCTGCAGGACGTGTCCAGCGACGACACCTCCGACGCCGGGCTCGAGAACGACGTCGCCTGGGTGGTGCGGCGCACGGCCGTGGCCCTGATCGTGTCGCCGCGGTTCCGCGAGGTGCTGACCCTGACCACGTTCTGTTCGGGCACCGGTGGGCGCTGGGCCGAACGGCGGGTGTCGGTGACCGGCGACCGCGGTGCGGCCATCGAGGCGGTCTCGCTCTGGGTGCACCTCGATCCGCGGAGCGCCAAGCCCCTCCCGCTTCCCGAGGACTTCCACGCCGCCTACGACACGGCCGCCCAGGGTCGCACAGGTGTCGGCCCGTCTGCAGCACCCCTCGGCCGTGCCCGACGACGCCGTCCGCCGGCCGTGGCCGCTGCGGGCCACCGACTTCGACCTGCTGGGCCACGTGAACAACGCGGCCACCTGGTCGGTGGTCGAGGACGTCCTCGCCTCCCGACCGCAGCTCCGGGCCCCGCTGTGGGCGGAGCTCGAGTACCGCGCCGCCATCGAGCCGGGCGACTGCGTCGAGCTGGCCACCACCGACACCGAGGGCCCGGACGGCCCCTCGACCACCCTCTGGCTGGTCGAACCCGGCTCGTCCCGCCTGTTCGCCACCGCCCGCCTTCGCCCGAACTGACGGCGATCAGGAGGTCGGATCGACCACCCGGCCGAACAGGAGCGGCTCGCCGCTGGCCCGGTCGACGACCGCCACCATGAACGGCCGGTCGATGTCGAGCGACGTCGACGGGGGCGCGCCGGCAACCGGTGCGCGCACCGCCGTGGGCGCCGACGCCTGCATGCCTTCCTCGTCGGCGCTCACGAAGGCCTCCTCGTCGAAGTGGGACACCCACAGCGCTTCGTCGCCGGTGATCCCCGGCAGCTTGGCCCGGGCGGGGTCGAACAAGGCTGTGCAGACCGTTCTCCCTGAGCAGCGCGGTCGAGCGTGACTGGCGTTGAGAACTGGAAGCGCGGCATCTCGAGCTCGAGCGGGGTCGGCCGGAGGGCGTCGAGCACGTCCTGGAGCCGTGCGCCGTCGAGCTGCGACTGGACTGAGGTGAAGCGACCGGAGTCGGGGACGATCAGGACCATGGCCAACTGGCGGCCGAGGTAGGGGAGCATCACGGCCTGCCATCCGTCGCCGCGCGGCGTAGGCCAGCCCCTCCGGGCTGGTGATGCTCATCGTGGTGGCGATCGTCGTCCCGCCGTCGAGCAGGTGGAAGGTGGACTGGCGGGTGCGGCTGGCGTCGAAGCGCTGGTCCCACGGCGCGGCGACGAACGTGCCGGCCGTCATCAGCAGACGCGTGGCTTGCGCTGACCTGGCCGCGTCCCCGACGACGGCGTCGAACTGGGACGAGCTCTGGTCACGCATCCAGTTGTTCATCGTCCGTTCGGCGCCGCACCGGGATCGGACCGGAAGTCGACCAGCCGCATGCCGGTGCCGAACCAGCGAGCCAGGTCGTCGAGGAACGGTGCCTTGACCAGCGTGTCGAGCTGACCCCAGAGCGAGATCGGCAGGTCGATGGACACCTGGCCCTGCCGCACGTCGTTCTGCTGGTCACCGGCGCGGGTCGTCGATCTGCTGGCCGAGCGTGTTGAGCCCTGAGGGGAGGTCCTGGCCGGCCTGCTGGTGCTGGGTCGCCGCCAGCTCGACGCGCGGTCACGCCCGTCGCGCCGGCGGCCACCTCGGCCAACGCCACCGAGATCGCGTACGGGGAGAACACGAAGTTGCCGTCCCGGCGGGCGAGGGAACCGTAGAGGTCGGCGGCCAGCTCGCTGTTGGACAGAACCGTCGCCGCCGTCGTCTGGCGGTCGATCGGCGCGCGGCGGACGTCGGAGTGCACCTCGGTCCCGGTCGCCGTGCCCGTGCAGGCGGCCGTGAGCGGCCGCGGCGAGGCCGACCACGGCCAGAGCCCGGCGGCGCCGGTGACGGAGTGCGGGATCGGACCGGACCATCTCGACACCAGCATGGCCGCCGGCCCGTCGCGAGGGAGGGCATCGCTAAGGCTCGCGGCATGCGCTATGTCGAGGTCAACGGGGTCACGGTGTCGGCCATCGGGGTCGGGTGCTGGCAGTTCGGGTCGAAGGAGTGGGGCTACGGGGACGACTACGCCCGCCGCACCGCCCGCGAGATCGTCAACCGGGCGCTCGATCTCGGCGTGAACCTCATCGACACGGCCGAGATCTACGGGATGGGCGAGTCCGAGCGCATCGTCGGTCGGGCCATCGCCGAGCGCCGCGACCAGGTCTTCCTCGCCACCAAGCTGTTCCCCGTGCTGCCGATCCCACCGGTGGTCGAGTGGCGGGCCGTCGAGTCGGCCGGCCGGCTGAAGGTCACCGAGATCGACCTCTACCAGGTGCACTGGCCCAATCCGCTGGCTCCCAACGCGCCGACCATGCGCGGCATGCGGACGCTGCAGCAGATCGGACTGGTCCGCCACGTCGGGGTCAGCAACTTCAACGTGCTGCGGTGGCGGACCGCCGAGCGCATGCTCGGCTCACCGGTGCTGTCGAACCAGGTCCAGTACAGCCTGGCGGTGCGCAAGCCCGACCGCGACCTGGTCCCCTACGCACAGAGCAACGACCGGCTGATCATCGCCTACAGCCCGCTGGCCCAGGGCCTGCTGGGGGGTCGCTACGACGTCGACCACCCGCCGCCTCCCGGCGTGCGGACCAACAACCCGCTGTTCCTGCCCGACAACCTCGAGAAGGCGAGCCGGGCTGCTCCAGGCGCTCCGCGAGATCGCCGCCGCCCACGACGCCACCCCGGCCCAGGTGGCGCTGGCGTGGGTGATCCGCCGGCCGAACGTGGTGGCCATCCCCGGAGCCAGCTCGGTGGCGCAGCTCGAGGCCAACGTGGCCGCCGCCGACCTCGACCTGACCGACGACGAGGACGCCCGGCTCACCGACGAGAGCGACCGCTTCGACCCCACCCGCGGCGTCGCGGCCGTTCCCGGCCTGCTCGCCGCCCGCCGCGCCGCCAAAGCAGGGGCAGAGGAGCCGACCCTTCTGTCCAGCGATAATCCGCCGGGCCGGCTTCGCCGATCCGGGTGTCACCCGCTCGAGCGGCTCCGCTCCGCGCCGCCGGGTCAATCCGAGCGCGTCGAGGGCGGCCACGGCGGCGTCGAGCATGCGGGCCGAGCAGCCGGCCATGGACACCGGCGGCGCGGCTTCCTCGGCGATGAGGCTGGCCAGGGCCCGGAAGGCCTCGGCCGCCGGGCCCTGTCCGAGCGCGATCGGCTCGCCGGCGTCGCCACCGGCCGCGACCGACGACTCGATCGGGATCTGCGCCAGCAGCGGGACACCGGCGTCGTGGGCCAGGGCCTCGCCGCCGCCCTCACCGAACAGCGCGTACTCCTCGCCGTGGTCGCAGCGGAAGCTGCTCATGTTCTCGACCACGCCGACGATGCGCACGTAGCTCTTGCGGGCCATCGTCGCCGCTCGGATGGCGACCTTCTGGGCGCTCACCGACGGACGTGGTCACGATGATCATCTCGGCGCGCGGCAGCATGCGGGCCAGCCCCATCTGCACGTCGCCGGTGCCCGGTGGCATGTCGATGAGCAGGTAGTCGAGGTCGCCCCAGTCGACGTCCTCGAGGAAGTGCTGGACGGCGCGGTTCAACATCAGGCCGCGCCACATGAGCGCGTCGCTCTCGTCGTCGACCAGCAGACCCATCGACACGACTTCGAGACGACCGCGCCCCATCGGCTTCACCTGCGGGCGCGATCTTGCGCTCGCCGGTCGTGGCGCCTTCCAGCCGCCCTTCGAGGCCCAGCATGCGCGGGATCGAGAAGCCCCAGATGTCGGCGTCGAGCACGCCGACCGCGAAGCCCTTCGAGGCGAGTGCGGCGGCCAGGTTGACGGTGACCGTCGACTTGCCGACGCCCGCCCTTGCCCGAGGCGATGGTCAGCACTCTCGTCGTCGGGCGGGACGGCGGTGGTCGGCGCGTTCTCGCGGACGTTCCATCGGGCCTTGGCCATGGCCGCCGACTTCTCCTCGCCGGTGAGCTCGGTCCAGCGGAGGTCGACGTCGGTGACCCCCGGCAGCGACCCGACTCGAGCCTTGACGTCGCGTTGGAGCTGGGCTCGCAGCGGACAGCCGGAAGTGGTGAGCGCGATGGTGACGACGACGGCGCCGTCGGGTGAGATCTCGGCTCCCTTGGCCATGCCCAGCTCGACGATGTCGCTGCCCAGCTCGGGATCGACGACGCCGCGCAGCAGCGCCATCACCTCGTCGGAGGTGGGCGGCGTGGGCGGGCCAGCCGGGGAGCTGTGGGCGGTATCGGGCACAGCCCGGATTTTACCGGGATCGGCCGTGTAATCTTTGGGGGTGCCCAGCGGACTCCCCGGAAGCCCGGGCGGTGTCGGTCCGGCTGCCGATCCCGGTGGCCCCCAGGTGGCGCGTCTCGACATCCTCAAGGCGCTCGGGGACAACACCCGCTACGCCATCTACCTCGAGCTGGCCCGCTCGCCCATCCCGCTGTCGACCGCCGACATCGGCGACGTCCTCGGCCTGCACGTCAACACGGTGCGGCCGCACCTCGAGCGCATGCGTGAGGTCGGACTGCTCGACGTCACCAGCTACTCGCGCGGCGAGGTGGGCCGGCCCCAGAACCGGTACTCCCTCGCCGCCGATGCCCCGTCGCTCGGCCTCGAGCCCTCGCCGATGCCGACCCTGGCCCGCATGCTGCTGGCCGCCGCCCACTCGGCGGGGCTCACCTCCGACGAGATGGCCGACGCCGGTCGGGACCAGGGCCGCGATCAGGGCACCCAGTGGCCCGCCGACACGCCCGCGCTCGATGCGCTCATCGGCGAGCAGGCGCGGCTCGGCTTCGACCCCGAGGTGGTCGACCTCGACGGCGGTGCCGTCATGGCCTTCGCCAACTGCCCGTTCCGCTCGCTGGCCGAACAGCACCCCGACCTCGTCTGCAGCCTGCACTGCGGCATGGTCGAGGGCCTCGTCGACCAGATCGGGGGGGCCGAGGTGACCGCACTTCCACTCCCTCGTCGACCGCACGCCCTGCCAGGTCGAGCTGGCCCTCGCATCCGCCGAGTGACCCGCTAGCCTGGAGGGGCTCTCCCCGCCCACAGGAGGACCGATCGTGATCGCTCTCACCGACAACGCCGCCACCAAGGTCAAAGACCTCATCACGCAAGAGGGCAACGACGCGCTCATGCTGCGGGTGGCCGTGCGACCGGGTGGATGTTCGGGATTCAGCTACGAGATGTTCTTCGACACCGACAAGACCGGCGACGACCTGGTCGCCGACTACTCCGGGGTCAAGGTGGTCGTCGACCCGTCGAGCGCCCAGCTGTTGAGCGGGGCCACGCTCGACTACACCGACGGTCTGCAGGGCGCGGGCTTCGCGATCGACAACCCGAACGCGCAAGCGCACCTGCGGGTGCGGTCAGTCCTTCAGCTGAGTCACCCCGACGAGCGCGCCGCCGGGCGGGCGTCGCGCTCATCCGATCTTGGCCAGCGCGGCCTCGAGGTCGGCGCGATCGAAGATGTTGTCGAGTCGGTCGACCAGCCGACCCGTGCCGTCGGCCACGAACAGCACCGGCTCGTAGGTGAGCGAGTAGGCGACGACCACGGGGGCCAGCTTGGCGCCCTGGATCGATCCGAGCTTGGCCGCGTCCTGGTAGACCTCCGCGTGCAGGAACTGGACACGCGGATGTCGCGGCGCGGCCTCGATCAGCAGGTCGAGCGACGGACCGCACACGCCCACCTGGCAGAACTCCGGTGTCGACACCAGGAACGCGGTCGGGCTGACCGGTCTTCAACGCGTCGCTCAGCGTCACCGAGTGGAACCGGCACACGGGTGACCGCGTGCAGATCGGCTCGACGCCGCGGTGGTCGGCCGGCGTGGGGGTCTCGACCGGGCGCATCTTCTCGCCGCGCTGCACCAGGTGGGCGGCTGCGGGTTCGAAGACCTGCAGGGCCTGGGTGGTCTTGGCTCCGTCGACCTCGATCTCGATCACGTAGTTGCCGGTCTTGGGGAACGTCGCCCGAATTGGGTAGTACGCGATCGGAGTGCCGTCGTGGTGGGCGGCCACCGCCATCGGACCGACGATCGCGCCCGACGCGCCGTCGGCGCGGATCGTGACCGTGGCGGGGGACGGGAGTCGGGCGGCGGCCGTCCCGCCCGGGGCCTGGAGGCCGACGACCAGGCGTTGCTCGGTCCCGGTCACGACGTACGGATCACCCACGTCGAACAGCGGGACGGCGATCGGCTGCTTGGTGTGCGGGTCGACCGCGATGTCGGTCCCGAGCGTGTGGGCGGCAGTGCGCGCCGACGAGCCGCACGCGGCCAGCAGACCGGTGCCGGCCAAACCGGCTGCACCGACCAACACGGCGCGGCGGCTGATCGTGTCGGGACGGCGCTCCACGGTCCCGAACCTAACCTGGCCGGTGTGGAGCCCAGGCATCGCCCCCCGGACGGTTCGGCCCGTCTCGTGCTGCAGGTCGATGGCGTGGAGGTGGACGTCCCCGACCGCGGCACGTCGCTGCTGGACGTGTTGCGCGACGACCTCGGCCTCCGGTCGGTGAAGGACGGGTGCAGCCCCCAGGGCCAGTGCGGGTGCTGCACGGTGCTGGTCGACGACGCGCCCCGGGTGGCGTGCGTGACCCCGGCGCGGCGGGTCGCGGGTCGTTCGGTCGACACGGTCCACGGGCTGGGCGCAGAGGTCCGCGACCGCTGGGCCGCCGCGCTGGTCGCCACCGGCGGAAGCCAGTGCGGTTTCTGCACCCCCGGTGTGATCGTGCGGCTCGAAGGACTGCGCCGGCGACCGGGCCGGACCTCGCCGCCGTCGGTCGACGAGGCGGCCGAGAGCCTGCGGGCCAACCTCTGCCGGTGCACCGGCTGGCGCACGATCCTCGAGGCCTACGAGCTCGTCGTCGCACCGGGGCGAGGTCACCCTCCGAGGCAGCTCGTCCGGCGGCGCCCGTCGGGCGGAGATCGAGGGCGGCACGCCGCAGGCGCTGGGCCCCGACGTCACCCTCGGCAACGGCAACTTCGCCGCCGACGCCGCCCCCGACGACGCGCTCGTCGCCGTGCTCGACGCGCAGGGCGAGTGGGTCCTCGCGGAGACCGCCGCGGCGGCCCGAGCGTCGGCCGCCAGGGTGCAGGGGCGCCGGACCACGGTCGCGTCCGAGCCTCCGCTCGACCTGCCTCCGGGCGACTGGGATCTCACGCTGCGCACGTCGTGGGTCGAGCCCGCCTACCTCGAACCCGACGCGTCGTGGTGCGAGCCCGGTGGTGAACCCTGGTCGCCGGCTGCCAACGGGGGCGCGTTCGGTGGGAAGCAGACCTCGATCGTGGGCCGCGCCGCGCGCGAGCTCGCCGATCGGCACGGGCGTCCGGTGCTGGCGATGCTCACGCGGGAAGACGTCGTCCGACTCGGCCCGAAGCGTCCGCCGATCGCGGCGGGCGTGCGGACGCGACGGCACGGGCGTCGTCCGGGTGGCACGGGCGGCCGGCGTCGCCGAGCGAATCCGGTCGGGGGCGCCACACGTCGATGTCGTCGAGGTCGACGTGGCCGGACCGACGGTCTCGACCGATATTCGGGCGGCGGGTTGGGCCGAGGCGGCGATCCTCCTGCACGAGGTGACCGGCGACGCCGGCCCGATCGAGACACCGCAAGGCGGACGCGCCGCCGCCTCGATCGACGCCGACGGCACGATCCGCGTGCAGGTGTGGGCGGGCGACCCGCTCGACGAGGTGGTGCTGCGGTCCTACGTGATCGGTGCCGCGCACATGGCGCTCGGCTGGGTGACCTCCGAGTCGCTCGCCGTCGATGACGAGGGCGAGGTCCAGGACCTGACCATCCGCTCCTTCGGTGTGCTCCGGGCGCTCGACACCCCGCCGATCGTGGTCGAGATCGACGCGTCGGCGGCCGAGGTGGCCCGGGCGCCGGTGCCCGTCTCCGACGCCGTGTTCGCGGCCGTGGCCGCCGCCGTCTGGCGTCACCAGGGCCATCCCCCCGATTGGCCCACCCGCTCCCCACTGACCCCCAGGGGATGAACCTGTCGCGCGAGCGACCTCGGAGAGGTCGCTCACGCGACAGGTTCCGGGTATCGATGTCATCATCGAGTGAGCTGACCGCCACGTCGAGGAGACCGCCATGCCTGCTGCCGCACCGCCCTACTCGCCGATCGTGCGCGCCGGCGACTGGCTGATCGTGTCGGGCCAGATCGGCCTCGTCGACGGCGCGCTGGTCCCCGGCGGCGTGCAGGCCGAAATGCGCCAGGCGATCGCCAACATGTCGGCGTTGCTCGCGACGCAGGGCTCGTCGTTGCGCGACGTGCGCAAGACGACGGTGTTCCTGCGTCACATGCGCGACTACTCCCTCATGAACGAGGTCTACGCGGAGGCGTTCCCCGAGCCCTACCCGGCGCGGTCCGCGTTCGCGGTGAGCGAGCTGCCCTTCGTCGCGCTGGTCGAGATCGAGGCCTGGGCCTTCACCGGCGGCTGACCGTCCTCGCGGGAAGGTTGGTCGCGCCCGCCCGGTCGTGCTTGGATGGTGCCGTGCCCGGTGCGATCGTCATCGTCGTCGTTCTCCTGCTCATCCCCGTCGCGCTCATCCTGACCGGTGCGCTCTTCGCGGCCGCGCTCGGCTGGCTCGTCAAGGACGACGTCGACGGCGAGCACGCGGACTCCGAGTACCTCGACCTCGGGCGCTGAGCGCACCCGGCGCGGACGCTGCCGGGAAGGGGCCTCGCGCAGGAAGTGCTTGCCACACCCGGTGGGGCATGTACCCTTTCGCCGGTACAGCACAACACAGCAGGGAACCGGTTTCCAGCCGACCCCGCAGTCCAGAAAGGGGATCGGATTGGCTTCCGGTACCGTCAAATGGTTCAACGCCGAAAAGGGCTACGGCTTCATTTCCCGTGAGGGTGGCCCCGACGTCTTCGTGCACTACAGCGCGATCCAGGCGACCGGCTATCGGTCCCTCGAAGAGGGACAGGCGGTCGAGTTCGAGGTGACGACCGGCCCGAAGGGCGAACAGGCCCAGGACGTCCGTCTCGTCTGAGCACGTCTGCGACGAGGCGGCATCTGCGTACCGTTCCGGTACACGGGTGCCGCCTCGTTTGCGTTACAGGCTCCAGCGCGACTGGCCGAAGCGGTAGCCGACCGAGCGCACGGTCTGGATGAGGTTGGCGTGCTCCTCGCCGAGCTTGGCCCGCAGGCGTCGCACGTGCACGTCGACGGTGCGGGCGCCGCCGTAGTACTCGTAGCCCCACACGCGCGACAGCAGCGTCTCGCGCGTGAAGACCTTGCCGGGATGCGACGACAGGAACTTCAACAGCTCGTATTCCATGTAGGTCAGGTCGAGCGGCTGGCCGGAGATGGCGGCCTGGTAGGTCTCGAGGTTCAACACGAGATCGCCGTACTCGACGAGGTCGGGGTCGCGTGCCCCGGCCCGTGCGCCAGAAGAGGTGCTTCAGGCGCGCCTCGAGCTCGCGCGGGTGGAAGGGCGCGAGACAGAAGTCGTCGAACAGGTCGTCCCGCAGCTCGAGGTCGCCGAGCTGGGTGCCCGACACCAACAGGAGCACCGGCTCGAGGGGCAGGTCGCGCTTGCGCAGCGCGCGGCACAGCGCGAAACCGCCTTCCGGATCGGCGTCGGCGCAGATGATGGCGCCGGCCCAGCCGTCGTCGGGCTCGGCCCGGTTCACGGCCGCTTCGTCGGCGACCGCCTTCCACGGGTAGCCACCCAGGTCGAGGGCCTGGGCCAGCTCGGGTGGAGCAGGATCGGGGAACAGGAGGAGAGGTTCCATCGGGTTCGCGGGGGTCGCTACCAGTTGGGCAGGTAGCGGTCGAGCTCGAATTGTGTCACCTGGGACTTGTAGTCCGTCCATTCGGCCCGCTTGTTGCGCAGGAACCACTCGAAGATGTGCTCGCCGAGGCACTCGGCGACGAGCTCGGAGTTCTCCATCGTGTCGAGCGCCTCGCTGAGCGACTGCGGGAGCGATCGGATGCCCTCGGCCGCCCGCTCCTCGGTGGTGAGCTCGGCGACGTTGGCCGAGGCTTCCGGCGGCAGCTCGTAGCCCTCGCGGATGCCGCGCAGGCCGGCGGCCAGCATCACCGAGAAGGCGAGGTAGGGGTTGCACGACGGGTCGGGCGCCCGGTACTCCACGCGGGTCGACGACTGCTTGCCCGACTTGGTGAGCGGCACCCGGACGAGCGCGGAGCGGTTGTTGCGGGCCCAGGTCACGTAGGCCGGCGCCTCGTGGCCGACGATGAGCCGCTTGTAGGAGTTGACGAGCTGGTTGGTCACCGCGGTGATCTCGGGCGCGTGCACGAGCAGCCCGGCGATGAAGCCCCGCGCGACCTTCGAGAGCCCGTACGGATCGCCGGGCTCGTGGAAGGCGTTGGTGTCGCCCTCGAACAGCGAGAGGTGGGTGTGCATGCCCGAGCCCTGCACGCCCGAGATCGGCTTGGGCATGAAGGTCGCGTACGCGCCCTGCTCGAGCGCGATCTCGCGCACGACCAGCCGGAAGGTCATGACGTTGTCGGCCATCGACAGCGCGTCGGTGTAGCGCAGGTCGATCTCGTGCTGGCTCGGTGCGTCCTCGTGGAACGAGTACTCGACCGGGATGCCCATCGCCTCGAGCATGTGGATGGTGCGCTTGCGCAGGTCGCTGGCGACGTCGGCGGTGGTCAGGTCGAAGTAGGAGCCGGAGTCGAGCAGCTTGGGCGGACTGGAGGGGTCGCCGTCGCCGAAGTAGAAGAACTCCATCTCGGGGGCGACGTAGAAGGAGAAGCCCTGCTCGCGCGCCTTGTCGAGGTTGCGCTTCAACACGTGGCGAGGGTCGCCCTCGAAGGCCTCGCCGTCGTGGTTGAGGATGTCGCAGAACATCCGCGCCGAGGGGTCGTCACCCTTGGCCCACGGCAGCAGCTCGAAGCTGTTGGGATCGGGGCGGGCTAGCACGTCGCTCTCCTGCACGCGGCTGAAGCCGTCGATGGCGGAGCCGTCGAAGTGCATGCCCTCGTCGAAGGCGTTCTCGAGCTCGGCCGGCGAGATGGCGACCGACTTGAGCTGACCCAGCACGTCGGTGAACCACAGGCGGATCAGTCGCACGCCGCGCTCCTCGACGGTGCGCAACACGTAGTCCTGCTGGCGTTCCATGGGCGCCATGATCCCACGGCCGAAACCGCGTTCGCGCCGGCCGACTTTCCAGTTCATGGAGCGTTCACATAGGGGCAACGGGCGGGAAACTGGCTGCTGGGAGCGTGTCGATCGGCCGGTCCGCGCCCCACCGCGACCCGGCCTCCCGCAACATCGCCGCTCAGCCGTAACGCCCGGACGACCGGGTCGCCCTGAGTCGCTAGTGTCCCGTCCGGCCGTTCCGGCACCACCCCGCCGCACGCATCACGAACTTGGAGGAACCGTGGCAGAAAGCACTCCCGAGGAAGTTCTCAAGCAGGTCAAGTCGGAAGGACTCGAGTTCATCGACTTCCGATTCTCCGACCTGCCGGGTGTCTGTCAGCACGTGACGATCCCCGCCAGCCTGCTCGACGAGGGTCAGTTCACCGACGGCCACGGCTTCGACGGCTCGTCCATCCGCGGGTTCCAGGAGATCCAGGAATCCGACATGGTGCTCATCGCCGATCCGGACACCTTCTACGTCGACCCCTTCTACGCCCGCAAGACCGGCGTGCTCCACTGCTTCGTGGCCGACCCGGTCACCGGCGAGCAGTACAGCCGTGACCCGCGCTACGTCGCCCAGAAGGCCGAGGCCTACCTGAAGTCGACCGGCATCGCCGACACCGCCTACTTCGGTCCCGAGCCGGAGTTCTTCATCTTTGACGACGTGCGCTTCGACACCACGGGCAACTCGTCCTACTACTACGTCAACTCGGTCGAGGGCATCTGGAACTCCGGCGCCGACGAGGGCCCGAACCTCGGCTACAAGCCCCGCACCAAGCAGGGCTACTTCCCGGTGCCGCCGATGGACCACTACCAGGACCTGCGCTCCGAGATGGCCGCGACCCTGCACTCGGTGGGCATCGAGACCGAGCTGCACCACCACGAGGTGGCCAGCGGCGGCCAGGGCGAGATCGGCATGAAGTTCAACACGCTGCTGCGCATGGCCGACCAGCTCTTCACCTTCAAGTACATCCTGAAGGGCGTGGCCTGGAAGGCGGGCAAGAGCCTCACCTTCATGCCCAAGCCGATCTTCGAGGACAACGGCTCGGGCATGCACACGCATCAGTCGCTGTGGAAGGGCGGCGAGCCGCTGTTCTTCGACGAGGCCGGCTACGCCGGGCTGAGCGACACGGCCCGCTGGTACATCGGCGGCCTGCTGCACCACGCCCACTCGCTGATCGCCTTCACCAACCCGACCACCAACAGCTTCAAGCGGCTGGTGCCGGGCTACGAAGCGCCGGTGAACCTCGTCTACAGCCAGCGGAACCGGTCGGCGTCGTGCCGCATCCCGCTCGCCTCGCAGAGCCCCAAGGCCAAGCGGGTCGAGTTCCGGTGCCCGGACAGCACGTCGAACCCGTACCTCGCCTTCTCGGCGATGATGATGGCGGGCCTCGACGGCATCGCCAACCGCATCGAGCCGCCGGCCCCGGTCGACAAGGACCTCTACGACCTTCCGCCCGAGGAGCTCGCGCTCGTCCCGCAGGTGCCGGACTCGCTCGACAAGGCGCTCATCGCCCTCGAGGAGGACCACGACTACCTCAGCGCCGGTGGCGTGTTCACCGACGACCTGATCGAGACGTGGGTCGAGTACAAGCGCAAGAACGAGATCGACGCCCTGCGCCTGCGCCCGCACCCCTACGAGTTCGCCCTCTACTACGACATCTGAGGCTCCCGTCTCGTAGGTCGCGCTCCTGTCTCGTCCAGATCGTGCAGCTGCTCACCCGTGAGGTGGGTAGCTGCACGATCTGCGTGTCAAGGCGCTCAGCGGCCGGTGCGGCCGTCGATCAGCTCGCGGGTGATGTCCATATGCCCGCAATGTCGGGCGACCTCCTCGATCGTGTGGACGACCGCCCATCGCAGCGTCGTGTGGCGGATCGGACCCCGCGACGCCAGATCGAACGACGACGCCTCGTCGAGCACGGCGTCGGCCGCCGCGGTCTCGCGCCGGTAGAACGCGACGACGTCGACCACCGACCAACCGTCGGGCACCTGGTCGAACATGTGCTGGCGCCAGTCCATGTCCATCTCCTGGCCGGCGAAGATGGCCCGGAACCACAGCCGCTCGGCCAGGCCGAGGTGGATCAGGATCGTGCCCAGCGAGTTGGCGGTCGGGGCCGGCTTCCAGCGGATCTGGTCGTCGTCGAGGTCGTCGAGCTTGGAGATGGCGCTCTCCCGCAGGTGCTCGAGCCAGGCCCGGGCCATCGCCATCTCGTCCGCGGGTAGGGCCTCGTCCGGTCGGGGCACACGGAGAACGGGCGGGGATTCGTCGGTCAACTCGTGTCGCTCCCGGCGCCGTCGGAGGCGAAGCCGACCGTGTAGCCGGTCATCGACAGCGAGCCCATCGTGCAACCCTCGACGAGCAGGTCCGCCGGCTCGCCGGCCGCGCTGGCAAGGCCGGCCAGGTAGAGCAACGGGATGAAGTGGTCGGGTGTCGGGACCGCGGCGGCCCAGTCAGCGTGATCCTCCAGCGCGACCACGTCCGCCGGCTCTCGGGTCATCAGGTCCCGCGCCGCCTCGTCGAAGCGCCACGCCCAGTCGAACCCGTCGTCCGGACGGTTCCAGGCGATGCGTCCGAGGTTGTGCACCACGTTGCCGCTGGCGACGACGAGCACGCCGCGGTCGCGCAGCGGCGCCAGCTTTGACCCGAGCTCCAGGTGCTCGTCGAAGCGACCTGGTCGCGTCGATCGACAGCTGCACGACCGGGACGTCGGCGTCGGGGAACGCGTGCACGAGGACCGACCAGGTCCCGTGGTCGATGCCCCAGGCGGTGCGGTCGAGCGCGACCGGGGTCGGACCGAGCACGTCGGCCACCTCGGCGGCCAGCTCAGGGTCGCCCGGCGCCGGGTACTGCACGGCGAACAGCTCGTCGGGGAAGCCGGAGAAATCGTGGATCGTCCGGGGATCGGCCATGGCCGTGACCGCGACCACATCGACGTACCAGTGGGCCGAGATGGCGAGGATCGCCCGCGGCCGGTCCACAGCGGCCCCGAAGACCCGCCACGCCTCGGTCCATCGGTTGTGGTCCAGGGCGTTCATCGGGTTCCCGTGGCCGAGGAAGGCCGCCGGCATGGTCGTCATCTCGGTCCCCCTCCCTGTGGTCCGATCCCAGGTTCCCATGCCCGACGCCCTCCCGCCCGGCCCGACCGCTACGGTGCGGACGACGTGACCTCGACCGCTCCGTGTGGGATGATCTCACTCAGCGTGGCGAGAAGCTCGACGAAGAGAGGCCTGGCATGAAGAAGGGACTGGCGGCACTCCTGGTGGTGTTCGGCATGGCGCTGGGCTCGGTGCTCACCGCGGTCCTCAACCCGATCGGGGCCGCCAGCGCACTGGTCGGGGCGTCCAGCTCGACGGTCGGCAGCCACGAGAGCGTCCTCCAGCAGGCGCTCGACACGCTGGTCGGCAAGGGCACGATCACCAAGTCGCAGGCCGACGCGGTGAAGAACCAGGTGCACTCGCTCGAGCAGCAGCGGGCCAAGTCGTTCGGGGAGAACCACCCCTTCCCGGCCTTCGGTGGCCCGATGGGCATGCCGCACGGGGCCCTCGAGCAGCTCTTCTCGAAGCTGGGCAGCGACCCGAAGGCTTTGTTCGACGAGCTCAAGTCGGGCAAGACCCTCGCGGACATCGCCAAGGAGAAGGGCATCGACGTCGCCTCGATGAAGAGCCAGGTGATCGCTGAGGCGACCAAGGGCATCGACACGGCGGTCAAGAACGGCTGGATGACTGCGGCCCAGGCCGCGGACCTCAAGGCGAAGCTGCCGGGCCAGATCGACGATCTCCTCAACCGGAAGTGGAACCAGGGCTTCGGGATGCCGGGCATGCCCATGCCGGGCTTCCACGGCCACGGCCCCACGACCGCACCGGCGGCACCGGGCAAGGGCAGCACCACCACCACTGACGCACTGAGTTCGCGGGTTGGTGGTGAGCTGACCCTTTCCTAACAACCTCCTAACATCGTGGGTCGACGATGATGTCCCCCGGATCGTCAGGAGTCCGATGATGCGCAAGCCCTTCACCGCAGTGGTCCTGGTCGTCGGCATGGCCCTCGGCTCGGTCCTCACCATGGCTCTGAACCCCGTCGGCGCTGCCAGCGCGCTCGTCGGCGCCACCTCGACCAAGGGCAGCCACGAGAGCATCCTCCAGCAGGCGCTCGACACCTTGGTGGGCAAGGGCACCCTCACCCAGGCGCAGGCCGACGCGCTGAAGAACCAGGTGCAGAGCAACCGCTCCGCCCGTATGGCGAAGCGCCCGCACATCGGGAAGAAGGTCTTCGCCGAGGTGGCCGGCGCGCTCAAGATGACGCCGAAGGCGCTCCGCCAGGAGCTGGCCAAGGGCAAGTCGATCGCGGACGTGGCCAAGGAGAAGGGGATCGACCCCGCCGCCCTGGCCAACCAGATCACGGCCGCCCTCGAGAAGCGGATCAATGCCCGAGTCAGCGGCCATCACCTGCAGCAGCAGTGGGCCACGACGATGGAGCAGCACCTGCCGGCGCGGGTGAACGCCTTCCTCAACCACAAGTGGGGCATGCACGCCCACTCGTCGAACGGTGTCACGTCGAAGCCCGACGGCGCGACGACGACCACGACGCACTAGCTCTTCCCGGCTACTCCTTCTCGTAGAAGACGCGCTCGACGACGCGGCGGGCCCGGCGCGTCACGCGGCGGTACTGCTCACGCAGCTCGGTCGGGGTCGTCCCGAGTCGAGCGCGCCAACCACAGCAACTCGTTCGGCCGGGTCGGCAGCGAGTCGCCGGGACCGGAGTTGACGAGGTACCAGCGGTTCCGCGTCCGCTCGCAGAAGCGGTAGGCCTCGATGAGGGTCTCGGCGTCGTCGGTGTCGAGGGCGTCGAGCTCGACCAGCAGGTGCAACGCGTCGACGGTGCCGGTGGCTTCGACGCCGTGGCGCAGCTGGAGCAGCTGGGTGGTGAACTCGATGTCGGACAGCGAGCCGCGGCCGAGCTTGAGATGGAACGCGGGATCCTCACCGGAGGGCATGCGCTCCCGCTCGACGCGCGCCTTGATCCGCCGGATCTCGCGGGCGTCGTCCGCCGACAGACCCCCGTCCCAGATGCGACCCGTGCAGCGTGTCGAGCAGCTCCTGGCCCAAGGTCAGGTCGCCGGCGACCGGGCGAGCCCGGATCATCGCCTGGCGCTCCCACACGAGGGCGTAGTGCTCCCAGTACGCCCGGAACGCGTCGAGGCTGCGGGCCATCGGACCCTGCCGGCCCTCGGGTCGGAGATCGGCGTCGATGTCGTAGATGCGCTCGGCCGGCGTGCGCCCACCGACGAACCGCATGAGGGACGTCGCGACACGATCGGCCTCGGTCACGTCGGCCGGACCCGATCCGTCGAAGACGAAGATGACGTCGAGGTCGCTCGCGTAGCTGAGCTCGGAGCCCCCGAACCGCCCGAGGGCGAGCACGGCCATGCGCACCTGTGGGTCGAGCGAGCGCACTGCCACCTCGAGGACCGCCTCGCCCAGAGCGGAAAGGTCGCGCCCGACCGTGGTGACGTCGGCCAGGTCGAGCAGGTCGCGCGCCGCGATGCCGAAGCGGTTGCGTTCGTTCCACCGGCGCATCGCGTCCTGGCGCTCGGTGATCTCGTCGCGCCACGACGTCGCCGACTCTGCGCTGGCGACGAGCTCCTCGAGCGGTCTCGTCGCCAGGCGCTCGGCGCGCGGAAGGCGGTCGACGAGGTCGGGGTTGTGGGCGACGGTGTCGCCGAGGAGGCGGCTGGTGCCCAGGATCGAGCACAGCCGGCGGGCCGCCTCGGGTGACTCGCGGAACGCTTCGACGACCGTTGCCTCACGCGCCTTGGACGACAGTAGGTTGCGCAGCTGTAACAGCCCGAGGTCGGGGTCGGGTGAAGACGACAGCCAGTCGAGCATGAGCGGCAGCATCTGCTGCATCATCCGGCTCGTCCGGTTGAGCCCCCGCGTGAGCTCGCGGACGGCGGCCTGGGTGCGCAACGCGTCGGTGAAGCCGAACGCGACGAGGCGCGCGACCGCGGCTTCGGGACTCAGCGCGCCCGGTGTGGCGGCGAAGGCCTCGAGGAGCGGACGGAAGTACACGCGCTCGTGGATGGCCCGCACCCCGAGCTGGTGGCGTCGAAGGTCGCGCCAGAAGCCGTCGGCGGCTTCGCCCTCCCTGGTGTCGCGGTAGCCGAGCACCCGCGCGAGGTGATCGACGGCCACCGGGTCGGCGGGAACGGTGTGGACCTGCTGCTCGTCGACGAGCTGCAGGCGATGCTCGACCGTCCGCAGGAACCGGTGCGCATCGACCAGCAGCGCCGCGTCGTCCGGGTCGACGTAGCCCGCCTGGGACATCTCCTCGAGGGCGACGAGCGTGTTCGGCGAGCGAAGGTCGGCATCGGCGTGGCCGTGCACCAGCTGGAGCAGCTGGACGGTGAACTCGATGTCGCGGATGCCGCCGGGCCCGAGCTTGATCTCCCGCTCGTCGAGGCCGTGCTGCGACACGAGCCCCTCGGCGCGGTGCTTCATCGTGCGCAGCGACCGGAGGTCGTCCGCGCTGAAGGGATGGCTCCACAACCATCGCTGGGCGGTCTCCGAGAACCGCACACCGAGCTCCCGGTCGCCCGCGACGACGCCCGCCTTCAGCAGGGCCTGGAACTCCCACGGCTCGGCCCACCGGTCCCAGTAGGCCTCGTAGCTCTCGATCGTGCGGACCAGGCGTCCGTCGCGACCCTCGGGCCGCAGGTTGGCATCGACGCGGAAGCACGTCCGGACGAGGTCCATGACCCGCCGGGCCTGGGTCTCGAGCTCACCGCTCGGGCCGTCCCCCACGAACATGAGGTCGACGTCGCTCGAGTAGTTGAGCTCGCCTCCGCCGAGCTTTCCCATCCCGACGACGGTCAGGCCGGTCGTCTCCGCCAGGCGGCACGCGGCGTCGATGACGTCCGAGGCAAGGTCCGAGAGGTGGGCGGTGACCACGGACAGCTCGTCCTGCCCCACGAGGTCGCGCGCCGCGATGCGCAGGAGCTCGAGTCGCTTCCAGTGCCCGAGGCGGTCGACGGTGGCGGCGTCGAGGGGCGGGCGCGAGTCGAGATCCACGAGGACGTCGATGGCATCGGGCTGCGAGCTCAGCAGGCGGGCCATCGATCGGCTGGCGGCGAGCACGGTGACCAGCCGGTGGGTCAGCTCGGGCGTGTCGGCCAGGCGCCGGTCCAGGTCCGGGTCGAGCTCCCGCACCGCCTCCATCGCCGCGCTCACGCGGGCGGGGGCGGCGCACCGATCGATCTCGCTGACGAGGTCAGCGACGACGCCCCCTCGCGACATGGCCCCAGCGTAGGTGCGTGACCTCGACCGGGTCGTCGTACGATCTGTCCCGTGGCTCACGTGCGTGCCGGGTTGGCTCAGCTGAACCTCGTGGTCGGCGATCTCGACGGCAACACCGAGCGGATCATCGAGGCCATCAAGACCGCCGAGTCCGATCGCTGCGACCTGGTGGCCTTCCCGGAGCTGGCCATCACCGGCTATCCGCCCGAGGACCTGCTCCTCAAGCCGGCCTTCGTGGCCGACAACCGCGAGGCGCTGACCCGGGTGGTGGCGGCCAGCGGACGATGCGTGGCCCTGGTCGGGTTCGTCGACCAGGTCGGCGACGACCTCTTCAACGCGGTGGCCATCTGCGCCGACGGTCGGCTGGTCGGCACCTACCACAAGCAACAGCTGCCGAACTACGAGGTCTTCGACGAGCGGCGCTACTTCGAACCCGGCTCCGGCCCGGTCGAGCTGTACCGCATCGGTGGGGTGCGGGTGGCGGCGACGATCTGCGAGGACGCCTGGGTGGCCGACGGTCCACTGGCCGAGGCGGGCCGCGCCGGAGCCGAGCTGATCGTGAACGTCAACGGTTCGCCCTTCCACGCCGGCAAGCAGCGCGAACGCGAGCGCATCCTCGCCGACCGGGCCGCCGAAGCGGGCTGTCCCATCGTCTACGTCAACCTGGTGGGCGGGCAGGACGAGCTGGTCTTCGACGGAGGCTCGCAGGTCATCGACGCGCACGGACGCGTCGTGTCGCGCGCCGAGCGCTTCGACGACGTCGTCTTCGTCACCGATGTCGAGGTGCCCGAACGGCCCGACCTCGCTGACCGCACGCCGATCGTCGAGGTGAGCGCCAGCTCGGACGCGGGCGCCGATGTCGTCGCCGGCGCGCCGCCGTTCGACGACGAGCGCGAGGTGTACGAGGCCCTCGTGCTCGGTACCCGGGACTACGTCCAGAAGAACGGGTTCGGCGATGTCGTCGTCGGTCTCTCCGGTGGCGTCGACTCGTCGCTCGTCGCGACGGTCGCGGTCGACGCGCTCGGCCCAGGGCGTGTGCATGGCGTGCTCATGCCGTCGCGCTACTCGAGCGAGGGCTCGGTCACCGACGCCGAGGTGCTCGCTGCCAACCTCGGCATCGACGCCCGGGTGATCGCCATCGAGCCCGCTCACGAGGCGTTCACCACGATGCTCGCGGAGAGCTTTGCGGGACGGGCTCCCGACCTCACCGAGGAGAACCTGCAGTCCCGCATCCGCGGCGTGACTCTGATGGCGCTGTCCAACAAGCTCGGCTGGCTCGTCCTCACGACGGGCAACAAGAGCGAGAGCGCGGTCGGCTACTAGCACCCTCTACGGCGACACCGCCGGCGGGTTCGCCGTGATCAAGGACGTGCCGAAGTTGCTGGTGTACCGGTTGTGCCGGGCCCGCAACGAGCGGGCCGGGCGCGAGCTGATCCCCGAGGCGGTGCTCGAGAAGCCACCGTCGGCCGAGCTGCGCCCGGACCAGCGCGACGACCAGAGCCTGCCGCCGTACGAGCAGCTCGACCCGATCATCGAGGCCTACGTCGAGGACGACCGCACCGCCTCCGAGCTGGTCGAGATGGGGTTCGACCCGGCGGTGGTGCGAGCGCATCGTGCGGCTGATCGACCTGGCCGAGTACAAGCGGCGCCAGTCCCCGCCGGGCGTCCGCATCACGACCAAGGCCTTCGGCAAGGACCGGCGCCTGCCGATCACCAACCGCTACCGCGGCTCACGCGCCAGCGCCGCGCCGGGAGGAGGAGACATGGCCGACGACCAGCACGGACTCAGCGTGACCGGAGGTGCCGAAGCGATCGCCGCCTACGACCGGGCGGTCGATCACCTCCTGCGCTTCCAGGCCGAGGTGGTCGACGAGGTCCGCGCCTCTCTCGCCGCCGATCCGTCCTTCGCCATGGGAACCGTGCTGAGCGCGTACCTGTCGCTGATGTCGACCGATGGTGGTGATGTGGTCGCGCGCCAGGGAGTCGCTGGAGGCGTTGGGGCGAGCGGTTGACGTCGACGCGCTGCCGGCCCGCGAGCAGGCGCACCTGCGAGCCGCAGAGAAGTGGGCGGCCGGTGATATGGCCGGCGCCGGACGGGCGCTCGACGAGATCGCCGTCGAGCACCCCACCGACATCGTTGCGCTCGCGGTCGGCCACCAGATCGACTTCTTCCGCGGCGACGCCGTCAACCTGCGCGATCGCGTCGGCCGGGCGCTGGCGGCGTGGGATCCGGCCGACCCGCGGTTCGGCTTCGTGCTCGGCATGTACGCCTTCGGCCTCGAGGAGTGCAACCTCTACGGGCCGTCGGCGGACGCAGGTCTTCGGGCGCTCGACGCGCAACGCCGACGACGTGTGGGCGGTCCACGCCGTGGTGCACACCCACGAGATGCAGGGCGAGGTCCCCGAGGGCCTGCGGTTCATGCGCGCCCGGGAGCGCGACTGGGCGACCGGCAACTTCCTCAACGTCCACAACTCCTGGCACTACGCCCTGTTCCTGCTCGAGGCGGACGACCCGTCAGGCGCGCTCGATCTCTACGACCGGTCCGTGCGCAACGCCGACTCCTCCGACGTGGCCCTCGAGCTGCTCGATGCCACGGCCCTGCTCTGGAGGCTGCACCTCGACGGCGTGGCGGTCGGGGATCGGTGGCAGCCGCTGGCGGAGGGATGGGCGCAGGTGCTCGAGCCGGCGTACTACCCGTTCAACGACATGCACGCGACGATGGCGTTCGTCGCGTCCGGACGGCTCGATCAGGCCAGAGACCTGGTGGTGGCGCTCACCGACGTGGTCGCCCGGGGCGACGACGGCTCCACCGGGTGGGCGATGACCGCGTCGGTCGGGCTGCCGATCAGTCGCGCGGTGCTCCGCTTCGGCGAGGGCGACCATCGGGCGGTCGTCGACGAGCTGTGGCCGATCCGCCGGCGGGTGCACACCTTCGGCGGCAGCCACGCCCAGCGCGATGCCGTCGAGCGCACGCTGGTCGAATCGGCGCTGCGGGCCGGACGACACGACCTGGCTGCAGCGCTGCTCAGCGAGCGCCTGGCGCTCCGTGACCGGAGCACCTACGGCTGGGCCAAGCAGGCGCAGCTACGCACGGCGATGGGCGACGGGCGCGGCGCGAGGGCGGCCGAGGATCGCCGAGCGGGCCTGGCCGCTGCCGCAAAGGCCGCCGCGACCTGACCCGGAGACTGGGCGGGGGGGTCGTCCTGGAAGGCGGAGCCCGCCAGGGCGGAGCCGCTGCGGGGATGAGACCCGGATGGGCGAAGCCGCTCGGAGGGAGGCTTGCCGACCGGAGAGCAAGGCAGGTAGAGGCTTGTCGACCGGAGAGCACAGCAGCCAGAGCAAATCAACTAGACGTGCGACAGATACAGTCAGGTTGTCACGTATCGAGCAGGGGAGCGCAGGGGGAACGATGGCCGAACCGAGCAAGGGCCGGGCGGCGTTCGCGCCGTGGGATCGCCGCGAGCTGCCGGGGGCGTTCACCGTCGAGGAGTCGGCCAAGCGGGTCGGGCACTACAAGTGGATCGAGATGCGCCTGTTCGAGGTGCTCGGAGGCTGGGTTGCCACCGTGCCCGAGCTCGATGTCAAGATGCGCCTCGGCACGCACTGCTACCACCACGCCTGGCACTCGGAGCTGTGGCACAAGCGACTGCCCGAGCTGCGGGAGATGAACCCGGACCGGCTGACGCTGCCGGCCAATGACGAGCTGGTCGCCTTCGTCGACGCGATGACCGAGCCCGAGGCGCCCGAGCTCACGATCGAGAAGCTCGTCGGGGTGTACCGCGTGCTGATCCCGCACAAGATCGCCGCCTACACCTACCACCTGAACAACACGAGCACGATCACCGACGCCCCGACCATCCGTTCGCTCAAGTTCGCGCTGCAGGACGAGTTCGAGGACTGGCGTGACGGTGAGATGTTGATCCAGTCGCTCATCGGCTCGCCCGCCGACGTCGAACGGGCCGCCGCCCACCAGGTCCGGCTCGAGACGCTCATGGTGGCCGCGGGAGGCATCGCCGGCCCGGGGTCGATCGGCGGTGAGGGCGCGTCGCTGAGCGAGGCCCAAGAGGTCTCCGCGTGAAGCGGATGCTCCCCGCGGAAGAACTGGCTCGTGACGAGCGGTTCGTGCGCACCGACGTCTTCGCCCGCGTGAGCGACCCGCGTCCCATGCCCGGCGATCGCGGCCGGGCGCCGCTCACCCCCTCGACCCACGGCGCGCCGGAGCGGGCCCGGGTGCTGATGCACGGCATCTTCACGGGCGAGATCCAGGCGCTCGAGGGCGCCGGGCGCACGTGCTGGGACTTCCCGCTGGGCGACGCCGCCGACGAGGCCCCGTTCGAGCTGAAGCTCGACATGGCCCGCCAGTGCTGGGACGAGGCCCGTCACTGCGAGATCTCCGTCAAGCTGGGCGACTGGATGGGCACCGAGATCGGTGAGTTCGCCGAATCGGCCTTCCTCTACGAGGCGGCCTGCAACCCCGATCCGGTGCTGCGGCTCACCGGCGTGAACCGGGCGCTCGAGGGGCTGGCGATCGACGTCTTCAACACCATGCGTGAGTTCGGCCGCATGGGGGGCGACCCGGTGCTCGACTTCTGCGAGGACTGGATGCTCGCCGACGAGGTGACCCACGTGAAGATGGGCTCCGACTGGCTGCGCCGGCTGACGGCCGACGATCCCGAGCGCCGCGAGCGGGCGCTCGAGTTCCAGCGGGTCGTCGACAAGCTGTTCTCGCTCGGCGGCGTCCGTGGCGAGGAGGACGACAGCCCGATCAAGCTGGCGCGACGGTTCCGCGAGCTGGCCGGCTTCGCGGATTCCGAGATCGACGAGATCGCCGGACTGTCCCAGGAGGCTCGCGAGGAGATGGCCGACCGGCGGGCCGCGGCCACCTCCGGCAGGGAGTCGTGACCGTGGCCACCGTCACCCCCGAGACGTTCACGATGGTGATGTACGACCACGGCGCCATCGCGGCCGCGGTCGACGAGGTCGTCGCCACGCTCGGGTTCCCGTCGGACGAAGACGTGCGCGTCGAGGTGGACGAGGCCAACCCCCTCGCCCGGACGCACCTGCTGTCGGTCGACCCGGTCGTGATCGCGGTCGACGGCGGCGCCTTCGAGGATCCGCGCCACCCCCGCCAGCTGAGCACCGACTTCGTGTCGGTCGTGGTCGGTCGGCTGGTGATCCAGGCCATGGACCGTCGCGATCCCGCCTTCGGCGAGCCGCCGCCCGACGATGCGATCTCCGTCGCCCACCGGGTGGCATGGGACGTCTATGCCCTGGGGCGCCTCGGCCGCAAGGGCTACCCCGCCCAGCGTCAGCGTCGCCTCTACAACTTCCGCAACCGCCACGGCTTCACCGATGTCGCCGACGCCGTCGTTCGAGCGGCTCTGGTCCAGCGACCACCTCACCTGGGCGGACGTGACCGAGCTGTCCGACGCCGCCGTGGCCGCCCGCCCCGACCGCCAGACCTGACCGCCAGGCGCGACCCCGATCTGACCGCCCTGCCCAACCGGTCGCCGGAACAGCCGGGACGGGGATCGGGTCAGGCCAGGTCGTGGGCCGAGATGCCGAACAACAGGTCGATGCGCGGCGGCGCGGTGAGCAGGCCCGTGCACGCCTCGGCCATCTCGATCATGTCCCGTGAGTCGAAGTGCGCCTGCTGGGACTCGGCCGAGTCCCACTTCTCGATGACCACGAACCGGCCGGCCACGGTCGCCGATGCCGTCAGGTCAATGTTGCGACATCCTGAGTGTCCTCGGCTCACCACGACGTACTTCGACAACACCGGGAGCAGGTGCTCGGGATCGGTCGTCTCGAAGACCAGCGTGACGATGGTGACCTCGACGTCATCGGGCTTGGGATCCAAGGCTTCGCGGTCGATTCGTGTCGGGATCGCTGGAGGAACGGGTCCGGAGGACCGATAGGGAACGCAATGGTAGCGACGGCGGAGCAGCAGATGGCGGTTGGGGTGAGGGGACTCTTGACCGCCTCGGTATCGTGGAGAGGAACTCGGGCCGTCCTGCTGGGCCACGCCTTCTCGGCGACCGCCGCGGATCCTGCACGCTGCGAGTCACCCCAGAACCCGAACCCGGTCCACCGGCCCTATCTGTGAACGAAGAGGTGCATGTTGCCCAAGGAGCGTGTTGAACGGGACGAGGAAGACCTCGTCCGGCTCTACCTCACCGATATCGGGCAGTATCCCCTGCTGACCAAGGACGACGAGGTCCGCCTCGCCCAGGCCATCGAGGCCGGGGCGGCGGCGCGGGCCGAGCTCGAGGCCGCGGCCAACCTCACGCCGGCCCGCAAGCGCGAGCTGCGCCGCGAGCTCAAGGCGGGCGAGGACGCCGAGCGCACCTTCGTCCAGTCCAACCTGCGCCTGGTGGTCTCGATCGCCAAGAAGTACCAGGCGTCGGGCTTGCCGCTCCTCGACCTCATCCAGGAGGGCAACCTCGGCCTCATGCACGCCGTCGAGAAGTTCGACTGGCGCAAGGGCTTCAAGTTCTCGACCTACGCGACGTGGTGGATCCGCCAGGCGATCACCCGCGGCATCGCCAACACCGGCCGCACCATCCGCCTGCCGGTCCACGCCGGCGACACCCTCGCCCGGCTCCAGAAGGCCCGGGCGCGACTCGAGCTCAAGCTCGGGCGCCCGGCCACGCTGGCCGAGCTCTCGGCCGAGGTCGAGATGCCGGAGGACAAGGTCACCGAGGCGCTGCGCTTCGCGGCCGAGCCGCTGTCGCTCAGCGAGCCGCTCCGCGAGGACGGCGACGCCGAGCTCGGCGACGTGGTCGAGGATCGCTCGGCCGAGTCGCCGTTCGAGGTGGCGGCCACCGCGCTGCTGCCCGAGGAGATCGCCCGCCTGCTCGGTCCGCTCGACGAGCGCGAGCGCGAGATCCTGAAGCTGCGCTTCGGTCTCGACCGCGGCGAGCCCCGCACGCTCGAAGAGGTGGGCGAGCACTTCAACCTCACGCGCGAGCGCATCCGCCAGATCGAGGCCCGCGCCATGTCGAAGCTGCGTCACCCCTCGAGCGACACCGGCGCCCGCGACCTGCTCGCTGTCTGATCTCGAAGCTCCCCCCAAGTAGAGTTCTTCGCAACGGGGAGGGGCACGATGAGCGACGCGTCGCAAGGTCCGGGCTGGTGGCTGGCCTCGGACGGCAAGTGGTATCCGCCGGAGCAGGCCGCCCCGCCACCCCCGGCTCCACCACCGCCCGTCGCACCTCCCCCGCCGGCCGCACCCCCGCCGCCCGCCGCGCCCCACCCCCTGCAGCACCCCCTCCGCCCGCCGCGACGCCGCCACCGGCGGCCGACGCCCCGACCGCACCGACGCCGGTCGCCGCCGCCCCGGTCGCGCCGACCGCGGTGGCCACTGGGGCGACGACCCCTCCGGCGACCGCGCCCGCGTCGAGCAGCAACGGCTGCCTCAAGGCCTTCCTCATCGTGTTCGGCATCCTCTTCGTGCTCGGTGTCGGGGTGGTCATCCTCTTCGTGTTCGTCCTCGGCAAGGCCGTCGACAAGGCGGGCACCGCGCTCGACAAGCTGCAAACCGGTGGCGAGGCGGAGACTCACTACGAGAACCAGACCGGCATCGCGTCGAACCCCCTTGGCTTCGACCAAGCTCACCCGCCTCAGCTCGACATCTGGAAGCGACCGCTGACGTGCACGACGGACTCGTCGGCCGGCACCGCGACCGCGTCGGGCACGGTGCAGAACCACAGCAGCCATCCCAGCTCGTACCTCATCACCGTGAGCTTCCGTCGGGGTGGCACCGAGGTCGCGACGTCGATCGACGGCGTCGTGCACGTCGCCACGGGCGCAACCGCGTCCTGGCAGGCGACCGGCAGCGTCACGGGGAGCGGCGACGTCAGCTGCGTCGTGACCGCGATCCTGCGCACCGACAACCCTGACGTGGTCCCGGTGCTCCCGAGCACCACCACGACGTCGTAGGTTCGGCGTTCCACCGAGGCAGAGACCGTGGCAGCAGGCCCGGCTGGGGACGGACCTGCTGCCCGCGGTCACCGCAAGGCCGCTTCCGGTCCCGGTCCAAATGGAGCAGACCCGGCTGAACCGGCCTTCCGGTGGTGACGGTGGCACATCGGCCATGAGAGGATCGTGAGAGATCGGCCCTTTCCTCTCATCTTTCTCTCATGAGAACAGGCATACCCTCGACCCGTGCGCGTACTCGTGGTCGAGGACGAGGTGAAGATGGCGGCGTTGGTCCGCCGCGGCCTCGAACGGGAGGGGTACGCCGTCGATCTGGCCGCCGACGGGCCCGAGGCGCTGTGGTCGGCCCGCGAACGCGAGTACGACGCCATCGTCCTCGACGCCATGATCCCCGAGCCGGACGGCTTCGTGGTGTGTCGCCTGCTCCGGGACGAAGGCCGCTGGGCGCCTGTGCTGATCCTCACGGCCCGCGACTCGGTGGAGGATCGGGTCCGCGGCCTCGATGCCGGCGCCGACGACTACCTGACGAAGCCCTTCGCCTTCGAGGAGCTCTTCGCCCGGCTGCGGGCGCTGACCCGGCGGGGGCCGGTCGAGCGGCCCATCGTGCTGCGGGTCGGCGACCTCACGCTCGATCCGGTGACGCGGGGCGTGAATCGGGGCGGCGAGCCGGTGGTGCTGTCGGCCAAGGAGTTCGGCCTGCTCGAGTTCCTGATGCGCCACCCGGGCGAGGTGCTCAGCCGCACCCGGATCATCGAGCACGTCTGGGACTTCGCGTACGAGGGCGGCTCGAACGTCGTCGACGTCTACGTCCGGTACCTGCGCGAGAAGGTCGACCGTCCGTTCGGGCGGAGCCGACATCGAGACCGTGCGGGGTGTCGGCTACCGCCTCCGCGACGACGAGCCGGCCGAATCGGCCGTCGAGGTCGCCGCCGGCCACGGCCGGGCGGGCTCCGGGAACCCCGACACGACCGGCTGACCAGCGCCGAGCGCCGGCGCCTCTCTACGCTGGTGCCGTGCGCCTCCTGCCGTCCTCGCTGCGCAGCCGTCTGGCGGTGCTGTTCGCGCTCGGATCGGCGGCGCTGCTGTTCGTCTTCACCTTCGGGCTCTACCACGTGCTCGATCGGCAGCTGCTCTCCGCAGTCGACAGCGGGCTCAAGAACCGTGCCGCCGACCTCGCGGTGGTGGCCAGCGGCAGCGCCGGTCAGAATCCCGGACCGCGATCCGTTCGCGCAGACGCTGACGCTCGACGGCAAGGTGGTGGATCAGGCCCCCGAGACGACCGAGCACACGCCGGTGCTCGACCGCCGCACAGTTGGCGACCGTCGGCACGCGGTAGGTACTTCGAAGGACAGGTGCGCGAGCTCGGCGGCCACGCCGAGCTGCTGGCCACGCCGATCCAGATGCGCCGCACGCACATGGTGCTCGTCGTCGGTTCCTCGATCGACGGCTACGACCGCGCCCGCGAGCGGTTGGCGCTCGTGCTCGTCGTCGCCAGCCCCCTGCTGGTGGGGCTGCTGGCCGGTGCCGGCTGGTTGCTCGCCGGCGCCGCTCTTCGGCCGGTGCGCCGCATGACCGAGGAGGCCGACGAGATCGCGGTCAACGAGCTCGGCCGGCGACTGCCGGTGCCCGAGAGCAACGACGAGATCGAGCACCTGGCCCGCACCATCAACGCCATGCTCGGGCGCATCGAGCGGGCCGTCGCCAACGAGCGCATGTTCATCGACGACGCCAGCCACGAGCTGCGCACTCCCATCTCGATCCTGCGCGGCGAGCTGGAGCTGGCCCTGGCCCGCCCCGACGACGAGGCCGAGGTGACCGCGTCGCTCCACAGCGCGCTCGACGAGGCGATCCGCCTCGGCCGATTGGCCGAGGACCTGCTGGCGCTGGCGCGCGTCCGATCGCGGCGAGCTGCAGCTGCGGCCGACCTCGGTCGACCTCCGCGCCGCGCACCGAGCGCGTCGCCCACTCGCTCGGCCCATGCCGGCCCGCCCATCCGAGTGTCGGGATCCGGGTCGGCGTGGGCCGATCCCGATCGGGTCGATCAGATCCTGACCAACCTCCTGGTCAACGCCCAGCGCCACGCTCGGACCCAGGTGGAGGTCGGTGTGCGCGACCGAGGGCGGCTCGACCGCTGCTGACCGTGGCCGACGACGGCCAGGGCTTCGCCGACTCGATGCTGCCGGTGACCTTCGAGCGCTTCGTCCGTCCGGACCCCGCCCGAGGTCGGGACACCGGTGGAACCGGGCTCGGGCTGGCCATCGTGGCCGCGCTGGCCGGGCCCAGGGGGCCACGATCGACGCCGGCAACGACTCGCCGCTCGGGGGCGCGATGGTGCAGATCGGCTTCCCGTCGGCCCGTTCCGCCCCCGCCGGATCAGCCGCTCGTCGCGGGCTCGCCCGACGACAGTAAGCTCACCGCCATGAAGAAGCTCCTGGTCCTCGTCGTCGTCGCTGGCCCTCGCCGCGTTCGCGGTGAAGAAGCTGCAGGACGCCTGAGCCCGAACCCGACCGGTCGCACCACCGCCGCCGAACGGACGGCGGTCGTGCGCAGCTGATCCGCTCGTGACGGCGCGGCGGCTTTGGCGCGGGTGCGCCACAGCCACCATCCGCCGACGGCCACCCCGGCCAACGTCGACCATCGCCGCCGCGCCGATTGCGGTCTGACGCGGCGGTGGCATCGCTGACGCGCTCGCGCAGCGGAACGCCGTGGCGGAACTGCAGGACCTCCCAGCCCCGCTCGGACGCGATCCGGGCCAGGTCGCGATCGGGGTTGACCGCGACCGGATGGCCGACCACTTCGAGCATCGGCAGGTCGGTGGCCGAGTCGGAGTAGGCGTAGGACGCGTCGAGGTCGATGTCGCGCTCGGCCGCGGCCAGGCGCGATCGCGTCGGCCTTGAACGGGCCGTAGCTGTAGAACTCGACCTCGCCCGTGTAGCGACCGGACTCGTCGAGCTCGGCCCGGCTGGCGATGGCCTCGTCGACGCCGAGGTACAGAGCGAGCGGGGCCACGATCTCCTCGGGAGAGGCGGAGATGAGGTAGACGCGGCGACCGTCACGCTGGTGCTGGCGGATGAGGTCGAGGGCCTCGTCGTAGACGATCGGGTCGATGACCTCGGTCAGCGTGTCGCGCACGATCGCGCTGATGCGGGCCTGGTCCCACCCGCGGGTGATGCGGAGTGCCGACTCGCGGAACTTGCGCATGCGCTCCTCGTCGGCGCCCCGGTGCTCGAAGATCAGCTGGCTCCACAGCGCGCGGACGACGAGCCAACGCGAGATCATGCCGGCCCGGTAGAGCGGCCGACCGAACGCCACCATCGACGCCTTGGCGATGACCGTCTTGTCGAGATCGAAGAAGGCCGCCTCCATCGCGCCGAGCATACGGGCGGTCCGAAGCCCCTCCGAGGTCCACGACGAAACCACCCTTGAGGTGGCCGGTCGAGGACGGTACGGTCGGCCCACCCTTCCCCGGGTCGGTGCTCGTCGGGGGAGGTCCCCGTGTTCGCAGCCTGCTGGTCGGCCAAAGGCGGTTCCGGCACCACGGTGGTGGCGGCGGCGCTCGCGCTCGTTCTGGCCCGCGCTCGGTAGTGGCGCGCTGCTCGTCGACCTGGCTGGCGACGCCCCGGCCGTGCTCGGCGTGGCCGAGCCCACCGGTCCGGGGCTGACCGACTGGTTGGCGGCCGGGCGCCGGCGTGCCCGGCGGACGGCCTCTCGCGTCTCGAGGTGGGGGTGATCGACGGGCCTTGACCTGCTGCCCCGTGGCACCGGCGAGCTCGGTCCGCCGGCCCGGGTCGAGGTGCTGGCCGGACTGCTGGCTTCCGAGCGCGCGGTCCGTCGTGGTCGACTGCGGGACCCGCCCGACCCGGCGACGACCGCTTCGACGAGGGCGCGGGAGTGTTGGTGGCGGCGGCTTCGGACAGCCTGCTGGTCACCCGGGCGTGCTACCTGTCGTTGCGACGGCTGGTCGCCGGCCCGGTGCGTCCGTCCGGCGTCGTGCTGGTCACCGAGGCGGGGCGCGCGCTCGGGCGGGCCGACGTCGAGGACGTCGTCGGCGTCCCGGTCGTCGCCGAGGTGCCGATCGAGCCCGCGGTGGCCCGTGCCGTCGATGCCGGCCTCCTGGCCGACGCGGCTGCCGCGGGCGCTCGAGCGGGCCCTCGGGCGGGCGATGTGACCCGGTCCGGGGCGTCCGGCGCGCCGACGCCGACTCCGCCCGTGGTCGACCTCGACCGGCTGGTCGATCGGGTGCACCGGCGGTTGCTCGACGACCGCCGGGCGCCGTCGGGACGGCCTGATCCGATCCCATCCGACGAGGACGAGCTCACAGGTCGGGTGGACGAGCTGGTGCGCCACGAGGCGCCGCTGCTCGACCAGGTCGAGGCGGCCGAGGCTGCGGCCCGCGTGTTGGCCCGCGTGGTCGGCCTCGGTCCGCTCGAGCCGTTCCTCGACGATCCGCGGGTGACCGACGTGATGGTGTCGCGCGGCCAGGTCTGGATCGACCGTGGCGGGCGACTGGTGCGGACGTCGGTCGTGCTCGACGAGTCCACGACCCTCCATCTCATCGAGCGGGTGCTGGCGCCGCTCGGCCGGCATGCGGACCGGTCGAGTCCCATCGTCGACGCCCGTTTGCCCGACGGGTCCCGGGTGCACGCGGTCGTCCGCCCGCTGGCGGTGGACGGACCCTGTCTGACGATCCGACGATTCGGGGCACGCGCCGTCGCCCTCGGCGACGTGACCACACCGGGCGGCGTCGCCCTGCTGCAGTGGGCCGTCCGGGCGCGGGCCAACCTGCTGGTCAGCGGCGGGGCCGGCGCGGGCAAGACGACGCTGCTCAACGCGCTGGGGGCGAGCATCCCGCCGGGGGAGCGGGTCGTCACCATCGAGGACACGGCCGAGCTGCGCCTACCGGGCGATCACGTCGTGCGTCTCGAATCGCGTCCCGTCTCCCCCGAGGGATCGGGCGAGGTGCGCATCCGCGACCTCGTGCGGGCGGCGTTGCGCATGCGTCCCGACCGAATCGTGGTCGGCGAGGTCCGGTCGGGAGAAGCGATCGACATGCTCCAGGCCATGAACACGGGCCACGAGGGCTCGCTGTCGACCTGCCACGCGAACGGTCCGCTCGACGCGCTGCGCCGGCTCGAGACGATGGTCCTGATGGGCGACGTCGACCTCCCGCATGGTGTGGTGCGCGAGCAGGTCGTGTCGGCGATCGACCTCGTCGTACACGTGGCGAGAGGGCCGGCCGGGCAGCGCCGCATCGTGGCCATCGACGAGGTCGGCCCGCTGCGCGAGGGCGGGCGGCTCACCACGCGCCGCCTGGCCACCGAGGCGGGCGTCGAGGCGCTTCCGGCACGGGCGCCGCGGGCGGGCGACGTCGAACCACCGCGGAACGAGTGGATCGAGCTATGACGGCGGCCCACGCGCGCCAGCGCGCGCTCGATCTGGGTGTCGCGTCTCGCGTTCGGCGGCCCGCGCCTGCCGTCGCCGGGCGGTCCACGCGCGTCGGTGGTCCGCCTCGCTGGACGCGGATCCGCCGCTCTGGGAGTCCGGCCGAGCAACGACGCCGAACACGCGGCGTTGCTCGACGCGGTCGCCGGCTCGCTTCGAGGTGGCGCCTCCCTCGCGCAGGCGCTCCGTGAAGGGGCGGCGTCGGTACCGCCATGTCGCGCGGCGGACGACCTGCGAACCGCGCTCTCGCTGTCCGAGCGGGGCGCGCCGGTCCTCGCCGTGATCGAGGTCTGGTCCGGAGCGGCCCCCACCGCCGCCCGGTCCGTGGCCGGCGCGGCGCTGGCGCTCGGATCCGAGCTCGGTGGGGCCCGGGCCGGGGCGCTCGAAGGCGCGGCCGCCTCGTTGCGCGACCGTGGGGAGCTGTACCGCGAGGTCCGGGCGCTCACGTCCCAGGCCCGCTCCTCGGCCGCGGTCATGGTCCTGGCTCCGATCGCCTTCGCCCTCTACGCCTGGACGACCGACCGCCGTGTCGCCGGCCTCATGTTCGCGACGCCGTTCGGCTGGGCGTGCCTGCTCGGCGGCCTGGTGCTCGACGCACTGGGCGCATGGTGGATGGCCCGGCTCACGGCTCGGGTCGCGTGATGGCGCCGACCCTCCCCGTGCGGCTCGCCGGCGCGCCCTCGGTCCGCGCCCGACGCCGGGCGCGCCGCGAGCTCGTCGGGCTCCGCGCACCGGGTCGACCGTCCCACCGGTCCGCCGGGACGAGCCGGTGGGGCCGACCCGCGGGTGAGGTGGTGGTGGGCGCGGTGCTGCTGACCGCCCTGACCGCGGCCTGGCGGTTCCCGTCGCTCGTGCCGGTCGTCGCCGCGTCGGCCGCCCTGGCGCCGGCTTGGCGCCGACGCGGCCGCCTCCGGCGCGACGAGCGGGCGCTGGTGGAGGACCTCCCTGTGGTCGTCGAGCTGTTCCGGCTCGCCGTCGGTGCCGGCGCGAGCATCCATCAGGCCGTCCCTGCGGTCGCGGCGCGCACCGGTGGCCGGTTCCGGACCGCGCTCGACTCCGTGCTCGCCCGCGAGGCGATGGGTGAGCCTCTGGCCGATGCCCTCGACCGTCTCGCCGACCTCGGCCCGGTCGTGCATCCCCTGGCCGCCGCGCTCGTGGTGGCCGAGCGGCACGGCGCGCCGGTCGGCCTCCGCCTCGAGCGCCTGGCCCACGACGCCCGCCTGGGTCATCGCCGTCGGGCGGAGGAGGCCGCTCGGCGGCTGCCGGTCCAGCTCCTGTTCCCCCTCGTCGGGTGCATCCTCCCCGCGTTCGGACTGCTGACGGTCGTGCCGTTGCTGGCCGCCTCGATGCCCCATTTCTCCTGACCCGTCGGGACCCACCACCCAGTCTCGCCAAGGAGTCCTGTCATGTTGCGTGTCCTCGTCCAACTCGAGATCGCCCTGTCCCGGTTGTCGACCGGTCCGGTCGCGCCCCGCGGCCGGTCGTCACGGCCGGCATCAGATCAGGGTGAGGCTGGGCAGACCACGGCGGAGTACGCGCTGGTGCTGCTCGGCGCGGCGGCGGTCGCGTTGCTCGTGATCACCTGGGCATCGAAGACCGACGCGATCGGGAAGCTCTTCGATTTCGTCGTGGGACACGTGATCGGCTCGGTGAAGTGAGCGACCGGCCCGGTCATCCGTCTGATCGGCGTCGCGGTGATCGTGGCCAGGCCGCGGTCGAGCTGGCCCTGGTCCTACCGGTGGTGGTGGTCGTGCTGCTGCTCGTCGTGCAGGTCGGCCTGGTCCTGCGGGACCAGCTGCTCGTCGTGCACGCGGCGCGCGAGGCGGCGCGGGCGGCCTCGGTGGGCGACGCGCCCGGCGAGGTGCAACGGATCGCCGCCCGTGCCGGTCCGCTCGTCGCGTCGCGGCTGCACGTCTCGATCACCGGGGGCGGGCAGGGTGCCGATGTCGAGGTCGACGTCCGCTACCGGAGCATGACCGATCTGCCCCTCGTGGGCGTGCTCGTCCCTGACCTCGACCTCGACGCCCGGGCGGTGATGCACCAGGAATCACTGTCCGCGCCGCGCCGGGCGCGTCGACCTCAGGCGGCGAGCAACGCTTCGAGCAGCGCGACGGCCCCCAGCTTGTCGAGCGGATCGTTGCCGTTGCCGCACTTGGGTGACTGCACGCACGACGGGCAACCTGATTCGCAGGGGCAGGCGTCGATGACCTCGAGGGTGGCCGACAGGTGGCGGTCGGCGCTGGCGTAGCCGAGCTCGGCGATGCCGGCCCCGCCGGGGTAGCCGTCGTAGACGACGATCGTGGGCAGGCCGGTCTCGGCCTGCAGCGCGGTCGACACGCCGCCGACGTCCCAGCGGTCGCAGATGGTGAACAGCGGCAGCAGGCCGATGGCGGCGTGCTCGACCGCGTGCAGCGTGCCGCGGCACGCGGCCGGCGCGACGCCGGCCCGGCTCAGCAGCGTCGGGGTCGACGGTGTACCAGAACGCCCGCGTGACCAGCTCGCCCGGGGGCAGGAACAGCTCCTCGGTGCCGATCAGCTCGCCCGTGGCCGTGTCGAACCGGCGGTAGCCGACCACCTGTGAACGCACCTCGACCCGTGCCGAGCGCGAGCCGGCTCTGCCCGACCGACCGGTGCTGCTCCTCGCCGAGGATCGTGATGTCGGTGGTCGACCGCGGCTGGGTCCACTCGCCGCCGTCGGAGGGCTCGACGATGGCGGACGCGTCGTCGAGGTCGAGGGCCGTCACCCGGTAGCTCTGGCCCTGGTGCAGGTAGACGGCGCCGGGGTGGACGAGCCGGCAGGCCCGGCCCGGATCGACCGTGCCCACGAGCGTGCCGTCGTCGAGGGCGATGCGCAGTCTCGCGCGACGAGCTGTTGCGCAGGCCGACCGAGTGCGACGGCCAGCCCCGACCGGCCCAGACCGCCATCGGTGGGCCCGCCCGCCATGCCCCTTGATGCGCGACCTTCAGCCGGTCGTCGACCACCAGGTCGCGCACGCCGTCGTCGAGCAGGCCGGGCCACCACTGCTCGTCGACGTGGCCGAGCGGTCGTTCGTAGGCGGCGCAGGCCAGGTGGGCGTTGAGGACGTAGGGGTTGGCACGGGTTGATGACCGCCGGCTCGGGCGGGCGCGCGAACACCTCGTCGGGGTGGGTCATCAGCCACTGGTCGAGCTGGTCGTCGCCGGCCACGAGCACGACGACGGACTCGTCGCCGTCACGCCCGGCCCGGCCGGCCTGCTGCCACATCGACGCGATCGTGCCGGGGAAGCCGTCGAGCACGCACGCGTCGAGACCACCGATGTCGATGCCGAGCTCGAGCGCGGTGGTGGCGACGACGCCGCGGAGGCGAGCCGCCGAACAGCTCGTCCTCGATCTCGCGTCGCTCCGCGGCCAGGTAGCCGCCTCGGTAGGGCCGCACTCGATCGGCCAGCTCGACGGGCAGGCGGCGGCGCACGTCGGCGGCCACGAGCTCGGTGCCCTTGCGGCTGCGGCAGAAGGCGATCGTGCGGTGGCCGCCCCGCACCAGCTCGGCCATGACCCGGGCGGTCTCGCGGCTGGCCGACGGGCGTCGAGCCGAGCCGGGGTCGGTCGGTCGAGCCCGGCCGCCGGGTTCCAGAGCGCGAAGAGCCGCTCGCCGTGCGGGGAGCCGTCGTCGGTCACCTCGGTGACGTCGAGGCCGCACAGGTCGGAGGCCAGGCGGCCGGCGTGGCCGATGCGTGGCCGACGAGAAGATGAAGGTCGGCGACGACCCGTAGTGCGCGCACAGCCGGCGCAGGCGGCGCAGGAGGTGGGCGACGTGGGTGCCGAACACGCCGCGCAGCACGTGCAGCTCGTCGACCACGACGTAGCTGCAGCCGCATCAGGAAGGTCGCCCACCGGTCGTGGTGGGGCAGGATGCCGTGGTGGAGCATCTCGGGGTTGGTCAGCACGCACGTTGGCGTTGGCCCGCACCCAGTGCGGTCGGCTGTCTCGGTGTCGCCGTCGTAGGTGGCGGCGATGAGGCCAGGCACATCGAGCTCGGCCGAACGAGCGCAGCTGGTCCTGCGCCAGCGCCTTGGTGGGGAAGATGAGCAGCGCGGTGCGCGGGCCGGACCGGCTGCACCGAGGCCTCGGCGATCGGCGACCTGGTAGCAGAGCGACTTGCCCGAGGCCGTGCCGGTGGCGACGACGACCGAATGCCCGGCGCGGGCCAGGTCGATGGCCGCGGCCTGGTGGCTCCAGAAGCGCTCGATCGGCAGGCGGGCGGCCACCGCCTCGGGGAGCGGCAGGGCCAGGTCGCCGTGGCGGGCCGCCCGGCCGGGGATGGTTTCGAGGTGGACGAGGCGCGGGTCGGCGGCGAGCTGTTGGATCACACGGTCGAGATCGGGTCCGGTGACGAGCGCCATGGTGGTCCCTGCGGGCGGCGGAGCTGGTCGCGCGAGTGTACGGGTTTCGCGGGCGTAGTTACAGCGGTGAAGTCCCGGAGCTCGTCGTCGCCCGACCGTCGTGCCATCTGCGAGGCTGGAGGCGTGTTGTTCGCGGTGGACGTGTCCTTCACCGGTGACGGTGACCGATGGTTGGGCGGTTCTCGCCCTGACCGGCGAGCTCGAGCTCGCCACCGCGCCCCGCCTGCGTCAGGAGGTCGTCGAGCCTCGTCGGCGACGGCCACACCCGCGTCGTGCTCGACCTGTCGGGGGTCGACTTCGTCGACTCGGTCGGCCTCGGCATCATCGTCGAGCGCGCTGAAACGGGTCCGGGCCAGGGGAGGCGAGCTGGTGGTGGTCGGCGCCGTCCCGAGGGTCCGGGCGTTGTTCGAGCTGACCCGGCTCGACGAGATCATCGAGCTGCACGACAGGGTGGACGACGCGGTGCGCGGCGCACGCCGGGATCGCCGGGACCACGGGAGCCGACGATGGGTGAGGTGGTGCTGGAGATCCCGGCCCGGCCCGAGTACGTCGGCCTCGTCCGGCAGGTGGTCGCCCGCCGCGGTCGAGCCCACCTTCCGCGACGAGCGGATCGACGACCTGCGCATCGCCGTCTCCGAGGCGACGACGAACGCCATCGAGGCCCACGCCGACCTGTCGAGCGACGAGCGGGTCGTCATCCGCTGCGACCTCGAGTCCGACCGCATCGAGGTCGAGGTCCTCGACCGCGGCTCGGGCTTCGACCCGGGTCGGCTCGAGACCTTGCCGGATTCGATCGATCCGACCCGCCGAGCACGGACTCGGCATCCCGCTCATCCGCGAGCTGGCCGACGAGTCCGAGATCACCTCCTCGTCGGGCGGCACCACCGTGCGTCTGGTCGTGTACCGCACGCCGCGCGACGTCTGATCGCCGGACCCCGGCCGTGGCGCCCGGGGGTCAGGACAGCGCGAAGCGGACGGTGATGTCCACCGTCGTCGAGACCTGACCGGGCTGGATCGGTGTGGTCGCCCCGGTCGAGGCGGCCTGCGCGTACAACCGGGTGGCGTCGTAGGTCGACGGCGTGACCCGGGCATCGATGCCCTCGGCTCGGCCCAGGCGGTGCCCGCTGAGGGTGCCGAGCTGGCGGGCCTGGCCGGTGGCGTCCGCCCACGCCTTCGCCCTGGCCCGGGCCAGCAGCGCCTTGTTGTCCTCGAGCGAGAAGGTCACGCCCTGCACCGACACGCTCGTGCCACCGGCCGCGATCACTGCGTCGATGGTGGCGCCCGCCAGGGCCAGGTTGTGCAGCTTGACCACCATCGACTCCCCGACCATGTACCCGTTGGGGATCGTGCGCCCGTGCACGGTGATGAACGACGGGAAGACGGAGTAGTTCTGGGTCTGGATGTCGGTGGCCGGCACCCCTTTGGCCCGGAGCGTGGCCGTCAACGCCCTGGCCACCGCGGCGTTGCCCGCCACCGCCTCGCTGACCGACGGGCGCACGGTGATCACGCCGAACGACGCGGTGAGGGTGTCAGGGGTGCCGGAGACCTCGCCCGACCCGGTCACCGTGACGCCGGAGTCGACCCCGCTGCTCGAGATGTTCTGAGGGGTGGTGAGGTTCACTGTGGGCTTCGAAGAACAGGCCGTGGCCAGCCCGATCAGGCCGCACAGGGCCCCGAAGACCACGCGGCGACGGCGGCTGGCCGCGTGGGGCGCGAAATTGGGCATGGCGCGAATCCTCCCGATGGTCGATCATGGGATTCGACGCCGGCGTGTAGCCACCGGTTCCCCTGCGTGGAGGCATGGGAACCTCTCTCCGTGGGGAATGTCGGTCGTGGTTGGGTGTTGACGTCCGATCGACGCGGGATACAGGTACAACGGGGACATGGAGCGGTACAGGATCGAGTGGCAGTCGGGACCGACGCTGATCGCGGGTGACGCGTGGGTGATCGACCTCGACCTGCTCGTGTCCATCCGCTCGAGCCCCTTCCGGCTGGCCAAGCACCTGCAGGTGGTCGCGCCGGTCGAGGACCTGACCGAGGTGCAGGTCCCGGTCGACTGGCGCTTCTGGCGGGCCCTCGTGTCGGTGGCCGCCCGCACCGTGATCGAGCGCATCACCAGTGAGCAACTGCACCTCGACAAGCCGCGGGCGCCCTTCCAGCTCGTGCCCGATGTGGCCGAGGCGGCGCGCCGCCGAGCCGAGATGACCGACGAGCCCGTGCAGCCGGCCGAGCTCGTCACCGAGCTGACCGCGTAGCCGCGCCCCGGGGCGCGCGTCAGCGGGCGACGCCCACGTCGGCGCTGGTCGGGATCTCGACGGCCGGGCCTTGCTCGTACTTGCGCAGCTCGCGTCGCGCCAGCTGCATGCGGTGCACCTCGTCGGGACCGTCGGCGAGGCGCAGCGTGCGCAGGCCCGGCGTACATGGCCGCCAGCGGGAAGTCGTCGCAGACGCCGCCGCCGCCGTGGGCCTGGATGGCCCGGTCGACCACGCGCAGCGCCATGTTCGGCGCGATCACCTTGATGGCCGAGATCTCGATCCGCGCGCCCTTGTTGCCGACGGTGTCCATCAGCCAGGCCGCCTTCAGCGTGAGCAGCCGGGCCTGGTCGATCTCGATGCGGCAGTCGGCGATCCACTCCTGGATCACGCCCTGCTCGGCCAGCGTCTTGCCGAACGCCACCCGCCCGCGCACCCGCCGGCACATCAGCTCGAGCGCCCGCTCGGCCATGCCGATGCAGCGCATGCAGTGGTGGATGCGCCCGGGTCCGAGCCGGGCCTGGGCGATGGCGAACCCGCCGCCCTCCTCGCCGAGCAGGTTGCGTCACCGGCACACGGACGTCCTCGAAGAGCAGCTCGCAGTGGCCCTCGCGGTCCTGGTAGCCGAACACCGGCAGGGCGCGCACGTTGGTCAGCCCGGCGTGTCCATCGGCACCAGGATCATCGACTGCTGCCGGTGCGGCGCGCGCGTCGGGGTCGGTCTTGCCCATGACGATGACGACCTTGCAGCGGTCGCGAGGCCGCGCCGGAGATCCACCACTTGCGCCCGTTGATCACGTACTCGTCGCCCGTCGCGTCGGATCGAGCAGCTGGATGTTGGTGGCGTCGCTCGACGCCACCTCCGGCTCGGTCATGGCGAAGCACGAGCGGATCTCGCCGGCGAGCAGCGGCTGCAGCCAGTGCTCCTTCTGCTCGGGCGGTGCCGAACATGGCGAGGATCTCCATGTTGCCGGTGTCGGGCGCCGAGCAGTTGATGGCCTCGGAGGTCAACGGGGCGCGGCCCATGATCTCGGCCAGCGGCGCGTAGTCGAGGTTGGAGAGGCCGTCGGTCCACTCGCGTGGCGTGGGGCAGGAAGAGGTTCCAGAGACCCCGCGACCGGGCCTCGGCCTTGAGGTCCTCGATGACCGGCGGATGGAAGTGCGGGTCGCCCGACGCGGCCATCTGGTCGCGGTAGATCGGCTCGGCCGGGTACGCGACCGGTGGTCCATGAAGTCGAGCAGGCGCTCCTGCAGGTCCTGTGCGGTCGGGCTCAGCTCGAAGTCCATCGTTCCCTCTGCTCCGCCTCGGCGCCGGCCTGCCCGGCCCGGCCTAGGCTCGACGATCCGGCCGTAGTCGTCCGACAGCCGCGTGATGTCATCCTCGCCGAAGTAGTCGCCGAGTTGCACCTCGATGAACGCCAGCTCGTCCGGGCCCGGGGTTGGCCACCCGGTGGGCGGCACCGCGGGGGATGTCGATCGCCTCGCCGGGGCCGAGGTCGTGGTCGGCGCCGTCGAGGGTGACCCGGGCCACGCCCCGCACCACCACCCAGTGCTCGGCGCGGCGCTCGTGGCTCTGGTAGCTCAGGCGCTGCCCGGCGGCCACCGTGATGCGCTTGACCTTGCAGTCCTCGCCGTCGTCGAGCACCTCGAAGCGTCCCCACGGGCGCTCCTCGACGGACCGAATCGGCGCTGGTCAGGGCGCGGTCGGGAGGAGCGGGTCGTTCGCTCATGGGCTGGAGTATGACGCAGTTGACACGGGCCCCGACCTGCTCTCAACCTTTCGGCAATGGCCAACCCGCTCGTCATCGTGGAGTCGCCCGCCAAGGCGAAGACGATCCCGCGCTTCCTCGCGGGCTCGAACGGCTGACGACTCCGTCGGTCGAGTCGTCGATCGGCCACATCCGCGACCTGCCCCGCCAAGGCCGCCGACGTGCCCGAGGCCTACAAGCGGCAGTGGGCGATCCTCGGCGTCGACGTCGAGAACGACTTCAAGCCGCTCTACGTGGTGTCGCCGAAGAAGAAGGACCGACGTCATCCGCAACCTCAAGGCCGAGCTGAAGGACGCCTCGGAGCTGTACCTCGCGACGGATGAGGATCGCGAGGGCGAGGCCATCGCCTGGCACCTGCTCGAGGTGCTGAACCCGCCCCAGTCGATGCCGGTCAAGCGGATGGTGTTCCACGAGATCACCCCCGAGGCCATCCGCCACGCCATCGACAACCCCCGCGAGCATCGACCGCCGGCTCGTCGACGCCCAGGAGGCGCGCCGGATCCTCGACCGCCTCTACGGCTACGAGGTCCGCTGGCCGCGTCGCTCTGGCAGAAGGTCGGGCCGGGCTGTCGGCCGGTCGGGTGCAGAGCGTCGGCACCCGCCTCGTCGTCGAGCGCGAGCGCGAGCGCATGCGCGTTCGTCTCCGCGTCGTACTGGGACCTCGACGGCGACGTTCGCCACCCGGCGCCGACGATGGACCCGCACCGTTCGGCGCCACCCTGGTCGAGCTCGACGGCGCCGCGTCTGGCCAGCGGGCAAGGACTTCGGCGAGGACGGCGCTCGTCCGCGGCGGCGTGGTCGTGCTCGACGAGGCCGCGCGCCACGGCGCTGGCCGACGAGCTGCCGGCCGGCCGTCGTTCGAGGTGCGCTCGGTGGAGCGCCGGCCCTACCGTCGCCGGCCGTCGCCGCCGTTCATCACCTCGACGCTTCCAGCAGGAGGCCGGGCGCAAGCTGCGGCTCTCGTCTCGACCAGACCATGCGCTCGGCCCAGAGCCTGTACGAGAACGGCTACATCACCTACATGCGGACCGACTCGACGACGCTGTCCGAGACGGCGCTCGACGGCGGCCCGCTCCGAGATCGCCGAGCGGTACGGCCGCCAGTACCTGCCCGACGAGCCCCGCCGCTACGCCAAGAAGGTCAAGAACGCCCAGGAGGCGCACGAGGCGATCCGCCCGGCCGGCGACACGCTTCCGCTCGCCCGAGCAGGTCGCCCGCGAGGTCAGCCGGGCCGAAGCCCGGCTCTACGAGCTGATCTGGAAGCGCACGATCGCCTCGCAGATGACCGACGCCGCGGGCGAGACGGTCATCGGTCCGGCTCGGCGCCGCCAACGAGCCGAGCGGCTCGTGGCAGGACGTGGTCTTCTCGACCAGCGGCACGATCATCACGCACCAGGGCTTCCGCCTCGCCTACGTCGGTCGACCGCGACGAGGGCGACGACGCCGACGAGCAGGAGCGTCAGCTGCCCGCCCATGACCGAGGGCGACGGGCTCGACGTCCGCTCGAGTCGAGCCCAAGGGCCACGAGACCCAGCCGCCGGCCCGCTACACCGAGGCGTCGCTGGTCAAGCGGCTCGAGGAGCTCGGCGTCGGTCGTCCGTCGACCTACGCGTCGACCATCAAGACGATCCAGGACCGCGGCTACGTGTGGAAGAAGGGCACGGCGCTGGTGCCGTCGCTTCACGGCGTTCGCGGTGGTCAACCTGCTCGAGCAGCACTTCCCCGACCTGGTCGACTACGCGTTCACCGCCCGCATGGAGGACGACCTCGACGAGATCGCCGGCGGCGCCGAGGAGCTCGTGCCGTGGCTGGCCGACTTCTACTTCGGGCCACGCCGACGACAACGGGCAGCGCCGCGGCGGGCTGAAGGAGACGGTGGCCGACCAGCGCGACCAGATCGACGCGGCCGCGGTCAACTCGATCCCCATCGGCGCTCGACCCCGACGGCGTGCTCATCGTGGCCAAGCCTGGGCGCGACAACAGTCCCTACCTCATCCGCGGCGAGGACACGCGCCAGCATCCCCGACGACGCTGGCGCCCGACGAGCTGACCGTCGAGAAGGCCCTCGAGCTGCTGGCCGCGCCCAAGGGCGGCCGCGAGCTGGGCACCGATCCGGCCACCGGGCTCACCGTCTACGCCAAGACGGGCCGCTTCGGGCCCTACGTGCAGCTCGGCGAGTACGACGACGACGGCGAGTCGAAGCCGAAGATGGCGTCGCTGTTCTCGACCATGACCGTCGACCACGTCGGCCTCGACGACGCGCTCGAGCTGCTGTCGCTGCCCCGCGTGGTCGGCGTCGATCCCGCCGACGGCGCCGAGATCACCGCCGCCGAACGGCCGGTACGGGCCCTACATCCAGAAGGTCGGTGCCGACGGCAAGAAGGACAGCCGCAGCCTCACCAACGAGGAGCAGCTGCTCACCGTCACGCTCGACGAGGCGCTGGCGATCTTCGCCCAGCCCAAGATGCGCCGGGGCCAGGTGGCCAAGCCGCCGCTGCGCCAGCTCGGCGACGACCCGGTCAGCGGCAAGGCCATGGTGATCAAGGACGGCCGGTTCGGTCCGTACGTCACCGACGGCGAGACCAACGCGTCGCTGCGCAAGGGCGACGACGTCGAGACCATCACCGACGAGCGGGCCTCGGAGCTGCTGGCCGACCGCCGCGAGCGCGGTCCGGCCAAGAAGACGGCCCGCAAGAGCACACGGAAGTCGACGAAGAAGACGGCCAAGAAGGCCGGGGCGAAGAAGACCGCGGCCAAGAAGACGACGGCCAAGGGATCGGCGGCCAAGCCGGCGCGTGCCGTGACGCCGGCCGCGGTGGCCAAGGCGGCGACGCCCGACGAGCCGTTCTGACCGCGCCACGACCGCGCCACGACGAACCTGTCGCGTCAGCGACGCCGGTCGAGTCGCTGACGCGACAGGTTCGGCGCAGGCGATGATGCCCGGCCGCGGTCGAGCCCCGTTCTAACGTCTGCGATCGTGGCCGATGTCCGCTCCGATCCCGAGAACGCCGACGAGCCGCCACCACCCGTGACCGACCGGATCACCCGGGTGTTCGGGTCGCGCCAGTTCTTCCGGCTCTGGATCGTGCAGGTGACCTCGGCCATCGGCGACTGGTTGGGCCTGTCGGCCATCATCGTGCTGGCGGCCAGGGTCGGCGGCGCGTCGGGTGCGGGCGCCGGCGCGGGGGCCGTGTCGATCGTGTTGGCCGCCCGCATCGTCCCCGGGTTCTTCTTCGGACCCCTCGCCGGTGTGCTCGTCGACCGCTGGGACCGCAAGCGGGTGATGATCGCGTGCGACCTCGGTCGGGCCACCGTGATCGCGCTGCTGCCGTTCGTGCGCGGGCTCGGCGGTCTGGTCGCGGCGTCGCTCGCGCTCGAGGCCTTCACGCTGCTGTGGTCGCCGGCCAAGGAGGCGAGCGTGCCCAAGCTGGTGCCGCCGTCGCACCTCGCGGCGGCCAACTCGTTGTCGCTGGCCGCGGCCTACGGGACCTTTCCGTTCGCCGCCCTCCTCTTCGCCATCCTGGCCGGGGTGTCGACCTGGCTCGCCGGTCTCGGCGTAACCCACGCCTCGTCGCTCGACCAGATGACCCTCGCCTTCTACGTCGACTCGCTCACGTTCGTGGCCTCCGCCGCCCTGGTCAGCCGGCTCGACATCGGCGGTCGCCCGGCCTCGGCGTCGGATGCAGAGACGGCCACGCGCTGGAGCCCCGCGCAGGCGCTGCAGGAGCTGCGGGAGGGCTGGCAGTACATCTTCATCAACCCAACGGTGCGGGCGGTGAACCTGGGTCTGGCGATGGCGTTGATCGGTGGCGGCATGCTGATCCCGCTCGGGGCGGTGTACTCGACCGACGTGCTCGACTCGGGCGCGGCCGGTTACGGCCTGTTCACGACGGCGCTCGGTTTCGGGGTGGCGCTCGGCGCGCTCGGCGTCGCCCTGCTCCAGCGGCGACTGCCTATGGAGCGGGTGTTCACGACCTGCCTGCTCCTGGCCGGCTGCCTGCTCTTCCTCGCGGCCAGCGCCGGGCACGCTCGGCGTGGCGACCGTGGCGGTCGGCCTGATGGGCGTGGCCGTCGGGCCCGTGTACGTGTCGGGCTTCGTGCTGTTGCAGCAAGAGGTCAGCGACGAGCTGCGCGGGCGCGTGTTCAGCTCGCTCAACCTGCTCGTGCGGTCGTGCGTGCTGCTGTCGATGGTGGCTGGGCCGTTGGTGGCGGCTCTGCTCGGGGGGATGTCCGAGGAGTGGCTGGGCGGTTCGATCGAGATCGCCGGCGTCGAGGTGGCGCTGCCGGGCGTTCGCCTCGCGCTCTGGTTGGCGGCGCTGATCATCATCGGCGCCGGCGTCGTCGCGCTGCACTCGGTGCGGGCCGGTCAACGGTCGCGGGCCTACCTGGCCGGGCGGCATCCGTCGCAGCTGCGGTCGCCGGGTCTGCGTCCGCAGCTCGGCGAGCTCGGCGCATAGTCGGTCGCGGCCCAGGGCGCTCTAACGTCTGCTCCCATGGTCGACGAACCGCCCGCCCCGCCGACCACCGGTCGCGGCCGATTCATCGCCTTCGAGGGGGGCGAGGGATCGGGCAAGTCCACGCAGGCCCGCCGGCTGGCCCAGTTCCTCGACGCGGTGCTGACGCGGGAGCCGGGTGGCACCGAGGTGGGGGCCCAGTTGCGGGCGATCCTGCTCGACCCGGCTACGACCGGCCTCAGCTCGCGGGCCGAGGCGCTGCTGATGGCCGCCGACCGGGCCCAGCACGTGCGCGAGGTCGTCGAGCCGGCGCTGGCCGCCGGCCGGCACGTCGTCACCGACCGCTTCGCCGGTTCGTCGATCGCCTACCAGGGCTACGGCCGCGGGCTCGATCCCGACGAGGTGCGCCGCCTGTCCGAGTGGGCGACCGACGGGGTCTGGCCCGACCTCGTGGTGCTGCTCGACCTGGACGCGTCGATCGCGTCGACCCGCCTCGGCTCGCGTCCTGATCGCTTCGAGGAGGAGGGCGCGGACTTCCACGAGCGGGTGACGGCCGGGTTCCGCGCGCTGGCCGCGGCCGAGCCCGAGCGGCTGGGTCGTCGTGGACGGCGGCGGGAACTGTGGCCGAGGTGGGCGAGGCCGTGCGCGCCGCGGTCGCCGAGCGGCTACAACTCGGGACATGACCGCGACCGACCAGGGACTCGACGACGCCCGGCGGCGTCGATCCGTGGTCGACCGTCGTCGGACAGGATCGGGCGGTCGCCCAGCTGCAGGCGGCGGCGCGGGCGCCCGTGCACGCCTACCTGCTGGTGGGGCCGCGGGGCAGCGGCAAGCGGGCGCTGGCGCTGGCCTTCGCCGCCGAGCTGCTGAGCGCGGGACTCGGAACCGGCCGACGCCGACCGCCACCGGCGACTGGCGCTGGCCGGGTGCACCCCGATGTGGTGATCACCGAACGGACCGGACCGTGGATCACCGCCGAGCAGGCCCGCGAGATCGTCGACCGGGCCAGCCGCGCCCCGGTCGAGGGCACCCGCAAGGTCCTCGTGCTCGACGAGCTGCACCTGGTGCTGCGCAACGCCCCGATCCTGCTGAAGGCGATCGAGGAGCCGGCACCCGGGCACGATCTTCGTCGTGCTGGCCGAGGAGGTCCCGCCCGAGCTGGTCACGATCGCGTCGCGGTGCGTGCGCATCGACCTCGGGTCCGTCCCGGCCGAGGCGATCGTCGAGCGGCTCGAGGCCGAGGGGATCGCCCCCGACGCGGCCCGCGCCGCCGCAGCCGCGGCGGCCGGGGATCTGAGCCGGGCGCGCCTGTTGGCCACCGACGCGCGGCTGGTGCTGCGCCGCGAGGCGTGGGCCGCGGTCCCGACCCAGCTCGACGGGACCGGTGCGATGGCGGCCCGCCTCGTCGACGAGCTGTTCGCCATGATCGACGATGCCGCCGGCTCCCCTCCGCGAGCGTCAGGCGGCCGAGGAGGCCGAGCTCGAGGAGCGGGCCAAGCAGATGGGCGAGCGTGGCGCCGGGCGCAAGGCGCTGGCCGACCGGCACAAGCGCGAGCAGCGTCGCCACCGGATCGACGAGCTGCGGTTCGGCCTGGCCGTGCTCGCCCGCCACTACCGCGACGAGCTGGCGACCGCCGGGCGGCCGGCCCCGGTGGCCGCCGCCCTCGCCGCCATCCAGGCCACCGCCGAGGGGCTGGTGCGCAACCCCAACGAGCAGCTCCAGTTCCAGGCCCTGTTCGTCCGCCTCTCCGCCCTCTCCTGACCTGCTGCTTCCTGTCAGCGGAGCGACCTCACCGAGGTCGCCTCGCTGACAGGTTCCGTCCAGGGCGGCGCTGGGTCGAGGGGAGCGGGGTAGCGTCGAGCGCATGACCCTGCGCGTCGAGTCTGCCCGCCGATCGTGAGCCCGTGACCTGGGTGTGGGGCGAGGCCGTGCCCCGCATCGGGGTGCCGGCGGCCAAGTTCTCGGCCGCCGTGTACGAGCACACGACGCTGACCCTGCGCGAGTTCGAGGCGGCCCGCATCCGCATCGCCCAGGTCAACCACTGCATGTTCTGCCTCGACTGGCGGACCGAGCGCGACGGCGAGCGGGTCGACGAGTCGCTCTACGCCGAGGTGGCCGACTGGCGCGACGCCGACGGGCCTGAGCGAGCGCGAGCGGCTGGCCGCCGAGTACGCCGAGCGCTTCGCCGCCGACCACCTGAGCCTCGACGACGACGAGGACGTTCTGGACGACGATGAAGGCGGCGTACACCGACGAGGAGATCATCGAGCTGTCGATGTGCATCGGCTCGTGGATCGCCTTCGGCCGGCTCAACCACGTGCTCGGCATCGACGCCGCCTGCCAGCTCCCCGCCCACTGACCGGCGTCTCGATCGGGAGTCCAGGACCGGGGTCGCGCTGCTAACCTGTCGGGCTCCCCGCCCGGGTAGCTCAGTCGGCAGAGCAGCTCACTCGTAATGAGCAGGTCAAGGGTTCGATTCCCTTCTCGGGCTCCACGGCGCCGCCCATCAGACCGCTGCGTCAGCCGGCCTTGTCGAACACCTCGCCGAGGTTGCCGAGCGCCCAGCGGTCGTCGTCGGCCAGGTCGGCGGTGAGCGGGGCCCGGAAGCTCAAGGCCTCGACCAGCTCGACCGCGTCCCCGGTGAGGACCACCGCGTCACCGTCACACGATCCATCGTGCAAGCGGATGCTGGTCCCGATCTCGACCACGACGCGCACATCCGGGTCGGTCGCCTGCACCTCGAGCGTGCCGGTGCGGCCCGTCTCCTGCGAGGCGAGGAACGCCGGTCCGAGCGCGGCGATGTAGACGAGCGACCCCGCGATCTCGTCCGCCTCCTCGACGATCTGGAGCCCGAGCGGCAGCGCGATGTCGCGCTCGTGGATCCACGCGTCCCAGAGCGCGTGCAGCGCGAGGAGGTCGATGGCGATGTGACCCGGCGGCGCCTCGGCCAGGCGCGACCAGTCGTCAGGGTCGAGCGCACCGAACATGGCCGCCAGCTCGTCGTTCGTGGCCCGGAACTGCTCGAGGGTCTCGCCCGGTGAGCGCGACCGCACGGCGTCGACCAATTGGGCGGGCGTGGCGACGGGGTCGAACTCGGCCAGGATGCGGGTGGGGTCGCCGTCGAGGCCGCGCGCGACCGACAGCGACCAGAACTGGTTCGTCGTGATCAGGTGGGCGATCACGTCCTGCACCGACCATCCCTCGCACCGGGTCGGCGCCGCCCACTGTTCATCGTCGAGCCCGTCGAGCCGCGCGGCGAGTCGGGCCCGTTGCCGGATGAGCGGGACGGCCGGATCGTCGACCAGCCCCGACATCCGGATGAGCGGCTCGCCGTCGTAGCGCGGGCTGATCTGCACCCGCGGACCCTATCCCTGGGGGCCGTCAGCGGGTGCACGGGACCGGCGAGGCGCCGTCCGATATCATGACGGGCGTCGCGGCGCCTGTGGGGGCCTGGAACGACGGGGGATCAGATGGCGCTTACCGATGTACGCCCAGAAACAGACGACCGACCGGGGACGCCCCCCGTCCAGGTCGGGGAGGAGCCACCGCGTCGGAGCGCGCTGGTGCGACGGTTGCCCTACGCGCTCCTTGTGGTCGGGCTGGCGGTCGGTTACCTCTTCGGGCAGGGCACGACGACCTCGCCCTCGAAGGTGACCACCGCGGGCGCCGCCGGCCGTGACGCCAGAGCAGATCAGCCAGGCGCTCGCCGGCGCCACCGGGTCGGCGACGCCGGAGAACGACCGCGGCTTCTCGTCGCTCGACAACGGTGTACAGCACTCTCACGGGTTCGAGCTCCCGGTGAGTGCCGCCACGCGGACGCTCCTGACGCACCAGATGAACCTCGCCCGCGAGACGGCGCTGCGCTACCCGACGCTGGCCGATGCCCAGCGCGCCGGCCTGCACCGCGCCGGGCCGTTCTCGCCGGGGCTCGGTCTGCACATGATCGACTACGGGAACTACGCGTACGGCTCGGGCAACGGCGTGATGACCGACGCCCAGGTCACCCACCCGTTGGCGTGGATCTACGACGGCACGAAGCCCAGCTCCCCGATCGCCGGCCTGTTCTACTCGGCGGTCGTTGCCGATCCGGCCGGGTTCGCGGGACCGAACGACGTCTGGCACCAGCACCACAACATCTGCATCGTGCAATCGCCGACCGGCGGCGTCGATGCGCCCCTGGGCGCCGACAAGGACGCCACGGTGGCGCAGTGCAACGCGGTGAAGGGCAACCTCATCAAGGCGACCGGTCCCCTGCTGCACGTGTGGATCGTCCCGGGCTACGAGGACAGCCAGGGTGTGTTCGCACACCTGAACCCGGCGATCACGTGCAACGACGGCACCTACCACGAGGTCGACATCACCAAGGTCGGCACGCGGCTGACGGCGTGCGCCGACGGCACCGAGTAGCGCACCCGGTCCGTTCGACATCCTGATGGCCAACCTACGGTCGCGCCCGCGCGTGGCGCGAGTCGTGCGCTGGACCTTCGCGGCGCTGGTCGTCGTCGGCACGATCGGTCTTGATGCGGCGGAGGCGAGCGCCCACGCCAACCTCGTTGCGACGTCACCGGCGCAGTCGGCCACCTACCCGTCGGGTTCGCCGCCCAAGTCGGTGTCGATCACTTTCGACGAGGCGGTGAACGCCACCCCGGCGTCGATCAAGGTCTACGACGGCCGCGGCCGGGCCGTTCCGGGCGCAACGCTGGACAAGGCGGTCACCTCTGCTCATGTCGAGGCGCCGGTGCCGAAGCTCGCCGACGGCAGCTACGTGGTCGTATGGCACGTCGTGTCGGACGACGGCCATCCCGAACAGGGGGCCTTCACCTTCGCCGTCGGTGCCGGCGGCGCGACTGCCGACATCGGAGGGCTGCTGGCGAAGCAGTCAGCCGGACGCCCGATCGGTGTCGGCTTCGGCATCGACCGAGCACTGGTGTTCCTCGGCTGCTTCGTCTTCGCCGGGGGCGCCCTGTTCTGCTGCCTCTTCTGGCCCGAGTCGTTCCGGCGCCGCGGCGTCCGCCGACTGCTCGTCGTCGCGGGCGGGGTCGCGGTGGTCGCCACGTTGTTGTCGATCCCGTGGCAGGCCGCGTACTCGACCGGAGGCGGTGCGTCGAAGATGACCGACCTCGGCGCGCTGGGCGACGTGATCGGCGCCCGCTTCGGGCAAGCCGTACTCGTTCGGACGGCCCTGCTGATCGTGCTCGGGGTCCTCGTCCTCGTCGCCCGCAGGTTGACCGGAAGGCGGGCCCGGGTCGGGATCGACGTGGCGGTCGTGCTGGTGGTCCTCGGCCTCTGGGCGAGCTTCGCGTACGCGGGCCACGGCAACACGGGTCGCCTCATCCCCGTCGGCTTCACCGCTGACGTCGCCCACCTCAGCGCCGCCTCGCTCTGGCTCGGCGGCCTCGTCGCGCTCCGCGATCGGGCTCCGCGGCAGCCGCGATCTGACGGACGACACCCGCGCGGCCAGACGCTTCTCGGCGGTCGCGCTCCCAGCGGTCAGCGTTGTCGTCCTGTCGGGTGTGGTCCAGGCCTGGAGGCAGATCGGCAGCTGGACGGCACTCCGGCATACGACCTACGGGCATCTCCTGGTCGTCAAGGTGCTGCTCGTCGTCGCCATCCTCATCGTCGCCAGCGCGGGCCGAGAGGTGCTTCGCGAGCGCGTCGCGACCGAGCCCGACGGACGGCGCCAGTTGCTGAGGGGCATGTGGATCGAGATCGTCCTGGCCGTCGTGGTGCTCGGCGTCACGTCGGTGCTCGTGACCACGGCTCCCGGCCGGGAAGCCGTTGCCGTGGCGGCCGTGCCCCGGGCCCACACCCTGCGGGCCAGCGCGTCGAACAGTCGGCTCGGCTACGCCGTCGTGGTCCAGCCCGCCGTGCCGGGCGCGAACACGGTCGTCGTCACGCCGCGTGCCCGTGTGGCCCACCAGTTCCTGCCGACGAGCCTGACCGGCAGCGTGGCGGCCGACGGCACGACACCCCAGGTGGTCAGGTTCACCGCGCTCGCTGACGGTCGCTGGGTCGCCAGCGTCCGCCTACCCAAGGGAGATGCCCGCCTCACCCTCGTCGGCGACGACGGAACCAGGACCAACACCGCGACGACGACGGTGCGGATGTGATGGTGACCGGCGTGGTGGAGCGGTATCTGGCCGGCCTCGTCGCCCACGACTGGGCGGCGATCGAGGCGTGCCTGGCCCCTGACGTCGTGCGGATCGGTCCCTTCGGCGACACCTACACGCCGAGGACCGCCTACCTCGACTTCCTCCGGGACCTCATGCCGAAGCTGCCGGGGTACTCGATGGAGGTCCACCGGGTGGTGGAGGTCGGGTCGGTCGTGGTGGCCGAGCTGAGCGAGACCGTCGAGGTGGACGGCTCGCCGATGGTGACCCCCGAGTCGCTCGTGTTCGACCTCGACGACGACGGGCTGATCGTCCGCGTGGCCGTGTACATCCAGCGCCTCGGGGAGCCTGCCCGGCGACCGAAATGAAGTGTCAAGCCCAGGTGTCCCCGGGTCGTTAATGTGCTGGCGCTGCGTCTGGGGATCGGCGGCGAAGCATCCATCGAATCGAGGTAGCAGTGGCTGGGATCTGTTCTTCTGCTGGACAGCGTGACGGCGCGTCTCCACGCGTCGCGGCTCTGCCTCGGTCGCCGTGGTACTGGTCCTGAGCCTGGCCGCGGTCGGCCTCGGCGCCGCGCCCTCTGGCGCGTCGACCGCGCACGATGTCGCGAGCGCGTCGGGACACCTCAATCGGGGCACGGTCCTCGCCCCCCACGGCACGGTCGACGCCGAGCTGTCGGCGGCCGCCGCCAAGGGCCCGGTGCCGGTGATCGCCCAGATCAGCGACGTGCCCACCGCGACGGCCTCGACCCCAGCCGCCCTCCAGGCCGCCCACGCCGAGGTCGCCGCCGCGTCGATCCGCCTCGCGGCTGCCCTGCCCAAGGGCTCGGCCGCCCATGTGCAGGCACTGGGCAGCCACCCGCTGGTGGCGATGACCGTCGACGCCCACGGCCTGGCCGCGCTGCGGTCCCAGCCAAACGTCGTTGCGATCAGTCGCAACCACTTCAACAAGATCGACACCACCAGCAACCTCACCCGCGTGGGCGCGCCCACCGCGTGGGCGGCGGGCGACACCGGCGCGGGCCAGACCATCGCCATCGTCGACACCGGCGTCGACAAGACGAACGCGTTCCTGTCGGGCAAGATCGTCGCCGAGGGTTGCTTCTCGGGTGACGGCGGCGGGGCCACCTCGCTATGCCCGGGTGGGGTGTTCAGCAGCACCGCCACCGGTAGCGGCGTGCCCTGCCCGCTGCTGTCGTCAGGCTGCTTCCACGGCACGCACGTGGCCGGCATCGCCGCCGGCGGCAACGGGGGCGCGTTCTCCGGCGTGGCGCCTGGCGCCAACCTCATCGCCATCGACGTGTTCAGCGACGCGGGCGGGGGAGACATCGGAGCTTTCGACTCCGACATCATCAACGCCCTCGACTACGTCTACAGCCTGCGCAACTCGTTCCACATCGCCTCGGTGAACATGAGCCTCGGGTCGCTCGACGTCAACTCGCTCGACACCACCGGCCATTGCGACACCGATGCCGTCAAGCCGGCCATCGATCAGCTGCGCACCGCCGGCATCGCCACCGCCATCGCCTCGGGCAACGACGGTGAGAACGGGATCGGATTCGAAGCCATCTCCACCCCGGCCTGCATCTCCACCGCCGTCGCAGTGGGGTCGGTCAACCCCGACACCGACGTCATGTCCAGCTTCTCGGACTCGTCGATGGCGGTCTCGCTGCTCGCACCGGGCGAGGCGATCCTCAGCTCGGTCCCGGCGGGCACGCCGACGAACCTCGGCTTCACGGTCGGGGCCTGCCCGGCGCCTTACGCCGCCAGCTCGTGCGCCACGCTCGACGGCACGTCGATGGCCACCCCGCACGCGGCCGGGCGCGTTCGCGGTGCTTCGCCAGGCCAAGCCGGGCATGGCGGTCTCGCAAGAGGTCGACCAGCTGCAGGCCACCGGGCCGACCGTCACCGACCCGGCCTTCTTCTACCTGCCGAGCCTGAACATCGGGAAGGCGGTCACGCAGATGCGACCGCTGACCTTCGGGGGCGGTGTCACCTCCAACAAGGACGGGCGCCTCGAGGTGTTCCGCGGCACCAGCAGCGGCATCCAGCACAAGTGGCAGCTGAAGCCCAACGGCCAGTGGTCGGGCTGGGCGAACCTGGGCGGTCCCGTCCACGGCGCGCCGGTCGCGGTCACCAACTTCGACGGGCGGATCGAGGTGTTCGGCACGGCCAGCAACGGCGCGCTCTACCACGCCTGGCAGCTGAAGCCGGGTGGCTCCTGGTCGGGCTGGGGCAGCCTCGGTGGCTCGGTCACCAGCGGCCACTTCAGCGTCTTCATGAACTGGGACGGCCGACTCGAGATGTGGACGGCCGATTCGTACGGGTGAGGTGGTGCACCGGTGGCAGACCTCCCCCGGTGGGAGCTGGTCGGGCTGGGGCGACGCTCAGCTCCACGTGGCCGGCCTGCGCGGCCTCACGACGATGCGGTTCTCCGGCGGCTTCGTCCAGGTGGTGGTCATCTCGACCACCGGGCTCGAGTGGACCGAGGTCCAGACGACGCCGGGAGGCAACTGGTCGGGCTGGTGGGTGCTCAACTCGACCAACCAGTCCAACCCCACGCCCAGCCCGGCGATGGTCGGTACGCCGACCATCGGCCAGGACCTCAACGGTCGCGATCCAGGTGTTCTCGTCCGACACGAGCGGTCGGCTCTGGTCCGCCCGCGAGACCTACTTCCAGGGCAACTGGGACCACTTCGGCATGATGGTCAACGGGGGCTTCGGCCAGGGCAACCTGACGGCCGGGCGCAACGTCAGCGGCAAGCTCGAGGTGTTCGACGAGCGCAGCGGCGGCACCGTCGCCCACGCCTGGGAGACCTCGGCGGGTGGCGCGTGGTCGACCGCCGGGCTGCTGCCTAGCTCGGCCGGCTCGATCCCGGCGCCGATCCAGCAGCTCTCCGACCTCGACGGTCGCCTCGAGGTGTTCGCACCCCAGGCGGGCAAGCACATCTGGCAGACCCACATCAACGGCCCCTGGCTGTCCTGGGTCAACCTCTGACGAAGCTGATGGGGTGGTTCTTTCCCTCTAAAGTGACTATTTCCATAAGATAACTTGCAAATAGCCCGTAGTGGGCGTACGGGTCTCCTGACCCGCCGGCGCCTCGATGCGCGCCGGCATCGACACAGGAGACAACCGTGCTGACGACCACCTCGACGACTCGACGCCTGATCGGCGCAGCGGTGGCTGCGCTCGCCCTCGTGTCTGCAGCCTGCTCGAGCTCGGGGTCAGCCGCCTCGACCACCGGCACGGGATCGGGGGGCACCATCAAGCTGGTCGCCTACTCGACTCCTCAGGCCGCCTACACGGAGATCGAGGCCGCCTTCCAGAAGACGGCCGCTGGCAAGGGCGTGCACTTCCAGGAGTCCTACGGCGCCTCGGGTGACCAGAGCCGGGCGGTGGCGGCGGGCCAGCCGGCGGACTACGTCGCCTTCTCCCTGGAACCTGACGTGACCCGACTGGTCAAGGCCGGCCTGGTGGCGTCCACCTGGAACGCCAACCAGTACAAGGGCATGGTCACCGAGTCGGTCGTGGTGTTCCTGGTTCGCAAGGGGAACCCCAAGAACATCAAGACCTGGGACGACCTCATCAAGCCGGGCGTCAAGGTGCTCACGCCGAACCCGTTCTCGTCAGGCTCGGCCCGCTGGAACATCATGGCCGCCTACGGCGCCCAGCTGAAGCAGGGCAAGACGCCGGCCGAGGCCCAGCAGTACCTGAAGGACCTCTTCCACAACGTCGTGGCGCAGGACACGAGTGCCCGCAACGCGCTCGCGAACTTCACCAGCGGCGAAGGCGACGTGCTGCTGTCCTACGAGAACGACGCCATCTTCGCCAAGCAGAAGGGCAAGCCGGTCGACTACGTCATCCCGGCGCAGACGATCCTCATCGAGAACCCGGCGGCGGTGACCGTCAAGGCCTCGAACCCGGCGCTCGCCAAGGCGTGGCTCGACTTCGTCTACACGCCCACCGCCCAGAAGATCTTCGCCGACAACGGGTACCGCCCCGTGGTCAAGGGGGTCGTGCCCGACGACACCTTCAAGACGCCGGCCACGTTGTTCACCATCGACGACCTCGGCGGCTGGACCGACGTGACGAAGCAGTTCTTCGACCCCGACAACGGGATCATCACCAAGATCGAGCAGTCGAACGGAGTCTCGACGTCGAAGTGATCGTGCCGCCCCTGTCGGCGGGACGATGACGACCACGCTCGTCGAACCGCCCGAGTCACCGCCGGCCCCGCCGGCGGTCACGATCAGCGCGGCCAAGCGGCGGCGGCGACCCAGCACCGGCATCGAGCTCGGCCTGGCCACGCTCTACCTCAGCTTCGTCGTCGTCATCCCGCTCGCCGCGGTCATCTGGCGGGGGACAGGACTGGGTTGGTCGGGGTTCTGGGCGGCCGTCAGCACGCCTGAGGCCCGCTACGCGCTCATCCTCACGATCGTGGCGTCGCTCATCGTCGCGGCGGTCAACGCGGTGATGGGCACCTTGATCGCGTGGGTCATCGTGCGCGACCACTTCGTGGGCAAGCGCGTGCTCGACACGCTCATCGACCTGCCGTTCGCGCTGCCGACCATCGTCGCCGGTCTCGTGCTCCTGGCGCTGTACGGGCCGGACAGCCCGGTGCACGTGACCCTGGCCTTCACGCAGCTGGGCATCGTCGTGGCGCTGCTCTTCGTGACGCTTCCGTTCGTCGTGCGCACCGTGCAGCCCGTGCTGCTCGAGCTCGACCGCGACATGGAGCAGGCCGCCGCCTCGCTCGGGGCCAGCCGTCTGACCATCTTCCGCCGCGTGATCCTGCCCAACCTGGTTCCGGGGATCCTGGCCGGGACGGCGCTGTCGTTCGCCCGCGCCCTCAGCGAGTACGGCTCGACGGTGCTGATCTCCGGCAACCTGCCCATGAAGACGCAGGTCGCCTCGGTGCAGATCTTCAACCAGATCCAGAACGACAACCCCGGCGGAGCCGCCGCGGTGTCGACCCTGCTGCTGCTCGTCGCGCTCATCGTGCTGGTGCTGTTGACGCTCGTGCAGCGCTGGGCGGTGCGCCGTGGCTGAGACCCAGGCTGTCGGCCTGCCGCCGTCGCAGTCGCGCTGGATCTTCCGGATCGTCGCGCTCGTCTACCTCGCCTTCCTGCTCATCATCCCGGTCGGCCTGATCTTCTGGCGCACGTTCGAGAACGGCATCGGTCCGGTCTGGGATGCGCTGAGCTCGCCCGACACCGTGCACGCGTTCCAGATCACGCTCATCGTCGCCGGCACCGCGGTCGTGTTCAACACCGCCTTCGGCCTGATCGCGTCGCTGCTCATCGTGCGCCACGAGTTCCGCGGCAAGAGCATCTTCAACAAGCTCATCGACCTGCCCCTCGCCGTTTCCCCGGTCGTCGTCGGGTTGGCGTTGATCCTCGTGTACGGACGCAACACCTCGATCGGCAGTTGGCTGGGTGCGCATGGCATCAACGTGATCTTCGCCCTGCCCGGCATGATCATCGCCACCTGCTTCGTGTCGTTGCCGCTCGTCGTGCGCGAGCTCGTGCCGGTCCTCGAGGAGGTGGGCGACGAGCAGGAGCAGGCGGCGGCGACACTCGGTGCCTCACCGTTCCAGACCTTCCGACGCATCACCTTGCCCGCCATCCGATGGGGGCTCGCCTACGGCATCGTGTTGACGTTGGCCCGCTCGCTCGGTGAGTTCGGCGCGGTCGCGGTCGTGTCGGGACGAATCGTCGGCCAGACCCAGACGGCGACCCTGCTCGTCGAGCAGAGCTTCGAGAACTTCGACACGGCCAAGGCCTACTCGGTGGCCTTCGCGCTCGCCGCGGTGGCGATCCTCGCGCTGCTGTTGATGACCGTCCTCCGACCCAAGTCCGATCGCTGAGAGTGGAGCACCTCGCATGGGTATGAACGCCCGCAACGTCACGAAGCGATTCGGCTCCTTCCTCGCGCTCGACGACGTGACCGTCGAGATCCCGTCGGGCTCGCTCACCGCACTCCTCGGCCCGAGCGGCGGCGGCAAGTCCACACTGCTGCGGGTCATGGCCGGACTCGAGCCTCCGGACACGGGAGTGGTCGAGCTCGACGGCACCGACGCGACCAGCCTTCCGCCGCAACGCCGCAACGTCGGCTTCGTGTTCCAGCACTACGCCGCCTTCAAGCACATGACGGTGTTCCGCAACGTGGCGTTCGGTCTGGAGATCCGCAAGCGCCCCAAGGACGAGATCCGCCGGCGGGTCACCGAGCTGTTGGAGCTCGTGCACCTCGAGGCGTTCGCCGACCGCATGCCCGCGCAGCTGTCCGGCGGTCAGCGTCAGCGCATGGCGCTCGCCCGCGCGCTGGCCGTCGAGCCGAGCCTGCTGCTGCTCGACGAGCCCTTCGGCGCGCTCGACGCGCAGGTGCGCAAGGAGCTGCGCAACTGGCTGCGTCGCCTGCACGACCAGATGCACGTGACGACCGTCTTCGTGACCCACGACCAGGAGGAGGCGATGGACGTCGCCGACCGCATCGTGGTCATGGCCAACGGGCGCGTCGAGCAGATCGGCACCCCCGACGAGCTCTACGACCGCCCGGCCAATCCGTTCGTCATGAGCTTCCTCGGTCCGGTGACCCACCTCGGCGGGCTGCTCGTGCGCCCCCACGACCTCGAGGTGCTCGACGCGCCGGCCGAGGGCACGGCCGCGGCCCGCGTGCGCCGCGTCGCCCGGCTCGGCTTCGAGGTGCGCGTCGACCTCGACCTGGACGACGCGGCCGCAACGGTTGCCGACGGCACCGCGGAGCCGGACGCGTACGTGCAGGTCACGCGGGACACGGCCGAGCGCCTCCACCTCGCCCCAGGCCTGGTGGTGCACGTCCGCCCCGCCCATGGCGCGCTCACGATGCCCGAGGCCGCCCCCGAGGCCGCGGTGGGAGCCGTGCCGGAGACCGGCGAGACGATGGCGCCGGTAGGCTCCTGACCGATGGCCGACCAGGCAACGTTCGCCGAGCAGGCGATGGAGTTCATGGGGCCGCTGTACACCGCGGCGCTGCGCATGACCCGCAACGCGGCCGACGCCGAGGACCTCGTGCAGGAGACCTACCTCAAGGCCTACCGCGGGTTCGGCGGGTTCCAGGAGGGCACCAACCTCAAGGCCTGGCTCTACCGGATCCTCACGAACACCTTCATCAACTCGTACCGGTCGAAGAAGCGCCGGCCCGAGGAGTCCGAGCTCGACGAGGTCGAGGACCTCTACCTGTACCGCCGGCTCGGCGGTCTCGAGGCCGTGGCCGTCGGGCGCAGCGCCGAGGACGAGCTGATGGACATGATCACCGACCAGGAGGTCAAGGACGCGATCGAGGCGCTGCCCGAGCAGTTCCGCATGGCGGTCCTGCTGGCCGACGTCGAGGGCTTCTCGTACAAGGAGATCGCCGAGATCCTCGACATCCCGATCGGAACCGTGATGAGCCGGCTCCATCGGGGAAGAAAGGCGCTGCAGAAGCGGTTGTTCGAGTTCGCGAGCCAGCGCGGCCTCGCCCCGGACCTCCCCGAAGCCCACGACGACCCCACTGCGCCGGCCACCCAGCCGGCCCTCGCCGAGTGAGACCAATGGCCGAGACCGACCACCACGATCACGATCACGACGCCACCCCGTGCGAGTCGGCGCTCCAGGAGCTCTACCTCTACCTCGACGGCGAGCTGACGCCCGAGAAGCGGTCGACGATCAAGAGCCACCTCGACGACTGCAACCCCTGCTTCGAGGCGTTCGACTTCGAGGCCGAGCTGCGCATCGTGATCTCCAAGCACTGTCGCGACGAGGTCCCCGACTCGCTGCGCGAGCGGGTGGCACGCGAGCTCGAAGCGATCGACGACCGGCCGGCCGAGGCCTGACCTCGCTCCGACGAGCCGCTGACTGCCGTCCGGGTCGGCGGTCGCTCTAGGATCAGGACATGTCCCTCTTCGCCGCCCACGTCTGGCACTTCTGGATCGCCGTGGCGCTGGTCGTGCCGATCATCATCGCGATCATCGTCACGCTCGTGCTCTACGTGGTCAAGGTCGTCGCCCCCAGGTACCCGAGGAACTGACCGTGCCCGCCGCGGTCGACTGGGCTGTCGCCCAGCGAGTGGCCGTACGGGTGGCGGGCCGCGAGCCCTTCAGCCAGTCGTACCACTACGACTCGCTCGAGGCGGACTTCGCCGAGCTCACCGAGCAGGCCGAAGGACTGGTCGCGGCGGAGACCGGACTCGTCTCGCTGGCCGGACCCGGCCCGGGCGCGCGTCACCGACCGCGCCGGGTGGATCGACGCGAACGTCGCGTCGTTCCAGCGGCTGCTGCGGCCCATCCTCGACAAGCTGACGTCGCGGCTGACGGAGAGCGCGCTCGACGCCGGTCGCGCAGAAGCTGGCCGGCGCCGAGGTGGGCATGGTGCTCGGGTGGATGTCGACGCGGGTGCTCGGCCAGTACGACCTGCTGATCATCGAGGAGGAGTCCCCGCTCGACCAGGACCTCGTGTACTACGTCGGGCCGAACGTGCTGTCGCTCGAGAAGCAGTTCGCCTTCCCGCCCCGCGAGTTCCGTCTCTGGCTGGCGCTGCACGAGGTGACGCATCGCGCCCAGTTCACCGGCATCGAGTGGATGCGCCCCTACTTCCTCGATCTCGTCACCCAGACGCTCGACGCCGTCGACCCCGACCCGAAGCGGTTCCTGGCCGTGCTCGGACGCGTGGCCGAGGCCCGCCGCAACGGCGCCAACCCGCTCGCCGACGGCGGGATCATGGCGCTGTCGCGAGCGACGAGCAGCGCGAGGTGCTCGACCGGGTCAGCGGGCTCATGAGCCTGCTCGAGGGCCACGGCGACATCACGATGGACCGGGCCGGCTCCGGGCTGGTGCCGAGCGCCGAGCGCTTCTCGCGGGTGCTGCGCCAGCGACGCGAGTCGACCCAGGGCATGGCGCGACTGCTCCAGCAGCTCATCGGGCTCGAGGCCAAGATGAACCAGTACGCGCAGGGCGAGCGGTTCATCGAGGAGGTCGAGCGGGTCGGTGGCCAGGAGCTGCTCCGCCAGGCGTGGGAGAGCCCCGATCGGCTCCCGACCCTCGACGAGATCCGCACGCCGGCCACGTGGATCGAGCGGGTCGCGCCGGCGCTGGCCGGCTGAACGGCCCGGCCGCCGACATGGGGCCCTCGCCGCCGACGGGGATGGTTCCGTCGCTGGCCGACGCCGCGCGCGCTGCTCGACCGGTGCCGCTTCCCGCTACCGGGCACGTCGGTCACCTGCGGCGTGTCGGGTGGAGCCGACTCGCTGAGCCTGCTGGCGCTGGCCGTGGCCGCCGGGTGCGAGGTCACCGCCGTGCACGTCGACCACGGGCTGCGGCCCGGCTCGGCCGCCGAGGCCGGCGTCGTCGCGCGATGCCGCGGCGCGCCTCGGTGCCGCGTTCCGCGCCGAGCGGGTGCAGGTCGAGCCGGGGCCGAACCTCGAGGCCCGGGCCCGTGCCGCCCGGTCGGGCGTCCTGCCGCCGGACTGCCTGCTCGGCCACACCGCCGACGACCAGGCCGAGACGGTGCTCCTGAACCTGCTGCGCGGCGCGGGCCTCGACGGCCTGGCCGGCATCCGCGCCGACGCCCGCCATCCGATCCTCGCCCTCCGCCGTCACGAGACCCACGCGCTCTGCGATCGCCTCGGCCTGGTGCCCGTCGATGACCCGTCGAACGCGCGATCCGCGCCACCGCCGCAACCGGGTGCGCGCCGAGGTGCTGCCGTTGCTCGACGACGTGGCCGAGCGCGACCTCGTCCCGGTGCTCGCCCGCCAGGCCGGGCTGCTGCGCGAGGTCGTCGACGCTGCTGGCCGCGCAGGCCGGGCTCCTCGACCCCACCGACGCCGCCGTCCTCGCGGCGGCGCCGGCTCCGCTGGCACGCGTCGCGGTGCGTGAATGGCTGCGTGATCGCGACCCCGAACGGCACCCGCCCGACGCCGCCACCGTCGACCGGGTGCTGGCCGTCGCCCGGCTCGAGGACCGCGCCACCGACGTGGGCGGCGGCTGGCGCGTCGCCCGTACAGCCGGTCGCCTGCGGCTCGAACCGCCGGTCGCGTCACCGGGCTGACAGCGGGGCCGTCCGCGCCCACTAGGGTCGGGCCGGCATGGACCAGCCGGCTACCCCCTCCCTGGTCGCCGATCCCCATCTCGGCCGGGTGATCGTGGCGAGCACCGACCTCCAGGCGCGCATCGCCGAGCTCGGCCGCGAGATCACCACCGACTACGCCGGTCGCCGACCGCTGCTCGTCGGAGTGCTCAAGGGTGCGTTCATGTTCATGAGCGATCTGGCGCGGGTCATCGACCTGCCCGTCGAGTTCGACTTCATGGCCGTGTCGTCCTACGGCAGCGCCACCAAGACCAGCGGGGTCGTCCGTATCGTGAAGGACCTCGACCTCGACCTGTCCGACCGCGACGTGCTGCTGGTCGAGGACATCGTCGACAGCGGTCTGACTCTGCACTACCTGCTGAAGAACCTGATGGCGCGTGGACCGGCCAGCCTCGAGGTGTGCGCGCTGCTCGTGAAGGACGGCATCCAGAAGGTGGAGCCCGAGCTTCGCTACGTGGGATTCCGCATCCCCGACGAGTTCGTCGTCGGGCTACGGCCTCGACGTGGCCGAGCGGTACCGCAACCTCGCCGTCGATCCACTCCTACGTCGAGTAGTCCCGCCTCCCCTTGAAGGCTGAGTGGACGGGCACGGTTGCGTCCCTGCCAGTATTCCTATAAAATAGATAGGAAAGCTCATCTATTGAGGATGTCCCCCCATGCCGATCCATCTGGCCCTGCCCGACCCGGCCACCGCCCCAGCTGATCTGGCCGCAGCACTGGCCGCTCGCCTGGCCGGCACCCCCCACCGGTGGCGAGGCCTGGTGCGCCACGAGCCCGGGGGTCGCTGCTACATGCCGATCCCCGGGCTCGTCGACGCAGAAGCGTGGGTCATCACGTGGGCGCCGGGCACGGGCCTGGACCGCCACGATCACGGCGGCGCGGCCGGGGCGATGGCCGTGGTCGAGGGCACGCTGGTCGAGCGCCACGGCCGGACCTGGGCGCCCGGTACCTTCCGCCGGCGCGTGCTCGACGTGGGGTCGGTGGTCGCGTTCGGACCCGACCACATCCACGAGGTCCGCAACCCCGGCGTCGCCCCCGCCGTCAGCCTGCACGTCTACGCCCCGTCACTCGCGACGATGCGGTTCTACGGCGACGACCCCCGCGACGACCACACGGTCGACTACCGCCCGGTCGAGGGCCGGCTCGATCGGTCGGGGGTGACCTCATGACGATCACCTCGCCGCACGAAGTACTCGCGGGCGCGGCAGACGCGCCACCGCGTTCGGTCGATCAGCTCCTGGCCGACGCGCGACTCGGGCGGCGCCGCCTGCCGCCACACCTCGCCGCGCTGGCGGTCGCGGCCGGCGGCCTGCTCGTCGACATCCGGCCCGAGGCGCAGCGGCGGGAGGAAGGCGAGGCACTCGGCGCCCTCGTCATCGAGCGCAACGTGCTCGAGTGGCGGCTCGATCCGCAGAGCCCGGCTCGACTGCCGATCATCGAGGGGCACGACCAGGTCATCGTCGTGATGTGCTCGGAGGGCTACGCCTCGAGCTTCGCGGCCGCGTCGCTCCGCCAGATGGGTCATCGCTACGCGACCGACATGATCGGCGGATTCGTGGCGTGGCGGGCCGCCGGCCTGCCGTCGTCACGATCGTTGCCGGCCGGGTAGGTCGCCCGGTGACGCCGCCGGTACCCTGACCCCGTCCTGTCGGAGCCTCTGCCCCGGCGCCCGTGACCCGGAGACGGACATGACCGACGACACCCTGCGCGACGCGATCGACCTGCCGCCGTTCGACGGATCGGACGCGGCACCCGTCCGGCGTCCCGTGGGGGAGCGACCGCCACAGCCCGATCTCGGTCCGGTCGACCTGCCCCGCATCGAGGCGGCGGTGCGCGAGATCCTCGCGGCCATCGGCGAGGATCCCGACCGCGACGGTCTGCTCGACACCCCCGGTCGGGTGGCGCGCATGTACGAAGAGGTGTTCGCCGGACTCCGCGAGTCGCCGCACCACCACCTCCGGGTGCAGTTCGAAGCCGACCACGACGAGATGGTCATGGTGCGCGACATCGCGCTCACCTCGATGTGCGAGCACCACCTCGTCCCGTTCATCGGCAAGGCCCACGTCGCTTACATCCCCAACAACGACGGCCGCGTGACGGGGCTGTCGAAGCTGGCCCGGCTGGTCGACGCGTACGCCAAGCGACCGCAGGTGCAGGAACGGCTGACGACCCAGATCGCCGACGAGCTCGAGCGCACCCTGCAGCCGAGAGGCGTGCTGGTCGTGATCGAGGCCGAGCACCTCTGCATGTCGATGCGCGGCGTCCGCAAGCCCGGCGCCACGACCGTGACCTCGGCCGTGCGCGGATTGTTCCGCGAGAACACCTCGACCCGCTTCGAGGCCATGCGCTTCATCAGCAGCGGCATCTGACAAGTCGGGCGAACCCGATGGCGGGTGCTTGGCGCTGCGGAGCCGGCGGCGGAGCAGCACGACGCGCCCGGGCATGGATGGGCGAAGCCCGTCCGAAGGGAGGCTCTGCCGACCTGAGGACATAGCAATTTGACAGTGGGAAGTACCCTGCCGGGCCGTGGAGCTACCTGCGGTGCGGCCGCTCGTGATGGGCGTGCTCAACGTGACGCCCGATTCGTTCAGCGACGGCGGTCGCTTCCTCGACCCGGACCTCGCCGTCGAGCACGGCCGGCAGCTCATCGTCGAAGGCGCCGACGTCGTGGACGTGGGCGGTGAGTCGAGTCGTCCTGGGGCCGAGCCCGTGGCCGAGGCCGAGGAGCTGCGGCGGGTGGTGCCGGTGGTCGAGGCGCTGGCCGGGGAGGTGCGCCTCTCGATCGACACCGTGAAGCCGGCGGTGGCCCGGGCCGCGGTGGCCGCGGGCGCCACGCTCGTGAACGACGTGTCCGCGACCTTGGCGCCGGTCGCGGCCGAGCTCGGCGCCGGCTACGTGGTCATGCACCGGCAGGGCTCACCGGCCACGATGCAGCGCGATCCCCACTACGACGACGTCGTCGCCGAGGTCGCGGCCTTCCTGGTCCGGGAGGCGGAGGCGGCCCGGGAGCTCGGCATCGACGAGGTGTGGGTCGACCCGGGGATCGGGTTCGGCAAGACGATCGACCACAACCTGAGCCTGCTCCGCCACCTCGACGAGATCGCCGCGTCGGGCTTCCCGGTCGTGGTCGGGACCAGCCGGAAGGGCTTCCTCGGCCTCCTCGTCGGGCGGTCCGACGGCGCCGGTGAGCCTGCGCCGGTCGAAGACCGGCTCGAGGCCTCCGTGGCCACCGCGACCTGGGCCATGGCGCGAGGCGCCCGCATGGTCCGGGTGCACGACGTCCTCCCAACCGTCCAGGCAGCGAAAGTCGTGGCAGCATGAGCCCCGTGGCAATGAAGGGTAAGTGGGCGCAGGGCATCAAGCCCCGGAACTTCCATTGGGTGATCAAGGACCAGCTCGCGCTCTGCGAGCGGCCGGGCGGCTACGGCGGCAACCACCGCCGGGTCCGTCGCCAGGAGGAGATCATCTGGATCCGTGAGCAGGGGTTCGGGTGCGTGATCTCGTTGATCCCCGCGCCGCACAACCTGCACAACTACGACGATCTCGGCGTCACCTGGCGCCACCGTCCGTTCGGGGGCGACGACGATGCGTCCGCTTACCTCGGCGCGCTGTACCCCGAGATCAAGGAGCTGATCGCGTCGGGCGCCAAGGTGCTCATGCACGGCGAGGAGCTCGGCGACCGCATCTGCGGCGCAGTGGCCGGGTATCTGCTGTGGGACGAGCTCATCGACTCGGGCCCCCGAGCCATCTCCGCCATCGAGCAGATCACCCAACGCCAGCTCGGCCCGGTCGGTCGCGGCCTGGTCGCCGTAGCCGCCTCGCTCTGACGCTCCCCCCACCATGACCGATCCCACGCCGGACCTCATCCAGCTGCGCGGACTGCGCGCCGTGGGCATCTGCGGGGTCCTGCCCGAGGAGCGCGAGCGCCCCCAGCCTTTCGAGGTCGACCTCGACATCGAGCTCGACCTCGCGCCGGCCGCGGCGTCCGATGCGTTGGACGACACGCTCGACTACGGCGCGCTGTCCGAGGCGGTCGTCGCGGTCGTCGAGGAGTCCGGGTGCCGGTTGCTGGAGCGGCTGGCGACCCTCATCGCCGAAGTCGCTCTGGCCGACGCCCGCGTCGGGGCCGTCACCGTGTCGGTGCGCAAGCTCCGACCCCCTGTGCCGATCGACCTCTCCACCGCGGGTGTCACGTTGCGCAGGACGCGGTAGCCGTGCGGGCCTTCCTCGGGCTGGGCTCGAACCTCGGAGATCGACAGGCCTACCTCCGGGAAGCCGTGGGCTCGCTCTCCGAGGTGGTGGCCGTCTCGCCGATCTACGAGACCGACCCGGTCGGTGGACCCGACGGGCAGGGGCCGTACCTGAACGTGGTGGTCGAGATCGACTCGGACCTTTCACCACGCGAGCTGCTCGGTGTCTGCCACCGGCTCGAGTCGGCCGCCGGGCGCGTGCGTCAGGAGCGCTGGGGGCCGAGGACGCTCGATGTCGACATCCTCTGGACCGATGGCGAGCCGATCGACGAGCCCGACCTCCAGATCCCCCATCCCCGCATGTTCGAGCGCCGCTTCGTGATGGCACCGCTGGCCGACCTCGCGCCTGACGTCGTGCCGGACAACTGGTCGGACCGGGCCGGTGGGCGGGTCCGCAAGGTGGGGCCGTTGTAGTGGCCGCGGGATCGGGCTCGCCCGGCGCGACCGCCCGTGTGATCGGTCCGGGCCGCGCGGGTCGCTCGATGGCCGCCGCGCTGAGCGGTGTGGGATGGCAGATGCTCGACGTCGTCGGTCGTGACGCCTCGCCCGAGGTGACGCCGCGACGCGGCGAGGGGTGTCGACGTCGTGATCGTGGCCACCCCCGACGCCGCCGTCGCGGAGGTGGCTGCGTCGATCGAACCCGTCGAGTCGACGGTCATGCTGCATCTCGCCGGCTCACTCGGCCTCGACGTGCTCGCGCCCCACCCGCGTCGGGCCGCCCTGCATCCCCTGGTCGCGATGCCCGATCCGGTCGTCGGCGCAGAGCGGCTCCGGGCGGAGGCCTGGTTCGCCGTGGCTGGCGACCCCGTCGCGCGGCGGATCGTGGACGATCTTGGCGGTCGCGCCTTCGAGGTGGCCGACGCCGATCGCGCCCGGTACCACGCGGCCGCGGTGATCGCCTCGAACCACGTCGTCGCGCTGCTCGGCCAGGCCGAGCGGGTTGCTACTGCTGCGGGTGTGCCGTTCGACGCCTACCTCGACCTGGTGCGGGCGACGATCGACAACGTCGCCGCGCTCGGCCCCGCCGCCGCCCTCACCGGCCCTGCCGCAAGAGGCGACGACGCCACGATCCAGCGTCACCTCGACGCCCTCGACCCGAGCGAGCGGGCGACCTACGAGGCCATGGCCCTCGAGGCGCGCCGTCTCGCGGCGCAGGCCGGCCAGGATGCGCAGGGGGACCGGACCGATGACGATGGCAGGATGCGCGGGTGAAGCTGACCACGAGCATCGTCGACGCGAGCGCCCGGCTCGACGCGGCGCGCGCCGAGGGAGCCACGGTGGGGCTCGTCCCGACGATGGGTTCGCTGCACGAGGGCCACCTCTCTCTGGTGCGGGCGGCGAGGGCGTCATGCGACGTCGTCGTGATGTCCATCTTCGTGAATCCGCTGCAGTTCGGCGCGGGTGAGGACCTCGACTCGTATCCCCGCGATCTCGACCGCGACTCGGCCCTGGCCGAGGAGACGGGCGTCGACCTGGTCTTCGCCCCGTCGGTCGACGAGATGTACCCCAAGCCTCCGCTCACGTCGGTGGTCGTCCCCGAGCTCGCCACGACCATGGAGGGTGCGTCGCGCCCGAGCCACTTCGCGGGGGTGGCCACGGTGGTGGCGAAGCTGTTCCACATCGCGGGTCCGTGCCGGGCCTACTTCGGCGAGAAGGACTTCCAGCAGCTGGCCATCATCCGGCGCATGGTCGTGGACCTCTCGTTCCCCGTGGAGGTGATCGGTTGCCCGATCGTGCGCGAGCACGACGGGCTGGCGCGGTCGAGTCGAAACGTCTACCTCGAGCCCGACGAGCGCGCCGCCGCGCCGGTGCTCCACCGGGCGTTGTTGGCGGGACGCGACGCGGTCGAGGCCGGCGAGCGGGATCCCGCGGCGGTGGTGGCGACGGTCGCCGCCACGATCGAGTCCGAACCGCTCGCCGACTCGACTACGCCGAGGTCACCGATCCGGCAACGCTGCGTCGTCCGGATCGTCTGGCGGGTGAGGTCCGCCTGTTGGTCGCCGCTCGCTTTGGGCGGCCCCGTCTGTTGGATAACCTTGCCGTGCTCGTTCCCGAGCAGGGCTGAGAGCCCCGGCCCCCGCACGGCGACCCGCGAGGGCGCCAAGCACCCCAGGAGCGCACGATGCGCCGTCGCATGATGAAGTCCAAGATCCACCGGGCCACGGTGACCGATGCCAACCTGCACTACATCGGCTCGATCACCCTCGACGTCGACCTGATGGCGCGGGCCGACATCCGCGAGCACGAGCAGGTCCACGTGCTCGACATCGACAACGGCGCCCGGTTCGAGACCTACACGATCCCGGGCGGACCGGGCGAGGTCTGCCTGAACGGCGCGGCGGCGCGGCTGGTGCAGCCGGGCGATCGCGTCATCGTCATCACCTATGCGGACTACGACGACGTGGAGCTCGAGGACTTCGCGCCAGCCGTTGTGCACGTCGACGCCGACAACCACCCGGTCACACTCGACGAGGCCGTCCCGCAGTGGGCCTGAGGCGGCGCGGGCCGCGTCCGGCGGCGGTCCTCGTGCCCGTCCTCGCGCTCGTACCCGGGCGATCGGTCTGATCGTGCCGGCCGCTCCGTCACCCGACGTCGAATCGTTCGACCTGCTCGTGCTGGGCAGCGGCGTGGCCGGGTTGTCGGCGGCCATCCGGGCGGCGGGGACGCACGGCATGCGCGTCGGCGTCCTGACGAAGGGGGAGCTGCGCGCAGTCGACCACCCGCTGGGCGCAGGGTGGCGTGGCCGCGGTGCTGGGAGAGGATCCGGACTCCACCGACCTGCACCTGGCCGACACGCTGGTCGCGGGCGCCGGCCTCTGCGACCCCGACGCGGTCCGCGTGCTGGTCGACGAGGGGCCCGGCCGCGTGAACGAGCTCATCGCGCTCGGTGCCATCTTCGACCGTGACGAGCAGGGCCGCCTCGAGCTCGCCCGCGAGGGCGGCCACAGCCTGCCGCGCGTGGTGCACGCGGGCGGAGCCGCCACCGGCGCGGAGATCGAACGGGCGCTGGTCGAAGCCGTGCGGCAGACCGTCGCGGCCGTGCACGAGTCGTCGTTCGCGCTCGACGTCGTGGCCGCCGACGGAAGATGCCGTGGCGTCGTCGCCCGAGACGCCGGGCGGTCGGACGCGTCTCGTGCGCGCCACCCACGTGTTGTTGGCCACCGGTGGCACCGGCCAACTCTTCTCGGTCACGACCAATCCCGTCGAGAGCACCGGCGACGGGATCGCGATGGCCCTGCGCGCCGGCGCGGCCGTGGCCGACGCCGAATTCGTGCAGTTCCACCCGACCGCGTTGCACCACCCGCAGATGCCGAGGCCCTTGCTGTCCGAGGCGCTCCGGGGTCACGGCGCCCTCATTCGGGACGCCGAGGGCGAGCGGTTCGTGGACGAGCTGCAACCCCGTGACGTCGTCGCCCGTGCGATGACCCGGCGGATGCTCGACCAGGGCGTCGACCACCTCTGGCTCGACGCCACCGGACTCGAGTCGTTCGGCGAGCGCTTCCCCACGATCAGCGCCGCGCTGGCGCGCGTGCGGGCTCGATCCCTCGGTCGACTGGCTCCCCATCGCCCCGGCCGCGCACTACTTCTGCGGCGGGGTGGTCACCGATCTCGACGGCGCCACGTCGCTGCCGGGCCTGTGGGCGGCGGGCGAAGCCGCCTGCTCGGGGGTGCACGGCGCCAACCGCCTGGCCTCCAACTCGCTGCTCGAGGGGATGGTGTTCGGGGCGCGCGTCGTCGAGGCGATCGAGCGCGGGCGGACCTCGGCCGAGGCCACCGGCGCGATGCGCACGGTCGTCGACCCTGACGCGCACGACGAGCAGGGGATCGGTGGCCTACGGGTCGAGGGCTGGGCCCCGGCGCGGCGCGCGCTCGGCGCTCCTGACGCGTCGGACCAGTCGAGCGTCGGAGACCATGTGATCACCCAGCGGGGCGACGACGACGCGACGAGATCGCTGCGCGAGCTGCAGCGGGCGATGACCGAAGGGGCCGGCGTCCTGCGCGACGCGGCGTCGCTGGCGGCGACCTCCACCGTGGTCGAGCGGATCGCCGCGGGACTCCCAACGCCCGAGTCCGCCCCGCGTTCTGCGAGCTCGCCAACCTGATCGAGGTGGCGCGGGCGCTGCTGGCCGCGGCCACGACGCGCACGGAGAGCCGTGGCGCCCACACCCGGGCCGATCACCCGGAAACCGACCCGGCCTTTCGTAGGCGCATCGTGCTGGTGCCGGTGCCCGCCCCCGAGCCGGTGGTGGCCCATCGCGATCGGTCGGCCCGATGAGCGCGCTCGAACCACCACGTCATGCGGTGATCGATGCCGTCGCCGCGCGCGCTCGGCCGAGGACCTCACCCCGCTCGGCGACCTCACCTCCGCGCTGATCCCGCCCGATCTGTCCGCACGCGCTGAGGTCGTGGTGCGCAGCGGCGGCGTGGTCGCCGGCATCGCCTGTGCCGACGAGGCGTTCCGGCAGGTCGACGCGTCCGTGGCGGTGGCGTGGTCGGTCGCCGACGGCGCGCTGGTCGAGGGCGGGACGACCATCGGCGTCGTCGAGGGTCCGCTGGCGTCGATCCTCACCGCCGAGCGCACGGCGCTGAACTTCCTGGGCCACCTCTCGGGCATCGCCACCCTCACCCGCCGCTTCGTCGTCGTGGCCGCGGCGGCGGGCGACACCCGCATCTGGGACACCCGCAAGACCACACCCGGGCTGCGCAGCCTCGAGAAGGCGGCCGTGCGGGCCGGTGGTGGGGCCAACCACCGTGGCAACCTCTCCGACTGGGTCCTGCTGAAGGACAACCACCTCGGCCGCTCATGGGTATGGCCGAGGCCGTGGCGGCGGCTCGCCGGACCGTTGGCCGGGACGCACCGTGCACGTCGAGTGCGACCACATCGACCAGCTGCGCGAGGCGCTCGAGGCCGGCGTCGACGCGGTGCTCCTCGACAACATGTCGCCCGAAGAGGTCGAGCGCGGCGGTGGCGGTCGCCGACGAGCACGCCGCCAGCCACGGGCCGCCGCCGACCCCTCCTCGAGATCTCGGGTGGCATCACCCTCGAGACCGTCACCCGCTACGTCGGGCTGGGCGCCGACATGATCTCGGTGGGCGGGATCACCAACTCCGCGCCGGTGCTCGACATCGGCCTCGACATCGAACCCGGGAGCTAGACCGTGCTGCTCACCATCGACGCCGGCAACACCGAGACGGTTGTCGGTCTCTACGACCTCGACGGTCCCGACCCCGAGCAGCGCACGCGGGCCGAGGACGGGCTGATCGACCATTGGCGCATCGCCACCGAGGCCGACCGCACCGCCGACGAGATGGCCGTGCTGCTGCAGGGCTTCCTCTCGCTGCGGGGCTTCGGGCTCGACGAGGTCGAGGGCCTGGCCGTGTCGTCGGGCGTGCCGAGGGTCAAGGAGAGCATGCGCCAGCTCGCCGACCGGTACCTCGACTTCGACCCGGTGATGATCGAGCCCGGCGTGCGCACCGGTATCGCGATCCTGGCCGAGAACCCCAAGGAGGTCGGCGCCGACCGCATCGCCAACGCGGTGGCCGCCTTCGACCTGTTCGGCGGACCGACCATCGTGGCCGACTTCGGCACCGCCACCACGTGCGACGCGGTGTCGGCCAAGGGCGAGTACCTCGGCGGCGCGATCGCCCCCGGCATCGGCATCAGCATGGACGCCCTCGTGGGTCGGGCGGCGGCGCTGGGTGCGGTCGAGCTGATCGAGCCGCGCAGCGTCCTCGGCAAGACGACCGTGGAGTGCATCCAGTCCGGCGCGGTGTACGGCTTCGCCGCCCAGGTCGACGGGCTCTGCGAGCGCATCCAGCGCGAGCTCGGCGAGTGCACGATCATCTCGACCGGGGGCCTGGCCGATCTGATCACCCCGCTGTCGACCTACATCGACCACAGCGAGCCCTGGCTCACCCTCCACGGCCTCCGCCTCGTTTACGAGAAGAATGCGTGAGATGCGTGTCCTGATCACCGGGCATGCGGCGGGTGCCCGCCGCTGCGGCGCACTAGCGCTCGGTGGTGCGTGTCCACGGGCTGGGGGAGAGCTGGGCACGCGCCTGGCGGCCAGCTCGGCACCGACCCAGCGTCGAGGCCGTCTTCGGGTTGGACATCGACCCGCCACGACGTCGCCACCCGGGCCGAGTTCCACCGCGTCGATCCGCGCAACCGTGATCGCACCACCGCGCTGGTGCGCGGGTTCGCACCCACGGTGCTCGTCGCACCTCGGCGTCTACGAGCCGTACGCCCGCAGCTCGCCCCGCTCGGCGGCCGAGCGCACCGCGGTCGGCACGTTGGGCGCGGTGACCGCGGCCGTCGACGCCGGCCGGCTCGATCACATCGTCGTGCGCTCGGGCATCGAGATCTACGGGCGTCGGCGTGGGGCTCCGGTGCGGCCCGGACGAGGAGGTCCGTCCCGATCCCACCTCGCCGTTCGGCCGCCAGCTCCTGCACGTCGAACGGGTGTGCAACGAGGCGGGGCTGCATGCGGCCGCGCCCGTCGACGAGCCTCCGGTTCGCCCCGCTGGTCGGACCCCACTTCCCCAGCCCGCTCGGTCGCTACCTGCGCATGCCGGCGGTGCCGTTCAGCGGTCTGGCGGACCCGCCGTTCTCCGTGCTGCACCAGGAGGACGCCACCGCCGCGCTCCTCGCCGCCGTCCGGCGGCCGATCCACGGCCCGGTGAACGTGGTGGGCCCCGGCGCGGTGACCGCGTCGCAGGCCGCGCTGCTCGGCCGGCGGCTCCCGGTGCCGACCGTCGTGCCCGGCTGGACGGCCGCTCGATGGTTCAGCGAGCTGGCCGGCGCCCCGGTTCCCGACCACGTGCTCGAGCTGCTCACCCGGGGTCGCACGGCCGACGGCAGCCGGGCCGAGGAGCGTCTGGGGGTGCGGCCCGTGCGCTCGACGCCTTCGGTGATCCGGGCCCTGTACGCGTGGGACGAGGTCGTCGTCACCGGCGCGCCACAGGTGGAGGCGGCGTGACCGTCCTCGAGGCCGACCTCGAAGCGCTCGATCCCGACCTCGAGCGCGACGACCTGGCCGCCCTCCTGTACCGCCGCGTGACCGGCCGGTACCGCATCGACGAGTGGGGGCTCGACCGCGACCTGGTGGCCGCGGTGGCGCCGCTGGCGCGACTCCGGTGGACGGTGCGGGCCGAGGGCGACCACCACGTACCCGAGATCGGGCCCGCTCTGCTGGTGCACACCCGCCGATCGGGCTTCTCCGAGCCGGCCACGCTCGGGATGGCCGTGCGCCACGCGACCGGACGACCGCTCCGGGTCGCGGGCGTCCCCAACCGCGGTCCGCTGGCGTGGACGGGGCGCCGCCTCGGCGGTGTCCCGTCGAACGTCGACGACCTGCGCAGCCTGCTCCGGGCCGGCGAGCTCGTGGCGCTGCCGCTCGGGCGCGAGCCGTTGCACGCCTTCCACGTGCCGCCGGTCCCCGTCGCCCCCGTCGAGGTCGCCCTCGGGCTGGGCGTCCCGATCATGCCCGGTGGCGGTGATGGGCGTGGAGCCGGCAAGGCGGTGGGTGGTGCGCGTCGGTCCGCCGATCGTCACGCGCCGGCGGACAGCCACCGGCGACCCCACCGAGCTGGCCGAGGCCACCCGGGCCCGCCTGCAGCACCTGCTCACCCACGCCCGTCGGGGTTAGCGCCGGCCCGTAGCTGACGCATCGTCAGCTAGAGGCACGACCCTCGCTAGATTTGTCGAGCATGGCCTACGCCTTGGCCGCCGACGGCACCCGGTTGCACTACGAGATCTCGGGTCCGCGCGACGGTGAACCCCTCCTGTTGATCCAGGGTCTCGGCGCCGACAGCCGCGGCTGGATCCGCCAGCGGCGCAGCCTGTCGGGGCGCCACCGGTGCATCGTGTTCGACAACCGCGGCGCGGGTCGCTCCGACCACCCTGAGGGCCCCTACGACCTGGAGGTCATGGCGCTCGACGCGATGTCGGTGCTCGACGCGGCCGGGGTGGAGCGGGCCCACGTGCTCGGCGCGTCGATGGGTGGGGCCATCGCGCAGATCGTGGCCGTGCCGCCACGCCGAACGCACGCGGTCGCTCACGCTGGCCTGTACGGCCGCCCGCCACCACGAGTGGCGACGCGAGCTGCTGGCCGAGTGGGCCGCCGTCGCCGCCCGGGAGGGCATGGGAGCGTTCGCCCAGCACGCCGTGCGGTGGTTGATCGGACCGAGATCCCTGCGCCGTTTCTGGCCGGCGGTCGGGCTCATCGGTCCGTTGGCGCTGACCGCATCCGCGGACCCGTTCGTGGCCCAGGTGCAGGCCATCCTGGCCATGGACGACTCGCTGCGCACCGAGCTGACCGGCGTCGCCGTCCCCACCCTCGTGCTCGTGGGGAGCCAGGACATCCTGACGCCGATGGGCGACAGCGAGGAGATCGCCGAGCTGGTGCCCGGGGCCGAGCTGGCCGTCATCCGGGGCGCCGCCCACGGCTTCATGCTCGAACACGCCGCCGCGTTCAACCGCACCGTGCTCAATTTCCTCGACCGGACGACCAGCACCCGTGTGGTGGTGTGAGGGACGCTCCGCCCGGCCGTAGCGGCGGAGCGGAGCGAAGCCGCTCACGGGATGACAGCCGGATGGCGAAGCCGTCCGGAGGGAGGGTCCTCCGACCGGAGGACATAGCTAGCTGAAGCGCTCGGCCACGACGTCGACCACCCGGCGACCGGTCTCGATCGGACCGTGGTCGGTGCGCTCCATCACGATGCCGGCGGTGACCAGGATGGTGCCGCCGAGACCGAGCCACGCCCAGGTGGGCACGCCGGCGGTCACGGCCAGCGACTCGTGCACGGTGACGGCGACGAGCAGCGCGGTGCCGATCAGCAGTGGGGCGATCACCCGGCGCTGACCCCCGATCACGACGGCGACCAGACCGACCGAGCCGGCCACCAGGGCGTGGCCCACGCCGCCGCCGGCCGTCCGCTCGAGCAGGGCCGCTCCACCGAACAACCCGATCGCGGGGCCGTAGGCCACCCACGAGCTCATCGGCGTGGTGCGCCGCCACCACCATCCGGCGAACAGCATCCCGACGGCGACCGGCGCGAGGTACGGCTCGCTCGCCCGCACTCCGTGGTCGACCAGGTGCAGCCAGATGCCGATCGTGGAGACGACCGCGCTCAGGACAGCGACGTCGACCAGACCGAGGCGGAGCGACCACACGACACCCAGCCCGCCGAGCACGACGAGCAGCGTGGCCAGCGTGGCGCGGTCCGGCCCGGCCAGGGTCAGCGCCACGAAGGCGGCGCTGAGCGCGGAGAGCCGCGGTGACGATGCGCCAGGACTCCGGGGACGAGGTCGTCGGCGGCGGTGGCGATCACGGCCACACCGATGACCGTGATCGCCGCGACGGCGTTCGTGCCGCCGGCCGCGAGCACCGCCATCCCGAGCGTCAGGGGAGCGAGGGCCGCGGTCTGCACCGCCATCGACGGACGACGCCGGCCGAGCGCGTCGGCCAGGGCCAGGCCGGCCAACAACCCCGAGAGCGCAGCCAGGCCGGCCGCAGTCAGCTCGGGAGCGGTGAGCAGGCTCAGGAGCGCGGCGGCCCGTGGCACGAGGGCGATGCCGCGGAAGCGGGGATCGTCACCCGCGACCTCGAGCACCAGGGATGCGGCCCAGAGCACGAGCACCGCCGACGCGGCGGCGGGGAGCACGTCGACGTGGCCGAAGGTGGCGATCGCTGCCGCGACGACCGGCAGGACCGTGCTCAACGCGAGCAGCCACGCCGCCTCGACCTGCGCGTCGAGCCGGGCGAGTGGAGCGTGGATCACCGTGACCGCCGCGAGCAGCAGCGCGCCGGCCAACGCCATCGCCGCGGCGACGGCGGGATGGTGGCCAGCGGTGAACGGAGCCGGGATCACGAGCAGCAGCGCCATGACGTCGGCGCCGTCGCGTCCGGCGACGACCAGGAGCGCAGCCATCGCGACCGCGGTGATGCCGACAGCGAGCGGCGAGCCCAGCCCGGCAGCGACGCTCACGAGCGCGGTCACCGCCAGTGCGACGGTGGCCGGCGCCCATCCGGCACCGACCAGCAGCGCGATCCCGAGAGGAGCAGCGTCCGGCTCGCGCCGGCGGAGGTCGGCGACGAACCAGGCGACGAGCGCCAGGCCACCGGCGGCGAGGATCGCCGGTCGGGTGAGCAGGCCGGTCTCGTCGGCCCAACGGTCGGCCAGGACGTGGACGGCGACGAGCCCGCCCACCGTGGTGATCGCGGCCGCGAGGACCTCGACGGCACCGGCCACGACCCGGGCGGGGCGGCCCCAGAACGGATCGTCGGCGACACCCAGAGCGGCGAGCTCGACGAGAGCGAACAGCGCCGCCAGGCCGACCAGATGGGCCCCCGGCGTGTGGAAGGTGCTGGTCCATCCGTCAGCGACGCCGGTGCCGGCGGCGAGACCGGCCAGCACGACCAGGCCCAGGCTGCGCCGCCGGGCCGCCTCCCGGCCGATCACGGCGGCGGCGGCCAGACCGACCCCGACGGCGGCGAGGCGGGGCAGCGGCGAGGTGAGTCCCAGGCGCACGAGCACGCCGGGACCGAGCGCGAGGGCCGATGCGCCCAGTGCCGCAAGCGGGGCCAGCGCGGCCGTGGCGGCCCACGCGGTGGCCCGCCGACCGCGTCCTGACACCTCGGCGCCCACCGCCATCGCGACGAGGGCGACCGGGGCGGGCACCTGGGTCGTGGCCGCGATCCCGCCGGCGAGGACGACGACGGCGCCGTGGTCGCCCACTCGAGCACCGGTGATCGCTCGATGCGGTCGAGCCACCAGAAGCTGGCGGTCGAGGTGATGCCTTCGACGAGCAGCAGGGTCGCCCAGTCGGTCCCGACGTGGACGGCGAGCGCGGCGACGACGACGGGGATGAGGAACGCGCCCAGGTGGTAGAGCACGCCGCTCGTAGCCGGCAACGGCCGCCGCAAGCCTCGGCCCGCCATCAGGCAGCCCCCGCACACCAGGCCCAGTGCGGCGAGCTTCAGCGCGTCCGGGATGTGGTCCCACTGGACGGTGACGAACACGGCGGCGGCCGCGAAGATCAGGACGGCTCCGGTGGCCGTCACCCAGGTGGCACCGGCCCGGGAGGGGTCCGGCACGCGGACACGCTCCCTGGGCGGGGCCGGTGGGGGAGGCGGTTCGGGAGTGGGGACGGGGAGGTGGTGGAAGCGTGGTCTCGTTCATGGGACCACGCTGCGCCGCGGGACCGGGCGGCGGTACCCGGCCGATCCCCCAGATCCGCCTGGGGGACACCTCGAGATCCCCCAGGTCACCGAGCGCCTGGCCGCCGGCGACTACTCGATGCCGTGCTCGATGGCGTAGCGGACGAGCTCCTGGCGACGGTTGAGGTGGAGCTTGCCCAGGATGTTGCGCACGTGGTTCTCGACCGTCTTGGCCGAGATGAACAGCTCGTCGCCGATCTCGCGGTACGTGTGGCCCCGCGCCACGAGCTGGAGCACCTCGCGCTCGCGCGGCGAAAGCGGCTGGACGTCCTGGCTCGAGCGGGTCAGGCGGCGGAACTCGCCGAGCACGAGGGCGGCCAGTGCCGGCGAGAAGACCGGTTCGCCCTGCGCGGCCCGCCACAGCGCGTCGGCGCAGCTCGTCGGGTGGGGTCGACTTGACGAGGTAGCCGACCGCGCCCGGCGGCGACGGCGTCGAGCAGGTCACGCTCGGTCTCCGACACCGTGAGCATCACGATGCGCGTGGTCTCGCCGCACGTCTGCGCCACCCTGATGCCGCCGCCGTTGGGCATGTGCAGGTCGCACACGACGAGGTCGGGCTTGGTGGAGGAGATGACCGCGATGGCCTCGTCGGCGTCGCCGGCCTCGCCGACGACGTGGAAGTTCGAGCCGAGGTCGGCGCGGACGCCGGAGCGCCAGATCGGGTGGTCGTCGGCCAGGACCACTCGCACCGCACGGGCCGGGTCGGCTGGCGTGCGCCGATCGCGGTCACCCGTCGGCGCGCGTGCCGTCCGCCTCGGGTCCGTTCACGGCACCCACAGTCGCACCTCGGCGCCGCGGCCGGGACGACCGTCCACCTCGACGCGCCCGCCGAGCTCGGTGATCCGGCCGCGGATCGATCGGGTGAGGCCGACGCCTTCGGCGGTCGCGTCCGGGTCGAAGCCGCGGCCGTCGTCCTTCACCGAGCAGAACAGGCCCCCGTCTTCTTGGGCCTCGACGTAGACGGTCGCGGAGCTCGGCCCCACCGTGCTTGGCCGCGTTGGTGAGCGCCTCGCTGACGGCACCGCCCACCGCCAGCGCGACACCGTCGTCGACCGGGGGATCGTCGGCCAGGATCACCTGGGTGCGCAGGCCATGGGTCCGCTCGACCCGCGCCGATGCCGCTCGCAGCGTGGATCCGAGGCCGGGTGGGCGGGATCGACGCCGAAGAGGAACTCGCGGAGCTCGTGCTCCTGTTCGCGCGCCAGCCCGACCAGCTCGGGATCGTCCGAACGTCGCTGCACGACCGCCAGCGTCTGCAGCACGCCGTCGTGGAGGGTGCGGGCGACCTCCTCGCGGGCCCGGGCGGCCGAGATCTGGGACTCGGCCTCGCGCAGCCGGCGGGCCGCGAAACCGGCCACCGCGCCCGCCAGCGAATAGAGCACGACCGTGCTCCACGCCGACAGGGTGCGCTCTGCGGTCCACGGCCCCGACAGGAAGACGAGATCGCCGAGCCAGTGGAGCACGCCCATCACCAGCCCCGCTCCCGCACCGGCTCGCACGCCGTAGGCGATGCCGACGGTGAGGATGGAGGCGAGCGGCCACGCCGATCCGAACGACTGGGAGTGGTCGTGGGCGTAGACCCACTGATCGGAGAAGACGAGCGCACCCGCGATGACGACCTCGGTGGCCACCGCAGGCGGGGCGAGCAAGCGCCGGGGATCGACCCGCAGCGTCACCGTCGCCCACGCGGTGAAGGCCAGCGCGAGTCCGACCATGACGACCGCGGCCCAGAGGTGGGCGAAGCGGTCGTTGCGGGCATCGATCACGACCACCACGGCCATCCAGATCCAGGTCGCCCAGCGCAGCACGACCACGCCGGTCAGCAGCTCGCGGTCGAGAGCGACCCGGCTGTCGCCCGCCTGGGGCTGGGGTTCCACGGCCGCCGAGCCTACGACGCAGCGATCGCCGGCCGGGGAGGGACCGGGCCGGCGATCGACTGCGTCAGGACTGGATCACCTGGAGGTCAGGACTGCAGCCAGATCTCGGACCACCACGTCTTCGGCAGGTAGTCCCCGAACGCGACGTGGGTGGGGCCGTCCGGTGCGTCGAACCCCTGGACCTTCTTCTGTGCGATGAACGAGTACGGCGTGCTGTACATCCAGATGTTCGTCGCGGCCGCGTTGAGCTGCTTCACGAGGTCGTCGTACGCGGGCTTGCGGATGTTGACATAGCCGCTGCCGCGCCCGGTCGTCAGGTCCTTGTCCATCTGGGCCGTCGTGTACTGCGTGAAGTTGATGCTGATGTTCCCGACGCCCTTGGCTGTGGTCGACGACCAGAAGTAGTAGTCCTGGTCGGGGTCGGGGTAGCCGTAGTTGCGGAAGAACGCCGCCTGGTAGCCGCCCGTGGCGATCTTGGTGATGTAGGCGGTCTGCTCGAGGGTCTCGATCTTCACCGAGATGCCGGCCTGCTTCCACTGCGCCTGGAGCTGCTGGAGCAGCTTGGCGTCGTCGATGCTCGGGAGACCCGACAGGGTGAACGAGAGCGAGGCCGCGCCTGTCGCCTGCTCGTACTGGCTGACCTCGGACTTGGCCTTGGCCAGGTCGTAGTTCACATAGCCGTTCTGGTCCTGCGGCATGCCCCACGGGTTCGTGGGTGACCACGGCGAGGTCGGCACCTGCACGCCGTCGCCGACCAGCTTGGCGATCGAGTTGCGGTCGGTGGCATAGGCGAGCGCCATGCGGGCGTGGATGTTCGACAGCGGATTCGGTTGACCACCGACCTGGGGCGCGGTGTTGGGCATGATGAATGCCGACTCGGTGTCCCAGTCCTTGATGACGTTGAAGTTCCCGGAGAGCTTGTTGGCGTCGGCCGCGCTCGTCGTGTACTCCATGTTGATGTCGCCGCTCTGCAGCGCCGACGTGCGCGTGCCGTCGTCGGTGATCACCTTGAACTCGATCGAGTCGAGGTAGGGAAGCCCAGCGCCGGTGCGGCGCTTGCCGTTCTCGTCTAGACCCTGCCAGTAGTCGGGGTTGCGCTTGACCCGGAACGAGTCGTTCTGCTGCCAGCTGTCGAACGTGAAGGGGCCGGTGCCGACGGGGTGCTGCGTCCCCGCGTCGCCGGCGGCGATCTGGGAGGGAGCCATGATGTAGGCGGACCCACCGTCGAGGTAGCTGGCCGGGAAGGCGGCCCACGGCTGGGTCAGGTTGACCACGAGGCTCGACTCGGTGAGCACCTGCTCGCTCTTGAACATGGGGCCGATGGCCAGACCCGACAGCGGCCCCTTCGCAGAGGCCTCGATGTTCTTGACCACGGCGGCGGCGTTGAACGGGGTGCCGTCCTGGAACTTGATGCCCGTCTGCAGGTTGATGACCCAACGCGTGAAGTCGCTGTTCGGGTACCAGCTGGTGGCCAGCCAGGGCTTGGCCCCACTGTCGGCGCCGACCCGGGCCAGCGGTTCGAGGACCGTCGACCCCTCGAGGCTGCCGGTGTCCGCCCACTGGGCCTGGGCCGGGTTCCAGCCGTTGGTCTCGGCCCGGATGCCCACCACGAGGCTGCCGCCGTGCTGCGGCTTCAGGGACGTGGAGGTGTTCGAGTCCGCGCGTCGTCTTGTTCTTGGAGCTGCTGCCACAGGCGCCCGCGACGAACGCGAGCACGACCACGATCGCCAGCAGCGAAGCGGTCGGACGGTGGGATGAAGCAGATGCGCGGACACGAGCGGACATGGACCGCCCTCCTGGGCCTGGGTGTCTGGTTACCGAGAAGATCGGCCCCTCGGGCTCGACCTTGATGGTTTGACCAGCTTGGCCAGTCGCGGACGCAGGCCCGCGGATGCCCGGATCGGCCACCGCGGACGGTGGTGAGGTCTAGCGGCGACCGGCGACGCGCACGGTTTCGACCAGGTGATCCGACGCCGCCGCCAGCGCCGTTCCCGCCTCGGACGAGGCCACGTCCTGCAGGGCCCCGGCGGCCGAGTCGGCGTAGCCGCGGGCCACCTCGAGGGCGCCGTCGATCTGCCCGCTCGAGCGGACCAGCTCCCGGGCCTCGTCCCGCTCGGACTCGGAGAGTGGTTGGCCGAGGATCGCGCCGAGCCGCTCGGCGTCGCTGCCGCCGGCGGCCAGCGCCCGGATCACGGGCAGCGTGTAGACGCCCTGGACCAGGTCGTTGCCCGACGGCTTGCCCAGCTCTTCGTCGGTGGCGGTGACGTCGAGGATGTCGTCGACGATCTGGAAGGCCATGCCGTAGCTGTGGCCGAAGTGGGTGAGCGCGTCGATGTGGGGGCGGGGCAGGTCGCCGACGATGCCGCCGATGCGGCAGGCCGTCGCCAGGAGGGCGGCGGTCTTGCCGTCGATCGAGGCGAGGTAGCTCTCCTCGGTGCGGGTCGGGTCGAAGGTGCGCTGCAGCTCGAGGATCTGGCCTTCGCACAGCCGGGCGATGGTGGCCGCCAGGAGGCCGGCCACCTCGGTGCCGAGCGAGGCAGCGATCTCGGAGGCCCGGGCCAGCAGGTAGTCGCCGGCCAGGATCGCCTTGAGGTTGCCCCACCTGGCGTTCACGGTGTCGACGGTGCGACGCGTCGACGCGTCGTCGATGACGTCGTCGTGGTACAGCGATCCGAGGTGGACCAGCTCCACCGACACCGCACCGCTGACGACCTCGGCGGGGGACTCGCCCATCGTGGGCCGACCGGTGGCGGCGGCGGTCACGGCGAACGCAGGGCGGACGCGCTTGCCCCCGGCCTTGATCAGGTGGCTGGCGACCTCGGTGAGGAACGGGTCCTCGGCCTGCACCGACTGGAGCAGTTGGCTCTCGACGCGTTCGAGGTCACGCCCGAGGGCCGGGACGGACGAGAGCGGGTTGGAGGCAGCCACCGCAGCCACGTTAGGCGGCAGGGATCCGGTTCGGGAAACCCTGCACCTGCCGGGCTCACGAAGTCCTCCGGCGGGCCGATGGAGTGGCCTCCCCCGCACCGTGTGATCCAGGGGGAGGTGGTTACACTGACTTCACATCCCCGGGCCCGATCCCCGGTTCCGTGGGAGCCCTCCGAGGGAGGCAGTCCTTGTTCGAACGATTCACCGACCGGGCCCGCCGTGTCGTCGTCCTCGCCCAGGAGGAAGCGCGGCTGCTCAACCACAACTACATCGGCACCGAGCACATCCTGCTCGGGCTGATCCACGAGGGCGAGGGCGTCGCGGCCAAGGCGCTCGAGTCGCTCGGCATCTCGCTCGAGGCCGTGCGCAGCCAGGTCGAGGAGATCATCGGTCAGGGTGGGTCGTCGCCGTCGGGGCACATCCCGTTCACGCCCCGGGCGAAGAAGGTGCTCGAGCTGTCGTTGCGCGAGGCGCTCCAGCTCGGCCACAACTACATCGGCACCGAGCACATCCTGCTCGGGCTCATCCGCGAAGGCGAAGGCGTCGCCGCGCAGGTGCTCGTGAAGCTCGGCGCCGACCTGAGTCGCGTGCGCCAGCAGGTCATCCAGCTGCTGTCGGGCTACTCCGGCCCGGGCGGCCAGGAGAAGGCCGGCGCCACCGCCGGCGGTTCGAGCGAGCAGACCCCGTCGGGTTCGCTGGTGCTCGACCAGTTCGGTCGAAATCTCACCCAGCTCGCGCGCGACAAGAAGCTCGACCCCGTGATCGGTCGCGCCCGTGAGACCGAGCGCGTCATGCAGGTGCTGTCGCGCCGCACCAAGAACAACCCGGTGCTCATCGGTGAGCCCGGTGTGGGCAAGACGGCCATCGTCGAGGGCCTGGCCCAGTCGATCGCCGCCGACAACGTCCCCGAGACGCTCCACAACAAGCAGCTCTACACGCTCGACCTGGGCGCGCTGGTCGCCGGCAGCCGCTACCGCGGCGATTTCGAGGAGCGCCTCAAGAAGGTGCTCAAGGAGATCAAGACGCGCGGCGACATCATCCTGTTCATCGACGAGCTGCACACGCTCGTGGGTGCCGGTGCCGCCGAAGGCGCCATCGACGCCGCGTCCATCCTCAAGCCGATGCTGGCGCGCGGCGAGCTGCAGACGATCGGTGCCACCACGCTCGACGAGTACCGCAAGCACCTCGAGAAGGACGCGGCCCTCGAGCGCCGGTTCCAGCCCATCAAGGTCGAGGAGCCGTCGGTCGCCCACACCATCGAGATCCTCAAGGGCCTGCGCGACCGCTACGAGGCCCATCACCGCGTCACGATCACCGACCAGGCGCTCGTCGCGGCCGCCAACCTCGCCGACCGCTACATCTCCGACCGCCATCTCCCCGACAAGGCCATCGACCTCATCGACGAGGCGGGTTCGCGCTTGCGCATCAAGCGCATGGAGACGCCGCCCGACTACAAGGAGCTCGAGAACCAGCTCGCGCAGGTCGTGCAGGAGAAGAAGGAGGCCGTCGAGGCGCAGCGCTTCGAAGAGGCCGGCAAGCTCCGCGATCGCGAGAAGGAGCTCCTGGCCGAGAAGGAGACCAAGGAGCGCGAGATCAAGGACTCGGGCATCGACCTGTTCGACGAGGTCGACGAGGAGTCCATCGCCGAGGTCCTGTCGATCTGGACGGGCATCCCGGTCTACAAGCTCACCGAGGAGGAGACGGCCAAGCTCCTGCGCATGGAGGACGAGCTGCACAAGCGGGTGATCGGCCAGGAGGACTCGATCAAGGCCGTCAGCCAGGCCATCCGCCGCACGCGCGCCGGCCTCAAGGACCCCAAGCGCCCCAGCGGCTCGTTCATCTTCCTGGGCCCGTCGGGTGTGGGCAAGACCGAGCTGGCCAAGACGCTCACCGAGTTCCTGTTCGGCGACGAGCAGTCGCTGATCCAGCTCGACATGTCCGAGTACATGGAGAAGCACACCGTGAGCCGCCTCGTGGGTTCGCCCCCCGGCTACGTCGGCTACGAAGAGGGTGGCCAGCTCACCGAGGCCGTGCGGCGCAAGCCGTTCTCGGTGGTGCTGTTCGACGAGATCGAGAAGGCGCACCCCGACGTGTTCAACACGCTGCTGCAGATCCTCGAAGAAGGCCGCCTCACCGACTCGCAGGGCCGGTCGGTCGACTTCCGCAACACCGTGCTCATCATGACCTCCAACCTGGGCACCCAGGATCTGCGCAAGGCCAACCTCGGCTTCTCCAAGGCCGACGAGGCCGTCAGCTACGAGCGCATGAAGGAGAAGGTCAACGACGCGCTCAAGGTGCACTTCCGGCCTGAGTTCCTCAACCGCATCGACGACACCATCGTCTTCCACGAGCTGCAGCAAGGCCGAGGTGACCCAGATCGTCGACCTGATGATCAAGCGGGTCACCAAGCAACTCGAGAGCCAGGGCCTCGGCCTCGAGCTCACCGATGCGGCCAAGACGTTCCTGGCCGACAGGGGCTACGACCCCACGCTCGGGGCGCGGCCGCTGCGCCGGGCCATCCAGCGCCTGGTCGAGGACTCGCTGTCGGAGCGGCTGCTCTGGAAGGAGTTCCGCGCCGGCGAGACGATCATCGTCGACGCCGAGGTCGACCCCGAGTCGCCCACTGGCGAGAAGATGATCACCTTCCGGTCGATCGAGGGCTTCCAGCCCCCGGCGGTCGAGATGGCCGAGGCCGGCCCGACCGAGTAGCCCGTAGGCCCCCGTAGCCGGGCCTCGACCCGCACCCCAAGGGGTGTTGGTGAGGACGGCTGCGGGCGCACTACGTTGCCGCCGTGCCCGCTCGCCGTCTCCCCCGGCTGGCCGGAGCCCTGGCGGGTGTTGCGCTGGTGCTCCTGCTCAGCGCCTGCCACGTGAAGGTGCAGGTCGACGCGCGCGTCTCGCCCGACGGTTCGGGGACGGTGACGGTGGCGGTCGGCCTCGATCGTGACGCCTTGTCGCAGGTGGGCGACCTGCGGTCGCAGCTCCACGTCGACGACCTGAAGGCGGCCGGGTGGACGGTCACGGGGCCGACGGCCGACTCGGACGGCTACACGTGGATGCGGGCGACCAAGCCGTTCGACAAGCCGGCGCAGGTGGGCGAGGTGATGAGCGAGGTGAACGGGCCCGACGGCATGTTCCGCGACTGGAAGGTCTCCAAGTCGAGCTCGCCCTGGTCGACGTCGTGGAACGCGACCGGGACGATCGACGTCTCGAAGGGCGTCGCCACGCTGAGCGACCCGCAGCTCGACCACGCGCTCGGCTCCACGGGCTACCGCGGGGTGATCGACGACATCGAGAAGCGCGAGGGCAAGCCGATCGACCAGATGGTCGACGTCCAGGTGTCGGTCGAGGTGCCGGGTGGGTCGAAGGTGTACGCACCGACTCTCGGCTCCGCCCACCCGGTACCGGTGCACGTCACGTCGACCAAGGTCAACGCCCTGGTCGGGTTCACGCTGCTCGCCCTCGGCGTGTCGGCCCTCGCCGTCGTCCTCCTCTTCCTGCGCTCCCGCCACCGTCCAGTTCACCCGATCACGACCTGCGCCGACTACGCCCGGTGTCATTTCGGGTGCCGTCTCGCTGTCACACCTCGTCGGTAGGGTCGGAGCATGTCGAAGACGCGGACGGTGTTCCGCTGCCAGGAGTGCGGCGGGCAGAGTCCGAAATGGGTGGGGCGCTGCCCATCGTGCGGCGAGTGGAACACGCTGGTCGAGGAGATCGACCTGGGGGGCAGCGAGGCACTGGCCGTACCGATCAGCTCGCCGGCCGTGCCGATCGCCGAGGTCGACGCCGCCGCCTGGCACCCCCGCTCGACCGGATCCGGCGAGCTCGACCGGGTGCTCGGGGGCGGGCTGGTTCCGGGGTCGGTCACGCTCGTCGGCGGGGAACCGGGGGTGGGCAAGTCCACGCTGCTGTTGCAGGTGGCGTCGGAGATGGCCAAGTCGGGCGGCCGGGTGCTCTACGTCTCGGCCGAGGAGTCGCCCCAGCAGGTGCGCATCCGCGCCGAGCGGCTCGGCGCGCTCGCCCCGCGGCTCTACCTGGCCAGCGAGACCGCGCTGCCCAACCTCGTCGCCCACCTCGACCAGGTCGAGCCCGACCTGCTCGTGGTCGACTCGATCCAGACGATCTACGAGCCCGGGATCACTTCCGCCCCCGGTTCGGTCAGCCAGGTCCGCGAGTGCGCGGCGCGGCTCGTGCACGAGGCCAAGGCGCGGGACGTGGCCACGGTCCTCGTCGGCCACGTCACCAAGGACGGTGGCCTGGCCGGCCCGCGTGTGCTCGAGCACATCGTCGACACGGTGGTCAGCTTCGAGGGCGACCGCCACCACGCGCTGCGCCTGCTCCGGGCGGTGAAGCACCGGTTCGGCTCGACCGACGAGCTCGGCCTGTTCGAGATGACCGAGGACGGCCTGCAGGCGGTGCCCGACGCCAGTGGCCTGTTCCTCGCCGACCGGCGGCCCGGTGTGTCCGGGTCGGTGGTGGTGCCGACCATGGAGGGGCAGCGGCCGATGCTGGTCGAGGTGCAGGGTCTGGTCGTCAGGTCGACGCTGCCCGCGCCGCGTCGCTCGGCCCAGGGCATCGACGCCGGGCGGCTGCCGATGCTGCTGGCCGTCCTGGCCCGTCGGGCCGACGTCGACCTGGGCAACTACGACGTGTACGCCTTGGCCGTGGGCGGCGTGAAGCTGATCGACCCGGGCGTCGACCTCGGCGTGGCGCTGGCGCTGGCCTCGTCGCTCGACGATCGCCCGCTGCCCGACTCCACCGTGGCCTTCGGCGAGATCGGCCTCGGTGGTGAGCTGCGCCAGGCGTCGCAGTGCACGCGGCGCCTGATCGAGGCGGTGCGGCTCGGCTATCGGCGGGCCATCGTGCCCAAGCTGTCGCCGCCCGAGCCCGACGGCATCGAGGTGATCCGGGCCGCCACGCTCCGTGACGCGCTCGAAGCGGCGGCCATCGCCGGGAGTCCGGCAATCGCCGACAGGTAGACTCCCGGCGTGACCGGCCGGCTGAGCGACGCGCTGCTCGAAGCGCTGGCTGTGGTCGCTCCCGGCAAGCCCTTGCGCGAGGGCCTCGACCGCATCCTGCAGTCGAAGATGGGCGCCCTGATCGTGGTCGGCGACGGGCCCGAGGTGCTGAACATCTGCTCGGGCGGCTTCCTGCTCGACGCTGCGTTCAGCCCGCAGCGGCTGTCGGAGCTGGCCAAGATGGACGGCGCCATCATCCTGGCCCCCGACGCCAGCCGCATCGCCCGGGCCAACGTCCACCTCGTGCCCAACCCCAACGTGCCGACCTCCGAGACCGGCACGCGGCACCGTACGGCCGAGCGGGTGGCCCGCTCGATCGACGTGCCGGTCATCTCGGTCTCCGAGGACCTCGGCATCATCGCTGCCTACGTGGGCGACCAGAAGCACCCGCTCGAGAACATCCCCCGGCTGCTCAACCGCTCGAACCAGGCGCTCCAGACCCTCGAGCGGTACCGCAACCGGCTCGAGGAGGTCTCGGCCAACCTGTCCGCGCTCGAGATCGAGGATTTCGTCTCGCTGCGCGACGTGGCTCTGCTGTTGCAGCGCACCGAGATGGTCATGCGCATCGCCGACGAGATCGACGAGTACGTCGTCGAGCTCGGTGCCGACGGACGGCTCGTCCGCCTCCAGCTCGAGGAGGTGCTGGGCGGCTCGGCCGACGAACGGCGCCATGTCGTGCGCGACTACCTCCACGACGACAAGCCCGAGGCGCTGACGGCGGCGATGGCCGAGCTGTCCGCGCTCGACACCGAGGAGCTGGTGGACCTGAAGGTGGTGGCCGACGTGCTGCGCCTGCCCGAGGGCAGCCAGGACCTCGACCTCAGCCTCCAGCCGCGCGGCTACCGGCTGCTGTCGCGCATCCCACGTCTGCCCGACCCGGTGGTCGATCGCATCGTGGGCCACTTCGGCGACCTGTCCAAGATCATGCGGGCGACCATCGACGACCTCGACGACGTCGAGGGGGTGGGCGAGACGCGGGCGCGGGCGGTCAAGGAGGGTCTGGTTCGCCTGGCCGAGTCGAGCCTGCTCGATCGGTTCGGCTGAACGTGCGCATCGAGCTGCCCAACGGGACGCCGGCCGAGCTGGCCCGGCCCGCTGACGGCGACGCGTCAGCCGGACTCGTGCTGTGCCCCGACATCATGGGTCTGCGCCCGCTGTTCGACGAGATGGCGCAGCGCCTGGCCGACGACAACCACTGGGTCGTCGTGTCACCCGAGCCGTTCGCGGGACGCGAGGAGCTGCCCCTCGACGCGCGGATGACCTCGGTGGGCGAGTTCGACGACCTGAAGGTGCTGGCCACCCTCCAGCAGGCCGCCGATGCCACCGGCATGCACGACGTCGGCATCCTCGGGTTCTGCATGGGAGGGATGTGGGCGCTGAAGGCCTCGGCCACCGGTCGCTTCCACCACGCCGTGTCCTTCTACGGCATGATCCGCATGCCCGAGCAGTGGCGCAGCGACACCCAGTCCGACGCCATCGACTTCGTGACCTCGCCCGGCGCCTGCCCGGTCATGGCGCTGGTCGGCACCGAGGATCCGTTCGTCCCGCTGCCCGACGTGGCCGATCTCCAGGCCGCCGACGCGGCGGTGACGATCTACGAGGGTGCCGAGCACGGATTCGTCCACGACCCCAGCCGCGCGACCCACCGCCCCGACGACGCGGCCGACGCCTGGGCGCGCGCGATCGCGTTCTTGCACGAACCGGCCTGACCGGCTTCGACGAATGGCTGCGGAACGGAGGTCAGGGTCAAACTGGCGGGGTGCCCGTCGAGAAGGCCGATCTCCTGACGAAAGCGTTCCCGACCGCAAAGGCGTTCCGTGCATGGCTCCATCGCGAGCACGACTGCTGCGACGGACTGTGGTTGAAGATCGCGAAGAAGGGCACGGGCGTGAGGACCGTGACCTACGCCGAAGCGCTCGATGTCGCGCTCTGTTACGGCTGGATTGACGGTCAGAAGGCCCGATACGACGACACGTGGTTCCTTCAGCGCTTCACGCCACGACGCCCACGCAGCGCTTGGTCCCAGATCAACTGCGACAAGGTCGCTCAGCTCCTGGACCAGGGGCTCATGCAGCCCGCGGGGCTCGAGCAGGTCGAACGCGCAAAGGCCGACGGTAGATGGGACGCCGCCTATCAAGGCTCACGCACGATGACCGTCCCCGACGACTTCCAGACCGCTCTCGACGCGAACCCTGCGGCCAGCGCCACGTTCGCTGGAATCAGCCGTGCCAACCGGTACGCGTTCCTGTACCGGATCCAAAACGCGAAGAGGCCGCAGACGCGTGCCTCACGGATCGAGACGTACGTCGCGATGCTCGCGGCGGGCGAAACGCTGCACTGACGGGCTACCCACGACAAGGGCAACGACTCTCGGTGAGCCTGGGCTGCGCGTCTGCTTACGCGAGGCGCCGTTCAGCGGTGAAGGCTCCCGGGTTGTCGCCCGTGTTGACGGTCACGCTCGGCTCGAAGAGGAGCACTTCCGCCGTCCCCTCCTCCGCGCGGGGCCGGTGCGCGGTGCCGCGAGGTACGACGAAGAGCTGACCGGGTCCGATCTCGACATCGCGGTCGTCGAGCTCGATCACGATGTGGCCGGTCAGGACCAGGAACAGCTCATCGGTGTCGGGGTGGGTGTGTCGCGGGAACGAGCCGTCGAACTTCGCCAGCCGCACGTCATAGTCGTTGACCACGGCGATCGTTCGGGGAGCCCAAGGGTCAGAGAACGTCGTCAGCTTCGAAGCGAGGTCGACCGCCTCGGGATCACTCATCCCGGCACGCTATCCACCGCGCATCAACTTGTGCCGGGAGAGCTACCGGCGCGGCGTTCGAGCTGTTCGCGGTTGGTGATGCGGTAGCGGCGGTCGCTCTGCTCGATCCAGCCGAGGCGGATGAACGAGGCGATGGCCTTGTTCACGCGTTCGCGTGACGCGCCGACCATGCCGGCCAGCTCCTCCTGGGTGACCGGCAGCGAGAACTCGTCGAGCTCGCCCGACAGCTCGAGCAGCCGCTTGGCCGTGCGACCCGGTGACGTCGAGGAACACGGAGTCGGCCAGCGCCTCGTCGGTGTTGCGGATGCGCGTCGCCAGCAACGCGACGACCTTCCAGAGCAGCGCAGGCCGGCTCTCGTAGAGCTCGCGCAGCGGCTCGTAGGGGATGGCGATGACCTCGGACGGCTCCAGCGCCCGGGCCTCGGCCGACCGCGACAGCCCGTCGAACAGCGGCATCTCGCCGAACAGGTCGCCGCGCTCCATCAGCGCGAGCACCGACTCGCGCCCGTCGATCGACCGGTTGGCCATGGCCACCCGTCCCGATACCACCACGAACAGCTCGTTGGGCTCGTCGCCCTCGGTGAACAGCACGTCGCCGCGGTTCAGGATGCGCACGCCGGACGCATCGGAGATGGCGCCCAGCTCATCGTGGTTCGAGCTCCTCGAACAGCTCGACGGCGGCCAACAGCTCGAGATCCGACACGTCGGCGATGCTACCGGCCGACCGTGGACATCGGTGGTTTGCAGAGCCGGCGACGGCCGCCCGAACCCCTGGGGCTATTTGTGGAACGGCGCCCGTGATCCGTACCCTGGATGGACCCCCTATCGCTCCTCTCGCCTGGGAGAACCATGTCTTTCGACGTTGGCGACAAGGTCGTCTACCCCCACCACGGGGCCGCCGTGATCGAGCGGCGCGAGATGAAGTTCGCGTTCGGCGAGGAGAAGGAGTACCTCGTCCTTCGCCTCGCCTACGGCGACCTGATCCTGTCGGTTCCGACCGACAACACCGACGAGGTCGGCCTGCGCGACGTCATCAACGACGAAGAGGTCGAGGAGGTGTTCGCCGTGCTCCGCAAGAAGGAGGCGCGGATGCCGACGAACTGGTCCCGCCGGTTCAAGAACCACGTCGAGAAGCTGAAGTCGGGCGACATCTACCAGGTGGCCGAGGTGGTGCGGAACCTGTCGCTGCGCGAGAAGGACAAGGGTCTGTCCGCGGGCGAGAAGCGCATGTTGGCCAAGGCCCGTCAGATCCTGGTGTCCGAGCTCACCTTCGCCATCAACGTCTCCGAGGAAGAGGCCGAGGCCAAGCTCGACGAAGCCCTGGCCTGACGCCGCAACCGGTCGACCTCCCATGGCTCCGACCGTGTGGTGCGTCGTCGTCGCCGCCGGGCGCGGTGCACGCTTCGGCGGAGCCAAGCAGTACGAGCCGCTCGGTGACCAGCGCGTCGTCGACTGGGCCGTCGCCGATGCCGCCGCCGTGCGGCGGGTGCGGCCGACGGCGTCGTGCTCGTGGTCCCGCCCGATCGGATCGACGACCCCGAGCCCGACGCGTGCAGCGCCGTCGTGGCCGGCGGGCGCCACACGGTCGGCCTCGGTGCGCGCCGGGCTGGCGGCCGTGCCGGCCGACGGCCGACGTCGTCGTCGTGCACGACGCGGCCCGTCCCTTCGCCGGCGCCGGCCTGTTCGAGGCCGTGGTCGAGGCGGTCGAGCGGCGGCGCCGACGCAGCCGTGCCCGGCGTGGCCGTCGCCGACACCATCAAGCGGGTCGAGCACGACGAGGTGCGTCGAGACGATCGACCGGACCGACCTCGTCGCCGTGCAGACGCCCCAGGCGTTCCGGGCCGAGCGCGCTGCGTCGGGCCCACGAGGGCGATCCGGAGGCGACCGACGACGCCGCGCTGGTCGAGGCGCTCGGCGGCCGGGTGGTGGTCGTGCCCGGACGGGCCGAGAACCTCAAGATCACGACGCCCGACGACCTCGAGCGGGGCCGTCGGGCGGTGGCCGGGTGACCGGGCCGGGCCACACCCACCGAGTAGCGTGCCGGGGTGCCCATCCGTGTCGGCCTCGGCTTCGACGTCCACGCCTTCAGCGACGACCCCGACGCGCGCGCTGCGCCTGGGCGGCGTGACCTTCGACGGCTCACCGGGGCTGCGCGGCCACAGCGACGCCGACGTGGTGGCCCACGCCTGCGCCGACGCCCTGCTCGGCGCGGCCGCCCTCGGGGACCTCGGTACGCACTTCCCCGACACCGATGCCCGGTGGAAGGACGCCGACAGCATCGAGCTGCTCGGCGAGGTCTCGGCGCGGGTGCGGGCCGAGGGCTGGGAGCCGGTGAACGTCGACTGCGCGGTCGTGCTCGAAGCGCCCCAGGTGGCGCCCCACCGCGTCGCGATGGAGCAGCGCCTGACCACTGCGGTCGGCGCGCCGGTGTCGGTGAAGGCCAACCGGGCCGAAGGGCTGGGCGCGATCGGTCGGGCCGAGGGCATCGCCTGCTACGCCGTCGCGCTGGTGGAGGCGTCGTGAGCGCACGGCGCTCGCCCAAGCGGGCCCCCGAGCCGCGGTGCGCCGGCCAAGGCCTCGTCCCGGTCGCGACCGAAGTCGGGGTCACGGCGCGGGAACCTCGACCAAGGCTTCTGGCCGCGCCGGGCGTTCGTCCGCGGCCGAGAAGGCCGTCGCCAGCCGCCAGGCCCGGCATGCCGCGGCCTCGGTGCGCAAGGCCGACCGACCCGGCAGTCGGTCGCGTTCGGCTTCGTCCGCGCCCCGAGGCGGTCCCGCGACGTCCACCGGGCCCGAAGGGCCTCGGCGGTGACCAGGTCGAGGGCCGCCAGGCGGTGCGTGAGCTGCTGCTGGCCGGCACCCGCAAGGTCCGCGAGGTCTGGGTGGCCGGCGACCAGGACGACGCGCTGGTGCTCGACGACATCGCCGAGCTGGCCCAGAGCGTCGGGGTGGCGGTGCGCGACGTGAGCCGCGCCAAGCTCGCGTCGGCGGCCCGCACCGAGGCGCCCCAGGGCGTGCTCGCCCGGGCGGCGGCGCTGCCCGAGGTGGAGCTCGACGACATGCTGGCCGGCATCCGCCACGGGGTGCACCCGTTCCTGCTCGCCGTCGACGGGGTGACCGACCCCGGCAACCTCGGCGCGCTCCTCCGCTCGGCCGAGTGCGCGGGCGTCACGGGCGTCGTGCTGCCCGCGCCACCGCGCCGTCCACATCACGCCCACGGTCACCAAGGCGGCGGCCGGCTCGATCGAGTACCTGCCGATGACGCTCGTCGGTGGTCTCCCGACCGCCATCCGCCACCTCCAGGAGTCGGGCGTGTGGGTGGTCGGGCTCGACGCGGTCGGGCCCCCGGTCGCTGTTCGACCTCGACCTGGCCGACCGGCCGGTCGCGCTGGTCCTCGGGGCCGAGGGCGCCGGACTGTCCCGCCTCGTCCGCGAGCGTTGCGACGTGGTCGTGAGCATCCCTCTCGGCGGCCGGATCGGCTCGCTCAACGTCGCCGCTGCCGGCGCGCTGGCCTGCTTCGAAGTGGCGCGGCGGAGGTCGGCCCGGTGAGCCGACCCACGGTGCTCCGGCGCGTTGCCGTCCCCGCTCTCGCGGCCACCCTGTTCGTGCTCGCGGCCGCCTGCAGCCCGTCGACCGCTCGCAGCGGCTCGCAGGACACCATCGGCCCGCAGACGACGATCGGACCGTCGAGGGGCTACACGTGCGTCGATCCCGCGCGGCGACATCAGCCTCGACACCAAGGCCATCGGCAAGCTCACCCAGCCCGCCGGCATCGACATCCTGCGCGCCTCCGCCAACGTCGAAGGCTCGACGCTCGTCGTCCACTTCCTCACCGCCGGACCGATCGCGAAGGTCCGCCAGCCGCTGTTCGACATGGAGCAGGGCGACATCTCGGCCGCCCCCGAGCAGAGCTTCGAGCTGAGGGCCGAACCGGTCGGCAGCCAGGGCCCGGCGGGCGAATGGGGCCTCACGTTGCACACGTTCAGGGGAGGCAGCGAGGTCAAGACGAACCTGCCCACGGTCGTGACCGTGAGCGGCTCCACGCTGTCCTACGCCGTCGCGCTCAGCCAGATCCCGGCGATCGCGACGTTGCAGTGGCAGTTCGGCACCGCCTCCGAACAGGCGAACGGGTCCGTCCCGTTCGACGACTGCAGCAGCTTCAGCGCCGCCACCACGACCACCGGCTGACGAGCGGGGCGCGTCCCCACCGCCGAACCTGTCGCGTGAGCGACCGCTCTGGCGTCGCTGACGCGACAGGTTCGCCGGGATGGGCGACCGTGGTCAGTCGGCGTCGTCGGCGTCGGTCAGTGCCCGCCAGATCTTCTCCGGCGTGACGGGCATGTCGAGGTGGCGGACACCGAGGTGGGCCAGCGCGTCGATGACCGCGTTGTGGACCGCCGGCGTCGATCCGATCGTCCCCGACTCGCCGATGCCCTTGGCCCCGAGCGCGTTGAGCGGCGTCGGCGTCTCCATGGCGACGCGCTCGAACATGGGCAGCTCCGCGGCCGAGATCACCGAGTAGTCGGCGAAGGTGGCGGTCAAGGGGTTGCCGTCGTCGTCGTAGCGCACCTCCTCGAAGAGCGCCTGGGCGGCCCCCTGGGCCAGCCCGCCGTGGACCTGGCCCTCGGCCAGCATCGGGTTGAGGATCACGCCGGCGTCGTCGACCGCCACCATGCGCACCAGCTCGACCGCGCCGGTGTCCTGGTCGACCTCGACGACGGCCAGGTGGGCGCCGAACGGGAAGGTGGCCTTGGAGTCGGCCAGATCGGACAGCCCGCTCAACGGATCGGCCCCCTCGATGCCGAGCTCCTCCCAACCCAGGCCGATGGCCGGTGTACCGGCCACGTGGAACCGGCCCTCGCCCTCGTCGAGCACGACATCGTCGGGCGCCGCCTCGAGCAGATCCGCGGCTCGCTCGCGGGCCAGCTCGAGGAGCTTGCCGGCCGCGTCGTGCACCGCCGCCCCGGCCAGCTGCACCGATCGTGACCCACCGGTGACCGCGCCCTGGGGGATCACGTCGGTGTCGCCGTGCACGACCTCGATGCGGTCCATCGGGATGCCGAGCCGGTCGCTCACCAGCATCGCCCACGCCGTGTGGTGGCCCTGCCCGTAGGGGTTCGACCCGGTCTTCACCAGGATGGAGCCGTCGGCGCGCAGCTGCACCTCGCCGTACTCGGCGCCGCCACCGGTCACCTCGACGTACACCGCCATGCCGATCCCGAGAAGCCGCCGATCGCCGGCCGCCCGCCGCTCCGCCTGTTCGGCTCGCAGCTGCTGGTACCCCGCGGTCTCGAGCACCAGGTCGAGTGCCCTGGCGTAGTCGCCGCTGTCGTACTCGGTGCCGGTGGGCGTGGTGAACGGGAACACATCGGGCGGCAGCAGGTTGACGCGGCGCACCTCGGCGGGGTCGAGCCCGATCTCGGTGGCGTAGATGTCGACCATCCGCTCGAGTGCCGCGGCCGCCTCGGGCCGACCCGCACCGCGGTAGGCGACCAGCGGCGTGGTGGTGGTGACCACGCTGGCGGCGGAGAACTCGACGTCGCCCATCTCGTACACGCCGGTCGTCATCATGCGGGTCATGAAGGGCAGCACGGCGCCCATGGCGGGGTAGGCGCCGGAGTCCTGGACGACCTCGAGCTTGTAGCCGGTGATGCGGCCGTCGCGGGTGCCGCCGAGGGTGACGACCTGGCGCTGCGCCCGGCCGTGACCCATGGCCACCATGTTCTCGGTGCGGGTCTCGAACCAGCGCACCGGTCGGCTCGACACGGCGCGACAGCTCGCCGAGCACGAGCAGCTCGGGCGTTGCTCCGGCCTTGGCCCCGAAGCTGCCGCCGACGTCGGGGCAGACGACCCGCACGTCGGCCTGGTCGAGCCCGTAGACCTCGGCGATCGCGTCACGGACGGGGTGCGCGCCCTGGCAGCTCTGGTACTGCACGAGGCGGTCGCCCTCCCACCATGCCGCGCCCGAGCGGCCCTCGATCGGGCTGGGCGCGAGCCGTTGGTTGACCATCTCCTGGGAGACGACGACCTCGGCGGCCGAGAAGTCGACCGGCTCGCCGCGGTGATCGAGCGTCCACACCACGTTGGTGCCGGCCTCGTCGAACAGGACGGTCTCGTCGGCCTGCGCGGCGAGCGGATCGACCAGCGGCGGGCAGCGGGTCGTAGTCGACGAAGACGGCCTCGGCCGCGTCGGGTCCCTGCTCGCGTCGTTCGGTGACGATGGCGGCGATGGGCTCGCCGACGAAGCGGACGATGTCGCGCGCCAGCAGCGGACGCTTCATCGACGCGTTGAACATCGGCATGGCCGGGCCGAGATCGTCGAGGCCGAGGTCGGCCGCGGTGACGACCGCCAGCACGCCCGGCATCGTCAAGGCCTCGCTCGCGTCGACCTCGGTGATGCGGGCGTGGGCCATGGTCGAGCGCACGTAGGTGACGAAGGCGGCGTCGGGCAGGTAGAGGTCGTCGACGTAGGTGCCGCCGGAGGTCAGCAGGGCCGGATCCTCCCGGCGCAGCACGCGATGTCCGAGGATGCTCATGGGCGCCGACGCTATCGGCTCGGTGCGCCCCTGAGATGCGCTGGACGGGTCAGAACGTCCAGCAGCTGTCGTACTGCTCGTGGCGGTAGGCGTGCCAGTTGACGGCGGCACTGACCATCCAGAACGAAGCGACCAGTCCGAGGCACAGGGCGAGCGAGCCGAACAGCCACCAGGCGCGCGCCCACCGGCGGGCGCCGGCCGTGAGCGCCGCTCCGACCAGGGCGAGCGCCGCGCCGATCCAGGGGAAGACCGGCTCGAAGTCGACGAGCCGCACGTACCCCTCGGGACACGGTGGGCGCACGGCCAGCGCCGCGCACCACGCCACGATCGAGGCGATCGCGATCAACGTCGCGGCGGCGCCGACGATAGTGGCGAGGTCGTGCCGGAACGTCGCCCGCCCGTCGGTCCGGCTCGGCGCGGCGGCGGTCAGTGGAAGGCTCATGGTTCGAGCATCGGCCGTCGGGCGGGCACCGGGTACCCGGCCGATCCCCCAAAACCGGCTGGGGGATCGCGGTCGTAGACTCCCGATATGGCCGATCCAGGTGACCAGGGCGTCCTCGACGAGATCCACGCGCTGATGGCGGTCGAGCACGAGCTGCTCGAGAGCCACCCGCACCTGGGGCGCGATCCAGCGATCGACGAGCAACTCCAGGAGCTCGACGTCGAGATCGACCGCCTGTGGGACCTGCTGCGCCATCGCCGGGCGCTGCGCCGCATCGGCGAGGACCCGGATCAGGCGATCATCCGCCCGCCCGACATCGTCGAGGGCTACCAGCAGTAGATCGGCCGGAGGGCCGTTCGAGCCCGAGGTGGGAGTCGAACCCACGACTTCCGCTTTACAAGAGCGGTGCTCTGGCCAACTGAGCTACTCGGGCGGGCGTCCGCCTGCCTGTCATGTTCGCGCACCGTCGAGACCCGTCCCGCCTCATCTCCTCCCCCCGGACCCCACCTGACGGGGTGCTTGCAATGGGGGGACCGGTGCAGCACAGTTCCGAGATGGAGTTCACCGATCGCGATCGAGCCATCCTCGATTTCGAGCGTTCGTGGTGGACCGAGTCCGGTCCGAAGGAAGCGGCCATCCGCGAACGCTTCGAGCTGTCGGGCGCCCGGTACTACCAGATCCTCAACGAGCTGCTCGAGTCCGACGAGGCCTACGAGTACGACCCGCTCGTGGTCCGCCGTCTGCGTCGTCTGCGAGACCGTCGCCGCCGGGCTCGCCACGAGGGCTACCAGGCGACCGAGCACCCGGGCCGTTGACCACCCCTGGTGGCGGGCCGGCGCACTCGGCCGGGCCGCCCGCCGCCGACGATCGCCGCGCCACCATCGCCGGCGGCGTCCTGGTCGGTGTCGCGGTCCTGCTCGGCGTGCTGCTCCTGGCCAAGGGGTTCAGCGACGACGGCGGCTTCCTGGCGGCCGGCAACAAGTCGACCACCACCACGACGACCCACCACGCCACGGGCAGCGGTGCCACCACGACGACCGCCCCGATCGACCCCGCCACCGTGCACATCTTCGTGGCCAACGGCAGCGGGACCACCGGAGCCGCGGCCAAGGCCGGCCAGGTGCTGGCCGGCAAGGGCTATCCCGCGCCGGGGACCGGCAACGCGCCGACCACCACGGCGACGACGGTGTTCTACACGGCCGGCCACGCGGCACAGGCCAAGGTCGTGGCCGACACACTCGGCCTTCCCGCTACGGCGGTGGCGCCCATGCCCAATCCGCCGCCCGTCAGCAATATCGGTGCGGCCACCGTGCTCGTCGTCATCGGCTCCGACGGCGCGCTCGCGGCGGTGGAGCACGGCAACCCGACGACCACGGCATCGTCGACCACCACGCCCACGACCTGACCGCATGAGCGCCGGGGCGCTGCCGGCCGCGCTGGGGCCGCTCGTGGTCGAGCCGTTGCAGTCGGGGTTGTTCGTCGACTTCGACGGGACCTTGTCAGAAATCGTCGACGATCCGGGTTCGGCCACCCCGCTGGCGGGCACGGCCGACGCCCTCGACGCGCTGGCGGAGCGGTTGGGGCGGGTGGCCGTGCTCTCCGGTCGTCCGGTCGACTTCCTGGCGCCGTGGTTCGGGCCCGGAGTGATGCTCTCGGGCCTGTACGGCCTCGAGGCGGTGGTGCACGGACGGCGACTCGATCATCCGCTCGGCGGGGTGTGGCGGGAGGTGGTCGACGACGTCGCCCTCCAGTCCGCATCGAGCGGCCCCGACGGCATGCGGGTCGAGGCGAAGGGCCTGTCGTTGACCCTGCACTACCGCGGCCGGCCCGAGCGCGAGGCGGCGGTGCGGGCGTGGGCGGAGCAGCAGGCCGCCCGGTCAGGTCTCGAGGTGCGCTCGGCCCGCCTCTCCTACGAACTGCACCCCCCGATCGATGTCGACAAGGGCAGTTCGCTGCTCGAGCTGGCCGACGATCTCGCTGCCGTCTGCTTCGTCGGCGACGACGTCGGCGATCTTCCCGCCTTCGACGCGCTCGACCAGCTCGGCGCGGGCGGGGTCACCGCCGTGCGGGTCGGGGTACGGAGCGCGGAGGTGGCGGGCGAGCTGCTCGACCGGGCCGACCTCGTGGTCGACGGGCCCACCGGTGTGCTCGACCTGCTTCAGTCCCTGCTCGCGGCCAGCTGATCCGCCAACCAGTCCGCCGGAGTCCGGCGTCCGGCGCGTTCGCGCAGCGCGGCCGCCTCCGCGGACCGAACGCCGGGCGATGCGGCCAGCGCGTCGGCCATCGCGTCGGCGGTTCCACTCACGTCGTAGGGATGGACGCGTCGCACCGCGCCCTCGAGCTCGGCCCACGCCCCGGCCTCGGGGCTGAGCAGCACGAGGCCGTCGCGCTCGTTGACCAGCGCGCCCTCGGTCGCCACGAGGTTGAGCCCGTCGCGGACGGGGTTCACGAGCAGGACGTCGTAGCGGCGCAGCGCGGCGACCGATCTCGGGTGGTCGTCAGCCGTGCTGGCGAGGATCGGAGTCCAGTCCGGGGTGGCCCACCGCTCGTTGACGCGGGCGACCAGCGTCTCGACCTCCTGGCGGTAGGCCAGGTACTCGGGCAGCCCTTCTCGCGACGGGTAGAGGAACGCGCCGAACACGACGCGGCCCCGCCACTGGGGATGGCGCTCGAGCAGGTCGTCGAAGGCCAGGAAGCCCCTCAGCAGGTTCTTCGACAGCTCGATGCGGTCGACCCGCACGATCAACGCGCGGTCACCCACCTCGGCGTCGAGGTCGGCCAGCGCGGCGCGACACGCGGGTCCGTCGGCCACGGCCCGGATGTCGTCCGGATCGGTCGCCAGTGGCGCGACGAAGGTGCGGGGGTCGGGAGCCGAGGACCTCGCCGCAAGCAGGCCTCGAAGGCGTCGGCCCAGCGCCGGGTGTGGAACCCGCAGGCGCCGAACGCGGCCATCCCTTCGAGCAGCTCGACCGCGACCGCGTCGGGCAGCACGCGCAGCTGGTCAGGGCCGGCGAAGGGGGTGTGGGTGAAGTGCACCGTGTGGAGATCGGGCCGTCGCTGGCGCACCATCGGCCCGGTCAACGCCAGGTGGTAGTCCTGTACGAGCACGGCGGCGCCGTCGGGCGCGTCCTCGGCTATCGCGTCGGCGAACGCCCGGTTGATCTCGCGGTACGCCTCCCAGGCGGCGGCGAAGTGGGTGTCGAACCTCGGCCGGCGGGCCAGTTCGAACAGCGCGTGGTGCACGAACCAGAGCGTGGCGTTCCCGACGACGTCGTAGGCGGCGCGGTAGGCGTCGGGGTCGAGCGCCAGCAGGTGGACGCGGAACCCGTCGGCGTCGGTCGGTCCCTCCGCCGCGACGGCGCGGTCGCCATCCGACATGGCGGAGGCGATCCACAACGTGTCGGTCCCTGCCACGAGCGGCGCGAGGCCGGACACGAGTCCGCCTGCACCCCGTCGTGGGACCGGTCGGCCCTGCTCGTCGAGCGAGAACGAGATCGGCCCGCGGTTCGAGACCAGCACGACCGCTCGCGCCGACCCCGGGTCGCTCATCCCCCGATCATGCCCCAAAGCATCTTGCGAACTGGTTCTGATCGAGGGGTCTAGGGACCCACCGACCAGAACCAGTTCGGGAGGGTGGCGAGCGTGAGCGGCTAAGCATGGCGGATGCATGTCGTCGCGGCGCCCGACAAGTTCCGGGGCACGGCCGATGCCGCCGCGGTGGCGCGCGGCCATCGCCCGGGCGGTCGAGCAGCTCGGCCACACGTGCGTGCAGGTGCCGATGGCCGACGGTGGCGAGGGCACCCTCGACGTGCTCGGCGGACCCAACCGGGTGGCCACCGTGACCGGCCCGTTGGGCCAACCGGTCGAGGCCGCATGGCGGCTCGACCGTCGTCGCGCCGTCATCGAGATGGCGCGGGCTTCGGGTCTGGCGCTGGCCGGCGGATCCGAGCACAACGACCCGATGGCAGCAACGACGACGGGTACGGGAGAGCTCATCGCGATGGCCGTCGAGAGCGGCGCCACCCGCGTGCTGGTCGGGGTGGGCGGATCGGCGACGACCGACGGCGGCCTGGGTGCGCTGCAGGCGCTGTTCCCGTTGCAGCGACTGCGAGGGGTCGATCTCGTGGTCGCGTGCGATGTCCGGACGGTCTTCGTCGATGCGGCGCCGGTCTTCGGTCCGCAGAAGGGAGCGACCGCGGCCCAGGTGCGAGCTGCTGACGCGCCGACTCGAACGCCTGGCCGACGTGTACCTGCGCGACCACGGCGTCGACGTGCGCGCGCTCGAGGGGTCGGGCGCGGCCGGCGGTCTGGCCGGGGGTCTGGCCGCGGCAGGTGCGCGGCTCGAGCGCGGGTTCGACGTCGTCGCCGACGAGGTGGAGCTGTTCGATCAGCTCGAGCACGCCGATCTGGTCGTGACGGGGGAGGGCTTCCTCGACGCGGAGTCGTTCGACGGCAAGACGGTCGGTGGCGTCGCGGAGCTGGCGGGCCAGCTCGGCGTGCCGGTGCTGGCCGTCGCCGGTGACTGCTACGACGGCGCCGAGCAGCGCATCGACGCGATCTCGCTGGTCGACCGCTTCGGCGACGAGCGGGCCCGCGCCGACACCCTGGCCTGCATCGAGGAGGCCCTGCTCGAGCGGCTCGGCTGAGCGGGTGCGATCAGGCCGACGAGCGCGCGGTATTCGGGCACCTCGACGAGCGGCGGGCGGGCGGTGACGTCGACGACGAGCGGGTCGTGGCCGGGGCGTACGAGCGTCTCGATCTCGGCGGCGAGGCCGGGCGCGGCGCGGTGCAGGGCGAGCTGGATCACGGCCATGGCCTGAGGCGACAGCTCGTCGAGCGGGCGGTTGCGGTGCATGCGCTCGCCGAGGTCGACCTGCGCCATCGCCGAGAGTCCGAAGCGGCGCTCGATGTCGAGCAGCAGGCCCAGGTCGACGCCGTAGCCCTCGACGAACGGCAGCTGCTCGAGCAACTCGCGGCGGCCGGCGTACTCGCCGGCGAGCGGCTGGATGAACCCGGCCAGCTGCGGGCACAGGAGGCTGATCACGGGACGGGCGACGAGCTCGGTGACCCGCCCGCCACCCGTGCCGGTTCCCTCCGGCCGGTCGTAGAAGCCCTTCACGAAGCCCACGTCGGTGCGGGTGAGGAGCGGGCCGACCAGCCCGACCACGAACGACGCGTCGAAGTTGCGCACGTCGGCGTCGCACCAGACGACCAGGTCGCCGCGCGACGCCGCCAGCGACTTCCAGAGGGCCTCGCCCTTGCCGTGCCCGAGTCCGTAGCTCGGGAGGATCTCGTCGGCGGCGAGCACGACCGCACCGGCGTCGGCGGCGACCGCGGCGGTGCGATCGGTCGAGTGGTCGTCGACCACGAGGATCTCGTCGATCAGCGCGAGCTCGTCGACGAGCTGGGCGCCGCACCGTCCGCGACGATGGCGCCGACGGTGTCCTGCTCGTCGCGAGCCGGGCAGGCACAGCGAGATCGTGCGACCGGCCTTCGCCGCGACGAGGCGAGCGGGGTCGAACTCGCCCGAGCGGAACGTCCGCAGCAACGGCAAGCAGCATCTCTTCATCGTCACCGACCAGGGAGGACCCTGGCAAGGCGGAACGGGCCGGCCCGGTAGCGTGTCGTCGAGTCCAGGGGGAGGAACAGGGGGAGGGGACATGACGACCGCCGAGTTCGGGGGCGTGATCGGCCGGGACTGGCGGGACTCGGAGCCATGGTGGTCGCCGGAGGTGCACCCGCCGGACGGGGCCCCCAACGTCGTCCTCGTGGTGCTCGACGACGTCGGCTTCGCCCAGCTCGGCTGCTACGGCTCGGACATCGCCACCCCGACCCTCGACCGCCTGGCCGCCGGTGGCGTGCGGCTGGCCAACTTCCACACCACCGCCCTGTGCTCGCCGACCCGATCGTGCCTGCTCACCGGGCGCAACCACCATCGCCAACGGCATGGGGCGGGTCGCCGACCTGGCCATGGGCTTCCCCGGCTACTGCGGCCAGATCCCGCAGCGAGAACGGCTTCCTGTCCGAGATGCTCGGCGATCGGGGCTACGCGACCTACGCCGTGGGCAAGTGGCACCTGACCCCCGACGACGAGACGCACATGGCGGCGCCCCGCGACTCGTGGCCGCTCGGGCGCGGGTTCGACCGGTGGTACGGCTTCCACGGTGGCGAGACCCACCAGTTCGCGCCCGCGCTCTACCACGACAACCACGCCGTCGCCCCGCCGGGGACGTTCGAGGACGGCTACCACCTGAGCGCCGACCTGGCCGACCAGGCCATCCGGTACCTGGGCGACCTCCGCGCCGTCGATGCCGACCGACCGTTCTTCCTCTACTTCGCCACCGGTGCCTGCCACTCGCCCCACCACGCGCCGGCCGAGTGGATCGAGCGGTACCGCGGTCGCTTCGACCGGGGCTGGGACGCCTGGCGCGACGAGACCTTCGCCCGGCAGCACGAGCTCGGGATCCTGCCTGCCGGCACCCGTCTGTCACCCCGCCCGTCGTGGGTGCCGGCCTGGGACGAGCTCTCCGACGACGACCAGCCGGGTGGCGGCGCGCTTCATGGAGTGCTTCGCCGCCTACCTCTCCTACACCGACGCCCAGATCGGCCGGCTGCTCGACTTCATCGAGGACCGGGGCGAGCTCGACGACACCCTCGTCATCGTCGTGTCGGACAACGGAGCCAGCTCGGAGGGCGGTCGAGACGGCTCGATCAACGACGGCCGCATGGTCAACTTCGACCCGGCCGGCCCCGACGAGCTGCGCCGGCGCATCGACGAGATCGGCGGCCCGAGCGCGCACAACAACTATCCGTGGGGCTGGACCATGGCCGGCAACACGCCGTTCCGGCGCTGGAAGCGCGAGGTCCACGAGGGCGGCGTCGCCGATCCCTGCATCGTCCACTGGCCGGCCCGATTCGGAGCCAGCGCCGGGTCGATCCGCCACCAGTTCGCCCACGCCGTCGACGTGCTGCCGACGGTGCTCGAGCTGGTCGGCATCGAGGCACCCGAGCAGATCGGCTACGTGCCCCAGGCTCCGATCGACGGGAACGAGCTTCGCCTACCTGCTCGGGGCCGACGGCGCGGACGAGCCCGAGCGCCACGAGACCCAGTACTTCGAGATGCTCGGCTCGCGCGCGCTCTACCACGACGGTTGGAAGGCGGTGACGTTCAAGCCGCTCGCGCCGCTGTACGACGACGGGCTCGACTGGCGCACCCCGTTCGACGACGACGTGTGGGAGCTGTACCACGTCGCCGAGGACCTGTCCGAGACCGACGACCTGGCCGCGGCCGAGCCGGACCGATTGGCCGAGATGGTCGAGCTGTGGTGGGACGAGGCCCGACGGCACCAGGTGCTGCCCCTCGACAACCGCATCCTCCACACGATCCTGCACCCGCGTCCGAGAGCGCAGCGCGACCGGATCGTGTACCGGTACCACCCCTTCGGTGCACCCGTTCCCGAGCACGTGGCGGTCGACGTGCGCAACCGCTCGCACACCGTCACCGTCGACGCGACGGTTCCCGAGGGCGGATCCGAAGGTGGTGCGGACGGCGTGCTGATGGCGCTCGGCACCGTGCTCGGCGGCTGGTCGCTGCACGTGCTCGAGGGGAGGTTGCGCTACGTGCACAACCTCTACGGAAAGGAACGTCAGACCATCTCGTCGGACGACCTGCTAGCCGTGGGTCGCCACGAGCTCGCCTACGAGTTCGAGTGGACGGCGCAGAACGCCGGCCGGGGGACGCTGCGCTGCGACGGCGTCGTCATCGGGACGGGCGAGATCCCGCGCTTCACCCCGTCGCAGTTCTCCTACACGGGCTCGGGTCTCACGTGCGGCTACGAGATGGGACCGGCCGTGGGCGACGGCTACCTGGCCCCGTTCCGGTTCGCCGGCGCCATCCACCGGGCGACCGTCGAGGTGACGGGCCGCCCGGCCCGCAACCCGCTGGCCGAGTTCGAGGCGATCATGTCGGCCCAGTAGCGGCGACGGATGGCCCTCCAGGATCGTGGCGATACGCTGCCGGGCATGAGTGTCACCGTCCGGGTTCCCCCCGTGTTCCGCCCCATGACGTCCGGTTCGTCGCAGGTCGAGGTCGACGGTGCCACCGTCGCCGACGTGCTCGACGCGCTCGAGGCCGCTCACCCCGGCTTCAAGGAGAAGCTGCTCGACGATCAGGGTGGTCTGGTGCGCTACGTGAACCTGTTCGTCGACGACGACGACGTGCGGTTCATGGACGGGCTCTCGACGTCGGTGCCCGACGGCGGCACGCTCTCCATCATGCAGGCCGTCGCCGGCGGCTGAGCCGGCGCATGAAGTCGGTCGGCGGCTGAGCCCGCGCACGAGGTCGGTCGGGGGATAGACCGCAGAGGAGCGGCCGGCGCTCCCTCTGGCGACCGGCCGCGGTCCCCTCTGGGGTACCACCGCTCTGGCCCCCAGCATCGACCAGATCGGGCCCTCTCTGTACGCAATCCTGAAGAGGTCCGCTCTCGGACCCGCCTTCTCAGACCGTTTCGTGAAGTTTCAGTACCGGATCAGGGCGCATCCAGGGCGGCGAGGAGGTGCGGTCGGTCCGGCCCGAGGGGCTCGTCGGGCGGTCGCTCGTCGCGGGCCTGGTAGGCGGCGAGCACCCGGTTCACGACGTCCGGGTCGCTCGTGATCAGCTCCGGTGGGTCGAGCAGGTTGAACGCCCGCACGAAGGCCCGGAACACCGTGGCGTCGGTGCGCACGGCGGGCAGGAGACCGTCGCGCATGATCGACTGCATGAACTCGCGTGTCGTGCGGTCGGCGTCGTCCTCCTGCCCGGTCGCGCGGTCGTCGACGTGGTCGCGAGGCGCATCGGCGTCGGGGTCCCGTTCCGCCGCGCGTTCGGCCGCGGCCTGGCGGTTGAGACGGTCCTGGTTGACCGAGGCGCGGTACCACGGTCGGATCTCGCGATCGCTCGCCGCCTCGTACGCGACCGAGCGGGCGACCAGATCGACGGGTTGTCGGCCCGGATGCTCAGCCAGTGCGTCGGCCAGGAGGTTGGCCTGCACCATCGCGAGCGAGCACCCGCGTCCGTAGAGCGGGTTGGTGCACGTGTGGGCGTCGCCGACCGCGTGGAACCCGAGGACGAGCGGCCGCCCGTCGTCGTCCACGTAGGTGACCTTGCGGTTGATGAGCCCGCCCATCGTGTGCACCTCGGTGATGGCCTCGGTGACGGCCCCGTCGGCCCACGGCCGGGTGGCCGGCAACGATCGGGCGGCCCGGTCGAAGTCGGTCGGCTCGACGAGGCGGGTCCGCAGCTCGCGGTCGTCGGAGTCGAGGGCGAAGGTGACCGACAGGGTGCGGTTGTCGCCCTGGAAGACCGCGTACTTGAGGTAGCCCAGATCGCCGCCGATGGGACCGTCGGCCGGCGGGAGCTCGGCATCGTCGTGCAGCCGGTAGAAGCGCGACAGATAGATGATGCCGGTGTCCTCCACCTGCTCGTCGGGATGGACGTCGAGCTCGCCCAGCCAACCCGGCGACGGCCGATCGGCGTCCGAGCGCGGCGATCACCATCGAGGCCGGGACCTCCTCGGCCGACGCGGCGTCGTCGGTCGCCGCACCGACCCGGCGCACCTGCACCCCGGTCACCCGCGGACCTGACGGGGTCGGCTCGGCCAGTAGCCGCTCGACCGTCACGCCGTCGCGCAGGGCCACCGCGTCGGTGGCCAGCACCTTGCGTCGCAGCACCCACTCGAAGGTGGTGCGCCGGCAGGCCAGCGCGACGAGGTCCTCGTCGCCGGGTCGGGGGTCGCGGTCGGCGATGTCGACGGGCAGGTCGTCGGCGAAGCGGATCTCGGTGGCCCCGGCGTCGAGCAGGTCCTCGAGGACGTCCGGGTAGCGGTCCCGCAGGAGGTTGCGCAGCCGGGCCAGCAGGGCGTGGGAGTGGCGGACCTGGGGGGCACCCCGGCGGTCCCAGGCGAAGGCGGCGTCGGGATCGGCCGGCAGCGGCGTGGCATCGCGCTCGAAGAGGGTGACCCGGTGGCCTGCCCGGGCCAGGGCCAGGGCGGTGCCCAGGCCGGCCACTCCGGCCCCGACCACGACGATCGGGGCATCCGCCTCGGGGGGTCTGGGCACGGGCTCAGCCTAAATCCCCCCGCCCAGGTTGCGGGCGGGCCGTGGTTTTGGTTTCCTATTAGCAGTCTCGACGTGAGAGTGCTAACCCAACGGAGGGGTATTTCGTATGGCCAAGATCATCGAATTCGACGAGCAGGCTCGCCGAGCGCTCGAGAGCGGCATGAACCAGCTCGCCGACGCCGTGCGCGTCACCCTCGGCCCGAAGGGCCGCAACGTCGTGCTCGACAAGAAGTGGGGCGCCCCCACCATCACCAACGACGGTGTCTCCATCGCCAAGGAGATCGAGCTCGAGGATCCCTACGAGCGGATCGGCGCCGAGCTCGTCAAAGAGGTCGCCAAGAAGACCGACGACGTCGCCGGTGACGGCACCACCACGGCCACCGTGCTGGCGTGGTCGATGGTGCGCGAGGGTCTGCGCAACGTGGCCGCCGGCGCCAACCCGATGTCGCTCAAGAAGGGCATCGAGGCCGCCGTCGAGGCCGCGGTGTCGTCCATCAAGGACCAGGCCAACGACGTCGAGGACAAGAGCCAGATCGCCCAGGTCGCCGGCATCTCCTCGGCCGACGCCGAGATCGGCGAGATGATCGCCGAGGCCATCGACAAGGTCGGCAAGGACGGCGTCATCACCGTCGAGGAGTCGCAGACCTTCGGCATGGAGATGGACCTCGTCGAGGGCATGCGCTTCGACAAGGGCTACATCTCGCCGTACATGGTCACCGACCCCGAGCGGATGGAAGCCTCGCTCGACAACCCCTACATCCTGCTCGTCGGCTCGAAGATCTCCGCCGTGCGCGACCTGCTGCCGGTGCTCGAGAAGATCATGCAGGCGGGCAAGCCGCTCGTGATCATCGCCGAGGACGTCGAGGGCGAGGCTCTGGCCACCCTCGTGGTCAACAAGATCCGCGGCACGTTCAACTCGGTCAGCGTCAAGGCCCCGGGCTTCGGCGACCGCCGCAAGGCGATGCTGCAGGACATGGCCATCCTCACCGGTGCGCAGGTCATCACCGAGGAGGTCGGCCTCAAGCTCGAGAACACGACGCTCGACCTGCTCGGCCAGGCCCGCAAGATCGTGGTCACCAAGGACGAGACCACCATCGTCGAGGGCGCCGGCGACAAGGCCGACGTCGAGGGTCGCATCAGCCAGATCAAGGCCGAGATCGAGAACACCGACTCCGACTACGACCGCGAGAAGCTCCAGGAGCGTCTGGCCAAGCTCTCCGGTGGTGTGGCCGTCCTCAAGGTCGGCGCGGCCACCGAGGTCGAGCTCAAGGAGAAGAAGCACCGCATCGAAGACGCGGTGAGCACGACCAAGGCCGCCATCGAGGAGGGTGTGGTCGCCGGCGGCGGCACCACCCTGCTGCGGGCTCAGGCCAAGGTGCTCGACGTGGCCAAGGACCTGCCCGCCGACGAGGCCACCGGTGCCCGCATCGTGGCCCACGCGCTCGAGGAGCCGCTGAAGCAGATCGCCACCAACGCCGGCCTCGAGGGCGGCGTCGTGGTCGAGCGGGTGCGCCACCTCGATTCGGCCAGCGAGGGCCTCAACGCCGCCACCGGCGAGTACGAGGACCTGGTCAAGGCCGGCATCATCGACGCGGCCAAGGTCACCCGCTCGGCGCTGCAGAACGCGGCGTCGATCGCGGCGCTGTTCCTGACCACCGAGGTGGTCATCGCCGACAAGCCCGAGGCGGCCGCCCGCGGGCATGCCCGGAGGCATGGACGACTACTGAGTCGGTAGCAGGCAGGACGACTACTGAGTCGGTAGCAAGAAGCACGCGTTGGACGGGGCGTCCCTTCGGGGGCGCCCCGTTCGCGTGCGACGTGCGATGATCGCCCGATGGCGCGCATGTCGGGGGACTCACGACTGGCGCGGGCGTACCAGCAGGCGACCTCACGCCTGCGGGCGCTGCCCGACTTCGTGATCTTCGGCGCGTCCAAGTCGGGTACCACCTCGATGTACGAGTACCTCGGCGCCCATCCACTGGTGGTGCCGTGCCGGGCGAAGGAGCTGCACTTCGTCGACCGCCCCCGCAACGCGGTGCGCGGGGAGAAGTGGTACCGCTCGTGGTTCCCGTTCCGGTCGACCCTGGCGCGGGTGGGGCGCGCCCACGGGGCGCCGCGTGCCCGCTGCGGCGAGGCCACGCCGACCTACCTCGCGATCGCCGGATCGGCGGCCCGCCTGCACGCGGTCGTGCCCGACGTCGCCCTGGTGGCTCTGCTCCGGGAACCAGGGGAGCGGGCCTGGAGCCACTACCGCATGCGCCGCGCCGCCGACGTCGAGGCCGATGCGGCCGGCTTCATGGCGGCGATCGAGGCCGAGGCCGAGGGGCTGGCCGGTGGATGGACGCCGGCGGAGGGCCGCGCGTCGATCGCCGACGGTCTGCTGCGCCAGGGCTACTACGCCGACGAGCTGCGTGAGTGGTTCGACTGCTTCGATCCCGACCAGATCCTGCTCGTACGCAGCGAGGACCTGTTCGCCGACCCGACCACCACCTACGGCGTGGTCTGCCGCCACCTCGGGCTGCCCGATGCGCCGCCGCCCGCGTTCGAGGTGGCGAACGCCGGTCGGCCGTCGGATCTGCCCGCCGAGGCGCGCGGCTGGCTCGACGACTACTTCGCCGAGCCGAACGCCCGGCTGGCCGAGCTGACCGGCGGGGCGATCCGTTGGCCGTGACCGGAACGTGATCTGGGTGGAGGCTCGGCCCATCCGGTTCCGCGACGACCGCACTACCCTCGGACGGTGACCCGCGGTCGCACCGCGACGGTGCTCACCACCACCTTCGACGGCGGGACGTCGTCGCGCCGGCCCGACGAGTTGGTGGTCGAGGAGCCGATGGCCATCCACCTCGACGACCAACTGGTGACGACCACGATGCGCACGCCCGGGCCACGACTTCGAGTTGGCCGCCGGGTTCTGCTTCACCGAGGGGCTGCTCGGCGGGCGCGGCGGTGCGTACATGCCGCTACTGCGCCACCGGGCCCGCCGTCGACACCGACTTCAACGTCGTGTCGGTCGACACCGGCGGGCTGGCTCCCGTGCCCACGCCGCGCCTCGGACCGACCACCTCTTCGTGCGGCTTGTGCGGATCGACCTCCTCGGCGGAGCTGGCGGAGCGACTCGAGCCGCTGGTGGCGACGCAGGCGTTCGGGGCCGAGGTGCTCGCCTCGATGCCCGATCGCGTGCGCGCCGAGCAGCGGCTCTTCGACGCCACGGGCGCGGTGCACGCCGCAGCCGCGTTCGATGCCGCCGGCACTCCGATCGTGGTGCGTGAGGACGTCGGCCGGCACAACGCGGTCGACAAGGTGGTCGGCCGCCTGCTGCTCGACGACCGGCTGCCCGCCACCGACCTCGGGCTCTACGTGAGTGGTCGGGCGTCGTTCGAGATGGTCCAGAAGGCGTGGGCGGCCGGCTTCGCCGCGCTGGTGGCCGTGAGCGCTCCGACCTCGCTGGCGGTGGCGACGGCCGTGCGGGCCAACCTCGTGCTGGCCGGGTTCGTGCGCGGCGACCGCATGAACGTCTACGCCGGCGAGCTCTGACCGCCCGATGCACCGGCCCGAGCGGGGACCCGCGCGGCGCGGCCCTAGACTGAGGTGGTGAGCGACGCCGTGTCACCGAAGGTCGGTTGGGGAGTCCTGCACCTGTTCTGCAAGCTCGGACCGCTGACCGAGGGGGACGAGGTGGTGGCCGCCGTCAAGCGGGCCGAAGCCGACGGCGACCAGGTCGTGGCGGTCGCGGTGCTCGGCCACAAGGCCGATGTGGCCTTCATGGCGCTCGGCGACGACCTCTGGCGCCTCCGGCGGCTGCAGGCCGATCTGAGCGCGGCCGGGCTCGACGTCGTCGACTCGTACGTGTCGCTGACCGAGTTGAGCGAGTACGCGCAGGGCGTACCCGAGGCGATGCGCGAGGCCCGGCTGCACCCGCAGCTGCCGCCCGACGACAAGCCGGCGTGGTGCTTCTACCCGATGTCGAAGCGGCGGGAACCCGAGCAGAACTGGTACACGCTGCCCTACGACGATCGCAAGGAGCTCATGCTCGAGCACGGCGCGTCGGGGCGCACCTTCGCCGGACGCATCCTGCAGGTCATCACCGGCTCGGCCGGCCTCGACGACTTCGAGTGGGGCGTGACGCTGTTCGCGCAGCACCCCGACGACCTCAAGGAGGTCGTGTACACCATGCGATTCGACCGCGCCTCGGCCAACTACGCCGAGTTCGGACCGTTCTACACGGGCATGGTCGCACCGGTCGCCGAGGTGCTCAGCCGAGTCGGCGTCGTCACGGGCTGACACGGCGATGGGCGATCTGCTGGCGCTGCGCGGGCAGCTCGACCGCTACGAGCGCGTGGTCGTGGCCTTCAGCGGCGGCGCCGACTCGGCCTTCCTGGCCTGGACGGCGCACGACCAGCTCGGTCCCGACCGTGTGGTGGCGGCCACTGCAGTCTCTCCGTCGCTACCCGGCTTCGAGCGCGACGACTGCGCGGCGTTGGCCGACGAGTGGGGTCTGCAGTGGGTCGAGGTCGAGACCGACGAGCTGGAGGCTGCGGCTTACCGGCGCAACGACGCCGACCGCTGCTTCCACTGCAAGGACGCGTTGATGGATGCACTCGGGCCGCTGGCGGACGACCGGGGCGCGACGGTCGTGCTCGGCGTGAACCTCGACGACCTCGGCGACCACCGCCCGGGTCAGCGGGCCGCGGCCGAACGAGGAGCCGCCTTCCCGCTCGTCGACGCCGGGTTCACCAAGGCCGACGTCCGGTCCACGTCGCAACAGCTCGGGTTGCGCACCTGGGACAAGCCGGCGGCCGCCTGCCTGGCGTCGCGCGTGCCGTACGGCACCCCCGTGACCCTGTCGCGTGCTGCGCGAGGTCGAGCAGGCCGAGACGGCGCTGCGCGCGCTGGGCTTCCGGGAGCTGCGGGTCCGCCACTACGGCGACCTGGCTCGCATCGAGGTGCCGCTCGACCGCCTCGACGACGTGATGGCGCGCCGGCGCGACGTCGTCGACGCGGTGCGCGAGGCGGGCTACCGCTACGTGACGGTCGACCTCGAGGGCCTGCGCTCGGGCAACCTCAACCAGGCGCTCAACCCGGACCGCTGACCCTCGTCCACATCGGGAAGCTGATGTGCTCGACGCCCAGGTGGTCGACGATGCGACCTTGCGCCCGCATCTCGTGCAGTCCCGGCCGGGCCGCCTCGAGCCCCCCGACCATCGTGATGTAGTCGGCCACCGTCAGGAGGAGTGGTCCGCTGGCGGCGTCGGCGTCGCCCTCGCGGAGCACGGCCTCCACCTCGAGGACGGGTCGGTCGGGGTGGGACAGGTCGGTCGGCCAGCAGTGGTAGACGACCCCCTCGAACACCGACAGCACCCGGATCTTCACGGGTCCGTCAACGCGGTGCGCACGGTCTCGGTCACCTGGGACAGCATGGAGGACGTGGGCGACGCTGCCAACTCCGCGGACGACCCCGACGACGCGGCCGCGCTGGCCGGGTATGCGTCGGCGTTGGCCGATGGGATGGTGGCGTCGCTGCCCAGCTGGGTGGAACGAAGCATGGTCGAGCGGATCGTCGCGTTCCGAGGCGCCGCGACCGAGGCCGAGCGACTCAACGCGGCCGCCACCGGTCAGGCGGTCGCCGACGAGGCGGCTCCGCGGCTACGGCAGCTGTTGGCGACCGACGTCGACGCCCAGACGACCACGCCGCTCGAAGTCGTGCGGGCCACGGTGCACCTGCCGACCGACGCGTTGCGGGCGATGGGCGTGGCGCCGGTCGTGCGGGACGGGTTCGACGCGGGGCAGTTCCCCGACGACGACTACGACCTGGTGCCCCGGTCGTTCGCCGACATCGATCCCGTCTTGCAGGAGCCCGCGCTCACCTGGGGTGCGGCCAAGGCGCACGTCCACCTCCGCCGACGCCGGACCGGCGAGGGGAGCCCGGACCGCGGCTGAGGTCTACTCGCCCCAGCGGTCGCCGTCGTCGGTCTGCTCGAAGCGCTCCCAGCCCGCGTTGCTGACCGATCGGGGCTCGAAGAAGAGGCAGTGCTCGGGACAGGCGAACGGGGCCTGCTCCGCGGCGTCGACACGGCACCTCTGGATGAGGTCACCGCTCGTCGTGCTGCGGGTCGAGTAGTGGCGGCAGTCCTTGCGCACGGCCATACCGACAGTCTGACAGCCCCGCCTTCGCGACGGTACCCGGGTCGGTCCCGGACGTGGCCCGCGGTAGCCTCGCCCACCATGGCTGAACGGCTGGTCGTCATCGGAGGCGACGCGGGTGGCATGACCGCGGCGACCAACGCCCGCCGCCTCCGCCCGGACCTCGAGATCGTGGCGTTCGAGCGGGGTCGCCGGGTGAGCTTCTCAGCCTGCGGCATCCCGTATCACGTCGCCGGCGAGGTGGAGGACATCGAGGCGCTGGTCGTCCGCACGCCGCCGCGAGTTCCGCGAATCGATGCGTATCGACGTGCGAACCGAGCACGAGGTGGTCGAGATCGACACCGACCGGCGCCAGGTCGAGGTCCGGGACCTGGCCCGCGACCGCTCGTTCCGCATCGGCTTCGAGCACCTCGTGATCGCCACGGGGGCCCGCCCGACCCGGCCGGATCTGCCCGGCATCGACGGCGAGGGCATCTTCGGGGTGCAGACCCTGGACGACGCCGAGCGCCTGTTGGCCTACGCGGAGGAGGTCCGCTGCCAGCGGGTGGTGGTCGTCGGCGGTGGCTACATCGGTCTCGAGATGGCCGAGGCCTTCGTCATGTGGGGCGCCGAGGTCACGCTCGTCGACGCCGCGCCCCAGGTGATGCACACGCTCGATCCCGACATGGGAGCCCTCGTCGCGAAGGCGCTGGAGCGCCTCTCGATCGACGTGCGGACCGGCGTCGACGTCACCGGCTTCGAGCCGGGCGGCGTGCACACCGCCCATGGTCGTCTGCCCGCAGACCTGGTGGTGCTCGGGATGGGCGTCGAGCCGGAGACGACCTTGGCCGGGGCGGCCGGGATCGAGCTCGGGGTGCGCGGTGCGGTGCGGGTCGATCGCCGGCAACGCACGTCGCTCGAAGGTGCGTACGCGGCAGGTGACTGCACGGAGTCGTTCCACCAGGTGAGCCAGAGGCCCGTGCACCTGGCGCTCGGCACGGTCGCCAACAAGCACGGGCGCGTGGCCGGCATCAACATCGGTGGCGGCTATGCCACCTTCCCCGGGGTGGCGGGCACCGCGATCGTCCGCGTCTGCGGCACCGAGGTCGCCCGCACGGGGTTGAACGAGGCCGAGGCGGCCGAGGCCGGGTTCGACGCCCGCGTGACCACCATCGAGGCGACGACCCACGCGGGCTACATGCCCTCCAGCGAGCCGATGACGGTCAAGCTGATCAGCGAACGCGGCACGGGCCGGGTCCTCGGCGGCCAGATCGTCGGTGGGAGCGGCTCGGCCATCCGCATCGACACGTTGGCCGTGGCCGTCACCGCCGGCATGACCGTCGAGCAGCTGGCCAACCTGGACCTTGCCTACGCGCCGCCCTTCTCCTCCGTGTGGGACCCGATCGCGAACGCCGGGCGGGTGGCGTCACGCGGCCCACTCGGACCCGGGCCGACCCCGTCGGAGACCACGTCATGATGCTCATCACGGCCATCGTGAAGCCGTTCACCCTCGAGGAGGTCAAGGACGCGCTCAAGGAGGCGGGCATCCACGGGATGACGGTGAACGAGGTCAAGGGCTTCGGTCGCCAGGGCGGTCACGTGGAGACCTACCGCGGCTCGGAGTACCGCGTCGATTTCACGCCGAAGGTCCGCATCGAGGTCGTGGTCGACGACGTCGACGTCGACCGCGCCGTCGAGCTCATCGTCGACGCAGCCCGGACGGGCAAGATCGGCGACGGCAAGATCTGGGTGACGCCGGTCGAGCGCCTGGTGCGCATCCGCACCGGCGAGCGCGGACCCGACGCGCTCTGAGTTGATCGTGCCTCCGTGTCGCTGACCCTCTCCCGTTCGGATCTGTTCGACGACCCGAACCTGCACGGCGTCGAGCTGTGCCGGGCCTACAGCGATCGCATGGACGAGTGGCTCGCCGCGTTGTTCGAGCGAGCGGCGGCGGGTACCTCAGGGGTGGCGCTCCTCGCGGTGGGCGGTTACGGCCGCGCCGAGCTGGCGCCGCAGTCCGACATCGACGTGCTCCTGTTGCACACGGGCGTCAAGGCCATCGGCGCCATCGCGGAGGCCGTCTGGTACCCGATGTGGGACGAGGGGCTGAAGCTGGGACATTCCGTGCGCACGCCCAAGGAGGCCCTGGCGCTCGCCGCCGACGACCTCGACACGGCGACCTCGCTCGTCACGGTGCGCCATCTCGCGGGCGACCCGTCCCTGAGTGCCGACCTGGCCGATCGGGCGCTGGCCCTCTGGCGCAAGCGCGCCCGTCGGTGGCTGGCCGAGATCAGCATGCGGGTCCGGACCCGGCAAGCCGAGGCCGGGGAGGTCGCCTTCCTGCTCGAGCCCGACCTGAAGGAGGGGCGGGGCGGCCTGCGTGACGTGCACGCCGTCCGGTGGGCCGAGCTCGCCCAGACCGTCATGCTCGAGGGCGACGACGCCACGCTCGAGGCCAACAACAGGGTCCTGCTCGACGCGCGCGTCGAGTTGCACCGCATCACCAAGCGCCCGGGTGACCGCCTGCTGCTCGAGGAGCAGGACGAGGTGGCGTCCGCGCTGGACTATCCCGATGCCGACGAGCTCATGCGGGCCGTGAGCAGCGCCGCCAGGTCGATCGCGTGGACGAGCGATGAAGTCTGGGAGCGGGTCGACTCCTCGTTGAGTGGACCTCGCGGCTGGCGGATGGCGCGCGACCAGGTCCTCGCCCCCGAGGTGGTGCTGCGCGAGGGCCGTGTGTGCCTGACCGCCGCAGCCGACGCGACCACTGATCCGCTGCTGCTGTTGCGGGTGGCGACCGCGGCGGCCGAAGCGGACCGACGCATCGACCGGCACACACTCGATCGACTCGCCTCCACTGCCCCAGACGTTCCGACTCCGTGGTCCGACGAGGCCCGTGAGCTGTTCACCCGGCTGCTGCTGGCGGGCCGACCCTCCATCCACGTCGTAGAGACGCTCGACCAACGCGACCTGTTCGTGCGGATCCTGCCCGAGTGGGCACCGGTGCGCTGCAAACCGCAACGCAACGCGTTCCACCGCTTCACGGTCGATCGCCATCTGTGCGAGACGGCGGCCAACGCGTCCGCGCTGGTCGACCGGGTGGCGCGTCCGGACCTGCTGGTGATCGGCGCACTGCTCCACGACATCGGCAAGGGCTATCCGGGCGACCACACTGACGTCGGCATCGGGGTGGTGCGCTCGATCGGCGAGCGGATGGGCTTCGCCGTCGACGACATCACCGTCCTGCAGGACATGGTGCGCCATCACCTGCTGCTGCCCGAGGTGGCGACGAGGCGGGATCTTTCGGACGAGGGCACGATCCGCTTCGTGGCCGACCGCATCTCCACGCTCGACATGCTGCGGTTGATGGGGGCTCTGGTCGAGGCGGACTCCCTGGCCACCGGGCCCGCGGCCTGGAGCACCTGGAAGGCCGAGTTGCTGGCCGAGCTGGCGTCCCGGGTCGCCCATCTGCTCGGCGGCGCCGGGCCGGGCCAGGCCGCGGTCGGGACCTTCCCGACTCCCGAGCAGGTCGCGCGGTTGGCCGAAGGTCGGCGCATCATCGAAGGCCTCGACGACCAGCTCCTCGTGATCGCCCCCGACCGGCCCGGCCTGTTCTCGCGGGTGGCGGCCGCCCTCTCGCTCAACGGTCTCGATGTGCTCTCCGCGGCCGCCCGCACCGATCAGGGCATGGCGCTCGAGACCTACCGGGTCGAGAGCAACTTCGGCCCGGTGATCCCGTGGGACCGTGTGATCGCCGATGTCGAGAAGGCACTCGACGGGCGGCTGGCCCTCGACGCCCGGCTGCGGGAGCGGGCCCACATCTACGCCAACCGGTCGCGCATCGGCGTGCCGAGCGCGCCCAAGGTCACCTTCGACAACGACCTGTCCGACGCGGCGACCGTCGTCGAGGTCCGTGCCCCCGACGAGGTGGGGGTGCTCTACCGCATCACTCGAGCCATGAGCGATCTCGACCTCGACATCCGCTCGGCGAAGGTGCAGACGATCGACCTCGACGTGCTCGACGCCTTCTACGTGCAGGACCGCGACGGCCACAAGGTCACCGACGCCGACTACCTGCGCGAGCTCGAACGCTCGATCCTCGCTGCCCTCTGAGCGCCGTCTCGGGTCGGGCCGATCGCGTCCGGGCCGGTTTGGAATAGCGTCGGCAACGATGCCGGAGCCCTCGCCCATCAACCACGACCTCGTCCGGTGGAGCGAGGCGTTGGCGGGCATCGCCCGGACGGGGCTCGGCTTCACCGAGAGCCTGTACGAGCGGGAGCGATTCGAGGAGGTGCTCGCCGTCGCGGCGGACATGCGGGTGGCGGCGGGAAGCCACTTCGACGCCGAGACGCTCGTCCACGAATGGATGCGGTCGGTGGGTCACGGCGTGGCCGGCTACCAGACGCCGAAGATCGCCGTCGGCGCGGTGGTCGGCAATGACCGGGGCGAGCTGCTGCTCGTGCAGCGAGGCGACTCGGGGATCTGGCTCTACCCGACCGGGTGGGCCGACGTCGGCTACTCGGCCAGCGAGGTGGCGGTGAAGGAGGTGCGCGAGGAGACGGGGATCGAGTGCGAGGTCGTCCGGCTGATCGCCGTGCTCGACGGGCTGCGCCGGCGCTTCACGAGCATCCCCCTCTACTCCCTCGTGTTCCACTGCCGTGCCACCGGCGGTGACCTGGTCGGTCACCCACTCGAGACGCGGGCGATCGGCTGGTTCGCCCAGGACGCGCTGCCCGAGCCGCTCGCCGGCTTCGAGCAGTGGGGCGACCTGGCGTTTGCTGCCATCAGGGGCGAGCCGGTCGAAGTGCTCTACGACGCGCCGCGCGACGCAACCTGGCGATCGGACTGAATCGGGGAAGAGGTCACATGGGGATCGAATCAGATCTGACGGAGATGCCGACGATGGTCGAGGCCGCGGCGGCGATCGCGAGCGGCGAGACCACCGCAGCCGCGCTACTCGAGCGGTGCGTCGAGCGCATCGACGCGCACAACGACGAGCTCAACGCGTTCGTCTACCTCGACCTCGATGGCGCGCGGGCCGCTGCCGCGGAGGTCGACGCGCGCGTCGCCCGCGGCGATGCGGTCGGCCCGTTGGCGGGTGTGCCGTTCGGGGTCAAGGACCTCGAGGACTGCGCCGGGATGCCCACCTCGCACGGCTCGCTCCTCTACCTCGGCGGTCCGCCGGTCGAGGAGGACTCCATCCACGTCGCCCGCCTGCGGGCCGCCGGCGCCATCCCGATCGGCAAGACGGCCACGCCCGAGTTCGGCACGCTCCAGTTCACCCGCTCCAAGGCCCTCGGGGTGACCCGCAACCCGTGGAACCCGGCCGTCACGCCCGGCGGCTCCAGCGGTGGTTCGGCCGCCGCCGTCTCGGCCGGGCTCGTCCCGTTCTCGACCGCGAGCGACGGCGGGGGCTCGACCCGGATCCCGGCGTCGTTCACCGGTCTCGTCGGGATGAAGGCGAGCTTCGGGCGGGTGCCGGCCCCGAGCGCGGACATCAGCCAGACCACCTCGATCGGCATCCTCGTCACCAGCGTGCGCGACGCGGCGGTCCACCTCGACCTCGCCGCCGGGCCCGACGACCGCGATCGCACGTCGCTGCCGCCCGCGGGCGTCTCGTTCGAGCACGCGATGGACCATCTCGACGTGCGCGGGCTGCGCATCGGGTGGTCGCTCGATCTCGGTTTCGCGGTCGTCGATCCGGAGGTGGGGGAGCTGGCCCGGGCCGCGGCTGGGGTCGTGGCCGCGGAGGCAGGGGTCGAGCTCGTGGAGCTGACGGTGTCGCTGACCGATCCCGTCCGGACCTGGCTCGGTGCCGGCGCGTTGGGAGACTGGATCAGCATCGCCGGCCAGAACGCCTATCCCGACCGGCTTGGGGACCTCACCCCTTATGTGGCGTCGACTCTGACCGAGACGGCCGAGCGGCCCGTCCCGACACTGGTCAAGCCGCTCCTGCGCCGCCGCCAGCTGGCTGCTGACGCCGCCGCCATCTTCGACGAGGTCGACGTGCTGCTCACGCCCACCACCGCGGTCACCGCCTTCGCCGCCGAGGGTCCGCCGCCGGCCACCATCGCGGGGGAGGACATGGTGGCCCGCTTCGGCCCGTCCGCCGGCCGGGCGATGAACGTGCCGTTCACCATGTTGGCCAACCTCTGCTGGAACCCGTCCTGCTCGGTGCCGGCCGGCCTGGCCTCCGACGACCTGCCCGTCGGCCTCCAGATCACCGGACGACGACACGCCGACGACGTGGTGCTGCGCCTGGCTCACCTCTTCGAGCTGGCCCGCCCGTGGCCCCGCCACGCCCCCATGGGGCGCAGCTGAACGTTCCCGAACCGGGGGCTAGAGAAGCTCGGTGTCCAGGAAGGCGATGATGTCTCGCACGGTGCGCCGCGCTTCGGGCAGGAATGGCACCAGGATCGGCCACACGTGGAACAGGCCGGTCGTCTGCCGGAGTTCGACCCGGCCGCCGCAGGCCCGTAGGCGATCGACCAGACGCAACGAGTCGTCGAGCAAGGTTTCGGAGCTGTCGACCGTGACGAGGACGGGTGGGCTTCCGGACAGCTCGCCCAGCAAGGGTGAGATGTCGGGGGTGGCGGGATCCGCCGAGCCCGCGTAGAGCGCCGCCGCTCGGCGCAGCGCGCCCGCCGACAACATGTCGTCGACCGAGTCGTTCCGATCGATGCTCGGCGCGGAGCAGGTGAGATCGACCCACGGCGACAGAACCACGGCCGCGGCGGGTATCGGCAGACCCTGCTGCTTGGCTCGAAGGACCAGGGCCATGGTGAGGCCCCCACCGGCTGAGTCGCCGACGATGGCCACCGACCGGGGATCGACGCCGTTGGCCAACATGGCCCGGTAGGCGCCGATGGCGTCGTCGACCGCGGCCGGGTAGGGATGCTCGGGCGCAAGCCGGTAGCGCAAGAGCACGACCTCTGCCCGAAGCCCGCTCGCCAGCCGCCCGGCGAGGTTGCGATAGGTCTTGGTCTGCCCCGCGATGTAGTAGCCGCCGTGCAGGTACAGCACATGCCGGCGAGCGCCGAGCTACGCCGACCCACTCTCCGGCCGCGTCGCCGAGCCTCGCCGGGCCGGAGCTCACGTCGTTCCACGCCGACGGCCGGTCAAGGTCAGCGAAGAACCGCCATCTACCCGCTTGCGGATATCCGCCACGAACCCGTCGCCGAGGTCAGTCGGCTTGACCGTCCTCCGCAGGACACGGCGAACGAGCCGGGCCGTCAGCGAAGGCATCGTGACGAGGTGGCCGCGCGTCAGTCGCGCTGGTCGCGCAGGAATCGCTCGACCTCGTCGACCAGGCTCTCCTCGTCGTCGCCGAACGGATCGTGGTCGTCGTCGTCGAACCGGCGCTCGAGCTGCTCTACGTAGTCGGTCGTCTCGGCGTCGTCGGACACGAGTTCGCTGACCTGGCGCTCGTAGGAGGCGGACGCGATCTCGAGCTCGGTGGTCTCGATCGGGATCTCGAGCAGCTGGCTGGCCCGGTCGACCAGCGCAAGCGCGGCCTTGGGCGACGGGGCCGACGGCACGTAGGTGGGGACGGCCGCCCACAGCGCGGCCGAGTGCAGACCCGCCTGGCGGCACCACGACTGCAGCACGCCGGTCATGCCCGTCGGTCCTTCGTAGCGCGACGGCAGGAGCCCGAGCGTGTCGATGAGCTCGCGGTCGTCGGCCGTGCCGAACACCGACACGGGTCGGGTGTGGGGGACCTCGGCCAGCAGCGCACCGAACGTCAGCACGAGCCGGGCTTCGTAGAGCCGGGCGATGCCGACGATCTGTTCGGCGAAGGTCCGCCACCGCAGCTGCGGCTCGCTACCCACGATCGTCACCAGGGGAGTGGTGCCGTCCCCCACGAGACACGACGACACGGTGGTGTCGGGCCAGACGATCTGGCGTTGCAGATCGTCGTCGAACTGCACCCTCGGTCGTGTCGACGAGAAGTCGAAGAACACCTCGGGATCGATGGTCGCGAACGGCTCGGCGCCGTGCTGCTCGCCGATGAAGCGAACGGCCGAGCTGGCCGCGTCGCCGGCGTCACTCCAGCCCTCGAAGGCCACGAGCACTATCGGGTGCTCGAGCACCGGATGGGCGATCCAGCGCACGTGGTCGAGCACCGGTTCCTGGCCGGCCCCGCCCGGACGACCCGACCCGGGCCCGTTCGATGGCATGCCGCGAGGCTACTGCCGGTACGGCCACCGACTGGTGCCGGGCCGTCTACGGTTTCGCCATGTCTGACGGGCCCACCAAGGTCGAGATCGCCGAGGTCACGGAGGTCACACCACAGGTGGTCAAAGCCTTCAAACGGCTCGTCCCCCAGCTCTCCCGGTCGAATCCGGCCCCGACCAAGGCCAAGCTCCAGTCGATCGTCTCGTCCGACGCGTCGATCCTGCTCGTGGCCCGGGCACCCGGCTCCGACGAGATCCTGGGCAGCCTGACGCTGGTCGTCTTCGCCATCCCGACCGCGGTGCGGGCCTGGATCGAGGACGTGGTGGTGGACGAGTCCGCTCGCGCCCGTGGCGTCGGCGAGGCGCTCAACCGTGCCGCGCTCGAACGGGCCAAGAAGGAGGGGGCCAAGACCGTCGACCTCACCTCCCGTCCGGAAAGGGAGGCGGCCAACCGCCTCTACAAGCGCCTCGGATTCGAACGACGCGACACGAACGTCTACCGCTACTCGCTTTGACGTCACCGTATGGTCAACATGGTTGACTTGTTTGCCAGGTTGTGTCATCGTGGGGATGTTCAATCTAGTTGACCATCTGAGGAGCACCATCATGGCTGTCATCCCCCGGCCCGCGTCGCCGACCCACGACCTCGGACCGACTCGTTTCACCTCCCTCGCTACTCCGTCGCGGGGCTCGACCGACACCGCGGTCTGGCAGGTCGAGATCGAGCCGGGCACACCGGCGACACCGCACTCGCTCACCCGCGAAGAGGTGTTCGTCGTCATCGACGGTCGCGCCGTCGTGACCCTGGGCGACGCGACCGAGTCCGCCTCTGTCGGCGACGCCATCGTGGTCCCGGCCGAGGTGCCGTTCGCCTTGTCGAACGGTGGCGACGAGGTGCTGCGCCTGCTGTGCTGCCTCCCCGTCGGTGGGCAGGGTCGTCTGGAGGACGGCATCGCCTTCACGCCGCCGTGGGCAGAGTGACCAGCGAGAGTCCGTCGGCCCGCACCGGACCACCCCTCGCTCGGCTGTTCGCGATCGCGTACCGAGCCCTGATCGACGACCTCCACGACGAGCTTCGCCTCCGGGGTTGGACCGATGTGCGCCCGGCGTTCGGCTTCGTGCTCCTCGCCGCGTCCGACGGCCCGACCACATCGACCGATCTCGCCGCGCTCATGGGCATCTCGAAGCAGGCGGCGTCGAAGGTCGTCGACGCGTTGGAGGACTCGGGCTATGTGGAGCGGAAGGCGGGCGCCGTCGATGGGCGGCAGCGGCTCGTGCACCTCACACGACGCGGGCGCCGCCTGCTCGCCGCCGTCGAACAGATCTACGACGACCTCGAGACCCGTTGGGCTGACGTGATCAGCTCGTCCAACCTCGAGCGCATGCGGCGCGATCTCACCCAGGTGCTCACCGGGGACGACGGCGAGCTCCCGCCGGTGCGCCCGACCTGGTGACACGACCTCCGGCGTGAAGTCCTGATCGGTCCGCCAGACTGGATGTGTGGCGCGGCACGGAGAGAGCCTCGACGGCGAGCAGGTGCGGCTCCGCGCGGTCCACGACGACGACATCCCCGAGCTGGCTCGCATCCGTCGCACGCCCGAGGTGCACCGGCACTGGAGGGGTGGCGACGACCTGGTCGCCGCGGTCAGGGAGGACCTCGCCGAGCCAGACTCCATGCCGTACGTGATCGAGCTCGACGGCCGGGTGGTGGGGTGGATCCAGTGGGAGGCCGAGGAGGAGCCCGACTACCGCCACGCGTCGATCGACATCTACGTCGACCCGGCCGTGCAAGGGCAGGGCGTCGGAACCGACGCGGTGCGCACGCTCGCCCGGTACCTGATCGTCGACCGTGGCCACCATCGGCTCACCATCGATCCGTCGGTCGACAACCCGGCCGCAGTCCGGGCCTACGAGAAGGTCGGCTTTCGTCCGGTCGGAGTGATGCGCCAGCACGAACGCGGTGAAGACGGCACCTGGCACGACAGCCTGCTGATGGACCTGTTGGCCGACGAGCTCGACGGCTGATCAGCGCTGCGGGTCGAGCACGACCTTGCCGACGCCCTCGGTGCGGGCGTCGAACAGCTCGTAGGCGCGTGTGCCCTCGGAAAGCCCCATCCGGTGCGTCACGACCTGAGCCGGCTGCAGGCGACCGGACGTCACGAGCGGGAGCAGGGTGGGCAGCTCCGCCTGCACCGAGCAGAGCCCGATGTGGAACTCGAGCTCCTTGATCAAGGCGAGGGGCATCGGGAAGGAGAAATCCATGTTCTGGTTCACGCCCACCACCGACACGCGCCCGGCCGGTCGGACCAGCTTCAGGGCGAGGTCGATCGTGGTATCGGCGCCGACCGCCTCGAGCACCACTTCGGGTCCGGTGCCCCCGGTGGCATCGAGGATCTCGGCCCTCACGTCCGGTCCGGCGATCGGCTCCGCTCCCATCGCAGCGGCGCGGTCGCGGCGCTCGGCCACCAGGTCGACGGCGAACACGCGGGACGCGCCCATGACGAGCGCCGACATCGCGGCCAGCAGACCGACCGAGCCGAGCCCGACCACCGCCACGCGGTCGCCCGGCTGGATGCGGGCGCGGCGGGCGGCGTACCAGGCCGTGGGCAGGTTGTCGGTGAGCAGCAGCGCGGTCTCGTCGTCGATCGCATCGGGGATCTTTACCAGGTTGCCGTCGGCACAGGGCACGGCGACCGCCTCGGCCTGGCTGCCCTCGAGCGCGTGGCTGAGCCCGTAGCAGCCGGCGGCGAGCTTCTCGCACCGCGCCACCAGACCTCGGTGGCACGCGGCGCAATCGTTGCAGCCGGTCGACGCCGGGACGAGCACGCGGTCGCCGACCGCGAAGTGACCCACGCCCGACCCCACCTCGACGACCTCGCCGACAGCCTCGTGCCCGACGCAGAAGCCGAGGTCCGGGCTGAAGCCGTGACCCTCGTAGATGTGCAGGTCGCTGCCGCAGATACCGCACAGACGGACCGCGACGACGGCGGCGTCGACCTGGTCGGGTGCGGGGTCGGCGACGTCGGTGTAGGTGATCGAGCGGGGACCCTCGTAGGTGAGGGCCTTCACGCTTCGAGCGCGCCGTAGGCGGCGAAGAGGATGCCGATGCCCCTGGTGTCGCCGATCGTCCCCTCTCCCATGCGGTTCATCACGTACGAGACGCAGAGGCGGGCGTCGAGGTCGACGACCACGAGCGACCCGCCCCATCCACCCCAGAAGTAGGCGCGCTCGTTCGGGCTGAGGGGGATCTCCGGCGTCATCAGGCCGTAGCCGAGCCCGAATCGCAGCGGCACGCCCAGCACGAGGTCGGGGCCGTTCGACTGCTCCTCGAGCACGGCCGCGCATCCCTGGGGCGAGAGCAGCCGGATGCCGTCGAGCTCGCCGCTGCACGCCAGGACCGACTGCGCCCTGGCTACCGACCGGGCGTTGCCGTGCCCGCCGGCCGCCGGGATCTCGGCCCGCCGCCACGCCTCCTCCCACGACTGCTCGGCCGAGATCGGCGGGTTGACGAACGTGCGGACCGCGATGCTGTTCGGATCGACCCCTTCCATCAGTGCGTCGAGGGGTGGTGGCGGGATCACCTTCGAAACGCGGTGGTCGTGCTCGGCCGGGAGACCGATGTGGAAGTCGGCACCGAGCGGGCCGGCCACCTCGTCAGCGAAGAAGCGTCCGACCGTGCGGCCGTCGATGCGACGGATCACCTCGCCCACCAGGTAGCCCTGCGTGATGGCGTGGTAGCCCGACGCGGTACCGGGTTCCCACCACGGCTCTTGCGCCGCCAGCCGGCTGCACGCGAGATCCCAGTCGTAGAGATCTTCGGGCTGCATCGGCTCCTGCCAGCCGGAGAGCCCGGCCGTGTGGCTCATGAGGTTGGCGACCGTGACCGCCTCCTTGCCGCCCTCCTTGAACTCGGGCCAGTACCGGGCCACCGGCGCGTGGAAGTCGAGCTCACCCCGATCGGCCAACATCAGCGCGCACAGCGCCGTCATGGTCTTGGTGGTCGACCAGACGTTGGTGATGGTGTCGCGCTCCCACGGCGTCGACCCCGGCTGGTCGAGCGTGCCGTCGACGGTGCCGCCCCACAGATCGACGACGGTCTCGCCATCGAGGGTCACACAGACCGACGCCCCCACGTCGAGGCCTTGGTCGAAGTTGGCGGCGAACGCGTCGCGCACGCTCTCGAACCGGTCGTCGCAGGTGCCCTCGATCGTGGCCATGGGATCCCCCTTGCTGTCGCGCGACCACCCCCGTGACCGCCGGCCGATGGTAACCGCAGCGCTCGCGATCGGCGCTGGGGCGGGGTGTGCCACGATGCGAGCGTGAGACGTCTGGGCGCGGCCGCCGCCATCGCGGCCGTGCTGCTGGCCGGCGGATGCAGCGGCTCGAGCAGCCACCGAGCTTCGACATCGACGAGGGCCGTGGATGTGTGGCGCGGCGGACCTTCGGGCCGGGAAGGCACCAGCTGCCTCGAGCACGCTGCACAAGGCCGGATCGGCGACGCTCGCCGCGCCCAGCTTCACCGTCGACCAGACTACTTGGCGCGAACATCCGGCCAGCTCGACCGTGTCGGGCGGCGGCGCCGCGGTCATCACCTACACGGCCCCCGATCGGTTCCACGACGCTGACGACCAGATCCGGCACCATCCAGATGCGCTACCGAGTGAGCCGCGTCGGCTCATCCCCTCGGGTCGTCACGCCGGGGACCTGACGGCCAGGGTCCGATCGGGCGACAGCGACGGCTCGACCTGACAGGATCGATCCCATGAGCGCCGCCAAGATCATCGCCGCCTGGGAATCCTCGGGCGCACTCGTCCGGGTCGGCGAGGACGAGGTCTTCGTCGTCGATGCCCGCGCCGACCTCGACGTCGGTGGGCCGCCGCTACTCGTGTTGCACGGCTTCCCGACGAGCTCGATCGACTTCGCCTCCGTGCTGCCGGCGTTACGGGCGGCCCGCCGGGTCGTGCTGCTCGACTTTCCCGGCTATGGCCAGTCGGCCAAGCCCGACCGCGCCTACTCGTTGTTCGCGCAGGCCGATGTGGTCGAGCAGCTGCTGGCCGGAATGGGCATCGGGGAGGTGGATCTGCTCACCCACGACATGGGTGACTCGGTCGGTGGCGAACTGCTCGCCCGCGGCATCGAGGGCACCCTCGGCTTCACGGTGGTCCGGCGCGTCCTCAGCAACGGCAGCATCTACCTCGACCTGGCCCACCTCACCCCCGGTCAGCAGTTCCTGCTGTCGATGCCCGACCTCGAGGTGCCGCCCGATGTGGCGCCGGACGTCGACGCGCTCTCCGTCGCGCTGACGGCCACGTTCGCGCCTGCGGGGTCGTCCGCGTCGCAACCCGACCTCGACCACGTGCGGGCCGCGGCCGACCTCATCGTCGCCAGCGGCGGCAACCGTCTGTTGCCGAGGCTGATCCGCTACATCGAGGAGCGGCGCGTGCACGAGGAACGGTGGACCGGTGCCATCGAGCGGCACCCGTCGCCCCTGACCGTCGTGTGGGGCGATCTCGATCCGATCGCCGTGTGGGACATGACCGCTCGACTGGTCGAGCGCCGGCCCGACGCCACGCTGACCCGCCTCGACGGGGTGGGTCACTACCCGATGGTCGAGGCGCCCGAGGCGTTCGCGGAGGCGGTGCTGGCCGGTCTCTGACCGGTCAGGCGACCCGGCGGTAGTTGCGGACGGCGAGCGGGGCGAAGACCGCCACGATCCCGATGCTCCAGGCCAGGCTCTGCAACACGTCGACTCGGTGGTCGGGCCCGCCGAGCATGAGGGCCCGGGTGGCGTTGACCGCGGCGGTGACGGGCTGGTGGTTGGCGAAGACCTGCAGCCAGCCCGGCATGGTCGAGGTCGACACGAAGGCCGACGAGGCGAACACCAGCGGGGCCAGGATCGGGAACGACATGGCCTGGGCCGTCTCGGGGTTCGGGGCCGAGAGGCCGACGATGGCGAAGATCCACGTCATCGAGAAGGCGAACAGCAGCAGGATGCCGATGCCGGCGAGCAGCCCGAGGAAGTTGGTGTGGATCCGGAAGCCGACCGCGTAGCCGACGACCAGCATGAGGAGCACCACGAAGACGTTGCGCACGAGGTCGGCCACCGTGCGGCCGGCCAGCACCGCCGAGCGGGCCATGGGCAGCGAGCGGAAGCGCTCGATGAGGCCCTTCTGGAGGTCGTCGGACAGCCCGATGCCGGTGTTGATGGCGCCGAACACCACGGTCTGGCAGAAGATGCCGGGCATCAGGTAGTCGACGTAGGTCGACGCCCGGGATGCTGTGATGGCGCCACCGAAGACGTAGGTGAACAGCAGCACGAAGATCACCGGCTGGATCGTCGAGAAGACGATCAGCTGGGGCTGGCGGCGTGAGCGAGACGAGGTTGCGCCAGGCGATGGCCAGCGAGTCGCGGACCGCCCAGCCGAACGGCGCGTCGTCGCTGGTCGTGCGGACCGGCGCCGCCGGGCGAGGTCGGCGGAGATCTGGGTGGCGGTCATGCGGCGCCTTCCTCGGAGATCGCGGAGGTCGGGCGTGGCCCGTCGGGCGTCGGCGTTCGGCCTCGTCGGTGCGGTGGCCGGTGAGGCTGAGGAACACGTCGTCGAGCGTGGGCTCGCGCACGGTGAAGGCGTCGGGCACGAGGTCGGCCGCCTCGAGGATGCGGGCCACGTCGAGCACGCCGCGGGCGCCGTCGCCGATGTTCACCCTGCAGCGGTGCGCCCGTCGTCGTCGAGCTCGACCGTGCCGACCGGGGCGAGCAGGCCCTGGGCCGGCAGCGGCCTGCGCCGGGTCGGCCACCGCGATCTCGACGATGGTGGCGCCCAGCGTGGCCTTGAGCTCGGCCGACGTGCCCTCGGCGATCTTCTTGCCGCCGTCGATGACCGCGATCAGGTCGGCCAGCCGGTCGGCCTCCTCGAGGTACTGCGTGGTGAGCAGCACGGTGGTGCCGTCGGCCACCAGCTCCTGGATGACCACCCACAGGTCGTTGCGACTGGCCGGGTCGAGGCCGGTGGTCGGCTCGTCGAGGAACAGCACCGGCGGGCGGTGGACGAGCGCGGCGCCGAGGTCGAGCCGGCGACGCATGCCGCCGGAGTAGGTGCGGGCCGGGCGGTCGGCGGCGTCGGTGAGCCCGAACTGGGCTCGAGCAGCTCGTCGGCCCGGGGCGGCGACGGCCTTCGGCAGGTGGGTGAGCTGGCCGACCATGCGCAGGTTCTCGCGGCCGGTGAGGTTCTCGTCGACCGCCGCGTACTGGCCGGCCAGCCCGATGCGCTCGCGGACGGCCTGCGGGTTGGCCGCCACGTCGATGCCGAGCACCGGGCTGTCCCGGCGTCGGGCTGAGGATGGTGGTGAGGATGCGCACGGCGGTGGTCTTGCCGGCGCCGTTCGGGCCGAGCAGGCCGAAGACGGTGCCGCGCTCGACCTGCAGGTCGATGCCGTCGAGGGCGACGACGTCGCCGAAGCGCTTGACCAGCCCTTCGACGTCGATCACCGGGTCGGCGACGGCGGTCGGGGGGCGGCCGGGGGAGTCGATCAGGTCGTCCACCATGGCAACCTACGGGCACCATGCCGAAACTGGGCACGAAAATGCGTCAGAACGACGGGCACAGATGCCCGGTTTCGGGGTCAGTCAGCTACGGGGCGGCGCCAGCTGCGCATCCGGGCCCAGATGATCCACGAGACGCCACCGACCGGGATCTCGAGCAGGAACGTGAACCCGGTGAAGAGCAGCACGCCGGCCGTGCATACGACGGGGTCGCCCCCGAACGCGACCAGCGCGCCGATCACGGTCGCGTCGGCGAAGCCGACGCCACTCGGGGTGATCGGGACCGTCGACAGCAGTCGACCGAACGCGAACGCGGCGAACACCTGGATCGTGGCCAGCTCGCGGTCACCCAGCAGCTTCAGGCACAGGAACTGCAACAGGAACTGCAACAGCGAGTAGGTCAGCATCCAGAGGGTGATGCGCGGCCACCGCGTCGCGATGAGGTCGCGGCTGCGGTGGCGGAACTCGATCACGGCGTCGCGCACGCCGGGCCGGTCCGGTCGGCGCACGAGCCGCAGCCCGGCCGACACGGCGCGCTGGATGCCGGCGCCGATCGTCTCGGCCAGCCGCTCGCTGCGCAGCACCAGCGTCAACAGGATCACCGCCGCGACGAGGAGGGCCAGTCCGACGAGCGCCGCACCGACGAGCCCGCCCGTGGCCCGGCCCTCGGCGACCAGCAGCAGGAGGGCGATGACGGGCAGGCCGAGCTTCAGGAAGACGTTCCAGATGCCCGAGACCATGATGCCGAGCGTCGTGGTCGGGACGCTGAACCCCCACGACCGGCACATCCCGTAGGTCGCGCCCACCCCGACGGCGCCGCCGAACGGCACGATGTTCGAGACGGCGCTGCTGGCCGTGTTGAGCACGACGCCCTGGGACCGGCGCAGACCGGGGATCACCGCGGTGAGCACACCCGCGTAGGCGACGAGACCGACCAGCCACACGACGAACAGCACCCCGATCTGGGCGATGCTCAGGTGGCGCAGCTGGTGGGCCACCTCGCGGTAGGTCGAGCCGCTGACCTTGGGGATGACCAGCGCGAAGATGACCACGAGCGCGGTGAGCGAGATCACGGCCTCGACCACGCGACGGGAGGCCGACTTCCGGTGGAGCTCGACCTCGACCGCCAGGGCCGGGTCCGGGGGCTCGACGGAGTCGTCGAGCTCGAAGGGGGCGAGGTGGTGGTGCTCCCCCTGCGGGATCGTCACGATGTCGCAGCCAGGCTGGCGAACACGTCGTCGGCGGCGTCGCTCGGGCGACGGCCTCGCTCGACGTACCACTCGGTGCCGAAGGCGAGCGCGAAGTACTCCGCCGGCAGGCCGAGGAACCGCTCCAGGGTGCGGCTGCGCCGGGGATCGGCCGCTGTGGCCTGGCTGGCGTGCGCCTCCATCGCGGCCCTCTTCTGCTCGAGGTGGGCGCCGACGTCCACCGTGTGGGTGATGGCCTCGGCCGGGGTGTACCACATCTCGAACGTGGCGGGGGTGAACTCGGGCGGGATCTCGAACCCGAGCGACGCGGCCATCTCGACGCCGGTGCGCATCAGCTCGCGGTTGATCGTGGCCTCGAGCAGCACGGGCGTGCCGGCCACCTCGGCGGCGAGCCGCCCGACGGCGTGGACCTGCACATGGTCGGGGTGGCCGTACCCACCGTTGGGGTCGTAGGTGGTCACGACGTCGGCCCGCTCCTCGGTCAGGATCTGGGCCAGGCGACCGGCCGCTTCGCCCACGTCCGCGTCGACGAAGCGGATCGGTCGGGCCGAGGGGGCGCCCGGCGATGTGGGGGGAGGCAACGGAAGCTGCGGGTCGGTGTCCGACCCCGAGTCGGCGTAGCCGAGCCACACCAGGCGGTTGACGCCGAGGATGTCCGCGGCGCGGCGCAGCTCGTCCCACCGCCGCGATCCGAGATCCTCGCCCTCGGCGAGGATCTCGCCACCCACCTCGCCGACCTCACCCTTCGTGGCCACGACCAGCACCACGCGATGGCCCGCCGCGGCCGCTTTGGCCATCGTCCCGGCCGTCAGGAGGGCCTCGTCGTCGGGGTGCGCGTGGAAGCACACCAGGGTGTGGGGCATCCGTAGATCTTGCCGCATCACCGGCTTGAAGCCCTGGGCGGGGGGCGGACTAACCTTGTCCCCCGTGGCGATGAGCAGTGCAGCTTCCCCTGATGTCGCCCCGCGTCCCTCGGGCCTCACCGGGTCGGCCGATCGCCCCCTGAAGGTGGGTCTGGTCTCGGACTGCTACGTGCCCCGCCTCGGGCGGCATCGAGATGCAGGTGCACGACCTGGCCCAGCGGCTCCAGGCCGCCGGCCACGAGGTCGTGGTCATCACGCCCACCCCGGGTCCCGAGCTGATCGACGGCATCCGCGTCCACCGCATGCAGGTGCCCCTCCTGCCCTTCGACATCCCGTACACGCCGGCGACCTTCCGGCGCGTGAGCGAGCTGCTGCGGCGCGAGCGGGTCGACGTCGCCCACTTCCACGGCGGCATCGCGTCGCCGCTGGCCTTCATCGGCGCCGCCAGCGCGCAGGCCGACGGCGTGGCGACGGTCATCACGACGCACTGCCTGTGGAGCTACGCCGCCCCGCTGTTCGGTCTGCTCGATCGTCGCTTCGGCTGGACCCGGTGGCCGGTCGTCCTCTCGGCGGTGAGCGACGTGGCGGCCGCGCCGATCCGCAAGATCGGTGGACCCGGCCTCGAGGTCGCGGTGGTGCCGAACGGGATCGACAACGACGCCTGGGCGGTCACGCCCGTGCCTCGCGACGTCGGCAGTGTGACGATCGTGTCGGTCATGCGTCTCGCGCCCCGCAAGCGGCCGCGCCACCTGCTGCGGATGATCGCCCGGGTCCGCGACCAGCTCCCCGAGGGGATCCGGCTGCGCGTCGTGATCATCGGCGAGGGACCCGAGCGCGCCTCGCTCGAGAAGTTCCTGCGGACCCACGAGCTGTCCGGCATGGTCGAGCTGGTCGGGCGCCGCACGCGCGAGGAGATCCGTGAGGAGTTCTCCCGCGCCGACATCTTCGTGGCCCCGGCCAACCTCGAGTCGTTCGGCATCGCCGCCCTCGAGGCCCGCTGCGCCGGCCTGCCGGTCGTGGCCAAGGCCCGCACCGGGATCCGCGAGTTCGTGGCCAACGGGCGGGAGGGGTTGCTGGCCCAGAGCGACCGCGACATGGTCGACCAGCTGCTCCGCCTGATCCGCGACCCGGGCCTGCGCCAGCAGATCGCGGCCCACAACCGGTCGGTGCCCTCGGCCGTCGACTGGTCGAAGGTGGTCGAGGCCAACGTGGCCGTCTACCACCGCGCCATCGACCTGCGCGACGCGACCCGGACGCTCGGCCACCGCCTGAACCGCGTTGTCCGGCGCGCTTTCTGTCAGCGCAGCGACCTCTCAGGAGTCGCTGGGCTGACAGGTTTCAGGTCGGGGCGGGGGTGGTGGCGGTCTGGGGAGCGACCTTGGGGACGCGGCCGGCGCGGGTGAAGGCCCGGGCGAGGGCGTAGCCGACGATGAAGATGACCGCGCCGCCCACGCCGTCGAGGAAGTAGTGGTTGCCGGTGATGACGACCACGGTGACGGTGGCCACCGGGTAGGCGATGGCCAGGGCCTTCGCCCACCACGACTTCACGCGGGGCAGGAAGACGGCACAGCCCCACAACGCCCACCCGCAGTGCAGGCTGGGCATGGCCGCGTATTGGTTCGAGATGGTCTTCATGGCCGACGAGTTGAACGACCAGAAGGTCGGGTACTTCACCAGGGTGTCGACGTAGCCGTACGCCGCGTGGTGCCCGAAGCTGTCGAGCAGCCGCGGCGGCATGAGCGGGAAGGTGGCGAACCCGATGAGCCCGAGCAGCGTCCCGACGGCCAACGTGTTGCGCCACAGCGGGTAGTCGTCCGGGAACCGCCGATACAGGAAGATGAGCGCCGCGACCGTGAGCGCGATGTAGATGGCGCCGTAGTAGTAGTTGGCTGCGATCACCGCCCACTTGGCGTGCGCCAGCGCGAACCGCTGCCAGTCGTGCTCGACGTAGATGTGGAGCGTGCGCTCCCATCGGATCAGGCTGACGGCGTTGTGGAAGGCGTGTGCGGCGCTGCTGGAGTTGAGGTCGCGCAGGCTCTCGTAGAGAAGGTCGAACACCAGGACGATGCCGATCTCGACCCACCAGTAGATCTCGTGGCCGGTGCTCAGCCGCTGCCCGCCACGCCAACGGGTCGGGGCGGTGGAGGAATCGCCGTCGGGGCCGGGATCGGTGGCCTCCACGGCCGGAGTCGGTCCCGCGGGCATCCCGCCATCCTAGACAGCCGCCCTGTCCCCGCCACGCCAGACGTCCCGTCCCTGGGCGGTCCCGTCACCAGTCCGAGGTGGTGCCGTCCAGCATCTCCCGGGTCGAGTCCGCATGGCCGGCGTGGTGGGCGGTCTCTTCGATGAGATGCAGCAGGACGTAGCGCAGATCGAGGCCCGGCAGGCGGGGTGAGACGCAGGACGCATCGAGGCCCGGGGCGGCCCGGACGGTCTGCTCGGTGGCCTGGGCCCGCGTCTCGTATGCCGCTACGACGTCGGCCAGGGTCCGGTCCGTGGGCACCTGGAACTCCTCCTCGCTCCGCGACACGAGCTTCCGCAGGTAGGAACCGTCGATCCAGCGCCATTCGACACAGGTGAGGTGGTTCACGAGCCCGATGATCGGAGTGAGGCGCCCCGGAGGGGTCCAGCGGGCCTGCTCCTCGTCCAGTCCAACGGTGGCGGTGACGAGCAGCTCGCGCTGGAGCTGCAGGAAGCCCAGGAGCAGCTCGCGCTCGTCGGACATCGGCACGACTGGGGTCGGAGCGTTGAAGGCCATCCGCCACGATAGGAGTCGGTGGACGACCACGACGGGCTCGGATGCCGTGGACTAGGTGGGGTCGCTCCGCTCAGTCAGCTCGGCCAGCAGCGACTGCACCCGCCGGTCGATCTCGTCGCGGATGGGCCGGACGGCCTCGACCGGCAGCCCGGCCGGGTCGTCGAGCTCCCAGTCGAGGTACCGCTTGCCGGGGTAGAAGGGGCACGTCGTCGCCGCAGCCCATCGTGATCACCACGTCGGAGGCCTCGACCGCGGCGTCGGTCAGCGTGCTTCGGCCGGGCTCCGGCGGACCGGAGGTCGATGCCGACCTCGGCCATGACCTCGACCACGGCTGGGTTGAGGTCGTCGCCCGGCGCGCTGCCGGCCGAGCGCACGACGCACCCGGCCAGCGGCGTGGCGCTCGAGCAGCGCCGCGGCCATCTGCGAGCGCCCGGCGTTGTGCACGCAGACGAACAGGACTTCGGGAACGGGCCGGTCGTCGGCGTCAGTCATGCTGCGCCTCCTCGTCGTGGCGCAACAGGATCTCGTCGGCCACCTCGCCGATGGTCGGGTACAGCACGACGATCACGCCGATGGCGACGAGCCAGCCGACGAGCTGCATGCCGATGAACGCCGGCGCCGACCGGGCGCGATGCCGGCGAAGGTGTTCGACAACGTGCGGGCGATGGTGACCGCCGGGTTGGCGAAGCTGGTCGACGACGTGAAGAAGTAGGCGGCGGCGATGTAGGCGCCGACCGCGAACGGCGCCGCGTTCGAGCGGCCCGAGCGCACCACGCCGAAGATCACGAGCAGCAGGCCGAGGGTGGCCACGACCTCGCCGAGCCAGAGCCCGCCGCCCGACCGGACCTTGGTCGACACGTTGACCGCGGCCAGGCCGAACATGAGGTTGGCCACCATCGACCCCGATGCACGCGCCGAGCGACCTGGGCGCCGATGTAGACACCGGCCTCGGACGGTGCGCACGCCGCCGAAGCAGCCGGTCGGCCAGCGTGACCACGGGGTTGAAGTGCGCGCCCGATACGGGGCCGAAGGCGAGGATCAGCGCCACCAGGGCGGCACCGGTCGCGACCGAGTTCTCAGCAGTTGCAGACCCGACGTCGCTCGGTGAGAGGCGCGTGGCCATGATGCCCGAGCCGATGACGGTGGCGAGCAGGAACGCGGTCCCCAGCGCCTCGGCCAATGCCCGTCGTGCGAGCTGGGGCATCCTCAGCAGCAGCGCTCGGCGGACTCGGCCGCGGATCCGCAGCACAGTGCGTCGGCCACGTCCTCGCCGTGCGGAGCTGGCCGGCGGGCATCTCGGCGTCGGCGAGCACGGTGTAGATCTCCCACGGTTCGCCGTCGGGGCCGTCGGTCCACACCTTGTCCTGCACGGCGTAGCAACACGAGACCTCGTCCTCGGTGGCGCAGGCCAGGCCCTCGCCTTGCAGACGAGCCGTGGCCGCGGTGACCTCGTCGGTCGACGCCACCTCGACGCCGAGGTGGTTGAGCGTGCCCGGCTCGCCGGTGCCCTCGATGAGCACGAGCTTGAGCGGCGGCTCGGCGATGGCGAAGTTGGCGTAGCCGGGGCGCACCTTGGCCGGCTCGGTGGCGAAGAGCTTCGAGTAGAAGTCGATGGCGGCGTCGAGATCGGACACGTTGAGGGCCAGCTGGACTCGGGACATCGCGTGCTCCCTGATAGATTCGGTGGTTGTCGATAGATCGACTTTCGCGAATCAATCGACAGTTGTCAATGTGGAATCGCGCAGATCCGGTACGGAGGAGTCCATGGCCACGAAACGCATCGCCACCATCGACGCCGAGGAGTGCTGCCCGTCGGTGCTGGCCGCGCCGCTCGACCGACACCGAGGCCGAGTCGCTGGCCGCCGGGTTCGCCGCGCTGGCCGATCCCGTGCGGCTGCGGCTGCTCAGCCTCATCGCCGATGCCGGGACCGTGTGCTCGTGCGACCTCACCGGCTCCGTTGGGCAAGGCGCAGCCCACCGTGAGCCACCACACCAAGATCCTCACCGAGGCCGGGCTCATCACCGGCGAGAAGCAGGGTCGGTGGGTCTGGTGGCGGGTCGTACCCGAGCGCGTCGCGGCGCTCCGCGAGGCGCTCGCCACCGCCTGACCGGTCGCGCCGGAGCCTTACCGGGCCTGGCGGATGAGGCCCTCCTGCACGACGGTCACCGCCAGGTGCCCGTCGTGGGTGAAGATCGAGCCGCGGGCCGATGCCTCGGCCGCCGGAGGCCGACGGGCTGTCCTGGTCGTAGAGCAGCCACTCGTCGGCCCGGAACGGTCGGTGGAACCACATGGCGTGGTCGAGGCTGGCCATGATCACGTCGTGCTCGACGGCGCCGACCGCGTGGGGCAGCAGCGTCGTGTCGAGCAGGGTCATGTCCGATGCGTAGGTCACGATGCAGGCGTGCAGCACCGGGTCGTCGGGCAGCACGCCGTCGGCGCGCAGCCACACCCGCTGGCGCGGCGGCAGCGGGTCGTTGCGGTCGAGCGGCTGACCAGTCGACGTTGCGGGTGTCGATCGGCCGGTCGCGGTCGTACCACTCGCCCAGCAGCGTCGGCCCACGGCTCCCAGCGCTCGCTTGAAGTCGGGCAGCGTCTCGGGGTCGGGCACGTCGGCCGGCATGGGGTCCTCGTGGTCGAAGCCCCTCCTCGTGGATGTGGAACGAGGCCTGCAGGTTGAAGATGGCCCGACCGTGCTGGATGGCGACCACCCGCCGGGTGGTGAACGAGCGACCGTCGCGGATGCGGTCGACCTCGTAGAGGATCGGCACGGTCGGGTCGCCCGGGCGCAGGAAGTAGGCGTGCAGCGAGTGCACGCTGCGGTCGGCGTCGACGGTGCGGGCCGCGGCCACCAGCGCCTGGCCGGCCACCTGCCCGCCGAACACCCGCTGGGCGTCGACGTCGGGGCTGGTGCCCCGGAAGATGTTGACCTCGATCGGCTCGAGGTCGAGCAGGGCGATGAGGTCGTCGACGGCTTGCTGCATCGCCACATCCTCGCAGACGACCTGCCTCGCGCGACCGGTGGCGGCGGCCCAGCGTCGCCGAGCCGTGCGGGTGCTACGCATTCGGGCTCCCTGACCAGTGTCCGCGTGATGTCCACCCGCCGTTCGCGCAGTCCAAGTCGCCGTTCACGCAGCTTGAGCATCGTGCCCGACGTGGCCGAGCCGCGGACCGACTCCAGTCGACGCGCCCGTCGCACGAGCGGCACGCCCCGCGCCTGGTCGCACGACGAGCCGAGCCGGGCCGATCGCAACTTCAACCGGGTCACCTGGCCGCCGGCCTGTCGGTGCTCGTGCTGCTCACCCTGGTCGGCGTCTTCCTGTTGCTGCAGAGCCGCACGGCCATCGCCGAGTCCGGCCTCTGGCACGTTCCTGACCCGCATCGAGTGGCGCACCGACGTGCACCCGCCCGCATCGGCGTGCTCGGCCTGCTCATCGGCACCGTGCTCGTGGCGCTGCGTCGCGGTCACCATCGCCGATCCCGTTCGGCGTGCTCGCCGCCCTCGCCATCACCGAGTACGCCGGCGCGCGGGTGCGCAAGTGGCTGATCGGCATCGTCGACCTGCTCGCCGCCGTGCCCAGCCTGCTGTTCGGCATCTGGGGCTTCCTGTTCCTGTCGGACAAGATCGTCCCGATCTCGCGATGGCTCACCGACCACCTCGGGTTGGATCCCCATCTTCAACACCGATGCCGGGCGCCAGCCTCACCGGCTCGATCTTCATCGCCGGCATCGTCGTGTCGCTGATGGTGCTGCCGATCATCACCTCGGTCGTGCGCGAGGTGTTCTCGCAGACGCCACCGGGGGAGAAGGAGGCGCGCGCTGGCGCTCGGTGGCACCCGGTGGGGGATGATCCGCACGGTCGTGCTGCCCTACGGCCGGGGCGGCATCATCGGCGGCTCGATGCTCGGCCTCGGCCGGGCGCTCGGCGAGACCATCGCGGTGGCCCTGCTGCTGCCCCAGGTGCCCGCGGTCTCGATCAAGATCCTCCAGAACGGCGGGGCCACCGTCTCGGGCTTCATCGCCAACCGGGCCGGCGCCGACGCCTTCACCGTCTCGGGGCTGATGGCGGCCGGCCTGGTGCTGTTCCTCATCACGCTCGCCACCAACATGATCGCGTCGGTCGTCGTGTCCCGCAGCCGGTCCGGGCGTCGGGGTCGAGCTGTGACGACCTGCAGAGCCCGTCGACACCGACGCCGGTCATCGACGTGCCGCGAGCCGCGCCCCGGTCGGCCAGCGCGTCCGCAGCCACGGTCGCCGGCGCCCGCCGCCGGCGCCACGCCAGCCGCGCCGCCCCCGGGAGCTCACCGCCGGCCGACTACGGACTGCTGGTCGGGCTCGCATCGGTCAGCTCGCTGTGCCTCAACTGGCTGATCGTTCGACCGCTTCGCCACCGGCGTCAGCGGCTTCGGCTTCTTCCTGCTGCACCTACGCTGGCGTTCCTCGTCCTCTTCGCTGTCGTCACCACCGATCGCTCGGGCGGCTCGTGGCCGTCGACCGGGTCATGACGGTGGTGATGATCTCGGCGGGCATCGTCGTGCTGGTCCCGCTGGTGCTGCTGGTCGGCTACATCATCGTCGAGGGCATCAAGGCGCTGCGCCTCGGCGTTCTTCGTGCACGACCAGGCCGGCATCACCCCGCTGCAGCCGGCCACGGCCGGCGGTGGTGCCCACGCCATCGTCGGCACCATCGAGCAGGTCGGCCTGGCGCTGCTCTGGTCGCTGCCGCTCGGCCTGGCCGCGGCGGTGTTCCTGAACGAGTCCCGCAGCAAGTGGCGCCGGCCGGTGCGCATCTTCGTCGACGCCATGAGCGGCCTGCCGTCGATCGTGGCCGGCCTGTTCATCTTCGCCGTGTTCATCCTGCCGTACGCCCACACTGCGGCGATCTTCGGGTTCAACGGCTTCATGGCCAGCCTGGCCTTGGCGCTCATCATGCTGCCCACCATCACCCGCACCGTCGAGGTGGTGCTGCGGCTCGTGCCCGACGGGCTGCGCGAGGCCAGCCTGGCCATGGGCGCGTCGCGGGCCGCGCACGGTGTGGTCGGTGGTCTTCCCCACGGCGCGCACCGGCATCACCACCGCGGTCGTGCTCGGCATCGCCCGGGCCGTGGGCGAGACCGCACCGCTGCTGTTCACCGCGTTCGGCTACGACCTCATGAACACCAACCCGTTCGCCGAACCGCAGGAGAGCCTGCCGCTCTTCGTCTACGGCAACATCCGCAAGCCCGAGCCCGGCCGCCATCGCCCGCGGGTTCGCCGGCGCGCTCGTGCTCATGGTCTTCGTGCTGGCCCTGTTCGTCGTCGCCCGTGTCATCGGCCGTGACCGCACCAACGGCGCGCCCGCGATCCCGCCGCCCTGTCCGAGCTTCAGGAGATCGACCGCCACATGACCGAAGCTCGTCGAGCCCCCCGCTCGACGCGCCGCCACCGCCAGCCTGCTGACGTCGACAGCCGGATCGAGCTCATCGGCGGGCCTCCGAAGGGCGAGGCCACGCCTCGAGGCCCGAGGCGCCTGCGCCTGGTTCGGTGACCACCTGGTGCTGGAGGACGTCGACCTGCTGATGCCGGCGGGTCAGGTCACCGCGCTCATCGGACCGTCGGGCTGTGGCAAGTCGACCTTCCTGCGGCTGCTCAACCGGATGCACGAGCTGATTCCCGAGCGCGGCCCTCGACGGCCAGATCCTGCTCGACGGCGAGGACATCTACGAGGCCGGGCCGGCGGGCCCAGGAGGTCCGCATGCGCGTCGGCATGGTGTTCCAGAAGCCGAACCCGTTCCCGGCCATGAGCATCCGCGACAACGTGCTGTCGGGCCTCAAGCTGGCCCGCATCAGGTGCCACGACAAGGACGACGCTGGTCGAGCAGTCCCTGATGCGGGCCGGCCTCTGGCGCGAGGTGCGAGACCGCCTCGATCGACCCGGCGGTGCGCTGTCGGGCGGTCAGCAGCAGCGCCTGTGCATCGCCCGCTCGCTCGCCGTGCAGCCCAACGTGTTGCTGATGGACGAGCCGTGCTCGGCCCTCGACCCGACCTCGACCCGTCGGGTCGAGGAGACCATCGCCGAGCTGCGCTGCGGTGGTCACCGTGGTGATCGTCACCCACAACATGCAACAGGCCCAGCGGGTGTCGGACCTCTGCGCGTTCTTCCTGGCGGAGGAGAACGAGCCCGGCTACGTCGTGGAGAAGGGGCCGACGCGAAGATGTTCTCATCGCCCGACGACGAGCGCACCCTCAACTACGTCCAGGGTCGCTTCGGGTGATCGACGCGTTGTCGCCGGCGTCTCCTGCCGGGACTCGGCTCGCGGGTCGCGGCGTTGCCGTTGCGGCCGCGTGCTGCTCTTCGCGCTGACGCCGCCGGCGTCGGCCACACCGTCCGCGGTGAACGGCGCCGGTTCGACCTACGCGGCGCTGGCCATGCAGCAGTGGGTGGCCGACGCCCAGACGCAGGGCCTCCAGGTCAACTACACGCCCATCGGCTCGCCGCGGCGGCCTGACCGAGTACGGACAGGGGCTGATCGACTTCGCCGGTACCGAGGCCGAGTTCGCCTCGTTGCAGGTGGGCAACGTCAACCCGTCGCGTGGCTACCAGTACGTCCCCGACGTCGCCGGAGCGGTCGCGATCATGTACCACGTCGCAGGACACGGCCGGGCGACAAGGTCGACTACCTGCACCTCTCGCGGGAGACGATCGCCCGGATCTTCATGGGCGACATCTGCCGCTGGAGCGATCCGGCCATCACCGCCGACAACAAGGGCCTCGGTGCTGCCGAACCAGCCGATCACCGTGGTCTACCGCGGTGGCCAGTCGGGCACGACCGGCCTGTTCTACGACTTCGTCGCAGCACACCGATCCGGCTCTGTTCGCGCAGTGGGCAGCCAAGAACCAGATCCCGACCAACGTCCGCATCATCCAGCTCGACACGACCCCGAGCTTCGCGCTGCACGACGCTGGCCTTCAACGGCTCGGACCAGATCGCCCAGCACATCGCGAGCGGTCAGGGCCTGTGGAGCATCGGCTACGACGAGTTCGGCTACGCCAAGACCTACCACGTGCCGACGGCCTGGGTGCAGAACCAGTCGGGCCAGTACCAGCTGCCCGTACGCGCAGAACATCTCGGCCGCGCTCGAGGCCGCCAAGCTGCGACCCGACCTCAGCCAGGACTCTCGCGGCGTCTACGTCAGCGCGCAACCCGCTCACGTACCCGATCTCGGCCTACAGCTACATCGTCACCCAGTGCGCGCTCCGCGCCCGACCGCGCCACCTGCAAGGGCAACTACAGCAACTCGGGGGTCACCGAGACCTTCGCCAAGTGGCTGCGCTACATCGCGTGCGACGGCCAGGTGAACATGGCGACGATCGGCTACTCGCCGCTGCCGCCCAACCTCTCGCAGGAGATCGCCAACTCGATCGCTCGGATGAAGGGCAAGGGCGCCAAGCCGGAGCACCTCACCGCGGCCAACTGCGCCAACCCCCGCTTCAAGGGAGAGCTGGGTGCCGGCTCGGGCGCTCCCCAGGACCCACTCAAGTCGGTCGGCAGCCTCGCCGGATCGAGCAGCGGGCCGAGCGGCTCGAGCGGTCCGGTCGGGGGACGGGCAACGCGTCGGTCACCGGCGCGAACCGCCAGCAGGCCGCTCGGGCGCACGCCGGGGCCACCGGTGTGGCCGGTGCCATCGTCGCGACCGGCGGGGGCAGCGGCGTCTGGCGCGACGCGGTCCCCAGCCTCTACGACCGGCCTCTCGGTTCGGTACCCGTGCTCGTGCCGATCCTGTTCATCCTGGGCTTGGTGGCGGTGCCTCCGCTGCTGCTCGGCCGCAAGCGTCGCCGAACGGCGTGATCGGTGGTCTTGGTGCGACGACAAGGTTTGCTGGCCCGCCCTTCGCTCTTCATCCGCCGTTTGCGCAGCACGGGTGGAGCGTTCACCTCAGGGTGAGACAACTGAGCCTGACCGGGGCGAACACGGGCGAGGTCCGATGGTCGCGGTCTCCTGTATCCGACTGTGAAAGGACATTGCCACAGTGAAGAGATCCCTCTTTCGTCGAGGGCTGGCCGCAGCGGCGACCCTCTGCACGTTGAGCGCCGGTTTGGCGACGCTGGCTCCGGCCGCGCACGCCGCCGGGCCCGTGGTGCAGATCGTCGTGGGTGGTTCCGACACCACCCAGAACGTGAGCGATCCGCTCATCTCCGACGCCATGAGCCAGTACAACACGGCCAACGGAACGAGCGACGTGGCCACCAACCTGCACGCCGCGGTCGGCGCCGGCCAGCCGGACCTGACCTACACGGTTCCGGCCACCGCCGGGAGCTGCCCGCAGCAGGAGAAGTACACGACGAGCTCGTCGCCGCCGGCCGGCTTCTTCCAGGCGCCGAACGGCTCCGGCCAGGGCCTGTCGTCCATGGTCGCGGCCGAGGCGGGCAACTACCCGAGCAGCGGTGCCGGCACGGGCTGCATCTCGATCGGCCGTTCGTCGAACGGTCCGGCGGGTGCAGTTGCCGACGGCAGCTCGCACCTGCACTTCATCGCATTCGCGCTGGACGCGGTGACGTGGTCGACGCCGAGCATCTACGCCCCGGCGACGATGACCGATGCCCAGCTGCTCAGCATCTACAACTGCACCTTCACCGACTGGGGGCAGGTGGGCGGCATCCCCGGTCACGCCATCCAGCGGTACCTGCCGCAGGCTAGCTCGGGCACCCGGAAGTTCTTCATCTCCAGCCTGCTGGGCGGCTTCGATCCCACCACGGTGAGCTCGACCACCCCGCCGGCCGGTTCGACCTTCCCCTGCCCGGCCGTGATCGCCACGCAGCTGGACAACAGCGGGAAGCCGCTCGAGGAGAACACCGGCAACGAGCTGGACGCCGCCGGCTACCAGACGGCGGTCCTCCCCTACTCGGTCGGCCAGTGGGTCTACCAGGCCAACAACCACCTGAACCCCACGCTCGACCTACGCAATGGCGTCAAGCTGGGCGGCTTCACGCCGACCAGCGGCAGCGCGGTGCACTACCTCCGCTGGAACACCAGCGGGGTGTGGGAGCCCAACTCGGTGAACGCCGCCAACCCGAGCGCCCCGCTCAACGAGAACCAGACGTCCATCTACATCAGCGCCAACGGCGGCACCCAGAACTACCTGGGCATCCGCTACGTCTGGTACATCCTCGACGACGTGAACCCGAACTACGCCATCTCGCAGGGCATGGTCGGCTTCACCAACGTCGCGGCTGGAGCCAAGAGCCCGCTGTGCAGCAACAGCGAGCGCGGCAACATCTCCACCTTCGGCTTCTCGGCGCTGCCGACGACCGGTGGCGGGAACTCCAACCTGGCCGGTTCGACCTGCCGGGACTACGGCGCCTGATGGTGCCCTGCCGGCCGGTCCGCTGACCGACCGGTGGATCCGTCCCGCCCTTGTCCCTGGGCAGCAACGCCCACGGACAAGGGCGCCGGACGGGACCGTTTGACGAACAACTGCACCACTCGAAGCACGTCCCGTGAAGATCGAACAGAGGAGCACAGTCCATGTCCCAAAGTCCTTCGGGTCGCCGCTTGACGCCCTTGCGGCTGCTCGCGGCGCTGTCAGCCATGGTGATGATGGCTGCGCTCAGCATCCCCTTGCTGAGCCAGACCGCCTCGGCTGAGACACCCAACCCACCCGTCACCACGACGGCCACGGTGGGGAGCGGCTCGACCGTCTTCCACACCGGCGACACCATCACCGGCCTGACCAACGGCAGCGTCGTCCACATCCACGTGGATGCCCAGTCGCCGCCCAACGCCTCGGCCAGCTCGATCTTCGGCATCGAGGCTCGGGAGTGCAACAACGCCCCGATCAACAACAGCTTCGACTTCACGCCGACCCAGGGCGGCAACTGCGCGAACGTCGCTCTCGGCGCCGGCAGCCTCCACCCCTCGATCGGCGTCGCTCCGCCCAACCTGACCGGCGATCTCGATTTCACCGTGGGCGTGGGCACCACCACCTTCACCGACGGCGACCTCGTCAGCCACACGGTCCAGTGCGACTCGACCACGACCTGCAAGCTGGTCGTCGGTCTGGCCGTCCCGGGCGCGGCGGACTACGAGAGCTTCCTGCTCCAGTTCGCCGGTGCTCCCGATGATCCCGCGGTCACCAGCACGCCCGGCGATGCGGCGGGCACGGTCAACTGGACCGCCCCAGGCAACACCGGCGGCTCGCCCATCGACCACTACGTGGTGACCGAGACGGCTCCGGCCGCCGGCGCTCCGCAGAACGTCACGGGCACCTCGCTGCACGTCACCGGCCTGACCAACTTCACCGCCTACACCTACAAGGTGCAGACGGCGAACGACGGCCGGCTTCACCAGCGCGCCTGGTGCGACGACCACCTTCACCCCGGCACCGACGCCCGCCAGTCTTCACCGGCGCCACCGCCGGCAACGCCCAGGTGATCCTCACCTGGAGTGCGGCCAGCGGCTCGCCGACGTCGTACAGCGTGACGTCCAACCCGGTGGTCGCCCCGCCGGCCGGCTGCACGGCCATCACGACGCTGGGCTGCACCTTCACCGGCCTGACCAACGGCGTCGCCGTACACGTTCGTGGTCACGGCGACCTACACCGGCGGCACCAGCCCGTCGGCGCCGAGCGCCTCGGTCACCCCGCTGAGCAACTTCGGCTCCGTGACCCAGACCATCACGGTCACCAAGCCGGTCGGTGCGCTCGTCATCGGCGAGGCCTGCTCGGGCCACACCGACGGTCCGTATCCGGACAAGCCCTACCTGGGCTCGCCCACGCCGGAGAACTGCAACGTCAACCTGGGCACGGCCGTGTACCAGACCGGTGGCTTCTACACCGCCACGGGCAACGTCCAGGACGTCGAGGTCCGCGACCAGCGTGACACCGATGTCGGCTGGCACGTGGACGCCTCGTTGACGCCGTTCACGAGCGGTGGCAACACCTTCGCCGCCTGCAACTTCGGCTTCGCGCCGGTGGCCAGCGGCGAGGGCTCGCTGCCCCCGTACGTGCAGAACGTCGACGGCCGGCGGTGCGGTGCTGGCCGGCTGCCCGAGCGGTGGCTACAACGCCAGCCACACCGTGGCCAACGCAGCCGCGGGTGGTGGTCTCGGCGACTCGCTGATCAACGGTGGCATCGGGGTGACCATCCCGGTGTCGGCCCACTCAGGCGCCTACTCAGCCGTCCTCACCTTCACCCTCCTCACCAACTAGATACCCGGTCTCGGGCCCGGAGGCTCCGGCCCCCGGGCCCGTCGCCCATAGTCACCTCGAGGGTGGGTCGGCCTCTTGGCCGTCCCACCCTTCGCCCTATCCACGAATCGGAGCTCGATTGCCTTTCTTCCCTGCTCGGCGGGCCCGTCCGAACCGCCCATCCCATCCACTCTCGTCACGGGCGAGGCGCGCGACCCAGTTGGTCGCGATGGCCGCGCTCATCTGCGCGCTCGGGGGATCCGCGGTGGCGTCGGCGGCGAAGTCGCCACCGCCCGAGCGGCCGGCGACCGAGCGCTTCGCACTGACGCCGACCGGCGCCGACCCTTCGCAACCCGGCGAGCGAACCAGCTTCTCTTTCCACCTGGTCCGGGGCCACGTCGGCGAGGACCGGGTGACGCTCTTCAACTACGGCAGGCACACGACGACCTACCAGGTGTACGCGAACGACGCGATCGACACGGCCGAGGGCCAGCTCGACCTCAAGCGGTTCGATCAGAAGCCCAGCGGCGCGGGCGCTTGGATCCACCTCCAGCAGGCCACGGTCACCATCGCGCCGTCACACGCCGTCGTGATCCCCTTCATCGTCGAGGTGCCGCTCGGCGCCCGGGCCGGTGACCACGCGGCGGGCATCATCGCCGCCGTGCGCGGCACGACGACGACCCCGACGGGTCAGGTCGTCGCCGTCGAGAGCCGTATCGGCGTGCCGCTGTTCATCCGGGTCGCCGGTCCGACCAGCGCCAAGCTGTCGATCGTCGATCTCCAGACCCACTACCACCGCGCGCCGTTGTCGTTGGGCGGAGGCACGCTCGACGTGACGTGGCTCGTTGTGAACACCGGCAACGTGCTGCTCGGTGCGAACCAGTCGGTGGCCGTCAAGGCCCCGTTCGGGTGGTCCCTCGAGCAGCGGAAGGGGCCCCGGATCACCGAGCTCATCCCCGGTGGGAGCGTGGCCGAGGGCATGCACTTCACCCACGTCCTGCCGGCCTTCCGACTCACGAGCGAGGTCACGGTGCACCCCTTCTACGACGAAGGACCCAAGGCCGCCCCACCCCCGGCCGTCCACGCTACGTCGTCGGTGTGGGCCATCCCCTGGATCCTGGTGATCGTCGTGCTCGTGCTCTGTGGGCTGGTCTGGGGTTGGATCCGTCGGCGGCGAGGGCGAGTTCGCCCGACGTTCCCGGCGCCGGCTTCGGCGGCACGAGAAGGAGTCTCGATCGATGCGTGACGTGGCCACCGCTCCTTCGCCGGCCCCCCGGCGCACCCCGTCCCCCGCCCGTGGAAGAGGAATATCGATGACCACCCGCAAGCGAACCCTGCTCATCGGCGCGGCGGTAGCTGTCGCGCTGCTGGCGATCGTCCTCGTCGTGGTGCTCAGCAACGGCTCGTCGAACAGCCAAGCCGGCTCCACCAGCTCGACGGTCGACGGTGCGACCAGCTCGACCGCATCGGCGACGTCGACCCCGGCCACTTCCCGAACGAGCACCACCGCGGCGCATGGCCCCCAGGACGGGATCCCGACGACGACCGCGCCAGCGACGCCGATCCCGTTGCAGGTCACGGCCAGCTCGGGGCTCAACATGCACGACGGCCAGGTCATGACGGTGACGGTGACCGCCAACGACGGCTCCGCGTTCTACGGCATGGACGCGCGTCTCTGCACGGGGACTGCCGCCATCGAGAGCTTCTACGACTACACGCCCGACCCGGCCGGCAACTGCATCCTCCACCCGCTCTCGCACAGCTCCGACGCCTACCTCGAGGTGCCGGTCGGTCCGCCCTACCACACTGGCACGCTGCACTTCCGGGTCGGCGTGGGCACGGGCACCTTCACGACCGAGAATCTTCAGCACGTCTCGATCACGTGCGGTCCCGGCCACCCGTGCCAACTGGTGGTGCGACTCCAGTACCCCCACGGGTTCGGGTTCAAGGCGTTCCGCGTCACCTATGCCGGATGACGGGTTCGGACTTGCAGAGTTCACCGAGCGTTCGAGCGGCGTTTCCTCGCGGGCCAGACCGTGCTCACCCTGCCTCAGCATGATCGAGACGTTCACCCAGAGGTGACCGCGGCCCACGCGCGTCGGGCCCATCGTGCCGCTCGACCCGAGGAATGCTCCTTCATGACGATCGCTCGCCGTCCACGCGCTGGTCTGCTCATCCTGCTGCTGGCCGCCCTCCTGATCGGCCTCTGCAACATGGCCGTCTCGGCCGAGACGCCGCCGGCCAGCCTGCCGGTCAAGGTGACCGCGACCGTCAACGGCCACACCTACAACTACGGCCAGAGCATCACGGGACTCAGCGACGGTGACGTGGTCGCCGTGCACGTCGATGCCCAGTCACCGCCGAACGCAGTGGCCAGCTCCATCTTCGGGATCGAGGGTCGGCAGTGCTCGAACGCCGCGCCGATCAGCAACAGCTTCGACTTCACGCCCACCCAGGGCGGCAACTGCGCCAACGTGGCCCTTGGCGCCGGCAGCCTGCACCCGGTCGTCGGCGTGGCCCCACCCAATGCGGTCGGCGACATGAGCTTCACCTTGGGCGAGGGTACGACGACCTTCGAGGACGAGGACCTCGTCAGCCACACCATCACCTGTGAGGACGGCGACACCTGCAAGCTGGTGATCCAGCTCCAGGTGCCCGGTGGGACGGACTACGCGGACTTCCCCGTCACCTTCGGCACGCCGAAGACGCCACCGTCGCAGCCGACGGCGGTGCACACGACCGCCGGCAACCAGCAGGCGGACGTGTCGTGGACGGCGCCCTCCGACACCGGCGGCGCCGCGATCACCGGTTACACGGTGACGTCGTCTCCGGGTGGCAAGACCTGCACGACGGCCACGCTCAGCTGCACGGTGACCGGCCTTACCAACTTCACCTCGTACACGTTCACCGTGACCGCCACGAACGCGGCGTCGCTGACGAGCGCGCCCAGCGCGCCGTCGAGCTCGGTGAAACCGTTGCCGCTGGCACCGACCATCACCGACGCCACTCCGGGCGACGCCCAGGTCACGGTGACGTGGTCGGCCGCCAACCCGGAGCCGACCAGCTACACGGTGACGTCGTCGCCAGGCGCGAAGACCTGCACGACGTCGTCGCTGAGCTGCGCGGTCACAGGACTCACCAACGGCACCCCGTACACCTTCACCGTGACCGCCAACTACACGGGGGGGACGGCGGTGTCGAGCCCGTCGGGGCCGGTCACGCCCACCAAGGCGCCCGGTCCGCCGTCGCCGCCCACGGCCGCGACCGCGACGGCAGGCAACCAGCAGGCGACCTTGGCGTGGACGGCACCGTCCGACAACGGTGGATCCTCCATCACCGGTTACACGGTGACGTCGTCTCCGGGTGGCAAGACCTGCACGACAGCCTCGCTGACGTGCACGGTGACCGGGCTCGACAACTTCACGCCGTACACGTTCACGGTGACGGCGACGAACGTGGGCGGGTTCACCAGCTCGCCGAGTGGCTCGTCGAACTCGGTCACGCCGCTCCCGCTGTCGCCGGGCATCACCAACGTGACGCCGTCCGACGGACAGGTCACGGTGACGTGGACGGCCGCCAACCCTGCGCCGACCAGCTACACGGTGACGTCGTCGCCAGGCGCCAAGACCTGCACGACGTCGTCGCTGACCTGCACGGTGACCGGTCTGACCAACGGCACCTCGTACATGTTCTCGGTGACGGCGACGTATTCGGGCGGGAGCGTCATCTCGCCCCCGTCTGCCTCGGTGACGCCGCACGGCCCGCCGAGCGCCGCCCACGGGCGTGGGCGCGACCGCCGGCAACCAGCAGGCGACGGTGTCGTGGACGGCACCGTCCGACAATGGCGGCTCGGCCATCACCGGTTACACGGTGACGTCGTCTCCGGGTGGCAAGACCTGCACGACCGCCTCGCTGACGTGCACGGTGACCGGACTGGACAACTTCACCTCCTACACCTTCACGGTCGCGGCGACGAACGCCGTCTCCCTGACGGGCTCACCGAGCAGCCCGTCGAGCGCGGTGACGCCGATGCCGGCGCCGCCCGTCATCTCTCACGTGGCAGCCGGCGACACGCAGGTGACGGTCACCTGGTCGGCGGCCAACCCTGCGCCGACCAGCTACACGGTGACGTCGTCACCCGACGGAATGACCTGTACGACGTCGTCGCTGACCTGCACCGTGACGAGCCTCACCAACGGCACCGCCTACACGTTCACCGTGACCGCGACCTACCCCGCCGGCGCCGTCGTCTCGGCTGCCTCTGCCTCGGTCACGCCCAAGGCACCGGCCCCGCCGGGTTCTCCGACGAACGTGCAGGCCGTGGCCGGCAACGGCCAGGCGACCGTGTCCTGGACGGCGCCGTCCGACGACGGCGGCTCGGCGATCACCGGATATACGTGACGGCGTCGGCGGGCAGTGACCTGTCGCTCACCGATGCCCACCGCGTGACGCGACCGCTCGTGGCCGGGACCTGCACGACGACCGCGACCCATTGCACGGTGACCGGGCTGGACAACTTCAGCAGCTACACCTTCACGGTCACGGCCACGAACGGCTTCTCGCTGACCAGTGACCCGAGCTCGGCGTCGAGCGCGGTGACGCCCGCGCCCAAGGCGCCGGCGATCACGTCGGTCAAGGGGGGCGACGGGTCCGCGGTGATCACGTGGAGCGCCGCCGATCCGGCACCGAACGGCTACTCGGTCGCCGGGACCCCTGGCGGCTCCTGCACCACGACGACCGAGACCACCTGCACGATCACCGGGCTGACCAACGGCACCAGCTACACGTTCGTGGTCACCGCCACCTACGACGCCGGCACCGTGCCACTCTGCCGCCTCGGCGAGCGTGACGCCGGCGGTGCCGACGACGACCACGACGAACCCGACCACCTCGACCACAGCGGCCGGCTCCACCACCGAGCCCACCACGGCGCGGCCACCGTGCTGGGCACCGGAACGCTGCCGGTGACCGGGTCCGGGGACTCGACGTGGCTGACGGAGCTGGCCCTCCTGGTGATCTGCATGGGGTCGTTGCTGGTCGTCGCCAGCCGTCGTCGTCTCAGCCGTCGCTGATCGCGCCTGATGCGAGCTCGCAGGCAGAGAGCTTCAGCGGCCGGCAACGGCATGCGCCGTCGGCGTCGGCGGCGTCGCGCCGGCTCTCTTGCTCGTCGCGGCCGCCGTCGCGATCGTTCTGGCACCGTCGGAGCTGGCCGGTGGCCCGAGCCGATCGGGGACCGCCGCGGCCGACACGACGGCTATGTTCACGGCCAGCGCGACACCGGTCGATCTCCTTACCGATGGCCAGACGGTCAACGTCAACGTCAAGGCCAATCCCGGCTACAACGTCTACCAGGGCTTCGTCGAGGAATGCCGGGCCGGGGTCACCTATCAACCGAGCACGGGCATCCAGTACAACGCCGACGCGCGACCCAACGGTCCCAACTGCCCACTGGCGCCCGTCTCCAGCTCGGCCAACCCCGGGGTCTCCGACACCAACATGATCAACTCCTCCGCCTCACCCGAGGGAGACACGATCCCGATCCGGGTCGGCATCGGCAATCCGTCCTGGAAGGACAGCGCCGGGGTGACCCGGAGCGTCCTCTGTGACCCCACGCATCCCTGCGCGCTGGTCACCGAGCTCTTCGCCGGTCCCAAGGACGGCTCCACCCCACCTCTCTGGGTCCCGTTCGTTCAACAGATCACCTTCGCCGACAGCAACCCGTTGGCGACCTGTGGCGGCGCGGCCAACGGGGCGCTGAGCACCTCGGGCTCTGATTCGATGCTCGACGCCTGGACCAAGTGGACCCTGGACCTGTGCAAGCGACCGGGCCAGAAGGGCGCGGCCACAAAGGCCTCGTTCATCGGCGAGGGCCCGGCGGTGCAGCAGTTCGACGCGGGCGCCTTGGACCTGGCGTACACCGCTGCCGGCCGCGATCCCGACGTCGGCCTCGACACGTCCGGCACGAAGCGGCCGTCCGTCGCCGTTCCCATCGCGTCGGGGGCCGAGGCGGTCGGTGTGGGCAACGGCTATGGCTCAGGGGGCAAGAAGGTGCCGTTCCCGTCGATCAAGGTGACGCCCGACGAGATGGCAGCTCTGGTGGCCAGCGGCCAGTTCACGCCCACCGACGTACAGGCATCGATGACCGCCCGCAATCCCGACCTGTCCCCGTTCTTCTTCGCCCAGACCCCCACCATGCAGGTCGGCGTCCCCAGCGGGACCTCCTCGTCCACGTGGTTCCTCAGCCGCTACCTGGCCACGGCCGCGCCTGACTCCTGGAAGGTGCCTCCGATCGGCGCAGCCGGACCCGATGCCGGCAAGCCCCGCGGGATCTTCAACGACTTCGGCACCGTCCAGCCCGACTTCACCCTCCTGACCACCTACACCGGTCGTCCGGCCCTGCGCCAAGCGCTCTTCAGCATCGAGTCCAACAACTTCCTCCTCGGCGGGGTCTACGTGGTCAGCGACCTCACCACCTCGATCGCGGAGGGGCTGGTGCCGATGGCGATCCAGAACCAGCCCGGCGGACCGTTCGTGTCTCCCGATCAGGCGTCGATGGACGCGGCGGTCGCCGACATGACGCCCGACGTCAACGGCCTGTTGCAGCCGGCCGCCCACCCGAGCGATCCGGCGGCGTACCCGCTCACCTACGTGGTCTACGCGCTCGTGCCCGCCCAGCCGCTGGTGGATCTCGCCTGCACCCCGCGGCCCAGCTCCCAGGCCCTGCTCACGAGTTGGCTCGACTACCTCACCGGCCCCGGCCAGAGCGCGCTCGACCGACGGACTGGTGCCGCTCACCCCCGATCTGGCCGGTCAGGCCAAGGCGGCCATCGCCAAGATCGGGACGACGCCCAACACCTGCAAGCCGCCGCCGAAGCCGGGCGCACCGGCTCCGACCCCCACCACGGCGCCACCGAGCGCGAGTGCCGGCACCGTGCCACCGTCCAGTCCGAGCTTCGACAGCGGCTCGCCGTCAGGCGTCTCGGGCCCGTCCTCCGCAGTGGCGAGCGGACCGAACCCGGCCAAGGGCGGCGTGAAGACGATCGCCGCGAACGTGCCCATCCCGCCCTATCGCGGCAGCCGGTCGGCCAGCGGGTTGGTCACCGTGCTCGCGCTGATCGGGATCATCGCGCTCGTCTCGTTGGCCGTGCGGTACAGCTCGGGCGCCCGGGGTCTCGACGCAGCCGGTGAGCTCGACGACGGCCCGTGACCGCCGTGGAAGCCGAGCCGGCGGCGGCCGCCGTCGTCGCCGAGCCGGACGGACCCGAGATCGATGACCGGGCGGCGACCGAGCGGGAGAGGCGCTCGACCCCGATCTCGGGGGGTCGTGTGGCCCGGATCGTCGGCGTCTGGCTCGTGGCCGCGCTGGCCAGCTTCGTGCTGGTGCTCTACCTCGTCGAGCCGCTCTTCCAGCAGCGCACCCAGCACGAGCTGCTCGCGCAGATCCAGCAGGAGGTCTCGCACGCCCACTACCAGCTCACCCTGCCAGGCAGCTCGACGCCCGCGCTGGCGCCGGATCTCGGTGCGCCGGTCGGCATCCTCGAGATACCCGGCCTGCGCCTCCGCCAGGTGGTCGTCGAAGGCGTGGGACCCTCGCAGACCGCGAAGGGTCCGGGCCACGTGCCCGGCACCGCGGGCATGGGACAGCCGGGGAACTCGGCGGTGGTCGCGCGGCGGTCGACCTATGGCGGTCCGTTCCACTCGCTCGACTCGCTGCACCCCGGCGATCGAATCCTTGTCACGACCACTCAGGGTCAGAGCGTCTTCTCCGTGAGCTCGGTCGCGCACGAGACGATCACGTCCGACACCGTCGTCGTCCTCGGACCTCGGATCGACCTCCCCGACGACTCCTCCGGTGACCAGCAAGTACGCGCCGAGCCCGCTGCCCTCGGCCCGCACCACGACGCTCGACGGCCTCTACGGCCCCACCAAGTCGAACCAGCTCACGTTGATCAGCTCGTCGACGGCGTGGCCCTTGAACAGCTCGAACGCGATCGTCGTCGTGGCGACCATGAAGACCGTGCCCTTCGTCCCCACCGCCCAGAACGGCCGCACCTCCGAGCAGACCGGCACGACGGGCGACAGCTCGGCCTGGCTCGGACTGCTGCTGGCGTTGCAGGGCCTCGTGCTGGCTGGCCTGGCCGCCGCCTTCCTGCTCACCCGGTACGGGCCCCGTGTGGCGTACCTGCTGACCGCGCCGCCGCTGATCGTGTTCGTGATCCTCATCGCGGAGACGGGTAGCCACCTCCTGCCGGCCTGGTCCTAGACGGCCGGCAGGAGGCCGTCCAGGACCCAGTTCCCCCCGGCCTTCCGACGGGCCCCCAACCCCCGTCGGAGGTCGGCGGCGGGGCCGCGTCCCCTCGCACTAGCGTGACCGCCGTGCCGAGAGCCTTTCCACCCGGGTTCCGTTGGGGAACCGCCACCGCCGCCCACCAGGTCGAGGGTGGCAACATCAACAACGACTGGTGGGCGTGGGAGCAGACGCCGGGCTCGGGGTGCGTCGAGCCCAGCGGCGACACCTGCGACCAGTACCACCGCTATCCGTCCGACCTCGCCCTGCTGGCCGCGCTCGGGTTCGACACCTACCGGTTCTCGATCGAGTGGAGCCGCATCGAGCCGGAGGAGGGCCAGTTCTCCACCGCCGCCCTCGACCACTACCGGCGGGTCTGCGCGGCCTGCCTCGAGCACGGTCTCGAACCGACGGTGACCTTCCATCACTTCACGACCCCACGGTGGGCGACCGTCGACGGTGGCTGGTCCGACCCAGCGATCGTCGATCGCTTCGGCCGCTTCTGCGAGAAGGCGACCGGGCACATCGGCGATCTCATCGCACGCGCCTGCACGATCAACGAGCCGAACATCGTGAGCTTCATGGGCTACATGGGCGGCGTGTTCCCGCCTGGCTGTCGCGACCGCGAGCGCTGGCTGGCCGCCAGCGACCACTTCGTCGCCGCCCACCGACGCGCCGTCGAGGTGCTCGGGGCCGGCCCCGGCGACTTCCCGGTCGGTCTGACGGTCTCGATGAGCGACTACCAGGCGGTTCCGGCCGACGATCCGGCGGCCGTGTCGCGGCTCGAGCGGTTGCGGGGCCATTCCGAGGACGTGTTCCTCCGGGCGTGCTCGCGGCGACGACTTCGTGGGCGTGCAGTCCTACAGCCGCACCCGCGTCGGGGCCGACGGCATGCTCGGCAACGAAGACGGCCGCGACGTGCTGGTGATGGGGTACGAGTACTGGCCCGAGGTGCTGGCAGCGACGATCCGCCGGGCCTGGGAGGTCACCGAGCATGTGCCGATCCTCGTGACCGAGAACGGCATCGGCACCGATGACGATGCGCAGCGGATCAGCTACGTCCGCACGGCGCTGGACGGGGTGCTCGACTGCATCGACGAGGGCATCGACGTGCGCGGCTACACCTACTGGAGCGCGCTCGACAACTTCGAGTGGGCCTTCGGCTACCGGCCCCGCTTCGGTCTGGTCGAGGTCGACCGGGCCACCCAGCAGCGGGTGGTGAAGCCCTCTGGCCACTGGCTGGGCACCGTCGCCCGGGCCAACCAGCTCGACGACTGACGTCAGGTCAGGGTGTCGGCCAGGTAGCGGACCAGCGGCCACGCCCCGTCGGTCCAGTTCGACACGACCGTGAAGGTGCGGGCGGACACCGGGTCGTGGGTGGTGCGGAACGACACGCCGGCGTCGTAGCCCTCGAGCATCACGGCGGGGCCGGTCGCGTGCAGCCAGAAGCCCAGTCCGTACCGGCGATGACCCTCGGGCGCGTCGCTGCGGGGAGCCGTCATCTCCGCGACGACGTCGGGCGAGACGATGCGACCGTCGAACAACGCCCGCCAGAACGAGTGCACGTCGGCCACGGTCGAGTAGACGCCACCGTCCCCGGTCCCGCGCACGGGGAGGTGGAGCACGTTCGTCTGATCGCCCGAGTCGAAGAGGTACCCGAGCGCCACGCCACCGGGTAGTTCGTCGGAGCGCAGGAAGGCGGTGTCGACCATGCCTGCCGGTCGACAGACCCGCTCATCGACGAGTTGGTGGAACGGAGTGCGCGCCACCCGCTCGGCGATCAGCGCCAGCACGACGTAGCCGCCGTTGCAATAGGCGAACCGCTCGTCGGGGCTGCACGCGCTCGGGTGCCCGTCGAGGATGGCCAGGTAGTCCTCGGTTTCGGCCAGCTCGTGGACCGGCACGGTGAGCAGGTGATCGGTGATGGGCCGGGGATCGTCCTCGTCCAGGTAGTCGCCGATGCCGGACCGGTGGGCGAGCAGGTGCTCGACGGTCACGGAGTCGTCGATAAGCGGAAGGTCCGGGCCGAGCACCGAGCGGGCGGTGGTCGAGCGGTCGAGCTGACCGTCCACGACCAGCGACATGATGGTGAGGGCGGTCAGCGTCTTGGCGCCGCTGGCGAGCGCGAAGCGGGTGTCGAGCTCGTTCGCGATGCCCCAGCCGCGGTGCGCCGTGCCGTAGGCCCGGGCGAACACCACGCCGTCGCCCTCGTCGATCCGCACCACGCCCGAGAATCTCCGCTCGGTCGCGAGGCGGTCGACCGCCTGGCCCACGTCGTCCATCGGGGCACCGTACCGGCCTGACGCCCGTGGCTCCGGGCCGGCAGTAGATTGGGACGCCATGTCCACCACCTCGTTCGTCTCCGGTGCTTTCGCATCGGTCAAGCAACGAGGGCCCAAGTACATGGCCGTGTCGGTGGTCAACGTGGTGGTGGGCCAGAGCCTGTTGCTGCTGTTCAACCTCGGCCTGCACTGGTACGAGCCGTTGGCCAACGCGGTGTCGGTCTGCATCAGCGCGGTGCCCGCGTACTACCTCAGCCGGGCCTGGGTCTGGGGCCGATCGGGCAAGAGCCACTTCAAGACCGAGGTCCTGCCGTTCTGGATCTTCATCGCCATCGGCCTGGTGTTCTCCACGACGATGGTCGCGATCGTCGCCCACCTCACCGCTGGCGGCTCGCAGACCGGTCTCATCCACAAGTTCCTGCCCAACATCGTCAACGCGGCGTCGTTCTTCATCCTGTGGGTGGCGCGCTTCTTCCTCTTCGAGAAGCTCTTCACCACCAACCCCGAGTTGGCCGAGGAGCTCATGGGCCACGACTTCGCCGAGGCCTTCGAGGGCCCCGAGGCCGTGGCCGCGGCCGAAGCCGCAGCCGCCGAGCAGCACCGGCGCGACGGCTCGCCGCCGGATCCGGCCGGCGCCTGAGCGGCGGTCGCGCGATGGATCCTGATCGCCGCGCCCTCGCCGAGTCGGCGCGGGGCTTCATGCCCGCCGACGAAGGCGTCGCGCTCTACGAGACCGGTGCATCAGTGCCGAGCGGCGGATCGCCCATGCTCGAGATCGGCAGCTACTGCGGCAAGTCGGCCGTCTATCTCGGAACGGCGGCCGAGGAGCGCGACACCATCCTCTACTCGCTCGACCACCATCGCGGCAGCGAGGAGAACCAGGCCGGGTGGGAGTGGCACGAGCCCGACCTGGTCGACCCCGAGGTCGGTCTGATGGACACGCTGCCCCGGTTCCGCCGGACCATCCACGACGCCGGGCTCGAGGCGAGCGTGGTCGCGGTCGTCGGCGACTCGCCGACCGTCGGCCGGCACTGGACGATCCCGCTCTCGCTGCTGTTCATCGACGGCGGCCACGGCACCGAGCCGGCGCACCGCGACTACGAGACCTGGACGCCCCACGTCGAGCCCGGTGGACTGCTGGCCATCCACGACGTGTTCCCCGACCCGGCCGACGGCGGTCGGCCGCCCTACGAGATCTATTGCCGGGCCATCGACGAGGGCGCGTTCCACGACGTGCGGGCGGTCGGGTCCCTGCGGGTGCTGCGCCGCCAGGCCTGAGCGCCCGAGAGCAGGGCAGACGGGCCTCGTTTCACGCAACCTGTCAGGTCAGCGACTCGAGAGGCGTCGCTGACGCGACAGGTTCGGGAGGCGCGGGAGGGCTGACCCGACCGGGGTCAGGCGGCCGCGGGGGCCTCGCCCAGGCGCTCGTTGTTCAGCAGGCGCCATGTCAGTGCGCCGAGCGCACCTCCCACCAGGGGGAAGATGATGAATACCCAGAGCTGCGTGAGGGCCCACCCGCCCTCGTAGACGGCGACGGCGAGGCTGCGGGCGGGGTTCACCGAGGTGTTGTCCACCGGGATGCTGATGAGGTGGACGAGCGTCAGCGTCAGGCCGATCGAGATCCCGGCGAACCCGACCGGGAACTTGCCGTGGAACGTGCTGCAGATGACGAACACGAAGACGCCGGTCAACACGACCTCGACGAGGATCGCGGCGATGAGCTTGAAGCCCTCGGGGGAGTGCGTGCCGTACCCGTTCGACGCGAAGCCGCCCGCCACGATGGTGGCCCGCGAGGCACCTGCCTGGCTGAGGGCGATGGCGTAGAGCACGCCGCCAGCGATGATGCCGCCGATGACCTGACCGACGAAGTAGTAGAGCGCGTCGGCGGGAGCGCAGCGCCCGGCGACCAGAAGGCCGACCGTCACCGCGGGGTTGATGTGGCAGCCCGAGATGTTGCCGATGGCGTACACCATCACGAGGAGGCTCAGGCCGAACGCCATCGCCACCCCGAGGGTGCCCCCCACGACCTTGCCGGCGAGGACGGCAGTGCCACACCCGCCGAGGACCAGCACGAAGGTGCCGATCATCTCGGCGAACAGGATGGTGCCCTTGCTGCGTTCCATCTCGACCCCCAGGTTGGACTCGGGGATCGAGCGTACGCGCACGGTCCTCTCGGACCGCGGACGCTACGGGTCAGTCCAGGCTGGGATCAGCGGTGACGTCGGTTGCGTCGGCGTCGATGAGCGCCGGCAGCAGGTCGTGGTCGACGAACAGCTGCGACGCGGGCTGAGGCGCCGCTCAGCGCGTCGGCGGCCAGCACGATGGACGCCGAGGTGTAGGTCGTGAGCTCGTTGCCCGGGAAGTGGACCATCTCGGGGAACACGATGCCGGTGAAGTAGTGCCCGTCGGGATCGCGGAGGCGCTGCGCGCAGGCGAACAGCTCGAGGGCGAGGTCGCGCTCGCCGAGGCTGAGGTACGAGAGCAGACACTCGCAGGTCTCGGCGGCGGTGATCCACGGCCGGTCGCTGACGCAGCGGATGCCCATGTCCTCGACGAAGAACGTGTCGCGGCGCTCGTCGAGCCGCTCGAGGCCGGCTGCACCCGTGACGACGCCGGTCATGACCGGGTAGTACCAGTCCATCGCCCACCGGTGCTTGGGGGCGAAGGCGTCGGGCAGCTCACCCGCCGCGTGCAGCGTGATGACGTGGGCCAGGCGGGCCGCGCTCAGCTCCCAGTCGGGACGCTCGTGGCCGAGGTGCTCGGCGATGGCGATGGCGCAGCGCAGGCTGTGGCAGATGCTGGAGCTGCCGGTGAGCAGCGCGAACGACCACGGCGTGCCGTCGGCGTGGCGCGCCCACAGGATCTCGCCGCGGGGCGTCTGCAGATCGAGGACGAAGTCGATGGCGGCTTCGACCGTCGGCCACATCGACGCCATGAAGCCGTCGTCGCCGAACAGCATGTGGTGGTGCCACACCCCGGTGGCCACGTACGCGATGACGTTGGCGTCGAGCTTGTCCTGCTCGACCCCCTCGGCCAGGTAGTACTGGTGCCAGGAGCCGTCCGCCCGCTGCACGTCGCTCAGCCAGCGGTAGGCGCGCTCGGCTTCGACGCGGCGTCCGCCGATGGCGAGGGCCATGGCGGCCTCGACGTGGTTCCACGGGTCGGCGTGGCCGCCGGGGAACCACGGGATCATGCCGTTCGGGAGCTGCCACGACTCGATGGCGTCGACGGTCTGGACCACCTCGGCGGCGCTCAGGATCCCGGGGACCTCAGGCAGTTGCATCGGCGGTCTCCCGTGGTGAGAGGGTCGGCGCGACCCGGACGCCAGGGGTGGTCGCCGCCGGCGTGGGCAGCGTCTGCCGGCCGACCGGCTTGGTCGCGTAGACGACGAGGCTCTTGCCCAGGATCGGATTGAGCACCTGCTCGGCGACCCGGGTGACCGCGGGATGGTCGGTGATGTCCCAGACCAGCAGGCGGTGGTAGAGCTTCACGAGCGGGAAGTCGTCGTTGGTGGTGCCCACCGCGCACTTCAGCCACCAGTAGGGCGAGTGCAGGGCGTGGGTGAGGTGGCTGCGGCCATCCTCGAGGCCAGCGCCGCGCATCTTGGCCCGCATCTCGTTCTCGGTGTAGATGCGCACGTGGCCGCCGACGGCCTTGGGCGCGTGGTACTCGTCGGTGATCGCCCAGCAGATCTTCTCGGGCAACCACGCCGGGATGGTGATGGCGATGGTGCCACCCGGCTTGAGCACGCGGGTGAGCTCGTCGAGCGCGCCCACGTCGTCGGGGATGTGCTCCATCACCTCGCTGGCGATGATGCGGTCGAAGGTGGCGTCGGCGAACGGGAGTCGCGTGGCATCGCCGTTGACGCAGTCGCCGAAGCTGTCCGGCGGGATCTCGCCGGCGGTGGCCATGGCCCCGAACAGGCTGCGGGTCTCGACCAGCTCGGTGGTGGCCATGTCGCAGGCGACCACGCGGGCCCCGCGGCGCAGGCCCTCGAAGGCGTGGCGACCGAAGCCGCACCCCAGATCGAGCAGCAGCTCGCCGGCGCGCAGGCCGAGCTTGTCGTAGTCGACGGTCAGCACAGCTCAGCGGCCGCCTGCGTTGGCGGTGTGGAACCGGGGTGCGGCACCGATCCCGCCCGGCCGGCGGCGCTGGATGTCGACGGTCTCGGCCAGCAGCGCCCGGTAGTGCTCGAGGGTGCCGATGGCGGTGTGGCGCCAGGTCCAGCGGTCGATGACCCGCTGGCGGCCCGCGGCCCCGATGCGGGCCCGCAGCTCGGCGTCGTCGAGGGCGGTGGCGATACGGGCGGCGAGCGCCTCGGAGTCGCCCGGGGGCACGGTGAGCGCCGTCTCGTTGTCGTTGCCGACCACCTCGGGGAGCGCCCCGCCGGTGGTGGCGACGAGGGGCACGCCGCAGGACATGGCCTCGATGGCCGGGAGCGAGAAGCCCTCGTACAGCGACGGCACGACGGCCACCTCGGCCTCGGAGTAGAGCTCGATGATGCGCTCCTCGGGCACGCCGGTCACGAACGTGACGCAGTCGCCGAGGCCCAGCTCGTCGATGGTGCGGGCGGACACGCCGCCCTCCTTCTTGCGGCCGATGACCACGAGCGACACCTCGCGCTCGGTGCGCAGCTTGGCCAGCGCCTCGAGCAGGTACTTGAGGCCCTTCATGGTGACGTCGGCCGACGCGGTGGTGATCAGACGACCCGGCACCCGCTGCACGTGGTCGAGGGGCCGGAACAGCTCCTGGTCGACGCCGACGGGCACCACGTGCATGCGGTGGCGGGGCACCTGGTGGTCAGTGTGGATGTCCTCGAACGAGTTCTGCGAGACCGTGATCACGCGGCTCATGCGCGACGCGACCCGCGTCTGCATCTTGGTGAAGTTGTACCAACGCGCCTTGGAGAAGCGCTGCCACGACGTCTCGCTGTGCTCCATCTCGAGGCGGCGGTCGACGGTGATCGGGTGGTGGATGGTGGCCAGCACCGGCAGCCCCATCCGTTGCATGGCCAGCAGGCCGTAGCCCAGGCACTGGTTGTCCTGCACCAGGTCGAAGTCGTTGACCCGGGTGCGCAGGTGCTGGGCGGCGCGCACGCTGAACGCCAGCGGCTCGGGGAACGTCCCGGCCATGAACGCGCCCACCTCGACCCAGTCGCCGAGCGTCTTCAGCTCCCAGACGCCGGGCATCCGCATGGGGAAGTAGTCGTTGTAGATGTCGAGGCTCGACAGCTCGTGCAGTGGAACCCGGGGATCGAGGACCGGGAACGGCTGGCCCCCGAGCACCTCGACGTGGTGGCCGAGGTCGACCAGCGCCTTGGTCAGGTGGCGGGTGTAGACGCCCTGGCCACCCACGTGGGGCTTGCCCCGGTAGGTGAGGTAGGCGATGTGGAGCGGCTCGTCGCCGCGGACGAGCGCGGCCGTTGCCGACGACCCCCCGCCGGTGGAGGTGGGGCGGGGGTCAGGGCGCATAAGGGCGTAAGTCTCATAGCCCTAGACCAATCGGTCAAGTGCGCCCAGTAGGCCCCTGACCAGCGGTGTGACGCCAGTCACCGCCCTTGTGACGGGCTACGGCACCAGAGCGATCTTGCCGACCACGCCGGCCGCCTCGACGGTGACCGTGACCCGACCGGGACCCGGCGCTGGAGGATCGGGCTGGTCGACGATCGACAGCGATGACGGGGCGACCGAGCTCCTGGCAGAGGACGACGCGCATGCGGGCGACGCTAGCCACCTCATACGGGGGCTCTGGAGCGGAACCCTCACTCGGGCGGCGCACCCTCGTTGGGAGGCAGTCGTGACTGATTCGTGATCGGTGCACCGCCTTCCGGGTTGATGGACCGGTGCCACTCGTTGACGGCCTCTCGCACGGCCTGGGGATCGGTGGGGTCGATGTTCGAGGTGTCGACGCCGTGGGCCTCGAGCATCGCCAGGTGCTGCTCCTCCAGGCTCTGCACCACCGCTCCTGGGGGCGGCCGGAACCGCGCCGGGTCGATCGGTTCGTCGACGACGATGTCCGTCAGCCAGACGCGGATGCAGAGCTCGCCGTCGACGGACGCCTCGTGGCTCAGCACTATCCCTGTCTCCGCGTCGATGATGTACGTGTGCTCCGCGCCGGGCAGGAAGTCCACCTCCGGGGGAGCGTGTCCCGACGCTGATCCAGGGCGCGCCTCGGCGGCGACCTTCCACGCGCGTCGGCCGCCGCGCTCGCCCTCCGTCGGATCGCCCAACCGCATCCAACCGAGCATCGCTCCGGGATAGATCGACTCCTCGATCGGGGGGTCCGAGACGACGAGGGCGTTCGAGGCGCGGTCATAGCCCATCCGCCGCCGGTCGGATGCCAGCAGGTGGTCGTTGCTCCCCACCCACCGGGTGCGACCGTCGCAGATGTCGAGCGAGTGGAACCTTCGTGGCGGCCCGTCGCTGACGACCTGCCACCGGTCGGGCAACTCGATCCAGAAGTCCTGCCAGTCCCGGCGGATCGCCGGTCCCGGTCCGGGATAGCCGGCCGACAGCACGAGTCGGGGTGCGCCGTAGGCGCGCTCCTGTGCGGCTTCGGTTCGCTCGAGGTGGGCCCAGCTCCGCCAGTGGCCTCGGATCGTGCGCAGCAGGCCGGGGGCCTGATCGACCAGCTCCAGGAGGTCCGCCCGGGCCGTCATCGGCCAGAGCGTAGGCGGGAGACCGTCCCTGCGCTCGAACGGCTACTCGGGCGCCGCGTGCCCGTTCGGAGGAGGCTCCGACGGCGGCCGATGCCCGGGATGCCGAGACCTCATCCAGTTGGTGAGCGCATCGCTGACCGCCTGGGGATCGGCGCGGTCGATGCCGGATGTGTCGACGCCGTTGGCTTCGAGGATCGCAAGCTGCTGCTCGGTGTAGCTCTGCACCTCGGCCTCGTCCGGTGGGTGGAACAACGCAGGGTCGATGGGCCCGTCCACGACGATGCCGGTCAGGTCCTCGCGGACGCAGAGCTCGCCGTCGACGCTCGCTTCGTGGTGGAGCACGATGCCTGTCTCCGCGTCGATCGTGTACGAGTGCTCCGCCCCGCGAGTGAGATAGGGCTGGGGTGGGGCGAAGTTCCGGGCTGCTTCGCCGACGCGCAGGCGGGCTCGGACGATCCACACGCGCCTCCCTTCGCGCTCGGCTGCGGTCAGGTCCTCCAGGTGCAGCCAGCCGAGCATCGCGGCGGGGAAGAGCTGTTCCTCGAAGGGCGAGCCGGACGACATCAGGCCGTGCGAAGGGTCGAAGCTCGTCAGCTGCCCGGTGGTCCCAATCCAGTGGGTGACGCCCTCGCTGATGTCGAGGGAGGTGAACCCGGAGAAGGCGATCGATGGCTCACGATGCGCCAGCGATCGGGGAGCTCGATCCACAGCTGCTTGGTCTCTTCGATGATCTCGGGCCGCGGGGCGGGTCTCCGCCGGACGACAGCACCATCATCGGCGTGCCGTGGACCTGCTCGACTCGCAACCAGCTCTGCCACTGCCCTTGCAGGGTGCGCAACGAGCCGGGCGCACAGTCGATCAGCTCCAGGAGGTCCGCCCGATCCGTCATGGGGGGGAGGGTAGGCGTTGGTCGGCGTTCGAGCGCCGGGGTTGACGCTGGCCGCAACCTTGCGGTGCTCAACCAGACCGGTCCGCAGTGCGTCGGGCTCAGCTGCGCGGGCTGACCGTCCTCGGCCGGCAGCCGGTAGAACGGACGGATGCGGGCACTGGTGCAACGGGTGGCCCGGGCGAGCGTCCGGGTCGACGATCTGGTGGTCGGGGAGATCGGGCCCGGTCTGTGCGTGCTCGTCGGGGTGACCCAGACCGACGACGAGGCCGCCGCCGACGCGCCTGGCCGAGAAGATCTGGCACCTCCGGGTCTTCGACGACGCCGCCGGCGTCATGAACCTGGCTGCCGCCGACGTCGGCGCCGAGATCCTCGTCGTCAGCCAGTTCACGCTCTACGGCGACACCCGCAGGGGCCGGCGCCCCTCGTGGGTCGCCGCCGCGCCGCCCGAACAGGCCGAACCGCTCGTCGACCATGTGGTCGCCGAGCTGCGGGCCCTCGGCGCGGTCGTGGCCACGGGCCGCTTCCGGGCCGACATGGCCGTCGAGCTCGTCAACGACGGTCCCGTCACCCTCCTCCTCGAGACCTGACGGCCTCACCCCCGAAACTGGGCATCTGTGCACGTCGTTTCGACGCATTTCGATGCCCAGTTTCGGGAGGCGGCCGCGTAGGGTCGTCCCTCGTGCTGCGCGCCCTCGGGATCTCACGCTCGTTCGGGGGCCAGGTCGTGCTCGACGGGGTGTCGTTGGCGGTGGACGGACGCGACCGCGTCGGCATCGTCGGTCCCAACGGGGCCGGCAAGACCACCCTGTTGCGGATCCTGGCCGGCACCGACGCGCCCGACGCCGGTCGCGTCGAGCGCGCGCCTCGGCTGCTCACCGTCGGCTACCTCCCGCAGGAGCCCGACGCCGCCTCCGGGGAGTCCGTGCTCGACTACCTGGCCCGGCGGACGGGGGTGGCGGCGGCATCGGCCGAGCTCGACCGGCGCACGGCCGAGCTGTCCGAGGAAGCAGAGACCCACGACGCCTACGCCGACGCCCTCGACCGGTTCGTCGCGCTGGGCGGCGGCGATCTGGAGGCCCGGGCGGCGGCGGTCCTCGCCACCGTCGGCTTCGGTGCCGCCCGCGCCCAGGAAGGGGATGCGGCCGGCGCGGCCAGCCCGTCGTCGCGCTTCGACCAGCCGACCGCCACGTTGTCCGGTGGTGAGGCGGCCCGCCTGGCGCTGGCCGCCATCCTCCTGTCGCGAGTGGACGTGCTCCTGCTCGACGAACCCACCAACAACCTCGATTTCGACGGGCTGGACCTGCTCGAGGCCTTCGTGGACGGGTTCGCCGGCGCCGTCGTCGTCGTGTCGCACGACCGGGCCTTCCTCGACCGGGTCGTCGACCGCATCGTCGAGATCGACGACCATTCCCACCAGGTGCGCGAGTTCGCCGGCGGGTGGACGGCCTACACCGCCGCCCGCGACCTGGCTCGGAGCCAGCAGTACGACGCCCACGAACGCTATGTCGAGCGAGCGCGACCGGCTCCGCGAGCGCCAGCGCACCCAGCAGCACTGGAGCGACCGCGGTGTACGCCAGGCGAAGGCGTCGTCCGAACCCGACAAGAACCTCAAGGCGGCCTGGCGGGCCCGGTCGGAGAAGCAGGCCGGCAAGATCAAGGCCACCGAGCGCAAGCTCGACCAGCTCGAAGCGGTCGACAAGCCGTGGGAGGGATGGCGCCTCGAGCTGGCGCTCACGCCGACCGCCCGCAGCGGCCAGGTCGTGGCCCGGCTCGACGACGCGGTGGTCGAGCCGGCCGGTCCGCCCGACGCCTCAGGTGGTCCGCCGGGCAGCCCGCCGAGGTTCCGCCTCGGTCCCGTCGATCTCGAGATCTCCTGGCAGGACCGGCTCGCCATCCTCGGCGCCAACGGATCGGGCAAGACGACCCTGCTCCGCGCCATCCTCGGCGACCTGCCCCTTGCATCCGGTCGTCGCTGGGTCGGTCCCGGCGTGCAGATCGGGTCGATGGATCAGGGCCGTGAGCGCTTACGGCGGTGACGAGTCGGTGCTGGCGACGCTGCAGGACACGACGGGCATGGGCATCAGCGAAGCCCGGTCGTTGCTGGCCAAGTTCGGTCTCGGCGCCGACCACGTCGACCGGGCCGGCCGGGATCTCTCGCCGGGCGAGCGCACGCGTGCGGTGCTGGCCACCCTGATGGCCGAGGGCGTCAACTGCCTCGTGCTCGACGAACCCACCAACCATCTGGACGTCGAAGCCATCGAGCAGCTCGAGCAGGCGTTGTCGTCGTTCGAGGGGACGCTGCTACTGGTCTCCCACGACCGCCGGTTCCTCGAGGCCGTCGCGGTCACCCGGACGGTCGAAGTCGGGGCCCTCGGTTCGTCCGCCACCCACGCGACCCGGGCCTGAACCCGCGCCGGCGTGCCGTCGGCGCATCGTCAGGATCCACGCCAAGGCCACCGCGCCCAACGACGCCACCAGCGCCGGCCACGGACCCACGTCGGTCGCCCAGGTCTGGCCCTCGCGCTCGGCGATCGTCTGGGTCAGCACGCCTTGGCGGCTGATGCCGAGGCGCTGGGTGATACGGCCGTCGGGGGTGACGATGGCCGAGAACCCGGTCGGCGCGGATTGCAGGGTCCAGCGGCCCGTCTCGATGGCGCGCAGCCGCGACGAGGCCAGCTGCTGGCTCTGCAACACGTCGAGCCAGTACGACGACCCGTTCGTCGGGTTCAACAGGACCGTCCCGCCGTGGCTGATCGCGTCACGGGCCCGATCCGGGAAGAAGACCTCCCAAGAGATCACGACGCCCATCGTCCCCACCTTCGTGTGCAGCACCGCCGGCTTCGTGCCCGCGATCGCATCGCGGTCGGGCAGCCCGGAGTTGGCGCCGGCCAGCTTCTCGACGAGCGAGCGGAACGGCACGTACTCGCCGAACGGCACCCGCCGTACCTTGTCGAACCGGTCCCCGACCGAGCCATCGGGGTTGAACACGATCGCGGCGTTGCGGAAGTGGGTAGGGCTGACGTCTTCGGTCACGCCCACCACCATCGTCGTGTGCAACTCGCGTGCCAGGCGCGAGATCTCGTCCTTGTAGTGCGGGTTCTGGTCGAGCGTGCCCGTGAGGCCGACGACGTCTTCCGGCCAGAGCACGAGGTCGACCGGTCCCTTGATCATCTCGGTCGCCTTGACCTCGCGCTGGAAGACGACCCAGTTGTCGGTGTCCTCGGCGCGCGTGTGCTGCGGCCCGCCGCCCTGCACGACGGCGATGCGAAGATGCGAGACGTCGTGGCCGCGTGGCGCGATCCCGGCGAGCAGGCCGACCACCACCAGCCCGGCGACGATGCCCCCGCTCACCTTCCAATCGCGCTCCCACGCGGCCGACAGGGCGACGCCGCCGAGCACCACCAGCGCGACCAGCAGGTACGAGCCGGCCAGGCGGGCGGTCTGGCCGAGCGGCGCGTCGGCCTGACTCATGGCCAGCGTGGCCAGGGGCTCACCCCCGAACGGGAACCTCCAGCGGGCCATCTCGGCCAGGGTGATGAGGGCCGGGAGGGCGATCCAACGGGCCCGACCCGGCGGACAGAGCGCGGCGGCCACCCCGAAGAAGGCGGCGAAGATGGCGACCGCGACGAGGTAGCCCGGCGCGGTGAAGTCCCACATCCAGATCATGCCGGGCACCAGCCAGGCGGCCGCCACCATCCACATGCGCCGGAAGCGCCGGGCCCACCCGTGCCCGGCGATCAGCCGATCGGCCAGCGCGATCCCGACGAAGGCCAGCGGCCACCACCCCCACGGAGGGATCGACGCCGCGATGCACAGGCCGGCGAGCACGCAGCGGCCCAACACGAGGAGACCCCGGCGGTCGGGGACGAGCGAGCGGAGTCGTCCGGGCCACGGCATCGCCCGACATCCTTCCCGATCCGGCCCCACCTGGCGACGCGGGCTCAGGGCGCGAGTGCCCGAACTAGGGTGCGCCGCCATGACCGGCGGTCCGGCGCCCGACGAAGGACCAGGACCCCTCGACATCTTCGCCTCCGGTGTCTTCGCCGGGCAGGTGGCCCTCGTCACCGGGGCGGGGAGCGGCATCGGGCGGACGACCGCCGTCGCCTTCGCCCGCCTCGGCGGCGACGTGGTGCTGGCCGGGCGGACACGGGAGACCCTCGAAGCGACGGCCGAGGCGGTGCGCGGCGTGCGGGAAGGGGCGAGCGCGCTCGTCGTGCCCACCGACATCCGCCAGACCGAGCAGGTGGATGCCCTGCAGGTCGCGGCGTACGAGCGGTTCGGTCGCGTCGACGCGCTGGTCAACAACGCGGGCGGCCAGTTCCCGGCGCTGCCCTCCCAGATCTCCGACAACGGTTGGCGGGCCGTGGTGGACCTGAACCTGAACGGCACCTGGAACATGGTGAGCCGGTTCATGGGCCCGATGGTGGCGGCCGGCCGAGGCTCGATCGTCAACATCGTCCACATCTTCTCGTTCGACCGCGGTTCGCCGTGGTTCGTGCACTCCGGCGCCGCCCGGGCGGGCGTGGTCAGCCTGACGAAGTCGATGGCGCCCTACCTCGGCTACCACGGCGTGACCATCAACGCCCTCGCCCCCGGCACGGTGGCCACGCCGGGGATGCACGAGAACGAAGTGGGCCAACTCGGCTACAGCGAGGCCGAGTGGGCGGTCGAGGCCGAGGCCATCGGGCCGATGCGCCGCATGAGCACGGCCGAGGAGGTGGCGGCGGTGATCCTGTTCCTGTGCTCGCCGGGCGCCGGTTTCATCAACGGCGCCGCCATCGTGGCCGACGGCTCCGAGTCGCAGTCCAACTGGCCCCGCTTCTTCGAGCGCGGGGAGATCTAAGGAGCGGGCAGGGAGACCGTGAGCACGTGGCCGCCGGACTGGCTGCCCTCGCCGATCGGGGGGAGCGCACGGTCGGGGTCCACTGGCCGGCCGGCGGCGTCCAGCAGCTGGAGCTTGGCCACGATCCGCTGTGTGGCCTCACCCGGAGGGTGGCAGGCGAACAGCGTGGCGGTGTGCGCGTAGGACTGCGCCGCGATGTCGACCGCGTCGGCCGGGACGATCACGGTCGCCCGGGTCCGGTAGGTCCAGGTCTTCCCGTCCACGACGAACACGACCGGATCGCCCGGCCGGAGCTGGTCGAGGTCGCGGAAGGGATGGGTGTGGGTGACCCGGTGGCCGGCGACGACCACGTTGCCGAGCTGTCCCGGCATCGCGGTGCCGGGCCAGTGCCCGGGCCCCAGGTCGATCGCGGCGAAGGCGATGCCCTGCTGCAGGTGCGTGTCGAGGCCGATCCGCGGGATGGCGATGGTGCCGAGCACGATGTCGGGCTCGGGTGCGTCGGGGTCGGGCAGCGCGTCGGGGATCGGTAGCGGCGGACGTGTGACGGTCGTGACCCGCAGTGCATGCGGGGTGGTGGTGGTCGTCGGCGTCGCGGCCGGTGCGTGTCCAGTGGACGACCGTCCCAGTCCCCACACGACCGCGCCGGCTCCGGCCACCGCCAGTCCTCCGGCCAGGCCGAGGAAGGCCCGCCGGCCCGGGCGCGGCGGGTCGGCCGGCGTCGCGGGATCGGTCACGTCATCCATCACCTGACCATCGGCATCCACGCCCGCCGGTGTAGCCGCGCGGCGCCCGACCCGCGCGCCGGCGAGCCGACTGGGGTTTCCGTCAGCCGGCGGCTTGATCGGCGGCGCAGGTGCCGTCGGCGGTGACGGTGAGTATCTCGGCCCCGTCGTCGGTGACCACCAGGGTGTGCTCGAACTGCGCGCTGACGACTGCCGTCGTTGGTCACGGCGGTCCAACCATCGTCCCAGAGGTGCAGGTCGGGTGACCCGAGCGTGATCATCGGTTCGATGGTGAAGGTCATGCCCGGCTCGATGACGGTGTCGGCCCTCGGTTCGAAGTAGTGCAGGATCTGCAGAACGCCGTGGAACTGCTCGCCGATCCCGTGACCGATGAACTCGCGCACCACTCCGAGCCGGTGCGCGGTGGCGTGGTCCTCGATGGCCCGGCCGATGTCGTAGACGTGCGCGCCGGGCCGCACCGCGGCGATGCCGGCGTACATGGCGGCGCGCGTTCTCGCACCAAACGGCGCGACGCCTCGTCGACCTCACCGACGAGGAACGTGGCGTTCGTGTCGCCGTGGACACCGTCGTGGTACACGGTCACGTCGAGGTTGACGATGTCGCCATCGACGAGCGCGCGGCTGTCGGGGATGCCGTGGCAGATGACCTCGTTCACGGACGTGCACAGCGACTTGGGGTAGCCGCGGTAGTTGAGCGGACTGGGGTAGGAGCCGCGCTGGATGGCCGCCTCGTGCGCGATCGCGTCGAGCTCGTCGGTCGTGACCCCGGGAGCGACGGCCGCGCCCACCTCGATCAACACCTCGGCGGCGAGCCGGCCGGCGACGCGCATGCGCTCGACGATCTCGGGGGTCTGGACGACCGCGCCCCGGTTGGCCGGCGGCTGGCCGCTCTCGGCGTAGGGCGGGCGCCCGATCGACGCCGGCACCGACCGACGCAGGCTGACCAGCCCGGGCCGGATGGCGGTCGCGGTCGCGCCGGTGCCGCGATCGGAAGGTCGGGCCATGGTGAGCTGGGCGGTATCGGTGGAGCTGGCGGTCGTGGTCCGGGCCTTGAGGGGCTCGGTGACCCGACCACCTCGACGCTTGCGCTTGTTCATCCCTCCCAGTCTGCCTGCCCGGGCCCGCCGTCGTGCAGCGACGCCAGCCAGGTGGCCACCGCGGCAACGGCCTCGGCACTGATGTGGTGGCCCCCGTCGAGCTCGATCGCGGTGACGTCGACGCCGCCGCGCTCGAGGTAGCGGGCGGCCGAGCGGCCCGCCTGCACCGGCACGACCTCGTCGTCGCGCGACCCCACCACCAGCACCCGTGTGCCGGCAGCCGACAGCGCCTCGGGGTGATAGGTGAACGAGTCGGCAGCCGGGAGCCAGCCATTGACGCAGAAGACGCCGTCCGGAGCGGAGCGCGACCGCAGCGCCCACGCCAGCGCAACCGCACCACCCTGCGACGAGCCTCCGACAACGAGCACGGCCGAACCGCGGTCGAGGTCGTCGACCATCCGGTCGAGCTCGTCGAGCGACGCGATCAAGTGCGCTTCGACCGGGCCGTCGTCGTCGGAGGCGAACCACGCCGGCCCACCGGGCAGCTCGACGGGGCCTCGGGGCTCGACGACCTCCCACGAACCGTCGAGCCCGGGCGGCACGAGCTTCCCCACCGGCTCGTCCTCGTAGCCGTGGAGCAGCAGCAGGATCTTGCCGCTCGGGTCGCTCACCGGGCCGCCGCCAGCAGCGAACGCGCCGCCGCCCGGCCCTGGCCGATGCAGGCCGGGATGCCGAGTCCGGTCATCCCGGCTCCGGCCACTTCGAGTCCCGGGTGATCGGCGGCCAGCGCCGCCCGCCACATGCGGACCCGGTCGAGATGGCCGACCTCGAACTGGGGGAGGGCGCGTGTCCATCGCGAGACCCGCACCTCGGACGGCGCGGCGCGCAGCCTCATCGTCGTGGCCAGGTCGGCCCGGACGGCGTCGACGAGCTCGTCGTCGTCGAGCGTCGCCGGCGCGAGTGTCGTCGGCGCGACCGACCGACGCCCGCAACAACGCCACCTGTGGGTCGGCCAGGTGGGCCCACTTCGACGATGCCCACGAGCACGCGGTGAGCAGCAGGCCTTCGGGCTGCGCGACGAGGAAGCCGCTGCCGTCGAGCGGCCGGTCGATGCCGTCGACGGGGACGGCCAGCGCGACCAATGCCACGTCGGCGTACGCGACTGCGGCCATCGCGGCGGCCACGTCGGGCGCGAGCGGTGCCAGCAGCCCGGCGGTGGCGTCGAGCGGACAGGTCAGCACGACGGCGTCGGCGTCGAGCCACTCGCCGCTCCCGGCCACGCGCACGGTGAAGCCACCCCCTGCGTCGCCGATCGCCTCGACCGGTGCGCGCACGCGGAGATCGGCGCCGGCCAGTCGAAGGGCGTCGACCAACGCCTCGGTGAGCGTCTCGGATCCGTGCGCCAGTCCGAAGAACACCGGGCGGTCGGGGTCGGCCGCGGCGCGCTGGGCCTGCAGCCCGCCGATGAGGCTCTCGTGGTCGCGGAGCGCGGCCGCCAGCTGCGGCGCGCCGGCAGCCAGACTCAATCGATCGGCGTCGCCCGCGTGCACGCCGCTGAGCAGCGGGGCGACGAGCCGCTCGAACACCTCGTCGCCCACGCGGCGGCGCACGACGGCCCCCACGGATTCGTCGGGAGGATCGTCGACGCCGAACCGCGCCGGGTCGGGGCCCATCGAGAGATCGAGTGCGGCGCGCGCCACCCCCTCCGGGCTGAGTGCCCCGGACGTTCCGAGCGCGTCGAGGTCGGTGGGAACGCCGAGCACCACGCCCTCCGGAAAGGGCCGGAGCTCGCCCCGGCTGTACAGGTAGGCCTGGCGAACCGCCGGGCTGACGAGGTCGTGGTCGAGTCCGACGTCGTGGCAGAGATCCACGGCGTCGGGCACCCGGGCGAGGAACGCGTCGGCCGCCTCGTCGAGCGGGTGGCCGGCGAACGGTCGGGTGCGGATCTTGCCCCCGAAGCGATCGTCCGCTTCGAGCACGGTCACCTCGACGCGGTCGTCGCGCTCGTGCACCAACTCGTAGGCGGCGCTCAGCCCGGTGATCCCCCCGCCGACGACCACGACCCGCACGTCAAGCCCCTGCCGCGTCGGCCGTGGTGACGATCAGGTCGGCCAACGCCGCCATGACGGCGGGATCGTCGTCGATCGAGCGCGTGCGGCCGAAGGCCAACCCCACCTCGGTGGCGACGGCCCGGGCTTCGATGTCGAGGTCGTAGAGGACCTCCAGGTGGTCGGACGTGAAGCCCTGCGGGCACACGACGACTCCCTCGCTGCGGCCGGTGGCCCCGAGATCGCGGATGACCTCGAGGATGTCGGGACCGCGCCACGGCTCCGGGGTGCGGCCCGCGCTCTGCCACGCGAGGCTCCAGTCCGACCACGGCCCGAGCCCGACGAGCTCCGCGACCGCGGCCGCCGACTCGCGCAGCTGGTCCGGGTAGGGGTCGTCGACCAGCGCCCGCTCCGGCAGCGAGTGGGCGGTGAAGAGGACGTGGTGCTTCGCCGGCATCTCGGCGCGGACCGCAAGGAGCGCGGCGGCCAGGAAGTCGAGATAGGCGGCTTCGAGGTGCCAGTGCTCGATGCCGACCACCGCCACGCCGTGGTCGGCGCCGGCCGCGGCGGCGCGTGCCTGGTACTGGCCGACGCTCGACGCCGAGTAGTGCGGAGCCAGCACGAGGCCGACGGCGCGCGTCGCGCCGCGCGCCGCCAGCTCGACCACGGCGTCCTCGATGAACGGCGCGGCGTGCTTCTGGCCGAGCACGACCTCGAATCCACCTGGGCGCCGCGCGTCGAGAGCCGCGGCGATGGCGGCTCGCTGCGCCTCGGTCCGCACCGCCAGTGGCGACACCCCGCCGATCGCGTCGTAGCGCCGGCGTAGGTCGGCGAGCTGCTCGGGCGTCGGCGGCCGGCCGCGCCGGATGTCGGTGTAGTACGACTCGACGTCGTCGGGCGACGCCGGGGTCCCGTAGGCCATGACGACGACGCCGGTCGCGCTCATGGGCCGGCGGCGGGGGCGGCGTGCACGACCTCGACGATCCGCTCGAGGATCGAGGGATCGGTCTCGGGGAGCACGCCGTGGCCGAGGTTGAAGATGTGTCCGCCGGGATGGCGGGCACCTTCCGCCAGCACCCGATGGACCTCGGGCTCGACCACCGACCACGGGCCCAGGCACAGCGACGGGTCGAGGTTCCCCTGCACGGCGTGAGGCGAGTCGAGCCGGGCCCCGGCGACGTCGAGCGGGAGGCGCCAGTCGACCCCGACGACCTCGGGACCAGTGGCGGCGATGCAGCCGAGCAGCTCTCCGGTGTTGACGCCGAAGTGGATGCGGGGGATGCCGAGATCGGCGACCTGCTCGAAGATGCGGGTCGTGTGCGGTTGCACGAAGCGTCCGTAGTCGACCGCGCTCGAGATCGCCGACCCAGCTGTCGAAGAGCTGCACCGCGCTCGCGCCGGCCCCGACCTGGCTGCGCAACGACGACACGGCCAGGTCGGCCAGACGTTCCATGAGCGCGTGCCAGAGCGTGGGGTCGCCGTGCATCAGCGCCTTCGTGCGGGCGTAGGTCCGCGAGGGTCGTCCCTCGATCAGATAGCTGGCGACCGTGAAGGGCGCGCCGGCGAACCCGATGAGCGGCACGTCGAGCTCGTCCACCAGGATGCGGATGGTCTCGAGCACATAGGGCGTGTCGAGCTCCGGTTCGAGCGGACGGATGCGGTCGAGATCGGCGCTCGACTCGAAGGGGCGCTCGACGACCGGGCCCGTGCCGGGGGCGACATCGACGCCGAAGCCGATGGCCGAGATCGGCACGACGATGTCGCTGTAGAGGATGGCGGCGTCGACGCCGTAGCGCTGCACCGGCTGGAGCGTGATCTCGGCCGCGAGGTCCGGCTTGGCGATCGCGTCGAGGATGGTGCCCTCGCCCCGCAGCGCCCGGTACTCGGGCAACGAACGGCCGGCCTGGCGCATGAACCACACGGGCACCCGATCGGCGGCCGTGCCGGCCCGACGCGGGAGGCTGCGACAGGCGCGCAGGAAGGCGGAGTCGTCGGCCGTGGGGCCGGCGGAAGGGTTCGTCACGCCGCCCACGCTAGACAGCGCGCCGGCGGCCGCCCCAACCTCGATGGCGAGGCTCCGGAGGTGGAGCCCCGCGTGGCGGGCTTGAATGGAGCGATGCGGCGCTCGATCGACGACTACCCCTTCGACCCGGCGGACTACCCCGACCAGTACGAGGAGGACGAGCTGACGCCGATCTCCTGGGGCATCGCCATCAGCGACGACTACGACGACGCCGACCCGCGGGTCGTGCTCACCGTCGAGGAGGTGGGCCGGGCCGGCTACGGGTTGGTCGGGCACCTCAACGCGGAGGTGGCGCGGCGGCTGCGGGGTGCGATCCGCGACGCGCTGGTCGAGATCGGGGAAGACCCCGGCCGCTGACGCGGCCCCTGCGAGCGCGGGTCAGCCGGCCGAGCCGATGCCGGCGAGATGCGCCTGCGCCTCGTCGGTGGCGAGGTGGGCGAGCACGGACGCGTGGGCGGCGTCGGCGATCAGCACCATGCGCTCGTCCGGCGGGAGATCGGCACCGATGGCGGCCATCTCGGTCGGTCCCGGCTCGAGCACGAGGACCTTGGTGCCCTTGGCCTCGACCGCAGCCACCTCACGCGCGAGCAGGCGACCGAACCACGCCCGCGTCCGCTCGGCGAGGTCGGTGCGGTTGCCGAGGCACTCCTCGGTCGCGGTCATGGGTGAGGACACGATGACCAGGTCGAAGCCGAGTCCGGCCACCAGATCGGCGTTGGTGGGGGAGAACACGGCGCCGTCGAGGTAGCGGCCCGAGGTCGTCGACACCGGCGCGAACCGGCCAGGCACGGCGGAGGACGCCTCGACCGCGACGGCGAGATCAGGCACCTCGACGTCGTCACGCCCGAACACGACGCGGCGCGCGTCGCGGGTGCGGTAGGCCACGATCCAGGTCGGGTCGGTCGGCCACCGTTGGTCGGTGCCGACCTCGGCGCGGATGCGGTTGCCGATGGCGGTGGTCGGCACGCGACCGGCGGGAACGACGCCGGCGAGGGCGACCCCCCAGCGCGTCGGACCGGCCCGTAGCAGCGCCGGGCCCGAGCAACCAGGGCGCCTGGGGGAGCAGCGACCACAACGGTCGCGATCCGAGCTCGACCTGCGGATCGCCGAGGTCCGCGTGGCGTCGCGGACCTCGGTCCGCTCCGACCAGCTCGGCGCCCTCGTCGGACAGCGCCCGGCCCGTCACCCGGGCGCACAGGTCGGCTGCCGACAGGCCGGCCCGCAACGAAGCGGCGGTCGCGGCCCCGGCCGAGGTCCCGACGACGAGGTCGGCACCACGGGGATCCCAGCCGGTGGCATCGGCCAGGGCGGCCAGCGCGCCGGCGTGGTAGGCCCCTCCGACCGCGCCCCCGGCCCCGAGCACCAAACCCACTGACGTCATCGGCCCATGCTGGCACGCGCCCACGGGGCCGGGGTCACGCGGCGAAGTCGGGTCCTCCCCAGGCGGGACCAGCAAGCCGTGCGAATGCCACTAAACTGGTCCATCCCCTGGATGGCTGTCCGGCCGGAGGGGGCGATTCCCCGTCACCTGAGGCGTTCATGGCAGCACACCCCGATCTCGCCGCGGAGCAGGCCTACATCGACCGTGCGTACGCCTACCTGGAGGCCTCCCGCGAGGCCGCGACTCGGTTGAGCTCGATGGTCGAGGTGGGCCGGGGTGGCACCGAGCAGGCCCGCTTCGAGCGGGACGTCATCTGGGACACGATGCTGCACCGGCTGTCGCAGCTCCACCTCGGCGATGCGTCCCTGTGCTTCGGGCGCATCGACGTCCGAGGACGACCCGACGCCCTACTACATCGGGCGCATCGCGGTCAGCGACGAGTTCCAGGAGCCGGTGATCGTCGACTGGCGGGCGCCGGTGGCCGAGCCCTTCTACCGGGCCACCGGGCAGCCAGCCGATGGGCCTGGCCCGCCGCCGCCACTTCGCCACCCGGGGCCGGCTGCTGCTCGACATCGAGGACGAGCTGTTCGGCGACGCCGCCGCCGCCCTCGGCCTCGCCGCCCACGGCGGCCTCGGCCAACGGCATCTCGGGCCACGGCGCGCTGATCTCGGCGCTCGAGACGTCACGCTCGGGCAAGCTCGGCGACATCGTCGCCACCATCCAGGGCGAGCAGGACGAGATCATCCGGGCCGACCTGCCGGGCGTGCTGGTGGTGCAGGGCGGTCCCGGCACCGGCAAGACCGTGGTGGCGCTGCACCGGGCCGCCTACCTGCTCTACACGCTACCGGTTCCCGCTCGAGGGCCAGGGCGTGCTCGTGGTCGGCCCCAACCGGCTGTTCCTCGGCTACATCGAGCAGGTGCTGCCGTCGCTCGGCGAGGCCGGCGTCGAGCTGGCCGTGCTGGCCGACCTCGTCGACGACGTGGCCGTGCAGGGCCGCGACCAGCGCCTCACCGCCCGGGTCAAGGGCGACCTGCGCATGGTCAAGGTGCTCGCGCCGGGCCGTGCGCGACCGCGAGCGCCCGCTGCGCCAGGACCTGGTGGTCGGCTTCGGCCTCGACCCACCTGCGGGTGACGGTGGCCGAGACCGAGCGCATCTGTCGCGAGGCCCGTCGCCGGTTCCACCGCCACAACGCCGGCCGGCGCTTCGTCGAGGCCGAGCTGTTCGCCGCCCTGGCCCGCAGCAGCCGCGACGACCTGTCGGCCACCGACCGTGCGCGACCGCCTCCGGGGCACCGTCGAGGTGCGCGAGGCGCTCGAGTGGATGTGGCCGGTGCTCACCCCGGCCCAGCTGCTCCACGACCTCTTCGGCTCGAAGGCGCTGCTGCGCCACGCCGGCCGGCGGCCAGCTCGACCGACGACGAGGCCGCCGCGCTGCTGCGGCCCCGGTCCGACGTCGGTCGACGACGTGGTCTGGACCAACGACGACGCGCCGCTGCTCGACGAGGCCCGGGCCCTGCTCGGCCCCCGGCCGCGGGCCCGCCGGTCCGGCGCCGAGCGGCGACGACGAGGTGCGCACCTACGGCCACATCGTGGTCGACGAGGCCCAGGACCTGTCGCCCATGCAGCTGCGCATGCTCGACCCGCCGCTCGCTCAACGGCTCGATGACCGTGGTCGGCGACATCGCCCAGTCCACCGGCGAGTGGGCGCACGCCGAGCTGGCAGGAGATCCTCGACCACCTGCCCGACCGCCGCCCGCGCCCGTCGGGCCGAGCTCACGGTCGGGCTACCGGCTGCCGGCGCCCAACATGGCGCTGGCGTCGCAGGGTGCTGCGCGGTGGCCGATCCCGATCTGTCGCCGCCGCGTTCGATCCGCGAGGACGGCGACCCGCCGCGCATCCTGCGGGCCGCACGCCGACGGGCTGGCCGACGCTGGTCGTGACGACCGCGCTCGACGAGCTGGACGCGGTCGGGCACGGGCAACGTGGCCGTGATCGTGCCCGGCGTCGCATGGTCGACCGGGTGAGCGACGCCTTCACCGAGGCCGGGCGTCGAGTTCGGCCGGGCCACCCGCCACGGCCTCGACGCGCAGGTCACCGTGGTGCCCGGTCGGCCTGGTCAAGGGCCTCGAGCTCGACGCATCGGTGGTGGTCGAGCCGGCCGCCATCGTCGAGGAGGAGGCCCAGGGCCTGCGGGCGCTCTACGTCGCGCTCACCCGGGCCACCAAGCGCCTGGCCGTGTCCACGCCCGCCAGCTCCCCGAGGCGCTCCAGGAGTAGCGCGGCGGTCCGTCGGTGGTCACGGCTGCGCAGCCGCCAGCGGAGCAGCTCCGAGCGATACCCGGATGCCGAAGGCGCCTGCGGGAGGCTCGCCGACCGGAGGCCGCTCGGCTCAGGTCGTGACGAGGATGCGGGTGCTGGCGAAGGTGCCGATGCCGACGTGCTGGCCGTCGATCTCGACGGTGGTGGTGCCGTCGGGCGACGCCGGCGGTGACCTCGCCGCTGCTGCCGGGCACGAGGCGGCGACTCCTCGAGGAACTCGAGCAGCCCGGGGGCGAACTCGAGCTCCTCGGGGATGCGGGACACCGTGAAGTGGTCGCCGACGGCCAGCTCGTCGAGCGGGACGGCGTCGGGGGCCTGGTAGTCCGAGCCGGGGATCGGGTTGCCGTGCGGGCAGGTGGTCGGCTCGCCGAGCAGGCGGACCAGCGCCGCCTCGACCGGTCGGAGATCACGTGCTCCCACTTGCCGGCCTCGGCGTGGGCCTCGGCCCACGACAGCCCGAGGATGTCGGTGAGGAAGCGCTCGGCCAGGCGGTGGCGGCGCACGACGCTCTCGGCCAGGCTGCAGGCCGTCGTCGGTGAGGCGGATGGCGCCGTCGACGGTGACGAGGCCCTGGTGCTCCATGCGGTGGATCATCTCCGACACCGCCGGGCGGGACACGTCGAGCCGCTCGGCGATGCGGGCCTGGATGACGTCGACGTCGTCCTCGCGCAGCTCGAAGATGGTCTCGCAGTACTCCTCGAAGGCCGGGTGGTACTCGGGCGTCTTGTACGGCGCCATCGGCGTGAGTCGTAGGCCGGCGACCGCGTCACGGCGGATCCGGTCGGCGCCGGCGACTGCCGTGGTCGGACGGCCCGCCGGGGTAGCTGTCACCGGGCATGGGTACCGTGGACGCCGTGCCTGATCCGTCGCTCGAGCCGTTCTCGCCCGCCGTGCGGGCGTGGTTCTCGACCACGTTCCCCGAGCCCACCGCCGCCCAGGCCCAGGGCTGGCCGGCCATCGCCGTCGGGCGAGCACACGCTGATCCTGGCGCCCACCGGGTCGGGCAAGACGCTGGCCGCCTTCCTGTGGGGCCTCGACCGGCTGGTCACGCACGCCGCCGCCCGCCGACAAGGCCCGGCGCACCCGGCTGCTCTACCTCTCGCCGCTGCGGGCGCTGGCGGTCGACGTCGAGAAGAACCTGCGGGCCCCGCTCATGGGCATCGGGCTGGCCGCCGAGCGGCTCGGGCGTCGACGTTCCACCCGCCGACCGTCGGCATGCGCACCGGCGACACGCCGGCCGACGAGCGCCGCAAGCTGCGTGCGCAACCCGCCCGACCTGCTCATCACCACGCCCGAGTCGCTCTACCTGATGCTCACGTCGGCGGCCCGCGAGACGCTGCGCAGCGTCGAGGCGGTGATCATCGACGAGATCCACGCGCTGGCCCCCACCAAGCGCGGCGCGCACCTGGCCCTCACCCTCGAGCGGCTCGACGCGCTCTGCGAGCGGCCGCCCCAGCGCATCGGCCTGTCGGCCACGCAGCGCCCGCTCGACGAGATCGCCCGCTTCCTCGGCGGCTTCGCCGACGGCCGACGGGCGAGGTGCCGCGCGCCCCGGCCCGGTCACCATCGTCGACGCCGGCATCCGCAAGCCGCTCGAGATCGAGGTCGTCGTGCCGGTCGAGGACATGGGCGCGCTCGGGCGAGATCGTCGACGAGCCGGCCAGCGGCCCGGCCGCGGCCGGGCCGGTGCGCACGCAGCATCTGGCCGTCGATCCACCCCCGGCTGCTCGAGCTGGTCGCAGCAGCACCGCTCGACCCTCATCTTCGTCAACGCCCGCCGCCTGGCCGAGCGGCTGGCCACCCGGCTCAACGAGCTGGCCGCTCGAGGGCGAGAACCGGGCGGCCGAGGCCGAGGGCCGGCCGCCCGTGCCGGGCCACGAGCTGGTCAAGGCCCACCACGGCTCGCTGTCGCGCGAGCGCCGGCTCCAGATCGAGGACGAGCTCAAGCGGGGCGAGCTCAAGGGCCTGGTGGCCACCAGCTCGCTCGAGCTCGGCATCGACATGGGCGCGGTCGACCTGGTCATCCAGGTCGAGTCGCCCGGCGCGGTGTCGCGCGGCCTGCAGCGCATCGGCCGGGCCGGCCACCAGGTGGGCGAGCCGAGCCGGGGCAAGCTCTTCCCCAAGCACCGCAACGACCTGGTCGAGGCGGCCGTGGTGGTGCGAGCGCATGCACGACGGGCTGATCGAGCACACCCGCTACCCGCGCAACCCGCTCGACGTGCTGGCCCAGCAGATCGTGGCCATGTGCGCGCTCGACGAGTGGCCGGTCGACGAGCTCGCCGCGCTCGTGCGCCGGGCCGCGCCACTTCGCCGAGCTGACCGACGAGGTGCTGACCAACGTGCTCGACCTGCTGGCCGGGCGCTACCCGTCCGACGAGTTCGCCGAGCTGCGGCCCCGCATCGTGTGGGACCGCGTCAACGGCGTCGTCCGGGGCCGGGCCGGCGCGCAGCGCCTGGCGGTCACCAGCGGCGGCACCATCCCCGACCGCGGGCTCTTCGGCGTGTTCCTGCCCGACGGCACCCGGGTCGGCGAGCTCGACGAGGAGATGGTCTACGAGAGCCGCGCCGGCGAGACCTTCCTGCTCGGCGCCAGCACCTGGCGCATCGAGGACATCACCCACGAGCGGGTCATCGTCACGCCCGGCGCCCGGGCCAGCCCGGCAAGATGCCGTTCTGGCACGGCGACGGCCCCGGCCGGCCGCTCGAGCTGGGCCGGGCCCTCGGCGCGTTCGTGCGCGAGATCCGCGCCGCGCCGGCGCCGACGGCGCTCGAGCGGCTCCAGCGCGACCACGGCCTCGACGCGCTGGCCGCCGCGCAACCTGGTCGCCTACCTCGACGAGCAGGCCGAGGCCACCGGCGGTCGGTGCCCGACGACCGCACCATCGTGGTCGAGCGCTTCCGCGACGAGATCGGCGACTGGCGGGTGTGCGTGCTCATCGCCGTTCGGCGCCCAGGTGCACGCGCCGTGGGCCATGGCGCTGCAGGCCCGCCTGGCCGAGCGGTGGGGCATCGACGTCGAGCTCATGTGGAGCGACGACGGCATCGTGCTGCGCCTGCCCGAGGCGGTCGACGACCTGCCCGCTCGACGAGCTGCTGATCGACCCCGACGAGATCGACGAGATCGTCGTGGCGCCAGCTCCCGCAGACGGCGATGTTCGCGTCGCGCTTCCGCGAGTGCGCGGCCCGGGCGCTGCTGCTGCCCCGCCGCCGGCCCGACCGGCGCACGCCGCTGTGGCAGCAGCGCCAGAAGGCGGCCGACCTGCTGGCGGTGGCGGCCCAGTACCCCGACTTCCCGATCCTGCTCGAGACCACCCGCGAGTGCCTCAACGACGTGTTCGACCTGCCGGCGCTGCGCGAGGTGCTCACCGACCTGCGGTCCCGGCGCATCCGCGTGGTGCCGGTCGAGACGCCGCGGGCGTCGCCGTTCGCCCAGTCGCTGCTGTTCGGCTGGATCGCCGTCTACATGTACGAGGGCGACGCGCCGCTGGCCGAGCGCCGGGCCGCCGCGCTGGCGCTCGACCGCGACCTGCTGCGCGACCTGCTCGGGGCCGAGGAGCTGCGCGAGCTGATCGACCCGGTCGTGCTGGCCGACCTCGAGCTCGAGCTGCAGCGGCTGGCCGACGGTCGCCGCGCCCGCGACGCCGACGAGGTCCACGACCTGCTGCGCGCTGCTCGGGCCCGCTCGTCGCTGTGGGAGCTCGACGCCCGCTGCGCGAGCCGGCTCCGGCGCGGCCGGGTCGAGCGGCTGGGTCGACCAGCTCGTGGCCGAGCGCCGGGCCATCCGGGTGCTCGATCGCCGGCGACGAGCGCGTCGCCGCGGCCGAGGACGCCGCCCGGCTGCGCGACGCGCTCGGCGTCGCCCTCCCGCCGGGCCTGCCCGGCGGCGTTCACCGATCCGGTGGCCGACGCCGCTGGTCGACCTGGTCGCCCGCTTCGCCCGCACCCACGGCCCGTTCCTCACCGCGCCAGGTCGCGCAGCCGCTACGGCGCTCGGCGCCGACCGCGTCGCTGCCGGCGCTCGACGCGCTCGAGGCCGCAGGGTCGCATCGTGCGGGGCGAGTTCCGGCCCGACGGCATCGAGCGCGAGTGGTGCGACGACGACGTGCTGCGCCAGCTGCGCCGCCGCTCGCTGGCGGCGCTGCGCAAGGAGGTCGAGCCGGTCGACGGCGCGGCGCTGGCCCGCTTCCTGCCCGAGTGGCAGGGCGTCGGCGTGCCGCGCCGCGGGCTCGACGCGCTGGTCGAGGCCATCGGCTCGCTGCAGGGCGCGGCGCTGCCCGCGTCGGTGCTCGAGGCCGACGTGCTGCCGGCGCGGGTCGCGCGGCTACCGGCCGGCCGACCTCGACGCGCTGTGCACCGCGGGCGAGGTGGTGTGGGTCGGCGCCGGCCCGCTCGGCGCGACCGACGGCCGGGTGCGGCTGCTGTTCCGCGACCAGGCCGCGCTGCTGGTCGCCGCCGACCGAGCGTCGGCCGACGACGTCGGCGACGGTCGCCGAGCCGCGGTCCACGAGGCGCTGCGGGCCACCTGGCCGCGCGGGGCGGTCGTTCTGGCCCGACCTGGTGGCCGCCGTCGCCGCGGCCGGCGTGCCCTACGACGACGCCACCGTGCTCGCCGCGCTGTGGGACCTGGTCTGGGCCGGCGAGGTCACCAACGACTCGCTCGCGCCGCTGCGGGCGGTGGTGGGCGGGCGCGCCGGCAGCCGTCGCGGGGCCGCTCGCCGGGCGCCGGCTGCCAGCGCCAGCTGGTCGCGCCGGCCCGACCTCGGACGGACCTCGGTCGGCGCCGAGCCGGCGTCCCGACACGCGGGTCGTCCGTGGCGGTCCGCCGGCCGCCGCCGGCCGCTGGTCGCTGGTCGCGCCGCTGCTGCTCCCGTCGCCGACGCCGACCGAGGCCATGCACGCCCTGGCCCTGCAGCTGCTCGAGCGCCACGGCGTGCTGACCCGCGAGGCGGCGCTGGCCGAGGGCGTCGAGGGCGGGTTCGCCGGCGTCTACCCGGTGCTCAAGGCGCTCGAGGAGCGGGGCCAGGTCCGGCGGGGCTACTTCGTGGCCGGCCTCGGCGCGGCCCAGTTCGCGCTGCCCGGCGCCGTCGACCGGCTGCGCGCGTCGCGCGAGCCGGTCGACGAGCCGACGGCTCGCGCCGGTGGTGCTGGCCGCCACCGATCCCGGCCCAGCCGTACGGCGCCGCGCTGCCCTGGCCCGACTCGGCCGGTCGGCCGTCGCGCAGCGCCGGCGCCTTCGTCGTGTCTGGTCGCGCGGCGAGCCGGCGGCGCTGCTCGAGCGGGGCGCGAAGAGCCTGTCCACCTTCCCGGCCGCCGCCGACCATCCGCACTGGGCCGAGGGGCTGGCCAGCCTGGTGAAGGACGGCCGCCTGCGCAAGATCGAGATCGCCCGCATCGACGGCGCCCCGGCGCGCGAGTCGCCCGTGGCCGACCAGCTGCGCGCGGCCGGCTTCGTCGACGGCTACAAGGGCCTCACGCTGCGCAACTAGCCGGGCGCGACCCGGCTGGTCGCGAGCGTGGCGGCTCAGTCCAGGGGACGGCGGGCCATCCCCGTCGGTTGGCGGCCAGCCAGCACCCAGCCACCGGCCGCCGCCACCAGCGGCAACCCGAGCAGGATCACCGCCAGCTCCAGCATCGGCACGTGGCTCAGGTGGCGCAGGTCGCGGTGGTACCAGGCAGCCAGCGCCAGGTAGGCCGCGGCGGTACCGGAGAGCGCGCCGAGCAGGGCGAGGAGCCCGGCGGTGGCCCCGGTGAGCGATCGTCGCGTGGTGCTGCTGGCGCCGGTAGCGGCCAGGATCCGCAGGTCGTTGGCCGCCTCGCTGCGGACGAGCCCGACGGTCATGGCCAGCACCCCCAGGGCCATCAGCACGCCGGCCGCGGTCGCGTCGGTGCGGAGCTGGGTGAGCGACGCCTTCAGGTCACGGGTCTCCACGATCAGGTTGGCCTGGGCCGCTCGGCTCCGGGCCTCGGCCCGTTGCGCGGCGGTGAGCGCGTGCGGCATGCGGACGAGCCAGCCCGACGTGCGGGTCTCGAGGTGGTGGCGCTCGACCGCGCTGGTCGTGATCAATGCGCTCGGATCCGAGTCGTAGTGGGGCAGGTTCGCGTGCTGGATGACCGGGGTCACGATGTCGGCATAGACCGGGTCGGTGTCGAGCTTCACGCCGTGCAGGTCGGTGCGCGAGGTGATGATGTCGGTGTCCGAGCCGATGGAGGAGGGATCGATGCCGTAGGCGGCCAGCACCTGCGGTGTCGCCACGTACAGCGGGGCGACGAGCGATTCGCTGATGCGGTGGGTCGAACGGGTGACGTTCACCAGCGACGCCGGCGGGGGTCCGTCAGGTCCGTTCGACGCCGCGGGTGGGCCGGATCCGGACGGCAGCGGCTTGTTCGAGACGGCTACCTCGAGCGGGACCACGTCCTTGGCGCCGATCGCGCTGGCAATGGCCTGGACCTGGCGCTGGGCCGTCGCCTGCTCCGCGCTGCTCGCCTGCGGGGCCGGCCCGTTCGCGCCGTAGGGGGAGAGGTACACCACCAGCTCGTCGGCGGGGAGGTTGCCCGGCTGGCTGGCCGAGGTCGCCTGCGCGTCGGTGGCGGTGATGGTGATCACCGCGGCCAGTCCGAGCGCGAGGGCGACCGCGCCGAGCGCCGCGCCCGAGCGGGCCTGGTGGCGGGCCAGGTCGCGGACCGCGAGGCGGGGAGCGAGGGGGAGACCGCGGCCGATCCGGGCCAGCCCGGCCAGCATGACCGGCGCGAGCAGGAGCACCCCGATGACGGTGGCCGGGATCCCGACCAGGATGCAGAACAGGTTGCGCTCGTTCGCGCCGGCCAGCAGGCCGAGTCCCACCGCTCCGATCACCACACCGGCCACGGCGAAGCGACGGGGTGGTCGAGGCCGCGGCGGACGTCCAGACAGGGCCGCCACCACCGGGACGCGGGCGACGGTCCGGGCTGGCCACCACGCGGCGGCGACCGCGGTCACCAGCGCCAGCGCCATCGCGGTCCCGATCGCCCACCAGGGGAGCGCGAACCGGTCGATGCGGTGCCCGGCGATCGTCTCCAGGTCCGGCGCGAGGACCAGCCAGCCGGACAGACCGATGAGCCCGCCCACCACGGCCGCGGTGGCACCGACGGCGAGTCCGTCGACCAGCATCACGAGCCGCACGTGTCGGTCGGTGGCGCCGATCGAGGCGAGCATCCCGAGGGCGCGGAGGCGGCGATGCGCCATGACGGTGAAGCCGGCGACGGCCATGAGCCCGACGAACAGCATCCCGAGCACGCCGATGATCAGCACCCCGGCGGCGGCACCGGCCCGGGCCGACGCCGATTCGGATTGGATGTCGAGCGACGTGCCCGACGTCAGCCGGAACGAGTCCGCCCGTGCGCTGGCCGGCACGCGGACCGATACCCGGTCCACCGGATCGACCTGCCCGGGTGCCACGAGCGCGAAGTCGTCGTTGAGATCGGTCGGGTTCTCGACCAACCCGACGACCTTCCGGCTCTGCCCGGTGCCGTCCCAGGTGCTCCCGACGTGCAGACCGAGCAGGCCGGCCAGACCCCGCGTCAGGGCCACCTCGTCGCTCCCGGACGGAAGGCGGCCGGACACCAGCCGCAGGGTCGGGCTCGAGCCGACGGTGTGCTGGGCCCGGAGGTCCACCGGGTTGGCCAGCCCCGGCACCCGAAGCTGGTGATGGTCGAACACATCGTCGTCCGGGAAGGCGTGATGGAAGGTGGCCAGGTCAGACGTGAGGTTCGGGTCCGATCCGGCCATCGAGAACGTGGTGGCCGCCGGAGCGAGCGTGTTGGTGGCGACGGCCAGGCCGCCGACGGTGGCCGCGACGGCCACGGTGAGGAGGACCACCACGAGGAGGTGTTGGCGCCATTCGCGGCGGAACAACCGCCACGACCAGCGGGCCACCGCCCGGCGCGCCGGCGCGCCACCGCCGTCCGGACGGGAGGGCGCGGCCGCGGGGCGTTCGAGGACGGCGGTCATGGCGTCCGATCGGTCGCCAGCAGCGTCTCGGGACCGGGCGGGGGCGCGGTGTGGTCGGTGATCCGCCCATCCCGCAGGAACACCACTCGATCCGCCCACGAGGCCAGCTGGGCGTCGTGGGTCACGATCACCCCGGCCACCCCCCGCTCGCAGGCGGCCCGCACCAGGCGCATCACCGCTTCGCCGTTGACCGAGTCGAGCGCGCCGGAGGGCTCGTCGGCCAGCAGCAACCGGCGATCGCCCACCAGGGCGCGCGCGATGGCCACCCGCTGGCGTTCGCCGCCGGACAGCTCGATCCGGGAAGTGGTCGCCGCGCTCGGCCATGCCGAGCTCCTCGAGCGCGGCGATCCCGGCGGTGCGCGCCTTGCGGGCGGACAGCCCGTCGAGCTCGAGGGGGAGCGCCACGTTCTCGGCCGCGGTCAGTCCCGGCAGCAGGTTGAAGTCCTGGAACACGTAGCCGATGGAGCGGCGACGCAGGCGGGCCCGCGTCGTTGGCGGACATGGTGGTGAGATCGGCGCCGTCGACGAGCACCTGACCCTCGCTGGGCTCCTCCAGCCCGCCCGAGATGGTGAGCAGGGTGCTCTTGCCCGACCCGCTCGGGCCCATGATGGCCACCAGGTCGCCGGCGTCGACCACGAGGTCGACACCGCGCACCGCCTCGACCAGCGCCGCGCCTTCGCCGTAGGTCCGCGACACGCCGCGCAGCTCGAGCAGGCTCATGGCTGCACCGTCGTCGGCCGTAGCGGCGTCGCGTCCACCTCGGGCGACGCTGAGTCGGCGGGGCCTACCGTCGCGGCCGGCGAGCCGGCCCGGGCCAGCCGGGCACCGGCCGAGTCGAGCCAGCGCACCGCCGAGTCGAGGCGGAACAGCTCCGCATCGACGACGAGGGCCAGGTTCACGTCGTGCTCGGCCTGGTCGTTCTTGAGGCGCGTCCACTGCTGCATCAGCTCGACCAGGTGACGCCGGTGGGCCTGGATCACCTCCTGGACGTCGACGCCCGGCACGCTCGAGGCCACCAGCACCTTGATGACCAGCTCGTCGCGAGGCGGCGAGGTCGTCTCCGAAGGTGTGGTCAGCCACCGGGTGAGCTCCCCGTCGCCGAGGGCGGTGATCCGGAAGCGCTTCTGACGGCTGTCGTCGCCGTCCGGATCGTCGGAGGCGGCCAGGCCGTCCCGCTCGAGCCGGCCGAGGGTCGTGTACACCTGGCCCACGTTGAGCGGCCAGACCTCGCCGGTGCGGGCCTCGAACTCCTGGCGCAGCTGCAACCCGTACTTCGGCCCTTCGCGCAGCAGGGCCAACAGGGCGTGCCGCACGCTCACGGCCGACTCCGGCCCACGCTCGTCCCATCGGTCCCGCCAGGTCCACCTGCGTGTTCACTCAGTAGCATACTGAGTATGTAACACCATCCGAACCGAGCGGCAAGTCACCCCGTCCCGGGCGGCGCCCCTCGCCCGTAGCCTCGGGGGGTGCCCGAGGGCGACTCGATCCATCGACTGGCCCGACAGCTGCGCGAGGTGCTCGCCGGCCAGCCGGTGGTACGGGTCGAGGTTGCCCGACCGACGAGGGGAGGCCCGCGGCCTCCGGCGCCGGGGACCCTGGTCGAGTCCGTCGACGCCGCGGGCAAGCACCTGCTGATCCGGTTCGCCGACGGCACGACGTTGCGGACCCACCTCCAGATGCACGGCCGGTGGCAGTGGCACACGACGGGTGAGCCGTGGCGCTGGCCGCGCCATCGGATGCGGGCCCGGGTCGAGGTGCCCGGTGTCGAGGCGGTGTGCTTCGACGCGCCAACTGCGGTCCTCGAGCGCGCACCTGCGGTCGGACACCTCGGACCGGACCTGTGTCGCCCCGACGCCGACCTCGACCAGTGCGTCGCCCGCATGGCGACACTGGCCGATCCGACCGCGCTCGTGGGTGACGTCCTGCTCGACCAGCGCATCGCCTGCGGGGTCGGGAACGTGTACAAGAGCGAGGTCTGCTTCGCCTGCGGCGTCGATCCCGTGGCACCGATCGGGACGATCCCCGACGAGCTCCGGCGCCGGCTCGTGTCCACCGCGGCGCAGATGCTCCAGGCCAACCTGGGCCCGGGTCCACGCACCACGGCGGCCGGGCGACCGGGTTCGCTGGCGGTGTACGGGCGGGCACGCCGGCCCTGCTCTCGGTGCGGCACCACCATCCGGGTGGCCCGCACCGGCATTCATGGGCGCTCGACGTACTGGTGCCCGTCGTGCCAATCGGACTCGAATCGAGTGGAGCAATCGACCGAGTGAGCAGATGATGGGCGGATGAGCGCTCGGCCGCACGTCGTGATCGTGGGCGCGGGCTTCGGTGGCCTCACCGCCGCCAAGCGCCTCGAACGGTCAGACGGTCGACGTGACCCTGATCGACCGCCACAACTACCACTCGTTCCAACCGCTGCTGTACCAGGTGGCCACCGCCGGTCTGAACGCGGCCGACGTCGGCTACGCCGTGCGCGGCGTGTTCCGCCGCCAGCAACGGGTGCTGTTCCGCAAGGCTCAGGTCATCGGTGTCGACTGGGACGAGCGCCGGCTCACGCTGCGCGACGAGCCGCCGCTGTCGTTCGACCACCTCGTCCTCGCCGCCGGATCGTCGACCAACTACTTCGGCGTCCCCGGCGCAGCCGACTACGCCTTCCCGCTCTACGGCCTCGAGGACGCCGTCCGGGTGCGCAACCACCTGCTGAGCCTGTTCGAGGCGGCCGACGCCATGCCCCGACCTCGTCGACGACGGGGTCCTCAACCTGGTCGTCGTCGGCGGCGGGACCGACCGGTGTCGAGGTCGCCGGCGCGATGGCCGAGCTGGTCGACAAGGTGCTGCGCCAGGACTTCCACGACCTCGACGTGCGCCGGTCGCGGGTCATCCTCATCGAGCAGGCGCCGCACCTGTTGGCGCCGTTCAGCGAGAAGAGCCGCCGCTACGCCCGCAAGATGCTCGAGGCGCGCGGGGTCGAGGTGCGGCTCGACACGGTGGTGACCTCGGTGGCGAAGGACCACCTGACGCTCGACGACGGCTCGACGGTGCCCACCCGACTCGTGCTCTGGGCGGCCGGCGTGCGGGCGTCCGGCCTGGTCGACCGGCTCGGCGCTGGACCAGGGCCGCGGCGGTCGCGTCGTGGTCGGACCCGACCTGTCGATCCCCGGCCATCCGGACGTGTACGCGATCGGCGACGTGGCCGACATCGACGACGGTCGGGGTGGCCGTCTGCCCCAGCTGGCCCAGGTCGCGATCCAGGGCGGCGACCCACGTCGCCGAGCCAGATCCTGGCCACCATCGAGGGCCGGCCCCACACGCCGTTCCGCTACATCGACAAGGGCACGATGGCCACGATCGGTCGGCGGGCGGCGGTGGCCGAGCTGCCCGGCGGGCATCAAGCTGACCGGCGGCATCGCCTGGCTCGCCTGGCTGGGCCTGCACCTCGTCTACCTGCTCGGCGTGCGCAACCGGATCTCGGTCTTCGTGAACTGGGCCTGGAACTACCTCACCTGGGACCGCGGGCCCCGACTGATCCTGCGCCCGGAGGTCCTGCCCCACACGCCGCATCCGATCTCCGACCTGTCCCGCACGCCCTAGTCGGTGCCACCGGACTAGGCTGCCGGCCCGCCAGATGCCGTCGTACCCCAGGGAGGAAGACCGTGGCCGCCAGCGCCGACCAGATCACCGCCACCATCGACCGCTACGTCGAGGTGTTCAGCACCGGCGACAAGGACGGCTACCTCGGGCTGTTCGCCGCCGGACGCGACCGTCGAGGATCCGGTCGGCAGCGCGGTCTGCCGCGGTCCCGTCGAGATCGCCGGGTTCTGGGACGGCGTGCGGGGCCTGACGCCGACCATCACGCTGCAACTCATCGGCGCGCCACGTGTCGCGGCCGGCGAGGCCGCCTTCGCCATGCAGGCCCTCCCCGAGTTGGGCGACACCAAGATGGTCGTCGACATCATCGACGTCATGAGCCTTCGACGACGACGGGTCGCATCACCTCCCTGCGCGCCTTCTGGGACATGGCCGAGATGCGCCCCTACGAGGGCTGAGCCTTCCCGAAGCTGGGCATCGGAATCGATCGGAATCCGAGTACACAGATGCCCAGTTTCGTCGGGGTGCGTCAGCGGAGGGCTTTGCGCCAGACGATCTTCAGGCCCGACCACGTGTCGTCGATGGCGCAGACCTTCACGTCGACGAGCCCGATCGGCAGCACCACGTCGCGCACGACGTCCTCGGTGATGTCGGTGGGGACCTTCGACGCCTTCTTCGGCCAGGCCACCCAGATGGCGCCGTCGCGGCGGAGGCCTCGAAGGATCGTGGGCAGCCGGCGCTCGAGCACGTCGCGCTCGGTCTGGAACGAGATGGCCAGGTCGAGGTGGCCCTGCGCTCGCGATCGGAACACGACGCCGTCGGGCAGCCCGTCGAGCAGCTCGACGAACCCGTCGGGGGCGCCGAGCAGCGCGACGACCGAGTCTCCGGCGATGCCCAGCTTTCGCACCAGCGGCGTCCCGGAGTAGCCGGCCACGGCGGGTCGGTCGCGGCTCAGCCGCCGACGCCCAGCCGGCGAGTGTCGTCGTGGTGGCGGAACACCTTGGTGACGACGATGCCGGCGTGGACGTTCACGACGTGCTCGGTGACGCCGTGCAGCGCGGCGATGGCGGCCGGCGTGGCGCCCGACGCGATGCGCCGGACGACCTCGAGCTCGGTCGGCGACAGCACCGGCGCCCGCAACCCGTTCGGCTCGCGGCTCAGCCAGCCCATCTCGTCGATCAGCCGTCCGGCCCATCCCGACGTCAGCGCGCCCTCGCCGCGGGCCACGCCGGCGGCGACGCCGGTGACCGGGCTGCTCGGCGCGGTCCAGAGGTAGCAACCGGCCGCGCCCGCGGCCACGCCCGGCGTAGGCACGGTCGTCGTCCTCGTCGGTGACGAGCACCGTGCGGGTGGCGGGACGGACCTCGCTCACCGTTGCGAGCACCCCGATGCCACCGGCGCCGCCCGGCAGGTCGACGTCGATGATCGCCACCGAGGGGTTGAGGGACGTAACGGCGTCGACCGCGGCGTCCGCGTCGGCGACCTCGGCCTGCACGTCGAACCGGCCGTCGGCCGACAGCCAGCGCACGAGCGACTCGCGGTCGGCGTCGCGGTGGTGGCCGACCACGACGACGAGGGGCCGCAGCGGCTGTCCCACGGCGCGGGGGACGTCGGAGGTCATCCATCGATTGTGCCCGATCACCGGCCGTCCTGCGTCGCTCGCCGCCGCGTCAGTCCGTGGCGATGGCCTCGAGGACGTTGAGCCGCGAGGCCCGGAAGGCGGGGTACAGCGCGGCGATGACGCCGATCACGATGGCCACGATCACGAAGACGACCAGCTGGCCGAACGGGACGGAGAACATGTCGAGGTGCTGGTCGGCCAGCGCCTGCACGAGCGCCCAGGCGAAGACCAAGCCGATGACGAGGCCGAGGAACGTGCCGAGCAGGGTGATGATCACCGACTCCTACCGCGACGCTGCGGCGCAGCTGGCGCGCGGGTCTCGCCCACCGCCCGCAGCAGCCCGATCTCGCGGGTGCGCTCGTAGACCGACAGCAGCAGCGTGTTGACGATGCCGATGACCGCGATCAGCAGCGACAGGCCGAGCAGCAGCGTCGACGATCGTGAGCAGCTGGTCGATCTGCCCGAGCTGGGTCTTCTTGAACTGCTCGAGGTCCTGCACCTTGGCGGTCGGGTAGGCCTCGGTCAGCTGCTCGATCGAGGTCCGCGCGGCCGGCCGCGTCGGCCCCCGGCTCGAGCTTCACGTAGATCTGGTTGTCGACCTGCTGGTTCACCGGGATAGTTGGCGTCGAACGTCTCGTTGCGACACGATGTAGCGCAGGCGCACCGGGAATGGCGCTGTCGTAGATGGCCGCGACGTGTCAGCGTCTGCGTCCCGGTCAGCGGTGAACGTGGCCGGGATCGTGCTGCCGAGCACGTCAGTGCCTTGTCCTTCGCCAGCGTGCTTGGGGATGACGACCCCGTCGGTGCCGAGTTGCGTCGAACGACCCGGCGATGCACGTCGAACTGGACGATCTCGGGGAGCGCCTGGGGGTCGATGCCGGCCAGGAACGTGGCCGCTGTGGTCGACCTCGGCCAGGCCGACGCGGAGGCCGGCCGCCGTGTCGACCTGCGGCAGTGCGCCGACGTCGCGGGTCAGCTCGGGGTCGAGCCCGCCGGGCCCTGCGAAGCCGTCGAGTCGATCACGAAGTCGCCGGCGATGGTCTTGTCGATGGCCTGGCTGGTCGAGGCCTTGACCGACTGCCCGGCGATCGCGAAGAAGACCACCAGGCCCGACGCCGATCATGAGCGCCGACGCGGTCGTCGACGGTGCGCTTCGGGTTGCGCATGGCGTTCTCGCGCGCCAGGTGACCGGTGACGCCCCGACGCGGGCGATCGGCGCGCCGATGACCCGGCTCAGCCGGGCTGGCGAAGGTCGGACCCAGCACGGCCACGCCGACGAACACCAGCAGCGCGCCGAAGCCGACGAACGGTGAGGTGGCTGCCGGCGTTGGTGAACAGGCCGAGGTACAGGCACAGCAGGCCCGACGAGCGTCACGAGCAGCGCCGATCAGCGATGCGCACGAGCGAGCGGCTCGACGTGTCGATGGCGACGTCGCGCATGGCGGCCACCGGCGGCGACCGTGGCCGCCCGCCAGGCCGGGAACACCGACGGCGACCACGGTGACGCCCACGCCGATGACGATCGAGCTGATGATCGTGCGTGGACGAGATGACCGGCGCGGTCGACGGGCACGCCGAGCCGGCCGCGTCGAGCAGCGGCGCTTGAGCCCGATGGCCAGGCCGATGCCGGCGAGCGAGGCCGAGCAGCGAGGCCACGAGCCCGACCGACGACCGCCTCGAGCGACGACCGAGCCGAGCACCTGGCCCGCGACTGGCGCCGATGGCCCGCAGCAGGGCGACCTCACGGGTGCGCTGGGCCACGATGATCGAGAAGGTGTTGTAGATGATGAACGCGCCGACGAACAGCGACGACCAGGGCGAAGACCAGCAGGATCGTCTTGAAGGTGCCGATGGCCTTGCGGAAGATGTCCTGGTTCTCCTTGGTGAACTGCGGCGCCGGTGATCACCTCGGTGTCGGCCGGCAGCCCGGCGGCGTCGATGCGGTCGACGAGCTCGTGCTGGCGAGACGCCCGGCGTCGCCGGCCACGGCGATCCAGTCGAACTTGCCCGGCTCGGCCACGAGGCTCTGGGCCGTGCGGCGTGTCGAACAGCGCGGCCGACGCGCCGCTGAAGTTGTCGAGCGTTGCCGAACTTGGCCACGCCGACGAGCGTGAAGGCCTTGGTGTCGCCCTGGCCGGCGACGAGCCGCACCGGTCGCCGACCTGGTAGCCGGCCGTCGGTGGCCGACTTCTGGTCGAGCACGACCTCGTCGTCGGCCGGTCGGGCGGCCGACCGTCGACGACGTGCCACTGGTTGAGCTGCGCGTCGTCGATCCAGTTGAGGCCGAAGCGTCGGCGGGCCCGCGCTGGGGTCGCCGATCGCCTTGCCGTCCTTGTCGAGGATGCGGAGTCTGGCCCCGGATGACGCCGTCGGCCGCGGCCACGCCGTCGACGTGCCGGACCTGGGGCAGCACCGTCTCGGCGATCGCGCGACCGCTGGCCGCCGAAGTCGGACTCGATCTCCTGGCTCGACCGGACGACGGCGTCGGTGCCCCGGTTCGACGTCGACGAAGATCTCGTCGAAGCTCTTGGAGAAGGTGTCGGTGAACACCTGGGTGCCGGCCATGAAGGCGACGCCGAGCAGCACGGCCAGCACGGTGGCGACGAGGCGCACCTTGTGGGCCAGCAGGCCGCGGATCGTGACCTTCAGCACGGGGCGGATGTGCGAGCGTCAGCGAGCGGAGCGGCGCGTCACTCGCCGAAGCGCTTCATGCGGTCGAGCACCTGCTCGGCGCGTCGGCTCGGCCATCTCGTCGACGATCTGGCCGTCGGCCAGGAACACGACGCGGTCGGCGTGGCCGGCCGCGTTCGGGTCGTGGGTGACCATCACGATGGTCTGGCCGAACTCGTCGACCGCCTTGCGCATGAAGTCGAGGATCTCGGTGCCCGACCGCGAGTCGAGGTTGCCGGTGGGCTCGTCGGCGAAGATGATCTGCGGCCGGCTGGCCAGCGCCCGGGCCACGGCGACGCGCTGCTGCTGGCCGCCCGACAGCTCGCTCGGCCGGTGGTTGAGCCGGTCGCGCAGCGCGACGGTGTCGATGACCTGATCGAACCAGGCCTGGTCGGGCTTGCGGCCGGCCAGGTCCATCGGCAGGGTGATGTTCTCGGCCGCGGTGAGCGTCGGCACCAGGTTGAACGCCTGGAAGACGAAGCCGATCTGGTCGCGCCGCAGCAGGGTGAGCTGCTTCTCGGAGAGGCGGCTGAGGTCGGTCGTCGCCGATGAAGACCTGGCCCGAGGTCAGGGTGTCGAGCCCGGCCACGCAGTGCATGAGCGTCGACTTGCCCGAGCCCGGACGGGCCCATGATGGCGGTGAAGCGGCCCCGCTCGAACTCGACGGTGACGTCGTCGAGGGCCCGGACCTCGGTGTCGCCCGCGCCGTAGACCTTGGACGCGTGCAGCGCCCCGGCGGCGAAGTCGCCGGCCGGTTGGGGCGGTGGCGGGGGCGGAACGGCCTCGGTGACAGTCACATCAGGTCCTCTCGTCGGGCCAGCAGGGGGCCGACCCGCAGCCGGCCCAGGGTGTACAGCCTACGCGGCCCGCTCCCGAGCCCGAACTCACGAGGCCACTTCTGGCGGTTCCACGATGCCCGGTCCGTGCGTTCGCCACCAAGGGGACTTCCGGAACCCGCCCGTATGCTGACCTCCATGTCCTGCCCGAGCTGCGGTGCACCGGTCGCAGCCGGGGCGCGGTTCTGCGCCTCGTGCGGCCACGCCCTGCTCAGCCGCTCGCGACGAGCGGCGGGTCGCCACGGTGCTGTTCGCGGACCTCGTCGGCTTCACCGCCCTGAGCGAGACGCGCGATCCCGAGCAGGTCAAGAACCTGGTCGACCGCTGCTTCGAGCTGCTGGCGCGCGACATCACCACGTTCGGCGGCCAGGTCGACAAGATCGTCGGCGACGCCATCATCGCCCTGTTCGGTGCGCCCGTCGCCCACGAGGACGACGCCGAGCGGGCCGTGCGGGCCGCGCTGCGGATGCAGGAGACGCTTGCGGCGTACCGCGCCGAGCACCGACGCGCCGCGTCCACCTGCGGATCGGCGTCAACACCGGCGAGGTGCTGGTCGGCGCGCTGCGGGCCGGCGGCGACTACACGGCGATGGGCGACGTGGTGAACACCGCGCAGCGGCTCGCAGACGGTGGCCGCGCCCGGCGCGGTCGTCGTGGGGCCGGCCACCTACGCCGCGACCCACGAGTCGATCGCCTACCAGTCGCTCGGCCCGGTCGAGGCCAAGGGCCGCGACGAGCCGGTCGAGGCCTGGGCGGCGATCGAGCCGCTCCTGCCGCCCGGCTACCGCCCGCATCGCCCGCAGACCCCGTTCGTCGGGCGCGACGCCGAGATGGGCGTGCTCGGCCACGCGATCGACGCGGCCGTCGAGCGGCGACGCGCGCACCTGCTCCTGCTGATCGGCGAGGCCGGCGTCGGCAAGTCGCGCCTGGCCGAGGAGGTCGCCGAGCGGGCGCGCTGCCGACCACGACGCGCTCGTGCTCGAGGGCCGCTGCGTCCCCTACGGCGAGGCCAACGTGTGGTGGCCGATCGCCGAGGCGCTCCGCGACGCCTGCGGGGTGGCGTCCGACGCCACGCTGTCCGAGGCCGAGGCCGGCTGCGCGGCCGCCGTCGGGTCCGCCCTCGCGATGGCGTCCGACTCGGCCGAGGTCCAGCGCGTCGTCGACCGGCCTGCTCTACCTGATGGGCTACGAGGTCCCGCTGCGCGAGATCGATCCGCAGCGCGCCCGCGAGGAAGCCGACGCGGGCGGTGCTGACCTTCCTCGAGCGCTCGACGATCGAGCCGCCCGGTGGTCATGGTGCTCTCCGACCTGCACTGGGCCGACCACCTCGTGCTCGACCTCGTCGCCACGCTCGTCGAGCGGCTGAGCCGCGAGCGCTTCGTGCTGGTCGCCACGGCCCGCCAGTCGCGTGCACCGAGCGCTGGACGGCCCCGACCGGCCGCCACAACACCGTGGTCGTCAACCTCGACCCGCTCGACGCGAGGCGCCGCCGGCGAGCTGCTCGACGCGCTGGTCGAGGCCGACGTGCCGGCGCCGATCCGCGGCGCTGCTGCTCGACCGCAGCGGCGGCAACCCGTTCTTCCTCGAGGAGCTCGTCGCGCTCGTCGGCGACGTCGACCTGGCCGAGACCGGTCTGCTCGGCGGCACCGGCGACGCCTCGGCGAGCTGCCCGACACCCTGCGCGGGCCTGGTCGCGGCCCGCATCGACGGCCTGGCGCCGGCCGAGCGCGGCTCGCTCGAGGACGCGTCGGTCTGGGGCCGCACCGGTCCGGTCAAGGCACTGGCCACGATGGCCGAGGTCATGCGCGGCATCGCCGACCTGGCGCCGCGTGCTCGACGGCCTGGTCGCCAACGAGATCATCGAGGTCGACGGCGAGCACTGGTCGTTCCGCTCCGACCTCATCCGCGAGGTCGCCTACGGCACCCTGACCAAGGCCGACCGGGCCCGGCGCCACCACGGCATCGCCGCCTACCTGTCCTCCACCGTGGAGAGCTGCCAGGAGGCCTCCGAGCGCCTCGTCGACATGGTCGCCTTCCACTTCGGGGCCGCCGCCGAGCTGGTGGCCGAGCTCGGCGAGGTCGTACGGACGTCCCGGCCGACGTGACCGACCAGGCGCTCGACTGGCTCGAGGAGGCCGCCCGCCGGGCCGAGGTGGCCCAGGCCCTGCCGGTGGCCGAGCGGCTCTACAGCCAGGCGCTGCGGCTGGTCGGTCTCGAGGCCACCGCGCGGCGGGCGCACCTGCCTGCTGGGTCGCGCCGCGGTCGTGCGCGAGCTGCGGGCGATGGACGAGGCCCGCGCCGATGTCGAGGCGGCCCACGAGTTGGCGGTCGGTCTCGGGGACGAGGCCGTGCTCGCCCGCAGCCTGCTCGTGCGGGGCGAGGTCGAACGCGACGCCGGCGACCTCGGCGCGGCGGTGGCCACCCTCGAACGGGCGGTCGAGCACTTCCGGTCGCTCGGCGACGAGCGAGGGGCGGCCGACGCCATGCGCGAGATCGGCATGTCCCGCATCTTCCTCGGCGAGAACGACGAGGCCGAGGTGGCGATCCGCGCCGCGCTGGCCGGCGTCGCGAGGCCGTCGGCGATCGGCGGGGCGAGGCGTGGGCGCTGCAGCACCTGGCGTGGATCTCGTTCATCGAGGGCCGTGCCGACGAGGCCGAGGACCGCCTGACCCGTTCGGCCGACGACCTTCGCCGAGCTCGGCGACGTCGGCGGCCTCGGCTGGGCGCTCGGGCTGCTGGCCTTCGTGTGCTTCATCCAGGGCGATCTGGCTCGGGCCGACGAGCTGGGCGAGCAGGTGCTGATCGAGGCCCGCGAGCGGGGCGATCGGTGGGGCGAGGGCATGATGCTCCTGCTCGGCTCGGCGTGCGGCTGCTGGACCGGTCGCACGCTCGAGGCGGTGGAGTACGCCCGGCAGGCCCACGCCCTGTTCCACACCATCGGCGACCGCTTCGGCCAGGCCCAGGCGCTGACGGCGCTCGGCCGGGTGCTGACGTCGGTCGGCCGGGTCGACGAGGGGCTCTCGATGCTGCGCGACGCGCTCGACGCCAGCTTCGCCGACGCCGAGTCGAAGGAGAGCATCACGCTCGTGACCGGACTGGTCACCGCGGCGGTGCACCTCGGCGATCCCGGCACGGCGCTCGACACGTTCGACCGCCTGACCGAGCAGGACGTGGACGGCGTGGTCATGGGTCTGGGTGCCGGCGCGCTCGAACGCGAGGTGGCCCGTGGTCTGGCGCTGCTGCAGTCGGGCCGGATCGCGCGAGGCCACCACCGTGCTGCGCCGCGAGGCGGTCGCGTCCGAGGACCTCGCCCCGTCGACCTACGCCCGCAGTGCGCTGGCGCTGGCCCTGGCCGCCGCCGGCGAGCGCGAGCGAGGTCTTCGAGCTCGAGCGCGCAGGTCGCCGAGGCCGAGCACGCGACCTACCTCGACGCGGCGACCGCGGCCATCGCCGCGGCGCCTGGTGCAGGCGCACGCGACGGCGACGCCGAGGCCGCCTCGGCGCTCGATGCCTCGATGCGTCGCGGTCGACGCCACCGAGGACCTCGTGGCCCAGGCCGTCGTCCGACTGGCGCGCGCCGCGCTGCTCGACCAGCTCGGGTCGGCGTCGACCGCCGCCGACGATGCCGGCTCGGCCGACGAGCGCTCGCAGCCGCCGGCTGGCGCACGATCGCTCGGCGACCTCGGCCGGCCGACGGCTGGCGGGCGATCTGTCGGCCGTGGCACGGATCGCTCGGCGGCCCGAGGCCGCCCGGCGCGAGCGGGTCCGGCAGGTGCCGACTCAGCTGGGCTGGGGCACCGTGCGCAGGTAGGGCTTGATGGTCTTGAAGCTCGGGGAAGCGCTCCTTGGCCTCCTCGTCGGAGACGGCCGGGACGATGATGACGTCCTCGCCCTCCTTCCAGTCGGCCGGCGTGGCCACCTTGTGCTTGGCCGTGAGCTGCAGCGAGTCGATGACCCGGAGGATCTCGTCGAAGTTGCGGCCCGGTGCTGGCCGGGTAGGTGAGGGTGAGCTTCACCTTGTTGTCCGGGCCCGACGATGAACACCGAGCGCACGGTCATCGTGTCGCTGGCGTTGGGGTGGATCATGTCGTAGAGGTCGGCGACCTTGCGGTCGGGGTCGGCGATGAGCGGGAAGTTCGGGGCCGCGCCCTGCGTCTCCTCGATGTCCTCGCTCCACTTGCCGTGGGCGTCGAGCGGGTCGACGCACAGGCCGATCACCTTCACGTTGCGCTTGTCGAACTCGGGCTTGAGCTTGGCCACCGTGCCGAGCTCGGTCGTGCAGACCGGCGTGAAGTCCTTCGGGTGGGAGAACAGCACCGCCCAGCTGTCGCCCTTCCAGTCGTGGAAGTTGACCTCGCCCTCGGTGGTCTCGGCGGTGAAGTTCGGGGCGTCGTCGCCCAGTCGTACGGCCATGGCGGCCTCCTCGTGTCGGATTGCTCGGTGTGGATCGGTCAGATCGGATCCAACTCTAGGCGAGGCTCGACAATTCCCGACAGGGGGAGTCGGGTTTTCGCAGCCTCGGGCCGTCAAGCGCAAAACGACCAGGAGGGCCCGTGACGGGCCCTCCTGGGAGACCTACGGCCGGGGGAAGCCGTTCGGTCTGGGATACGGAGCCGGATGGGGGATCCTGGCTCCGCGATCCTGGGGCCAGCCTCAGGCGGCCGCTTCGTCGATCAGACGGGACTCAGGCTGCGGCCTCGTCCTTGTGGGTCGCGGCCTTGCGGGCGGTGGTCTTGGTGACCTTGCGCACGCCGGTGGCCGGCTTCTGCACGACGACCTTCTCGGTGACCGGCTTGGTCACCTCGATGAGCTCGACCACGAACTTGTGCTGGTCGTCGAGCACCTTGCCGGCGAAGACGAACTGGTTGTCGACGAACTGCTTGAAGGTGGGGAGGTTCTCGCCGAGGTCACGGGTGGGCAGCTCGGGCAACGAGGACTCGACGTAGGCGACGGCCTTGCGCACGTAGGTGACGACCGGGGCCTGCAGGTCGTGGAGGAGCTCGAAGACCTTCTCCTCGGTATCGGTGATGGCGTTCATGACGGTGGTGGCGGGGGCAGCCATGGGACTTCCTCTCGGAGGGTTCGCAGGCGGGAGGGGCCTGCCTGATGTGCTAAGTACATCAAGCAACGCCTGTGATGTCAACCACCTGCTTGCAATTGCAAGCGTGAATTCGGTCACTCGTGACCCACCGCGACGCGCTTCGCTGCAGTGCCAGCGACCTCACAGAGGTCGCTGGACTGACAGGTTCCGCGGCGTCGCGCTTCTGTCAGCGAGGCGACCTCACAGAGGTCGCTGGACTCGACAGGTTCCGCGCTACTCGTGGACGTACGAGTGGTAGACGGCCAGCAGGGTGGCGCGCTGCTCGTCGGTCAGGGCGGGGTCGGCCAGGATGGCGGCGGCGGTGTCCACCGGTGCTCGACGCCCTCGACGTCGCTGGCCGAGGCCATGCCGGCACCGGACGAGCAGCGTCTCGATCGACACGTTGAGGGCGTCGGAGATGGCCTTCAGCACCCGGACCGAGGGCTCGTGCAGCCCGCGCTCGATCTGGCTCAGGTACGGGTTCGAGACGTTGCGTGAGGTCGGCCAGGTCGCGCAGCGACATCTGCGCCTGCTTGCGCTGCGTGCGGATGAACTCGCCGAGCGCCTGGAGCTGCTCGCGCACGCCTTCGTCGACGGCCATGTCCGACGACGGTAGCGCCTCGCCCGCGGTCAGGTCGGCGGTCCGGGCGGGCGACGTCGGGTTCGAGGTAGATCAGCCGGGCGGTCGGCACCGCGGCGCGGATGTCGACCTCGACCGCGTCGATGGTGCGGGCCAGCTCGGCGAAGCTGAGCGAGCCGTCGAAGTCGACCTTGGCCGCGACGAGCAGCTCCTCGGGGCCGAGGTGCTCGGTGCGCAGGTGGATGAGGCCCCGCACGTGCTCCGCGTCCCGGATGGCCGCCTCGATCGCGGCGACGTCGGACGCGGTCGGCCGCCTCGCCGATGAGCAGGCTCTTCATCTCGGTGGCGAGGACGATCGAGATGACGCCGAGCAGCAGCCCGATGAGGACGGAGCCGACGCCGTCCCAGACCGAGTTGTCGGTCACGGTGGCCAGCCCGAGCGCCGCCAGCGCGATGAGCAGACCGACGAGCGCGCCCGAGTCCTCGAGCAGCAGCACCGGCAGCTCGGGGGCCTTGGAGCCACGGATGAACTGCGGCCACGATGCGCCGTCGCGCAGCGGGTTGGACTCCTGGATGGCGGTGCGGAAGCTGGAGGCCTCGAGCACGGCCGCGACGAGGAGGATGGCGATGGCCCACCCGGTGGATTCGAGGGCGTGAGGGTGGATGATCTTCTCGATCCCCTTCGAAGATGGCGAACATCGAGCCGAGCGCGAAGAGCACGATCGAGACGACGAAGCCCCAGAAGTAGCGCTCCCGGCCGTAGCCGAACGGGTGCTGCTCGGTCGGGTGCCAGCTGGGCCCGCCGGTGGCCGAGCAGCAGCAGGAGCTGGTTGCCGGTGTCGGCGACCGAGTGCACGCCTTCGGCCAGCATCGACGACGATCGGGTGAACGCGAACCCCACGAACTTGGCCACCGCGATGCCGAGGTTGGCGGCCATGGCCGCGAGCACCGCCCGCCTGCTGCCGCTCGTGGACATGGCCTGGTTCTAGCCGATGGGACCCTCGCTCCTGTCGCCGAGCACGCGCGCCGCAACGACGTGTCCGATGGCCAGCGACGCGGTCGCGGCCGGTGAGGGCGCGTTGACGACGTGGACCACCCGGTCGTCGCCCGCGAACGCGAAGTCGTCGAGCAGGCGTCCGTCCGCGACCGACGGCCTGGGCCCGCACGCCGGACCCGGCCGGGCGCAGGTCGCCGACGTCGAGCTCGGGGACGAGCCGCTGCAGCGCCCGGGCCAGGCGACGACGGCTGAGCGACCGCGCCACCTCGGCCGCACCGTCGCGCCAGTACCTGGCGGCGAGCCGCCAACTCGAGGCGTGCGTGGCCAGATCCGACCAGGTCGACTCCGCGGACGTCGCGCCGGCGGTAGCCCTCGCGGCTGAGGGCCAGCACCGCGTTCGGGCCGGCGTGCACCGAGCCGTCGAGGCCGCGGGTGAAGTGCACGCCGAGGAAGGGGAAGCGCGGGTCGGGGACCGGGTAGATCAGCGCCCTGACGAGGCGGCGGGCCTCGGGGGCGAGCTCGTGGTACTCGCCCCGGAAGGCCAGGATGCGGCGCCCGGGTCGTCGCCCGCCAACCGCGCCAGCCGGTCGCTGTGGAGCCCGGCGCAGTTGGCGACGCGATCCGCCCACACCTCGCCGCGGCTGGTGCGGACGACGACCCCACCGGACCGGCGGTCGATGCCCTCCACCTCGCATCCGAGCACCGTCGAGCCCCCACGGGCCCGGATCCCCTCGACGAGTCCGTGGCAGACGCGCCCGAAGTCGATCACCGCGGTCTCGGGGACGTGAAGCGCGGCCAGCCCGAACGCGTGCGGTTCGATCTCGACGAGCCGCAGCCGGATCGAGTCGCGGCCACCGCCACGCCGTTGCCGATCGCGTGCTGCTCGAGCCGGTCGAGGCCGGCCAGCTCGGACGGCTCGGTGGCGACGACCACCTTGCCGCAGCCGCGCCATTCGACCTCGTGGCGGTCACACCAGTCGAGCAGCTCGGCTCGTCCCGACCGTGCACAGCAGAGCCTTCCGGCTGCCGGGCCGGTAGTAGAGGCCGGCGTGGACCACGCCGGAGTTGTGCCCGCTCTGGTGCGCGGCCGCCCGCGCCTCCTTGTCGACCACGACGACGTTCAGTCCCGGTCGGGCAAGCTGGAGGGCGCGGGCCGTGGCCAGGCCCACGATGCCGGCACCGACGACCACCACGTCGGCGCGGCCGGGCAGGTTCTCCGGTTCGGTCGGGCCGCCTGCGTGCATGCGCCAATCTTGGCCGGTCACGGTCGGAGCCCCGGCATCGGATGCCAGAATGCTCGTCGTGCAGATCCACACAGCTCGCCTCGACCGACGCCTTCATCGTGTTCGACCTGGACGATGCGCCGGGGGCCGGCATCGTGCGCTCCGCGCCCAAGATCCTGGTCGACGGGGCCACCTCGCTCGCCCGCACGCTCACCTACCGCTTCGCCACGTTCGAACGCCGCATCGGTGGCGCGTCGGCGGGGATCAACGCGAAGCCCGACGTGCGTCCTACGGCGGTGGCGGCCTTCTCCGCCGAGGCGACCGATCTGGTCGGCGCCGGACGGCTCTTCGTCGAGGCCGGCCGAGGCGTGACCGCCGACGACCTGGCCGCCGTCCGGGCGGCCGATCCCCGGCCCGACGCCTACTGGACCCGCCACGACGAGCTCACCGCGGTCGGTGTCGCGGTGGCGGCCGACACCGCGCTCGGTGGCCTGGGGGGACGCTCCGTCGCCGTCGAGGGATTCGACTCGTCCGGTCCCCTGCTCGCCGCGGAGCTCGTGGCCCGAGGCGCCGCCGTGACCGCGGTCGCCACCGCGGAGGGGACCGTCGCCGCGCCGGGCGGCCTGGACGTGCCCGCGCTCGCGCTGGCGTGGGCCGCGCACGGTCCGGCGTGCGTGCGGGAGCTGGGACTCGAGGCCGGCGCGCCGGGGGCGGTGTTCGCCACCCCGGCGGACGTGCTCGTCGCAGGCTCGAAGCCCGGTGTGATCGACGACGAGGTGGCCGCCGGCCTGGAGGTGCGGGCGTTGGTGCCCAGCGGCCCGGTGCCGGTGACGGCCAAGGCCCTGGCCGTCCTGCGGCGCGCCGAGCACGCTGGTCCTGCCGGACTTCGTGACGACGGCGGGTCCGCTCTTCGCCGGTTGGCCGGCCGATCCCGCCGCCGACCCGGCGACGGTGGCGACCGACGCGATCGCCGCGTCGGTCCGCGAGATCCTCGGCCACGAGGACGGACCGCTGCTGGGGGCCTGCTACCGCGCCGAGGCCTTTCTCGCCAGCTGGCGCGACGAGCTGCCCTTCGGTCGTCCGCTGGCCTGACGGGCCGCCGCCGGCCTGCTCGTCGCCCTTCCAGGGCCTTCGAGCACGATCCGTGGGCGTTCACCCACCCAATGCGCGTGACAGGGGAGTGGCCCCGCGGCCCGGGGCCCTTTACGCTGCCCGGCCATGACCGGTTCTGCGGAGATCGGCCTCGTCTGGTTCCGGCGCGATCTGCGCCTGGACGACAACCCGGCGTGGGCGGCGGCGACCTCCAGACACCAGTTCGTGGTGCCGCTCTTCGTGATCGATCCCCGCCTGGTCGACGCCGCCGGACCCTACCGCCGACGCCAGCTGCTGGCCACGGTCCAGGCGCTCGACTACGCCCTCGCCCAGGCCGGCGGGCGGTTGCTGATCCGCATCGGCGATCCCGTACGGCTGGTGCCCGAGACCGTCTCTGCGCTCGGCGTCGGCGCCGTCTACTGGAACGCGGACGTCTCGCCGTTCGCCTGCACGCGTGACGACAAGGTCGAGGCGGCGCTTCAGGTACCCGTGGAGCGCTGGTGGGGGTCGCTGGTGCACGCGCCCGGCCGTGTCCTCACGGCGAAGGGCAGGTTGTCGCGCGTCTTCACGCCGTTCTACAAGGCCTGGTCGGCGACGGCCTGGGACGAATGGCCCGAGCCCGGCGAAGCCACCCTCCTCGACGATCCGGGCGAGCGGATGCCGACCCTCGACGGGCCGCCACCGATGTTCGAGGGCGAGAACGAAGCCCAGCTGCGGCTGGTCGAGTTCCTCGACCGGGTCGATGCGTACGAGGGCGACCGCGACCGCATCGACCGACTGGGTACGTCGCGCCTGTCGGCCGACCTGCGCTACGGCACGCTGTCGCCGCGGCTGGTGGCGGCGGCAGTCGGTGACGAGACCAGCGGGCGCCAGGCGTTCCAGCGCCAGCTGGCCTGGCGGGACTGGTACGCCCACCTGCTGGCCGAGCTGCCCGGGCTGCCCTACCACTCGATGCGCGAGCGCTTCGACCGGATCGAGTGGCGCGACCACCCAGCCGAGATCTCGGCCTGGAAGGGCGGTTTCACCGGCTACCCGATCGTCGACGCCGGCATGCGCCAGCTGCGCGAGACGGGTTGGATGCACAACCGGTTGCGGATGATCGTCGGCTCGTTCCTGGTCAAGGACCTGCTCGTCGACTGGCGGATCGGCGAGCGCCACTTCCGCCAGCTCCTCGTCGACGGTGACGTGGCCCAGAACGTCGGGAACTGGCAGTGGGTGGCGGGCACCGGGCCGGACGCTTCGCCCTATCACCGCATCTTCAACCCGGTGACGCAGAGCCGGAAGTTCGATCCCGACGGTGAGCACATCCGGCGTTGGGTGCCCGAGCTGGCCGCGCTCGACGCGAAGGCCATCCACGCGCCGTGGGAGGTCCCGCCGCTCGACCTGGCGGCCGCCGGCATCGCCCTCGGTGCCGACTACCCGTCGCCGATCGTCGACCACGCCGAAGCCCGGACCCGCGCGCTGGCCGCGTATGCGGCCGCCGCCGATGCCGAGGCCACCGCCCGGGCGGGCTGACCGCGCCGACCGTCCTGACCGTCCCGTTCAGGTGTCGTCGAGCAGCCCGTGGTCGGCGAGGACTCGGGCCAGCGTGGGCGCGTCGACGAAGCGGTGCGTGCGGAAGCCGAGGGCCTCGGCCCCGACCACGTTGCGCTCGGCGTCGTCGACGAACAGCGTCGCTCGCGGGTCGAGGTCGTAGCGCCGGGTGAGCACCTCGAAGATCTCGGCCGATGGCTTGAGCACACCCTCCTCGCCCGAGACCACCCACCCGTCGAACTGGCGCAGCACCGGGTAGCGCTCGAGGCGGTCCCGGAACACGTCGGCAGGCATGTTGGTGAGCAGGTAGAGGGGTCGGCCGAGCGCCCGAAGCCGGGCCACGAGCTCGACGCTCCCCGCGATCTCCCCGGCGATCATCTCGTCCTGGCGGCGCCACGCGTGCACCAGCTCGGCCTGGTCGGGGAACCGGGCCGCCAGCTCGTCGCAGGCCTCGTCGAACGGGCGACCGGCGTCGAGGGTCTCGTTCCAGTCCGAGGTGCACACGTCGGTGAAGAAGCGGCCGAGCTCGACGGGGTCGGGGATCAGCGGTCGGTAGACCCGGCCGGGATCCCATTCGAGCAGCACCCCACCGATGTCGAACACCACGTCCCGGATCTCGGTCGCCACGCCGAGCAGGATGCCAGATCGGCACGGCTGCGGAGCCGCCAGGCGAAGCAGCTGGCACGTGACACCCGGATCGGCGAAGCCGAGGCCCGCCGGAGGCGGGACCAGCATGTCGGCTCCGCTCTGCTCCGCCGCGTAGTGCGGGTTACCTCGAGGCGATCTGGACCGCGCGGCGGGCGATCGAGCGCGGCGGATAGCCGGCCGCCGCCCGCTCCTCCTCGGACTCGCCACCCCAGAACCCGTTCTCCCGGTTGACCCGAGCGACCATGCGGCAGGTGAGGCGAACCGGGCAGCTGTCGCAGACCTTGCGGGCGGCGACCTCGCGGCGGACCCGCCGCTCGGGCCGTTCGCCGGCGATGCCGAAGAAGAGCGTGGTCCGGCCGCGACAGGCCGCCTCGTTGGTCCAGTCGTCGGTCGAGGGGGTGCCGCGGTCGCCGGGGTGGTCTCGGTGCGCCGTCGCGTCGAGCACTGCGCCTCCCTCGTCCGATCCGGGAGCGGCCGCGCCGGATGACGGGCCGTCGCAGCTCCATTCGAACCCGGGGGGTCGACCGGATTGCTTGAAAGCAGGATTTTCTTCCTGAACTCGGCTCCGGTCGGGCGGAGCCTCCCTCCGCCCGGCTTCGCCGATCCGGGCGTCATCCAGCCGGCTGCTCCGCCTGGCGGCTGCGCAGCGTTGCTTGGCTCGCTCAGCCGGGGGAGCCCAGCAGCACCTGGAGGGTGGTGCGGATGGCCTCGCGGCTCTCGACCTCGGTGCGCTTGCGCATCCGCAGCTCGTCCCAGGCGTTCCAGCTCGCGGCCATGCACATGGCGTCGACCGTGGCCCGGCGCCGGTCATCGGGCAGCTCGGCGATCTCGGCCGCGAACACTCGCTTGACCTCGTGGTCGCCGGCGGCGGTGGCGTTGGTACGGGCCGCCTGGAGGGTGGCCGAGAACGGGGCGTGGAGGGCGGCCGCCCGGCACACCGGTGTCATCCACTCGAGCAGGCTGCACCGCTGCTCGACGAAGGCGTCGAGGCGTTCTGGGAACGGCAGCTCGATCGACACCAGGTGGACCCGGGAGATCAACCGGACCGTCTCGCGCTCGGCCGCCTCCCTGAACAGGGCTTCGAGGTCGCCGAAGTGGTGGTAGATAAGGCGCAGGGAGATGCCGGCTCGGTCGGCGATGCGGGTGGCGGTGGGCTGGAGATCGCCCTCGTCGATGAGGCTCAGCAGCGCGTCGGCGATGGCGACGCGCGTCTTCTCGGCTCGCGCGCTGCGTGGCCCCGCATCGGTGACGCTCACCCGACCATTGTGTCACCCGGCCGCCCGCGCCACCTCTTGACCCGCCCCGCAGCGGATCGGCCGACGGTGCCGCCGCCTACGCTGGCCCTGTGACCGTGTACCTCGTGGGCGCCGGCCCGGGCGATCCCGGCCTGTTGACCGTCCGTGGCGCCCAGGTGCTGGCGGCGGCGGACGTGGTCGTCTACGACCGGCTCTCGGTCGCCAGCCTGCTGGAGCTGGCGCCGGCGGGTGCCGAGCTCGTCAACGTGGGGAAGGCACCGGGCAACATCGTGATGGACCAGGACGCCATCAACGATCTCCTGGTGCAGCGGGGCCGGAGTGGTCGCCAGATCGTGCGTCTGAAGGGAGGCGATCCGTTCGTGTTCGCCCGGGGCGGCGAGGAGGCCCGCGCCCTGCTCGAGGCCGGCGTCGACTTCGAGGTGGTGCCGGGGATCAGCTCGGCGATCGCCGTCCCGGCGTACGCCGGCATCCCACTGACCCTGCGCCACTCGTCGACCTCGTTCACCGTCATCACGGGCCACGAGGACCCGAGCAAGAGCGGTGGGCTCGAGGGTGAGATCGACTGGGACGCGGCCGCCCGACTCGGGGGCACGTTGGTCATCCTCATGGGGGTGGCGCGCATGGACAAGATCGCCGCCCGGCTCGTCGCCGGCGGGCTCGATCCCGACACGCCGGCGGCGGCGGTGCGGTGGGGGACCCGGCCCGAGCAGCGGACCGTGCGGGCGACCCTGGCCACGCTGGCCGATCACGACCTCGAACCGCCCAGCACCATCGTGGTGGGCAAGGTGGCGGCGATGGACCTGGCGTGGTTCGAGACCCGCCCGCTGTTCGGTCGCCAGGTGGTGGTGACCCGGCCCCGGGCGCAGGCCGGTCCGATGCGTGAGCGTCTGCGGGCGGCCGGGGCGGAGCCCGTGGAGGTGCCGGTCATCGAGATCGTCGATCCCGCCGACGGCGGCGCGGCACTGGCGGCCGCCCTGGACGCGGCGGCGACCTACGACTGGGTGGTGGTCACCTCGGCCAATGGTGCGTCCCGCCTCCTGGCGGGATTGCACGATGCGCGTGACCTCGGCGGCGTCCGCGTCGCCGCGATCGGACCGGGGACGGCGGCTGCGCTCGAGGTCGGCAACATCCGCGCCGACCTCGTACCCGATCGCTTCGTCGCCGAGGGGCTGCTCGACGCCTTCCCGGCTCGGGCCGCGGGGGATCGCGGCCGGGTGCTCGTGGCGCGGGCGGCGGTCGCCCGCGACGTGCTGCCCGAGGGGCTCCGCCACGCCGGCTGGGAGGTCGACGTGGTCGAGGCGTACCGGACGGTGCCGACCGAGCCGACCGAGCGCCAGCGCGAGGCCGTGCGCGCCGCCGACGCGGTCACGTTCACCTCCTCGTCGACCGTCGAGCACTTCGTCGAGGCCTTCGGGATCGATGCCGTCCCAGCCCTGGTCGCCTCGATCGGGCCGGTCACGTCGGGGACGGCCCGCTCGCTCGGGCTGACCGTCGACGTCGAGGCCGCTGAACACACCACGGCGGGACTGGTCTCAGCTCTCGTCGACCATGTGCGCGGCTCCTCGTAGGCTGGCGGGGTGACCTTCCCGGAGCGGCGCCTGCGCCGGTTGCGACGGACACCGGCGCTACGGCGCATGGTGGCCGAGACGCGCCTGTCCGTCGACGATCTCGTCGCGCCGCTGTTCGTGCGAGAGGGGATCGACGATCCCCAGCCCATCGCGTCGTTGCCGGGCCACGTCCAGCACACGCGCGAGTCGCTGCGCAAGGAGGTGGCCGAGCTGGTCGGTCTGGGCGTGCCCGGCATCGTCCTGTTCGGCGTGCCGATCACCAAGGACGCCCGCGGGAGCGGGGCGTGGGATCCCGACGGGATCGTGCAGCTCGCCGTCCGCGATCTGCGCGACGACCTCGGCGACCGCGTGGTGTTGATCGCAGACCTCTGTCTCGACGAGTACACCGACCACGGGCACTGCGGCGTGGTCGACGCGCGCGGCGAGGTCGACAACGACGCCACCCTCGAGCTCTACGCGCAGGTCGCAGTAGCCCAGGCCGACGCCGGCGTCGACGTCTGCGCACCGAGCGGGATGATGGACGGACAGGTCGGTGCCATCCGCAGCGCACTCGACGGGAGCGCGCACGCCGACGTCGCCATCCTCGCCTACGCGGCGAAGTACGCCTCGGCGCTCTACGGGCCGTTCCGTGACGCGGTCGACGTCACCATCGCCGGTGGCGGCGATCGCAAGGGCTACCAGCAGGACATCCGCAACGCCCGGGAGGCGATGGCCGAGATCCACGCCGACGTCGAGGAGGGGGCCGACATGATCATGGTCAAACCGGCGATGCCCTACCTCGACGTGCTGACGCGGGCCCGCGCCGAGATCGACCTCCCGCTGGCGGCGTACCACGTGTCCGGTGAGTACGCGATGGTCCACGCCGCCGCGGAGCGGGGGTGGATCGACGGCGACGCCGTCGCGCTCGAGCAGATCACCGCGGTCAAGCGGGCGGGCGCGGACGCCGTGCTCACCTACTTCGCCCGCTCGCTGGCCGAGTCGCTCGGTTGACGTCGCGCGTGTCGAGGAGCGGGCGCCGGCCATGACGGGTTCGACCAACAAAGGCCTCTTCGAACGCGCGCAGCGGGTCATACCCGGCGGGGTCAACTCGCCGGTGCGCGCCTTCGGGTCGGTCGGTGGCGTGCCGTACTTCGTCGACCACGCCGAGGGACCCCACGTCTGGGACGTCGAGGGCAACCGGTACATCGACCTCGTGCAGTCGTACGGGGCGATCATGCTCGGCCACGCCAACCCGGTCGTGGTCGACGCGGTGAACGTCGCCGCCAGCGACGGCACGTCGTTCGGGGCACCGACCGCGAAGGAGGTGGAGCTGGCCGAGACGGTCACCGAGCGGGTGGCGTCGGTCGAGCGGTTGCGGCTGGTCTCCAGCGGGACCGAGGCGACGATGAGCGCGATCCGGGTCGCCCGGGGCGCCACCGGAAGGTCGAAGCTGGTGAAGTTCGCCGGCAACTACCACGGGCACTCCGACGCGTTGCTCGTCGAGGGCGGAACTGCGATGGCGTCCCTTGGTCTTCCCGCCTCGGCCGGGGTGACCGAGGGCGCGGTCGCCGACACGGTCGTCGCGCCGTACAACGTCGTCCCGACGCTCGACGACGACGTCGCCTGCGTGATCGTCGAACCGATCGCCGCCAACATGGGCCTCGTCGCTCCCGTCGCCGGCTTCCTCGAGGGACTGAGGGCCGAGTGCGACCGTGTCGGCGCGCTGTTGATCTTCGACGAGGTGATCACGGGCTTTCGCGTCGCGCACGGCGGCGCCCAGGAGCTGTTCGGCGTGCGGGCCGATCTCACGACGTTCGGCAAAGTGCTCGGCGGCGGCCTGCCGATCGCCGCGTTCGGTGGGCGGGCCGACGTGATGGACGTGCTGGCGCCCCTCGGGCCCGTCTACCAGGCCGGCACGCTGTCGGGGAACCCGCTGGCCACCGCGGCAGGACTAGCCGCGCTGGGACTGCTCCACCCCGGCGTCTACCCCGACCTGGCGGCGCGGGCCGCCCGGTTCGGAGCCGGACTCGCCGACGCGCTGGCGGGGGCCGGAGTCGCGGCGCGGGTCCCGGTCGCGGGCACGTTGGTCGGCCTCTACTTCGGCGAGGACCTCCCGACCGACTACGAGGGGGCGAAGCGCACCGACGAGCGCGTCTACGCCGCGTTCTTCCACGCGATGCTCGAGCGCGGCGTGGCCCTCGCCCCCGGTGCCTACGAGGTCATGTTCCCCGGCACGACCCACCGCGACGACATCCTCGACCGGGTCGTCGAGATCGCCGCCGACGCGGCCAACTCCATCGGGCACGTTTGACCCCCGTTTCGGTGGGTCAAACGTGCCAGACGTGCGTGTGTCGGGTCGTCAGGCAGCGGGTTCGGGGATGACGCGGGCGAGTTGGGCGACCGAGCGGTAGACCACCTCGGCCATGCCGAGCTCGTCGTCGCGCAGCAGGTTGGCCATGATGCGCAGCACCCAGTCCATGAGCGTGTGCGAGCGCATGCCGACCTTGGTCAGCTCCCGCATCAGCGCCGGGTTGCCGATCACCTTGGCGAACAGCCGAGCCACCTTGAAGTACTGGCCGTACTCGGCGTCGAGGATGGCGGGGTAGCGCTGCAGCACCATGCCGTCGCCAGTCTGCAGCGTCTCGTCGAGCAGCGCGGCGGCCATGCGCCCGGTCTCGTAGGCGTAGTCGATGCCCTCGCCGTTGAACGGGTTGATCGAGCCGGCCGCGTCGCCGACGACGATCCAGGTGGGTCCGACCTTCGGTCCGACCGAGCCGCCCATCGGGAGCCGCCCACCGGTGGGCACCGAGGTCGCCGACTCCGGTGAGATGCCCCAACGCTCGGGAGCGGTGGCGGCGAACTCGTTCATGATGTGGGTGGTGTTGACGGACTTGAAGTCGCGGAACGTCGACAACAGGCCGATGCCCACGTTGATCTCGCCGTCGCCCAACGGGAAGATCCAGCCGTAGCCGGGGAGGGATCGACCGCTGCGGTCACGCACGTCGAGCGCGCTCTCGATCCACGGTGTGTCGCTGATGTCGCTGGCGAAGTAGCCGCGGATCGCCATGCCCTGCGGATACGACCGGTTGCGGTTCGTGCCGAGCGAGCGGCCGAACCGCGAGTTGGCGCCGTCGGCGACCACCACGTAGCGGGCGCGCAGCTCGGACGTGCGGCCCGATTCCTTGTCCTTCACGACCGCGCCGGTGACCAGGCCGTCCTGCACGAGCGGCGCCACCGCTTCGGTGCCCTGGCGCAGCACGGCGCCCGATTTCACCGCCTGCTCGGCCACCATCGTGTCGAGGTCGGACCGGCGCACGACGTAGCCGTAGGACGGGAACACCGGATGGCTCGGCCAGGTCAGCTCGAGCTCGATCCCGTGCGCGCAGGCCCGCAGGCCGTCGTAGCGGTGGAAGTCGGCCAGCCGCTCGGCCAGGCCCATCTCGTGGAGCTGGTGGACGGCCCGGGGGGTGAGCCCGTCGCCACAGGTCTTCTCGCGGGGGAACGTCTTGCGCTCCACCATCACGACGTCGTGGCCCGCCTCGGCCAGCCAGTAGGCGGTCGACGCGCCGGACGGCCCGCCACCGATCACGACCACGTCGTGTCGCGTCGTGTCAGCAGGCGGGGAGCTCACCCGACCAGCCTACGGTTCTACCCGGCGGAGCAGAGCGGAGCCGCTCGAAGGATGACACCCGGATGGCGAAGCGCCCGGAGGGAGGCTTGGCCGACCGGAGGGCAATCCAATTAAGCTTTAGCTTGAGGCGATTCGTCGAGTTTGGGGTTCAGGAGCTTGCCCGTGAGCGGGTCGAGCAGCGGCTTGCCCTCGGGATCGAGGAGCAGACCCGTCGTCGGGTCGAGGACCGGATTGCCGTTCGGCCACAGCAGCGAGCCGTCGGGCGCGATCTGCTTCGGGTCGGCACGACCTCGCCGCTCAACGTCTCGCGCTCGTGGCGCACAACCGCCAGCAGGTCCGACTGGGTCAGCGTGCCCTCCCAGGCCGGCATCTTGGAGCCGCCGAAGTTGCCGGCATGGCGCTGGCCGCCGGGCCGGTTCGGATTGCCGTAGGGGTTGTCCTGTCCGATGCCGGCGTCGCCGATCCACACGAACTCGAGTTGGTCGGCGATGTTCGGGAACGTCTTCAGCACCTCGCCGTTGTTCAGCTGGCGGCCCGTGCCGCCTTCGCCGCCGGCGCCGTGGCACGCCGCGCAGTTGTTGGAGAAGACGATGGCGCCCTCGTTGATCTGCGTCGGGATGTTGGAGTAGGGCTTCGACAACGTGTTGACGTAGATGACCGCCCAGATGGGCAGGAAGGCCAGCACGGGCATCACCCACACGGGGATGCGCTTGCGGGCCGAGCGCGGCCCGCACGTAGGTCGGGACCGGCTTCGGGGGCGCGGCCGGCTCGAGCGGCTCGACTGCGGCGGGACGGGCGGCCGCAGTCGCCCCGGCGGCCTCGACCTCGGTGCTCTCCGATGCGGCGCCCGGGGCGCTCTCGCTGCCGCCGCCGCCGCTGTCCCCTCCGCCTCCCAGACCGAGCGCAGCCCGCCGGTCACGGGAGCGCTTCAGGAGATGCTCGGGTACCTCGGTCACAGCCGTCCTCCGGTGGCGGGCTCAGGTCGTTGCGGCGCCTCACGGGGACCGCGCGGGCGGTGAGGCGCGTGCATCGATCGGCACCTTAGGCCACGCACATGGCGCGAGGCCAAGACGGTGCGCGTCACCTCCGCGCCACGTCCGCGTCGCATCTCGGCCAGCCCGAGCGACCGTGCCCGCGACCGCCCCTGGCTCGATGTGCTCTCGCCGCGATCGCCGTGCTAGACCACGTTCCTGCACCGCCAGACTGGTCGCCCGGGTGACCGGGACCCCTGTCGGCCGGCGGTAGGCTGATCCTGTCCAGCAACGGAGGTCCCCACCCAGGTGGTTGCTCTCGTCACAGCGGTGTTGATCGGGGTGGGCCTGACCCTTCTCGTGATCCCGGTGTCCAAGCGCAGGCCACCCGGCACCCCGCTCACGTGGGGCGAGGCGATGGCCGCGGCCACCTACGCGTTCTTCATGATGTTCTGGTCGTACGCGATGATCCCGCACCTCTGGCTCACCTGGACCTCCAACGAGCTCGGCTGGCGCCCCGACAAGCTGCTGACCGGGCCCTTCGGCATCCTCAAGAACCAGAAGGCCGGTGGCTGGATGCCGCTGACGATCAGCTACGAGTCGTTGCGCGACCTCATCGTCGTCGGCATCTACGTGGCCTTCCTGGCCTTCCAGATGTGGATCTTCGCCTGGTGGCAGAACCGGGCCAAGCGGGCGGCCGAGGTCCCCGCCATCACCACGTCCGACTACGGGCGCCCGCTCGTGCGGAAGAGTTGAGCAAGAGCTGACATGGCCCGCACCGACGCGAACCCCCCGATGCCCGAGTTCCGGGACGACTACGTCCTGCAGGAGGTCGACGCCGCCTGGTTGTCCAAGGCGGTCAAGCCCAAGCAGTTCATCCACATCGACCAGTCCGAGTGCATCACGTGCGAGGGCTGCGTCGACATCTGCCCGTGGAAGTGCATCCACCTCGTCAAGACCGAGGCGATCGACGAGTCGGTCGGCACCGAGTTGCCGGGTGAGGATCCCGGCGACCACTCGGTGTTCCTGATCGACGACGACGTCTGCACCCGCTGCGCGCTCTGCGTCGACCGCTGCCCCACCGGTGTGATCATCCTCGGCAAGGTGGGCGACCCCACCCCCGCCGGCGACGTGCACCAGCGCATGACCACCTACGGGTACGGCTACGGGATGCGACTCGGATGAGCGCGCCGACCCCCACGCCCCGAAAGAGGAACTGACGTGGCCAAGACCATGCAGCCCAAGGGCAAGAGCCGCCTGACCGAGTTGAACGAGTCGGTGCAGGGCTCACAGGCCTGGAACTCGATCTTCCGGCCGGGCTCGGTCTTCCGGAAGGGCTACAGCGACAGCCCCCGGAACCGGTCCTACGTGATCATGAACAGCGTGCTGTACCACCTCCATCCGGTGAAGGTGAAGCGGCACGCGGTCAAGGTGTCCTACACGCTCTGCCTCGGCGGGCTCAGCTTCTTCCTCTTCATCATCCTGACGATCACCGGCATCTTCCTGATGTTCTTCTACCGACCGACGGCGGCCAACGCCTGGAGCGACATCTACACGCTGCAGACGTCGGTCACCTTCGGCCTGCTGGTCCGCAACATGCACCGATGGGCGGCCCACCTCATGGTGCTGTCGGTGTTCCTGCACATGGCCCGCGTCTTCTACCACGGGGCCTACAAGCCGCCCCGTGAGTTCAACTGGGTCATCGGTGTGATCCTGTTGACCCTCACCCTGCTGCTGTCGTTCACCGGCTACCTGCTCCCGTGGGACCAGCTGGCGTTGTGGGCGGTCACGGTGGGCACGAACATGATGGGCTACACGCCGGTGTTCGGTCAGCAGGTCAGGTTCGTCTTATTGGGAGGCAAGGTGATCGGCACCGACACCCTCCTGCGTTGGTACGTGCTCCATGTGTTGTTCGTCCCCTTCGTCACCGTCATCTTCCTTGCCATCCACTTCTGGCGGGTGCGCAAGGACGGCGGCATCTCCGGTCCGCTCTAGGTCGACTGCCACATGACTGAGATCCCCGAACATCTGCGCAAGCGAGCCGAGGCCGCCCGCAAGAAGGCCGAGGAGGCGAAGGCCTCCGCGGGCGACGACGCGCCCGCCGCCGCGTCCGACGAGGGCGCCGGCGAGGACGCCGCGGCTTCGGCGGGGGACAGCAAGATCCCCGCGCACCTGCTCGAGCGGTCGAAGGCGGCCAAGGCCCGCAAGGCCGCCGGCGGCGAGTCCGCCGAGGGCGAGGGCGGTGGTGGCGTCGCGACGATGGCGCCGCCGGGTGGGGCGGTGGCTGCGGCCGGTCCGCCGCCTGCCGCCACGGGTCCGGGGGGCCACACCCAGCGCCTGCTGACCGTGGTCAAGTCCGGCTCGATCCAGGACGTGAAGGCCACCCCGGTCGACAAGGTCCATGTCTGGCCCCACCTGCTCGCCATCGAGCTGCTGGCGTCGCTCGTGATGACGACCTTCCTGCTGATCTTCTCGATCTTCGTCAACGCACCGCTGCTCGAGCTGGCCAACCCCAACTCGACGCCGAACCCGTCGAAAGCTCCGTGGTACTTCCTCGGCCTGCAGGAGCTGCTGACGATGTTCCACCCGATGGTGGCCGGGGTGACCGTCCCCGGCATGGGCATCTTCCTCCTGATCCTCGCGCCCTACATGGACAAGAACCCGAGTAACAAGCCGGAGGACCGCAAGTTCGCCATCTCCCTGTTCACGCTCTTCCTCATGTTTTGGGCCGTCCTCGTGATCATCGGCTCCTTCTTCCGAGGCGAGGGCTTCAACTTCACCGCTCCCTGGAGCGGCGGCCTCTTCTTCGACCTCTGACCGCGACACCCCCATGACCTATCTCCTCATCCTCATCCCCGTCTTCGTCATCCTGGCTGCACTCGTGCTGGTCGCCTCGGCCCGCCGCCGCGACACCGACCGCGCCACCGGTCAGCTATCGCGCGAGACCCGCAAGCGCGACCAGAGCGCGCGCCGCCCTTCGAGCCGCCGGCAACCGGTCGCGACGTCGAGAAGTCGGCGGCGCTCGAGCGACGCCCGCCCGAGATCGAGCCGGCCACGTCGGGTGAGCTGGCTGTGTACGTGCCCCCCGACCCCGACCAGCTCGCGGTCACCCGTCGGCAGTTCCTCAACCGCACCATCGTCACGTTCTTCGGCCTGAGCATCGCCGGCTTCGGCGCGTCGGTCCTGGCCTTCCTCTGGCCGGTGCCGAAGGGCGGCTTCGGCTCGGTCATCCAGGTGGGCAAGATCTCCGACATCCTGAGCGAGATCAGCGCCGGCAGCGGCTTCTACTACTTCGCCCAGGGCCGGCTCTGGATGACGGCCTACCCGGCCTCGGCGCTCCAGAAGGCCCAGAAGGTGTACGGACCGCAGGTGCTGCCCTCGCTCGAGGCCGGGGTCGTGGTCGTCTACCAGACGTGTCCGCATCTCGGCTGCCGCGTCCCGTCCTGCCTCACCTCGCAATGGTTCGAGTGCCCCTGCCACGGCTCGCAGTACAACCAGGCCGGTGAGAAGCGAGGCGGTCCCGCGCCACGCGGCATGGACCGGTTCGCCAACACGGTCAGCAACGACACCCTCACCGTCGACACGGGTGCGATCATCCAGGGTCCGCCCATCGGGACCAACACGACCGGCCAAGAGGCCGAAGGCCCGCACTGCGTCGGAGGACATTGATGCCCACCGTCCATCCGCTCCTGGCCAGCCAGGAGGTGCTGGCCACTGCCGCGGGCGCGATCGGCGGCATCGTCGTGGCGATCCTCGTCATCGGCTTCGTCGTTGCCGTCGTCAGCAACATGCGGCGGGGCCGGGCCGAGGTCGGATCCGAGATCGAGCTCGCCGCCAACCGCAAGCCGTACCTGAGCGACGAGGAGCTCGAGGGCCAGAAGCTCGACCGCACGCTGGCCGGCGCCGCGGTGCTGCTCGCCGTCATCGCCATCACCCTGCCGCTCTACTGGTTGGCCGAGCCCGGTCGCGAGCAGGGCGAGGTCCAGCACTACGACAAGGTGTACGTCGAGCGCGGCCTCGACGTGTACCTCAACAAGGCCAAGTGCGTGAACTGCCACGGCGCCAACGGCACTGGTGGCTCCGCCGCTTACACGGTGCTCAACGGCAACGGCGATTACGTGGCGGCGGTCAAGTGGTACGCACCGGCGCTCAACACCGTGCTGTACCGCTTCTCCGAGACCGAGGTGTTCAACATTCTCGAGTACGGCCGACCGCCGTCGCCCATGCCGGCATGGGGTTCGCTGGGTGGCGGTCCGCTCAGCGACCAGCAGCTGCTCGACGTGATCGCCTACCTGCGCAGCATCCAGCTGCCGGCCAGCCAGGCCACCCAGCTGCTCACCACCGAGATCAACCAGGTGTGCAAGCCGGACAAGGCCGACCGCTGCACGCTCTACGGCACCGACGCCGACCTCCACTGGAAGACGCTCGGCGAGGCGCTGTTCAACCTCGGTCAGTACGACGGGTTCGCCAGCGGCGCGTACGCGTGCGCGCGCTGCCACACCAAGGGCTGGTCCTACGGCATGCCACAGGTCGCGGGTGGTGGCGGTGGGTCTCGGACCCAACCTGACCAACGGCAGCGAGCTGCGCACCTTCGACACCGCCGGCGACCAGCTCGCCTTCGTCATGCTCGGCTCGCAGCCGGGCAAGGGCTACGGCCACGGCGGCATGGGCAGCGGGCAGATGCCGGCCTGGGGCATCAACCCCAACGGCAGCGATCCCACCAACGCCACCATGAGCCCGTCCCAGGTGATGTACACGCAGGATCAGGTGAAGGCCATCGTCGCCTACGAGCGGGGACTGTGACGATGTCGACCCTCCACCTCCTCGCCGGCATCGACTTCAACACCGGCATCCGGGGCATCCTCGTCGTCACGTTGGCGATCGTCCTCCTGCCCGGTTCGGTGTACCTGCTCCTGGCCACCAACATGGGGTCGCGGCTCGGCCTGCTGGTGGCCCTGGCCGCCGTCTTCGGTTGGTGCAGCATCCTCACCATGACGTGGTGGATCACCTCGCCGGCCAACGGACCCCGGGGCCGCAACGCCACCTGGAAGCCGGTCGAGGTCTTCGTCGGACCCGTCGACGGCGACAAGCCGCAAGCGGCGCACACCCAGGTGGTCGACAAGCTGAACGCGGCGCTCGCCCCATCTCCCGAACGCGCAGGAGATCATCAACGCCAACCCGGACATCCTGAAGAACTACCCGAACCCGAGCCAGGCCACGCTGTCCGACATCGCGGGCAACGACCCCGACGTGCTGGCCAAGTACATGACCGACGTCGACCTCAACGGCTGGCGGATCGTGCCACAGTCCTCGGCCGGCGACGCGGCGACCGTGGCCGACAACGTGCTGACCACGGGCAGCAACGCGGTGTTCAAGGACACGGCGTCGTACAAGCACCTGGCCACCTTCGACTACGGCGGCAAGCCCACCCGGTCCGAGTACTGCGGGGACAAGGAGACCCATCCCCACAACCTGATCCCGGGTGACCCGGTCTGTCGGTTGCAGTACAAGTTCTCGAAGCTGACCACCTTCGGCCAGCCGACCCACTACGAGGTCGTGCTGGTGCAGCAGGTCATCCCGCAGGAGACCATCCCGGGCCACGCGCCGCCGTTGCCCAAGGTCGACCCGAGCCAGCCCGTGATCGCGGTCGTGCTCGTCCGCGACCTCGGTCAGGCCCGACTGCTCCCGGCGGTCATGTTCATCATCTCGTTCTCGCTGTTCATCTTCTTCGTCGTGCTGTTGCACTACCGCGACAAGACCCTGCGCAAGAACCTGGCCGATGCCGCGGCTGCAGAGGCCTCGGCCGACATCGTGAAGGCCTGAGCCGGTGAACCAGTACCTGCCGATCCTCCTGCTGCTGGTGCTGGCCATCGTCTTCGGGCTGCTGAGCCGCGTCGCGTCCCGCCTGCTCGGGCCCCGCAACATGACGCTGGCCAAGATGGCGCCCTACGAGTGCGGGATCGTCCCCGACCGCGAGCCGCCGCAGCGATTCGGCGTGAAGTTCTTCCTCGTGGCCATGATCTTCATCGTGTTCGACATCGAGATCATCTTCCTGTTCCCGTGGGCGATCGTGTATCGGTCGCTCGGCCCGTTCGGGTTGTTCGCCATCGTGATCTTCGCGGCGGCGGTGTTCGAGTCGTTCGTCTACCTGATCAGCAACGGGGCGCTCGACTGGGGTCCGATCAAGCAGCTCCGCCGAGTCGACGTGGTCGACCCGGCCCGCACATCGGCCACCACCATCCGGCGCGTGGGCCTCGAGGGCCGCGAGCCCGAGTCGACTCCGTCGACGGCTCCGGGCGAGGCAGCCTGATGGCCGAGCCTGGTGGATTCCTCGACAAGGGGCTCGAGGGCCTCGAGCACAACTTCCTGACCGGCACGCTCGAGGAGCTGGTCAAGTGGGCGCGGGCCCGCAGCGTGATGCCGGCCACCTTCGGCCTCGCCTGCTGCGCGATCGAGATGATGGCCACCGGTGGTCCCCACTACGACCTCGCCCGCTACGGCATGGAGGTCTTCCGGGCGTCGCCCCGCCAGGCCGACCTCATGATCGTGGCTGGCCGCGTGTCGCAGAAGATGGCGCCGGTCCTGCGTCAGATCTACGACCAGATGATGGAGCCCAAGTGGGTGATCTCGATGGGTGTGTGCGCATCGAGCGGCGGCATGTTCAACAACTACGCCATCGTGCAGGGCGTCGACCAGGTCGTGCCGGTCGACGTGTACGCGCCGGGCTGCCCGCCGGGCCCCCAGACGTTGATGCACGCCATCCTCACCCTGCACGCCAAGATCCGCGCCGGCGAGCTCACCCGCCGACCGGGCGAGGGCGCCGGGCTCGTGGTCGAGCAGCGCGACGGCCAACCCGACAACGGTGCCCGGGTCGAGCTGACCAGCCGTCCCGGCGCTCCCGCCTCCGCCGGGAGCGCCTGAGCCCATGACCGACGTCGCCGATGCCGGCGCGGCCGAGCCCGAGGACGCCGTGGCAGAGCCAGGCGAGGCCGAGCCGGTCGAACCCGAGCGCCGCTACGGCGCGCTCGTGAGCCGGTCGCTCGACCAGGTCGTGCTGCACCCCAGCCGTGAGCAGCTGCTCGACGTCGTGCGGGCATTGCACGACGACGGCTACCTGATGTGCCTCGACGTCACGGCGGTCGACTACCTCACCCACCCCGGCCGCGCGCTGCCCGACGGCATCGACCCCGAGCGCTTCGAGGTCGTCGTCACGGTGATGTCGCACCGCGACCGGGCCCGCCTACGCCTGCGCGTGCAGGTGCCGGCCGACGACCCGACCTGCCCGTCGCTGTTCGGGCCGCACCCGGGCACCGAGGCGCTCGAGCGCGAGGTCTTCGACATGTTCGGCATCACGTTCACGGGCCACCCCGACATGACCCGCATCCTGATGCCGGAGGACTGGGTGGGCCATCCGCTGCGCAAGGACTACGACTCCGGTCGCATCCCCGTGCAGTTCAAGGGCGCACCGACCGTCCGGTGAGCGACCGAGCCCAGGTGACACGAAGGCAGCCATGAGCACCACCGACGATCTGGCCACGACCGCACTGTCGGTCGACCCGAGCCTGACCTCCGAAGGCCGACAGGAGCTGTCGAGCCGCGACGTGACCGACGCGGCCGAGCGGCTCATCGAGGCGGGCGCCGTGCTGCGCATGTCCGAGGCCGAGTCCCAGCAGCTGGCCAGCCAGGCCGACGAGGTGACCCGGCTCGAGTCCGAGCTCGACGACGCGCCGGTCGAAGAGACCATGATCATCAACATGGGGCCGCAGCACCCCAGCACCCACGGCGTGCTGCGCCTGATGCTCGAGCTCCAGGGCGAGAAGGTGCTGCGTTGCAAGCCGATCATCGGCTACCTGCACACGGGCATGGAGTGGACGGGCGAGGAGCTCACCTACCTGCAGGGGTGCACGAACGTCACCCGCATGGACTACGCCTCTCCACTCTTCTCCGAGCTGGCCTTCTCGCTGACGGTCGAGAAGCTGCTGGGAGTCGAGGTGCCCGAGCGGGCGGTGTGGATCCGCATGCTCATGACCGAGCTCAACCGCATCTCGTCCCACCTGCTGTTCATGGCCACCAACGGCATGGACATCGGCGCCATCTCGATGATGCTGTACGGCTGGCGCGAGCGCGAGGAGGTGCTGCGCTTCCTCGAGATGGTCACCGGCCTGCGGATGAACCACAACTACATCCGCCCTGGTGGGGTCGCCGCCGACCTGCCCGACGGGTGGCGCGACGAGGTGATGCGCCTGGTCGAGATGATCCCGCCGCGCCTCGACGAGTACGACACGCTGCTCACCGGCCAGCCCATCTGGCGTGAGCGCCTGCAGGGCGTCGGGGTCATCGACACCGCCGTCGGCGATCGCCCTCGGCACGACCGGGCCGATCCTGCGGGCCACCGGCTACGCCTGGGACCTGCGTCGCGACCTGCCCTACCTGGCCTACGACCAGGTCGACTTCGACGTGATCGTCGGCACGTTCGGCGACTGCTTCGACCGCTACGCCATCCGGCTCAACGAGATCCGCGAGTCGCTTGCGCATCGTCACCCAGATCGTCGACAAGATGCCTTCGGGCGACTGGCGGGTGCAGGACAAGAAGGTGACGCCCTCCGCCGCGCGCCCGCATCGACGAGTCGATGGAGGCGTTGATCCACCACTTCAAGATCTTCACCGAGGGCTTCAAGGTGCCCGAGGGCGAGGCGTACTGCGCGGTCGAATCGCCGCGGGGCGAGCTCGGGTGCTACATCGTGTCCGATGGAAGCTCCCACCCGTACCGCATGCACATCCGCGGACCCAGCTTCGTGAACCTCCAGACGCTTCCCCACCTCATGCACGACGGCCTCATCGCCGACGGCGTGGCCGTCATCTCCTCGGTCGATCCGATCCTCGGCGAGGTCGACCGCTGATGGCTCGGCTCACGCCGGAAAATCTCGTCGTCGCCGCCGAGATCATCGGCCGCTACCCGCGCCCGAAGTCGGCCCTCATCCCGCTGCTGCACCTCGCCCAGGAGCAGGACGGGTGGGTGACCGACGAGGCGATGGTCCACATCGCCGAGCTCGTGGGCGTGACCCCGGCCGAGGTGCTGGGCACGTGCTCGTTCTACGAGATGTTCAAGCGCGAGCCGGTCGGCCGCTACGTCGTCAACGTGTGCACCAACATCTCCTGCCAGCTCCTCGGCGGCGAGGAGTTGCTGCACCACGCCGAGAGGACGCTCGGGGTGAAAGCGGGCAACACCACACCGGACGGCCTGTTCACGGTCGAGGACGTCGAGTGCATCGCGGCCTGCACCGAGGCGCCCTGCCTCCAGGTCAACTACCGCTACCGCCACCGCATCACCCCCGACGAGTTCGACCAGCTGGTCGACGACCTCCGGGCCGGTCGGCTCGACGACGAGGTCCCGCCCCACGGCACGCTCGCCCGTGTGCGCCAGTCCATCCCGGCGGACCGCGCCGCCGGGGCCATCAGCCCCGAGGGTGCGTCCGAACCGGCCTGGATGGGCATGAACGCGACAGCGGGCGCGGACGGAGGCGCGGGCTGATGGCCATCACCGACGCGCCCCGCATCATCACCGGCCGGTTCGACTACGACGACTCGTTCACCCTTTCCCGGTACCAGGCCACTGGCGGTTACCAGGCGCTGCGCAAGGCGCTGACCATGACCCCCGACGCGGTGGTGTCGGAGGTCAAGGAGGCGAGCCTGCTGGGCCGGGGCGGTGCCGGGTTCCCGGCCGGGGTCAAGTGGGGCTTCTGCCCGCCCGGCGTGTGGCCGCGCTACCTCGTGGTCAACGGCGACGAGAGCGAGCCCGGGACCTACAAGGACCGCCTCCTCATGGAACGCGACCCGCACCAGCTGATCGAGGGCATCCTCATCGCCTGCTACGCGGTGGGATGCGCCCAGGCCTTCCTCTACGTGCGGGGCGAGATGGCGCTGGCCCAGGAGCGGATCGCGACCGCGCTCAACGAGGCGTACGCGGCCGGGTTGATCGGGCGGAACATCCTCGACACCGACTTCTCGGTCGACGTGGTGCTCACCTGGGGTGCGGGCGCCTACATCGTGGGCGAGGAGACCGGGCTGATCGAGAGCCTCGAGGGCAACCGGGGCATGCCGCGGCTGAAGCCGCCGTTCTTCCCCGCCGCCAAGGGCCTCTACCTGCAACCGACGATCGTCAACAACGTCGAGACGCTGTCGAACGTGCCGTGGATCATCAGCAACGGCTCCTCGGCGTTCACGGCGCTCGGTGCCGAGGCGTCGAAGGGCACGCGCATGTTCGCGGTGTCGGGTCATGTGAAGACGCCCGGCGTGTTCGAGGTCGAGTACGGCGTCACCACGTTCCGCGACCTCATCTACGCGCCCGTCTACGCCGGCGGCATCCGCGACGGCCACGAGCTGAAGGCCTTCATCCCCGGTGGCGCGTCGGCACCCTGGTTCTACGACGAGCACCTCGACCTACCGCTCGAGAAGGGCACGGTCGACCGGGCCGGTTCGATGCTCGGATCGGGCGCCATCGTGGTGATGGACGAGACGACCGACGCGGTCAAGGCCTGCCTGCGGGTGGTGCGGTTCTTCGCCCGCGAGTCCTGCGGCAAGTGCACGCCGTGCCGCGAGGGCACGAGCTGGCTCGAGCGCATCCTGCAACGCATACTCGACGGCTATGGCCGGCCCAGCGATCTCGACCTGCTGATGGACGTCTGCGACAACATCAGCCCCGGCATCGCGTGGCCGCCGAAGCAGACGACGATCTGTCCGCTGGGCCCGTCGGCCGTGTCGCCCATCGCCTCGGCCATCCAGCGGTTCCGGCCCGAGTTCGAGGCGCACGTGAACCGGGCCGTCCAGTCGCGCGTCGCGGTCGCCGCGCCGATTGGAGCAGCCGCCCGTGTCTGACACCGTCACCACCGACGAGGCGCCGGAAGTCAGCGAGGGCGTCCCGATCACGATCGACGGCCGGGCGGTCGTGGCCGAGAAGGGCGAGCTGCTGATCGCGGCGGCCGAACGCAACGGCATCTACATCCCCCGGTTCTGCTACCACCCACGCATGTCGTCGGTCGGCATGTGCCGCATGTGCATCGTCGAGGTCGACACCGGGCGCGGGCCCAGCCTCCAGCCGAGCTGCATGCTCGAGTGCACGCCCGACATGAAGGTCGACACGACCTCGACGGTCACCGAGAAGGCGCAGGACGGCGTCCTCGAGTTCCTGCTGATCAACCATCCGCTCGACTGCCCCGTGTGCGACAAGGGCGGCGAGTGCCCGCTGCAGGACCAGACGATGGCCTACGGGCCGGGTGAGAGCCGCTTCGTCGAGGAGAAGCGCCACAAGGAGAAGCCCATCCCGGTCAGCGACCTCGTGCTGCTCGACCGCGAGCGCTGCATCCTCTGCGACCGCTGCACGCGGTTCGCCAGCGAGGTGGCGGGCGATCCGCTCATCCATTTCATGAACCGGGGCAACGACACCGAGGTCAACACCTTCCCCGACGAGCCGTTCTCCTCGTACTTCAGCGGCAACACCGTGCAGATCTGTCCGGTCGGCGCGCTGACCGCCACCGCGTACCGGTTCCGGGCCCGGCCCTGGGACCTCGAGTCGGTCGAGTCGACCTGTCAGGGGTGCTCGGTCGGCTGCCGCATCTCGGTCGAGTCGTCGCGCAACCAGGTGCTGCGCTACCAGGGCGTCGACATCGACCCGGTGAACTGGGGCTGGCTCTGCGACAAGGGGCGCTTCGGCTTCGAGGCCCAGCGCAGCGACGATCGTCTGACCGAGCCGCTGGTGCGCGACGGCGACGCGCTCGTCGGCGCCCGTTGGAACGACGCGGTGGAGCGGGCCGCCACGGCCATCCGTGAGGCGCCCGCCGCGACGGGTGGGCGTGATCGGCGGCGCCCGGCTCACCAACGAGTCCGCCTACGCCTGGGCCAAGTTGGTCAAGGGCGTCATCGGCACCGACCACGTCGACGCCCAGCTGGGCGACGGCCTGCCCGCCGAGCTGGTGCTCGGGCTCCCGGGGGCCACCATCGACGAGGTGTGCGCGGCCGGCGGCACCGTGCTGCTGCTCGGGCCCGACCTCAAAGAGGAGCTTCCCGTCCTCTTCCTGCGACTGCGCGACGCGATCGTGAGCCACGGCGTACGGGTCGTCGAGGTGGCACCGCACGCGACGGGTGTGACCCCGCTGGCGACGGTCTCGTTGTTCCCCCGACCCGGGGAGGCCGGCGCCACGGTGCGCGCCCTGCTCGACGGACCGCCACCGGGAACCGACGCCGGCGGCGTCGACCCCAGCGCCCTGGCCACCGCGAGCCACCTGCTCACCGTCGGGCCCGGTCACGGTCGTGATCGGCCGCCAGTCGCTGGCCGAGTCGAGCGATGCCATCGTCGACGCGGCCTCCGCGTTGCTCGTCCGCAAGCCCGGCACCCGGTTCCTGCCCGTGCTGCGTCGCGCCAACGTGCGGGGTGCACTGGACATGGGCCTCGCCCCCGGCCTGCTGCCGGGCCGGGTGGCGCTCGACGACGGGCCGCGACGCCCTCCGCCAGGTGTGGGCCAAGGTGCCGCGCCAGCGCGGACTCGACAGCGCGGGCATCCTCGAGGCGGCCGCGTCCGGCCAGCTCGACGTGCTGATCCTGCTCGGAGCCGACCCGCTGACCGACTTCCCCGACCGCGACCTCGCCCGCCGGGCGGTGGCCGGTGCGGGAACGGTGATCGCGGTCGACCAGCTCCTGAGCGCCAGCAGCCGGGCCGCCCACGTCGTCCTGCCGGCGGCCGGCTTCACCGAGGTGGACGGCAGCTCGACCAACATCGAGGGCCGGGTCAGCGTGCAGAACCGCAAGGTCACGCCGCCCGGTACCGCCCAGGCCGACTGGATCATCGCCGCCGACCTGGCGTCGGCGCTCGGTGCCGATCTCGGGCTCGTCTCGCTCGAGGCCATCCGGGCCGAGCTCTCCCGGTCGGCGCCGGCCTACGGCGGCATCGATGCCGCGCTGGCCGGGCCGGACGCGAGCGACGGGGTGGTCGTGCCGCTGTCGCGCCGCCGCCGCCGGTGCCCCGGGAGTGGCCGTTCGAGCCCCAGACGGCCGCCGGCGAGCTGCCCGCGCTCGACCGCTACTCGCTGCGCTTGGTCGCCTCCCGCAAGCTCTACGACCAGGGTGTGCTCACTCGCCACGCCCCCTCCCTCGCCGGGCTGGCGCCGGGGACCATCCTCCGGGTGAACCCCTACGACTTCGACCGGCTGGGCGTGGCGCAGGGCTCCGAGGTGCGCCTGCAGTCCTCCCGGGCCGATCTGCGGGTCGACATCTCGTCCGATCCGGGGGTTCCCCGTGGCAGCGCCGCGGTGTACTTCAACCAGCCCGGTCTCGACGCGGCCGAGCTGATCGACGCGTCCGAGCGGGTCACCGACGTCCGCGTCGAGACGGGGACGAGCTGACCATGCTCTTCGCCGACGACCCGATGCTCATCGGACCCATCGACCTGTCCGTCCTGCTGATCGTGATCGGCAAGGTGGTCATCGTCTTCGTGCTGCTGCTGGTGGCGACGATGCTGATGATCTGGTTCGAGCGCAAGCTCGTCGGCGACATGCAGAACCGCGTCGGGCCCAACCTGGCCGGTCCCTTCGGCGTGCTCCAGACGCTGGCCGACGGCATCAAGTTCTTCTTCAAGGAGGACCTGATCCCCGAGCGGGCCAACCGGGCCGTGTTCATGCTGGCCCCGTTCCTGTCGTTCGTGCCCGCGTTCCTGCTCTTCGCCGTCGTCCCCATCGGCGGCGATTTCAACGCGCCCGACCACGGGACGATCACGGTGTTCGGCCACGTGACCTACATGCAGGTGGCCGACCCGCCGATCGGCATCCTGTTCGTGCTGGCGATGTCGTCCATCGCCGTCTACGGCGTGATGCTGGCCGGCTGGTCGTCGGGTTCGAAGTACCCGCTGTTCGGCTCCGTGCGGGCCTCGGCGCAGATGGTCTCCTACGAAGCGGCCATGGGACTCGCGGTCGTCGCCGTCATCCTCAAGGCCGGCACCCTCACGACCCACGGCATCGTCGAGTACCAGGCCGGACCGGGGTGGGGGAACGTGATCCCCAACTGGGGACTGCTGGTCACCGGCATCATCCCGTTCGTCATCTTCGTGATCGCGGGCACCGCCGAGCTCAACCGTCCCCCCTTCGACCTGGTCGAGGCCGAGCAGGAGCTGGTCGGCGGCTTCAACACGGAGTACAGCTCGATCCGCTTCGCCCTGTTCTTCCTGGCCGAGTTCATGAACACGATCACCATGTCGGCGATCTTCGTCACGCTGTTCCTCGGCGGCCCGAGCGGCCCCGCGTACTTCGGGCCCGGACTGGATGTGGGGCTGCCTCTGGTTCTTCCTGAAGCTCATGATCTTCCTGTTCATGTTCGTGTGGCTGCGGGCGTCGCTGCCCCGGTTCCGCTACGACCAGCTCATGGACCTCGGGTGGAAGCTGCTGATCCCGCTCGCACTCGGATGGGCGCTGCTGCTGGCCGCCATCGACATCGGACGCGACATGTCGTGGAACCCCGTGCTGGTGGCCGGCGCGTCGGTCGCCGTGATGCTGCTGGCGACCGCGCTGCTACGCGCCGCGGTACGGGGTAGTCGCGCGCGCCGTCTCGAAGAGGCAGAGACCTGATGGGATACCTCGACGGCTTCCTCGTCACGGTCCGCCAGATCGGTCGCAAGCAACGCGTGACCACGCAGTACCCGAAGGAGAAGGCGCCCATCGCGCTGCGCCGCCACGGTCGCCACGTCCTCAACCGCTACGAGGACGGCATGGAGAAGTGCATCGGGTGCGAGTTGTGCGCCGGCGTGTGCCCGGCCCGCTGCATCTACGTGCGTGGCGCGGACAACCCTGTCGACGACCCTGTCTCACCCGGTGAGCGCTACGGCTTCGTCTACGAGATCAACTACCTGCGCTGCATCCACTGCGACCTCTGCGTCGAGGCCTGCCCGACCGAGGCCATCACCGAGACCAAGCAGTTCGAGTTCTCCTTCACCAGCCGGCAGGACGCGATCTACACCAAGGACGAGCTCCTCGTCGGCGACGACGGCCAGCCGCAGCACATGCCGTGGGAGGACTGGCGCCCCGGCGAGGACCTGCACACCTCGGCGTGGATGCGGGCGACGGCGCCCGTCCGGCGTCGCGGCGCTCGACGGCCGGGTCGCGTGGTCGGGGGAGCTCGGCTACGGCGTCCGCGAGCCGGAGGCCGACCAGGCCACCAAGGACGCGACGAGCCGACCGCACGGCGAGACCGGCCACGTCGGCCAAGATGGCGGCATGGACCACGGGCTGGGGCACGACGCCGACGTCGGTGCCGCCGACCAGGGCCACGGGGGCCACTGAATGGTCGACTGGGGCGTCTTCGTCGTGTGCGCGGTCATCGTGTTGTCCGGCGCGATCGGTGTCGTGATCTCGCGCAACCCCGTCCACTCGGCGCTCAGCCTGGTGGCAACCCTGTTCGGGGTGGCCGTCCTGTTCCTCGAGCAGGACGCCCAGCTCCTCGCGGCCGTGCAGGTCATCGTCTACACGGGCGCCATCGTCGTGCTGATCCTGTTCGTGATCATGCTGCTCGGCGTCGACCGCGAGGAGGACCTGGGGGAGGAGCCGCTCGTCGGCCAGCGCATCCTGGCCGGCGTCGGCGTCGCCGCGTTGCTGGCGTCGCTCCTGTTGGTCATCGTCGGTGTGGCCCAGAACGGCCTCACGGGCAAGCACTCGTCGACCGCCGCACTGAGCAAGGCCGAGACCAACGTGGCCCAACTTGGCCACTCGATCTTCACCACCTGGATCTTCCCGTTCGAGATCACGGCCGGCCTGCTCACCATCGCGGTCATCGGCGCCGTCGTCATGGCCCGGCGGCCCGACAGCTACGAGCCGCTTCCCGAAGCCGAGCCGATGACCGACAAGCCCGAGTTGGCCGAGGTCGAGGAGACGGCGCCGTGATGCTCGCCACCCTCAACGACACCTCCTATCTGGTGCTGAGCGCCATGGTCTTCTGCATCGGCGCCTTCGGTGTGCTCATCCGGCGCAACCCGCTGGTGATGCTCATGTGCGTCGAGCTCATGCTCAATGCGGTCAACCTGACCTTCGTGACGTTCGGTCGCATGCTGAACGACATCTCCGGACAGGTGATCGTGTTCTTCGTCCTGGTCGTCGCCGCCGCCGAGGTCGTCGTGGGCCTGGGCATCATCGTGGCCATCACGCGGCGGCGGCCCGGCGCCACCGCCGACGACGTGTCGTTGCTCAGGGGATAGCGGACGACTCCATGGTCTCACTCGTCTGGTTGATCCCTGCCCTGCCGCTGCTGGGCTTCGTGCTCCTGCTGCTGTTCGGCTCCCGTATCGGCGAACCGGCGTCGGGATGGCTGGCCACGGCCATGGTCGCGGCGGCGTTCGTCGTCTCGTGTGTGGCCTTCGTGGGTCTGCACGGCCGGACCGGCCACATCTACACCCACACCTACTTCACGTGGATCTCGGTCGGTCGGTTCAACGTGGACTTCGGCGTCCTGCTGGACCCGCTGTCGAGCTCGATGATCCTGTTCATCACCGGCGTCAGCACGCTGATCCACCTCTACTCGATCGGGTACATGCACGGCGACAGCCGCTACCCCCGGTTCTTCCTCTACCTGAACCTGTTCGTCTTCTCGATGCTGATGCTGGTGCTGGGCGACAACCTGCTGCTCACCTTCCTCGGGTGGGAGGGCGTCGGGGTCTGCTCCTACTTCCTGATCTCGTTCTGGTTCGAGAAGCCGGCCAACGCGTCGGCGGGCAAGAAGGCCTTCATCACCAACCGGGTGGGTGACTGGGGCTTCATGGTCGGGATCTTCATCACCTGGTTCACGTTCGGCTCGATCTCCTACACGCATTTCCTGCCCGTCTCGCAGGGCGCGGCCACGACCGCGGCGACCTTCATCTCGGTGATGCTGTTCATCGGGGCGGTCGGCAAGTCGGCGCAGATCCCCCTCTACATCTGGCTGCCCGACGCCATGGCCGGCCCGACGCCGGTGTCAGCGCTGATCCACGCCGCCACGATGGTCACCGCCGGTGTGTACCTCATGGTCCGGATCAACCCGGTGCTGCACGCCTCGTCGCCGTGGGTGTCGACGATGATCGCCTGGATCGGGGTCGGCACCGCGCTGCTGGCGGCCACGATCGCCATCGCGCAGACCGACATCAAGAAGGTCCTCGCCTACTCGACGGTGAGCCAGCTGGGCTACATGTTCCTGGCCGTGGGCTGCGGCGGCTACTGGGCCGCGATCTTCCACATGATCACCCACGCGTTCTTCAAGGCGCTCCTCTTCCTCGGCGCCGGATCGGTCATCCACGGCATGCACGACGAGCAGGACATGCGCCGCATGGGCGCGCTGCGCAAGCTCATGCCCGTCACCGCGGGCACGTTCATCGTCGGCTGGTTGGCCATCTCCGGAGTTCCGCCCTTCTCCGGCTTCTGGTCGAAGGACGAGATCCTCACCTACGCGCTGCACAAGAGCCCTGCGCTCTACGTGGTCGGCCTGTTCACCGCCCTGCTGACCGCGTTCTACATGAGCCGACTCGTGTACCGGATCTTCTTCGGCGACGCCCGTTGGAACGACCCGGTGCCGGGAGAGGCCACCGGCGACCAGAGCGCCGCGGACGAGTCGGTCGAGCACGCCGAGGTCCACCCGCACGAGTCGCCATGGACCATGACCGTGCCCCTGGTCATCCTCGCCTTCTTCGCGGCGGTGGCCGGGTTCATCAACCTGCCCTTCAGCACGTCGACCAAGTGGCTGGAGAACTGGCTGGCCCCGGTGACCGGTCGCTATGGCGCGGAGCTGACCTACTCGAACGCCACCATCGTGCTGCTGCTGACCATCTCGACCATCGTGGCGCTGACCGGCATCGGTCTGGCCTACCTCGTCTACCTGCGCAAGCGGATCCCGGCCGAGCCGTTCGAGCAGCCGCTGTTCGCCAACGGCTGGTACTACGACCGCGCCGTCACCGCGTTCATGGGCGGTCCCGGTCGCCGCTTCGCCGACGGATTGGCCTGGTTCGACCGCACCGTCATCGACGGCGCCGTGAACGGCATCGGCGCCGCGTTCCGTGACTCGGGCAACACGATCCGGCGCGTCCAGAACGGCTATGTGCGCACCTACGCGCTGGGCATGACGATCGGCGCCGTCGCGCTGCTCGTCTACATCTTCACCAGGGTGCAGTTCTGATGCCGGCGTCCATCCTCGCGGCCGACCTCCCGTCGTCGCTGGGGTTCCCGGTGCTGGCCGTGCTGGTGCTGACGCCGCTCGTCGGCGCGCTCGTCATCGGTCTGATCCCCAACAGCCGCCCGGAGATGCACCGGCTGGTGGCCATCGTCACTTCGGTGGCGGCCGGCGCGCTGAGCCTGTGGGTCCTCTACGCCTTCAAGCTGCACGACCCGACGTTCCAGTTCGTCGTGAAGCAGACCTGGGTGCGCTCACTCGACATCAAGTTCTTCCTCGGCGTCGACGGCATCTCCCTCTTCCTGGTCGTGCTGACGGGGATCCTGTTCCCGATCGCCCTGTTCGCGGCCAAGCCCGACCACGACGAGAAGGGCTACTACCTCTGGATCACCCTGCTCGAGGCCGGCTGCCTCGGCGTGTTCGTTGCACTCGACCTGTTCCTGTTCTTCCTCATGTTCGAGCTGACGATCGTGCCGCTCTACTTCCTGATCGGGCGATGGGGCCATGGCCGGAAGGTCTACGCCGCCACCAAGTTCTTCATCTTCACCATGACCGGCTCGGCCTTCATGCTGGTGTCGATCGTCGCGCTGGCCTACAGCGCGCACGCGGGGCCGGGCGGGGGAGTGAGCTTCGACCTGCTCCGGATCGTGGCCAGCCACTCGCTCAGCACGAACACGCAGCGGTGGCTGTTCCTCGGCTTCGCCATCGCGTTCATGGTGAAGACACCGGTCTTCCCGCTCCACACCTGGCTGCCCGACGCGCACACCGAGGCGCCGACCGCCGGCTCGATCGACCTCGCCGGCGTGCTGTTGAAGCTGGGCACCTACGGTTTCCTGCGCTACGGGCTCTACCTGTTCCCCGAGGCGACGATCTGGGCCGCCCCCGTGATGATGACCCTGGCGGTCATCGGCATCATCTACGGGGCGATCGTCGCCGCGATGCAGCACAACCTGAAACGACTGGTCGCCTACTCGTCGGTGGCCCACATGGGCTTCGCCGTGCTCGGTGTGTTCGCCCTGACCCAGCAGAGCATCGAGGGCGCCATCCTCGTGATGATCAACCACGGCATCACCACCGGCGCGCTGTTCATCCTGCTCGGCTTCCTCTACACCCGGCGCCACACCTACGAGATCGGCGAGCTCAAGGGCCTGGCCAAGGTGGCGCCGTGGTTCGCGGGCGTGTTCACGCTGGTGATGATGGCGTCGATCGGCGTCCCCGGCCTGAGCGGCTTCGTCGGTGAGTTCCTGGTGCTGATCGGCACGTTCCTCTCGCACCGCTGGTGGGCGGTCGTGGCCGCCACCGGCGTCATCCTGGCCGCCCTCTACCTGCTGTGGGCCTACCAGCGGGTCTTCCACGGCGAGCCCGACGACGCCAACCGCTCGTTCCCCGACCTCAAGACGACCGAGCGCCTGGTGATGTTGCCGCTCATCGCGCTGATCGTGTTCCTCGGCGTCTACCCCAAGCCCGTCCTCGACCGGATCGAGCCCTCGGTCAAGGCGCTCATCGCCCGGGTCGAGGTCGAGGTGCCGACCTACCACGCCCCCAAGCCGCAGGGCCCGACCCAGTCGGCCACGCCCCGGGACGACCGACGCCCGAGAACCCGGAAAGAGCTGGCCGGTGAGCGCGCTCCGGTTGCTCGCCGCGTCGGACGTGGCGCGCGTCGCGACCCCTCAGGTGTCGTGGCGGGCGCTGGCCCCGGTCGTCATCCTGCTGGTGGGCGGCATCGTGCTGCTCACGATCGCCTCGCTGACCCGCAAGCGCGAGTCGACCAGTTGGTACGCCCCGTTCACGGTCGCCGTCGCGGGCGCGGCCGTGCTGTCGATCCTGCCCCTCTGGGCTCGGGTCCAGGCGTGGGACAAGCTGCTCTGGATCGACCTGCCCCACCACCCCCGCGGCCCGTTCAGCACGGTCGCCGGCATGGTCGGCATCGACGGCTTCAGTCTCTTCGTGGCCGGCGTCGTGTGCGGCTCGGTGATACTGGCCGCGCTGCTCGCCGGCTCGTACCTGCGGCGTGAGGAGCTCAACGGGCCCGAGTTCTTCGCCCTCCTCCTGCTCGCAGGCGCCGGCGGCGTCATCCTGGCCATGGCCAACGACTTCATCGTGCTGTTCCTCGGGCTCGAGACGCTGTCGCTGGCCGTCTACATCCTGACCGCCATGCACCTGCGGAGGGCGCAGTCGCAGGAGTCGGGCATCAAGTACTTCGTGCTCGGCGCCTTCTCGTCGGCCTTCCTGCTCTACGGCATCGCGCTGGTGTACGGCGCCACCGGCTCCACCAACTTCATCGCCATCAAGAACTACTTCGGGGTGACGGGTGGGGGTGCGGTCCCCGGCAACGTGCCGGTGCACGACGGCCTGCTCCTCGTCGGTCTGGTCCTGGTCATCGTGGGCCTCGGCTTCAAGGTGGCGGCGGTCCCGTTCCACTTCTGGAGCCCCGACGTCTACGACGGCGCCCCCTCGCCCGTCGGTCGCGTTCATGGCCGGCGCGGTCAAGGCCGGGGCCTTCGCGGCCTTCGTGCGGGTCTTCGTCCTGACCTTCTCGAACTACGTCAGCGACTGGCGCCCGATCATCTGGATCCTCGCGGTGGTCTCGCATGGTGTTCGGCGCGGTGCTGGCCATCGTCCAGACCAACGTCAAGCGAACGCTGGCCTACTCGTCGATCAACCACGCCGGGTTCATCCTCCTGGCGGTGGGGGCCGCCAGCGAGACGGGAACCTCGGCCGTGCTCTTCTACGTGTTCGCCTACACGTTCATGGTGGCCGGCGCGTTCGGCGTGGTCGGGATCGTGTCGCGCAAGGGCGACGGGCACACGACCCTCGACGACTACCGGGGCCTGTCACGCTCGAACCCGATGCTGGCCGGGGTGATGACCGTGTTCCTGCTGGCCCAGGCCGGCATCCCGTTCACCTCCGGCTTCTTCGCCAAGTTCTACGCCATCGACGCGGTCGTCGGCCGGCACGCCGACTGGATCGCGGTCGTGGCCATGCTGACCGGCGCGGTCGCCGCCTTCCTGTACCTGCGCATCGTGGTGGCCATGTACCTCGGCCCGGCCGACGAGGTGCCGGCTACGCCGCACCTGCCCGTCCCGATCGGCACCAAGCTCGCGCTCGGCATCTGCTTCGTGGTCACGCTCGGGGTCGGGCTCGCCCCCGACACGGTCGTCAGCCTCACCGAGCACGGCCGGCCGTACCTCGTCGAGGCGCCCGCGCCAACGCCGCCTCCGCCCGGGTCGGCGACCGGTTCCGGCAGTTGAGCCGGTCCGCGAGCGAAGATTTCCTGAGTCCTCTCAGGCTTCACTAGGCTCCGCCGACGATGCCGTACTCGGATTTCGTGCGCCAGTACCTCACGGTCGCCCTCATGGGCGGACTCGCGTTGGTGCTGATCGGCACCCTGCTCGGGATCGTCGGGAAGGCCGTTCGGCCCGACCGGCCCCAGGAGCAGAAATACCTGACCTACGAGAGCGGCGTCGACCCGGTCGGGGCCGGTTGGGCCCAGACGCAGGTGCGGTACTACATCTTCGCCGTGCTGTTCGTGATGTTCGACGTCGAGGCGGTGTTCATCTTCCCCTGGGCCACCCAACTCGAGGTCTATGGCACGTTCGGCCTCGTCGAGATGGCGATCTTCATCGTCATCCTCGCCCTCGGCCTGGCCTACGCCTGGCGGAAGAAGGTGCTGCAGTGGGTCTAGTCGAGAGCGGCAAGATGCCCACCCCGCTGACCAAGCTGCTGAACCTCAGCCGCAAGTACTCCATGTGGGTCTACCAGTGGGGTCTGGCGTGCTGCGCCATCGAGATGGGCGCCGCCTTCGCCTCTCCCCGCTACGACGTGATGCGCCTCGGCGTCATCCCGTTCCCTTCCAGCCCGCGTCAGGCCGATTTCGTCGTGATCTCGGGCACCGTCACCGACAAGATGGCCCCGGCGGTCCTGCGGCTCTACGAGCAGATGCCCGACCCGAAGTACGTGATCAGCATGGGTAGCTGCGCCAACTGCGGCGGGCCCTACTGGGACAGCTACTCGGTGACCAAGGGAGTCGACCAGCTCATCCCGGTCGACGTGTACGTGCCGGGCTGTCCCCCGCGACCCGAGGCGCTGCTCGAGGGCATCCTGCTGCTGCAGGAGCACATCCAGAACGAGGACATTTCGGCCCGGTGGCGAGGTGATCCGATTGTCGTCGGCTGACGCCGGGGCCACGGCCGAGACCACCGAGCCCGAACCCGAGCCCATCCCGACCGACGAGCGCCGCGAGGCCCTGGTCGAGTCGCTCCGCACCGAGCTCGGCGACGCGCTGGTCGGTTCGCACATCCGCCCCGGCGACGACGTCTGGGTGCGCGTCACCCGCGATGCCTGGCGCGCCGCGGGCGATGCCGTGAAGCACACGTTGGGGTGCACCTACTTCGACTTCCTGTCGGCGATCGACTGGCTGCCGTCGCCGTTCGGCCGCGACATGGACAGCCAGGAGGACATCGTCGTCCACGGCACCGAGCCGAAGGATCCGGGGCCGATGGTCACGGGCTACGCCGGCGGTGACACCCGCCTGCAGGTGTTCGCGCGGGTGTCGTCCATCGAGCACGCGCACGGCATCACGCTCAAAGCCGACCTGCCCGACGAGGACCCCTCGATCGCGACGTGGGTCCCCGTTTACCACGGCGCCAACTGGCACGAGCGCGAGGCGTGGGAGATGTTCGGCATCACCTTCGTGGGCCATCCGCACCTCGTCCACATGTACCTGCCGGGTGACTTCGAGGGTCACCCGATGCGCAAGGACTTCCCGCTCCTGGCCCGCCGCGTCAAGCCGTGGCCGGGCATCGTCGACGTCGAGGCCATGCCCGGCGGCGACGACGAGGGCGACGAGTCCGCCGACGCCGCTGACGGGGAGGGGTCGGCCGAGTGACCACCATCTCCGATCGCAACCAGCTCGCCGACCTGGCCGCCCGGGCGGCCGACAACCGGCTCAACGTCGACTTCGAGTCCGAAGGCATGACGCTCAACATCGGCCCGCAGCACCCGGCCACCCACGGCACGCTGCGCATCGTGGCCAGGCTCGACGGCGAGCAGGTCGTGTCGGCCGAGCCGATCGCGGGCTACATGCACCGCGGCTACGAGAAGCTCACCGAGGTCCGCACCTACCCGCAGGTCACGACCCTGATCAACCGCATCGACTGGTTGGGCAGTTTCGCCAACGAGGTCCCGTTCATCCTCGCGGCGGAGAAGCTCATGGACATCGAGGCGCCGCCGCGGGCCCAGTTCATCCGCACGATCCTGTTCGAGCTGTCCCGCATCGCCAACATCAGCCTGTTCCTCGGCGACCTCGGCATCCAGCTCGGCGGTCTGTCGGTGGGCTTCTACGCCTTCCGCGACCGCGAGTTCGTGCTGAACCAGATCGAAGCGGTCACCGGTGGGCGCTTCCACCCGAACTTCGACCGTATCGGGGGGCTCAAGGACGACCTGCCCAAGGGGTGGATCGCCGAGACCCACACCGCCATGGACAAGCTGCGGGCCTTCTGCGACGAGGTCGAGGACATCCTCATCGGCAACGAGATCTTCCAGAAGCGCACGCGCGGCGTCGGCATCATCCCGCCCGAGGTGGCCAAGTCCTACGGCCTGTCGGGGCCCAACATCCGCGGCAGCGGCGTCGACTGGGACCTCCGCCGTGACAGCTGCCCGCCCGGGCTCGTCTACGACCAGGCCGACTGGAAGGTCTGGACCCACCCCGACTGCGACGCGTTCGCCCGCTCGTGGATCCGCCTCCAGGAGACCCGCGAGGCCACCAAGATCGTCGACCAGCTGCTCGACGCCATCCCCAGCGGCCCGATCATGGCCAAGGTCCCGCGCATCATCAAGGTGCCCGAGGGCGAGGCCTGGGTCGCCACCGAGAACCCGCTCGGCGAGATGGGCTACTACGTCGTCAGCAAGGGCGACCTCGTGCCGTTCCGCGTGAAGATCCGCTCGGCGTCGTTCAACAACGTCTCGATCGTGCCCTGGGTCTGCCAGGGCGTCTACGTGCCCGACGTCATCACGATCCTCGCCAGCCTCTACTTCATCCTGGGTGACATCGACCGATGACCCACGTCTTCGCCTCGCTGACGCCGGCCTATTGGCAGTCCACGATCATCAAGCTGGTCGTCGCCGCCATCCTCGTGCCGACGACCGCGCTCATCCTCGGCATCGTGTTCCTCTTCAAGGTGATGTCGTGGATGCAGAGCCGGAAGGGTCCGCAGGAGGCGGGACCGCGCGGCCTGCTCCAGCTGCTCGCCGACGGCGCCAAGTTCGTGCAGAAGGAGGACCTGGTCCCCGACAAGGCCGACCGGGTCGTCTTCAAGACGGCGCCGCTGGTCGTGCTGATGTCGACGCTGCTGCTCTACGCCGTGCTCCCCGCGAGCGAGCACCTCGTGATCGCGGACCTCGACGTCGGCATCTTCTTCGCGCTGGCCGTCTCGTCGCTGTCGGTCATCGGCGTGCTCATGGCCGGTTGGGGGTCGGCCAACAAGTACTCGCTGATGGGCGGGCTGCGAGCCGGGGGCCAGCTCATCGCCTACGAGCTGCCGATGGTTCTGGCGGTCGTCGGCGTCGTGATCCAGGCCGGCACGCTCAGCCTGAACGGCATCGTCGAGGCCCAGGCGAACGGCTCGATGTTCGGGTTCTCGGGCCTCGGCAACCCGTTCATCCTCACCCAGTTCGTGGGCTTCTTCATCTTCCTCGCCGCCGTGCAGGCCGAGCTCACCCAACCGCCCTTCGACATGCCCGTCGCCGAGTCCGAGCTGGTGGGTGGCTACCAGGTCGAGTACTCCGGCTTCCGCTTCCTCACCTTCTTCCTGGCCGAGTTCGCCACCGCGTTCGCGTTCGCCGGCATCGCGGCCACGTTGTTCCTCGGAGGCTGGTGGTTCCCGGGTGTCGACCCGAGCAGCAACGCCTACTGGGTGCTCGGCCCGGTCGTCCTGTTCACGAAGATCATGATCGTGTCGTTCATCATCTTCTGGGTCCGCTTCACCTACCCGCGCTTCCGGGAGGACCAGCTCCAGGCATTCGCCTGGAAGTGGCTGATCCCGATCGCGCTGGTGAACATCCTGGTCACCGCCGTCCTGAAGGTGGCGTTCTGATGCCTGACATCCCCGGCAAGGGCCTGATCAAGGGCCTGGGCGTGACCTTCGGCGAGATGGTCAAGACCCTGAAGCCCGACAGCATGGGCGGTGGACCGGCCACCGTCGACTATCCCCACGTCAAGGAGGACCCGGTCCCCCGCGCGCGCGGCGTGATCGCGCTCTACGAGGAGAACTGCACCGCCTGCATGCTGTGCGCCCGCGAGTGCCCGGACTGGTGCATCTACATCGAGGGCCACAAGTACCTCGCCCCGCCGAGGCGGGAAGGCGGCAAGCCCCGCCAGAAGAACGCGCTCGACCGTTTCGACATCGACTTCTCGCTGTGCATGTACTGCGGCATCTGCGTCGAGGTCTGCCCGTTCGACGCGCTGTTCTGGAGCCCCGAGTACGAGTACTCCGAGCCCCGCATCGCCGAGCTCCTGCACGACAAGTCGCGCCTGGCCGAGTGGATGGAGACGGTGCCCGAGTTCGAGTCCTACGAGGCCGGATCCGAGCAGAAGGTCAAGAAGGTGCCCGGATGATGTTCGCCGACCTCTGGGTGGCCGAGAACATCGCCTTCGGCCTCATCGCCCTCATGATGGTGGTGGCTGCGGTCCGCGTCGTGACCACCCGCAACATCGTGCACGCCGCGCTCTACCTCGTCCTCGTGCTGGCCGGTGTGGCCGCGCAGTACATCCTGCTCGCAGCCGAGTTCATCGCCATCACCCAGGTGCTGGTCTACATCGGCGCCGTCGTGGTGCTGTTCCTGTTCGGCATCATGTTGACCCGCGCCCCGATGGGCAAGATGCACGACACCGACAACGAGCAGCGCCTGGTCGGCGCCGCCATCGCGGTCGTCCTGCTCGGGGTCATGGGCTACGTGCTCTGGAAGGCGTTCGGCAAGAAGCAGTTCGAGGACCTCACCGTGCAGACGACGACACAGGTGTCCAACTCGATCTTCCAGCAGTACCTGCTGCCCTTCGAGGTCGTCTCGGTCGTGCTGCTCGCCGCCCTGCTCGGCGCCATCGTCCTGGCGAGGCGCGACTGATGCTGCTCAACCAGTTCCTCTTCCTGGGCGCGATCCTGTTCTGCATCGGCGTCTACGGCGTGCTCGCCCGCCGCAACGGCGTGATGGTGCTGATGTCGGTCGAGCTCATCCTCAACGCGGTCAACATCAACCTCGTCGCCTTCGGCGCCTACCTCCACTCGATCACCGGCCAGGTCTTCGCCCTGTTCGTGATCGCCATCGCCGCCGCCGAGGTCGGCGTGGGCCTCGCCCTCGTCCTGATGCTCTACCGCAACCGCCAGAGCATCGATGTGGACGACATCGATCTCATGAAGGGCTGACCCGCACGTGAACCCGTTCATGCTGACCCACGTCTGGATCATCCCCGCGGTGATGGCCACCTCGTTCGTGCTGATCCTGCTGTTCGGTCGCCGGCTCCCGGAGCGGATCACCTCCGGCATCGGCATCGCCGCCGTGGGCATCTGCTTCGTGCTGGCGTTGACCGCGGGCGTGCAGTGGATCCAGCGGGTCAACAGCCCGCCGGGCAACCCGGCCTCGGCGGTGGCGGCGACCAACACCCAGCCCGGTCCCGGTCACGAGCCCGTGCGCACGATCTCGCCCAAGGCGTCCAGCGAGGCGCCGTCCAAGGCCGAGGCGGTCAGCGGTGGCGCCGAGGCGACCGCATCCGAAGAGGAGACGCCGACCAGCCCGGTGGTCGAGCGGATCACGTGGTTCCAGACCGACGGCGTCCGCTTCGAGCTCGGGACCATCGCCGACGGCCTGTCGGTGATGATGCTCATCACCGTCACGCTCATCTCGCTGCTCGTGCACATCTACTCGACCGAGTACCTGCACGGCGACCGACGCGTCACCCACTACTTCGCGTTCCTGAGCCTGTTCACGGCGGCGATGCTCTTCTACGTCATCTCCTCGAACACGCTCCAGATGCTGACCGGTTGGGAGCTCGTCGGCGTCTGCTCCTTCGTGCTCATCGGGCACTGGTGGGAGGAGCAGCGCAACACCGACGCATCGCTCAAGGCGTTCCTCACCAACCGCGTCGGCGACGTCGGGCTGATGATCGGCGTGATCCTCACCTTCTTCGCGGCGGGTGCGTCGAGCTTCGACGTCCTGCACATCAACCAGGCGGCGCTCTCGGGCGGCGTGAGCAGCACCCTCCTGCTGCTCGGAGCGCTGTGCCTGTTCGGCGGCGTCACCTCGAAGTCGGGCCAGTTCCCGCTGCACACCTGGCTGCCCGACGCCATGGCCGGTCCGACGCCGGTGTCGGCGCTCATCCACGCCGCCACGATGGTCGTCGCCGGCGTCTACCTGATCGCCCGCATGTACCCGGTCTTCTACAACGGACTGCACATCGGCACCGGCGACATCAACTACGTCGCCTTCATCGGCGCGTTCACGACGGTGTTCGGCGCGTCGATGGCGTTCGTCCAGTTCGACATCAAGCGGGTGCTGGCGTACTCGACGATCAGCCAGCTCGGCTACATGGTCATGGGCCTCGGCGTGGGGGCGTGGACCGGTGGCGTGTTCCACCTCTTCACCCACGCCTACTTCAAGGCCTGCCTGTTCCTCTGCGCCGGCTCGGTGAGCCATGCCGCCCACCACACCTTCGACATGCGGGAGATGGGTGGCCTGCGCAAGCACATGCGCACGACCTTCTGCCTGCTTCACGATCGCGATGCTGGCGCTCATCGCCATCCCGCCCTTCGCCGGCTTCTGGTCGAAGGACGAGATCCTGGCCGGCGCCGCCCAGGGCCAGCACGGCGGCGGGTACTGGCTCATGCTCGCGTTCGGCCTGATGACCGCGTTCATGACCGCCGCCTACATGATCCGTTGCTGGTGGATGACCTTCTTCGGCGAGTACCGCGGGCATGGCACCCCGCACGAGTCACCGAAGGTCATGACGGTGCCGCTCATCGTCCTCGCCGCGGTGTCGGTGGTGGTCGGCCTCGTCAACATCCCGGCCGGCTCGCTGACCAACTTCGAGAAGTACGTGCAGCCGACCTGGCTGTTCCCCCACATCGTGCCGATCAGCTTCAACTGGTACACCGCGATCGCCTCGGTCGCGCTCGGGACGGCCGGCGCCCTGCTCTCGTACCAGTACTGGGCGCTGCACAAGGGCCCGTTCGTGGGCATCACCGAGCGGGTCGCCGCGCTGGCGTGGCTGCACCGGGTGGTCGAGAACAAGTGGGGTCTCGACGTCCTCTACACCGACTGGATCGTCGGAACGGTCAAGGGGCCGATCGCGGCCGGCGCCTACTGGTTCAACCAGACGGTCATCGACCGGGTGGTCGACAGCGCCGGGCACGGCGCGGTCGCGGCCGGCAACGTCGTGTACCGCGACTTCGACCAGGCGGCACTCGACGGTGTGATCGTCGCCACCGGCCCCAGCAGCCGAAATGTCCGGGCAGGCGCTCAGTCGCATGCAGACCGGCCGGGTCCAGCAGTACGCCGCGCTGCTCTTCGCCGGCGCCGCCCTCCTCGCCGCCATCTTCGTCTTCTTCATCTAGGAGCCAGGGACACCAACCATGACCTCGTTTCTGAACCACTGGGGGCTGACGCTCGCCATCTTCATGCCGTTGGTGGGTGTGGCGATCATGCTGCTGATCCCCGGCAAGGAGGAGGCCCTCCACAAGGTCGTCGCGTTGTTGACCACCCTGGCCGTCGCCGTGGTGGGCATCGTGTTGCTCACCCACTTCAACTACGACCACTCGGCGATCCTCCAGTACCAGATCGACAAGCCGTGGATCCCGTTCATCAACAGCCGCTACCACCTCGGCCTCGACGGCATCTCGTTGCCGATGATGGCGCTGACGATGCTCGTCGTCCCGCTGTGCGTCGTCTACTCGTGGAACCACTTCCCCGAGCCGCACAACCCGAAGGCGTTCCTGATCCTGCTGCTGATCCTCGAGACGGGCATGATCGGCACCTTCCTGGCGGAGGACCTGATCCTGTTCTTCGTGTTCTTCGAGGTCGTGCTGCTGCCGATGTACTTCCTCATCGGTGTCTGGGGCGGCGAGCAGCGCCAGTACGCGTCGATCAAGTTCTTCCTCTTCACCTTGTTCGGCTCCGCGCTGATGCTGGTCAGCTTCCTGGCGCTCTACTTCCTGTCGAGCCCGATCAGCATCCACGGCGGTCCGCCGGTCCACACCTTCGACATGGTCCTGCTGCCGCTGGCGGCCAAGGGGATCTCGTCGACGGCGGCGATCGTGATCTTCGGCGGCATGTTCATGGGCTTCGGCATCAAGGTGCCGATCTTCCCGTTCCACACGTGGCTGCCCGACGCCCACACGCAGGCGCCGACGGTGGGCTCGGTGATCCTGGCCGCGGTGCTGCTGAAGCTCGGCACCTACGGCTTCATCCGCATCGCCCTGCCGATCCTGCCCCACGCGGCCGAGAAGTGGGCTCCGTGGATCGGGCTGCTCGCGGTGATCGGCATCATCTACGGCGCGTTGTGCTGTCTGGCGCAGACGGACATGAAACGGCTGATCGCGTTCTCGTCGGTCGCCCACATGGGCTTCGTCATGCTCGCCATCTCGACGCTGACCACCTTCGGCATCAACGCCGCCATCTTCGGCATGGTCGCCCACGGCCTCATCACCGGCATGCTCTTCTTCGTGGCCGGGTCGGCCAAGGAGCGCTACCACACGCTCGAGATCAAGCGGATGGGCGGCATGCTCCAGTCGATGCCGCGGATGGGCTGGATCCTCGGGTTCGCGGCGATGGCCTCGCTCGGCCTGCCCGGTCTGGCCGGCTTCTGGGGCGAGTTCCCCGCCATCCTCTCCGCCTACCAGCCCAACCTCACCAACGTCGCGCTGTTCCGGGTCTTCATGGTCATCGCCGCCTTGGGCACGGTGCTGGCGGCGGGCTACCTGTTGTGGCTCTACCAGCGCACCGCGTTCGGCACGCCGTCCGAGGAGTTCGCCCACGATCCGCACCTGCACGACGTGACCCTGCCCGAGTGGATCGCGTGGCTCCCGATGCTGGCCGGCATCGTCGTGCTCGGCTTCTACCCGAACCTCATCTTCAAGGTGACCGATCCCGCCGTGACCCGCACCGTCGTCACTGCGGCTGGGCGCGCGGGGAGCTGAGCGCGCCATGCCCCTGTTCCTGACCTCGACGTGGCACGCGCCGACGATCGACTACCACGCGCTCGCGCCGTTGATCGTGCTCACCGGCGTGATCGTGCTGATGATCGTGGTCGACCTGTTCGCCGGTCGCGACGCCAAGGGGGCCCTGTCCTCGTTGGCCGGCATCGGTCTGCTGGCCACGGCCATCCCGCTCATCACGCTGGCGGTCAAGGGCGGCGAGCGCTCGATGTTCGGCGGCGCCTTCGTCGTCGACCACTTCGCGCTCGTGCTCGACGGCGTGTTCGTCATCGCGGGCTACCTGGTCGTGCTGCTGTCGACCAACTACATCGCCGAGGGCGACTACTGGGAGGGCGAGTACTACATCCTGCTGCTCTCATCCGTGCTGGGCATGATGGTCATGGCCTCGGCGCGGGACCTGATCACGATCTTCGTCGCGCTCGAGCTGCTGTCGATCCCGGCCTACATGCTCGCCGCCTTCCGCAAGCGCGACCTGCGCAGCAACGAGGCCGGCATCAAGTACTACCTGATGGGCGTGTTCGCCTCGGCGGTCATGCTCTACGGCATGTCGCTGATCTACGGGTTCACCGGTACCACCGTGCTCGTGCAGATCGGCCATCAGGTCAACACGATGAACCACTCGCGTGCCCATCGTGAGCATGGCGATCGTGTTCATGATCATCGGATTCGCGTTCAAGGTCTCGGCCGTGCCCTTCCACACCTGGGCGCCCGACACCTACGAGGGCGCGCCCGACCCCCGTCGCCGCCTTCCTGGCCACGGCGTCGAAGACCGCCGGTTTCGTGGCGCTCATGGAGCTGGTCTTCGTCGGCTTCCTCGGCCGCCACGACGTGTACGAGCCGATGATCTGGGTCCTCTCCGCCGCGTCGATGACGGTCGGCAACCTCATCGCCCTGCGCCAGACCAACGTCGTGCGCATGCTGGCCTACTCCGGCATCGCCCAGGCCGGCTACGTCCTGGCCCCGCTGACGGTGGCCGGGACGGGCGGCACCACCACGGCCGACGCGCTGCGGGCCATGGTCATCTACCTCACGATCTACGTCGTGATGAACCTCGGCGCGTTCGCGGTGGTCATCGCGGTCGCCCGCAAGACGCGATCGGCCGAGATCTCGAGCTTCTCCGGGCTGTTCCAGCTATGCCCCCGGTCTGGCCGTGTGCATGGCGATCTTCCTGGCGTCGCTGGCCGGCATCCCGCCACTCGGCGGCTGGTTCGCCAAGTTCGTGGTCTTCAACTCGCTCGTGTCCGCCGGGAACCACCGCGGGCTACGTGCTGGCCGTGCTCGTCGGCGTCAACTCGGTGATCGCGCGTCTTCTACTACCTGCGGGTCGTGCGGTACATGTTCATGGAGGACGCGGTCGACGGCGACATCACCCCCATCCGGGTCCCGGTGTCGCTCACCATCGCGCTGGTCCTGACCGTCGCCGTCACGCTCGTCTACGGCGTGTTCCCCGGAGCGGTCACCCACTTCACCGACACGGTCCACCTGGCGCTCGGGCGCTAGCGATGTCGGGCGTCCGGTGACCGACGCCACGCCGGTCGACGTCGAGGTCGCCGCCCGCATCCGTCGGCGGGGCCCGATCCCGTTCGCCGAGGTCGTCGACCTGGCCCTGTACGACCCCGACGGACGGCTTCTACACCAGCGGCGCCGGACGGGCCGGGCGTCGGGGCGACTTCCTGACCAGCCCCGAGGTGGGTCCGCTGTTCGGCGCGGTGATGGCTCGGGCCCTCGACGCGTGGTGGATCGAGCTCGGCTCGCCCGAACCGCTTCACGGTGGTCGAGGCGGCCGCCGGCACGGGCACCATGGCCCGGGCGGTGCTGGCCGCCGCATCCGGCGTGCGCCCCGGCGCTGACCTACGTGCTGGTCGAGCGGGCGGCGTCGATGCGGCGCCGCCATGGCGACCACCTGCCGCTCGTCGAATCCGCCCTCGCGTTCGGTCCCGGCGACGACGGCGAGCCGGTGCCGGCGCGGCGCCGCCGGACCGCGGACCACGGGTGGTGTCGCTCGGCCGAGCTCCCGGCCGGTGCCGCATCACCGGCGTCGTGCTGGCCAACGAGCTGCTCGACAACCTGGCGTTCGGTCTGCTCGAGCGCACCGAGGCCGGAGTGGTCCGAGGTGTACGTCGGCGCTGGAGCCCGACGCCGGAGTCGGCGAGCCGAGGCCTGGTCGAGGTGCTGCTGCCCGGCATCCGCGCACGACAGCCGGATGGCCGACCGCCTGGCGCCCGACGCGGCCGTCGGCGCGCGGATCCCGATCCAGCACCAGGCCGTCGGCGTGGTTGGCCGTCGGCGCTGAGCCGGCGTCGAGCGCGGCCGCGTCGTCGTGATCGACTACGGCGGCCACGACCGCGCGACTGGCGGCGCGGTCGCCGTCCGAGTGGGTGCGCACCTACCGGGGCCACGCAGCGCGGCGGTGCACCCGCTGACGCCACTCGGCCACCAGGACATCACCTGCGAGGTGGCCATCGACCAGCTCGCCGCGGTCCGCGAGCCGGATCGCACGACGACCCAGGCCGCCTTCCTCGGCGTGCCACGGCATCGACGACGCTGGTCGAGGAGGGCCGTCGGGTCTGGCGCGAACGGGCCGCCGTCGGCGACCTCGAGGCCGTCCGGGCCCGGTCGCGGGTGGGGGAGAGCGAGGCGCTGCTCGACCCGAGCGGCCTGGGCGCGTTCACCGTGCTGCGAGTGGGTGCTCGAGTGAGGCGCGGACCGATCCGGCCCGCGGCGTCCGTCGACCGTCGAGCCGCACGCCGCACCTAGAATGCCGCCCATGTCCACGGCGAACGCGGGTGCCCCTGACGCGGGAGCGGATCATCGCGGCGGCGGTCGAGCTGGTCGACGAGCAGCGGGCTCGACGCGCTGAGCATGCGCAAGCTCGGGCGCGGCGCTCGGCGTCGAGGCCATGTCGCTCTACAACCACGTCGACAACAAGGACGACGTGCTCGACGGCATCCTCGACGCGGTCCTCCGCGAGGTGCCCCAACCCGATCCGACGCTGCCGTGGGACCGAACGGCTCCGCGAGCCTGGCCCACGACTTCCGGCGGGTCGGGCTGGCCCATCCGGGCGTGCTGCCGATGTTCAACTCTCGACGCATCATCAGCGCCGAGGGCTTCGCCGCCGATCGCGCAACATCCACGCCATCCTGCGCGAGGTCGGTTTCGACCCCGAGCGGGCGCTCGACGCCTTCGTGTTCGTGCCTCGTTCATCGCTCGGCTACCTGCAGATCGACATGGGTCGGATCGTCATGAGCGAGGCGGGTCGCGGTCACCGACTACGACGCCTGGGACGCGCGCCGAGCACGACCGGCGCGGTCGAGCTCGGCCTCGGGCTGGTGGCCAGCGACTGGGACACGGAGTTCGACCGCTGCATCGACCTGATGCTCGCCGGTCTCGCCGCCCGGCTCGCCGCGGCCCGGGCCGACCACGCCTGAGCCTCGCGGTCGGGCCACCTCCGCGGCCTGACCCCGGCGGCGCCCGCGGAGGGGGGCGGTAGGCTCGGCGCCGATCGCCGACCGAGGGGGCACGTGGGCATGGCCGAGCCGACCATCGAGGACTACCTGATCGAGAGCCGCACGTTCGAGCCCTCGACGGCGTTCCAGGCGCACGCCCTGACCGCCGACCGGTCGCTCTACGAGGAGGCCGAGGCCGACCCGTGGCGTTCTGGGCCCGCCAGGCCCGCGAGCTGGTGACGTGGTTCCGGGACTTCGACGAGCCGCTGGTCTGGGACCTGCCCTTCGCCCAGTGGTTCGTGGGCGGGCAGCTCAACGTCTCCTACAACTGCCTCGACCGCCACCTCGACGCCGGGCTCGGCGACAAGGTCGCCTACCACTGGGAGGGCGAGCCCGGCGACACCCGCACGATCACCTACGCCGAGCTGCACGACGAGGTGTGCCGGTTCGCCAACGTGCTGCGCTCCCTCGGCGTCGAGCGCGGCGACCGGGTCGGCATCTACATGCCGATGATCCCCGAGCTGCCGATCGCCATGCTCGCCTGCACGCGGATCGGCGCGGCCCACTCGTGCATCTTCGGTGGCTTCTCGCCGGACTCGATCATCGACCGTGTGAACGACGCGGCCGGCCAAGGTGGTGGTCACCGCCGACGGCGGCTTCCGCCGTGGGGTGCCGGCCATGCTCAAGCCGGCGGTCGACGAGGCGGTGGCGTCGACGCCGTCGGTCACCGCGGTCGTGGTCGTGCAGCGCGTCACGGGCCACGCCTCGTCACCCGACGGCACCGGCGTCGAGATGGTCGCCGGCCGCGACCACTGGTACCACGACCTGATGGCGGACGCCTCGGCCGAGTGCGCGCCCGAGCACATGGGCAGCGAGGACCTGCTCTACCTGCTGTACACCTCGGGCACGACGGCCAAGCCCAAGGGCATCATGCACACCACGGGCGGCTACCTGACTCAGGTCGCCTTCAGCCACAAGTACGTGTTCGACCTGCACCCCGACGAGGACATCTACTGGTGCGCGGCCGACATCGGCTGGGTCACCGGCCACAGCTACATCGTCTACGGACCGCTGGCCAACGGCGCCACCTCGGTCATCTACGAGGGCACCCCCGACACGCCCGGGCGCGACCGGCTCTGGTCGATCGTCGAGCGCTACGGCGTGACCCAGCTCTACACCGCCCCCACCGCCATCCGCACGTTCATGAAGTGGGGCGACGAGCACCCGGCCGGCCACGACCTGTCGAGCCTGCGCGTCCTCGGCACGGTCGGGCGAGCCCATCAACCCCGAAGCGTGGATGTGGTACCACACCCACATCGGCGGGAGCGCTGCCCGATCGTCGACACCTGGTGGCAGACCGAGACCGGCGCGCACATGATCACGCCGCTGCCGGGCGTGATCACGACCAAGCCCGGGTCGGCCACCGTGCCGCTGCCGGGGATCTCCGTCGAGGTGGTGGACGACGCCGGCAACCCGATCAGCCAAGGGCGGCGGCTACCTCACGATCACCCAGCCGTGGCCGTCGATGCTGCGCGGCATCTGGGGCGATCCCGAGCGCTACCGCGACACCTACTGGAGCACCTACGAGGGCCGGTACTTCGCCGGCGACGGCTGCAAGATCGACGACGACGGCTACTTCTGGCTCCTCGGCCGGGTCGACGACGTGATGAACGTCTCCGGTCACCGGGTGTCGACCACCGAGGTCGAGTCGGCGCTCGTCGACCATCCGGCCGTGGCCGAGGCGGCGGTGGTCGGCGCGACCGACGAGACGACCGGCCAGGCCATCATCGGCTACGTGATCCTCCGCGGCACGTTCGAGGCGTCGCCCGAGCTGATCGAGGAGATCCGCCAGCACGTGGCCAAGAAGATCGGACCGACCGCCCGGCCCAAGGCGGTCCTCGTGGTGCCCGACCTCCCGAAGACCCGCAGCGGCAAGATCATGCGCCGACTGCTGCGCGACGTGGCCGAGGGCCGGGATCTCGGCGACACCACCACGCTGGCCGACGCGGGCGTGGTCGAGGACATCCGGCGTCGCGCGGCCGAGACTCCCGGCGGAGGACTGACGCCGAGTGGCATCGAAGAGTCGACCGACGAACACGTCGAAGTCAGGTCAGAAGGGCCGCGGGACGTCCGGTGGTCGCGCCCAGCCCAAGAAGTCGTCGGCGGGGCGGACGTCGTCGACCCGTCGAGCGGAGCCGGCCGCAAAGGCCGAGGCCGCGCCCCGCACGCCCGGGGCTCGACGTCGGTGCCGTCGACCGCCTCGTCAAGCGAGCCAACGAGGCGATGCCGAAGGGGCGGGCGCGGTCGGCCTTCTCGGGCACGACCCCGATGTCGCCCAACGCGGTCACGGTGTTCGGGGCGATGCCGGCGGTGCTGATCGTCGGCATCAGCGTGGCCACGCACAGCCCCCTGCTGCTCGTCGGGGCGGCGGCGACGATGGTGCTGGCGATGCTCGTGCTCATGCGAGGGGTGAACTCGACCTGCGTCGTGGCCGAGCTGCCGGGCGAGCTGGTCGTGTTCACCAACGGCACGCGACGGCCTCGAGCCGCGCGGCCGCGGGCCGGTCGAGGTGGCGATCCTGCCCTACCGCGACCGGCGCTGGCTCCACGTCGAGGTGGCCGGTGAGCAGCTCTGGGTGTCGAGACGGGCGTTCGGCGCGATCGTCGAGCGATTGGCCGGCGTCGGTGACGAGCCGGCCGAATGACCGAGGCAACGCATCGCCCGTTCGATCCCGACAACTGGCGGTGGCGCGCCGGGCGGGTCGACCCGGGACCCTCGGTGGTGTTCGACCTCGACGGCGTGCTCTCCGATGCCGTCGGGCGGCAGCACTACCTCGAGCGCCCCTTCCGCGACTGGGAGGCGTTCTTCGAGGCGTGCGGCGACGATCCGCTCATCGACGAGGTGGCCCGGCTGCTCGAGGTGATCGGGCCCGACCACCGGGTCGTGCTGCTGACTGCCCGCCCCATCCGGGTGCAGTCGCCAGACGCTCGGCTGGCTGGACCGGTACCAGCTGCGGTGGGATCTGCTGATCATGCGCGACTACGGCGACTACGGCGCGTCGCGCGAGTTCAAGCGTCGCACCGTCTACGAGCTGCGATCCTACGGCTTCGACCTCCGCCTGGCCTTCGAGGACGATCGCCGCAACTACGACATGTTCCACGCCGAAGGCGTCCCCTGCGTCTACATCCACTCCGGGTACTACGAGTAGATCAGTCCCGGAAGTTGTTGAACTGCAGCGGGATGCCGAAGTCGTGCTCTTTCAGCTCGGCGATCACCTTCTGGAGGTCGTCGCGCTTCTTGCCGCTGACCCGTAGCTGATCGCCCTGGGTCTGGGACTGGACGCCCTTGAGGCCGAGCCCCTTGATGTAGATGTTCAGCTTCTTGGCGTTCTCGCTCGAGATGCCGGCGTTCAGCGTCGCAGTCTGGCGGACCGTGCCCCCGGCGGCGTCCTCGACCTTGCCGTACTCGACGGCCTTCAGCGACACCTTGCGGCGCACCAGCTTCTCCTCGAGCACCTGGCGCACCGCGTTGATGCGGTCCTCGCTGACCGACTTCAGCTCGATCGAGTCGTCGCTCAGCTCGACGGTCGATCCGGTGCCCTTGAAGTCGTAGCGCGTCGCCAGCTCACGGGCAGCCTGGTCGACCGCGTTGCGGATCTCCTGGTGGTCGATCTCGGACACGACGTCGAAAGTCGGCATGACGCGCAGATTATCCGCCTGGCTCATCGGGAGGGGTGAGCGAGGTCGTGCGGTCGGCCTCGACCGGGCCGCCGATGGCGTCGGCCAGGTCGGCTCGGACGTGGGTTGGTGGAGCAGGCGTACCTCGGCGTTGATGCCGCATGCGAATCGGCCGAGGCGGGTGCGGCGGAGCCCGAGGCTGCGGTCGTCGGCGTGTGCGGACCACTGCCCGCCGTCGATCTCCATTCGCTGGCGGACGCCGTTCACCAAGGGAGCTGCGAGCCATGTCGACACCTCCGGGTACTGCGCCCGCAGTCGTTCGATGACCTCCGCCGGTGGTCGCGACCTTTCGCATCGGACCTTCTCGCCGCGGAGCAACCTGGCGAAGCGCCCCCAGTCGACGGTCACCAACCCCCGTACTCGCTGCGCGCTGGTCACGGGAACCAGGCAACCACACCGGTGAGGTGCATGGCCCCGATGACGGAGCCGTCCGCAGGGAGGCTCCGCCGACCGGAGGACACAGCTAGTGGGCCGGGGTGGATTTGAACCACCGTAGGCTATGCCGACGGGTTTACAGCCCGTTCCCTTTGGCCACTCGGGCACCGACCCAGAAGGGTGACACGTTACCGGCTCGGCGATGGTCACCGGAAAACGGATGGGCCGTTGGAAAGCTCAGAGCAGGCGCTGCATCACCATCACGTCGAGCCACTTGCCGAACTTGCGGCCGACCTCCCGCTCGAGGCCGACCTCCTCGAACCCGAGCCGCTTGTGCAGCGCGATCGACGCGTCGTGACCGCCGACGATGCGGGCGATGACGGTGTGGAAGCCGTGCTGGCCGGCAAGGGACACCAGCTCCTCGAGGAGTGCGGCGCCGACTCCGGTCCCGCGGTGGTCCGATCGCACGTACACCGAGTTCTCGACGGTGGAGTTGTAGGCGGGGCGGTCGCGAAACGGCGACAGCGACGCGAACCCGACCACCTCGCCCTCGACCTCGGCCACGATCACCGCGTGGGCGCCCGACCGCGCCTCGAGCCACTGCAGCTGGTCGTGGGCCGTACGCGGCACGAGATCGAACGTCACCGTCGAGGTCGACACCTCGAGGTTGTAGATCTGGCGGATCGCTTCCGAGTCGTCGCGCCGGGCGAGGCGGATCTCCACGCCGTGACGCTAATTGATGGATCGGACGGGCTCGTCACGCGGCGGAGCAGAGCGAAGCCGCTCGCGTGGTGACACCCGGATGGCGAAGCCGCACGCAGGGAGGCTCCGTCCGACCGGAGTGCCCAGAGGGCGGAGCAGAGCGAAGCCGCTGGCGTGGTGACACCCGGATGGCGAAGCCGCACGCAGGGAGGCTCCGCCCGACCGGAGTGCTCAGACGGCCAGGTTGGCGGAGCGGCGGCGGCGGGGCATGGACGCGCGCTCGGCCGCCCGGTCCGACGCCGGCTCCACGATCGCGAGCTGACCGGTCAGCGCCTCGACCCGAGCCCAGGAGGCCACGTCGGGATCCTCGGTCAGGTAGATCACCTGCTGGTTGGCTGACGCCTTCATGAGCAGTTCGAGCAGTGTCGCCTTGGCCGACGACTCGATGTCGATGAGCGCATCGTCGAGCAGCAGCGGGAAGCTCTCGCCGCCCGCCCCGATGGTCTTGAGGCGCTGGAGGCGCTCGAGCAGGGCGTGGGCGAGCTCGGCCCGGTTGTCCTCCGAGCGCGGCAGCGGGCTCATCGGTGGCCGGTTCGTCCCCGCGGCGTCGCGCAGACGGGCCGCCTGCTCCTTGATCTCGCGACGGTGCTCGACCGCCCATTCGATCGGCACGTCGCCGACGAGGACCCGCCACTCCGCCATCGCCGCCCGGTGCTCCTCGGCCGCCTGCATCATCACGCGGCGGGCGTGGTCGTTGCCGATCAGGCCGTTGACCCGGTGGATCTGGAAGGTGAGGTACGAGGTCACGCCGACTGCTCGCAGCGCCTCTTCCTCGGCCTTGCGGGCCATCTCGAGGCGCTGCCAGTAGAGGACCGACGCGATCGTGGCGCCGACAGCGAGCATCAGGAACGGCAAGGCCCAGAAGAAGCCGTAGAGCGCGGCGGCCGCCACACCGACGAGCGCGCTTCCGGCACCGGTGATGAACGAGAGGTAGCGCACCCGCTCGTTCTCCTCCTGCGCCCGCTCGAAGTCCTGGTGGCGGCGTTCGATCTCGGCGTAGGCGACGGCGTCTTCGGTGTCGGAGCCCGTCTCCTGCGCGGTCTCGGCCAGCCGGCGCTCGCGGTCCTTCACCTTCTCGGCCACGTCCCACAGGCGGGACTGGTCGAGGCGGGCCAGGCTGGCGACGTAGTGCTCGAGCTGCGACCGCGTGGCGAGGTCGTCGGGCGTCAGGCAGAGCTGGCGTCGCGCACTGCGCGGATCGATGCCCGCCCGACGCAGCACGTCGAGACCCTGGTCGGTCGTGAAGCTCTCGGTCACGTCGGCCGAGTGGTCGATGTCGACCACCCGGTGACGTCCCCCGGCCGGTCGGAAGATGGCGAAGCGCTGACCCGCGTCCGAGGCGATCTCGAGGTGGACCCCGGACCGTCCGGCGCTGAGCCCGCCGATGAGCTCGGTGATCAGGCCTTCCCGTTCGAGGTGGCCGACCCCGGCGATGACGGTCAGCCGGCGATGGAGGTCGAGCGCGTACGTCCGCTTGCCGGCCTCAATGACGAGTCGCTCGAAGTGCACGCTTGAAAGATCGGCCCCGGGCCCCCCCAACTTGAGCCGAATGACCTACTGAAATGGGCCATCGGACTAGTTTCACTCCCTTCTCTCCAAGCACTCCGGTCGGCCGTGGCCGGCGCCTCCGGGCGGCTTCGCCACCCGGGCGTCACCGGCCCAGCTACGGCCGGCTCCGCAGGAGTCGAGGCCGAGGGGGTGGCGCCGAGGCGCACAAGCCCGCCACGCGCGAGCGAAGCGAGCATGGCGGGCGCGCGCTCGGTGACAGGACCCGCTCGGCCGGAAGGAGAGGCGAGCCCATCGAAGTTGGGCCGGGAGGACCCGCGTGGCATGATGGACGGTCCGCTGGCGCAGGTCCGGCCGGTGGTCGCGCCCCCTTAGCTCAGTCGGCAGAGCGTTTCCATGGTAAGGAAAAGGTCGACAGTTCGATTCTGTCAGGGGGCTCGCGTCTGGAGAGTCGTGCCGGTCCGCCCATGGCCGGCTGTCGTCCTGGCGGCGTAGCTCAGTCGGTTAGAGCACTCGGCTCATAATCGAGTTGTCGTCGGTTCGAGTCCGACCGCCGCCACCATCTCGCCCGCCTCGTCGGGCCACCCGATCGTCATCGCATCACGGAAGGATCCATCCCATGGCCAGAGAGAAGTTCGAGCGGAACAAGCCTCATGCGAATGTGGGGACGATGGGTCATATTGATCATGGGAAGACGACGTTGACGGCGGCGATCACGAAGGTGTTGGCGGAGCAGGATCCGTCGAAGAATTCGTTTACGGAGTTCGCGAACATCGATAAGGCGCCGGAGGAGCGTGAGCGGGGGATCACGATCAATATTTCGCATGTGGAGTATGAGACGGCGGATCGTCATTACGCGCATGTGGATATGCCGGGGCATGCCGATTACATCAAGAACATGATTACGGGTGCGGCGCAGGTGGATGGGGCGATTCTGGTGGTGTCGGCGGCGGATGGTCCGATGCCGCAGACTCGTGAGCATGTGTTGTTGGCTCGGCAGGTGGGGGTGCCGGCGATCGTGGTGGCGTTGAACAAGGTGGACATGGTCGATGACGAGGAGCTGTTGGATCTGGTGGAGCTCGAGGTGCGGGAGCTGCTGTCAGCGAGTATGAGTTCCCGGGTGATGACGTGCCGGTGGTGAAGGTGTCGGCTCTGAAGGCGTTGGAGGGTGATCAGGTGGCGTGTGATCAGATCCTCGAGTTGATGACGGCGGTCGATACCTATATTCCGCAGCCGGATCGGGCGACGGACAAGCCGTTCTTGATGCCGATCGAGGATGTGTTCACGATCACCGGGCGCGGCACGGTGGTGACGGGCCGGGTGGAGCAGGGTGTGGTGCACACCGGCGATGAGATCGAGATCGTGGGGATCAAGCCGACGGCGAAGACGACGTGTACCGGCGTCGAGATGTTCCGCAAGATCCTCGATGAGGGCCAGGCGGGCGACAACATCGGGGCGTTGTTGCGGGGCACGAAGAAAGAAGAGGTCGAGCGGGGCCAGGTGCTGGCGGCGCCCGGGTCGATCACGCCGCACACCACCTTCGAGGGTCAGGTGTATGTGTTGACCAAGGACGAGGGCGGCCGCCACAAGCCGTTCTTCTCGAACTATCGGCCCCAGTTCTACTTCCGGACCACCGACGTGACCGGGCACGTGTCGTTGCCGGAGGGCACCGAGATGTGCATGCCGGGCGACAACACGGTCATGACCGTCGAGTTGATCCACCCGATCGCCATGGAAGAAGGCCTCCGCTTCGCCATCCGCGAAGGCGGCCGCACCGTCGGCGCCGGCCGCGTCACCAAAATCCTCAAGTAAGACGACCGAGCAAACCAGTAGGAGCAGTTCCAATGGCCAGAAACGACAAGCGGATCGCGGTCACCCTCGAGTGCCAGACCTGCAAGCGCCGCAACTACATCACGACCAAGAACAAGATCAACGACCGCGAGCGGATCGAGATCAAGAAGTACTGCAAGTGGGACCGCGTCCACACCTTGCACAAGGAGACCCGGTAGTCCACCGGTGACCGAGGGTCGACCGCCCCTGGTGCGTAACCTTCGCGTCATGCGCAGGTCCAACCCCTCGACGCCTGACGAGATCGGTCGCCTGGTCGAGGCGGCCCGGTCGGGCGATCGGGAGGCGTTCGACCAGTTGGTGAGCCAGACCTACCTCGAGACCTACTCCCTGGCGTACCGGTTGACCGGCGACGAGGAGGATGCTCGCGACGTCGTGCAGGAGTCCTACCTGCGCGCGTACCGGGGTCTGCGCCGGTTCCGGGGCGACGCCCAGTTCTCGACGTGGCTCTACCGCATCACGGCCAACTGTGCCTCGACCCAGCTCGGGCGCCGCTCCCGCCACCGCCACGACGAGCTTGACGACGAGCTGCCCGACGAACGGGTGGCCGGTCCTGGCAATCCCGAGGCCGCGGTCGAAGCCGCGGCGCTGCGGGACCGGCTGCATCTCGCTCTGGCCGGGCTGCCTCCCCGCCTCCGGGCCGTCGTCGTGCTGCGCGACGTGTACGACCTGCCCCACGAGGCGATCGCGGCCGAGTTGGGCATCTCGGTGTCCGCGGCCAAGGTGCGGCTCCATCGGGCCCGGCGGCGACTCCGCGAAGACCTCTTCGTCCGATCCGACGAGCTGCTCACCGACCAGGAGGACGCCCGTGCGGTCTGAGGTCCAGCTCACCTGCGCCGACGTGGCCGAGCAGTTGTCCGGCGCGTCCGACGGCACCCTTTCGCTCGACCCGTCGGCCCGCCGCCACGTCGAGCACTGCCTGCGCTGCCAGGCCGAGGCCGCCCAGTACCGCCGGCTGATGCGCATGCTCCGCTCGATGCGGGCCGAGCCGGCTCGACCGGCGCCGGGCCTGCTCGACGAGCTCCTCGGCGCGCTCGACGGGACGTCGCCCCGCCGCAGCGGCCTGACCGGCCGTCGGGCCGCCTACGTGGGCGGGCTGGCCGCGGCCACCGCAGCCGGCGTCGGCGGGGTCATCGTGCTGGCCAGTCGCACGCGCCGCCGGCTCCCGCTGGCCGGCTGAACGGTCGACCTGGCGCTTGGCGGCCGAAGCAAGCGATGTCGGGCCCGAAGGGGGCTTTGCTATCGTGGACAGTCGGGCAGTTTTCCCCCTAGGGCAGTAGCTCAATTGGTAGAGCACCGGTCTCCAAAACCGAAGGTTGGGGGTTCGATTCCCTTCTGCCCTGCTCCATTCCCTACGCTGGACACCCCGCGCCGCCTCCTGGCCGACGCGACGTGATCCGAAGCCACCCCAAGGTGCCGCCATGGCCATGAACCGAGAACAGAAGCGGATGCTCCAACGTCAGGGCGAAGTCGGCCCCGACGGCGAGCCCGTCCGCCGCCGGCAGCCGCGCCAGGCGCCGGCCCCCAAGGCCAAGTCCGACCGCACCTCTCCCCGCCAGTTCCTCCACGAGGTCACCGCCGAGCTTCGCAAAGTTGCCTGGCCGACCCGCTCCGAGACCCTCAACTACTCGATCATCGTGTTCGTGGCCCTCGTCGTGTTGACGAGCTTCATCTTCGTGGTCGACTACTTCTTCAGCCAACTCGTCCTGAAACTCTTCAACGCGTGAGCACCCACATGACCGACAGCTTCCCGTCCATCCCCGATCAGCCTGGCGACGACGCGCCGGCCGACGCGACCATCGACGAAGAGATCGCCGAGGTCGAGGCCGTCGTCGAGGGCCTGGCCGAGCTCGCCGTCGAGGGTGCCATCGCCGAGGAGATCCTCGAAGAGATGATCGAGTCCGGCGCCTCCGGGCCCGAGGCCGAGGCGCTCGAGGCCGACCTGGCCGAGATCGCGGTCGAAGGCGCGCTGGCCGAAGAGGTGCTCGAAGAGCTCGAGGAGGCCGTCGAGGAAGCCATCGTCGAGGAGATCATCGAAGAAGCGGTCGAAGAGGCCATCGTCGAGGAGATCATCGAGGACGCGGTCGAAGAGGCCGTCGTCGAGGAGCTGATCGAACGAGCCGAAGAAGAGGCGGCTGAGGAAGCCGTCGCCGACGCGGTCGTGGCCGAGCTCGACGCCGAACTCGACGCCGAACTCGACGAGGCGATCGTCCTCGACGAGGACGAGTTGCTGGCCGAAGCGGCCGCACCCGTCGAGAGCCCCTATGACCGGCCGGGCCAGTGGTTCGTCGTGCACACGCAGTCGGGCTACGAGAAGAAGGTCAAGCAGAACCTCGAGGCCCGCATCTCCTCGATGAACATGGAGGAACGCATCCACGAGGTCGTCATCCCGATGGAGGACGTCGTCGAGTTCAAGAACGGCAAGAAGGTCGTCGTCCAGAAGAAGGTGTTCCCCGGTTACCTGCTGGTGCGCTGCAACCTCGACGACGACTCCTGGTACGTCGTGCGCAACACGCCTGGGGTGACCGGCTTCGTCGGCCAGGGCGCCAAGCCCTCGCCGCTGCCGCGGCGCGACGTCGAGGCCTTCCTGCAGGTCAAGCCCGAGGGCGAAGAGGTCGCGTCGCGCAAGGGCAAGCCGCGCCTCGAATACGAGCTGTCCGAGACGGTGCGGGTCCGTGAGGGGCCGTTCGCCGACTTCTCGGGTGAGATCGTGGAGATCAACGAGGACCAGCTCAAGGTCAAGGTGCTGGTCAACATCTTCGGGCGCGAGACGCCGGTCGAGCTCGAGTTCTCGCAGGTGGCGAAGCTCTAAGTCGTCGTCCTGGGCCGCGATTCGGCCCTGCGCCGGCGGGTCCTGCCACCGGGGCGCGCCCCGCTCGCTCGCAAGCTCGCTCCCGGGGCTAGGGCCCCCCGGCGTCACCCCTCGGCCTTCGGGCCGAGCGGCGCCTCGGCGCCGCTGGCGAGTTGTGGCCACCCCCGTTCACACGGCACACTTGTCGACTGCACTCTCAGACGTTGACTCTTTCTAGGAAGTAGGAAGTCGGAATGGCCAAGAAGAAGGTTGCGGCCGTCGTGAAGATTCAGATTCCGGCGGGTGCGGCGACGCCGGCGCCGCCGGTGGGCACTGCGCTCGGGCCGCACGGCGTGGCCATCATGGACTTCTGCAAGGACTACAACACCGCCACCGAGGCGCAGCGCGGCACCATCGTGCCGGTCGAGATCACCATCTACGAGGACCGTTCGTTCACGTTCATCCTCAAGACGCCCGCCGACCTCGGTGCTGATCAAGGCGGCGGCCGGGCTCGACAAGGCCTCCACCGCCGCCGGTCGTGAGACGGTCGGCAGCATCACCCAGGCCCAGGTGGCCGAGATCGCCCAGGTCAAGATGCCCGACCTCAACGCCAACGACCTCGAGGCAGCCAAGCTCCAGGTCGCCGGCACCGCCCGCTCGATGGGCATCACCGTCGACTGACGTCGACCTCTCACCCGTTCGTACCGGGTGCCGCGGAACGCACCTCGTCCCGGCCCCGTCACCCAGCACCCTCCTGGTGCGTGACCCGAGGGAGCCTTCATGGCGCAGCACGGCAAGCACTACACCGACGCAGTCCGGCGATTCGACCGCGACGCACTCCACTCCTCCGCCGAGGCACTCGACCTCGTGAAGGGGCTGGCCTCGGCCAAGTTCGACGAGACGGTCGAGGTGGCGGTCCGCCTGAGCGTCGATCCCCGCAAGGCCGACCAGATGGTCCGCGGCACCGTCGCGCTGCCGTCGGGCACCGGCAAGGACGTGCGGGTGGCGGTGTTCGCCGCCGGCGAGGCGGCCACCGAGGCACGCGCCGCCGGAGCCGACTTCGTGGGCGCCGAGGACCTGGCTGCCCAGGTCGAAGGCGGCATGCTCGACTTCGACGTGGCCATCGCCACGCCCGACCTCATGCCCCAGGTGGGCAAGCTCGGCCGGGTGCTCGGTCCCCGCGGCCTCATGCCGAACCCCAAGACCGGCACGGTGACCACCGACGTGGCCAAGGCCGTGTCCGACTTCAAGGGCGGCAAGGTCGAGTACCGCACCGACCGCTACGGCAACGTGCACGTGCCGTTGGGCAAGGCGAGCTTCTCGCCCGAGGCGCTGGGCGCCAACCTGCGGGTCGTGCTCGAGGAGCTCGAGCGGGTCAAGCCGGCCAGTTCCAAGGGCCGCTACTTCAAGCGGATCACCGTGGCTTCGACCATGGGCCCGGGCGTGAAGATCGACCCGAACCGCATGTACGCCCCCGACGAGGTCGCCTCCGCCTAGCGGTCCGGCGGTCAGACGTGAAGCCGGTCGACTGGGTGCGCCAACAGGGCGTCGTCCTCCAGTCGGCCAAGGGTCCCGTTCCCAACCTGGCCGAACACGTCGCCGGCGAACCGATCCGTGGATCGTGGTGGGGTCATCCCCGCAGCCACCAGATCTACGCCGTGCTCGAGCGGGTCGACGACTCGCCCGACGTCGTCGCCACCCGGTTGATCAATGGCCGCATCACGCTGATCCACCGTCGGCTCTGGCCGGCCGTGGTCCGGCTGGCCGACACGTTCGCGGCTGACCGCCTGGCCGAGGTAGGCGAGGAGCACACCGCCACCGGCGCCCACCGCCGCACCGAAGTCCCGTTCCCCGACTGGGTGCCGGCCGACGTGATGAAGGCGGCCGCTGCGCTCACTGTCGACGAAGCCGCCGCCCAGCTCCCTGAGTGCCTCCGCCCGCTGACCTGACTGCCGAGAACGAGGTGAGTGGGCCGGTCGGCCCTGTTCGGCGGGGGTGGCTCGTCGTACCGTGCGGGTGTGGATCCTCACGATCTGGCGGTGATCGGCGAGCAGGTCCGGCCTCGGCGACGCAGTCGATGGCCGTTCGCCGTCGCGATCGCGTGCGCGGTCGTGGTCGGCGCCCTCGCCTGGCTCACGTTCGTCGGCTACGACACCAGGGTGGTGGATCCCTACCTGAAGACGGGGCAGGGCTGCCGTGAGGCGAACGTCGAGGGGCAGCTGCTCGGCGACGTGTCGGCGTGGAATGGCGGCATCGAGGTTCGCGGCCTACCGCCCGGTGACGTCGTCTTGATCCACCGCCGGCTCTTCCACTCGACGACGTACAGCTTTCTGGCCGCCAACGGTCAGCGAATCCCGCTCCACCGCGTCCCCGCCTGCACGGGACCATGACTACCAACGATCCAGTCTCGGAGCGCCGGCTGTTGCGGGGATCGGATGTGGGTCCGTCGCCCCGCCGGGAGATCTCCATGAAGTGGGTTGTGGCGGCACTCGTCGTCGTTCTCATGGCCGGCGCCGGGATCTGGTTCGCGACGAGCGTCGGCTGGGACGACAGCATTCCGGCGGGGACATTTCGCTACCAGGCGACACCCGGAGCTTGCGACCGGATCCTTGTCGCCGGGCGGGTCTGGCTACCTGCCTCGGAGGTGTCCGCGAATGGATGGTTCACCTCCGGCGCGCCGCCCGTTGGGAAGCGGGTGTTGGTTCACCACCAATGGTTCCACTCCCCGACCTACACGCTGATGGCCGACGACGGCACACGGGTGCCACTGAGCCAGGTGATGATCTGTAGCGCCCACTGATCGCGATTTCCGGTTTGGCACGTGAGCCGGTAGCCTGATCCGGCTTCGCCGGGGCCTTCGGGTCCCACCTACAACCTGAACCACCGCTCGCCACAGACCTCTGGTGTCCTCCGGGACCAATGGGCTCACGCCCGCCAGACGAGGCGGACTCTCCGTACCTACTTGGGGTGTTCGCACGCGCGAGCACCCCTGTGTCGTTTCCGGGCACAGGCCGACGACACGAAAGGAGGTGCGATGGACAACCCGAGACCCGAGAAGGTTGCGGTCGTGGACGAGGTCCGCGGTCGGCTGTCCGACAGCGACGCCGCGCTGCTCACCGAGTACCGCGGGCTGAACGTGGCCGACATCTCGGCCCTGCGCCGTTCGCTGCGCGCCGCCGGCGGCGACTACAAGATCTACAAGAACTCGCTGGTTCGCTTCGCCGCCCGCGACCTCGACCTCGAGATCGAGGACCTGCTCACCGGCCCCACGGCCATCGCCTTCGTCGAGGGCGATCCGGTCGCCGTGGCCAAGGCGCTGCGCGACTTCGCCCGCACGAACCCGAACCTGGTGGTGAAGGGCGGCGTCCTCGGCGACAAGCTGCTGTCGGCCGACGAGGCCAAGGCGCTCGCCGACGTCGCTCCCCGCGAGGAGCTGCTGGCCCGCCTGGCCGGTGCCATGGCGGCGCCGATGCAGCAGTTCGCCGGGCTCCTGCAGGCCGTGCCCCGCAGCTTCGCCTACGGGCTGTTGGCCCTCATCGAGCAGAAGGGCGGCGTGCCCGAGGCCGCCCTCGAACCGGCGAGCGAGCCCGAGCCGACTCCCGAGACCGCACCGACCGACCAAGCCGAGGCGGCGCCAGCCGCTGACGAGACCGCGACCGAGGCACCTGCTGCCGAGGCCGCCGACGACACGACGGCGTCCGCCGTCGACGACACCCCGACCGAAGCCGCCGCCGAGGCGACGACCGAGGCCGATCCCGAACCCGCCGCCGACGCGGACACCCCCACGGAGGACAACTGATCATGGCAACCAAGGAAGAGATCCTCGACAGCATCGCCGAGATGAGCGTGCTCGACCTGAGCGAGCTGCTGAAGGAATTCGAAGAGAAGTTCGGCGTCACCGCTGCGGCCCCCGTGGCCGTCGCCGCCGCCCCGGCTGCCGGTGGTGGCGGGGGAGCGGCCGAAGAGGCCGAGGAGCAGGACGAGTTCGACGTCGTGCTCACCGCCGCCGGTGACAAGAAGATCCAGGTCATCAAGGAGGTGCGCGCCCTCACGAACCTCGGGCTCAAGGACGCCAAGGACCTCGTCGACGGCGCCCCCAAGGCCGTGCTCGAGAAGGTGACCAAGGAAGACGCCGAGAAGGCCAAGGCCCAGCTGGAAGAGGCCGGCGGCACCGTCGAGCTCAAGTAGTACGAGTCGGGCCCGCCCCGACACCGTCTCAGCGACGAGGCGGCATCTCCGTACCGAACCGGTTGCGGATGCCGCCTCGTTGCGCGCCTGGGCCCGAGCGAGCGATCGGCGCACGGCCAGCGACACGACCACCCCGGCGGCGATGAACACGAGCGCGGCGACCACCCAAGGCCAGGGGCTCCACTCCTCGACGCACGACGAGCTGGTCGTTGTGTTGGTGCAGATGTTGCCGGGTCCGTCGCGGTTCAGCCACGCCACGAACAGCAGCGGCAGCGCCGGGCCGGCGATAAGTGCCGTCGCCGCCGTCCGGCCCCGCTCGCGGCTCAGCAGCACCAGCCCGGCCAGGCCGACGAACGGGGCGACCAAGATCCCGATGGTCATCATGGCTAGGAGGCTGAACATGGCACCGGCGCCGACCAGTGCCCAGGCCACGTACCAGCCCCAGCCGGGGAGCTTCGGCGCGCGAGCCGGGGGGTAGGGGGGTGGTGGCGGCGGCAGCTCCATGACTGAATCATACGAACGTATGAATCAATCGGCAACCCCAGTAGTAGACCCGTCGGGGTGCAGGACGGGCACGCCGCTCGGGTACGTTGCCCCGATGTCAGGTTCACCGGCCAGCCCGGATCGCCTCGTCCGCCTGGAGGGGACCCGCAACTTCCGCGACCTCGGGGGTTATCGCGGGGTCGACGGGCGGACCGTGCGCTACCGCCGCCTCTACCGGGCCGACGAGCTGGCCGGGCTGACCGAGGCCGACCTGTCGGTGCTCCGCGAGCTCGGGGTGACGACCGTGTGCGACCTACGGGGGACCGGTGAGGCCGAGCAGGCCCCGGACGTGGTCCTCACCGGCGCCGAGCGGGTGTCGTTGCCGATGGGGGAGGGCGACGCCGACAACGGCAACCTCGTCGGGCGGGTGGCGAACGGTGAGATCGCCGGCGTCGACGAGGCCTTCATGACCGGCATCTACCTGTCGCTGCTCAGCCGGTTCCCGGCCGAGATCGCCGGCGTGCTGGCGCTGGCCGCCGACCCTGATCGCCACGCGCTGGTCTTCCACTGTGCGGCGGGCAAGGACCGCACCGGGCTGGTGGCCGCGCTGCTGCTCGCCGCCCTCGGCGTGTCCGAGCACGACATCCTCGACGACTACGAGCTGACCAACCGCTACCGGTCGGCCTGGCGCATCGCCCAGCTCCGCCCCGAGCTGGCCGCCCGGGGAGTCGACATCGACGTCATGACCGCCTACTTCTCGGCCCCCCGCGAGACCATGGCCGCCGCCCTCCAGGCGCTGGTCGCCGAGCACGGCTCGCTCGAGGGGTACCTCACCGGGGCGGCCGGGGTGTCCGACGCCACCCTCGAGGCCCTGCGCGAGCACCTGCTCGAGCCCTGAGACACCCCGGCCCATCCTTGACGGATCGGCCGGTTCGTCTTACCCTGCCGGCAACCTACACGGGGTAGAAGTGGTTGATCCCCCGCTGCTAGGCCCTGGGAGCAACTCCCCGGGTTGCTCTTCGACGCGTGCCCGCCTAGGCTTGGGAGCGCCGTGCCCGCCCGCTTTGTCCTCTGCCGATCTCTTTTCGGCGACCTCGCGCGCCTGGGCACGGCCGTCGCGTCACCATCGCTGCCCGACTGTCACCAAGGGGTAATCCTTGTCTGCTCGCCCTGTCACCCGGGAGCGCCACTCGTTCGCCAACCTGGACGAGGTCCTTGCGCTTCCTGACCTGATCGCGATCCAGCGGTCGTCGTTCGAATGGTTCCTGCATCAGGGCCTGGCGGAGACCTTCCGGGACATCAGCCCGATCAAGGACTTCACCGAGACCCTCCAGCTCGAGCTCGAGTTCGACCCCGACGACGAAGACCTGCGCCCGCCGCCGAAGTTCTCGGTCGAGGAGTGCAAGGAGAAGGACATGACCTTCTCCGCGCCCATCTTCGTGCGGGCCCGCTTCATGAACGCCACCACCGGCGAGATCAAGGAGCAGACGGTGTTCATGGGGGACTTCCCCATGATGACCGACAAGGGCACGTTCGTGATCAACGGCACCGAGCGCGTGGTCGTGAGCCAGCTCGTGCGGTCGCCGGGCGTGATCTTCCAGCCGGGTGAGCGCTTCCGCCTGCGCAACCTGACCAAGCACCAGCTGGTCACCGGCACGATCCATCCCTACCGCGGCGAGTGGATCGAGTTCGACGTCGAGCAGAAGCCGGGCAAGGACGTCACCGCCGGCGCCCGCGTCGCCCGCAAGCGTCGCCTCAGCCTGTTCGTGCTGCTGCGCGCCCTCGGCTACGACGAGGAGAACCACCCCGGGTTCCTCGAGAAGTTCGTCCGCCACTTCGACTTCCTCGAGGGGCAGTGGGAGAAGGACCGCGAGCTGGCCCCGACCCAGGACGAGGCCCTCGTCGAGATCTACAAGCGGGCCCGCCCCGGTGAGCCGCCGTCGGTCGAGTCGGCCAAGAGCTACTTCCGCACCGCCTTCTTCGAGAGCCGCCGCTACGACCTCTCCCGGGTCGGTCGCTACAAGCTCAACCGCAAGCTGGGCCCCGAGCTCGACAAGATCGAGCAGCTGTTCAAGATCAAGCTCGAGCGCCCGGAGCTCGACCAGCCGGTGCTCAGCCCGGCCGAGGTCCTGGCCGCCACCACCTACCTGCTCCACCTGGTCAACGCCGAGCCGGGCTACCGCCTCGACGATCAGGACCACTTCGCCAACCGCCGCATCCGGTCGGTCGGCGAGCTGATCCAGAACCAGGTCCGCATCGGCCTGTCCCGCATGGAGCGGGTCGTGCGCGAGCGCATGACCACCCAGGACGTCGAGGCCATCACGCCTCAGACGCTCATCAACATCCGGCCGGTGGTCGCCGCCATCAAGGAGTTCTTCGGCACCAGCCAGCTGTCGCAGTTCATGGACCAGGTGAACCCGCTGTCGGGCCTCACCCACCGCCGCCGCCTCTCGGCGCTCGGCCCGGGTGGCCTGTCGCGTGAGCGGGCCGGCTTCGAGGTCCGCGACGTGCACTTCAGCCACTACGGCCGCATGTGCCCGATCGAGACGCCGGAAGGCCCGAACATCGGCCTCATCGGCGCGCTGTCGACCTTCGCCCGGGTCAACGAGTTCGGCTTCATCGAGTCGCCGTACCGCAAGGTCACCAAGGGCAAGGTCACCGACGAGATCGTCTACCTCGCGGCCGACGAGGAAGAGGAGTACGTGGTCGCGCAGGCCAACGCGCCCCTCAAGCCCAACGGCACGTTCGCGGACGACCGCGTGCTCGTGCGACGGTCGCCGCAGGCGGCCACGCTCGGCGAGCTCAAGCTCCAGCTCGAGCGCGACGTGTTCTTCGGCGCCACCACCGAGATCTCCTCGGTGGCGCCCGACGAGGTCCAGCTCATGGACGTCTCGCCGAAGCAGATCGTGTCGGTGGCCACCGCGCTCATCCCCTTCCTCGAGCACGACGACGCCAACCGCGCGCTCATGGGCGCCAACATGCAGCGCCAGGCCGTCCCGCTCGTGAAGGCCGAGGCCCCCTACGTCGGCACCGGCATCGAGGCCCGCGCCGCTCGCGACGCGGCCGACATGATCATCGCCGAGGAGGACGGGCAGATCACCGCCCTCGACGGCACGTCGATCACGGTCGACTACAAGAGCCAGGGTCGCAAGGTCTACCGCCTGCTCAAGTTCGAGCGCTCCAATCAGGACACCTGCATCAACCAGAAGCCGCGGGTGCGCGAGGGCGACAAGATCCGCAAGGGCGACATCCTGGCCGACGGACCGTCGACCGAGAACGGCGAGCTCGCCCTCGGCAAGAACCTGGTCGTGGCCTACATGACCTGGGAGGGCTACAACTTCGAGGACGCGATCATCCTGTCCGAGCGCGTGGTCAAGGACGACGTGCTCACGTCGATCCACATCCACGAGCACGAGATCGACGCCCGTGACACCAAGCTCGGTCCTGAGGAGATCACGCGGGACATCCCGAACCTCTCCGAGGAGATCCTCGCCGACCTCGACGAGCGCGGCATCATCCGCATCGGTGCCGAGGTCGGCCCCGGCGACGTGCTGGTCGGCAAGGTCACCCCCAAGGGCGAGACCGAGCTGACCCCCGAGGAACGGCTCCTGCGGGCCATCTTCGGCGAGAAGGCGCGCGAGGTGCGCGACACGTCGCTCAAGGTGCCCCACGGCGAAGAGGGCAAGGTCATCGACGTCAAGGTGTTCAGCCGGGACGAGAGCCACGAGCTCCCGCCGGGCGTGAACCAGCTGGTCCGGGTGTACGTGGCCCAGAAGCGCAAGATCAGCGTCGGCGACAAGCTGGCCGGCCGCCACGGCAACAAGGGCGTCATCTCCAAGATCCTCCCGCTCGAGGACATGCCCTTCCTGGCCGACGGCACGCCCGTCGACATCATCCTGAACCCGCTCGGCGTGCCGTCCCGCATGAACGTGGGGCAGATCCTCGAGGCGCACCTCGGCTACGCCGCCCGTTGGGGCTGGGATGTCAACGGCGAAAAGGTCGGCGACGAGCCCGTCCGCGGCGTCGAGCACAAGACGCGCACGAACACGCCTCCGGCGACGCTCATCGCCACGCCGGTGTTCGACGGCGCGCACTGGGACGAGGTCGGCCAGGCCGGCAAGCACCCGACCATCCAGTCGATCTTCGAGAACCTGACGCCCGAATCGACTGATCCCCGCTACGGCGACGAGGGCCGGCTGATCCAGCGCAACGGCAAGACGACGCTGTTCAACGGCCGTACCGGCGAGGCCTACGACAATCCGATCACGGTCGGCATCGTCTACATCTTGAAGCTCGCCCACCTCGTCGACGACAAGATCCACGCCCGCTCGACCGGCCCGTACTCGATGATCACCCAGCAGCCGCTGGGTGGGAAGGCGCAGTTCGGCGGCCAGCGGTTCGGCGAGATGGAGGTGTGGGCCCTCGAGGCCTACGGCGCCGCCTACTGCCTGCAGGAGCTGCTCACCATCAAGTCCGACGACGTGCTCGGTCGCGTGAAGGTCTACGAGGCCATCGTCAAGGGCGAGAACATCCCCGAGCCCGGCATCCCCGAGAGCTTCAAGGTGCTCATCAAGGAGATGCAGGCCCTCTGCCTGAACGTCGAGGTCCTCTCGACGACCGGCGAGGAGATCGAGATGCGCGAGCTCGACGAGGACATCTTCCGCACCGCCGAGGAGCTCGGCATCGATCTGTCACGGCCCGAACGCGGCAGTGACGAAGAAGACGCCCGCCGCCAGGCGGAGAGGGGCTAGAGCCGACCATGCTCGACGTCAACAACTTCGACCAGCTTCGCATCGGACTGGCCACGGCGGACTCGATCCGCATGTGGTCGAACGGCGAGGTCAAGAAGCCCGAGACCATCAACTACCGCACGCTCAAGCCCGAGAAGGACGGACTCTTCTGCGAGAAGATCTTCGGTCCGACCAAGGACTGGGAGTGCTACTGCGGCAAGTACAAGCGCGTGCGCTTCAAGGGCATCATCTGCGAGCGCTGCGGCGTCGAGGTCACGCGCTCCAAGGTCCGCCGCGAGCGCATGGGCCACATCGAGCTGGCCGCCCCGGTCGTGCACATCTGGTACCTCCGCGGCACCCGGTCGTGGCTCGCGTACCTGCTGATGGGCACCGAGGTCCGTGAGGAGCTCAAGGCCAAGCAGCTCGAGAAGGTCATCTACTTCGCCGCCAACCTCGTCGTCTGGGTCGACGAGGAGAAGCGCCACGGCGATCTGCCCAACCTCGAAGCCGAGATGATCGGCGAGCGCGAAGCGGTCGAGAAGGACCGCGAGCTCGCCATCGCCAAGCGCTTCGAGGAGCTCGAGAAGGAGGTCGCCGACCTCGAGAAGGAAGGCGCCAAGGACTCCGAGGTCAAGGCCCGCCAGCGGGCGGCCGAGAAGGACGTCGCACTCATCCGCGAGCAGTTCGACCTCGAGATCGACGTGCTCGTCCGGGCCTTCGACGAGTTCAAGGACCTCTTCGCCCGCAAGATCATCGAAGACGAGATGCTGTGGCGCGAGCTGGTCGACCGCTACGGCGACTACTTCGAGGGCGGCATGGGCGCCGACGCGATCGCCCGTCTCGTCGACCGCATCGACCTCGACGAGGAAGAGGTCAAGCTGCGGGCCGCCATCGACCCGCAGGAGGGCCAGCGCCCCCTGTCGGCCCAGCGCAAGCAGAAGGCCATCAAGCGGCTCAAGATCGTGTCGGCGTTCAACCGCCGCGACGAGCACGAGCGCCGGGTCAACGACCCCCGCGCCATGATCCTCGACGTCGTGCCGGTGATCCCGCCCGAGCTGCGCCCCATGGTGCAGCTCGACGGTGGCCGGTTCGCCACGTCCGACCTCAACGATCTCTACCGCCGGGTGATCAATCGCAACAACCGGCTCAAGCGCCTGCTCGACCTGGGTGCGCCCGAGATCATCGTCAACAACGAGAAGCGGATGCTGCAGGAGGCCGTCGACGCGCTGTTCGACAACGGCCGCCGCGGCCGGCCCGTGACCGGTCCGGGCAACCGCCCGCTCAAGTCGCTCTCCGACATGCTCAAGGGCAAGCAGGGCCGGTTCCGCCAGAACCTGCTCGGCAAGCGCGTCGACTACTCCGGCCGTTCGGTCATCGTGGTCGGCCCGACGCTCAAGCTGCACCAGTGCGGCCTGCCCAAGCTCATGGCCCTCGAGCTGTTCAAGCCCTTCGTCATGAAGAAGCTCGTCGACGCCGAGCTGGCGCAGAACATCAAGTCGGCCAAGCGCATGGTCGAGCGTCGTCGCCCGCAGGTCTGGGACGTGCTCGAGGAGGTCATCAAGGAGCATCCGGTGCTGCTCAACCGGGCCCCGACGCTGCACCGCCTCGGCATCCAGGCCTTCGAGCCGATCCTCGTCGAGGGCAAGGCCATCCAGATCCACCCGCTGGTGTGCCACGCCTTCAACGCCGACTTCGACGGCGACCAGATGGCAGTGCACCTGCCACTGTCGGCCGAGGCCCAGGCCGAGAGCCGCGTGCTCATGTTGTCGGCCAACAACGTGTTGAGCCCCGCCGACGGCCGCCCGCTGGTCACGCCCACCCAGGACATGATCATCGGCGCCTTCTACCTCACCGAGATGGTGCCGGGCGCCAAGGGCCACGGCCGGGTCTTCCGCAGCATCCACGAGCTCGAGCGGGCCTTCGAGGCCGGCGACGTGTCGCTGCACGCCGAGATCGAGTTCCGCTCAGCCCAAGCTGGTCGACACCCCCGCCAACGGGGTGGCCGCGACCTACCACAAGACGACGGTCGGTCGGGTCTTCTTCAACTCCGCCCTGCCTGACCGCTTCGAGTTCATCAACGAGCGCGTCACCAAGCGCCAGATGGGCGAGCTCGTCGACACCCTGGCCGAGGACTACGACAAGGCCGACGTGGCCTCCAGCCTCGACGCCATCAAGAACCTCTGCTTCCGGTTCGCCACCGCGCTCCGGGCTCACCGTCTCGATCGACGACGTGCAGACGCCGCCGGGCAAGAAGGAGATCCTCGACCGCCACGAGAAGGAAGCCGAGAAGGTCGAGACCCAGTTCCGTCGGGGCATCATCACCGACGGCGAGCGGCGCCAGAAGGAAGTCGAGATCTGGACGACCGCCACCGACGAGGTGCGCATCGAGATGGAGGCGCTCCTCAAGGAGCAGCAGTTCAACCCCATCGACATGATGGTCGGCTCCGGTGCCCGCGGGAACATGATGCAGGTCCGCCAGATCGCCGGCATGCGCGGCCTGGTGGCCAACCCCCGCGGCGACATGATCCCCCGCCCGATCAAGAGCAACTTCCGTGAAGGCCTGTCGATGCTGGAGTACTTCATCGCCACGCCTGGTGCCCGGAAGGGCCTGGTCGACACCGCGCTGCGGACCGCCGACTCGGGCTACCTGACCCGTCGCCTCGTCGACGTGGCCCAGGAGCTCATCATCAACGACGAGGACCCGTTCGCACCGGGTCCCGACGGCAAGCCGCGCCCGGTGCGTGGCATCTGGGTCGAAGACGTCGGTCCCGACCAGCCCGGCCGACGTACCTACCTCGAGACGCGGCTCTACAGCCGGGTGCTGGCCGACGACGTCAAGCTGGCCGACGGCACCACGCTGGCCAAGGGTTCGACGATCGAAGAGGCCGAGCTCGACGCGCTGCGCGACGATCCCGAGGTCACCCGGGTACGGGTGCTGTCGCCGCTCACCGACGACTCTGACATCGGCATCTCGGCCGCCTGCTACGGCCTCTCGCTGGCCACGGGCAAGACGATCGAGACCGGCGAGGCCGTCGGCGTGATCGCCGCCCAGTCGATCGGCGAGCCCGGCACCCAGCTCACCATGCGTACCTTCCACACCGGTGGCATCGCCGGCGGTGGCGACATCGCCGGTGGTCTCCCCCGCGTCGTCGAGCTGTTCGAGGCCCGCAGCCCCAAGGGCAAGGCCACGCTCAGCCGGCTGTCGGGCGTCGTGCGCATCGCGGACGACGAGGGCAAGGGCCGTGTGGTCACCGTGGTCGCCGACGACGGCACCGAGGAGAGCTACACCGTCCCGAGCCTCGCCCGGCTCGAGATCACCGAGGGCCAGGAGATCCACGCCGGCGATCCCATCGTCGAGGGTCCCCGCGATCCGAAGGAGCTCCTCGAGATCAAGGGTGTGCGCGAGACGCAGGCCTATCTCGTGTCCGAGGTCCAGAAGGTCTACCGCGACCAGGGCGTGCCCATCCACGACAAGCACATCGAGCTGATCGTGCGCCAGATGACCCGCCGAGTGGCCGTGCAGGAGCCCGGCGACTCGGACTTCCTGCCGGGTGAGCGCGTCGACCAGAAGGTGTACACCGACACCAACCGTGCGCTGGTGACCGAGGGCAAGACCCCCGCCGAGGGGCGTCCCGAGCTCATGGGCATCACGAAGGCGTCGTTGGCCACCGACTCGTGGCTGTCCGCCGCCTCGTTCCAGGAGACGACCCGGGTGCTCACCGAGGCCGCCATCGAGTCGCGCAGCGACTCGCTGCTCGGTCTCAAGGAGAACATCATCATCGGCAAGCTGATCCCGGCCGGCACGGGCATGGCGAAGTACCGCGACATCGCCACGTCCGCCCCCGACTACCAGCCGATGCAGTACTACTCCTCGGCCGACGAGGAGCAGGACATCGCCGAGTGGCTCGCCGGCCGGTCCGACGGCCCGGTCGACGGCGCCGAGGGTCAGGTCATCGATCTGCCCACCAGCGAGACCGCCGGCTGACCGCCGGCGCGATCGCCGACTAGTCCGTGACGCCGACCGCCGCCGCCTCCTTGGCGCCGCGGCGGTTGGCCGCGGGCTTCGTGTTCGGCGTCGGGGTCGGCCTCTTGGTGCTGTTCGCCAACCTGTCGGCGACCCGGGTGCCACCCCCGGGCGAGCGCGCCTTCGGCTACGTGGTGCAGACCTCACCGCCCCACGACCGGATCGAGGTCATCCTCAACCAGGGTGACGGGCAGGCGGCCATGGCCATCGGCCAGGACCCGACCCTCTCGCGTCCCGACGCGTTCTTCCAAGGGGCGCCGGCAGCCGCCTTCTTCGCGCAGCGCCCACTGCTCGGCTATCTCGCCTGGGTGGGCTCCGCCGGCCAGGCCCGGCTCACGTCGTGGGCCGTGGCCGGCGCCACCGTGCTGTCGGCCGGTGCCCTGGCCGTCGCCGCCATGGCCTTCGCCCAGCTCCGAGGGGCCGGATCGAAGGACCGCTGGGCGCTGATGGTCCTGGTGCTGCCGGGTGCGCTGACGGTGCTCGACTGGACGGGGCCGGACCTGCTCGCCCTCGCGCTGGCGCTGGTCGGGTTGGCCTGCTGGATCCCGTCCCGGCCGCGGCGGGGCTGGGCCGCACTGGCCTTCGTGCTCGCGGGGCTCTCGCGCGAGAGCCTGCTGCTCGTCCCGGTGGTGCTCGGAGTGTGGCTCCTGTCGCAGCGACGCCTCGACCGCCGAGATCTCTGGCCCCTCGCCGCCGCCCCCGGTGCCTATCTGGCCTGGATGTTGGTCGTCCGCCTGCGGCTCGGCACCGGGCCCGAGCAGGTGGCCCGCCAGACGAGCTTCTCGGTGCCTTTCGTCGACCTCGCCCGTCACGTCGGTGGCTTCGGTCCGGTGGAGTGGATGGTGGCCGTCCTCGGCCTCGGCCTGGTGGTCGCGGCCCTCCTGCGGGCCCCCCGCGACGTCTGCACCTGGCTGGCCGTGGCCTATCTGGCGGCCGGAACGGCGCTCAACTCGTGGTTGTGGGAGTCCTGGCAGGGCTTCTCCCGGGTGCTGCTGCCCATGTACGCCTTCTCGATCCTCGCCCTGCTCCCGGTTTCGGCCACCGCCGCGCTGACAGGTCGGTCACCCCGGACGGCCACCGGCGCGCCATCGACTGTTGACTTGCCGTTTTCGGCCACCGACCCGTAGCATTGACCTCCGGCCCTCGCGCGCTCGCGCGTCGGTTGCCGTCCGCACGTCCCAGGAAAGGTACCTCGGTGCCCACGATCCAGCAGCTGGTCCGCAAGGGCCGCGAGTCGAAGCCGGCCAAGGGCAAGACGCCGGCCCTCAAGGGCGCCCCCCAGCGTCGGGGCGTGTGCACCCGCGTGTACACGACCACCCCGAAGAAGCCGAACTCGGCGCTGCGCAAGGTCGCCCGCGTGCGGCTCACCAGTGGCATGGAGGTCACCGCCTACATCCCGGGTGAGGGCCACAACCTCCAGGAGCACTCGATCGTCCTCGTGCGTGGCGGCCGCGTGAAGGACCTTCCCGGCGTGCGCTACAAGATCATCCGCGGCACCCTCGACACCTCGGGCGTGCGCGACCGCAAGCAGGCCCGCAGCCGCTACGGCGCCAAGAAGGAGAGCTGACGTGCCTCGCAAGGGTCCGGCCCCCCGTCGCGAGCTGATGCCCGATCCGATCTACCGGTCGGTCGTGGTCACCCAGCTCGTCAACAAGATCCTCCAGCGCGGCAAGCGTTCCACGGCCGAGCGCATCGTCTACCAGGCTCTCGAGGTCATCCAGCAGAAGACCGACGCCGAGCCCATCGCCACGCTGAAGCGGGCGGTCGACAACGTCAAGCCGCAGCTCGAGGTCAAGAGCCGCCGCGTCGGTGGTGCCACCTACCAGGTGCCCGTCGAGGTCCGGCCGCGCCGTTCGAACACCCTCGCCATCCGCTGGATCGTCGGCTACTCGCGGCAGCGCCGCGAGAAGACGATGGCCGAGCGCCTCGCCAACGAGCTGCTCGACGCATCAAACGGAGTGGGGGCCTCGGTCAAGCGACGCGAGGACATGCACAAGATGGCCGAGTCGAACAAGGCCTTCGCCCACTACCGCTGGTAGCCCGCTCCGGCTCACCGGCACCCGGCCGGTCCGCTCCCCGCACCGACCGGATCTCCGGTCGGCGTCGCCGCGAGCCCGTCCCCATCCGCCATCCCCACTCGGTTCCAACCGATCCCCGAACCCCCTGCCACGAGCACTGACACGAGAGACGAAGAACGATGGCCAGGACCCACCCCCTCGAGCGGACCCGCAACATCGGCATCATGGCCCACATCGACGCGGGCAAGACCACGACGACCGAGCGCATCCTCTACTACACCGGGCGCAACTACAAGATCGGTGAGGTCCACGAGGGCGCGGCCACGATGGACTGGATGGTGCAGGAGCAGGAGCGCGGCATCACCATCACGTCGGCCGCCACCACGTGCATGTGGAACGACCACCGCATCAACATCATCGACACGCCGGGCCACGTCGACTTCACCGTCGAGGTCGAGCGGTCGTTGCGCGTGCTCGACGGCGCGGTCGCGGTCTTCGACGGCGTCGCCGGCGTCGAGCCCCAGACCGAGACCGTGTGGCGCCAGGCCAACAAGTACGGCGTCCCCCGCATGTGCTTCGTCAACAAGATGGACCGCCTCGGCGCCGACTTCTTCAAGGCGCTGGCCAGCATCGAGGATCGCCTCGAGTGCACCCCTGCCGTGGTGCAGCTGCCCATCGGTGCCGAGGGCCACTACAAGGGCGTGATCGACCTGCTGACCATGGACGCCCTGGTCTGGGACGACGAGGAGCTCGGGGCCAAGTGGACCGTGCAGGAGATCCCCGCCGACCTGGCCGCCCAGGCCGACGAGTACCGGGCCAAGCTGGTCGAGACCATCGCCGTCGGTCGACGAGGAGATCCTCGAGAAGTTCGTGGCCGAGGAGCCCGTCAGCGCCGACGAGCTGCGGGCGGCCATCCGTCGCGCCACCATCTCGGGCGACGTGGTGCCGATCCTCAACGGCACCGCCTTCAAGAACAAGGGCGTGCAGCCGTTGCTCGACGCGGTCGTCGACTACCTGCCCTCGCCGCTCGACCTCCCGCCGATCCAGGGCATGAACCTCAAGGGCGACGAGACGGTCGAGCGCAAGGCCGACGATGACGAGCCGTTCGCCGCGCTCGCCTTCAAGATCATGACCGCGCCCGACGTCGGCAAGCTCACCTACTTCCGCGTCTACAGCGGCCACCTCCCCAAGGGCGCGCAGGTGCTCAACAGCCGCACCGGTAACAAGGAGCGCCTCGGCCGCGTGCTCGAGATGCACGCCAACCACCAGCAGGACCGCGACGCGGTCTACGCCGGCGACATCGTGGCCGGCATCGGCCTCAAGAACACCAAGACCGGCGACACGCTCTGCGCCCTCGACGCGCCGCTGGTGCTCGAGGAGCTCGAGTTCCCCGAGCCCGTCATCCACGTGGCCGTCGAGCCCAAGACCAAGGCCGACCAGGACAAGATGTCCAAGGCCCTCTACTCGCTCTCCGAGGAGGACCCCACCTTCCAGGTGCGCAGCGACGAGGAGACGGGCCAGACCATCATCTCCGGCATGGGCGAGCTGCACCTCGAGGTGCTGGTCGACCGCATGCTGCGCGAGTTCCGCGTCGACGCCACGGTCGGCAAGCCGCAGGTGGCCTACCGCGAGACGATCAGCCAGAAGGTCGACAAGAGCACCTACACCCACAAGAAGCAGACGGGTGGCTCGGGTCAGTACGCCGAGGTCACGATCAGCATCGAGAACACCGGCCCCGGCGGCGGCTACGAGTTCGTCGACGCCATCAGCGGTGGCCGCATCCCCAAGGAGTACATCCCCTCGGTCGACGCCGGCATCCAGGACGCCATGACCGCCGGTGTGCTCGCCGGGTACCCGACCGTCGACATCCGGGCCACGCTCATCGACGGCAAGTACCACGACGTCGACTCGTCCGAGATGGCCTTCAAGATCGCCGGCACGATGGCCTTCAAGGAGGCCTCCCGCAAGGCGAAGCCCGTCCTGCTCGAGCCCATCATGAAGGTCGAGGTCGTCACCCCCGACGACTACATGGGCGACGTCATGGGCGACCTGTCGTCCCGGCGGGGCAAGCTCGGCGGCATGGAGCAGCGCGGCAGCAGCCAGGTCATCAACGCCCAGGTGCCGCTGTCGGAGATGTTCGGCTACGCTACCGACCTGCGTTCGCGCACGTCCGGCCGCGCCACGTACACCATGCAGTTCGACTCGTATCAGCAGATGCCGTCGAACGTGCAGGAAGAGATCGTCACCCGCGTGCGCGGCGAGTAGCCCTCGCCCGCTTCCCGGTCACCGCACCCCAGAAAGGCTCCAGGAGAAGATCGTCATGGCCAGAGAGAAGTTCGAGCGGAACAAGCCTCATGCGAATGTGGGGACGATGGGTCATATTGATCATGGGAAGACGACGTTGACGGCGGCGATCACGAAGGTGTTGGCGGAGCAGGATCCGTCGAAGAATTCGTTTACGGAGTTCGCGAACATCGATAAGGCGCCGGAGGAGCGTGAGCGGGGGATCACGATCAATATTTCGCATGTGGAGTATGAGACGGCGGATCGTCATTACGCGGCATGTGGATATGCCGGGGCATGCCGATTACATCAAGAACATGATTACGGGTGCGGCGCAGGTGGATGGGGCGATTCTGGTGGTGTCGGCGGCGGATGGTCCGATGCCGCAGACTCGTGAGCATGTGTTGTTGGCTCGGCAGGTGGGGGTGCCGGCGATCGTGGTGGCGTTGAACAAGGTGGACATGGTCGATGACGAGGAGCTGTTGGATCTGGTGGAGCTCGAGGTGCGGGAGCTGCTGCAGCGAGTATGAGTTCCCGGGTGATGACGTGCCGGTGGTGAAGGTGTCGGCTTTGAAGGCGTTGGAGGGTGATCAGGTGGCGTGTGATCAGATCCTCGAGTTGATGACGGCGGTCGATACCTATATTCCGCAGCCGGATCGGGCGACGGACAAGCCGTTCTTGATGCCGATCGAGGATGTGTTCACGATCACCGGGCGCGGCACGGTGGTGACCGGGCCGGGTGGAGCAGGGTGTGGTGCACACCGGCGATGAGATCGAGATCGTGGGGATCAAGCCGACGGCGAAGACGACGTGTACCGGCGTCGAGATGTTCCGCAAGATCCTCGATGAGGGCCAGGCGGGCGACAACATCGGGGCCTTGTTGCGGGGCACGAAGAAAGAAGAGGTCGAGCGGGGCCAGGTGCTGGCGGCGCCGGGTTCGATCACGCCGCACACCACCTTCGAGGGTCAGGTGTATGTGTTGACCAAGGACGAGGGCGGCCGCCACAAGCCGTTCTTCTCGAACTATCGGCCCCAGTTCTACTTCCGGACCACCGACGTGACCGGGCACGTCGTCGTTGCCGGAGGGCACCGAGATGTGCATGCCGGGCGACAACACGGTCATGACCGTCGAGTTGATCCACCCGATCGCCATGGAAGAAGGCCTCCGCTTCGCCATCCGCGAAGGCGGCCGCACCGTCGGCGCCGGCCGCGTCACCAAGATCCTCAAGTAAGACGACCCAGGAAGCGGCAGCGTCAATGGCTGACAAGCAGAAGATCCGGATCCGGCTGAAGGCCTACGACCACGAGATCATCGACCAGTCGACGAAGAAGATCGTCGAGACGGTCGTGCGCACCAACGCGACCGATCCGCGGCCCGGTGCCGCTGCCGACCGAGAAGCACCGCTACACGGTGATCCGCTCGCCGCACAAGGACAAGGACTCGCGCGAGCACTTCGAGATGCGCGTCCACAAGCGCCTGCTCGACATCCTCGAGCCGTCACCCAAGACGGTCGACTCGCTCCAGCGCCTCGACCTCCCGGCCGGCGTCGACATCGAGATCAAGATCCAGCAGGCGTAGCGCCTCGCTCGATCCGGCCCGCCGACGGCGGGTCCTGTCACCGGCGGGCGCTGCGCTCCTCGCTGACGCTCGTTCGCCGCAGCTGGTCCCGCCGGCGCCACCCGTCGTCTCTGGGCCGGCGGCTTCGCCGCGGCCATGCTGGCTCCGCTCGCTGGCGGAGCCGGATGGGAGGTCTCGGTGCTGGGCTCGCTTGGAGAAGGGGAGCGCTTCTGCCTGCGTTGGTTTGTGCAGTTGACCACCTCACGGGTGGTCAACTCGACGAACTAGGATCGGCGTGCCGGGTCAGTGCTTCTTCTTGGGGTGGTAGTGACGGTGGCGGACCACCGTGGGCCGTCGGTGGTGATCTCCTTCTCGAGCGTGACGTCCTGCACCGTCACCGGGCCGAGGCTTCGATGGTCTTTGCGACGCGTCGCAGCAGAGCCGCGACATCCCCCTTGCGCTTGCCGTTGGGGTTGGCCTGGCTGAAGTGGTTGATCGTCCAACGCGGGACCGCCGGCTTCTTCTTCGCCATCCGCGGACGGTAGCCCGTCGAAGCCGCGGTAGATCGTGCTGAAACTCCCCCACAGGGTGAGTTTCAGCACGATCTAGAGGGAGTTCAGCCAGTCCACGAACCACACCGGGAAGGGGGCGGAGTCGCCGGTGGCCGCCAGGTCGGGGGCCATGGCGGCGAGCTTGGTGGCGAGGGCGTGGGCGATGTCGGGGCGGTGGGTCAGGACCGAGGCGGGGCAGAGCTGGGTCTTGATCGTGAACAGCACCGTGCCGGTGCGGGGGAGGCGGACCAGGGTCTGGCGCTCGCTGCGGAGCCAGACGCGGTCGAGGCCGGAGGGGTCCGGGGCGAACGACCTCGGCGACTCGTGGGGCTCGGGCCGGAACAGCTCCTCGTGGTTGTGGATCGACAGGTTGCGGCGGGTCACGGGGTGGTCGACCCGGAGCCGCTCGAAGAAGTGGTCGACCCGGGCCTCGAGCTCGTGGTCGTAGTGGGTCACCGGTGCGTGGATCTGGGCCACCGGTCGCCCCATCTTGTCGGCCAGGCGCCAGTGCGACGGGAAACACAGCGAGGCGGCCACCAGCACGTAGTGCTCGCCGTCGGCCGCCATCAGGCACAGGTCCTCCTGCACCAGCCGGCCGGCCACGTCGAGCGGGTGGAGGTCGTGTGGTGCCGCGGTGGTCCGCGCGCCACGGTGGGTGGTCAGCCAGTCCTGGATGAGCTCGAGGACCTCCTGCCCACCGGCTTCCGAGCCGGGCAGGGCCTGGAAGACGTCGTCGTGGCGCTCGGTGAGCAGCCGGCGTTTGAGGGCCAGTTCGACGTCCTCCCGCTCGTCGGCCACCAACCAGGCGTCGAGATCGAGGGGGTGCAGGCCCATCGAGAGCCACGGCGGACCCGGCTTGAGGGGCAGCTCGTCGAGCCACGAAGGAACGGCGGGGGAGACCACGGCACGAGTATGGGCGAAGCCCGGCCGGTTTGACGATGCCGGCTTGGAAGTCCGGCGAAGCTCCCGCTATGCTCATCCCCTTGTGTGCAGGGGCCTCCGGGCCGCCCGCACGGTCCGGACCGCATCAACAACTGACGTCTGCGCCGGCCACCACCCATTCGGGCGGTGGGACCCCGCAGCCCAACTCGAACAGGCGCTCCGCCGGGTCTCCCGAGCGGAGCGCTCGCGTGAACAGGCACTCGGCGCCACTCGGCGTCGGCACCGCCCCGCCACGCGATCGACAGAAAGAACCCAGCCGGTATGGCGAACAAGGCACTCGTCGGCGAGAAGGTCGGCATGACCCAGGTGTGGGACGACGCCAACCGCGTCGTCCCCGTCACCGTGGTCAAGGTCGCGCCCCTCCGCGTCGTCCAGATCAAGACCCCCGAGCGCGACGGCTACAGCGCGCTGCAGGTCACCTTCGGCCAGCGCGACGCCCGCAAGCTCCCCAAGCCCGAAGCGGGGCACTTCGCCAAGTCTTCGGTCGCCGCGGGCTCCAAGCTCGTCGAGCTGCGCCTCGACGACGTGTCCGCCTACGAGGTCGGCCAGGAGCTCACCGTCGACCTGCTGTCGGCCGGCGAGCTCGTCGACGTCACCGCGGTCAGCCGGGGCAAGGGCTTCGCCGGCACGATGAAGCGTCACAACTTCAGCGGCCAGAAGGCCTCGCACGGCACGCACCGCGTGCATCGCAAGCCCGGCTCGGTCGGCGCCTGCGCCACCCCCGCCCGGGTCTTCAAGGGCACGCGGATGGCCGGTCGCATGGGCGGCGAGAAGGTGACGACGCTCAACCTGGCCGTCGTCGAGGCCGACGCCGACGCCGGCCTGCTGCTGGTGCGGGGAGCGATCCCCGGCCCCAGGGGCGGGTTGGTCATCGTCCGCGACGCCGTCAAGGCGACCGCCGACAGCAAGGGCGGTGCGTGATGGCCGCGGTCAAGGTCCGTGACGCCGGCGGCGCAGAGAAGGGCAGCGTCGATCTCGACAGCACCATCTTCGGCATCGAGCCCAACGTGGCCGTGATGCACCAGGTGGTCACCGCGCAGCTGGCCGCCCGCCGGGCCGGCACGCAGAGCACCAAGACGCGTGCCGAGGTGCGCGGCGGTGGCGCCAAGCCGTGGAAGCAGAAGGGCACCGGCCGGGCCCGCCAGGGCTCGATCCGCTCTCCGCAGTGGAAGGGTGGCGGCGTCGCCCTCGGCCCGAAGCCGCGCAGCTACGCGCAGCGCACCCCCAAGAAGATGATCCGGCTGGCCCTGCGCTCGGCCCTGTCCGACCGCGCCGCCGACGGCAAGGTCGTGGTGGTCGACGACTGGGGCTTCGACGCGCCGAGCACGCAACAGGCCGCCGCGTTGCTCACCGCGCTCGAGCTCGACGGTCGCATCGTGGTCGTGGTCTCCCCCGACGACGCGGTGGCGATCAAGAGCTTCCGCAACCTTCCCTACGTCCACCTGCTCGAGCCGGGCGAGCTCAACGCCTACGACGTGTTGGTGTCCGACCACCTGGTCTTCACCCGCGAGACGCTGCCCAAGTCCGACCCCGACGCGGTCGCGGCCAAGGCCGAGAAGGCACCCGCGGCCGAAGAAGGCTCCGGCCGCGAAGAAGGCTCCGGCGGCCAAGAAGGCGACCAAGGCGGCGAAGGCGACCGACGCTGCGATCACCGAATCCGAGGGGGACACCGACATGACGGATCTGCCCAACCGCCCCAAGAACACCGGTGAAGCCTCCAAGCCGGTCGATCCCTCCGAGCGGGTCAAGCCGGCCGGCGAGAAGACCGATCCGCGGTTCGAGGCGGCCCGCGTCAAGGCCGAGAAGGAGGCCGAGGTGCGGGCGGCACGCGAGCAGGCCGCCGCCGAGCCCGAGGCCGAGGAGTCGGCCGACGAGGCCGGCCCCGCCGACAGCGGCGAGTCCGCCCCCGCCGGTTCGTTCTCGTTCAACCAGACCGACCAGCCCGATGAGGACGAGTCGTGAAGGACCCCCGCGACATCATCATCGAGCCCATCGTGAGCGAGAAGTCGTACGCCTTGTCCGACCAGGGCGTCTACACGTTCCGCGTCCACCCGGACGCCACCAAGCCCGAGATCGGCGACGCCGTGCGCTCGATCTTCAACGTGCGGGTGGCCAAGGTGAACACCCTCAACCGACCGGGCAAGCGCAAGCGCAACCGCCGCTCGCCGACGTTCGGCACCCGACCCGACACCAAGCGGGCGATCGTCACCCTCGCCGAGGGCGACACGATCGACCTCTTCGAGGCATAGGCACCATGGCACTCCGCAAGCGCAAGCCCACCAGCCCGGGCCGCCGTTTCCAGACGGTCTCGGACTTCGCCGAGATCACCAAGACGACGCCCGAACGCTCGCTGCTCGCCCCCAAGTCGGGCACCGGTGGGCGTAACAGCTACGGCCGCAAGACCGCCCGGCACAAGGGCGGCGGTCACAAGCAGCAGTACCGCATCATCGACTTCCGCCGCACCAAGGACGGCGTGCCGGCCAAGGTCGCCGCGGTCGAGTACGACCCCAACCGCAACTGCCGCATCCTGCTGCTCCACTACCTCGACGGCGAGAAGCGCTACATCATCGCCCCGGCCGGCGTGGGCGTGGGCGAGATGCTCCAGAGCGGCCACGGCGCCGAGATCCGTCCCGGCAACGCCTTGCCGATGCGCTACATCCCCGTCGGTACGACCATCCACAACGTCGAGCTCAAGCCCGGTGGCGGCGCCAAGATGGCCCGCAGCGCCGGCTCGAGCGTGCAGCTCGTGGCCAAGGAAGGCGACTTCGCCACCATCCGCCTCCCCAGCACCGAGATGCGCCGCGTGCCGATCGACTGCCGGGCCACGGTGGGCGAGGTCGGCAACGCCGAGGCCGAGCTGATCAAGATCGGCAAGGCCGGCCGCAACCGCTGGAAGGGCGTCCGTCCCCAGACCCGTGGCGTCGCCATGAATCCCGTCGACCACCCCCACGGTGGTGGCGAGGGCAAGACCTCCGGTGGTCGCCATCCCGTGTCGCCGTGGGGCAAGCCCGAAGGCCGCACCCGGGACAAGACCAAGCCATCGCAGCAACTCATCGTCCGCCGGCGCCGCACACGCGGCTCGCGCCGCTAACCCGTCGGCAGAAGAGAGAGAGACCCGCAATGCCTCGCAGTCTCAAGAAGGGCCCGTTCGTCGACGACCACCTCCTCAAGAAGGTCGACGCCCTGAACGAGCAGAACGAGAAGCGCGTCATCAAGACCTGGTCGCGCCGCTCGACGATCATCCCCGAGATGGTCGGCCACACGATCGCGGTGCACGACGGGCGCAAGCACGTCCCCGTGTACATCACCGAGTCGATGGTCGGGCACAAGCTGGGCGAGTTCGCGCCCACCCGCACGTTCCGCTTCCATGCCGGCCAGGAACACAAGGGACGGCGCTGACATGAGCTTCGGTGTCAAGACCAACGAGCGACCGGGCACGCGCGCCCAGGTCAGGTACGTCCGCTCGTCGGCCTACAAGGCGCG
>CAVZMK010000003.1:0-2500 GCA_963776435.1 uncultured Microthrixaceae bacterium
GAGGAGGTCGGCCCGCTCGCGCTCGGCCAGGGCCCGGGCGTCGTCGAGGTGCCAGCGGAGCGGATCCTCGACGCCTCGGTGATCGGCGCGGACCGTGCCGATCCAGTCCGTCTCGATGCAGTAGCGCCAGAGCCGTACGGTCGCGGCGGTGTCCACCCCGACGAGGTCGTCGACCAGCAGCTTGGCCCTCGGCCGCACGTCGACCCAGTGCTCCTCGATGCGGTAGGCGACGAAGCCGTCGATCTCACCCGACTCGGAGCGGCTGAGGGCGAAGAACTTCGGCAGGGCGCGACCTTTGATCGCGACCACACCCACGCTCACGTCCCACCACCAGTCGTCGCGGAGGATCGATCCGGCGTGGTCGAGGCGGAACGTGTCGTAGACCGCGGGGACCGCAGCCCGGTAGGTGTCGCGGTCGACCACGTCGATCGAGCCGGTGCGTGAGCCGGTGACGGTGAGCCCCACGGTGTCGATCTCGAAGTCGACCCCTTCGGTGGCCGGGCCGTAGCCGAAGCGCCCGTAGATCGGGTACTCGGCGGCGATCAGCACGCTGACCGCGTCGCCGCGCTCGGCACAGGCGGCGAGGTCGGCCGTGATCATGCGCGACAGCAGGCCCTGGCGGCGGTGGCTGGCCGACACGGCCACATGGGTGAGCGCGGTCGCCGTCACCTCGCGTCGACCGGGCACGGTGAGGCGGGTGTCGAAGGACCGGAGCGTGCCGACCACCCGGTCGCCGTCGAAGGCCCCCCAGGTGTGGTCGAGGTCGATGAAGGTGGCCCGCCAGTCGGCCTCGTCGCTCGACGTGACCGGGTCGTTGAGGAACCCGGCGCGCATCGCGTCGACCCACGGGGCGACCTCATCCGCGCGGATGGTGCGAACGTCGACAGCCATGCCCCGGAGACTACGAGCCCGTCGCCAGGCTCAGGAATCCTTTAACTGAGATCCTCGGGGGCGGTGCAGGAGTCCATGTCGTTGGCGGTGGCGAAGGTGTCGATCGGGATGGTGATCTGTTCGCCGGGCTGCTTCTCCGATTCGTAGAAGCGGGCTGACGGGTCGGTGCGGAGCCGCTCGGCGTAGTCGACGCGGTTCGACAGGTACGTGTGGTAGTCGACCAGCCATTCCCGCAGCATCCGGCCGTCGTTGCCGGTCGTGGGGGCCACGGAGGCCAGCTGCGAGAGCATGGACCCGAGCTCGACGTTCGAGCGGTCCACCACGGCGGCCCGCTCGACGTTGGTCTTGGAGGCACCCGCGGGTGGTAGTTGGGCCAGCTTCGCCAGCGTGGCGGCGCAGATCTGCTCGGCCCGGTGACCGAAGGCCGGGCTGGCCAGGCGGTCGACCGGCTTCTGGCGGGCGGCCCAGACGTACACGAACGCCCAGAGCGCCAGGATCGAGACGCACACGGCGATGGTCGCCCACCGGGCCACACGGAACCGGCGGCGCGGCGGGGTGCGGGGCGGGCGGGTCGGAAGGGGTCTCGACGGGAGCGGTCACGGGCACGCCCCTCAGTCTGGCGCCCGCCGCCGGCCCCGTACCAGCCAGCCCAGCGGGGCCGACACGGTCCGAGCCGTCGGGATTACGAGTTGACCCGCGTTGCCGGCGGGAGGGAACGTGACCCTCGTGACCGACGCCGCCATCCTCGACGACCTGGCCGCGCGCGGCCTGGTGCACGACCACACCGACCTCGACGCGCTCGGCGAGCGGCTCGCCGCCGGTCCCGATCACGGTCTACAGCGGGTTCGACCCCACCGCCGACAGCCTCCACGTCGGCAACCTGGTGCCGCTGCTGCTGCTGCGGCGCTTCCAGGACGCCGGCCACCGGCCGATCGCGCTGGCCGGCGGGGCCACCGGCATGATCGGCGACCCCGGCGGCCGCTCCGAGGAGCGCAACCTGCTCGACGACGCCACCCTCGACGCCAACCTGGCGGCGATCCGGGCCCAGCTGGCGCAGTTCGTCGACTTCGACGCCGGCGGGCCGGGGCCGTGCTGGTCGACAACCGCACCTGGACCGAGCCGGTCGGCGTGCTCGACTTCCTGCGGGACGTGGGCAAGCACGTCACCGTGAACGCCATGCTGGCCAAGGAGTCGGTGCGGGCCCGGGTCGAGAGCGAGTGACGGCATCTCGTTCACCGAGTTCAGCTACATGCTGCTGCAGGCCAACGACTACGACGTGCTGCACCAGCACCACGGCTGCGAGCTGCAGGTCGGCGGATCGGACCAGTGGGGCAACATCACCGCCGGCATCGACCTGATCCGGCGCCGGCGCGGGGGCCACGGTCCACGGGCTCACGGTGCCGCTCGTGACCCGGTCCGACGGGGCCAAGTTCGGCAAGTCGGCCGAGGGAGCCGTCTGGCTCAGCCCGGACCGCACCTCGCCCTACGCCTTCTACCAGTACTGGATCAACGTCGACGACCGCGACGTCGAGCGGTTCCTGCTGCAGCTCACCCTGCTGCCGGTCGACGAGGTGGCTGGCGCTCGTGGCCGGCGCACGCCGCCGCACCC
>CAVZMK010000003.1:7500-34526 GCA_963776435.1 uncultured Microthrixaceae bacterium
AAGGACGGAAAGACCCCGTGGACCTTTACTACAACTTGATGTTGGGTTTTGGTATGTGTTGTGTAGGATAGGTGGGAGACTTGGAAGCATTGGCGCTAGCCAGTGTGGAGTCAACCTTGAAATACCACCCTGCTCATGCTGGAACTCTAACCTAGGTCCGTTATCCGGATCGGGAACAGCGTCAGGCGGGTAGTTTGACTGGGGCGGTCGCCTCCTAAAGAGTAACGGAGGCGCCCAAAGGTTCCCTCAGGCTGGTTGGCAATCAGCCGTCGAGTGCAATGGCACAAGGGAGCTTGACTGCGAGACCTACAAGTCAAGCAGGTGCGAAAGCAGGGCATAGTGATCCGGCGGTTGCGTGTGGAAGCGCCGTCGCTCAACGGATAAAAGGTACCCCGGGGATAACAGGCTCATCTTCCCCAAGAGTCCATATCGACGGGAAGGTTTGGCACCTCGATGTCGGCTCATCGCATCCTGGGGCTGAAGCAGGTCCCAAGGGTTGGGCTGTTCGCCCATTAAAGCGGTACGCGAGCTGGGTTTAGAACGTCGTGAGACAGTTCGGTCCCTATCCTCTGCAGCCGTAGGAGATTTGAGGAAGGCTGTCCCTAGTACGAGAGGACCGGGACGGACGCAGCTCTGGTGTGCCAGTTGTCCTGCCAAGGGCACGGCTGGTTAGCCACCTGCGGAAGAGATAAGCGCTGAAAGCATCTAAGTGCGAAGCTCGTTCCGAGATGAGATCTCCCACTGGATAACCAGGTAAGGCCCGTGGCCAGATCACCACGTTGATAGGCCGGAGGTGTAAGCACGGTGACGTGTTCAGCCGACCGGTACTAATCGGCCGAGGGCTTGGATCGACAATGACGTTCGTGCTCGCTGTGGAGTTCTTTCAGGGACTCGAGCGCCCGGCCATAGAGCCGTGTGCGCTCGTCCTTGACAACAGATTTCGGTGGCCATAGCGGTGGGGTCACACCCGTTCCCATCCCGAACACGGAAGTTAAGCCCACCAGCGCCGATGGTACTTGGGAGGAGACTCCCTGGGAGAGTAGGTCGCCGCCGGATTTCTCGTGAGAAGGGGCCCTTCGGGGCCCCTTCTTCGCGTAGTCTGCCGGGATGCCTTCGGCCCCCAGATCGAGCTCCGGAGGGTCGAGCTCCGGTCGTCGCCGGCCGGCAGGGGGCAGTTCTCGGCGGTCGGCCTCCGGGCGCAGCGCACCCCGTCGATCGAGCTCCTCGCGCTCCGTCGCGCTCGAGTTCGTCGCGTTCGAGTTCGTCGCGTTCGAGTTCGTCGCGTTCGAGTTCGTCGTGTTCGAGCTCACGGCGCTCGAGCTCACGCCGCTCGAGCTCTCGACGCTCCAGCTCAGGCAGCCGGTCAGGCGCCCCTCGCCGGGGTTCAGCTCGCCGGTCGGCGCCACGGTCGGGCACCGCTCGGTCCGGCTCGCCTCGTCGGGGCGGGGCGCGGTCCGGCTCGCGGTCCGGTTCGCCTCATCGGGGCGCCCCGCGTCGGGCTCCCCGCCGCGCCGGGTCGGTCGAGGCCGAGCGGCCGATGGCCGGCGATCCCAGCTGGGGTGGCCTGGCCCGGCGGGCTGCGGCCCGTCTGGACGAAGGCGGCTCCGGCGCCTCCGCCACCTGGCGCCGGGAGATGGATCGGGCTCGCGACGACCGCGACGGGGTGGACGACCCGCGCCAGATGGACGAATGGGTCCGGGTCGACGAGGTGCGCGACGAGGCCGCGTCCGCGGTCGCCCGGGGGCGGCGCCACGATCACGACGCCGAGGCGGGCGAGTCTGACGAGGTCGAGGCGGAGGTCCGGGCCGAGCTGTCGCGCGCCGTGGGTACGACCCGGGCACCGCGCCTCGAGCAGCGACTGAAGGACGCGTCGCGTGCCTTCGCCGCCGACCGGTACACCGACGCCGCCCGCATCCTCGGCAAGCTCGTGTCGGAGGCGCCGGGGGTGGCGGCGGCGCGGGAGCTGTACGGCCTGACGCTGTACCGGCAGGGCAAGTGGCGCGCCGCCGCCAAGCAACTCGAGGCGTTCCGGCTGCTCACGGGTTCGACCGAGCAGCATCCCGTGCTGGCGGACTGCTATCGCGGCGCTCGGCCAGGACACGAAGGTCGTCGAGCTGTGGGAGGACCTGCGCGCCGGCGTCGCCCAGCGCGGAGCTCGTGGTCGAAGGCCGGATCGTCGTGGCGGGGATGAAGGCCGACCGAGGCGATCTGCCCGGCGCCATCCGGCTGTTGGAGCAGGGCTGGAAGCTGCCCAAGCGGCCACTCGAGCACCACCTTCGCCGTGGGCTACGCGCTGGCCGACCTGTACGAGCGGGCCGGCGATCTGAGCCGGGCCCGCGAGCTCTTCGAGAAGCTGGCCCGCATCGATCCGGGCTTCGCGGACGTGTCGGCCCGCGCCCGGGCCCTCCGCTGAGCCCGCGGGCGTCGGCTGTCACACCCCCCTCGTAGGCTCGGCCCCGGCCTTCCCCGGCGGACCGTTCCACCCACCGAGGAGCCTGCTGTGTCAGCCAGAGCCCGCAACGACGCATCACCGCACCCCCATCACTCGATCACCGTCGTGATCGGGCAGCTGCCGCACGATCCGCAACGGCGCGAGCTGCCGTCCGGAACCGTCGTCCTCTCCTTCGACGTGTCGGTCCGCGCCGACGATCGGCCCACCGAGTCCGTCCCGGTGGCCTGGTCCGACCCTCCGGCCCGGTCGGCCCTGGCGGCCGGTGACGAGGTCCTGGTGGTCGGCCGCACGCGTCGCCGGTTCTTCCGGGCCGGCGGGTGCCACCGCCTCCCGCACCGAGGTCGTGGCCGAGCGGGTGGTGCCCGTCCGTCAGCGGGCCCGATGGGCGGCCGCGCTGGCCGAGGCGGACGACCGACTCGCCGAGATCGGCGTCGAGCGGGGCTGACCGTGGCTTCGACCGCGCGCATCGCGGCGCGCCTACTCTGGCTGCACGCGCAACCCGCGCAGCAGTCCCACGGCTGAGGAGTGGCATGACCGACATCCAAGGGCTGCTCGGCGACGACGCCGACAGCCTGCTCACGCATGTGTCCAAGGGCATCGCACGCGAGGACCTGAGCCTGCCGGGCCCCGACATCATCGATCGCGTCTACGCCGGCACCGATCGCTCGCCGCAGGTGCTGCGCAACCTGGCTGCCCTGTTCGGCCACGGTCGCCTCGCCGGCACCGGGTACGTGTCGATCCTGCCGGTCGACCAGGGCATCGAGCACTCGGCGGCCGCCTCCTTCGCACCCAACCCCAAGTACTTCGACCCGAAGAACATCGTCGAGCTCGCCATCGAGGGCGGCTGCAACGCGGTGGCGTCCACCTTCGGCGTGCTCGGCATGTGCTCGCGCACGTACGCGCACCGCATCCCGTTCATCGTCAAGCTCAACCACAACGAGCTGCTGACCTACCCGAACGAGTTCGACCAGATCATGTTCGGGTCGGTCGACCAGGCCTTCGAGCTCGGGGCCGCCGCGGTCGGCGCCACCATCTACTTCGGCTCGACCGAGTCCCATCGCCAGCTGGTCGAGATCAGCGAGGCCTTCCAGCAGGCCCACGAGCTCGGCATGTTCACGGTGCTGTGGTGCTACCTGCGCAACGAGGCCTTCAAGGTCGACGGGGTCGACTACCACGCCGCCGCCGACCTCACGGGCCAGGCCAACCATCTCGGCGTCACCATCGAGGCCGACATCATCAAGCAGAAGCTGCCCGAGAACAACGGTGGCTTCAACGTGCTGGCCAACTACGGCAAGACGAGCAAGCTGGTCTACAGCGAGCTGACGACCGACCACCCGATCGACCTCTGCCGCTGGCAGGTGGCGAACTGCTACATGGGCCGCATCGGGTTGATCAACTCGGGCGGGGCGTCGTCGGGAGCCAGCGACCTGGCCGAGGCGGTGCGCACCGCGGTGATCAACAAGCGGGCCGGCGGCACCGGCCTCATCAGCGGCCGCAAGGCCTTCCAGCGGCCCACCAGCGAGGGCGTCGAGCTGCTCCACGCCATCCAGGACGTCTACCTCGACCGGTCCATCGAGATCGCCTGATCGGGGGTGTCAGGTCGGGCCCTTACGCGCCGATAGATTGAACGGGCTGTACACGACAGCCACGACAACTGCCAGGGACAAGGGGGTCCACGTGGCCGACACCGCCGAGCGCGCCACACCGACAGAGCTGGACCGGGTGATCATCCGGTTCGCCGGCGACTCGGGTGACGGCATGCAGCTCACAGGTGACCGATTCACCAGCGCCAGCGCGCTGTTCGGGAACGATCTCGCCACGCTGCCGGAGTTCCCCGCGGAGATCCGCGCCCCGGCCGGGACGCTCGCCGGGGTGTCGGCCTTCCAGGTCCACATCTCCGACCACGAGATCACCACGCCCGGCGACGCCCCCAACGTGTTGGTGGCCATGAATCCCGCCGCGCTGCACGCCGAGCTCGAGAAGCTCGAGCCAGGCGGCACCCTGATCATCAACATCGACACGTTCGACGAGCGCAACCTGGCCAAGGCCGGGTACGACGCGAACCCGCTCACCGACGGCAGCCTCAAGGGCTTCAACGTCTACGAGGTGCCGATGACCTCGCTGACCAAGGAGGCCTGCGCGCCGCTCGGGGTCAAGCCCCGCGACGCCGACCGCTCGAAGAACCTGTTCGCGCTCGGGCTCATCTCCTGGATGTACACCCGCCCCGAGCAGCCCACGATCGACTGGATCAGCGAGAAGTTCGCCAACCGGCCGCTCGTGCGCGACGCCAACCTCGCCGCCTTCCGGGCCGGCCACGCCTTCGGTGAGACCGCCGAGCTGTTCGACCACCCCTACCAGGTGCTGCCGGCCCCGCAACGACCCGGCACCTACACCAACATCACCGGCAACACGGCACTGGCCTGGGGCCTGGTCGCCGCCGGCCAGCTCGCCCAGCTGCCCATCTTCCTCGGCTCCTACCCGATCACCCCGGCGTCGGACATCCTCCACGAGCTGTCCAAGCACAAGAACTTCGGCGTCCGCACGCTCCAGGCCGAAGACGAGATCGCCGGCATCGGTGCCGCCCTCGGCGCCTCCTACGGCGGCCACATCGGCGTGACGACCACGAGCGGTCCGGGTGTGGCGCTCAAGTCCGAGACCATCGGCCTGGCCATCAGCCTCGAGCTGCCGCTGCTTATCATCGACATCCAACGGGGCGGTCCCTCCACCGGCCTTCCCACCAAGACCGAGCAGAGCGATCTGCTGCTGGCGATGTACGGCCACCACGGCGAGTCGCCGTTGCCGATCATCGCCGCCTACAGCCCGTCGAACTGCTTCCAGGTGGCCATCGAGGCGGTCCGCCTGGCCTTGACCTACCGCACGCCGGTCATCTTGTTGTCCGACGGCTACCTGGCCAACGGCTCCGAGCCGTGGCGCCTTCCCGACGTCGACTCGCTCGAGCCGATCGAGGTCACCTTCGCCACCACGACCAACCACGTCAGCGACGAGGGCGAACCCGAGTTCTGGCCCTACCTGCGCGATCCCGACACGCTGGCCCGACCGCTGGCGCTGCCCGGCACGCCCGGCCTGATGCACCGGATCGGTGGCATCGAGAAGGAAGACGGCAGCGGCAACATCAGCTACGACCCGACCAACCACGGTCGCATGGTCGACCTGCGGGCGGCCAAGATCGCCGGCATCGCCCGCACCCTGCCCCCGATCGAGGTCACCGGCGACGCCGACGAGGCCGAGTTGCTGATGGTCGGGTGGGGTTCGACCTGGGGCGCGATCAGCGGCGCCGTCGACCGGGTCCGAGCCCGGGGTCGCAAGGTGGCCCAGATCCACCTGATGCACCTCAACCCGTTCCCGCCCAACCTCGGCGACGTGCTCGCCCGCTACCCGAAGATCCTCGTGCCCGAGATGAACCTGGGCCAGCTCAGCCGCCTGCTGCGGGCCGAGTACCTGGTCCCGGCCCGGTCCGTCAGCAAGGTGAAGGGCGTCCCCTTCACCGCCGGCGAGCTCGAGACCGAGATCCTGGAGGCGCTCGATGACTGACCTGATCCCCGTCACGACCAAGAAGGACTGGTCGAGCGACCAGGAAGTGCGCTGGTGTCCGGGCTGCGGCGACTACTCGATCCTCATGGCCGTCCAGATGCTGATGCCCGACCTCGGCGTCAGCCGCGAGAACACCGTGTTCGTGTCCGGCATCGGTTGCGCGGCGCGGTTCCCGTACTACATGAACACCTACGGCATGCACAGCATCCATGGCCGCGCCCCGGCCATCGCGACCGGCCTGGCCATCGCCCGACCCGATCTCGACGTGTGGGTCGTCGGTGGTGACGGCGACATGTTGTCGATCGGTGGCAACCACCTGATCCACGCGCTGCGCCGCAACGTGAACCTCACCATCCTGATGTTCAACAACCAGATCTACGGCCTCACCAAGGGCCAGTACTCGCCGACCAGCGAGGTGGGCAAGGTCACCAAGTCGACGCCCTTCGGCTCGATCGACCAGCCCTTCAACCCGGTCAGCCTGGCGATCGGCTCCGAGGCCACCTTCGTGGCGCGGACCCATGACATGGACCGCCAGCACATGATGGAGACCTTCCGCCGGGCCCATGCCCATCAGGGCGCGGCGTTCGTGGAGATCTACCAGAACTGCAACGTCTTCAACGACGGCGCCTTCGGCGAGATCACGGCCAAGGACAAGCGCGACGAGATGCTCATCCCGCTGGTGCACGGCGATCCGATCCGGTTCGGGGCCGACCTCCAGCACGCGGTGGTCATGGGCTCCGACGGTCGCCTGCGCGTCGTCGAGGCGGCCGAGGTGGCCGCCGACGCCATCCTCGTGCACGATGAGACCAACCAGGGACTCGCCTTCCAGCTCTCGAGGCTGTCGAGCGGCCCGCACGAGCCCACCCCGATCGGCGTGTTCCGTGCGGTCGAGCGGGCCGACTACGGCACCGAGGTGAGCCGGCAGCTGGCCGTCGCCCACGACCGCAACGGTGCCGGCGACCTCACCGCCCTCCTGCACTCCGGCGCCACCTGGACGGTCGACTAGCCCCCGCGGGGCCTACTCGTCGAGCAGGCGGAAGACCACGCCGGTGCGGGGCTTGGGGGAGAAGAAGGTCGTCTTCGGGGGCATGCGCTCGCCTCCGTGCGCGATCTCGACGATCTGGGCCACGGTGGCCGGTCGCAGCAGGAACCCGGCCTCGGCGCGCCCGGAGCTGACCGCGTCGAGCACCTCGTCCACCCCGTGCTGGAACACGACCTCGTGGATGCCGAGGGCGTCGAGCGCGCGGTCGAGCCGGCTCGAGTCGAGACCCTGCCCGGTCGGCTCGTGCTCGGGGCGGGGTTCGAGGAACCATGACCCGGCCGAGGTGACGAGCACCAACGCGCCCCTCTCGGCCATGCCGGCCTCGATGCCCTCGTCGACGGGGCCCGTCCCGGTGGCCACGAACCACGGGCCGAGCGCGTCGACCAGCGCGCCGGCATCGGTGAGCCCGTCAGGTAGCCCCGCCACCAGGCGGTGGATCGGAAGGACCTCGAGCTCGTCGTCGACCAGCTCGACGATGTAGGTCAACACGGCCTCGGCGCCGGGCGCCGCCGCGTCGGTGGTCTCACGCTGCTCGTCGCGGTAGGTGAGGCTGGTCTCGTAGCGATGGTGGCCGTCGGCGATGACCACCGGGTGGGCGGCGACGGCCTCGGCGATGGCCGAGATCCGCACCGGGTCGTCGACCTGCCAGACCTCGTGGAGGATGCCGGCGTCGTTCCACGCGACGGTCGGCTCAGCCTCGAGCGTCAGCAGCCGCGTGAGGCCGGGCGCGGGCGAGAGGCCCCATACGGCGGAGAGGTTGGCCCTCGTCGCCCGCAGCAGGCTGAGCCGGTCGGACTTGGCCTTCGGAGTGGTGTGCTCGTGAGGGAGGATGCCGCCCTCGCCCGGACGCGACAGCTCGAGCGCGCCGAAGACACCGGTGGTGTGGCGCGGGGACCCATCCGGGCCGTCGTGGGTCATGCGGTAGACGTAGAACGACGGGCCGTCCCGGCGCAGGGTGCCGTCGGCCATCCACACGTCGAGCTGGCGCCGCGACCGGGTGTAGCTGTCGTCGCCGGGCTCGGGGACGTCGACGCACACGGCGTTGCACGGATCGCGCTGGGCCAGCTCGCGGCGGGCGTCGCGGTCGATGACGTCGTACGGGGGTGCGGTGACGCGGGCGAGATCGACCCGTCGCGGGTCGTAGCGCACGCCCCGGAACGGTTCGAATCGTGGCACCCCGCAGTCCTATCAGACGCCGGGATCCGTGCGAGCATGACCGCCGTGGCCTGGGTCCTCGATCTCGACGGTGTGATCTGGCGCGGCGACGCGCCCATCGACGGAGCGGCCGCGGCGGTGGCTCGGCTGCGGTCGCGAGGTGAGCGGGTGCTGTTCGTGACGAACAACGCGCTTCCCACGAGGGCCTCGATCGAGGCGAAGCTGGCGAACCACGGGATCGAGGCCGGTGACGACCTGGTCACCTCGCCGATGGCGGCGGCCTCGCTCGTCGAGCCGGGCGAGCGCGTGCTCGTGTGCGCAGGTGCGGGCGCGCGCGATGCACTCGCCGGCCGAGGCGCCGAAGTGGTCGACGCGGACGATGCCGCTGAGGTCATGGCCGGTGGAGGGTCCTTCGACGCCGTGGTGGTCGGGCTGCACCTCGACTTCAGCTACGCCCGGCTGGCGGCGGCGTCGCGGGCGGCCCGCGCCGGTGCCCGGCTGATCGCCACCAACGACGACGCCACCTTTCCGGGTGAGGACGGCCTGTCGCCGGGCGCCGGATCGCTGCTGGCCGCGGTGGTCACGGCCAGCGGCGTCGAGCCGATCGTCGCCGGCAAGCCGTTCCGTCCGATGGTCGACCTCGTGCGGACGCTCGCCGGTGCGGACGGCGTGGCGGTGGGCGACCGGGCCGACACCGACGGCCGGTTCGCCCGGGCGCTCGGCTACCGGTTCGGCCTCGTGCTCACCGGGGTCACCTCGCCGGCCGACCTGCCCGTCGACCCGGCTCCGGATGCGGTCGCCGCCGATCTGGCAGCGCTCGTCGACCAGTGGATCGCCGCGGCATGGTGAGCGCCCGCCGCCGCCTCGACGACGAGATGGTGCGGCGCCGGTTGGCCCCGTCCCGCACACGAGCGCAGGCGGACATCGCGGCGGGCCGGGTCCTCGTAGGTGGCTCCACCGCCGACAAGCCGGCCCGCCTCGTGCTCCCCGGCGACGCCATCCTCGTGCAGACCGACGGTCCGCGCTTCGTGAGCCGGGCCGGGGCCAAGCTCGACGCCGCGTTGGACCGCTTCTGCGATCGACGTGGCCGGTCGCCGTGTCCTCGACGCGGGGGCCTCGACCGGTGGGTTCTGCGACTGCCTGCTGCAGCGGGGGGCGGCGGAGGTGGTGGCCGTCGACGTGGGCCACGGTCAGCTCCACGAACGGGTGGCCACCGACCGGCGGGTCCGCGTGCTCGATCGCACCAACGTGCGCGACCTCGAACCAGAGCTGGTCGGCGATCCCGTCGATCTGGTGACGGCCGACCTGTCGTTCATCTCGTTGCGTCTCGTCCTCGACCGGCTGCTGGCCGTCGTGCGCCCGGACGGCGATCTCGTCCTGCTCGTCAAGCCACAGTTCGAAGCGGGTCGTCAGGTCGTCTCCAAGGGCCGGGGGATCGTGTCGGACCCCCAGGTCTGGCGGGAGGTGCTCGACTCGGTGATGTCCGCCCTGGAGGACCGCGCAGCCACCATCATGGGCGCCATGGCCTCGCCCATCACCGGGACCGACGGCAACGTCGAGTTCCTGTTGCACGTGCGACTTCCCCGCTCTCGGCCGCTCGGGCCGTCGCAGGGCGACGCCTCGCGGGCCGCCCCCGATCGCACCGCCCTGGTGGACGCGGCGCTGACCGAGGCCGAGGACGCCCGTCAGGTCCGGGAGCGTTGACCGTGGCCACGGTGGGTCTGGTGCTGCACCACGGGCGGGTCGAGGCGGCCGAGGCCGCCCGCGAGCTGACCGCCTGGCTGGTCGACAACGGCCACGAGGTCCGCCTGCCCGCGTCCGACGCGGCCACCGCCGGCCTGGCCGCGCACGGGGTCGACGAGGCCAGCTTCGCGGTGGGGCTCGACGTGGCGGTCAGCCTCGGCGGGGACGGCTGCATGCTCCGGGCCGTGCAGCTCGTGGCGGCGGAGGGGGTCGCCATCCTCGGCGTCAACCTCGGTCAGCTCGGCTATCTCACCGAGATCGAGCCGGCCGGCCTGCTCGACGCGGTCGGTCGGTTGTTGTCGGGGCACCACGAGATCGAGGAGCGCATGTTGCTCGACGTGCAGGTGAGCCGGGCCGCCGGTTCGCCCGACGCCCCGATGCTGGCCCTCAACGACGCGGTGATCGGCAAGTCGCCGACCGGCCACACCGTCCGCATCGAAGTGGCCATCGACGACAAGCCGTTCACGCCCTACGCCGCCGACGCGGTCATCGTCGCGACCCCCACCGGGTCGACCGCGTACAACCTCTCCGCTCGTGGACCGATCGTGGCGCCGACCCACCAGGCGCTCCTGCTCACGCCTGTCTCACCCCACATGCTGTTCGACCGGACCCTCGTGCTCGAGCCCACCACCCGGCTCACGCTGACCGTCGGTGCCGAGCGTCCGGCGACGCTGGCGGTCGACGGGCGCCCGCTCGACGAGCTCCAGCCGGGCGACTCGGTGGTCTGCACCGCCTCGGAGCACCGGGCCCGCCTCGTGACGTTCGGTCCGCGCGACTTCCACCAGATCCTGAAGGCCAAGTTCCGGTTGAGCGACCGGTGAGGGTGCCGGCGTGCTGACCGAGCTGGCCGTCTCGGACCTCGGGGTCATCGGTGAGCTGTCGCTCGTGCTCGGGCCGGGCATGACCGCGGTGACCGGTGAGACCGGCGCCGGCAAGACGTTGATCGTCGAGGCCATCGAGCTGCTCATGGGTGGTCGGGCCGACCCGTCGATGGTGCGCCACGGCGCCACCGAAGCCGTGGTCGAGGGCCGCTTCGTCGTCGACGGGGCCGAGACGGTGCTGCGGCGGGTCGTCCCGGCCGAGGGCCGGTCGCGGGCCTACGTGGACGATCGGCTGGCCACGGCCGGCTCGCTGGCCGAGCTGGGGCGCTCGCTGGTCGACCTGCACGGCCAGCACGACCACCAGTCGCTGCTCGGCGCGGCGGTCCAGCGCGATGCGCTCGACCGGTTCGGTGGCATCGACCTGGGGCCGCTGCTGTCGGCCCGCAAGGAGCTGCAGGCGGTCGAACGCGAGCTCGGTGAGCTCGGAGGTGACGAGCGGGCGAGGGCGCGTGAGATCGACCTGCTGCGCTTCCAGGTGGGCGAGATCGACGCGGCCGGGTTGTCCGATCCCGACGAGGACGAGCAGCTCGACGGCGCTCGAGTCGGTGCTGGCCGACGCGCTGGCCCACCAGGAGGCGGCACGCACCGCGCGACGAGCACCTCGGCGGCGACGAGGGCGCGTCCGCCGGGGTGGCCGGTGCCCTGGCCGCACTCGACGGGCGAGGTCCGTTCACCGAGCTGGTGTCGAGGTTGCGCGGGCATCGAGGCCGAGCTGGCCGACGTGGCCTCGGAGGTGCGGGCGGTGGGGGAGTCGATCGAGGACGACCCGGTGCGGCTGACCGAGGTCCAGGAGCGCCGACGGCTGCTCCACGAGCTGCGCGCGGAAGTACGGCGAGCACCTCGTCGCCGTGATGGATTTCCACGCCGAGGCGTCGACCCGCCTGACGCAGCTGGAGGATCGCGACCGACTCGCGGTCGAGCTCGACGCGCGCCGCGAACAGGTGCTCGGCGAGCTGCGTCGGGCCGAGCGCGACGTGGGCCGGCCCGCCGCGCGCGCGGCGCCGGGACTGGCCGACGCGACGCAGGCCCACCTCCGCGAGCTGGCGATGGCGAGCGCCGAGATCGTGGTCGAGGTCGGGCGACGACCCCGGCGACGAGGTGACCTACCTGCTGGCGGCGAACGTCGGGTCGCCCCCGCTGCCGCTGGCCCGGGTCGCGTCCGGCGGCGAGCTGGCCCGGACGATGCTGGCCCTGCGGCTGGTGCTGTCCGAAGCGCCCCCGACGCTCGTGTTCGACGAGGTCGACGCGGGCATCGGCGGGGCCGCGGCCACGGCGGTGGGGCGCTCGCTGGCCACGCTGGCGGCCGATCACCAGGTGCTGGTGGTGACCCACCTGCCCCAGGTCGCGGCCTGGGCAACCAGCCAGATCGGCATCACCAAGCGCACGGCGCGGGGCGAGACGCGGACCGAGGCGGCGGTGCTGGCCGGCGAGGACCGGGAGGTCGAGCTGGCCCGCATGCTGTCGGGCTCGCCCGACAGCGCCACCGCCCGCCGCCACGCGGCCGAGCTGCTCGAGTCCTCCGCGCTCATTCACCGACCGGGGCAATGACCGCGATACGGTGAGGTTCCGTCGAGCAGCGCGACGGCCGAGGGAGGATCGGGTAGTGACGAAGCACATCTTCGTGACCGGAGGTGTGGCGAGCTCCCTCGGGAAAGGGCCTCACCGCGTCCTCGTTGGGACGCCTGCTGAAGGCCCGTGGACTGCGGGTCACGATGCAGAAGCTCGACCCGTACATCAACCTCGATCCGGGCACGATGAACCCGTTCGAGCACGGCGAGGTCTACGTCACCGACGACGGCGGCGAGACCGACCTCGATCTCGGGCACTACGAGCGCTTCATCGACGAGGCCCTCTCCAAGGACTCCAACGCCACCACCGGCTCGATCTACTCGGCGGTGCTGGCTGCCGAGCGCCGCGGCGACTACCTCGGCAAGACCGTGCAGGTCATCCCGCACATCACCAACGAGATCAAGCGGCGCATCACGCGGCTGGCCGGCGACGACGTCGACGTCGTGATCACCGAGGTCGGCGGCACCGTCGGCGACATCGAGATCCTCCCGTTCCTCGAGGCGATCCGGCAGTTCCGCCTCGACGTCGGTCGCGACAACGTCTGCTACGTCCACGTCACGCTGGTCCCGTTCATCGGGCCGTCGGGTGAGCAGAAGACGAAGCCCACCCAGCACTCGGTGACCGAGCTGCGCAGCCGCGGCATCCAGCCCGACGCCATCGTGTGCCGCAGCGAGTCGCCGATCTCCAATGACCTCAAGCGCAAGATCTCGAACCTGTGCGACGTGCCCGTGGCGGCGGTCGTCAACGCGGCCGACGCCCGGAGCCTCTACGAGATCCCGCTGGTGCTGCACGAGGAGGGCCTCGACGAGGAGGTCTGCAAGATCCTCGGGCTGGCCGGGCGTGACATCGACCTCTCCGAGTGGGAGATCATGATCGACCGCATCGAGACCGCCACCGAGCCGGTCCGCATCGGCATCATCGGCAAGTACGTCAGCCTGCCCGACGCCTACCTGTCGGTGATCGAGTCGCTCAAGCACGCGGGCTTCCATCACGGCGCCAGCGTCGAGATCGAGCTGATCCAGGCCGAGCAGGTCGAGGGGATGCTGGCCGAGGGCCGCCTGCGGGACCTCGACGGCATCGTCATCCCGGGAGGGTTCGGCGAGCGCGGCATCGAGGGCAAGATCGCCGCCGCCGGCTACGCCCGCGAGAACGACGTGCCCTGCCTCGGTCTGTGCCTCGGCATGCACGTGATGACGGTCGACTTCGCCCGCAACGTGCTGGGCATGGTGGGTGCCAACTCGAGCGAGTTCGACCCGCAGACGCCCGTTCCCGGTCATCGACCTCATGGACTCGCAGCGCGACATCACCGACCTCGGCGGCACGATGCGCCTCGGTGCCTACGTCGCCAAGCTCGTCGCCGGGTTCGAAGGTGGCGCAGGCCTACGGCGAGGAAGTCGTGTCCGAGCGCCACCGGCACCGCTACGAGTTCAACCCCCGGTTCCGCAGCAAGTTCGACGAGACCGACTTCGTGTGCTCCGGCTCGTCGCCGGACGGTCGTCTCGTCGAGTTCATCGAGCTCGACAACCACCCCTTCTGGGTCGGCACGCAGGCGCACCCCGAGTTCAAGAGCCGTCCGAACCGGCCGGGACCGCTGTTCCGCGAGCTCATCGGTGCCGCGCTGGCCCGGGCCGAGGGTCGCAACCCGCGGCATCATCCAGCTGGAGCGCGAGACCGCCCCTGCTTCGTGAGCGGGTCCGGCGGCGGGTTCGCCCGCGTCTCCGAGCGGACCATCTACGAGGGCAGGATCATCTCGCTTGCCGTCGGCACCTTCTCGGGGCCGGACGGCACCACGTTCGAGCGCGACGTCGTGCACCATCCGGGTGCGGTCGCGGTGGTGCCCCTCCTCGACGACGGGACCGGTCGCCATGGTTCGCCAGTACCGCGCCCCCTCGACCGACTGCTGCTCGAGATCCCGGCCGGCATCCGCGATGTGGGTGGCGAGCCGCCCGAGGAGACCGCGAAGCGCGAGCTGGTCGAGGAGGTCGGCCTCGAGACCGCGTCGGTCGAACTGCTCTGCGAGATCGACAACGCGGCCGGCTTCTGCGACGAGCGCTACCTCGTGTACCTGGCCCGCGACCTGCGACCGGTCGACAACGCGCTGCAGGGGATCGAGGAGCAGCACATGACCGTCGAGCACCTCTCGCTCGACGAGGTTCCCGAGCTGATCGCCTCCGGCGAGCTGACCGATGCCAAGTCGGTGATCGGTCTCACCCTGACGATGCGCCGCCTTGGACGTTGACGACCTCGGTCCACCCCTCGAGGTCGAGGAGTTCCTGACCTGGCTCTCGGCCGAACGGGGCCGGGCGGCCAACACCGTGGCCGCCTACCGGCGCGATCTTGTCGCCTACACCTCGTGGCTGGCGGAGCGCGGGCGCGCGCTCGGCGACGTCACCGAGGCGGACCTGGAGGCCTACGTGCACGCGCTGCAGTCCTCGGGCAAGGCTCCGTCGTCGGTGGCGCGGGCGCTCGTCGCAGTCCGCTCGCTGCACCGCTTCCTCGTCGAGGAGGGGATGGCCGGCAGCGATCCCGGTGCCGGGATCGAGCAGCCGCGGGTACCGAAGGGCCTGCCCAAGCCGCTGACCGAGGCGCAGGTGGGCGCGCTGATCGACTCGGTGGCCGGCGACGACCCGATCGCCCGACGCGACCGGGCCATCCTCGAAGTGCTCTACGGCACCGGACTGCGGATCTCCGAGCTGGTCGGATTGTCGCTCCCCGACCTCGACCTCGACGGCTCGATGTTGCGGGCGTTCGGAAAGGGGGCCAAGGAGCGCGACGTGCCGTTCGGGCGCCTCGCCCACGCCGCCCTTTCGGCCTGGCTGTCGGACGGCGGCCGACCCGAGCTGGCGCCCGACCGGTGGGCCCGCCGGGGCGACGCCGAGGCGGTGTTCCTCAACCGGCGTGGGAGCCGATTGTCCCGGCAGGGTGCGTGGCAGATCGTGCGGCGGTACGGCCAGCGCAGCGGTCTGGGAGAGCACCTGAGCCCCCACGTGCTGCGCCACTCGTGTGCCACCCACATGCTCGACCGCGGTGCTGACATCCGCGTCGTGCAGGAGCTGCTGGGCCACGCCTCCCTCAGTACGACGCAGATCTACACCCTGGTGTCGACCGAGCGGATCTTGTCGGTGTACCAGTCGGCCCATCCCCGGGCCGCCGGACCTCCCGATTGAGTACCCTGCAGGTGTGGCCGAGGAGACCGAGATCGACGCAGCCGGTGCGGATGGCGGCAGCCTCGCGGCCCGACGCCTCGAGCTGATCGGCGAGCAGGAGCAGCTCTCGAGCCAGCTCGACGACCTCCATGTCGGCGACCCCTCCGAGGCCCACGACGAGAACTTCGCCGACAGCGGTCAGGTGGCGGCCGAGCAGGGCGAGAGCATGGTGCTGGCCGGCAAGCTGCGTGAGCAGCTCGACGACGTGCAGCGGGCCCTCGACAAGCTCGACGCCGGCAGCTACGGCACCTGTGAGGCGTGCGGCGAGACGATCGCGGCCGATCGGCTCGAGGCCATGCCGGCCACCCGGTTCTGCATCACCCACGCCGGCTGACGTGGCCAAGCTGGGGCACCTCACCAGGCGCTTCTTCGGGTCGCTCCGGCCCGGTGGCCCGCGTCGCGCCGATCAGGAGTGGGTCGACACCCAGCTGCTCGAGGCCGAGGCCGAGCTATGGCGGCAGATGAGCGGTCCCGACCGGCGTCATGCGGTGGTCGTGGCCCGACGTGTGGAGATCCGGCTGGGGCACGAGGCCACCCGCGAGGTGATGGCCGCGGCGCTGCTGCACGACGTCGGCAAGACGCAGGCCGGGCTCGGTACCTACGGCCGCGTCATCGCCACCCTGTCGGGCGCGGCGGTCGGTCGCGATCCGGAGACGATCAAGAACTGGACGCGCACGAGGGGCTTCACCCGCCGCGTGGGCCTCTACCTGCAACATCCCAAGCTCGGCGGCGACCTGCTGGGCATGGCCGGCAGCGATCCGCTCACCGAGGCGTGGGCCCGCCAGCACCACTCCGGTCCCGACGACTGGACGCTCCCGCCCGACATCGCCCAGGCCCTGCACGAGGCCGACGACGACTGAGCGGCTACGACCCCTGGCGGAGCAGGTACCGGACGTTGTCGCCGAAGAAGGCGGGCTCGTCGGCGGGGCGCAGGCCACGCCCGGCGCGCTCGTAGTCGCCGAGTGGGTCGGCGGTGCCTTCGCTGTGGGGGTAGTCACTGCAGGCCATGAGGACGTCACGCCCACCGAGCTGTCGGACGATGCGCTCGGGCAGCTCGTAGGCGAACGACGACACCCGAACGTGCTCGAGCAGGTAGTCGCTCGGGCGGTGCTGCAGCTCGGCCGGTGGCCGACCGTTGAGCTTGGAGGTGAAGTCGACGCCGCCGTCGAGCATCAGCAGGTACTGCGGTACCCAGATGGCTGACAGCTCGACGATCCCGAGGCGCAGGTCGGGATGGCGCTCGAACACGCCGTTCACGATCAGGTCCGTGCACGCCAGCGCGGCGGCCGTCCAGATGAACACGGCCTCGATCGTCGGCACGAACGCCTCGTGGCTGTCGGTGTACCAGGCGTCGTCGAAGGGTCGGGGCTGGTCGGCGACGTGGAACACGGGGGTGACGCCGTGCTCGACCAGCGTGGACCAGGCGCGGTCGAGGTCGGGGTGCGACAACGGCCGCCCGTCGACCAGGGCCGGCGCCACCATGGCGAGGTGGACGCCGCCGCGGGCGAGCTCGGCGACCTGGCGCTCGAACCAGTCGAGGTCCCGGAGGGTGAGGTGTCCGACCGGATGCAGGCGGCCGCCGCCGTCGGTCGCGACCGTCGCGCACCAGCGGTTCCAGGCGGCCATGTTGGCCCGCAGAGCCGGCAGCGAGTCGGACAGCTGTCGTTCCCAGAACAGGCCGTAGTTCGGGAACAGCACGGCACCGTCCAGGCCGAGCCCGGCCAGACGATCGGCCCGGGCGAGCGGCTGCCAGTGGTCGGCCGGCAGCGCCTCTTCATAGGGAACGAGGTTGGGCTGTCCGGCGCGCCAGAGCTCGTGGCGCTCGCCGATGGCGGCGGTCCGGCCCGGCTCCTGCACCTCCGCCAGGCCCAGCATGCGGTCGTGCCACATCAGCCGCGTCCATCCGAGGTCGTCGTCGACCAGCTCGATCGCGAGGTCGCGGTCGGCCGGATCGACGTGGTCGTGCCAGAGGCCCCGGTACTCGACCAGGTGCTGGTCGCTGTCGATCACCGTCATGGTTCCCCCTTCGCGGGCCGAGACCCGACCAGTGAAGGATCGCGCGGAACCGACCGCGGGGCTACGGCAGGTCGGGAACGGTGGCGAGCTGCTCCTCGATCACCGCGCGCTCGTCCCCATCGGGCTCATGCGCCAGCGCGTCGCGGGCCAGCCCGAGGTGGCGCTCGCGGCCGTCGGGGTCGCCCGCCGTCGCGCAGGCGCGGGCCATGCCCTCATGAGCCGACGCGAGCTGCCAGCCGGTGGCGCCCGAGGCCTCGTTCGCGGCGAGGCTCCGCTCGGCGAAGAGCAGGGCAAGGTCGCCGAGGCCGAGCAGGGAGGCGACGTGGGCCACCTGCCAGTCGCCGGTGGCGATCTGCTCGGGACCGCCGACCTCGCCCCAGTGGAATCGTGATGCGGCGGCCGTGACCAGCATGGCGACGTCATCGTCGGCCGTGCGGTCGGTCTGCTCGATGAGGTCCCACGTCCGGTTGAACAGCGCGCCGGCCAGTTGCCGCTGTGCCTCGGGGTCGATCTCGTTCATGCCCGCGGAGGGTAGCGGCGGACCGGTTCACCCTCACCCACCGATGGGTACGGTGTGCGCGAGTGGGCGAGCAGCGCGTGACCGAGATGGCGGCCTGCGACGAGTGCGGGTTCGTCTACGACCTCGATCGGGCGCCGGATGCCGGTGCGGACATCGTCAGGACCGCGGCTGAGCTGGCAGCCATCTTGCGAGACGGTCGGACCGATCCGCGTCCCCGCCGCGAGCCCGAGGTGTGGTCGCCGCTGGAGTACGGCTGCCATGTCCGTGACGTCCTTCTCGTGCAGCGCGAGCGGGTGCTCGATGCGCGGCGCAACGACACTCCGTCGTTCCAGCCGATGGGCCGCGACGAGCGCGTGGTGCACGACGGATACGCCGAACAGGATCCGGGGGCGGTCGCCCGGCAACTCGACGACGCGGCGGCGCTGTTCGCGAACGTGCTGGATCGCCTAGGGCCCGACTGGGACCTGACCCTGGCCTACAACTATCCGACCCGCGCTGAGCGGTCGCTGAGGTGGGTCGCGGTGCACACGGTCCACGAGGTGCAGCACCACCTGCTCGACGTGCGACGGCAGCTCAGGTGAGGCCGAGCGCCGCCTTGGCCCGGGCGAGGGTGGGGGCGGCCAGCACCTGGGCCTTGGCCGCTCCGGCCGCGAGCGTGGCGTGGGTGCCGGCCGGGTCGGCGGCCAGCTCGCGGTAGCGCGCCTGGATCGGCTCGAGCAGCGCGACGACCGCATCGGCGGTGTCGGACTTGAGCGGCCCGTACTGCGTGTAGTCGTCGGCGCACGCCTGGGGGGTGCGATCGGTCGCCGCCGCGAGGATCGACAAGAGGTTCGACACGCCCGGTCGGGTCGCCGGGTCGTACACCACGTCGCCGTCGGTGTCGGTCACGGCCCGCTTGATCTTCTTGGCCACCGCCGCGGGATCCTCGAGCACCAGGATCAGACCCTGCGGCGACTCGGTCGACTTCGACATCTTGCGTTCGGGGTGGGCCAGGTCCATCACCCGGGCGCCGACGGTCGGAATGGCCGCCTCGGGCACGACGAACGTGTCGCCGTAGCGACTGTTGAACCGCTCGGCCAGATCGCGGGCCAGCTCGAGGTGTTGGCGCTGGTCGTCGCCCACCGGCACTCGGTCGGTGTCGTAGAGGAGGATGTCGGCGGCCATGAGCGTCGGGTAGGTGAACAGGCCGGCCGAGACGAAGTCCTTGCCCTCGGACTTGTCCTTGAACTGGGTCATGCGGTTCAGCTCGCCGAAGGCCGCGGTGCACTGCATGATCCAGGCCAGCTCGGCGTGCTCGTGGACATGGCTCTGCACGAACAAGGTCGACACGCCGGGATCGATGCCGACGGCGAGCAGCAGCTGGGCCAGCTCGAGCGTCGCTGCGCGCAGCTCGGCCGGGTCCTGCGGCACGGTGAGCGCGTGCAGGTCGACGACGCAGTAGAGGGCGTCGGACTCGTGCTGCTCGACCACCCAGTTGCGGAGCGCGCCGAGCAGGTTGCCGAGGTGCAGCGAGCCGGACGGCTGGATGCCGGAGAAGACGCGGGCCATGGGCGGCGATGCTAGGTCAGGGCGCGCGCGGCCCCGTGCCTCGATTCGAGCCTCCGCCGCGGCGACCGGTCAGGACGTGGTCGGCGTGGTGTCGGTCTCGGTGATGTCGGGCAGGGTGATGTGGCACCGGTCGAGCACGCCCTGGGTGATCTTGCCGAGCAGCGCGGTCTGGAGGTCGCCCAGGGAGTTGGGCACGGCCAGACCCGCCAGCAGGGTGGCTCGGTCGGCGGGGTCCAGCGCGGCGACCTCGGTGCGCACGCACGCCTGCTGGCTGCTGCTGAGGCCCCCGGCGCCGCCGACGATGGCGTCGGCCAGCGTCGACGCGGCGATGCACTTCTCGGCCACCGATCCGAGCGCGGTGAGGTCGGCGTCGGTCGCGGGTCCGTCGCTGGCCAAGGGCCGGGTCGCCGCCCGGTTCGCGTCGAACGCCCTGGTCAGACAGCTCTCCTGGGCGGACGAGAGCTTGTAGACGGCCGAGATGGTCTGGGCTGCGGCTGACGGCGAGAGCGTGGCCCGGGAGGAGCCGCCACAACCGGCAAGCAGCACGACCATGCAGGTCGTGCCGGCCATGGCCGCCCCGGCCCGACGGCGGATGGGGAGGGAGCCGGGGGCCACGGCGGCGACGGTAGCCGGGCCGACCGGACGACCGGGCGCATGGCAAAGGCATGCGCGGGGCATGCGCGGAGGTAGAGGAGGAGCCCTCTATCGTGACGGGATGCCCTATGCGGTGCAGACCTCGGTGTTCGAGGGGCCCTTCGACCTGTTGCTCCACCTCATCCTGCGCCAGCAGGTCGACCTCTACGAGGTGTCGCTGTCGGCCATCGTCGACGCCTACCTCACCGAGCTCTCCCAGCTCGAACAGCTCGACCTCGAGATCGCCACCGAGTTCCTCCTCATCGCCGCGACGCTCGTCGAGCTGAAGGCACGACGCCTGCTTCCCGACGAGTCCGATCTCGACCTCGACGACGAGCTGGCGTTGTGGGAAGAGCGCGACCTGTTGCTGGCCCGGCTGCTCGAGTGCAAGACGTTCAAGGACGCCTCACTGGTGCTGCAGCGGCTCACGGTCGAGGCGGCCCGGTCCTACCCCCGCACCGCCGGGCTCGAAGATCGGTTCCTGTCGCTCACGCCCGATCTGCTCGAGGGTGTCACCGCCGACGATCTCGCCCTCGCGTACCGGCGTTCGCTGACACCCCGGCCGGTACCGATGGTCGAGATCGCCCACATCCACTCGGTGCGGATCAGCGTGATCGAGGCGGTCGAGGAGCTGCTCGACGAGCTTCCGCGCCTGGGCCGGGTCACCTTCCGCGAGCTCACCGAGCAGCTCGTCGAGCGGCTCGAGGTCGTCGTGCGGTTCCTGGCCGTGCTCGAGCTGTTCAAGCAGGGACTCGTCGACCTCGACCAGGCCGCCGCGTTCGGCGACATCCAGATCCTGTGGCTCGGCACCGAGGGCATGGACGACGATCGCGGCGCTGATCTGGCCGCCATCGACGTGTACGAGGGCTGATGTCCGAAGAAGCCCGTCGGGCCGTCGAGGCCATCCTCATGGTGGCCGACCGACCCGTCGATCCCCACCTGCTCGCCCAGGTCACCGAGACGTCGCCGGCGGCCATGGACGAGTTGCTGGCCGAGCTGGCCGCGGCCTACGAGGCCGACGACCGCGGCTTCGTGCTGGTCAAGGTGGCCGGCGGCTACCGGTTCCAGAGCCACCCCGACCTCACCGGCTACGTCGAGCGCTTCGTGCTCGAGGGCCAGAACGCCCGTCTGTCGTCGGCCGCGCTCGAGACGATGGCCATCATCGCCTACAAGCAGCCGATCTCCCGGGCACAGATCGCGTCCATCCGCGGCGTCAACGTCGACGGCGTGGTGCGCACGCTCGAGCAGCGGGGCTACATCGCCGAGGTGTCGCGTGACCCCGGTCCCGGACAGGCCGTGCTGTTCGGCACGACCGACGCCTTCCTCGAGCGCATCGGCGTCAACTCGCTCGACGATCTCCCGTCCATCGCCGAGTTCGTTCCCGGTGCCGACGTGGTCGAGGCCCTCGAGCACGGTTTGCGCGTCGACCCGGTGGAGATCGAGATCGCCGACGACGAGGAGAGCGGCGCGGACACCGTCGCGCCGCCGCCGATCGATCACGGCGCGCCCAGCCTGATCGACCTCGACGACCCCGACTGACCGTGCCGGCCGACGACGATGGCGAGCGGCTGCAGAAGGTGCTCGCGCGCGCGGGTCTCGGCAGCCGACGGGTGTGCGAGGACCTCATCGCCGACGGGCGGGTCACCGTCAACGGCGCCGTCGCTGATCTCGGTCGCCGGGTCGTGGTGGAGCGCGACCTGGTCGAGATCGACGGCGCCGCCATCGGCGTGCGCCCCGGCCTCGTGTACTACCTGCTGAACAAGCCGACCGGAGTGGTCACGACCGCCGACGATCCCCAGGGTCGGCCCACGGTCGTCAGCCTGGTGCCCGAGGAGCCGCGCGTCTTCCCGGTGGGGCGCCTCGATCTCGACACCGAGGGACTGCTGCTGTTGACGAACGACGGCGAGCTGACGCACCGCCTCACCCACCCGTCCTTCGGCGTCGACAAGGAGTACCTGGCTCAGGTGGACGGCCGTCCGACCCGTGCGGAGCTGCGTCGCTTGCGCGAGGGCGTCGAGCTCGACGATGGCCCGACCGCACCCGCGCAGGTCGCGGCCGTCGCACCGGATCTGTTGCGCATCGTGATCCACGAGGGTCGCAACCGTCAGGTCCGTCGCATGTGCGAGGCGATCGGCCATCCGGTCCAACGCCTCGTGCGCACGCGCATCGGCACCCTCACGGACCGCAAGTTGAAGCCCGGGCGCTGGCGCGAGCTGACCGTCGACGAGGTGCGGGCGCTCGAGCGGGCCGCATCGGGCCAGAGCCCCCCTCCGGCCGGTCGCGCCGCCCGGCGCGCCGGTAGCTAGCATCCCGCCATGCCCGACGCCGTCCGGGCCCTGCGCGGGGCCACCACCGTCGACGAGGACACGCCCGAGCAGGTGCGCACGCGCACCGTCGCGTTGCTGGCCGAGATGCTGGCGGCCAACGAGATCGCCCACGACGATCTCATCAGCGTCATCCTGACCGCCACCGACGACATCCACTCGATGTTCCCGGCGCTGGCAGCGCGTGAGTACGGACTGGGGGACGTGCCCCTGCTGTGTGCCCGTGAGCTGGATATCGACGGGGCCACACCTCGTTGCATCCGTATCCTGATGCACATGACGACCGACCGGGGCCGCGGCGAGCTGCACCACATCTACCTCGAGGGTGCCGCCGATCTCCGTGACGATCTGCCCGGCTGACCGGGAAGCTGGCCGATGACCGAGGTGCGGCGCGCACAGATCGTCGGGACGGGCCTGATCGGTGGTTCGATCGGCCAGGCGCTGCGCGCCCGGGGCTGGTTCGTGAGCGGATGGGATCACGCGCCGGAGGTGGCCCAGCGTGCGGCCGAGCTCGGCGCGGTCGACGCCGTGCAGCGCGACCTCGGTGCCGAGATCACCTTCGTGGCCACGCCTGTCGGCGCGGTGCGGGCGGAGGTGGCCGCTGCGCTCGACGCCGGAGCGCGCCTGGTGACCGACGTCGGCAGCGTCAAGACGCCGATGCTCGACCTGATGGACGACCCCCGCTACATCGGGGGCCACCCGATGGCCGGATCCGAGCTGGAGGGGGTCGACGGCGCGCGCCCCGATCTGTTCGAGGGCGCCACCTGGGTGCTGACTCCGGTTCCGGAGACCGATGACACCTCGTTCACCGAGGTGCGCTCGCTGGTGACCTCGTTCGGCGCGTCCGTCGTCGCCATCCCACCCGACCGTCACGACGCGCTCGTGGCGATGGTCTCGCACGTCCCCCACCTCACGGCGGCCACGATGATGCGGCTGGCCTCGGCCCGGTCGGAAGAGCACCGGGCAGTGCTGCGCCTGGCGGCCGGTGGGTTCCGCGACATGACCCGCATCGCGGCCGGACACCCGGGGATCTGGCCCGACATCTGCGCCGAGAACCGCGACGCGATCGTGGCCGAGCTCGACGAGCTGATCGAGGGCCTCACCGACGTGCGCGCCATCGTCGCCGACGGCGACCGGCAACGGCTGCTCGACGTGCTCGATCAGGCCCGACGGGCGCGCGTGAACCTGCCCGCCCGGGTGGCGCGGCCCGAAGACCTCGTCGAGCTGCGCCTCACGATCCCTGACCGCGAAGGGGTGCTCGGTCCGATCTTCATGCTCGCCACCGACCTCGACGTCAGCATCGTCGACTTCGAGGTGGCCCACTCGATGGAGGGGCCGGAGGGCGTGCTGATCCTGGTCGTCGACGCCGACCGCGGCGAGCGGTTCCACGGCGGACTGATGGCCCAGGGCTACCGGCCGTCGCTGCGACCCGTCGAATGACCGAGTCATCCGTGGATCGGCCCGATCCCGCCGCCCGCCCGGATCCGCTGCCGATCGAGCCCGTCGACGGAACGCTCGACGCCACGATCCACGTGCCAGGGTCGCAGCGACGGCCGGTAGCCCTGGGCCATCAGTCCGCCGTGGAACCGCTCGCCGCGGTCGGCGTCGACGACCAGGATCAGCACGCCCTCCGGCCCCTCCATCGAGTGGGCCACCTCGAAGTCGACGATGCTGACGTCGAGGTCGGTGGCGAGCATGAAGATCGGACCGAGCACCCCTTCGCGGTAGAGCGGGTCGGTGAGGCGCAGCTCGACGAGGCTGCTCGGGCCACGCACCGGTCGTCGGCAGGTTCTGGCGTGCCTCGCGGGCCTGCCGACCACGCCGAGCAACCGTCGCCGGTCGCCGTCGGCGACGAGGTCGCGCACGTCGGCGAGGCTCGTCGATCAGCTCGTCGAGCTCGGCCGACGATCGCGTCACGGTCTCGGCGCAGATGTCGGGCCAGATCCCCGGGTGTCGGCCACGATGCGTGCCATGTCGCGGAACCCACCGGCGGCCAGCCGCGCAGCGGAGCGCCACGGTGCCGGCCCGACCGGGCCACGGGCCACGCCCATCATCGTGGCCGCCGTCAGATGCGGGACGTGCGACACCATCGCCACGACCCGTCGTGACGGTCGGGTGGGATGGTCGCGACGGACGGCGCCGAACGACGCGACCACCGAGCGCACCTCGGAGCACGCGGTGCTCGGTCGTGTCGGTCACCGGCGTCAGCACCCACCGCGCCCTCGAACGATCGGGCGACCGCGCCGTCGACGCCCTCCAGCTCGGATGCCGGCCATCGGGTGGCCGCCCGATCAGTCGGATGTCCGACGCCGTCCAGCATCGGCGTCTTCACGCTGCCGACATCGGTCACCAGGCGCGCTCCGTCGGTCGAGCGCGGTGGCCACTCGCCGCCGCGCCGACCGGCGTGGCCACGAAGGGGATCTCGGCACCGAGGGTCGCGCCGACGTCGTCGACCGCGCCGAGCTCGGCGCACGTTGGGCCACCACCGCCATGCGTGATCCCGACCGGTCACGCACCACCCCGGCTCGCAGCACCAGGCCCATCGAACCACCCATCAGCCCCGTCCCGACGATCTGTGCGCGACGCACCTCGCTCATCGGGCAGCTTCCCGGTCAGCCGGTCAGATCGTCACGGAGATCCGCGGCGTCGTCCAGGTACATGTGCCGCAGCTCGCCGCGGTCCCGGTCGTTCGATGTGCATCCGCATACGCATGCAACACGGCGTCGCGCCGTCGATGTACAGCGCACGGGCACACAGCAGGCACACATCGCGAGTCCGACTCACGCGCCGCCCTGCGCCGGGAACATCGCGTGGAGTCGTCGGTGGCGGTCAGGCGACGGTGATGAGTCGTCGTGCTCGATCTCGTTGCGCTCGAGCATCTAGGCCACCAATTCGCGACGGTCCGCGTGCGACCTGCTCCGCCGCGTCCACGTCGACGGTGGTGGCGCCACGCAGGGCCCGGACGGCGTCGGGCATGGCGGGATGCTAGCTACCCAGCACCAGGCAGCGCGACCGGCCGGAGGACTCTGGCCCGATGCGGCCCGCTCGAGCGCCCGCACCTCGTCGGGGGTGAGCTCGCGCCACTCCCCCGCCTTGAGGCTGCGATCGGTGATCGGGCCGATGCGGGTGCGGACCAGGCGGAGCACCGGGTGGCCGATCGCCTCGCACATGCGACGGATCTGGCGGTTCCGGCCCTCGTGGATCGTGATCTTGAGCAGCTGCTCGGCCAGCAGCGACGCCTTGGCCGGGGCGGTCATGCCGTCCTCGAGCTCGACGCCCTCGCGCAGGCGGCGCACCTCGGCCCGGGTCGGCTGGCCCTCGACCGACACCAGGTACTCCTTGTCGACACCGAACGACGGGTGGGTGAGGCGATGGGTCAGCTCGCCGTCGTTGGTGAGCAGCAGCAGGCCCTCGGTGTGGAAGTCGAGCCGGCCGACCGGGAAGACACGCGGGCTCGGCCGGCACCAGGCTCGACGACCGTCGGTCGCCCCTCGGGATCGTCGGCCGTCGTGTCGCGACCCCGGCCGGCTTGTGCAGCAGGTAGTGGACCAGCCCAGGGGCGACGCCACCCGGCGCCGTCGACCTCGATCCGGTCGCGTCCAGCGGGTCGACCCGCCGCCCGAGGTGGCGACCGCGCCGTTGACCGTGACCCGCCCGTCCTCGATGTAGCTCCTCGCACACCCGCCGGAGGCCAGACCCGCGCGGGCCAGCACCTTCTGCAGCTTCGGCAGGGCGTCGGCTGGCGCGGTCGAGGAGGGGGCGGTCAGGTTGATCAGGCCGGGTGCGGCTCGTGGCGTTCGTCGGCCAGCGTCGTCACCGGTCCGTCCGCCGGCCCGGCATCGTCGGCCAGGTCGTCGGCGACCGCCTCGTCGTCGCCCCGACGTCGATGCGCAGGCCGTGCTCGAGCGCCTCGACCACGTCGGCGCCGGGCACGAACTCGGCCAGCGGCGGGAGGTCGTCGAGCGAGTCGATGCCCAGGCGCTCGAGGAACGCCGTCGGTGGTGCCGAACAGCACGGCCTGGCCCGGGCCCGGGTCGCGGGCCACCTCGGCGATGTAGCCCCGCTGCTCGAGCGTGCGCACCACGCCGTCGACGTTGACCCCGCGGATGGAGGCGATCTGCGCCCGCGAGATGGGCTGCTTGTAGGCGATGATGGCCATGGTCTCGAGCGCGGCCGACGACAGCCGGGCGTTCTGGCCCTCGAGCACGAAGCGCTCGACGTAGCCGGCGAGAGGTCGGGGTGGCTCTGGAACAGGTAGCCCCCGGCCACCCTGACCAGCACGGAAGCCGCGGTCGTCGGCCTCGTAGGCCGCAGGTCAGCAACTCGTCCATGGCCGCCGGCGACGTCTGGTGGCCCGGGCGAGCAGGTGGGGATCGACGGGTCGG
>CAVZMK010000004.1:0-204958 GCA_963776435.1 uncultured Microthrixaceae bacterium
GGCAATGCGAAAGCGAACAACTCCAGCAGATCGAATGCCGGCATGCCGCTGAGGCCGAGCCTGCGGAATGTTGCAGGCGCGTGAACCAGCATAGGCGGGGGCAGCCCGCGCAGGCGCGCGGCTGCCTCTGCTGCCGAAAGCAGCAACAATTCGCCATCGGCCGTAAAGATGGCGGCGCGGCCGTGGCCGGCGACGACGGCAGGCGCGTCGGGAAGGGCAATTCGCGCCATGGCATTCAGGCTGGCTGGGCTCACCATCGACTCCCCTAGACGCAATGAGTCCCCGGCGCCATCGCTCCTGGCTAGTCAACCACGAGTTGGTGAAGCCGGGAATTCTTGTGTCCGGGCGACGGCGTCTCTACACCTCAGTCAAGGCATCGGAAGGGGAACGCGTCATATGAGCAAGACCCTACGGAGCCGTAATCCTGGCCGCGGGGCTGTGCGCTCGGCTTTGGCCGCCTGGCCACAGCGCCGGAACTCGGCCGGCGTCGCAGGGCGCAGAAGTCCCAGGGGCCAATTCGGCTTTTGCAAATCCGTCGGGTGGAGGAGGGGGCGGCGGAGGTGGCGGCGGATGCTCACGCCCAATGTGGACCACTTCACGGTCTGCACTGCTGATCGTGATCCTGGCATTGGCCGGCTGTGCCGCTCCGAACGGGACTGCACCGCCGAGCAGGCCGTATGTAATCCCGATGGTCGGTTCCGACGGCGGTGGCGGCGGTGGCGGCGGCATGGGCATGTAACGCCTGACGTCGCCGCGACTTGTGGCCGAGAAATTGGCCCCGCCGCGATTGACCGGGCACCCGCCGGTTTCTAGCTTCCGGCGGATGGCTGAAACAATTCGCAACAGCGAGACGGCAATCTCCCAAAGTCTGGCCGTTCGAGGAGGCCGCCAAGGTCGCCCGGCGACTCGCGGCGTCGGCAAGGAACAGGCGCTGTTCGAGACCGGCTACGGCCCCTCCGGCCTGCCGCATATCGGCACATTCGGCGAGGTGGCACGGACGTCCTGGGTGCGCCACGCCTTCACCGCCCTGACCGGCCTGCAGTCGCGACTGCTCGCGTTCAGCGACGACATGGACGGGCTGCGCAAGGTGCCGGACAACGTGCCGAACCGCGATCATGCTGACGCCGCATCTCGGCCAGCCGCTGACCCGCTTCCCGACCCGTTCGGCACCCACGACAGCTTTGGCGCGCACAACAATGCACGGTTGCGCGCCTTCCTGAATTCGTTCGGCTTCGACTACGAGTTCGCCTCCTCGACCGAGTACATCGCCGCCGGCCGCTTCGACGCCGCGCTGATCCGCGTGCTGGAATGCCACGAACAGGTGCTGGCGGTGATCCTGCCGACGCTCGGGCCGGAGCGCCGTGCCACCTATTCGCCGATCCTGCCGATCCATCCGCGCACCGGCACGTTATGCAGGTGCCGATGGAGAGCCGCGACCCCGTGGCGGGCACCGTCGCCTGGCGCGATCCGGACACCGGCGAGGCGTTCGAGACCTCGGTGAAGGGCGGCGCTGCGAAGCTGCAATGGAAGGCCGATTGGGCGATGCGCTGGTACGCGCTCGATGATTACGAAATGTCAGGCAAGGATCTGATGACTCCGTGCGGTTGTCGGCACGCATCTGCCGCATCCTGGGCAATCCGCCGCCGGAGACATTGACCTATGAGCTTTTCCTCGATGAGCACGCGCAGAAGATCAGCAAGTCGAGGGGCAACGGCCTGTCGGTGGAGGAATGGCTGCGCTACGCCCCGCGGGAAAGCCTCTCGCAGTTCATGTTCAACGCGCCGCAGCGGGCCAAGCGGCTGCATTTCGACGTGATCCCGCGCGCGGTGGACGAGTACCTGGCCAATGCCGCGCGGCTCGGCGCGCAGCCGCCGGAGGAGCAGCCGCTCAACCCTGCCTGGCACATTCATGCCGGCCGGCTGCCGAACCACGGCGGCAGCCCGGTGTCGTTCGGCATGCTGCTGAACCTCGCCTCGGTGGTGAATGCCGACACGCCCGCCATGCTGTGGGGCTTCATCCGCCGCTACAGTCCGGGTGCGACGTCCGCCACGATGCCGTTCCTCGACAAGCTGGTGGATCACGCGATCGCGTATTACCGCGATTTTGTCCGCCCGCAGAAGCGCTATCGTCATCCGACGGATCTGGAACGCGAGGCACTGACCGATCTTGCGGAGACCCTGAAGGGCATGGACTACGGAGCGGATGCCGAGGCGATCCAGGCGATGGTGTATGAGGTGGGCAAGCGGCATGGCTTTCCGGAACTGCGTGCCTGGTTCGGCTGCCTTTATCAGGTCCTGCTCGGCCAGCAGGAAGGCCCACGCTTCGGCGGCTTCATCGCGCTCTACGGCATCGACGAGACGGTTGCGCTGATCGAGGCCGCGCTGGCGCGCCCGGCGGACGCTGCCTGAACTCCGATGCTGACGCAGCGCACACGCGGCATCCTGACAACCTGTCTGCGCAACCTGCCGGCGGTTCTCGGCGTCCTGCTGCTGATCGGCGCGCTCTATGTCGTGCAAAAGGAATTTCGCCACCTGCAGCTGAGCGAAATCGAGGCCGCGCTGAGCGCCATCCCGGCACGCGCGCTGGTGATCTCCTTCGTCTGGACGGTGCTCTCCTACGGCGTACTGACGCTCTACGACCGGCTGGGCACCATCTACGCCGGGCACAAGGTTTCCTACGGCCGCGTCGCCTTCGCCTCGTTCTGCGCCTATGCGCTGTCGCACAATCTGGGATTTGCTGCCGTATCGGGCGCGGCGGTGCGCTATCGGCTGTATGCACACTGGGGACTGACGCCGCTACAGATTGCCAAGACGGTGGCGTTCTGCAGCCTGACGTTCGGTCTCGGTGGCATGGTGCTGGGCGGCGCGATCCTGTTCATCGAACCGACCGCGGTGCCGTTCTTCGGCCAGCACGTGCACGTCGCGGTGCTCTACACCGTCGGCGCGCTGCTGTGGGGCATCGTGATCGGCTACGTCACCCTGTCGCGCATCCTCGGCAACGTGTCCCTGTTCGGCCACGAGATCAGCCTGCCCGGCTGGCGGATGGCAATCCTGCAGGTGGTCCTGGCGACCGTCGACGTCGCGATCACCGCCTCGATCTTCTACGCCCTGCTGCCGACCGTGCCGCATCTGACCTGGCCGATCTTCCTGGGCGTCTACGTCGCCGCCTACACCGCAGGGCTCGCCGCCAATCTGCCCGGCGGCATCGGCGTGTTCGACACCGCCATCTTGCTCGGGCTGGCGCCCTATCTCAGCGCACCGCATATCGTCGGCGCGATCGTGGTGTTCCGGCTGTACTACTACATCATCCCCTTGTTCCTGGCCGGCTTCCTGTTCACCGGCAACGAGATCCTGCTGCGCGGCGGGGTCATGCTGCGACGGGTGGAACGGCTCGGTGCGGTGCAGGCGCTGGCGCGCTGGAGCGAGCCGGACTTCGCCGTGGCCAGCGCGACCGGACTGGTTGCGCTGGGCGGCGTCATGCTGCTGTGCCTCGGCATCCTGGCGCCGCAGCCGGACTTTTCCTGGATCGACCCGGACTTCGCCGAAATCGCCAATCAGGCGGGCCAGTTCGTTCCCTCGCTGATCGGCGCCGGCCTGATCGTGCTGGCGATCGGCCTGTCGCACCGCGTCAACCTGGCGTGGGGCGCCACGATCCTCCTGCTTGTCGTGGGGGCGGCCTTCACCGCCACGCAGGGCCAACGGCTGTGGATCGCCGGCGTGCTGGTGGTGATCGTCATGCTGGTGGAGCAATACGTTTTTCCTGTTCTTCGTATTGCTCCCGCCTCATCGAGATCTGCCTGTTCGTGGGATCGCTCGTGCTCGCCCCGTCGATCGTGCTCGGGTACGCGGTGAAGGCGGCCGAACGGGACGACCGGGCGCAAGCACGGCCGCTGATCCACCGACTCACCTGACGCAGGGTCAGGCGAGTTGCCAGCCGGCGATGGCGGTGCGAGCATCCGCCTCTGCAGGAGGTGGGTCAATCGACCGACCGACCGACCGATCCGGGGGGATCCCATGACCAAGGCCGCCGTGCTCACGGCGTACGACACGCCGCTCGAGATCCGCGACGACATCGAGGTCGCCGGCGCCGGACCCCGGCGAGGTGCGGGTGAAGATCGGTCGCGTCGGGCGTGTGCCACTCCGACCTGTCGGTGCTCAACGGCACCATCCCGCTGCCGACGCCGATCGTGCTCGGGCCACGAGGGCGCCGGCATCGATCGAGGAGGTCGGCGAGGGCGTCACCCGGTCGCGGTCGGCGACCACGTGGTGCTGTCGTTCGTCCCCGACTGCCGGCGAGTGCTACTACTGCAAGCACGGCCAGGCGTACCTGTGCGAGAAGTCGGCCATCAGGCGGCCGCCGGCATGCTCGACGGCACCACCCGGCCTCACCAGCCGACGGCGCCCCGCTCCACCAGATGGCGTGCCTCGGCACGTTCTCCGACGAGACGATCGTCCCCGAGATCTCCATCGTGAAGATCCCCGACGACGTGCCGCTCGACGATCGCCGCGCTCATCGGCTGCGGCGTGCTCACCGGCGTGGGCGCCGCGCTCAACACGGCCGACATCCGCGACCGGCGACACCGTCGCCGTCATCGGCTGCGGCGGCGTGGGCCTCAACGTCATCCAGGGCGCCAAGATCGCCGGCGCCACCACCATCATCGCCATCGACATGCTCGACTCGAAGCTGGAGATGGCCAAGGAGTTCGGCGCCACCCACATGGTCAACGCCGCCGAGGGCGACCCGGTGGCCAGGTCACGGAGCTCACGGCGGGCCGCGGCGCCGACGTCGTCGTTCGAGGTCATCGGCCTCGGCGCCACCATGGAGCAGGCCATCAACACCACCCGCACCGGCGGCGAGGTGATCCTCGTGGGCGTGCCTCGCATGGACGTGTTCCTGAACCTGAACGCCGCGTTCACGTTCCTGTACCTGGCCAAGACCATCAAGGGCTGCTGGTACGGATCGTCGAACGTCTACCAGGACGTGCCCAAGCTGCTCGAGCTCTGGCGCAGCGGCGACCTCAAGCTCAAGGAGCTGATCTCGCAAGGAGATCGACAACGAGGCACGTCAACGAGGCCTTCGACGACATGAAGGCCGGCACGGTGGCCCGCTCGGTCATCACCTACGCCTGACCGAGCGAGGCGCTCCAGAGGGTCTACGGCGGAGACCCAGGTTGCCAGCGCCAGGGCCGACTGCGTGTACACGGCTCATCAGGAGGTGCGGCTCCAGGGCCTGCCGTCGCCGAGGGATCGGCGCACGTGCCCCGCGTCCGATGAGCCGTCGATCGTCGAGGTCGCCCAAGATCGGCGGGGAAGGCCGACTCGCCGCCGTGCGGACGCCAGCACTGCGGCCAATGACAGCACCACGTGGTGACCTCGTCCTCAACGGGTGCGATGCCCGGCGCGCAATGCAGGCGTCGGCGATACCGGCCGAGCGGGTGGTCGTCCGACAACGTCACCGCGTCCTGGCCGACGACGCTCCGGCGAGCGGCCGCGTGGGCACCACGAGGGCGGCGGCCGCCTCGAACGCGAGGCTGAGGAGTGCAGCGTCACATAGGAGCTGTTGTTCGTGCGGTGGTGCGACGAGAGGTCCGAACTCGATGATCGTCCAGACCAGAACCGACACCCCTCCCGCCAGCCCGACGATGTAGGTGTTCCGGGTGATCCGGCTGCGGACCAATAGGAGGGGAGCGGCGAGCAGCAGGACCCCGCCGGACCACAACGGCACGAGCGCTTCGAGGACCACGACGCGAAGCCTGACCGGCGGGCTGGGCGAGTTGTGCCGGGTCTTGCCGACCACGAGCGGGAGCCGGAGGAGGTCCGACAAGTTGTCGTAACGGTGCCGGAGCCATCCGCGGAAGCCCAGATGCGCATATTGAGCTCGGATGATCTCGAGGAGCGACCTGGGGTCCGGTGTCTTGACGCCGGCCAGGTGCCACTTGGGGAGAACCGATGGGCTGGTGTCCGAACCTCGTCCTGAACACGAGCCAGGGCAGGCCGACGACCAGTCGGCGCCAACACCGGCGACGGCTCGGCGAACCGGCTGAGCCGGGATGCCGACCGTGGTGAACCGACGACGACCATCGCAGGGAGCCCGAAGGCGGCGGCAGGGTGAGCCATCACCGACTCGGCAGCCAGCAAGCCCACGCGGCCCAGTCTTGAGCGTGCTCGACGTTCCTTCGTCGACGGCACGGCGATGGCCGCCAGGGCCAGCGGGGTGTGGCGAAGAGCTTGGGCCAGACGAAGGACCTGGTGGTGATCATGAAAGCGGTGAAGCCGACCAGCGCACAGGCCGCGAGGAGACGGCCCTGGCGGAGCCCGACCTTCACGAGGACGAGCACGATCGAGACCATGACCAGGCCCTCGATGACGGCCGAGGCGACCTCGTAGGCGAAGTCCTTTTCGAGCTCGAGACGTGACCGGAACCGGTAGCGCCGCTGGAGTGGAGGGCGGTCGGCCACGAACCAACCAGCGCATTCGGCCGCAGATCCGGTGAGTGGACAGCCCGCTCGACCCAGACAAACGGGAACTTGTAATCACCGTGCCGAAGAACGCCCGCTGGGAAAGAGCGGCACTTCCGCGAGCCCGCCGTGAACGGCCAGGACGCGACGCACATAACCACGAAAGCGACGGCGACGCCGAACAATGTCGTCACCCGGCCCAGTGAGCGAAGGACCGGCCAGGGCCTCGTCACCAGGATGCCGAGGGCGCCGATGTACACCGCGCACTCGACCACCCGGCCCGTCGTCGGGTCGACGACCCAGGTCCACCAGGTGAACCAGGCGATGAGACAACTACCGGCAATCGCGACGGCCGTCCGGCGCACGAGGCCTGCAGGCTCGAGACGACGGAAGGCCAACGAAGAAAGGGCCAGGCCAACATGACGATCGCTGCGGCGACCGAAGCCACCGTGAGGCCGGCCGCGCCCGGATCGACCCGGACGAGGGCCACACACGCGTCGCCAACCGCACCACCAGTGGCGCTGCCAGCAAGACCAAGCCCGTACCGACCCGCACATACACCGACCATGGCGCACCGTCGGAACGGCGACGCTCCTCCGCGGCCGGCGAGGCGGCTGGCGCCGGCCGCGGCCGCGGAACCCGGCCGGCTCAAGGTGCTGAAGCTCGGTCGATGATGTCGCTCACCCTAGTCAAGGTCGCCACGCGGCCTCGATCAGCCGGCAAGGCGCGTCCGCAGCGAGGTCAGCAGACCGCTCGCGATGCCCGCCGACGCTCGCCGTTCGCCGCCCTGGTTCTCGGTGCCGACGCAGCCGTGGGCGGCGAAGGCCGGGTCGGTGCAGAAGTGCAGCCCGTCAGTGAAGCGCACGCCGATGGTGCCGTCAGGCGCGCATCCCGGACTCGCCGCTCGTCAGGCAGGTCATGCGCCAGCTGTAGGTGCCGTGGGTGTCGCGCAGGAACTGGCCGGCGTCGAGCTCGGTCACGTGCTCCGGATCCTCGGTCCGAGCTTGTGGTAGTAGGCGGCCTCGAGCAGGGGACCCGGCGCGAGGTCGTCGCGGCCGCCCTTCACGATCGGCACCGGTGGCACGAGGTAGACGTGCGTGCCGTGGGCGACGTACATGGCGACCAGGGCGTCGATCGGCTTGTGCCACGGGGTGCCGCACTGCGTCCCGTAGTTCACGAACATGAAGAGGAGAGCCGCATCGGGTGGGTGGCCGGGTCCTCCACCTGGCGCTCGATGGGCGGGATGTCCCGACAGATCAGGAAGCCCTTGGGGTCGGTGATCCGCTCGACTGAGGCACCTCTTGCCGCCAGGATCTCGGTGAGGCAGGGCTGCACCTCACTCATCAGGGAGTTGCCTTCGATCTGGATCAGCAGGTGTGAGCCGCTGGGAAGCGGCAAGGTGGTCGACGATCCGTCGCACCGGGGGGCACGGGAGTAGGCCGTCGTGACCGGGAGGGCCGCAGCCCTGTTCAGGACGTTCCGCGCGGCGGGGCGTCGACCGTCGGGAAGGAGAAGATCGGGGATGAGGAGGCACACGACGACTGAGCCGATGACCAGCGGCGAGCCGCCAGCCGTCGTCCGCAGCCGCTGGACCTGCGGGAAGCCACCCGCGACGAATCGGCTGCTCGACGACGTAGTAGCTCACCAGTGCGGCCCCGAGGGTGGCCGCACTCGCACCACGAACAACGGGGGCCCGATCAGGCCGGTGTTGCCGGTGGTGATCCACAGCGCGATCGGCCAGTGCCACAGGTAGATGCCGTAGGAGATGAGCCCGAGGCCGACCAGAGGTCGGAGCTCGAGCACGCGGGCGAGCGGGTTCGGGCCGGGCTGGGCGGCGGCGGCCAGCACGGTCACCATCGTGACCGCGACCGAGGCCGTAGCCCCCGGCGTAGAGCCCAGCGGAACTGGTCGTCACCTTCGCGGTCAGGACGAACAGCGCGACGATTCCCAGACAGCCGACGACGATCAACGCGATTCGCCACCGACGCCACGCGTCGGCGACGAAGGGACGACCCGCGGTGAGCGCACCCAGCGCCGCACCGACGAGGATCATGAACACCCGCGTGTCGGTCCCGTAGTAGATCCGGTCGAGGCTGGCGCCGCGGTGGTACATCACCACCATCCAGCGGAAGGACGCCAGCGAGAGGGCCAGGCTGACGCCGACCATCGCCGCGCCAACGGTCGTCGACCGGTCCGGGCCGGATCGTCGGACGCGGTGGCGATGCGGTTGCGCAGCAGAGCCGCCACGCCCAGCACGACGAGTGGCCAGATCAGATAGAACTGCTCCTCGATGGCCAACGACCACGTGTGGCGTAGCGGGCTCGGCGCCGTCTGCAGGAACTGCGCGATGTAGGACTGGCCGCTGAAGATGTAGCGCCAGTTGGCCACGTAGAACAGCGAGGCCAGGCCGTCCAACGCGACGCGGTGGGTCGTCGCGTGGCTCTCGAAGATCACCGAGTGGATGAGCACCACGACCACCACGACGAGCAGCGCCGGGATAGAGCCGACGGGCCCGGCGCAGCCAGAAGTTGGCGAGCGAGATGCCGTGGTTGGCTTCGTGCTCGGACACGAGCAGGCTGGTTATGAGGAAGCCACTGAGGACGAAGAACAGGTCGACGCCGAGGAAACCGCCCGGCGCCTTGGCCGGCGCGAAGTGCGACAGCAGCACGAGCACGACCGCGAGGCCCCGCAGCCCGTCGAGGGCGCGGAGGTGGGCGAACCGAGGGCCGCGCTCTGCGCCGGTGGGCGCTTCTGGAGCCGGGCCGGTCTCCGGTTCTGGAGAGGTGGGCGATGAGGAGAGCGTCGGTGCTTCCGTCACGAGTTGCGGAACCTCGACCGGCTTCCCTTGTGCGCAGCGTGAACCCGACGAATCTACCACCGCCCCCCGGCGACTCCGAGTCACCTGGAGGGCTCGCGGACGTCCGTCGGCGAGGTCGTTACCCTTGGGTAACCATGGCCCGCCCGAACCCGAACTCCACTTCCGCCACCACCCGGCTGCCGGCCGCCGAGCGCCGCCAGCAGCTGCTCGATGTGGCGCTCGTGGCCTTCGGAAGCGAGGGCTTCACCCATACGTCGATGAACGACGTGGCCGAGGCGGCCGGGGTCACCAAGCCGGTGCTCTACCAGCACTTCGGGTCGAAGCGCGAGCTCTACCTCGAAGTGCTGCGCGAGGTCGGTGGACGGATGGTGGGCGAGGTGGCCAAGGCCATCGCCGCCGCGCAGGGCCCGCGCCAGCAGGTGGAGGCCGGGTTCCAGGCCTACTTCGCGTGGGTGGCGCGCGAGCGGCACGGCTTCGAGGTGTTGTTCGCCGGCGACACGCGGCGCGATCCCGAGTTCCTGGCCGAGCTGGGCAAGGTCGAGACCGAGTTCGCCGATGCCATCGCCGAGCTCATCGTCGTCGACGGCATGACCCACGAGCGGCGCCGGGCGCTCGCCTACGGCATCGTCGGCATCGGCGAGACCACGTGCCGCCACTGGATCGCCAACGACCTCGACGCCGGTCCCGCCGACCTGGCCCAGAGCGTGGCCGACCTGGCGTGGGCCGGCCTCCGCGGCCTGCGCGCCGACTGACCCTCAGCCGTTCTTTGTGATCGAACGGCGCGCCACGCGCCGTTGGGTCACAAAGAAGGCACTGGGGCGGGGGCCTCGGGGCCGACGTAGCGGGCGCTCGGGCGCAGGATGTGGGTGTCGGCCGCCTGCTCGAGGATGTGGGCGCCCCAGCCGACGATGCGGCTGGTGGCGAAGGCCGGGGTGAACAGGCTCGACGGCAGGCCGCAAGACTCCATGACGACGCCGGCGTAGTACTCGACGTTGGTCTGGAGGTTGCGCTCCGGATGGCGTTCGGCCAGCAGTTCGACGACGCGGGCCTCGACCTGCTCGGCCAACGCCACGCGCGGCGCGTGCTGACGCAGGGCCACCTCGTGCAGCAGTGTGGAGCGAGGATCGGTGCCGCGGTACACGGCGTGGCCGAACCCCATGATCCGTTCGTTCGCCGCCAACTTGGGCCCGACGACCTCGTCGATGCGATCGGGGGTGCCGATCTCGTCGAGCAGGTCGAGGGCCCGGCTGGGCGCGCCACCGTGGAGCGGACCCGACAGCGCGCCGACCGCGCCCACCATGCAGCTTCCGACGTCGGCGCCGGTCGACGCGATGACGCGGGCGGTGAACGTCGACGCGTTGAAGCCGTGGTCGACGGTGGCGATGAGGTACTGCTCGAGCGCCGCGGGCGTCGTCTGGATCGGGATCGACGCCGATCATCCAGAGCAGGTTGGCCGCCGTGCCGAGATCGGCCCGCGGCTCGATCGGTTCGCGGCCGTGCTGGAGCTGGTAGAGCGCGGCTGCCAGGGTCGGTGTCACCGCGGCCAGCGTCAATGCGTCGAGCCGCCGCTCGGCCGGATCGATGTCGAGGACCGGGCGCATCTTGTGCGACGCGGCGACGATCGACAGCGCGCTGCGAAGACCGTCGAGTGGGCCCTGCGCACCGCCCGCCGCGATGGCGGCCAGCACCGGCTCGACCGAGGTCGGGACGATCCGCAAGGGCGCCACCTCGCCGGCGAAGGCCTGACGCTCGGCCTCGTTCGGAAGGTGGCCCTCGACGAACAGGAACCACACGTCCTCGAACGAACACGCCCGGGCCAGGTCGACGGCCGAGTACTGCCGGTAGTGGTAGAAGCCCTCGCCACCCCGGACGTCGCCGATCGCGGTGTCGGTGACCACCACCCCCTTGAGACCGGGCGGGACCTGGATGGGCGAGGGATCGTTCGTCATGTCCCCATCGTGCCGCCCCTTGCCTCTCTAATCAACGTTGATTAGAGTCAACATTGATGACATCAACATGGCTCACGGCCGGACAGGTCGCCCAGCGGTTGGGCGTCAAGCCCGCCACCGTCTACGCCTACGTCAGTCGCGGCCTGCTCCACCGCCAGATCGGCGACGACGGGCGAACCAGCCGGTTCGACCCCGCCGAAGTGGACGAGCTGGCCCGGCGCGGTCGCCCCCGCCGCGACGTCCGGCGCACGGGCATCGTCGACGTCGTCCTGTCGACCACCCTCACCGAGATCAGCGACGGCGCGCTGCGCTACCGGGGTCACGACGCCGTCGGCCTGGTGGCGTCGAGCTCGTTCGAGGACGTCGCCGAGCTGCTCTGGACCGGACGGTTGACCGAGCGGGCTCGCTGGGATGCGCCGAAGGGCGACATCGCGCTGGCCCGGGCCGTCACCGCTCCGCTCGGGAAGACGGTGACGCCCGCCGATCGCATCCGGGTGGCGACCGCGGCCGTGGCGTCGTCGCGGCCGTTGCGGGTCGACCTCCGCGCCGAGTCGGTGACCCATCACGCCCGGGCGCTGCTGGCGACGCTGGTCGACGGGCTCCCCGACAGCGGGGCCAAGCGATCCGAGGCCGGCCGTGCCCGCCTCGCCGCCCGCCTCTGGCCCAAGTTGGCCCGGGTCGGTTCCAACCCGGCGCGCGTCCGCGCGCTCGACGCCGCGCTCGTGCTGCTGGCCGACCACGAGCTGGCCAGCTCGACGCTGGCGGCGAGGGTCGCCGCGTCCACCCGCTCGGACCCCTATGACGTCGTGCTGGCCGGGCTCGGCGCGGTGAGCGGACCGCTCCACGGCGGCGCCGGAACGGCGGCCCATCGCATGCTCGTCCATGCCCGCAGCACGGGTTCGCCCGAGCGGGCCGTCGGCGAGGCGCTCACCATGCACGGCTCGCTCCCCGGGTTCGGCCACCCGCTCTACCCCGACGGCGATCCCCGGGCCCGCTGCCTGCTCGGCCTGCTCGATCCCCTGCTAGGGCACGAGCGACACCCGGGTGGTCGACGAGACCTTGGCCGCCGCCGCCGTCACCTCGCCCGATCCTCCCAACGTCGACTTCGCCCTGGCCGCGCTGGCGTTCTCGGCCGGCATGGCCGCCGACGCCATCGAAGCCATCTTCGCCCTGGCCCGCATCGCCGGCTGGATCGCCCACGCCCTCGAGGAGTACGCCGAGACCCCGCTGCGCTTCCGCACCCGCGCCATCTACGTGGGCGCCTGAGTTGTCGGCACGTCAGGTCGGACGGAGCTGGATGAGGTCCTGGGCGTTGTCGTGGAGGACCTTGCGGCGGTCGTCGACCGACAGGTCCTTGACCTCGCGCAGGTAGTCGAGGGGGTGCGGGCAGGGCCTCGATGTGGGGCCAGTCAGACCCGAAGATCACGCGGTCGGCGCCCATGATGTCGACGACCTGGTAGAGGTCGTCCTCCCAGAACGGGTTGATCCACACGTGGCGGCGGAAGATCTCGATCGGGTCCTCGGGGAAGTACCCCGGCACCTTGTTGGCCGTCGAGCGGACCTTGCGCACCAGATCGGGCAGGAACTCGGCACCGTTCTCGACCGACGCGATGCGCAGGTTGGGGAACCGCACCAGGTGGTTCTCGAAGACCATGGTCACGAGGTAGTCGTCGATCGCCCGCTCGATGGCGAACGACTTGATGGACGGCTTGTACCCGCCGCCCGAGAAGTTCGCCGCGAATCCGTCGGCCGCGTACCCGTTCGACGACACGCCACCGTCGCTGGCGTGCAGCACCACTGTGATGCCGGCGTCGTTGGCGAGGCTCCAGAAGCCTTCGAAGCTCGCGTCGAAGGGCGAGCGTTGACCGGTGGAGGTCGTCGGCGCGGCGGGACGCATCACGATCATGCGGGCGCCGGCGTCGAGCGCCCAGGTGAGCTCGTCGACCGCCCAGTCCGCGTCGGCCAGCGTGAGGTAGGGCGCGACGATGATGCGGCCGTCGACGTCGAAGCCCCAGTCCTCGGCCAGCCACCGGTTGAAGGCGCGGAAGGTGAGGCACACGGCTTCGGGGTCGTCCTTCAGCGGCTCCTCGTAGATCATGCCGAGGGTCGGGAACAGGCAGCACCCGACCAGTCCCTGCTCGTCGAGCGTCGCCAGCCGGGCGGCCGGATCGCGGTAGGCCGGGCGGATCGGCTCGCGGGCGGCGAGGAACTCGAGCGGGTTGCGCCCGTCGGGGTTGCCCCGGAAGTAGTCGTGCATGGCGCCCGGCATGGCGATCGGGTCGAAGGTGGGGTTGCTGACCGCCTTCGAGACCCGCCCGCCGAGCACGTGGTAGCGGCGGCCGTCGATCTCGCACCACTGCACGCAGCGCGGGCCGAGGGCCGGGTCGAGGTGGCGGGTGAAGGCGTCGAGGGCCTCGTAGTAGTGGTTGTCGGCGTCGAACACCGGCCCGGCGGAGAGGTCGTCCAGGGTGTCGAGATCGGGATGGTCGCTCACCCGCCCGATGGTAGAACCTGTTCTCGTCTGCGTCGCAGCCGAGGGGTAGCCTGGCCGCTGACCCAGGGGGAAACCATGCACGATCTCGTGATCCGCGGCGGCACGGTCGTCGACGGGACCGGGGCGCCGGCCCGCGTCGGCCGACGTCGCCGTCGACCGACGGCCGGATCACCGGGGTCGGGCCGATCTCGCCGGCGAGCTCGGCCGACCGCACGAGATCGACGCCGACGGCCTGCTGGTCACGCCCGGCTGGGTCGACATCCACACCCACTACGACGGCCAGGCCACCTGGGACGACGTGCTCGCCCCGAGCGCCTGGCACGGCGTCACCACGTGGTGATGGGCAACTGCGGCGTCGGGTTCGCGCCGGCCACGCCCGACCGCCACGACTGGCTGATCGGGCTGATGGAGGGCGTCGAGGACATCCCCGGCACCGCGCTGGCCGAGGGCATCGACGTGGGACTGGGAGACGCTTCCCCGAGTACCTCGACGCCCTCGAGCCACGCGGCACTGGACCATGGACGTCGGCACCCAGATCGCCCACGGCGCGGTGCGGGCCTACGTCATGGGCGAGCGCGGCGCCCGCAACGAGCCGGCCACGCCCGACGACATCGACCGCGATGCGCACGATCGTCAAGGAGGCCATCGAGGCCGGCGCGCTCGGCTTCTCGACGTCGCGCACGATCGCCCACCTCGCCATCGACGGCGAGCCGGTGCCCGGCACCTTCGCCGCCGAGGACGAGCTGTTCGGCATCGGCGCCGCCCTCGGCGAGCTCGGCACCGGCGTCTTCGAGCTGGCCCCGATGGGCTCGGCCGGCGAGGACATCGTCGGCCCGGCCAAGGAGGTCGACTGGATGCGCCGGCTGTCGGCCGCCATCGACCGACCGGTCACCTTCGCCCTGCTCCAGGTCGACGCCGCCCCCGACCTGTGGCGCGAGCTGATGGACGAGTCGCTCGGCCGCGGCCGACGAGGGCGCCGACCTCTGGCCCCAGGTCGCCGGGCCGGGCCACCGGCCTGCTCGTCGGGCCACTCACACGACCTACTCGCTGTTCGACGTCATCCCCGCCTACCAGGAGCTCAAGGCCGCGCAACCTGTCCGCCGAGGAGCTGGTCGCCGCCCTGCGCGACCCCGAGGTGCGCGGCGCCATCCTCGGCTGGGAGCCCGACCGGCCACGGCCGAGCGAGCGCATGGCGCAGGCGCCTACGACCGCACCTTCGTGCTCGGCGACCCGCCCGACTACGAGCCCGGCCCCGAGCGCGTCGCTGGCCGGCGATCGGCCGCCGCCACCGGGCGCACCGCCGCTCGAGGTGGCCTACGACGCCATGCTCGACGACGACGGCCAGGGCCTGCTCTACGTGCCGATCCTCAACTACTCCGACGGCAACCTCGAGCCGGTCGCGCGAGATGCTGCTGCACCCCCGGGCCGCGCGCGGCCTGGCCGACGGCGGCGCCCACTGCGGCGTGATCTGCGACGCCGTCGCATGCCGACGTTCATGCTCACCCACTGGACCCGCGACCGCACGCGGGGCGAGACGCTCCCGCTCGAGTGGGTCGTGCAAGAAGCAGACCCACGACACCGCCCGCCTCTACGGCCTCGGCGACCGCGGCACGCATCGAGCCCGGCATGCTCGCCGACCTCAACGTCATCGACTACGACCACCTCGCAGCTCGGCAGCCCCGTACGTCGTCGACGACCTGCCGGCCGGCGGCAAGCGCCTGCTCCAGGGCGCCACCGGCTACGTGGCGACCATCAAGTCGGGCGTCGACCACCTTCGCCGACGGCGAGGACACCGGCGAGCGGCCCGGCCTCCTCCTCCGCGGCGCCCGCTGATCCAACTTCCCTGACGGCCCCGGCGACTACCGTCGGCGTCGGCTCGCGGCGTCGGGAGGGCACATGCGTCGGATCGCGCGGTCTTCGATGGTCTCGGTCGGCCTGGCGGTGGCCGCCGGGCCGATCCTCTGGGCGACGGCCCCGCCGGCCACCTCGGCGTCGCTGAGCCCGATCCACTACGCCTACACCGGCACTGTCGCCGACTACACCGTCCCGAGCGACGGCTCGGTGTGCTCGGTCACGCTCTCGCTGGCCGGAGCCGACGGCGGTGACGGGCGCGGAGGCTTCACCGAGAGCGGCGGTGTCGGCGGCACCGGCGGGCGCATCACCGCGACCCTCAGCGTCGACCCCGGCGACATCCTCGTCATCGGCGTCGGTGGCGCGGGCCACGACGGCGGCATCGTCGCGGGAGACGGGACGCCGGGCGACGGCGCCGGTGGGCAAGGCGGCGGCGGGGCCGGCGGACAGGGTGAGATCGTCAGCGCCGGCGGGGGCGGCACCACGACCGTCAGGTTCTCGACGCAGGTCGACACCATCTCCCTCGCGTCTGGCGGCGGGGGCGGGGGCGGCTTCTCCCAGGGCCCAGGTGGCGACGGAGGGGTGGGACAGGCGGCCGGTTCGGATGGCGGGCTGAGCGGCACGGGCCCCTGGGGCATGGGTGGCGGCGGCGGCACCTTGACCGCAGGCGGGTCGGGCGGTGCGGCCGGAAACGCGGACGGCAACGCCACCCCGGGGGCCGACGCGCCCGCCCCCGTCGACCACGCGGGTGGGGACGGCGGTTCCACCACGGATCCCGACGCGGGCGGTGGCGGAGGCGGGGGTGGCGGATGGTTCGGCGGCGGCGGCGGAGGCGGCGCGACCGGCTCGTCGACCGGTGGTGGAGGAGGCGGTGGCTCGAGCGGAGCGATCTCGATCGCCACCGGCGTCGGACCGGGCACCCAGACCCAGGACGAGGCCGGCAACGGTTCGGCCATGCTCACCCCCATCGCCGGCAACTGCTCGACGGCCACGACCACCACCCTGGCCACGACCACCACGGCCGTCCAGGCGGTAGCGGCCAACCCGACGTTCACCGGCTGATCGCGGCCCCCCGCCCGAAACTGGGCACGAAAACCCGTCAGAACGACGGGCACAGATGCCCAGTTTGCGAGGGGGTCTAGCCTCGGCGGGCATGGACTTCGGATTGCACCTCCCCAACGCCGGCCTCCTCCCCGAAGGGGCCGGCATCGTGCGTGTGGCCCAAGGAGCGGAGGCGGCCGGATTCGGCTCGGTGTGGCTCTTCGACCACCTCTTCACGCCGACCAACCTCGAGTCCAAGTACCCCTACACCGCCGACGGCTCCTACCTGATGACGGCGCAGCTGCCCTTCGCCGATCCCGTGGCGGTCATGGGCGCGGTGGCGGGGGGCACGACGACCATCAAGTTCGGCACGCGGGTGCTCATCCCGACCTACCGCCATCCGGTCGTGTTGGCCAAGGAGCTGGCCACCATCGACGCCATCGCCGGAGGGCGGATGATCCTCGGCGTCGGCGCCGGGTGGATGGCCGAGGAGTTCGACGCGGTCGACGTGCCGATGGAAGCCCGTTTCGCCCGTATGGACGAGCACATCGCGCTGATGCGCAACACCTGGACCAACGGTGTCGCCGCCTACGAGGGGCGCTTCTACTCCCATGTCGAGGCCGGCTTCGGGCCGCAACCCCCGGGCGAGGGGCACACGATCCCGGTCATCGTCGGCGGCCACGGCGACGCCGCGCTCCGGCGCGCCGCCCGCTGGGGAGACGGCTGGGCGGTGTCGGCCAAGGGCGACGCGCTCCTCGCCGACGGCTTCGCGGCCGTCGGTGAACGACTGACGCAGCTGCGCCGGTTCTGCGACGAGGAAGGGCGCGACTTCGACGACCTGCTGCTCGTCAGCCAGTGCACCACGGCCGACACGGTCGAAACGCTCACCGAGCAGGCCGAGCTCGGCATCGACATCGTCGACATCATGATCTTCGGGGGCGAGCAGCCAGATCATCGACGAGGGCGCGGCCTTCCTCGCCGACGTCGCGTCGAAGGTCGCCTGAGGGTGGATCGCGAGAAGCTCTCCACGCTCTTCGACCTGACCGACCGGGTCGCCATCGTCACCGGCGGCACCCGAGGCATCGGGCGGTCCATCGCCGAGGGCTTCGTGGCCGCCGGGGCGAAGGTGGTGGTCGCCAGTCGTAAGGCCGACGCCTGCGCCGAGACCGAAGCTCACCTCACCTCGATGGGCGGCGAGGCACTCGGTGTGCCGACCAACCTCGGCGATCTCGACGCCATCGCCGCGCTCGCCGCCGCGACCGCCGAGCGCTTCGGACGCATCGACATTGTGGTGAACAACGCGGCCACCGCGCTCACCGAGCCGATCGGCCACTTCACTCCGGCCGCGTACGCGAAGACGATGGACGTCAACCTGCGCGGCCCGGTGTTCCTGTCACAGGAGGCGCTCCCCTACCTCCGCGAGAGCCCCGGCGCGTCGATCGTGAACGTGATCTCGGCCGGCGCGTTCATGTTCTCCGCGCCCCAGTCCACCTACTCGGCGGCCAAGGCGGGCCTGTTCTCGTTCACCAAGTCGATGGCGGCGGCCTGGGCCCCGCTCGGGATCCGGGTGAACGCGCTGGCACCGGGCACGACGCTCACCGACATGATCACCAACAACCCCGACGAGGTGGTCGAGGGGATGCGGACGATCAGCCACCTGGGCCGGTTCGCCGACCCGGACGAGATGGTCGGACCCGCGTTGTTCCTGGCCTCGGACGCGGCCAGCTACGTGACCGGACAAGTCGTGCTGGCCGACGGCGGTCTGGTGCCACACTGAGCCAGGTGTCGACCCTCAGTCTGACCGACGACCTCGCCGGCGCCCGCGTCGTGCGCCACCCGATCCCGTCGACGCTCACACCCACGGAGGTCCTGCGGACGTTCCGGGACGATCTCGGTCCCTTTGCGCTGGTCGGCGCGTGGGCCGGCGGCGGCGCGCTGGTCGGGTCCGAACCGGTGCGGATCGCCGACCCCGACCACGACGACCCGTTCCGGCTGCTCGGCGGAGTCGCACCGCAACCGGGCCCAGCCGGCTTCGTCGGCGGCGGGTGGTTCGGCTACCTCGGCTACGGACTCGGTCGTTGCATCGAACGGCTCCCGCCACCGCCGCCCCGGCCCGAGCCGATCCCCCGCTTCGGGCTGGCGCTCTACGACCACCTGCTCCACTGGGACGAGACCGAGCAGGTGTGGTGGTTCGAGGCCCTCTGGACCGATCGGCGCCACGACGACCTCGAACGGCGACGGGTGGAGCTGAGCCGGCGGCTGGCGGCGCCGCCGCCACCGGTCGAGCGCGTGGAGTGCGGACCGTTCACCGCGCTCCCCTCGCGCGAAGACCACCTCGACGCCGTCGCCTCGACGTTGACGTCGATCCGCGCCGGCGACCTCTACCAGGCCAACCTCTGCGTGCGGCTCGAGGCCGCGGTCGAGGGCGCGACGCTCGACCTGTTCGCCCACGGGGCCGAGGTGCTCGCGCCCGCCTACGGCTCGTTCGTGAGCGGACCTTTCGCGGGTGGAGGGTCTGTCGAGCTGGCCTCGTTCTCGCCGGAGCTGTTCCTGCGGCGGACGGGTCGTGACGTCCGCTCGTCGCCGATCAAGGGCACGGCCGCCCGACCGGCCGACCTCACGGCCGCGTCGCTCGAGCGGATCCAACTCGAAGCTTCGACCAAGGACCGCGCCGAGAACGTCATGATCGTCGACCTGGTGCGCAACGACCTCGGTCGGGTGTGCACACCGGGCACCGTGCGGGTCCCCCAGATCGCCCGCGCCGAGGCCCACCCGGGGGTCTGGCACCTCGTGTCCGACGTCGTCGGGACACTCGCAGCGGGGCGTGACGACGGCGACCTCCTTCGAGCCTGCTTCCCGCCCGGCTCGGTGACGGGCGCGCCCAAGGTCGCCGCCATGGAGCTCATCGCCGCCACCGAGACCACCGAGCGCGAGGCCTACACGGGCGCGATCGGCTACGTGAGCCCGGTGGCAGGGCTCGAGCTCAACGTGGCCATCCGCACCTTCGAGCGGTCCGGCGACCGGGTCTGGCTCGGCGTCGGTGGTGGGGTCGTGGTCGACTCGACCCCGGAAGGCGAGTGGGACGAGTGCCTGGTCAAGGCGGCCCCGCTCCTCCGCGCCCTCGGCGCCTCCCTCGACCCGGTGGCGCCGGCTCAGACGTCGGCGCGGTAGCGGTCGCGCAGGATGCGCTTGTAGATCTTGCCGTTGTCCTGGCGGGGCAGCTCGTCGACGAAGTCGACGGTGCGCGGGCACTTGAAGTGCGCCAGGTGCGCCCGGCAGTGCTCGATGAGCTCGTCGGCCAGCTCGCGGTGACGGCTCGAGCCCGGGCTGCAGCTCGACCACCGCCTTGACCTGCTCGCCCCACTCCGGGTCGGGCACGCCGATGGTGGCGGCGTCGCCGACCGCCGGGTGCTCGAGCAGCACGGCGTCGACCTCGGCCGGGTAGATGTTGACGCCGCCCGAGATGATCAGGTTGACCGACCGGTCGGTGAGGAAGAGGTAGCCGTCGTCGTCGACGTAGCCGATGTCGCCGAGCGTGAAGTAGTCGCCGCGGTAGCTGCCGGCCGTCTTGTCGGGGTCGCCGAAGTACTCGAAGCGGCCGTCCGCAGGCGCCCGCAGGTAGACGAGGCCCGACCTCGCCCGCGGGCGAGCGGGTTGCCTTCCTCGTCGCCGATCATCACCAGGCCCTCGATCGATCGGCTTGCCGACCGTGCCCGGCCGCGCCAGCCACGTCGTCGAGTCGACGAACGTGCCCGTGCCCTCGGTGGCGGCGTAGTACTCCCACACGATCGGGCCGAGCCATTCGATGAGCCGTTGCTTGACCGCCACCGGACACGGCGCCGCGCCGTGCAGCACCATGCCGCAGCGACGAGACGTCGACTCGCGTCGCGCTCGTCGGCCGGCAGCGAGAGCAGGCGGTGGAACATGGTCGGCACCATGTGGGTGTGGCTGATCGCGGTGCTCGTCGATCAGCGCGAGCGCGTCGCATCGCGTCCCAGCGACTCCATCACGACGACGCCGACCCCGTAGGCCAGCGGGATGGCCAGCGAGAAGGCCAGCGGCGCGGCGTGGTACAGCGGACCGGTGCACAGGTGCACGTCGCCGCCGGTCGGCGTCGTAGCCGAACAGGTTGCACGGCGGTGAGCGCCGCGTCGGAGCTGGGCGGTCGGAGCACGCCCTTCGGTCGACCCGAGGTGCCCGAGGTGTAGAGCATCGAGTGGCCGAGCACGGGGTCGTCGAGCGCGCTGCCGTCCTCGACCGACACCGCGTCGTCGTAGCGCTCGAAGCCCTCGATGGCCCCGCCGATGGCGAGACGGACCTCGCACGCCGGCGCGGCCGCGGCCACCTCCGCCGGCGCGTCGGCCGGTGGTCGCGTCGGCGAGCAGGCCTTCGCCCGGCAGTCCTCGACGATGTAGCGCGGCCTCGGCCGCGCTCAGGTGCCAGTTGACGGGTGTCAGGCGGAACCCGCCACGCTGGCACGCCGCCACCGTCTCGACGAACTCCGGACGGTTGCCGCAGACCAGCGCCACCGAATCGCCTTCGCCGCAGGCCACGCCGGCGCAGGGCGCGGACGAGCCGGTTGGCGGCCGCGTCGAGCTCGGCGAACGTGCGCGACCCCGCGGGCGAGATCACCGCGGGACGATCCGGCTGGCGTTCGGCCCACCAGGACAGCAGGCGACCCTGTTCGATGAACAGGCGGCGCCGCTCCTCCGCGTCCGGCTCGACCCCCTCGCGCACGACGGTCCCCCCTGGTCCGACGGTCGCCGTCAGTATTGCGCCTTCCGGACCATTCAGGCGGTGAGCCCGCGTGCCGATCCCTGGAGGAGTCCGCAGTGCGCGGTGGAGCCCGAACGCGGGAGGTGAGTGCGGATGCCCGAGTCGCAGGCAGCCCCCGACCGCTGGACCTCGCTCAGCCTGCAGAGCCAGGGGATGTTGATCGTCGTCGGCTCCATGGCGGCGATGCTCGTCACCTTCGCCGGGTCGGCGGCGGCCTACTGGATGGTCGAGGGCCGCGAGTGGGCGCTGCTGAGCTGGCCGCCCCGGCCGCTCGTCCCCGTGGTCGTCGCGTTGGCCGGCGGGCTCGCCTGCAACGCCGCCGGCATGGTCGAGTTCACGCGGGGCATCGCCGAACGCCTGTCGGTCGTCGCCGCCAACGCCGAGCGCATCAGCCACGGCGATCCCCTCGAGGAGGTGACGCCGTGGTCGAGGTGAGATGACCCGCCTGGTCGCGAGCCACGAACGGGCCGCGGCGCTGATCCGCACCCAGGAGGCAGACCTGCGCGCCGCGATCGTGACGGCCGAATCGGCCAGCGCGGCCAAGAGCGATTTCCTCTCGCGTGTCAGCCACGAGCTGCGCACGCCGTTGAACGCCATCATCGGCTTCGGCCAACTGCTCGAGCTCGAGGACAACCTGTCCGACGAGGAGCGTGAGGCCACCGACCACATCCTGCGCGCCGGCCGGCATCTGCTCGGCCTGATCGACGAGCTGCTCCAGGTGGCGCGCGACGAGGGCAACGAGGCGCCGGTCGCGCTCCAGCCGCTGGCCGCGGTCGACGTGCTGGCCGAAGCCCTCGCGCTCGTCGCGCCGCTCGCCGAGGACCGCCAGATCACCCTCGACCGCCACGGCCTCGACGCCGATCCCGGCCTCGCCGTCCTCGCCGACCGGCAACGCCTGCTCCAGGTGCTCCTGAACCTGCTGTCCAACGCCATCAAGTACAACCACGACGGCGGCATGGTGCTGGCCGACTGCCGCGCCACCGACCACGAGACCGTGCAGATCGAGGTGACCGACACCGGGCGGGGTCTCGACATGGCCGACCTGGACCGCCTCTTCACCCCGTTCGACCGGCTCGGCGCGGAGAAGACGGGCGTCGAGGGAACGGGCGTCGGGCTCCCCCTCTCGCTCAGCCTGGTGCAGGCGATGCACGGGACGATCCTGGTCGACTCGGCGGTCGGCGTCGGGTCCACGTTCGTGGTCGAGCTGCCCCAGACGCAGCTGGCGAGCACCGCCGCGGCCGGCAGGACATCCGGATGAGCCTGCCCGAGCGCGAGCGCGCCCGCGTGCTGGTGGTCGACGACGAGGAGGCCAACGTGGCCCTCCTCAAGTCGCTGCTGAAGAAGGCCGGCTACCGGACGGTGGATGCGACCACCGACTCACGGGAGGCGGTCGCGATGGCCCACCGGTTCGAACCCGACCTCGTCCTGCTCGACCTGCACATGCCGCATCTCGACGGCTACGCCGTGCTCGGCAAGCTGTCGTCGATGATCCACGCGCCCGTCCCGCTGCCGGTGCTCGTGCTCACGGCGGACATCACCCCCGAGGCGCGCCAGCGGGCGCTCGAGCTCGGCGCCAGCGACTTCCTCGGCAAGCCGTTCAACCTCGGTGAGCTGGTCATGCGCATCAGCAACCTGGTCGACACCCGGCTGCGCCAGCTCGACCTGTCCCGGCAGGTCACGTTGATGCGGTCGAACCTCGATGCCGAGGGCGGCCAAGCCGACGACCGGCGGCAGCTCCACCGGCGCATCGAGCAGACGGTCGAGCGACGAGCCATCACCATCGCGTTCCAGCCGCTCGTCACGACCGACACGGGCGCCGTCGCCGGCTACGAGGCGCTGGCCCGCTTCCCGACCCCGCCGATCGAGCCGCCCGACGTCTGGTTCCGCAACGCCCGCGAGGTCGGCCTGGGTCCGCACCTCGAGTTGGCGACGGTCGAGCTGGCGCTCGGTGAGCTGGGTTCGCTCGAGCCCGACGCCTTCCTCTCGCTCAATACGTCGGAGACGACGGTCCGGTCCCCCGCCCTGGCCGATCTGCTGGCCCGGTCCGAGCCGGAGCGCATCGTCATCGAGCTCGAAGGCGGCACGAGGATCGACGACCTCGACGATCTCGTCCGATCGCTCGAGGGGCTGCGTCGGCTCGGCGTGCGGATCGCCAGCGACGAACCCGGCGCCGGCTCCGACGGCGCCCGCACGCTGCTCGCCATTCGACCGGACCTGGTCAAGATCGACCGCCTCCTCATCGAAGGGCTCGACCACGACCGCGCCCGGCGGGCCCTCGTGGGTGGCCTCGTGACCTTCGCCGACGAGACCGGCGCCCGCCTGGTGGCCGAGGGCGTGGAGACCGTCGAGGAGTACGTCACCGTGCGGGAGCTCGGCATCCCGCTGGCCCAGGGGTTCTGGATCGCCCGTCCCGGCCCGCTCCCCCTCCACGCGGACGCGCTGACCCACCTGGCCCGCGCCGCCGCGCTGTTCTCCGCCCCGCCCTCCACCCCGCTGCCCGCCCCGCCCTCGGCCCCGCCGCCCGCCGGCCTCTGCCCCGCTGCCCGCCGGCTCCTGACGGGCCGCCGGTAAGGTCGGCACGTGGATGCCGACTCGTACCCGCCCGCGCCGTCTGGCGGCCCGGGCGTGCCGGCCCGGCACCTCGAGCTGAGCGATCTTCCGCCCGCCGATCGCCGAACGCCTCACCTTCGACCGGGCTGCGCCCCGCCGACTGCGCGGCGACCGGCTGCCCGCGCCGCTGCGCGACGAGCTGGCACAGCTCTGGGACGGCATCGTCGCCGACGTGTACGACGAGGTCACCGGTCTGCGCCGGCGCGAGGCGCTCGGCACCAAGTCGGTCGAGCGGGCCTTGCGACGAGTCGGCGACCGCATCCTCGACGCCGAGCGGGTCGTGATCTTCACCGCCGTGCACCACCCCATGACCCGTGGGCGTACCGGGCGCCACGTCGCTCTGGCCGGTGTCGGTGGCGCATCGGCCGCGGCCGCCGAGGAGGTCGCCATCGTGACGAGCGTCGGGACGGCCGCGGCGGTCGCCATCCTCACCGCCGTCGTGGGCGAGGTGTTCGAGACCTACGTCGCCGCATCGGCTCGCACGCGCGAGTACCAGAAGGCCGGGCGTTCGCCCGATCCCGACGTCGTGCTCACCGACCTGGCCGAGTCGGCCGGCTATGCCAGCTCGGTGGGCCGCCGGGCCAGCTCCAGCCTCGCCCACGACGCCGCCGCGTGGCTGAGCGACCTGGTCATCCACCGCACGGCCACCCGGTTCACCCGCGCCCTCGTCCCGGTGGCAGGTGTCGCGCTCGGCGCCGGGCTCTCGATGTTCAACGTGCGACGGGTCGCGCGCCTGCCACTCCGCCCGCCCGCCGAAGAGGAGCTGCTCCGACTGGCCGACGACATCATGAGCGACCGGCACGCGTACAACGAGGCTCGGCGCCGCTACCTCCAGCTGCCCGACTCGGACGACCAGGCTTGACACCCGCTCGGCGCGGGCAGGTGCGTTGACCCCCCTCGACCTGGTCGCGATCGCCATCGCGGGAGTCGCGGCCGGCGCGGTGAACACCATCGCCGGGGCGGGATCGCTGCTGACCTTCCCGCTGCTCATCGCCCTGGGGCTGCCACCGCTGTCGGCCAACGTCACCAACGACATCGGCGTCATCCCCGGCAACATCTCTGGGGCGGTGGCCTTCCGCGAGGAGCTGCGCGGTCAGCGACCGCGCCTGCGCAGCCTCCTTCCCATAGCCGGCGTGGGGTCGCTCGTCGGCGCGGTGCTGCTGCTGTCGTTCCCGGCCCGCACGTTCGAGCAGGTGGCACCGTTCCTGCTCCTCGTGGCCAGCGCGGTGACCGCCCTGCAGCCGAGGCTGGCCCGCATGGCCGAACGGTCGACCCGGCCCCGCCACCATCCACTGCGACTCGTCATCACCGCCATCGCGGTCTACGGCGGCTACTTCGGCACCGGCATCGGCATCCTCTTCTTCGCTGCGCTCGGCGTGTTCGTCGACGACACGTCGGCCCGACTGAACGCCACCAAACAGATGCTGGCCCTGGTCAGCAACGCGGTGGCCGGCATCCTGTTCGCGTTCATCGCGCCGGTGCACTGGGGAGTCGCCCTCGTGCTGGCGGTCTCGACCGCGGCGGGCGGACCGATCGGGGCCCGGTTGTCGCGCCGGATCTCGGCGACGGCGCTGCGGACCGTGATCTGCACGATCGGCGTGGTCGCGGCCGTCGTGCTCGAGATTCGCGTGCTCTGAAGCCCGCGTCCGGAAGGGTAGGGCTGGCCCTACCGACGGGACACCGGTGCGCGGGATAGCAGGACCCGGCGCCGCCCCCTACCGTCGTGGCATGTCCACGGCCGCTGCCGAGACGACGCCTGTCGAGGTCGCGCCCACGTCACCGGCCACGAGCGCGTCGCGTCCGCGGTGGCGCCGGGTCGGCGGCGACGTCGTGTCGGGCCGGACCTGGCGGGCCACCGCCCACCTCATCATCGACCTCCCGGTCGGCGTGATCACGTTCACGGTCATGACCACGCTGCTGGCCACCACCCTCGGGACGCTCGTGGTCCTGCCGATGGCGCTGGTCACCGGTGTCCTGGCGCTCGGCTTCGCCCGTGTGGTCGGCTATGTCGAACGTTGGCGGGCCGAAGCGCTGCTCGACGTCCGCATCGCCGCCCCCGACCGGCCGCTTCCCGACCACGGCTGGTGGGCCAAGGTGCGCTCGCAGGTCCTGGTGGCCAGCACCTGGCGCGAGGTGGGCTACGCCCTGCTGCGCCTCCCGACCGGCGTGGCCACCTTCACGATCGCGTTGGTCAGCTGGTGCGTGCCGCTGACCCTGCTCTCGCTCCCGGCCACGGTCTGGACGCTGCCCGGTCACGAGGTCTGGATCTGGCCCGACGTCGCCGTCCGCGGCTGGGTGGCGGCCGGCCCGGCGTGCGCCCTCGGCCTCGTCCTGCTGCTCCTCGTACCCTTTGTCGTCCGAGGCACCGCCTACCTCGACGGGCAGCTCACCCGGGCGTTGCTCGGCCCGGGTCGGGCCGAGCAACTCGACGTTCGGGTCGCGGAGCTCACCGAGAGCCGGTCCCGGGTGGTCGACGCGGTCGAGCTCGACCGACGACGGATCGAGCGCGACCTGCACGACGGCGCCCAGCAACGACTGGTGGCGCTGGCGATGGACCTGGGCCGGGCTCAGGACAAGTTCGACACCGATCCCGATGCCGCCCGGGCGCTCGTGGCCGACGCCCACCGCGAGGCCAAGCAGGCCCTCGTCGAGCTGCGCGACCTCGCCCGCGGCATCCATCCCGCGGTCCTCACCGATCGCGGACTCGACGCCGCGCTGTCGTCGGTGGCCGCCCGCTCCCCTGTCCCGGTGAAGCTACAGGTCGACGTGGCCGTACGGCCCGACGCGACCATCGAGGGCATCGCCTACTTCGTGGTCTGCGAGGCGCTCACCAACGTGGCCAAGCACGCGCAGGCGCGGCGGGCGGTCGTCACCGTCGTCAGGCGAGGTGAGCGACTGCTGGTCGAGATCACCGACGACGGACACGGTGGGGCCGACCCGGCCGGCGGATCCGGCCTGGCCGGTCTGCGCGACCGCGTCGAGGGCGTCGACGGCTGGCTCCACGTGTCCAGCCCCGTCGGTGGGCCGACGACCGTCCTGGTGGAGCTCCCATGCGCATCGTGATCGCGGAGGATGCGGTGCTGCTGCGCGCCGGGCTGACGCGCCTGCTCGACGACGCCGGCGAGGAGGTGGTCGCAGCCGTCGGCGATGGCCGAGGCGCTGCTCGACGCGGTCGCCCGCCAGCACCCTGACCTGGCCATCATCGACGTCCGCATGCCGCCGAGCTTCTCCGACGAGGGGATCCGGGCCGCCGTGCGGATCCGGTCCGAGTTCCCCGGCGTGGCCGTCCTCGTGCTGAGCCAGTACGTGGAGGAGGAGTACGCCTCCGAGCTGCTGGCGGCCAACACCGACTCGGTGGGGTACCTGCTGAAGGACCGGGTCGCCGATGTGAGCGACTTCATCGAAGCGGTCCGGCGGGTCGGCACGGGCGGCACCGCCCTCGACCCCGAGGTGGTGGCGCAGCTCCTGGCCCGGAGCCGCCGCCAGGACCCGCTCGAACGCCTGACCGACCGTGAACGCGAGGTGCTGTCGCTGATGGCCGAAGGGCGCTCGAACGGGGCCATCGCCGAGGCCCTCGTCGTCAGCGACGGAGCCGTCGAGAAGCACGTGCGCAACATCTTCACCAAGCTCGATCTGCCTCCGGACGCTGGTGACCACCGTCGCGTGCTGGCCGTGCTGCGCTACCTGGAGTCCTGACATGGCCGCGCCGACCGCCACACTCGACCCCCGACCCGCGCCCCCGACGAACCCGCCACCGCCGCGCCCGCGGTCCGGGCTCATGCGCGCCTTCGGCGGGCTGGCGGTGCTGTTCGCGCTGGCGACGATCGGCTGGGGATGCTTCACGCTGCTCGACGGACTGGCGCTGCGGACCTATCGCTCGACCACCTCCCTGCCGATCGTCCACCGCGTCGAGCTGGAGGCCGGCGACGCCGATGTCACGATCGTGCCCGACGCGACGGACCGGATCGTGATCGACCGCTCGGTCAGGAGGGGACTCCAGCACGCCGACACCCAGGTGTTCGAGCGCGACGGCACCCTCGTGGTCCGCAGCGAGTGCCATGGTCCCTTCGGGTGGACCTGCTCGGTGGCGATGACCATCCACGTGCCCGTCGACTTCGATGTCGTCGGTCACCTCGGCGACGGCAACCTGTCCGTCCGGGGGACGCACGGGTTGGTGCAGGTCTCGTCCGGGGACGGCGACATCCAGCTCGACGGGGTCGCCGGTCCGGTACAGCTGCACTCCGGCGACGGGAACGTGCAGATCTACGGGCTCGTCACGCCCCGCGTGCAGGTGTCGTCGGGCGATGGCGACATGGACGTGGAGCTGGCGTCGTCCCCTGGCGTGATCGCGCTCCACAGTGGCGACGGCAACGTCGACGTGTGCCTGCCTCGAGCGACTCCGCCCTATGCGGTCAGCACGCACCTCGGGAACGGCAGCCTCGACAACCAGCTCCCCACTGACCCGGGGGCCGCTCGGACCCTCACTGTCACCACCGGCGACGGTGACGCGCTGCTGCACCTCTGCTGATCCGGAGCACGCGTGCGGGGGACAGCCCTACCCGCGATGTGCCCGGCAACAGGATTGTCGGTGTGTCGGAACCTTCGTACGGTTCGTCGAGCGTCGAAAGCGCAAGGAGCTGACGGAGAGATGACCCCCACAGGCGAGTTGGAGATCCAGGCGTGCGGCACCACCGCACCCCCACGGCCCGCGGCGGCGACCGCCGTCGGCGCGACCAAGGTGTACGAGGGCGGCGGCGCGCCCGTGCGGGCGCTCGACGGCGTGGACATCGCCGTCGAACGGGCCCGGTTCACCGCCGTGATGGGCCCGTCCGGATCGGGCAAGTCGACCCTGATGCACTGCCTGGCCGGCCTCGACACCCTCACCTCGGGTCGGGTGATGCTGGGCGATCTCGACCTGAGCACCTTGAGCGACCAGCAGCTCACGCAGGGTGCGTCGCGACCGCATCGGGTTCGTCTTCCAGTCCTTCAACCTCGTGCCCACGCTGACCGCCGTCGAGAACATCACCCTGCCGGCCGACCTGGCGCGGCGGCGAGCTCGACCCCGCCTGGCTCGACGAGGTGATCCGCACCGTCGGCCTGAGCGACCGGCTCGCACACCGCCCGTCGCGAGCTGTCGGGCGGGCAGCAGCAGCGCGTGGCCGTCGCCCGCGCCCTCGCCGGTCGGCCCGAGCTGATCTTCGCCGACGAGCCGACCGGCAACCTCGACTCGCGGGCCGGGGCCGAGGTGCTGGGCTTCATCCGCCAGGCCGTCGACGACATCGGCCAGACGGTGGCCATGGTCACGCACGACCCGGTAGCGGCCGGGTACGCCGACCGGGTCGTCTTCCTGGCCGACGGTCGCCTCGTCGGCGAGCTCGACGACCCGACACCCGAGCGCGTGCTCGAGCGGATGAAGCGACTGGGCGAGGCGGCCTGACATGTTGCGCACCGCCATCCGGGGCCTGATGGCCCACAAGCTCCGCCTGGTGGCCAGCGCGCTGGCCATCACGCTGGGCGTCGCCTTCATGTCCGGCACGCTCGTGCTGGCCGACACCATCAAGCAGACCTTCGACGAGCTGTTCACGAGCGTCTACCAGGGCACCGACGCCGTGGTCCGCTCCACCACCACGATCGACTCGCCCCGACGGCGGCGCGCGCCAGCCGGGCCGAGGTCCCCGACTCGCTCGTCGCCACCGTGGCGTCGACGCCGGGCGTGGCCGACTGCCGTCGGCGGCACGACCGGGCTACGCCCAGCTCATCGACCACGCCGGCAAGGCCATCGGCGACCCCAGCCGCGGCGCCCCGACCATCGGCGCCAGCTGGGACGCGAACGCCACGCTCAACCCCTTCCGCATCGCCGCCGGTCGGCCGACCGGAGCGGGCCGGCGAGGTCGTGGTCGACCGCCAGACGGCGGACAAGTACGGCTTCGAGATCGGGCAGAAGGTCGACGTCCTGACCAACGTCGGCCGGCACGACCGAGCGCATCGTCGGCATCGCCAAGTTCGGCACGCAGGACAGCCTGCTCGGCGCGACCGTGGCGCTGTTCGACCCGACCAGCGCCGCTCGCCTCGTCGGTCGGCCCGGCTACGTCTCCGGTCGTCCGGGTCCAGGCGGCGCCGGGCGTCTCGCAGACCGAGGTGGTGCAGCGCGATCCGGGCCCGGCTGCCGGCCCACATCGAGGCCATCACCGGCGACGCGGCCACGAAGGAGTCGCAGGACCAGATCCAGCAGGGCCTGTCGTTCTTCACCACGTTCCTGATCGTGTTCGCGGTGATCGCCCTGTTCGTGGGCTCGTTCATCATCTACAACACGTTCTCGATCATCGTGGCCCAGCGCACGCGCGAGCTGGCGCTGCTGCGGGCGCTCGGCGCCAGCCGCGGCCAGGTGCTCGGAGCTCGGTGCTGGGCGAGGCCCTCGTGGTGGGCATCATCTCGGCCGTGCTCGGGCCTGGTGCTTCGGCGTGGCTGTTCGCCGTGGGTCTGAAGAGCCTGCTCGGCGCGGCTCGGCTTCGGCATCCCCGCCAGCGGCACGGTGGTCAAGGCGCGCTCGATCGTGGTCGCCCTCATCGCCGGCATCGGGCGTGACCCTGGCCGTGGCGGTCGCCCCGGCGCGGCGCGGCGTCGCGGGTCGTCGCCCATGGCCGCGCTGCGGACCGCCGCGGTCGACCGGGCCGGCCAGCTCGCGCCTGCGCACGATCCTCGGGCCTTCTCGTCCTGGGCGGCGGCGTCGCCGTGCTCTTCACCGGGCTGTTCGGGCACCTCGAGCAACGGCCTGGCCGTCGTCGGCGGCGGGGCCGTGCTCACGTTCCTCGGCGTGGCCGTGCTCGGGCCGATCATCGCCGGGCCCGATCAGCCGGGTGATCGGGGCTCCCGTGGTGCGGTTCAAGGGCGTCACCGGTCGTCTGGCCCGCCAGAACGCGGTGCGCAACCCGACGCGCACCGCGTCGACCGCGGCCGCGCTCATGATCGGCGTCGGGCTCATGGCGTTCTTCAGCATCTTCGCCGCCTCGGCCACGGCGTCGGTCAACCACACCATCGACAGCCAGTTCCACGGCGACTTCTTCGTCGACTCGGGTCAGCAGGGCGACGCCGGTCTGCCCGATTCGGTGGTCGACGCAGATGCGCCACGTCCCGGGCGTGACCGCGGTGCTGCCCGGTGCAGCTGGGTGACGTCGAGGTCGACGGCAGCACCGACCAGCTACCGGGCATGGACGTCACCGACGCTCCCCCAGCTGGGCGAGATCGGCATCCGCGAGGGATCGCCTCCGCGACCTCGGTGCGACGGCAGATCGCGATCAGCCAGGACTTCGCCGACCATCACCGGGGTCACCTCGGGTGCGGTCGCTTCCGGTGCGGACGCTCGACAGCGGGGTGGCGCACCTCACCGTGGCGGTGATCTACCACGACGCCGACCTGGTCGGACCGGCCTTCGTGAGCACCGCCGCCTTCGACGCCCACTTCCGCTCGCACCTCGTCAAGCAGGTCTACCTCAAGGCCGAAGCCGGTAGCGGACCACGCGCGCATCCAGGCCGAGCTCGACCGCATCGTGGCCTCGTACCCGACGGCCAAGGTCGAGAACGTGGCCCAGTTCAAGGCCGACCAGTCGGCCGGGCATCGACACGCTGCTGGGACTCGTCTACGTCCTGTTGCTGCTGGCCGTGATCATCGCCCTGCTCGGCATCGTCAACACGTTGGCGCTGTCGATCCTCGAGCGGACCCACGAGCTCGGCCTCATGCGGGCGGTGGGCATGAGCCGTCGCCAGACCCGGTCGATCATCCGGTGGGAGTCCGTGATCACCGCCCTGCTCGGCACCTTCCTCGGACTTGTAATCGGGCTGTTCTTCGGCTGGTCGGTCGTGCGGGCGCTGAGCGACGAAGGGATCAACCGCCTGGCGGTGCCGGCCGGGCAGCTGCTGGTGGTGGTGGTGCTCGCCGCGCTCGCCGGCGTGGCCGCCGCCATCCTGCCCGCCCGGCGGGCCGCCCGCCTCGACGTGCTCGAGGCCATCGCCGCAGACTGAGCGAACGATGCGCATCTTCGTGGCCGGAGCCAGCGGGGTCATCGGGCGGGCACTCGTCCCGCTGCTCGTCGCCGACGGCCACGAGGTCGCGGGCATGACCCGCACCCCCGAGAAGGTCGACCGGCTGCGGAGCCTGGGCGCCCATCCGGTCCTCTGCGACGTGTATGACCGCGACGCGCTGCGGGACGCGGTCGTGGACTTCCGACCCGACGCGGTCGTCCACCAGCTGACCGACCTGCCCGACGACGCGGCCCGCGTCCGCGAGGGAGCGGCCGCCAACGCCCGCATGCGCCGCGAGGGCACCCTCAACCTGCTCGGTGCGGCCGCCGCTGCCGGCGCCCGGCACCTCGTCGCCCAAAGCATCGCCTGGGACCCACCCGGCGACGGCCGCGCCGCCAAGGACGACCTCGAGCGGGCTGTGCTCGGCGCGGGAGGCGTCGTCGCCCGCTACGGCCAGCTCTACGGCCCGGACACCTACCACGTGGACGACCTCCCCGAACCCCCTCGGGTGTCGGTAGCCGAGGCGGCCCGGCAGACGGTTCCGCTGCTGCATGCACCGAGCGGGGTGGTCGTTGTCGTCGACCCGGACTGACCGGCCAGCTGAACCTAGGGTGGACGGCTGTCCCCGCCGTCCACCCTCACGAGGTGCGCCGCCATGGCCCATCCCCGACGCTTCCGCTTCGCGGTGCAGATCGACAAGGCGCCCGACCGGTCGACCTACCTGGAGCTGGCCCGCAAGACCGAAGACCTGGGCTACGACACCCTCGTGGTGGAGGACCACTTCGACGACAGCCTCGCGCCCGTGCCCGCGATGCTGGCCGCCGCCTCGGCCACCACGCGCCTGCGGGTCTCGACCCACGTGTTCTGCAACGACTACAAGCACCCGCTCGTCCTGGCCAAGGAGGTCGCCACGCTCGACGTGCTCACCGATGGCCGCGTCGAGTTCGGGCTCGGCGCGGGATGGAAGAACAGCGACTACGCGGCGTCGGGCATCGAGAAGGAGTCCGCCGGGCGGCGCATCGCCCGGCTCGAGGAGGCGGTGACCATCATCAAGGGCCTCTGGGGCCCCGATCCCGTGACCCAGTCGGGCGAGCACTACCAGATCACCGCCGCGGTCGGGCACCCCCGCCCCGTGCAGCAACCGCATCCGCCCATCCTCCTCGGGGGCGGCGGGCGCAAGATGCTCTCCCTGGCCGCCCGCCACGCCGACATCGTCGGCGTCGCCCCCGCGGCCGTCACCGGTGAGATCGACGCCGAGTCGGCCCGCACCGCCACCCCGGCCGCCACCGACGCCAAGCTCGAGTGGATCCGCGCCGCCGCCGGCGACCGGTTCGACGATCTCGAGCTCAACGTGCTGCTGTTCGCCGCCATGATCGGGCCCGACCGGCAGTCGAACGCCGAAGCGATCGCCGCCCTGTTCGACATACCGGTCGACGACGCGCTGGCGTCGCCACACCTGTGCTTCGGCAGCGTCGAGGAGATCTGTGACGACCTCGAGGCCCGCCGCGAGCGCTGGGGGCTCTCGTACGTGACGTTCCCCGCCGAGGCGCTCGACGCGGCCGCGCCGATCGTCGAGCGCCTCAAGGGCCGATGAGCCGGCCGGGACCCGTCGAGAGCAATCTCGACACTGCGGCTCCAACTCGCTCGCCCGTCCCGGCCGCATGGCGCCGGAGGTTCCCTCTCCACCGAGACTAGAACGCGAGCCACGGTCGCGCCTCGCCGAGTGGCCGAATCCCCACCCGGGGTGCCCACCGACCCCGCCCGACCGGCGATGTGGAAGCCTCTGGCCACGAGGGCCGTTCTGAGGGGAGCTACGACATGTTCGGTTACGACTACCCGTTGCTGGGGGTGTTCTGGTCGCTGGTGATGTTCTCGGTGCTGGTCATCGTGATCTTCACGGTGATCTACGCCTTCATCGACAACTTCCGCCGCCGCGACCACGGGGGATGGGCCAAGGCCGTGTGGGCGCTGGTCATCGTGATCCTGCCGCTGCTCGGCACGCTGATCTATCTCGTCGCCCGTCCCGCCGACGTCGACATCGTGGTCGTCTCGTGAGTTGAGCCACGACGCGTTCGCGCCCCGTTCGCCCGGGAGGGGTGGGCGAACGGGGCCGCAGAGGGTGGCTGGTCAGACGGCTGAGCCGCGGCGGAGCAGGGAGATGATGACGATGATCGCGAGTACGAGCACGATCGTGCCGATTCCGATGTACATGAGGTGCCTCCTCTCGATGTCGCCAGTGCTCTGTTCCTAACCGGCCGCGGGGCCGTCAGAACCACGAGCGCACGAAACGCGTCAATCGAGATGTGTGTCCGAGGTGGTGGCGTAGTGGTAGCTCAGCGTGGCCATGCGGTGATCACCCGCGCGGCGCCGGAGCGTCGGCAGCAGCGATCCCTCTTCGAAGTCGACATGTCGGCGCATGCAATCGACCAGGACGCGGAGATCGGTCGGGTCGGAGCCGCCGATCTCGTAGCGCTCCAGCGCGCCCGACAGCTCGGATTGGTCGCGGTCGAGCGCCTCGCGCTCCGAATGGGCGAGGTCGGCTCCGAGCACCTGCCGCACGACCGCGAGATGAGCCCGCAGGTCGTGGACGAGTTGGCGCCGGACGGCCTCCTGGACGCCGACGGTGGGGGTGTCACGCGATGCCTCGAGCAGGAGATCCACGATCCGGACGTGGCTGGCCGAGAAGAGGTTCTGCAAGAGAGTCACGTCGTTCTCGGGGACGGGTTCGATGAGGGACATGTCGGTCACCTACCCGCCCCAGGGGCTGGACAAGCGGCCCGAAACGGCAAAAGATGAGGTCCTCGGGCTTCTTCAGAGCGACCCGCCTAGGGTGCCCCGGCATCCGCCACCTGCACCACCACCCATGACCACCGACTCTGTCGCCCCTTCCGACGGGAACGCCCGCGTGCTCCGCGAGGTGCTGGCCTCCAGCGGAACCGGCACGTGGCGCTGGGACGCGGGCAAGCGGCAGGGTCGAGTGGGACGTGGTCCTCGAGCAGCTCTGCGGGTTGGCGCCGGGCACGTTCGGCGCCACCTTCGAGGCCTGGCTCGAGACGCTCCACGCGGACGATCAGATCGACGTTCTCGCCCTGGTCCAGGAAGCCCTGGAGCAGCAAACGGCCTATGAGTTCGAGCACCGGGTCGTGTGGCCGGACGGATCGGTGCGGTGGCTCGAGTGCCGCGGGCAGGTCGTCGTCGACGAGCACGGTGAGTCGGTCGGCACGGTCGGATGTGCCATCGACATCACTGCCCGCAAGGAGTCCGACGCGGCGCGCGACGTGCTGCTGGCGCGTCTCCAGCGCATGGGCGGTCGTCTCACCCGGCTCGAGCGTGTCAGCCGTGCGCTCGTGTCTGCGGTGACGATCGAGGACGTCGGGCGCGTGGTCATCGAGGTGCTCGACGCGCCCTGGCACGGCTCCGGCGCGGGGCCTGTGGCTCGCTGACGAAGAGGCTGCTGATCTCGTGCTCGTCAGCGAGGCCGGGTTCCCCGCCAGGGCGGTGGAGACCTTCGCCCGCATATCGCTCGACGACGACGTGCCGGCCGCGGAGGCCTACCGCGACCGCGCCACCGTGAGCAGCACCTCCCAGACCGACACCGTCGAGCGCTACCCCGAGCTGTCATCGGTCACGCGCTCCACCGAGGGCTTCATCGCCGTTCCGCTCCTGATCGGGGACCGGTGCCTCGGTGTGCTGGCGTCCGGATCCGACGTGCCCATCTCGGCCAGTGAGACCATCTTCCTCGAGTCGGTGGCCGGCTACCTCGCACAGACGGTGGCCCGCGTGCGCCTGGCCGAGGCCGTGGCGGAGCGAGCCGCGGAGGCTGCGATCGCCGCCGACATCGAGCGCCGGCGCCGACAACAGCTCGAGTTCCTCGCCCAGCTGACGCAGGCCGCACTCCGCGCCGCCGACCACCACGAGCTCATGGATGCGGTCACCTCACGGGCGGTGCCGACCCTGGGCGACTGGTGCACCCTTCACTTCATCCCCGCGGATGGTGCGCCGGTCGAGGTCACGGTCGCCCACGTCGACCCCGACAAGATCGCGTGGGCGCGGGACCTGACCGACCGCTACCCGTTCGACCCGCGTGGAGCCACCGCTGTACCCGTGGCGATCCGCACTGGCGTCACGCAGTTCTGGCCGGACGTCACCGACGAGATCCTGGAGGTCGCCATCTCCCGGTCCGGCCTCGATGCCGAGGAGGTCCGTGCCATCCTTGACGTCCTGCGGCTGACGAGCGTGATCACCGTGCCCCTCGTCACCAAGCGCCGCGTGATCGGCGCCATGCAGTTCGTGACCGGCGAGTCGGGTCGCCACTATGACGAGGAGGACGTCGCACTCGCGGAGGGAGTGGCCGGACGCGTGGCCGTCACGCTGGACAACATCTGGCTGACCGATCAGCACCGCCAGATCTCCGCCAACCTGCAGCAGGCCCTGCTCCCGCCCGTCCTGCCTGCCCTCCCTGGCATCGAGGTCGCGGCCCGGTACCACCCAGCCGGCGCGGTGTCCGAAGTCGGCGGCGACTTCTACGACGTCTTCTCCGTCGGAGCCGACACCTGGTCGGTCGTGATCGGCGACACCTGCGGCACGGGCTCCAACGCCGCCGCGTTGACGGGCATCGCCCGGCACACGATCCGGGCCGCGGCCCGACACGGCCAGGCCGAGGTCGAGGTGATGAACTGGCTGAACCAGGCGATCCAGCACTCGGACCGAGACCTGTTCTCCACTGCCTGCTACGGCACGCTCCGCAGGACTGGTGACGGCTGGACGCTCCGGGTGGCGTCGGCGGGGCACCCGCTGCCGATCCTCTCGTCACGGGACCACGGGACCAGGACCGTCGGTCGCCCCGGCACGTTGCTCGGCGTCTTCGACGACATCTCGGTCTCGGCCGACGAGGCGGCACTGACGTGTGGTGACGTCGTCGTGTTCTACACCGACGGTGTCACGGACCTCCCGCCGCCGGCCGACCTCACTGCCGCCGAGCTGGCCGAGTTCATCGACGAGATCGAAGCCGACGCATCTGCTGGTCAGGTCGCCGATGCCATCCTTGCGTCGGTTCGGGCGCGGGTCCCGGATGCGAAGCGGCGCGATGACATCGCGCTGCTCGTGCTCAAGGTTCGCTAGCACCCGTTCCCGTCCCGGAGATCGTGGAAATTCTCGCGCGACCCGTTCTGAGCGCGCTCCCGCTGCACGACTGGCGAGGGCGCAGCCGGGTAGTGACGCGTGGAGCACCCGTCGCCCGATCGTCGGAGAGGAGCCGTCATGCCCAGGCAGAGCTGGAGTCAGAAGCGCGAGCGTCAGTACGAGCACATCAAGCAGGGCGTTCTCGAGCGAGGCGAGGACGAGGACACGGCCGAGGAGATCGCTGCCCGCACCGTGAACAAGGAGCGAGCGCGGGCCGGTGAAGCGAAGCAGTCGAGCCGCTCGTCGACCGACGACATCTCTTCGGGACGTCGTGGTGGCCTCCGCTCGCACCGTGGGCCCGGCGGTCGAACGCGTGATCAGCTCTACAACGAGGCCCGGAAGAAGAACATCAAGGGCCGCTCCAAGATGACAAAGGCGGAGCTCGAGGCCGCGGTCGGTCGCTGAGCGCGCCCGGTCACAGGGGCAGGCGCGCCGCGGCGACCTGGGCGATCAGCTCGTCGCAGAAGGCGGCCAGATCTCCGGGCTCGCGGCTGGAGACCAGGCCGTGATCGACGCACACCGGCTGATCGACCCAGGTACCGCCGGCGTTGGTGATGTCAGTACGCAGGCTGGGGGCAGAGGTGAGGGTTCGCCCCTCCACCACCCCGGCCTCGACCAGCGTCCAGGGGCGCGTGGCAGATGGACGCGACCGTCTTGTCCGACGTGACAAACGCCCGAACCAGGACGACCGATTCGCGGTCTGTGCGCAACTGGTCGGGACTGGCCACCCCTCCGGGTAAGACGAGCGCGTCGAACTCCGCCACGCCGACGTCGCGAACGGCAAGGTCGACGGCGAAGAAATCACCCGGGTCGAGATGGTTGAACGCGCGGGCCAGCCCGGGCCCGGGGGACACGAGCAACGGCGATGCTCCGGCCTGCTCGACCGCCCGCCAGGGACGCTCGAGCTCGACCTGCTCCGCACCCTCGTTGGCGACGAGGAAGGCGATGCGCGCGCCCTTGAGCGGCTCTTCCTCACGATCCTGGCCTCCGGGCTACCGCTCCTGCGCGGCGCGCTGGCGAGCCTCGTCGACCTTCGACTCGGCCCGGGCCTTCTCGGCCTTGGCCTCGTGCTCGGCCACCTCACGCTGATCGGCGGCCTTGTCCTGCTGGGCCTTGCCTTCCTCACGGAGCTTGTCGTTGCCGCTCACGTTGCCGGCGACCTCTTTGACCTTTCCCTTCACGTCTTCGACGACGCCCTTCGCGCCGGCCTTCGGTCCTGAATCGGCCATGACGGCCTCCTTCGATCGGGGGAATACGGGGGGTGCATGGGTGACGCTTGGCCACCGCGGTACCTACCCAGCGGCGGCGCGTCGAGAAGCGCGACGTGTGCAGTATCGAGCTTTCGTCACCCGGGGTGCTTGTGACCTTCCTTGCCCCTGTGGTGGCCGTGACCGGCCGGACGCGTCGATGCGGGTGTTGCCGCGGTGGTCGGTGGGGGCCGCGTCGAGGTCGTCACCGTCGCGGGCGGTGTGCGTGTGGTGGGCGGGATCGACGAGCTGGTCACGGTTCCGTCCGTGCGTCGGCTGGTCGCCACCGCCGACAACACCACGAATGCGATCGCCACCGTCGCGATGACGACGGCCAGGAGGACAACGCCGCGGCGACGGTTCGTCCTGGCGACAGGGCCCAAGTCGTGTGCGAGGACCGGCGCCGGGATCAGCTCCGCGGTCGGCGCTGCCGCCATCGGCGGGGTGGCGGGCGCCGTGGTTGGAGCGCCTCGGATCGAGTCGGCCATCAGCGGGGCGGACGCGAAGCGCTCCTCGGGGTCGCGGCTCAAGGCCCGATCGATCGCGCGTGTGAGGTCGGCATCGACGTCGGGACGCACCTCCGCCAGTTTTGGCCCGTCCGTGGTCGCCATGGCATGCGCGATCGCGATCGGGCTGTCGCCGGCAAACGGGTGTCGGCCCGCCAACCCCTCGTACAACACGGCACCGATCGCGTAGAGGTCGCCGGATCGGGTCGCAGGCTGACCCCGGAGCCGTTCGGGCGGCAGATAGGGCGCGGTGCCGACGAGCATCCCGACCTGCGTCAGGTCGCTCGTGTCGGCCGTCTTGGCGATGCCGAAGTCGCCCAACTTGGCTGCACCCGACGCCGTCAGGAGGACGTTGGCGGGCTTGATGTCACGGTGGAGGACGCCTTCCCGGTGGGCCGCGGCCAGACCGGTCAGGAGGTCGAGCGCGATCCGGCGTGCCCGATCGCTGCTCAATGGTCCGGCAGCGAACTCGTCGGCCAGGCTGCGCCCAGGTAGGCACTCCATCACGAAATACAGCTCGTCGCCGTCCGCGCCCTCGTCGTAGACCGCGACCACGTTGGGATGGCTCACCCGAGCCGTGGCCCGCGCCTCCCGCTCGAAGCGGATCCGACGGGAGGGATCACCGGAGTCCGCCCGTGGAGCACCTTCACCGCCACCTCTCGGTCGAGCCGCAGATCGTGTGCCCGGTGGACACGGCCCATGCCGCCGTGGCCGATCACCGGTCCCAGTTCGTAGCGGTCACCCAGCACACGGGCGCGCTCTCCAGTCTTCACAGTCGAGTCTCTACCCAGGATGCCGGCATGTCTGCCACGGGCGCGGCTGGGTAGGTCTCACGGCCGACGAAGTCGAACAAGGAGCCACACCATGTCCAGCACCGTTGTCCGCGACGACACCCCGACCGCGACGCGACGACCCGCGGGCTATGCCGCCGCCGACGCACTGAACGTGACCGTCCGAGTGGTCGCCGCGGTTGCCGCCGGCGTGATGACGGTCATCGGATTGATCGCACTGGCGAGGTTCAACTGGTCGCCTCAAGGGATGGATGCCCCGGCAGTGAGCGTGGCGGGGATGATCTTCCGTCCATGGATCGCGATCGCCACCGCCGCGCTCGGCTTCCTGGCCCTGGCCGCGTCGGTCAGCCGGAACCGTGAGAGCAAGCTGTTCATGGGGGCCGTCCTCATGGCCGTCGGGATCGCCGTGATCATCGCCGACCCGACCCTCGAGAACGTGGTGCTCACCGATCGCATCGGCTGGATGAGCATCGTCGTGGGTCTCATCGTGGCGGTGGCGGGGCTCGTGGTCGGCCAGACCTGGGCCTCCAGGGGCCGCCGCGGCACCGTCGCGGTCGACTAGGACGCGAGGCTGGCCGCCGTCATCTATGATGCTGAGCGACCGCACAGCATCGTGCGGCGAGGGAGGGCTGGATGGCCATCGCCGACGAGACCATCGTCTACTACGACCCGTACGACGCCGGGATCAACGCCGATCCGTACCCGACCTTCCGGCGGCTCCGGGACGAGGCGCCGATCTACTACAACGACCGCTACGACCTGTGGGCGCTGTCCCGCCACGCGACGTCGAGAAGGCGCTGGTCGACTGGCAGCACGTTCTCCAGCGCGCGCGAGCGACATCCTCGAGATCGTCCAGTCGGGCATGGAGCTGCCGTCCGGGCGTCGTGCTCTTCGAGGACCCGCCGCTGCACACCATGCACCGCGGCCTGATGTCGCGGGTGTTCACGCCCCGGCGGATGCAGGCGCTCGAGGACCAGGTGCGGGCGTTCTGCGCGGCGTGCCTCGATCCGCTGGTCGGCGCCGACCGGTTCGACTTCGTCGCCGACCTCGGTGCGGAGATGCCGATGCGGGTCATCGGCATGCTGCTCGGCATCCCCGACACCGACCAGACGACGGTGCGGGACAAGTCCGACGCGTTCCTGCGCACCGAGACGGGCCAGCCGATGCAGCTGAAGCAGGACGCCATCGCCAACGGCGAGATCTTCGCCGAGTACGTCGAGTGGCGGATCCAAGCATCCGTCCGACGACCTGATGACCGCGCTGTTGAACGCCGAGTTCGAGGACGAGACCGGCGAGCTCCGCACGCTCGACCCGCCCGGAGGTCCTGACCTACACGCAGGTCCTCGCCGGGGCCGGGCAACGAGACGACCGGCCGGCTGATCGGCTGGCTGGGCAAGGTGCTGGCCGACCACCCCGACCAGCGCCGGGAGATCGTGGCGGACCGGTCGCTGATCCCCAACGCGATCGAGGAGACGCTGCGCTTCGAGCCCACGGGTCCGCACATCGCCCGCTACGTCGCCCAGGACGTGGAGTACTACGGCACGACGGTGCCGGCCGGCAGCGCCATGCTGCTGCTGGTCGGCTCGGCCAACCGCGACGAGCGGCGCTACGACGACCCCGACCGGTTCGACATCCACCGCGACCTCGGGCCAGCACCTCACGTTCGGGTACGGCCTGCACTTCTGCCTCGGCGCGGCGCTGGCCCGGCTCGAGGGCCGGGTCGCGCTCGACGAGGTGCTGAAGCGCTTCCCCGAGTGGGAGGTCGACCACGACCACATCGAGCTGGCGTCCACCTCGACGGTGCGGGGCTGGAACTCGATGCCGGTGTTCATCCCCTGATAGACGGGGATGCCGGCCCGGTCGGCAGCTACTCGACCCGCAAGCCGGTGATCGCCCGGGCGATGACGAGCTGCTGGATCTGCTCGGTGCCCTCGAAGATGTCGTAGATCTTCGAGTCGCGGTGCCAGCGCTCGACCGGGTACTCCTTGACGTAGCCGTAGCCGCCGAGGATCTGGATGGCCCGCTCGGTTACCCACACGGCGGTCCGGCCGGCCTTGAGCTTGGACATCGAGCCCTCGGCGTTCTTGTACGTGCCGTTGCGTGACAGCCACGCGGCCCGCCACACGAGCAGGCGGGCGGCGTCGATCTCGGTGGCCATGTCGGCCAGCATGAAACCGATGCCCTGGTGCATGGCGATCGGCTTGCCGAACGCCTCGCGCTCGGTGGCGTACTGGAGCGCGTACTCGTAGGCGGCGCGGGCCACGCCGACGGCCTGCGCGGCGACGGCCGGACGGGTCGCCTCGAACGTCGACATCGCCGGCTGCTTGCCGCTGTGCACGGTCGGGTTGCTGAGCGCCTCGCGGGCCCGGGCGATCTTCTCGTCGAGCTTGTCCTTGCCCCCGAGCAGGCAGCTACCGGGCACGCGCACGTCGTCGAACACGACCTCGGCCGTGTGCGAGGCGCGGATGCCGAGCTTCGAGTACTTCTGGCCCTGCGAGAGGCCGGGCGTGTTCGGCGGCACGATGAAGCTGGCCTGGCCGCGGCCCCGCAGCTCGGGATCGACGGTGGCCACGACCACGTGGATGTCAGCGATGCCGCCGTTGGTGATCCACGCCTTGGTGCCGTTGATGACCCACTCGTCCTTGGCTTCGTCGTACACCGCCTTGGTGCGCAGCGACGAGACGTCGGAGCCGGCATCGGGTTCGCTCACGCAGAACGCGCCGAGCTGCACCTTCTCGGGTGTGCCGTAGCACTGGGGCACCCACTCGGCGAGCTGCTCGGGCGTGCCGTTGCCCATGATGCCGGCGGCGGCGAGCCCACTGCCCATGATGGCGAGACCGATGCCGGCGTCGCCCCAGAACAGCTCCTCGGTCGCGACCGGCAGCGTCAGACCGGTGGGGTCGCCCAGCAGCGCGTTCGACATGAAGTCGAGACCGTAGAGACCGACCTTGGCCGCCTCCTCGACGATCGGCATGGGGAACTCTTCGCGCTCGTCCCACTCGGCCGCCGCGGGACGGATGGTCTCCTCGGCGAAGTCGTGGACCCACTTCTGGATGGTGAGCTGATCCTCGTTGAGCTGGAACGAGATGTCGGACACGGCGCGCTCCCAGGTGGGCGGGCGGATGGGGATAAGTTACCACTCGGTAACATAGACCGTAGTACGACCGGCCGCCTACGACAACCCTCCGGGGGCGGATGCCGCGGCGGTCGGCACCAGGGTCAGCGCCAGGGCCACCAGGACCGCCCCCACGGCGTAGGGCGCGCCGAACCCGATGTGCTGGAACAGGACGCCGGCCAGGATCGGCCCGAGCACGCGGGCCAGGCCGCCGGCCGACTGCTGCCATCCCAACCAGGTGCCGCGTTCGCCGCCCGCCCGGCCGGCCACCGCCGACGACAGCGTGGGGGTGATCAGGCCCTGACCCAGCACGAGCAGGGCGAGTGCGGGTACGAGCGCGGCCCATCCTCCGTCGACCGCCAGGAGGGCGAGCCCTGCCGCGTTGCACGCCAGTCCGATGCGGAGGGTGCCGGACTCGCCGAGCCGGTCGTTGACCCGTCCGATGATGCTGACCTGCACGACGACGAGCGCCAGGCCGACCGCGGTGAACACCGCGCCCGTGCCCGACAGCTTCAGTCCGAAGCGCTGCTCGGTCAGCAACGAGAACGTGGCCTCGAACCCGCTGAACGCGATCATCCCCACGAACGACACGGTGATGAGACGGACGATCGCGTGTCGATCGACCGCGGAGACCTTCCCGCCACCGGATCGGTCCGCGCCGGCCTCCAGCGGGCTCCCGGGCTGGGGGCCGTCGAGGGTGCCGGCCCGCTCGAGCTCGGCCTCGCGCTCGGCCACGTCGCCGATCGGACTGGCGGCGCCATGGCCGAGCGCCGCCGGGCTCGTCTCGGGCAGGCGGCGGATGGCGAGCAGGGCGTTCACGAACGCGATGGCGGCGGCGATGAAGAAGGGCACGTGCGGACCCCACAACGCGCCGATGGCCGCGATGGCGGGACCGGCGACGAAGCCGAGACCGAAGGCGGCGCCGAGCAGGCCCATGAGCCGGGCCCGATCGGCCGGCGCGGCGACGTCGGACACGGCCGCCTGGGCCACCGAGACGCTGCCGCCCGACGCGCCGTCGATGATCCGACCGAGGAACAGCAGCGGGATGGCGCCGGCCAGGCCGGTGAACAGGCTGCCGATGGCGGTGCCGAACAGCGAGATGACGAGGACGGGCTTGCGGCCGATCCGATCGGAGAGCCGGCCCCAGATCGGCGAGAACACGAGCTGGGCCAGCGAGTAGGACGCCACCAGGAGTCCGGTGACCGTGGCCGTCGCCCCGAAGCGCTGGGCGTACTGCGGCAGGATCGGCAGGACGATCCCGAATCCGATCAGGTCGACCGCCACCGTCGTCCAGATGGTGCCGAACCCCTTGGGCAGCGGCTGGCGCTCGCGACCGCCACGACGGCCGGCGCGGCGGGAGGACGACGGTCGGGCCACGGCGGCACGCGAACGCGATCAGCCCACCCCGGTCAAATCCGGCCCGGAAACTGGGCATCTGTGTACCCGGAAACCGAGTGCACAGATGCCCAGTTTCCTGGGGTGTGGGGGGCGGTGGTCAGGCGGGGTGGAGGTGGGTGCCGGCGGGCGTGTCTTCGACCACGAAGCCCATGGCCACGAGCTCGTCGCGGAGCTGGTCGGCCCGGGCCCAGTCCTTGGCGGCCCGGGCCTCGTCCCGGGCTGCCGCCAGCGCCAGCGCGTCGGCCGGTAGCGCCAGGGACGGCTCGTGCAGCGGCAAACCCACCGCCCGCGCCAGCTCGCGCACCGACGCCAGCGCGGTGGCCGCGCCGAGATCGTCGTCGGCGTCGAGGGCGCGGTTGCCCTCGCGCACGAGGTTGAAGAGCAGCGCGAAGACGCCCGGGGTGTTGAGGTCGTCGTCCATCAGCCGGCGCAGCTCGTCGAGGGCGGCCGCGTCGGGCTCGGCCGGCGCCAGCTCGCCGGCGCGGCGCACGAAGGTGTCGAGCCGCTCGAGCGAGGTGCTGGCGTCGTCGATGTTGGTCCGGGTGACCTCGACCGGGCTGCGGTAGTGCCCGCGCAGCATGAGCAGCCGGAACGCGCGGGGATCGCTCGACGCTTCGAGGTCGAGCAGGTTGGTGAAGTTGCCCAGGCTCTTCGACATCTTCTCGCCGTCGATCTCGACGAAGCCGTGGTGCATCCAGTGGTTGGCGAAGGTGTGGCCGAGCGCCACCGCCTGGGCCCGCTCGTTCTCGTGGTGGGGGAAGGCCAGGTCCTGTCCCCCGCCGTGCAGGTCGAACGAGTCACCGAGCAGGTCGAGCGACATCACCACGCACTCGGTGTGCCATCCCGGCCGGCCCGGGCCCCACGGTGACGGCCACGAGGGCTCGCCCGGCTTGGCCTTCTTCCAGAGCGCGAAGTCGATCGGGGCGCGCTTGTCGTCGTCGACCTCGACCCGGGCGCCGGCCTGGAGCGAATCGAGCGACTGGCGGGCCAGCAGTCCGTAGTCGGCCACCGACTGCGCCTCGAAGTAGACGCCGTCGCTGGTCTCGTAGGCGACGCCCCGCTCGACGAGCTCGCCGATCAGCTCGACCATGCGCTCGACGTAGTCGGTGGCATGCGGGTCGTGGGTCGGACGCTGGACGTCGATGCCGTCCATGCCCTTCCACCAGACCTTCTCGCACCGCACCGCGATCTCGGCCGGGTCGCGCTGCTCTTCGATGCCGCGCTGGATGATCTTGTCGTCGATGTCGGTGATGTTCGAGACGTGGGTGACCTCGAACCCGCTCCACTCGAGGTAGCGCCGGAGGATGTCGAACACCAGCGTCGACCGGCCGTGGCCCAGGTGCGGCGGCCCGTAGACGGTCGGACCGCACACGTACATCGACACCTTCCCGGGTTCGCGCGTCTCGAACGGGACGACGCGTCCTCGGGCGGTGTCGAAGAGGTGCAGCACGCCGCCGAGAGTATCGCCGGACGCGGGCCCGGCTAGCCCACGTTTGCGGCGACGAAGTCCCAGTTGACGAGGCTGTCGAGGAACGTCTCGATGTACTTGGGCCGGGCGTTGCGGTAATCGATGTAGTAGGCGTGCTCCCAGACGTCGATGGTGAGCAGCGCCTTGGCCGCGTGCTTGAGCGGCAGATCGGCGTTGGCCGTCTTCATGATCTGCAGGCCGCTGCCGTCGTCGGCCAGCCAGGCCCAACCCGACCCGAACTGGGTGGTCGCGGCATCGGCGAACTGCGAGCGGAAGTCGGCGTAGGAGCCGAACGCGCGGTTGATCTTCTCGCCGAGGTCGCCTCCGGGCTCGCCGCCGCCGCCCGGCTTCATGCAGTTCCAGTAGAAGGTGTGGTTCCACACCTGAGCGGCGTTGTTGAACAACGGGCCCTCGGCCGAGGCGATGATCTCCTCGAGCGTCTTGCTCTCGTTGTCGGTGCCCTCGACCGCCTTGTTGAGGTTGGTCACGTAGGTCTGGTGGTGCTTGCCGTAGTGGTACTCCAGCGTCTCGGCGCTGATGTAGGGCGCCAGCGCATCCTGGGCGTACGGCAGCGGGGGCAGTTCGAAGGCCATGCGGGTTCCTCTCGGGGATGCGGACGACGGAGCCGGGTGCTGAGGTCGTGCGGCGGACCCGGCGCACGGGGAGACTACCCCGCAGGCTCGAAAACATGACGAGGGCGGGACCTCCGTGGGGAGATCCCGCCCTCGTCCACCTCAGAGGTGGGGCGTCAGATGGAGCGCGGGGTCAGACGCGGGACCCGCAGACCGGCCAGGCGCGGTAGCTGCCCTGGGCCGCGTGGATGCGCTCGGCGACGACGATCTGCTGCTCACGGCTGGCCTGCCAGGCATAGGCGGTGAACTGCCCGCCGCCGTACTGGATCCAGGTGGTCGGGCTGAACTGCAGGCCACCCGAGTAGCCGTTGCCCGTGTTGTCGTGCCAGTTGCCGCTCGACTCGCAGGCGGCGATGGTGTCCCAGACGGTCCAGCCGGCGACGGCCGGGACGGCGACCACGGACCGGGCCGCGGGCCGCACGACCACGGCGGGTCGTGGTGCCTGCGCCTTGCGTGGTGGCGCGGGGTGGAAGAACTTGCGCAGCGCAGCGCGCTGGCGAGGGGTGGCGCGGGCGAAGGTCACGCGCATGCGGAACGCCGCCGAGGTCGCCCACAGGTGGCGGAACGCCCGCTCGTCCGAGACGGAGGCCGGACGGACGGCATCGGAGGAGGTCCAGTGGTGGTGGCGGAGCCGTCTCGAGGGGGTCGAAGGAGCTGGAGTCGTGAGGGGCGTCGCGGTGGCGACCGCGGCGGCCTGGTTGGAACGCGTCCCGCGCCCGTGGATGAGACCAGGGGTCACGATGACGCTGAGCGCGACCACGGCGGCGAGGGTGAGCTCGCCGACACGGCGCGCGCGTCGTTCTCGGAAGGGAGGTTGGAGGTGCACGGAAGACTGCCTTTCGCCCGCGGCCCCGAGTACGGGGACGGGTCAGGGGTTGTATGCAGCCCCATACCTTCGCCACTTCCGTCACGGAATCGCAACTTTCCCGCCACGTTTCCGTTGTGAAACCAGTCACGTCAGGGTACGGAAAGACAGGAAAATGCGTCTAGATGGGCCGGTTCGCGTGGGACTGATGACCCAGAAGGTGACTATCTGTCCAGCAGTGGTCAGTACCCAGGAGGGGCGACGAAGCCGCCGAGCACCCGCTCGAACCAGGCCGCGGCCCGCAGCGTCAGGCGGTCGCCGTAGCGAGGGCCGATGAGTTGGAGACCGACCGGGAGGCCGGTGGCGGTGCGACCGGCCGGCACCGCGGTGGCAGGCAGCAGCGGCATCGTCGCCACCCCGGCCCAGACGATCTGGCTGAAGTAGTCGCCGGGCTGGCCGTTGACCTCGATGGTGCGCTGGTTCATGGGACGTTCGTTGTCGTGGGGGATGGCGGCCACCGGGGTCACCGGGGTGAGCACGACGTCGACCTCACCGAAGACGCCGACCCACTCCCGCTGCACCTTGACGCGGGCCTCGTTGACCCGCATCCAGTCCGCGTGGCTCTGGCTGATGCCGCGGGCCATGGCGGTGGCCATCGAACGGTCGCCGGGCGGGGCGGCCGCCACCACCTCGGCCATGAGGGCGTGCACGTCCTCGGGATAGCCGGCGCCGACCACTCCGAGGAGCAGCTGGAGGTACGTGTAGGTCAGCTCGTCCAGCGACGTGACCGGCCGGACATCGGTCTTCACGGTGGCCCCCGCCGCCTCGACCGCCGCGACCGCCGCCTCGAGCACCTGGAGGACGGCGCCGTCGGTCGGGGCGAAGGGATCGTCGAGCCACACGCCCACCTTCAGGTCGCCGACGTCCCGCAGATCGGGGCGGACCTCGGAAAGCCTGCCACCGGGTACGCCGCACACGTCGCCGACGAGCACGTCCATGCCCAGCTCCAGATCGGCCACCGACCGCCCCATCGGGCCGGCCACGTTCAGGTCGACGGCGGAGAGCGCGCCGGGCGGCCCGGGGATGTGACCACGGTCCGACACCGCGCCCCAGGTCGGCTTGTGCCCGAACACTCCGCAGTAGTGGCTGGGGTTGCGGATCGACCCGCCGATGTCGCTGCCGAGCTCGAGCAGCGTCATGCCGGTCGCCAGGGCGGCCGCGGCGCCGCCCGACGAGCCGCCGGGGGCCCGGTCGAGGTCCCACGGGTTGTTCGTCACGCCGTAGACCTCGTTGTAGGTCTGGACGTCGCCGGCGTAGAGAGGGAGGTTGGTCTTGGCGAACACGATCGCGCCGGCCGCCTTCAGCCGCGCGACGGCGTCGGCGTCGATGGTCGGCACGTGCGTGGCCAGCTCGGGCGCACCGGAGGTGGTGACCAGACCCTCGGTCTCGTACGAGTCCTTGATCGTCATCGGCAGACCGTGGAGCGGTCCCCACGACGTGCCGGCGGCGCGCGCCTCGTCGGCCGCCCGCGCCCGGGCCCGGGCCCGGTCGACGTCGAAGGCCACCACGGCGTTGACCGCCGGGTTGTGGGCCTCGACGCGGGCGAGCTGCGCGTCGAGCAGCTCCTCGCTGCCGATGCTGCCGTCGGCCAGGGCCGCCACCGCTTCGGTGGCTGTCGCAGTGCGGAGGTCGATCACGGGGGGCAGTCGATCAGCAGGGATCGGCGTCCGCAAGCGCGAGGCTGCCTGCCCGCCTCGTCAGCCGCCGTTGGGGGAGGCGGCGTCGGTGGCCGGGGTGGCGACCGCCGTGCCCGAGCTGCCGCCGGAGCTCCCGCTCCCACTGCTCCACGGCTCGATGGTCTTCATCGGGCCGGGCTCGGCCGGCGGGGCCGCCACGTACTTCCGATCGACGGCCAGCACCGTCCACGTGCCTCCGGAGGTGGCCGACAGCCGGTAGGCCGGCACCAGCCACATCGTCCCGTCGGTGCCGACCTGGGCGGAGAGCACCACCTCGGCATGGTCGATCGTGATCGTGACCGGCCCGGCGGAGGTCGTCGGGGCGACGGTGACGGGAGTGGTCGGCACGGCCGTGGCGTGGTCGCCGGGCGAGCCGGGTGAGGACCCGGATCCGCCACCGGACTTCCCGGCCCCGGTCGTGCCCACCGTCATGGTCGTCACGGCGCCGGTCGAGTAGGTCGCGCCCTTCGGCGTCGCCACCTCCGGCACCGCGACGCCACCGGTCATCGGCTCGACGCCGAAGGCGTCGCCTTTCTGCAGGTGCGCGATCGCGACCTTCGTGCCCACGAGCGGGTACGAGTCGGCGCGCTGAGGGGTGCCGAACCAACCGGATGCGTACGTGACCGACCCGTGGGCACCGAAGGTGACCGACGTGGACAGCCCCTCGACCGCGGTGCCCCCGAGCACCGGCGACGCGGTGACCGTGGCCGAGTACGCGTCCGCGGTGCTCGTGACGTTCCAACCGCTGAGGTCGAACCCAACCGACGCGAGCACGGCGCGCGCCTGCCGCTCGGCGTCAGCCTGATCGGGCACACCGACCGGCGGGGCGGGGGTGTTCCCACACGGGTAGGTCGTGACGGTGTCGCCGGCGATGCCCGCCGAGCCGGCGAGCGGGCGAGCGCACGCCATCGGAGGTGAGGTCACGGTCGCCGACGGGTTGAAGGTCCACGACCACGCATGGGTCCCGGCCGCGGAGACGACCAGCTGCGGTCCGCCGGTCGCACCCATCGTCCAACCTCCGTCCTGGGCGTGGACGGCGTCGTGCAGGCCGAGCGCCTGGCCCAACCGAGCCACCGCCCCCTCGTCCGGCCCCGCCCCGGCCATCCGCCACGCGTGGGCCGAGCCATCCAGTGCCGGCAGCCCGGGCGCGGCCACGAAGATGGTGGGACGAACCGGCGCCATGGCGATGTCGGCCATGCCCGAGGCGCGGGCGGTGGTCGAGGACCCCAGCGTGATCGGCAGTGCCGCGGGCTGCCCCGACGACCCCGGGTGCACCCATGCGTACAGACCCGCCGCCACCAGTGCGGCGACCGCGAGCAGCGCCATGATCGTGATCGGCCTCACCTTCACGCGACCGTCGCTCATCGACCTGCCTCCCTGTGGTTCCCGCTCGATCTCGTCCTCGGTCTGGTCCCGCTGACTGCCCCTTCCGACGACGCCGCGGTCAGGTCGGTTCCCGGTCAGGTCCAGAACCCGGCGTGGATGGCCCGGGCCTCGTCCTCGAGGGCGGGTCCTTCGACCACGACGGTGCGCTGCCCGCGGGCGAACACCTCGCGGCACGGCAGCGCCAGCGTCGGGTTGTCCGGGTTGCCAGTGCCGGTGATCTCGAGCAGGTCGACCTCGCTCAGCGCGAAGACGACGCGGCCGATACCAGACCAGTAGACGGCGCCGGCACACATGGCGCACGGTTCGGTCGAGGTGTAGAGCGTGCAGGCCGACAGGTCGGCGTGGAGCTGGCCGGCCAGCCGCACGAGGTTGGTCTCGGCGTGGCCGGTGGCGTCGCGTCCGGTCACGACGGAGTTGCCGGCCTCGGCCAGCACGGCTCCGCCCGGACCGACGAGCAGCGAACCGAACGGGTGGTTGCCGCCCGCCCGCGCGTCGGCACCGAGGGCGATCGCCCGGCGCAGGAAGCCCTCGTCCTCGGCGGTCACGGGCACAGCTCGAACGTAGCCGCGCGCGCCGTAGGACTGTGCCAAGGTGCGGCATGCCCAGCCAGTGGTACACGACCGTCGTCGACGCCACCGACCCCGCCGCGCTGGCCCGGTTCTGGGGTGCGGTGCTCGACTACCAGATCGTCTACGAGGCCCCCGACGAGGTCGTCCTGGCCAAGGACGAGCACACCTACCCCGGGCTGATCTTCGTGCCCGTCCCCGAGGCCAAGTCGGTGAAGAACCGTCTGCACATCGATCTCAATCCGGACGACCGCGACGCCGAGGTCGAGCGCATCATCGGGCTCGGCGCCACCAGAGCCGAGGTGGGCCAGACGGGCGAGGCGACCTGGGTCGTGCTGGCCGACCCCGAGGGCAACGAGTTCTGCGTCCTACGGGCGCGCGATCAGACCTGACTCACCACTCGCAGGGCATGCGCTTGATGCCGTGGATGAACGCCGACTGCAGGTAGTCGGGCTCGCCGGTGATCTGCAGGCCGGGTAGTCGGGTGAAGATCTCCCGCATCATGACCGTGATCTCGCGCCGGGCAAGGTTGGCGCCGAGGCAGAAGTGGGGGCCACCGCCGCCGAAGCCCACGTGCTCGTTCGGGTCGCGCCGGACGTCGAACACGTAGGGATCGGTGAAGACCTCCTCGTCGCGGTTGGCCGACTGGTACCAGAGGACGACCTTGTCGCCCGACTTGATGTCGCGACCGCCGATCGTGCAGTCCTCGACCGCGGTCCGGCGGAAGTGGATGACCGGCGTCGCCCAGCGCACGATCTCCTCGACCGCGGTCGGGATCACCGTCTCGAAGTCATCGGCCAGGATGCGGCGCTGCTCCGGGTGGCTGGTGAGCGCGTACATACCGTGGCTGATGGCGTTGCGGGTGGTCTCGTTCCCCGCCGCGACCAACAGGATGAAGAACGAGCCGAGCTCCTCGGGCGTCAGCCGGTGCACCGTGCCGTCGTCGTCGGCCACCCCGGCCTGCATGAGGGCGGAGGTGAGGTCGTCGGTGGGCGCGTCGAGCCGCTCCCGGCTCAGCTCCTGCGCCATCTGCGACAGCTCGACCGCCGCGTTCATGAGCGTCAGCACGTCGGGTGCGTACTCGGGGTCGCCGGCGCCGAGGATGATGTTCGTGAGCTCGAACACGCGCCGGTAGTTCGACGGCGGGATGCCCATCATGTCGCAGATGATCTCGAGCGGGAGCGCCGCCGCGATCTCGCTGACGAAGTCGCAACCGCCCTCGTCGGCGATGCGGTCGATGATCTCGGCCGCCTTCACCTGCACCTGGTCCTCGATGCGGGCCACCTGGCGTGGCGTGAACGACCGGTTCACGATCAGGCGGAGACGGGTGTGGCGCGGCGCGTCCATGTTGATCATCGAGCCGAAGAACTCGGCGATCTCGATGGGCATGTCGGGCACGTTGGTGCCCTTGCCCGACACGAACCGCTGCGGGTTGCGGCTGGCCTCGACGACATCGGCGTGGCGGGTCAGCGACCAGTAGCCGGGGCCCTTCCCCCAGCCGGGGATCTCGGGTTCCGCACACCACGGCACGGGCTGCTTGGCCCGCAAGGCCGCGAACACGGCCTCGGTGTCGTGGCTGTCCCAGAACGTCGGGTCGTCGAACTCGATGGTGTCGACGTCGATGCCCGAGATGTCGGGGCGCTCGTCGACCGGGTGGATGGCCACGGGTTGCACGGGTCAGATCTCCTCAGCTCGCTCGAGCGCGGTCGCCGCGTCGAGTCCCGATCTGCCGACAAGGTAGGCGGCGATGGGCGCCGCCGTCCGCTGCGACGCGTGGGCGGCCACCCCGGCCAGCTCGAGCAGCGTCTCGACGGTGGCCTGGCGTCCGGCGGATCGACGCCGAGTGCGACGGCGAACCCGGCGATCCAGTCCTCGGGGTCGCGGGCCGCGTCGTCGGTCACGGAGTGACCGACAGGTCCGAGAGCGGCTCGAACCCCTCGCTGAACGCCTGCACGTCGCCGGTCGGGTTGGTGGCCGTCGACGCGCAGTTCACCGAGTTGAGCGAGCTGGCTGGCGCGCTGGCGTCGACCGGGACGGTGACCAGGCCCCGCACGCTCGTGCCCGGCGCGCAGGTCGGCACGTTGAGGTTCTGGAGCAGGATCGGCGACGTGTCGGCGCCCGCCAGCAGGCCGGCCCGGTGCTCGGTGATCCACTTCTCGACCTGGGTGACTGCATCGGCGAAGTCCGGATGGGCCACGCCCGCCGGCGCGAAGCCGGCACTCGCGGCCAGCGCGGGGATGCCTCGGCTGGCAGCCGCCCGCGCCGCGCCGACGGTCCCCGAGATGTTCACCGCCGGACCGATGTTCTGGCCGAAGTTCACCCCCGACACCACGACGTCGGGGTGGAAGCTGATGCCGTGGTCGTCGATGGCCCAGCGAATGGTGTCCGCCGGATAGCCGACCACCGCCTTCGCGGGGTAGCCGCTCGCCGTCTTCCCGTCGTGAACCGTGAGCGTGCCCGGGGTGGTCTTGCCGCCGCTCCCGCTCTGGTTCGTCGCCGGCGCCACCACCGTGACCTCCACGCCGGGCAGCGTGCGCAGCCCCTGTACGACCGCATCGATCCCGGGCGCATCGAAGCCGTCGTCGTTGGTCACCAGGATGCGGAGCGCCCTGGTGGCCGCACCGGTGGTGGCCGACGAGCCGGCCGTGCTACCGGTCGTGCCGACCGGGTTGGATGCCGGTTTCGACGAGCTGCTGCAGGCGGCGATCACCAGCATCACCACGAGTGCGGCCGCCATGGACCACCCCGCCCGAGATCGGATCGCGCCTGCTGTCATCTCTACCCCCTGGTTCCGTGCTCACGGCGTCCCGCCGATCCCTCGACCCTAGTGAAGGCTCGACGGGCGAGAACGCGAGCCCCCCTGCCCTCGGCATGTTGCCGGGGAACAACCTCTGTTACATCGGAAAATGGCGCCAGATTGAGGTTGCAGTAGGTGAGTCTGGCGGCTAGAGTAGATCATATGTTCGAACTGACGGGATCGAGTGAACTGAGCGATCTGGTGGATCGGTGTCGCAAGGCGGCGATCGAGGATGTGTCGTTGGGATCGAATGACGAGCTGCGCAGGGCGGCGTTGGCGTGTGAGGCGGCTCGGGCCTCGATCGATGCGGTGGAGGGGCATTGTCTGGCCGAGTTGGAGGCCCGGGACGGTTGCGACATCGATCTGGGCCAGTCGACCACGTCGTGGTTGACGTGGCAGGGCCATCTGCCGCGGCGGGTCGCGTCGGCTCGGGTGCGGGTGGCCAACAAACTGCGTCGGGAGCTCGACGGGGTCGACCGCGCACTCGGGGACGGGCGCATCTCGTTCGAGCACGCCCGGGTGTTGGCCGATGCGGCCAATCCGCGGGTGGCCGAAGCGATCGCCGGGGTGCAGGACCGTTTGGTCGAGTCGGCCGAGTCCTCGCCGTTCGGGGCCTGGCAGCGCGGCGTGGCCGAGCTGGTGGAGTTGGTCGACCAGGACGGCGGCCACGACCCCACCGGCGACCTGTCGCGCAACCGGTTGCACGCCGACCGGGTGGGCGACACCGTCGAGATCCGCGGTCAGCTGGTCGGCGACGACGCGCTCAGCTTCAGTGCTGCGAGCCCTGGCCCTGGTCGAGCTGTGCCGCCACGGCCTGACCGAAACGAAACCTGGGCCGGTGGTCGACATCACCCTGGTCGTCAACACGGATGACGGGACTGTCCGCACCCCGGACGGCGATCGGGTCGACGAACGCACCTGCAGCCATCTGTGGTGCGACCCGATCCTGCACGCCCTCATCATCCGGCCGTCCGAGCCGCTCGACTTGAAGCGATCGGCCCGGCTCGCCACCCCCGCCCAACGCCGCGCCCTGGCTGTGCGCGACCGGGGTTGCGTGTTCCCCGGCTGTGGCGCCCCACCGTCGTGGTGCGACGCCCACCACATCGTCTACTGGGAACACGACGGCGACACCGACCTCGACAATCTTGTGCTGTTGTGCCGCCACCACCACGGCGTCACCCACCGCAACGGCTGGACCATGACCACCCACCCCGCCGGCGGCTTCACCTGGACAACCCCGACGGGCCGCACCCTCCACAGCCGAAGACCGGAGCCCTAGAGCACCTTCGACAGGAACGACTGCGTGCGCTCGTGCTGCGGGTTGCTGATGACGTCGCGCGGGGTGCCCGCCTCGACGACCACTCCCTCGTCCATGAACACGAGCGCGTCGCCGACCTCGCGGGCGAAACCCATCTCGTGCGTCACGACGATCATGGTCATGCCTTCTTCGGCGAGGCCGCGCATCACGTCGAGCACCTCGCCGACGAGCTCGGGGTCGAGCGCCGACGTCGGCTCGTCGAACAACATGAGCTTGGGTTCCATGGCCAGGGCCCGAGCGATGGCCACGCGCTGCTGCTGTCCACCGGAGAGCTGCGCCGGATAGTTGTCGCACTTTTCGCCCAGACCGACCCGGTCGAGCAGCTTCAGGGCCCGCTCGCGCACGACTGCCTTGGACTCGCCCTTGACCTTGATCGGCGCCTCCATCACGTTGCCGAGCGCGGTCATGTGCGGGAACAGGTTGAAGTGCTGGAAGACCATGCCGATCTCCTGGCGCTTCTGGCACACCTCCTTGTCCTTCAACTCGTAGAGCTTGTCGCCGTGCTGGCGGTAGCCCACCAGCTGGCCGTCGACCGCCAGGCGCCCGGCGTTGACCTTCTCGAGGTGGTTGATGCAGCGCAGGAAGGTGGACTTGCCCGACCCCGAGGGACCGATCAGGCAGAACACGTCCCGAGGGGCCACCTCGAGGTTGATGCCCTTGAGCACCTCGACGTGGCCGAAGCTCTTGCGCACGCCCTGCGCCTGCACCATCGGAGTGACGCCGGTGATGGTCATGTCAGCCCCATTCTCGCCTGCTGAACCGCCACCGGAGCTTCTGGATGGGCGTCGGCGGGAGCTCGCGCTGCGCGCCTCGTGCGTAGTAGCGCTCGAGGTAGTACTGCCCGATGGTCAGGATCGACGTGAGGAACAAGTACCAGATGCTGGCCGTGATGAGCAGCGGGATGGTCTGGTAGGTGCGCGAGTAGATGTTGGTCGCGGCGCCGAGCACCTCGTTGTAGCTGACGAACACGGCCAGCGAGGTCGTCTTCAGCATCGAGATGGTCTCGTTGCCCGTCGGCGGGATGATGACCCGCATGGCCTGGGGCAACACGATGCGCCGCATCGACTGGAGCCGGGTCATGCCCAGGGCCGACGCCGCCTCGACCTGCCCCTCGTTCACGGAGAGGATGCCGGCCCGGGCGATCTCGGCCATGTAGGCGGCCTCGTTGAGCCCGAGGCCGAGGCAGACGGCCACCAGCGCAGTGATCAGGTCCTTCGGATCGTGGGCGAACCAGCTCGGGCCGAAGGGGACGCCGAGCGAGATCGAGCGCAGGACCGTGGGCAGGTTGAACCAGAAGATCAGCTGCACCAGCACCGGCGTGCCGCGGAAGAACCAGATGTAGACCCACGAGACCGCCGACACGATCGGGTTCTTCGATAGGCGCATGATGGCCAGGATCACGCCGAGGATCACGCCGATGACCATGGCGATGATCGTCAGCTTGATGGTGTTCTCGACGCCGACGAGGATCTGGTCGCTGAACAGGTAGTGCCAGACGACGTCCCAGCTGAGCGCGGCGTCGGTCGCCAGCCAGTTGATGAGCTGGGCGGCCAGGATCACGATGATGGCCGCGGCCACCCACCGTCCGCGGTGGCGGACGGGGATGGCCTTGATCACCTCGGGGTCCGACCCCCCAGCAGCACCGAACCCGAGCGGGGTCGGGCCGGTGTCGGCCATGGCGGCCTGGCCCTAGCTCGAAGCCGGGTTGATGGCGAAGTCACTGATGGCGCCGGCCTGCACGCCCCACTTGGTGAGGATCTGCTTGTACTGGCCGTTGGCGTCGAGGGCCTTAAGCGCGTCGAGCACCGCGGAGCCCAGCCCGGCGTAGGCGGCCGTGTTCGGGAGCACGATGCCGTAGGGAGCGGTGCCGTAGGGCTGGCCGACCACCTCGAACTTGCCGTCCGACTGCTTGGCCGCGTACGCCGCCACCGGCGAGTCGGCCATCACGACATCGGCCCGCCCGCTGCTCAGCGCCAGGTTGGCGCCGTTCTGGTCGGGGAAGGTCAGCACGGTCACCTTGGACTTGCCGGCATCGGTGCACTTCTTGGACTGGGCCGTAGCGTCGTCGGCCTGCGTGGTACCGGTCTCGACGGCCACGTTCTTGCCGCACAGGGCGTCGAGCGACGTGAGGTCCTGGTTCTTGCCGGTCTGCACGTAGAAGGAGGTGCCGGCCGAGAAGTAGCTGACCATGCACACCTGCTTCTCACGCTCGGCGGTCACCGAGAAGGAGGAGAGGCTGATGTCGTAGCGGGTCCCGATGCCCGGGATGATGCTGCCGAACTTCACGTTCTGCCACTGCATGCTGCTGTGGATCTGCTTGGCGATGGCGTTGCCGAGGTCGATGTCCATGCCCTCGATGGTCGTGCCGTCGGTGCCGATGAACTCGTTCGGTGCGTACGAGGCGTCGGTGGCCGCGTTCATGTGACCGGCTGAGGTGATGTTCGAGGGCACCTTGGAAGCCGCCGTGCAGTTGGAGGCCGAGCCCCCCGACGAGCCCCCGCTCGTGCCGGTGGTGCTCGTGTTCTTGCTACTGCTGCTGCACGCCGCCGTGGCCACCATCAGGCACACGGCGAAGGCGGCGACAGCCACCATGGGCAGGGGTCGAGACCCCCGACGACGGTTCGATGCGTGCTGGCTCATGGATTCCCCTCCGACTCGTCCACGATCCGATCGATCGCGATCCGGACCCTATTACACGGAATCCGTCGGTTCCCGCCTCCCGCATGACGATCTCGCGAACTGACTCCCCTAGAGTTCACGACGTGTGGCTGCCCTGGCCCTACGCGATGTGTGCCGTGCCTGCGCTGGCGCTGTTCTCGGTCGTGGCCGCACCCGCCCGCAGATCCTCCCCGAGCCGGGTGCTCGACGCCATCGCGCCCTTCGCCCGCGAGATCGCACTGGTGCTGGTGCTGTACTCGCTCTGGCGCATCGCCGGGCAGCTGTCGGTGCTGCACACCGACGGCGCCGAGCAGCGGGGCCGCGACATCTGGCACCTCGAGCAGGCGCTGCACCTGCCGAGCGAGCTGGCCATCCAACGGTGGGTGCTCCCCCACCCCTGGATCGCGCAGGCCGGCAACCTGTACTACGCGATCGTCCACGTGCCCGCGCTGATCGCCATGCTGGTCTGGCTGTTCGTGCGCCACCGCGACCGCTACCCGGCCGTGCGCAACACGCTCGCCCTCCTCACCGGCGCCTGCCTGCTGATCCAACTCGTGCCGGTCATGCCGCCGCGGCTGATGGCCTCGCTCGGGTTCGTCGACACCGGGCGGCTCTACGGGCAGTCCGTCTACACCCAGCTCGGGCGAGGCGCCTCCGACCAGCTCTCGGCGATGCCGTCGGTCCATGTCGGCTGGGCCGTGCTCGTGGGGCTCGTCGTCGTGACCGTCAGCACTAGTCGCTGGCGTTGGTTGGTGCTGGCCCATCCCGTCCTGACCACGGTGGTCGTGGTGGTGACGGCCAACCACTGGTGGCTGGACGGCGTGGGGGCGGTGGCCCTGCTGGCCGCGGCGGTGGCGGTCGACCGGACCGCCCGCCGGATCGCAGCCGAGCGCCAGGAAGTAGAGCCGGACGAGCCCGATGCGATCGATCTCGAGGAGATCTGGCAGGCGACCCCGGCGATGCGGGAGCATTGAGCATGGTCTCGGTCGATGTCCGCACCCGCACGGCGGCTGACGAACGGCCGGTCGACCCGTCCCGGTTCTTCGAGGTCGAGCTGCCGGAGCTGATCGCCGAGCGATCCATGCTGGCGGTCCCCGGCGCGCGGGAGCTCCATCCCCGCCCTATGGCCTTCGAGGTCGACGGGACGTCGTGGACGCTGCTGCTCGACGGCGACGAGCTGCGCGTGCGACCCGGCATGGACGGGTCGGCCGCGATCGCGCGGCTGGACGCCGAGGACCTGAGCGACATCGTCAACGACATCCGCACGCCGATGGGCATGTTCACCGGCGGCGACCTCGACATGCCTGCCGGCGGTCTCGACGACTTCCTCGACTGGTGGGTGGTGCTGCGCTCGCTGCTCGACGCCCGACCCGTCCACACCACCGGGTCGGTCACGTTCACCGACCGCGACGGCGGCCCGCTCGACCTGTCGCGGGGCTTCGGCCTCGACGAGGATCGGGAGGAGATGTCGCACTTCCTCGGCGAGGCCGGCTACCTCCACCTCGTCGGCGTCTTCGATCCCTCCGAGATGGCGGCCGTGTCCGCCGAGATGGACGCCGCCGCCCCGAACTACTCCTCCGGCGACGGGCAGTCGTGGTGGGCCCGCACCCGGGACGGCGACGACCGGCTCGTGCGCATGCAGTACTTCCACACCCACTCGCCTACGACCGCGGCGCTGCTGGCCGACGACCGCCTGCAGGGGCTGACCGGCCTCACCGACGACGGCCACCGGCTGGGCAAGCCGGGCGCCAACCGCAACATCGTCGAGGCCCTGGTCAAACCGATCGGCGTGGTCGAGGGCATCTCCGACGTGCCGTGGCACAAGGACTGCAGCCTCGGCAGCCACTCCTACCGCTGCTGCTCGATGACCGTGGGCATCTCCGTGACCGGCGCCGACGCCGACTCCGGCCAGCTGCGGGTGGTGGCCGGATCGCATCGCGCGCTCGTCCAGCCCGCCTTCGTCCGCCGAGGGCTCGACCTGCCCCAGGTCGACCTGCCCACCGGCACCGGCGACCTCACCATCCACCTCAGCTGCACGCTCCACATGAGCCAGCCCCCGGTGAGCCGCGAGCGCCGCGTGCTCTACACCGACTTCCGGCTCCCCGAGCGCGACGGCGGGCGGGCCCCCGGCGAGGACAAGCTCAAGCGGATCCGCGAGGGCGCGCCGACCACCGTGTCGCAACCGGCTTCGCCGGTCGCGTAGCCCGGCTCGCCGAGCCGGTCAGCTGAGCGCCATCAGGCGGGGCGTGACCGTCTTGGCCAACGCGGCCGCGGCTGCGGCCGTCGGCGCCCGGTACTCGACCACCGGGTCGTCGGGGCCGCCGAGCGCGACCTGCACGGTGTAGTAGTCGTCGAACGCCCCGCGCGGCACGAGGATGGCCTCCCGGCCGTCGATCGTGCCGCTCGTGGCGTGCAGCGGTACCCCGGCCGCCTTCGTCGCCGAGAAGCTGTTGGCGGTCGAGATCCCGATGTACAGGCCGTCGCCGCCGAACGGCGTGGTCCACGTGCAGACGGTGCCCAACCCCAACGTGTTGAGATAGTGGGCCGGTGCGGTCGCAGAGCCCATGATCTTCGCCGGCTCCCCGCTCTGCAGGAGGCCGCACAGCTTGGACTGGTCGAGCGTGGTGAGCGCCTTCAGCTTCGACGCGGCCAGCGCGGACGGGGCCGTCGTGGTGGAGGTACCCGCGGTCGACGTGGTCTTGCCCGACGCGCTGCACGCGACCGTGGTCAGGGACGCGACGGCCACCCACCCCAACACGGCGAACCGGAACGACGGACTGCGCATGGCCGTACCTCCCCCGAGGTGACGCCCCTCGATCGTACTCCCGCGCCTAGCGCCCGAACTGGGACGCCCCACCCCCGCCCGGCGCTCGTCGTCGTACCCTACGAACGTATGAACACCCGCCAGGACCTGCTCGACGCGGCCCGCACCACCGTGCGCCACCACGGCCTCGCCGGCGCCAGCTCGCGGGAGATCACCCGGACCGCGGGGGTCAACCTCGGCGCCATCACCTACCACTTCGGATCGAAGGACGACCTGATCGCCGAGGCGCTGTTCGGCGAGCTCGAGCGCCGCGTGGCGCCGGCGCTGGCCCTGCTCGAGGGGGACGGCTCGCCGGAAGGCCGCCTCTTGTCGGTGGTGCAGGTGCTGAGCGAGGAGTTCGAGCGCTCGCGCGACGACACGCTCGTCTACTTCGAGGCGCTGTTGCTGGCCGCGCGCGACGAGCGATACCGCCGCAGCGCGCTCGCGATGTACGAGTCGCTGCGCGCGCGCCTCGCCGACACGTTGCGGGAGCTGGCCGACCACGGCCAGGTGCCGGCGTGGGTCACGCCCGAGCCGATGGCCGCCCTCATCATCGCGGTGGCCAACGGCATCGCCCTGCAGAGCCAACTCGACCCCGACGGGCCCGATCACCGGGCCATGTCGGGCGCGTTCGCGCAGCTGCTGCTCGCAGCCAGGGGTCAGATCAGTTCGGGATGACGGGTGCGCTCGGCGCCGACGCCACCCCGGTACCGATGGCGTTGGCGGCGGCCACCGTGCACGTGTAGGACGCGCCCGAGACCAGGTTGGCCATGGTGAACGTGCCAAACGGCAAGGTGTTGGTCGTACGGGACTTGGTCGGTTGGCCCGACGCCGCGCAGGTGATCACGTAGCTGATGACACTCGAGCCACCGTTGCCGGGGGGCGAGTCCACGATCGGCGTGAAGGTCACCTTCACCTTGCCGGCCGCGGCCAACGCGGTCGCCGCCACGTCGCCCGGGGCCACCGTCGGAGCGCTGGGCAGAGCCACCGGAGCGCTGGGTGCCGATGCCGGCCCGGAACCGATGGCGTTGGCGGCCGAGACGACGCACGTGTAGGTGGCGCCCGGCGCCAGGCCCTTCACCGTCATCGAGCCGAACGGGAAGGTGCTGCTCGTCATCTTCACGTCGGGCAGGCTGCTCGCCGAGCACGTGGCCGTGTACTTGACGATGGGTAGGCCGCCGTTCCCCGGCGGGCTGTCGAGGATCGGCGTGAACGACACGGTGGCCTTGCCCGCCGACGGAATGGGGGCGACGACGACGCCGGTGGGCGCCGCGATCGGGGCCGTCGGGAGGGTGACGGGGGCGCTCGGCGACGAGCTCGGGCCCACGCCGTGGGTGTTCACCGCCGCGGCGGTGCACGTGTAGGTGTGGCCGACCTTCAGCTTGCCCACGGTCACCGTCCCGAACGGCAGCGTGCTGCTGGTGGCGGTCTTGGCCGGACCACCACCGGAGCAGGTCGCGGTGTAGGCGGTGATGCTCGAGCCGCCGTTGTCGGGCGGGGTGTCGGCGATCGGTGTGAACGACACTGCCACCTTGCCCGAGGCCGCCACCGCGGTGGCCGTCGTGCCGGTCGGTGCGACCGTCGGCGCGGTCGCGTTGGACAGGGTCGTGATGTCGAGGGACCACGACGCCATCGAGCCGACATCGCCCGGTGCGTCGTCGCTGATGTACAGGCTCCACGTGCCGTTGGGATCGGTGCCGTTGAAGGTCGACAGCGTGGTGGCCGACGTGGGCGCGGGCGCAGGAGCCGGGAAGGTGTCGGCACCGTCGCCCGTGTCGTTGCTGGGCTTGAAGTTGCCGGTCGACAGGTGGCCGCCGGCGGGGATCGGGAACTCGGCCTGGTCGGCGAAGGTGAGGTTGACGTTGCTGGCCGGTCCACCACCGCCGACGTCGGAGAGCAGCTCGATGTTCTGGCCCTGCGGCCCGACGAGCAGGACGTCGAGATCGGCGGGCGAGGTGTGCGAGAGGCCCGTCAGGGTCGCGGTGACCCGGGTGATCGGCCCCGACAGGCCCCGGATGTGGATGTTGTCGGGGTAGGGGTCGGCGCCGGCGCCGGAGGGGCTGCCCGTACCCGCGGCCGGGATGGTCACCGGTGTCGCGTTCGAGGGGGCGTCGTTGTCCTCGATGTTGAGGACCGCGCTCGACGCGCCGAGGACCGCGCCGCCACCCGGGGCCGACAGCGCCAGGTTGACGGTCGTGTTCTGACCCTCGACGACGTTGTCGTCGATGATCGGGACCGACACGTTCGCGGAGGTCTGGCCGTCGGCGAAGTTCACGGACTGGCTGACGGGCGTGTACTGCGTGCCCGACACCGCGGTGCCGCCGGCAACCGTGTCGAACTGGGCCGACACGGCGCCGTCGCTGCCACCGCTGCGGCTGACCACGATCGTGGCCGTTCCGTCACCCTCAGCCCCCGTGTAGGACGGCTGGCTGAACGAGAGGGTGCCCGGCTGGGCCGTCACCGCGGTCGTGACCGACAGGCTCCAGCCCGACATGCTGCCGGTGTCGCCCGAGACGTTGTCGGTCACGTAGAGCGACCACGTGCCGTTCGGGTTCGTGCCGTTGAAGGCCGAGGCCAAGGTCGTGTTCGAGGACGGGCTCGGCGCCGGGCCCGGGAAGGAGTCGGGACCCGGATTGTCGTTGGTGGGCTTGTAGGTGCCGGTGGCGATCGCACCGCTGCCGGGCAGGCTCGACGCGGCGGCGTCGTCGAAGGTGAGCGTGGCGTTGGAGGCGGTGACGAGCGAGCTGCCGCCACCCAGGTCGGCCATGAGCTCGATGTTGGCGCCGGTGGGACCGACGAGCAGCGCGTGGATGTCGCTGGCGGAGGTGTGGGAGAGGTTGCTGAACGTCGCGGTGACGTTCGAGACGTTCCCGCTCAGACCGGACACCGAGATGTTCGACGGGTAGGTCGACGCCGGCGAGCCGCTCGGCGATCCGTCGCCCGAGCCCGGGATGGCGAGGCTGGTCGAATTGGAGAAGGTGGTGGGGCCGTCGGCGATTGACGGCACGGCGTCGACGGCCAGCATGGCGCCCACCACGAACACCATCATCAGTGCGGCGGAGCCCACTGACACGACGCGTCGCACGCGTCCGTGGTGGCCGTGGTGACGGTCGTGCGGTCGCTGCATCGCCATGGGAAAACCCTCCTCGTCCCGGTCCGCACCGACGCCCGATGCCGCCTCGCCGGCCGGCACCCCACGCCTCTCGTGCGCTCGCCCGGCGCAGCGTAGTTCGCTCAGCGACGTCCGGCCCGCTCCATGACGAGACGGTCGGAACCGCGCCCGACGACCTCGAAACCGAGCCGGACGTAGAGCCGACGGGCCCGGTTGTCCGGATCGACGTGCAGGCGCGCCGGGAGGCCCCGCTCGTCGGCCCGGTCGAGCGCACCCTGCAGCACGGCGGACCCAATGCCACGACCGCGGACCGACGGCAGCAGGGCGAGGTGGAGGAGGAGCACGAGCTCGTCGCCTTCTTCCAGGACGAATCGACCCACGTCGGCGCCATCCACCTCGATGACGAGATGCTGGGCCTCCGGGAAGCGGGCGGACCAGTCGCGCCGCTGAGCATCGAACTGCATGCGCTCGAACGCTTCCCGCTGGCCCGGCCCCCAATCGACGAGGTCGAGCTCGTCGGCTCGGGTCGACGCGTACACCCGCAGCAGGAAATCGTCGTCGGCCGGACGCGCCGGGCGCAGGACCGGGTCGGGAGCCCGATCCGGTGGGAGGACGAGGCGGGGCACCGCCGGACGGTAGCAATCCGACGGCGGGTGGTCGGTTGGGTACCGTTCGCGGATGCCGTCGGCTGACTACGAGGCCTCCCGGTACGAGTGGCACGCCGTGGATCTGACCGCGGACCACCTCGCCGGTTGGACCCCCATGGAAGTGGCGCAGGGCGACGGCGACCTGCTGGTCGAGTGGTGCCACACGGAGGGCATGGCGTTCGCCGAACCGTTCTTCGACCAGACCATCCGGATGGCACTCGCCGACCCCACACGACCGGCGACGCGCCAGACGACGCTCACCGAGGCCGAGGAGCTGCTCGTCGGCGCGCCCGTGCTCCCCATCGCGGGGTTCGTGTTCCACCTGTCCCGCTGCGGCTCCACTCTCGTCATGCAGATGCTCGCCGCGACCGGCCAGGTGCTCGCGCTCCCCGAGGCCGGTCCGCTCGACACGGTCCTGAGGGCGCGGTTCGATCAGATCCCGGCCACTGACGACGACCGCGTGCGATGGTTCCGCGTCATCGCCGCGGCGTTGAGCCAGCCGCGCACACCGACGCAACGGCACTGCGTCGTCAAGCTCGACTCCTGGACGGTGCTGGACCTGGCGCTCGTCCGCCGAGCGTTCCCGTCGGTGCCGTGGATCTTCCTGCACCGCGATCCACTCGACGTCATGGTCTCGCAGCGTCGCTACGCCGGCTTCCACATGCATCCAGGTTTTCTCGAGCCCGCCGCGCTCGGCTTCTCGGACGGCGAGCAACCCCCGGACGACCGGGCCGACTACGGCGCGCTCGTGCTCGGCCGCTTCCTCGACGCGGCCGCCGACGGAGCGGACGAGCGAGCTCGCTTCGTTGCATACGATGAGCTGCCGGTCGCGGTGGCCGAGGTGATCGCCCCCCACTTCGGCCTACCCCTCGACGACGCCGACCGAGCCGCGATGGACCACGCGGCAACCAGGGACGCGAAGAACCCCAACCGTCTGTTCGAACCCGACCGCGACCGGGGACGGCCCGTCGACCCCGCGCTCGCGCCGGCCGTCGACCGTTGGGCCCGGCCGGCCTACGAACGCGTGCGGGCGCTCGGCCCCCGACCGGTGCCGACATGAGCGACCCGGGTGTGGCGATCCCGGATCGTGTCCGCCTGCCGCTCCGCTTCGACGTCGACGCGCTGCTCCCGGCTCTGGCCCGCCTGGACGAGTCCGACTGGGAGCCGCACTTCAACACCCAGCAGTACGAGGGGGACTGGAGCGGCGTCGCGCTGCGGACCGCGGTCGGCAGCCCGCTGGCGCTCTATCCGGATCCCAGCCGTGACGAGTTCGCCGACACCCCGCTGCTCGCCGCCAGCCCCGAGTTGCAGGCCGCACTGTCGCTCGTGGCCTGCCCGTTGCAGACCGTTCGGCTGCTGCGGCTCGGGGCCGGCGCCACGATCACCTCGCACCGCGATCATCATCTCGCCCACCACCATGGCGAGGTCCGGCTGCACGTGCCCCTCGTGAGCGGTCCGGAGGTCACGTTCTGGCTGGACGAGGTCGAGGTGCCGATGCAGGAGGGCGAGTGCTGGTACCTGGACCTGACCAGGATGCATCGCGTGACCAACACCGGCGGGACGCCGCGCGTGCACCTCGTCATCGACTGCCAGGTCGACGAATGGCTCACCGATCAACTGCTCCAGGGCACGGCCACCAGATAGACGACACGCGTCGGCGCAATCGCGTAGAGTCCCTCGCAATGGGCGTGGCCGGGGCAGGAGATACGGGCGATCGACGCGGGCTCGACCGGCGCGGGTTCCTGGTCTCCGGCGCGGCGGCGGTGACCGCCGGCGTCATCGTGGCCCAGGCTCCGGTGGCGTTCGCCAGGTCGGCCGCGAAGGCGCTCAAGCCGGTCACGCTCACCCGAGCGATGTTCCTGCCGCTCGTCGGAACGACCTTCAAGGTGAGCGGCAGCACGAGCACGCTGACCCTCGTCGAGGTGGGCGACCTGACGGGCGCCCCCGCCGGTGCCGACTCCCAGTTCTCGCTGCTGTTCGAGGTCGCCGGCGCCGACCTTCCCTCCAGGATCGCCACCCTCAAGGGCAGCGGCACGACCGTGTCGTTGTTCGTATCCCCCGTCGACCGTGGCGCGGTGCACCGCTACCACCAAGCGGTCGTCAACCGAATCGATTGAGCATCCCCGGCAAGGAGACGTCCAGTGGCTGAACCATTCCTCGGTGAGATCATGCTGGTGGGGTTCAACTTCGCCCCCAAAGGCTGGGCGTTCTGCAACGGGCAGATCATGCCCATCAACCAGGCCACGGCCCTCTTCTCGCTGCTCGGCACGCAGTACGGGGGCAACGGCCAGACCACGTTCGCGCTGCCCGACCTGCGCGGCCGCGTCCCGATCCACTTCGGACAGGGCCCCGGCCTCAGCTCGTACAACATCGGCCAGGTGGGCGGGGCGGAGACGTCGACCCTGCTCACCGGCAACCTGCCCGCCCACAACCACGCGTTGCAGGCGGGTACCAACGCCACGACCAAGAACCCGACCAACGGCTATCCGGGCTTCACCGCCGGCGGTTCGTCCTACACGGACACCCCGACGGGCACGATGAACCCGGCCGTGGTCGGCCCGACCGGCGGCGGCCAGCCCTTCAACAACATCCAGCCCTATCTGGTCCTCAACTGGATCATCGCGCTCGAGGGCATCTTCCCGTCCCGCAACTGACCTAGGCCGAGTAGGACAGCGGCACCTGGGCCACGCTGCGCAGGGTCGTGCGGCCCGACCAGACCGGCTGGCCGTCCAACTGCACGTCATCGAGCCGCGCCATCAGCGCGCCGAGCGCCACCTCCGCCTGCAGGCGGGCCAGGTGCGCGCCGAGGCAGTGGTGGATGCCGCCGCCGAACTGCACGTGCTGGGCGGCGTCGGCTCGATCGACCACGACCTCGTCGGCGGTCGCGCCCCAGCGTTCGGGGTCGTGGTTGGCCGCGCCGACCCCGAGGTAGAGCACCTGGCCGGGCTGGATGTCGCGGTCGCCGTAGGTCATGGGCTCGAGCGCGATGCGCCGCACGAACTGGTTCGGTCCGTCGTAGCGCAACAGCTCCTGCACCGCGTTGGGCACGAGGCCGGGGTCGCCCTGGATCAGCGCGAGCTGATCGGGGTACTTGACGAGGCCGACCATGCCGTTGCCGATCAGCGCGCTGGTGGGCTCGTGGCCGGCCACGTAGAGGGTGACGAGCTGCGCGATCAGGTCGCCCTGGCTGATCCGCTCACCGTCGATCTCGGCGGTCACCAGCGCGGACAGCACGTCCTCGCCCGGATGCGTCCGCTTCTGCTCGGCCATCTCGGCCAGGTACTCCTCCATCTCGGCGAGCAGGTCCATGCAGGCGTCGTACTCGTCGTCGGTGATGACGAGGTCGAGGCTCTGGGCGACCGCCGCGGTCCACTTCCGGAAGCGGATGTTGGCCTCGTCGGGGATGCCGAGCATCTCGCAGAACACGGCCACCGGCAGCGGGTAGGCGAAGTCGCCGATGAGCTCCATCGACCCGAGCGGCGCCAGCTCGTCGAGCCGGGCCTGCACGCGCCGCTCGACCGACGCCCGCAGCTGCTCGATCGAGCGGGCGGTGAAGGGCGCCTGGAGCAGCTTGCGCAACCGCGCGTGGTCGGGGTCGTCCATGAGCACGAGCGTCGTGCCCTCGCGCGGTCGCCGCTGTTGGCGGGCCAGCAGGAGGTCGACCACCGCCGAGCTTTCGGCCCGCTCGAGCTCGCTCGACACCCGCGGGTCGCGCAGCACGCGGGTCACGTCGTCGTAGCGGGTGAGCACCCAGCCGCAGAGCAGCTCGGACCAGTGGACCGGGTCCTGCTCGCGCAGGCGGCGGTACTGGTCGTACGGCCAGGCGTCGAAGCCGGGCTCGAAGGGATCGAAGTCGATCACGTCGCGGCTGGGATCGGCATGGCTTCGACCCCGGAGCGCCACGGCCGGCCGGCCCGGCGCAGCTCGTCCCACTTCGTCAGGTCGACACCCGTCTGCCCGAGGTCGTCGGGGGTCGGCCCGATCCTGTCCGCGAGCGGCCGGAGGGCGTCGACGTCGAAGCCGTAGAACGTCGCCGCGTTGCGTGCCGAGGATGGCGGCGGTCTCGTCGACGGGGATGTCGCCGAACGCGTCGCGCAGCCACTGACGGGTGTGGGGCCAGGTTCCCTCCGGATGGGGGAAGTCGTTGCCCCACATGAGGTTGTCCACCCCGATCTCGTAGCGGCGGGCCAACTCACGGCGGCGGGTGTTCGACGCGCCGATCGCGCAGTTGCGGTCGAAGTACTCCGACGGCCGCATGGACAGACCGGCCGTGAGCTGCGCGCCGAGCTTGCGGGCGCCGTGCTCGCGGTCGTAGGCGGTGTCCATCGACCAGAGCAGGTCGGCCGCCCAGAACGCGCCGCACTCGGTCACCGCGAACCGCAGCCCCGGATGGCGTTCGAACACGCCCGACCACAACAGGAAGTGCAGCGGGCGGGCCGACCACCAGCGCACCTCGGTGACGTACATCCCGACGTAGCGGGCCGTAGGCCGCCTTGTCGGCCGAGCCGGAGTGCACGTGCACCGGCATGGCCAGCTCCTCACACGTCGCCCACACCGGCTCGTAGCGGGCGTCGTGGTACGGCGGGTGCGTGCCCCACATCGAGGGGATGAGGATGCCGCCGCGAAGGCCCGACTCGCGCGCACGCCGGATCTCGACCACCGCCGCGTCGGGGTCGTAGATCGGCACGAGGGCGATGCCGGCCCGGCGCTCGGGCGAGTCCTGGCACAGCTCGGCCAGCCAACGGTTGTGGGCCCGGGCTCCGGCCATCAACAGGTCGGGCGCCACGTCGCTGCTGGCCGACAGCCCGGCGCCGAAGGGGGCCGAGGCTCCGCCGGCCACCGCGTCGGCGTCGGGGAAGATCACCTCGCCCACGACGCCGTCGGCGTCGAGCTCCTTGTCGCGGCGCCCGGCATCCCAACCGCCGCGCAGGCCCTCCTCGTTGTCGCGCTCCCACTCCTCGGCGAACTCCTCGTTGAGGATGCCGCGGCTCGCCAGCTCCATCATGCGGGCGCGATCGGCCAGGCTCTGGTCGAAGGCGTCGCGGTACTCGGGATCGAGCCAGCTCGCGGTACTGCTCGTTGGGCAGGCCGGCGTGGCAGTCGCTCGAGATGATCAGGTACCGCTCACCGGCGGTCAGGCAGATCGGACACGTCAAGCTCCCAGGTCGCGGATGTAGGTCGGGTTGGCGCGGGCGAGCATCGAGTCGGCCCGGGCGCGGATCTGCTCGTCGCTGCGCTCGCTCGGCGGCAGGATCCAGAACGTGTCGGCCCGGATGGCGTCGACCACCCGGCCGGCCACCTCCTCGACCGGCGTGTAGTCGAGGACGATGCCGCGATCGGCCAACGACTTCTCGAAGCTCTCGATCGTGGTCGGGGGCCGGGCCGGCGTGCCGGGGTTGGCGAAGCTCGGCGGCCGGTTGCGCCACGACGTGAACAGGCCCGTGCGCAGGACGTTCGGGCCGGGGAACAGCACCGACGCCGACACCTTGGCGTCGACCAGGCGCAGCTGGGCGTACAGCGACTCGGTCATCGTCACCACCGACGACTTCGTCAACGCGTAGATCGGCGTGTCCCGGCAGCGGCGCGATGCCGCCGTTGCCCGACGACGTGTTGACGACGTGGCCGACCTGCCCCCCTTCGAGCATGGCCGGCACGAACGCCTTGATGCCGTGGATCACGCCCCAGACGTTGACGCCGAGCGCCCAGCGCCAGTCGTTGAGGGTCGTGGTCCCACATCTGCCCGGCCGCGCCGGCGCCGACGCCCGCGTTGTTGCAGACCACGTGGACCGCGCCGTGGGCCGCCGAGCGCGGCGTCGCGCAGCGCCTCGACCGAGTCGAAGTCGGACACGTCGGTGGTCACGCCCGTCACGTCGACCCGCCGCCCTCGCGCAGCTCGGCCACCGTCGCCTCGAGCACTGGCTGCCTCGACGTCGCCGAGCACGACGTGCATGCCCTCGTCGAGGAAGCGCTCGCCCATGGCCCGCCCGATCCCGCTGGCGCCCCCGGTGACCACCGCGACCTTGTCGCGCAGGTCGTCGACCACCAGGTCAGTCCTCGCCGATCGGCGACAGGTCGTCGTAGCGCTGGTGGACGTAGGGGATGATCCACTCGGCGGGCACGCGGCCGACGATCTCGCCGCGCTGCACGCTGCGCCGCTCGGCCAACGTGATGTCGAGCGAGCCGCAGCGACCGGTAGGTCGGCGACCGGGTCGAAGCGCGACTCGCGCGAGGATCAGCGTCGCCGTCCACGCTCGGCGCCTCGCGGGTCGTCTCGTCACGGTGGCAGTAGACGAGGGACGGCCTCGTCGTCGAAGCCCTTGCCGTCGGGCGCGGGCAGGAACTTGAAGTAGAAGTCGGTGCGGGTGCCGTCCTGCGACCTCGACCGGGGCGCCAACCGTGCCGTCGATCTCGATGATGGTCGTGCCCAGCCGCGTCACCGTCCCGACGACGTGGTCGCCGTCGCGATCGAGACGGACGTCGCCGAGCTTCTTCGGCTCGCCGAAGGTCTCGCGGCCACCGATCACCGACTGCTCGGTCGTCATCGGCATGACCAGCGGGTAGCCAGCCCATGCGTCCCCTCGTGGCTGGCCGCCACCGAGAACGAGCCGGCCCCGAACGGAGGGACGCCCGGACGGCCGAGATCGACCGTGGCCACGGTCACCTTGACCAGCGGCTCGGGACCGGGCTCGATCGGAGGCGGCAGGACCGCGGCGATGATCGCCGGGTCGGTCTCGTAGATCGCGACGAGCGACGTGGCCCAGGCACCGACCGAGGTCGCCTGCACCTCGCGGTTGGCGAGCTCGCTCGGGCGTGCGGGCGCCGTAGCGGATGCGTCCCATCGGGTTCTCCTGTCGATCAGCGGCCGGCGGCAGCCAGGGCGAAGGCCGGGCAGCGCAGCGCCTCGGCGGGGATGTCACTCGAGTCGAGCGGGCGGGCGACGTCGTCGACCGTCGGACCGACGCGGGCCGCCACCGGCGCCAGCGCGTCGAGGTCGAACCCGTAGAGCCGGGCCGCGTTGCCGCCGACCATCTGCGCCACCTCGTCGGCGGGCACGCCGGCGAAGGCCAGCCGCAGGTGCTCGGCGCTGAACGGCCAGCACCCTTCTCGGTGCGGGAAGTCGCTGCCCCACATGATCTTGTCGACGCCGACCGCGTGGCGCAGGCCGCACCTCGTGGCGGCGGATGAAGCTCGACCCGACGTGGCACTGGCGGGCCCAGTACTCGCTCGGCGTCAGCGACAGGCGACTCATCACCGCCTCGCCCCAGACGTGTTCCTGCGAGCCGGCCGGCACCGGACATGCGGTCGCGGTAGTAGTCGAGGGTCGCGAGCTGCTCGGGCAACCACGCCGTGCCCTGCTCGGTGAACACGAACTGCAGGGTCGGGATGGCGTTCGAGCACGCCCGCGTAGATCAGCTGCCAGAGCGCGCGGTGCGCCCACCAGGTGGCCTCGACGAGGAACATGACCTTGGCCTCGGGATAGTCGCCGTAGTCGGGCGATGCGCTGCCGGTGTGGTGGTTGATCGGCAGCCCGAGCTCCTCGCACGCCTGCCCAGAGCGGCTCGTAGTCGGGCGCGTAGAGCGGGGCGAGACCCGATCCCGGCGGCGCTCCGGGCAGCAGCACGCCGCCGGTCAGCCCGGCGCCGGCCGCCCACCGCACCTCGGCCACCGCGGCGTCGAGGTCGTGCAGCAGGATCTGGGCGATGCCGGCGCGACGGCCGGGCGTCGCCGCGCAGAAGTCGGCCAGCCAGCGGTTGTGCGCCCGCAGCCCCTCCCACCGCAGCTCGAGGTCGCCGGCGCTGGCCGCGGGCGGCTGGTGCACGAGCGAGGCCTGGGGGAAGAACGGCGGGATGGTGTTGGGGAAGATGACCTCGGCCACCACGCCGTCGGCCTCGAGCTCGGCCAGGCGGCGCTCGCTGTCCCAGTTGCGGGCGGCCGTCGTCGCCTTCGAGGTCGTCGTAGGGGTTGTCGAAGGTGGCCCGCCAGGCGTCGAAGGTGTCGTGCAGGCGCGACGGGAGGTAGGGGCGGTAGTCGCCGATGGCGCCGCCGCCGTGGCAGTCGGCCGAGATGACCGTGTAGCGGTCGTCGTTCACAGGGCCGTCGCCCATTCCGGTCACCCCCTACCCGACGAGACAAGTAGTGGAATTGTCTCACCTGCGAACCTAGCATCGACCCATGGCCTCGACAACCGTGCCCGAGCAGGACCTCCGGGCCCGGTTGGTCGCCGCGACGGCGGAGGTGATCGCCGAGGACGGTCCGCTCGGCGTGCGGGTCGAGGAGGTGGCCCGGCGGGCCGGCTGCTCGCGCGCCACGGTCTACCGGTACGTGGCCGACAAGGACGAGCTGGTCCGCGAGGTGCTGGTCGGGCGCTCGGCGGCGATCGCCGCCCGGCTCGACGCCGAGATCGACTGGTCGGGCGATCCCGCCGACTGGATCGTCGAGGGCCTGCTGCGCCACGCCGAAGCCGTGCGGGCCGAGCCCTGGTACCAGGCCCTCGAGCACCAGGGCGCCACCGCCGCGGTGGCCCGCGTGGGGGGCGGCCCAGAGGCCGTGGTCGGTCTGGCCGCGCCGCTGGTCGCCGGGTTCCTGGCCCGCATCGAAGCCCGGGGCGCGTTGCGCGAGGACATCACCCTCGACGAGGCGACCGAGTGGATGATCGGCGTGCACCTCGGGTTGCTGGCGCCGGCGTTCGCCGACCGCTCCCGCGAGCACCGGGCCACGATGCTGCGCAAGTTCGTGGCCTACGCCCTGCTCAAACCGGGCGAGCTCGTCATTCAGCCGTGAGCGACGAACCGTGAGCGACGAGTCGTACGACGCCGTCGTGGTGGGGGCCGGCCCCAACGGGCTCACCGCCGCGGTCACGCTCGCCGCCGACGGCTGGCGCGTGCTCGTCGTCGAGGCGTCGCACCGAGCGGGCGGCGGCACCCGGTCCGAGGAGCTCACGCAGCCGGGTTTCGTGCACGACGTGTGCTCGGCCATCCATCCACTGGCGCTCGCCTCGCCCGCGTGGCGGGCCCTGCCGCTCGAGCAGCACGGGGTGCACTGGATCCACCCGGACGCGCCTCTCAGCCATCCCCTTGACGACGGCCGCGCCGCCGTGCTCGAACGCTCGGTCGACGCGACGGCTGCCGGCTTCGTCGGATCGGACGCACGGGCCTACCGCCGCCTGATGCAGCCACTGGAGCGGGCCGGGCTGTCGCTCGTGGGTTCGCTGCTGTCGCCGCTCTCGTTCCCCCCGATGGCTCCGGTCGGGCTGGGCCGGTACGGCTGGACGGGCATCCGCTCCGCGTCGGGCCTGGCGCGGTCGCGCTTCGAGAGCGACGTGCCCCGCGCCCTGCTCGCCGGTTTGGCCGGCCACTCGGTGCTGCCGTTGGAGGCACCGATCACGGCCGGCTACGGACTGCTGCTCGGCGCTGCTCGGCCACCTCGTCGGGTGGCCGCTCGCCGAGGGCGGCTCGCAGTCGATCGCCGACGCCCTCGTATCCATCCTCGTCGAACGAGGCGGCACGCTCACCCTCGACTGGCGGGTGTCGTCGCTCGACGAACTGCCACCCGCACCGGTCGTGCTGCTCGATCTCACCCCGCGACAGGTGGTGGCCATTGCCGGCGATTGGCTCCCGCCGTCCTACCGCCGGCGTCTCGACCGGTACCGGTACGGACCGGGGGTGCACAAGGTCGACTGGGCCCTCGACGGACCCATCCCCTGGACCGCGCCCGCGTGCGACCGCGTCGGCGACCGTGCACGTCGGTGGACGGTTCGAGGAGATCGTCGCCGCCGAGGCCGAGGTCGCCGCCGGCCGCCACCCCGAGCGACCGTTCGTGCTCCTGGCCCAGCCGTCACGCTTCGATCCCACCCGGACACCGCCTGGCGGGCACACGGGGTGGGCCTACTGCCACGTGCCGCACGGCTCGACCGTGGACATGACCGACGCCATCGAGCGCCAGGTCGAACGGTTCGCGCCGGGCTTCCGGGACCGCATCGTGGCGCGACACGTCATGGGTCCCGCCGAGATCGAGCAGCACGACGCCAACTACATCGGCGGCGACATCAACGGCGGCATGGTCGACCTGCGCCAGTTCGCCGCCCGACCCGTGCTGTCCCGACGGCCGTGGGCGACGCCGGTCGAAGGCCTCTACCTCTGCTCGTCGTCGACCCCTCCCGGGCCGGGCGTCCACGGCATGTGCGGCTGGCACGCCGCCCAGTGCGCCCTCCGCTCCCGCTCGGCCTAACATGACGGCCGTGTCAGGTTTTGGGGCCCGTCAGGAGCGCGTGTGAGCGAGACGACCGAAGCGACCGAACCGGGCGGCGGGCCCTTCGACGGCATGGATCAGGAGATGGCCGCCAACCCGCAGCCGGTCTTCAAGGCCATGCGCGAGACGCCGGTCATGGCGATCGACGGCGTGGGCGTGCGTGCTGTCGCGCAAGGCCGAGATCGACGAGGCGTTCCGCCACCCCGAGGTCTTCTCCTCGAACATGGACGCGGTCGACCTCAAGAACATCGCGCCCGCTGATCCCGCTGCAGATCGACCCGCCCGAGCACAAGAAGTTCCGCAAGCTGCTCGACCCGATCTTCGCGCCCCGCGCAGATGGCCGAGCTCGAGGAGCCCGTCACCCGGCTGGTCAACGACCTCATCGACGGGTTCGTCGACCGCGGCGAGGTCGACTTCGCCGCCGAGTTCTCCGTCCCGTTCCCGTCGCAGGTGTTCCTCACGCTGCTCGGTCTGCCGCTCGACGAGCTGCCGACGTTCCTCACCATGAAGGACGGCATCATCCGGCCCGACAAGGTCACCGGCACGCCCTACGGCAGCGAGGCGGCGCAGGCGCACCAGCAGGAGATCGCCGACTCGATCTACGACTACTTCAACGAGGTGCTCGACCAGCGCGAGCAGCGAGCGCGAGGACGACCTGCTGTCGCCGGTTCCTCGACGCCGAGGTCGAGGGCGACCGGCTCACCCGCGAGGACATCCTCGACATCTGCTTCCTGTTCCTGATCGCCGGGCTCGACACCGTCACCGTCGACCCTCGACTGCATGTTCAGCTACCTGGCCCAGCACCCCGAGCAGCGCCAGCAGCTCGTCGACGACCCCGAGTCTGATCCCGGCCGCCATCGAGGAGCTGCTCCGGTGGGAGACGCCCGGTCATGGGCGTGGCCCGGGTGGCGGTGGACGACACCGAGCTCGGCGGCTGCCCGATCCACGCCGGCGACCAGGTGATGATCATGCTCGGTTCGGCCAACACCGACGAGGCCGAGTTCGACGACGCCGACGTCGTGCGCTTCGACCGTGAGGTCAACCGCCACCTCGCCTTCGGCGGCGGCATCCACCGCTGCCTCGGCTCGCACCTGGCCCGGCAGGAGCTGCGGATCGCGCTGCGCGAGTGGCACCGCCGCATCCCCGAGTACTCGGTCGCCGACGGCCACACGCTCGTGTACACCGCCGGCCATCCGCTCGATCGACCACTTCCCGATGGTCTTCACGCCGGCCCGGTGATCGACCGGGTGCGCCTCGGCGTGGTCGGGGTGGGCAACGTCGCCGCGCTCAACGTGGCCGGCTACCTCGAGCACCCGCGCTGCGACGTGGTCGCGCTGTGCGATCCCCGCGTCGACGTCGCCCGCAAGCGGGCGGACGAGTGGGGTGTGCCCGACGTGTACGGCGACCTCGACGACCTGCTGGCCGACGACACCATCGACGCGGTCGAGATCCTCACCCCCACCCATCTCCACCACGACCACGTCCTCGCCGCGCTGGCGGCCGGCAAGCACGTGTCGGTCCAGAAGCCGATCGCCAACACCGTCGCCGACGCCCGCACCATGGCCGAGGCCGCCCTCGCCGCCGGCCGACACCTCCGGGTGAGCGAGTGCTACTGCCACTACCCGCCCCTCGAGCGGGCTCGTCAGCTGATCCGCGACGGCGCCATCGGCCACCCGACCGCCATCCGCATCAAGACCGTCGTGGGCCAGACCGACTCGGCCTTCCAGGCGGGCCTCCAGGCCGAGGGCTACGTGTGGCGCCTCAACGACCAGAGCCCCGGCGGCCACCTCTTCGACGACATGGTGCACAAGTACGCCATGGCGTCGTGGCTGGTCGACCAGGACATCGTGGCCGTGCAGGCGGCCGTTCGGCGCCGGGACCTGTTCTTCGAGCCGTGCGCGGCGATCTTCGAGTACGAGGACGCGTGACCTGCTCGGGACGATGGAAGCTTCCTACGCGCCGCAGATGTGGATGCGATCGAGCTACTACGGCGCCGACGAGTTCTTCGAGGTGCAGGGCGACGAGGGCTTCGTCTGGGTCACCAGGTGCACGGGTGAGATGCTCGACCTCGCACCGCTCATCCTCTACCGGGGCGACGAGGGGGCGATGTCGACGACGGCCTTCGACGACATCGACTCGGACTGGGGTCTCGGCTTCCGGCGCTCGTCGGCCCACTTCGTCGACGCGCTGTTGCACGACACCGTGCCGGAGATGTCGGTGGCCGACGCGGTCAAGGTGCTCCAGCTCTGCTTCGCCGTCTACGAGGCGGGCAACACCGGCGAGCGCGTCGATCCGCGCTCGATCGACGGGTCGGTCACGCCGACGGGCTGGGCCGACTGGTGAGCGACACGCCCGTCGCCTGACGACGCCACGGCGGACCGCCCGACCAGCACCGCCGCGACCACCATCCCGAAGAGCACGTGATCGGTCACCTGGGGCGCGCGGGCGAGCGCGTCGATCGCCGGATAGCGGCGCGGGGCGACGAGACCGAGGTCGACCGCGGCGATGGCCACCCCGGCCGAGGCGCCGAGCGCCAGGCCGGCGGAGGGGCTCGTGCGGCGAGGCCACAGCGCGCTGAGGAGCAGCGCCCAGCCGATCGACACGGCACCGTGGGCGACCACCCCCCTGGGCACCGAGGTCGACCCGAGCAACGAGCCGGCCGCCCTCGTCGCGTCGAGCACGCGCCGGCGACGGGCGACGGCCACCGCCGTCGACGGCAGTCCGCTCAGCGCCCCGGCCACCAGCCCGGCCACGACTCCGTCGACCACGACACGGCGGGGCGGCGCCACGCGCTCGACGGGCGGAGTCGGTGACGGGAGCTCGACGACGTCGACCTGGTGGGCGGCGGCGAACGACACGACTCCCGCGTCGACCACCCACTCGTGGCCGGACTCGAGCACGCGGCGGGCCACCAGCCCGAGCACGCGCATGAGCCGCCGTTGCAGCGCGAGGTCCCATCGCAGGACGACGGTGCTGGCGTCCGGGCCCTGCGGGAGGATTTGGAGCTCGGCTCGCCCGGCGAGGTCGCCGTCGACCACGGCGCCGATCCGCTCGCCGGGCACGACCTCCACCAGGTGCAGCCCCAGCCGCATCGCGTACCCGAGCGGCGCGGCCACCGCAAAGGTCGCGCGCGAGCCCTCGCTCAGGCTCGGGAGCTCCGCCGCTCGCAGCCACGCCCACCACCGCGGATAGCTCGACGTGTCCTCGAGGGCGGCCCAGAGCGCGTCGGCACCCATGGCGAACTGCCACGACCGTTCGTACCGGAAGCGCACCTGGTCAGATCCTGGTGGGGCTCACGGCCCCGCGTACGCGTCGGGGTCGCGCTCGAACGCCGCGAGACACCCCGGCGCGCAGAACCAGTAGTCGCGCCCGTTGTGCGACGCGTGATACCGGGACTCGTCCACGAAGACGGTCATCCCGCACACCGGGTCGATCGCCTCGTGCACGAGTGGGGCTCCGGCCGCGCCGAGCTGGCCGGCCGCGCGCCGGGCGACCAGGTCCGCGAGCACGGACACCGCGATGCCGACGTTGTCGACGTGGCCCAGGTCGATCCCCGCCGGGGCCGCCACACGCGCCAGCTGCTCCTCGGCCACGCCGCGGTCGCGCAGCAGCGCGAAGGTGGCTGACGCGCGCTTCTCTGCGGCCACGAGGCCGATGTAGCCGGCGTCGGTGGCCAAGGCCGCCTCGAGTGCCAGGTCGTCATAGACGCCCTGCGTGGCCACGAGGACCGCCGAGGCCGGGCCGATCCTCAGGTCGTCGAGGTCGAGGGTGGTGCGCACCACCTCCGGTCGGGGGTGGGCCGCCGCGTCGCCCCCGTCGTCGATCACCACGATCTCCCAATCCAGGTCGGCGACCAGGCGGGCCAGGGTGAACACTGCGGGGGACCGTCCGATGGCCACCACCTGTGGGGCCGGCAGCACCGGCTCGAGGTAGATCTCCAAGGCACCCTCGCTCTCGCAGGCCATCGGCACCTTCACGATGCCGTCGTCGGGTCGTTGGTGCAGGTCGTCGGGTTGACCGAGGAAGACCAGGCGGGACCGCCCGTCGCCGAGCGCGGCAAGCGCCTCGCGTCGGACCGTCGGCTGCGCGCACGCGCCACCGAGCCACCCGAAGATCGAGCCGTCGGCATGGATGATGGCCTTCGAGCCGAGCTGACCCGACGACGGCGAGCGCCGCCACACGACCGTGGCGAGCGTGAACGGCTCGCGTCGCGCCTCCAGCTCGACGGCCCGGGCCAGGACGCCGACGTCCATCTCAGCCAGTCGCGTCCCGGATGGCCGCCCAGACGCGATCGGGCAGCACCGGCATGTCGATGTTGCGCACACCGAGGTGGGCGACCGCGTCGACCACCGCGTTCACGAAGGCGGCCGGCGAACCGACGGTGGCCGACTCCCCCACTCCCTTGGCCCCGATCGGATGGTGCGGCGACGGCGTGCAGGTCTCCAACAGCTCGAACCGTGGCGTCTCCCATGCGGTCGGGATCAGGTAGTCCATGAAGTTCGAGCCGATGCAGTTGCCGTCGTCGTCGAAGGTGATCCATTGCATGGACGACATCGCGAACCCCTCGGTGAGCCCACCGTGGATCTGGCCTTCGACGATCATGGGGTTGATGCGCACGCCGCAGTCGTCGAGCGCGACCATCCGTTGCACCTTCCAGACCCCGGTGTCGGCGTCGACCTCGACCACCACGACGTAGCTGCCGAACGGATAGGTGAGGTTCGGTGGGTCGTAGTAGTGCACGCCCTCGAGCCCGTACTCCATGCCGTCGGGGAGGTTGGTGTAGGCCGCCAGCGCCACGTCCTGGATCGTGACGAACCGGTCGGGAGTGCCGCGCACCGAGAGCTTGCCCGCGTCGAGCTCGATGTCCTCGTCGGCCGCTTCGAGCAGGTAGGCGGCGATGCGCTTGGCCTTCTCGGCCAGCTTGCGGGCCACCATCGCAGTGGCAGCACCTCCGACCGGCGTGGAGCGCGAGGCGTAGGTGCCGAGGCCGTAGGGCGTGTCATCGGTGTCGCCCTCCTCGACCTTGATGTCGTACACCGGGATGCCCAGCTCTTCCGCCACGATCTGGGCGAACGTCGTCTCGTGGCCCTGGCCCTGGGCCTTGACCCCGAGCTTGAGGATCGCCTTGCCGGTCGGATGCACGCGCAGCTCCGCCGAGTCGATCATCTTCAGACCGGCGATGTCGTAGGTCTTCGAAGGACCGGCGCCGACGGCCTCGGTGAAGTGGGCGATGCCGATACCGATGAGCCGACCCTCAGCGCGCGCCGCCAGCTGCTCGGCCCGGAGCCCTTCGTAGCCGATCTCGTCGAGCGCCTTGCGCAGACCAGCGGGGTACTCGCCCGAGTCGTAGACGAAGCCGGTCGGCGTCTCGTACGGGAACTGCTCGGGCTGGATGAAGTTCTTGAAGCGCATGTCGGCCGGATCGATGCCGAGCTCATAGGCAGCGGTCTGCACGAGTCGTTCGATGAGGAACGACGCTTCCGTGATGCGGAAGGAGCAGCGATAGGCGACGCCACCCGGCGCCTTGTTGGTGAACGCCCCGGCACAGACCACATGGGCCGCCGGGTAGTCGTAGCTGCCCGTGACCACGTGGAACAGGCCGGCGCGGAACTTCGTCGGTTGGGCGTCGGAGTAGAACGCGCCCTGATCCGAGAGCATGTTCACCCGCAGCGCGAGGATCTTGCCCTCGTTGGTGACGGCCAGCTCGCCCTTCATGTAGTAGTCGCGGGCGAACCCGGTCGAGATCAGGTTCTCGCTGCGGGTCTCGGTCCACTTGACCGGCCGCCCGATGAGCAGGGACGCGGCGGTGGCGACCACGTAGCCGGGATAGATCGGCACCTTGTTGCCGAACCCGCCGCCGAGATCGGGGCTGATGATGCGGATGTTCTGCTCGGGCAGGCCGGCCACCATCGCGAACAGCGTGCGGTGGGCGTGAGGGGCCTGGGACGTGAGCCAGAGGGTGGCCTGCCCCGTCACCGAGTTGACGTCGGCGACGATGGCGCAGGTCTCGAGGGGCGCCGGGTGCGAACGGGGATAGTGGGTCTCCAGGGTGACCACCCGGTCGGCGTTCGCGAACGCCTCGTCGGTCATCGCCTTGTCGCCCGCCTCCCAGTCGTAGACGCGGTTGTCGGTCTGGCCCTCCTTCTCGTCGCGGATCAGCGGCGCGCCGGGTTCGAGCGCCTGCTGTGGCGTCGTGATGGCCGGGAGCAGGTCGTACGTGACGTCGATGAGCTCCGTCGCGTCGACGGCGATGTACGGATCGGTGGCCACGACCGCGGCCACCTCCTGGCCCTGATAGCGGACCTTGTCGGTGGCCAGCACCGCTTGCGTGTCGCCGGACAGCGTCGGCATCCACGCCAGGCCGTGCTGGTCCATCAGCGCGCCGGTAACGACGGCCACGACGCCCTCCACCGCTTCGGCGGCCGACGTGTCGATGGCCGTGATGCGCGCGTGCGCGACCGGCGAGCGCAGGATCGACATGTAGAGCATCCCGGGCAGTACGACGTCGTCGACGAAGTTGCCCTGGCCCTCGAGCAGGCGCGCGTCCTCGTGACGTCTGATGCTGTGGCCGATCCCCCCGATCTCGGGTGGTGTGGTCACGGGGTGTTCGACGGTGGCCATCGGCCCTCCTCAGCGCTCGGTCTGGGCGGCTGCGGTCTGGATCGCCTTGACGATGTTCATGTAGCCCGTGCAGCGGCACAGGTTGCCCGAGATGGCCCAGCGCACCTCGTCGACGCTCGGCGCCTCGTTCTCTGCGATCAGCGACGCGCCGACGAGCATCATGCCCGGCGTGCAGAACCCGCACTGGAGGCCGTGCTCCTCCTTGAACGCCGCCTGTACGGGGTGGAGCTCGCCGTTCGTCTTGAGTCCCTCGACGGTGGTGATCGACCTCCCGTCGGCCTGCACGGCCAGCATCGTGCAGGACTTGACCGGAACGCCGTCGAGCAGGACGGCACACGCACCGCAGCTCGTGGTGTCACACCCGATGTGGGTACCCGTGAGTCCCGCGTCGCGGCGAATGAAGTCGACGAGCAGCACGCGCGGCTCGACGTCCGCGGTGTGGTCGGTTCCGTTGATCGTGACGGTCACATCCATTGTTCCCCTCCGACTTTCGGCTCAGGTCTGGGCTCGGCTGGCCGCGGTCGCCAGGGCTCGACGCGTGTACGTGCGCACCACCTGCCGCTTCCACTCCGCCGTGCCCCGCACGTCCGAGTGCGGCTCCGCCGCGGCGGCCGCCAGCCTCCCCGCTTCGGCGAACAGCTCGTCGGACGGCGGGTTGCCGACGAGCAGCGCCTCGGCCTCGGGCACGGGCGTGTTCGTCGGGTTGACCGACGTGAGCGCGAGTCCCCCAGCCGAGATGGCTCCGTCGTCGCCGAGCTCGAGGTGGGCGGCGACCGCAACCGTCGCGTAGTCGCCGATCTTGCGCTCGAGCTTGAGGTACTCGCCACCGCTGCGGCCGGCGGGCACGTGGATGCGCACCTCGGTCACCATCTCGTCGTCGGCAAGCGCGTTCGTGAACATGCCCTGCACGAAGTCGCGGATCGGGATGACGCGCTCGCCGCCCGGCCCTCGTGCCACCACGTCGGCACCGGTGGCCATCAGCACCGAGTTCCAGTCCCCTTCGGGATCGCAGTGGGCAACCGATCCGCACAGGGTCCCAAGGTTGCGCACCAGCGGGTCGGAGATCCACGGCGCGGCGGCCGTGACGGCACCGAAGGTGAGATCAGAGTCGACGAGCTGGCGATGGCGCACCAGCGCGCCCACGCGCAGATGACCGTTGACCCGCTCGATCGAGTCGAGCCCGGGTATGCGGTTGATGTCGACCAGCTTGGCCGGATTGGCCAGCCGGATCTTCATCATCGGCAGGAGGCTCTGGCCTCCGGCGATGAAGCGGGTCTCGTCGCCCCCTTCGGCCTTGGCCGACACGGCCTGGTCGACCGAGTCGGCGACGACGTAGTCGAACTTGGACGGGAACATGGGGCCCCCTCTCCGTCCTTCTCGACGATGGGGCGACGGTATCGCAGCCACTCCGTCCGTGCGCAGCTGGGCGACGCCTACGCTGGGCCGCCGATCGAACCACGACCGGCCCGACCAGCACGACTGAGCCAGGGGGGCGACATGAAGGTCCGACGCGTGGTGACCGGGCACTCGGCCGACGGCAAGGCGATCTTCGCCAGCGACGAGGAGGTGGCGCCCATCACGTTGGCGCTCCTGCCGGGCTACGAGTTCCACCGGCTGTGGGGTGGGGACGAGGCTCCGACCTTCCCGGGCGACGGGAGCGAACCGTCGGGCAACGACTACTTCCCGCCGCTCGGCGGCTTCCGCTTCGGCCTCTTCACCGTGGCCCCCGAGTCGGTGGTCATGCCGGACGACATCGACGTCATGGCCGCGCTCACCGAGATGGACGAGGCGCTGCCGGGGATGGCCGCCCACATGGAACCCGCCGAGCCGGGGATGCACACCACCGACACCGTCGACTACGGCGTCGTCGTGTCCGGCGAGGTGTTCCTCGAGCTCGACGACGGGGCCGAGGTCCATCTCCGACCCGGCGACACGATCGTGCAGAACGGCACCCGCCACCGCTGGCACAACCGGGGCACCGAGCCCTGCCGCCTCGTCATCACCCTGGTCGGCGCCCGCCGAGCCTGAGAATCTTGTCCATCCAGAGCGTCTGAGTGAGGACTCACTCAGATAGGTTGGGCGGGTGACTCCGTCCCCGCCCGTCGTCGACGTTCGCCATCGCGCCGCTCCCCTGCCTCCGGAAGAGCGCCGGGCCGCCATCGTGGCCGCCACCATCCCCCTGCTCATCGACCAGGGGACGATGGTCAGCACGCGCCAGATCGCCGAGGCGGCCGGCATCGCCGAGGGCACCATCTTCCGCGTCTTCCCCGACAAGGAGTCGCTGATCGACGCCGCCATCGAGCAGGCCTTCGACCCCGGGCCGGTCGACGCCGCCCTCCGGGCCATCGACCGCAGCCTGCCCCTCGAGGGGCGACTCGAAGCTGCGGCCGCGATCATCCAGCGGCGGGTGGCCGCCATCTGGCAGCTCATGGCCGCGGTCGGGCGCACCAAGCCGCCCGAGAGCGTGCGGCCCGACGGTGAGCCGCACCGTCCGCCGAACTCCGCCGCGCTGGCCGAGCTGTTCGAGCCCGACCACGACTGCCTGCGCCGTGACCCTGTGGCCTCGGCCCAGCTGTTCCGGGGCCTGATCTTCGCGTCCAGCCATCCCGCGCTGGCCGACGAGCCGCTGCCGCCGGCCGAGATCGTCTCGCTGCTGCTCGACGGCATCCGCTCCGACACCGCGCCTGACGACGCATCCGGGGCGGTCGACCTCCGATGCTGATCCGACTGTTCAAGACCTACCTACTGCCGTATCGGAAGCTCCTGCTGGCCGTGCTCGGCCTGCAGTTCATCCAGGTGATGTGCACGCTGACGCTGCCCACCTTGAACGCCGACATCATCGACAAGGGCGTGCTCACCGACAACACGGGCTACATCGTGCGCATGGGCGCGATCATGCTCGGCGTCACGCTGGTACAGGTCGTGTTCGCCGTGTGGGCCACCTACTACGGGGCCAAGGCGGCCATGGCCTTCGGCCGGGACGTGCGCGGCGGACTGTTCCACCGCGTGACCGGCTACTCGGCCCAGGAGGTCGGCCACTTCGGCGCCCCGTCGCTCATCACCCGCATCACCAACGACGTGACCCAGGTGCAGATCCTGGTGGTGATGATGTGCACGCTGTTCGTGGCTGCCCCCATCACCATCATCGGCGGCACCATCCTGGCCGTGCACGAGGACGGCGCGCTCTCGCTCATCCTCGTCGCCGCCATCCCTCTGCTCCTCATACCGATGGGCTTGATCATCAGCCGGATGGTGCCCCAGTTCCAGCTGATGCAGGAGCGCATCGACCGGGTGAACCAGGTCCTGCGCGAGCAGATCACCGGCATGCGGGTGGTGCGGGCCTTCATCCGCGAGCCCGAGGAGGTCGAGCGCTTCGGCACGGCCAACGACGACCTGACCGTCACCTCGTTGCGAGCCGGGCGCCTGATGGCCTTCATGTTCCCGACCGTGGTGCTGGTGCTGAACGGCTCCAGCGTGGCCGCGGTGTGGTTCGGCGGCTACCGCATCGGCGCCGGCGACATGCAGGTCGGGGCCGCTCGTCGCCTTCCTCACCTACCTGGCCCAGATCCTCATGGCCGTGATGATGGCCACCTTCGTGGCGGTGCTCTGGCCCCGCGCCGTCGGTGTGCGCGGTGCGCATCAAGGAGGTGCTCGACACCCCGTCGTCGGTGGTGACCTCGTCGAGCCCGGTCACCGAGCTGCTCACGAGCGGCAACCTCGAGCTGCGCGACGTCGGGTTCAACTACCCCGGCGCCGAGGCCCCCGTCCTCTGCAACATCACCCTCACCGCCCGCCCCGGTCAGACCACGGCCATCATCGGCAGCACCGGCTCGGGGAAGACGACCCTGTTGAACCTGATCCCGCGCCTGTTCGACGCCACCGAGGGCCAGGTGCTGGTCGACGGCATCGACGTGCGCGACCTCGAGCCCGAGCTGCTCTGGAGCCGCATCGGCCTGGTCCCCCAGAAGCCCTACCTGTTCTCGGGCACGGTCGCCTCCAACCTGCGCTACGCCGACCCCGAGGCCACCGACGAGCAGCTCTGGCACGCGCTGGAGGTGGCCCAGGCCCGCGACTTCGTGGCCGCCATGCCCGGCGGGCTCGACGCCCGCATCGCCCAGGGCGGCTCCAACGTGTCGGGTGGCCAACGTCAACGCCTGGCCATCGCCCGGGCCGTCGTGCGCAACCCCGGCATCTACTTGTTCGACGACTCGTTCTCGGCCCTCGACCTGGCCACCGACGCCCGCCTCCGGGCGGCACTGGCCCCGGTGGTGGCCAAGGCCACCGTGGTGATCGTGGCCCAACGGGTGTCGACCATCATGCACGCCGACCAGATCCTCGTGCTCGAGGACGGCCAGCAGGTCGGCCTCGGCACCCATCGCGAGCTGCTGAGCACCTGTCCGACCTACGCCGAGATCGTGGAGTCCCAGCTGACCGCGCGAGGAAGCGGCATGACCGAGGACGACGACAAGATCCCGGCCAAGTCCCCTGCGGCCGAAGCCCGCAGCTTCGGGCCGCGCATGGGCGGCCGGCATGCCGGCCGAGAAGTCGGAGGACTTCAGGAACTCCAGCCTGCGACTGGCCAGTCAGCTGGCCCCTGAGCGGCTCGGCATGGTCCTCGTGTTCGGACTGGCCGTGATCAGCGTGGTCCTCTACGTGTTCGGACCCAAGGTGCTCGGCCACGCCACCAACGTCATCATCGCCGGGGTCCAGAGCCCGGCCGGCATCGACTACACCGCGCTGCGCAACACTCTGCTGCTGGCGTCCGGGCTCTACGTGATCTCGGCGGTGCTGTCCTACCTCCAGTCGTACCTGTTGGCCGGCGTCGTGCAGCGCTCGATGTACCGGCTGCGCGCCGAGGTGGAGGACAAGCTCAACCGGCTCCCGCTCGGCTACATCGACCGCCAGCCCCGCGGCGACCTGCTCAGCCGGGTCACCAACGACATCGACAACGTGGCCCAGAGCCTCCAGCAGACCCTCAGCCAGATGCTCACCTCGGTGCTGACCATCTTCGGCGTGATGATCATGATGTTCACCATCTCGCCGCTGCTGGCGCTGATCGCGTTGATCACCATCCCGGTCTCGCTCCTCACCATCCGGCTCATCGCCAGCCGCTCGAAGAAGCGCTTCGTCGAGCAGTGGACCCACACCGGCACGCTCAACGCCCAGGTCGAGGAGGCCTTCACCGGCCACGCGCTGGTCAAGGTGTTCGGACGCCAGCGCGACGTCGAGGCCAGCTTCAACGAGAAGAACGAGGAGCTGTACGAGGCCAGCTTCGGGGCCCAGTTCATCTCCGGCGTCATCCAGCCGGCCATGACCTTCCTCGGCAACCTGAACTACGTGATCATCGCGGTGGTGGGTGGCCTGCGGGTGGCGTCGGGCCAGCTGAGCATCGGCGACATCCAGGCCTTCATCCAGTACTCGCGCCAGTTCACCCAGCCCATCACCCAGCTGGCGTCGATGGCCAACGTGCTGCAGTCGGGCGTCGCCTCGGCCGAGCGCGTCTTCGAGCTGCTCGACGCCGACGAGCAGAGCCCCGACGCCCTCGTACCGCTCACCGACGACACACCGGAGGGGCGGGTCGAGTTCGACCACGTGCGGTTCTCCTACGACCCGGACAACCCGCTCATCGAGGACCTCTCGCTCGTCGCCGAGCCGGGCGAGACGGTGGCCATCGTCGGGCCGACCGGCGCGGGCAAGACGACGCTCGTCAACCTCATCATGCGCTTCTACGAGCTCGACGGCGGCGCCATCCGCCTCGACGGGCAGGACATCTCCAAGATGACGCCGGCGCGAGCTGCGCTCGAACATGGGCATGGTGCTCCAGGACACGTGGCTGTTCGGCGGCACGGTCCGCGAGAACATCGCCTACGGCAACCTCGACGCCACCGAGGAGCAGATCCGCGAGGCGGCGCGCGCCACCTACGTCGACCGGTTCGTCCACTCGCTGCCCGACGGCTACGACACCGTCCTCGACGACGAGGGCGGCACCGTCAGCGCGGGCGAGAAGCAGCTGCTGACCATCGCCCGGGCCTTCCTCGCCGACCCGACCATCCTGATCCTCGACGAGGCCACCAGCTCGGTCGACACCCGCACCGAGGTGCTCATCCAGCACGCCATGGCCGCGCTGCGCTCGAACCGCACCAGCTTCGTGATCGCCCACCGCCTGTCGACCATCCGCGACGCCGACACCATCCTCGTGATGGAGCACGGCCAGATCGTCGAGCAGGGCAACCACGTGGAGCTGCTCGCCGCCGGCGGTGCCTACGCCAACCTCTACAACGCGCAGTTCGCCGCCGCCGCCGTCGAGGTCACCTGAGCCGTATCCTGCGGACCGCCAGGGACTCTGTGCGGGGGAGGCGGTCACATGGCAGCACCTGAGGTACCGAAGACAGATCGATCTGCGGCTCGACGCCGCAAGGTCCAGGTGGCCGCCGTCCTGACGATCGCACTCATCGCCGCAGTCATGGCCGCGATCTTCTTCTGGACGTTGTCGGCCCGCCTGCTGGTGGTCCTCGCCGTGGGCAGCTTCGCGGTGGCGGTGATAAGCGGGTTCATGTACGTGTCGCTGATCCTCGCGGAGAGGATGGGGAAGCTCCGTGAGGTCTTCGAGGACGGCTTCGCCGACGCGGCGATCTGGACGGTGCTGATCGGCGTGTTCCTACTGGTCCTGACGGGCTACGCCCTCTACCAGGCCTCGCAGCGCTCGCACTCCTCGCCGCCGTCGACGCTGCTCACCAACACGGTCGTGGACGAGCCGATCAACTCGTACATCGCCCTCGGCGACTCGTACTCCGCGGGCGAGGGGCTGGGCACCAAGGCCGCGCCCTACCTCGCGCCGACCGGTGACACGGGCAATCGCTGCCACCGTTCGGCCCAGGCCTACGCCGAGCTGCTCAGCTTCCCCAACGCGACCTCTCCCGTACCGCTCATGTTCGTCGCCTGCTCCGGTGCCATCAGCGCGCAGGTCTTCGATGTCCCTCAGAAGGCCGGCTTCCCCGTGCAGGGCGACGCGCTCGCGACCAAGGCCGATCTCGTGACGCTCACGATGGGCGGCAACGACCTGCACTTCTCCGACGTCCTGAAGCTGTGCTTCCTCAAGTCGGACTGCACGAACAAGGTGCTATCGCTGTCGGGCATCGCGCCCGGCCACGGTGAGGACAACACGCCGACGGGACTCACGCTGAAGGTGTGGGCCGACAAGATGTTGCCGATCATCCGGCAGCGGCTGACGACCGTGCTCACGGCGATCCGCTCCCGCGAACCCGACGCCCGCATCGTGATCATCGGCTACCCCCACCTGCTGCCCACCGATTCGGGCGACAAGGGCGAGCTCGAGTGCCGCCTGGTCCTGAACTCGGTCAAGGCGCCCGCGCGTGCGTACATCGCCGACGTCCAGGATCGCTTCAACCAGGCCATCTACGAGGCGGCCGCGGCCAGCAACGTCGAGTTCGTCGATCCCGCCTTCGCGTGGACCGGCCACGAGGCCTGCGGGAGCAAGGGCGGCTGGATCAACCCGGCGCTGGTCAACGCCACCAGCCCCGGGCCCGGCAGCTTCCACCCCACGACGGCCGGACAGGTCGCGCTGGCCAGCATCCTCGCCTGCTACCTCGACACCCACCCGACGCCACCCCTGGACCACGCGACGTCGAGCGACCTGCCGCCCCGGCCTGGGAGCCTCGACGCCCCGCTCGCCTGCAGCGCCACCGGCCCCTAGCCGCTCAGGCCGTCGAGGAACCGGATCATCGCCTGGTTGACGAAGTCGGGGTTGTCCATGTTCGAGAGGTGTCCGGCGTCGGGCACGCGCTCGGCGACCCCGTCGGGCTCATCGGCACGCCAAAGGTCGAAGTGGCGGGCGATGCTGCCCAACCGATCGTGCTCGCCGCACAGCAGCAGGAGCGGCACCGGCACCCGGTAGTCGGGATCAGGATCGAGGCAGCGCGTCGCAGCCAACGTGGCCTGGTCGAAGTCGTGGTGCGACATCGCGTCGAACGACCGGCGAGCGTACGCGAGCGCGCCGGCGGTGACCGCTCAGCCCTTCACCGACAGGCGCTTGAGGTTGCCGTAGGGCCACGCGGCCAACATCGGGCCGGTCACCGGCAGCGCGATGCGCTCGGACAGGCGGAGCGGCTGCGAGTTGCGGGCGCTGTCGATGACGACCAGGCCGGCAGCCCGCTCAGGATGGGCGCGGACCAGCCGCTGGGCGAGGTTGCCGCCCATCGACTGCCCGACGAGGACGGCACGGTCGATGGCGCAGGCATCGAGGAGCGCCACGAGGTCGTCGACCGCGTCGTCCGGCGACAGCCGCCGCGTCGTGAGGGGCCCCGACGCGGCGTGCCCCCGGACGTCCCACGTCACCACCTCGTGGTCGGCGGCCAGATGTTCGAGCTGCGGCTCGAACATCTGGTGGTCGAGTCCGGCGCCGTGGGTGCAAACGACGCCAGGGGTCGCGCCCGGGTTGCGCCGCCAGAGGTGGATCTCCGCTCCCGGCCGTGAGAGGACGAGCTCCTCTCCGTAGACGCGATCGTGCGCTCCGGTGGGTTCGGGCACTGCGTCCATCACACGGCTCTGACCTGCCGCTGGCCTCGCGATCAGCCTGCGGTGGAGGCACCGCCCGGCGGGGTCGCGGCCCGTTCGAACGGAGCCGGCCCGGCATCAGAAGACGCGGCGCCTTGGCCTGATCCGGTCGTCGGCCGCGGCGTTGGGGGACACGGTCGACGTCGACACGACCGAAGCGATCTTGACGGCCGCCGGCGCCTGGGTCGTGAACACCACGTCCACCCAGTAGTTGGTCGCACGATAGGTCTGGTTGGGGAACCCACCCGCGCCATAGAGATAGACCCCGTTGCCGGCACCGCTGACGCTCGCCGGGGCATGCAGCGGCGCGTTGTCGAGCGGGCTGGCGAAGTAGTTCTCGTCGTCGGCGTAGTGACCCGCTGGCGCGTGGTAGGACGCGACATAGACCGTCCCGGCGGTGACGGCGACCGGCGCGCCGAACGACACGGTCTGCCATCCGTTCGACGTCTCGTTCGTGAACGTCGCGGTGGCCAGGAGGTTGCCACTCGAGTCCCACAGGCTGCCCGTGTGGACGCCCGTGTTGCCCGCGCCCTTGTAGAAACGCACGCCGGTGATCCAACCGCTGGTGTCGGTGGTGAAGCGGACGCCGAGCTCGACGGACGCGGCATCGGTCGACGTGGTGGCGGTGGGCGTGGCCGTCACCGGGAACAGGCCGCACGCACACGTCGTTGCGCCCGCGGTGGTGAACGTCCATGTCACCGGAGACATGACGTTGCCAGATAGGTCGGTGGCCCCGCTGAGCGTCGCCGTGTAGGCGGTGCCGGCGGTCAGCGGCGCGGCCGGCGTGAAGCCGACCTGGAGCGTGGCGTCCGAGTACGAGGTCGTCCCCGCCACTGACCCGGCTGGGCCCGTCACGACCAGGCTGGCGGTGTTCGGAGCCAGGTGCTCGCTCATCGTCGCGATGACCGACGACGTCACCGCCACACCGGTCGCCCCTTGGGTCGGTGAGGTGCTCGCGACCGTCGGCGGGGTCGTGTCGGCACCCGGGTTGAACACGACGTCGACCCAGTAGTTGCTGGCCGCGTAGGTGGACGTCGGGAAGCCGCCGGAGCCGTAGACGTAGAGGCCGTTGCCCGCGCCGCTCGCGCTTGCGGGCGCGTGCAGCGGCGCGCTGTCGACGCCCTGCGGGTTGAACTGGCCGGCCGTCTGCGAGTAGAAGCCGACGTTGGTGTGGTACGAGGCCACGTACGTCGTTCCGGGCGTGATCGTCACGGGGGTGGCGAAGTTGACCTGTTGCCAACCGGAGCTCGTCTCACCGGCGAACGTCGCCGTGGCGAGCCGCACGCCGGTTGACGTCCAGAGGCTTCCGGTGTGGACCCCGGTGTTCTGCGGTCCCTTGTAGAACCGGATACCGGCGATGGTCCCGCCCACGTCCGAGTAGAAGCGGACGCCCAGCTCGACTGCACTCGAATCGTTCTCGGTCACCACCGGGGGCGCGGCCGAGTTCGGCCACAGGCTGCACGGACAGACCCCTGGCGGCTGATCCGGCGCGACAGTGCTGAAGCTCCACTGGGTCGGCGAGACCTGCGTGTTGCCGGCCAGGTCCTTGGCCCCGCTGACGGTGGCCGTGTAGGTGGTCGTGTTGGCCAGAGCCGCGCTCGGCACGAACGTGGCGGTGTTCGTCGCGCTGCTGTAGGTCGTCGTGCCCGCCACCGCGGTGTTCGATGCGGTCTTCAGCGTGAAGGAGATGGTCGATGACTGCACCGGCTCGGAGAAGGTGGCGGTGATCGGGGCCGTCGTCGCGACGGTCGCGGCGCCGGGCGAGGGCGTCTCAGCGGTGACCGCGGGAGGCGTCGTATCCGGCGGCGCCGTCGTGGAGAAGACCGCGTCGACGTAGTAGTTGGCCGCCTGCGACGTGTTCGCCGGAAAACCATCCGAGCCGTACCGGTAAAGACCGTTGCCGCCGCTGGCCGCGTCGGCCAGCCCGTGCAGGGGTCCAGCGACGGTCGCGTTGGTGAAGTAGTAGTCGTCCTCGGAGTAGTTGCCCACCGGTGCGTAGTAGGACGCGATGTAGGTGGTCCCCGCGGTGATCGGCACTGGTTGGCTGAAGTTGGCCTGCTGCCATCCCGTGGCCGTCTCGGAGGTGAAGGTGGCCGAGGCGAGGAGCTGACCCGAGGCCGTCCAGAGGTTGCCGATGTGGGTGCCGGTGTTGCCGGCGCCCTTGTAGAAGCGCACGCCGCTGACCCAGCCGCTGCTGTCGGAGCTGAACTTCACGCCCAACTCGACCGCGCTGGTGTCGCCGCTCGACGGCGTCACCGGGACGGCACCCGTCCCGAGGATCGCGCAGGGGCACTGGACCGTCACCGCCTGCGTCCCGACCGGCGACTGCACGTTGCCACTGTCGTCGGTCGCCCGCACCTGGATGGCGTGGACTCCGGTACCACCGAGTGCGCCGGTGTAGGACCAGGACGTGGTCCCCGTCGCCCGGTGCCACGTCCGGCCGGCGTCGAGCGACACCTCCACCCCTGTCACGATGCCGCCGCCGGCGTCGGTGGCCGTGCCGGTCACGGTGACCGCGGTGCCGTCGGTGAGGGTCGATCCGGCGGCCGGCGAGGTGACCTTCGCGATCGGTGCCGTCTTGTCGGTCGATGCGGTGGCGGGAGTCAACGTCGACAGGAGCGTGGCGGGCTGGGCACCCATGTCGGCCAGCACGTTCACTGTGGCCTGTTGGATGTCGCGACTCGGCGCCGGACCGACCCCGTCATGGGTCGAGTCCAGTCCCCACGACCATCGGATCGTGCCGGCGGAGAAGACCAGCGCGCCGCTCGAAGAGCGGTACTCGGTCATGTTGTGGGTCGAGGTACCCGCCTTGAACGACGCGCCCCAGTTGTAGGCGACCTGCGTCTCGGACAGCGTGGTCGACGACAGGTCGAACAGGCCCGCCGGCCGGAAGCCGTTGTCGGCATCGGTGTCCCACTCGTAGCCGACGACTCCCTGCGGGAGCGTTCCCACCGTCCCGGGCGCGAGCGTCGCCATCGATGTGTTCCGCCAGAACCGGAACTTCCCGTCGGCGGCTGGGATCTGCATCGGGTCGTTGGCCCCCTGCACCGCGAAGAGCGTGCCGCTCGAGCGCGTTCTGCGGACGCCCGCCGTCCGACGGCGGGCTGAACCGCGGATCGACCCACGTACCCGTCCAGGTGGGGGTCGGGTCCGTCTTGGCGTTCGAGAAGGTCTCCTTGTAGCAGACCAGCGTGCGGTAGGACGTGTTCGAACCGTCGATCGACGGCTCCCATCTGGTCTTCCAGAAGATCTCGTTGCCCGAGAAGAAGGCCAGGTTCACGCCGGCGGCGCGGGCCGCCTCGACGTTGGCTCGCTGCTGGCCCGACCAGTACTCGTCGTGGCCGACGGACAGGAACGTCTTGTGGTTCAGCAGGAGAGAACCCGAGCGGTCGGTGTCGATCCCGGACTGGTAGCTGACGTCGTAGCCGTTCTCCTCGAGGAACCGGATCATCGGGTACTCGGCCGACATGAGGAAGTCCTCGTTGGTCGATCCGGTGCGGGTCGCGAACGGGCGGTTGTAGCTCACCTTCGTGGCTTTGCCCCCGGGGCCCGTATAGAGGCTGGTGCCGCCCCACGTGTTGTAGGCCTGCCAGGTGGTGTCCGAGGTCTGGTAGATGAGCGCCGAGTGGCTGGCGTCGTTGCGGATGACGAACGGGATCTGGTTGTCGTCGGTGTTGTCGTCCCGGACGAGGTGGGCCATGAAGACGCCCGACACCGTGTTGGTCGGCACCGTCCACGAGGCTGACACCGCCCAGTTGCCGCAATCGGTCTCACCGGTGGTCGCATCGTTCAGGCAGGCGGGCTGCGACTGCGGGAGCGACACGGACGGCTGGATGGTCGCGATCAGGCGGGCGCCGTTGCCCTGGTAGTAGCCCAGCCGGTAGATGTCGATGTGGTACTTCGTCGACGGCGTGTTGATCTTGAACTGCTCGACACCGCCGACGTTCACGCTCATCTGCGTGGCGAAGCCCTGGATGGAGGTGTCACCCGCGCCCGAGTCCCACTGCGACTGGGGAGTCCCCGGCAGGCTGTTCTCGCACGCAACCGGGTTGATGACCGGCGAGCACGGGTTGGCCGCGGCTGCGACATGGGGGCTGACGACCAACACGGAAGTCGCGGCAAGGACGGTCACCCCGCCCAGCGCCGCGAGCCGTTGCAGCTTGCGTCTGATGTGAACTCTGTGGCCGGTCATGAAGACGCGCGGCCGTCCGCTTGTTCCTTCGGTTGTATCAAGTGTCGATCGATCTACTCGGTGCCGTGTCTGGCTGATGATCCCGAGTCCCCGGGCCTGGCGTCATCCTGCGTCCGCCATCTGAAGGCCGACTGAAGTCGGCCTGGCGACTTGCTGAAGCCTGTGCCGGCCCTGCGCTCGACTCCCCAGGGGGAGGATCAACGTGCGGACCGGACCGCCCTGATCTGCAGCAGCTCGTCACGGAGTGCGACCGCCAGCGACGCGGAGTGGGGCTCGTCGAGCCCGTGCGCGGCGCCGACCCCGCGGGCGACGGTCGCTGCCAGGGCCTCGACCTGGTCACGCTCGGGCGTGCCGTCGTCGCTCTCGGCGATCAGGCGATCCATCGCGGCCTCGACCGAGCTCGCCAGGTCGGCTTCGAGGGCCGCCCAGTCTGGCGATCTCACGGGACGGGGGCTGGGCGCCAGCAACGAAAGAGGTTGGAGGGATGACGCGTCGTCGGCCGGCGCGGCGGGCGAGGGCGCGGGCCGACCGGCGCGACGGAGCCGTCGCCCGACGAGGATGCCGACCTGAAGCGCGACGATGCCGACCAGGAGCCACACCCACGGCATGATCGTGACGTGGCTCGCGGCCCGGGCGATGACGACGGTGGAGGCGGAAACGCCGGCGGCCGGTCGGACCACTGCCGCCCCCGGTCAGGGCTCGGTGTTCGGATTCTGCGACGCGCGCTCGACGGCCTTGGCCACGGCGGACCGAATCGACGCATCGCGGTCGTCGGTCAGGTCGATGACCGTGTCCTCGTCGGTCGCGGCGGGAGCATCATCATCAGCCGGCTCGGTGTCGCCCACCGTTGGCGAGCCGAGCGCAGACCGGGCCTGCTCCACCGGCGCGATCGACTCCCTGATCGAGGCGAAGGCCGCCAACGCGCTGGTCGTCTGCTCGATGCACCGGTTCAGCTCGCGTTCGGCGTCGTCGAGGACCTGACGGGCGCGGTCGAGGGTCTCGCCCGAGGCCTCGCGGGCGCCGGTCGCTTCCGCGACGAGATCGCTCAGCTCCGCTCGCCTGGCCGCTGCGTAGTCGTCGGCCTCTCGGCGGGAGGCCAGATCGTGCTCCCGGGCCAAGCCGAGCAGCATCGTCGCCTCGTCGAGCAGCGCCTTGGCCTCGTCGGCCATCGTCTGGCACTGGGCTTCGGCCGCGGCGACGAGCGCAGCCGCCTCGGTCGCCCCTGCCTCGGTCGTCTCCTTCGCCTTCACCTGGGCTTCGGTCTCGAGCCGGTGGCTCGCCTCGCGGGCGTTACGGAGCATCAGGGCGATCTCCGCGGCCATGAGATCGAACTGATCACCCTCCGCGCTCGAGGGGGCGGCAGGATCCGCCGCGTCGGTGCCGTCCTCGGTCACGTCGACGACCCTTTCGGAGGCGTCGTCGGTCGCACCTTCGTCTTCGCCCGAGTCCGTATCGGCCGGCTCGTCTTTCCCACGGTGCCTACGGATAGGTGACGTCTAACACATGCAGCGCCGCTCTGCTCGAGACTCCCCGAACTCTGGACATCGCCGGGCGGCGCGGGGTCAGACCCAGCCGGTGGGTCCCTCCCCCGGTTGAGCCAGGCTAAGTGCCTGCGGCCGGTTGCGAGCCAAGCGAGTTGGCGGCCACCAGCTCGACCCACCGGTCCCAGAACACCTCGGGGTAGTCGTGGCCCATGCCCTCGATCTCGACGAACCGGGCACCGGGTACGGCCTCGGCCGTGCGCCGGCCCCCGCTGGGATCGATCAGCGTGTCCGCCGAGCCGTGGAGCACCAGGGTCGGGACCCGCACCGCCCCCAGGGCCTCGGTTCGGCTCGCGCCGGCGACGATGGCCTGCATCTGCGCGCCGACCCCATCGGGTCGGAAGGCCCGGTCGTAGGCCCGGCCGGCCTGGGCGGCCTGCTCGGCCTCGTCCACCTTGCCCGGGCTTCCCCAGATGCGGAGGCCGGCGAGGTGCCCCTCGACGTAGTCGTCGCGGCTCGCCGCCGGGCCCCGCAGGAGGTGCTCGAGCGCCGCCGGGGTGGTGTGGCCGACATCGGGGTCGCCGGTGGTCGACATCGCAGAGGTGAGCGAGCGGACCCGCTCGGGGTGCTCGATGACCAGCGTCTGCACCACGGTCCCGCCGAGCGACAGGCCGAGGATGTGGGCGGAGGCGAGGTCGAGTGCGTCGAGCACCGCCACGCCGTCGGCAGCCATGTCGCTCAGGGAGTAGGGCTCGGCCGCGGGGGTCTCGGGGCCGGAGAGGCCGAGGCCGCGGTTGTCGAACCGGATGACGAAGAAACCGGCGGCCACGAACCGCCCGCACCACTCGTCGCGGTAGTTGATGCACTGGCTCCCCAGCCCGTTTACCAGCAGCAGCGGCTCGGATCGGTCCTCGCCGAAGGTCTCGTAGAAGATCGCCACGTCACCGTTGTGGGCATAGGCCATGGCCGCAGTCTCCCCGGGCGGTTCGCCGGGGACAAGCCGATGAGTTCCGGGCCGGTGATCCGTCCACCTCCGGATGACAGACCTCGCGTCGGACCCGACGTCGGTACCATGCCGCCCCGTGACGGTCCACGACGCTCCCCTGGTCCAATCCGACCTCGAGCCGTTCCGCCGCGAGCTGACGGGCTACTGCTACCGCATGCTCGGCTCGGGCTTCGAGGCCGAGGACGCGGTGCAGGAGACGATGCTGCGGGCCTGGCGCAACGCCGACGGGCTTCGAAGGCCGCTCGCAGCGTGCGCTCGTGGCTGTATCGCATCGCCACCAACGTGTGCATCGACATGCAGCGCCAGGTGCAACGGCGGGCCCGGCCCATGGAGATGGGTCCGTCCTCGCCGCCGGTCGAGTCGCTGCTCGGTCCGATGCTGCCCGAGGCCACCTGGGTCACACCGATCCCCGACGCCGCGGTCGCGCCCGAGGGCGCCGACCCGGCCGAGATCGCGGCGTACCGCGAGTCGATCCGCCTCGCCTTCGTCACCGCGCTCCAGCACCTGCCCGCCGCGCCAACGGGCCGCCTCATCCTCTGCGAGGTGCTGCGCTGGCAGGCGAGCCGAGGTGGCGGAGCTGCTCGACACGAGCGTGGCCGCGGTGAACAGCGCGCTGCAGCGGGCCCGAGCCACGCTCGCACGACCTGCCCGACCGAGCCGCGTCCCGCGCAGCTCGACGCCGGCCGACGCCGAGCTGCTCGAGCGCTACGTCGACGCCTTCGAGCGCTACGACATCGAGCGGCTGGTCACGCTGCTGCACGAGGACGCCGTGCAGTCGATGCCGCCGTTCGCGATGTGGCTCCAGGGCGCGGACGAACATCGGCCGGTGGATGGTCGAGCCCGGGCCCAGCGCCTGCCGCGGCTCCCGGCTGCTGGCGACGTCGGCCAACGGCTGCCCCGCCTTCGGCCAGTACAAGCCCGACCCGGCCGGCGGCCACGCGCCGTGGGCCCTGCAGGTGCTCGAGATCTCAGACGGCCGGATCGTGGGGATGCAGCTTCTTCCTCGACTTCCTCGACCCCGAGCGGCTCTTCCCCGCGTTCGGCCTGCCCCTCCACCTCGACGCCTAGCCCGGCCAGGTCGAGCAGCGACGCCAGCTCGGGCACGACGTCGCCGAGCACGATCGTCGCCGCCGCGTCGGTGGGCGTAGAGCGCCGCCCGGGCGACGTCGTCGACTGCCGCGAGATCGGGGTGCCCCGGTCCCCGAAGCGCGTGGCACGCGAGCTCGCTACCGTCGGATCCCACGACCGTGATCCGGCACCAGAGCTCGACCTCAGCCATCGGGTGGTGGACGGACCACAGCCGGCGATCTCATCGTGTCGCGATGAGTCGCGCCCGGAGTCCGTCCGCCGTCAGAGTGGTGACGGATCTCCTTACGAACGGAGCAGACTGATGACCACGCGAGACCACGCCCCCATCGGATCGCCCTGCTGGGTCGACCTCTGGACCTCCGACGTCGACGGCAGCCGCGCGCTTCTACAGCGAGCTGTTCGGTTGGGAGGCGGCCAGGAGCCGAGCGAGGAGTTCGGCGGCTACTTCATGTTCCTGCGCAACGGCATGCCGATCGCCGGCGGGATGGGCGACATGGGTGACATGAAGGCCAACAACACCTGGAAGATCTACCTGGCCACCGACGACATCGCCAAGACGGTCGAGAAGGTCGACGCCGAAGGCGGGCACGTCGTCTTCCCACGCCGAGCCGGTCGCCGACCTCGGCATCCAGTCGGTCTGGTCGACCCCACCGGGGCCGAGGTCGGCACGTGGCAACCCGGCACGTTCCCCGGCTTCATCGTGCTCAACGAGCACGGCGCGCCGAGCTGGTTCGAGCTGCACACGCGCGACTTCGCCAAGGCCATCGCGTTCTACACCTCGGTGTGGGGTTGGGAGACCGACACCATCGGCGACACCGACGAGTTCCGCTACGCCACCGTGCGCAACCCGGACGGCGAGGGCGAGGTGGCCGGAGTCATGGACTCGTCCAGCTTCCTGCCCGACGGCCAGGACGCCCACTGGAAGATCTACTGGGAGGTCGACGACGTCGACGCCACCGTGGCGAAGGTCGTCGCGCTCGGCGGCTCGGTCGAGACCGAGGCCCAGGAGACCCCATACGGGCGCCTCGCCGCGGTGGCCGATCCCGCGGGCGCGCGATTCAGCCTGCGCAAAGCTCCCGCCTGAATCCACCACCCGCTCTGGTCGGTGAGATCAGTCGTAGGAGAGCGCCGAGTACCACTCGCCGCGGCCCTCGGGGGTCAGGTCGAGGACGTGCCAGGTGGCGCAGAGCAGGTCGATGCCCCGTTCGGATATGTCGTCGGCCATCGTCGGATGCGCGCTGTAGACGTGGCGCACCTGCCCACCGCCGTCGCGGGTGAACACCGAGATGGTGGCGTCCTGGTTGCCCTCCTCGTCCTCGCTGCCGAGGTCGAGCTTGAACGTGCTCGAACCGGCGCTCAGCAGTCGCAGGTCGAGCCATCCTCGGGCGCGGGCGTGCTCGCGGAGATCGGGCAGGTCGGCGGCGGCGACGACCACGAGATCGACGTTCTGGGAGAGGTGACGGGCGACCCCGTCGAGACCGTCCAACCACATCGTGCACATGGGGCAGGGCGAGGTCTGCGCTTTGCCGTACATGAGGTGGTACACGACCAGCGACCGTCCGGGCGCGGTGAACAGCTCGCCGAGACGCACCCGCCGAGGCTCATCGCCGGCGTCCAGGTCGGACGGACCCTCGACGAGCTCGTAGTCAGCGACGATGGGCCCGTCCGGAAGTTGCCGACGCATCTCGGCGACCCGCTCCCGATGGTGCATGAGGTCGACCTCGGCCCGGCGGAGCTCTTCGCGGGCCTGGTCGTAGTCCTTGGATTCGTCGAGCCGGATCTGGAACACGGCGTCCTCCCGAGCGTCAGGCCGAGGCCGAGAACGGCTTGCCCTCGCCGGTCACGCAGGCCAGACGGATGCTCTCGAGGTAGTAGCCCCAGTTGAAGTTGTAGGTGCCGTAGGCGTCGTCGTCGAGCTCGACGGCGTAGTCCTGCCAGAACCTCAGGCGGCATCGGCCGCCCAGATCCTCCAACGTGAAGCGGAAGGTGCCGTCATCCCAGGGGGCGTGGCCGCCGACGCAGCGCCAGACGAGCTCCCGCGGCTGGTCGACGGCGATGATCTCCATGTCGGGGTTGAAATCCCCGACGAAGGTCCACCGGACGACGGTGCCGACCCCGGCGTCCGGCGCCTCGACTTTGGTCGTCCACCACCGGGCCATGTCCGCCTGCACGGTCAGCGCTGACCACACCGTCGGCACGTCCGCATCGATGTCGACGAGGTGGTGGATCGTCTTCATGCGTCCTCCTACGTTTCCCTGCGATCAGTGTCGCGCCGTTGGCTACTGTCGGCGCGGTGAAGGCAGCGGTGCTCGAGCAGGTCCCCGGCGATCTGGTCGTCGACGACGTGCAGATCGGCAGTGTCGGTCCCCACGAGGTGCTCGTGCAGACCACGGCCGCCGGGCTGTGCCACTCGGACCTCCACTTCATGGAGGGGAAGTATCCGCTCTCCACGCCGGCGGTGCTCGGCCACGAGTCGGCCGGCGTCGTCGAGTCGGTCGGTTCACAGGTCACCTACCTCCGGCCCGGCGACCACGTGATCTCGTGCATCAGCGGGTTCTGCGGCACCTGTCGCTACTGCCTCTCCGGACGTCCGAACCTGTGCGACAAGGTGGGCCTGTCGGGCGACCCCGAGGGACCGCCGCGCCTGCGCCGGGGCGACGAGGCGCTCGGCCAGTTCGCCGACCTGGCCAGCTTCGCCGAGCAGCTGCTCGTGCACGAGAACATGCTCGTGAAGATCCGGCCGGATATGCCGCTCGACAAGGCCGCGCTCATCGGTTGTGGTGTCACGACCGGGCTCGGCGCGGTGCTGAACACCGCCCAGGTCCGACCCGGCGAGATCGTCGCGGTGATCGGTTGCGGTGGCATCGGCCTCAACGCCATCCAGGCGGCGGCGATCGTCGGCGCAGGTCGCATCATCGCGGTCGACACCGTCGAGTGGAAGCGCGACCTGGCCCTCGACTTCGGCGCGACCGACGTCATCGATCCGTCGACCGTCGACCCGGTCCTCGGGGTGATCGAGATGACGGGTGGCGGGGTCGACCACGCCTTCGAGGCCATCGGCCTGAGCGCGACGGCCAAGCAGGCCTTCGACATGCTCAGCAAGGGCGGTACGGCAACAGTGATCGGGATGATCCCGTTCGGCGAGCGCGTCGAGATCGACGGCTTCCAGCTGCTGATGGAGAAGCGCCTGCAGGGCTCGAACATGGGCTCCAACCGCTTCCGCATCGACATGCCGCTCTACGTCGACTGGTACCTCGACGGGCGGCTGAAGCTCGACGAGCTGGTCAGCCGCGTGATGCCGCTCGAGACATCAACGAGGGCTTCGCCGCGCTGCAGCGCGGCGAGGTCGCCCGCCAGCTCGTCACCTTCGACTGATCAGCCGCCGGCCATGGCGCCGATGACGTGGAGCGGCTCCGCGCCGGTCGCCACCACCGTCGGCAACGGCGCGTCAGGCGACAGGTGGGAGAGGTCCTCCTCGCACGCGTAGAAGCGGATGAACGGGCGGCGCAGCTCGGTGGCGGGATCGCGCAACGTGCCTCGCAGCTCGGGGTAGGCGGCCTCGAGCGCGTCGAGCATCGAGCGCTGGGTCGGCGGATCGGCGACCTCGAGCTCGATCTCGCCGACCGACACCGGCCAGCGTGCGGAGGTGGTGCGGCAACCGGACGCGGATCACGGCAACGTCTGGACCTCGACCGACAGCACGCGTGGCAGGTCTCGCACGATCGGCGCCCAGCTGTCGCCCTCGTCGGCCGAGCCGTAGACCTGCCCGCCGGTCGTGCCGAAGTACAGGCCACAGGGATCGAGCGCGTCGACGGCCATCGCGTCGCGCAGCACGTTCACGTAGCAGTCGGCCTGCGGCAGCCCGTCGGTGAGCGGCTCCCACTCGTCGCCACCGGTTCGGCTGCGATAGACGCGCAGCTTGCCCTCGGGCGGGTAGTGCTCGGAGTCGCTGGTGATCGGCACCACGTAGACGGTGTCGGGTTCGTGGGCGTGAAGGGCGATGGGGAACCCGAAGTCGCTGGGCAGGTTGCCGCTGATCTCGCGCCACGAGTCGCCCCCGTCGTCGCTGCGCATCACGTCCCAGTGCTTCTGCATGAACAACACGTCGGGTCGGCTCGGGTGCCGGGCGATGCGATGGACGCAGTGGCCGACCTCGGCATCGGTGTCGGGGATGCCCTCCGAGTGCAGGCCGTGGTTCGCCGGCGCCCAGCTGGCCCCGCCGTCGTCGCTGCGGAACACGCCCGCCGCCGAGATGGCGACGTGGATGTGGTCCTCGTCGCGCGGATCGAGCAGGACCGTGTGCACGCACATGCCACCCGCGCCCGGCTGCCAGTCGGGCCCGGACGAGTGCGTGCGCAGCCCCGAGAGCTCCGTCCAGGTCGCTGCGCCGTCGGTGGACTTGAACAGGGCGGCGTCCTCGGCGCCGGCGAAGATGGTGTCGGGGTCGGTCGCCGACGGCTCGAGGTGCCAGACGCGGGCGAACTCCCACGGGTGGGGCGTGCCGTCGTACCACTGGTGGGTGCCGGTCGCGCCGGCGTAGGCGAACTGGTTGCCCGCCGGTTGCCAGGATGTCGCCACCGTCGTCGGAGCGTTGGATCATCTGGCCGAACCAGCCGGTCGACTGCGACGCGTAGAGCCGCTGGGGATCGCTCGGCGCCCCGACCAGGTGGTAGATCTCCCAGCCGCCGAAGTGCGGCCCGCTCACCTCCCAGTCGGCCCGACCCCCGTCGGAGGTCAGCACGAACGCCCCCTTCTGCGTCCCCACGAGCACCCGGACACCGGTCATCGCATCCTCCTCGCGCTGCACCAAGCACTTGTACCCATTCTGACGCAGCTCCGCCCTGGATCTCATCGCTAGTGTGCATCCGTGGTCTATGAGCAGATCGTCCGCGAGCAGCGCGACGACATCGTCCTGCTGACGCTGAACCGCCCCGACAAGCTCAATGCCTGGACGCCGCAGATGAGCGCGGAGTTGACCGACGCCGTCGAGGTGGCCAACGACGACCCCACGGCCGGCGCGATCGTCGTCACCGGCGCGGGCCGGGGGTTCTGCGCCGGGGCCGACATGAGCGCGGTGTTCGACGCACAGATCCACGGCGACGACGCGGTCGTCCCGAGACCGGCCCGCGACTGGGTCGAGCTGCTCCGTTCGAGCAAGCCGCTCGTGGCCGCCGTCAACGGTGCGTGCATCGGAGTGGGGCTCACGATGATCCTCCCGTTCGACCGGATCGTGGTGGCCGAGCGCGCCAAGCTCAGCATCCGCTTCGTGAAGCTCGGACTCGTACCCGAGCTGGCCAGCACGATGTACCTGCCACTGCGCTGCGGCTGGGGCGCGGCGTCGGATCTCATGCTGTCGGGCCGCACCGTCGAGGGCGCCGAGGCCGTCGCGCTCGGACTGGCTGACGAGCTCGCCCCGCCCGACGACGTGCTCGACCTCGCCCTCTCCCGCGCCCGTTCGTACGCCGAGAACCCGCCCCAGGCCGTCCGCTGGATCAAGCAGCTGCTCACGGACAACGCCAACGAGACCGACGCATTGGCCGCGCAGCGCCGCGAGTTGAAGCTGCTCACGCAGGGCTACACCACGCCCGAGCACAAGGAAGCCGTGGCCGCGTTCCTCGAGCGCCGCCCAGCGAACTTCCGCTAGTCCCTCAGCTCTGGTCGGGGAACACGTCGATCCAGGTGCGATGGCCTGAGGCGTCGATCACCCCGCGGGTCTGGGTGGTGGGCACCCTCTGGGGTTGCCCGGTCGCGTCCATCCACCGCAGGTCGGTGCCGTCGACCCTGAGCAGGGTCGTCCCGATCATCACTGACCGGGACGGACCGCCCGTGGCGGGGACGAAGGTGTTGCCCGGGCCGGTGCAGGCCTGGCCACCTTCGCCGATCGGGCTGCGGTGCAGCGAGCCGTCCCGCCAGACGTAGCGACCTGTGGCGATCGTGTCGTGCGGCCTCGGCATGATCGTCGCGAGCTGGTCCGCGACCAGGTCTCCGGCGCCCACCGCGGCCGCCTCGCCGTCATCGGAGTGGCCGCAGCCGAATCGGTCGGTGTCGGGAGGATCGAGGTCGTCGAGTGTCGGTACGCCGACCGCGTTGGTGCGGGGGAACATGTAGCCGATCATGTCGTCGGCCAGTCCGATCACGAACCGCCACCTCGTGTTCATCCGGGCCATGATCCACGGCGGCGGCGACCAGGACGGGTCCGGCGTGGCCTCGTCGTCGGGACCCGCGAACGAGCGCACGTAGGTGTAGGGGAACAGCTCGCCGGGCGCGCTGGCGAAACCGCCGTCGCCGATCCGCAGCCAGTAGACCTCGCTCTGGAACTCGTTGCCGGGGCCACCGATCTCGGCGCCGGTGGCATCGCGCGGCACGACCTGGCCGTCGAGGTAGGCGGTCTTCCCGGCGATCACCCCGATCTGCGACCCGATCCCGAACAGTGCGTTGTCGAGCGGCACGAAGAACCGCTTCGTCGCCACCTGGACCTTCCCCGACTCGGAGTCGGCCCCACGGTTGAGCGCCCGCTCGGTCCAGCGGGCGACCTGCTCGCCGCGAGCCTCGGTGGAGAGGTTGTAGCCGTAGGGCACGGCGGTCGAGTCGGTGGCGTAGATGGTGCGGCAGCCGCCGTTGCCCACCGAGCTGTACACGCCGACCGGCGCGTAGCTGCGGGCCGCCGGGTAGACCTGCGGCATCTCGACGGAGCCGACGGCGCCCGACACGGTGATGGCCATGCCGCCGTAGCGGGCCTCGAGCGCGGCTCGGGCGAAGTGGTGCCAGTCCGACGACAGGTGCAGCGCGTCCTGCGAGTTGGAGGAGAACCCGAGCTCCTCGGCGTGGATCCCGTAGTTGGCCAGGGTGAAGATCACGTGGTGGTCGGCCACCGAACGGGCCTGAAGGGCGCCGATGTCCTCGTCGGCCACGAACGGGTACGACGACCAGCAGGTCGTGAGGTTGTCCGGATGGATCATCCCGTAGCGCAGCGTGGCCGGCTGCAGGCTCGCCGCCGCCTGCTCGATGCTCTGGGCGGCGCGGGCGACCAGGAACTGGACGTAGAAGGGATCGACGCCCGAGACGAAGGGGTTGGGCCCGGTGATGCCGATGGTGTCGGGCGCGGACTCGTCATGGGTCGAGCTGAAGAGCATCGTGTCGACGTTGTGCACGCCATCGGCGCGGACCTTGGCCCGCACCTGGTCCCAGATCTCCGAGAACACGCCCTCGTTGTCGACGCTGGTCAACGAAACCGTCGTGCGGCCGCTGCGGACCACGATCGTGCGGGCCCAGATCTGATCGAGCACCGCGGTCGGCTCACGCGGCCCGCCGTCGCCGCCGCCCAACATGATGCCGTCCCAGCGCTGATCGGGCGGCGCGGTGCCACCGTCGGTGAGCGGCACCGGGCAGTCGACGAACGGCTCGCCCGAGTCCCACACGCCGTTGTGGTTGGTGTCGACGTAGGGCTCCTCGAGCGAGAGCAGGTGCGGGCCGTCGTAGGTCGACAGCTGCGCGGGCGTCGCACACGCCGCCGCCGGGTTGGGCGCGCCCGACGAGGCCAGCGGCGGGGTCACGTCGACGGCCGCGGCGCCGACCTGGAACACCGCTGCCGGGGCCACCGACGTCGAACGGTGGCCCGAGCTGCGGGCGCCGGCGGGGACGGCCGCCAGCGCGGCGAAGACCACGACGCACGCGACGGCCGCGCCGAGCTGCGCGCCGGGCACCGACTGGCGGCCCAACTGTCCCCTGTCCCTCCCCCCGAAGGTCACGGCCGCGAGGCTACGCCCGACGCGAGATCCGTGTCGTCGGAGCCGTCAGTTCGTGTTCACGGCGGCCAGGACGTCGAGCTTGGCGGCACGCCGCGCCGGCAGCCACGCGGCCACGGTGCCGACCAGCGATCCGAGCACGACGAGCACGATCAAGGACCCGGCCGGCAGGCTGAGCACGCCGATGCCCTGGTCCTTGAGCGCCTGCACGAGTACCCAGCCGAAGAACACGCCGATGAGCAAACCGAGCAGGGTGCCGAACAGGGCGATGATGACCGCTTCCCAACGCACGACCGAACGAACCTGCGCGCGCGTCATGCCGACCGCCCGCAGAAGGCCGATCTCGTGGGTCCGCTCGAAGATCGAGAGGGCGAGGGTGTTGCCGATCCCGAACACGGCGATGATGATCGCCATCATCAAGCAGCGCGTAAATCAGGTTGAGGATCTGGGTGATCTGCTTGGCCTGGGCCGCCTTGAACTGCGCGTGATCCTGGAGCTTGCCGTTGGGGTACTGCTTCAGCAGCGACTCGATAGGGGCACGGACCGACTCCGCCGCGCCGGGCGCGGCCTTGATCATCACGATCGTGTCCGCCTGCTGCTGGAAGTTCTTCTCGAAGTTCTCCAGCGAAATCACGTGCGAGCCGGCCAACGCCTGCTGGTCGTAGATGGCCCGCACGGTCACTGTGGACTTGCCGGTACCCGGGTACTGCACCGGGATGCGGGAGCCGATCGTCCAGTGGTTGTCCTTGGCCGTGTTCTTGTAGAGCGCGATGCCGTCGGTGCCGAGGTTGGAGATGTCGCCCTGGCTCACGCCGATGTCGAACAGCTGGCCGACGACGACCGGATCGACCGCCTCGACCTGCTCGACCGTGCCGTGGAACTTCATCGAGCCGAACCGGAGACCGGACACCAACGTCACGTCAGGGATCTTCGCCAGCTGGTCCTCGATGGACGGCGGGAGCGAGCTGCCCGGACCGGAGGTGTTCACGATGTAGTCGGCCTTCATCTCCGAGTCGATGACGTGGTTGACCGAGGCGGTGGCCGAGGCGGCGAAGATGGTCACGAACCCGACCAGGCCCACACCGATCATCAGCGCCGCCGCGGTCGACGCTGTGCGCTTCGGGTTGCGCATGGCGTTCTCGCGGGCAAGCCGGCCGATGGTGCCTCGCAGCCACGGGAGCGGTGCACCGATGAGCCAGGCGGCGGGCCGGGCGATGAGCGACCCGAGCACGGTGACACCGAAGAAGATGATGAGCGCGCCAAGCGCGACCTGCAGGCCGGCGTTGCTCCCGCCGCCGAAGAGCCCGCCGAGCAGGCTGGCCACGCCCAGCAACACAATGATGCCGCCGGAGACGATGCGCACGACGGTGGGTCGCCTCTGCTCGATGGCCAGGTCCCGCATGGCGGCGATCGGCGGCACCCGCGATGCCCGTATGGCGGGGATCATCGAGGCAAGCAAGGTCACGCTGATGCCGACGACGAACGCAACGATGATGGTGCCCGGCTTGACCACCGTGCCCCCGGCAGGGATGTCGATGCCGAGGGCGGCGAGCAGCCCCTTGAGCGCGAACGCCATGCCCACACCGGCCAGCAGGCCGATGAGCGAAGCGAGCACGCCGACGGTGAGCGCCTCGAGGAACACGCTGGCGGTGACCTGGCGCCGCGTGGCGCCGACGGCGCGGAGCAGCGCGTTCTCGCGCAGGCGCTGGGCGACCGTGATGGAGAACGTGTTGTAGATCACGAACGACCCGACCACGAGGGCCACGACCGCGAACACGAGCAGGAACGTGCTGAAGAACTTGAAGGCCTGTTGGAAGTTGTCCTGACCCTCCTGCACCACCTGGGCGCCGGACGCCACCTCGATGCCCTGCTGCCCGGCCAACGCAGCCGACACCCGCTTCACGAGAGTCTGCTGCGAGACGCCCGGATCGGCCGAGATCTGGATGGCGTCGACCTTGCCCGGCTCGGCCAGCAGCTTCTCGGCCACACCCGGCGTGAAGAACACGAGGCTGGCGCCCGCCGGGCTGTCCGCCGTGCCGAACTTGCCGATGCCTGCCAACCGGTAGAGCGCGCTCGTCCCACGTCCCGACACGGTCACGATGCGAACCTGGTCACCGACCTTGTAGTGCGTGAGGTCGGCCGAGTGCTTGTCGATCACGATCTCGTCGGGCTTCGTCGGGGGACCACCCGACACCAGCCGCATCGGGTTGAGCTCAGGGGCCGGGTTCCAGGCGAACGCCAGCGGCGGCGCCTGCCCGTTGGTGTTGAGCCCTTTGGCGTGGCGGTCGACGATGACTCCGAAGCCCGACACGCTGACCTCGGCGGACTTCACGCCGTCGACCGAGCGCACGGTGTCGACCAGACCTGCGTCGATCCGGTCGCGCTGCTGGTTGCCCTGCGTGTCCTTGAAGGCGGCCTGGCCCCGCACCTGGGCGGCCAGACCGCTGTTCACGTTCACGACCAGGTTGTTGAACGTGCGCGTGATGGTGTCCGACAACACCAGCGTGCCGCACATGAACGCGACCCCGAGCACGATGGCCACCGAGGTCAGCAGGATCCGCAGCTTCTTGGCCGCGATGCTCTTGAGCGTCACCTTCCACATCTGCCGCTCCAGTCAGGCGGGCGGACGTCCGCCGACACGGTAGTGCGACGCCGCCCGCGGGTTCCGAGTCGATTCCCGGGCGGGTGACCGGACCCGGGTCCGGACCCGTGCCAAGCTGAGCGCGCTTGGGGTGCGTTGGCGACGACCCGAGCCGGCGAGCCTCACATCTGCCCAACCTCTGTCTCGCGCTCGTACGGGAAGGCCCACCGGTCACGTGCTCGTCGAAGTCGAACACCACGAGTTGCCCGCGCGGACGGCGACGTCGGCCCCACCGAGCGCGCGGAGACCGATCGAGCGGCTCGCCGGCGCGGCGCTGCTCGCGCTCGCCGTGGTCCTTCCCCTGCTGCGCCAGACCGGGGTCCCGAGCTGGGACACGATCTGGGGCGAGGACGGCTGGGTCTACTTCCAACAGGCGCACGACCATGGCCTGACCGTTCTGATCCGCGGATACGCCGGCTACCTCCAGCTCGCGCCGCGGCTGCTGTCGGTCGCGTCGGTACTCGTCCCCTTGCGGGACCTCGCCTGGTACTTCGCACTGCTTGCCGCGCTGGTCGGTGCGGGTCTGGCCTGGTTCGTGTACTGGGCGTCGGAGGGATGGATCGATTCGCGTGCGGTCCGGATGGCCTTCGCGTCGCTCGTCGTGCTGATGCCGGCCCTCGGCTACGAGAACACCGCCAACCTCACCAACACGATCTGGATCCTCTTCGGCGTGGCGCCATGGGCGTTGCTGTCGCTGTCGGAAGGCCGTCGCGCCACGGCGCTGCGAGGTGCCGTCGCCTTCGCGTCGGCTACGGCCACCGCGCTCACCGCCGTCTTCGTTCCCCTCGCGGTCGCATGGGCGCTGGTCCGGCGCCGGCGCCCGACATGGATCGTCGTTGCCGCGTTCTTCGCCGGGCTCGGCATGCAGTTCGCCGTCGTCACCCACACCCGGGACACGAGGCCCCACACGACCATCCGACAGGCGTCGAAGCTGCCGGAGGCCATCGGGATCAAGGTGTTCGCGCTCTTCCTGGTCGGCGAGCGCGGCATCCGCGCCGTCTGGGACCAGCGGGCGACCCTCGCCGTCGTGGCGCCACTCGTCGTGCTGGTCGGACTGGCGGCGCTGGGCACCGGCATCGGCCGGCGCAAGCAGGGCGTCGCCGCCTCCTTCGTCGGACTCGCGCTGGCCGCATTCCTCGTGCCGGTGTGGGGCCGGGGCACCAACCAGGTCGCGTTGAGCCTTCCCCTGCACTCGATCTTCGGAGCGGCCCAGGCCGGCCGGTACGACCCGATGGCCACCCGCTACAGCGTCGTCCCGATCCTGTTGCTGGCCGGAGCGGCGGCGATCGTGCTCGGTGCCCGCCGACCGACGCGGCCATCGCTGACCCGCGTGTCGCAGATGGTGTTCGTCACATGGGTCGTCGTCGTCACGGTCGTGGGATTCCCGGTGATCAACCCACGATCGGTCGGTCCGCGGTGGACGACGAGCGTCGTCTCGAGCTACCGCACCCATTGCACCGGCACCGCGCGCGCCACCCGGTACAAGGTGGCCATCCCCAACCGCTCGGTCAACCCCCTGATCGTCCTGTCCTGTCACGACCGACCGTGAACGACCGGCCCCCGACCTACCCGTGGTCGTGGAGTCCCATGTACCGGCTCTGCCCGACGAGGTCGTGGTCGCCGTCGAGCCATTCGGCCGCGGCGCGGTAGCTGCGCTCGATCAGGTCGGTCGACTGGCTGAAGTCGGCGGGTGAGACGTCGATCGGGCAGAGCGGCGGGAGGACGTGGAGCTCGACCTGGCGCTCGAACCTCTCCACGTCGATGACCAACTGCTGGTGGACGAGCAACGTCAGCGCGTGCAGGCCGATCGCCAACGCACCGTGCGGCGGCTCGGTCAGCGCGCACGCGTAGCCCGCGCACAGCACCCAGACGACGTCCGCGCCGAGGGCCACCGCGTGCGACACCGGGGTGTTGTTGACCACGCCGCCGTCCATGTAGGCGACGCCGTCGATCACCACCGGGGCGAACACACCGGGGATCGCCGCGCTGGCCAGGACGGCGTCGAGGGCGTCGCCGGACGACAGTCGAACGTCCCGTCCCGTCAGGACCTCGACCGCGACGACGTGCAGAGGGATGGGCGCGTCCTCCAGGCGGTCGAAGGTGAGGTGGGTCTGCACCAGCGACCGCAGCCCGCGCTGGGGCACGAGCCCGGAGCGGCGGCCGGCGAAGGCCATGAGGCCCAGGAGCGGCTCGGCAGGGAACACCGTGGAGCGGCGGATCGTCGCCCACACCGCGGCCAGCTCGTCGATGTCGTCGTCGGGATGTCCGGCCAGCCAAGCGCCGTTCACCGCGCCGGCCGAGGTTCCGACGATGAGGTCCGGCCGGACACCGTGACGGGCGAGCGCCTTCAACATGCCGACCTCGACCGCGCCCAGACTGGCCCCTCCGGAGAGCACGAACGCGACGGTCACCCGTTGGAGCCTAGGGACGGCGAGGGGGATCGGGAGGCACCCGCGGGTGACCTTGTGCCCTACCGCGGATCGGCGCACGCCGAGACGATGGGATCAGCCCACTGTCAACCGGTCGGGAGCCTGCGATGAAGGTGCTGGTCGTGTACGAGTCGATGTACGGCAACACCCACACGATCTCCGAGGCGATCGCCCGTGGATGCGGGAGCGACGCCGATGTCGCGGTCGTACCCGTCGGGGACGCGACGGCCGAGCGGATCGCTGCGTCCGACGTCGTCCTCGTGGGCGGACCGACTCACGCGCACGGTGAGTCGTGGTCGAACACGCGCGAAGGCGCCCGCAAGCAGGCCGACAAGGACGGGCTTGAGCTCGACCCGGACGCGGCCGGTCCCGGACTGCGGGACTGGTTCCACGACCTCGACCCTGTCGACGGTGTCGAAGCCGCCGCCTTCGACACCCGCCTCGAGGGCAACCCGGCCCTGACGGGTCGCGCCTCGAAGGGGATCACCCGCAAGCTCCGCCACCACGGCTTCACCGTGATCGCGGAGCCCGAAAGCTTCCTCGTCACCAAGCAGACCACGCTGGTCGACGGCGAGGTCGAACGAGCCGAGGCCTGGGCCGGCTCGGTCCTCCGCGCACGCGTCGCGAGCTGAGCGCCGGCCGCGACTACCAGCTGCCGCCGCCACCCCCACCGAACCCGCCGCCCACTCCCCCGCCCATGCCACCCGAGCTGTGGGGGGCCACGCTGGTCGACTGGGTGCCCGACATGAGCAGTGGTGCCATGTACACGAAGCCGAGTCCGCTGCGATCGACGTTGCCGATGTCCGCGCCGGCCGCCTCGACCGCCTTCGACCAGTGGCGCACCTCGTCGAGCGCGATCGCCCACGCGGTGTACTGGCGCAGCACGCCGCGCTTGGCCGCCTCCTCCGCCTGCGGTCCTTCGGAGTCGTGCAGGAACCGGCGGAACGACTCGACCCGCACCCACAGCCCCGATCCCTTCGGGGTGCGCACCATCAGCTCGAACCCGGCCATCACCGCGGCCAGGCCCAACCCGGCCACCGCGCCAGCCACCACGACGAGGGGCACGTACGCCGAGCCGTGCCGCGCCACGCAGGAAGGTCGCACCGGCGATGCCAACCAGGCCGACCACCGCGCCCAGCGCACCGAGTCCGCGGGCGGCCCGCTGGCGGCTGCGACTCCGCTGCTCCCACAGGTCGCTGTTGTTCCTCCAGATGATCAGGCGCTGACCGACGGCCTTCCACATGGCGGCGAAGGACGCGTCGTACGAGCCGAGGGTGATGCTGGTCCGGCCAGCGAAGGCGACGTCGAGCAACTCGGCCGTGTCGTCCACGGTCCCTGCCGGGGCGCCCGCCGTCTGGCCCACCGCCGGCGCAGGAGGTGGGGGCAGGCGCGTCAGCGTGACCTTCTTGTCCTGCTCGTCGAGGCTGACATGACCGGCGATGGCCGCCTCGAGCAACCAGGCGACCTTCTGGGCGTCGAGGACCTCCTCGGTGCTGAGGATCCCGCCCTGCCACGCGGCCAGCTCCTTGGGTGGCGCGAACTCGATCGACGCCATGCCGGCCAGCTCGTGCTCGGAGATGCGCCGGGCGGAGCCGGTGGAGTCCTCGGCGAACGCCACATCGGTCGCGCCCATTCCGACCACCTCGTCACGACCGAGCCGCTCGAGCAGACCCCGCATCAGCAACCCGGCCGCGAGCAGACGCGGCCGCCGCCGCGAACGCGGGGACGAACGGCGAGGTGCCGAGCGGCGGCCAGCGCACCGGCCCCGGTGCGGGCAGCGCTGGTGTCGCGGCGAGCCGCGCACCCTTGCCGGCGCGGATGGTGACGCCCTGATGGGCGCTGAGTCCCTCGACGTGCACCTGGAGCAACCCGGGTTCGGGCTGGCTCACCGTGCACGGCGTGGTCGATCCCGCGGCATCGCGCTGGCAGGTCGGCGTGGTCCAGGTCCACGGGCCGGCGATGTCGACGTCGGCCTGGTCGATGGGGACGACCCACGCGGTGCCGACGGCGTTCCATTCGAGGTTGCCGGCGACGTCGATGACGGTCGGGAGCGGGTACGACACGACGTAGGTGTGGTCGCCGCTGATCGTGTGGCCGGGATCGCCGATGCGGATGTGGGCGTTGGGCCGCGCCAGGTCGTTCGAGGTGACGAGCACCTGGGCCGGCCGCCCGTCCTGGGTGACGGTGATGCCGTTGGTGTCGGCGCTCAGGCCGGGGACGTCTCGATAGATACCGTGCTTCTGGAAGCCGGCGAAGCGGTAGTCGATCGTCTCGGTGATCTTCGCCGAACCGTTCTCGGCCACCTCGGCCTGGGCGGTCATGCGCACGACGTGCTCGGGCCGGGCCAGGAAGGCGAGCACCAGCGTGCCGACGAACACGAACACGGTGAGGAACACGATGGCCAGCAACGAACGTCGGCGTCTCGCCCCCGGCTTCACCCGCCCATCTTGTCCCAGGTCGGGCCGGGTCTCTCACTCGCGGACGACCTCGACGGGATGGTCACCCGGTCTCGACGACCACGTCGTCGTCGAGCTGCACCCGGCCCGCGGTGGTGACCGACGCGTACGCGCCGACGCACGACCACGCGCCGAGGCCGGGTATGTCGACTCGGTTGTGTTCCGCGACGGCGCGCAGGATCCCGTTGTCGCGGGGTAGTTCGCCCTGGGCGAGCGTCGTCATGATGCAGCGCATCGTCGGGATCACGACCGAGGCGCCGAGCCCGCTGCCGAAGCGGAGGGCGGCGCCGCTCCACTCGTTCTCCGCGAACGCTTCGGCCGTCGTGTCGATCACGATGTTCGGTCGGTAGCGCTCGACCGCGAACCGGGAGTCCGGCTCGAGCTCACCGAGACGTCGGAGGGTGGCGGTGGTGAGCACGTGCAGTGCGGTGGTGTCGAAGAAGGTGCCGGGCGGCGCGGCCAGGCCCAACGACAAGCCGGTGAGCGTGCCCTCCTCCTCGGCCTCCGCGCCCTCGATGCTGATCTGCCGGCGGAAGTCGTCGGGCATCACGCCGTCCACCTCGGGCCACACCGCGAGATAGGCGTTTCCCTCCGGGGCGACAGTTGTCAGCTGGACGGGCCGGGCGAACACCTTCGAGAGCCGCGCGTCGACGTCGGGATCGTCGGTCCCCGTCTCGGTGCCGTCGGGCAACGTGATCGACACCGCGGGCAGCGCCTCGCCGAGAAACGGCGTCGCGACATACCGCGCCTCGCACTGCAGCAGCGCACCCCACAAGCGCGGGTGCTTGGCACTCCCGACCTTGCCGGTGGCCGGGTCGATCACGGCGTAGGCCCGGTCGCCGACGAAGCCGGCTTCCGTGCCGTCGGCCGCTTCGATCTGCTCGCCCCGCATGGACTTCACCGGGAAGCGCCACATCTCCGCCACGCTGGCTGGGCAGCCCTCGATCATGTCGTCGTCCTCGCTCGCCCAAGTGAACGCCCCGCATCCATGGGCTCAGGGTAGGCCCCACCCGATCACAGTCAGGCCGGGATCGGTAGGGTTCGGCCGTGGCTGGTGACGCGGGCTCGTTCGAGCTGGCCGCACCGCGGGCCGAGGGGACCGTGACGTTGCGCGACGGACGGCGGGTGGGGTTCGCCGAGTTCGGCCCGGCCGACGGTCGCGTCGTGCTGTGGTTCCACGGCACGCCGGGGGCCAAGCGCCAGGTGCCGCCGGCGGTGCGAGACGCAGCGATCGAGCGCGGCGTGCGCGTCGTCGCTCTCGAACGACCGGGCGTCGGCGCGTCGACCGCGCACTCGTATTCGTCGATCCTCGACTGGACCGACGACGTCGAGGAGGTCGTCGACCAGCTCGGCATCCAGCGCTTCGGGGTGATCGGGCTCTCAGGTGGCGGGCCGTACGTGTTGGCGTGCGCGTACCGGTTCCCCGAACGGGTCGTGGCCGCCGCCGTCATCGGCAGCGTCGCTCCCACTCGTGGCGACGACGCGCCCGAGGGCGGCGTGGTGTCGCTCACCGCGCGATTCAACTCGTTGCTGGGCGCGCTCGAGACACCGCTGCGCATCGGTATGTGGGCCGCCGTCCGCGCCCTGCACCCGTTCGCGTCACCGGTCTTCGATCTGTACTCGCGCCTCTCCCCCTCCGGCGACCAGGACGTGTTCGCCTCGCCCGGTATGAAGGAGATGTTCATCGACGACCTCCTCCGGGCGACGCAGCGCCAGTGCGGAGCCGTCGGTCCTCGACCTGGTGCTGTTCGGTCGGGACTGGGGGTTCACGCCCCGGGACATCGTCGTGCCGGTCTACTTCTGGCACGGCGACGAGGACTACATCGTCCCCGTGGCCCACGGCGAGCACCTCGCCGGGCTCGTCCCCGGCGCCGAGCTCCACGTCGAGGTCGGCGCCGCCCACCTGGCCAACCTGACGCTCGGCCTGGAGGTGCTCGACACGCTCCTGATCCACTGGCCCGCCGACGCCTGACCGCGCCTAAGGTCGCGTCCGGCCGACCAGGGGGGTCACATCGTGGAGCAGCTCGAGGGACGCATCGCCGTCGTCACGGGTGGCGGCACCGGCATGGGACGTGAGCTCGTCCGCCAACTGGCCGCGGCGGGGTGCGACGTCGCCACCTGCGACGTGTCTGCCGAGGCCATGGCCGAGACGAAGGCGCTCGCGCTCGAGGGCGCGCCCGACGGCACCCGCATCGTCACGTTCGTCACCGACGTGTCGCACGAGTCGCAGGTGCTCGCGTTCCGTGATGCGGTCAGGACCGAGCTGGCCACCGATCACATCAACCTCCTCTTCAACAACGCGGGCATCGCCGGCGGCGGCAGCGTCGTCGCCGACGACCGCGCCGAGTGGGACCGCACCTTCGGGGTGGACTGGGGCGGCGTGTACTACTGCACGCGGGCGTTCCTTCCGCTGCTGATGGCCGCCGACGAGGGCCACATCGTCAACACCAGCAGCATCAACGGGCTGTGGGCGTCGGTGGGGCCGACCCAGCCGCACACCGCCTACTGCGCGGCCAAGTTCGCCGTGCGCGGCTTCACCGAGGCGCTCATCGCCGACTTCCGGGTCAACGCGCCGCATCTGCGCGCGTCGGTGGTGATGCCCGGCCACATCGGCACGTCGATCATCATCAACACGGGCAAAGCGCACGGCCAGGAGCCCGACACGATGGACGCCGAGCATCTCGCCCGCCTCCGCGCCCAGGCCGAGCGGGCCGGCCTACCGGTCGCGTCGATCACCGACGACGACCTGCGCAAGGGCATGCAGATGATGGCCGAGATCTTCCGCGATGCCGCGCCAACCACCGCCGCCCGGGCGGCCACGATCATCCTCGACGGCGTGCGGGCCAACGAGTGGCGCATCCTGGTCGGCGACGACGCCCACATCCTCGACGAGGCGGTGCGGGCCGACCCCGAGCACGCCTACGACCAGGAATTCTGGGACGCGCTCCGGGCCCAGGGCCTGTTCGGCGGGTTCGGCTGAGGGGTCCACGGCTGCGGGGCTGGGGAGGGACGACATGGCCTGCTATGACCGATTCGGCCAGGTGTGGGACGGCCGGCCGTTCTGGGTCGGTGCGTTCACCCAGGCCGCCGCGACCGAGATCGTCTTCTTCCATCCGTCGGACGGGAACTGGTGGCTCGGGCGCTTCGACGCCGCCGGCACCCTCACCTGGACCTTCTCCGGCAACACCGCGGTCTTCGGCAACCTCGCCGACGGCCGACCCTTCTGGACCGGCCAGTTCACCGGCACCGGCCGAGACGAGCTCGTCTTCTACCACCCGTCCGACCACAACTGGTGGCTCGGCCGCTTCGACGCCGCCGGCACCCTCACCTGGAACCTCGCCGGCAACACCGTCGGCTTCGGACAGGTTGCGGACGGCCGACCCTTCTGGACCGGCCAGTTCACCGGCACCGGCTGGGACGAGCTCGTCTTCTACCACCCCTCGGATCACAACTGGTGGCTCGGCCGCTTCGACGCCGCCGGCACCCTCACCTGGAACCTCGCCGGCAACACCGCCGGCTTCGGACAGGTAGGGGACGGCCGACCCTTCTGGACCGGCCACTTCACCGGAACCGCCTCCACCCAGCTCGTCTTCTACCACCCGTCCGACCACAACTGGTGGCTCGGCCACTTCGACGCCGCCGGCACCCTCACCTGGAACCCGAACCCCTCCGGCAACACCGCCGGCTTCGGACAGGTGTGGGACGGCCGACCCTTCTGGACGGGAAGGTTCACCGGAACCGCCGCGACCCAGCTCGTCTTCTACCACCCGTCCGACCACAACTGGTGGCTCGGCCGCTTCGACCCCGCCGGCACCCTCACCTGGAACCTCGCCGGCAACACCATCGGGTTCGGACAGGTTGCGGACGGTCGGCCTTTCTGGACGGGAAGGTTCACCGGAACCGCCGCGACCCAGCTCGTCTTCTACCACCCATCCGACCACAACTGGTGGCTCGGCCGCTTCGACCCCGCCGGCACCCTCGCGTGGAACCCGAACCCCTCCGGCAACACCGCCGGCTTCGGGCAGGTGGGGGACGGTCGGCCTTTCTGGACCGGCCAGTTCACCGGAACCGCCTCCACCCAGCTCGTCTTCTACCACCCGTCCGACGGGAACTGGTGGCTCGGCCGCTTCGACCCCGCCGGCACCCTCACCTGGAACCTCGGCGGCAACACGGGACACGCGCACCACTCGAGAGTGAGGATGCACCTGAAGATCGTGAGCGACCCCACCGTCTTCACCATTGACCAGATGGTGCAGGGCATGACGGAGGTGTACGACTCCGTCGGCATCATGGTCGAGGTCGGCTCGACCGAACGCATCCCCGTCGCCGACCCCGACTTCGACGTGGCGCTGGACCCCGTCGCGCTGGCGGCTCTGCTCACCCACCGGAACAACGTCGGCCCGAACGACGTGGTGGTGTACCTGGTGCGAACCGTCACCGACGCCGGAGACGTCGTCAACGGGGCCAACCAGCCCTCTGGATCCTCGAACTGCCTGATCGCATCGATCGCCACGCAGTGGACGATGGGGCATGAGGTCGGCCACGCGCTGGGCCTCGGGCACGTGAACAACAACGATCAGCTCATGACCGGAAACGGCACCATCAACATCACGAATCCGCCACCCGACCTGATGGAGAACGAACGTCTGACGATGGAGAACAGCCCGATGACGCAGGACTGCTGAGGAGCCCGACATGGTGACGATGGAGAGCGTGTTGCAGGCCATCGACCCCGAGGAGCCCGACTACCGGGCCGCCGCGGCCGAGCTCGGACCCGACGCGCTGCCGCTCCTCGCCGAAGTGGCCGGCGGCGACGACCTGGCCCGGGCGTGCAAGGCGGTCAGCCTCGCCGGCGCCATCGGCGGAGCGGACGCGTTGCCTCTCGTCGAGCAGGCCGCCGTCGCTGACCGCCCCCAGGTACGCCTCGTCGCGGCCATCGCCGCCGGTCGGCTCGGATCGATCGCCGAGCCGGTCCTGATCGACCTGCTGGCGGACGGCGATCCGGGCGTGCGGAAGTACGCGCTTCGCGCCGCCGGAAGCGACCCGTCGTCTCGGGTTCTCCGCGTCCTGGAGCACATGCGCCGATCGGACTCGGACTTCACCCTCCGGCGTCGGGTCACGGACGTGATCGGGCCGGCGGACGAAACCGAGGGCAACGCGAGCGGGTAGCTCGCTACGGGGTGAGGAGCTCTCGACCCTTGTCGGTGAGCTGCCACTGTCCCCAGTCGACCCGCGTGTCGGGTTCCGGTGGCACGTCCTGGACCCCGATGGGGGCGAGGTAGCCCTCCGCGACCGCGTCGCCGATCAGCTTCCACAGCCACTCCAGGTTGCTCTTGCCCGGATAGCGGCTCACCAGCCGACGCCAGGTCATGTACTCCGCCCCGGACGTGGTCGTGCTCTGGATCTCGGTCAGGAGCCAGGTCAGATCCGCGACAGTGCTGCTCATCGGGGTCAACCCTAGGCGGGCGCGGCTCGGTCACGGGTCCGGTCGCTGCCTGTCGACGAGGCAGACCCGGTACCCTGGAGCCCTTACACCGCCTTGGGAGAGTCGCCTCGCTTGGGCAGGACGGCCGTCATGACGCGCTGTCGCCCCGTGCAGGTTCGACGCCTCGACCCGAGCGACTCTGAAGGAGTTCACCTGCGCGTCGACCCTGCAGCGACCCACGCACGTCCTCGTCGACCGCGGTCCTGCCCGCACCTTCGGGATCCTCAGCACCTACCCACCCACGCCGTGCGGTCTCGCGACGTTCAGCGCGGCCCTGGCCGACGGGCTGTCCGCCCATGGCGCCGACGTCGACGTCGTACGGGTGGCCGACGGCCGCCTCGCCGTCGAGCGATCGCGTCGTCGGTGAGCTGCGACAGCGGCTCGCCGAGCTCGGTCGGCCGAGTGCGCCGACCTGCTCAACCGCGGTGATGTGGCCGTCGTCCAGCACGAGTACGGCGTCTACGGCGGCGCCGACGGCGACGAGGTGCTGGAGGTCATCGCCGGCCTGACGCGTCCCGTCGATCGTCGTCGCCCACACCATCCTGACGCGACCCGACGCCCCACCAGCGGTCGGTGCTCGTGGAGGTCGGCGTCGCATGGCGGACCAGGTCGTCGTCATGTCCGACGCGGCTCGACGACGCCTGTTGCGACGGCTTCGACGTCGACCCGACGAAGGTCGAGCACGATCCCGCACGGCGCCGCCGACCCCGACGCACGCCGGTCCCGCACGGGACCAGCCGGACCGGCCGACGTTGTTGACCTGGGGCCTGCTCGGGCCCGGGCAAGGGCATCGAGCGGGTCATCGACGCCATGCCGGCGCTGCGGGACCTGCACGACCGACCCCGCTACCTCGTGGCCGGCCAGACCCACCCGAAGGTGCTGGCCGCCGACGGCGAGGCCTACCGCAACGCCCGCATCCAGCAGGCATGGCGCAACGGCGTGGCCGCGTCGGTGTCCTTCGACGACGACTACCGCGACGTGCCGACGCTGACCGCGCTGATCGCAGTCGTCCGCCGTCGTCGTGCTTCCGTACGACTCGACCGATCAGGTCACGTCCGGCGTGCTGGTCGACGCCATCGCGGCCGGCCGGCCGGTCGTCGCCACCGCCTTCCCGCACGCCGTCGAGCTGCTGTCGAGCGGGGCCGGCATCGTCGTCGACCACGACGATCCCGACGCGCTCGCCATGGCGCTGCACCGGGTGCTCACCGAGCCGGACCTGGCCGCGGACATGGCGGCCGAGGCGTCCCGCCTGGCGCCGAGCATGGGCTGGCCGGTCGTGGCCGGCGCCTACCTCGAGCTGGCCGACCACCTCCTCGCCGAGCGACCGGCACTCGTATGACGAACACGCCGGCACCGATCTTCGACCATCTCGTCGACATGACCGACCGGCGCGGCACGTTCGAGCACGCCGAGTACGCCGAGCCGCGACCCGAGCACGGCTACTGCACCGACGACATGGCCCGCGTGCTCGTGGTCACGACCCGCGAGCCGAGTCCCGACGCCGGTCGTGCGGACGCTGGCCGAGATCAGCCTGCGGTTCCTGAGCAACGCGCAGGACGTCGACGGCGACTACCGCAACCGCATGGACCGGCGCGGCAGCTGGCAGGACCGGCCGACGGTGGAGGACTGCTGGGGCCGGAGCGTCTGGGGGCTCGGCACCGCCGCGCCGGCACAGCGACACCGACTGGGTGCGACAGACCGCCACCGCGCAGTTCGAGCGGGCCGCCCGGCAGCGGTCGCCGTGGCCGCGCGCGATGGCGTTCGCCGCGTTCGGCGCCGCCGAGCTGCTCGCGCGCGAAGCCCGATCACCGACCTGGCACGCGACCTCCTCGCGCGACGCGGCCGACGGCATGGCGCTCCCCGGCCACGACGCCGCCTGGCCGTGGCCCGAGGCGCGCCTCAGCCTACGCCAACGCCGTCCTCCCCGAGGCGATGATCGCGGCCGGGGTCGCGCTGGACGCGACCCGACCTGCTGCAGCACGGACTCGATCTGCTCGGCTGGCTGCTCGACCACGAGACGCTCGGGCGGGCACCTCTCGGTCACCCCGGCCGGCGGCGACGGCGTCGGCGACCACCGGCCGGCCTTCGACCAGCAGCCCATCGAGGTCGCCGCGCTGGCCGACGCCTGTGCCCGCGCCGCACGCCGTCGACGACGACCCCCGCTGGGCCGAGGGCATCGTCGCCGCGGCGGCCTGGTTCTCGGGTGACAACGACAGCCGAACGCGTCATGTGGGACCCGGAGACCGGCGGCGGCTTCGACGGCCTGATGTCCGACGGCGTGAACCTCAACCAGGGCGCCGAGTCGACCCTGGCCCTGCTCTCGACGCAACAGCATGCGGCACGCCTGTCGGCGGCCTTGCCGTCGTGACCCGCGCCGACCACCGACATCGTCGCGGCGGAGCACGCAGCGACTGACCGCCGACCCGTCCCGGGTCATCACCCGCCTCTTCGTCCCCGGACAGGAGGGCTTCGAGCACCAGGAGTCGCGCGCTACCCAGGTGTTGGAGCGCGTCCTGGCCCTGGACGAGGACGAGGCGCAGCGGTCGCTCGACGACGTGATGGCACGGTTCGAGGGTCGCCACCGCGACCTCGACGGCACGTTCCGCGAGCATGCCGGCGAGCTCGCCGACCGTCTCGATCCGCCATCGCGACGCTCTCCGACGACGCGACGCCTGCTGCTCGGCGCCACGTTCACCAGCGAGTACGCCATCGAGGGCGCGGCGCTCTGCAACCCGAGCATCGTCGCCCATCCCGACCAGATCGGGCGTCGAGCCCGGCGAGTCTCCGGTTCGTGATGAGCGTGCGGGGGATCGGCGAGGGTCACCGATCGTCGATCGGCTTCCGGATCGGCACGGTCGATCAATTCGGCACCGCCACCGTCGACCCCGCCGTCCTCGCTGGCGACGATCGGCGAGATCGGTCCCGCGCAGTTCGACCGGGAGGTCTTCCGGGGCGAGGTTCGCCGCCTCGACGGCATCGGTGAGAACGCCGACTACATCCTCGACGCACTCGGGAGCCGTTTCACCTCGGCCGATCTCGAGTGGCAGCTGGGCCGGCTCCAGCAGCAGCTGGCGACACGGCGGCACGGCGTCCACACCATCTCGCTCATGCGCCGGATCGCGGAGCGAACCTACGCCGTCCGCTTCCCGGACGAGACGACGCTGTCCGAACGGGTGCTCTGGCCGTCGATGGACGCGGAGCGCAACGGCATGGAGGACGCGCGCTTCGTGCGGTTCGTCGACGACGACGGCGCCGTCCGCTACTACGCCACGTACACGGCCTACGACGGCGCGAACATCAGCCAGCAGCTGCTCGAGACCACCGACTTCCTCGAGTTCACGTCGTCGCCCATGGTCGGTCCGGCGGCCGCCAACAAGGGGCTCGCCTTGTTCCCGCGGCGGATCGGCGGCCGCTACGTCGCCCTGTCCCGATCCGACCGCGAGACGAACTCTGTGACCACTTCCGACAACCCCCGCCTGTGGGAGTCGCGCTACGCCCTGCCAGCTCCCGACCCGCGCGTGGGAGGTGCTCCAGCTCGGCAACTGCGGATCGCCGATCGAGACGGAGGCCGGCTGGCTGGTGCTCACCCACGGCGTCGGCCCGATGCGCACCTACCGCATCGGCGCCGTGCTGCTCGACCTCGACGAGCCCGAGCGACTCATCGGGCATCTTCGCGAGCCGCTCCTCAGCCCCGCGCCCGACGAACAGGACGGCTACGTGCCGAACGTCGTCTACTCGTGCGGCGCGCTCGTGCACGCCGACACGCTCGTCGTGCCCTACGGGATCGGCGACGCCGCCATCGGCCTCGCCACGGTGCCGCTGCCCGAGCTGCTCCACGCGCTCACCACCTCTGACGACTGACGCCTGACCACCCGACGAAGGAGAACCGACATGCCCGACAAGTCCCCACAGAGACCCTCTGGCAAGAAGGCCGGCAAGTCGTTGAAGGAGAAGCGCAACGCCAAGAAGGAGAAGAAGCAGGCGAAGCGCCCGCCGCTCGTCTAGCGGACCAGGCGACCAACGGGAGGTCTGGCCTTCGGCCGTCGCGTCGCCAGTAGGTAGCGTGCGCTCGTGGGCCAGGGGGAGATCGCGACCAGCTTCGGTGATGTGTCGGTGGTGGTCGGCGCCGACCACGTGGCCACCGTCGAGCTGCACCGGCCGCCGACGAACTACTTCGACGTCGCGCTGATCCGGTCGATCGCCGAGGCCTACGAGTCACTGGATGCCGACATCGGGTGCCGCGCCATCGTGCTGTGCTCAGAGGGCAAGCACTTCTGTGCCGGTGCTGACTTCACGAGCGGCCGCGGGTCGCCAGGCGCGGGAGGCGGCGACCTCTACGCCGAGGCGGTCCGCCTCTTCGCGACCGCTACGTCGGTCGTGGCCGCGGTGCAGGGCGCGGCCATCGGCGGTGGACTCGGCCTGGCCTGCTCCGCCGACTTCCGGGTGGCGGGCCCGGTGGCGCGGTTCTCGGCCAACTTCGCGCAGCTGGGCTTCCACCACGGCTTCGGCCTGACCGTGACGCTGCCGGCCATCGTGGGCCAGCAGCGCGCGCTCGAGCTGCTCTACACCGGCGATCGCATCGACGGCGCGCATGCGGCCGCCATCGGTCTGTGCGATCGGTTGGTCGACGACGGCGAGGATGTGCGCGCCGCGGCACACGCGTTGGCGGCGTCCATCGCGACGTCGGCGCCGTTGGCCGTGCGCTCGATCCGCCAGACGATGCGCGGCGACCTGGCCGAGCAGGTCCGCGCCGGCGACCGAGCGGGAGCTGGCCGAGCAGCAGCGTCTGCAACAGACCTCCGACTGGGGCGAAGGGATCCGCGCGTCGGTCGAGCGGCGCCCTCCCCGGTTCGAGGGGCGATGATCTCCACCGACGCCGACGAGGTGCGGGCCGAGGTCCGAGCCTGGCTCGACGCCGTGTGGGACCCCGAGCTCAGCCTGGTCGAGTGGCGCACACGGCTGGCCGAGTCCGGGTGGGCCTGCCCCACCTGGCCGAAGCGCTGGTGCGGCCGGGACCTGCCGCCGGCGATAGCCGCGGTCATCGCCGAGGAGATGGTCCGGGCCGGCGCGGTCGGCATCCCCGACGGGGTGGGCATGTCGTTGGCCGCCCCGACCATGCTCGAGCACGGGAGCGACGACGTGAAGGAGCGATTCCTCCGCCGCACCGTCACCGGTGAGCTGGCGTGGTGTCAGCTCTTCAGCGAACCGGGCGCGGGGTCCGACCTGGCCGGCCTCACCACCCGGGCCGACCGTGACGGCGATCAGTGGATCGTCAACGGGCAGAAGGTGTGGAACACCTCGGCCCACCACGCCGATGTCGGGCTCCTGCTGGCCCGCACCGACTGGGACGTCCCCAAGCACCGTGGCATCACCTGCCTGATCGTCCCGATGCGCAACCCGCAGGTCGAGGTCCGGCCGCTGCGCCAGATGAACGGCCACGCGTCGTTCAACGAGGTGTTCTTCGACGACGCAGCGGTGCCGGTCGACGACGTGATCGGTGAGGTTGGCGGAGGTTGGGCGGTGGCCTTGACCACGCTCGCCCACGAGCGCCGGTTGGCCCCGACGCGGGCGGCAGCGGCCGACGCACCGACGCCGGGGCGGGCCGCCCGAGAAGCCGCGGCCGAAGCCGCGGTGGCTGCCGAGCCCTACACCTGGTATCCGCAGCGCGCCGGTCGTCCGGATCTGGTCGTCGAGCAGGCGCGGGTGACCGGCACGAACGCCAACCCGGTCGTTCGTCAAGGGATGGCCCAGCTGATCACGCTGGTCCGAGTGGCGCAGTGGACCCAGCAGCGGGCGCTGGCGGCCCGCGCCCTGGGGCGACCGCCCGGACCGGAGGGATCGCTGGGCAAGCTCGCGAGCAGCAACATCGCACGGGCCTCGGCGCGGGTCCACTCGTCCATCGCCGGTGCGGCCGGCATGCTCACCGGAGCGGACAGCCCCCGCCAAGGCACCATCGCCGAGATCTTCGTGTCGGTCCCGGCCGTGTCGATCGCGGGTGGCACCGACGAGATCCAGCACAACATCCTCGGCGAGCGGATCCTCGGCCTGCCCAAGGAGCCGCAGCTCGATCGCGATCTCGCCTTCCGGGACGTCCCGAAGAACCCGACCCGCTGACCGACACCTCAGGAGCGCACCGGTGCCCACCCTCGACCGCGATGGCGTGACCATCCACTACGAGTGCCACGGCCGCACCAGCGACCTCCCGCCGCTGCTGCTCACGCACGGGTATTCAGCGTCGAGCGCGATGTGGGCGCCGAATGTCGACGCGCTCGGTTTCGACCGCCGCGTGATCACGTGGGACCTGCGCGGCCATGGCCGCAGCGACTCCCCTGCCGACCCGTTGCGCTACACGCAGGCGCTCAGCCTTGACGACATGGCGGCGATCCTCGACGCATCTTCGGCACCGCGGGCAGTCCTCGGCGGGCACTCACTCGGCGGCTACCTGTCGCTGGCGTTCCGCCTGGCCCATCCCGAGCGGGTGGCCGGACTCGTGCTGGTCGACACCGGACCCGGCTACAAGCAGGACGCAGGGCGGGAGAAGTGGAACGCCATGGCCGAGCGCTTCGCTGTCGGGTTCGAGACCCGCGGCCTCGACGCGCTCGCGGCCAGCCCCGAGGTCAACGCCGGGCCGCACGACCCCGCCGGGCTGGCCCTCGCCGCCCGGGGCATCCTCACGCAGTCCGACGCGTCGATCATGACGTCGCTGGGCGAGATCTCCGTGCCCACCCTGGTGCTGGTCGGCGGCGACGACCAGCCCTTCTTGGCTGCGGCCGAGATCATGGCAGCCAAGGTCCCCGGCGCTGTCGCGGTGACCATCGACGGGGCTGGACACGCCCCCAACCTCGATCGGCCGGCCGAGTTCGACGCCGCCGTAGTCCGGTTCCTGGCCCGCCCCGACCTCGGCTGACACGTCTTCGCGGTTGGCATCTGGTATCCGAACGGATACCATGAGGTCATGAACGCCGCCGCCGAGCTGCACCGGGCCCGCACCCGAGCCCGCCTGTCGTTGCGCGAGCTGGCCCGACGGGCCGGCACCTCCCACGCCACGCTGGTGGCCTACGAGGCCGGGCGCAAGGTGCCGTCGGTCGAGACGTTCGACCGGGTGCTGCGGGCCGCGCAGGTGGCGGCCACGGTCGAGCTGACGCCGGTGGTCGGCGGTGCCGACCCGGCCGAGCGCGGCCGCGAGCTGGCCGAGGTGCTCGACCTGGCCGCCCGCTTCCCCGCCCGCCACAGCCGCCGGCTGCGCTATCCCAAGTTCGGTGCGGCGTGACCTCGATCCCGCAGAAGATGGTGGCGATCCACCAGGCGCTCGACGGCGCCGGCATCCCGCACGCGTTCGGCGGGGCGCTCGCGCTGGCGTGGTGCACCCAGCGCGCTCGGGGCACCATCGACATCGACCTCAACGTGTTCGTCGGCACCGAGCGCACGACCGAGGTGCTCGACGCGCTGCCCGATGGCGTGGTCTGGACCGACGCCGACGCGCGTCGACTCGTCGGCGACGGCCAGCAACGGCTGTGGTGGGAGTCGACACCGGTCGACGTGTTCCTGAACACCACCGCGTTCCACGACCGGGTGGGCGACAGGGCCCGGTGGGAGCTGTTCGAGGGCGTCGAGCTCCCGTTCCTGTCGTGCCCCGACCTGGCTGTGTTCAAGGCGTTCTTCGACCGCACCAAGGACTGGGCCGATCTCGAGGAGATGCGCGACGCCGGCACACTCGACGTGGACCGGGTGGTGGGTGTGCTCGTCCGCTACCTCGGCACCGACGACCCGCGCATTGCACGACTGCTCGGGCTGGGCTGAAACGAGCCCGACGCCCTCCATCCGATTCGAGGTCGTGACACGACATCGGGGATGGTCGTCAGTAACGTGACCCGACGACTGGGGTGGACTCCGAGGGGCGCATCCCATGTCGACCACAGGTTTCGATCGCCGGCGCTGGTGGATCTCGTTCGCCCTCTTCGTCGCGATCGGAACCGTGTGGGCGCTGTCCTCGCCGGTGATGAGCACGCCCGACGAGCCGGCCCATGTGATCAAGGCGGTGGCCACGGCCCACGGGGTGCTCGACGGCCCGCTGCGGGTCGTGCGCAGCCCCAGCCCGAGGGTGCCGTCGGGGACCTGGACGCTCTACACCGAGACCGTGACCGAAGCCGAGCTCGGCCGGCACGCGCACTGCTACGCGTTCCGGCCAACGGTTCCCGCCGGTTGTCTGGAGGGGATCGTCCGCGACACCACCCCCGCCCTCGTGCGAACCCAGGAAGGCCAGTACCCGCCCCTCTACTACGCGATGGTCGGGTGGCCGTCACGCTTCGCCCTCTCCCCCGAAGAGATGGTGCGGGCCATGCGGATGGTCGCAGTGCTGGTCTGCGGCGCGCTGCTGGCCTCGGGTCTGACCTCGGCGATCGGCGGCTCGGTGGGGCCGGCCGCAGTCGCAGGTGCCGTGGCCGCGATCACCCCGACCGTGTTCTTCATGATCGGCGCGGTGAACCCGAGCGGCCTCGAGCTGGCCGCCGCGTTCTGCCTCTGGCTGTCGCTGCTGCGGCTGCTGCACGACGACGGCCCACCGGAGTGGCACCTGCTGGCGCGGGTCGGCATCGCCGCGGTGCTGCTGGCGTGGAGTCGGCCGCTCTCCCCCGGCTTCGCCGTCGCCATTGCGGTCGCCGTGCTGATCACGGTCGCGCGTCGGACGAGGCTGGCCGAGCTGTGGTCCCGGACGCCGGTTCGCGTCGCCGCCATCTCCGCGGGCGTGCTGGCTGCGTTGGCCCTCGCCTATCTTGTAGCCGCCGGGTCGCTGAACTCGTTCACCGGCTTCGCGCAACCCGGGCTGACCCACCTCGCCGCGGCGAAGCACTCCGTCGGCCGGCTCCCGCTGCTGGCCCGCGACCTGGTCGGCGTGTTCGGATGGGAGGACACACGCCCGCCCGGCTGGTTCGCCGCCGGCTGGATCCTGTGCGCGATCGGGTTGGCCGCCCTGGCGCTGGTGGTCGGCAGTTGGCGCCAACGCCTCGCGATCGTCGGCACCGCGCTGGGGACCATCGCCGTCCAGGTCGCGTCCGAAGCCGTCAAGGCGCCGAGCATCGGCTACGTCTGGCAGGCCCGATACTCCCTGCCGCTCGCCATGGGCGTGCCGATCCTGTCGGGCTGGGTCGTGGCGACGTCGCCCCGCGTCCGCCGCCGCGCGCAGCTCGTCGTCGCGGCGGTGGTGTCGAGCTGCTCGGCCTTCGTGCTCGTGGTCGACCATGCGGTGTGGATGCGGCGCAACATGACCGGCGTCGCACACCCGCTGCTGTCGTACCTGAGCGGCCACGGCTGGCATCCGCCGCTGCCGGCATGGGTGCTCGGCGCGTCGATGCTGGTGTTGGCGATGGCGTACGCCGCGTGGACGTTGTGGATCGCGGCGTCGGCCACTGAGCCGGATGCCGCCTCTCAGCCCTTGGCGTAGTCGGCGTAGCCCTGCCAGTCGACAAACACGCAGGGCTCGTCGCCCACGACCCAGGCGTCGTGACCGGGAGCCATGATGGCGAGGTCACCGGCCTGGAAGTCGGCGGACTCGCCGTCGTCCATGACCACGTGCATGCGACCCGAGATCATGTAGCCCACATGCGGGGCCTGGCAGCTGTCGGTTCCGGCGATGGGCTTGACGTGGGTCGACCAGCGCCACCCGGGCTCGAACACGGCGCGACCGACGATGCCGTTCCCGCTGTCGACGACATCGAGATGGCCGGAGCCGTCCTTGAACGGTCGGGTCTCCTCAGGCGTGTCGAGGCTCTTGCGGATCAACTGGGACATGACGGTCTCCTTGGTTGGTTGCACTTTGTGTTGGTTGGACAATGGAAAGGGAAGGGTCAGCGCTCGACGGGAACGTCCGGCATGCGACCCCACTCGGCCCACGAGCCGTCGTAGACCCGCACGCGGTCGCGGCCGAGGAGATAGGTGAGGACGAACCAGACGGTGGCGGCCCGGGCGCCGATCGTGCAGTAGGTGATGATCTGACCGTCGGCGCCGTCGGGCGCGAGGCCGGCGCAGCGCGCGGCCAGCACCGCGGTGGGACGGAAGGATCCGTCGTCCGCCGTCAGCCCAGCCGCGGGCAGGTGTCGGGCTCCGGGCACGCGACCGGCCCGGCCGCCCTCTTCCATGCCACCGGACGGCCAGAACCGCTCGCCGTCGAACTCGTCGCGGCTGCGCACGTCGACCACGGTCACCTTCGGATCGTCAATGGCGTCGAGCACCTCCGACCAGCCGGCGCGCACGTGATCGTCGGCGCGCTCGAGTCGGTAGCCGGACGGAGTCGGATCCGTCCGCTCGGTGGTCCAGGGCCGGCCCTGGTCGCGCCAGGTGTCGCGCGCCCAGATCGAGCAGCGCGACGGCGGTGTGTCCGCACCACCGCATCAGCCACACGCCGATGGCCGGTCCGTACCCGTAGAAGACCACGGTGGTGTCGGCGTGGATCCCCGAGCGCCGCACCAGCTCCTGCATCGACGGCAGCGACCGCAGCTGGTAGTCACCGTCCTTGAGGTCCGTGTAGATGTCCCACAGCACCGCGCCGGGGATGTGGCCGGCCTCGTGGGCGGCGGGGCTCACGTCGACCTCGACCACGACGACCGCCGGATCGTCGAGGTGCGCCTCCAACCAGTCGGCGTCCACCAGGCCGGGTCGGGCGGTGGTGGACGACCCGGCAAGGGTTGTGGTCGGGGTCGTGAGCATCGTGCCTCCTAGGTCATTCGAGCTCGATCCAGCCGCGGAGCTCGTCGGTGGCGACGGTCTCCAGGAGCGCCGGGTGGTCCTGGGCCATGTGGGCCCGGATGCCGTCGATGACCTCGTCGTCCGAGTCGCCTCGGGCGACGAAGCCGCATTCACAGCGGATCAGTCGGGACATGCCGTGCTCCTGTCATGAGGTGTAACTCGAGGATGTTGGACCAACGTTGCGAAAACATTGGAGACTGCGGCGATGCGGGTGCAGGTGTGCGGGTCCATCGTGGTCGAGGACGACGGCCGACGCCTCGAGGCCGACCTGCCGGGCCGCCAGGGTCGGGTCCTGTTCGCCTACCTCGTGGTCAACCGGGCCCGGTCCGTGCCACGGGGCGAGATCGTCGATGCCATCTGGCCGACGGGCGGTCCCGACGATCCCGACGCCGCCCTGAACGCGCTCCTGTCACGTCTGCGTCGGGCGCTCGGCGCCGATCGGGTCGAAGGTCGGGGCACCGTCCGGCTGATGCTCGACCCGGTGGCGGTCGACATCGAGGACGCCGACGAGGCCATCTGCCGGGCCGAGTCGGCCGTCGCGCAGAAGCAGTGGGAGCGGGCGTGGGCCGCCTCGCTCGTCGCGCTGTTCACCGCGGAGCGCGGCTTCCTGCCCGGTGAGGACGCGCTGTGGGTCGACGAGGTCCGGCGAGGGCTCGTGGAGATGCACCTCCGCGCCCTCGAGGCGTACGGCGAGGCGGGACTGGGGTTGGGCGGCACGGAGTTGGCCGCCGCCCGCCGGGCCGGCCGCACCCTCGTCGCCGAGTCACCGCTGCGCGAGAGCGGGCACCGGCTGCTGATGCGGGCGCTCGCCGCCGAGCACAACCCCGCCGAGGCCCTGCGCGTCTACGAGAACCTCCGCTGCGTGCTGCGCGACGAGCTCGGCGTCTCGCCCAGCCCCGCCAGCCAGGCCCTCTACGAGGCGCTGCTGAGCTGAGGGGTCGCCGAGGCGAACCCGAGGATCCGCATCGCCGTACCGTTCAGCGGCCGATACGCGGAGGACGGGCGAACAGCTCGATCAACCTAGGGTCGGAACGCGCCGGGTTGTCGAGGAGCGCAATGAACACATCCCAGGTCGCGTGGTCCAACTCAACGACCCACTGGCCCGGAAACGCCCCGAGCGGCGGTTGGTCTTCGACAGGTTCAGCCATCGGCTGTCCTAGTTCCGGGCTGAGGAAGCGCATATCTAGGCTGGAATATTGGCACACTGGTCCGTAGATGTCGCTATGTATGTATACTTCTGGTCTCGGAGCAGAACGCACCTGCGGCGCCTTCCCCGGCTCCCCTCAGCCCAACGGACACGAGGAGACCCCAGATGCCGGACGACCGGCTACGACAGCAGATCTACGAGGAGCTGGGCGGACTCCTGACAAGGGAAACGGTCGATGGACTCATGAGCTACCTTCCGCCAGTGGGCTGGGCCGATGTGGCAACCAAGACGGACCTCGGCGGGCTGCAAGCCGAGTTGAAGGGCGACATGGCCAAGCTCGAAGGCCGGTTCGACAGGCTTGACGGCCGGTTCCAAGGTCTCGAGGGTCGGTTCGAAGGGTTAGAGGGCCGGTTCGCGGGACTCGAGGGCCGCTTCGAGGGTCTCGAGGGTCGGTTCGCGGGACTCGAGGGCCGCTTCGAAGGGTTGGAGGACCATCTCGACGCGAAGATCGCCGAGGGAATGGACACCGTCCGAGCCTGGGCGTTCGGGATCGTCGTGACGGTCGTCGTAGCGATGGTCGGCACCATCGTCGCGATTCTCCTCGCCACTCGCTGATCTTTCGGGGCACCCGACCTCTCGCCGAGCGGTCACGGCTGCCGCGTACTGTTCGCTCGATGACGGATCGCCTCCTCACGCCGTCGAAGATCACGGCGTGGCTCGACTGCGCGCACTACCTGACGCTCAAGCACCAGGTCGAGGACGGCACTCGCTCGCGGCGCCGGACAGCCCGTTCGGCTCGTTCGCCCAGCTCCTGCTCGACGAAGGGCCTCGCAGCACGAGGCCGACTGCCTGGCCGAGTACGAACGGCAGGGCCAGTCGATCCTCGAGGTCCCGGTCAGGACGCGACGGCGCGAGACGTTCGCGGCCTGGGTCGAACGGGTCGGCAACCCGTTCGACCAGGGCTACGACGTCATCTACCAGATGCCGTTCGTCCACGACGGCGTCCGCGGCATCGCCGACTTCCTGATCCGCGTCGACGGATCCCGACACCGGCGTCGTCGCGCTACGAGCCGGTCGACGCCAAGCTCGCCCGGGTCGAGGCCAAGCCCGGCCACGTGCTGCAGCTCTGCTTCTACGCCGACGCCATCGAGGCGGCGACCGGCGCCCGGCCGCAGCCACATGCACCTGTGGCTCGGTTCGGGCCGAGTCGAGACCCTGTCGGTCCGACGAGTTCCGCCCTACTGGAACCGCCTGCGGGCGCCAGCTGGCCGACGTCGCTCGACGCCGACCCGGCCGACGACCGCCACCGTTCCCGAGCCGTGCGAGCACTGCGCAGTTCTGCGAGTTCCTCGAGCATGTGCGACGCGAGCAGTGGCGCGACGAGGACTCGCTCATCTACGTCGCCGGCATCCGCACGCGCCGAGCGCGACGCGCTCGAAGCCGACGGCGTCGACGACCCTGGCCGCGCTCGCCGACGTGCGACGATGCCGGTCGACGGGATGCGACGCCGAGCGGCTCGCGCGGCTGGTCGAGCCAGGCCGACGCTGCAGGTCGCAGGCCCGCGCGGCAGCCCGACAGCGAGCCGCCGCCGTTCCGGATGATCGAGCCGACCGACGACCCGGTGTGGGGCCACGGCTTCGAGCAGCTGCCCGAACCCGACGACGGCGACGTCTTCCTCGACTTCGAGGGCCACCCGTTCTGGCGGGCCGACGCCGGCCTGTTCTTCCTGTTCGGGCTGATCCTGCGCGACGGCCGACGGCGAGCTGGACGCTACCAGGCGTGGTGGGCCCACGACCGCGACGAGGAGGCGACCGCCGCCGCCGACGCTCATCGAGTTCCTCGCCGACCGCCGCGCGGCCCACCCCGGCATGCACGTCTACCACTACAACCACACCGAGCGATCGGCGCTCGAGCGGCTGGCCGCCGACCACGGCGTCGGCGAGGTGACGCTCGGCCGACGCTGGTCGAGACCGGGCTGTTCGTCGACCTCTCGTCGGTCGCCCGCAACGCGGTGCAGGTCGGGCACCGAGTCCTACGGCCTCAAGTACCTCGAGCGGCTCACCGACTTCGAGCGCGGCCACGACATCGACCAGGGCGCCGGCGCGGTCGTCGAGTACGAGCACTACATGAACGACCACGACCAGGCCGGCCTCGACCGCATCGCCGCCTACAACGAGGACGACGTCCGCGCCACGCGCGCCCTGCGCGACTGGCTGGTCGAGCACCGACCCGCCGATCTGCCGTGGCGGGCCGCCGTGCTCGAGCCGGACGACGGCCTACCCGAGCTCGACGAGCAGGTCGCACGCGCTGCACGCCTTCGGCCCGGACACGCCCGAGCACCTCCTCGGCGACGTGCTCGGCTACTGGCGGCGCGAGTGGCAGGCCCACCTGGCTCCGCTGCTGGCCAGGTGCGCAGGCGGACACGGCCGACCTGCTCGACGACCCCGAGGTGCTCGCCGGCCTCACCTACGTCGGCATGGTCGAGCGCATCGGCAAGAACGGGCAGCGCCGCTCGACGCCCGGCGATGCGGTTCGCGCTCCCCGACCAGGCGATCGACGCCTTCGCGACCGCGGCGACCAGGTCCTCTATCGCGACGCCCGACGGCGGCGTCGGGCTACGCGACGGTCGATCGTCCTTCGACCGACGAGGCCGGCGACGGTCGACCTGGTCTGGAGCGAGACGATGCGAGCGAGCTCGGACGTGCTGCCCGACCGTGGTGGTGCTCAACGACTGGGTGTCACCCGAAGCCGAAGCCCGACGCGCTCGCCGAGCTGGCCGCCGCGCGTCCTCGACCCGGCCGGACGCGACGCCGAACCCGGTCGTCGCTGGCGCTGCTGCGCCGCGACCTGCCCGCGATTCGCGCCGGGCGGCGGCCCGCCGGCGGGCGCGTTCACCGACGACCTCGACGAGATGACCGCCTGGGCGACCCAGCTCGACCACAGCTACGTCGCCGATCCAAGGGCCGCCGGGGACGGGCAAGACCTTCCGCGGCGCGCACCTCGTCCGAGCGCTGATCGCTGGCCGGCCAGCGGGTCGGCATCACCGCCATGAGCCACCACGCCATCGACAACCTGCTCGACGAGATCGTCGACGTGTTCGACCAGAGACGGTGGGACTCGACGCAGCTCCGCGCGTGTGCGCAAGCGTCGCGAGGAGCCGTCGGACGCGGAGCCGACCGGCGTGCGACTACGTCGACCGACAACAAGGCGTGCGCCAGCGACGAGTTCAACCTGGTCGCCGGCACGACCTGGCTGTTCGCCGGCAACGACGATGGCGGCTGCGCCGGTCGACGTGCTGCTCGTCGACGAGGCCGGCCAGCTGGCGCTGGCCGACGCGCTGGCCGCGTCCCGGTCGGCCCGCAACCTGGTGCTGCTCGGCGACCCGCTCGCAGCTCCCGCAGGTCTCCCAGGCCGTCCCATCCGCGGCGGCAGCGGCGACAGCGTGCTCGAGCACGTGCTCGGCGACGACGTGACCATGCCCGACGACCGTGGCGTGTTCCTCGACCGAGACCCGACGCATGCATCCCGACGTCTGCCGCTTCATCTCCGAGGAGATCTACGAGGGCCGGCTCACCAGCCACCCGAGCTGCGCGCGGCAGACCACCGAGTTCGGCACGGGCCTGCGCTGGCTGCGAGCCGACCACGACGGGCGCATCGACCGAGTCCGAGGAGGAAGCCGAGCTCGTCGCCGCCGAGATCGCCCGCCTGATCGGCACGCACGTGGACCAACCAGAAGGGCGAGCGACGGTCCGCTCGACCGCCGACGACTTCATGGTGGTGGCGCCCTACAACGACCAGGTCGACCTGCATCCGCGCACCGGCTCGACGCCGACACGCGCACCCGCGGACGTGCCGGTCGGCACCGTCGACAAGTTCCAGGGCCGACAGGCGGCGGTCGTGTTCTTCACGATGACGACGTCGCAGCGCGTCGACATGCCCACGGGCGCGGACTTCCTGTTCTCCCGCAACCGACTCAACGTGGCCATCAGCCGGGCCCGGTGCCTCGCCTACCTGGTGTGCACCGAGGAGCTGCTGAACAGCCGGGCCCGCGACGTCGAGGAGATGCGACTGATCTCCACGCTCTGCGCCTTCGTCGAGTGGACCGATCGGGCGCGGTGACGCCCGCCGTCAGGTGGCGGCGTGGGTGAGGTCCATCTCCCAGTACAGGAAGTTCCTCGACTGGTCGAGGATCTGCTGGCGGTGCTCGGCGTAGGGCACGTGGCAGGTCTCGTCCCAGGTCTCGAGGAAGGCGGGGAGGCCCTGGGCCTGCGCGGCGTCGATCGTCTGCACGGCCCCGGAGTACGGCACCAGGGGGTCGGTGGTGCAGTGGAAGTCGATGGCTGCGCCATCACCCGGCGAGGGGCTGCCGACGACGAGGTTCGCTCCCGAGAGCGACACGGCGGCCCGCACCGCCGACGTCGGGTCATCCGACGAGGCGTAGGCGACGTTGAGCGCGGTGATCCCGCCCGAGGACGACCCGCCGATCGCGATCCGGGTCTTGTCGACGCCGTACCGCCTGGCGTTGTCACGCAGGTAGCGCACCGCCGTCTGCGCGTCCTCGGCCGCTTCCTGGATGGCGGGGATGCAGTTCGAGAAGGTGTCGCGGCAGCCCGGCTGCTCGAGCCGGTAGTCGATCGAGATGTTGACGTAGCCCTCCTGCGCGAAGGTCGTCGCTTCGTCGACGATCTCGGGTGAGGTCCGGTCGCCGCAACAGAACGAGCCGCCGTGCACCCACACGATCGCCGGTCGCTTGGTGACCGTGTCGCCGGTCGGCTCGTACAGGTCGAACTTCAGGACGACCTTCTGGTTCTCGAGGTTCAGCGCCCGTCCGTAGATGAGGCCGGTCTTCACCGTCACGGCATCGAACACCGGATCGCGATAGCGCGTCGGCCCGTCGCCGGGAGGCGGGATGTCCGGCACTTCACACGCGGCAGCGACGATGACGAGCAGCAGGAGAAGGGGAAGGATGCGACGGCGCATCCGACGATCCTGGTGAACCGGCCAGACTTCGTCAAGGGTCTGCTCTCAGCGGCGCTGCTCGTAGACCAGTTCGGCCACCGGTGCGGTCGCCTTGGCCCGTCTGACACCCGTCGCTCGTCGACGAGTCGACCGCACCGGCAGGGCGAGGACGCCCTGGCGGGTCAGCTCGTCGATCTTCAGTGCCGGCTCTCCCGCGTCCATCGACGAACTGTACCCAGACCATTCACTGCATATATGGAAGAAATGTTCCATATATGCGCGGTAGTCACCGCTTGGTGATGCGTTGGGCGTCGCAGCGGGCGTAGCCGGGCGGGGCCGCGGTGCAGGCAGGCGTGAACACCAGCGCCGGGGTCGATGCCGGCTTCGACGTCAACGGCTGCGCACTCGGCGTCGGGGCCAGGGACGAACAGCCCGGCGTGACGAACGGACCCGTGCCGAAGCCGGCGGTGCCGCACGGCGTGCCCAGTCCGGTCGGCCCGTCGTAGCCCGACACGCCGGTGCACAGGTAGCTGCCGCCGCACGAGCCGTTCGAGCCCGAGGTCACGTCGAACAGCGACGAGTGGTTGGCGTAGGTCGTCGACATGGGCACGTCCGGGTAGGCCAGCGCGTAGACGCTGGCGATGATCGGCGAGGCCAGGCTGGTGCCGCCCCAGTCCTCCCACCCGACGTGGCCGCCGTAGGTGTCGTAGATCGCCTCGCCGGGCGAGCCGGCCAGCGCCGACACGTCGGCGATCGTCCGGTTGGCACAGCCGGCATCGGTCTGCCACACCGGCTTGGCCTCCTGGCTGGAGCACCCGCTGTTGGCGCCGTTCCACACCGTCTCGGACCAGCCACGAGCGCTGCCGTCCGCGGTCAGCTGGGTCCCGCCCACGGCGATGACGTTCGGCGCGCTGGCCGGCCAGGACGTGCCGTAGCCGCTGTCGCCGGTCGAGACCGTGACCGGGATGCTCCCGAAGCTGAAGCTGCCGTCGAGCGTGTGCTCACCGGCGAACTCCGACGACCCCCAGCTGTTGGAGATGGCCGTGGGGCTGAGGCCCCCGGCGGTCGCCTCAGCGGCGAGGAGGTTCGCGTACGAGTTGCTGTTGGCCTCCACGAGCGTGATGTGGCACAACGGGCAGATGGCCGACACGGTGTCGATGTCGAGCGAGATCTCCACGGCCCAGCCCGCGTCGGCGACCGGGTAGTTGTTCGCCGCGCCCGTCTGGTTGAGCTTCTTGAAGCAGCCGTTGGCCGTCGTGCAGGCCGGCAGCCCGTACGTGGCGCGGTAGATGGTCAGGTCGGACTCGGCGTTGGGGTCGTCGAAGGCGTCGACGATGGCGACCGTGCGACCCGAACCGGCGACGGTGGAGGGCAGCCGGTAGGCGGCGGCCAGCTGGCACGGGCTCATCCCGGAATGTGGGTTGGCCGGGCAGGTCGTGTGGGGGGTGACCCACGGTGTGTCGGCGTAGAGCGAGTGGTCGAGCGAGCCGAAGAAGACGGTGCCCTGAGCCACGATGGGCGAGCTGGCCACGGCCGCGCCCGTCGAGGTCGTCCAGAGCGGCGTGCACGTCTTGGGTGAACCGCTGCAGTTCGTCGCGCCCGTGGCGTCGAACGCGTCGATGTGGTGATCGTCCGATCCGACGTAAGCCATCCCTCCGGCCACTGCCGGCGACGAACGGACCACGCCACCGGTGGTCGCGGTCCACAGGGGCGAGCAGGTCTTCGGCGACCCGGAGCAACCCGTCGTGCCGGTGGCGTCGACGACGTAGAACTTGTGGTCGCTCGAGCCGACGTAGGCGGTGTTGGCGTACACGGCCGCGGAGGACACGATCGATCCGCCGGTCGCCATCGTCCAGAGCGGGGAGCAGGCGCCGGCGGTGCAGCCGGTCACGCCCTTGGCGTCGAACGCGTACAGCTTGCCGTCGGTCGAGCCCACGAGTACCGCTCCGGCACCGGCCACCGCCGGCGACGAGAACGTGATCGGTCCGCCGGTGGCGGCGGTCCACAGCGGGGCGCAGACGCCGCCCGAGCAGTTGGTCACGCCCGCTGCATCGAACGCGTACACCTTGTCGTCGGCGGAGCCGACGTAAACCGTCGAACCCGAGAGGGCGGGGGTGTCATCGATGGCTCCGCCCGTGGACGCGGTCCACAGGGGCGAGCAGGTCTTCGGCGAACCGCTGCAGTTCGTCGTTCCGGTGGCGTCGAAGGCGTAGAGCTTGCCGTCGGTGGAGGCGATGTAGAGGGTGTTGCCCGACACGGTCGGCGAGCCGTAGATGGCGCCGCCGGTCGTTGCCGTCCACTTCGGCGTGCACGTCTTGGGTGAGCCGCTGCAGCCGGTGACCCCGGCCGCGTCGTAGGCCTGGAGCTGGCCGTTGGTCGAACCGACGAAGACCGAGCCGTTGGCCACGGCTGGCGTCGAGGAGACCGCGCTGCCTGACCCGGCGATGGCCCCCGACGGCTCGATCGTCGCGGTCCACAGCGGGGTGCAGGTGTTGGGCACGCCGGCGCAGTTGGTGGCGCCCGTGGCATCGAAGGCGTCGAGCTTGCCGTCGTCGGATGTCACGTAGGCGACACCCGAGCTGACGACCGGAGACGAGTAGATGGCCCCGCCGGTCGTGCCGGTGAGGGACGGCGCCAGCGTCGGCACGCTGGCCGGGGTGATGCCGGTGTCGACGGTGGCGTGCGTGCCGGCGGCGCTGTTCCCGAACTGGTTCCAGTCGAGCAGGCAACCGCTGCACAACATGCTCCCGACCAGCAGGATGATGGCCAGGCCAGTCGATCGGGCCGTGATTCGGGACCTGCCGCCGTTCGTCATTTCGGGATGAGACCTCCGTCGTCCGAGCCGATCGACGCTAGCAGAGCGGTAGCACGACGACCACTCTGGGTGGCCAGTCTCCCGGCCGGATACCGTGCGAGCGTTCCCTGGCTATGACCCTCCCAATTCGAAGACGACGACGATCCGGCGCGGTGTCTGGGGCCCGGACCCGGTTGCGGCTGGTCGGCGCGCGCCGGCTGTCGGTGGTCGCGGGCGGCTTGGCCACCGTGACGCTGCTGGCGGGGTGCACCTCGTCCGCGGCTCGTGCCACTCCCGCGGTCCACGCCCCGTCCCCGACACACGCGACCCACGCGATGGCCAGCGCCGCGCGTCCGGTCGCGGTGACCTTCGACGGACTGCCCCAGGTCGGCGCGCTGTTCCCCAGCGCCTCGGACCATCACTTCTGCACGGCCAGCGTGGTGCACAGCCCGACGGGCAACGTCATCGCCACGGCTGCGCACTGCGTGGTCGGAACTGGCGCCGGCCTCATGTTCGTGCCGGGCTACCACGACGGGATCGCGCCCTACGGCCGATGGTCGGTCCAGGCGTCCTACGTGAGCGCCCGCTGGCTCCGTGATCAGGATCCCCTCACCGACTACGCCTTCCTCACCGTGTCGCCGCAGTCGCGCGGCGGGCGGCCCGTCGAGGTCGAGCAGGTGGTGGGTGCGGACGAGCTGGTGGTCGATCGCGGTCGCACCGCGCCCGTGACGGTGGTCGCCTACCCGGCCCAGAGCGGTGGTCGACCGATCATCTGCACGACCGCGGCCTACCCGCACCTGGGGTACCCGGGGTTCGACTGCCGCGGCTATGTCGTCGGGACGAGCGGGGGGCCCTGGATCACCGACTACGACCAGGCGACCGGTCGGGGCGGGCTCTACGGCCTGATCGGCGGCCTGCACCAGGGCGGCTGCACGCCGGACACCTCGTACTCGCCGTACTTCGACGCCGACACCGCCCAGGTGTTCGACCGCGCGGTGCAGGACGACCCGGGCGACGACGTCCCGGCCGCCGGCAGCGACGGCTGCTGACGCCGGAGACCACTCCGCACGCACGCGGCGATAGAAAGGACCGATGCAGATCGGTGTGGTGTTCCCCCAGACCGAACTCGGCGGCTCGGTCGACGACGCTCGTGAGTACGCGATCCGGGTCGAGCAGCTCGGGTTCGCGCACCTGCTGGCCTATGACCACGTCGTCGGCGCCGACCCCGAGGTGCACAAGCCGTGGAACGGCCCCTACGACATCGACACGACGTTCCACGAACCGTTCGTGCTCTTCGGGTACCTCGCCGCCGTCATCTCGATCGAGCTCGTGACCGGCATCATCATCCTGCCGCAGCGGCAGACGGCGCTCGTCGCCAAGCAGGCCGTCGAGGTCGACCTGCTCACGAAGGGCAACTTCCGCCTGGGCGTCGGACTCGGCTGGAACGCGGTCGAGTACGAAGCACTCGGCAAGGACTTCACCAACCGCGGCGCGCGCATGGAGGAGCAGATCGACCTGCTCCGACGATTCTTCACCGAGCGCAGGGTGACCTTCGACGGCCGGTTCGAACGGGTGACCGCGGCCGGCGTCGCCCCGCCGCCGGTGCAACGACCGATCCCGATCTGGATCGGCGGTGCGTCGCCCCGTGCGTACCAACGCATCGGGCGGGTCGCCGACGGTTGGTTCCCGCAGGTACCGCCCGGTCGCCACCTCGACGAGGCACGGGCGATCGTCGAGCAGTCGGCGCACGACGCGGACCGCGATCCGTCGACCTTGGGAATGGAAGGGCGCGTGAGCTGGACCGACGCCGGCCTCGAGAAGCTGCTCGACCAGGTCGGCTACTGGCGCGACGCGGGTGCCACGCACCTCTCGATCAACACGATGAGCGCAGGACTCGGCTCGGTGGGGGCCCACGTCGACACCCTGGCCACCATCGCGGCCGCACTGGAGCTGGCGCCGAAGCCGTAACTCCCAGACGCGCCTGGATAACGATGGGTGGCATCGGCCGCTGATCCTCGGGACGCGTACGCAAAGTCCCGCCCAAGATGTGCTCGGGTGACCCCCGAGCGGCGCGTAGGCAGCCGTACCGTGCGGACGTGCCCCCCGCACCGCTCGCCGTGCTCGATCGAGAGCCCGCGGTTGCGCGGACGGCGACCTCGCCGCTCGACGCTCCGCGCCGCCCGGCCCAGCCGCCCCGAGGCGTCACCGGCGACGCCTCGGGCGGCCGAGGCCGTTTGCGCCTGGCCCGCACACTCGCGTCCTACGGCATGGTCGCGCTGGTCGGCTACTTCCTGCTCACCCACCTGAGCGAGGTCGAGGCGGCGGGCCGAGCCCTGACCCACGCCGATCCCTTCTGGATCGTTGCGGCCGCGGCCGCGGCCGGGCTGACCTACGTCTTCGCTGCATCGATCCTGCGGGCGGCGACCGTTCGGCACCTCCCGCTGGGGCGCACGATCGCCGCGCAGCTCGCCGCGGCCAGCGCCAACCGGGTCAGCCCGGCCGGGCTCGGCGGCATGGGAGTCAACATCCGCTACCTCGAGGCCAGCGGGACCACCCGGACGGCGGCCCTGGGAGCGGTTGGCCTGGGGAGCGCCAGCGGGTTCACGGTGCACGTCGCGATGATCGTCGGGCTGGCGAGCACCGCGTCGAGGTCACCGGCCGTCGCGCCGAGCGGACTTCCGGCGTGGCCGGTGATCGCGGTGATCCTCGTGGGCGCAACGGCTGCAGTTGCGGGCATCTGGCGTTGGCGGATGCATCGCCGCCTGCTCGAAGGGCTGCGATCGGTGCGTGACCACGCCCGCGAGATCCTCGCCCAGCCGAAGCGCGTGGCGGTGCTCGTCCTCTCGTCGGCGGGGATCAGCGTCGCGCATGCTGCCGCGTTGGCCGCTTGCATCGCGGCCGTCGGAGGTCATCTCGGCTTGACCGACGCGTTGCTGATCTACCTGGCGGGCTCGGCCGTCGGCGCCGTGGCTCCGTCACCGGCCGGGGTCGGCGCGGTCGAGGCCGCGCTGATCATGGGCGTGGGTCGACTCGGCGTCCCGCCCGGCGTGGCCGTGGCCGGGGTGCTCAGCTACCGACTCATCACCTATTGGCTGCCGGTCCTACCCGGCCTCGCCTGCGCCGCATCGCTCAGACGGCGGCGGGCGATATGACCCTCACGGTCGACTCGTCACGGCACGCGCCGCGGCGAATGGCTCGCGCCGCCATGGTGTCCGTGCTGCTCGTGGCCGCCGGCTGCGGCCAGCTGTCCCACCCGCGTGCGGCCTCGGGGAGCCCGCCGGGGACGACCGCGGCTGGCAAGCTGGCGCCGGCGGCCGCGTCCCTCCGCGCGACGTCTTCGACCACGAAGAAAGTGGAGGGCCCCGTCGCCCTCCCGCCTCCGCACACGCTCGCCCCCCTGAACACGCCGGCGTTGCCCGGCGAGGGCCAATGGCGACCGGTCGCCCACGCCGTCCGGGGACACCCAGCCGTCTACGTGACCACGCTGCGACCCCGAGGATCGAGCGTGCCAGCCGGTGTGGCCTGGATGGACACCGGCCTGCTGCGGGCCACCCTGTACTCGGGGAGCGTCGAGCCCGGGTCATGGCCCGTGGGCCTACACGGCCCCCATCCAGCCCCCCGCCGCGCTCGGCTTGGTCTGTGCGTTCAACGGTGGCTTCAAGATCCGCGACGCCAGGGGCGGGTACTACGCCGAAGGTCGCACCGTCATTCCGCTGGTGACCGGTGCCGCCTCGCTCGTCATCCGCGCCGACGGCTCCGCCACCGTCGGGGCGTGGGGACGCGACGTCTCGATGTCGCCTGCGGTCGTGGCCGTCCGCCAGAACCTGGCGCTGCTGGTCGACGGCGGTCGCCCGGTACCGGGCCTGTCGCCGACCGACACCGAGGCGTGGGGCTCCACCCTCGGGTCGGTGCCCCAGATCTCACGTTCGGCGCTCGGCATCACCGCGGACGGCGCCCTCGTCTACGTCTCGGGGCCATCCCTGAACATCGTGCAACTGGCCGATCTGCTGGTCCGGGTCGGGGCAGTCAGGGCCATGGAGCTCGACATCAACCCGAAGTGGGACACCTTCACGTACTACTCCCCCGCCCCGGGGACCGCGGCCTCGCCCGCCTCCGGCACCGACCTGCTGCCGCAGATGACCGGCGGCACGACGCGGTTCTTCGACCCGGCGTGGGCCCGCGACTTCGTCACGATGTCGGCGCGCTGACCCAGCTGGCGCGCGCTAGGCGGTGCGGCAGAACTGGGCGATGCTGCCCGCGGTTTCGTAGCTGATGTCGGGGCAGGCGATCGAGAAGATCTCGGTGCCGTGGATGGTGCCCATGACCTGGCGGCAGCGGGCCGAGACGCCGGCCCGGATCAGCAGCCGGCCTCGAGAAGCTCCTCGACCAGGTCGGCTACTGGCGCGACGCGGGCGCGACCCACCTCTCGATCAACACGGTGAGCGCAGGGCTCGGCTCGGTCGGGCCTCACGTCGACACCCTGGCCACGATCGCGACCGCACTCGAACTGGCGCCGAAGCCGTAGAGCGGGGTTAGGGATACGGGCGTATCCGACCTCAGTCGAGGGTGATCTCGATCCGGCAATGGTCGCTCGGCCCCCAATCGCCGTTTCCGGCTTGGGCGCTCGTCGTTGACGTTGCGAGCGTTCCGCCCGTGGCTCGAGGCAAGTCTCGATACGTCGATCGACGAGAAGCGGAAGAGGCTCGGCACGGCTTCCTATCGGATGATCCCTCTGTCCGGAAAGGTCTCGCGCGAAGGGCACCGATCGCCAATCGGCCGGGTCGGCCGGTCAGCTCTTGGTAGCAGGAGCCGTCGTGGAGTGACCACTTTGAGTCGTAGACGGCGCGGGCTCAGGGGAACTGGTCGGCTCTCGCTCCCTGCCAGGCCACGAACCTCGCCTGCACGTCGGGAGCCTGAAGGTCGCCCAGGACGTACTCGATCGCCCGAGCGGTTCCTGCCGGCCAGTACTGCTCCTGCAAGCCCGACGCCGCGTGCCCCTTCACCTCCCCGGCCTCGAGCGGCACCTTCGCGGGATGCCCGTCGGGCAGGACAGCCGTCGCTTCGCTCACCAGGCGCCGCTCGGCAACGCTCAGCGACAGGTCCGCGAGAACCGTGAAGTCGCCGTCGCCGACCCGCCGGCGCACCTCCGGATCGTCGAACCTCATCAACGCCTCGGCCACGTCCTCAGCTGCCATCGTTCTCCCCCTCGATCTGCTGGGCCCCACTATCCAGTGACGAGCAGCGATTGGGCAAGCGGCCGATCTGTCAGACAGCGGGGCGCTCGACCGTGACGTCGAGGCGTCGAGGGCCCCATGCACCGAACGTCTCGGGAACGAACGTGAAACCCGGGACGAGATGCGGTGGTTCGGGGAGGTGGGTGGTCAGAGAGCGGACGGCCGCAGTGATGACGTCCCGGGCCAGGCGCGCGCCCGGGCAACGGTGGGGTCCCCGGCCGAAGGCGATGTGGCTCATTCCGTGAGACCGGAGTGGGTCGAACGTGTCGGGCGTCTCGAAGAGCGTTTCGTCACGATTTGCGGAGCCGAGATGCACGACGACGATGTCGCCGGCCTCGATGTCGGCGTCGGCAAGGCGGCTCCGCTGGGTGCACCTGCGCAGAACCGTCATGCCGGGTGGGTCATGGCGGAACGATTCCTCGATGGCAGCGTCGATGTTCTTGCCGTGGCTCGCCCTCCGGTACTCCTCGGGAGATCGGATGAGTTCGAAGAGCAGGTTTCCCAGAGCGCGCGACGTCGACCCGATAGCTGCCTGACAAAGGAGCCGCGCCAGCATCACCAGTTCGTCGTCGCAGAGCAGTTGGCCCGCCGAGTCTTCGGCGAGGCTCAGGCGGGTGAGGAGCGTGTCGCGCTCACCCCAACCATCCCGGCGGTACCGCTGAGCCTGCGCTTTGACGTAGTCGGCGAACAGGGCCGCCGATTCGCACAGGGCGCCGCGGTCGATTCCCGGAGGCGAACAGGCGCTCTGCGAGCGCATGTCGGCGATCCACCGGTAGACGCGGTCGCGGTCACCCTCCGGTATCCCGATGACTTCGCCGATCGACTCGCGCACTCCCGGACGCACGAAGTCGTCGATGAGGTCGACGCGCTCTGACATGGCGACCTGTTGGGCGAGCCGCGACCAGATCACGTCGATCCGAGGTTGCGCAGCCGGGGGCGCCGGGCCGGTGAGACCGCAGGACAGGAGCAGGGACCGGACCCGAGTGTGCAGCGGCGGATCGAGCGTATGGATGAACGCCTGTGCAGCGTGGTGCCGTGACGTGTCGCTGGAGAAACGACGGGGATCGCTCAGGACCTCGACCGCCTCGTGATGCCGGACGACGAGGTGGACACCGGGCGCAGCCGGATACACGGCCTGCTCGCGTCGCAATTCCGCCAATCGTGCGAAGGTGTCGGTCACGCCGCTGCTATCCGGAAGCTGCGGCCAGCGTGGCCGGCGCACACCAGCTCACCGCGTCAGGGAAACTCATCGGCTCTCGTTCCCTGCCAGGCCACGAACTTCGCCTGCACGTCGGGAGCCTGAAGGCCGCCCAGGACGTAATCGATCGCCCGAGCCGTTCCCGGCGGCCAGTACTGCACGCCCGGTCCCGTCAAGGCATACCCGCTCGCCTCCCCGGCTTCGAGCGGCACCTTCGCGGGGTCCCCGTCGGGCAGAACCGCCGTCGCCTCGCTCACCAGGCGTTGCTCGGCAACGCTCAGGGACAGGTCTCCGAGAACCGTGAAGTCGCCGTCGCCGACTCGTCGGCGCACCTCCGGATCGTCGAACCGCATCAACGCCTCCGCCACATCTTCGGCTGCCATGGTGTCCTCCCCTACGCGTTGCGGCAGAACTGGGCGATGCTGCCCGCCGTCTCGTAGCTGATGTCGGGGCAGGCGATCGAGAAGATCTCGGTGCCGTGGATGGTGCCCATGACCTGGCGGCAGCGGGCCGACACGCCGGCCCGGATCAGCAGCCGGTAGAACTCGATGCCCTCGTCGCGCAGCGGGTCGCACTCGTTCACGCTGACGACGGTGGGGACCATGCCGCGCACGTCGTCCTCGGTGGCGAACGACGGCCAGGCCAGCGGGTTCTTCGCTTCGAAGGCGTCGATGCCGTAGCCGACCGCGCCGCGGTTGTTGTGCAAGGTAGAGCAGGATGCCGTCGTTCTCGACCGACGACGGGAACCGGTCCTGTGGCCAGCTGCCGGCGATGTACGGGCACATGGCGTAGAGGCCGCGGATCAGGCCGAGGTCGCCGTCCTGCTTGAGCTTCAGCCCGGTGGCCAGGGTGAGGTTGCCGCCGCCGCTCTCGCCGGCCACGATGATATGGCCCGCGTCGATGCCGAGCTCGCCGGCGTGGGCGTGCACCCACTTGAGCCCGGACACGCAGTCGTTCAGGCCGGCGGGGAAGGGCTCGACCTCGGGCACCGACGACGGCGAGACGCAGTTGCGGAAGTCGACCATGGCCACGGCCACGCCCTGGTTGGCGATGATGCGGCCCCACGACCGGTACATGCCGAGGTAGCAGGACATGGTCGCCATGCCGCCGCCGTGGATGTAATAGACGCACGGCAGCGCCTCGTCGGACTGCGGGCGGATGAACTGGATCTTGATGGTGTTGCCGTCGGGCTGGGACGGGATCTCGATGGTGCGGATGTCGAGGCCGGCAGAGGGCGCGATGTTCTCGTCGTCGACCATTTCGAACATGGCCGTCATCTGCTCGGCCATGGCCAGCGCCTCGGGCGTCGACGCCTCCTTCAGCATCTGCTCACGATCGATGGCGTCGTCCTGGGCCATATCGGGGACCGCGCCCATCAGCGCCTTGATCCGCGGATCGATCCGTGGATCGTCGTTGACCTTGCCCATGGTGCACCCCCGAGTCCGACTGGTCTGGGCAGTCTGCCAGACGGCTTCCGGCGCGACGGCGGGACGGTGCGAGCAGCCGGGCGCCCTCAACTCCCGGTCGTCGCCGGCGTCGCTCCATCCACTCCTCCAGAGCCCGGTCGAACAACGCGTTCGACGTGCTGAGATGGGACCACCGCCTGGCACCTCAGCCGTGAGATCGAGCGGGCTCTGCCGATGTCGGCGACGCACGACCGGGCCCGGGTCGGCATCGAGGTCGCCCGTGCGCTGCTCGACCGACTCGGTGAGCTGGTCGAGATCGACCCCGCGGTCGGCCCGGTCGATCCGGCGACGGTGCTGCACGTCGATCCTCGGTCGCCGACCCGACGGCAGCCCCGAGCACGATCGCGCAGCCGCTGATCCCGCTGCTCGACACGACGCTGCTCACCAACGCGCCGGGTGAGCCGAACCTGTGGAACCAGCTGCGCTCCGAGATCGAGTCGGCCGATCGCATCGACGTCGTCATGGCCTTCATCCGCCGCAGCGGCATCGCTCCCCTGTCGACGCTCTCCGCGACCACTGCAGCACGGGACCGCCAGCTCAGGGTGCTCACGACGACCTACACCGGATCGACCGAGAAGGCGGCCCTCGACCAGCTCGTCGACCTCGGCGCCGGACGTCCGGGTCTCCTACGACCTGAGCACGACCCGCCTGCACGCCAAGGCGTGGGTGTTTCACCGCCGGTCCGGGTTCTCCACCGCGTACGTCGGGCTCGTCGAACCTGACCCACTCGGCGCAGGTCACCGGCATCGAGTGGAACGTCCGAGCCTCCGCTGCCCGCAACCCGGACGTGATCGCCAAGTTCGGTGCGGTGTTCGACAGCTACTGGGCGGGCGGGGACTACCTCCCCTACGACCCCGAGCAGTTCGAGGACGAGCAGCGACCGGGCCGGGCGCACCGACACCGGCCCGCAGGTGATCCTGAGCCCCATCGAGCTGCGGCCGCTCCCGTTCCAGGAACGACTGCTCGAGCTGATCGAGGTGTCCCGCCAACGCGGGCACCACCGCAACCTCCTCGTCGCCGCGACCGGCACCGGCAAGACCGTCATGGCGCCCTCGACTACTGCGAGCTCAGGGAGCGGCTCGACCGGTCGCGGCTGCTGTTCGTCGCCCACCGCGAGGAGATCCTCGACCAGAGCCTCGCCACGTTCCGCTACGCGCTGCGCGACCCGACCTTCGGCGAGAAGTGGGTGGGCGGCGCCCGACCGACGCGGTTCGAGCACGTCTTCGCGTCGATCCAGAGCCTCACTGCGACCGACCTCGACGCGCTGCCCCCGGATCACTTCGACGTGGTCATCGTCGACGAGTTCCACCACGCCGCCGCCATCGTCCTACGAGAAGGTGCTCGACCACCTCGAGCCGCTCGAGCTGCTCGGCCTCACCGCGACGCCCGAGCGCAGCGACGGCCTGCCGATCCTGCACTGGTTCGACGATCGCATCGCCGCCGAGCTGCGCCTGTGGGACGCGATCGACCAGCAGCACCTCGCCCCGTTCCTCTACTTCGGCATCCACGACGGCCTCGACCTGCGCGACATCCCGTGGCGGCGAGGACGGGGCTACGAGATCGAGGCGCTCACCAACCGCTACACGAGCTCCGACGCCTGGGCCCGGCTCGTCGTCAAGCAGGTCGACGATCACGCCGACGTCGGATCGATGCGCGGCCTCGGGTTCTGCGTGAGCATCGAGCACGCCCGGTTCATGGCCCGCCACTTCAACCACCACGGCATCCCGTCGGTCGCCGTGTGGGGCGACAGCCCCCGAGCCGAGCGCGAGGCGGCGCTGCGCGACCTCGCCGCCGGCACGGTGAAGGTCGTCTTCTCGGTCGACCTGTTCAACGAGGGTGTCGACGTCCCCAACGTCGACACGGTGCTGATGCTGCGCCCGACCGAGAGCCCGGTCGCTGTTCCTCCAGCAACTCGGCCGTGGACTGCGCAAGGCCAAGGGCAAGGCGTACTGCACCGTGCTGGACTTCGTCGGCACCCACCGCAAGGAGTTCCGCTTCGACCGCCGCTACCGCGCGCTGCTCGGCGGCACCCGCCGCGACGTCGAGCGGGCGGTGCAGATGCAGTTCCCGTTCCTGCCCGCCGGCTGCAACATGCAACTCGACGAGAAGGCCGCAGAGGTCGTGCTGCGCAGCCTCCGCGAGGCCATCCCGTCGCAATGGAAGGCGAAGGTCGACGAGCTGCGATCACTCCGCCGGGAACGCCCCGACCTCGGTCTCGCCGAGTACCTGGACGAGTCCGGCCTCGACCTCGACGACATCTACGCACGGCTCGGAGCTGGTCCGACCTGCTCGAAGCAGCCGACGGACGCCATCCTGCCCGCCGGAGCACAGGAACGAGCCCTCCGGCGGGCCGTCGGCCGACTCCTCCACGTCGACGACGCCGAGCGCATCGCCACCTACCGTCAGCTGCTCGACGGGCGAGCGCCCCGACGTCGGCGCCCTGCCGGAGCGAACGAGGCGCTATGTCCACATGCTCGTGGCCGCGCTCGCCGACCAGGCGCTCACCAAGGACACGTCCCTCCAGGACGCGGTCGACCTCGTGTGGTCCCACCCCCAGGTGCTCGCCGAGCTGGCGGAGCTGTTCGGCGTGCTCGAGGCCGGGTCGACCACCTCCACCAGCCGCTCGCCACCCATCGCCGACGCGCCGCTGCAGATCCACGCCCGCTACAGCCGCATCGAGATCCTCGCCGCCATGGGCCTCGGCGGGACCAAGCCAAGATCGCCGCGTGGCAGAGCGGCGTCTACGAAGCGAAGCCCGCCAATGCCGAGCTGTTCGCCTTCACCCTCGACAAGAGCAGCGGTGGCTTCTCACCGACGACCCGCTACCGCGACTACGCGATCAGCCGCACGCTGATCCACTGGGAGAGCCAGTCCATCACCCGGGAGGACAGCTCGACCGGCCTTCGCTACCGAAACCACGAAGCGCGACGGCCGCGCGATCCTGCTGTTCACCCGCCTCCGCGCCGACGACCGCTCATTCTGGTTCCTCGGCCCCGCCACCTACCGAGGTCACGTCGGCGAGAAGCCGATGGCTATCACCTGGGAACTCGACGTCCCGCTCCCCGGCGACCTCTACGCCGCCTTCGCCGCCGCGTCGCGTAGCGATCACTCGCCGACGCGTATCCGCCGGCTGCCCCTCGATCGGGACGGCTCGCCCCGCCCCGTCGATCTGTCGTTCTGGGAGAACGAGAGCGCCTGATCAGAGGGTCGCCTCGAGCTGCTTCAGCAATGCCGTCGTGCCGTCCTCGCGGTCCGCGTTGGCGGCCTCGCCGCCCTCGAAGTAGGCGCCTGCTCGGTGAACACCAGGCGCGTCGCCGTGCCGTCGTCGAGCGGATCGAGCTCGATGGTCGCGACCGACACCGACAGGCGCACGCCGTGGTGGTACATCACGTACGAGTACACGATCTGCGAGTCGGCCTCGATGACGTGGTAAGTCGCCTCGAACCGGCTGCTCCACTCCCCCGGCACCTCACCCGCGGCGATCTCCCGGCCACCCTCACGGAAGTCGAAGGCGCGGTCGGTTGCCTTCCAGGCGTCCGGACCGTGGAACCACTGGGCCTTGAGGTCGGGATCGGCGAACGCGGCGAACACGCGTGCCGGCGGCGCCGGGAAGGTCCGCTCGACGGTGAACGAAGCATGGACGATGGGGTCGGACATGGGTCACTCCTCCTTGGATTTGGATGGCTTGGGTGATGGCTCGGCCAACAGATCAGCCAGCCGATCGAGTTGCTGCTCCACGAGCGTCCGGCGTGCGGCCAGCCAGTCCTCGGCCGCCCGCAGCCCGGCCGGGTCGATCTGCACCGTGCGGACACGGCCGACCTTCTCGTCTGCACCGCCCCGCGGCTTCGAGCACCTGCACGTGCTGGACGACCGCGGCCAGCGTCATGTCGAACGGCTTGGCCAGCTCGCTCACCGACGCCGGGCCGTCGCACAGCCGCTCGACGACGGCACGGCGGGTCGGATCGGCAAGGGCCTGGAAGGCAGAGTCGAGCATCTCGCCACCTGCATCCAGCACCGCCTCGCAATAGTCAAGTGATTGCTTGACTATTGACGGCGATCACTCAGGGGATCGGCACGGCTCGGGCGTAGACGAGGGTGGTGATGCGGTCGGCGGCGGTGTCGATCAGCTCGACCTGGACGGGCGCGTCGGGGCCGGGTCCGAGCAGCCGGCTCCGGGTGCGCACCGGACCGGTGTGGGCCTGGGCCAGGTAGCGGATGTCGAGGTCGACGACCACCGCCGGCGCGCCCAGCCGGGTCGAGACCAGGTCCTCGGCCGCGGCCTCGGCCACGAGCGCGACCATGGCGCCCTGGAGCGTCCCCGCCGGGTTGCGCAGATCCGGGGTCACGGCCAGCTCCACGATCCCCGCGGCGGCGTCGATCACCTCGATGCCGGTCTCCTCCCGCAAGGGACGCTCGAGGTCGGCCACCCCGCCCAGCACCTCGGCCGCCAGCTCGGGCGACATGTCCGGCTTCGGCGGGTCGTCGGGCCGCCGCGGGATCGTGATGAACCCGGCGACGCCTGACGCGACCGGGGAGCCGTCGCCCGCGGCCAGATCGACCAGGCAGCTCGACGATCGGCGACCCTGGCGCAGCAGTCGGCTGGTCGAGCTCACCAGCGCCGGCGCGGGGACGGGACGCATGCGCACCGACATGTCGGAGGTCAGGGTCCACACGTCCTGGCCGCCGTCGATGCCGATCCCGGCCGCCGCGTCGATGACGAACGCCAGCACGCTGGCTCGCATGATCCCGTGGTGCAGCGTCGCCGCCTGCGGTATGAGGTCGAGCATCAGCTGGCCGTCCTCGAACCGGGCCGAGACGCCGAGGCGGGCCGGCACCGAGCGGGAGTGGTCGGGGATGTCGGTCATCGCACGCACCGGGGGGACATGGGCCGGTAGCTAAGCCCAGGCGCTCACTCCCCTGCCACTCCGCCTGTAGGCGGCCGCTGAAGATCTACTGAAGATGGTCCCCGGCTTCTCGACTCGCACCAGGTGGCTGGGTACGGTCACCTCGCGGGCGAATGCACGGAGGATGACGACGACGTCGGCGGCACGAGCAAGAGGGGACATGCCGGACCACGACGAGATCCAACTCCGTCACCTGCAGCTCCGCGTGCAGGAGGAGCTGTCCCAAGCTCGCGCCGAGCGCGACCTCACCGCGTCGCCCACCACCGACGACGACCTGGGTAACCGGCTCGAGCAGATCGAGCGCGAGCTCACCAAGCTGCAACAGTCCCACGGACTGCTCTATCGGGGACGACGCACCCAGGCGGTCCAGAGCCTGCTGCTGTCCGAGCGGCTCCTCCTCGATGACCTCGGCTACGACACCTACGACGACTACCTCGCCGGACCATCCACGAAGTGGCCGACCGAACCCGATGAGGTTGCCGATCGCGAAGCGCTCGTCCGCCTCGAGCTGGCCTCGGCCCAGGACCGGTTCACCGACATCGAGAACGGGGTGCTCGACCTCGACTGGCTGGCCAACGGCTGCCCCGATCGGACCCTGGTCGATCCGCTTGAAATCCACCCCGCCTTCTCGGCTGACGAGCAGGACAGTTCGGACGACACCGACGCGCCGCTCGAAGCATGGCGCAACCCGTTCGCCGCCGACGCCGAGCCGCAGGTGACCGTCGATCGGCGCTTTGGATCTGCCCCACGTCAACCAGGATGCGACGCCCCCGGTCGATCTGCCCTACTGGAACGAGAGCGCCTGAGGGCCGTCAGGTCACCACGACGCGGACGCGGGCCAGGTCGACCGCCCGGCCGAAGGGCGAGCCGACGGCGTCCTCGCGCTGCGACGCGGCCCGCAGGGTCACGAAGTACGTGCCGGGCGCATCGAAGGCGTGCGTCCGGGTGAGCTGCACCGCGGTCGCGCCGTCGGCGACCTCCTCGACGTCGGCGTAGGCGCCCGAGCCGTCGAAGTCCCACTCGGCCGACACCACGACCCCGGCGCCGGGTGGCACCTCGACGTCGCCGACGAGCTCGACCGACTCGCCCACCGCCACGTCGGCTCGCTCGCCGCCGTTCGACCGTCAGCGTGACGACCGGCTGCACGCCGCGGCGCTCGGCGGCCGTGGGCGGCACCTCGACCTGGCCGTCCACGACGCGGTAGCTGGTCTCGGCCGGCGGCTCGACACCCCGCTCGGCCCACGCCGCGACGTCGCGGAGCGCCTGGTGGAGCACGCCGTTGTAGGCGACGATCTGGGTGTCGGTCGGCCCGTGGCCCTGCTGGGGTTGGTCGCCCTCGTTGGGCGACAGGTAGCGGCTCGGGTTCACGTGCATGGCCCGGTCGACGAACCAGAGCCGGTAGCGGTCCGTGTAGCCGGGCCCCTGCTGCGGCGATCACCCGCTGGCGGTACCAGTCGGCCTGCCAGGGGAAGGCGGCCTCGTCCATCAGGCAGTTGACCGAGATCACCTTGCACGTGAAGTCGCCGCTCTGCCAGGAGTTGCCCTCGCCGACCTGGTCGAAGCCCTTGACGATCGGTCGCTGCGGGTAGAGGTGGGTGCCGTCGGGCGCCTTGAACTGGTCCCACACCGGGTACTCGGGCCCCGGATCCTGGTGACGGTGGTAGGTCTGGGCGGCGAGGTAGTCGGAGTTGTCGATCTCGACGGTGTCGCCCGGCTCGATGGTCTCGAGCGCGGGGATGCTCATCCCGCCGAACCCGAGCATCACCAGGTCGCCGAGCACGCCGGTGATCATCATGCGCTGGCCGTCGGCCGCCCCGCTCGTCGGGGTCAGGAACGCGCCCTGCAGCCGTCCCTCGGGGAGATCGGCGATGCGCAGCGCGGCCGGGGCGGAGCCGCGGGTGCCGGCCGTGATCGACACCGGGCAGGCCCATCGTCCGCACCTCGTCGGTCGTGACGATGGCGGCGACGGTGGCCTGGCACTGGATGCGGGCGGCCAGCAGCGACTCGGGCGGGTCGGCGCCGAGGTAGCCGGGCACCGTCCAGAAGTCCTCGAAGTAGGTGGGGTCGCCCATGGCCAGGATCCCGAAGATGGCCGCGAACACGCCCGTGTAGGACAGGGCGATGCGGTCGTGCGCGAACCAGGCGCGCGGCGGGAAGCCCATCCGCGTGACCTCCTCGAGCGCGGCGCGCTGCTCGTCGTCCAACCCCGCGTACATGTCGCCGCCGCCCGGCTCGACCGCGTCGACGATCTGGTCGAACACGCCGTCGAGCAGCCGGAAGGCGTGGGCCTGCACCGTGAACACGTTGGGCATCGACACGTGGCAGCCGTTGATGAACGGCACGGCGCCGTCCCACACGTCGGGCGCGTTCTCGTAGCAGGCCATCGTCTTGTAGGCGCCGCCGCTGCCGCCGGTCACGTAGCCGTAGGGGCGGTGCTCGCCGTACATCTCCTCGGCCAGCATGCGTGAGTACTGCGCGGTGGCCGCGCTGGCCCGGAACCCGGTGATGTCGGGCGGGCCCATCATCAGCGTCGAGCCCTGGTTCGACTCGACCAGGTAGCCGCCCGAGTCGAACGCGAACTGGATCGCCTGGTTGCCGAGGCCGGCCAGCTCGCCGGTCGTCGCCACGTTCTCGTCGCCGGCGATGTGCATCACCGGCTGGAGGAACCGGCCCTCGTAGCGCTCGGCCGGCGGGAAGTACATCGAGAACCGCAGGTCGGTGTCGGTGAACCCGCCGTGGACGTAGCGGTGGCGCACCGGCTCGTCCGCGCCACTCGTCGACGTCGACGAACGGCTCGACGTACAGCGGGTCGGGATACAACTCGTTGCCTGACATGGCCCCTCGGCCTTCAGGAGTCGCCGGTCGCGTGATCGAACATCGCCAGCAGCTGCAGCTGTTGGGCCTGGTCGAGCGACTGGAACCGTTCGATGATCTGGTCTGGCGTGGTGACATCGGCGAACGCAGCCAGCGGCGTGTCCGACTGGGCCAGCCGCTCGCGATCGGCGGGGGTGACCTCCTGCAGGAACGCGATGGCGTCCTCGACGCTGTCGAGCTCGCCGATCCGCCGGAGCAGATCCTCGTCGGAGTGATCGACCCGGGCGGCCAGCACCGTCGTCGGGAAGGCGGCGACGACGGCCAGCACCTGGTCGATGCGCTGCACCATCTCGTCGATCGACGAGAACGGTTCCGGCGTGACGCAGATGAACCAGGTGACCTGGACCCGGAAGATCCAGTCGTCGCGCGCCATGACCAGGCCCTGCACGGTGGCGGGCAGCTCGAACGAGCCGCCGAGGCCCCCGGCGCGCACTCGGAAGCGCTCGTCGAATGCCCGGTTCCCGGTCGGGCACTCGGGCCAGTGCCGGAGGATCTCGTGGCGGTACGAGCGAGGCTGCACCGCGCCGAGCGCCATCACCGACGGCAGCTCCACCACGCATACCGCGACGCGTCGCAATCCGACCTTGCTACCGACCAGCCCAGGATTGGGGTGGAACACCGCGTTGGCCACGAGGATCCGTCGCCCGTCGCGATCGGCCCGGAACACGTCCTCGAAGGCCATGCGGTACGAGCGGGGCAGGTTGCCGCCCTGCGCGATGGCCTCGGCCATCACTCCGTGCTCGACCCGGGCCGTCTCTCTCAGCGCAGGCTCGAGCTGATCGTCGAACACGTCGCCGGACGCCGGCTCGAATCCGGCGACGGGGCCGGCGGCCGGCGAAGCTCGATTCGTCGGGGGGATCCTCCTCGTCGGTCGCGTCGCGATGACGTCGGAACAGCGCCATGGAGACCTCCCCGGGACTAGGTCGGGATCAGTACTCGCCCTTGATCACGAAGTACGAACCACGGATGGTTCCGGCCAGCTTGGACTTCTGCCGGGCGAACTTGAACTTCGAGCTCGAGCTCCTCGGGGATCTCCATCCCATCGGACAGCTTGAACCCGACGGCCCGCTTGTTGTCGCCACCCTCGGTGTACATGACGTTGATCGACAGGCCGCTCTCGTAGAACACGTAGGCCATCCGGATGTTCTCGACCGTGAACGCGGTCGCCTCGAGGGGTGGCGACGAGATGACGATGTCGCGCTCCTCCTTGAGGATGCGGTGCACCCAGTCGATCGTCTTCTTGGCCTTGCTCGCCGGCTCCACGGTGAAGACGTGGTCGTACTTGTTCTTGAAGTAGCGGGCCTCGTTCGCCCGCAGGCCGGCCAGGGCAGGCGCCACCGGCGACGACTCCAGCCCGGCGGTCGAGACGTTGACGAAATCCACGGTTTCAGCCACGCCCGTTTTCTACACCAGTGTCGCTGGCTCTCCTGTGTGAGACCCCGGCCGGCTGGCCCTACTGGCGGGCGGTAGCGCCGACGATGGCCGTGACCGTCTTGCGATCCAGCCCCGACACCTCGGCCAGTTGGCGAAGCGAGGCCCCAGCGCGGCGGGCAACGCGGATCATGTCGTCGCGGAGCTGGGCTTCCTTCGTCACCCGTTGAGCGCTCAGGCCCACCACCGCGAGGGCGGCGCCGACCTCACCGGTCTCGCCGCCTCGGTACTTGTCCATCGCGGCGATGGCTGACGAGACCTGCTCGGCGGAATAGCTCATGGTTCCTCCTGGAGAGCGAAGGCAAGCTTGTCGCGGATGGCCATCAACAGCGGGACCCGAGGCGAGAACTCGCCTCGGGACTCGGCCTCGTTGAGATGGGCCAAGGTCATCCCGAGCATTTCGAGCGCCTCGATTCGTTCGAGAGCCACTGTGACCATGGTGCAAGAGTAGCCGCAACCGGTCCAAAATGGACCATGCGCCAGGAAGAGATGTCGATGCAGATTGCCGTCTAGGTCACCTACACCTGGGCGACGAGGTCGGACAGGTGCTGCAGCGAGTTCTCAAGGTGGTCTGGTGCGAATGGCGGGAACCCGATGTGTTCGCGCACCTCGGGCAGGACGGCCGACCAGTCATACGTCAGCGTGACTGCCGTCCGCGACGGACCGATCGCCTCGAGGTCATAGCGCCAGATCCAGCCGCCGAAGCTGAGCTCCCCAGTGTCGGGCGACTCCGTCCCGGGCTTCCACGCGATCGCCCGCGGCTCGTCGAACACCTCCACCTGGTTGGCGGTCTTGTAGTGCTTGTTCGTGAAGTTCGCGTTCGGGTGGTACATCGCCATCCGGAAGATCTGCCCGACGGCCGTGATGCGATCGCCGTCCAAGGCATCGCGCACCCAGCCGGTGCCGTCGATGTCGGCGTGGGCCGACGGGTCGGCCAACACGGCGAACACTTCCTCGGGGCTGGCCTCGATGGTCGTCGACGCGCTCACACTGTCTGATCTCATGTCAGTGAGACGGTACGCCGAGCCCGAAGTCATCGCGGGCGTGGGGCTCGAGCGAGGAGGACTGTCCGAGTCAACTCCAACCGGCGTGGTGCTCACGTCTGGTGGTCGAACCAGAATGCCCAGACGAGGCTGCTTGCGTCGATATCGGTGGTGCACGGGCCGAACGTCTTTCGAACGCCGGTTGGCAGTGGCCGGGCCAAGCGTGGCCGCCCTTGTCGACGACGTAGATCTCGGTCGGCGCCTGGCAGTGTTGCCACGTGCGTTTGCGAACTTCGGGCGAGATCCGCTTCTCGATGTAGTCGGGGTCGCAGCCGTTGTGGTGCGCCCAGTTCTGCATGGATTCGTCCACGCCGGTCGGGGTCGAGGTGCCAGATGGGACCTTGCCCTTATAGAAGTTCTGGTCGGCGATGGTGACGGAGTTGAGGCCGCCCCCGGCGTAGGGGACGTAGGGGTCGGCGGTGCCGTGGAACGCGATGACGGGCACTGGGGCTCCGTTGCAGGGCTGGTTGAACTCGACACCGGCGATGGGGGCGATGGCGGTGATGCGGTCGGAAAGTCTGCAGGCCAACAACGATGACATCTGTGCGCCGTTGGACATTCCGATCGAGAACACGTTTGAGGTGTCGAGGCACAGGGTGGATTCGAGATGGTCGAGAAGGTCGGTGAGGAACGCAACGTCGTAGTTGTCCTTGACGGGTGCGGCGTTCCAGTACGGGACGGTGCTGATCAGTCCGGATGGTGAGACGTCGATGAACTTGTACTTCTTGTGCATGTCGGCGAAGCCGCCCATACCGGGGACGATGTGGTAGTCGACGGTCAACGAGTGCAGCGCGAAGACGAGGGGGTACGGCGTTGAACCGTCGTAGCCGTCGGGGATGTCGAGTTGGTAGTGACGTTCCTTGCCGCCGGAGGTGAACGTCTCATCTGTGCTCCCCGGACTCGCCGGGGTGGCCTTGCAGCCTGTCGAAGGACCCTCGGCGTGGTTCGAGACCGTTTTGGTGGAGGACGGCTGGTCGGTCGGGGTCGATGCGCGAGGTGAGGTCGTGGCGGCGGTGCCGTCGCTCGAGCCAGAGCATCCCGCAACAAGAAGCAGCGCGGCCAAGACTGCAAATATCGCGACAGGTCGCCCAGGTATGGATGGCATGGTCAGTCGTTGGAGCGGTTGATGGCTGGATGTGGCTCCGGGAGGGTGTTCATCGAGGCACCGAGAAGCTGATGACGCCGCCGTCGCCTGGGCCGCCGAACAGGACGAAGCCGTAGCCCCACAAGAGGCGCCCGTCGACGATCGAGGGTCCGGCTGCGACCTGGTTGGGGGCCGTGTAGGACCACAGTGTCTTCCCTGTCTTGGTGTCGAGGGCGAGGAGTTGCGACTTGTCGTCGCCGACGAAGGCCACTCCCGGGACTGCGCTCACCGGTGCGAAGACCTTGCCATCGAGGTTCTTGGCCCATTCCACTTTGCCGGTGGCGGGGTCGAGGGCGAAGACCTTGGACTTGTCGGTGGGCGTGTTGGACTTCGCGTCACCAATGATGGACGTGGCGATGAGGCGGCCGTCGACGAACGCCGAGGAGCCGATCTGGCCACCGAGGAAGCTGCCCGGAGTGAGTTCGGTGCTCCAGACTTCCTTGCCCGTTTCGCGGTCGAGGGCGTGGAAGGTGCCGCCCTTGTCGCCGGCGCCAACGAGATCGCGGCCGTTCGAGGTCCAGAGGTTCGGTGAGGCTCCGACATCGGCGTCTTTGTTGATCGGGTGGCCGTTGCTGTAGACGTCGGGGTAGGTGAAGTGTTGGTACCAGGCCAGCTTGCCGGTCTTGTAGTGGATGGCGAGAATGGCGTCCGCGAGCGGGGCCGCAGGTGGGGCGAGCGTCTGGCCGGTGCCGACATACAGCAGGCCTCTTCCGGGGTCGATGGCAGGCGTGGACCAGACACCGACGCCAGGACCCGCGCTCTTATCGTTCGGTGTTGTCGCGAACTTCCACGCTTGCTTTCCGGTCTTGGTGTCGTAAGCCCGGATGGTTCCGACGAAGCTGTAGATGTCCTTCTTCGCCATGTTCTCGTAGCTGGCTGTGCCTTGGATCACCAGGTTGTCGACCACGACCGGGGAGGCACTGATCTGGGCGTAGGTGTTGGTGTCCGTTTCGACGTGCCAAATCTGTTTGCCGGTCGCGCGGTCGAGCGCCGTCAGTGTGTGCCCGGCGGCCACGAACACAGAGTCGGCGCTGAGCGCGGGGGCGGCGACGAAGGTGCCACCCACTGCAGAGGTCCAGACCCGTTTGCCGCTGGTGGCGTCGACGGCGTGCACGGTGCCGTTCCAGTCATCAAAGTACGCCACGCCTTTCGATACCAGCGGTGTGCCCGTGACACCGACCAGCTTGTCGATCGACCACTGCTTCTTGAGCCTGGCCACGGTGTCGCGGGTGATCGATGTTTCCCCTGCGCTCAACCGGCTGTTGGATGGATCATGACCGTAGGTTGTCCAGTCCGTGTTGGAGCCGGAGTCGACGTCGGATCCGATCTGGGCTGTTGTCGATGGCGAACTGGTGGGGCCTTGCCTGGCCTTGCTGTCGGACGGGCCAGGCGAACTGCAGCCGACCAAGGCGCACCCCGCGAGTACGACGGCTGCGATGGCAGTGTGGGAATGCCACCGGCGGGCCTGCCGAGCAAATCTGATCAGCATGCGGGGTAGTCGATCACACGGTGAGCAGGCGTGCCGACGCGTTCCTGGGCGAATCGTCAGGATCGAATGGCGCGCTCGTGGTCCTGTCGTGTGATCATCGGCGGGTCAAGGCCCGGTATGTCAAGGGCCGGTAGCCGTTGGAGATCCGCTAGAAGCGGCCCCTCTACATGCAGAAGGCCCGATCCTCGAGGACCGGGCCTGACCTGCATCTGGTTGGTGGCGGGGGCGGAATTTGAACCCGCGACTTTCGGGTTATGAGGGGCTACCCGGTGGTGTCGGCGGGTGACGGGTCGTGTCGGATTATGCCACTGAGCTGGACTTTGCGTGTCGGCTCGTGCCGGCCCATCCTGTGGATAACACCGTGATCCGGACCGTCCGTTAGAAGATCCGTTAGAAGCCGGGGCCCTCAGCTTGCCCGACGAACGACGGCGTGACCGTCGCGCTCGAGCTTGGCGATCGACCGGTTGGTGGAGAGGCTCTCCCCGACCCCGACGACGAGGTCGGCGCCCACGGCGGTCGCGAGCTTCTCGAGGGTGTCGAGCGAGGGTCGGGTCCCGCCGCCCTCCATACGGGCGATCGCCGACTGGGTCGTACCCATGCGCTCGGCCAGCTCGACCTGGGTGAGTCCGGCCTCGGTGCGCAGGCGGTGGACCAGCTCGCGGAAGGCGGCGATGCGGGCCTCGTCCTCGTAGGCCGCGTCAGCCGCCCTGGTGCGGGGCGTCGCCTTCTTGAGCTCAGTCCACGACGTGCGCTTGGTATCGGTTCCCATCAGTCGTCCTCCTCCGCGGTGTGCCCTTCGGCGAGGCACCGCTCGTAGGCTCGCTTCGCTCGCTCGACCTCACGCCGTTCCCGGCGTTGGGTCTTCACGAACACCGTGAGCAAGATGATCCGCCGCCCCGACGCGATCCAATAGGTGATCCGTGTCGGCCGGCCGTTGAGGTGGACGCGGGCCTGGTTGGCTTCGTCTAGGGCGAGGTACCAGTCCCGAAGCTCCGGTTCGAGCTCGGCCTCGCCCCATGACATAGCGCCAATGCTATGTCACCGGCCGACCGGCGCCACGCAGGTTTCGAGGAGGGATTCGTGCGGCACTGGAGGCTGAGACCCCTGCTCGGGCCGAGGTCCTTGCAGAGGAGGCCTCGTGGGGCATCCGAGGCAAGGGTAGGGACCCGATGGCGGTGTCCGGGATCGTGGAGCGGAGAGCGAGTTAGTGCCGGTCGGTGTGATCGCCCAGGCGGCTCGTCATGCCGAATCCGTTCAGGCGCGGGTCGCTGCGCTTGACAGCAGTGAGGCGCAGCGTGTCGATCTCGGTCAGCGCACCCGGCCAACTCGGTCCCCAGGTCCCCCACGAGGAGCGCCGCCTCGCTCACCGGGCGCTGCTCGGCGTCTGACTACCTCGGAGATGCCGTCGCCAGTGGAGCGGATGTCTCGGGCAACAACGTCTGCGGCTGCAGCACAGATGATCGCTCCAGCAGAGCGGTGAGCTCCGTCTCGCTCATTGGAGCCGCGAACAGGTAGCCCTGACCGAGCGAGCACCCGAGGTCTCGGAGCGCCTCGAGTTGCTCGTCGTGTTCGATGCCTTCAGCCACGGTACGAAGCCCGAGCTCGTGACCGAGCCTCACGATCGACCGGGTCAGGCCCGGCTCCTCGCTCGTGCCGAGCAACTCGATGAACGACCGGTCGACCTTCAGGCTGTCCACCGGGAAGCGGTGGAGGTAGCTGAGCGACGAGTAGCCAGTGCCGAAGTCGTCGATCGCGAGGGAGATGCCGACCTGACGCAGGGTCTGAAGAATCGCGAGCGACTCCGCACCCTGGTCGATCAGCATGCTCTCGGTGATCTCCAAGGTGAGTGCGCTGGGGATCGAGCTCGGTCTCTTGCAGGATCTGGAGAATCGTTTCGACCAACGGCTCATGCAGCAACTGGCGCGCGGAGAGGTTCACGCTCATCGTGAAATCGTCGCCGTGGTGGGCCCGCCACCGGCGAGCGTTCCTGCAGGCCTGCCGAAGTACGAACTCACCGATGCCGACGATCAGGCCGTTGGCCTCCGCGACCGGGATGAACTCGACCGGCGGTATCGGACCGCGGGTGGGATGCGTCCAGCGAGCCAACGCCTCGACGCCGACGATCCGACCGCTGCTGAGATCGACGAGAGGCTGATAGGCGACGAACAACTCGTCGCGCTCCATCGCCTGGCGGAGATCCTGGTCGAGTTCGACCCTCGCCTTGACGCCCGCCTGCATCCCCGGCTCATACCGGCAGTAGGAGCCCGGTCGATCTGCCTTGGCCCGGTACATCGCAAGATCCGCGTAGCGAAGGAGGTCGTCGCACGCCTCGGTGCCGAGCTCGGACACCACGATGCCGATGCTGGCGGTGATGAACACCTCGGTGCCGGCCACCGTGAACGGCTCTCGCAGCACGTCGATGAGGCGCTCGGCCGCTGCGTTCGCTTCGGCGTCGGTGGCCAGCTCCTCGAGCAGGATGCCGAACTCGTCCCCGCCCCACCTGCTGATCGTGTCCCCGACACGCACCGAGGAGGCCAGGCGCGAGCGCGACCTCCTTCAGGAGCAGGTCGCCAACGTCATGCCCGAGGGTGTCGTTGATTCCCTTGAAACCGTCGAGGTCGAAGTACAGCACCGCGAGCGGTCGCCGCCTGCGGGCGGCCTGCTTCAGCGCGTGCTCCACGCGGTCGGCGAACAGTGCCCGGTTCGCCAGATCGGTGAGTGGGTCGTGGAAGGCCTGGTACGCGAGCTGTTGCTCGAGGGCTTTGCGTTCGGTGACGTCGCGTGCGTTGAGGACGATGCCGGCCACAGCGGCGTCGTCGAGAAGGCTGTTGCCGAGGACCTCGGCGTGGCACCACCGGCCATCGCGGCTGCGGATGCGCAACTGGGTCGCAACGTTGGTTCCCTGCCGCTGCATCGCCGAGTCGATGAGACTCGGCCAGCCCCGCATGGTCGTCGAGATGTACAAGGTCGAAGTAGGACGTGCCGAGGAGGGCGTCGTTGTCGTGCCCGAAGACGCGACCGATCGAGGGGCTCTGGTACGTGATCGTGCCGTCGGCGTCGACCACGGTGACGACGTCGCTGCTGTTCTGCACGAGCGAGCGGAACCGTTGTTCACTCCGGTCGAGCTCGGCCGTGCGCTCCTGCACGCGCTGCTCGAGGTGGTTGGTGAGCGACACGTTCTCGAGCAGGGCGGCGACCTGCCGGATCACGGCGAGGATGAGAAGCGCCAACAAGTTCCACTCGAGGAAGCGCTCGAGCCCGTCGCCGAACGCGAGCGCCAGCCGCTCCGAGGGCAGACCGCCAACACGACCGGCGCGTACGGCACGAGCACCGCGAATCGATCGGGCACGTCGTCGTCCGGGCTCGGCGGTGCCTCGACGCGACTTCGCATCGTGCCGGCGACGAAGATCGCCGCGAACGCGCAGAACCAGCCGATGTCGATGAGGCTGCCCGATGCATAGGAGCCGTTGTTCGTCAGAAAGACGAAGCCGCTGTCCGACACGGCAAAGGCGAACAGCCCCGCGAAGAGCAGCAACCGGCTCGCGCGACCGAACGACGCCGTCTGGCTCTTGTGCCGCGATGCGAAGAGCAGGAGCGTGAGGATGACGACGTCACCGAGCGGATACGCGAGACCGATCGTCAGCGGGAAGGGATCGCCGCCCGCCTTGTAGAGCGGGCCGAGCACGAGCATCCAACTCATGAAGAGGAGTGCGCTCGCGATGAGAAGGCCGTCGAGCACGGCACGTACCCGGCTCGAGAGGCGCGTCGGGACGTTGGGGAACGCTAGGAGTCCCGCCGCGGCCAGCGGCACGAAACCGAGGTATCCGATGTCGGCGATCGACGGGAAGGGCACGTCCCGCCCGAGCACGATCTCGTACCAGGTCCAAGCCGAGCTGACCGAAGCCCCAGGACAGACACGCCAGGCCGAGAAGCCGCCACGCACGTCCGGTCCGCGCACCTTCACGGCGACCCCGAGCGTAGGCCTGGGCGCCGGCGGCGAGTGCGACGATCATGAGACCGAGGTCCGAGACTGTCCGAACGCTCGACTCGCTCAGGTGGAGCGCCAGGAAGCCGCTCCACATGAGCGTGACGGTGACGGTCGCCGCAGCCACGACACGGGTCCGCCGAGATGACCGATCGAGCGCCATGTCCAATCGTCGTCGGGGGCGCGAGTCCGCTTGAGCGGCACCCTACCGAACAAGACCAAAAGGGCCGTACGACCCATGGCCCGTCTCTCAAGGACGAGTTCCGCCGGGTCGATGGGAGGCGGTGCAACAGGTGTTCCAGCAGCGCGCCGACGTGTGCCCGAAGGCTGGCCGGCGAGGCTCGAACCGGATGCGCTGGACGAACTCGACTACGACACGCCCTTTCTCGTCACGGACTGCGAAGAGGTGGCGAGGCGCTTCGACGAGTTCACACAGGCGATGCCAGACGTGCGGCCGTACTTCGCGCTCAAGTGCAACGGGGCGCTGCCGGTGCTCGCGACGCTCGGCGCTCGAGGATCGGGCTTCGAGATCGCTTCGGTCTTCGAGCTGGATCCGCTCGAGCGGTAGGTGTTCGGGCGGAGGACGTCCTGTTCAGCAACACCGTGAAGCCCGAGCAGCACATCCGCAGCGCGGTGGCACGAGGGGTGTGGCGATTCGCGCTCGACTCCGAGGAAGAGCTCCGCAAGCTCGCGACGGCCGCTCCCGGCTCGGCCGTGTACGTGCGCCTCGATGTCGAGGACTCTCACAGCCTGTTTCCGTTGTCCCGCAAGTTCGGCACGTCGGCAGACGAGGCCCTACGACTGCTCGTGCTGGCGCCCGAGCACGGCCTCCGCCCCTACGGCCTGACCTTCCACGTGGGTTCGCAATGCACGGACCCTTCGATGTACTCCCGGGCGATCGAGCAATGCGGCCTGGTGATGCGGCGACTCGAGCCGCATGGAACGCGCATCGAGATGCTCAACGTCGGTGGGGGCATGCCAGCGACATATGCCGACCCGGTGCCTGACATCGCAGCCGTCGGCGAAGCCGTCAGTCGCGCGGTCGTCCCGGCTGCCCTATCGTCCTCCCCACCTCGCCGCCGAACCCGGCCGGTTCCTCGTCGCCGAGAGCAGCGTGCTCGTCGCGACCGTGATCGGCACGGCCGCGCCGTGCCGGCGAGCGCTGGGCGTACCTCGACGTCGGGTGGGTTCAACGGTCTGATGGAAGCGATCCAGACCGGCGGACGATGGCTGTTCCCGATGAGGACCTCTCGAGCCGACGACGGCGTCGCGCCTCACCGCCTCGTTCAACGTCACCGGACCGTCGTGCGACAGCAGCGACACCATGTTCTACGGGGTCGAGCTGCCCGAGACCCTCGACGCGGGCGACCGTCTCTACATCGGCTCGGCCGGCGCCTACACGCTCAGCTACGCCTCGAACTTCAACGGCTTCCCGCCGCCGACACACGTCTTCGTCTAGGACCGGCCATGTTCGGTGCGCTCGTCGCCATCAGTGCGGCGGTGGGCTTCGCCGTGGGATCGGTGTTGCAGAAGGTCGGGGCACCATCCGTCGACACGCCCGGGCTCCGCCGGCTGGTCCGCCACCTCCTGACGAGCCCCGCCTACCTGCTCGGCACCGGGCTCGACCTCCTCGGCTTCGTGCTGACCGCGGTCGCGGCGCGGCAGCTGCCGTTGTTCGCGGTGGAGGGGATCCTGTCGACGAGCGTGGGCATCACCGCGGTGCTGGCCGCCCGGTTGCTGGGTGAGCGGCTCCGTTCTGCGGCGAAGCTCATGGTTGGCGCTGATGGTCCTGAGCCTCGTCGGTCCTGTCCGTCACCGCCGCACCGGAGAGCCGGCACGACGCTCGGGCTGCCCTTGGCCGTCCTGGCGATCAGCGGGATCGGCTTGCTCGTCCTCGTCGCTGTGCTCGACCGGAATGTGCGATCACGTGCCACTCCGCCGGTGCTCGCGGCGGTCTCCGGGGTCGCCTTCGGCGCATGGGCCGCGGTGCCTCGCCTCACCCATGACGGCGCCTCCGCAAACGCCGTCGGAGCGCTGTTCGTGGTCGTCGGCCTGATCTCGTACGGATCGGCCATGCGTCGAGGATCCGCCGTCTCGGTGATGGCGGTCACGGTCGCGGCTGAGTCGGTGCTGCCGGCACTGTGCGGCCTCGCCGTCGGTGATCAGGCACAACCGGGCGCAGGCGGCGCCGCCAGCCCTCGGCTTCGTGGTGGCCGTGACGAGTGCCATCGTCATCGCGGTCCTCGACCGCGAGTCATCTGGGCCGGCTCCGCCGCGCCTCACCGCTGAAGCCCTTCCCAACGGCCTTTCGCTCTCAGAAGCTCACGCTCTGCTACAGGACCTCGGGGCGCGCCGACTGCAGCAACCCTGAGGGCGCGGGATCGCAACCTCGTCGTGAGGTTGTACCGCCCACCTCATGAACCCCACCGACCCGCCGGCGCACCCGAGGTGTTGTCCGGAACCGTGATGCGGAGCTCGGGTGGGCAGTGCCTGGTGCGACCCCGAACCACCGCGCGTCCTCACCGAGAGCCCGCCGTCCCGTGCAATCCAGCTCGATGCACTTGACGAGCGTTAGACAAGCGCTCGCGCTTCCCCAGATCGATGGCTCCACGGCTCGTCACCAACGGCGGACCCGATCCACTCGAGTCGGCGTGGTCGTTGCGCGGTCAGCGACCCCTCGGCTGCCTCGACCCCGAGGGCAACGTGATCGAGCTCCGCCAACCCGATCCGAACTAGCGCCGCGACCGGATTGCGGCCCGCGCGACACCGTCGGTGTCCCGCGGCTCGTCCGCTAGCGTGAGGCGCGGGAGGGGCAGATGGAACCTTCGACGGATGAGCTGAGCCGTGCCTGTCCCCGATGCGGAGCTCGGTGGCCCGCCAGCATGCAGTTCTGCGGCTCCTGCAGCGCGGCCCTGGCTCCGGTGCCAAGCCGCCACCGGGACGGTGAGCTGCGCCTGCTCACCATCGTCTTCTGCGACCTGGTGGGCTCCACGGAACGGTCCACCGAGCTCGACCCCGAAGACCTCCGCAACCTCATCCGCCGCTATCAGCAGGCCTGCGACGACGCGGTGGACCGCCTCGGTGGTCGCATCGTCAACTTCATTGGCGACGGCGTCCTGGCCTCCTTCGGCGCACCCTTGGCCCGCGAGGACTCCACCCGCCGTGCCGTCGATGCCGCCCTCGACATGGTGACCGCCACCGGCCAACTCACCTGGCCCGACGGCCATCCGCTGGCCGCGCGCGCCGCGGTGCACACCGGTTCGGTCGTGGTCAGCCAGATGGGCAGCGGTGCAGCCCACGTCGGGCTCGACCTCACCGGTGAGGCGGCCAACACCGCGGCCCGCCTGCAGGACCGGGCCGCGCCTGGTGGTGTCCTCATCAGCGCTGCGGCAGCTCAGGCGGTGTGGGGCCACTTCACCCTCGAGCCGGTCGGCGAGCTGGACCTGAAGGGCTTGCCCGAGCCGCTCTCGGCCTATGAAGTGCGCGGCCACACCGGCGCCGTCGACCGACTGTCCGCCCGGGTGGTCACCGGCCTGGCTCCGTTCGTGGGCCGCGGCCACGAGCTCGAGGCGGTGGTCGAGCGGGCCGTGGCGGCCGACGCCGGCTCCCCCCAGACCGTGGTCATCGTCGGCGAAGCCGGCATCGGCAAGTCCCGCCTGCTGCGCGAAGCGCAGGGCCGCTCACCCTTGGCCGACGCCCGGACCATCGTCCTGCGCGGCGAGCAGGACCGCACCAGCACGCCCTTCGGTCCCTTCATCTCGCTGCTGGACCACCTTGCCGACGAGCCGCGCGCCATCACCCCGCCCGTAGAGCTGGTCGAGGTGTTCGAACCCAACACCGGCGGCGAGACCGCCGACCAGCGCCGCCGTCGCACCATCACCATCCTCCAGGACTGGATCTGCGAGCAGGCCCGCCACCAGCTGGTGGCGCTGGTGGTTGAGGACCTGCACTGGGTCGACCCGTCGACGCTGGAGGTCATCGCCGCCCTCCAGGAGACCGACGCCGACGCCCGCCTGGCCGTACTGGCCACCGCCCGTCCCACCTGGGTGTCGACCTGGCCGCCATCGGCGGACGTCACCATCGTGAACCTCGACCCCCTCGACGACGACGCCATCGCCAGCCTGCTCGCCTCGCTGGGGGTGCAGAACCTGGCCCCCGTCCGTCGACTGGTCGACCGCGCCGAGGGCGTGCCGCTCTACCTCGAAGAGATCGCCAGCCTTGGCCGGTCGCGGCGAGGCCGTCGATCCCGGTCAGGTGCCCATCACCATCGCGGAGCTGCTCAGCGCCCGGCTCGAGGCCACCGGCGACAGCGGGCTGGCCGTCGGACTGCAGCGTGCTAGGCACCGACCTCGACTCGAACGTGGCCGCCGCCGTGCTCCAGCTCGACCGCGACCAGCTGTGCGCCCGGCTCGACGAGCTGGTGGCCGGCGGCATCATGCGCCACCACGAAGGACGCGGCTACGGCTTCCGCCACGGCCTCTTGCGCGACGCCGCCTACAGCATGCTGTTGCGCTCGGATCGAACCCGCCTGCACGCCGCGGCCGCCGAGGTCCTCGACCAACTCGACCCCGACGGCCGTCAAGAGGAGATCGCCCGACACTGGGAAGGCGCCGGCCGATACCGGGAGGCCACCGCGGCCTGGCAGCGGGCGGGCGAGCTGGCCACCGACCGCAATGCCTTCGTCGAGGCCGGCTCCTACTACGAGGCGGCTCGGCGCACCCTGCGCCATGCTCCCCGACGGTCCCGATCGCCTCGGCCAGGAGCTGCTCCTGTTGCTCCACGCAACCACCATCTCGTTTCGCCTCTCGGGTGGCGCGGCGCCCGAGACTGTGGCCCTCAACGCCCAGCTCGAGCAGCTGTCCGACCAGGCCCGCAGCGACACCGACCTCGCGCCAGGTTTGCGGCTCATGGTGATCAGCAGCATGCACCTCTACTACTCGGCCAAGCCCGACTACCGACGGGCCGCCGAGCTCAGCCCGGAGCTCGAGCCGTTCATCGCCCGCGGCGGCATCGCCGCGCTGCTGGCCGTGTGGCTGCGAGGGACCATCGCCGTGATGATCGGCGACGACGACCGCGCCGAAGCCGACCTGCTGCACGCCCTCGAGATCTACGACCCGGCGCGCAAGCAGATGGGCCAGCCCGACCTCGGCCGTGGTGTCCGCCGGCCTGCTGGCGGTGCTGGCCACCGGCCGAGGCCAGTCTCGAACGAGCCGACGACTGGCTGCGCGCCGCCTTCGACTACCTGGCCCTCCACGACGATCCGTTCCACCGGGCGTTGGCTGACCATGACCGCAGCCAAGGTCCTGGCCCGACGCAACGACCGCGCGCTGGCCCTGCACCTTCGCCGCCGAGGCCCACGAGCTGGCGCTGGCCCACGGCTTCGAGCCAGGTCGAGCCCCAGGCCCGCGTCGCTGCCGGCCTGGGCGTCGAGCCGGGAGCCGAACGACGCCGTGTTCGAGACGCTCCTGACCGTGCTCCGCGACATGGCCACCTCCGGCTCCCGCTCCGACTCGTCGATCCACCTGCTGTTGTTGGCCCAGAGCTTGCTGGCCGCCGGCCGTCACGCCGAGGCCGACGAGACCTACGCTTCCCTGCTGGCCTTCTGCGAGGAGACCGAGTGAGTGGATGTACCGCCGCGAGATCACGGCCCTGGGTGAGCAGCTCGGGCGCGGGCGCCGTCGTAGACGAGGAGGGTGCCGCCGCCGGCGGAGGACGGGGTGGCGAGGTCGGCGCCAGCCCGGGCCGGCCGGGCCGGACCACCGCCGGACCACCAGGTCAGGATCCGCTTGCTGGCCGCGGCATAGTGCACCAGCGTCGGCTGCAGAGGCAGGTCGATGCCGACGGCCGGCCCAGGGTGTTGGTGCGTCACGTCGACGCTCGACCTCGATCGGTTCCCACAGTGAGTGGATCTCGTCGAGCTCGAGCACCCGGCCCCACCAGTCGATGGCGAAGCTGGAGTACTGGTCGAGCAGCAAGCCGATCGGCGATCCGTCCACGATGGTCACCGGCGTCTCGGTCGCCCGGTAGGTGAGGTCGAGCATGGCCGCGGCCGCGCCCTGGCTGGCCCGCTGGCTGGTCACCCGGATGCGGACCCGGGTGCCCGGCCGATCGTGAGGTCCGCAGTACAGGTAGGGCAGCGCCGGTGTACCAGCGGATGGCGGTCGACACGAGCCGGCGGCCCGACTCGATGCTGAGGAAGTAGACGCCCCGCCGACCCTCGTAGCTCACGTAGGTCACGAGGTCGACCTCGGGGAACTGGCTGCCACGCACTTGGGGAGGCGGCAGCCGCCGACCTGCAGCTTGGCCACGCGCAACGCCATGATCCCGACCCACGCCGAGTCGCCGAACGCTCGAGCTCGAGCATCGGCGGCACCAGGGCGCGGATGGCGTCGTGGTCGACCTCGTAGTGCAGGAACAGGAGGTCGCTTCTCCTGCTGGGCCGTGTCCTGACACGGTCGGTCGGGCGCCCACTGCGTGTAGGCGTGCGACTGCTCGCGAGCTCGTCGGTCCAGTCGCTCATCGTCGTCGCAGCCTCCGCGATCGATGGCGCTGGTCGCCAGCAGGTCCGAGTCGACTCCCACCGGGTCATGACGGCGGCCAGCCACCGCATCGGATGGGGGAAGTCGGTCCGACCAGGGCTTGCCCTTGGCGAAGCGGCGGGCGTCGATCCATCGCAGGGGTGCGAACAGCATCCGGCTCGTGCACGTCCCACAGCTCGCACAGAGCGGGGCGTCGAGCCCCTGCCCGCGGATGATGGCGTTGACCGCCCGGCGCGCCGCTTCGTTGGCTCCTTCCATGGTGGCCAGGTCGGTGTGGTTGCGCACGAAGTCGCCGGCCAGGTACAGGTTCGGGATCTCGGTGCCAGGCGTTGGGCCGGATCCACCAGGTGCCGAGCTCGTTGACCAGCAGGGGCTCGTAGTTCTTCTCGGCCACGCCTCCCTGCCGTCGAAGAAGACCACGTCGGGATCGATGAAGTACGAGTCGATGTTGTCGTCGCCCAGATCGACGCCGGGCGCGTCGCCGAGGCAGGCCCGGATCTGGGTCAGCACCTCGGCGCACATCTCGTCGGGCGTGCAGTCCTGGGCCGACTTGCCGTTGGTGCCCGGCGAGGTCCAGTTCGAGATGTCGATCGACAGCACGCCGTTCACCCGGCCGTCGCTGTCGTCGGCCACCTTGTGGGGCTTCCAGAACTGCTGTTGGGACACCGACGTGAGGCCCCACGCGCGAGCCGACGTACATGGTGTGACCGGCCACGATCGGCGTGTCGCGCTTGAGGTAGATCTGGATGCCGGCCATCCACTGCACGTGGTCGGACAGCGACCGGGTCATGGCCAGCGTCGGGCGACGGGCGCGGCCGTCTCGTCGGTCACCAGCGGGCGCCAGCACCTCGACCGGCATCGCGCTGACGTAGACGTCGGCGGTCATCGTCGACGGCCCGCCCGTCGCCGGACACCTCGACGCCCGGTCAGGTGTCGTCCTCGAACGCGCAGGCGCCAGCAGCGGTGGTCGGTGTGCAGCGTGAAGCGTCCCGAGGACTCCAGATGCTGCAGCCACGGGATCGATCCAGGCCTCGTTGGTCGGCCGTTGAGCAGGCGGTCGCTCGGGCTTGCCGGGCTGGGCCGAGGTGGTGACGAGCTGCACGGTGATGTCACCGACCGTGCGGCTGCTGGCCTGCGCGCCGGATGCGGCGATGAGCGTGTGGGTCATGGCCCCGGCGAACCAGGTGTTGTAGGCCGGCGAGCGGGAGTCGGCCTCGAGGAAGGTGCGACCAGGACTGTTCTCGTATTCGGCGCAGCCGGCGCTCGCGGCAGCTGGTCATGACCTGCCACAGCTTGCCGGCGAAGAACTCGAGCTCGGGCAGCGACACGGCCCGTACGAAGCCCTCGATCGAGCGCAGGCCGGCCACCAGGTCGGCCAGGCTGGTCGGCCCGACGGTGTTGATCATCACCGGTGCGATAGCCCACCTCGGCGAAGTTCCCGGCGGTGGCGTCGACCAGGTTGTCGGCCACCGTCCCGCCCCCGGGCCGGGGGATCCGGCTCATGGTGTCGATGACGTGCCGGTAGAAGCCGGGGAAGTACCGGAACCCGTGCTCCCCCGGTAGGCCGCGCTGCGCCTCGCGCTGGATGACGATGCTGCGCGCCTTGCCTCCCGCCACCGGGAGTCGCTCGTACACATCGACTTCGATGCCGCGTTCGACCAGCTCGTGCGCCACCGAAAGACCGGCCACACCCGCGCCGAAGATGGCCACGCGCATCCCACGCTCCTCTTCGTCCCTGCCTTGGCCGACCATTGAGCCGACCAGCCTGCACAACCGTACGTCGATCGGCCGGTCGACGCTCCGGAGAACACTCGACGGACAGGGTTCTCGGCCCTAGCGTGACGGGGTCGGGAGGGTGAACGCGTGGATGTCGCCGAGCAGGCGCGGGCCGAGTACGAACAGGTCGAGGACGACCCCGAGGCTCGGTTGCGGTTCGCGCGCCGGTTCTATCTGGAGGACAAGGAGGGCAAGCGCCACAACTTCGGCGACTCCGAGCGGGCCTTCATGAAGTGGGAGGTCAGCCGCGGCGTCCTCAACCCCTTGACGGGGCCGATGGCCAACCCGCCCGGTAGTCCCTGGTGGCGAGCGGTGAACGGCCACCTGCTCATCGACGCCCAGGAGGCGTTCCTGCGCCACGAGGCGCACGTGGTGGGCGACACCCCCCCTGGCGTGGCCGCCTGGATGCGGTTCGTGGACGAGCCCACCGCCGCCAACTGGTACCGCGCCCACAACACCAGCATCGTGCGCGGCTACCTGGCCCATGCCGCCCTGGCCCGCGACGAGAACGGCTGGGAGCAGAAGCTGATGAACATCGTGCTCTACAGGGTGCTGTTCACCCAGGCCGTGGTGGACCGCCAGCCCTGGGCGCTCGGCATCTTGATCCACGTGTTCGGCGGGATCTTCGACCCCCGCGCCAACCTGGTGTCGCGGGTGGTCCACAACCGGTCGCTGTACCCGCAGTCCTACCCGTTGGACAAGGACGACAAGCAAAGGCTCGAGCGCCGCATCAACCACTTCGACGACCTGCTGGGCGCGGCGGTCGACATCGTGTTCATCCGCAGCCGGCTCGACCGCCTCTTCACCTACATGGCCGAGGACCTGAACGTGCCCGAGCTGAGGGACCTGTGTCCTGGCCTGCTGCCCAGCTACCCGTGGTGCCTCACGCTGGATCACAACGAGATGGTGGCCATCGCGTTGAGCGACCACCCCGGGCTCCCGGCCCGGATGATCGCTCGCCTGGTGGACCTGGTGGTTTCGTGACGGTCGGGACCCAGCCGGCCCGCTCGGCCAGCCGGTTGGCCCTCGATGGGATCTGGCCGATCCGTCTGCCCTGGGTGATGTCCCAGGACTGGGACCACCTCCTGTATCTCCACTACCGCGTCGATCCGGCCCAGGTCCGGGCCCGGGTGCCCGAGCCGCTCGAGCTCGATCTGTTCGACGACACGGCCTGGGTCAGCGTGATCCCGTTGCAGCTGAACCACGTGCACTTGCGCGACCTGATCCCGGTGCCCGGCACCTCGCAGTTCACCGAGTTGAACGTGCGCACCTACGTCACGCACCAGGGCATCTCTGGCGTCTACTTCCTGAGCATCGACGCCTCCAGCCGGCTGGCTTCGGCGGTGGCCCGGAGCAGCTTCAACCTGCCGTACCACGCCGCCACGATGCGCTTCGAAGAGGCGGACGACAGCTACCACGCCGTCAGCCGACGCGATGGTGCCAACGTCGGCTTCGAGGCCCGCTATCGACCGACCGGCCAGGTGCTGGGTGACGCCGCCGGCCCCCAGATCCGGTTCCTGGCCGACCGGTTCAACATGTACACCACCGGCCGCGGCGGCCGTCTGATGCGCGGCGACATCTCTCATCTGCCCTGGGACATCCAAGGCGTCGAGGCCACCGTCGACGCCACCGAGATGCTTAGCTCCAACGGGGTGACCGCGCTCGACCCCGAGCCGATCATGGGCTATTCGACGGGAAGCACCTCACGTTGTTGGCCCGTGCGATCAGCGGTGGTGCCGCAACGTATCTGGCCTCGCATCTGAGCACCCACTCAACTCACTGTGCGCAGCGGCGGCGCTACTCGCCCATGACTTCCACGGAACCCAGCCAGCGCAGCCCTGAGCACCCGACGGCCCGGTCCGGGATCGTGACGGCAAGCGCGAGCGGGTGACGGCAGGGATTCGCCGGTGAGCGGCCGGACAGCAGGTGATGGTCCGCGGTCCGCTCCGATTGGGCTCAGTCCGGGTGACCGCGGTTTGAACAAGCCGCCTTTGGCGTGCCCAGTGGGAAACCGACATCCTCGTGGATGGCGAGAAGCAGCACACCTCGGTAACCGCTGACGTGTCGTCGAGCTATAGAACTGCGGTGCCGTACATTTCGCCGAGCGGGTCGCGGACGAGTTCGAGTCGTTCGCCGTCGGGGCCGTTGAAGTAGAGCGACGATCCACTCATGGTTTCAAACATCCGACGTAGGTTTGTGCGGGCCCGGTAAGTGCTTGACGGTGCGGCTCCGGGTTGCTCGGGGTGCGGTGGGATGACCGCGACCTCGACGCGGCGTCATGGACGGTCGTGGGGAGCGGTGACGGTCGTCGACTCCGGGCTTGGGTTACACGAGGTCTCACCTGGTGCAAATCCGTGAGCGCGCTGCCGCACGCGCACTGGCCTGGCAGGCCGCACAACTAGTCCAGGGTGTGCAGCGCCTTGTCCGCGCGGCGCTCAACAGCGGCGTAACCGTGAGCTGCGGCTGTGGCTCGTGCCCTGGTGAGCAGACTGCGGGCCCTCTCGGCGTCGCCCGAGGCGCGCCGTTCGAGGAGCATCGTGCCCCATGACAGGTCCGTCCGGGCGGCAAAGAGGGTGGCGCCTACCCGATCGCTGAACTCGGCAGATTGCGCGAAGTACACCTTCGCCTCCTCGTAGCGGCCGAGGACGGAGGCAAGGCCACCGAGATAGTGGCTGACCGGACCTCCGGTCGTCGCGTCGTTGTAGGACAGCTGACTTGCCCACGGAGCCAGCTCGTCGAACAGCGGCCCGGCGCACGTCGGATCTCCACACACGATGGCGACCTCGGCATACAGGATCATCCCGAAGAGCCAGTTCACGTCCAGAGGCAGCTCGAGATCCGAGACCACGAACTCCTCGAGCAGATGATGCGCTTCCTCGGTCCTGCCCGCCTCGGCGAGGGCCAGCGCAACGGCCCCGACGAAGACGGGGAGACCGGGATTGTCGGCGGCGGCTTGCTCGACGAGCGGCACGAGCTGCCCAAGGGTTCCGCGCTGCCAGTTCACCGACATCAGCTGCGCGCCGAAGGTGATGGCGGCGTCGGGCTGGCCGCTATCGGTGCCGATCTGGACTGCCTCGGTCGCCAACTGCTCCGCCCGCTCGGTGTCCCCAGCGATGAGCGCTCGGGTGGCGCGCTCGAAGGTGTTCACCCAGCTCAGGGTCGGCTGGTCGAGCTGGTCCGCCAGGGACCCGGCGAGCTCGAGGCACCGGTCCAGCTCGTCGATGTCCCCGGCGCAGGCCGCGCCGTATTGGCGCCGTATGAGCGCACCGAGCAACAGGACCGGGTCACCGAGCTGCACCGCACGGGCCAACGCGTCGGCCGACCGGGCCAACGCCTGCTCGAGCCCTGATGGCACGAGCAACGGGTACGAGATGTGGTTGAGGACCCGCACGATCGTGGCATCGTCACCCGAGGTCTCGGCGAGAGCAAGAGCCTCGTCGGCCAGGACGCGGCGGCGTTCGAGCGGGCTCCCATAGGTGAGCTCCTCGCACAGCTCGGCGAGCACGAGCGCCCGGTCTGGGTTGTCGCCGGAGAGGCGAGCGAGGGCCATCTCCAAGATCTCGACCTTGTCGGTGTCGATGACGCCGCCCGCCGCGAACATGCCACGGCCGTTGGCCAGGGCGGCGGCCACCAGGCGGTCCTCATCACCGAGGCCGTCCGCCTGGTGAGCGGCACCGAGGAGGGTGGCGCGATAGGCAGGGTTTCCCGTCTGGCGTTGGGCGGTGCCGAGCCCGATGCTGAGATCCAGCCCTAGGACTGGGTCAGCCTCGTCGGACGCGGCGTAGAGGTCGAGAGCCTGGGTGTAGTAGCGCAGGGCGTCGTTGGGGGCCAACGCGACCAGCGCGGCGTCGGCCGCCTGGCGGGAGTAGTCCAGCGCCTTGGCCAGGTCTTTGGGCTGGGTTGCGTTGAACCAGTGACGGGCCAGCTCACCCACCCGGGCCCCAGGGTGATTTCCGCACAGATCCTCCAAGGCCTCAGCCACCCGCCGATGGGCGCGGGCCCGGCGGGTGGGGCCCAGGTCTTCGTAGAGGGTGTGCTGGATGAGGGCATGCGCGAAGCTGTAGCGCCCCTGAGCGTCCGGCAGCTCACGCACCAACGCCGCGGCCACGGCCGCATCGAGGACGTCGAGAAGCTCGTCTACCGACATTTCGCAGGCCCGGGCCAAGACGTCGAGATCGAAGTCGCGACCCACGACAGCCGCCAGCGACAACGCTCGCTCGGTGCTCGCTCCGAGGCGCCCGACCCGGGCCCCGATCACTTCGCGGACGCTGTCGGGCAGGGCCATCTGCTCGAGCGTGTCGACGGCGACCCACCGGCCGGACGCCTCCTGGTAGATCGCCCCGGTTTCGATCAGATGGCGCAATACCTCGCCGACGAAGAACGGGTTGCCGTCCGTTTCGCGGTACACAGCATGGGCGAGGCCCACGCCGGCGTCATCGAGGAGGTGACCCGCCGCGGCCTCCATGAAGGAAACCACCCCAGCGTCGTCGAGCCCACTCAGCTCGATCCGGGTGACACCACTCTGTCGGCGCAGCGCCCCCAGGGTGTCAAGGAGCGGATGGGCATGCGACAACTCACTCGCTCGGTAGGTGCCGAGCACGAGCACCCGCATGGGCGGCTCGGCCACGGTCAGGTGGCGCAGCAACTGCAGGCTCCCCTTGTCTGCCCACTGCAGGTCGTCGAGCACGAGCACGACGGGCTGGTGTTGGGACACCGAGGCCAGCAACCCCACCACGGCGGCGAACAACAGGTAGCGCTCGGTCTCGGCGTCGGTGGCCTTCGACGGCGGGAGTCCCGGGAACCTGCTGGTCAGGGCAGGCACGAGCCGGACCAGCTCTGACCCGTACGCATCTACGGGCGCGACGAGCTGGTCCTCGGCAACATGGGTGACGCCGTGGGCGACCGCCTCGGCGAAGAGCTGATAGGGCGTGGCCAGGTCCTCCTCGCAGTGCCCGAACAGCACACAGGCCCCGTCGTCGAATGCCGCCCGTGCCGCCTCAGCGGCGAGCGTGGTCTTGCCCAGGCCCGCCTCGCCCGATACCAGCAGGACCTCGCGCCCTTCGCCACCGGCGACGCGCTTGTAGGCGTCCGCCATCGACTCCAACTCGGTCTCGCGGCCCACGACGCCTATCCCGGGACGAACCGCCAGACGCCCCGGCAGCGCCGAGGCACCGGGGGCGGACGCGCCGAGGGGTTCCCAGACCACCTCGACGGTCTCCACCGGTTCGGGAAGACCCTTCAGCGCCAGCCGTCCCATCCCGTGGCACTGGTGACGGCTACGCCGACCAGCCATCGCTCGCACGACGTCGGCAGAAAGGATCTGGCCGCCCTCACAGGTCGCACACAAGCGGGCCGCCTCGATGACTGGGTCCCCGAAGTAGTCGTCGTCTTCGCGTGTGACCTCGCCCCCGCTCAGCCCGACTCGCAGACCGACCGAGTGCTCACGCTCACGGTTGTCGAACTCGACGCCCTGTTGCATCGCCGCAGCACACGCAAGAGCCGAGGACGCCGAGGCGAACACGACCATCAGCCCGTCACCCAGATTCTTGACCTCGCGGCCGCCCGCCTGGGCGATCGCCTGACGCAGGATCGAGAAATGCCCCCGGCGAACCACATCCGCGATGTCCGGAGACAACCGTGACGCCAACTCCGTCGAGCCCACGACGTCGGTGAACAACACCGCCACATTCTCCGTGGTCACCGGTGCTCTCCCCTCGGCCGGTATGGCGCCACCGTAGGCCCGCTGCCCGAACCATGCACCGGGTCCTCCTGCTGTCCGGGTCGCTCAATCCATGGGCTGAGCAAACCATCGCATCGGATCACGGATGACCGACGGCCGACCCGGACGGCTCGTGGTTGGTCGACGGATCATCGACGGCAAATCACCGCTTGGTCTCAGGCTTGGAATCCAGCGACCTAACGCCCGCGATCGGGAGGGTGCTGGTGGGGCTGGTTGTCTCGTTTGTGGTTGGGGTGCCGTTCAGCTGGAGCGCCACAACGAGGAGTTTTGGCGGGCCGTTCGCGAGCTGCAGGCTAGACACGAGATCTAGCATGTAGGTGGGTATCGCCGCGCACCGAAATCGGCGATAGGGCGGCGCTACTACCGCGTCACATGGCCCCTCTGCTCGGAGCCGATCTGTGCGCCGCGGTCCAGGCCCCCCGAGGGCTCTTTCGCGAGGAAGAGACCGGCGAGGGGCTCGCCCGTACTAGGACCGCGGCGCAACGCGAAGATTCGGCGGTGCACGCTCGGCGCTTGAGGCGATCGGGCCGATCGACTCAGACGCGGTCGTGGCCCCCTGCTTCGACCTGGCGGTAGGGGACAGGGGGCCGAAGACGGCCCCTCAGTGCTCGTTGACGTACTTGCGTCCCTGGTTCTCGATCCGCCAGAAATCCGCGTTGTGCACGTCCGGCTGGTTCAGGTACGACCCCGCACCGAAGTGGCCCTTCCAGATGTAGCCCGCGTCGGCAAGCCCTTCGAGAAGCGATTGGAGCGGGACCGCCGGCAGTCCCTCCCGCTCCCTGGACGTCTCCAGCTCCAGCGTCGACCGCGCTTCGCCGTGAGCAGCTAGTGATCTAAGGATCCACTCGCTTACCTCATCCATGGCCGAACCCTAGGGGCTCGCCGTCGCCCTCCGCCCGGATCCGTCGCACCTCGGCCTCGGCGTCTTGCAGTGCCCGGATGATCAATTGAGCCTCACCAGCAGTCATGCCCGCTGCCTGGTCGGGCGGTTGCATGGCGAGGGAGCGGCGCAGGTTCTCGAGCTGGTGAGGTTCCATGCTCCGCCATCATGGCGACGGGGTGTGACAGCCGCGAGAGCCGCCCCGATGTGCCGTTCGGGCGCTGTTACATCCGGCGGAGGAGCTCTCCCGTCCGGCAGGATTGCGTTTGTGGACGGTTCAACGTCAATCGCTACCACCGACCTTCGGCGCGCCCTGAACATGCTGGTGGCCGAGATCGAGCGAACACATGGAGAGGTCATCGAGCTGCGAGGCAACTACTACTGGGAGCTCGGCGCTGAGGCTGCCTTCCTCTCACACGAAGCTCCGACCGCGACCGACGTGTGTGACCTCGAAGACGACGTGACCTCGACCCTGGAACTTCTGAACCGGCCGACCGACGAAATTGTCGTCGTGTGGCACGACCTCAGCCACCTCATCGGGATACTCCGGATCATCGCTGCCATGGATTTGCCTACCTGGCCTGATCCCACCACCTGACCACCTGGCGAGCCCGGTTCCCTCGTGCTCCTAACGACGAGGAACCACGCCGAAGTGCCGTTCGGCGCTCCGCTCTCGGGCCGTTCGTATAGGTCTGGGTGTCGAGCCATCTTCCCGCGGGTCAGGTCGACTCCGGTCGCAGGCTGACTGCGAGTTGGACGCCTACCGGCTCGAATCCGAGCTTGCGGGCGATAGCCCAAGACCGGTGATTGTCGAGTCGGACGCGCCATTGGGCGATCAGTCCATGGCGGAGGCCGGCCCAGGCGGAGGCGCCTGCCACAGTCCCTCCCAGTCCTTGCCCCCGTTGTCTGGGATCGGTGAGGACCATCAGCTGCGCCAGCTTCTCGTCCCAGGACTCGTAGCCGCCTATGGCTGCGAGCTGATCGTCATGCACGACACCGAAGAGCTCGTCGATGGTCTCGTCCAGCCCGGCCACCTGCCAGTCCCCTGGTGGGCATCCCGCCCGGAAGCCAGCCAGCCGCGGGTCGGTCGGCGAGATCTGAATCGGCTGGTGTCGGCCTGCGGAGAGAACTTGCAGCGTCGAGCGGTCGGCGTAGCTAAGGCGGTTGATACCGAGCGGTCGGTCGAGCCACGCGCCGACCGCGGCCGCCAGACCATCGAGAACGGTGAGCTGACCGGTGCTGGCCTCGCGAAGGCTGCCGAGGACCCACGACGGCGCAGTGACCACGATCGCGCCCAACAACTCGACCACCATCACGTCGGCCGCGGTGTCGTCCTCGACGAAGACCGACCCAGGTTGGTCCAGCGCTGATCGGTCCGCGCCGAGATCGTGAGTCCAGAAGTCACGCACCACCTCCAGCGTCTGGCGACTCACCATCACGAGACAGTCGCACCTCCCCCGCCGTCTGATCAACGAGGAACCGCGAACCTTCGAGTGTGGCCGAAACCCGATGCGCCGAATAGGGCGCGACGCGCCACGGCCCCGCTCCACCGGATGGTGGCACCGTGAGCGGGACCGTAGACAGGGATGCAAGGACTGATCCCAGAAGGAGGTGTCGACAGGCCCTTGCGCCGACGGGAGAGTCATCCGGATCAATTTTCGTGGGCTCGGCCCGGCTCAAGTTGGCATCGGACACACCGCTTCTTCCGGCCTGTCAGTCGAGGCCGGCCGGAACCAGCGACCGGAACCGGCCCGCGGGCTGATTGGCCCGGGTTCGCTGCTCACAGGTGCCTCGCAGTTGCCGACAGGAGTGGCGGATCGGAGTAGCGATGGCCACAAGCGACGATTGCCGCAGCGACGCCTTCGAGCAGATGATGCGGGGCGGTGATCTGCCGGACCTCGCGTCGCTGTTGGACCGGCCGTGGTGGTATGAACTCGCCAACTGCCTCGGCGTCGGTCCTGAAGTCTTCTTCAGTGGGAGCGGCCGGAGTTCCCGCCGGGCGAAGGCGATCTGCGCTGAATGCGTTGTTCGAGCCGAATGCCTGGCCACCGCCACAGAAGGACGCGAACGTGGGACCTGGGCCGGGACCAGCGAGCGGGAACGCCGTCGACATCGCCGCGCGATCCAACACCAGCGAACCGGAGCCTCACCGATCAACTGACTGCTTATCGGCGATGAGACCGCGCCCCGAAGTGCCGGTCGGGCGCGGTGAAGCGGCGCGACCGGGTCTAGGCGCTCGGCCGCAAGTCGGACTCGGAGGTGTAGCCCGGTAGGAGAGATGCGTCGGACTTGCGCCGAACCCGGTAGCCCTCCGGAATGATCTCGGCTATCTCGAAACCACTGACCCACGAGTCACTGAACTGAGCATGGACATCGACTTGGTCTCCGACCTCAGCCGCCTGGTGCTTCATGGCTTCTATCCTGCCGCTTGGCGCGGTCGATTCCTCCTCGGGGCGGCGGGTCCGGCACCTGACGACGAGCACCACGCACGCCGATGTGCCGTTCGGTGCGCTTGCCCGGGCCGTCGGGGAATGCTCAGGGATCCGAGATACGGATCCAGACCTGGTGTCCGTGCTCGTTGAAGAAGGCGGGTGCTGAGAGACCTCCCCCGGGTAGGGCAATCAGTTCGAATCCGGGCCCTGCCGCACGCCACGCTTCCCACATCGGGGTGGGAGGCACCCTCACGGTCAGAGCCAGATCGAACTCCAGGATCAACGCCCCGCCCTTCTCTGCGACGGCTGACATCAGGACCGCCCCTCGAAGACGCAACAACGGCCAGAGCGACACCGAATCCGCGGCCTCGTAGGTCGATGACTCGCCCGCTTCCGCCACGGCGAACCCGCCCTCGATCTGAATCTGGAACTTGCCGGTGGCGGCACGCTCGCCGAAATGGAGCATGCCGAAGGTGTTGTCGAACCACAGCCGGTCAACGGTCTTGCCGCCGATGGGCAGCACGAACGCATCACCGCGATCGTGGAGACCGCTGATAACGACTGGGTCAACCACAGCCTCACCGTAGGCCATCCCCCTTCAGGACCGATTGCGCCCGAACACCAACCGACGGATCAGTGGACGGTGCGCAGCGCGGATGTGCTGCGATCTCAGGGGGTCAACGCAACAGTCTCTTGATCGAGTGTTTGCGATGCTGATCGAGGAGGGTGTTGGCGTGGAGCGGATCTCTGAGCCGGCGGCGAAGGCGCGAGATCGCGGAGACGGTGGGCGGAAGGCGCGTACCGGCGTGGTCTGATGCGCCAGGAGGCGGGGGTGTTCGTCGCCGATGCGGTGTTGCGCCAGGTGCGACGGTTGGAGCGACCGGCCAAGGCTGAGCCGGTCCGGTCACGGTTGCGCGTTGATCGTTGGCTGAGCGCGAGGAGATCTCTTGCGGGGCCGTGGCCGCGGGTGAGGTCGTTGCGAGCAGATCGGGCGGCTCGCGTTGGGTCGGGCGCGCGTCGACGGTGAGCCGCGAGGTCGCGACCTGTCGGGGGACGGCGCCGAGTATCCGGGCCTGCTGTGGCGTGCCACCGGGCGCGCGCGGCGACCGTGTGCGACGCCCGAAGCGCTTCGAAGCTGGCGGGTGCGGCGCGGCTGCGGGCGGTGGTGGAGGCCAAGCTCGAGCTGTGCTGGTCTCCGGTCAGCAGATCTCGGGTTGGCTGGTCACCGAGTTCCCCGACGATCCGGAGATGCGGGTGTCGCACGAGACGATCTACCTGTCGCTGTTCGTGCAGTCCAAGGGGGCTCTGCGCAAGGAACTGACCGGCTATCTGCGTTCGCGGCCACGCCCCGACGGTCGACCGCTAGGTCATGTCGGTGATGAACGGCCAAGGCCAAGCTGACGCGGGACCATCAACATCAGCGAACGGCCCGCCGAGGCCGACGACCGGGCCGTGCCCGGCCACTGGGAAGGCGACCTGATCTTCGGCAAACGGATCAGCGCGATCGCGACCCTGGTGGAACGCCACAGCCGGTTCGTGATGCTCATCGCCCTACCTGACGGTCACACGCGCCGAGGTCGTCGCCGACGCGCTGGCCGCCAAGATCGTCGAGCTGCCCGACCAGCTGAAACGATCCCTGACCTGGGACCACGGCAAAGAGATGGCCCAACACGCCCGATTCACCGTCGCCACCGGCGTGCCCGTCTACTTCTGCGACCCCTACGTTCGCCGTGGCAGCGCGGCACCAACGAGAACACCAACGGGCTGCTCCGTCAGTACTTCCCGAAACGCACCGACCTCAAACCGTTCTCCCAAGCCGACCTCGACGCCGTCGCCGCCGAGCTCAACGACCGCCCTCGACAAACCCTCGGCTTCAAGTCACCATCACAAACACTCGACCAAGCGTTGCGTTGACCCCCTGAGATCGCAGCCGTTCGGCGCTCCGCGTCGCCCAATCACCCAATGTGATTGACACGCTACGTGTCTGGATGCAGGGTGGTCGTCTTATGGCACACGTCCATTCCGCCGAGGGACCGCTCCCGCTGAGATGTCTGTGGAGGTCGAGCGCGGTGGCATGCCCCCGCGTCCGTGAGCTGTCGGCTATTTCGGGACGACGACGGCGTGTGGACGCCGGCAGGTCCTTCGTCCGCTACCAGTAGCAGCGAACGAGGTGACCTCCGCTTAGTTAGTCGAGCCGGCCGCGGGCCCGCCGCGGCTTACACCAGCTCGACTCGTCGTTAGCCACGTCGACGTGGCCGAATGGACAAGGCGCCGGTCTCCTAAACCGGAGGTTGCAGGTTCGACCCCTGCCGTCGACGCTGTACTCGCCGTAGCTCAGTTGGATCAGAGCACCGCCTTCCGAAGGCGGGGGTCGCACGTTCGAGTCGTGCCGGCGAGGCCCCGTCGCCTCCGGAGGGGACCGGAGACTCGGGTCACTCGTGGGAGCCCGCGTCACCATCGCGATAGCTGAATGTCGGGGGACGACTTGACCAAAATCCCGACCATGGCGCACTCGACCAAGGTGACGACCACCAGATGTGCGCCGGAGCCAGGTTGGCACCGCGGGCCTGCAAAGCCTGCTGCGAGGGTTCGAGTCCCTCCCGGCGCTCCGGGATTCGATGCCTCCGACCACGCGCCACTCGGCTGGTCGGCGTGACCGCAAAACAAATCCCTCCCGACGATTGAGCCACGCCGATGTGCCGTTCGGGCGCGTGATGATGCCCAGCTGTCTGGCCGCCAGCGTCCTCCCCGCACGCCCTCGGCGCGCCCGTGTCGAATGCACTCATCGTCATCGCGGTCATCACTATGTCGGGCTCGCTGCGCGCGAGACGGCTCATCAGGAAGGTTGCGACAAAGCCGGCTGTGTCGGGTGTTAGCCGCTGGCTCGGATAGTTTCTCGACGGGGTTGTCGGAGCCAACAGTCTCGACATCGTTGACCTTCAGACCCCGCCCGCACGAATCGAGGGGAGCGGCGATGTTCAAACGGATCGTGGTCGGGGCGGTGTCGAGCGAGTCCGCCGAACGGGCGGTCGCCGTGGCGGTCGAGCAGGCCCGGGCGAACGGGGCCGAACTCCACCTTGTGACGGTGGTCGACACGCACGACATCGGCGGCGAATCGAGCGTGGACCACGCCCAGGGCCACCTCGATTCCATCACTCAGGGGCTGTCCGGGATGGTCGTGCACAGCCACGTCATCCCGGGCACCCCCGCCGAGGGCATTCTCCGGGTCGCCGGCGAGCTGTCGGCCGATCTGGTGGTGGTCGGCAACAAGGGCATGCGGGGGGCTGGCCGTGTCCTGGGCAGCGTGCCGAACACCGTGGCGCACAAAGCTGCGAGCTCGGTGCTCATCGTGAACACAACGGACTGAGCACCACGGGCACACGCACTCACCCGTCTCAGCGCGGCCAGTCGACACCCTTACCCGGTGGCGCTCCGAACCGGCGATAGGGCTCTGCGCGTGGGTGGTGCGACAAGGTATTTAGAGGCCTATACAGGACGCCACACCGCCGCAGTTCACCGCAGGCCGGTCGGTGTCCGTATAGGAATCCTCGATTGCAATGTCCGCCGCGCTCCGGCCGAACTCGGCCGTTAGCCCTGCCGAGCACCCGACAGTCCAGTCCGGGATCGTGAAGGCGAGACTCGGTCGGTGTCGCGTGATGCGGTCACGCCGATGACCGATGATGCCCGATCCGCGCACGTACCGGTTGGTGCGCTTGACACCTGTTTGACGACCGATGCCCTGTACACCGCACCGTTCAGACGACCGCTCGGGACCCGCTGCGCCGGATGGGCCCGGGTACTTGCAGATACGTGCTAGGCCAACAGCACTTGGAGGTTCGACGCCACGAGTCCGGCGGTCGTTCACAAGGGGCGCCATCCCGACCACGCCCCGTTCAGGTGAAGTTGGTAGTTGTGCTCCCCGCCTTGGGGAGCAAAGAGCTCCAGACGGCCGTCGAGGTCGGACATGATCTGCAGCGGCGCCGGGATCGAGCCGACCGAGCTCGGCAGCAGCCCCGCCTTCGACCACGACCCGTTGGGGGAGGTCTGCCACGCGTGCACCACGGTGCCACCGGGGCGGGCGTCGAAGACCTCGAGGCGGCCGTCGCCGTTGCGGCCGATGGCCAGGTTGCCGCCTGTGAAACCGGAGACGAGTCTTCTCTCGACGGGAAACTCGCCCTGCGCATAGAGCTGCTCGGAGTGCCACAGCTCGCCGGACGGGTCAGAGGCGAACAGGTCCACCCTTCCGTCCTGGTTGACGGCCGCGGTCGGAGTGCCCACAGATTCTGGGAGCGGGAGCGCGTTGAGGATGAACCACTCGGACCACGATCCGCCCGGGTTCACCTGCACCTGGAAAACCCAATTGCCGAAGCCGTCGATCAGCTGAATGAGGGCTCGACCATCAGGCAGGCGCAGTGCGGAGATGCCCTTTACCCCCGGCACGCCGGTACCGGCGCGCCCCCAGTCTGACCAGGCCCCGCCAGGCGTCGTCTGCCACTTGTGCATGACCTGATTGTTCTCGACGGCAAACATCTCGAGCCGACCATCGGGGTTCATGAAGATGGTGAGCTTGGCGCTCTCGATCGAACCGCCGAGGCTGCCCCAGCCCGACCAGGCCCCGCCCGGGGTCTTCTGCCAGGCGTGCCAGACCTTTCCCGAGGCCACGCCGAACACCTCGAGGCGGCCATCGAAGTTCGTCACCGCGATCGGCGCGCCATGGATCGGACCGGCCAGGCGGCCCCAGGCCGACCACGCCCCGTTGGGATGCAGCTGCCACTTGTGCTGGATGCCGCCGCTGGTGCCGCGGAAGACCTCGAGGCGGCCGTCCTTGTTGGCGGACACGCCCCCCGAGAAGCTGGCCGGCCTGACCTGCGTGACGGCCGAGCCCTCACGCAGGCTCGGGATGCTCAAGCCGTCCCACGTCCCGCCACTCCTCACGACGTCATTGCCCGTGCCCTGCAGTTGGTCCATCTCGAGCGAGACCGCCATGCCCGGCTTGGCCTGGCGAAGCACCGCGATGGCTCCGGCCACGTGCGGGGCCGCGACTGAAGTACCGGCGAGGCTGGCGCAGGATGCCGTCGGGTACGGCGACGGGCAGGCGAAGGCGCCCGGGGTTCCGGCCGGCACCGAGCTCACGATGCCCACTCCAGCGCTCGACTCACCCGGCGCGTACAGGTCCAGCGCAGGCGAGATCTCCGAGAAGCTGGAGATCCGCTCCGTGTCGGCGGTGACCGAAGCGACCGAGATCGCCGTCGAGATGCACGCGGGCGCCTCGAGCTCGCCGGTGTTGGCGTCGCCGGATGCCGCCACCGATGCGATCCCGGCTGTCCGCAGCTGGTCGATGGCCGGCTTGATCGGGTCGGTGTCGCAGTGCTGATCGCCTTCGATGGTGGCCCAGACGCCGCCGAGGCTGATGTTGACCGACGAGATGTCGAACGAGTTGCGCAGGCTGTAGACATAGTCGAGGCCGCGGATGACATCTGAGTCCCAGGCGACGATGCACGAGGACGGGCCGCCGCAGTCGGTGGAGTACGCACCGGTCACCTGGGAGAAGACGTCGACGGCGATGATCTTGGCGCCGGGCGCCACACCCGAGAACGCGCCGCCCGCCCCGCCCGCGGCGATGCCCGCGACATGGGTGCCGTGGTCGCACCCGTCGGCCAGATCAGGACAGGGCACGCCGCTCCCGGCCGCCGTCGAAGTCGTGGCGTCGTCGCCCGGGCACACCGGCGCGGACATGGAGTCCCCGAGGAGGTGGGCGGAGGTGAAGCAACCCTCGGCCACGACCTTTCCGGCGAGGAAGAGGTTGGTGCCATCGACGCCGGTGTCGAGGATGGCGATGGTCTGGCCGCTACCCGTGTCACCCGCGGCCCACGCCGTTGGGGCCCCGACTCGGTTGAGGTTCGACGAGTAGGCCACGGCGATCCGGTTGGGCCGGTTGGCGCTCACGCGCACCACATCGGGCTGCGCTCGCAGCGCGGCCAGGCCCTTGGCGTCGACCGTAAGTGCCACCAGCGGCTGGCTACCGAGGGCCTCGACCCTCGACACCGAGCCGCGTGGCAAGGCCGCGGCCAAGCGGCGCGAGGCGGCCACCGTCGCCGAGGTGCGAGCCTCGACCTCGGCGGTGCTCGAGGTGCCACTCGGAATGGCGAAGTCCGACAACTGCGCGATTACCGGTACCGGGTGCTTGGCCGCCTCGGCGGAGAGCGCTGCGTCCATCGCTGCCGCCGAGGCATGAACCGTTGGTGCCCGAACCCCGGTGGAGCCTGTCCGTGCCCAGCCGCGCGCCATGGCCGGGGCGCCGCCAAGGGCGACCATCGCCAACGTGACCGAGATGGCCGCCGCAGCGAGCATCGACGGGCGACCCGATCGGTGCACGACCACACATCTGTACGCAGCGCAATGCTTTGACACGGAAGCCCCGATTCGTCGGTCGTGGACAGAGGGGAAGGTCGGACCTGGAACCGGCAGCATCGCCGAATTGTCCCGCACACCCGCCCAGGAACCCCCAGCCAGATCTGTGGCCAGTCTTCCAGGTCCCTAGCCGCTGGTCTGTGGCCTGGCTGACGTCGCCCGAGTCAGCCCGCTGACAATGAATGGGTTGTCCGCATGTGGTACCCATCCCGACCTGCAAAGGTCAGCGCTCGGATGTACCGGCCGGCGAAGCGGAAAGACAAAGCCGGCAAATGTGTCCCGCCAGATGTGTCCCAACCCACTCCCCACACCCTGCAGAGTCCCAACCCCGAGCCCGCCGGCCCCACCCACCTGTCGTTTGATTCGGTTTGACCCGACCCGCCACGCGCAAGACCCCACTCCGAAAAGTGGGGCCTCGACCTGCAACTAGTTGGTGGCGGGGGCGGGATTTGAACCCGCGACCTTCGGGTTATGAGCCCGACGAGCTACCAGACTGCTCCACCCCGCGGCGTGGGAGTGAGGGTAGCAGCGGGCCCCTAGCCCTCCAACTCGGCTCCCGGCTCACCGCCCCGGCACCCGAACCTCGCGCCCGCTAGGGTCCCGGCGATGCATCGGGCGAGGCCTCTGGCACGCGCGTTGCTGGGGGCTGCGTGCTTCGTCGCGGCCGTGGCCTGCAGTTCATCCGGCCACCAGGCCTCGCCGACCTCGACGACGACCGGCTCGAACGGCCAGGTCACCTCGTCGACCGCGGTCAACGCGACGACGGCCAAGTGCACGCTCCCCCAGACCCACGACCCCTACGACGGGCTTTCAGATCGCCGTCCCGAAGGGCTGGGACCTCTTCACCAACGACGGCACCATCGTCGTGGAGAAGGATCCTTCCGCCACCGAGGAGTCCACCGTCACCCCGGTGCTCATGACCGCCGGCCTGACGCCGGACAAGGTGTTCACCTCGGCGCTGGCGTCGCTCCAGAAGGAGATCACCCAGTCGGGCGGGACGATGACCGTGGCAGCCACCACGTCGACCAGCGGCACACCGACCGCCACGCTGACGCTGACCACCAAGCACATCCCGTTGAAGGGCCAGGCCAGCCTCGTCGTGCTGCCGGAGAAGACTGCGCACGGATCGAACGTCGCCGCGCTCCTGGCCAGCTGGGCTCCGACCGCGAGCTTTGGCGCCGAGAAGTCGACCCTCGCCGCCGTCGGCGCGCTGCTACGGACCCGCGGCCGGCACGCTCTACCAGGTGCGCAAGGACCAGGTCTTCACCTACGCCATCCCCCTCGGCTGGACGGTGCCCAACGAAGGCCAGGACAGCATCGAGATCGCGCAGGACAACAACGCCTCGGCCACCTACACGTTGACGCTGCTGCCACCCGGTACGGGCGTGAACTCACCCCAGACCATGCTGACCTACGCCCTCGGCAAACTCGGTGTCCGCGTCGACCACGTGCTGGCGTCCGCGCAACTGCCCAGCACGCCGACCCCCACCGGCGCCAGCCAGGGCGAGATCTACCAGGAGTTCACCGGCGCGCTCACCGCCAACGGCCAGCCCGTGCACGGACTCGTCTACGTCACCGCCGTCACCGGCACCGACACGCCGTCGGGGGTCATCCGGATGGGGCTGACCAAGCCGAACCTGTGGAACTCGACCAACGGCGCGCTCGTGCACATCCTCGACAGCGTGCAGCACAGCTTCACCCAGGACCTCCAGCAGTGGGAACGCCTCAGCCGCCAGGCCCAGTCGTTCAGCGCCCAGGTGCAGGGCTTCGACTACGCCCTCAACGGCGTCGACCTCGTGCACGACGACGCCACCGGCGCCACCTTCGAGGCGCCCTACGACACCTACAGCGCCACCGGCCCGGACGGCCCCGGCTACTACGACCAGGCCGGCAACAAGCTGCAGATCCAGACCCCGTCGTAGCGAGCGCGGCCGCTACTCGGGTTGGTGGCAGACGGCCTCGACGTTGTTGCCGTCCGGGTCGCGCACGAAGGCGCCGTAGTAGTTGGGGTGGTACTCGGGCCACACGCCGCGGCTCGTACAGCACCTCGGCCCCGGTGGCGACGGCCGCGTCGAAGAAGGCCCGGACGGTGGCCCGGTCCTCCGCCGCGAGCGCCAGGTGCGACTCGCGGAAGCCCTCGCCGGTGTTCTGCGGGCCGATCCAGAACTGCGGCCGACCCTCGACGCCGTAGCCGACGACGTCCCCGAACTCCATCGCCCGACCCGCCCCGAGCGCGCCGAACACGGCGTCGTAGAACACGGCCGACGCGGCAGGGTCGGCGCACTGGATCGAGATGTGGTCGAGCACATGATCGGGCATGCGCCCATCTTGCCGGTCCTACGCCGGCGCCGCCACGGCCGAAGGTCCTTGCCCGCGACGCGGTCGAAGTGCACCATCGAGATGAGCGATCGTCGACCGAGGAGACGTCATGGGTGAGCCGAGTGGGGATGGCTGGACCAGAACGAAAGGCGGCGTCCCGCTCAGCGGTGGTGCCATCGCGTCGCTCGGCGGGCTCGCGCTGCTGGTCATCTTCATGCTCCAGAACCGCGAGGACGTCACCATCCACTTCCTGGTCTGGGACTTCTCCTGGCCGATCTGGCTGCTGATCCTCGTCACCGCCGTCGTCGGCGCGCTCATCTGGTTCGGCCTCGGCGTCATGCGCCGCCACCGCCGCCGAGTCAACCGACGCGCCGAGCGCCGCGGCTGACGGCCCGGGTCAGTCCTGTAGATACGGCTCGGTCAGCCTGGCCGGCGCGCACGCCAGCCAGCCGTCGAAGATCGCCTCCCGCAGCGCCTTCACCTTGATCTTCTTCAGCTTGATCAGCACGGCGGCGTAGCCGTCGAAGTGCGAGATGGTGAAGAACACGTCCGGGTCCGACGCCAGCACGGCTTCCTTCTCGGCCAGGTCCTCGACCGAGACGGCCAGGATGGGTCCCTCCGGAGGCGGCGCACCATCGAGCCGCTTGATGTCGGCCTTGTTGAGCGGCCGCTCCCAGGCGAAGCCCTTGCCGCCGACCGACCACGTGCGGTTGCCCCAGCGCGTCCCCTCGGTGACCTCGGGCAGGGCGAGGGCGATGCGGGCCGCGTCGTCGATCGTCGCCATCGCGGCCACGGTAGCGAGCCCGCGCCACCGACACGATCTGGTGGCAGAGTGACGGGAGCCAGCACGCAAGGGGGAACGTCCATGGGGGACCTACCGGTCGAGGTGTCGCCTATCGAGGTCGGATTCGACCCGGATCGGCTCGATCGCATCGAGCGCCACTTCGGCGCCTACGTCGACGACGGGCGGCTGCCCGGCTGGCTGGCCGTGGTCACCCGCCACGGGCGGATCGCGTACGTTGCCTCGCGCGGCCATCGCGATCGCGAGGCCGAGGCGCCGGTCGAGCGCGACACGTTGTGGCGGATCTACTCGATGACCAAGCCGGTGACCTCGGTGGCGGCGATGATGCTCTACGAGCAGGGCGCCTTCGAGCTGAAGGACCCGGTGCACCGCTACATCGAGTCGTTCCGCAACCAGCGCGTGTACCGCAGCGGATCGTCACAGGCTCCCGTGACCGTGCCGGCCACCGAGCCAGTGCGCGTCTGGCACCTGCTCACCCACACCTCCGGCCTGACCTACGGCTTCCACTACGCCCACCCCGTCGACGCCATGTACCGCGCCGCCGGCTTCGAGTGGGGCAGCCCGCCCGACACTCGACCTCGCCGGCGCAGTCGACGTGTGGGCGTCGATGCCCCTGCTGTTCGAGCCCGGCACCGAGTGGAACTACTCCGTGTCGTCCGACGTACTCGGGCGTCTGGTCGAGGTCGTGTCGGGCCAGCCGCTCGACCGCTTCCTGGCCGAGCACGTCTTCGAGCCGCTGGGCATGACACGACACCGGCTTCTCGGTCCCCGAATCCGAACACGATCGCCTGGCCAAGCTCTACGGCGCCGGCCCCAAGCGCACCGCCGTGCCGCTCGACGCCTGGGGCACGGCGATCCTGTCGCCGCCCACGATGCTGTCGGGCGGCGGCGGCCTCGTGTCCACCGCCGCCGACTACCACCGGTTCACCCAGATGCTGCGCAACCGCGGCGAGCTCGACGGGGTCCGGCTGCTCAGCCCCCGCACCGTCGACTACATGGCCCGCAACCACCTGCCGGGCGGTGCGGACCTCGAGACGATGGGCCGGCCGCTGTTCGCGGAGACCACGTTCGACGGCGTCGGGTTCGGCCTCGGCTTCTCCGTCGTGCTCGACCCGGCCGCCAACAAGGTGCTGTCGAGCCCGGGCGAGTACGCCTGGGGCGGCGCGGCCAGCACCGCCTTCTGGGTCGACCCGGTCGAGGACCTGACCGCCCTCTTCTTCACCCAGCTGCTGCCGTCGAGCACCTACCCGATCCGCACCCAGCTGAAGCAGCTCGTCTACCAGGCTCTGGTGGACTGACGTCGTTCGGGACCGCCACTACGCTCACCGCGGTGGCTGATCTCGCGAGTCCGAGCTCGGCTGGGGACTCGCCGGTGGCCTCGGCCACCGGCCTCATCAAGCGGTACGGCGCCACCCGCGCGCTCGACGGCGCAACGTTCACCATCGGCCGCGGCATCACGGGGCTGCTCGGCGCCAATGGGGCCGGCAAGACGACGCTGCTCGGCCTCATGCTCGGCCTCCACCGCCCCACCGACGGTGAGCTGGCCGTGTTCGGCCTCGACCCGGTGACCGCGGGCGCCGCCATCCGCGAGCGCGTCGGCTACTCGCCCGAGCACCACACCCTCCCGCCCGACACGACCGCGCAGGACCTGGTCCGCCACATCGCCGAGATCCACGGCCTGCCCAACCGCGAGGCCACCGGGCGGGCCAGCGACGCTCTCTGGCAGGTCGGCCTCGGAGAGGAGCGGTTCCGACCGGTCGGCACCATGTCGACCGGGCAGCGTCAGCGTGTGAAGCTGGCCCAGGCCATCGCCCACGACCCCCACCTCGTCCTCCTCGACGAGCCCACCGATGGCCTCGACCCCGTGCAACGAGACGACATGCTGGCGCTCATCCGGAGGGTCGGCACCGAGTTCGGGATCGACGTCGTGATGTCCTCCCACCTGCTGGAGGAGATCGAGCGCGTCTGTGACGACGCCGTGATTCTCTCCGCCGGCCAGGTGGTCGCGTCCGGCCCGATCGCCGAGCTCACCGGCTCGGATCGCGGACTGCTCGTCGAGGTGGAGGAGCGTCCCGAAGAGCTCGTCCGGGCCCTGCAGGACCGCGGCTTGTCCGTCGAGGCGGACGGCAATCGCCTGGTCGTCGCCGGACGCGACGGCGGGGCGGCCGACGCCGTTCACGACCAGGTGCGCGACGCCCTGGTGGCGACCCGCTGCGGCGTGCGCCGCCTGTCGAACCGCACGCTCAGCCTCGAAGAGGTCTACCTCGAGGTGGGCTCGTGACGACCACGACCGGTCCCGATTCCGAGTCCGGCGCACGGATCTTCGACCGCGGCTACCGCGCCTACGAGGGCCCGCGCCTTGGCACGCAGGGCGCCATCCGCGCGCTCACCAAGCACACGATCCAACGTGTGCTCGGGCTGAAGCGCACCTTCTGGAACAAGATCCTGCCGGGGCTCACGATCTTCATGGCCTATCTGCCGGCGATCGTGTTCGTCGGGATCGCCACGTTCCTCAAGAGCCGGCTGATCGAACACGGTGTCAACGTGAACGACGTCATCCCCTCCTACGGCGACTACTACCTCTTCGTCTGGGCCGCCATCGGGGTCTTCGTCGCCTTCGTCGCTCCGGAGGCCCTCTGCACAGACCGGCGCACCGGCACTGATCGGCATGTACCTCGCCTCTCCCCTGCGCCGGGACACGTACCTCCTGGCCAAGGCGGCCGCCATCGGCTTCGTCCTGTCGATCGTGACGCTCGGCCCCCCGCTGTTCATGTTGGTGGCGCGAACCATCGCCGGAGTCGGCCCGGACGGTCCGGGGGGCGTGCTGGCCGTCCTCTGGCGAGTGGTCGTCTCGGGCGTCATCGTCGCGGTGCTGCCGGCCACGCTCTCGCTGGCCGTCTCGAGCACCACCACCAGGCGCGCGGTCGCCTCGGCGGCGATCGTCCTGATCTCGCTCGGATCGATCGCCCTGTCCGAGAGCCTCATCGCCGCCGGCGCGTCCCACAACTTCTTCGTTCTCAACATCGCCTACCTCCCCCTCGAGATCGTCACCCGCCTCTACGGCGAGCCGCAGGGCACCACGCTGTCGTCCGCCGCCGGGGTGTCCACCTCCGCCCTGGTGGCCGCCTACGTCGTGCTCACCGTCGGCTTGGCGGTGTTCGTCCGGTGGCGGTACCAACACATCGAGGTCACCCGATGATCGACGTCACCGACGCCTCCAAGTGGTTCGGAGAGTTGGTCGCCGTCTCCGATGTCTCGTTCCACATAGGTCCAGGCGTGACCGCGCTCCTCGGGCCGAACGGGGCCGGCAAGTCGACGATGCTGCGCATGCTGTGCGGACTGACCCGGCCATCTCGCGGCACGGTTCGCGTGCTCGGACGCGATCCCCATCGCGACGTTGCGCTCGCCCGCCAGATCGGGCTCGTGCCGCAACAGGAGTCGGTCTTCGAGACCCTCACCGGTCTCGAGTTCGTGCGGCTGGCGGCGGTGCTCCACGGATTGGACCAGCCGTCCGACGCGGCGGCGCGGGCCTTGGGCGTCGTCGAGCTCGATCCCGCTGACACCCGGCCGAGCTCGACCTACTCGAAGGGGATGCGACAGCGGCTCAAGGTCGCCCAGGCGATCGTCCACGACCCGGCGGTGATCATCCTCGACGAGCCGCTCACGGGCCTCGATCCCCGCCAGCGGCTCCACATGATCGGCCTGTTCGAGCAGCTGGGCGAAGCCGGCCGGTGCGTCGTCGTGTCGAGCCACGTGCTCGACGAGGTCGAGCGCTTCGGCTCTCGCGTGCTCGTCATGGTGCAGAGCCGGCTCGCCGCCGAGGGCGACTACCGCGCCATACGCGAGCTGATGGACGATCGTCCGCACCGCGTGCGCATCCGCACGAACGACCCGAAGGCCATCGCCACCGGCCTGCTCGGGGCCGACGCGGTCATGGCGGTCGAGATCGTCGGGACCGACACCGTGCTGGTCGAGACGACGACGGTGAACCGGCTTCGCCACGAGGTGGCATCCGTCGCCCAGTCCGCCGCCGCGACCCTGACCGAGATCGCCCCGCTCGACGATGACCTCGAGAGCGTTTTCCGCTACCTGGTTGCGAGGTGACGACTTGAACGGCCCGCCGACACCGACGACGACCACCAAGGTGCCCACACCGGGCGCCACGCTCGCGCTCTACCGACTCATGCTGCGCACGGTGGTGACCCGCTCCCGCGTCCTGTCGATCCTCGGGCTCGGCCTGGTCGGCGTCATCGTCGGCGCGGCCATCGGTCACGTCCACCCCGGTCCACCCGTCGCCGTTCCCGTCGGCCCAGGCGTCCCCCCGACCATCGGCGGAGCGGTCGGCCAGGCACCGATCACCTTCCGCCAAGGCCCAACGGTCTTCCCTGAGCTGCACCGCGCCGCGCAGTTCATCCACGCCTTCGGCCTCGCTCTGCTGGTGCCCGTGGCGACGCTCGTCTTCGCCTCGGCCGCGCTGGGCGACCCGAGCGAGGACGGCACGCTGGTGTACCTGTGGCTCCGCCCCGTCGCGCGGTGGCGCATCATCGTCTCCGCGGCCGCCGCCTCGTTCACGGTCACCTGGCCGGTCGTGACCATCCCCCTCGCGCTGGCAGCCGCGTTGGCCGGCCACAACGGTGCGCTGGTCACCGGCACGATCGCCTCGGTCACTGTCGTCATGGCCGGCTACGTCGGGTTGTTCCTGGCGCTCGGGTTGCGCGTCAAGCGGGCCCTCGTCTGGGGACTGCTCTACATCTTCATCTGGGAAGGCTTCGTGGCCACCGCCAACGTGACCGCCGCCCGCCTCGCCATTCGCACCTATGGCCGTTCGGTCCTCGAGCAGATCAGCCACACCCATCTCAAGCCGACGGACATCTCGTCGCCGTGGAGCTGGATCGTCCCGCTACTCGTCGGCCTGGTCGCCCTCGTCTACGCGACGCGCCGGCTCAGCCGCCAGGACGTCGCCTAACACCGCGGGCCCCGGCCCGAGGGTCAGCCGACGATCTCGCTTGTCTGCAGCACCGGCGTGATGGTCGTGTAGTTGGCCACGTCGCCCATCACCTCGGCTGTGCCGGGCTGGCCCATCGCCGCGCCCAGCGCGTCCATCGACTCGAACTGGAAGTGCACCGCCGCCACGTACGGTCCGTCGATGCCCTTGTCGATCTCGGCCCCGTCGAGTCCCCACGCCTTCACTGCCAGCGGCACGTGCTTGTCGCGGTAGTAGTCGTGGTCGAAGGTCGCGCCTTCGGTCGTCGGGTAGAAGACGCTGAAACGGATCATCGTGGGATCGCCCTTTCGATCAGGTGGCGGACGGTCCGCAGTCTGCCCGCTGTCGGTCAACCCGTCGACCCGACGGGCCCGACCGATGCCTCGATGATGCCGGCCACCTCGTCGGGGTCGTCCACGACGTGGATCAGGTCGAGCGTCTCGTTCGAGATCTTGTCCGACCCGACCAGCTGGGCGCGCTCCCAGTCGAGCAGGCCCTTCCAGAACGCGGAACCGACCAGCACGAGGGGGAATCGCTGCACCTTGCCCGTCTGGATCAGCGTGTGCGCCTCGAACAGCTCGTCGAGCGTGCCCAACCCACCGGGCAGCACCACGAAGGCCGACGCGTAGCGCACGAACATGACCTTGCGGACGAAGAAGTGCTTGAACTCGAGGGCGAGGTCGACGTACGCGTTGATCTCCTGCTCGGCGGGCAGCTCGATGCCGAGCCCGACCGACAGCGCGCCGGCATCGCGGGCCCCGCGGTTGGCCGCCTCCATCGACCCGGGGCCGCCGCCGGTGATGATCGTGAACCCCCGCCGGCCGATCGCGGCCGCCGTGCGCCGCGCCAGCGCGTACTCGCTGCTGCCTGGAGGCGTCCGGGAGGATCCGAAGATCGACACCGCCCGGCCGATGCCGGCCAACGTGCGGAAGCCCATGGCCAGTTCGGTCTCCATCCGAGCCACCCGCGCCGGGTCGTCGCCGGCCAACGCGGCCACCGCGCGGTCCGGTCCGGCGAGCAGCTCCTCGTCCAGCGTCAGGGGGCCGCCGGACGCGGGCGTCGCCGGGAGCGGGGGGCGAACGACCGGGCGCGGCTGCACGCCCTGGCCGTCGCCGGCGGGCCGGCGGTCGACCCGCACCTTCTCGCCGAGGTGGGGGACGATCGCGTTCCAACCCAACCGGTGCTCGATCGCATCGCGGAGGTGTTCCGACGCCTCCGGCTCACCGTGGATGACATACGCCGCCTCGGGCGCGGTGTCGCTGGTCTCGAGCCAGCCGAGCAGCTCGTCCTGGTCGGCGTGCACCGAGAACGCCGGCAGGTTCACCACCTCCGCGTGCACCGTGAGGTAGTGGCCGAGCATCTTGATCTGCTTGGCCCCGTCGGCCAGCTGGCGACCCCTCGTCTGCTGGGCCTGGAACCCGACCAGCACCACCGACGCCCGATGGTCGGGCAGGTAGCGGCGCAGGTGGTGCAGCACCCGCCCGCCCGTGGCCATGCCCGACGCCGACACGATGATGGCCGGCGCAGTGAGCTCGTCGAGCGCCATCGAGTCCTCGACGTCGTGGCTGGCCTGCACGTGGTCCATGTCGAAGGGATCCGCCGCCGCGGCCACCTCGGGGCGGATCTCGGGATCGCGCTGGGCCACGGCCTTGCGGTAGATGTCGAGCGCGGCGAGCGCCATCGGGCTGTCGACGTACACGGGGATGTCGGGGATCTCGCCCGTGGCGCGCAACGACTTGAGCTGCATGAGCAGCACCTCGGTGCGATCGACGGCGAACGCGGGGATCACCACCACGCCGCCCCGGCCGGCCGTTCGGCGGATGGCATCGGCGAACTTCTCACGCGGCATCGGCATCGTCGTGGGACCGGTTGCCGTACGTCGACTCGACCAGCACGACGTCGGTCGTGCCGACCGGCGACGGCGGCACGAGCAGCGGGTGCTTCGAGCGGCCGAGATCGCCGCTGAACGTGAGCCGGCGGCCCCCGTCGAGCTCGAGATCCATCGTGACCACCGACGAGCCGAGGATGTGGCCCGCCGGGCGCAGCGCGACCCGCACGCCGTCGGCCACGTCGACGGTCGAGCCGAACGCCACCGTGCGGAACGCCTTCAGGCTGTCGCGCGCCTGCTGTTCGGTGTAGAGCGGCAAGCGCCGGCTTGTGCTTCGAGAAGCCGCGCCGGTTGGCGTAGGCCGCCTCCTCCTCCTGCAGATGCCCGCTGTCGGGCAGCACCACGCCGGCCAGCGCGGCCGTGTTGGCACTCGAGAAGATGGGGCCCGTGAATCCCTGCGCCACGAGCAGCGGGATCGCTCCGGAGTGGTCGATGTGGGCGTGGGTGAGCACCACCGCGTCGATCGACGCCGGGTCGACCGGGAACTTGGCCCAGTTGCGCAGCCGCAGGTCCTTCAGCCCCTGGTACAGGCCGCAGTCGACCAGCACCCGGGCACTCGGCGTCTCGACCAGGAACTTGCTGCCCGTGACCGTGCCGGTACCGCCGAGGAAGCTGAGCACCGGCACGTCGGGGCGCTTCTCGACCGGGGCGGGCATGGCGGCATGGTACGCGCCGTGCCCGCCTCGACGATGTGGACCTTCGGCCCTTTCGGGCACTCGCTCCGGGGTCGCATCATCCGACGGTGGACCTCATCACCGTCGGCATCGACGACTCGGAAGGAGCCCGCCGCGCTCTGCGGTGGGCCATCGACCTGGCCGCGGCCACCGGCGCCAACATCAAAGCCGTGCACGTCTTCCCCCGCTTCCTGTCGTGGATCGACGGCGACCTGACCATCGACGAGCTCGAGCAGTCCCGGGAGGGCGCGATGCGCGCCGCCAGCCGCGAGCTCGACGCGGTGCTGGCCGACGTATTGGGCGACCGCACCGACGTGCTGGTCCTGCCCGACGTCGTCCTCGGCGACCCGGCCCAGTCCCTGGTCGAGCAGTCGGGCGACACCGACCTGCTCGTCGTCGGCTCCCGCGGCCGGGGCGGCCTCAGGGGCCTCCTGCTCGGCTCGGTCAGCCGCCGCTGCACCGAGTCGGCGCGGTGCCCGGTGGTCGTCGTGCCCGCACCCGCTGAGTAGGACAGACGGCGGCCATCGGGCCGCCACCGTCAGGCGAACAGCTGCTGGTCCAGCTTCCCGAGCGCGGCGAGCAGGCTGCGCCACTTGTCGAGCTCGCGGTTGGCCTGGTCGGTGGCAGCGTTGTACACCTGCGGCCCGGTGAGCGTCTCCCCGTCGATGACCACCTGTCGCTCGTTCGCGATGATCCGGTGAGCCTCGTCGGCGATCCCTGGTAGCGCGGCCGCCGGCTTGGTCATCGACCCGAGCTGGGTGCGGCCCTGCCCGGCCGTCTGGGCGAGTGACGACGCGGCCACCCGCGTGTCGCGTCGCTGCCCTTCGAGCCGTGAAGTCGCCGTGGCGACGCCGGCCAGCGCGGCACGGCGCCGCTGGGTCGCGTGGGAGGAGTAGACATCGGCCGCGACCACCGCTCCGATGCACAGCAGCAGAGCAAGGACCAGCCAGAGCGACACCCGTCGGCGCCGAGGCGGTGCCTCGGTGGCCGGGTCCGACTCGGGTGACACCAACCACGGGGGCGATTGGGTCATTTCGGTCGTCGGGAACATCGGATCAGCCATGGAGCACCTCCTGGAGGTGGGCGATCGCCGCCCGGAACGCAGCCAGTCGCCCGTCGAGCGCGGCCGCCTTGGCAACGAGGGTGGCGAGGGCAGGATCGGCCTGGCTCCTCAGCTGGGCCACGCTGGCGGAAACGCTCCCCTGGTTGTAGAGGTCGACGGCGCGGTTGCCCATCTGGACCAGATGGAACTGCGCATCGGTCACGGCTGCCAGCGCGCCCGGCACCTGCTGCGCATCGTTGCTCAGACGCAACGCGGCAGCCGAGATCTGGCGCACGCGCGACCCGTCCACCGCAGCCCGCTTGGCCAGCACGGCTCGCTGGCGGTCGAGCTGGGCGGTCCGGCTCCTCGCCTGTGCCGCGTCGGCGTTCGCCTTGCGACCCTCCGCGACGAGCATCCCCGCGCCCACCAGCAGCGCCACGCACAAGACGCACAACGTGATGTTCCAGGGCCTGATCTTCGACATCGCGACGGACCCCCGATCTGCCTCGACCAGCCGGTCGACTGGTCCACCACCACAGTCTCCCCCACCTGACCACCGCCGTCCGTCGCCACGGCGACGCCGCGAACGTGCGCCCCCCGACAGAGGCGGCGCGACGGGTCGGTCAGCCCTCGCCCGATCGCGCCGGCTCACCGGACCGCGACAGCACCAGCTTCGTCCGGTTGCCCACGAAGACGATGTCACCGGCGCCCAACATCGTGCGGATGCCCGTCGGGATCGGCGCCTGTGTCCAGCTGTTCACGTAGGTCCCGTTCGTCGAGCCCTGGTCGATGATGGCGTAACGCCCACCAGGCTGGCGCTCGAGCACAGCATGGCGACGAGACATGTTCTCGTCGTCGAAGCGGCCACTGAAGTCGATGTCGGACTCCGCGCCACGACCGATGAGCACGGACGTCTGCGTCAGCGCGATGCGACGCTCCGGCACGTCGCGCCACTCGTAGTTGGTGTCCCAGGTATCGAAATAGTCGTGATCAGCGCCGACGAGGAGTTCCCAGGTCGTGACCTCGGCGGATCCCTCGACCAGGTCGGTGGTGCGCTCGGGCGCCTCGTCCGCATCCGGCACGGGCGGGATATCGACGCGGTCACCTTCCGCCTCAGCCAATGCCTCGGTCGTCGTGAGCAGGAAGAGGCTCTCCGGCCTGTCCATGTCGAGCAGCCGGTGCAACCCGAGCGCGACGAGCACGGTCCCCGGCGGGAGGTGGTCGGCGATGATCTCGGCGCACACGTTGCTGACGAGGATCTGACCCGGTCCGGCGAGTGGCTTGATCCGAGCCACCCGGTTGACGGCCCGACCGTAATACTCGTGGCCTCGGAGCTCCGCCTCCCCGGTGTGCAGCGCCATGCGGACGGTGATGACGCAGTCGCTGGGCCAGGGCTCCGCCGCGAGCGCGGCCTGCGCCGCCAGTGCGGCCGCGGCTCCGTCGGTCGCCTTGCGGAACACGGAGAAGGTCGAGTCGCCCTCGCCCCTCTCGCGCACGAAGTCGCCGTCTCGCGCGGTGACGACGGCCTCGATCATCTCGTCGTGCCGACGCAGGGCGTCGGTCATCGAGGCGGGCGCGTGCTCCCACAGCCGAGTCGATCCGACGATGTCGCTCATAAGGAAGGTCACGACGCCGGGGGGCAGGGCACGCGGGGAGACCATCCCCTGTCGCACCGGAGGCGGTGCCGGTGAAGGCTTCGGCTCCGGCCGCGCGCGACGACGCGCGGGACCTCGGCGGTCCGATCGGACAGGAGACGCGGATCGCGCAGCATGGCCTCCGCCTCGCGTCGCAGCGACTCGAGACGCCGGGCGCTCGGCGCCGCCCAGAGGGTATCGGCGACGTCGGCCAGAGCCGGGCCGCGCCAGCGGTCGAGCGCGCGCGTCAACACGGCGGCGGCCGTCGCGATGTCGGACTCCGCGTACGCGGACCGGCCGGCTTCGACCTCGTCACGGAAGAGCTCCGCGTCGAGCTCGCACCGGTCGAGCTGCAGCCGGTAGCCCCGATCGACTTCGGCCAAGCGCTCGGCCCCGAGCACGGACTGGAGCCCGGCCAGCTGTGTCGTGATCGTGGCCCTGGCGCGGCCGGGCGGCGCGTCCCCGGCCAGATCGGACACCAGTCGATCGACCGGCACGGCCATCCCCGGGTGCAGGATCAGATAGGCGAGCACCGCGCGGCGTCTCGCCCGCGAGCTTGAGGGCGCGACGCTCGTCGGTCACCTTCGTCGTTCCCAGGATGCTGAACTCCACGGTCAGCGCGCCTTCCGCTCGAGCGCGCCGAGGTCCACGATCTCGATCATGCCCCTGCGCATGGTGACCCACCCGGCGGCCGCGGCTTCTCGCAGATGCTTGTTGACCGTCGGCCGTGTGGTCCCAACCAGTTGCGCGATCTCCTCCTGGGTGAGCGGGATGCGCGTCGGTCCCCTCTGATCGCGGTAGATGGAGTCGAGCTCGACCAACCGTTGGTAGAGCCGCTTATCGACCGGGACGTAGAGCGCAGCGAGCAGGAACGCGGTGATCCGCCTGATCTCCTCGACGAGCGCCCCGACGAGGCGGGTCTCGAACTCCGGCACCCGGCGGCGCAGATCGGCGGCGTATTCGCGGGTCACCACCAGGGTCTCGAGCGGCTCGAGCGCGACCAGCGTCGCGTTGCGCTCCCCCGGCGAGATCATGCTCAGCTCGCCGAACCATCCACCCGCGCCGATGATCCGGATCAGCGTCGTGTCGCCCAAGGGTGTGCTCACCTGGACACCGACCCGACCGCCCACGATCAGATGGAGCGAGTCACCGACGTCGCCCTCGTGGAAGACGACCTCACCCTTGGCGAAGCGTCGCCGACGGGCGCCGGCGATGAGCGCCTGACGGTCAGCCGGCGCCAGCGAGTCCAGGATCGACCAGTTCATGCAACCCCCGCGCATCGCTCCACGATCCGGGACCCCCGAATCCTCGCCGCGCGACGGCGACCGTCGCCCCGGAGACATCCGATCTGTCACCCGGCGAACGGTCGACAGCTGTTCGACGCGGGAAGATCGACCCAATGACCATGCGATGCGAAGGGATACCATCCGGCCACGCATCCGAGGCTGTCCAGCCCCGGATGCCATCAACGGCTGGGGGGTCGCGAGGAGGGCCGGCGATGGACGCCACAGCCGCGGTGAGGGCAGTGCCACCAGCGCACCGGCGAGCGCCCGAGCGGATGCGGCCGCGCACCTCGCCCACCGGCCCGATCGAGGCGCGCCGGTGACCACCACCATCCCCCCGCCCAGGACCCACCGGGTCTCGTCGCACCGCTCGGTGCCACCCGAGCCGGCCGGCGTCCGGTCGCAGGCCCGGTCGTGGGCGCGGTCCACCCCGGGCTGGCTGCGCCTCTCCAGCATGGGTGTGGCCGCGCTGATCGCGGTGAGCATCCTCTCGGCTGAGCTGGTCACCGCCAGCCGCCAGGCCGCGGCCCACCACGCGCAGGACGCCACCGCCCACACGCTCATCGACGCCCAGACCATCTACACCTCGCTCTCCGCCGCCGACACCGCCGCCGCCGAGTCGTTCCTGCCGACGGTGACGAACCGGGCCGACCTCGAGACGCTGTTCAAGAACGAGATGGCGCTTGCCGCCACCAGCCTGGCCAGCGCGACCCAGCAAGCGGGCTCCGGGTCGGAGGTCGCCGCTCAGATCCACACGCTCAGCATCCGCATCCCGATCTACACCGCCATCGTCGCCACGGCGCGGGCCAACGACCGCGCCAGCCACCCCGTCGGGACCGCGTACCTGAGTGAGGCCAACAACCTCATGGCCACCAGCCTGCTGCCGGCAGCCGAGCAGCTCTACCAATCTGCCCACCAACGCCTCGAGTCGGACTACCGCGCCGCCACGAACCCGTGGCCGTTCGCGGTGGTCATCGCCCTCTTCGTCGGCGCGCTCGTCGCGTTGGTCGTGCTGCAGTGGCGCCTGAGCTCTCGATTCAACCGGACGCTGAACCCGGCCCTGCTCGGCGCGACGGTGCTCACGCTGGGAGCCGCGCTGTGGTTCGGTTTCGCGCTGCACGGCGAGAACGGACAGATCGCGATCGCCCGGCGTGACGGTTCCACGCCGATCGCCGCCTTCACCGAGGCCCGCATCCTGGCCCAACGGCTGCGCGCCGATGACGAGCTGACGCTCGTGACCCGCGACACGCGGTCGCGTCCTATCAGCCCGACTACGACCAGAAGGCCGCCGCCCTCACCAACCTCGTGAGCCGCACCTACCCCGCCGGCTACGTCTACCAACCTCTCCGGGACGCGGCGGCCGAGCTGGCCCCGATATCCAAGACCCACGACAGGATCCGCAGCTACGACGCGGGGGGCCATCTGGTCCACGCCAACCAGGAAGCCGCCGGCGGAGCCGCGGACGCGCTGCCGGCCCTCTTCGGGAGGTTCGACGCCAACCTCGGATCGGCGGTCGCCGTCACGCAGGCCAACTTCTCGGCCACCACCGCCGCGGCCACCGACGACCTCGAGGGGATCTTCCTGGGTCTGGCGGGTCTCGGGCTGGTTGCCATCGCCCTCGTGCTGTGGAGCGCGCAGCAGCGGATCGAGGAGTACCGATGAAGCGACGCACCATCACCTCCATGGCCGCGGTCGCACTGGCCGGGCTGGTCGTGGCCGGCTGCGCCAACCCCGTCGTGCCTGTCCATCCGATCCCGGTTCCAGAGGTCGACGTGCGCCCTGCCGGTGCCGAGGTCCTGCCCGGCCCGTACACGCCACCCCAGCCCGAGACGTGCCGGCCCGATCGGCTCGCGAGCCTCCGTCCCACCGGATCGCTGCCCTCCCCTGGCAGCGCGGCGGCCTTGGCCGTGCTCCCGGCGGCCGCCCGCCGGGGGAAGCTCATCGTGGGCGTCAGCCAGGACACGCTGAACTGGGCCGACCGGAATCCGACGAGCGACAAGCTGACCGGCTTCGACGTCGACATGCTCAAGCAGATCGCCCTCGCCATGTTCGGGTCGGACGATTCCAGCCACATCCAGTTCCTGGTGGTGCCAAATGCCGACCGCGCCCAGGCCGTGGCCACAGGGAAGGTCGACATCGTCGCCGAGACGATGACGATCACCTGCTCGCGCGAGCACGACACGAAGGTGAACGGCAAGAAGGCCTATCCCGTCGATTTCTCCTCCGTCTACTACGACGCCAAGCAGCTCCTACTCGTGCCGAGGGCCTCGGGCATCTCGAGCGTTGCCGACCTCGCCGGGAAGCGGGTGTGCGCGTCGAAGGGCTCGACCTCGATCCAGAAGCTGGCGACGCTACCGGTCACGCCTAAGGTCATCCCCTGGCAGGTCACCAACCAGACCGACTGCCTGGTCATGCTGCAGCAGGGCCAGGTCGACGCCATCAGCACCGACGACACGATCCTGGCCGGCCTGGCCGCGCAGGATCCACAGGTCGAGGTGCTCTCCGGTGTCTCGCTGGGGGACGAACCATACGGCATGGCCATCGGCAAGGAGAACCCCGCCTTCGAGCGGTTCGTGAACGCGGTCCTCGACAAGGAACGCACCGACGGCACGTGGCAAGCCCTCTACGAAACCTGGTTGTGCCCACACGGAGCCCACACCACCTGCCAAGCCCCCAGTCCGCCGCCCGCGACCTACCGGACATAGCCATGGGACCGATCTCTTCCACCGCCGAAGTCGATGCGAAGCTGGCGACGGTCACCGGCGTGCTGGACCGGCTCGGCGCCGACCTGTTCGATCTGGACAACACCGATCCGACCGGGCCGGTTGGCCACGGTGACGCTCGTCGGCGCCACTGCGGCGAAGTGGGGCGACACCGACGGACGCATCACGCTCTTCTGGGTCCTGTACGGCCTGCTGCCGCGACACCCTCGAACAGGCCGCCTCGCTCCGTGGTCGGGCGTCGAGGCTCTCGGGCCCCGTGCTGGCCCGACTGACCGACCTGCTGACCGGCCCGTCGATCGTCGTCCCGGTCGACACCGTCGCGCTGGCCAGCCGCACCCACGTCGGTCCTGCGCCACTCCCGTCCCCCTGCTCGGTCGACCGGTTGCTCGAGACCCTTTCGTGGGCCGTCGCGCAGGTGTCGGCTGTGGTCGGCCACGTCGCCAAGGTGTGGGACCGCGTCGGCCCCCGGCTCTCCGAGCTCGACGACGAGTTGACGGAGCTGGAGCGCGCGGCCGAACCGCCGGCGCAAGGCTGTCGAACGAGGTCACCGCCAGCCGACGGGCCCTCGACGAACTCCAACAGCAGCGCCCGCCGAAGCGCGACCCGCTCTCGTTCGAGGATGCGGCGCTGGACGAGCTCGCCGAGCAGATCGAACGAGCCCGCGCCGGTACCACGGCACCGACGCAGTCCACCGCGGGAGCTCGTCGAGGCCGCTGCCCGGGCACGCTCGACGATCGAGTGCATCGGCGCCGCCCTCGACGAAGCCGATCGGGCCGAGCGCGACGCACGGGACAAGATCCTGAAGGCCCCGTCCCACAGCGACGAGCTCGCGGCCGCCCGCACCGAGCTCGCTCGGCTCGTCGCCGACCTGGAACGCGGCGAGGCACGAGCGGCCGGCGACCCGTCGACGGGTGGACGCGAGCTGGCCCAGCTGGCGCGGCAGGGCGACCGCCTCGGCCGATCGGTCGAGCAGCTCCGCGAGGTCATCGGGACCGGGCTCGCCGAGCGCGACGAGCTCCGCGGTCGCCTCCGCGGCTATCGGGCGGTGGCGCGGGCCCACGGCACCGGCGAGGACGTGGCCCGCGACGAGCTCTATCAGCGGGCCACGGATCTGCTCTACATCGCCCCGTGCGATCTGGACGCAGCGCGCCGAGCGGTCGAGGCCTACCAACAGTCCCTCTCCCCCACCACGACGACGGAGGACCGATGATGCGCTGCCGCCGACCAGGTTGCCCCGGTCCCGGCGAGATCGTCGACGGCTACTGCGACCAGTGCG
>CAVZMK010000005.1:0-268587 GCA_963776435.1 uncultured Microthrixaceae bacterium
TCGCGTTGGACGGCCTGGCCTCGCTGTTCTACGTGGCCAACTGGCGCTACATCTTCAGCGGCCAGTCCTACATCGCGCAGTTCCTGCAGACGGCGCCGAGCCCGCTACGCCACACCTGGTCGTTGGCCATCGAGGAGCAGTTCTATCTGATCTGGCCACTCGTCGTGCTGGGCGTGGCGGCTCTGCTGCGCAACCGCATCGCCACCGCGTCCGACGATCCGGCCCGGACCGGTCGACGACCGTTGCGCGCGGCGATGGTCGGCGTCAGCCTGGCCCTCTCGCTGGCGTCCTTCAGCTGGATGGTGGTGATGTACCACCGCGGCGCCAGCCTCGACCGGATCTACTACGGGACCGACACGCGGGTGTTCATGATCCTCGTCGGTGCGGCGCTGGGTGCGCTCACCGCGGGTCGTCCCTTCGTCGCCGACGCGTGGCGTCGGTGGCGAACCGCGTTGATCGTCGTCGGCTGTCTGGGAATCGTCGCGCTGTTCGTCCTGACCGCGAAGGTGACGACCAGTTCCGCTGGGCTCTACGCCGGGGGCTACGGCCTCGTCGCGCTCACGATGGTGACCGTGCTGGCCGCCGCCGCCCAGCCCGGCCCGAACCCGCTCGCCCGCGTGCTCGAGCTCCGACCTCTGGTCGGCCTCGGGCTCATCTCCTACGGCATCTACCTGTGGCACTGGCCGATCTCGCTGTGGATCACCACCGGCAACACGGGCCTGGTCGGGCTCCCGCTCTTCGTGGTGCGGGGCGGGCTCACCCTGGGCATCTCGCTCGTCAGCTACTACGTGGTCGAGCAGCCGGTCCGCCGCGGCTGGCTGCCGCAGTTCCACGGCTGGGGCCGGCGAGTCTTCCCGCCGCTGGTCGTGGCGTCGGTCGTGGTGTGCCTGTTGATCCCGATCGTGTCGTTCCCCGCCGTCGACGCCGCGCCGCACGGCGTCCTGAACCGGGCCGCGGCCAAGCCGGTGACCACCGCGTACGGTCGGGCGCCGCGGTGCGACGGGCCCTCGACCACCGACGCCGTTGCCCAAGGGCTCGAACCTGCTCGTACAGCTCGAGGGCAACTCGTTGGCCAGCGAGATCCAGAAGTGCGTCACCCAGATGTTGAACGTCCGGGGGGCGAGGCTCGAGCGGGTCATCGACCCGAAGGGGTTCCTGATCTGCCGCGACATCCCCAACATCGAGAAGCAGGTCGCCGACCCGGCCACCCGACCCGATGCGGCTCTCCTGTTCATGTTCGTCGCCTACAACGGCAAGTGCGGCCAGCCATGGCACAAGGGGATCGACACACTGGTCGCCTTTTACGTCGCCCACGGCGTGCACGTGTTCCTGGTGCCGTCGGTGCCGATCGTGAAGGGCGGCCGCGACGACCTCGCGCCCGGGTCCCCTGCTCGAGGCCGCCTACTACCACAAGCTCGCGACCGAGGATCCGGAGCACGTGACCGAGCTCGACGCCGGCCAGTTCCTGCGCGACACCCACGGCACCTACAGCTGGCGCATGACCTGCCTGACGAGCGACGAGTCCGGATGCGCGCCTGACGGCACCATCGGCGTGCGCTTCACTGACGGGCTGCACTTCTGCACCGACCCGGCCTTCGCCGCCCACGGCTGCGTCGGCACCGAGAACCAGGGCGGCGAACGGCGAGCGTCGGCGGGCATCGCGAGCGGTCTGCTCCCGGGCCTCGCCGCCATCGCCGCCGCCTCGAACCACTAGCAGGGTGATGAACGGCGCCGCGGCTGACTCCCGGTCGCGATGAGAATGCGCAGGTTGGTTCGTCGTACGTATCGGCACCACCGCCGCAACTCGCTCGGAGGAACACATGGGGAAGCTCATCTACGCCACCAACAACTCGTTGGACGGCTTCACCGAGGACGCCACCGGCTCCTTCGACTGGTCGGTGCCCGACGAAGACGTGCACGTGTTCTACAACGACATGATGCGCGGGATCGGCACCCAGCTGCTCGGCCGCCGCATGTACGAGACGATGGCCGTGTGGGAGACGGATCCGGGCTTCGCCGAGGAGTCGCCGGTGTTGGCCGACTTCGCCGCTGCGTGGCAGGACTCGGACAAGCTCGTGTACTCCACCACCCTCGCCGAACCGATCACGAAGCGGACGCGCATCGTCCCCGCGTTCGACGCCGACGAGGTGCGGGCCGTGAAGGAGGCGTCGTCGGCCGACCTGCTGGTGGGCGGACCCGAGCTCGCCGCTCACGCCCTGCGCGCCGGTGTCGTGGACGAGGTCCGCCTGGTGCTCGCCCAGGTGACGGTCGGCGCTGGCAAGCCGGCCTTCCCCACCGATCTGCGCCTCGACCTCGAGCTCATCGACGAGCGTCGCTTCGGCAACGGCGCGGTGCACGTCGCGTATCGCGTGCGGCGCTGACCGAGCGCCTGCTCGGTCGTTGCCTCAGTCGTAGACGATGACCGAGCGGGCGACCTCGCCGGTCTCCATGGCGGCGAAGGCGTCGTTCACGTCGCTCGACCGCCGATCTCGGCGCGAGATCAGCTCGTCGAGCATCGAGCTTGCCGCTCGGCGTAGAGGCTCGAGCAGCTTGGGCACGTCCTGGTCGCACGTTGGACGAGCCGTACCAGCAGCCCTTGATCGACTTGTTCAGGTAGAGGAAGGTGAACGCGGCGGGCAGGTTGAGCATCACGTCGAGGCGGGGCACGCCCACGAGCACGACCTCGCCGCCGTTGCGGGTCGAGTTGATGGCCTGGTTCATGGTGGCCTCGAGCCCGATGACCTCGAAGGCGACGTCGGCGCAGGCGGCCGTCGGTCGGCCGATGCGACCATGGCCACCGGGCTCGCCTCGCCGGCCTTGACCGTGTGGGTGGCGCCGAACTGCTTGGCCATGCTCGAGCTTCGAGTCGAACATGTCGATGGCGACGATGTTGGCCGGCGCCGGCGATCTTGGCGCCCTGGATCACGTTGAGGCCGACGCCGCCGCAGCCGATGACGGCGACGGTGTCGCCCTCGCGGATGTCGGCGGTGTTCAGGGCGGCGCCGACGCCGGTGAGCACGCCGCAGCCGATGAGGGCGGCGACCTTGAGCGGGACGTCGTCGGGGATCTTCACGATGCGAGATCTCGGGGACGATCAGCTCGTCGCCGAAGGTGCCGCAGCATCGCCATCTGGTGCAGCGGCTCGCCGCGCGAGGTGAGGCGGGTGGTGCCGTCGAGCAGGCCGCCCGCCGACGACTGCATGGCCGACTTCTCGCACAGGAAGCCCTGGCCGCGCTGGCAGAAGTAGCACTGCCCGCAGTGCGGGCACGAACGACAGCACGACGTGGTCGCCGGACCGCGACCGAGGTGACGCCCTCGCCGACCTCGAGCACGGTGCCGGCGCCCTCGTGGCCGAGCACGATCGGCGGCGGCAGCGGGATGGTGCCGTTGGCCGACCGACAGGTCGGAGTGGCACACGCCCGAGGCGCCGATCTTGATCCGCACCTCGCCGGGCCCGGGCGCCGCGACCTCGATGTCGTCGCGGACCTCGAGCGGCTTGCCCGACGCCGGTGAGCACGGCGGCGTTGGTCATGGAGATCCCCCTGGATCGATCGGTCGGTCGGTCGTGCAGCCTGACCGAGCGATGCTCGCACCACTTGACCGGCTCGGTCAACTCGCTGACCGCGTCGGCGGGTCGGTCGGCTCAGCGCCAGTCGTCGTCGCGGTCGTCCCGCTCGGCCGCCTTGCACGGCGTACCCGATGCACGATCGCCGGGGCGAGCACGAGCGAGCCGAGCGAGCAGGCGACCTCGATGATCGAGCGTGACGACCGCGGTCGAAGTCGCGACGACGAACCCGACGAAGAACGCCGACCACGGCCACGCGCGAACAGGGCGTAGCCGATCCGCTGGCCGATCGACACCCACCGCGAGACCTGGGCCCGGCGCCGGCGCACGGGATCGTCGGCCCACGGGCGGCTCGGTCGGATCGGGCTCACGGCAGCCAGCCTGCCGTCGTCGAGCAGGTCGCGCGATCGCCGGTCGCCGCATCGCCTCGAGCGAGAAGTGCTCGCGGGCGACGCGCTGGTTGACGTCGAGCAGCTCCGGGTCGGGGTCGTCGAGGACCACGCGGCCAGACGGCGGCGGCGGTCGGCGGCGTCGAACCAGCGGAACCCGAGCGCCCGCAGCTCGGCGCCGACCGGGTAGGGGCCGACCGCGACCGGGCCGGCGGTGCGATGGCCGCCTCGATCGGCGGGTTGCCGAAGCCCTCCCAGGTCGACGGGAACACGACCACGTCGGGCGCGGCGTAGATGTCGGGACCGTGGGGGAGCGGGCTGGCGGATCGACCCGGCAGCGGGCCGCCGGCCAGCAGCGCGTCGAGCTCGGGTCCGTACCCGAACTCGGCCGGTCGCCGAGCAGCCAGTAGGTGCGCGCCGAGCGCCTCGGCAGACGCCATGGCCGCGGCGACGTCCTTGCGCTCGATGGCCCGCACCGGGTGGGCGACCAGCAGCTCGTCGTCGGCGACGCCGAGCCGGCTCCGGGTGCGCGGTCGCGGTCGCCGGCGGTCGGGTCGACGTCGAAGCCGTTGTAGATGGTGGTGGCGTCGATGCCCGCGCTCGGCGATCTGGCGGCGGGTCAGCTCGGTTGATGGTGACGTGGCGCCACGCCGGATCGTCGGGCGGCAGCTCGGTGACGTGGGCGCAGTGCGGCGCGCTGCCACGGCGGATCGTGGTGGTGCAGGATCGCCGGCCGGCCGGCGCAGGACCTCGGCCACCACCCGGGCGGCCGGTAGGTTCAGCGGGATCGTGCACAGGTTCTCGACCACGACGAGGTCGGCGTCGCGCAGCGCGCGTCGCTCGACTCTCGCCGACCGGCGGCGGCCGTCGACCCGTGGCGTCGATCGCCAGGCCGGCGACCAGTGCGGTCGACCGGGCCCTCGCCGGCCACGGTGACCACGTCGAAGCCCAGGCGGTCGAGCGCCTCGGCCCAGCTGTCGGCCACGATCGACACGCCGTCGGTGAGACCGAGGCGGAACGAGACGATGGCGCAGGTGGTCATGGTGGTGGGGCTCCGCGTCGTCGGCGTCCGGGGTGGACACGGGCAGGGACGGGCCGCGTGAGCCCGGCCACCGTAGCGGGGCGCCCCGGCGAGCCGGACCCGAGTCCTGCCGCGTTGGACCGTCGGGCCCGCGATGTGCTCGAAGCCAACTGGCGGACACCCGGGTTCTGCGTGCCCAACGCGGCCACCTATCCCTGGCAGTGGCTGTGGGACTCGTGCTTCCATGCGGTGGTCTGGCTGCACCTGGGGGAGCCCGACCGGGCGGTCACCGAGCTGACCCACGCGCTCGCCCACCAGGCGCCCGACGGCTTCGTGCCGCACATGACCTACTGGTCCGCGCGTGGCCGGGCGGACGACCCCACGCACGCGGCGTTCTGGGGTCGGCCGGCGACCTCGTCGATCACGCAGCCGCCCATGTACGGCCACGCGCTGGCCGAGTTGCATCGCGCCGGGGTGGCGCTCCCCGACGAGCTGATCGAGCGATCGCGGCGCGGACTCGGCTTCCTCATCGCGCATCGCAGCCGGGATGGGCTCGGGCCGGTGATCGTGCATCCGTGGGAGTCCGGCTGCGACGACAGCCCTCGCTGGGACGCGTGGTCGGGCCCGCAGGGTGCGTGGAGCCCGACCCGGGCCCACGAGGTCAAGGGTGAGCTCGTCGCCGAGCTCCGGTTCGCCGAGGGCGGGTCGCCGGTCGGGAGTGCGGCCTTCGAGGTCGTCGCCGCCGGGTTCGCGGCGCTCGTGGCGTTCAACGCGCGCGAGCTGGCTTCGGTCGCCGACGACGACACGTTGGTCGACGGAGCCGATGCGATCACGGCCGCACTGGACGCGCGCTGGAGTCCCGAGCTGGCAGGGTGGGCCGACGCGGTGGTGGTCGGACCACCGACCGCCCGGGCAGTGCCGGTCCGGACGGTGGAGGCACTGCTCCCCGTCCTCGTCTCGGCCGACGACGCCCGCGTCGGATCCGCCTTCGCCGAACTGGTCGACCCGGACGCGTTCGGCGGGCGGTTCGGACCGGCGGGCGTGCACCGCGGCGAGCCCACGTTCGACCCGAGCACGTACTGGAGGGGCGCAGCCTGGCCGCAGCTCACCTACCTGCTGTGGCTCGCGGCCAGCCGTCGCCGCCATCCCGCGGCGAGCGTGCTGCGCGATCAGCTCCGGACCGGGGCCTGGCGTTCCGGCTTCGCCGAGTACTGGGATCCCGACACGGGCGCGCCGGGAGGGGTGTCACCGCAGTCGTGGACGGCGCTGGCTGCCGTGGTCGACTGAGCCGGCGGACCAGCCGCGCCTAAGCGCCGGTGGCGAACAGCTCGCGGGTCAGCGTGTCGTCCGTCTCGGAGAGCTGCTGCACGGGCGAAGCTGCAGCCGCCGGCACGGGAGCGGCGGCTGCAGCCTCGATCTGGGCGGCGCTCAGGCGGACCTCCGCAGTGGGGTCGCGCGTGAGCGCCAGATGGTTGCGCGGATCGGGGATGACCTCGACGATCGACCACAGCGCGGCCTCGGCGCCAACGGGCAGTCGTTCGACGCCCTCGGCTCGCTTCGACTTGGAGAACACGCCGAAAAGGTAGGGGTGACGCCCCGCGACGCGCGGATGGTTGGGTTGTTCAACCTGCTGTGCCCTCCGGTCGGGCAAGCCTCCCTGCGGGCGCCTTCGGCATCCGGGTGTCATCGTGCGAGCTGCCCCGCCTGGCGGCTGCGCAGCAGTACCTTCCTTGTATGGACCTGCGGTACGAGTTGGCAGACGGTGTCGCCCGGTTGACGATCGACCGGCCGGAGCGGCGCAACGCCCTGTCGTGGACGGTGCTCACCGAGCTGCGGGCCCGCGTCGCCGAGATCCGTGATGATCCCGAGGTACGGGTGGTGGTGCTCACCGGCGCGGGCGACAAGGCGTTCTGCGCCGGGGCCGACCTGACCGGCATGGCCGCCGGCGCCGGCCACCTCGACCTGCACGAGAGCCGCGGCGAGCTCGCCGCGCTGTTCGACGATCTGTGGGATCTGGGCAAGCCCACCATCGCGAAGGTGCGCGGCTACGCGCTGGCGGGCGGCATGGGTCTGGCGTTGGCGTGCGACCTCGTGGTCGCGGCCGACGACGCCGTGTTCGGCACACCCGAGATCGACGTCGGGCTCTGGCCGTACATGATCACCGTGCCGCTCATGCGGTCGATGCCCCCCAAGAAGGCGCTCGAGTTGATGATGACCGGGCGGCGCGTCGGCGCCGCCGAGGCCGAGCGCATCGGCTTCGTCAACCAGGTGGTGTCCGTCGATGCGCTCGATGAGACCGTCGATGCGCTCGCGGCCACCCTCGCTTCCAAGTCGCCGGCGATCATGCGCCTCGGGCGACAGTCGTTCTACGAGGTGTGGGACTCGTCGGCGGCCGACGCGCTCCCACTGCTGCACGCGCTCTTGACGGTCACCACCGGTACCGACGACGCGGCCGAGGGACTCGCGGCCTTCGCCGAGAAGCGCGCGCCGCGCTGGACGGGCCGATGATCCACACCGACTCGCGTGGCGCCGTGCGCCTTGTGACGATCGACCGACCCCAGAGGCGCAACGCGCTCGACCACGAGGCGCTCGACGGACTGCTCGCCGCACTCGCCGGTGCCACCGCCGAGGCGGCGTCCGGCGATCTGCGCGTGCTCGTCCTGGCCGGGACCGACGGACACTTCTGCGCCGGTGCGGACCTCACGACCGTCGAGGACGAGGGCTTCGTCGCCAAGCTGCACGACCTGCTCGAGGGACTGCGCACCGCACCCTTTCCCACCATGGCGGCGGTGGACGGCGCCGCGCTGGGGGCGGGCACGCAGCTGGCCGTCGCGTGCGACCTGCGCATCGCCACGCCGGGCGCCACCTTCGGCATCCCGGCCGGGAAGCTGGGTCTGATGACCGACCAGTGGACCGTCACCCGCATGGCCGCCGTCGCCGGACAGTCGGTGGCCCGCGCCATGCTGCTGGCCGCGGAGGTCTGCTTGGGTGAGCAGGCCCACCAGGTCGGGCTGGTGACCCGCCTGGCGACACCCGGCGAGCTAGTGGAAGCCGCGCTCGGGTGGGCGGACGAGATCGCCGGGCTGGCCCCGCTCACGCTGGCCGGATTCAAGGTGGGCCTCAACGAGGCCGAGGGCGCGCTCGGGTGGACGCCGGCCTACCGCGAAGCGTTCGAGCGGGCCTGGGCCAGCGCCGACCTGCAGGAGGGTCTCGCCGCCTTCGCCGACCGCCGACCGCCCGCCTTCGGCGGGCTCTAGTTGCTGCGCCCGGCGATAATCCGCCGGGCCGGCTTCGCGGATCTGGGTGTCCATCTCGCGAGCTGCTCCGCCTGGCGGCTGCGCAGCGGCACGAACCCTGTCTGGGCTCGGCGACAATCCGCCGGGCAGGGTGTTACTGCTTGGAGCCCCGGACCGAGCCGGCCAGGCGCTCGGTGTCGGCGCTGGCGATGAGGCAGCCGACCACGTGGCGGATGCCGTTGTCCCAGCCCTTCTGGTCGGGCAGGTCGTAGGCGAGGTCGTACTTCGAGGTCTCGTAGGGACGACCGACGTACCCGGCGAAGTGGCGGACGCAGTTCTGCTTGGCGAAGCGCTCGAGCACGCTCGTGCCGGGGAACGCGGTTCCGGGATAGTCGATGGTCGCGAAGACCTCGCTCTGGTGGGGGAGGCGGCACGGCAGCAGCAGGAAGATCATCGATGTCGACGGCGGCGCCCCGACCGTGCGCTGGTCGAAGCAGTTGCCGACCGCGGGGACATAGAAGGAGACCTGCTGGCCCGCCGTAAGCGGTGCTGCGGTGGTGGTCGTCGTCGGTGCCACGGTGGTGGTCGGCGCGGCCCGCTTCGTGGGCGCGCCGGCGCACGCGGCGAGGGCGAGCGTGGCGAGCAGCAGGGCCGCAGCTCGGGCCGGCCCTCGGGGGCGGTGATGGCGATGTGACGACGACAAGATCAGAAGGCCCCGGGCAGCACCTTGGAGAAGGCCTCGAACGAGGCGTACAACGCCATGGTGAACAGCGGTACACCCACGAGGTACGGAGCCCAGCGCACCGACCGCTGGGCCAGCGAGCCGTCGTCACGACGGAGACGGTGCGACACGTACCAGGTCACGAACCAGATCAGCGCGGCCAGCAGACCCCAGAGCGCGGCGGGCCGGCGCTGGCTCGGGTCACCGTTGTTCAGCTCGGCCAACGCGGTCGGCGCGACGTGGGCGCTCGGCCCGTGGCGCGAGGGTGCCGGGTTGCCGACCAGGAGGGCGTGGACGACGATGCGGTTCGTCGCGTAGTACTTCGGGTGGCAGGCCGTCAGCGTCAGCTCGTTGCGGCCGCGGTAGTTGACGACCTGCACGTCGGTGGGTTGCACGACGAGGTGGCCGAGCTTCGGTCCGGTCGGGTCGTCGGGGTTCGGCTGCGCCTCCACCTTGTAGGTGAAGTGCCCCTGCAACGTCGTGATGAAGACGAGGTCGCCGGGGCGCAGCTCGTCGATCCGGTTGAACGGCGCCTTGTAGGTGGTGCGGTGGCCGGCGATGGCGGCGTTGCCCTCCTGGCCCGGCAGGGGGGTGCCCGGGTAGTGGCCGGGCCCCTCGGAGAGGTATTGGAGATCGACGCCCTCGACGAACACGAAGTTCGAGCTGATCCGCGGGATGTCGATGATGCCGATGGGATCGCCGGGCTTGGGGACCGGGATCGACAGGTCCTTCTGGACCTTGACCGGCAGGGTCGTCGCCGTGCCGGTGGGATCGGCAGTGCTGGCCGTGCTGTTCGACTCGGCCAGGTTCTGCTGTTCCTGCGCGAACTGCTTGCGCAAGCGGTTCTGGGCCTCCGCGGTGTGGATGCCGGTGCCCCAGAGCTGGTACACGACGAGCAGGAGGATGACCACACCCACCCGGATCATCAACCGGCCCAGCGCGCCGAGCGCCCGTGCGAACCTCACGCCGGAACGATAGTGAGTCGCTGCCTCGCCACCGGGTCGCCCGGCGACGGCGCGGCGGGGCGCAGGGCACGCCTTGGTCGGCGCGACGCCCCACCACTACCCTCGTGGCATCGCCATGGAGCCCGCCGTCCACCTCCGCGCCGCGGTCTCGCTCCTGGGTCGGTTCCCGGCGCTCGCCGGCGTCGATCTCGATGTCGACAGGGGCGAGATCGTGCTCCTCCAGGGCCCCAACGGGGCCGGGAAGACGACCCTCCTGCGCACGCTGGCGGGCTTGTTGCCGGTCGTGGCGGGGACCGCCGAGGTGCTCGGCCACGACCTGTGTCGCGACCGCCGGTCGGTGCGGCGCCAGGTCGGCCTGCTCGGTCACGCCACGATGCTCTACGAGGAGCTGACGGTCGCCGACAACGTGAGCTTCTGGGCCCGGGCCGCCGGCGCCCGGCCGACCGACGCCGAGGCGGCGGTCGAGGCGCTCGGACTCGGCGGCCGCCTGCGCCACGTCACCGTCGCCCGCCTGTCGGCCGGCCAGCGCCGCCGCGCCGCCATCGCCGTGCTGGTCGGCCCGCCGGCCCGAGCTGTGGCTGCTCGACGAGCCCCATGCCGGGCTCGACGCCGAGGCCCGCGACATGGTCGACGAGCTGGTGCGGGGTGCGACCCGCGCCGGTGCCACGGTGCTGGTGGCGTCCCACGAGCTGGAGCGCAGCCACGCGCTGGCCGGGCGGGTCGTCACCATCGCCGGCGGGGTCATCGGATCCGGGGTGAGCCATGTTCCGTGACGCGTGGCTCGTCGCCGGCAAGGACCTTCGCATCGAGATGCGCTCGCGGGTCGGACTCAACCAGATCGCACCGTTCGCGTTGCTCGTGCTGATCCTGTTCGCGTTCGCGCTCGACCCCGACTCGGGCGTGCTCGACAAGGCCACCCCGGGTCTGTTCTGGGTCGCCGTGCTCTTCTGTGGGCTGCTCGCCATCCAGCGCTCGTTCGCGGTCGAGGCGGCCGACGCCAACCGCGACGCGCTGCGCCTGTCGGGTCTGGCGCCGGGAGGCATCTTCCTCGGCAAGGCGCTGGCCGTCTGCCTCCAGCTGCTGGCCCTCGAGGTGCTGCTCGGGGTGGGCGTCGTGCTGCTCTACAGCAGCCACGCCACCGGCTGGGGACTGCTGATCGCGACGTGTGTGGCCGCGACCGCTGGGATCGGTGCGGCCGGTACCCTCTATGGCGTTCTCGCCGCCGGTCTCCGGGTCCGGGAGACGCTGCTGCCCCTGCTGCTGCTCCCGGTGCTGGCCCCGGTGCTGATCGCGTCGACGAGAGCGTTCGAGGCCGCCCGCAACGGCACGCCCGGCCAGGGCTGGCCCTGGGTGGGCTTGCTGGGCCTGTTCGCCGTCGCCTACACCGTCATCGGAGCCCTCGGGTTCGGCTCCCTCCTGGAGGACTCGTGACCACCCCGCAGCACCCGGTCGACCGAGCTCCCACCTCCGACCCCGTGGGCACGGGTTCCAAGGGCACCCGCATCCTCGGGATCCTCACGCTCGTCGGCATCGCGCTCGGCGCCTACCTGGCCCTGAAGTCCAGCCCGCCGGACGAGAACATGGGCAACGCCGTGCGCCTCCTCTACCTCCACGTGCCCGTGGTGACCCTGGCGTACTCCTTCGCCACCCTGGTCACGGTGGCCAGCGTGATGTACCTGTGGAAGAAGTCGGTGTGGTGGGACGTCACCGCCGCCGCCTGCGGTGAGCTGGCCCTCGTGTTCACCTGCCTCACCCTGCTCACCGGTGCCATCTGGGGCCGGCCCACCTGGGGCACGTTCTGGGTATGGGATCCGCGCCTCACCGCTACCGCGATGTTGGCCCTGCTCCTGCTCGGCTACCAGGCCGTACGACACCTGCCCGGCGACCAGTCGAGCCGGGCCCGGCGCTCGGCGGTGGTCGGCCTGCTGGTGCTGCCCAACGTGTTCCTCGACAACCGGGCGGTGACCTGGTGGCGGTCGCTGCACCAGGGCACGACCATCCTCGAGACGCTCCAGCCGAAGATCCACGACCAGATGGCCTTCGCCCTGGTGTTCAACATGTTCGTGGGCCTGCTGGTGGGAGCCTGGCTGCTCGTGCACCGGTGGCGCCTGGCCTGGCTCGAACAGCAGGCCGATGCCGTCGAGCTCGATCAGGCCATCGCGGAACGTCGCGCCGAAGGCGCGCGATCGGGTAGTGCGGAGGCGACCGAGTCGATGCGTCCCGAGCCGGCGGGCTGAGCCCATGAGCAACTGGTTCTACGTCTGGCTCGGCTGGGGCATCACCGCCGTCACGCTCGTCGCCTACACGTCGTGGGTGCTGATCCGCGGCCGGGCGCTCAGCCGCCGCGTCCCTCCGCAGGACCGTCGATGGATGTGATCGAACCGCCCGGCGGACTCGACCTCAGCCCTGCGCCCGCGCCTCCTCCCCGGGCCGAGGGGCGGACGACGCTGGCTGCCCACCGTCGTCATCGTGCTCGTGCTGGTCGGTGCCGGCTACGTCGTCTCCAAGGCGCTCACCTCGGCCGCGCTGTTCTTCTACACGGCCGACGAGGCGGTGGCGAAGAAGGCCGAGCTCGGTACCCGGCAGTTCCGCATCGAGGGCACCGTCGAGAACGACATCCGCACGACCTCGGACGGCGCGGACTTCACCATCACCTACAACGGCGTCGAGGTGCCGGTCGACCACGTGGGCGATCCGCCGGAGCTGTTCAAGCCGGGCGAGCCGGTCGTGCTCGAAGGCCACTGGGACCCGTCGAACCAACGGCTGTTCGACAGCAACCTCATGTTGGTGAAGCACGACGCCACGTACACGGCCAAGAACAGCGGCCGGCTGAAGCAGGCGGTCGACGGAGGCAACGTGGCGCCGAAGAGCTCGACCACCTCCACCACCAACGCGAGCGGGTCGGGCAACGGGTCGTCGGGGACGCCGTGAACCTGGCCCTCGGAACGGCCGGGGACGTCCTCGGCCTGGTCGCCTCGATCTGCGCGGTCGTCACCATCGCCGTCGGCCTCGTGCGCGGGCGCCCGGAGCTGGTGCGCCTCGCCCGCATCTACACGGTGCTGGTGCTCGTCGCCGCGGTCGTGTCGGTGTTCGCCATGGAGCACGCGCTCCTCACCCACGACTTCACCGTGAAGTTCGTGGCCGACAACGGCAGCGTCAACACGCCGTTCCTCTTCACGCTGGCCGGACTGTGGTCGGCGCTGGAGGGATCGATCCTGCTGTGGGTGCTCTTCCTCAGCGGCTACACGTTCGCGGTCGGTCAGAAGTTCCGCCGCCGCCTCGACGACCCGCTGGTGGGGTGGGCGCTGCTCACGATGTTCGTCGTCGTGCGTCTTCTTCTTCGGTCTGCTCATGGGGCCGGCCAACCCGTTCCGCGCCTTCTCCCCGGCGCCCGGCTTCAACGGGCCCGGGTCCCAACCCGCTGCTGCAGAACAACACCCTCATGGCGATCCACCCGCCGATGCTGTACCTCGGGCTACGTCGGGTTCACGGTGCCGTTCGCCTTCGCCATCGCCGCGCTCGTGACGGGCCGCGTCGGAGAGGGTTGGCTGGTCGAGACCCGGCGCTGGACCCTCGTCGCCTGGGGCTTCCTGTCGGTCGGCATCGTGCTCGGCGCGTGGTGGAGCTACCAGGTGCTCGGCTGGGGCGGCTACTGGGCCTGGGACCCGGTCGAGAACGCGTCGTTCCTGCCGTGGCTGACCGCCACGGCCTACCTCCACTCGGTGATGGTGCAGGAGCGCCGCGGCATGCTGCGGGTCTGGAACCTGTCGCTGCTGTGCGCCACCTTCGCCCTGACGATCCTGGGCACGTTCCTGACCCGGTCGGGCGTCATCCAGAGCGTGCACGCCTTCACCCAGTCGGCCATCGGTCCGGCCATCCTGGCGTTCTTCGGCCTGGTGGTCGGCGTGACGGTCGGGCTCATCGCGTGGCGCGGCGACCGCCTCCGGTCGCCCGGGCGCATCGACTCGCCTCTGTCGCGGGAGGGCGCGTTCCTGGCCAACAACGTGCTGTTCGCCGCGTTCGCCTTCGTCGTGCTGCTCGGCACGGTCTTCCCCCTGATCGTCGAGGCGCTCAACGGCAGTCAGATCTCGGTCGGCTCGCCCTACTTCAACCGCATGACCATGCCCATCGCCATCGCACTGCTGTTCCTGATGGCGGTCGCGCCGGTGCTCCCGTGGCGCAAGGCCAGCGGCGAGCTGCTGCGCCACCGCCTCCTGTGGCCGGCGTGGATCGGCACGGGCGCGGTGGTGCTCGGCGTCGCGCTCGGCCAGACCGGGTTCGCGCCGCTCGTCGCCTACGGCCTGGCCGGATTCGCCGCCGGCTCGGCCGGACGCCAGCTCGTGCTGGCCACCCGTCGTCAGGGTTGGCGGGGCCTGGTCGGTCGGGCGAACGGCGGCATGATCGTGCACATCGGCATCGTGTTGATCGCGGTGGCGTTCGCGGCGAGCTGCCTGCAACGTGCGCCAGGCCGAGTTCACGCTGCACGAGGGCCAGTCCGCCCGCTTCGACGGCCACACGATCACCTACCAGCACCTCTCCATCAAGGTCGACGCGAACAAGATCCAGACGAGCGCCATCGTGCGGGTCGACGGCAGCGGGCCCTACGGACCGGGCATCGCCGCCTTCCGCCAGGCCGACGGCACCACGAACCCGATCGGGACGCCGTCGATGTACACGACGCCGCGCGGCGACGTGGCCCTCAGCCTGCTGGCGGTGCCGACCGCCACCTCCACGACCGTGACGTTGCGGGTCACGAGCCAGCCGCTCGTGATGTGGCTCTGGATCGGCGGTGGCGTCATCGCGGTGGGCACGGCTCTGGCTGCGTTCCCGGGCCGGCACCGCCGGCCCACCGAGCCGGTCTCCGCGCCGGTGCCGGAGCGTCGGGACGGGCACGGCGGCGGCGATCGGGACCGTCCGGCCCGGGAGCCCGAGACGGTGCACGCCCGGGTCGAACCGGCATGAGCGCCCCCGCCGCGCCCGTCGACGTCGACGCGCCCCAGGGCGGTCGCCACCTCGCCCGCACGGTGGCCATCGTCGTCGGCATCGTGCTCGTCGCGTTGGTGGCCCTGCTGGCGACGCGCCCGAGCGCCGGCTCGCCGGGCATCAGCTCATCGGTGTTGGGCAAGGCTGTGCCGGCGGTCAAGGGCACCGCGCTCGACGGCACGCGCTACGACGTCGACGACCACCTGGGCCAGTGGACGGTGGTCAACTTCTTCGGCTCGTGGTGCGCGCCGTGCCATGCCGAGCAGCCCGAGCTGGTCAAGTTCGCCCGTGAGCACGCGGCCGACGGGTCGGTGTCGATGGTCGGGATCATGTACCGGGACAAGGCGGCCGACGCCACCAACTTCTACGCCAAGACCGGCGCCAAGTGGCCGATCCTGAACGACGACGGGACGACGGCGATCAGCTTCGGCGTCACCGGCGTGCCCGAGACCTACGTGGTCGACCCGAACGGCCAGGTCGTGGCCAAGTTCGAGGCCGGCCTCACCGCGTCCGAGCTCGACGCCGTGATCGCCAAGTTCGGTGGCTCGACCAGCTCGACGACCACCACACCGTGAACCCTCGCTTCCGGAAGTGGGCGCCGTGGTTGGTCATGGCTGTCATCCTCGTCATTGCCCTGGTGATCGGCACGCTCGCCTCGAGCGCGCCCGAGACCAACGCCGATCGCGTCATGGCCATAGCCCGGACGCTGAAGTGCCCGGTGTGCGACGGCGAGTCGGTGGCCGAGTCGAATGCAGACGCGTCGCTCCAGATCCGGGCCGACATCGCCAAGCGTCTCGACCAGGGCCAGAGCGCCGACCAGATCCGCGCCTACTACGCCTCACCGGATCGCTACGGCCCCGGCGTGCTGCTCACACCCAGCTCGAGCGGCGTGAGCAGCCTCGTGTGGATCATCCCGGTCATGGCGCTGGTGATCTCGATGGCCGTGCTCGTCGCGCTCTTCCGGAGGTGGCAGGTGCGCGGCGACGTGCACGCCACCGACGCCGACCGCGAGCTGGTCGGTGCCGCGCTCTCCGGGGCCGACGAAGGCGATGAGCCGGACGACGGTGAAGAGCCCGACGACGACGAGCAGGGGAGCGGGCGGTGACGCCCACGGGGAGTGACGCCGGGAGGGGGCGCGGCACGAAGGCGCGTGCTGCGCAGGCCAGCTCGTCCAAGACCGCCAGCCGCAGCTCACGGCCGCCCACGGCCGCAGCCCAGGCTCGGCAGCTCGATCCCGACCGGTTGGTGGCCTTGGAGGAGGAGCGGGACTTCCTGTTGCGGTCGTTGCGCGACCTCGAGGCCGAGCATGACGCGGGCGACGTCGACGACGGCGACTACGGCGCGCTGAAGGACGACTACACCGCGCGGGCAGCCGCGACCATCCGCGCCATCGACGGTCACCAGGAGCAGCTGGCGGCTGCTCGCCCGACGCGGTCGCCGGCCCGGCGCATCGCAATAGCCGCCGCGGTGGCGCTCTTCGCGATCGGTACCGGGGTGCTGGTGGCGCAATGGTCAGGCGCCCGGGGGGCCGGCGACAGCATCACCGGAGGCATCCGCGGCGACACGCGCGACGAGCTGTTGGCGGCCCGCCAGGCCTTCTCGCAGAACCCGCCCGACTACCTCCAGGCGATCAAGACCTACGACCAGGTCCTGAAGCAGGATCCCGCCAACGTCGAAGCGCTCGCCTACCGCGGGTGGATGTACCGGCTCGTCTCGATGCAGGCCAGCGGCACGCAACGCACCGACCTCCAGACCCAGGCCCGTGACTCCCTCGCGCAGGCGCTGCGGACCGATCCGAAGGACCCGACCAGCCTGATCTTCATGGCCGCCGTGCTCGACGACCTGGGCCAGCCCGCGCAGGCGCTCACCGACCTCGACGCGGTCCCGGCCGGCGAGATCCCGAGCGTCGTCACCGACCTGGTCGCCCAGCTGCGCGCGCGACGCGACCTCCGAGCTGCACGCGTCGGCGTCATCCACCTCGACTACCTCGACGACCTCGCCGTAGCGGCCACGACGACGGCCGGGGCGTGTCAGGCCCGGGCTGCGGGTGGGTGGTAGGTCGCCCCGACCGGCTTTCCGTGGCGCAGCTCGATCTCCCAGACCGAGCCCTTCTGGCAACGAAGCGGTGCCACCGCCTTCATCCCCCGGTCGACCAGGGTGCCCATGATGGCCGGGATGAGGTCGCCGTGGAAGCACAGCGCCTGGTGGTCGGACGCGAACACGACCTCGAGCGCACCCGCGAGATCGGCACCCTCCTCCAGGCGCTTGTCGCGCTCGACCGTCAGACCCTTCTGCTCGGCGAGGGGAACGACCGTTTGGACGCAGCGGGTGAACGGGCTGGACGCCACCACCGTCACCTTGCGGCGGGCCAGGAGCTTAGCCACGGCCTTGGCCTGGTCCTTGCCCCGGCTGGTCAGCGGGCGCAGCGAATCGTCGCCTTCCCACCGTGATCGGCTACCCGCGGTCGCGTGACGGATGAGGAACACGGGCACCTCGACAGACTACTGCGACGAGGATCGCCGCCTAAGGAGGGGCCGACGCTCATTTTCGGCCAGGGGGGCGACGGCGTCACGGGTCCGCCCGAGGTTCGAGACGACCAGGGCCACGATGGTCACGAGGAAGACCTGGCCGATGAGGGCCTCGATGATGGCCGTGGCCCGGCCGGCATCGTTGGCCGCGGTGTAGTCGCCGTAGCCCACTGTTGTGAGCGTGACGTAGCTGAAGTACTCGAAGGTGAAGCCGTTGGTGCCGTGCTGAGCGAAGAAGGGGGGGTTGACGATGCCGATGAAGCCGTAGGCGGCGGTGAAGATGAGGCCGAGCAGCAGGTAGGCCGAAAGCGACGCGGCGACGGTGTTCAGGTCCACCTTCATGTGGCTGAAGGCCTGGCGCAGGATGGCTGGGAAGCACATCGCCAGCACGATCGTGTACAGGGCGGCACCGACGGCGTACAGCCAGGTCGGGTCTGGAGGCGCCGTACCCGCCGAGTGGTGGCCGTTGACGGCGCCGGCGATCGCAAAGCCCACGGCGGTGAGCGTGACGAGCGCACCGAAGATCCGCCGCCTCCGGGTGACGTGGGAGCGGCTCAGCGTCGTGATGACCAGCAGGGCGAGCACTGCCGCGTTGATCGCCTGGCCCCACCGGAAGTCGTCGCCGATCGGGATGGTGATGATCGTGACGAGCAGCATGATCAGGACGATCATGTAGCCGTCACGGCTCACGAGATCGTCGCGCAGCACGCGGTAGACCCGCGCCCCCGTGTCGCTGATGTCGCTGCTGACGTGATCGATCGAGGCGACGACGTCGTCGGCCACGAACTCGACCGTCGTCTCCACGTTCGACACGAGGTCGTCCGGCAGCGTGTTCCCGTCCACGGGTTCGTCAGGCACCGACAGGAGCGTAGAGGCCACCGTCGGCTCCATGGGGATCCTCCGGCGCCGCACGCACCGGGGTGGGCCGTAGGGTGCTCGGGTGCATGTGTCGGTGTGGGCCTGGGTCGCGGTGCTGGTCATCACGCCGGTGCTGCTGGCGCTCGACCTGTTCGTGCTGCCCCGTGGACTCGAGGGGGTGGAGCCCCGCACCGCCCGGATCTGGACGATCGTCTGGACGCTGCTCGGGCTCTCGTTCACGGGAGTCGTCTGGCTGCTCTCCGGCGAGCACTACGCCAACAAGTACGCCACGGGCTTCCTGGTGGAGAAGGGGCTCACGGTCGACCAGGTGCTGGTGTTCGCCCTGGTCGTCGCCAACTTCGCCGCGCCGACGAAGGCCGCCGCCCGCACGATCTTCGTGGCCCTCTGGGTGGGGCTGCTCCTGAAGGTGCCCTTCATCCTGTTCGGCACCGCCATCGCCCGGCGGGGCACGGGTGAGCTGCACTGGGCGATCGGCATCGTGTTCCTCGTCGGAGGGGCCATCTTCATGCGGTCCCGAACCCGTCTGCCGGGGGACGAGCAGAACTGGTTCGCGACGCGCGTGCTGGCGCACCACTCCGTCGTCGACCGGTGGGACGGCGACCGCTTCGTTTCCAGGGACGGCGGCCGCCGGGTCTACACGCTGGCTTTCGCCATGCTGGTGGTGCTGGTCAGCACCGACTTCTACTTCGCGGCCACGGTCCCGCTCGCGTTCGCCGTCAAGAAGCCGGGGTTCCTCGTGCTGACGTCGAGCACGTTGGCCATGCTCGGCATCCGGAGCCTCTACTGGTGGGTCGCGTCGCTCGACGTCGACCGCGTCAAGCTCAGGATCGCGTTGGCCGTCGTGCTGTGGCTGGTGGGGCTCGAGCTGATCGTGTTCCCGTACGCGCACGAGCCGTCATGGGTGCTGCCGCTGGCGCTGCTCGTCACCATCAGCTGGCCGCTGGTCTCGGCCCGGAGGCGGCGCGAGGGTGAGATCACTCGCGGGCGCTGACCACCAGCACCGGGCAGGGTGCGTCGTGCAGCACCTTGAAGGTGACCGATCCCATGATCGCGCCGCGCACCGTGCCACCGCCGTGGTGGCCGACGACGATCATGCGGGCATCGTCACGTTCGGCCATGGCGATGAGCGACTCGGCTGGGCGCCCAGCGACCGATCTCGGCTCGCACCTCGATCGACGAGTCGATCGCCTTGGCTGCGGCGAGACCTTCCTCGAGGGTGGTGTTGCCGATCTTCTCGATGGCGTCGCGTTGGCGACCGGCCTCGCCGGCGTAGAAAGCCGGGGCCTCGAAGCCGAAGACCAGGGTGACCGACGTGCCGAGCGCCTTGGCCAGCGCCAGCCCTTCGGCCAGGGCGGCCTTGGCGCCTTCGGATCCGTCGTAGCCGAGCACGATCTGGCCGCTCATTTGGGGGCTCCCGCGTCGACGAGGGGCGGCAGCGGGTCGCCGCCCTCGGGCGGCGGTCGCTTGTCGATCGGGTCGGCCTTCACCCGGAAGAAGGCATGGTCACGGGTGTTCCACCAGAACATCAACGGCAGTCCGAGCAGCAGCAGACCCATGCCGATGATCAACACCGGGTTCACGCCCAACCAGGTCTGGGGTGGATCGGTGTAGTCGGCATGGGTCATGTCCATGAGCGAGCGCACGAACAGGTAGGCCAGCGTGAGGCCGCCGATGGCGGGGAGCACGCCCGACGTAGACGAAGTTCTTGACGCTCTTGAAAAGGTAGCGGCGGTAGTAGATCACGCAGGCGATGCCGCACTGCCCGTAGTAGTAGGAGATCATCAGGCCGACCGACAGGATCGACCAGCGTGAGCACGTCGCCTCCCCAGATACGCGACGACGACCGTGAGCACCACGAACCAGGCACACGAGATGATGCCGAACAGCCACGACGACCACGCCGGGGTCAGGTACTTCGGGTTGACCTCGCCGAACTTCGGTGGCGCGGCCCGGTGCATGGCCATCGACAGCGCGGTGCGAGCGGCCGGCAGGATGGTGGTCTGGCAGCTGGCGGCCGACGAGCTCAGCACCGCCAGGAACAACAGCTTGATGGCGATCGCCCCGAACGCCATTGGTTCCGAAGACGACTTGGCCCGGTGGCGGGAACACGTCGTCGGAGTTGTTGGGTCGGCCAGGAAGTCCGGGCCCTTCACGGCTTGGGCGGCGAAGGAGACGATGATGTAGATCAGGACGAGGACGACCGTGGCCAGGATGCCGGCGACGCCGGGCACCCGGTTCGGGCTCTTCGCACTCCTCGTTGACGCTGGTGGCCGTGTCCCAGCCCCAGTAGATGAACACGGCGACGATCATCCCCTCGGTCAGCGCCTTGACTCCGCCGAGGTTGGTCGGCGTCAACCACGAGAGCGACGGCGACACCGAGCCGTGGATGTCGCCGGCCCAGACCTTGGCCAGCGCGATCACGCTGAACAGCACCAGGATGGCCAGCTCGAGCGCCGAGGAGGATGAACTGCGTGCGGGCGCTGAGCTCGATGCCGACCACGCAGATCCAGGTCATGCCCATGATGAACACGCACCCGAGCCCGAGTTGCCACCAGATGCTGCCGGCGGCGTTGTCGAACCCGAAGAGCGAACAGCGTGTACGACGGCGGCGATGGCGGCCAGGTTGGGCATGATCAGCAGGTCGGCCACCGCGCTCGACCAACCGCCCATCCAGCCCCATCGCGGCCCGATGGCCCGGGTCACCCAGGTGAAGTTGGTGCCGCAGTCGGGATCGGCCCGGTTCAGGTAGAAGAAGGCGGCGGCGATGCAGCCCATCGGGATGAACGAGATCCACATGATGGCCGGCGACTTGAAGCCGACGCCGGCGGCGACGACGAGCCCGAGCGTGGCCGCCAGGCTGTAGGCCGGCGCAGCCGACGCCACCCCCACCACGGTGGCCGAGACCAGGCCCAGCGCGCCGGGCTTGAGCCCCTTGCTCTCGACCTGCGCCCCCGGACGGCTTGCCCACATCAGTCGCCATGCGTCCCCCCTCATCGTTCGCCCGGCAGTTGCAGGCAGAGTATTCGGGCCAAACGACCTAGGTGCAAGCGATTCTTCTGCCTGATGCGTTCATGACAAGTGATTCGGTCGTGGATCGATCTGGGTCCTCTGGCCCGAACTGCGGTGATCCTCGGATCGGGGGCACGTTCCGGGTAGTTTCGGGCCATGGAACCCCATCTCGACCGCGACCTCGGGGTCGACGTGCTCGTGATCGGTGGGGGGATCCAGGGCCTCTATCTGGCCAGGGAGCTGAGCCGCTCCTACAGCGTCTGTGTGGTGTCCGATCCGTCCATCCCGACCGGCACGCTCGAGTCGGACGGCTACCTCTCCGCGGGCTACGACGGCAACGACGTGAACCGGGCCCAGCCGGCCCGCCGGGCCGCGGCCTGGTGGCGCCTGTGGGCCGAGTCCAACGGCGTGCCGTTCGAGGTCGACCCGGCCTGGTACGTGATCCCTCCGTCCGAGCTCGTCAGCCGGACCCAGTTCTGGAGCGACGCCACGCTGAGCGCGACCCAGACCGATGCCCTCCCGCCGATCTTCGCCGGCGGCTGCCTCGACGGCGACACGCCGTTCCGTGTCGACACCGACGCGGTCATCAACCCGGCGACCCTACTCATGCGCCTGCGCCACGGCATCGAGGACCGACTGCGTGCAGGGCGAGGTCGTCCGGTTCGGCCTGGTGTCCGACAACGCCATCGACCACGTGCAGGTGCAGGTCGGCGACGACGTGGTGCCGATCGTGCCCCGGTTCGTCGTGCTGGCGGCGGGTGTGGGCAACGCCGACCTTTTGGTCAAGCTGGGCGCACGGTTCTCCGACCAGGCGAAGCGCAAGTCGAGCAAGGAGCTGGCCGACGGCTGCCAGGCGGTGCGGGCCCAGTACGAGCTGTGCGTGCGCGGTCGCGATCTGCCGGTGGTCAACGGTCGCTTCGAGGAGCTCGCCATCGCGACCCACTCGCTGACGGGATCCGACGAACGCGTGTGGGTGGTCTCACCGCCGGTCGACGACTCGCGCACCACGCTCGGCCAGGCCAACCTGCGCTTCGAGCTGTCGGTCGATCGACCAGTCGTGGCCTCACTTGTGCAACGGCTCTTCGCCATGGCCCCGGCGCTCGAGAAGCAGTCGGGCGACCTGCGGTGGTCCGTCTACGTGGCGCGGCGTACGCAGCATCCCGCGCTGGCCACGCGCGACACCTCCGCCGTCGCCCAACCCGTGCCGGCCAAGCTCGAGAAGTTCGGCATCGAGTCGTTCCTCGCGGTCTGGCCGTCACATCTGGCGTACGCGCAGTTCGTGGGCGACGCCGTCGCCGAGCGCATCGCCGAGGCGCTCGGACCGTCGGTCGACTTCTCCGACGGTCCGCAGCCGGCCGACCTCGGCCAGGGCGTGCCAGCGCTGCGCTCGCGCTGGGATCGGGACGACTTCCCCTGGTCGGACTGGTCCGAGTTCGCCCGCAGCAACGTCCTCGTCTGATCAAGTCGAGCGGCCGAGCGCCCGCAGTCGGGCGATGACCTGAGGCAACACGTCCAGCAGCGCGTCGATGTCGGTGTCGCGCGTGGACCATCCGACCGAGATGCGCAGCGACCGGTGGGCGTCAACGCCCATCGCCTCGAGCACGGGGGAGTCCTCGAGACCCTCGGAGGCACAGGCGCTGCCCGAGTGGGCGGCGATGCCCGCCTGGTCGAGGCCGAGCAGCACCGCTTGCGGTTCGATGCCCTCGACGCCGAGGCACACCAGATGGGGCAGGCGGTCGTCCGGGTCGCCGTAGACGACCACGCCGTCGAGATCTGGCACCGCCGCCAGCACCCGATCGGTGAGACGGCGGGCCGTGGCCATCTCGCCTGCGGTCCGCTCGCGATCGGCCAGCACGGCGCAGGCGGCGCCGAGCCCGGCGAGGGCGGGGACGTTCTCGAGCCCGGCCCGCCGCGCCCGTTCCTGGTCGCCTCCGACGAGCAGCGGGGTGAGGCGCAGCCCGCGACGCACGAGGAGCGCGCCCGTGCCCGGCGGGCCTCCCAGCTTGTGTCCGCTCATCGACAGCAGATCGGCGCCGAGCTCGTCGAACGCGATCCGATCGTGGCCGGCGGCCTGGGCCGCGTCGACGTGCACGAGCACGCCACGGTCGCGGCAGAGCTCCACGATCTCATGCACCGGTTGGCGCGTCCCGACCTCGTGGTTGCCCCACTGCACATGCACGAGCGCGGTGTCGGGACGCATCGCTCCGGCCACCTCGTGCGGGTCGATGCGCCCGACGCGGTCGGCGCCCACGACGGTCATCGATCCGCCGGTGGTGGCAGTGAAGGCGGCGCTCGACTCGCGCACGGCGGAGTGCTCGACCGCGGACACGACGACGTGGGCCGGCCCGTCGGCTTCGCGCACCGCACCCCATGTGGCGGCGGCGATCGCCTCGGTGGCACCGCTGGTGAACACCACCTCGCGGGGCCGGGCGCCGACCGATGCCGCCACCTGCTCGCGCGCCTGCTCGAGCGCGACCCGCGCGGCCATGCCCTCGGCATGGATCCGGCTGGGATCGGCCGGCACCAGACCTTCGAAGCCCTCGCCGTCGAGGACCGCCACCATCGCGTCGCGCGCCTCGGGCCGCAGCGGCGACGTCGACGCGTGGTCGAGGTAGTGCCGGGCCATAGCGTCAGCCTACGAGCCGAGGTCAGGCGTCGACGGCGGTGACGCAGACCTCGTCGCCCATCGGGATCGAGGACGACAGCTCGGGCGACGTGTCGCCGTAGAGGGTGCCGAGCATGCCCTTGACCATGCCGCGGTCGACCGCACAGATCACGGGGTTGGCGATGGCAGCCCCACCGAACGGGCAGTTCTCGCTGACGATGCGCAGCTGGTTCTCGTGCTTCTCGGTGTGGGCGGCGAAGCCGTGGGCGGTGAGCGCGTCGGCCACCGTGTGCAGCGCGGAGCGGAAGGAGCGCTGGGTGGCGGTGGCGTCGCCGGTGGGCGCGCCCCGTCCCTCGCTCAGCGAGGTGGCCATTGCCCGTCCGTATTCGACGCCCACCTCCTCGGCCAGCGCCTCGGCCTGGTCGTGGGGGATGAGCGCGAGCGCCCGGCCGAGCAGGCCGATGAGCAGGTCGTCGTGGCGCACCGCCAGCTCGATGCCGGGCGAGTCCTCGGTGACCCGGTAGTGCTTGGACGGCCGGCCGGCGCCGGCCTGGCCGCTGCGGGCCACGGCCACGTCGAGATAGCCGCCGCCGGCCAGCTTGTCGAGGTGGTGGCGGGCGACGTTGGGGTGGAGGTCGAAGCGCCGTGCGACCTCGGAGGCGGTGACCCCGTCGACGTGCTCACGGGCGAACAGATAGATCTCACGTCGGGTCGGGTCGCCGAACGCAGAGGTGATCGCGGTGACCACCGACGAGAACTCGGTGGGCGTGAGTGGGGCCTGCTCCACCTCGGTATTGTACCTATCTGCGTAGTGGAAATTCCGTAGGCGCCCGATCGCCCGAATCCCTCCAGGAAGCCAGCCCATGCCCGCCAGCGACATCGGCGTCACCGAATCCGACGTCATCGAGGCCCTCCGACCGGTCGAGGACCCCGAGTTGCACCGCAGCATCGTCGAGCTGGGCATGGTGCGCGACGTGCGCATCGACCCGCCGAACGTCCAGGTGCAGGTGGCCCTGACGGTCGCCGGCTGCCCCCTGCGCAACGAGATCCAGCGCCGGGTCACCGGCGCCCTGGTCGCGCTCGACGGGCTCGAGTCGGTCGACATCGACTTCACCGTCATGACCGACGAGGAGCGCGTCGCCCTGCGCCACCAGCTCAACGGCGACCCGGCAGCGACTGCCGGCACCCACGAGGGCCACGGCCACGCCGAAGGCCGGGTCATCCCCTTCGCCGACCCGGGTTCGCGCACGCGCTGTCTGCTCATCGCCTCCGGCAAGGGCGGCGTGGGCAAGTCGTCGGTCACCACCAACCTGTCGGTGGCGCTGGCCCAGCGCGGTCACTCCGTCGCCGTGGTCGACGCCGACGTGTGGGGGTTCTCGATCCCGCGCATGCTGGGCGTCAACCGGCCGCCCGTGATCATCGACGAGATGCTCGTCCCTCCCGAGTCCTACGGCGTGCGCTGCATCTCGATGGGGTTCTTCGCCGAGGAGGACCAGCCGGTCATCTGGCGCGGTCCGATGTTGCACAAGGCCCTCGAGCAGTTCCTCACCGACGTGTTCTGGGACGAACCCGACTTCCTCGTGATCGACCTGCCTCCCGGCACCGGTGACATCGCGCTCTCGCTGGCCCAGTTCCTGCCCCGCGGCGAGGTCTACATCGTGACCACTCCGCAGCCGGCCGCGCAGCGCGTCGCCCAGCGGGCCGCGTTCATGGCCGAGAAGGTCCACCTCGAGGTGAAGGGCGTCGTCGAGAACATGGCCTGGTTCACCGGCGACGACGGCACCCGCTACGAGCTGTTCGGCGCGGGTGGTGGCCAGGAGCTGGCCGACCGGCTCGAGGTCCCGTTGCTCGGCCAGGTGCCGTTGCTGGCGGCGCTGCGCGAAGGCGGCGACGAGGGGCGACCGATCGTGGCGGTCGATCCCGACAGCGAGGGCGGGGCGGCCTTCCGGGCCATCGCCGAGCGGGTCGACGTCGAGCTGGCGCCCACCCGGGTGTTCCACCCCGAGCTCAAGCTCATCTGACTCAGCCGCAACTCGCGCCGCCGAGCGCCAGGTCGGCGCACACGGTCGACCGGGCCACCTTCCACGCGCCGTGCACCAGTCGCGCCTCGCCCAGCCGGCCGCGCAGCACGGGATTCGTGGCCAGGCCCGTGAACAGGTCGAAGCGGACCCAGGCGTGGTCGGGACGATCGAACTCGACGTCGGTCACGCGGATGGACTCGTGGCGGGCGGCGTCGCCGTACGGCCCGCGGAGGACGGACCGGGTGGCCAGCGCCACGCCGGTCGGATCGTCGATGAGGGCGAGGCGGGCGGCCGCGGAGCGGGACGGGTCGTAGACCGTCGTGTAGGCGGAGGTGACCGCGGCCCGGGCGGCGGGATCGGGTGGCCCATGGCCGCGGGGGAGCTGGTTGGTGCACGAGATCGTGGGGTAGCTGCCGTAGGGCACGACAGTCTTCGTCGTGCCGGAGCGCGTGCGCACTCCCACGGCCAGGACGTAGCCGCCGCTCGACAGGTCCGGTCCGCGGCCGCAGAACGGCTGGTCGAAGGTGACGCGCAGCTCGGCGCGGGCGTGCGCGGGTACATGGAGGGGGAGCGGATGGGTCGGACCCTGTCGCGCGGCATCGTTGCCCAGAGGGAGCCAGACGAACCCGTCGACGCCGTCGATCTCCGCCGAGGCCGGGGCAGCCGAGGAGCTGGCCCACGGCTCGCGGACGACCGACACCGCGGTGACGTCGACCGCCGAGCCCGATTCGTTGGCCAGCGAGAGCTGCGCGGCCGCGGACCCGAGGAGCTGAGCCTCGTCGGTGGAGCTGGTGATGGTCACGGCCGGGTTGAAATAGCCCCACTGGCGCAGGCCCCAGCCGGCCAGCGCGACGACCACGATGATGGCGACGGCCAGCGGGACCGGCCTGCGGCGCACCCGCCACGACGGGGCCGGAGGCGGTCCGGGAGGCACCGGCGGGTCGGGCTGGGTGGGCATCGGGGATGCAGTGGCGGTCATGGTGCGCTCGAATCGATGCCCACGGCCGCGGGCGCGGGCGCGGCGTACGCCTGCACCCGCCACGGTCGGTTCCGCCACATCGCGAACACGAACCACGCGACGAGGAGGGCGAGCAGCGCACCGATCACCGAGACCGCCGACCACGCGCCGTGGGTGGCCAAGCTGATGCAGATGAGCTGGGTGGCGACCAGCAGGCTCACGATGCAGAGACCGGAGCCGGAGAGCAGGTGCGTCGACGAGATGCGCATGGCGTCGTCGGCCGCCAGCAGATCCGCGGCCACGACCGGTCGCGGTCGGCGGATGAGGTGGCGTTGGAGGAGCCACACCCCGCTCATGGCCAGCACGCTCAGGATGCCCGAGCCGACCACGCCGGCCCGCACGACCGCGGCGGTGGTGGTCACATCGAAGCTCGTGGTCGTGAGCACGGGCTGAGTGGCCAGGTGGTGGTCGTCGAGCAGCGCGATGGCCACGACGGCCAGGACCGCGGAGGCGGCGGGGAACACGACCTGCGCCGCGACCATCCGACGGGGGAGGTGCTCGCGGACCCGCCGCGGGGCGAGCGACGCCGTGCGCTGCGTGCCGGTCGGCAGGCGGGTCAGTGCCACCTCGGCCCAGAAGCAGCCGACGAGGTACCCGACCAGGATCCACACCAGACCGGGTACGTGCAGGTCGATGCCGGTGGCGGCGGTGACCGACGCCGCGACGACCAGCCCGCCGATGCCGCACACCCGCCGCAGCTGGCGCCCGGTCGTCAGATAGGCGGCCACGAAGGGCTGGGACGCGGCCGTGAGCACCAGGCCGTGATCGCGCGCCCACGTCACGCTCTCGGGCAGGTCTTTGCGGCGCGAGGCTCCGACGCGGAAGACGAACGCGAAGGCGACGAGGAGGACGCCCACCGCGAGCAACGCGAGCACGCCGATCATGCGGGCTGCTCGCCGCCCGATATGACGCCGCCCCCGTCGCGGAGGCGTTGGAACGCGTCGCGGACTGCGGCCACCGCGTCGTCGAGCCCGGCGCCGTGGTGCTGCGCCTCGAGGGCGAACGCTTCGGCCGCGTGGTTGACGACGAGGCGGCGGTCGCGGGCGGCCATGGCGGCGGGGCCCGTCACCACCGTGCCGTGGCGCCCGCGGGCCTCGACGATGCGCTCGAGCTCGAGCTCGCGGTAGGCGCGTCCGACGGTGTTGGTGGCCAGGCCGAGGTCACCCGCGAGCTGGCGGATCGGAGGGAGGCGGGTGCCGGCCACGAGGGCACCGCTGGCCACCATGGCCTGGATCTGGGCCCGTATCTGCTCGTAGGGCGGTATCGGTGACGAGGTGTCGACCTGGAGGTTCACGGCGCTCCCGAAACGATTGTCTCAATGACTTCATACATTGAGACAGCGGCCCGGTCAAGCGCGGCCGGACGTCGGCACCCCGCGCCGGCTCGCCTACCATGACCGGGCTCGCCTGATATCCAGACCACCGCAACCCGCATCAAGGCCGCTCCGCCCCCGTGGTCGGCCTCCAGGAGGATCGTCGTGGACGTTCGCATCGGTGTCACCAACACGGTCAAGGAGATCGACATCGAGCTGCCCGACGACGCCGACCGCGACAAGATCCGCAAGCGGATCGACGATGCGCTCGCCGACGAGTCCAAGGTGCTGTGGCTGACCGACAAGACGGGTCGCGACGTCGCGGTCCAGTCCGCCAAGATCGCCTACATCGAGCTGGGCGGTGCCGACGGCGAGCGCCGCATCGGGTTCGGTGCGGCCTGACCGACCCCACCCCGGCCGCCGCGGATGAGCGGCGCCGAACCGGGGCTGCTCGACCGGCGACTGCTCTTCGTCACCGGCAAGGGAGGCGTCGGCAAGACGAGCATCGCGGCCGGTCTGGCCCTGCTGTCGGCCCAACGCGGCCGGCGCACGCTCGTGTGCGAGGTCGACGCCAAGGGTGATCTTGCCGACTCGTTCGAGAGCCAGTCGCTGACCTTCACTCCCCGTGAGCTGTCTCGCGACCTGTTCGGCATGGCCATGAACACCGAGGAGTCGCTGCGGGAGTACCTGCGTCTGCAGCTGAAGGTGCCGATGCTCGGCCGCATCGGACCCGTCGCTCGCACGTTCGACTTCGTCGCCGACGCCGCCCCGGGCGTGAAGGAGATCCTCACCGTCGGCAAGCTCTGCCACGAGGTGCGCGAGCGGAACTACGACCTGATCGTGGTCGATGCGTCGGCCACCGGCCACGTCGTCGGTCAGCTCGCGGCGCCGCAGGCGATCAACGAGCTCGTGAAGGTTGGCCGCGTCCGCGACCAGACGCGCTGGATGGTCGACATCCTCGCCGACCGGCGTACGACCGCGGCGGTGATCGTGTCGTCCCCCGAGGAGATGCCGGTCGCCGAGACGCTCGAGCTCGCCGAGCGACTGCGGGTCGAGACCGACGTGCACCTCGCGGCGGTGGTGGTCAACCGCGTGCTGCCCGAGCTGTTCGGTCGCGGGGAGGAGGCGGTGTTCGACCGGCTTCGCAAGCCGGCGGGGGTGCGGGCGCTGACCGGCGCCATGGCTACCGCTCGCGGCGGCGCCGTCGACCTCGGGTGCCGTCGGTTCGGCGGATGCGGTCACGGCCGTCCTCGATGCGGCGGACCTGGCGGTGACCCTGAGGCGGACCCGGGCCGGGCACCTCACCCGCCTGCGGGCCGATCTCGACCCCACGGTGCCGCTCGTCTACGTGCCGTACCTGTTCACCCGGGCCCACGGCGTGCGGGCGACGCGCGCGCTGGCCGACGCCCTGGCCGCCGAGATCGACGACTGACGATGGCCCGGTCGTCCCGCACGCGAGCCGAGTCGGCCGGCGCCGGTTCGGCCGGCACGCTCGAGCAGTTGCTGGCGTCGAAGGAGATCGTCGTCACCTGTGGCTCCGGCGGGGTGGGCAAGACCACCACTGCTGCCGCACTCGCGGCGATGGCCGCCGGCCAGTTGGGCGGCAAGGTGCTGGTCGTCACCGTCGACCCGGCCCGACGCCTGGCCACCGCGCTCGGCCTCGAGCAGTTCGGCAACGTCGAGAAGCGTGTCGACGACAAGCTGTTCGTCGACGCGGGGATGGAGCCGCGCGGCGAGCTGTGGGTCGCGATGCTCGACACCAAGCAGTCGTGGGACGACCTCATCCACACGCATGCGCCCGACGTCGAGACCCGTGACGCCATCCTCGCCAACCCGCTCTACAAGAACGTCACCAGCAAGTTCGTGCAGAGCCACGACTACATCGCGATGGAACGGCTCTACGAGATCCACTCGTCGGGTCGCTACGACCTGATCGTCGTCGACACCCCGCCCACCCGCAACGCGCTCGACTTCCTCGAGGCGCCGGAGCGCATGGCGGACTTCTTCAGCAGTCGGCTGCTGCGGTGGCTCATCGCGCCGTATCGCTCGCGCCTGTACAACGCGGCGTCCCGGCCGTTCTACTCCATCGCCGACCGGGTGCTGGGATCGCAGTTCCTCGGTGACATCGCCGAGTTCTTCATCCTCTTCCAGACCATGTACGACGGCTTCGTGGAACGGGCCCAGGCCGTCACGCGGACGCTCGAGGACCGCCGCACGACCTTCATCGTGGTGACCACGCTCGAGCCGGCCCCCGTGCGCGAAGCCGACTTCTTCATCGATGCCCTCGAGCAACGTCGGTTCGACCTGGGCGCCGTCGTGCTCAACAAGGTGCTGCCGTCCTACCTCCTCGACCGGAGCGCGACCGCGGCCGCCCGCCTCGTGGTGGCCGAGGCCGAGGCCATCGGGGTCGAGATCGCGACGGCGAGCCGCGGCCCGCTGGCCGACGAGGCCATGGTCACGAGGGTGGTGCGCGAGATCGGCGAGAGCTTCCTCAACTACCGGGTGCTCGCGACGCGCGAGGCCGAGCAGCGCGCCGAACTGTCCCGCAAGCCCGAGCTGATGGCGAGCGTGCCTTACTTCGACAGCGACATCCACGACCTGGCCGGGCTGCTCCGCCTCGGGGAGCAGATCTGGCGCTGAGCCGGAACCGCATCGCGGTCCGCGCCTGAGAGACTGGAGCGATGGCCAGCCTCGCCGACCTCGCCCGGGTGCACACCCGCCTCGACGCAGGCGAGGTCAACCAGCTCCAGCGGCTCGTCGCCTCCTGGGGCCTGCTCGCCGACCTCTGCTTCGCCGACCTGCTGCTCTTCGCCGAGGTCGACGCCGACGCACGCACCCGCCGCGACACGGGCGAGCCGCTCGCGGACTCCGCCGCGCTCGTGGTGCTCGGCCAGATGCGCCCGCTGACCAACCAGACGCTCTACCGCAGCGACTGGGTGGGCAACCTCGTGCCGGCCGACGAGCGGCCGCTCGTGGCCCGTTCGCTCGCGCTCGGCGAGATCATCGACGGCGAGGTCACCAGCCAGGCGCTCAAGGAGCGGGTGCGCGCGTTGTGCATCCCGGTTCGCTGCGAAGGGTCGCACGATCGCCGTCGTCAACCGCGAGTCGGCACCGTCGGTCCGCCATCCCGGCGAGCTCGAACGGACCTACGTCGAGGTGTTCAACCGCTTCGCCCGCATGATCGCGGCGGGGGAGTTCCCCTTCGCCAGCGAGGAGGGTCTGAGCGAGGAGGCCCCGCGCGTCGGCGACGGCGTGATCCTCCTCGACCGGTCGGCCCGGGTCGAATACGCGTCGCCCGAACGCCGTGTCCGCGCTGCACCGCATCGGCGTGCACGCCAACACCGAGGGCATGCGCCTCGGCGAGCTCGGCCTCGAGGAGGCGCGTGGTGCGCACGGCCTTCTCGCTGGCCGTGCCCGACACCGAGGAGATCGAGCGGGGCCCGCAGGTCACCGTGCTGATGCGGTGCATCCCGCTGCTCGAGCACGGGAAGGTGACCGGCGCGGTGGTGCTGTTGCGCGACATCTCCGAGCTGCGACGCCGTGATCGCCTGCTGGTGTCGAAGGACGCCACGATCCGGGAGATCCACCACCGGGTGAAGAACAACCTGCAGACGATCTCGTCGCTGCTGCGCCTGCAGGGCCGCCGATCGTCGTCGCCCGAGGCCAAGGCGGCGATCGAGGAGTCGGTGCGCCGCATCCGGTCGATCGCGCTGGTGCACGAGATCCTGTCGCACGAGGCCGGCGACGACGTGCCGTTCGTCGAGATCGTCCGGCCGCTCGTCCGCATGGTCGAGGAAGGCCTGCTGTCACCCGACCGTCCGATCGAGATCAAGATCACGGGCGACGCCGGCAACCTGCCGGCCACCGTCGCGACGCCGCTGTCGGTCGTGCTGAACGAGCTGCTGCAGAACGTGGTCGATCACGCCTACCCCGGCGACGACAGCGTCGGTCCCTCGGTGCGTCCCGAGCGTCCCGAGGCGATGCCCGGCCACGTGCTGCTCGAGCTCGACAACGACGGCCGCGAGCTGCGGGCCCGCGTCAGCGACGACGGCGTCGGGTCTGCCGATCGGACTTCTCGGTCGACTCGTCGACCGGGCTCGGGCTGTCGATCGTGCGCACGCTCGTGACGACCGAGCTGGGCGGGCACGATCGACTTCGGTCCGGGTGAGGGCGACACCGACTGGCCGGGCACGATCGTCGAGCTGCGGGTCCCGCTCGGTCCCGACGCGCCCGGGGCCGAGCCGACCGGCGACGCAGGCTCCGGACGCGCAACGGCCCCCCGATGCGGAGGGCCGGTGATCGCAGAGCGGTTCGGTCAGGCGGAGGCGCGGCGCCGGGCGGCGGCCCACTGCCGACGCAGCTTGCGGCGCTCCTCCTCGGAGGTGCCGCCCCAGACGCCGGAGTCCTGGTTGGTCGTGAGGGCGAACTCGAGGCACGGCGCCTTGGCCTCGCACTGGTCGCACACGGCCTTGGCCGCGGCGATCTGGTCGATGGCCGGGCCGGTGGTGCCGACCGGGAAGAACAGGTCGGGATCGGTGTCGCGGCAGGCCGCGACGTCGCGCCAGTCGTCGGATCGGCAGACAGGGTCAAAGGGTCAGCGGCGGTGAGGGCCACAGTGCCTCCACGAATCGGGCCACGCGGGCGGCCGGGCCGCTCGTGAAGCGAATCACATGCCACCGCGTCGAGAAAGAGAAAGCGTGTGGCTGGGACGTAGAGAACTTAACGGTCTGCGCGCCCTGGTTTCAAGGGATACCGGGGCAGTTTTGGCTATGACACTTGTCTCGTCGCGCTCGACCCCAAACCATGACGGCACGACCGTTCGATTCCGCGGACGGAGCGTGAGATGACCGCTGCAGCGGGTGCTCGGCCCCAGGTGTTCGCCCACCGGGGCGCCTCGGCGGCACGGCCGGAGAACACGCTCGACGCCTTCCGCCACGCCCGCGAGCTGGGCGCCGACTGGGTCGAGCTCGACGTCCGCGCGCACCGCGCGACGACGCGCTTCGTCGTCCACCACGACGCCCACCTGCCCGACGGCCGGGCGCTCGGTCGACCTCGATCGGCCGAGCTCCCCGCATCGGTGCCGACCCTGGACGAGGCGCTCGACGCGTGCGCCGGCCTGCTGGCGTCAACGTCGAGATCAAGAACGACGCCGGCGACCCCGACCACGACCCCACCGGCGAGCGGGCGAGGTGGCGATCGCCTGCGCACCTGCGTGGCTCGGGGCGGCAGCCGATCAGCTGCTGGTGAGCTCGTTCGACCACGGGCTCCTCGGGCTCGTGCGCGAGCGTCAGCCCCGTCTCGCGACGGCCGCTGCTCGTCGCCCACGCGCGCCGACCCGGTACGGCTCGTCGAGCGGATCGCGGAGGCGGACACGCGGCCATCAACCCGTTCGACCACCTCGTCGACGCCGCGCTGGTCGAGCGGGCGCACGCGACCGGCCTCGGCGTCTACGTGTGGACGGTCGACGATCCCGACGCGCATGCGCCGAGCTGGCCGCGCTCGGGCGTCGACGGCATCATCACCAACGTCCCCGACGTCGCCCGCACGTCGCTCGCTCGCCTGAGGCGACTTGGCCCGTCGAGTGCGCTGCCGCGACCGGCCGGAGGTCGAGCGACGTGTCACGGCGTGACGAGCGACAGGCGTCGGGCTCGTGGCGGAACTCGAGGCGTCGTCGACCTCGCCGAGGTAGTCGCCGTCGACCTGGTAGGGGAACGGGCCGTAGCCCTCGACGCGTGAGCGCGTCGAGGTCGGTGCGGTAGTCGACCGGCGCGGCTGTTGCGCAGGTGGTCGCCGCTGGCCAGCGCCGAGCAGGCCGAGGCCGACGATGGTCGCGAAGTCGAGCGAGCGGACCGACACCATGGCCAGGCCGGTGTCGAGGTCGGTGCTCGGGCGCGAGGTTGAGCGGGCGGGTGCCCGAGGTAGGTGTACGGGTTCGTGTTGAGGCAGATGGCGAAGTAGCCGTCGTCGACCACCGTCGCCGTCGGCGAGGTGCACCGCGAAGCCGGGGCCGGCTGCGGTCGTAGTGGCGGAACCACGTCTCGAAGGCGGCGAAGACGAACAGCGGGTGGCTGGCGTAGCGCTTGAGCGCGGCCCGCCGCTCGACCTGGGCGACGACGGCGGCGTCGAAGCCCATGCCGACGTGGAACAGGAAGTAGCGCCCGTTGACCGAGCCCGAGGCCGACCCGGCGGATCGCGCCGCGGGCCAGCGCCTCGAGCAGCACGCCGGTGGCCTCGATCGGGTCGTCGGGCAGGCCGATCGTGCGGGCGAACACGTTGGTCGATCCGCCCGGGAGGGCGGCGAGCGCGGTGTCGGTGCCGGCCAGCCCGTTGGCCGCCTCGTTGAGGGTGCCGTCGCCGCCGAGCACGACGACGACGTCGGCGCCGTCGGCGGCCGCGCCCTGGGCCAGGCGGGTGGCGTGGCCCCGGCGGCTGGTCTCGGCCAGCGTCACGTCGTGGTCGGCCGACAGCGCCTTCTGGATGACGACCCGGCCGCGGGCCGTCACCGACGAGGCGGACGAGTTGACGAGCAGCAGGACCTTCACAGTGCGCGAGACGGTAGCAGCGTGGCCGATTTGGCCGGACCCGAGGTCACGGCGAAGAATGCACGCCATGAACGTCGTCGTCTGCGTGAAGCAGATCCCGGACCCGGCCGACCCGGGTGCGCTGGATCCCGCAAACCAAGACCCTCAAGCGTGAGCGGCAAGCTCATCCTCGACGAGTCCGACCGCTACGGCGTCGAGATGGCCCTCCAGCTGGTCGACACGGCCGGCGGCGGCGAGGTGACCCTCGTGTCGATGGCCCCCAACAGCGAGACGTCCGGCCTGCGCACGGCGCTGGCCATGGGCGCGGCCAAGGCCATCCTGGTCAGCGACCCGGCCCTGGCCGGCACCGACGCGCTGGGCACCGCCAAGGTGCTGGCCGCGGCCATCAAGCGGGCCGAGGGCGCCGACCTGGTCCTCACCGCCACCGAGTCGACCGACGGCTACACCGGCACCGTGCCCGAGCAGATCGCCGAGCTGCTCGGCCTGCCCGTCGGTCACCTTCGCCAAGTCGATCGCGGTCGACGGCGGCGACCGTCAAGGTCGAGCGCCAGACCGAGGCCGGCTACGACGAGGTCGAGTGCCCGCTGCCCGCCGTCGTGTCGGTGACCGCCGGCGTGGTCGAGCCGCGCTACCCGTCGTTCAAGGGGATCATGGCCGCCAAGTAGCAAGCCGGTCGACGAGGTCACGGTCGCCGACCTCGGCATCGACGCCGGCCAGGTCGGCTGGGCCGGCGCCGGCCAGGAGATCGTCGCCATCGACAGCCGCCGAGGCCCGCGAGGCCGGCGAGATCGTCGAGGACGACGGCACGGGCGCCGAGAAGATCGTCGCCTTCCTCGACAACCTCAAGGTCATCTAGGAGCCACTGACACATGACGCTTTCCAAGATCTGGGTCTTCGCCGAGGCCGACCGACGGCAAGGTCGCCGTCGACCACCCTCGAGCTGCTGACCAAGGCCCGTGAGCTGGCCGACACGGTCGAGGCCGTCTACGTCGGCGGCGACGCCGACGCCGTCGCCGGCCCGCTCGGCGCCCACGGCGCCACCACGGTCCACGCCACCGGCGACCTCGGCGGCGCCCTGCCCGGCGTGCCCGTCGCCGCCGCCATCGCCGCCGCGGTCGGGGCGGCACGCCCCCGACGCCATCCTGTTCGGCACCACCTACGACGGCCGCGACGTCGCCGGCCGCCTGTCGGTCAAGCTCGACCGCCCGGTCATCACCAACGTCGTCGACCTGGCGCTCGAGGGCGACGCGCTGGCCGGCACCGAGCCCGTCTTCGGCGGCACCACCAACGTGGTCACCAAGCTTCACCGGCGCCGGCCCGGCCCTCGTGCTGGTCCGGCCCAAGTCGTTCGCGGCCGAGGCGAGCGGGCGGCGCGCGCGGCCGCGGTCGCGCCGCTCGCCGTGCCCGACGTCGGCGCCACCGGCGGCGCCAAGATCACCGAGCGCCACGTCGAGGAGCGCGAGGGTCCCAAGCTCGACGAGGCCGCCGTCGTGGTCTCCGGTGGCCGTGGCCTCGGCGAGGCCGAGAAGTACCAGATGATCGAGGACCTGGCCAAGCTGCTCAGGCGGCGCGCCGGGCGCGTCGCGGGCCATCGTCGACGCCGGCTGGGTGCCCTACTCGCACCAGGTCGGCCAGACCGGCAAGGTCGTCAAGCCGACGGTCTACATCGCCTGCGGCATCTCCGGTGCCACCCAGCACCTGGTGGGCATGAAGGGCTCCAAGAACATCATCGCCATCAACAAGGACGCCGAGGCCCCGATCTTCTCGGTCGGCGACCTCGGCATCGTCGGCGACGTGCACAAGGTGCTCCCCAAGCTCATCGAGGCGCTCAAGGCACGCGGCTAGGGCTCGTCTCGCCACCGGAACGGGGGTCGAACGTGCCCGACCGGTGGCGGCCCACCAACCCGCTGCCGGTCGCGGCGGCTCATCTGGTCGAACTGGGCCGGCAACCAGTCGTGCGCGCCCGACGGCGATCCGCCGGCCCGCGACGGAGGCCGAGCTCGTCGCGATCGTCGAGCGGCCGCCGACGCCGGCCGGCACGTGAAGGTGGTCGGTGCGGGGCACTCGTTCACGCCGTTGGTCTGCACCGACGGCGACCTGGTCGACCTGCGCGACTACGGCGCGCGTGCTCGACGTCGATCCGGTGGCTCGCACCGCCACCGTCCAGGCCGGCATCCCGCTGTCGCGCATGAGCCGCGAGCTGGCCGCCCACGGGCTGGCGTTCGAGAACCTCGGCGACATCGCCTACCAGTCGATCGCCGGCGCCACGTCCACGGCCACCCACGGCACCGGCGCTGCGCTTCGGCAACCTGTCGAGCCGGATCGTCGGGCTGCGCATCGTCACCGGCGACGGCTCGGTCGTCGAGGCCGACCGCCGATCAGAACGCCGACGTGCTCGACGTCGCACGCGTCGGGGTCGGCGCCGCTCGGCATCCTCTCGACGGTCACGGTGCAGTGCGTCCCGGCTTCAACCTGCACGCGGTCGAGCAGGCCGAACTGGTCGACGAGGTCCTCGAGCGGTGGGAGGACGAGATCGACCGGCAACGACCACTTCGAGTTCTTCTGGGTCCCCGGCACCCGCTGGGCGCTGACCAAGCGCAACCGGCGAACCGACGAGCCGGTCGCGCCGCGCCCGCGGTGGCGGGCGATCCGCGACGACTACGTCTTGAGCAACCTCGCCTTCGACCTGACGTGCCGCATCGGTCGGCGCCGCCCCGATCTCATCCCGAGGGTGGCGAAGCTGGTGCCGAGCACGGGCCGCTCGGTGTACACCGCGCCGAGCCACACGGTGTTCGCCAGCCCGCGGCTCGTCCGCTTCTACGAGATGGAGTACGCCATCGGTCGCGAGCACCTGGTCGAGGCGCTCAACCGCGTCCGTGCGCTGGTCCGCTCGCTCGGCGTCCCCATCAGCTTCCCCGTCGAGGTGCGGGTGGTGGCGGCCGACGACATCCCGCTGAGCACCGCGCACGGTCGCGAGACCGCGTACATCGCGGTGCACGTGTACCAGGGCACGTCCTACGACCAGTACTTCCAGGGCGTCGAGCACATCATGGACGACTACGGCGGGCGACCCCACTGGGGCAAGCTCCACTTCCAGGACGCGGCCACGTTGGCGCCGCGCTACCCGCGGTGGGACGAGTTCCAGTCGATGCGGGCCCGCCTCGATCCCGACGGCCGCTTCACCAGCCCCTACCTCGACCGCATCCTCGGCCCCATCTCCTGAAACTGGGCACGAAGACCCGTCAGGGCGACGTGCACAGATGCCCAGTTTGCGCAGTTGGGTCAGACGAGGGGCCAGGGGTAGCGGCGGCCGGTGTGGTCGACAGGAAAGCAGCCCTCGCGGACGAGGGCGCGGGCCCGGGTGAGCACGGCGTCGCGCTCGAACGGGTCGAGCAGGGCGACGAGCGGCGGGCTCAGCCCGTCGTCGACCAGCCGGGCGATGTCGTCGAGGACGGGCGCCGGCACGGGCTCGCCGCCGAACTCCCAGATCACCGTGCGCAGCTTGAACTCGGCGTGGAAGCTGAGGCCGTTGTCGATGGCGTAGACGCGACCGTCCTCGCCGAGCAGGCAGTGTCCGCTCTTGCGGTCGGTGTTGTTGGCCAGCAGGTCGAAGGCGCAGATCTGGCGGAGGCGGTCGTGGTGGTGCTCGTCCTCGTAGAGGGTGAAGTAGTGCTGCTCGAAGTCGGCCGGCACGAACCGCTGGAGGGATCCCTCGCCGAGCGGCCCCTCGTTGCGCAGCACGGTCAGGGGCACGAGACCCCAGCCGAGCGCCTCGCTCAACTCGTAGGCGGCCACCTCCCGCTTGAACAGACCGTCGGGGAAGTCCCAGAGCGGGCGCTCCCCGCGTCGGGGCTTGTACACGGCGTCGACGACGACCCCGTCGAGGTCGGCGGCGGCGAGGTACGTGCCGTTCGAGCTCCACGGCATCCGCCCCTTGATCTCGAGGTCGCCGCGCAGCAGCACCTCGACCGTCTCGGTCACGGTCCCGATCTCGCGAGCTCGAAGGGCATCGGTCAGTTGAGCTTGGGGCAGGCGTGCCCCTCGGGGTCGATGGGCCGGCCGCACAACGGGCAGGCCGGCCGGCCGGAGGCGACCAGCTCGGTGGTGCGTCGGATGAACGCGACGGCTTGGTCGCGGGTCAGGTGGAACCGCGCGGTGGCGGGCTCGACCGCGTCGACGGATTCGACGGGTTCGCCGACGTCGGTGTCGTCGTCGGGCTGTTCGACCAGCTCCTCGGCGACGAGGAGCGACGCGACCGTCGGACTCCTCGTAGGCCACGGCGAGCGAACCCACGACCCACTCGGCGAGGACGGGCTCGATGAGCTCGACGACGGGTGCGCTGACCTCGTCTTCGGGCAGCTCGAGCAGACCGGCGAGATACTCGGCCAGCACGACGACCTGCTGCTTCTCGAGACGCAGCGTCGCCACCGATCCCTGCTGGGCGGCCTGGAGGTAGAAGACGCGACGACCGGGCTCACCGACGGCACCCGTGGTGAAGTGGTCCGGTTCGTCGAAGTCGAACGACGTGCTCACGACGGCCCGCTCACTGCAGACCCAACGTCGTGAGGTCGTCGCCGGTGGAGTTCGACGTGAGGACCGACGGGGCCACCCGCGCCGTAGTGCACCGCGCTGATCGAGCACGGCGAGACGACGATCCGCTGGAACAGGTCGAGGTGGGTGCCGAGTGCGTCGGCGAGGGCCGCCTTGATCGGGTCGGCGTGCGACACGGCCACGATCGTCTCTCCCGGATGGCGCGCCACCAGTCGGGCCAACGTGGAGGTGATGCGCGTGTGCATCTCGACGAACGACTCGCCGCCGGGGAAGCGGAAGCCGCTCGGGTAGCGCTGGACCGTGCGCCACTCGGGCAGGCGGGCCAGCTCCTTCAGCGACCGACCCGTCCAGTCGCCGAACTCGCATTCGAGCAGGCCGCGCTCGGCGCGGACGCGCAGGCCGAGTGCCCGGGCGATCGGTGCGGCCGTCTCCCGGGTGCGCTCGAGCGGTGACGCATAGACGGCGGACACCTTGGAGAGCTCGGCGATCCGGGCGGCGGCGGCCGCGGCCTGCTCGTGGCCCTTGTCCGCCAGGTGGAGCCCGCGTGCCCGCCCGGGCAACGTCGTGCCCGTCGACGGGGTCTGGCCGTGGCGCACCAGCAGGACGGTGGTGGGGGGGATCGGCTTCGGCTTGGTGGATCGGGGCATCGTGGCGCTCGCTCGCGGCTCCGGACGCACGCGTGCATCCGGCTCGGGGAGCCTCCCAACGTACCCGTAACCTGCGGAGATGGACCCTCTGGCGACGCTCGGCGACGAGATCGTGGCGTGCCGTGCCTGCCCCAGGCTGGTGGCGTGGCGCGAGGAGGTCGCCGCGACCAAGCGGGCGGCGTTCCGCGACCAGGACTACTGGGGACGGGCGGTGCCCGGGTTCGGGGACCCAGCGGCCCGGCTCGTGGTGATCGGTCTCGCCCCGGCGGCCCACGGCGCCAACCGCACCGGCCGCATGTTCACCGGCGACCGCTCGGGGGAGTGGCTCTACCGGGCCCTGTGGAGGGCGGGGTACGCCAACCGGGCCGAGAGCGTGTCGCGGGACGACGGGCTGGTGCTCACCGGCGCCTACATCACCGCACCGGTTCGGTGCGCGCCCCCGGCCAACAAGCCGACCCCCGACGAACGGGCACGGTGTCGTCCCTTCTTCGAGCGCGAGCTGGCGCTGCTCACCGAGGCCCGGGTGTACCTCGCCCTCGGCCAGATCGGCTACCAGACGGCCTCAGGTGTGCTCGGCATACGGCCCCGGCCGGCGTTCGCCCACGGGCTCGAGGTCCCGGTCCCCGCCCCGCCCGGCCGGCCACGGACGCTGCTGTGCTCGTACCACGTGAGCCAGCAGAACACCTTCACCGGCCGTCTGACCGAGGCCATGCTCGATGCGGTCTTCTCGCGTGCGCCGCGAGCTCACGACTTGAGGGAGGCGAATCCGACCGACCTCGCCCACCCGGGTCGTTCGGTCCGCGCGTCCGGTCCGAATGACCCAGCGGGCCGCGCCCGCGGCTGGGGCGTGCGGCTCATCGGGTCCGATCCTTCCGGCTCATTTGGCGACCATTTGGGTCGTCGGCCTCATTCGCAGTCGTCGGGACCTACCGATGATGCCTCCATGCGAGCGAGCATCCGTCGAATCGATCTCACGCAATCGCCGGCCGTGGTGGACGCATGGCCCTCGACCGACTGGTTGTCGTCGGAGCCCGACTCGACCGGAGCGGCACCGCTGACCGGACCTCGGGGTCGCGGCGGTCTCTGGGCCGCCATGGCCGGTGCCGTGGCCCGAGCCCGAGAGGCGTCGACCTCAGGCGTCGACGGTGCGGGCGACGTGGCCGTGGATGCGCAGGCCGAGCCGGCAGAGGTGATCGACCTCGTCACCGAGGCACCCCACCTGGCCTACCTGGCCCGGGTCGCGTGCAACTCGGAGGTCGACGACGACGACGTCGCCGACGTCATCGAGTTCGACGCCAGCCGCGCCCGCGACCTGCGCTGACCTCGGGCGGCGGCTGACCGGCCCATGGCCGGATGGTGACCGCCACCTGCAGACGGCTACCGTGTCGGCCGTCCTGCACGCCACGTCGAGGCCGTCACCCCACATGCTCCGTACCCCGCTCACCTCCCGCCGCCGCGCGCCGATGCTCGTCGCCGGGTTCGCGCTGCTCCTGCTGGTGGCCACCGGCTGTCATCAGGACAACACGCCGCAGTTCTACAACTCCCTCACGAAGGACAACTTCGTCCAGGGCTGCATCGGCGGCAGCACCGGAACCACCCTCGCCTCGAGCAGCCTCTGCGACTGCATGTACACCGTCGTGACCGGCATGGTGCCGGCGTCGGGTGCGGACGAGAAGGCGAACGCCAAGAAGTACTCGGGGTACACCGGCCCCAACTTCCAGCAGCTCAACAGCCAGGTGAAGTCCAATCCCAACAAGGTGCCGAGCGACGTCCAGAATGCCTGGGCGAAGGACTGCGGCTCCGAGGGCTACGTCGGGACCACGACCACGACCAGCAAACCGACCGGCGGCCCGACTACGACTGCCTGAGTTCTACCTGCTGTGTCCTCTGGTCGGCGGAGCCTCCCGGCGGACGGGCTTCGCCCATCTGGGTGCCATCGTGCGAGCGGCTTCGCTCTGCTCCGCCGCGTCAGGAACGTCGGCGGAGCCTCCCGGCGGACGGCTTCGCCCATCTGGGTGCCATCGTGCGAGCGGCTTCGCTCTGCTCCGCCGCGTCAAGAACGTCGGCAGAGCCTTCCGGCGGACGGGCCTTCGCCGCGCTACGCCGGGGTCTTGACCTTGGGTTCGGGCATGCCGACGAGGACGGCGGGGTCGGCCCATTGGGGCCAGCGCTCCCGGCTCTTCTCGGCCAGCTTGCGCATGAGGGCGATGGCCGCCGGATCCTCGTCGCCGGGCCGGGCTGATGATCGAGCCGTCGGCGATCATCCGCTGGATGATCTCGCGACCGAGCTCGGTGCGCACGATGGTGAGCGTCCAGTCGTTGTACTTGCCGATGCCGCCGGTGGAGATGTCGGCGTGCTCGGCGGCGAAGTCGGGGCAGTGCGTGCAGCCCTCACGGGTCCAGGCGTGGCACTCCTTGAGGTTGATCTCGTGGTACGCGCCGTCCTGCATCCAGATCTGGAACACGCCCTTGATGTTCATCTTGACCATGTCCTGCTTGTCGCAGGCCGTACTTGGCCTCGAACAGCTCCTCGAAGATGGCGTCGTCGAAGGTCTTCGAGCACAGCAGCCCGATGTTGAACACGATCGGCTTGCTGATCTTGCCGATCTTGCGGTGCCACATGACCGGCGGGCACCGACGACTGGCAGCTCATGCCCACCAGCGCGAGCTTGGAGAAGCCACGCTCGAGCGCCTCGTCGAGGGCCAGCGTGTTGGCCGAGTAGGTGTAGCGGCTACCGCGCCGACTCGAGGACCTCGTCCGGTTGGCGGCCACGCCCGGGCTTGGCCTTCCAGTCGCCGGCCGCGCCGTCGAGGAACGAGGTGAGCGCGCCGTCGATGTAGCCCTCCTGCATCGCCCAGATGAGGATGGCCGACACAAGCCCGCCGTCCTGGCCCATCTGGTGCACCATGTCGTCGCTGGCCCGGGTCAGCAGGATGTCGGAGTAGACGCCGGCGACGTCGTCGGCGGCGCGGTCCTCGGCCGAAGAGGTGCTCGTTGGCCTCGGGCTCCCACGAGCCGGAAGCGAGGGCAGGCGCGGGTGCACGAGGTGCAGCCCTTCTGGCCGTGGCTGCAGTCGGTCGGGCCGAGCTCGTCTTCGAGGTGGAACGGCTTGTAGCCGCCCTGCTCGTGGTCGTAGCCGATGACGTCGTGCGGGCACGAGATCACGCAACCGGCGCAGCCGGTGCAGAGGCCGCTGGTGATGACCTCTTCGTAGAGCTCTTTCCACTGGAAGGTCCACCGCTCGGCCATGCCGGGCAGCCTAGAGGGGTTGTCCAGCCGGTTGGTCAGGTCGCGGTTTCGGCCGCCGACGGTGACGGCGTCGCACGGTCACCTCGCCGCGCGACCGCGCCGGACGCCCTCGATGGCCAGCGCCGTGGCCGACGGCGCATCTGCCGCCTCGATGGTGAAGGTGGCGTCGCACCGCACCGGCTCGTCCGTCAGCTCCACCGTCGCCCCCAGGCGCGCGAGATCGGCCACGTGCGTGTCGGTCATCGGCCCGCCAGTGGTGGTGACGGTGACGGCGTACGTTCATCCGGGGAGTGGCCTCTCGATGCCTCGCGGGGGTCGCGCCACGGCTCTCGCGCTCATTCTTCAGGGGCGGGCGATGCCCCGAGGAAGACCAACCGGTGGCGGGACCGGCGAGCGGCGAGAGCCGTGGGCGCGGCGATGGTAGGGCACGCTTCGGCGCCGCTTCCGTCGCCCCCGGCGTGACGTTTGGCTCAGCCAGGACGAGCCGGTGGCGGAGCACGGGACTTGGCCGCCCGGTCGACGCCAGGGGTCAAGATGGGGGCATGGATCTGACCTACCCCGCCGACGCCGAGGCCTTCCGCCTCGAGATCCGCTCGTGGCTCGAGGAGCACCTTCCGGAGGGGTGGTTCGACCCCGGCTTCAGCTCGAGGGCGAGGCCAAGGTCCAGTTCCAGAAGGAGTGGACCCAGACGCTGTTCGAGGGCGGCTGGATCTGCGCCACCTGGCCGAAGGAGTACGGCGGCAAGGGCCTCTCGACGATGGAGGCGGTCGTGCTCAACGAGGAGTTCGCCCGCGCCGGCGCGCCGCTGCGGGCCGACTTCTTCGGCGACACGCTCGTCGGCCCGACCATCCTGCAGTGGGGCACCGAGGAGCAGAAGAAGTTCTTCCTGCCGAAGATCCTCTCCGGCGAGATCGCCTGGTGCCAGGGCTTCAGCGAACCCGACGCCGGCTCCGACCTGGCCGGGCTCGAAGACCAAGGCCGCGCTCGACGGCGACGAGTGGGTGATCAACGGCCAGAAGATCTGGACGACCCAGGGCTTCAGTGGCCGACTACATCTTCGTGCTCTGCCGCACCGATCCCGACGCGCCCAAGCACGCCGGCATCTCCTACCTGCTCGTGCCCGATGAAGCAGCCAGGCATCGAGGTCCGCCCCATCCAGCAGATCGACGGCGCGGCCGAGTTCGACGAGGTGTTCTTCACCGACGCCCGCTGCCCGAAGGAGAACGTCGTCGGCGGGCGTGAACAACGGGTGGAAGGTGGCGATGACCACGCTCGGCTTCGAGCGCGGTACGTCGGCCACCACCGGCCACCGCCGGTTCGAGAAGGAGCTCGAGGTCATCATCGACAAGGCCCGCGAGAACGGCCGCACCGACGATCCGCTCGTCCGCCAGGAGCTCGCCCGGGCGTGGTCGAAGGTGCAGATCATGCGGATCAACGGGCTGCGCACGCTCACCTCGGTCGTCCAGGACCGCAAGGACCTCGGCGTCGCCGCGCTCGGAGCGACCAACAAGATGTTCTGGAGCGAGTACCACCAGCACGTGATGAACCTGGCCATCGACGTCCTCGGTCCCGAGGGCCAGTTGCTGACCGGCGACCCCGAGGTCGAGGAGGCCGTGCCGGGCTACGGCGTCCGCCGCACCAACGAGCACTACCCGGTCCTCGGCGCTGCAGTCGTCGTTCTTCTTCTCCCGCTCCGAGACGATCTGGGGCGGGACGCAGCCAGATCCAGCGCAACATCGTCGGCGAGCGGGTCCTCGGGCCTGCCCAAGGAGCCGAAGCCGGCGTAGTCCCCGGGATCTGGGCATCAAAATGACCGGAAAGCGCGCCATGAAAGTTGCCCGGTTTCGGGGGGTAGGTGACCCGCAGGGGTGCGCGGACGCCACTAGCCTTCTGTCCTTCATGGTTCCCCCTCGCTCCTCCAGCGCGCTCGACGATCGGCCCCAGCCGAGCGAGACCGAGCCCGCCCCGACCGGCCACCGCAGCTGGCGGCAGCGCGCCCTGCTCGACGACGGGCGTGGTCGTCGTGCTCGCCATCGTGTTGGCCGTGTGCGGCGTCGGCTACGCGATCTGGCGGTTCAGCCAGCTGCGCACCGAGCACCTGACTCTCGCCAAGGCGGCGTCGGGCGGTCCGCAGAACTACCTGATCGTGGGGTCCGACACGCCGGCGGGCATCAGCAAGAACGATCCGTACTACAGCCGTGTTCAACGGCGACAACGAGGCGCCGACCGGCCAGCGGTCCGACACGATCATGGTGCTGCGCATCGATCCGTCGAAGGGCACCGCCAAGCTGCTGTCGTTCCCCCGCGACCTCTGGATCCCGATCTGGGGGGACGGAAGCAACCAGCGCATCAACACCGCCTACAGCAACGGACCGCAGCCGCTCATCAACACGATCGAGCAGGACTTCGGCATCCCGATCAACCACTACGTCGAGGTCAACTTCGACGAGCTTCCGCGACGTCGTGAACGCGGTCGGCGGCGTGCCGATGTACTTCGCCACCCGCATGCGCGACACGAACTCGGGCCTCAACATCGAGAAGACCGGGTGCATCGACGCTCAACGGCAACCAGGCGCTGTCGTTCGCCCGGTCACGCCACCTCGAGTACTACGACACCAGCTCGGCGAGTGGAAGAGCGACGGCACGGCCGACCTCGGGCGCATCACCCGCCAGCAGATCTTCATCCGCACGGTCATCGGCCGCGCCGAATCCAAGGCGACCGGACTCAACCTGCTGGCCACCAACAACCTCGTGCACAGCGTCATCAAGAACCTCAAGGTGGACAGCTCGTTCAGCTTCACCGACATGCTCGGCCTGCTCTCCGACTACAGGGCCTTCAACGCGAACAACCTGGTCACCTACGACGCTGCCCGTCACCCCGTTCGTCACCGCCGGTGGGGCCGACGTGCTGCACCTCGACACGGCCAAGGCCGAGCCGACCTTCCAGGTCTTCCGGGGCACGACCACCTCGACGAAGAAGTACAAGCCGAGCGACATCACCCTGTCGGTCGAGAACGGCGGCGGCGTCACCGGCGAGGCCGCGACGTCGGCCACCAAGCTCGAGAAGTATGGCTTCACGGTCAGCGGGACCGGCAACGCCGCCACGCAGGCGACGACGACCATCTACTACGGCTCCGACGCCGCCGGGCAGGCCGTCGAGGTGGGCCGCTACGTGCTGGGCAGCCCTCAGCTCAGCCAGGACACATCTCTCGGCGCCGACGAGGTGAAGCTGGTGATCGGCTCGGACTTCGCCGGCATCGGGCACCTGAGCCACTCCAGCTCGTCCAGCTCGAGCAGCACCGGCTCGACGACCACGACGACCACGCCGATCGGCCTGGCCGCGGGTTCGCCCCCGAAGGGCGTCCACTGCTGACCTGCGGGACGGCGTGAAACCGGTCAGCCAGACGACCCGGAGGGGTCGCTGGGCTGACAGGAAGCTCGGTGGTGGCGGTGGCGGCGACGTGGTCGAGCAGTGGTCGCCAGGCCTCGACCGGCCGGGTCGGCGCGGCGGGGACCTTGGCCGAGTCGTCGGCCCGCCGCAGCGCGATGAGGGCGGCCAGCTCGCGCCGCGTGGCGAAGGCGGCGACCTCGTCGGCGTCCATCGGCGCCGCCCTGGCCGATCAGCGTGAAGGTGCTGTTGGCGCTCAGCCCCGCCGGCGTAGTCCGGCTCGACGGTGACGAGGTAGCGCTTGGCGTCGGTGTGGCCGTCGACCAGCTCGGCCACCCGGGCCCGAGGAGGGGGCCGACGAGGGCGGCGCCCGCCGCGCCGTGGTCGGGGCAGCCGAGCGACGAGTGCGCTGGCCAGGTCGTGGACCAACCCGGCCACGACGAGCTCGGGGTCGTCGGGGTGATCCAGCATCGAGGCGCTCGGCGGTCTGGAGCAGGTGGGGGAGCGCGGCCACGACGTCGTCGGTGGGCAGGCCGTCGAGCGACCCGAGCGCGGCGAGGAGTTCATCGACCGATGAGAACGGGGCCAGCGCCATCGCGACACGATGCCACGACCGCTCCCCGGGGAGGGCCGGATCGAGTCAGGCCCGCAGCCAGGCCACCCGCTGGTGCTCGGTCAGGCGCTCGCCCGTCGCCGCCACGAGGGCCACGAGGGTGCCGCGGAACCGCGATCGCACGGGCGTCACGCTGGCGTGGGCGTGGATGAAGCCGATCGTCGAGCCGATCTCGACCTGTTCGGGGAGCGGATCGGCAGGCACGAACACCCCGGCGGCCGGGGTGACCACGACCCGCTCGCACGCCTCGAGGCACTCGCCTTGGAGATCCATGCTCCCATCGTCGCCTCCGGGCGCGACGGGCGGGTTGCCCGCTCGTGAACGGTGCGGTCCGGTCGTCTGTCGTGGATGTGTCGTCGAGGAGGTGGGTCGGACGAGCATCGCGACGGCCGAAGCGACGAGCCAGCCGTCGCCGATCGACAGTCCGAGCCGCTGGAACGATCCGTGATGCGGACCGACGAGCGACGCCGCCAGGCATGCGCCGCACGCCACGGCGGCAACCACTGATGCCCGTGCGGCACGCGGCCGACCGGCACGACCCAACGGTCGCGACGCCGCGCCTGGAGTGGCCGCGAGTGCGAGGTAGCCGACGACGGCCATCGTCCCGTGCAGCCCATCGGAGAACGAGCCCAGGGGCACGGCCGCCACGGCGAGCGTGGCCAGGCCGCAGGCGGTGGCGGCCACCCAGGCCGGACCCGCGATCCAGCGACGCAGCGCCTGCGCGTAGACCATGACGCCGACACCGAAGATCACGAATCCGGCCGTCATGGCGACCCGGGTCGTCGCGCCGATCGCGGCCAGCTCGCTGATCGCGTCGCGGGTGGCGCGTAGCCCTGGGTCGCGCGGCCGCACAGCGCCCAGGCCGCGATGAAGGCGACCGGACCGACGATGCCCCCGACGGCCAACCACCGGATCCCGGGGGACAGCTCCTCGGTCGGGCCGGCCGGGCTCGGCGCGGCTCAGCGGCTCGTCCTCCAGGTCTGGTAGGCGATCCAGCAGGTGAGGATGGCCGGCGGCACCATGATGGCGAGGCAGGCGGTGCCCGTGCCCGCGAACGACACCCACGCCACCAGGTAGAGGGTCGGGTAGACCATCGCACCCGCGGTGAACGCCACCATCGGGACGGCCCATGACTTCCTGGCATCGACCCCCCAGGCGCTCAGCGCGGAACCGACGACGGCGACGAGTAGGTCGGCGAGGACGAACGCGTCGGTGACCGCGTGGTGCGCGGGCATCAGATCGAACCACCCGCGGACCGTCGTCGAAGCGGCGAACGCGACCCAGAGCAGCACACCGACGATCGCCTCCGCGGCGAGGTACGCGGCGTAGATGCGCTCGGGGCGCACCGATGTGGTGAGGGCGTCTCCGGTGTCGTCGATCGGGCACCTCCGGTCGTGAGCGAGGTCGAGGCTAGAGCCGCGCGGTACGGTCGGCCATGCCACACCGCGCGCCATCGGCCCCCGCATCGGCGGCGCCGCGCACGGTCACACTGGTCGACGGGCGCCAGCTGGCGTACCTCGACATCGGCGACCCCGGCGGGTATCCGGTGATCAGTTGCCATGGCGGGCTCAGCTCGCGCCTCGACGTGGTACCGGCGGCCGCGTCGGCCGCGGCCCACGGACTGCGGCTCATCTCCCCAGACCGGCCCGGGATCGGTGGCTCCGACCGCCAGCCCCACCGCCTGCTGCTCGACTGGCCCGTCGACGTGGCCGCGCTGGCCGACGAGCTGGACCTCCCGTCGTTCGCTGTCATGGGGTGGTCACTCGGCGGCTGCTACGCGCAGGCGCTGGCGAGGGGCCTCGGTGCACGGGTCCGAGCGGTCGCGTTGGTCGCCAGCGGCATCCCGGCCGGCTGGGACGGCATGTTCGAGGGACTCCACGCGATGGATCGCCTCTTCCTTCGCCTCTGTGAGCGAGGGGCCCCGATCGAGCGCACCATCTTCGACGTCATGCGCCTCTCCGCGCGCCGAGCCCCGCGTGCGTTCGCACGGTCGCTTCCGATCTCCTCGGACGATGCGACCGCGATCGCGGCCGCCGTCGCCGAGGGGCTGCGGGACACCAGGGGTGTGGTCGAGGACTACCGGGTCATGAAGGCGCCCTGGGGGTTCGAGCCTTCGGAGATCGTCGTGCCGGTGCAGCTCTGGCAGGGTGACGCGGACGACCTGGTCCCGGCGGACTGGGGTCGGCGGCTGGCCGATGCCATTCCCGGCGCGTCGTTGACGCTCGTCCCCGGCGCGTCGCACTACCTCTGGTACGACCACTGGGACGAGATCTTCGGCGGCCTGGTCGCGGCGGGTGCCAGCGGCTGAACGCGGTTTGATGGCCGTCAGTGCCGCGTCTCCCTCCCGCGCCTACTGGACGTGGACGAAGCCGCCGATCGACAACCGGGCCTGATCGCCCGCGTTGGCGTCGACCCGGGAGATCCAGTGACGGACGTGGGGGGCGAGCACGACGAGCCGGTTGCACGCCGGCGGGATCCACACGCCCGGACCGGTCGACGACAGCGACGCTCGCTCCATCGTCGCGTCGAAGACGGCCCGATTGGTTCCTGCGTGGTGTGGTTCGACGACGCAGTTGAGCAGCCCACCCCAGTGCACGTCCCACTCGCGCACGAAGTAGAAGACGTACGAGCCGGCGAAATGGCCGTCGTCGCGATGCAGTCCCAACCCGGTGCCTCTCGGGTAGATCCAGGGGGTCATGCTGACACGCGCTCCGTGATCCGGTCCGACGAGGAGCAGGGCGCGGAGCGCCTCGGCCAGCGGCTCGAGGGCCGATGGACGTCGCTCGCGTTCGGACCTGGCTTGCGGGTCCGATGCGGTCGCCTCGTCGGACGAGGTCAACCAGGTCGGACCTCGCAGCGGCTCGCCGTCGCCCAGGCGCCACACCGGATGCCAGTGGTCGGCGTGCACGCCGCGATACCTGACGCCCTCGGCCCACGCCTGCAGGGCGACGAGATCCGATCGCTCGAGAGTGTCCTCGAAGACGCGGACGCCGCTCTGGTCGAAGACCTCACGCATGCCGACCTCCCGGCGGGCGGTCCGGCCCGGCGGGCGGGACGAGTCGGCCGGACCGCAGGCCTCCGGGGCGCCACCAGCGGCGGGTAGGTATGCAGCGCGCCGACGTCGGCGTAGCCCTCGGTCTCGTAGCCGAACCGACGGGCCAGTTCGACGGCGGCCAGGTGGACGGGAAGGTCGCGCTCGCTCGAGGGCGGGCCGGCGTGCGGCGAAGGAAGCGGGACGCGCCGCCGCTCCGGGCGGGCGAGGAACTTGGGGTCGAACCCTCCGGGGGCGTTCAACGGACCAGGGGAGGCATAGCAGCAGTGCTCGGGCGCCGACATGCGGTCGAGGCTGACGGGACCGGCGTCGATGCCGAGCCAGCGACAGACCGGGGCCAGGAACCGGTCGGGCTGGTTGACGACGTCCTCGGCCCGCACGCGCATGAAGCGATCGGGTCCGATCCGCTGCCCGAACTCGTCGATCCGCCGATGTTGCTCGAGCCAGACGCCCAGGCAGAACTCGGCCGCGTGCTCGGGGGTCACATCCCAATAGCTCAGCGTGCCCCAGGCGTCGACCATCGACGCGACCGTCGACCAGGGGTGGCGGACGAGGTGGAGGTAGCGGGCGTTGGGGTACGACGTCGACATCCGGCGCAGTGCGCCGTCGCGGAGGGACGTCTCGGGCGACTTCTCCACCCCTCGCCGTGGCGCGACCAGGGTGAGCAGGTGGTCGAAGAGCGCGGCGACGCTCCAGTCGCGACGCTCGTCGAGCCATCGCTGTGCGCGCACGACCGCGGCCGGGGACTGCTCACCGTCGTGCAGCTGCGAGAGGGCCCGAACCAGACCGGCGCATCGTTCGCGGGTCGGCATCCCTCGCCCCTCGGGCGGCTCGATCAGCAGCTCGCCGACCCGCGCGGGCGCGGAAGAGGCGCAGTTCAGGGAAGCCGTAGAGGCTCGGATGCTGGCCGAGCATGGCCACGACCAACGAGCTGCACGATCGCGCCGGGGCCAGGACGATCAGCGGGCTGTACCGGCCCGGGTCTCGGGGCGTCTCGCCGATCGGGGCCAAGGTGGTCGCGGCCACCCGACTACCCGTCGGAGCGATCGCTCGTCGGACGGGTTCTCCCCGACCACGCGCGGCTCCGCCAGGGAGCCCGGTCGCCGTGACCGACCCACACGTAGCCGTCGTCGATGCCCAGCGATGCCACGCGCTGGAAGCCTGAGCGTTCGAGGAACGCCCGGATCTCCTCCCGCACCGCCGTGTGGTTGTGCTCGACGGTGAGGACGCGGACGCGGTACTCGTCGAACGGGAAGCTCCGCAGCAACGTGAGCTCGGATCCCTCGGTGTCGAGGCTCCAGTAGTCGATGACACGCGGCGCACCGCACGCTCGAAGGACGGAGCGGATCGTGCGGGCCGGCTTGGCCACGGTCACGGGTCGGTCGGCGTCGCTCCCCGGCGAGCTCTGTGCCGCGAAGGCCTCGGCGAACCGCAGGTGAGCGGGTTCGTACTCGCCCAGGATCCCCCCGTAGACCTGCGCGGCCTCGAGGAACTCGACTGCGCCATCCCGGTCGTACAGGCAGCAGTTGAGGCAGATGCACGCCCGGCTGGCGGCCAGCCGGGCGAAGAGCCGCTCGTTCGGTTCGACGCAGATGCCCCGCCACCCGAACTCCGACTCGAGGAGCCGCGTGTTGCTGCCGAGCGTTCCGTCCGATGCTCCGGAATCGAGGAAGTAGCCGCCGCGCATGCCACCGCACACGTCGACCACGAACCGGTCCTGGCCCTGGTAGGAGTGGAAGGACCGGGTCATCGCCGGCCGGATCGGCGTGCCCGGGTGAGGGCGGGGGACCTCCACGATGCCCGTGCTCCCATCGCGCCCGGCTCCAGCCCGGCCGCTAGGCCCGGGTGGTGGCGGTCCTGCTCGCGCACGCCGTAGAGCATGGTGATGTTCACCCGCCGGTGCTCGTAGTCGGGGCGGAACCGCAGCTCGTCCGTCGCGTGGAACAGGTCCGAGTTGAAGATCACGGCCCGGTTCGCGCGGTAGGGGATCCGGATGACACGAGGTCGATGCCGGGCCAGGAACTCCTTGATCATGTCGAGCCGCTCGTTGTACGACGAGAAGTCCCACGACGCGGGAGCGTCGATCTCGTAGACGACGAGACCACCCGAACTGGCGTCGAGGTTCGCCTCGTCCGGCGTGATCCAGAAGTTCACGTTGACCGCGGCGAAGTCGGCGTGGATGGTCGAATCGGCCGGCAGCGCGGCGGGGTACTTGAACCCCCACAGCTGCCGGAGCGGATGCCGATCACCGATCACGTTCGGGAGCGCAACGCGGAGCTCCTCGGCGATCTGGAGGAGCAGTGGACAGTTGAACCCGGTCAGGAAGAAGCTGCCGAGCCGACCGTTCGGGTACCGGTTGGCGGTCCAGACGGTGGACTCGAGACAGAAGCGATGGAGGTTCTCGAGCGCCTCGGGGACGAGCAGGTCGTCGATCACGACGAGGCCAGGTGCCCGGCTCAGGTAGGAACGCTCCACCTGGGCACGGTTCCAATGGTCGGACAGGGCCCGCTCGAGCCGAGGCGTGGGCCGGACATGGGACACGCAGCCGTACAGCCGGCGCACCCCGTCCTCTGGCGCCCACTCGAGCGGCATCCGAGCCTCGGGCCCGCGCGCCGCGAACCGCGCCTCGACGGCTTCGAAGTCGGCGATCACCGGGTCCACCTCGGCGCCGAGGGCCCCGGCCGCGCGCAGGTAGCGGAACTGGTCGATGTCGTGTCGCAGCTTCCCCCGCGACAGTGTCGGCGGCGGAGCCAGGCCCGCCGCCGACGGCACGCCGTCGCTCGTGCTGGACGGCCTGGGCCCGCACCGCACCGCGGTGAACACGGCCGCGAGATCACCGGCCGGGTCGAGCGCGTGCGCCTGCATGGCCTGGATCACGGCCTTGGTCATCCAGGCGACGCCCTCCTGGCCCGACTCCAGCTCGGCCTGGAGCAATGCAAAGGCCTCGTCCGTCCGTCCGGCCTCGACGAGCAGCAGCGCCTGCTCTCGGCGGTCCGGCGCGGAAGACGGCGCCCTCTCGGGCTCGGTGTCGGTGGCCGAGCTACCTCTCAAAGCCTGTCTCGGCCAAGGCGCCGAGGTCTCGCAACTCGCTGGCGAACTCGACGAGGGCGACGAAGATGGCGGTGAACTCCCAGTTTCCGAAGAGCTGACCGATGCTCGCTTCGGTGCCGGTCCCCGTTCCGGTGCCTGGGGTGGATTCGGTGCCGGTCCCCGTGCCGGTGCCTGGGGTGGATTCGGTTCCCGTTCCGGTGCCGGTCCCGGGAGTGGATTCGGTTCCCGTTCCGGTGCCGGTGCCTGGGGTGGATTCGGTGCCGGTCCCGGTGCCGGTGCCTGGGGTGGATTCGGTGCCGGTCCCGGTGCCGGGTGTCGCTTCGGTGCCGGTTCCTGGAGTCGATTCGGTTCCGGTGCCGGGTGTCGCTTCGGTTCCGGTGCCGGGTGTCGCTTCGGTTCCGGTGCCGGTTCCTGGGGTGAACTCGGTTCCGGTGCCGGGTGTCGCTTCGGTTCCGGTGCCGGTGCCGGGGGTGAACTCCGTGCCGGTTCCAGGGGTGAACTGGGTGCCGGTTCCAGGGGTGAACTCGGTGCCGGTTCCAGGGGTGGATTCGGTGCCGGTTCCAGGGGTGGATTCGGTTCCGGTGCCGGGCGTGAACTCGGTACCAGGAGTGAACTCGGTTCCGGGGGTGAACTCGGTGCCCTCACCGATGCGCCGGGATCCGAGCACGCCGAGCGTCGCCCTCAGCAGGTCGAGGGCGGGTTCGATGAGCCCGCCCTCCCCTGAACCGCAGCGGATCAATGACGCGACTGCGGCCTCGTCGCCGGAGCGGCTGATGGCGCGGGCAAGTGCACCGGCGAGGACCTGGTTCGACGGGGCGACGCCCCGACGATGCCGGGAGTAGAGGTGCATCCAGTTCAACATCGCCGGATTGGACACGACGGCGTACAGCAACTGATTGGCCGCGGTCGCCGACTCGGGCGGCAAGGGGTTGCCCTCGACATATTCAGCGAGCATGCCCGCCGGATCGGTGACGAACTGCTCCCGCAGAAGGAAGTCTCCCGACAACGCACGGAAGAGCGTGCGCGACCTTCTGGCACTGCGGATGTCGTTGGCCATTGCCCAACCTCCCCTTCTTAGGGGCAGATCGGCGGATGCCGATGTCGCTCTACGCCGATTTGCTCACGCCGAATGTCCTGCTTTTCGGAACGTACCCGTGCTCCGCGGACGCGCAAGGAGATCGTCGCGAGCGAGATCCACCGGCTGCACGCCCACTGCACCGCCAATGGCTGGGTTCCGCCTCGGCGCCCTCGGCAGGACTCGAACCTGCGCCACCGCCTCCGGAGGGCGGTGCTCTATCCGCTGAGCTACGAGGGCAAGGGGGTCGATCGTAGCGCGGCGAGCGTCAGGGCCTACGCGGCGGCATCCTCCCGGATGGCTCCGTCCCGGATGCGGATCCGGCGATCGGTGCGCGTGGCCACGTCCTCGTCGTGCGTGGCGATCACGATGGTCACGCCGGCACTGGAGCGCAGTCCGATCAGCGTGGCCATCACCTCGTTCGCGGTGTCCGAGTCGAGGTTGCCCGTGGGCTCGTCGGCGATGATGACGCTCGGGCTGTTCGCCAGTGCGCGGGCGATGGCGACCCGCTGCTGCTCGCCGCCGGACAGGCGCGACGGCAGGTGATCCATGCGTTCGGCGAGACCGACCTGCTCCAGCAGCGTGGCGGCGCGGGCCAGGCGCTCGTGGGAGGCGACGTGGTTGGGGAACATCGCGATCGCGACGTTCTCCTGCGCGGTGAGAGTCGGGATCAGGTTGAAATGCTGGAAGACGAAGCCGATGTCCTCGGCCCGGATCCTGGTGAGGTCCTTGTCGTTCAGCCCGGCCAGGTCCCGGCCGTCGAAGCGGATCGATCCCCGCGAGGGATTGTCGAGCGCACCGAGCAGTTGGAGCAGGGTGCTCTTGCCCGAGCCGCTCGGCCCCTCCAGCGCGATCATCTCGCCGCGGTCGACGACGAGGTCGATGCCGCGGACGGCGTTGACGACGACGCCGCCCTTCGAGAAGGTCCGCTCGACGGCCGACAGCTCGTAGAGGTGGTCGCCGGTGACCGGTCCGGTCGGTGGACCCGTCGGCAGGTCGGCAGTCGGAGCGGCCGTGCGGTTGGCCATGGTTGAGTCGGTCATGGTCGGCTCGGTCTTTCCGGTCGTCGATTCGGTCGGTTCTGAAGTCATCCGAGATCCCTCAGCGCCGACGCCGGTGCGAGGCGGGCGGCCCGCCATCCGCCGAGCAGGCCGGCGATGAGCCCACCCACGACCGCACAGGCGAAGGCGATCGCGATCGTCGCGGCACTCACGGGTGCGGTCAGGTGGACAGTCGTCGTGACGGTGCCGGTCGTCGTCGACTGACCGACGAGCGCCCCCAGCGACGAGGCCCCGACGGCCAGGCCGGTCGAGGTGACCGACAGCCCGGGTCCGATCGCGGTCGCGGCCGCGCACACCGCCAGGCCGATCAGCACGCCGAGTATTCCGCCGATGATGCCGATGCCGAAGGTCTCCGCCATGATCTGGCGGACGACCGCGCCGCGGGTCCAGCCGATCGCCCGCAGCGAGCCGATCTCGCGAACCCGCTTGGACACATTCGACAGCGTGAGCAGACCGGCGATGAGGAACGCGGCGAGCAGGACGACGATGGCGAGCGCGCCGCCGAGGTCCTTGGCCAGCTTGTGGGCGTTGCCGAGGCTGCCCGTGACCTGGTCGGCGAGCGACTTCGAGGTCAGGACCGTCGCGCCCGGCAGCTCGGCCTTGATCGCCTTGGTGACCGCGGCGACGTCCGAGGACTTGTCGACGGCGACGAGCACCTCGTTGACGTATTTCGGAGCCGACGCCAGCGTCTGGATGGTGGTGAGCGGGAAGTACACGTCGGCGACGTTGCCGGTCAGCGTCGGCGAGACGAGCCCGACGATCTTGTAGGTCTTGCCGTTGATCGTGAGCGTCGATCCGACCTTCAGCTTCTTCGTGCTGGCGTAGGCCGTGTTCGCCAGCACCTCGTCGGCCGGCTTGGCGCTGAACCAGCTCCCCGAGGTGAGCTGGGCCTTGGTGATGAGACCGGTCGTCGGGTTCGACGCGTCCACGCCGGCGACCGTGTAGCTCGAGGTGGCGGTGTCGGTGGACGGTGCGTTGAGGACCCGGGTGATGGTCTGCTCGGGGACGACGACCTTCTGTTCGTAGCTCCGCTGGGCCGGGGTCAGGCACGCCTCGACCGCCGGGTTCGAGGCGAAGCCCCGGAAGTCACGTCTCCCGCTGCTGTTGCCGCCAGTGGTCGATCCACCGGGGCCGCCGGTCCCGCCGGTCGGCGGGGTGAAGCCGGTGCTGCCGAACTGCTTCTCGAGCACGCCCTGGATGCAGGTCCGCTCGGCCGCGGTCTGCGCGGCGGTGAGCGTCGGCGGCTTGACGGTCGTGGAGATCGACTGGCCGCCCGTCTTGACCGTGTCGGTGATCGTCGGGACGGTCCCGGACTCGTGGAGGGCCTGGAGCGAGAGCGCGCCGACGGCGGAGGTCACGTGGGCCAGCTTGCTGATGTCGCTGACGGCGACCGACGGGAACGTGATCAGCGTGCCCGGCACGAAGAAGTCGTGGGTGAACTTCGTGCCCGGCTTGCCCAGCTTGGACAGGTCGGTGATCACCGACGCGTTGTTCTCGAGCAGGGCCGTGGCCTGCGAACCGTTCGCGCCGCTGTTCGCGCCGCCCACGCCCCGTGCGAAGAACCCGCCGCCGCCGCCGCCGGGATCGGCCGGGGCGGCGCCGCCCTGGCCACCGCCGCCGAAGCGGGGGGTGGTCGTGGTCGTGGTGCTCTGGCTCGTGGTGGGCGCGATCGTCCGCGTCACGATGATGTCGGTGCCGACGGTCCCGAGCGGAGAGAGCACACGGTTCTGCGCATCTGACAGACCTTGGGACACGCCGACGATGCCCATCACCAGACCGACCCCTGCGGCCAGTCCGAGGGCGGTCACGAGGGTCCGCGTCCAGCGGCGCCGGAGTTCGTTCACTGCATAGCCGAGGGAGAACACCGCACACTCCTTGTCCGCGCCGGGTGCGCGCGACGAAGCGACGGTAGGAACCCAAGCTGTGAAATGGCTGGAAGGCGGCTGGGAAACCACCCTGTTCGGCGGTGACCAGGCCGACGGGGTCACAACGCTTTCGGCCTCGCGAGGGCCGACGGGTACGATCCAGCGACCCGAGGTCGATCCACGACCCGGATCCGCCGGAAAGGACGCCCCTTGATCCGCGACCAGCTCGCCGACGCGCTGCGCGCCGCCCTGGCCACGCTCGAGGTCGATCCGATGCCGGACGTGATCCGGCTCGAGCAGCCAGCCAACCGCGAGCACGGCGACTGGTCGAGCAACGTCGCTCTGGCCACGGCCAAGCGGGCGGGGCGCAAACCGCACGAGCTGGCCGCGCAGCTGGCCGAGGTGCTCAGCGCCGCGCCGCCCGCGCACGTCCGTCGGGTCACGACTGCGGGGCCTGGCTTCGTCAACTTCCACCTGGCCGACAGCTGGCTGCACGACGTGCTCGACCAGGTCGTCGACGAGGGCGCCGACGGCTACGCCCGGCTGCCGATCGGAGGCGGTCGGCGGGTCAACGTCGAGTTCGTGAGCGCCAACCCCACCGGCCCGCTCCACGCGGGGCACGGCCGGGGCGCGGCCTACGGCGACTCGCTGGCCCGTCTGCTCGAGCGCTGCGACTACGACGTGTCCCGCGAGAACTACCTGAACGACCGGGGCACGCAGATGGCGAACTTCGCCAGCTCGCTCGCCGCCCGCAAGTCGGGCGCGGACCTACCCGCTGACGGGTACGCGGGACAGTACGTGCGTCGACTGGGCAGCCGAGATGCCCGACGATGCCGACCCGATGGAGTGGGGCGAGGCGAGGGCGATCGAGGATCACCGCCAGGTGCTCGACGCCCTCGACATCCACTTCGACACGTGGTTCAGCGAACGGTCGCTGGTCGAGTCCGGTGCCATGGAGGCCACGTTGGACGACCTCCGGGCCCGCGGCGTGGTGGTCGATGCCGACGGTGCGGTGTGGTTGCGCAGCACCGACTTCGGCGACGACAAGGACCGCGTGCTCGTGCGCAGCGACGGCGAGCCCACCTACCTGCTGCCCGACATCGCCTATCACCGCGACAAGTTCGCCCGCGGCTTCGACCTGCTCATCGACGTGTGGGGCGCCGACCACCACGGGTACGTGCCACGCATGAAGGCGGCCATGCAGGCGGTCGGCCACGATCCGGCCGAGCTCGAGGTGTCGATCGTCCAGCTGATGACGCTGATGCGCGACGGCGAGGTCGTGAAGCTCTCGAAGCGCACCGGTGACATCGTCGAGCTCCGCGAGGTGATCGACGAGGTGGGTGGCGATGCGGCGCGGCTGACGTTCCTGCTGCAGTCGATCGACAGCCCCCAGACCTTCGACCTCGACGTGGTCACCAGTCAGGCCATGGAGAACCCCGTCTTCTACGTGCAGATGGCCCACGCCCGCATCCGCTCGATCAAGCGGGTGGCCGCCGAGCGCGGTGTCACGCGGGTCGACATCGCGGAGGCCGACCGGTCGCTGCTCGTCCACGAGCGCGAGCTCGAGGTGCTGCGCGCGCTCTCGACGCTGCCCGACGTGCTCGCCTCGGCGTGCGCCGACCGGGCGCCGCACCGCATCACGACGTGGGTGCGCGAGCTGGCCGGCACCGTCCACGGCTTCTACCACGACTGCTACGTCCTGGGCGACGACATCGCGCCGGAGCTGACCCAGGCACGGCTCTGGCTGGTCGAGGCGGCCGAGATCGGACTCGCCATCGGGCTCGACCTGCTCGGGGTCGGCGCTCCCGAATCGATGTGACCCCCACCCGATGAGCGCCATCCCACGACACCTCCTGCCCGACTCGGCCACGGTCGGCGCGAACGGGCAGCTGCTCATCGGGGGATGCGACACCCTCGAGCTGGCCGCCCGATGGGGCACCCCGCTGTTCGTGTACGACGAGGCGCAGCTCGAGGCGAGGTGCGCCGAGGCGGTGGCCGCGTTCGGCCCCGGCGTCAGCTACGCGACGAAGGCCTTCCTCTGTCGCGCGATGGCCCGACTCGCGGCGGACGCCGGCATGCATCTCGACGTCTCGACCGGCGGGGAGCTCCACGTGGCACGGGCGGCGGGAGTGGCCGCGGATCGTCTCGTGCTGCACGGCAACAACAAGTCGGTCGACGAGCTTCGCACTGCCATGGCCGAGCGGCGTCGGACGCATCGTGATCGACTCGTTCGACGAGATCGACCGCATCGAGGCGCTCGTCGATGGCGGCCTCCCCGTCCCGAAGGTGCTCGTGCGCATCACGCCGGGTGTCGAGGCGCACACCCACGAGTTCGTCCGCACCGGACAGGACGACTCGAAGTTCGGCTTCGGCGTCGCGTCAGGCGCGGCGGACGCCGCACTCGCCCGCGCCGCCGCCTCGCCGGCGGTCGAGCTCGTCGGCATGCACGCGCACCTGGGCAGCCAGGTCTTCGAGGCGAGGTTCTTCGAGATGGCTGTCGACGCACTCGCGCCCGTTCTTCTCCGAGCACCCGCTCGACGAGCTGTCGATCGGCGGCGGCCTCGGGGTCGCCTACGTCGAGGGCGAGGATGCCCCGACCATCACGGAGTGGGCCGATGCGGTGCACCGGGCCTGCGGGCGCGCCGGCATCACGGCCCGCGTCACCGCCGAACCGGGGCGGGCCATCGTGGCGGCCGCCGCGGTCACGCTCTACACGGTCGGGACGATCAAGGATCTGCCGGGCATCCGCACCTACGTCGCGGTCGACGGGGGGATGAGCGACAACCCGCGGCCGGTGCTCTACGGCAGCGGCTACGAGACGTTCGTGGCCTGGCCGCGTCGACGCCGATCGCGATCGGGTCGTCCGGGTGGTCGGCAAGCACTGCGAATCCGGCGACCTGCTCGTGCGCGAGGGATGGGTGCCCTCGGACCTGGCAGTCGGCGACGTGCTGTGCACGCCGGTCACCGGCGCCTACGGCCATTCGATGGGTTCCAACTACAACAAGGTGCCCCGCCCGGCGGTCGTGTTCGTCCGCGACGGCGAGGCCCGCCTGGTCGTGCGCCGCGAGACCGACGCCGACCTGCTCGCCACCGACGTCGGCTAGCCCCTAAGCCGACGGCCGTCACCTGATCGAGCAGGTCAGCATCGAGAACCGGATCGTAGGTCTGGGCACCCGTCGACACCTGGGTCGTCCGGTCCCATCTGATCGGCCACGGGGTGGCCGGGCCCCCGACGGCATGACGACGGAAGGGGGTTGCAGGCGGTCGGGGACCCGGCGGTGGCAGCGTAGCGGCACAGACACTGTTACACAAGGAAAAATACGGAAAGATATTGGAACAGACATGAATATACCGCAAAGGACGACGGCGCACGTGTTCCAGCCGGCCCGGATCTCGTACCGGACGCTCCCGGGCGGCCAACTAGCGTAGGGACGTGAACGGGGCAACCAGGTGAACGGGTCAACGGTGCGGGTCGGTCTGCTCGGGTGCGGGACGGTGGGCTCCGCGCTCATCCAGCTCCTGCAGGAGCAGGCCGACGGCATCGAGTCGCGCACCGGTCTCCGCATCGAGATCAGCCCGGGTGGCGGTGCGCAACGCGTCCAAGGACCGAGGGGTCGATCTGCCCCTGGACCGCTTCACCAACGACGCCGCCTCGGTCGTGAACGATCCCGACGTCGACGTGGTCATCGAGGTGATCGGGGGCATCGAGCCGGCCCGCCAGTTCATCCTCGACGCGCTCAAGGCGGGCAAGCCGGTCGTCACCGCCAACAAGGAGCTGCTGGCCAACCACGGCGGCGGAGGTGTTCGCCACCGCCGAGGCGTCCGGGGTCGACGTGCTGTTCGAGGCGGCGGTCGGCGGCGGCATCCCGCTGGTGCGCCCGCTGCGCGAGTCGTTGCTCGGCGAGCCCATCGACCAGGTCATGGGCATCGTGAACGGCACCACCAACTACATCCTCACCCGCATGACCGAGTCCGGCGTCTCCTACGCCGAAGCGCTGGCCGAGGCCCAGGCAGCTCGGCTACGCCGAGGCCGATCCCACCGCGGACGTCGAGGGCTACGACGCCGGAGCCAAGATCGCCATCCTGGCCAGCATCGCGTTCGGCGCGCGGGTGGTCGCCGGCGACGTCTACCACGAGGGCATCTCGGGCATCACCGCCGCCGACATCGCCTTCGCCGGCCGCAACGGCTTCGTGGTCAAGCTGGTGGCGATCGCCGAGCAGCGGATCGGGCGGACGGGCCCGAGCTGGCCGTCCGCGTGCACCCGGTGATGCTGCCGACCACCCACCCGCTGGCCTCGGTGCGCGGGCAGCTTCAACGCCGTGTTCGTGCAGGGCGCCGCGGTGGGCGAGCTGATGTTCTACGGCCGGGGTGCCGGCGGCAACCCGACCGCCAGCGCCGTGCTGGGCGACCTCATCGACGCCTCGCTCAACCTGCGCAAGGGATCGAGCGCCAGCATCGGCGCGCTCGGCGAGGTGCCCGATCCGCCCGATCGACGAGCTCGAGTCCGCCTACTACCTGCACCTGCACGTGGTCGACCGGCCGGGCGTGCTGGCCGCGGTGGCCGGCGTGTTCGGCGCCCACGACGTCTCGATCAGCTCGATGAGCCAGGGTCTGCCCGATCGGTCGACCACGAGCGCCGAGGCCGACCTCGTGTTCATCACCCACGACGCGCTCGAGCGCGACGTGCAGGCCACGTTGCGGGACCTGCGCGACCTCGACGTCGTCCGCCACGTCGGCAGCGTCATCCGCGTGCTGGCCGACGAGTCCGAGCCCGCGTGAAGTACGTCAGCACCCGCGGCGCCGCGCCCGTGCTCGAGTTCGGCGACGTGCTGCTCGCCGGACTGGCCCGCGACGGTGGCCTGTACGTGCCCGAGTCGTGGCCCACGCTGCCCGAGGGTCTGCTGGCTCGGGCGGCCGACGCGCCCTACGACGATGTGGCCGTCGAGGTCATGTGGCCGTTCGTCGAGGGATCGATCGAGCGTGACGACGTTCGCGGCCATCGTCGACGATGCCTACGCCGACCTTCGACGACCCCGAGGTCGTGCCGCTGCGCGACCTCGGCGCCGGCCTGTGGCTGGCCGAGCTGTTCCACGGACCGACGCTGGCCTTCAAGGACGTCGCGCTCCAGCTCGTCGGCCGCCTGTTCGACCACGAGCTGGCCCGTCGCGGCGACCGGGTCACGATCGTCGGCGCCACCTCCGGCGACACCGGCTCGGCGGCCATCGAGGCCTGCCGCGACCGCGCCGGCCATCGACATCGTCATCCTGCACCCGGCCGGGCGGGTCTCCGACGTGCAGCGCCGCCAGATGACGACGGTCGCGTCGCCGAACGTCCACAACCTCGCCGTCGAGGGCACGTTCGACGACTGCCAGGACCTGGTGAAGGCGCTCTTCGCCGACGAGCCGTTCCGCGACCGGGTGAACCTGTCGGCGGTCAACTCGATCAACTGGGCCCGCGTCATGGCCCAGATCGTCTACTACGTCACCTCGGCCGCCCGCCTGACCGCGGGGCCGTCGCCCGTCAGCTTCGCGGTGCCCACCGGCAACTTCGGCAACGTGTTCGCCGGCTACGGCGCCCAGCGGATGGGTCTGCCGGTCGTCCAGTTCGTGGTGGCCAGCAACGCCAACGACATCCTCACCCGGTTCCTCGAGTCGGCCGTGATGGAGATGGACGGGGTCGGCCGACGCTGAGCCCGAGCATGGACATCCAGGTCTCGAGCAACTTCGAGCGGCTGCTGTTCGAGCTGTGCGGCCGCGACGGCGGCGGCGGTGGCCGAGACGATGCTGCGAGTTCCGCGCCGAGGGCCGCTTCGAGGTCGACGCCGATCGCATCGGGCTGCTGCGCGAGCACTGGAGCGCGGCCAGCATCGACGACGACGCGACCGTCGAGATCATCCGCGAGCTCCACGACCCGCTCGGTCTGCTCGTCGACCCGCACACGGCGGTCGGACTCGGCGCCGCCGCGATCTGCCGCGCCGACCCGTCGGTGCCCATGGTGGCGATGGCCACCGCCCACCCGGCCAAGTTCCCCGACGCGGTCGAGGCCGCCACCGGCGTGCGCCCGCCCCTGCCCGACCGTCTGGCCGAGCTGTTCGACCGGCCGGAGCGCTACGACACCGTCGCCGCCGACTACGACGTCGTCCGCGACGCGATCTCCGCCGCCATCGCCTGACCGGTCCCCGGAACCGGGGGTCGGGTGAACCTGGCATGATGCGCCGGTGAAGTACGTGGTCTGCGTGCCCGACGGCTGTGCCGACGAGCCGGTCGACCAGCTCGGGGGCCGCACGCCGCTCGAGGTCGCCCACCTCCCGACGATCACCGCGCTGGCGGCTCGGGGACACGTCGGCCGGGCCGAGGTGATCCCGCCGGGCATGCCGCCCGGCAGCGACGTCGGCAACATGTCGATCTTCGGCTACGACCCGCGCGACGCTACCACACCGGCCGCGCGCCGATCGAGGCCGCCGCGCTGGGATTGCGCCTCGACGCCGACCAGGTCGCGTACCGGTGCAACCTCGTCACCGTTGTCCGACGGCACCATGGTCGACTTCTCCGGTGGTCATCCCGACCACCGAGGTCGCGGCCGAAGGTCGTGGCGGCGCTCGACGACGAGCTCGGCGGCGACGGGGTCGAGTTCCACCCGGGCGTGGAGTACCGCCACATCATGGTGGCGCCGGCCTCGTGGGCCGAGGCCGAGCTGCACGCCGCCCCACGACCTGTCCGACCAGCCGGTCGTGCTCCCCGAGGGCCCGGCGGCGGCCGCACCTGCGCCGGCTGATGGAGGCCTCCCGGCCGATCGTCGAGCGCTTCGGCCTGGACGCCAACCAGATCTGGCTGTGGGGCCAGGGCGCCGCGCCGACGATGCCCAGCTTCGCCTCCCGGTTCGGTCTCGACGCCGCACTCAACAGCGCCGTCGACCTCGTCCGCGGCCTCGGCGTGCTCACCGACGTCGAGGTCGTCGACGTCGAGGGCATGACCGCCGGCTACGACACCGACTACAGCGCCCAGCGCGAGTGCGCGCTCGACGCCCTGGCTGACGGCGCCGACCTGTTCCTCATCCACATCGAGGCCACCGACGAGGCCGGTCACGCCGGCGACGTGCACGAGAAGATCGCCGCGCTCGAGAGCTGGGATCGCGACGTGCTGGGCGCGCTCATGCCCGGCGCTCGACCGGCTCGGCCCGTGGCGGCTGCTGATGGTGCCCGACCACGCCACGCCGCTGCGGCTCAAGACGCACACCGGCGACCCGGTGCCCTACCTGCTGGTCGACTCCAAGATCGACGGACCCGGCGGCACCTTCACCGAGGTCGGGGTGGCCGGCGCGCCGGTCGTGGCCGGCCACGAGCTCATGGACCTGCTCATCGCGAGGTGAGACGCGCGACGAAGGCCGGCTCCCGACCGACCGCCCTCACGTCGGTCGGGAGCCGAGACCTGCGGATCAGCTACGCCAGGTGGCGGTAGATGATCTGCTGGGTGATCGACGGGTCCTCGACGTAGGCGCCGGCGGCCTTGCTGTCGACCAGCGTGGCGAACGAGGCATCCGCATTGAGCGCCTGCTGCGCGCCTTCGAGTGCGGCGATGTTCTCGTAGCCGGTCAGCCAACCGACCCCGCCGTACGGACCGGTGACGTCGGCCGCCGAAGAGCGTGGGCAGCCCGGTCACGACCTCGGCCTTCTGGGCGATCTCGACGCCGACCGCCATCCCATTGGCGATGTTGCCGGTGGAGCAGACGGCCCTGACGCCGCTCACGTACTCCACCGACCGGTTCGGGATCGGGCTCGCCGTGGATGATCTGCAGCAGTGAGTCGTCGAGCCCGCCCGAGATGTACTTCGCGCCCTCGTCGGTCATGGCCACGTAGCCGGCATCTGCGGCCAGCTTGTCGCCGGCCGCCTCGAGGGTGGCCAGGTCGGGCAGGAAGGTCGACCACGACGACCGTGCCGAACTCCGGTGAGAACACCTGCATCCAGAGGCCGACCCCCAGGCCTGTGATCTCGTTGACCTTCTCGGTGATGCCGGTGGCCCACGCCATGGCCTCGTTGGTGTGGCCGCCGTCGATACGGCCGCGTCGACTGAACAGATACATAGCTTCCCCCACTTCGCTTCAGCGCACTCGGATTAGTAGCTGGATGATTACAAACTCCCACGGATGTGGGCGCCGGTCAACCGGTCGCGGCGCGGCATCAACGGGCTCGCGTCGGGACCGGCGACCGCTAGCTTCGGGGTCGAGATGATCGCCCTGACCCGACGGGCGCGCCGGCGCCGGGCCCTGTCCGTGCCGTTCCCCGACGAGTGGCGGCAGTTGTTGGCCGGGCGTCTCGTCCACTGGAACGTCCTCGACGCGGTCGAGCGGGCTCGCCTGGAGGAGCTGATCCGGTTGTTCCTGGTCGACAAGAGGTGGGAGGGCACGGCCGGCTTCGTGCTCGGCGACGACGTGCGCGTCCTCATCAGTGCGATGGCCTGCCTGTTGATCCTCGGTCTCGACTACGACGCCTACCACCGGGTCACCTGGATCGAGGTGCAGCCCACCACGATGCGACGGATCGGCGAGTTCTCGACCGGCGTCGGCGGCGTGGCCAGCGACAGCCCGCTGTCCTTGCTCGGTCAGGCCAGCTACTCCGGCCCGGTCACCATCGCGTGGGACGCGGCGGCCGAAGGGGCCCGGCACCCAGAGCGGGGCCACAACGTCGTGTACCACGAGTTCGCCCACAAGCTGGACATGGGCGACGGCCTCGTCGACGGCACTCCGGTGCTGCCGGATCCGGCCGAGCGTCGACGGTGGATCGAGGTGTGCACCGCCGTCTATGACTCGGTGCGCGAGGGCGCGGGCGGGCGAGCTGCTCGATCCGTACGCCGGAGTCAATCCCGGCGAGTTCTTCGCGGTCGCCACCGAGACCTTCTTCGATCGACCCGAGCAGCTCGAACTCGCCCATCCCGACCTGTACGAGGTGCTGCGGGACTTCTATCGGCAGGACCCGGCAGCCCGGGCCCGTCGCGCCAGCGCGCTCAGAGCCCGGCCAACCACCGGTCGATCTGGCGGCGGGAGCGCAGGCGGACGAAGTGGATCGCGGTCCACCGCGGGTCGGCCATGGCCTCGGCGTACTGCTGGGCGTACGTGTCGTGCTCGGTCCAGGCCCAGCGCATGATGTTGCGCTCCGGGGACCAGGCGTAGAGATTCTCCCAGGGCTCACGATTGCCGTTCCACAGCTCCTCGCGGGTGACCACTCGCCGCACCGTCCGCTTCGCCACTCTGCGCATGACCAGGTGACGGGGTAGGTCGAGCCAGACGACCGTGTCCGCCCGTTCCCAGAGCACTCCCTCGAGTACCACCCGGTAGTTGCCGCAGGTCACCCAACCGCCCGGCAGCCCGTCGAGCCGGTCGACCACCGCGCGTGCGGAACTCGTCTTCGGGAAGCTCGGTCCATCCCGACTGGTGGAACATGGCGTCGAGCTCGACGTGGGTGAGGCCGAGGCGTCCGGCGCAAGCGACCGCGCCAGCGTGGTCTTGCCCGAGCCGCTGTTGCCCACGATCGAGATGCGCTGCACCGGACGATCAGGAGAAGCGGGTGACGAAGCCACGCCGGCGGAACACGCCGAGCATGCGGGTGATGTAGAGGAGGCCGAGCAACGCCACGATGACGCAGCCGAGCAGCGCCCAGGCCAGTTGACCCCAGGGCATGGCCCCGCCGTCGAGCAGTTGTCGCGCCGCGTCGAACAGGTGCGTCGTCGGGAGCATGCGGGCGATGGGCTGCAAGCATCGGCGGCAGCTCGTCGATCGGGACGAACACGCCCGACAGCGGCATGACGACGAACAGGATCCCCCACGCCAGCACCTCGGCGCTCTGGCCGAACCGCAGCACGAGCCCGATCACGAACAGCGAGATCGACCATCCGACGATGAGCAGCATCGCGCCGATCGGCAACAGACCCCACCCGACGTCGAGGATGTCGAACGAGTAGAAGACGAGCGCGGCGAGGGCGACGACCGTGAGTCCGATCGCGACCTTGACCAGTCCGAACAGCGCCACGCCGGCGGCGTACTCGATCTCGCGCAGCGGCGTGGTCATGAGGTTGAGGATGTTGCGCGACCACGTCTCCTCGAGGAAGCCGGTCGAGACGGCGATCTGCGACTGGTAGATGACGTGGAAGAGCAGGATCCCGGCCAGCAGGTACGCAACCGCGTCGGCGGCGTGGGTGCCGCCCTGGCGCGAGATGAACACCCCGATCGAGCCGAACAGCAGGCAGTCGACCAACGGCCAGATGAGCACGTCGAACCACCGATGCGGACTCCGCATCAACACGTACGCGTGCCGCTTGGCCACCGCGGAGACGCGTAGCCAGCTCAACTTGCTTTGCCCTCCGGTCGAGGGACTCTCCGTTCGGGCGGCTTCGCCATCCGGGTGTCATCGTTCGAGCCGCTTCGCTCCGCTCCGCTGCTTGTGCCCTCTAGTCGGCAAGCCTCCCGGCGGGCGGCTTCGCCCATCCGGGTGTCGTCGTTCGAGCGGCTTCGCCCCACTCCGCCGCTTTGGTCGTCTTCGTCGCGTTCGGTGCCGGCCAGCTCGAGGAAGACGTCCTCGAGGGAGCCGTGGCCGAACTCGGCGGCGATGAGCTCAGGTGGACCGTCGGCGACGACGCGACCCTCGGACAGGAACACCACCCGGTCGCACAGCCGCTCGACCTCGCCCATGTCGTGGCTCGTGACGAGCAGCGCGGTGCCGTCCTCGGTGCAGAGCTCGGCCAGTCCCGTGCGCACGCGGTAGGCGACGTCGGGATCGAGCGACGCGGTCGGCTCGTCGAGCACCAGCAGCTCGGGCCGGTGCAGGATCGCCTTGCAGATGCCGACCAGGGTGCGCTGGCCCGACGACAGCTCGAGGCACATCCGGTCGGCCAGGTTGCGGGATGCGGAAGCGCTCGAGCGCGGCCGTGATCTGCGGTTCGGGGTGGCGGATGCCGTAGAAGCGGGCGAAGAGGTCGAGCGCCTCCCGTACCGCGCAGACGGTCGGGCAACGGCAGGTACCCCGCCACGAAGCCGACGTGCTCCATGGCCTGGCTCCGTTGGCGGGGGAGCGTGCAGCCGGCCAGCGTGATGTCGCCCGAGTCTGGGGTGATGGCCCCGAGCAGCATCAGCAACGTGGTGGTCTTGCCCGGCGCCGTTGGGGCCGAGCAGGCCGACCCGCTCGCCGGCCGAGACGCGCAGATCGATGCCGTCGACGGCGATCGTGCCCTTGTAGGCCTTGCGCAGCTGGCGCGCTTCGAGCAGCTCCCCCACCTCGACAGTCTTGCCCGGATGTGGGGGAGCTGCCCAGCGGTTATGCCCGGATCAGCCCGTCATGCTGGGCGAGGCGGCCACCGGCGCGGCCGGCACCATGGTCGTGGTAGGCGCGACGGCTGGTGGACGACGCGGGCGTCGTCGCCAGCGGGACCGAGTTGGTGATCACCTGGAACGGGTTGGCCTCAGCCAGGCCGTTGCCGACTGCGCCGACGGCGAACACCTGAAGAAGCTGTCCCGCGGCGACCGGCGTACCCGGCAGGTCGAGCACGGTGGTCGAGTCGTCGCCAGCAGGGGTGACGGTGAAGTCGTACGACGCGGCCGGCAGGTCGGCTCCGGCCACCTTGCCCTGGGCCAGGTCGGTCAGCCCGGGCTGGCCGTTGACCAGGATGTCGACGCTGGGTGCGTCGGCGGCGTGGTAGACGGCGACCCGTCCTGAGCCCGCCGCGACCGCGGTCACGTCGTTCTCGAACACGTCGAGGGTCGGCGATCCGCCCGTGAGCGCGGCGACCACTGAGAGGTTCGCTCCGGCGGGGATGGTGGCTCCGTTCAGCGTGATCAGCGTCGCACCGGTGCAGGGGCGGCGTTGGTCGCCTTGACCGTCAGGTCGTAGGTGCCGGCGGCGACGCTGACCTTGGCCACGCCCTTGAAGGCCACGTCGGCGACGAGGGTCGTCGAGCCGTTGGCGCAGACGTCCACGTTGCCGACGCTCGGGATGCCGTGGACGATGTAGACGTTGGCGGGCGTCGCCGGCGGCGCCGGAGCCGCTGGCCAGCGCGCGGCAGCAGCAGGGCCAGCAGGCCGACTGGCGGCCAGCAGGCCGACGATGGTGCGCCGGCGAACCGGACGGGTGGATGTGACGTGCATGCGGGGTCTCCTCGTGATTTAGCACTAAAATAGGTGCACCCTCAGTACGGAGCCCGGGCCGATCTGGATGACCTACTCTCGCGAGGTTTCGGGCCGGCGACCGATCCCGTGCTTGCCGCTTCCCGGGCGCCCCGGGTACGCTGCGGGGGTTGTCGACAGGGGCGCGGCAAGCACATGATGCTTGGCTCCTCAGTCGGCTCGTCTCCCACCTTGACCGCCTGGCGGCCGGGGATGGATACGGAGGCACGGGCCCCGTACGCAGGGCCGCTCCCTCGGGGGGCGCCAGTGGCAGCCCGGCCGATTCCCACCCTCGCCGCCGCTCCTGGCCCCGTGCCGGTATGGCGCCACCCGATCCCACGCCCGAACACCCACAGTCAGAAACGAGACCTCCGTGAGCGCGGATACACAGCAACTCGAACGCTCGGCGCTCGAGCGCAAAGACCGCGACGAGCTGCACACCATCGCCGTCGCCCTCGGCGGCAAGCCGTCGTCGCGGGCCCGCAAGGCCGAGATCGTGGACCTGATCCTCGAGCTGGCCGGTGTGGCTCGGCCGCCTGCGTCGGCCCCCTCGGTTCGGGCCCCCGAGGTCCGCCCCGTCCGTCGCGTCAGGCTCGCGTGGAAACGGCGCGTCGGCGCCGGCCGCCGCAGGCCGATGACGACGAGCCGTCGACCACCGAGGAGCTGGCTGGTCGCGACGCGTGCCGAGTCGACGCCCCGAGCCGGCGACCACCGCGACGGCGCCGAGAGCGATCAGGCCGAGAACGATCGAGCCGACCGGACGACCGGACGCCCGACGACCGGACGCCGAGACGACCGGCGAAGGCGATCGTCCGGCACCGACCAGCCGCAGACCGGCGGCCAGGGGGCGCAACCAGGCCCAGGGCGACGGGGAAGGCAACCGCCGCCGTCGTCGCCGCGGGCGTGACCGCGGCGAGCGCGGCGACCGTCCCGCCGAGCCGCCCTGACGCCGATCAGCCGTTCCAGGGCGAGCCGGTCGACGTCGAAGGTCTGCTCGACCTGCGCGACGAGGGCTACGGCTTCCTCCGACTCGTCGGCTACCTGCCGAGCAAGGACGACGTCTACATCTCCGTCAAGCAGGTGCGTCAGTTCGCGCTCCGGAAGGGTGACCGCGTCACCGGCGCGGCGCGCCCGGCCGGACGCAACGAGAAGAACCCGGCCATGTTGCGCATCGACGCGGTCAACGGCGTCGACCCCGAGGTGGCCCGGCAGCGTCCGCGCTTCGAGGACCTGACCCCGTTGTTCCCGGACGAGCGCCTGCGCCTGGAGGTGCCCGGCGATCCGCTGAACATGACGGCGCGCATCGTCGATCTCATCGCACCGATCGGCAAGGGCCAACGCGGTCTGATCGTGTCGCCGCCGAAGGCGGGCAAGACGACCGTGATGAAACAGATCGCCCGATCGATCGAGACGAACAACCCCGAGGTCCACCTCATCGTGCTGCTCGTGGACGAGCGCCCCGAAGAGGTCACCGACATGAAGCGCTGGGTGCAGAACGGCGAGGTGGCGGCGTCGACGTTCGACCGTCCGTCCGACGAGCACACGATGGTGGCCGAGCTCACCATCGAGCGGGCCAAGCGCATGGTCGAGGACGGCCGCGACGTGGTCATCATCCTCGACGGCATCACCCGCCTCGCCCGGGCCTACAACCTCGCCGCGCCGGCCACCGGACGCATCATGTCCGGCGGCATCGACACCGGAGCCCTGTACCCGCCCAAGAAGTTCTTCGGCGCCGCCCGCAACATCGAGGAGGGTGGCTCGCTCACCATCCTCGCCACCGCCCTGGTGGAGACCGGCTCGCGGATGGACGAGGTGATCTTCGAGGAGTTCAAGGGCACCGGCAACATGGAGCTGCGCCTCGACCGGAAGCTGGCCGAGCGTCGCATCTATCCGGCCATCGACGTTGAGGGGTCCTCCACCCGTCACGAGGAGCTGCTCTTCGACAACAAGCAGCTCCAGCTGGTCTGGAAGCTGCGCCGGGTGCTCTCCGGGTTCGGCGAGGGCGGGAGCGGTGCCGGCCTCGAGATGCTCATCGACCGGCTGGCCTCGTTCAAGAGCAACGAGCAGTTCCTGGCCGAGGTCGGCAAAGCGCCCGCCGGCGCGTAAATGAGGAAGTGCGCCCGCCGGCGCGTAAACTACATATTCCGCCTGAGTTCCCTGGAGTCCCGATGAAGGCCGACACCCACCCCACGTACGTCACCGCCAGCGTTCGTTGCTCGTGCGGCAACACGTTCACCACGCGCTCGACCTCGCCCGACCTGCACGTCGAGCTGTGCAACGAGTGCCATCCCTTCTACACGGGCAAGCAGAAGCTGGTCGACTCCGGTGGCCGCATCGACCGCTTCGAGCGGCGGTACGGCAAGCGCAAGTCCAAGTCGGCTGCCGACGCCTGATCCGGCGAGGCGCCTGACCGTCGCCGGTGGCGATCGATCCTGAGCGCCGGGCGTCGCTGCTCGGCGCCAAGCTCCGCGCGCTCGTCGCCGCCGGATGGCCTGACGCGCATCCGGCCGAAGGTGCGGTCGAGGGGAACTTCCCGGGTGGCGCCACCTTGCGCGGCGGGTGCGACCGGCTGGGTGCTGGTCGACGACGACGCCCATCGCAGCCTGGGCCCCGCCCTGGCCTGGGCCCGCCAGCACCAGGTCGACGACCTGCACCTGCTCGTCGAACAGCACGCCGGACTGCTGACGCGCCGCGCCGGTCACTTCCGCCACCCCGCGACGATCTGGTCGGTCAGCGGCGCCGAGGTGCACCGGGCGGGGCCCGAGCCGATCGCGGTCTCGCCGGCGCCGTCCGACGCCGCGCGCGCGGCCGCGGTCGCGTTGCACCAGGCCGGCCTCGAGGTGGTCGAAGAGCACGGCGAGATCACCGGCGAGGTCCTCGGGCTCGAGGTGGCCCGGGTCGTCACGGGCGCCGACGGATCGGCGTGGATCGAGGTCGGCGTCGGTCGCCACGACCGCGAGGCGTTCGCCATGTTGCACGCCGGGCGCGAACCGGCCGACGCGCTCCGTTCGGTGACCGAGACCGTCGAGACGCACCGGCGTCCCGGCGCGCCGGCCCACCCGCTCAACCGTCTCGGCGCCGGCTCGTTGGCTGAGGTCGAGGCTGGTCGCCGAGCCCGGCCTGGTCGGTGCGGCCGAGTTGCGAGCGGTCGAGGGGATCCTTCCCCGCGCCGGGGTGAAGGACACGACGCCGGAGGCGGCCGTCGGCGTCGACGAGGCCGGGCGGGCGATCGTGGTCGTCACGTCGACCGGCATCGACCTCGACCTCGTGCCGACGGCCGCCGACCTCCGGTCGGCCCACGCCCCGTCGGCGCGGTTGGTGTTGGTGATGCCCGAGCGTGACGCGCACCCGGTCACGAGGGCGCTGGCGTCGGCACTGGTCGATCCGGCCGAGGTCGTGGCGCTGCCCGGCGACTGGCGGGGCGCGCCGTAGACGTTCGTCGCGCGTTGCCGACCGAAGGGTCGCGAAACCTCCCCCGAGTACCGTGGGCCCGTGCGTGAGCGGCTCGACGACCTGGAGAACGAGTTCGGCGAGGTCGAAGCGCGCCTGGCCGACCCCACCCTGATCGCCGATCAGTCCCGCTACGGCGACGTGGCCCGGCGCTATCGCGAGCTCGAGGCCATCGTGATCCGCTACCGCGACCTCAAGGCGGCCGAGGGCGACCTCGCCACCGCCCGCGAGATGTACGGCGAGGCGTCGAGCGCCGACCGCGAGGTCCTGCGCGCCGAGGTCGACGAGTACGAGGCGGCGATCGAGCGCCTCGACGCCGAGATCAAGGTCCTGTTGCTCCCGGCTGACCCGAACGAGGGCAAGAACGTCATCGTCGAGATCCGCGGCGCCGAGGGCGGCGAGGAGGCCAACCTCTTCGCCCGGGACCTGTTCGAGATGTACCGCGCCTATGCCGCTCGGCAGGGCTGGCGCCTCGAGGTGCTGGGGTCGAGCCCGTCGGACATGGGCGGGTTCAGCGAGGTGACGTTCCTGCTCAAGGGCGACGGCGTGTGGACCCGCATGAAGCACGAGGGCGGCCCGCACCGGGTGCAGCGGGTGCCGGTGACCGAGTCGCAGGGACGCATCCACACGTCGTCGGCCACCGTCACCGTGCTGCCCGAGGCCGAGGAGGTCGACGTGCACATCGACCCCAACGACCTGCAGATCGACGTCTACCGTTCGTCGGGACCCGGCGGCCAGTCGGTCAACACCACCGACTCCGCCGTGCGCATCACCCACAAGCCGACCGGCGTGGTGGTGGCGATGCAGGACGAGAAGAGTCAGATCCAGAACCGGGCCAAGGCGTTGCAGGTGCTGCGGGCCCGGCTGCTGAAGCTCGAACAGGACCGGCAGTCGGCCGAGCTCTCCGATGCCCGCAGGGGCCAGGTCGGCGGCGGCGGGCGCTCGCGAGAAGATCCGCACCTACAACTTCAAGGAGAACCGGGTCACCGACCATCGGGCATCGGGCCTCACGCTCTACAAGCTCGACAAGGTCCTGGCCGGCGAGCTCGACGAGATCGCTCGACGCGCTGGTCGCCGACGAGCGCAGTCGTCAGCTCCAGGACCAGGACGCCGGCTGATCCGTGGCCGCCCGCCAACCGACGGGTCGACCGACGGGCCGGATGACGGCGACGGGTCGACGGTCCCGTGGGCCAGCCTGCTGGCCGAGGCCGAGCGGCGGCTGTCGGCCGCCGGGTTCCCCGCGGCCGCGGTCGAGGCCCGTCGCATCGTCGAGGAGGCATCGGGATGCAGCCCCGCCGAGTTGGTGGTCGCGCTCGACGAGCCGGCCCGTCGTCGCCCCGTGGCCCATCTCGACGCGATGCTCGAACGGCGGCTGGCGGGTGAGCCGCTGCAGTACGTGCTCGGCGCGTGGGGGTTCCGCACGCTCGACCTGATGGTCGACCGGCGGGTGCTGATCCCGCGACCCGAGACCGAGGTGGTGGTCGGGTCACGCCCTCGACGAGCTCGATCGGCTCCGCCGCGCCGATCCCGACCGGCGTCTCCAGGTCGCCGACCTCGGCACCGGCTCGGGCGCGATCGCCCTGTCGCTGGCCGCCGAGCGCGATCGCCTCGAGATCTGGGCGACCGACCGATCGCTCGACGCGCTCGAGGTCGCCTCGGCCAACCTGGCCGGGCTGGGCGATGCGGGGCCGGTCGGTGCAGCTGCGCCAGGGATCGTGGTTCGAGGCGCTGCCCGACCGAGCTGAGGGGCAGGCTCGACCTGGTCGTGTCCAACCCGCCCGTACGTGGCCGAGACCGACGAGCTGCCCGCCGGAGGTGGCGGACTGGGAGCCGGACCAGGCCCTGGTCAGCGGGCCGACCGGGCTCGAGGCGCTCGAGCAGGTCGTCGAGGGCGCGATGGCGTGGCTCCGCCGGCCCGGTGCGCTCGTGGTCGAGTTGGCGCCGCACCAGGCGCCGGCGGTCGATGCAATGGCGCGGCGGAGCGGCTTCGTGGATGTCGCGGTCGAGTCCGACCTGGCCGGTCGCCCACGGGCGCTGCGGGCCCGCCTCGCCGGGTGAAGGTCAGGCCGTGAACACCAGGCTGTTGAGGACCTGGTTGAACTCGGTGTCGGCCGGATCGCCCGAGTAGATCGACAGGGACTCGACCACGAAGAGCTGATCGCCCTTGAGGAACATCAGCGCGTTCTCGTAGCCCTGCGAACCCTGGAACTTCACCCGGTTGATCGTGTAGGACATGGCCGGGTAGCCCTGATAGCTGGTGACCTGCTGCGACTCGATGAAGCCGGGGTCGAGGGCCATCTTCTGCTTGCCGAGCCGGGCCACCGTGTCGGAGGCCTTCTCGCCGGGCTTGGGATGGATCTTGCCGTAGATGACGTAGAGCTCCGTGTCGATCTTGGGCGGCTGGTCGGCGATGGTGCCCACCCACCCGGTGAGCTGGCCGTTGTCGGCGGACGGGAACTTCACCGAGGTCGGGGTCGGGTTGGGGGGCAGCAGCACCGTGAAGCCGCCTTCGGCGTCGGTCACCGTCTTCCAGCCGTTCGGCGGGGCCGACTGGCCCGGCAGCTTGTCGATCACCTTGGCCACCGTGGCGTTGCCCGAGGTGTAGTGGAAGACGACCGCGCCGACGCCGAGGACGACCACGACCAGCAGGCCGATGAGGGCGATGCCACCCAGCCCGCCCTTCTTCTCGATCGGTGCCCTGGCCTGCGCACCCCCGGTGGGTATCTCGACCGAGCCGTCCATGATGTAGCCGCAGAGGCGGCAGCTGGTGGGCGCATCCTTGTGCGTTGCGCCACAGGAGGGGCATCGGTACTTGGCCATCGGGGATCTCCCACCGGATCGGGTTGCAACTCAAATCGGCCGCAGTACCCCAAAAGGTAGCAAGTCGACACCGATTGGGTGGGCCGTATGCCTCATAGCGCGCGATTGGCGCTACTGAGAGCGACTGAGATCAGGGCCCCCGGGGCCCGGCTCAGGCCGGTTCGACCAGGATCTTGGCGTGCGCGTCGGGGTGGGCGAGGGCCTCGAACGCCCCCGGGACGCCGTCGATGGGGACCGAACCGGTGATCAGGGGGGTGACGTCGAGCTCGCCCTCGGCGATGCGCCGGAGGGTCTCGCCGAACTCCAGGGGGTCGTAGCCGAGCACGAACTGGAGGTTTAGCTCCTTGCCGATGGCCAACATCGGGCGCACGGTGTCGGGCTGCATGCACACCCCGACCACCAGGATCTGCGCCCCGCGCGGCGCGTCGCCGCATCGCCGCGTCGAGCATCCCGGGCGAGCCGACCGCCTCGAACAGCACCATCGGCGAGCGCGCGCCCAGGCGCCGCCAGGCATCGATGGCCGGCTCGGTGGCCGGATCGACCACCTCGTGTGCCCCCATCGTGGTCGCCAGCGCCCGCCGGGTCGGTGAGAAGTCGGCCGCCACGATCGGCTCGACGCCGGCGCCGGGCCAGCGCGGCGATGACCGCCAGCCCGACCGGCCCCGCCCCGAGCACGACCGCGGCGTGCCCGGCCTCGACCTGCGAGCGATTGACCGCGTGGAGCCCGACCGCCATCGGCTCGGTCAGCGCGGCGCGGCGGGCGTCGAGCCCGTTGGGCACCTCGAGGCAGAGCAGGTCGTTCAGCACCATGTAGCTCGCCGTAGCCGCCCGGGTAGTCGTTGGAGTAGCCGACGGCGTGGACGCCTCCCGCGTCGAAGGCGACCGGCAGCGAGACCACGATGTCGCCGACCTTGCGGTTGCCGCCGCCGGACTGGAGGTTCGGGCCCAGCTCCACGACCTCGGCCGTGAACTCGTGGCCCATGACCACGTCCCGACCGAGATCCATCATCCCCGGCACGGGCATGCCGTCGCCGGCGGTGCGCGACGCCTCGACCGACATCTCGACGAGGAGGTCGCCGTGGGCCAGCGCGTGCAGGTCGGAGCCGCAGATGCCACAGGCGAGGGTCCGCACGAGCACCTGGTTGTCCGCCGGGCGGGGCTCGTCGATCTCGTCCACCACGAGCTGACCGCTGCGCATCACCGCTGCCTTCATCCCATTCCCCCTGTCGGTCCGGTCCAAATCGTCGGGCCTCGATCGACGGCCCCGCAGTAGCATCGCATCTCGGGCCCCCGGCCGAGCCAGGACGGCGGACCGATCACGACTCAGGGGGGTCCCGATGTTCGGCAACAGGAAGAAGGCGGTGGACGGGGTGGCCAAGCTGTCCGGCGTGTCGTTCTTCGACGGGTTCTCGCCCGACGAGCTCCAGCGGGTCGCCGAGCTGGCCGACGACGTCGACGCCGAGCCGGGGGCGGTGCTGGTCGACCAGGGCCGGGTGGGCCAGGAGTGCTACGTCATCCTCGACGGAGAGGCGAGCGTGTACGTGTCGGGCGAGCATGTCGCCACGTCGGGGCCGGGTTCGATGGTGGGGGAGATGGCGCTGGTCGAGCACAAGCCCCGCAACGCGACGGTCGTGGCCGACACGTCGATGAAGCTGATCGTGTTCGACACCAAGGCGTTCAAGCAGTTGCTCGCGGAGATGCCGAAGGCGAACGACCGGGTGATGGAGACCCTGGCCGCCCGCCTGCGCAGCCCCAGCTGACCCGCAGCAAAACTGGGAATCAAATGGACCGTAGGTGACGGAACAGATGCCCAGTTTCGTGAGCTAGAGGCGGACGGTGCCGTCGGCGGCCAGGTCGGCGCCTCGGCCCACGCACTCGACCGCTTCGAGCTCCCCCATCGCGTCGGCGTCGGTGGTCGAGCCCCAGGTACGACCACCCTCGGGGGTGAGGAGTGCCAACAGGCCGGTCTCGGGCGCGCCGTCGCGGCCGTGCATCACCGTGTAGGCCTCGACCTCGACGGGTCCCGCGTAGCCGTCGGCGGCGTCACGGCGGGGTGTGGCGTCGACCTCGGCCTGCAGGTCCTCGTGGCGGTAGCCGTGAGCGGGCGGCGTCGTGGCGTACACGCCGAACGCGTGCTTGGTCGTGTAGCCGCCGTTGCCGCTCACGAGACCGGTCGTGCCCGGCTCTTCGCGCAGCCGACCGGCCATCGTCGCGATCGCGTGCATCGGGTAGTTGTTCCACGGACCACCGGCGAAGCTCATGCCGCCGGTCACCGTGAGGGGACGTTCGAGGTCGAGGCCCAGCTCGCCGGCGCCGATCTGCACCGCGGAGGGGAAGCAGGAGTACAGGTCGACGTGGTCGAGCTCGTCGGTCCCGAAGCCCGCCAGCTCGAGGGCACGGGCCCCGGCGATGCGGATCGCCGGCGACGAGTGGAGGTCGATGCGGTTCGACAGGTACCAGTGGTCGTGGGCGTCGGTGCCCGACTGGGGGAAGACCCAGCGATCGGGCGCGACGCCCATCGACCGGGCCGCCTCGACCGAGCACATGACGAGGCCGGCACCCTGTTCGACCTGGTTGTTGGAGTTCATGAGCTTCGTGTACGGGTAGCCGATCATGCGGTTGGTCGGGCCCGGCGCGGCGATCTCCTCCGGCGTGAAGGTCTTCTGGATCCACGCATGGGGATTGGTGGCCGCCACCTCGCTGAAGCGGGACCACAGGCGCGCCGCGAGCTGGCGCTGCTCGTCGGGGGTCCGTCCGGCCGCCGCCCGCAGGGCCACCTCGAACATCGGGTACACCTGCACGGGTAGCAGCACGCGGCGCTCGATCTCCGCCGGCGACGACAGCGACGTGTCGTCGCCGAGCATCACCGTCGGCTCGGTGCCCGGTGGCTGCTCGGTCCACTCGAGGTGCGTGCCGGCGGCGCGGGCCGCGGTGCGGGTGCGCCACGCCTCCGCCCCCGTCAACAAGACGACGTCGGCGCGGCCCTGCTGGATGTCGGCGGCGGTGAGGTTCACCAGCGTCTGGACGTAGTTGCCGCCCATCACCGTGTAGGTCGTCTGTCGAACGGACGCCCCGACGCGCTCGGCCACCAGCGCGCCGGGATCGAGGTAGCGCCACGAGAGCAGGCGGCTCACCCGCACCGAATCCGCCCGGGCCAGCAGACCGCTGACCCCGGCGTCGGCCTCCGCCCTCCGGAGGGCCTCGACCATGAGGTCGACCGGTTCCCGCACCGGCTCGCCGCGGTCGACCCGCTGGCTGACCTGCCCGGCTCCGACGAGCACGGGTGTTCGGGGGTCGAGGGCGTCGGCCAATGTCTGCTCCTGTGACGGCGCCCCAGAGGAGCGCGTGGAGGCCGAGGGGGCACGGCGGAGGCCCCCGGCGGCGGGGTGCGGTGACCCTATCGCCGGACCGGGGGGTCTCCGGTCGCTCACTAGACTCGACGGATCGAGATCCTGATCGTCTGCACCGGCAACACGTGTCGCTCGCCCATGGCCGAGGGGCTGTTGCGTCGTACCCTCGCCGAACGCGACATCCCCGCGGTGGTGTCCTCGGCCGGGTTGCTGACCGACGGCGAGCCCGCCACCGACACCGCGGTCGACACGCTCGCCGAGCGCGGCATCGACATCGACGAGCACCGCAGTCGTCGCATCAGCTCCGAGCTGCTGGGGCGGGCCGACCTGGTCGTCGGCATGACCCGGGAGCACGTGCGAGAGGCGGCCGTGATGCGCCCGGACCTCTACGACCGCACCTTCACCCTGAAGGAGCTGGTGCGGCGGGGTCGTCAGGCCGGTCCGCGGTCCGACGCCGAGCGGGTCCCCGACTGGCTGTCCGCGGCTTGCCCGGGGGCGGGTGCCCAAGGACCACCTCGGCGCCTCGGCCCTCGACGACGTCGCCGATCCGGTGGGGCAGGGCGAGCGTGTGTACGAGCAGACGGCGGACGAGCTCGAGGAGCTGACGACGGCGCTCGTGGACCTACTCTGGCCACGGGTGTCCGCCGAGGCGTCTGCCTGAGCTCGGCGGGCTGTCGCCGAGCTGGCCGAACCATCTCGAACCCACCTCCATCCAACCGACACTCACCGCGAGGAGCCCCAGCCGATGCCCTGGCCGACCGACCGAGACGCCGAGCTGTTCGACCTCATCGGAAGTGAGGTGGAACGCCAGACGACGACGGTGCAGCTGATCGCGTCCGAGAACTTCGCGTCCCCGGCCGTCCTCGAGGCCACCGGTTCGGTGCTGACGAACAAGTACTCCGAGGGGTATCCAGGCAAGCGGTACTACGGCGGCAACGTGGTGATCGACGAGGTGGAGGATCTGGCGCGCGACCGGGCGAAGGCGCTGTTCGGCGCCGACCACGCCAACGTGCAGCCGCATTCGGGTGCGAACGCGAACCTGGGCGTGTACCTCGCGCTGCTCGAGCCCGGTGACACCGTGCTCGGCATGAGCCTCGACCACGGCGGACACCTCACGCACGGCTCGCCCGCCAACGTGAGCGGCCGCCTCTACCGGTTCGTGCCCTATCACGTCACCGCCAGCGACGAGCGGCTCGACTACGACGAGATCCGCGATCTGGCGCGGGCGGAGCGACCGAAGATGATCGTGGCCGGCGCCACCGCGTACCCGCGTGTGATCGACCCGGTCGCGCTGCGCAGCATCGCCGACGAGGTCGGCGCGCTCCTGATGTTCGACGCCGCCCACATCGCCGGGCTCATCGCCGGCGGGGCACACCCCGATCCGGTACCCCACTCGGACGTGGTGACCTTCACCACGCACAAGACGCTGCGGGGCCCGCGTGGCGGTGCCATCCTGTGCCGGTCCGAGTACGCGACTGCGATCGACAAGGCGATCTTCCCCGGCCTGCAGGGAGGGCCGCTCGAGCACGTGATCGCGGCCAAGGCGGTGGCGTTCCGCGAGGCAGCCGACCCGTCGTTCCGGGAGTACGCGGCCCAGATCGTGCGCAACGCCTCGGCGCTGGCCTCGGCGCTGGCGGGCGAGGGCTTCCGGCTCGTGTCGGGCGGCACCGACAACCACCTCATGCTCGTCGACCTGCGGGCGTTCGACGCCGACCTAACTGGCAAGGAGGCACAGACCGTCCTCGACCAGGCCGGCATCACGCTCAACCGCAACACGATCCCGGACGATCCCAGGTCGCCGTTCGTCACGAGCGGCCTGCGCATCGGGACTCCGGCGGTGACGACTCAGGGGATGGGCGAGGCGGAGATGGCGACCATTGGCGCCCTCATCGCGCGCGCCCTCGCCGGCCGCGGCGACGCCGCCGAGCTGGCCGCCGTCCGCGATGACGCCGCCACCTTGTGCTCGAAGTTTCCTGTGTATGCCTAGCTTGGGCCCGTACCTGGTCGTGCTCGCGGTCGCGGCCGCGACCACCGCCGTGCTGGTGCCGCTGGTGCGTCGCTTCGCCATCCGGATCGGGGCGGTCGTCAAGCCCGACGAGCGGCGTGTGCACACCCGGCCCACGCCGACCCTCGGTGGCATCGGGATGCTGGTGGGATTCCTGGTCGGCATGCTCGTGGCCTGGCGGCTCAACGCGTTCCAGACGGTGTTCGACAACAACACCGAGCCGCTCGGTCTGGTGATCGCCGCCGCCGTGATCCTCGGGGTCGGCGCGATCGACGACCTGCGCGAGGTGTCAGCGCCCGCCAAGGCGTCGGGCATCGTGCTGGCCGCCAGCGTGCTCGTGTTCTCGGGCGTGAGCATCCTGTCGTTGCGCGTGCCCTTCGTCAGCACCTTCGTGCTCGACCCCAACTGGTCGTACCTGTTGAGCGTGATCTGGGTGCTCGGCATGTGCAACGCCATCAACTTCATCGACGGGCTCGACGGGTTGGCGGCCGGCATCGTGGCGATCGCGGCCGCCACCTTCTTCCTCTACTCCCGGCAGCTCGTCCATGAGGGCGCGCTCCCGGCGGGCAACATCGGTCCGCTCATCTCGATCCTGGTGCTGGGCATGTGCATCGGGTTCCTGCCCTACAACGTGCACCCGGCGCGCATCTTCATGGGCGACGGCGGCGCGCTCCTGCTGGGCCTCCTCATGGCCGCGTCGACGATGGTGGTCGGCGGACGCACCGACACGCCGGTGAGCGGCCAGACGTTCTTTTTCTTCGCCCCGGTGTTCATCCCGCTGGTCATCCTCGGCATACCCATCCTCGACACCGCGTTCGCGATCGTGCGGCGGGCGCGAACGCGGACGAGCCCGGCCACCGCGGACAAGGATCACCTGCACCATCGCCTCATGCGTCTCGGGCATGGACAGCGACGAGCCGTGTTCATCCTGTGGGGGTGGACGGCGCTGCTGTGCGCGTTCGTGCTCTACCCGACCTACACCCACAAGGGCGACGCCTTGGTGCCGATCGGCATCGCCGCGCTCGGCCTCGCCCTCTACACGTTGCTGCATCCGGGCCTGCGGGAGGCGAGGCGAGCCGATCGCGAGGAGACGACCGAGGACGACGCGGCCGAACAGGTCGGGGACCCGGAGGCGGGGAGCGCGGCGGAGGAGCAGCTGGTCGATCTACGCGCCGCGGAACCGGCCGAGGAACCGGAGCCGGTCGAGGATCCGGGCTGACCGACTCCGGGGCGACGGCCGTACCCTTGGGGCCATGCGAGCTGACATCGTCCCGGGGGCGACCTTCCCCGACTTCGAGCTGAGCGACCACACCGGCACCCACCGCAAGCTGTCCGAGCTCCAGGGCAACAACCCGATGGTCCTCGTGTTGAGCCGCGGCGGCTACTGCCCCAAGGACCGGCGCCAGCACGACGGCCTGCTCGTGCTGCACCGCGAGATCGAGGTGGGCTACTGCAAGCTCGTCACGATCAGCACCGACAACCTGCTCGACACCAACGAGTTCCGCTCGGGCATGAGCGCCCACTGGCCGTTCCTGTCCGACCCCGGCCGCAAGGTGCAGAAGGCGCTCGACATCGCCGAGTACACCGATCCCCACCACGACCCGATGGTGCCCCACACCCTCGTGCTCGAGCCGGGCCTGATCGTCCACAAGATCTACAACGGCTACTGGTTCTTCGGTCGCCCGACGATCGAGGAGCTCCGCCTCGACCTCCGGGCGGTCACCCAGAAGGTCCGGCCGGACTGGGATCTGTCGGCGCCGGGCCTGCGGGAGAAGTACGAGGCCGGCGACCAGGCCGAGTTCTACCCCTACGGCAAGACGCACGCGGAGGTCTTCGCGGAGCGGGACTAGGGTCCGCGAGCCAGTCAGTGTCGTAGCGGGAGGGTCGTATGCGCGCGAGGCGAGGGATCGGTGCGATGGCCGCGGTGGTGGTCGCGGCAGGGCTGATGATCGGGTCCGCGGCGGTTCCGGCCTCGGCATCGCCGAAGAGCCGGGCCCAAGGAGCACGCCGGCACGCGACCTCGGTGTGCGGCATCGCCGTGACCGGGGCGTGGTGCGACGCCAAGGTGATGGCCGACGGATCGGGCACGCCCGCGGCCACGACGTCGCCGACGGGACTCACCCCGACGCAGCTCCAGCACGCGTACGGCCTCGCCGGTGCGGCGGCCCAGCCGAGCACCCAGACGGTGGGCATCGTCGTGGCCTTCGACGACCCGACCGCGGAGGCCGACCTGGCCACCGCGGCGTCGACGTTCGGCCTACCCGCGTGCACCACGGCCAACGGCTGCTTCCACAAGGTCGACCAGACCGGCGGCACGAGCTACCCGGCGCCCGACCAGGGCTGGGCGCTCGAGGCGTCGCTCGACGTGCAGACCATCCACGCGGTTGCGCCGCACGCGCACATCCTGCTGGTCGAGGCCAAGACGAACGGGCTGCTCGACCTGATCACGGCCGAGAGCTACGCGGCCACCCACGCCACCGAGGTCAACAACTCGTGGGGCTCGGTCGAGATCAGCTTCGTCGACAAGCTCTTCGACAGCGTCTTCAACAAGCCCGTCCCGATCACGGTCTCGACCGGCGATAACGGCTTCGGCGTCGAGTGGCCGTCGTCCAACCCCTTCGTCACCGCCGTGGGCGGCACGACCCTCAACGTCGACGCGAGCGGCAACCGGCTCTCCGAGACGGTCTGGCCGGGGACCGGCTCGGGCTGCTCGTCGTTCGAACCCAAACTGCCGTGGCAGCACGACACGGGCTGCGCGCACCGCACCGTGGCCGATGTGTCCGCCGACGCCGACCCGAACACCGGCATGAGCGTCTACGACACGACGCCCGACAACGGCCAGACCGGTTGGTTCCAGGTCGGCGGCACCAGCCTGGCCTCGCCGATCATCGCCGCCACCTACGCCGATGCCGCGCCGCTCCCGACCTTCTTCGGGCTCCGGGCGTACCTGCTGCCGGCCGCGCTCCACGACATCACCTCGGGTTCGAACGGCACCTGCGCACCCGCCTACCTGTGCACCGCCGGCGCCGGCTTCGACGGCCCGACCGGGCTCGGCACACCGAACGGCATCCTGGCCTTCTGACCCGATCGGCTGGGGTGCGCCCCGAGCGGGCGTGCCTTGTCTTGCGGTCGCAGGGCTCCCCGCCTAGGTTGCGGCCGCTTCACCATCGCCCGACTGTCGCTCCGCGCGGCGGTCGTGGCGCGAATGGGGGACGGCACCGGATTTGCGCCCGCGCGAGCCGGTATCCTAGATTGCGAAGAGATTCACAAGCCCCGAACGGGGCGCCCGGAGACCCCTCGACAGGACGGGTCCTCGGGTCGGACTGGGCTCGAAAGGGAGGTCCCTGTGGACCTTCGTGCAGCACGAGATGTCAACAACGGCTTCGGCGAAGGTCTGGCCACCGCCTTCGAGTTGGTCGTGACCCCGCTGCTCCTCGGCGGCGTGGGCTACCTGGTCGACCGCTGGCTCGGCACCCGGCTCGTGTTCGCGCTGAGCTTCGGGCTGTTCACCTTCGGCTACCTCGTGTGGAAGCTGGTCGTCCGCTACAACCACGAGATGGACGGGCACGAGTCGCGCGCCGCCTGGGCGCGGCCTTCGGTCTTCCGCTCGGTCGCGGCGCACACGACGGAGCGCGGCGATGTTTGAGCAGCCGCCGCAGACGTTCGTCGAGGGTTCGCCCGAGGTCGAGATCGCCCATGACATGGTCCGCCGGGCGTTGCCCGTCGCCCCCGTACTGGTGCTCATCTGCGGGCTCATCTGGGGCGTCGACGGCGCGCTGTCGAGTGCCTATGGCATCGCACTGGTGCTGGTGAACTTCCTGCTGGCCGCCGCGCTGCTGGCGTGGGCCGCCCGCATCTCGCCGGTCATGCTCATGGCGGCCACGCTCGGCGGCTTCCTGCTGCGCATGACGCTCATCGTCGTCGCCGTGATGCTCGTCCACCACGCCTCGTGGGCGGTGATGGCGCCGATGCTCATGACCATCCTCGTGACCCACGTCGGCCTGCTGATGTGGGAGACCCGCTACGTCTCCCTGTCGCTCGCCTACCCCGGCCTCAAGCCTGCAAAGGAGCCCGACCGGTGATCCTCGGCCTCGAATTCGAGCCAGTCAGCCGACTCGTCCAGTGGAAGACGCTCTTCGGCAGCGGACCGTTCGCACCGACACGCGTGACCGTCCAGATCGTGCTGTCGGTCATCGTCATCATCACCTTCTACGTGATCGCCGGGCGCAAGAAGGCCATGGTGCCCAAGGGCGCCCAGAACGTCGCCGAGTCGGCCTACGACTTCGTCCAGGACGGCATCATCCTCCAGACGATGGGCGAGGAGGGCCTGGGCTGGACGACGTTTCTCATGACGATGTTCAGCTTCATCCTCGTGCTCAACATCTGGGAGGTCCTCCCCGGCTTCCAGATGCCGGTCACTGCCCACATCGCCATCCCCGTCGAGCTGGCCCTGCTCGTGTGGGTCCTGTTCAACTTCGTCGGCATCAAGAGCCAGGGCTTCTTCGGCTACTTCAAGTCGATGGCCTTCCCCCCGGGCGTGCCGAAGCCGCTGTACATCCTGATCACGCCGATCGAGATCATCTCGACGCTGTTCGTGCGGCCCCTGTCGCTGTCGGTCCGGCTCTTCGCCAACATGCTCGCCGGCCACCTCCTGCTCGCCACCTTCGCGGTGCTGACCGCGGGCATCCTCTTCGGCGCCCCGCCGCTCCTGAAGATCGGAGCGGTGCTGCCGTTCGGCCTGCTCGTCGCCCTCACCGGCTTCGAGGTGCTGGTGGCGTTCCTGCAGGCCTTCATCTTCACCATCCTCGCTGCCGTGTACATCGGCGGCGCCATGCACCCGGAGCACTGATCCCGGTGCCCGAGCCCAGATCCCGAACCAACCAAGGAGAATCCCGTGCTTGACGTGCTTGCTGCTCAACAGGCAGGCGAACTGGCGAGCGGTCTCAAGACCGTCGGCGCCGGCATCGTCTACGGCGGCGCAGCCATCGGCCCCGGCATCGGCATCGGCATCGTGGTGGGCAACGCCATCACCGCCATGGCCCGCCAGCCCGAGGCCTCCGGCCCCGTGCGCACCACCATGTTCCTGGGCATCGCCTTCACCGAGGCGCTCGCCCTCTTCGGCTTCGTCCTCGCCTTCCTGCTCAAGGGTTAGGAGCCCCGATGCGCATCCGTGCACTCATCGCCGGCGGTGTGCTCGCCCTCGGCGTGATCGTCGCGACGCCGGCGATCGCGTCGGCTCAGAACATCCCCGTCCCGGACGGGGCCACCGAGGTCCAGAAGTGCGTCATCGAGGCCGTCAACGCGGGCTCGGACGTCGGCGAATGCAACAAGGCGCCGAGCCCGATCGTCCCCGACGCCACCGACCTCATCTGGGGCAGCGCCGCCTTCGTCATCCTGCTCATCGCGATGTGGAAGTTCGCCCTGCCCGCCCTCAAGACGGGCATGCAGGGACGCTCCGACCGCATCCGCGACGACCTGGCCAAGGCTGACGCGGCCCGGGTCGAGGCCGAGGAGCTGCAGGCGACCTACCAACGCCAGGTGGCCGACTCCAAGGCCGAGGCCACGCGCATCATCGAGGACGCCCGCGCAACGGCCGAAGGCCTCAAGGCCGACCTCCAGCGACGGGCCGAGGCCGAGATCGCCGAGATGAAGCAGCGGGCCGCCGCCGACATCGAGGCATCGAAGGCGCAGGCCGTCGCCGACCTCACCGGCGAGGTCGCCTCGCTGGCCATCGGCGCCGCCGAGGTCGTGGTGCAGAACAACCTCGACCGCGACACGCAGGTCCGCCTGATCGAGAACTACATCAACCAGGTCGGCTCGGCCAACTAGCCGAGTGACCTGACGGACCCCTCGCCGGTGGGAGCCGGCGAACAGAGGACAGGAGATCGGCTCGTGGCCGACGACAGCAGAACCGATTACCGGATCGACAGCTACGCCGAGGCGTTGCTGGCCGTCGCGTCCATCGAGCAGCAGCTCGACGAGGTGGCCGACGAGCTGTTCCGGTTCGCCCGCGTGCTCGAGGGTTCCGACGAGCTCCGGGAGGCGCTGACCGACCCGCACCTGCCGGCCGCCCGCCGCCAGCAGATCGTCGAGGATCTGCTCTCGGGCAAGGCCACCGATGTCACCGTCTCGTTGATCTCGATGGTCGTCGGCGTGGGCCGCGGCCGCGACCTGCCCCGCATCATCGACCGGCTGGTCGACGTCAGCGCCAGGCGCAACCAGCGCTCGGTGGCCGAGATCCGCTCCGCGATCGAGTTGACCGACGACCAGCGCGCCCGCCTCGGCGCCGCGCTCGAGCAGGCCACGGGTGGTCCGGTCGAGGTTCAGCGTCATCGTCGATCCGACCGTCCTCGGCGGCATCGTCGCCCAGATCGGCGACACCGTGATCGACGGTTCCGTCCGCCACCGCCTGAGCCAGCTCCGAGAGACGATCTAATCCGCCCCCAGCTCGCCCCACCCCTCGAGGGAGAAGTCGAAGAATCCCATGGCTGAACTGACGATCAACACCGGCGACATCACCGCCGCCCTCCAGAAGAACCTGGCGGACTTCCATCCCGAGGTCGAGCTGCGACAGGTCGGTCGCGTCCTCGAGGTCGGCGACGGCATCGCCCGCGTGTCGGGGTTGCCCGACGTCGGCGTGAACGAGCTGCTCGAGTTCAGCAACGGCACGGTCGGCCTCGCGCTCAACCTCGACGAGGAGTCGATCGGCGCCGTGGTCCTCGGCGACAGCGAGTCGGCCGCTCAGGTCGAGGAAGGCTCGGCCGTGCGGGCCACCGGGCGCATCCTCTCGGTGCCGGTGGGCGACGGCATGCTGGGTCGCGTCGTGAACGCGCTCGGCGAGCCGATCGACGGCAAGGGCGCGCTGGTCGGCACCGAGCTGCGCCGCATGGAGGTCCAGGCCCCCGGCATCACGGGCCGCAAGCCGGTGCACGAGCCGCTCCAGACCGGCATCAAGTCCATCGACGCCATGACCCCGATCGGGCGGGGCCAGCGCCAGCTCATCATCGGCGACCGCAAGACCGGCAAGACGACGGTTTGCACCGACACGATCCTGAACCAGAAGGGCCAGGGCGTGAAGTGCATCTACGTCGCCATCGGCCTGAAGGCAGCCACGGTCGCGACGACGGTGAACACCCTCCGCGAGCACGGCGCCCTCGACTACACGGTCGTGGTGGTCTCGTCCGCCGGCGACCCGGCGCCGTTCAAGTACCTCGCCCCCTACGCCGGCTGCGCCATGGGCCAGCACTGGATGGACAACGGCGAGCACGCGCTCATCGTCTACGACGACCTGTCCAAGCAGGCCGAGGCCTACCGCCAGCTCTCGCTGCTGTTGCGCCGCCCGCCCGGCCGCGAGGCCTATCCCGGCGACGTGTTCTACCTGCACAGCCGGCTGCTCGAGCGGGCGGCCAAGCTCTCCGACGACCTCGGAGCCGGGTCGCTCACCGCGCTGCCCATCATCGAGACCAAGGCCGGCGACGTGTCCGCCTACATCCCGACCAACGTGATCTCGATCACCGACGGCCAGGTCTACCTGCAGGACGACCTCTTCAAGTCCGGCGTGCGTCCCGCCGTCGACGTGGGCATCTCGGTGTCCCGCGTGGGTGGCGCGGCGCAGACCAAGGCCATGAAGGCCGTGGCTGGCACGCTCAAGCTCGACCTGGCCCAGTTCCGCGAGCTCGAGGCGTTCGCGACGTTCGGCTCCGAGCTCGACAAGGTGTCGGCCGCCCAACTCGACCGCGGCTACCGGCTCGTCGAGCTGCTCAAGCAGAACCTCAACTCGCCGATGCCGATGGAGGAGCAGGTCGCGGTCATCCTGGCCGGCACCGGCGGCTACCTCGACGACATTCCCGTGAAGGACGTCAAGCGGTTCGAAGCCGACCTGCTCGACTACCTCCGTGGTCGCCACGGCGCGCTGCTCGAGACGATCCGGACCACGGGCGCCATCCCCGAAGACGAGTTGGCCAAGGCCGTCGCCGCCTTCAAGGATGAGTTCTCCCCGTCCGAGACGGTGGCTGCTGTCGCCGCCGACGGAGCCGACGAGGCCTGACGTGGCTGGTGGTCAGGAGCGGATCCTCCGCCGACGGATCAAGAGCGTCGATTCGACGAAGAAGATCACGCGCGCCATGGAGCTGATCGCCGCGACCCGCGTCGTCAAGGCGCAGGAGCGGGCCGCCGCGGCGCGCCCCTACTCCGAGGAGATCACCTCGGTCATCGCGCAGCTGGCCCGGGCCGGCGGGGCGAAGGACCACCCCTTGCTGCGGGACAACCCGGCGGCCGACACGCGCGCGCTGATCTGCATCACCTCCGATCGCGGCCTGTGCGGCGCCTACAACTCCACGATGATGCGCATGACCGAGCGCCGCATCGCCGCGGTCGAGGCCGACGGCCACCGGTATGCGCTCTTCCTCGGCGGCAAGAAGGCGCTGACCTACTTCCGGTTCCGCAACTACCGCATCGAGGACTCCTTCCTCGGCGTCACCGACCAGCCGAGCTACGAGCAGGCCCGCGCCATCGCCGACGCGGTGATCCCGCGCTTCGAGACCGGCGAGCTGCTGTCGGTCGACATCGCCTACTGGCGCTTCATCAGCGCCGGCTCGCAGGAGCCGGTCCTGCGCCGCATCCTCCCGGTCGAGGTCGACCTCTCCACCCAGGTCGAGGCCGGAGGCCCGCAGGCCGACATCGAGTACGAGCCGTCGACCGACGACGATCCTCGCGGAGCTGCTGCCCCGCTACGTCACCAGCCGCATCTTCTCGGCGCTGCTCGACGCGTCGGCGTCCGAATACGCGGCCAAGCAGCGGGCGATGAAGGCGGCCACCGACAACGCCGAAGAGCTCAAGACCACGCTGACCCGGGTCATGAACCGGGCCCGCCAGGACGCCATCACCACCGAGATCATGGAGATCGTCGGCGGCGCCGAGGCCCTCAAGGCCGACAACGACGGCAACGAGGACCTCATCGTCGAGCACCTCAGCCCGGCCCACCTCTTCGCACCCAACCTTGACCCGACCGACCCGAACCGCGGCTACGACCGGCGTCCGCCCCTCAACTGAACCGCTCGGCGCCGCTCCGGCTGCCCCGATCGCCCGCACCAGGAGAACCCGCATGACCGTCACCGACACCCCCACCACCCCCAGCGCGGACGCCCCTGTCCTCAAGGACGGTCGGGTCGTGGCCATCGCCGGCCCCGTGGTCGACGTCGAGTTCCCGCGCGGCTCGCTGCCCGAGATCAACATGGCCGTGCAGATGACCATCGAGGTCGACGGCGTCGAGACCCTGGTCACCGGCGAGGTCGCCCAGCAGATCGGCGACAGCCGCGTGCGGGTCGTCGTCGCTCAAGCCCACCGACGGTCTCACCGCGGGGCGCCCGTCCACAACACCGGGCGTGGCATCAGCGTGCCCGTGGGCGACGTCACCCTCGGTCAGGTCTGGAACGTGATCGGTGAGCCGCTGATGGAGGGCGTCACCAACCTCGAGGACATCAAGGAGCGCTGGGACATCCACCGCGAGGCACCGGCGTTCGACACGCTCGAGCCCAAGTCGCAGGTCTTCCCGACCGGCATCAAGGTGATCGACCTGCTCACGCCCTATCTGGCCGGCGGCAAGATCGGCCTGTTCGGTGGGGCCGGGGTGGGCAAGACCGTGCTCATCCAGGAGATGATCAACCGGGTCGCCTCCCAGCACGGCGGCGTTTCGGTGTTCGCCGGTGTGGGCGAGCGCACCCGTGAGGGCACCGACCTGCTGATCGAGATGCAGGAGTCCGGCGTCATCGAGAAGGCGGCCCTCGTGTTCGGCCAGATGGACGAGCCGCCGGGCGTCCGCCTGCGGGTGGCCCTCTCGGCGCTCACGATGGCCGAGTACTTCCGCGACGTGCAGGGCCAGGACGTGCTGTTGTTCGTCGACAACATCTTCCGGTTCGTGCAGGCCGGCTCCGAGGTCTCGACGCTGCTCGGCCGCATGCCGTCGGCGGTGGGCTACCAGCCGACCCTGGCCGACGAGATGGGCGAGCTGCAGGAGCGCATCACCTCGACCCGGGGCCGCTCGATCACGTCCCTGCAGGCCGTGTACGTGCCCGCCGACGACTACACCGACCCGGCGCCGTTCACGACCTTCACGCACCTCGACGCCACCACCGAGCTGTCCCGCCAGATCGCGTCGCTCGGCATCTACCCGGCCGTTGATCCGCTGGCCTCGACCTCGACCATCCTCGCCCCCGAGGTGGTCGGCCAGCGCCACTACGACGTGGCCCGCCGGGTGCAGGAGGTGCTCCAGCGCTACAAGGAGCTCCAGGACATCATCGCCATCCTCGGCCTCGACGAGCTCTCCGAAGAGGACCGCATCACCGTGAACCGGGCCCGCAAGGTGCAGCGGTTCCTGTCGCAGCCCTTCTTCGTGGGCAAGGTGTTCACCGGCATGGACGGCCTCTGGGTCGACACCGAGACGACCGTCGAGTCGTTCGCGCAGCTGGTCGAGGGCGATCTCGACGATCTACCCGAGCAGGCCTTCCTCAACGTCGGCGACGCCGATTCGGCCCGCGCCAAGGCGCGCGAGCTCGAGAAGAACGCATGACGATGCACGTCGAGCTGGTTTCGCCCGAGCGCGTGCTGCTGTCGGTCGACGCCACGCGGGTGATCGCCCGGACGATCGGTGGAGGCGACATCGCCTTCCTCACCGATCACGCACCGTTCATCGGCGCGCTCGACACCTGGCCCCTCGAGATCCTCTGCGCCGACGACCACGTCGAGGTCGCGGCGGTGCACGGCGGGTTCATCTCGGTGACCGACAACCAGGTCAAGATCCTCTCCGACCTCGCCGAGCTGGCCGGCCAGATCGACGTCGCCCGGGCCGAAGCCGCCCGCGACGCGGCCGAGGCGGCGCTGCCGCCCGGCGACGAGGCCCGCGGCAGCGAGGCCGCCGCCGACCTGGCCCGGGCCAACGCGCGCCTCACGGTCGCCGGCGCCGCCCGCACCACCCACTGACCTCCCGAACACTTTCGGAAACTGGGCATCTGCGTACCCGGGAATCCGATTTCATGCCCAGTTTCGGCGGGGACGGCGGTTAGCGTCGGGCGGTGCCTCGCTTGCGCCTCGGTGTCGTGCTCCTGGTGCCCTCGCCGTTGGCGGAGGCGGTCGACGGCCTGCGACGCGCCTTCTCCGATCCGGCGCTCGAACACGTGCCGCCGCACATCACGCTGGTCGCGCCGGTCAACGTGCGTGCCGACGATGTGGCCGACGGGCTGCGAGTATTGCGCGACGCGGCCGCCGAGGTCGGTCCGCTCGACCTGGTCATCGGACCGGTGGCCCGCTTCGAGGGCGACGAGCACGTCGCCTACCTCTCGGTCCGCGGCGATGACCGCACCACGGCCGCGCTGGGTCGCCTCCAGAGCCGCTGCTTCCGCGCTCCGTTCGAGCGGAAGGTCGACCACGGGTTCGTACCGCACGTGACCCTGACCCAGGGCATCGACGCCGGACGTCTCGACGCGGTCCTGGCCGCAGCCGCGGGATGGGAGGGTGAGACCGTGCGCACCGACGCGCTCCACTTGCTGGAGGAGCGCCATCCGCCCGAGGGCAAGCGCTGGACGCCGATCGCCGACGTTCCCCTGGGTCCACGGGCCGTCGTCGGGCGCGGCGGGCTCGAACTCGAGTTGACCGCGAGCCGGCTGCTCGATCCCGAGGCGGCGGTCGCGCTGCCGGACGGTCCGTCGGATGCCGAGCTGGCCGAGGCCCAGGACGGGCTCACCGTTGTGGCCCGGCTCGAGGGCCAGGTCGTCGGGGTGGCGCGCGGCTACGGCGGCAGGCTGAAGAGGGTCTGGGTCCGCGAAGACCACCAGGACTACGTGCGTCCCCACCTGCTCGCGGCCTGGTCGGACGCAGGAGCACGACGGGACGGCTGGGCCTGAGAGGACGTCCGGTTCAGAGCTGGAGCTGGACTGCGGCCCGCTCGGCCAGGATGGGCTTGATGAGCTCGGCGATGATCCGTTGGTGCTCCGGGTCGTCGGTGTAGGTGCGCCAACCTTCGGCATCGTCGAAGTCGGCCTGCGCCGAGCAGTGCCAGTTGCCTTCCGCCAGCCCGGCGTCGAGCGCAACGTCGTAGCGGCGGAGGTCGGGTAGCCGCGCCGGCAGCGTCCGCAACGCGGTCACCACCGCCTCGTGCTGGTCGGGCGTCGATTCGGGGGTGAAGCGGAGCAGGACGACGTGGCGGAACACGGGACCCTCCTTCCAGGGTGGGCGGACAGGTCGACGGCTAGAGCAGTGCCTTGTAGGCGCCGCCGTCGACGGGGATGGCCGCTCCGGTGACGAACCGGGCGTGGTCGCTGCACAGGAAGGCGGCGAACGCGCCGAAGTCCTCAGGGCGGCCGACGGCTCCGACGGGCGTCGACGCGGCCGCGCCGGACAGATCGCCGCCGTACAACGATCGCAGCCGGTCGGTGTCGTGCGAGCCGGGTTGCAGCGAGTTCACGGTCACACCGTCGCCCGCGACCTCGAGCGCGAGCGTCTTCAGGAACCCGGTCGCGCCGGCCCTCGCGGTGTTCGACAGGATGAGGCCGCCGATGGGTTGGCGTACCGAGATCGAGGTGATGGCCACGACGCGGCCCCAGCCCTGTGCCTGCATGGGCGGAACCGCGGCCTGGCAGAGGGCCACCACCGAGAGCAGGTTCAGCTCGAGCGCGGGGAGGTAGGCATCGAGGTCGGTCGTCGCGAAGGTGCCGGCTGGGGGACCGCCCGCGTTGGGCACGAGGATGTCGATGCCACCGAGCCGCTCGGTCGCCTCGCTCACGAACGACGTGGCGCCTTCGGGAGTCGACACGTCGGCGACGCACGGCACGACGGCGTCGGCACCGAGTCCCAACCGGTCGACGAGCCCGGCGGCGGCGCTCGCGATGCGGGCCTCGTCGCGACCGCAGATCGCGACCCGCACGCCCTCGGCGGCCAGCGCGGCCGCGGTGGCCAGACCGAGCCCGCTCGACGCACCGGCGACGGCCGCTCGTCGACCACTGATCCCGAGATCCACGTGGGTCACGCTATCGAAGTACCGTCCGACGGAATGGAGCTCAGCCAGATCGCGCCCGACGTCTACGCCTGCATCCAACCCGACACCGGCTTCGGTGCGTCGAACTCGGGATTCGTGAACCGGGACGGCGGGATGGTGGTGGACACGCTCTACGACCTGCCGAGGACGCAGCGGATGATCGACCTCTACGCCACCGTGGCGCGCGATCCCGCTAGGAGGCTCGTCAACACCCACCACAACGGCGACCACTGCTGGGGGAACCAGCTCTTCGCCGACCTCGGTACGGAGATCATCGGCCATCGGCTGTGCGCGCAGTGGTTCGGGCGCGACGCCACGCCCGAGCTGTTCGTCGGCCTGGCCGCGGCCGACCACGTGCCGCCCGCCTTCGAGGCGTTGGCAGCCGCTATGCGGGATTTCGACTTCACGGGCATCGAGCTCACACCGCCCACCACCCTGATCGATGGTGACACCGAGCTCGATCTCGACGGTCTGACCGCGCGACTGCTCTACGTCGGGCCCGCCCACACGCCCGGCGACGTCGTCGTCCACCTGCCGGACCACGGAGTGGTGTTCACCGGCGACATCCTCTTCCACCGGTGCACACCCATCGGCTGGGAGGGCACTTTCGACAATTGGATCGACGCGCTGGCGCGCCTCGAGGAGCTCGAGCCCACCGTGGTGGTACCGGGCCACGGGCCCCTGGCGACCGCCGACGGCCTGCGCGATCAACGCGAGTACCTCGCGTATGTCCGCGACGAGGCTCGCGCCGGGTTCGAGGCCGGGCTCAGCGCGCTCGACGCGGCTCGCCGCATCGACCTCGGTCCCTATGGCCACTGGACCGAGCCCGAGCGCCTGGCCTTCCAGGTCGACCGGGCCTACCGCGAGCTGTCGGGAACTCCCTGGGACGCTCCGGTCGACACGGGCCGCGTCTTCGCCGAGATGGCCGCCCTCCGCGCGCAGTACGCCGCCGCCTGAAGCCATCTCCGGAAACTGGGCATCTGTGCCCGTCAGGTCGACGGGTTTTCGTGCCCAGTTTCGTCGATTTCGGCGGCGGCGAGGGCGGTGCGGTCGACCTTCTGCATGGGGGTGAGCGGGAGGGCGTCGACGACGCGGAGCGCTTCGGGCAGCTTGTGCGACGACAGGCGCGTACCGGCCTCGCGTCGCAGGTCGTCGAGCGTCGGCGGCGCGGCCGGATCGCGCGGCACGACGATGGCCACGCCGATCTCGCCCATCACCGCGTCGGGTCGCGGCACCACGACGACGTCGACCACCTCAGGATGTGACGCCAGCACGGCTTCGACCTCCAGCGGGAAGACGTTGTACCCGCCACGGATGAACATCTCCTTGGCCCGACCGGCGAGACGCAGGCACCCGGCCTCGTCGATACGCCCCAAGTCGCCGGTGTGCACCCAACCGGCGCGGATGGTCGCCGCCGTCGAGTCGGGATCGTTCCAGTAGCCGCGCAGCTGTGTCGGTGACCGCAGGCAGATCTCGCCGACCTCGCCCGGCGCCACCGCTCGTCCCTCCGCATCGCGGATCTCGATCCGTACGCCGGCCCGCGGTCGTCCGACCGTGAACAGCGCCTCGTCGTCGCCCGCGTCGAACGCCGTCGCAGTGCCGATGCCGCCGGACTCGGTCGACGAGTAGCGGATCGAATAGGCGGCGCCGATCCGCGCCGCGCGCCTCGCGCACGAGCGCGGGCGGCGACAACGCCCCACCCATGACGATCGTCTTGACCGCGCGAGAGGTCGAAGTCGTCGAAGTCCGGTTCGCGCAGCAGCAGCGCGAGCTGCGGCGGCGATGCCCCCGATGCTCGGCATGTGGTGCTCGGCGATCAGCCGGAGCACGTCGTGGGCCCGCCATCGGTCGAGCAGGTGGACGGTGCTGGCGGTGCGCAGGTACCACGGCAGCTTCGTCATGAACCCGACGTGGGCCAGCTGAGTGCCCGACAGCATCGACGCGCCGCCACCCCACCGCCCCTGCGTGTCGGCTTCGGTGACCGCGGCCAGCTCGCGAACCCCGAACATCGCCCCCTTGGGCACGCCCGTCGTGCCCGAGGTCAACACGATGGTCACCATGCGCTCGGGATCGGGCGGCAGGGCGGCGGGGGAGTCGCCCGCCCGGCCGCGGCGCAGGCCGGCCAGGATGGCTCCGGCCCGGTCGGCCCGCTCCACCGGCTCGATCGGCGTGTCGTCGGTCAGGCCCTCGGCCAGCTCGGGGGTGGCCAGCACGAGCCGGGGAGCGACGACGCCGACCATCGCGGCGCGCTCGGGCCCGGTCGACCGGGGGTTCAGGCCGACCGTGACCGCGCCCAGCTTGGCCAGGGCCGCGTAGGCGACGGCGTAGTCGGGCGTCGACGGGAGCGCGAGTGCGACGACATCGCCGAGACCGATACCGAGCGCGGCGAGCCCCGCCGCCGCCTCGTCGCTGGCCCGGTCGAGCTCCCCGAACGACAGTGCCCAACCCTCCTGGGCCACGAGCGCCGGCTGTGCACCGAAGCGCGCCGCTGCCTCCCTGACGGTTGCGTCGAGCATGTGGCTACCGCGGCGCGGCGGCGAGGCGGACCGGATCGAAGGGCTCGTCGCGCATGGCATCATCCTCGCATGGCTCAGACGGTGCTCTCCGGGATCGACGAGGTGAAGGCGGCGGTCGGCCGTCACCTCGGGACCAGCGACTGGCTCGAGATCACGCAGGAGCGGATCGACCAGTTCGCGGATGCGACTGGTGACGACCAGTGGATCCACGTCGACCCCGACCGGGCGGCCGCGGGCCCGTTCGGCACCACGATCGCGCACGGCTACCTGACGCTGTCGCTATCGAACGCGCTGCTCCCCGACATCGTCGAGGTTCAGGGCGTCTCGATGGGCGTCAACTACGGCGTGGGGAAGGTGCGCTTCCCTGCTCCCGTACCGGTCGGCGGTCGCATCCGCGCCACGGCGGAGCTGACGGCGGCCGACGACGTCGCCGGCGGCGTCCAGACCACGGTGCTGATCACGGTCGAGCTCGAGGGCAGCGACAAGCCCGCGTGCGTGATCGAGTCGATCAGCCGCTACCTGGTCTGAGGAGGCTCCGAGGGGGCGCCCGCGCCGTGACCTTGGACCCTAGGGCGGCCCCCAGGTCGTCCGTAGCGTGGACGGCATGGACCCCACCATTCGGCTCGGCCGCATACGCGGCATCGAGATCGGTGCCAACTGGAGCGTCCTGCTCATCGCCGCCCTGCTGACCGTGGGGTTGGCCGAGGGGGTCCTGCCCACCGCGGCGCCGCACCACCTGGCCGCGGCCTACTGGGTCACGGGCGCGGTGACGGCGCTGCTGTTCTTCGCCGCGTTGCTCGTGCACGAGCTCAGCCATGCGGTGGTCGCCCGTCGCCACGGCCTCGAGGTCCGGCGGATCACGCTCTGGCTGCTCGGCGGGCTGGCCCAGACCGACTCGACCAGCCCCGATGCCGACACCGAGCTGAAGGTGGGCGTCATCGGGCCCGTGGTGAGCCTGTTGATCGGAGTCGTTGCCGCGCTGCTCGCCTTCGGGGTGGGACAGGTCTCGTCCATGGATCTCACTGCCGCCGCGCTCTGGTGGTTGGCGATCATCAACCTGGTGATCGGCGCGTTCAACCTGCTCCCGGCCTTCCCGCTCGACGGCGGGCGGGTGCTGCGGGCCGCGCTCTGGCGGCTCTGGGGTGACGAGGTGCGGGCGACCGTTGCCGCCGCACGCGTCGGCAGGCTGTTCGGCTACGGAATCGTCGCCTTCGGCCTGATGTTGTTCCTCGCCGGTGCGCTGGTCGACGGCATATGGTTCGCCCTGATCGGCTGGTTCCTCGTCGCGGCCTCGGGCGCGGAGTCGGCCGCGACCCAGCAGTCCCACCTGCTGGCCGGCGTCACGGTCGGCGACGTCATGTCGCCGGATCCGGTGGTCGTCCCGGGATCGACGACGGTCGCCGAACTGCTCCACGAGTACGTCCTCCGCCACCGCCACTCGGCCTACCCGGTGCTCGAGCCCGACGGCCGGCTGGTCGGTCTCGTGTCGTTGGACGCCATCCGCCGGCTCCCCTTGGCGACGAGGGACGCCACCGCCGTACGAGCGGCCGCGGTCCCCATCGCCCAGGTGCCGATCTGCCGACCCGACGATCGCCTGCTCGATCTGCTCCCGCGCCTGGCTGGTCCGACGACCACCCGGGCACTGGTGCTCGACGCCTCGGGTCGGTTGGTCGGCATCCTGACCCATGCTGATGTCGTGCGGGTGCTCAATGCCGCGGTCGCTGGAGTCGTCGACTCCTCACTGAACGCAGATCTGACGGGGCGTCAGATGCCCCGGTGTACGCTCGACGGCGCCATGGACCTGCGTTTCACGCCCGAGGAGGACGCCTTCCGCAAGGAGGTGCGCACCTACCTCGACGAGCTACTCCACGGCGAGTTCGCGGTGATCCGGGGCCGCGGGGGGCCGGGTGACGAGCACGCGTTCTTCGACGAGCGGCTGGCCTGGGAGCGTCGGCTCGGCGCCGACGGATGGACCTGCGTCGGGTGGCCGACCGAGTTCGGCGGCCGCGGATTGCCGCTCAACCAGCAGGTCATCTACTTCGAGGAGTACGCCCGGGCGGGTGGGCCCGGGCGCCTGGGCCACATCGGCGAGGGGCTGATCGGCCCGACGCTCATCCACTACGGCAGCCCCGAGCAGCAGCAGCGGTTCCTGCCGGCCATCGTCGCGCGGCGACGAGCTGTGGTGCCAGGGCTACTCCGAACCCGACGCCGGGTCCGATCTGGCCAACGTCGCCACCCGAGCCTCGCTCGACGGCGAGGAGTGGGTGATCGACGGGCAGAAGGTCTGGACGTCGCTGGCGCACTGGAGCGACTGGTGCTTCCTACTGGCCCGCACCGATCGTGAGGCGCCCAAGCACAAGGGCATCTCCTTCCTGCTCATCCGCATGGACGCGCCGGGCATCGAGATCCGCCCCATCGTCCAGCTGACCGGCACCTCGGAGTTCAACGAGGTGTTCTTCTCCGGAGCCCGCACTCCGGCGGACCTCGTGGTGGGCGGCGTGAACCAGGGATGGCGGGTGGCGATGGGCCTGTTGTCGTTCGAGCGCGGCGCGTCGACGTTGGGCCAGCAGTTCGCGTTCGAGCGCGAGTTCGACGAGATCGTCGAGCTCGCCGTGGCCAACGGCCGGGCGCGCGACGCACGCTTCCGCCAACGGCTGGCCGACGCCCACACCCGGCTCGAGATCATGCGGTGGAACAGCCTGCGCATGCTCACCCACGCCGACCGGCCCGAGCTCAGCGGCGCGGCCTACATCGCCAAGCTCTACTGGGCCCGCCTGCACCGCGACCTCGGCGAGCTGCACCTCGACGCGCTCGGCCCCGACGGTCTGGTCGACCGACGGCGCCGCCCTACGAGCTACCGCGCGGGCCAGCGGGCGTTCCTCTACACGCGCGCCGACACGATCTATGGCGGATCGAACCAGATCCAGCGCAACATCATCGGCGAGCGCGCCCTCGGTCTACCGGCCGAGCCGCGTCCACCCGCCTGACCCTGACCAGCTCCGACCCGCCCTGCTGCCGAGGAGACCATCGTGGCCCCATCCGTCCCGCCCTACATCGAGGGCCATCGCCTGCTCGAGGGTCGCACCGTCGTGGTCACCGCCGCCGCCGGCACCGGCATCGGCTCGGCCGTGGCTCGCCGTTGCATCGAGGAGGGGGCGAGGGTGCTCGTGAGCGACGCCCACGAGCGGCGCGTCGCGGAATCGGCCGCCGAGCTCTCGGAGCTGGCCGGCGCGCCGGTGACCGGCGTGCGTTGCGACGTCACCGACCAGGCCGACATCGACCACCTCTTCGTCGACTGCCATCGCGGAGCTGGGCCACATCGACGTGCTCGTCAACAACGCGGGACTCGGCGGTACGGCCGACGTCGTCGACATGACCGACGAGCAGTGGAACCTCGTGCTCGACGTGACGCTCACGGGTACCTTTCGGGCGACGCGCGCGGCGCTCGGGCACATGCTGCCCCGGGGATCGGGCGTCATCGTGAACAACGCCTCGGTGCTGGGTTGGCGGGCCCAGGCCGGACAGGCGCACTACGCGGCGGCCAAGGCAGGGGTGATGGCGCTCACCCGCTGCACCGCCATCGAAGCGGCGCCGTCCGGCGTGCGCGTGAATGCCGTGGCTCCGAGCCTGGCGATGCACCCGTTCCTGGCCAAGGTCACCTCCGACGAGCTGCTGACCGAGCTGACCACGCGGGAGGCGTTCGGCCGCCCGGCCGAACCGTGGGAGGTGGCCAACGTGATCGTCTTCCTGGCCAGCGACTACTCGTCGTACCTCACGGGCGAGATCGTCTCGGTGAGCAGCCAGCACCCCTGATTCCTTGGCCCGGCGATAATCCGCCAGGCCCGGCTTCGCCGATCCGGGTGTCATCTCGCGAGCTGCTCCGCCTGGCGGCTGCGCAGCCGAGCGAGGACTCAGTCCTCGGGCTTCTCCCGCACGGCACGCTTGGCCGCGCCGATGGCGCGACCCAACGTGCGGGCGCCCTTGTCGACATCGGCACTGGTCGGCATGCGCACGTTGGCCGCCTTCGCCTTCTCCTTGGCTGACGCCGACAGATCCGCCACCGTCTTCGGCAGTCCGCTCGAGGTCGTGGGCGTCGGGCGCGACGCCTGAGGAGCTGCGGCCGGCGCGGGCTCGGTCGGCTCTTCGGCTGGCCTGTGGCGAAAGCCCTCGCTGAACCCGCGGATCATGCCGGTGATCGCGCCGACCACGCTGAACACCACCACCACGACGAGGAGGGCAACGGCCACCGACGCGATCGAGGTTGACGTCGACGACTGCGGCGCTCACCGCGGTCTCCGCCGCTACCGCCGCGATGCAGAGCACGATCGCGACCCAGAAGGCCCTGTCGTTGCGGACCGGCCGTCGGAAGCCACGCCAGAGCGGCTTCGTGCCGGACGAGTGGTCGCTCACGTCACCCACCGTACCGGCCAGCCACCACCGCCGAACCTGTCGCGTCAGCGACTCGAGCGAGGTCGCTGACGCGACAGGTTCCGCGTGTTGCCGGTCAGCGGGCGAGGATGACCGAGGAGCCGTGGCCGAAGAGGCCCTGGTTGATGGTCAAGCCGACGCGTGCGCCCTCGACCTGGCGGCCGGTGGCCTGGCCTCGCAGCTGCCAGGTGATCTCGCACACCTGAGCCAGCGCCTGGGCCGGGATCGCTTCGCCGAAGCAGGCCAGCCCACCGGACGGGTTGACCGGCACCCGGCCGCCGAGCTCGGTGTCGCCGTCGTTGAGCAGCCGCTCGGCCTCGCCGTCGGGGCACAAGCCGATGTTCTCGTACCAGTCGAGCTCGAGCGCAGAGGAGAGGTCGTACACCTCGGCCAGGTCGAGGTCGTCGGGGCCGAGGCCGGCCTGTTCGTAGGCGGCGTGGGCGATGGCGTCACGGAAAGGTCGAGGCGGCGCACCGAGCACCGAGGCGGAGTCGGTGGCGAACGCCGGCAGCTCGAGCACGGTCTGGGGGTAGGTGGGCGTGACGGTCGAGATGGCGGCGACGCGCACGGCGTCGGTCGTGTGGCGTCGGGCGAACTCGGTGCTGGCCAGCACGACCGCGGCGCCGCCATCGGAGGTGGCACAGATCTCGAGGAGGTGCAACGGGTCGGCGACCACGGCCGAGGCCATGATGTCCTCGACGGTGAACTCCTTCGGATAGCGCGCGTTCGGGTTGGTTGCGCCGTGGCGGCTGTTCTTGGCCCGGACGCGGGCGAAGTCCTCGGGGGTGGCGCCGTACTGCTCGATGCGCCGGCGGGCGTAGAGCGCGAAGTACGTCGGGTTGGTGGCACCGAGCAATCGGAACCGCAGCCAGTCGGGGTCGTCGGGCCGGTCGCCACCGACCGGCGCGAAGAAGCCCTTCGGCGTCGTGTCGGCGCCCACCACGAGCGCGACGTCGCACAGCCCGGCCAGGATCTGCGCTCTCGCGCTGTCGAGGGCCTGCGCGCCCGACGCGCAGGCGGCGTACGAGCTCGACACCCGGTTGCCCTTCCAACCGAGCGCCTGGCTGAAGGTGGCCCCGGCGATGAAGCCCGGGTAGCCGTTGCGGATGGTGTCGGCACCGGCGACGAATTGCACGTCGTCCCAACCGAGGCCGGCGTCGGCCAGCGCGGCTTGCGCGGCCACGATGCCGTACTCGACGAAGTTGCGACCCCACTTGCCCCACGGGTGCATGCCGACGCCGAGGACGGCGACCTCGTGCTCGGCGCTCACGTCGTCACCTCCACGGGCTTCCACTTCCACACCAGGTAGTCGTGTTCGTCGTCGCTGTAGAGCGTGCCGAGCACGAGCTCGACCGGCTGGCCGGCATGCAGCTGGGCGATGTCGGTGCCGGGCACGAGCTGGCCGAGCACGACCATCTTCTCGGCCTCGAGCTCGACGGCGGCGATGGCGTACGGCTCGAACGGTTCGGGCGACATGTAGGGCGGTGGCGGCTGGTAGCGGTTGTCGGTGAACGACCAGAGCGTGCCGGTGCGGCTGAGCTCGACCTCGTCGAAGTCTCGGCTGTCGCACGCGGGGTTGCGGCAGAACGACACCTCGCGCGGGAAGCAGACGATGCCGCATGCCTGGCAGCGGCTGCCGAGCAGGGCGGGGTGGTCGGGGTCGAGGGTGAACCAACCCTCGATCGCGGGCACCTGGGTCTTGCCGGCCACGTGACCTCCCTGGCTCGGTTGCACGGCGGGGAACGGGCGCCGACGGTGCCCGGGGCGCAACGCTAGTCGAGGCTGGGCCCGTTTCTGACGGGTCGTCATGTCCGGGTCCCGGCGATCTCCTTCAGCTCGTTTTCAGCCCGGCGTGGTAAGGCTGCGCAACGGCGAGGAGGGCGCTAGATGAAGCGTTGGACAGCGATCGTCGGGGTGATGTTGGTCGTGTTGGTCGGACGGCCAGGGGCGGCCGATGCGAAAGCCGCACCTGTGACCTGTGGCCCGCTGTCGGGGTCGATGCGCCTGACAGCGGATCTCACCTGCACGTCCTCAATAGAGGTGCAGGGCCCCACCGACTTGAACCTGGACGGTCACACCCTCACCGCCCGAATCTTGGCCAGCGAGAGCTCCATCACGATCCGCAACGGAACTGTCGACGGCTCGGTGCTGCTCGGCGCCCCATTCGCTCCCACCACGGACCGCCTTCGCCATGTCCATATGTCACCGGCCTCGTCGACGTGGAGGGCCAGGTCGGGCTGATCCGCAACAGTCAGCTCGACGCCGGAGTGATACTGGACGGCGCGACGGACCTCCTCGCGAACAGCACGGTCATAGGACCGGTTACGAGCGACGACGGCGACTTCGGCGGCTCACGTGTAGTCAAACACGACACGATCACGGGCAGTATCGCGATCAACGACGAATTCTCCTTGGTGGACGTAACCGGCCGGATCACCGACAACACCGTGAGCGGCTCCACGTCGAGCGGAATCTACGTCGGAGGAGCCGACGAGTACGGGTTCCTTATCGCCCGCAACACCGTTTCGAGCAGCGCGGGCGACGGCATCCGGGTCGGCTCGCCCTACCCGAAGCCCGGCAACCGCGTGACGCTTACCCGCAACGGACCATCGACAACGCCGGACACGGGATCAACGTCCTACCCACTTCCGGCATCGTCATCGATGGCGGCCACAACCTCGCCTCGGGAAACGGCACCGAGCCCCAATGTGTCGGGGTGGTGTGCCAGCCCTAGCTGGCACCTGACGTCGAGCAGGGATACCAAAGGACAACCCTCAGTTCCCGTAGAAGTCAGCCGCTTGCGTCGGGCCGACGGGCTCGGAGCGAGAAATGGTGGCTGTCCTGTCCCGGTCGGCCACCCCGCCGGTGCGTCAGGGCGCCGACGCGGCCAAGATGGCGTCGATCGCGACGACCTCACGGCGCAGGCCGAGCGCGGCGTACTCCGACCGGGCCCGGTCGAACAACGGACGCGACGAGGCCTCGTAGCCACGGTCCACCGCGAGGCGGGCCTCCTCGAGCTGCGCCATTGCCGCGGCGGGCGCGCAGCCGAGCTCGAGGAACGTCCGACGGGCGTGCGTGGTGGGCGCCTCGGCCTCGCGCAGCAGGCCGCTGGCCCGCCAGAGGGTGCCGCGCGCCAGGGAGATCTGGCCGCGGTCGAAGGCACGCCCGGGCAACTCGGCGATGCCGCTGATGGCCGCCATGACCCGCTCGGCGGTACCGACGTCGCCGGCCAGCGCGCAGGCGCGGGCGACCGCGGTCGCGACGGTGATGGCCTGGGCCATGGCCCACGCCAGGCGCGGTCCGGGGCCGGGGCGGGCCAACAGGGGGAGGACCTCGTCGGTGGCACGAACGGCTTCGAGGGTGCGCCCCTGGTTGGCCAGGACGACGGCGCGGTCGCCGTCGACCACCACCGCCTGGATCCGGCTGTGCAGCTGGTGGGCGAGCCCCGCCGCCGTGTTGAGCAGGTTGTGGGCCGTGTCGAAGTCGCCGAACACCGCGGCCAGCGCCACATGCGCTCGCGCCGCACCGAGACGGCTCTCGAGGGCTCGGCCGGGTTCGCCCAGCTGCTGGATCAGCGGCCACGCCTCGCGGTAGCGACCGACGAGGAGCAGCAGGTCGAGCTCGACCAGCGTGAACGTGTCGTCGCGGCCCATCTCGTGGTCGGCGGCCGCCGTCTCGGGCATGGTCAGCGCGCGGTCGAGATAGGCGAGGGCGTCGCCGTAGTGCTCCTGGCCGGCGAGGCTGGCGCCGACCATCGCCAGGACGGGCGCGGTGAAGTCGCGGGCCTCGGCGTCGGCGGCCAGTTCGTCGAGCACCGCCTGGGCCCGCGCGATCACCGCGTCCGCGTCACCCACGCGCGTACGCATCGCGCAGTCGCCGGTACGCCGGGGGAGGGATCACCCTCCCTGTCTAGCGCCCGTCGGCGATCAGCCGTCGGCGGCGGCGCCGAGGAACGGCGGGGGTTCGCCGCCACCGTGGACGACCAGGTTGGCGCCCGTGACGTAGCTGGCCAGCGGCGAGGCCAGGAACAGGCAGGCGTCGCCGATGTCGCGGGGAACCCCGAAGCGCTGCATCGGGATGGTCGTGGCGACGCGCGCCTGACCCGCCTCGTCGCCGTAGAAGAGCTCGGCCTGTTCGGTGAGCAGGTAGCCGCCGGTCACCATGTTGACCCGCACCTTGGGCGCCCATTCCATGGCCAGGGTCTGCGTGAGGTTGGCGAGGCCGGCCTTGGCCGCGCCGTAGGCAGCGCTGCCGGGTGACGGCCGGATGCCGCTGAGGCTGCCGATGTTGATGATGGAGCCGCCGTCGGGCTGCGCCTGCATCACCGCGTTGGCTCGCTGGGCTACGTGTAGCGGGGCCAGCAGGTTGAGCTTGATGATCGCCTCGGAGAAACGAGGAGAAGCCGTGGCCGCGTCGGCCGGCGGCGACCCGCCGGCGTTGTTGACGACGACGTCGAGCCGACCACCGCCGAGCTCGACGGCGCGGTCGACGGCGGCCGCGGCCGCGTCGGGATCGCGCACGTCGGCGGCGACGAAGGCGGCCTCGCGGCCGGCGGCCGCGACCGGCTCAGCCGGCTCGGTCCGGGCGGTGATGACGACGGTGGCGCCCAGCGTCGAGGAACCGCTCGGCGATGCCGCGGCCCACGCCCTTGGTGCCGCCGGTGACGAGCACCACGCGGCCGCTGAAGTCGAGCGGGTCGTCGGAGGTGGCCATCCGCGCACGCTAGCCCCGGTGGCACATGCGGCTCGGCGCACCTGGGCTCCCCTCGCGGTGCCGCCTCCGGCCGGGAGCGACCCGGTCGCAATGGCCTGTCCCCGTCCCTGCGACCTAATCTGACGACTCATCAGGTTTCGCCAGGGGAGCGTGCATGCCGACAACCCATACGGTCACCGACGGCATCGCCGAGGTGGTCATGGACAACCCACCGGTCAACGCGCTGACCGTGGCCGGCTGGTTCGAGCTCGCCGACGTCGTGCGCTCGCTCGGCGACGATCCCGGCCGTCCGCGCCGTCGTCCTGCGCGCCGAGGGCCGCGGCTTCAACGCCGGCGTCGACATCAAGGAGATGCAGGCCACCGAGGGCTTCGAGGCGCTGATCGGCGCCAACCGCGGCTGCTACGCCGCCTTCGCCGCCGTCTACGAGTGCGCGGTACCCGTGATCGCGGCGGTGCACGGCTACTGCCTCGGCGGCGGCATCGGTCTCGTCGGCAACGCCGACATCATCGTCGCCTCGACGGACGCGACGTTCGGCCTGCCCGAGGTCGACCGCGGCGCGCTCGGCGCGGCCACCCACCTGGCCCGGCTCGTGCCGCAGCACAAGATGCGGGCGATGGTCTACACGTCGGCGATCGCGACGGCGGCCGAGCTGCACCGCTACGGCTCGGTGCTCGAGATCGTCGAGCGCGACGAGCTGCGCGACTGCCGCGCTCGGCATCGCCCGCCAGATCGCCGCGAAGAGCCCGACGGTCATCCGGGCGGCCAAGGAGTCGCTCAACGGCATCGACCCCGTGGACGTGAAGCGCAGCTACCGCTTCGAGCAGGGCTTCACCTTCGAGCTCAACCTCTCGGGCGTGAGCGACGAAGCCCGCGACGCGTTCGTCGACAAGCGCGACGCCGAGTTCGACAAGTGAGCATCCCGGACAAGCGGGTCACCCAGGACGAGGTGGTCGCCGAGCTGCCCGACGGTATGACGATCGGCATCGGCGGTTGGGCGTCGCGGCGCAAGCCGATGTCGCTGGTGCGGGCCATCGTGCGCTCGCCGTTGAAGGACCTCACCGTCGTCAGCTACGGCGGGCCCGACATCGGCCTGCTGTGCGCCGCCGGCAAGGTGCGCAAGGCGGTCTACGGCTTCGTGTCGCTCGACACGATCCCGCTCGAGCCCCACTTCCGCATCGCCCGCCAGACCGGGACGGTCGAGGCCATGGAGCTCGACGAGGGGATGTTGCTGCTCGGCCTCCAGGCGGCGGCGTGGCGGCTGCCGTTCCTGCCCACGCGGGCCGGCCTGGGCTCGGACCTGCTGCGCGTGATGCCCGAGATCAAGACCGTCCGCTCGCCCTACCCCGGCCCCGACGGCGGCGAGGGCGAGGAGCTGGTCGCCATGCCCGCGCTCGAGCTCGACGTCGCGCTCATCCACATGAACCGGGCCGACCAGGGCGGCAACGGCCAGTTCCTCGGGCCCGATCTCTACATGGACGACCTGATGGCGATGGCGGCGACGAAGACCTTCCTGCTCGACCGAGCGGATCGTGGCCACCGAGCGAGCTGGCCGACGAGGGCTCGTTCCACACCCGTCGGATCAGCCGCCTGATGGTCACCGGGGTGGTCGAGGCGCCGAACGGCGCCCACTTCACCGAGTGCCCGCCCGACTACGGCCGCGACGAGGCGTTCCAGAAGGAGTACGCCGCGACCGCCGGCGCGCCCGAACAGTGGGCCGAGTTCCGAGCGAGGTACCTCGACGGCGACGAAGCCGACTACCAACAGGCGATGGAGCGCGATGAGGCGATGCAGGCTGCGCAGCCGCCAGGCGGAGCAGCGAGCGTGATGACACCCGGATCGGCGAAGCCGGAGCGCCGGAGGCGCGACCAGCGTGAGATGAGGTGTGCGTGGTCGCGGTGGCCGAGTGCTTCCGCGGCGACGGCGAGCGGCTGTGCAACCCCATCGGCACGATCCCGATGATCGGCGGGCGCCTCGCCCGCGAGACCTTCGAGCCGGACCTGGTGATGACCGACGGGTTCGCCATGTTCGCGGCCAACGCGCGTCCCCGTCGGCGTCGAGCGGCCCGGAGGTGGTGCGTCGAGGCGTGGAACCCGTACCCGCAGATGTTCAGCGTGCTGTGGAACGGCAAGCGCCACGTGATGATGGGTGGCAGCCAGATCGATCCCTACGGCAACCAGAACTTCGCCTGCATCGGTGACTGGCACCAGGCCCAAGGCGCAGCTCCTCGGCTTCCGCGGGCGCGCCGGGCAACACGATCAACCACACCACGCTCGTACTGGATCCCGAACCACACGCCCAAGGTGTTCGTCGAGAAGGTCGACGTCGTGTGCGGCGTCGGCTACGACCGGGCCGCGCGAGCTCGGACCGGTCGCGTCGCGGTTCCACGAGATCCGCCGCGTGGTGACGAACCTCGGCACGCTTCGACTTCGAGACGCCCGACCACCGCATGCGGCTGCGCTCGGTCCATCCCGGCGTGACGGTCGACGAGATCGTCGAGGCGACCGGCTTCGAGCTGGTGATCCCGACGACTTCGACGAGTCCCGCCTGCCCGACCGACGAGGAGCTCCGCCTCATCCGCGAGGTCATCGACCCGAACGACACCGCGTAAGTCCGAGGTGCGACGGGCTGACCGCACGCCGCGCCCTGCGTGCACACGCGGCGTGCGAGCTGTTCGGCGTCGAGTACCCGATCGTGCAGACCGGCATGGGCTGGGTGTCGGGTGCCCGGCTGACCTCGGCCACGAGCCGACGGCCGGCGGCCTCGGCATCCTGGCGTCGGCGACGATGACCTACGACGAGCTGCGGACGGCGATCGCCGAGGTCAAGGACGCGCACCGACAAGCCGTTCGGCGTGAACCTGCGCGCCGACCAGCCCGACATCGACGAGCGGCTCGACCTGCTCATCCGCGAGGGCGTGCGGGTGGCCTCGTTCGCGCAGGCGCCCGAGCCAGCGACGTCATCGCCAAGCTGAAGGACGCGGGCGTCGTGACCATGCCGACCATCGGCGCCCGCCGTCACGCCGAGAAGGTGGCCGAGTGGGGCGTCGACGCGGTCATCGCCCAGGGGGCCGAGGGCGGCGGCCACACCGGCGTCGTGCCGACGTCGCTGCTGCTGCCCCAGGTGGTCGACACCGTCGACATCCCGGTGCTCGGCGCCGGCGGCTTCACCGACGGGCGGGGACTGGTCGCCGCGCTCGCGTGGGGGGCCGAGCGGCATCGCCATGGGCACGCGGTTCCTGCTCACCAAGGACTCGACCGTGCCCGACGTCGGTCAAGCAGATCTACCTCGCGCAAGTCCGTGACCGACACGGTCGTGACGACGGCCATCGACGGCTACCCGCAGCGGGTCGTGCGCACCGAGCTGGTCGACGAGCTCGAGACGGTCGTCGCTCGTCACCCGGTTCCCCAAGGCGCCGTGCGCCGCGCCCTCGAGTTCCGCAAGCTGACCGGCACGTCGTACCGCGCGCTGCTGACCGAGGGCCTGGCCATGAAGCGCAACCAGGACCTCACGCTGGAGCCAGCTGGCCATGGCCGCGAACGCGCCCGATGCTGATCAAGGCGACGATGGTCGACGGCCAGCCCGAGGTCGGCATCCTGCCCGACCGGCCAGGGGATCGGCGTCATCGACGAGCTGCCGACCGTGGCCGAGCTGATCGAGCGGATCGTGGCCGAGGCCGAGGCCGTGCTCGACCGGTTGTCATACGAATCGTGATACACTGCGACGGTGCCGCGGGCGATCTCGATACGGCTCGATGCCGATGCAGAAGGTGCGCTGAGCCTCCTCATGGCGCCTGGTATCAGTCGATCTGACGCCATTCGCCAGGCGCTGATCGAGACGGCGAACGCCCGACTCCGGCGCCGAGCGATCGCCAACGAGGTCCGCGAGCTCGAAGCGGACGAGGCCGACCGGGCCGAGATGCTCGAGGTGGCCGCGCTCATGGAGGAACTGCGTGCTCCGGGGTGACGTCCACCTCCTCAAGTTGCCAAAGGGGGTCGGGCACGAGCAGCGGGGGAGGCGATACGGCGTGATCGTGCAGGCCGACGAACTGCTGCCCCGGTCGGTCGTGCTCATCGCACCGACGTCGCGGAGCGCCGCGGCGGCGTCGTTTCGACCCGTGATCGAGGTCGACGAGTCGGAGACTCAGGTGCTCGTCGAGCAAGTCGGCGCGGTCGACGTGCGGCGCCTCGGTCGCAAGGTCGGACATCTCGACTCGGTCGAGATGTGGGCGGTCGACGAATGCCTCCGGGTGGTTCTGGGGCTTCGCTGAGGTCGCAACGCGAAACCTGTCAGCGAGACGACCTCATCGAGGTCGCTCCGCTGACAGGAAGCGTGATTCGTCGCGGTGGGTGCGCGGTCAGAGTCGGGCGATCAGTTCGAGCGGGAACGGCGGTTGCGCGAGCGGTCGCACCGCCAGGCGCATGAGCAGCAAGGGCTGATCGTCGCCGGCGGTGCGATTGAGGTGGACCTCGCCGCAGCCCGTGCAGCGGTGCACGAGCACCCATTCGCCGTCGCCGCGGACCGATACGGCGATGGGTTCCATGGCCGCGCCGCAGTCGGCGTCGCGGTCGCCGGGGGTGTCGTCGTCGAGGTGACGGCTCCACAGGCAGGTGGGGCAGTGGTTGCGGTGGGCGGTGCCGGGTGCGTCGAAGCCGACGTCGAGACCGCAGTGGCGGCACCGGAAGGAATCGGCGCCGGAGTGGCCGTGCGGACGCGCTCGGCGTCCGCGTTGGTCGCGGGACAAGGGAGCCTCCAGGAGGACGGTTCGCAGGAACGGCGTCGCACCCGGGTCGGCTCAGCTCGGCATCCGAGCGGCCGGACCCTCAGCCGGGGGTGGGACCACCCTCGGCGAGGCGCAACGTGACGACCTGGCAGCTCACGGTCATCGGTCACCTCCGAGGCACTGGTCGGGCGGCCGGGAACGGCCGCAGGCCCACTGAATTCGTCGCAGGCCCACTTGATCAGCGGAACAGCTGGGTAGGCAAGCGAGTTTCCGGCCGGCCTAGGGAGCCGTCCGTCACGTATCAGGGTTTGTAACCAGGCGTCTGAGTAGGCGAATACGGCATCTTCCCGATGTGGGGCGACCTCCTCAGAGCGCATCGTGGGTCCATCAGGGCAACACCGTGAGGACCGCCCCCCGGCAAAGGAGACATCCGATGATCCACGACCCCGCACTCGCACTTCACACCGTCAAGCAGTCCCAGCAGGAGCACCGCGACATCGCCGTCGCCCACCGCCTGGCCCGCACCGACGCCTCCCGCGTCCTCCCGGCCCGGTCGAACCGTTCGGCCCGTCGCCTGCCGCGGCTGCGCCGCCCCGCCGTGGCGCCCCTCGCGCTGCGTCGTCACCTGACCACGCCGTGACAGCCGGTGTGACGACCAGATCCATCGTTATCGGGCGTGACGCACCCGTCACGGCTGGCCATGATGGACAGATGAGTCGCCGCGTGGCCAGCGCCCACTTCGTCGGTCGCCAGACCGAGCTGTCCATCGTCGACGACCTCCTGTCCCGCGCCACCGCCGGCCAGCCGGCGACGTTGCTCATCGCCGGCGATGCCGGCGTGGGCAAGACACGTCTCGTCGACGAGCTCTCCGCGCGTGCCCGCGCACACGGGTTCGTGGTACTCGTCGGCGGATGCCTCGAGCTCTGCGAGGGCGGCATCCCGATGGCTCCCATCGTCGAGGCCGTTCGCCGGCTCCGTGACCAACTCGACCCCGCGGAGTTCGACGACCTGTTGGGCGAGACCGCGTCCGAGCTCCGGTTCCTCGTTCCCGACCCGACGGTCGAACCAGATCCGAAGGCCGCTCGCCCGTCGTCGGGACGGGTGCTCGAGCTGTTGCTGGCGCTCGTGCAACGACTGGCCGAACGCCATCCCACGGTCCTGGTGTCCGAAGACCTGCATTGGGCCGACCGGTCGACCCTCGACCTGCTCTCGTTCCTCGATCGCAACCTCACGGGGCCGGTGCTGCTGGTCGGGACGATCCGCAGCGATGAGCTGCACCGACGCCACCCGCTGCGGCCGTTCCTGGCCGAGATCGAACGCTCCGGTTCAACGGTGCGGATGGACCTGGCGCCGTTCGACCGCACGGAGCTGGCGGCGCAGGCCGAGGCGATCACCGGATACGCGCCGCGCCCCGATCTGCTCGACGACCTCGTCCGACGCTCCGAGGGCAATCCGTTCTTCGCCGAGGAGCTGCTGGCCGCCGACGCGGCCCACCCCGACCACCTGCCCGACTCGCTCCGCGACATCGTCCTCGGCCGGGTCGCCGACCTGTCGGACCAGGAGCGCGATGTGCTCCGCCTGGCCTCCACGCTCGGCGTGCGCGTCGACGACCAGCTGCTCCGGCGCCTGACCGAGCTCGACGACGACGAGCTCGACCTCATCCTGCGCGAGCTCGTCGACGCGCACCTCCTGATCCCGGAACGCTCGATCGAGGGCTACCGGTTCCGCCACGCTCTGCTGCAGGAGGCGATCTACGACGAGCTGCTCCCGGGTGAGCGCCGTCGATTGCACGCCCGCATCGCCGAAGCGATCGAAGGGTCGGACGTCGATCCCATCACCAGTGCCGAGCTGGCGTATCACTGGTACCGGGCCCGCATGGTGCCCGAGGCGCTCGGTGCGTCGGTGCGAGCGGGTCGCGCGGCCGAGTGCGTCGGAGCGCCCGCGGAGGCGGCCAAGCAGTACGAGCGGGCCATCGAGCTCTGGGACGCGGTACCCGACGCCGAGGAGCGGGCGGGCGTGACCCACGTCGACCTGCTCGTGCTCGCTGCCCAAGCCGCCAACGTGTGCGGCTTCTTCGACCGGTCGATCGCGCTGCTCCAGGTCGCCCTGGACGAGGTCGATGCGGACGTCGACCCGGCGACGGCCGGCGTGCTGCACGATCGCATGGGTCACTTCCTCTGGGGCGCGGACCAGGACGCGCTTCCCGAGTCGGAGGAGGCGGTGCGGCTCGTGCCGGCCGATCCGCCCTCGCCCGAGCGGGCGCGGGTGCTCGCCGGCTACGCCCGTCTGCTCATGCTCGTCGGCGATCCGGGACCCGCACTGCGGGCCGCCCAAGAAGCCATCGACATGGCGGTGGCCGTGGGCAGTCGAGAGGTCGAGGGCGACGCCCGCAACACCCTGGGTACCTGCCTGGTGCCGATGGGTCACGTCGAGGAAGGTCTGCAGGAGCTGCGGCGCAGCTGGGAGATCGCCGAGGAGATCGGCCAGGTCGAGGAGGTCGGGCGGGCGCTCGTGAACCTGTGCCACTCGCTCGCGTACGTCGGCCGGTGGCAGGAGCTGGTCGAGCTCGGGCCGGTCGGTCTCGAGCTGGCCAGACGATCCGGCATCGACCGCACCTACGGCGTGTTCGTCGAGCACAACATGCTGGACGGTCTGCTGGCGCTGGGTCGATGGGACGAGGCGGCCGAGCGGGAGCAGTCGCTGACCGGGCGGCTGCCCGACGGATTCTGGAACTACTTCGTGGCCGGCTCGCTCATGGCCGACCGCGGCGACTTCGAGCGCGCCCACGAGTCCGACGGCCACTGGGAGCTGCTCGGGTCCAGCGCCTCGACGCTGCAGGGCTTGCCCGAGGTGGCCGCGTCAGCCGCCGCGCTGGCGATCTGGGAGGGTCGACCGGCGGATGTCCGTCCCGTGGTGCAGGCCGTCCTCGATCACCTTCCCGAAGACCTGCTCCGGTGTTTTGGAGGCGGCATCCTCTGGCGGGGGACGTGGGCCGAGGCCGACCTGGCCGTCCTTGCGAGGGCGCGACAGGACGATGAGGCCGCCGGCCAGAGCAGGACCGTCGCCGAGAGCTTCGTCGAGTTCCTCGAGGCCTGGGTCACGCGCCCGAGTGCCGAGGGGGTGGGTCGCGTGGCCGTCATGCCCGTGTACCTCGCCCTCGCACAAGGCGAGCTGGCGCGGGCGGGCGGCGCCGACGAACCCGCGCACTGGGAGCGTGCGGTCGAGGTGGCCGATCGTGTCGAGACCATCTTCCACGGGGCCTACGCCCGGTTCCGCCTGGCCGAGGTCCTCGTGAGGACCGGAGGCTCGCGTGCTGGACGCGTCGACCGCGCTGGCCGAAGCGCACCGCCGAGCCGACGCCCTGGGTGCGGTCCCGCTCCGGCAGCTGATCAGCGAACTGGCGCGGCGAGCCCGTCTCGACCTCGGCGATCAGGAGCGCGACCCCGCAGGCGCGGGGGCGGCCGACGCCGACGAACCTCGCGAAGACGCGGGCCCGCTGCCGATGCTCAGTCCACGCGAGCGCGAGGTGCTCGCCCTCGTGGCGGCCGGACGTACCAACCGCCAGATCGCCGACGAGCTGTTCATCAGCCCGAAGACGGCCAGCGTCCACGTCTCGAACATCCTGGCCAAGCTGGGCGTGTCGAGCCGCGGCGAGGCGGCCGCGGTCGCTCACCGCTTGGGCGCGTCGACTCCCTGAGCCGCGCCGTTGGCGCGCGGGTCGACCCATCCACGATCGGGGTCGTGCACCCGGATCACGCGCGCCGGTACGCCCACCGCCACGCTGAAGTCGGGGATCTCGCTGGTGACGACGGAGTTGGCACCGATGACGACGTGACGTCCGATGTGCGCGCCGGGCAGCACGACCACGCCGTGGCCGAGCCATGAGCCGTCCCCGATGACGACGGGAGCCTCGGGCTGGTTCTGCACCGAGATGGGAAGGTCGACGTTCTCGTACCCGTGGTTCATGTCGGTCAGGTAGACGTTGTGGCCGGTCCAGACGTCGTCGCCGATCTCGATCGACCGGTGGGCGACGATGCCGCTGCCCCGTCCGATCAGGCAGCGGGCGCCGATGCCGACCACGCGATCGGGCAGCCCTTCCTGGCCCGGCCCCCAGCCGGCCGACAGGGTCACGTCGGGGGCGATGATCGAGTCGGCGCCGATGTGGATGCACTGCGGGTTGACGACGGTCTGGGTCGGGAAGCAGATGACGGCGCCGTCGCCGAACGAGCCGAACTGGCGGGCGACGCGGGAGCTGGGTCCGATGGCGGCGACCCGGCCGGCCCGGTCCCACGCCCAGCGGATGAGCTCGCCGCTGGCTCGGTCGACCATGCCGCGCACGCGGTTGGTCGGCGTCGGCGTCAGCAGTTCCCGGCGGAGCACCGCGCGACGCTAGCCCTCTCACCGTTCTTCCGAGGATTCGCCTCGCCTGTGCAGGTCGATCCTCAGAAGAACGGTGGGGGGACGGCCTCAGTCGGGTGGGCGTCGGCGTGGCCGCGGCGCGTCAGGTGTTCAGCGAGTCGAGGTTCTCGACGGCCTCGAGGTAGCCCTCGACCAGGTCCTGCATGACGTCGCGGGTCTTGCGGACGGTGTTGAGCTGGCCGACGACCTGGCCGACCGGGTTGAACATGACCTTGGTGGCCTTGTCGGCGTAGCGCGAGCCTCGGGCCACGCAGTCGCCCGACACCATGTACTGCAGCGGCATCGGCAGGGGATCGGGGGTGTCGGGGCGCTCCCAGGCGTCGGTCCAGTCGCTCCGGATCATGCGGCACGGCTTGCCGGTGAACGAGCGCGAGCGCACGGTGTCGCGGCTGGTCGCGTCGAGCAGCTGCTGCTTCTGGGCCGGCGGGATGTCGGCCTCCTCGACCGTGAGCCACAGCGAGCCGCTCCACACGCCTTGCGCGCCGAGCGCCAGCGCGGCCGCGATCTGCTGGCCGGTGCCGACGCCGCCGGCGGCCAGCATCGGGGTCGGGGCCACCGCCGCGGCCACCTGGGGCCACAGCACGATCGATCCGACCTCGCCGGTGTGGCCACCGCCCTCGCCACCCTGGGCGATGATGATGTCGATCCCCGCCTCCTTGTGCTTGAGCGCCTGATAGGGCGACCCGCACAGCGCGGCGACGAGACGACCGCTCTCCTTGATGTGGGTCACGATCTCGGCCGGCGGCGTGCCCAGGGCGTTGGCGATGAGGCGCACCTTCGGGTGCTGCAGCGCCACGTCCACCTGCGGGGTGGCGGTCTCGGCCGTCCAGCCGAGGAGCCGCAGGCTGTTCGAGTCCTCCTCGGGCAGCTCGGGCACGCCGTGCTGGGCGAGGATGTCCTTGGCGAACTCGAGGTGGCCGGCTGGCACCATCTCGCGCAGCATCTCGGCCAGCTTCTCCGGATCGTCCTCGGTGCCCTGCCCCTCGTACTTGCCGGGGATGACGACGTCGACCCCGTAGGGCTTGTCACCCACGTGCTCGTCGATCCACGTCAGCTCGATCTCGAGCTGCTCGGGGGTGAAGCCGACCGCGCCGAGGACACCGAAGCCCCCTGCCTTGCTCACGGCGGCGACGACGTCGCGGCAATGGGTGAAGGCGAAGATCGGGAACTCGATGTCGAGCATGTCGCAGACGGATGTGTGCATTTGGGGGTCCCCCTGGAGGCGGTGGTGATCAGGCCGGCGAGAGCCGGGGCGTGGGTGTGAAGCGGACCGGCATCTCCTTGATGCCGTTCACGAAGTCGCTGCGGAGGCGCCGAACCGGACCGGCCAGTTCGAGGTCGGGCATGCGTTCGACGACCTGCCGCGTGATGTTGCGGATCTCGGATCGGGCCAGGTTCGCGCCGAGGCAGAAGTGCACGCCACCGCCGCCGAAGGCGACGTGGTCGTTGGGCGTGGCGGCCGACGTCGAAGCGGTAGGGATCGGCGAACACGTCGGGGTCCCGGTTGGCGGCCATGTAGTAGATGACGACCTTGTCGCCGGCCTTGATGGCCTGGCCGTCGAGCACGGTGTCGCGGGTGGCCGTGCGGCGGAAGTTGTGGATCGACGTGCCCCAGCGCAGCATCTCCTCGACCGCGCTCGGGTAGAGGCTGGGGTCGTCGCGCAGCCGCTGCGCCTGGTCGGGATGGTCGATGAGGGCCAGCGTGCCGTGGTTGATGAGGTTCCGGGTCGTCTCGTTGCCGGCCACGACCAGGGTGACGAAGAACAGGTTCAGCTCGAGGTCGTCGAGGCGGTCGCCGTCGATCTCGGCCTCGACGAGGGCGGTCATCAGGTCGTCGCGGGGGTTGGCCCGGCGATCGGCGGCGATGTCGTTGCAGTACATGTAGATCTCGGCCGCCGCGTTGGCCCCGGCATCCGGGGTGGCCTGGAGCTCGGGGTCGTCGAAGGCGATCATCGTGTTGCTGAGCTCGAACATGCGGTGCCAGTCGGACTCGGGCAGCCCGATCATCTCGCAGATGATCTCGAGCGGGAGCTTGGACGCCACGTCCTCGACGAACTCGCACTCGCCCTTCTCGCACACGTCGTCGACGATGCGCTGCGGCCCGGCGCTCGATCTGCTCCTCGAGCTGCGGCGACCACCCGCGGGGTGAAGCCCTTGCTGACACGAGCCGGCGGTACCGGTTGTGCTTCGGCGGATCCATGTTGAGGATCGTGAGCCGCATCTGGGCCAGCGCCTCGTCGGTCTGCGTGTCGATGAACGTGCAGCCCGAGCTCGGACGAGTAGGTCTCGGTGTCGCGGCTCACGGCGACGACGTCGGCGTGGCGGGTCACGGCCCAGAACCCCGGCCCGTCGGCTCGGGGTGCCAGTGGACCGGGTCGTTGGCCCGCAGCTCGTCGAAGGCCTCGTAGGGAACACCTGCCTCCCACGTGCCGGCCAGCAGGTCGATCTCGTCCAGCTTCATCGAGGGCTCCTCGGGTCGGGGGATCGTTGGGTGCGCCGACGGCGACGTCGTCGCCGGGTTCGGCGGGGGTGCGCGGCCATCGCTTCGGCCGCGAGACCTGCTCGGGCCGGATGCGCTGGAGGCCGGTGACGGCGCGCAGGCCCGTCACGGCGGTGGCGTCGGGCACCGCATCGGGATCGATGCGGCTCTGCATCTCGAGGCCGATGAGCATCGCCACCAGCAGGGTGCCGACCTGGTCGGGCGGGGCGGGCAGCTCGGCGTCGCCGTGCTCGGCATGCGCGGCCATCGCCTCGGCCACGCTCTGGCGGGCCAGCTCGAAGCGTCGGGCCAGCCGTTGCTGGGCGTCGCCGTGGCGGGCGGCGTAGAGCCAGAACTCGTGCTCGAGCAGCATCCACCCGCGGCCCGGACCGGGCGGGGGATCGCTGAAGGTGCGCCACAGCGCGGCCAGCTGCTCGTCGGCGTCGTCGCTCAGCGTCAGCTCGGCGCTCATCACCGCGGCCATGTCGTCGACCAGCTCGTCGAGCAGGGCGACGAGCAGACCGTCCTTGCCGCCGAAGTGCGGCGTAGACCGCGCCCGAGGTGCGGTCGGCGGCGTCGGCCACGGTGTCGATGGACACCGCGTCGATGCCGCGCTCGGCGAAGAGCAGCGCGGCCGCGCTCGAGCAGCCGCCGCCGGGTCTCTGCCTTGCGCTCCTCCTGGGACGCCACGGTGCGAACCATATCGGACTTCCTCTTTATATGGAAGAGCCTATTTTCTTCTCGGCTCCCAACGGGCGGGCGGGTCCGGGACACGTAGGGTGCCGCCATGGCCACCGACCCGGATCCCTCCGTCGACCCCTCCGCACTTGCCCCCCAGCCCGCGTCGTCATCGACCCGGGCCCGCAACGAGGCGGCGTGGTCGGATCTCCCGTTCGGCGACACGGCCGACTTCGACGACGTGGCCCGCGGACTCGTCGCCCCCCTGCCCGACAGTGGCGTCATCACCGACGCCGACGGCCGGGTGGTGTGGGACCTGTCGCGGTTCGACTTCGTGCGCGACGCCGACGCGCCGGACACCGTCCACCCGAGCCTGTGGAGGCAGGCGCAGCTGCTGGCCGAGGGCGGTCTGTTCGAGGTGACCGAGGGCGTCTATCAGGTGCGGTCAGCCGATCTGTCCAACATCGACTTCATCGAGGGCGACACCGGCATCGTCGTGGTGGACCCCCTCATCTCGGCCGAGACGGCCCGCGCCGCGCTCGACCTCTACCGGGCCCATCGTGGCGATCGGCCGGTCGTCGCCGTCATCTACACCCACAGCCACGTCGACCACTACGGCGGCGTGCTCGGCGTGGTCGACCCCGCTGAGGTCGCGGCCGGACGAGTCGCGCGTGATCGCTCCCGAGGGCTTCACGGAGGCAGCGCTGTCGGAGAACGTGATCGCCGGCACGGCGATGGTGCGGCGCGCGACCTACATGTATGGCGCGTTGCTGCCGCAGGGACCGCAGGGCGGCGTCAGCCCGGGGCTCGGGCTCGGGATCTCCGTCGGCCGAACCGGCTTCCTCGCGCCGACCGAGCTGATCACCGATCCGGTGGAGGAGCTCGAGCTCGACGGGCTCCGCTTCGTCTTCATGCTCGCGCCCGACACCGAGGCGCCGGCCGAGATGCTGTTCCACCTACCCGAGCGGCGCGCGCTGTGCTCGGCCGAGGACGCCACCCACACCTTGCACAACCTCTACACCTTGCGCGGCGCCCGCACCCGCGACGCGAAGGCGTGGGCCTACTACCTCAACCGCGCCATCGAGCTGTTCGGCGAGGAGACCGACGTGGTGTTCGCGCAGCACCACTGGCCCACGTGGGGGCGTGAGCGCTCGCTCGCCTTCCTGCGGGCCCAGCGCGACGCGTACCAGTACCTCCACGACCAGACGCTGCGGCTGGCCAACCACGGCCACACGATGCTCGAGATCGCCGAGGAGCTCGACTACCCAGCCGGCCTGAGCCGCTGGTGGTGCAACCGTGGCTACTACGGCAGCGTCAGCCACAACGTCAAGGCCGTGTACAACCTCTACCTCGGCTACTTCGACGGCAACCCGGCGACGCTGCACCAGCTTCCGCCGGTCGAGGCGAGCCGGCGTTACGTCGAGTACATGGGCGGCGCGGCGTCGGTGCTCGAGCGGGCGCGGGCGAGCTTCGACGAGGGTGACTACCGGTGGGTCGCGCAGGTGGTCAACCATGTGGTGTTCGCGGATCCGTCGAACCAGGCGGCGCGCCAGCTCCAGGCCGACGCGCTCGAGCAGCTCGGCTACCAGACCGAGAACGGGGTGTGGCGCAACTTCTACCTGACCGGCGCGCAGGAGCTGCGCCACGGGCTGCTGGTCGACTTCCCCCACCCCGACACGATCGGACCGGACACCGTCGCGTCGGTGCCGCTCGACCTGCTGCTCGACTACCTCGGCGTCCGCCTCGACGGTCCGGCCGCGGATGGCGTGGAGCTCACGGTCGCCGTCGTGGCCCGTGACACCGGCGAGCGGCGCGTCCTCGAGCTGCGCAACTCGGTGCTGCACCACTTCTCGAGCGCGGCCGAGTCGGCGCCGACCGCGACCTTCACGCTCGACGAGATCGTCCTGCGCTCGGTGGCCGCCGGGACGACCTCGTTCGCGGCCGCCGTCGCCGACGGGTCGATGGAGGTCGAGGGCGATGCCGGCGTGCCCGCCCGTCTGGACGCGCTGCTCGACACCTTCGCCTTCTGGTTCCCCCTCGTCGAACCCTGATCAACCGCTCACGCGGGAGCCGCAGGAAGCGCGGCTGCGACCGTCGCCGCGGCGGCGCGGCCGGTCACTTCGAGAGCCTCGCCCGTTCGCGCGGTGCGGCACAACAGGAAGGCCCCCTCGATCAGGCAGAACAGTTCGACCGCGATCTCCCGGGCGTGTGGCGACGCCACGCCGGCCTCGACGAGACGCGCCTCGAGCACCGCCATCCACGACTCGAACGCCGCGTGCGCCGCCGTCCGCATGGGATCACTCGCGCTGGCGGTCTCGAGCGCGACCATCGCCAGCGGGCAGGCGTCGGCGTAGTCGGTCGCGGCCAGCACGTCGGCCGCACCCGCGAAGAACGCCCGCGTCGCCTCGACCGGATCGGCACCCGGCGGGAACCAGGTCTCGACGAGGTCGAGGAAGGTCCGTCCACTCACCTCGACGGCCGCCGCGCCGAGCTCCTCCTTCCCGCCGGGGAAGTGGTGGTAGAGGGAGCCGTAGGGGGCGTGGCTCTCGGCCAGGATCGCCTTCAAGCCGGTGCCGGCGTACCCCTGATGGCTGAAGAGCTCGGCGGCGGCGGCCACGATCCGGTCACGGGTGGGGGCGAGGTCGGACTTGACGGCGGGCATGACCGCCAGCCTAGTCTCTAGAGCGATCTATCTAGTCCCGGTCGACGAGGCAAGGAGGCCACGATGTACAAGGCCACCGTCCGATGGCTCATCCGGCGCAACATCGCCAAGCTCAACGAGGGCGACCACCGACCCGCGTTGGCCATGTTCGCCGATGACGCCACGCTCACCTTCCCCGGCGACAACTCCTGGTCGCGGATGTTCCGTGAGCCCGAGCCGGGCCGCCGGGCCGACCCCACCCATCGGGGCAAGGCGGAGATCGAGGCCTTCCTGGTGCGCTTCGTCGAGCACCGCCTCCAGATGGTGGTGGAGGACGTGCTCGTCAACGGTCCGCCGTGGAACGCCCGGGCGGCCGCAGTCGTGCACGACTGGATCCCGGGTCCCGACGGCCAGGACACCTACAACAACCGCGCGGTGATCTTCGTGCGGACGCGCTGGGGGAAGATCCAGAGCGAGGAAGACTTCGAGGACTCGGAACGGTCTGCCGCCTACGACCGCCATCTCGCCGGCGCCGCGTCTGCGTGACCGGCCCGCTCAGTCGTCGGGTACGAGCACCGCGCGCCAGCGCAGGACGATGGTGGGGTTGAGGAGCGGGGGACCGGTCAGGCCGAAGGCCCCGGCCGGACGGTTGGCCGAGCCCCGCAGGACGGACAGTCCGTCGTGGTCGACCTCGACCTCGGGAGAGGTGTCGTCCACGTCCAGTGCCAGCTCGGCCGATCCGCTGGCCAGCCGGATGCGGACCTGGCCGACGATGCGGGAGCCGTCGTCGCCGTCTGCCTCGACGACGTCGAGGCGGCCCGCGATCGTCGCCTCGAGGGCGCCATGGCCGTCGAGCATCGGTCTGGCCACGGCGGTGACCGTGGAGCGGTCGGGGTCGATCCGGTAGCGGGTCACCGGCATCAGCCTCGCGCGACCATGTACTGGGCTACGATTGTCGCCGCTTGTCGTACGTCGCTGCGCGACGGGCGCACATCGGATCGATGTTGGGGGTTCCGGATGAGACGGACTGCGGTTCTGGCGGTTTTGGGGTTCCTGGGCGCGCTCGTGCTCCCAGTGGTGGGTTCGGCCGTCCCGGCCGCCGCAGCCGGAACGACGACGTACAACGTCGTGAACGCGTACTCCTACGCGGCCGGCCACCCCTTCACGTTCACGGTCTGCCTCGACGGTGCGGTGGTGACCTCGCTCGACACCACCGAGACCGACGGGCCGTTCACCCACGCCACGGGCACCGCCCATCTCACCGTGATGAACGGCTCGACGAGCGACTGCGTGACCGATCCTTCGCTCGACACGACCGTCACCTTCCCGGCCGGCAACGCCACCCTGATGCTCTACTGGCCGCCGGACGGCGAGCTGAGCGCAGTCGTGCTGGCCAACGACACGAGCTGCACCGCCACCGGCTTCGGGCGCCTCACCTTCCGCAACGGTGCGGGGTTCTTCGCCGGAGCCGGGCACGTCGACGTGTGGGGCACGCCCCCCGGTGGGGTCGACACCAAGCTCTTCACCGACATCGCGCCGGGTGAGCAGCAGTCGGCCGACTTGGCGGTCGGCACCTACACCGACGTCCGTGCGGTCCGGACGGGCACCACCACGGTGGTGTTCGACGGTGGTGACGCGGACGTCGTCGAGGCCCAGAACGCGTTCCTCTACCTCTACGGCGGCAACGACGGTGCCTCCGGCGGCTTCGCGAACACGGCTGACCTGACCGTGTGCGCTGTTGCCACCACCACGACGACCGAGCCGCCCACCACGACGACGACCGTCGCGGCGCAGCCGGTCGTGGTGACACCTGCCTTCACCGGCTGAGCGACGCCGGCCCCGCAAGTTGGGGGCTACTCGATGTCGAGGTGCAGCATCCGGATGGCGTTGCCGCGCACGATCTTGTAGGTCGCCTCGTCGTCGAGCGACGGCGAACAGATCCTCGGCGACGGCCTTGGTGTTGGGCCAGGTCGAGTCGGAGTGGGGGTAGTCGACCTCGAAGGTGATGTTGTCGACGCCCACCTCGTCGAGCGAGCGGATGCCGTGGTGGTCGCGGAAGAAGCAGCCGTAGACCTGCCGGTAGTAGTAGGTCGACGGCGGCTCGGGCACCTGCTCGCGGGGGAACGCCCAGCCCCGGAACTGGTTCCAGACGTCGTCGGCCCGCTCGAGGATGTAGGGGATCCACCCGATCTGACCCTCGCTGTAGGCGAGCTTGAGGCGGGGATGGCGCACGAGCACGCCCGAGTAGAGGAAGTCGCTCAGCGATCCCATGGCGTTGTTGAAGCTCAGCGTCGCCTGCACCGACGCGGGTGCGTCGGGTGAGGTGGCCGGCATCTTCGACGACGAGCCGATGTGCATGCACACGACCGTGTCGGTCTCCTCGCACGCGTCGAAGAACGGATCCCAGTGGTCGCCGTCGTGGATGCTGGGCAGGCCGAGGTGGTACGGGATCTCGCTGAAGCACACGGCGTGCACGCCTCGGGCGGCGTTGCGACGGACCTCGGCGGCCGCGGCCGACGGATCCCAGAGCGGGATCAGGCACAACGGGATGAGGCGGCCGTCCGGTGCCGGCCGACCACTCCTCGACCATCCAGTCGTTGTACGCCTTGACGCACAGCATCGCGAGCTCGCGGTCCTTGGCCTCGAGGAAGGTCTGACCGCAGAAGCGGGGGAACGTCGGGAACGACAGCGAGGCCTCGACCCAGTTGAGGTCCATGTCCTCGAGGCGCGCCTGTCGCGTCGTAGCAGCCTGGGCGCATGTCGTCGTAGGTGATCGGCGTGAGCGTCACCTCGTCGACGGGGAAGCCGGCCGCGGCGATGATGCGGCGGTGCGGGACGATCAGGTCCTCGTAGACCCAGAAGTCGGTCGGCGTGCCGTCGGGGGTGTCGACGTCGAAGGTGTAGGTCGTCCCGTTGAACTTGAGGTTGCTGGCCACCTTGCGCTCGATGCGCGGGCCCGACGTCGTGGTACTTCGCCGGTAGCCGGTCGATCCACACGTTCGGGGGCTCGAGCACGTGGTCGTCGACGCTGATGATCTTCGGGATCTCGCCCATGCCCAGATCGTATACAAGGAATCTGACGGGGCGTCAGATCTCGGCGCCGCCGAGGAACGGTTGACGGATCTTCTCGAAGAGCACAGGCTGCTCGCAGTGCCCTCCGGGGGGAGGCGCGGGACGCCGAGCTGAGGGGGACACCGATGCCAGTCGAGGATGTCGCGGATCCAGCCATCGAACAGGCCGATCTCGAGCGCCTGCACGAGATGGGTTACGCGCAGGAGTTGAACCGCAAGATGGGGTGGTTCTCCAACTTCGCCATCTCGTTCAGCATCATCTCGATCCTCACCGGCGGGATCACGACCTTCTATCTGGCCCTCGACGCCGGCGGGCCGCGGGCGGTCACCCTCGGGTGGATCATCGTGGGTGCGTTCACCTTGTGCGTGGGCATGTCGATGGCCGAGATCTGCTCGGCCTACCCGACCGCCGGTGGCCTGTACTACTGGTCGGCCAAGCTGGCCAAGAAGAACAAGGCGGCCTGGTCGTGGTGCACCGGCTGGTTCAACCTGGTCGGGCAGGTGGCCATCACCGCCAGCATCGACTTCGGGTTGGCCACCTACATCACCTTCTACGTCTCGCTCGTGAAGAGCGACTTCGTGGTCTCGGTCCGGTGGATCCTTGTCGTCTACTTCCTGGTGCTGCTGGCCCACGGCATCTTGAACACCTTCCGGGTGAAATTGGTGGGCCTGCTGTCCGACGTGAGCGTCTGGTGGCACCTCGTCGGCACGGTCGTCATCGTCGGCGCGCTTCTCATCGTCCCCAGCCACCACCAGTCGGCCAGCTTCCTGCTCACGTCGAAGAACCTCACCGGTTGGATGGGACCCTTCGCCGCCATCTACGTCTTCTGCATCGGCCTGCTGCTGGCCCAGTACACCCTCACCGGCTACGACGCCTCGGCCCACATGACCGAGGAGACGCACGGCGCCGACAACAGCGGGCCCAACGGGATCGTGCGGGCGATCTACGTGTCGATCATCGCTGCCTTCATCCTGAACATCGCCATGCTGCTGGCCATGAAGGAGGGCGCGGCGGCCTACGCCAGTGTCGCTGCGTCGGGGCCGACGGCCGGCGGCCAGATCTTCGTCGACGCCATCACTGGCTGGGGCGGCAAGGCCCTGGTCATCATCTCGATCGTCGCCCAGTTCTTCTGCGGCATGGCCTCGGTCACCGCCAACTCGCGGATGGTCTACGCCTTCTCACGTGACGGCGCCGTGCCGGGCCACCGGATCTGGCACCGCATCAACCACCGCACCCGCACGCCCACGAACTCGGTGTGGTTCGCGGTGGTCTGCGCCGCCGTACTCGGCCTGCCGGCGCTCTACCAGAGCTCGAACGTGTCCGTGGCCTTCTTCGCCATCGTCTCGATCGGCACCGTCGGGCTGTACATCGCCTACGCGTTGCCGGTGTTCCTGCGTCTCCGGGCGGGTGACGACTTCGCCGCAGGCCCGTGGACGCTCGGCAAGTGGGGCAAGCCCGTCGCCGCCATCGCGGTGGTGTGGGTGGCCTTCATCTCGATCCTGTTCTTCGCGCCGGCCTTCTACCCGTGGAACACGCTGGTCAACTTCAACTGGGCCGGTCCCGCGTTCCTCCTGCTGATGGGCGTCATCCTCCTGTGGTGGGTCGTGTCTGCGCACAAGTGGTTCACCGGTCCGAAGGTGCAGGGCACCCCAGAGGAGCTGGCCGAGATCGAGCGCGAGCTGATGGAGATCGCCTGAGCTTCGCGGGACCCGACGGGGGTCGACCCACCTTGCGACGGATCTGACGGTGCGTCAGGCTTCCGCGCCGATGGATCTGACCGACACCGACTCCGAGCAGGCCTTCCGGGCCGAGTGCCGGGCCTGGCTCGAGGCGAACGTGCCGGCCGATCCGCTGCCGTCGGGCGACACGCGCGGAGGGGTTCGCCGCTCCACGTCGACTGGGAGAAGCGGCTCTTCGCCGACCGGTGGTCGGTCGTCTCGTGGCCCGAGGCCTACGGCGGCCGCGGCGCCACGCTCTGGGAGTGGCTGATCTTCGAGGAGGAGTACTACCGGGCCGGCGCGCCCCAGCGGGTGACCCAGAACGGGATCTTCCTGCTCGGCGCCGACGCTGTTCGAGTTCGGCACGGACGACCAGCGCGACGAGTTGCTGCCCCGCATGGCGTCGGCCGACGACCTCTGGTGCCAGGGTTGGAGCGAGCCGGACGCGGGGAGCGACCTCGCCGGCATCAAGAGCCGGGCCGTCCGCGACGAGGCGGCCGGCGGGTGGCGCATCACCGGGCAGAAGACGTGGACGACCCGTGGCGCGTTCTGCACGCACCTGCTTCGGCCTCTTCCGCACCGATCCCGACGCCGAGCGCCACCACGGTCTCACCTACCTGCTCGTGCCGCTCGACACTCCCGGCGTCACCGTGCGCGGCGTGAGCCGGCTCGACGGCGACGAGGGCTTCGCCGAGGTGTTCTTCGAGGACGCGTTCGTGCCCGACACGAGCGTGCTCGGCGGTGTCGACCAGGGTTGGAGCGTCGCCATGGCGACCACCGGGTCCGAACGGGGGCTGACGCTGCGCAGCCCCGGCCGGTTCACCGCTGCGGGCGCGCGCCTGGTCGATCTCGCGCGCCGCCTCGGCGCCGACGGGCGACCCGCGGTGGCGTGACGAGCTGGCGCAGGTGTGGATGGACGCCGAGGCCTACCGGCTCTACACCCTGCGCGACGTGACCGACATCGTCGACGGTCGCTCACCCGGCGCGCGGTCGAGCCTGAACAAGGTGTGGTGGTCCGAGCTGGACGTGACGCTGCACGAGGCCGCACTCGGTCTGCTCGGACCGCTCGCCGAGCTGTCCGAGGACGCGCCCGCGGCGGTGGACCGGGGTGCCTGGATGAAGGGCTACCAGTTCTCGTTGTCGGGGCCGATCTACGCCGGCACGAACGAGATCCAGCGCAACGTGATCGCCGAGCGCGTGCTCGGCCTCCCGCGGAAGTAGCGGCCGATGCGGTTCGCGTTCACCGACGACCAGCTCCTGTTCCGCGACACCGTCCGCGAGCTGTTGGCCAAGGAGTGCCAGCCCGAGCAGGTGCGCTACGCGTGGGTCGACGCCGACGGCCGACTGCCCGACGTTTGGGCCGCGCTGGCCGAGATGGGTGTGCTCGGCGTGCAGGTCCCCGAGGCCCAGGGCGGGCTCGGGCTCGGAGAGCTCGATCTCGTGCTGCTGCTCGAGGAGACGGGACGGGTGGCCCTTCCCGATCCGATCGTCGAGGTCTGCGCCGTGGCCGCGCCGTTGCTGGCCGATGTGTCCGGCTCGGGTGCCGCGGCGGCGACGGTGGCCGAGCGCTGGTTGCCGGCCATCGCGGCGGGGGAGGCGATCGTGGCCGTCGACCTCGACGGCTCCGTGGTGGTGTCGCACGGCGCCGATGCCGGACTGCTCCTGTCCTCGCGCGACGGCCGTCTCGTCGCGGTGCCCGGCGAGCGGGTCGGCGCGACCGCACAGCCGTCGGTCGACGGGTCCCGGTCGCTGGCCACCCTCGGCTGGTCGCCTGACGACGAGACGGTCCTCGCCGTCGACGCCACCGCGGCGGCCGCCGTCGCGCGCGCTCGCGATCGCGGCGCGCTGGCCACGGCCGCGCAGCTGCTTGGCCTGGGCCAGCAACTCCTCGACCTCACCGTCGCCTACGTCAAGGAGCGGCGGCAGTTCGGCGTGCCGATCGGCAGCTTCCAGGCGGTGAAGCACCACCTCGCCGACGCGGCCCTGCGCCTCGAGTTCGCCCGACCAGTCGTCTACGCGGCAGCGTGGTCGGCGGCCACCGACCAGCCCGACGCCAGCCGGGCCGCGTCGCACGCCAAGGCGGCCGCCGGCGACGCCGCCCGCTTCGTCGGTCGGCAGGCGCTCCAGTGCCACGGGGCCATCGGCTACACGGTCGAATACGACCTGCACCTGTGGCTCAAGCGGGTGTGGGCCCTCTCGGCGGCGTGGGGCGACGCACGCCCACCACCGTCGCCGGGTCGCCGACGCGCTGCTCGGTCCGTACCCTGAACCCGATCGCTGATCCCCAGGAGCCAACATGCCCGAGGCCTACATCATCGACGCCGTGCGCACGCCGGTGGGTCGTCGCGGCGGAGGACTGAGCCACGTCCACCCGGCCGACCTCGGCGCGTTCCCGCTGACGCAGCTGTTCGAGCGGGTCGACGTCGATCCGGCCGCGGTCGAGGACGTGATCTTCGGCTGCCTCGACGCCATCGGCCCACAGGCCGGCGACATCGCCCGCACCTGCTGGTTGGCGGCCGGCCTGCCCGAGGAGGTGCCGGGCACCACCGTCGACCGCCAGTGCGGCTCGTCGCAGCAGGCAGTGCACTTCGCCGCGCAGGCGGTCATGAGCGGCACGTCCGACCTGGTCGTCGCCGGCGGGGTGCAGAACATGAGCGCCATCCCGATCTCGTCGGCCATGACCGTCGCCGAGCCGATGGGCTACACCGATCCCTTCAGCGGGTCGAAGGGTTGGCAGGCCCGGTACGGCGACCAGGAGATCAGCCAGTTCCGGGGCGCCGATCTCATCGCTGAGAAGTGGGGGGTCAGCCGCGAGGACATGGAGGTCTTCGCGCTCGAGAGCCACCGGCGCGCGGCGCAGGCAACCGACGAGGGTCGGTTCGAGCGCGAGATCGTGCCGTTCGAGGGCGTGACCGCCGACGAGGGGTTCCGCCGGGACACGAGCCTCGAGAAGATGGCCGGCCTGAAGACGTTGCGGCCCGACGGGCGCATCACCGCCGCGGTGTCGAGCCAGATCAGTGACGCCGGCGCAGCGATGCTCATCGCCAGCGAGGCGGCCGTGGCCACCCACGGCCTCACGCCGCGCGCCCGCATCCACCATCTCAGCGTGCGTGGGTCCGATCCGGTGTTCATGTTGTCGGCCCCGATCCCGGCGACGGCGTACGCCCTCGACAAGACCGGCATGCGACTCGACGACATCGACCTGATCGAGATCAACGAGGCCTTCGCATCGGTCGTGCTCGCCTGGCAGAAGGAGACCGGAGCCGACCTGGCCAAGGTCAACGTGAACGGCGGAGCCATCGCGCTCGGCCATCCCCTGGGAGCCACGGGCGTGCGGCTGATGACGACCCTGCTCAACGAGCTCGAGCGCACCGGTGGCCGCTACGGCCTGCAGACCATGTGCGAGGGCGGCGGGCAGGCGAACGTCACGATCATCGAGCGGTTGTAGCCAGCGTCCCGGTCGCGCCCCGCGCGCCGGTCAGCGCGGGTCGGTGTTGTCCACGTTGGTGTGGAGCGTGGCCGAACCCATCCAGCGGCCCTCCCCGAACGGGTTGAAGGAGAAGCGGGTCATGGCCCGCTGACCCCCCTCGAGGTCGCTGTAGAGCAGGTCGACCGAGAACCGGGCCGGCTCGGCCACGTAGGCCGAGATCGTGTCGTAGAGCACGTCGCCGCGGTCCCGCAGGGCGGCCTGCCAGAACCCCACCTCCCCCGCGCCGAGGTAGAGATCGCGACCCTGACGGGTGAAGTCGTCGATCGGCGGGAAGGGCATGACCGACGTCGGTGCCCGTTCGGAGCGGAGGTACCAGCCCTGGATGACCGCCACACCTGAGCCGACGTTGCGGAGGGAGAGGGCCAGGTAGATGACGTCGTTCTCCTCGACCACATGGGCCTGGCTCCCCTCGAGGCGGGCCCAGTGGTCGTCCATCCACTGGAACTTCACCGGAGGGTCGTCCAGCCGTGACGGCTGGAGCAGCGGCCGCCGCCCGGCCAGCAGCGCCGCCTCGGCGATGCGGGCCGATCGGCTCGACGAGCGCACCGAGGCGAAGGTGGCGACGGCCAGCACGAGCGTCGCGCCGGCAGTCGCCAGCGAGGCGGTGGTGGCCCAATCGTTCATCGGCGCCTCATGAGATCAGCTTCGCCCACTTGTCCAGGATCGGGAGCACGACGTCGGCCGGCGCGCTGGGCACGCGGAAGATGCATTCGGTCACCCCGATCTCGGCGAAGTGTTCGAGCTTGGCCGGATCGGGGATCGAGCCGAACGGCATCACCTCGAGGTCGGCCGGATTGCGACCGGCCTCGTGGAACGCGTCGCGCAGCCGGGGGATGGCGGTGCCCAGGCCGCCTCCGCCGACCGGCATCCAACCGTCGGCGTACTCGGCGACGTGCTCGAACAGCTTCGGGCCGGCGGCTCCGCCGATGAGGAGCGGTATCCGCCCGTGCAGGGGCTTCGGCCACGCCCAACTCGGTGACAGGTGGACGTGGTTGCCCTCGAAGGCGGCGACGTCGTCGCGCCACAGGGCCTGCATCGCGAGCACGCACTCGCGGGCCACGTCGCGCCGATCGGCCATGGCCACGCCGTGGTCGGCCAGCTCGTCCTCGTTCCAGCCGAAGCCCACGCCAAGAACCACTCGCCCGCCGGACAGGTGGTCGAGCGTCGCCACCGCCTTGGCCGTGACGATCGGCTCGCGCTGGGCCGGGAGGGCGATGCCGGTGCCGAGCCGGATGCGCGTGGTGACCGACGCGGCCGCGGCCAGTGCAACGAACGGATCGAGCGTGCGCTTGTACTCCTCGGGCAGCACGGCGTCACCGGTCGGTGGCGGTGTGCGCCGGCTCACCGGGATGTGCGTGTGCTCCGGCAGGTAGAAGGAGTCGAAGCCGCGCGCCTCGACCTCGCGGGCGAGCGACACGACATCCATCGTCTGGTCGGTGGCGAACATCGTGATCCCGTGGCGCACCCGATCAGGTTAGAGGGCCCGGTCGTTCCGGTATCTCGGATGGGTCAAGGTCACCGATGGCAGGATGGTCGGCGCATGGACGAGAACGTCGAGGAGCTCGACCCGCGGCTCCACTACGCCAACGAGCGCACCTTCCTGGCCTGGATCCGCACTTCGTTGGCCCTGGTCACGGCAGGGCTCGTCGTCACGCAGTTGCTCCCGGCCTTCCGCATCACCGGCGGGCGGCGGCTCGTCGGTCTGCCGCTGATCGTGCTCGGCACCTACCTCTCCATCGCGGCGTTCCGGCAGTGGGACAAGAACGAGACCGCCATGCGAGCGCGTCGGCCGCTGCCCCGCTCGTACCTTCCCGTCATCGTGGCCGGCGGCGTGGCGCTGGTCGCGGTGGTGGCCGTGCTCGTGGGCGCCTTCGCCTCGGCGGGCAAGTGACGAGCCCGTACGACGATCCCACCGGCGACCCGGTCGACGAGGACCTCGAACGCACCGAGTTTGCCTGGGACCGCAGCGCGCTCGCCATGGCGGCGGTCGCACTCGTCCTGTTGAAGCAGATCCTGCCGACCGAGCGGGCCCACCCCGCCGTCGGCTGGGTCGTGCTGGGCCTCGCGGTGGCGACCGGTCTGGTCGGCCTGGGCTATCGCCGCCATCGCCATCGACAGCCGCGGCCCAGCCGATTGGCGCTGAAGCTCGTGTCCGGCGCGACGGCGTTGATAGGGGTCGCCGCGTTCCTCGTATCGCTGGCACCTCCCGTGCCGCGGTGAGCGGAGTTTGACGGTCCGTCAGATCCCCGTGCCAAGATCGGCGCCATGGGCATCTGTGACGGACGGGTCGTGATCGTGACGGGCGCGGGACGCGGCATCGGCCGGTGCCATGCGCTCGAGTTCGCTCGGCAGGGAGCGAAGGTCGTCGTCAACGACCTCGGCGCCGAGATCGACGGGACCGGGGGTTCGTCCGGTCCCGCCGGCGAGGTGGTCGAGGCCATCCGCGCCATGGGGGGCGAGGCGGTGGCCAACGGTGCCGACGTCGCCGACTGGGCGCAGGCCGAGGCACTCGTGGCGACGGCGGTCGACACGTTCGGCCGGCTCGACGTCCTCGTCAACAACGCCGGCTTCCTCCGCGACCGCATGTTGGCCAACACGTCCGAGGAGGAGTGGGACGCAGTGATCCGCGTGCACCTGAAGGGGCACTTCGCCCCGACCCGCCACGCGGTGGCGCACTGGCGCGAGCGGTCGAAGGCCGGCGACGAGGTCGACGCCCGCATCGTCAACACCAGCTCCGGCGCGGGCCTGATGGGCAGCGTGGGTCAGGGCAACTACTCGGCGGCGAAAGCCGGCATCGCCGCGCTCACATTGGTCGAGTCGGCCGAGTTCGCCCGCTACGGCGTCACCGCCAACGCGATCGCCCCCGCCGCCCGCACCCGCATGACCGAGGGGGTCTTCGCGGAGACGATGGTCAAGCCGGCCGAGGGCGAGTTCGACGCGATGGATCCGGACAACGTGTCCCCGCTGGTGGTGTGGCTGGGGTCGGTCGGCTCGCGCCGGGTCACGGGTCGGGTGTTCGAGATCGAGGGCGGCAAGATCGGCGTCGCCGACGGCTGGCAGCACGGACCGGACTTCGACAAAGGCGCCCGCTGGGATGCCGAGGAGGTCGGCGCCGTGGTCATCGACCTGCTGGCCGAGGCCCCGCTGCCCGCCCGCGTCTACGGCGCCTGATCACAGGTACCACACCCGGCTGCGCATCGAGCCGAGCGCGTAGCCAGAGGACCAGCCGGCACTGCGGACGCGCGGCGGCGGTGCACTGGGCTGAACGGGGCCAATGCGAGGTGGTAGCCGACGGCGCCGTAGCCGCGCAGCGTGTCGCGGGCCGAGCGCGACGGCATGCCGGCGGCACGGAAGTGGCGGTAGAGCTGCGGGGCGGTCCGGCCCCACCGGTGGTACTGCCGGAAGCAGACCCAACCGGCAGGCGCCGGCCGCTTGAACACCACTGCGTCGGGCGCGTCGACGAAGGTGAGCCCGGCCAGCTGCGCCCGCCACGAGAGCTCGACGTCGGCCGAGAACCAGAACGATTCGTCGAGTCCCCCGAGCCGTCGCAGGTCCAGGCGTCCGATCGCGAGGTTGGCCGAATCGGCGAACGGCAGGAAGCCGCGGAAGTGCGCGCGGCCGGGGTTCGGTCCGGTGGGCAGGACCATCGGGTCGGTATCGGGGTGCAGCACGGCGATCCGTCCGGCCACGATCGACTCCGGTGTCCACGCCGCCTCGATCGACTCGACCCACTCCGGATGCACGATGTCGTCGCTGTCGCAGAACACGAGCAGATCGCCGGACGCGGCGGCCGCCCCCACGTTCGCGCGCGGTACGACGCACCTCGCCGCTGCGACGCCGCGACCACCTCGAGGTGGGTCAAGCGGTCGGCGAACGAGCGGGCGACCGAGGCGGTGGCGTCCGTCGACATGTTGTCGACGACGATCACCTCGAAGGGCTGTTCCGTCTTCTGCGCAGCCAGCGCGTCGAGTTGGCGCGCGATGAGGTCGGCCCGGTTGTAGGCGGGGACGATCACGGTGACCGGATCGGCCCGCACGCGCGGCGCGGACGAGCGGTCGGTCACGCTGGAGTCGGGAGGGAACGGATGGCCGCGTGGGTGACGAACGCTTACAGGCGCTCGATGATCATGGCCATGCCCTGGCCACCGCCGACGCACATGCTCTCGAGCCCGATGGTCTTGTCGGCGTCCTGCAGGCCGTTGATCAGCGTCGTCATGATGCGGGCGCCGGTCATGCCGAAGGGATGGCCGACAGCGATGGCGCCGCCGTTGACGTTGAGCTTGTCCCACGGGATGTCGAGGTGCTTGGCCGACGGCACGACCTGGGCGGCGAACGCCTCGTTGATCTCGACCAGGTCGACGTCGTCGATCGTCATGCCGGCCCGCCCCAAGCGCCTGGCGGCACGCCTCGATCGGGCCGAGGCCCATGATCTCGGGGTTCAGCCCGGTGACCCCGCTGGCGACGATGCGGGCGAGCGGCGTGAGGCCGAGCTCGGCGGCGCGGGTGTCGCTCATCACGACGACGGCGGCGGCGCCGTCGTTGAGCGGGCAGGCGTTGCCGGCGGTGACCTTGCCGTCGGGTCGGAACACCGGCTTCAGGTTGGCGAGGCCCTCGACGGTGGTGCCGGGTCGGATGCCGTCGTCCTGGCTGACGACCGTGCCGTCGGGCGTGGTGATCGGCGTGATCTCGCGCTCCCAGAAGCCGCGCTCGAGCGAGGCCGTGGCCCGCTGCTGGCTCAGCGCGGCGAACTCGTCCATCTCTTCGCGGGTCACGCCTTCGAACTCGGCCACGTTCTCGGCGGTCTGACCCATGGCGATGTAGATGTCGGGCAGACCGGACGGCGGGCGCCCAGGCGTCGTTGCCCACCGAGCGTGCGCTCGGCGGTGCGCGCCTCGGCACCCGAGAACTCCTGGTTGTGCGGACCCGTGTCGGCCGCGCCGTTCATGTAGCGGCTGACCGTCTCGACCCCGGCCGCGATGAACACGTCGCCCTCGCCGGCCTTGATCGCGTGCGCGGCCATGCGGATGGTCTGCAGCGACGACGAGCAGTAGCGGTTGACCGTGACGCCGGGGACGTTCGGCATCCCGGCCAGGATGGCCACCACCCGGGCGACGTTGTAGCCGGACTCGCCGCCGGGCTGGCCGCAGCCCATGAGTGAGGTCCTCGACCTCCTGCGGGATCGAGGGCGGGGATCTTGTCGAGCACGGCCTTGACGATGGTGGCGGCCATGTCGTCGGGCCGCACGTCGACCAGCGATCCCTTGGCCGCCCGCCCGATCGGGCTCCGGGCGGTGGACACGATGACGGCGTCGGGCATTGGTTCCCCCTGGTGTCACGGACGGCTCGAACGAGCGGTCGCCATTCTTCCCCGCGCCATCGCAGAATCGAAAGTCAACCCAAGATGCTTGCGTGGCGCAGCCGCGTCGAAGCGCGAGTGAGACCCGGATGGCGAAGCGTCGCTCCGCAGGGACAGGCATTGCCGACCGGAGGACATAGCGAACTAGAACGTGTTCTATGTTCTCCGTGATCCGGTTCGACCTTCGCGCCCCCGGCCTCGATCCGCCCGAGGCCCAGCGCCTGTACGGCGCGGCGCTCGAGATGTCCGAGTGGGCCGACCGCCAGGGCTTCGACATGCTCGTGCTGTCCGAGCACCACGCGTCAGCCGACGGCTACTTGCCGTCCCCGCTGGTCATGGGCGGGGCCGTCGCCGCCCGCACGCAGCGCATCCCGATCTGGGTCTCGGCCCTGCTCGTGCCGCTGCACGACCCGGTGCGCCTGGCCGAGGACATCGCAGTCCTCGACCTCATCAGCAACGGGCGCATCGCGATCGTGTCGGGTCTCGGCTACCGGCCGGTCGAGTACGCGCTGTTCGACCGCGAGTGGAAGGGCCGTGGCAAGCGACTCGACGAGTGCCTCGAGATCATGGTCCGGGCGTGGACGGGTGAGCCGTTCGAGGTCGACGGCGAGACGGTGCAGGTGACACCCCGACCGGTGCAGCAGCCCCATCCGATGATCATGGTCGGTGGCTCCGGTCCGGCGGCGGCCAAGCGGGCGGCGCGGTTCGGCTTCGGCTTCTTCCCGCCGATCGGCGACGACGACCTGGCCCAGCTCTACCTCGACGAGTGCGCGCGCCTCGGCAAGGAACCCGGGTGGGTCGGCCAGCCGAAGGGACCCGGCACGTTGTTCGTCGCCGACGACCCCGAGCGCCTCTGGGGCGCACATCGGCTCCCACCTCCTGCACGACGCGATGACCTACAACTCGTGGCAGACCCCCGACATCCGGTCGCACGTGAAGTCGGGAGCGACCACCGTCGACGAGCTGCAAGGCCGAAGGCGTCTACCAGATCCTCACGCCCGAGCAGTGCGTGGCGCTGGCGGGCGAGCTGGGACCGCTCGGGGCCTACACGCACCACCCGCTCTGCGGCGCCACCCCTCCCGAGTACGGCTGGGAGAGCCTCGAGCTGTTCGCCGACAAGGTGCTGCCCCACGTACGCTCCGCGTCGTGACCACCTCCCACCGACGAACGGCGTGCGGCGCGACGAGCAGGGGAGGTCGCGCATGGCGCTCGAGCTGAGCGAGCTCGTCGCCGCCGGACACACCGCGTTGGTGACCCAGGAGTGCCAGGGCGCCACCATGGGAGCCGAAGCCGCCCTGCCGCAGCTGGCCGAGATCGCGCAGCGGAGGGCGGTCCCCAACATCGCCCGGCTGGTCGCGGCTGCCCGCGCCGCGGGCGTTCCGGTGATCCACTGCGTCGCCATGCGGCGCGACGACGGCCAGGGTTCGAACCACAACGCCCGCCTCTTCATGGGCATGCTCAAGACGCCGGTGCCGCTGCGGCCGGGGACGCCGGCGGTCGAGGTCGTGCCCGAGATCGGGGTGGCCGATTCGGACGTGGTGCTCAGCCGCCTGCACGGCCTCGGCCCGATGGGTGGTACCGACCTCGACCCGGTGCTGCGCAACCTCGGTGTCACGACGGTCGTCGGTGTCGGGTGTCTCGGTGAACGTCGCCATCCCCAACTTCGCGATGGACGCGGTCAACCACGGATATCAGTTCGTGCTGCCTCGCGACGCGGTGGCCGGTATCCCCGAGAGCTACGCCGACGACGTGATCGACAACACGCTCGCGCTGCTGGCCACGATCACCACGACCGACGACGTCGTCGCCGCGTGGTCGGCGAGCTAGCTACTGATCTCTGCGGACCCACTCAGCTGGTCGTGACCGGCTGACCGTCGGAGCCGAGGACGAACCACTTGCGTTGCGCGCCCTGACCACGGGTCTGGCCGGCAAGCGTGTCGCCCACGTAGCGGTAGACCGGATGGCCGTTGACGCTCAGCTGTCGCGGTCCGCCACCGGGGCGGGCGACCAGCTTGAACTCGCCGGGCTGGTAGTCCAGTCCGCCAGCGATGCCGATCTGGACGCCGGTGACCGGCACCCACGTCCGCGCGCATGTCGCCACACAGGTCGGTGCGTCGTGCCCGTCGCTGCGGAACATGTAGAGGGTGTGGCCCGTGCGCCCGTCGGCCAGCACGTCGCCGAGCGAGGTCGACATGAGGGTGACCGCCACCGTGTCCGACGACAGGTTCGCGGACGTTCCCGAAGGTCGCGGCCGCCGACGGCGGCGGCCCGATCGACGCAGGTATGGTCACGCCTCCCGCCTTGGCAGCGGTGGAGGACCGGCCGCTCCCGCCCGCGCTGCAGGCCGACGTCAGCGCCACCGCGGCGAGGCCCAGCACGAGGGCGGCGGACCCCAGACGGGGGGTGGGGGAGGCGAGCACGGCGGCCAAACGTACCGGTTCGCTCCTCGGCCGCCTCGTCGCCTCGGGTTGGTCCCGCCCCGTTGCTGACGCGGCGTCAGGGATCGCGGCGACGGGGGCTAACGTTCCCCGGCATGAGTCCCCGGTCGAGCGCACCGTCCGGTCGCGACGTCGTCGCGATCGTCGCCGACGGGCCCGACGACGAGGAGCTGCGCGCCGCCGACGGCCGTGTGCCGGGTCGCCGGGGTCGGGCCACGCGTCAGCGGCTCCTGGACGAGACGGCGGAGATGCTCAAGTCGAGCAACTACCGCGACCTCAAAGTCGTCGACATCGCCCGCGGCGCGGGAACGTCGCCGGCGACCTTCTACCAGTACTTCCCCGAGGTCGAGTCGGCCATCCTCGTGCTGGCCGAGGACATGGCCCACGAAGGCTCGTCGTTGACGGCCATCGTCTACGACGGCGCCTGGCGCGGCCGAGGCGCCTATCCGACCGCGGAACGGTTGGTCGACGGCTTCTTCGAGTTCTGGGAGAGCCACCGCTCCGTCATGCGGGTGGTCGACCTGGCCACCGAGGAGGGCGACCAGCGGTTCCGCAACATCCGCACCCGACTGCTGAACGAGGTGGTCGTGGCGCTCGCCGAGGTGATCAACCGCCAACGTGACCGACATCCACCCGACCTCGACCCGACGGCCACCGCCGGTGTGCTGGTCGCGATGCTGGCCACGGTCGCCGGACACCGCTACGGATTCGAGTTCTGGGGGATCCGCACCGGCGACATCCGCCGGAGCATGACGCGCATCGTCCACACCACCGTCACGGGCCAGAAGCCGCCATCCGGCGTCTGAACCGTCACCCTGCCGCCGACGTTTCCGACGTCATCCACGTTTCACACCAGAGGAGAGAGATCGACGATGCTGTTCGGGGTGCTGCCGCCGTACCGCGAAGGCGTGGTGGCCGATCCCGAGTGGATCTCGGGTTTCGCCCGCACCGCCGACGATCTCGGGTTCGAGTCCATCTACGTCGTCGAGCACGTCGCCGTGCGGGCCGGCTACGCCGAGCGCTATCCGTACGCGCCAGGTGGTCGCATGCCGCTGCCCGACGACTGCCCGATCCCGGATCCGCTCGACCTGCTCGCCTTCCTCGCCGGTGTCACCCGGCGGATCGTGTTGGCCACGGGCATCCTCGTGCTGCCGCAGTACTCCGCGGTGTCGCTGGCCAAGCGCGTGGCCACGATCGACGGGTTGTCGGGCGGGAGGATGCGACTCGGCGTCGGCGTGGGGTGGATGCGGGAGGAGTTCGAGGCGCTCGGCATCGACTTCACGACCCGCGGGGCCCGCACCGACGAGCTCATCTCCGCCTTGCGGGTCATCTGGGCGTCCGACGTGGCCAGCTTCAACGGCCGGTACGTCTCGTTCGACGGGATCATCAGCCGCCCCCGGACCGTTCGGCCGGGTGGTGTCCCCATCCATGTGGGCGGGCACTCGAAGGCGGCGGCCGAGCGGGCCGGTCGCCTGGGCGACGGGTTCCAGCCGCTGGGACTCGACGGTGATGCCCTGACCGAACGGCTACAGGTGCTCTGGGAGGCGGCGGTGCAGGCCGGTCGCGATCCGGAGGACGTCGAGCTGTCGCTCGGCGGGTTGATCGACAAGGTCGACGACGCCGCCATCGCGGCGGCCGAAGGCTACGGCGCCAAGCGCATGGTGCTGTCCACCGCGAGCGCCGCCTCGACGACGCGCGCGCCCAGCTCGAACAGTTCGCCGAGCGCTACCTGCGCTGATCGGGTTCGGGCTCGTCGGGGTCGGTCTGGTCACGCCGCGCCCGGTCGGCGATCGAGCCGCGACGGAACAGCAGGAAGAGGCAACCGGCAACAACCACGGCCACGACCAGCACCACCAGCACGGCGGTCGACCCGCCGTGGGCGGCCTCGGGTCGCATCGACGAGGCCAACACCCAGGTCACCCGCTCACCGTAGGGGAGCCCCTCAGCGCGATCCGATCAGGAGGGCGAAGCCCCGCCACCGCCACAGGCAGTCGACCTGGATCAGACCGGCGTCGCGCATCCACGCGAGCTGGCTCTCGACGTCGGCCAGCTGGTCCTCGGGATCGTCGGCCGCCTTGCCGATGGCGTCGAGGAACGTCCGGTGCAGCTCGGGCGTGGCCGAGGCGACCACCTCGAGGTTGGCGAACAGGCCACCCGGTCGAAGCTGGTCGGCCACCGCACCGAACAGCCGTTGCTTGCCCTCGTCGGACAGGTGGTGGATGGCGAACCCCGACACGATCGCGTCGAACTGACCCAGTTCGGCGATGGGGTCCCGGAGGTCGCCTTCGCGGATGTCGACGCGGTCGTCGTCCGCGAAGCGCGCCCGGGCGCGGGCGAGCATCGGCGGCGAGGAGTCGACGCCGATCACCTCCTCCACCGACGCGCGGGTCTCGAGCACCCGCGCCGCGAGGCGGCCGTCGCCGCAACCGAGGTCGAGCACCCGACGGGGCTCGGCGGGCAACGCGTCGAGCAGCACCTCTTCACCGGCCAGTCGGGGGGCCAGCCGGGCGATCCGCGTGACGTACTCGTCGACCTGGGCGGGATCCCGCCAGCCCGTCGGGTCCGACTCCGAGGCCATGGTCCAGCGTGCCACGCGGCCGGTCCGGCACCGAACTAGAACGTGTTCTAGAGTGCCCCGATGCCCGTCTCGATCCCGCCCGACACGCTCGTGTACGGCATGCAGCTGCCGATCCAGTCGCAGAGCACGATCTACGCGGAGCCGTGGGAGGCGTCGGCCGGCGCGCAGGAGCTGGCGTTCATCGCCCGGGCCGCCGATCGCAACGGCTTCTGGTACGTCGCCGTGTGCGACCACGTGGCCATCCCCAAGCCGCTCGACGAGAAGATGGGCACCTCGTGGTGGGACACGATGGCCACCCTCGGCTGGCTGGCGGGCATCACCGAGCACGTCCACCTCATGAGCCACGTCTACGTGCTGCCCTACCGCCACCCGCTGATGGCGGCCAAGGCGTTCCTCACCCTCGACGAGCTGAGCGGCGGTCGGGCCGTGCTCGGCGTCGGCGCCGGGCACGTGCAGGCCGAGTTCGAGCTGCTCGGCGTGGACTTCGCCCAGCGCGGCGCAATCCTCGACGACGCGATCGACGTGGTGCGGGCCGCGTTCACCGACGAGTACCCGGCCGTCGAGACGGCGACCGTGACGGTCCGCGACGCCGGTCTGCGACCGCGAGGCCGACCAGGCCGGTGGGCCCCCCATCTGGGTCGGGGGATCGTCGCGCCCGGCGCTGCGTCGCGCGGCGGACAAGGGCGACGGCTGGTTGCCGCAGGGCCCTCCGCCCGACGGCGTCCGTGCCGCGGTCGCGTGGATGCGCGAGCGCCGCGAGCAGAACGGGCGGAGCGACCTGCCCTTCGCCATCGGCGGCAACAGCGAGGTGCTCTACGTGGGCGATCCGTGGTTCGAGCCCGGGCCCGGCCAGCTCGCCGGGCGAGCCGGCCATGATCGCCGAGCGGCTGCGCAAGGCCAAGGCGGTCGGCATCAACCAGCTGCAGCTGCGCTTCCACACCCGCTCGTGCTCGGAGCTCTGCGACCAGATCGACGCGTTCGGCAGCCAGGTGGCGCCGATGCTCAACGACTAGGGGGAAGCAAGGATGCTGCTCGACGGCAAGGTGGCCATCGTGTCGGGGATCGGCCCGGGCATGGGCCGGGAGATCGCGCTGGCGCTGGCCCGGGAAGGGGCCGACATGGCACTGGGCGCGCGACGCGAGAAGGGTCTCGTCAAGGTGGCCGCGGAGATCGAGGCGCTCGGGCGCCGGGCGGTCTGGGCGCAGACCGACATCACCTCGACCGACGACTGCGAGCGCCTGGCCCGCACCGCCAAAGAGGAGCTCGGTCGGGTCGACATCCTCGTGAACAACGCGTTCAGCGACGGCACGTTCACCTTGTTCGAGGAGGGCGAGCTCGACGGCTGGCGGTCGACGATGGAGGTCAACCTGTTCGGCACGCTGCAGATGACCCAGGCCGCGCTGCCCTTCCTGCGGGAGCAGGAGGACAGCCGCGTCATCATGGTCAACAGCCAGGCCGCCCAGATCGTGCAGGAGCGCTTCGGCGCCTACGCCGCGTCGAAGGGGGCGCTGGCGGTCGCCACGCAGGGTCTGGCACGCGAGCTCGGCCGCTACGGGGTCCGGGTCAACGGCATCCACCCGAGCTACATCTGGGGCACGTCGGTGGAGTGGTACGTCAACGACATGGCCGAGAAGCGCGGCGTCGACTTCCAGGTCGTGTACGACGAGCTGGCCGACCAGACGTGCCTCAAGTACCTGCCGCATCGTCGAGCGAGATCGCCGGCGCGGTGGTGTTCTTCGCTTCACCGCTGGCCAAGGCGGTCACCGGCCAGAGCCTGAACGTGAACTGCGGCGAGTACCTCTCCTAGGAGCGTGCGATGGTCGAAGCTGGTGTGCTTCCTCAAGCGCAAGGAGGGCCTGACCCTCGACGAGTTCTACGACCACTGGCTCGGCCGCCACGCCCCGCTGATCCGGTCGACGCCCGAGCTGGCGCCGCCACGTGCTGCGCTACGAGCAGCACAAGCGTGTGACCGAGCCGTCGTGGGCGGCAGCGACGGGCTACGACGGCATCACCGATCCAGTGGTTCGAGTCGGTCGACGAGTTCGTCCGCGTTCACCGCCGAGCCCAAGTACGCGGAGCTGATCGAGCCGGACGAGGAACGCGTTCCTCGACCGCGACGCCTTCGTGTGGATGATCACCGAGGAACCGATCGTCGACCATGGACGGGCCCGATGGGCGCGTCGGCGGCGCCGTCCGCCGGACCTGGCTGAGTGGGACGAGCCGTGACCGAGCGCGATCTCTCCGGTCGGGTGGCCCTGGTGACGGGGGCGCGTCGGGCATCGGCCGGGCCAGCGCGCGAGCTGTTCGCGCGGCGCGGGGCCTCGGTGATGGTCGCCGATCTCGATCTGGCCGCGGCGGCTCGGCAGCGCAGCCGACATCGCCGACAGCACCGAGCGTGGCGGGTCGAGGCCGTGCCGGTCGACGTCGCCGATCGCCGACCAGGTGGCAGCCATGGTCGCCGCCACCGTTGATGCCTTCGGTCGCCTCGACGTGGCCGTCAACAACGCCGGCACCCCCGGCACCTACAAGCCCTTCGCCGAGCAGCGCCTCGACGACTGGCAGCGCACCGTCGACGTCAACCTCACCGGCACCTTCGTGTGCCTGCAGGCCGAGCTGGCGCGTGATGGCCGAGGCCGGCCGGGGCGCCATCGTCAACGTGGCCTCGGCGGCCGGGCTGATGGGCTTCGCCAACCTGCCCGCCTACGTGGCCAGCAAGCACGGCGTGGTCGGGCCTGACCAAGAGCGTGGCGCTCGAGTTCGCCCGCGGCGGCGGCATCCGGGTCAACGCCGTGTGCCCCGGCAACGTGCACACGCCGATGCTCGAGGGCTTCGCCGGCGGCGACCAGAAGGCGCTGCAGGGGATGGGCAAGGTCACCCCGATCGGTCGCCTGGCCCAGCCGGCCGAGATCGCCGAGGCCATCGTGTGGCTCTGCTCGGACGCGGCCAGCTTCGTCACCGGCCACGCCATGGCCGTCGACGGCGGCGTCCTCGCCACCTGACGAAACCGGGCGCGGTGTCGGCGGCCCGGCTGGGTAGCGTGCGGGAGTGGGGAATCCGGGGACGCTCGTCGAGGCGCGCTCGCTGACCAAGCGGTTCGGCGACTTCGTCGCGGTCGACGGCATCGACTTCGAGGTGCAGCGCGGTGAGGTGTTCGGCTTCCTCGGCCCCAACGGCGCGGGCAAGAGCTCGACCATGCGGATGATCGGCTGCGTCTCGCCGCTCACCGGCGGCACGCTCCGGGTGCTCGACCTCGACCCCGTGTCCGACGGGCCGCGCATCCGGGCCCGGCTGGGCGTCGTGCCGCAGGAGGACAACCTCGACACCGAGCTGAGCGTGTTCGACAACCTGATCATCTACGGGCGCTACTTCGGCATCCCGAAGGCGGTGCTGCGCGGCCGCGTGCACCGAGCTGCTCGACTTCGTGCAGCTCGGTCGACCGGGCGTCGAGCAAGGTCGACCCGCTGTCGGGCGGCATGAAGCGCCGGCTGACGATCGCCCGGGCGCTGGTCAACGAGCCCGACCTGCTGCTGCTCGACGAGCCCACCACCGGCCTCGATCCGCAGGCCCGGCACCTGGTGTGGGAGCGGCTGTGGCGGCTCAAGCAGGACGGCGTCACCCAGGTGCTGACCACCCACTACATGGACGAGGCCGAGCGGCTCTGCGACCGGCTGGTGATCATGGACGGCGGCCGGATCGTCGACGAGGGCTCGCCCGCCGACGCTGGTGGCCCGCCACGTGACCCGTGAGGTGGTCGAGGTGCGGCCGACGTCGGTGCGGGACGGCCGACGAGCTCGACGGCGGCAGTGACGAGGAGCTCGACGCCGTGCTGGCCTCGTCCGCGCCAACGGCGAGCGGGCCGAGGTCGTCACCGACCGCGTGCTGGCCTACACCGACGACGGCGACGCGCTGGTCGCCAAGCTCAACGCCGACGGGTTGCGGCCGGCGTCGGTGCTGGTGCGGCGCAGCACCCTCGAGGACGTGTTCCTCATCCTGACCGGCCGCACCCTGATCGAGGGCTGACGGTGGCGCGTGGGCCTCGACGCGCCCGCCGATCCGCTTCGTCGAGCGCGAAGCCGCCGATCTACCGGCGGCTCTGGCGCGGCAACGTCTTCAGCCAGTTCGTCGGCCCGACGCTCTACCTGCTGGCCATGGGCGTCGGGCTGGGCGGCATGGTCTCGGCGGCCGGCCACACCGTCGACGGGCTGACCTACCTCGAGTTCGTGGCGCCCGGGCCTGATGGCCGCGACCGTGCTGCAGAACGCCACCGGCGAGTCGATGTGGCCGGTCCTGGCGGGCTTCAAGTGGATGCGGTTCTACGAGGGCATGGCCGCCTCGCCGATGACCCCGGACGACGTCTACCTGGGCAACCTGCTGTGGATCGCCCTTCGCTTCACCGTCACCGCCGACCGCCTTCCTCGTCGTCGCCGACGCTGCTCGGCGCCATCCTGTCGCCGTGGGCGGTGCTGGCCATCCCTGCCGCGGTGTTCGGGCGCCTGGCCCTCACCGCGCCGCTCACCGCCTACGTCGCCACGCAGGAGGACGACCACAGCGTTCCCGCTGATCATGCGGTTCCTGACGCCTGCCGATGTTCCTGTTCTCGGGCACGTTCTTCCCGCTCAGCGCAGCTGCCGGCCCTGCTGCAGCCGATGGCCTGGGTGCTGCCGCTGTGCCACAGCGTCGAGCTGTGCCGGGACGCCACCACCGGCACCCTGGCCGCGGGCGGCTGGCTGGCCGTGCGCCGGCCACCTGGCTGGTGCTGGCCGCCTACGTCGGCGGTGGGTTAGCGCTGGGGCACCCGCACCTTCACGCGGCGGCTGGCGCGCATGAGCGTGGCCGACCGCACCGACCGGTCGCGGCGCGGGCGAGCCGCTGCCCGACGCGTCCGATGTGGACGCGCCTGTTGCCGGGCGCGTCGATGTCGCCGCCGCTCCGCCTGCTCGAGCGCAACCTCGTCGCCTGGCGCGGCATGTGGCTCATCTTCATCTCGGTGATGGTCGAGCCCATCTTCTTCCTGTTCTCGATCGGCGTCGGCGTGGGCAAGCTGGTCGGCGACGTGACGCTGGCCTCGGGCCAGGTCGTGACCTACCGCGAGTTCGTGGCCGCCGGGCTGCTGGCGTCGTCGGCCATGATGGGTCCGGTCTTCGACTCGACCTTCAACTTCTTCGTGAAGCTCAAGTACATCCACACCTACCAGGCCACGCTGGCCACGCCGATGGGCCCGCGCGACATCGTGGTGGGCGAGCTGCTCTGGTCGCTGGTGCGCGCGTCGCTCTACGCCGCCGCCTTCCTGGTGGCGATCGTGGTGATGGGCCTGACCAGCTCGTGGTGGGCGGTGCTGTGCGTGCCCGGTCGGCCCTGCTCATCGGCTTCGCCTTCGCGGGCGCCGGCCTGGGCGCCACCACCTACATGCGCTCGTTCGTCGACTTCGACCTGGTCAACCTGGCCATCATCCCCATGTTCCTGTTCTCGGGCACCTTCTTCCCGATCAGCCGGTACCCGGACCGGCCTGCAGTGGGTCGTCAGGTGCACGCCGCTCTACCAGGGCGTGGCCCTCGAGCGGGCTTGCTGCTGGGCGACGTCGAGCCCCATCGATGCTGGTGCACGTCGTGTACCTCGCTGGTCATGGGCGGCCATCGGTCTGTGGGTGGCCGAGCCGCCGTCTGAACCGGCTGCTGCTGCCGTGAGCACCGGGGGCTCGCGCCTGGCGCACGACGACGAGGTGACGATCTGGCAGGAGGACGGGTGGGTGCTGATCGAAGGTCTCGTCGGCACCGACGAGATCGATGCCCGCGGCCGCCGAGCTGGTCGACCTGTTCCCGACGCCGGAGCAGTACCACGCCGACCCTGACGCGACCCGGACCCGTTGGCTCGGTGTGCCCCCTCCCTCGCACGAGATCTTCGTATGGCCGCCCGACGGTCCTGGATTCCGGCCCGAGCAGCACCGGTGGCGACACGAGTTCCCGCTGCCCGGCCCGGCGCTCAACCGCCTGTTCGTGCACCCGTCGCTGGTCGACTTCGCGGAGCGGGCGCTCGGGTCGCCGGACCTGCGGCTGTACCAGGCGCAGGTCAACGCCAAGTACACCGGTGACGCCAACTACGAGCAGCCGATGCACACCGACCGCAACCACTCGTGGCTGCCGGGCCTGGGCGTGGCGCCGTGGTGGCACATCGAGGGCTTCCTCTACCTGTCCGACGTCGACGAGGGCTCGCGCGCCGACGCACCTCGTGTCGGTGCGCGACTCGGTCGGCCGTTCGCCGACTGTGCCGCTGGTCATGCCCAGGGGTGACCCCGAGCTCTACGCGGCCGAGCGACCCGCGCCTGGTCGCCGACGGGTCGTACCTCGCCTACCGCACCAACGTGTTCCACCGCGGTGTCGATCTCACCAAGCCCGGCGGCGCACCGCTTCCTGCTCGGCGCCAGCTTCACGCCGCCCGACCAGGACTGGATCGGCTACCACACCGCGCAGTCGAACGCGTCCGACCCGAGCTGGACCGCGTTTCGTCGAGGGGTCGACCCCGCGCGAGCTGGCGCTGTTCGGGTTCCCTGCGCCGGGCCATCCGATCTGGACGCGGAGCTGCTCGACCAGACAGCCTTGCTCTACCCGCGTCTCGACCTCTCGCCGTGGAGGCGGGCACTCGACGCCGCGCCGCCCCGCACCGACCGGACTGCTAGGCAGGGGGGATGGGACTCCTCGACGGGCAGCGGGCCGTGGTCACCGGCGGCGCCGGCGGCATCGGGGCCACGACCGCGGGCCTCATGGTGTCCGAGGGAGCCCGGGTGGCCGTCGTCGACCGTGACCTGCCCGGCGCGGAGGCGGTCGCCGACGAGATCGGTGCCGTCGCGTTCGCGGCCGACGTCCGCGATCCCGACGCGGTCACCGCCGCGTTCGACTGGGCCGCCGACGCGCTCGGCGGTCTCAGCGTCGTGTTCAACAACGCCGGCAGCGGGCTCGCTCAAGCCGCTGCACACCTACACACCGGCCGAGGTCGACCTGCTGCTCGACGTGAACCTCAAGGGCACCTTCAACGGGCTGCGGGCCGCGGTCCCGCTACTGCGGGCCGGTGGTGGCGGGAGCATCGTGAACATGGCGTCGGTGAGCGGTCTGCGCCCGACCCGCGGCGAGGCGCCCTATGCGGCGGCCAAGGCCGCGGTGATCGCGCTGACCATGAGCGCGGCCCTCGAGTACGGGCCCGACGGCATCCGGGTCAACTGCGTGTCGCCCGGCTTCATCCGCACGCCGCTCACCGAGCTTCGCGTTCGTCCAACCCCGACTGGATCGAACCCCTCGAGGCCGGCCACGCCGCTCGGGCGGGCCGGTACGGCCGACGACGTCGCCGAGGCTGGTCGTCTTCCTGGCCAGCGATCGGGCCCGCTACGTGACGGGCCACAACCTGGTCGTCGACGGTGGGCAGCATGCTGCCGAGCGCACAGGTCGACCACCTCCTCCGCGAGCTGCTGGGCGAGTGACCTGACGCGCCCGGCCCGGCCGATCTCTACGATCTCCTCTCGTGACGACGGTGCCGCTCGACGATCCGCCCATCGGCGGGCGCGACCGACGAGGAGCCGGGCGTCGGCACGCGGACGAGCGTCGACGGCGCGCCGGTCGGCTCGGGTGTCGGCCACCATCGTCGAGGCGCCTCCCGTCCAGGCGGCACCGCGAGGCGGTCGACGCTGCGGCCGTCGCCCGCCCGGTGGCGCCTGCTGGCCCGCTGGAAGGCCGCCGGTCACCGCGTGCTGCCGGGCGTCTGGTATCCCGATCGCGCTCTACGCCGTCTGGCGGGCGCTCGAGTTGGCGGTGAGCGTGTACCTCGGGGGCGACCCGCAGTACGGCGTCGTTCTTCTACGACTCGCAGCACTACCTGCGCATCATGCACATCGGCTACGTGCACCCGCGGTGGATCATGCCGTCGAACGCCTTCTTCCCGGGCGTGTCGTGGCTCGGCTGGCCGATCTGGAAGCTGACCGGTCCGACCTGCTCACGGTGCACACCGTGGCCACGGTCACCGGCCTCTCGGCGTTCATCGCCGTGTGGGGGGTGTCCAAGGCGCTGGCGGGACGAGCGCATCGCCCGCCGGGCGGTGCTGCTGTTCGCCATGTTCCCGTCGTCGTTGTTCCTGTGGGCCTTCTACAGCGAGGGGCTGTTCATCGCCCTCGGGTGCCGGCGCGGTGTGGGCCGACCGCCGCGGCCGGCGTGGCGTGGCCACCGTGCTGCTCGTCGGCATCGGCGCCACCCGCAGCGTGGGCATCCTGGTCCCGGCGGTGCTCATCCTGTGCCGCATCATCCGCCAGCGCCGCATCGACAAGTGGTGCTGGGCGTACGCGGTGGCCGGGCGCCGCGGGCTTCGTCGCGGTGCTCGCCGTCATGCACGACCAGGTGGGCGACGCGTTCGCCTTCATGAAGGTGCAGAAGGACTGGGGTCGGTCGCTCAGCCCGCCGTGGACGACGGTGATGCAGGGCTACCACAACCTGTGGCCTCGACCGGGCACCGTCATGATCCCGACGCTCGTGGCTCGCAACTTCGACCTGTGGTGCGTCCTGATCGTGCTCGCTCGGCCTGGGCTACGCCGCCTTCTCGCGGCGCGACCGCTTCCCGATGGAGACGTGGATGCTCGGCGTGGCCATGATCGTCCTGCCCGCTCTGCTCGAGCGTGCTGGCCAGCTTCAACCGCTTCACGTTCGCCGACTGGGTGCTCTTCCCGGTCTACGCCTCGGCCATCGACCGGTTGCCGCGCCCGTGGCGCATCGCGTCCATGACCGCCATCGCGGTCGCGCTCTGCCTCACCGCCTACGCCATGATCGGCCGGTTCAGCATCGGCCAGTTCGTCGGCTAGGAGTACGGGCGAGGGCAGCGCGTTGAGGCGGACGTAGGTCTGGTCGAACGTGCCGTCGTGGCGGACGAGCTCGTCCAGGTGGTCCTCGACCTCGGCCCGGAAGGCGGCGTGCGCGTCGGCCGGCATGTCGATCTCGAAGCCCTGGTAGCACTGGCTGCGCAGCCAGCCGAGCAGCGACTCGCGGTCGAAGTGGCGCCGCTGGGCCACCGTGTTCGACGTAGCCACCGCGGCCGCGGGTCGACCGCGAAGCCGGCCGCCTCGAGCAGTTCGAGGTAGGTCCCGGCGTCGGGGAACGACCACGGCGCGCGGAGGCCCGCCGTGGGCCATCGAGATCGCCTCGAGCCTGGCCGCCATCGGCGCGATGTTGCCGGCGCCGCCCATCTCCAGGCGGAACCACCCGCCGGGACGCAGCAGCCGGTGGCTCTCGGCGAGGTAGCCTGGGTGGTCGGCCATCGGGACCCATTGCATGGCGGCCCGGCTGATCACGCCGTCGAACTGGGCCGGCTCGGGGAGCAGGCGACCGAGGTGCTGGACCGGCCCGTCGACGAACGTCTGGTTGGCGGCGGCGCGGGCGCGGGCCTCGGCCAACAGCGCCGGCTGGGGATCGAGGCCGACCACCTCGCCCTCGGGCACCAGGTCCGCCAACGTGCGGGTGAAGTCGCCCGAGCCGCAGCCGAGGTCGAGGATGCGATCGGCGGGGGAGAGCGGGGTCGAGGCCAGGAACTCGGCGTCGTAGCACGCGGTGGTGGCCGGTGTTGGCCGCATACGAGGCGTCCCAGGCCGGTAGCCACAGTGTCTCAGAGTTTGGGACGTTGTTCTGCATAGCAAGATTCTATCGGAGGGCGGATCGACGAGGCATCCGAGTTCCGGCACTACGGTGCGGGCGAGGCGCCCGGTGAGAGCTGGCCCGACCGGGGAGGCCGTGTGCGGCGACAGCGGACGATGGGAACGGGAGCGCTGGCGGCGGGACTGCTGGTCGGTTCGCTGCTGGCCGGGACCATGCCCCCGACGTGGGCGGCCACGACGACCACCACCTCGACGAGCTCGTCCACGACGAGCTCCACGGTCTGCTTCGGGACGGCCGCGCAGCTGACCGCGTCGCAGCCGATCCAGGTAGGGAGCCATGTGTCGATCTCGGCTCGCGTGCTGATGAGCCACACCGCGAACGACACAACCTGCGGATCGCCCTACTCGGGGCCGGTCACCCTCGTGCTGACGGTCGGCTCGCACGTGGGGTCCCAACCTCCGGAGGCCACCGTGGTGCTGGCGGTGCCCCACGCCGAGGACGGGGTGGTTCGGGGTGACCCGGTGGTGCCGGCCGGCACGCCCGCCGGACCCGGCATCCTGTCGCTGAGCTGGCCGAACGGCGCCATCGGTGGCTCGCCCGTGACCATCCCGGTCACGGTCGAGGCCGCAGTCGCATTGCCGCCGGCTCCTCCGGCGGCGGGGGAGCCCGCCTTCACGGGCTGAACCCGGGCTGCTCAGGGAGAGTCGGGCAGGTTGGTCCAGCCGCGGCCGTCGTGGCGGAGGTACCAGCCGCTGGCCGCAGTCGTGCCGCCGTCGACCGGGATGATGTGCCCGGTCACGAACCGGGATGCGTCACTGGCGAGGAACACCACGACGTCGGCCACGTCGTCGGGCTGGCCGAACCGCCCGAGCGGTACCCAGTGGCGCACCATCGCCGGGTCGCGACCGGCGAGCATCGACTCGGCCGGCGTCTGGAGCGTGTCGGTCAGGTCCGGCGCCACGGCGTTGACGCGGACGCCATCACGGCCCAGTTCGACGGCCAGGCTGCGGGTGAAGGCGTTCACGCCCGCGTTGAACGCCGAGTAGACGGCGTTGGCAGGGATGCCCCGGAACGCCTCGACCGTGGAGACGTTGACGATGCTCCCCGAGCCCTGCTCGACCATCGCGGGCGCGATGGCGCGCGTGCAGCGGAAGACGTGCTCGAGGTTGGTCGCGTAGAGCGCCTCCCACTGCTCCTCGGACGTCTTGAGGAAGCGACCGTTGGGCCGGTAGTCGCCCACGTTGTTGACCAGGATGTCGACGCGCCCGTCGGCCACCGCAGCCGCCGCCGCGGCCAGCCGCTCGACGGTGCCCGGCCTCGCGGATGTCGCCCTCGACAGGGATGGCCCGACCGGCGGCGGCCGAGATCTCCTCCACCGCGGTCGCCAGGAGGTCCGGGGCGACGTCGTTGATGACGACGGTCGCCCCCGCGGCGGCCAACCGTCGGCTGATGCCGCGGCCGATGCCGGCGGCGCCCCCGGTCACGACGGCGACGCGATCGTCGAGCTCGTGGACGCTCATCCGGCCAGCGCTCCCTCGATCTGGTCGAGCCCGCTCACGAGTGCGGCGCGGCCGGCGTCGTCGAGCACGGAGAACGCCGGCAGCAGCAGCTCGTCGGTCAGCCGTTCCGCGGCATCCCACTTGGCGCGGTCGGCGTCGGTCACGTCACTGGCCGCGTCGTCGGGCCATCCGAACTGGCCGACGTTCAGTGGTTGCTGGACGCAGAGGGCGGTTCGCGCGTCGAGCCCGGATGCCCGCACCGCCAGCAGGTGGGCGCTGCCCCGCACCTCACGCAGGAGGTACAGGAGCTGCATGGCCCGGGCGGGTGGGTCGTCCGCCAACGGCTCCGCCCGGGCGGCGGCATAGAGGGCCAGTCCGACCGGATCGGCCGCGTCGTTGACCGCTGTCCGCCGCAGTGCAGAACGCCGCCATGCCGTCGAGGGAGGCGAAGTGGGCGCGGCCGAACTCGGCGCCACAGGCCGAGGAAGGCCCGGCCGGCGTCACGGGGCGCCATCACCGCTCGGGCGGAGTCCCAGATCCTCTCGACCAGCGACGGCTCGAAGTAGCCGAACGCGCTGGAGACGACCGCCGCGTCGACGTCCCCGAGCACGCCTCCACGACCGAGGAAGTAGAGGCGGAAGCCGTCGAGGCCGAGCTCCTTGCCCCTCGCGAGCGTCTCGGGCAGCGAAGAAGAACGCCCAGCCCGTGCTGCTGATGCGTGGGCAGACGTTCGCCATCAGCTCCTGCGGTGTCATGGGCGCAGCCTAGGGAACGACGGGCGTGTGGGTGCACGCGTGGGAGCGACGCGCGGTCGGCCGGCGAGCGGGACCGGCGAGCGTGATTCCGCGATCGGCTGGGCGCGGAAGTGGGTAGGTGGTGACGCCGAACTGTCACCGAGTCGCAAACGGCTCGCGATCGGGCGAGGAGTAGCGTGCTCGCTGGCGCCGAGACCCGAGGGTGGTCTCAGGTCGGTGGGACTGCCCGGTGGCGGGTCGGTTCGGCGAAGGGAGCGAATGTGCGCGCACTGTCTGGTCGGAAGTCTCGAGTCGGGCGGTCGCGCCGAACGACCCCGCTCGGAAGAGGGGTGCTCGGCGTGCTGTCGGCGATTGCGGTCCTCGCGGCGCTCGCGCCTGCACCCAGCGCGGCGCTCTCCCCGCCGCCGCTGCCTCCCGGGAGCCCGATCGGGCACCTCGAGGGGACCACCGTCGGGCCGGGCAACGGCACCACCACCGATTCGTCGGTGCAGGTGTCCGGCTGGGCCATCGACCCCGACACGACCGCCCCGATCTTCGTCGACCTCTACGTCGACGGCCATATCGCGGGTCGGGCCACCGCCAACCAGACACGCTCGGACGTGGCGAAGACCTTCCCGGACTACGGGCCGTTCCACGGCTTCTCGATGGCGGTCGCCATCAACGGCCCGGGTAAGCACACGGTGTGCGCTTACGGCATCAACGTGGACAGCGGCAAGGCCAACCCGTCGCTCGGTTGCCGGCAGGTGACGGTGAAGGACCACCCGTTCGGCCACTTCGACTCGCTGACCCTCGTTGGGCAGACGAGTGTGCGAGCCGTCGGCTGGGCGGTCGATCCGAACAGCGCGGCGCCGATCACCGTCAAGATCCTCGTCGACCACGTATTCGTGACGCAGGTCGTGGCCGACGGGAGCCGACCTGACGTGGCGGACGCCTATCCAGGCTGGGGCGCCGACCACGGCTTCGACGTCACGGTCTCGGTTCCCTCGGGCCAGCACTACGTCGAGGTGCTGGGCGTGAACGTCGGCACCGGTACGGATGGCTACATCGAACTGGACCAGCTCTACCGAACGACCGGAGTGCCGATCGGGAACCTCGACCACGTGTCGGTCTCGATGTCGGACCACTCGCTCGTGACCGTCGGCGGCTGGACCTTCGACCCGGACACCCCCGCGGCACCGATCAACGCCGCCGTGTGGTTCTGGCCGAAGGAAGGCTCAGCCCGCTCGATCAGCCTTGTCGCGAACCAGCTCCGCGACGACGTGGCGTCCTCGTTCCCCTGGGCGGGTCCCGACCACGGGTTCTCGGCCACGGTGCGCCTGCCCTCGGGCACGTGGCTCATCTGCGGTTTCGGCATCAACGTCGGCAGCGGAAGGGGCAACCCCCAGCTCGGCAACTGTTGGAACGCGGTCATCCCCTAGCCACCGGACGCGAGTTTCGCGAAACGCGTCGGGGCAGTGCCGCCTCACCAGAGCTGGTCGGTGTAGGTGTCGGTGCCGGTGATCGTCGGGATGAACGGCGCGGCGTAGGAGACCTGAGCCTTGCCGCTCGCCGCGATCGAGTCGGCCGAGCCCCGTGAACGTGTCCCAGCAGTCGCGGCGGGTCGCCGTCGAGGAAGCACAGGAGCGCAGTGCGTTGGGCCTCGCCGGGGTTCGGCGGCTGGAAGACCGGGCGCCTCCTTGGGGAGGGGGATCGGGCGACAGCCCGACTGTCAGCGCCCACGGCGTGCTCCGCCATCGCGCCCGGCAGCACGTCCTCGCGCAGCCAGGTCGACGCGTCGCGAGGATCGAGACCCTCGGCCCGGTCGACCATGACCAGGGCGAGGCCCGCCCCACGGATGGTCGAGCGCCAGCTCGGGGGGCACGCCGTCGTCGTCGCGCGAGACGGCCCAGCGGTTGGCGTAGATGAGCGTGTGGATGTGGTCGCGGCCCTCGAACATCCGGCCGTTCTCGTGCAGCCACTTGACCTGCGCGCTGCCCCACGCGATCGACTCGGGCTCGACGCCCTTCAGCACCCAGTAGGTGGCGAGGTAGCTGCCGGCGTCGATGTCGGGCAGGAACTCGGTGTCGCGGGGAAGCGCAGATCCTTCAGCGGTCTCGTCGCGACCCAGCGCTTGCCGGCGAACCAACCGGCGCCGATCAGGCAGCCGGCGTAGAAGTGGTCGCGCTCGTACCAGCGGTTGTAGGCGACCTCCTGGCCCTTGTGCGGCTCGACCAGCGTCACCAGCGTGCTGCCGATGCGGACCCCGCCCTCGTTGCCCGCTTCCTGCACCTGCCCCATGTCGTCCCCCTGTGGCTCGATCTCTCGGAAACTGGGCACCGAAACCGTCGGATCGACGGGCAGAGATGCCCGGTTTCGGTGGTGGGGGGAGCCTAGCCGGGAATAGAACCGGTTACAGTTTTGGGCTGACAGGTCGTCAGATCCCCGCTACGATCGGGGCCATGGGGGACATCCCGAAGATCATCTCTGTCGATGACCACGTCATCGAACCGGCCAACGTGTGGACCGACCGGCTGCCGGCCAAGTACAAGGAGATCGGCCCGCACGTGAAGCGGGCGCCGATGGGGGAGATGACCTTCATCGGCGGCAAGTTCTCCTATGTGCCCGGCGGCGACGGACCGCAGTGCGACTGGTGGCACTACGAGGACAAGGCCATCCCGCAGACGCGGCTGTCGGCCGCGGTCGGCTTCGACCGCGACGAGGTGAAGATCACCGCCATCACCTACGAGGAGATGCGACGGGGCTGCTGGGATCCGAAGGCCCGCCTCGAGGACATGGACGCCAACTGGACCGAGGCCCAGATGTGCTTCCCGAGCTTCCCCCGCTTCTGCGGGCAGACCTTCCTCGAGGCCGACGACAAGGAGCTCGCGTTGCTCTGCGTCAAGGCCTACAACGACTGGATGGTCGACGAGTGGTGCGGTGACTCGGGTGGCCGCCTGATCCCGCTGATCATCATCCCGTTGTGGGACGCGCAGCTGGCCGCCGACGAGATCCGTCGCAACGCCGCCCGCGGCGTCACCGCCACCTGCTTCTCCGAGATCCCGCCCTACCTCGGGCTGCCCTCGATCCACTCCGGCGAGTGGGACCCGTTCTTCGCCGCCTGCGCCGAGACCGGCGTCACCGTCAACATGCACATCGGCTCGTCGTCGAAGATGCCGTCGACTTCGGCGGACGCCCCGCCGGCGGTCGGTTCGACGCTCACGTTCGGCAACGCGATGTCGTCGATGGTCGACTTCCTCATGTCGGGTGTGCTCGTCCGCTACCCCGATCTCACGCTCGCCTACAGCGAGGGCCAGATCGGCTGGATCCCCTACATCCTCGAGCGGGCCGACAAGGTCTGGGAGGACAACCGGGGTTGGAACGGGGTGTACGGCAAGATCCCCGATCCGCCGTCGAGCTACTACTACCGCCAGATCTACGGCTGCTTCTTCGACGACGTCCACGGCCTCACGCCCGACGCGCTCGAGAAGTGCGGCGTCGACAACATCACCTTCGAGACCGACTACCCCCACAGCGACAGCACCTGGCCCCACAGCCGCGAGGTGGCGCAGAAGCTGATGGGCCACCTCGACGACGACGTGGTGCGCAAGCTCGTGCGGGGCAACGCCATCCGCATGCTGAACCTCGCGTTCGAGCCGTGACCAGCACCGTGACCGACGGCCCGGCACCCGGTGGGGCCGGGCCCGATCCCGACGCCCCCTGGCGGTTGGTGATCGGGGGCGAGCGGGTCGAGGGCGGCAACGGCACCTACGACATCGTCAACCCCGCCACCGAGCAGGTGGTCGGCCATGCCCCCAACGCGTCGGCCGCGGACGCCGAGGCAGCTGCCGCGGCGGCGGCCGAGGCCTTCCCCGCCTGGTCGCGGACGACGCCCGACGAGCGGGCCGCCATCCTCGAGCGGGCCGCCGACCTGCTCGAGGCGAACTACGACTCGCTCGTGCCGCTTGGTGCAGGCCGAGACCGGGGCGACCCTCCGGGTGGCCAAGCAGATGCAGGTGCCGCAGGCGGCCACCCGATTCCGCTACTACGCCCACGGCATCGACCGCGAGCTGGTCATCCCGACCGAGCCCCGGGTCATGCCCACCACCGCGCTGGCGCCGGGCGGCATCATCAGCGGCGTCGCCCGCCGCGCGCCGGTCGGCGTGGTGGCCGCCATCTCGTCCTACAACTTCCCGCTCACCAACACGGCCGGCAAGGTCGGCCCCGCTCTGGCCATGGGCAACACCGTGGTGGTCAAGCCGGCCCCGCAGGATCCGCTGGCCATCCTCCGCCTCGGCGAGCTCTTCGCCGAGGCCGGCCTGCCTCCCGGCGTGCTCAACGTGGTGGTCGGGGAGGGGTCCGAGGCGGCCGAGGCACTGGTCGCGTCACCCCACGTCGACATGATCAGCTTCACCGGCTCGACGGTCGTGGGCCAGCGCATCGGCGAGGTGGCCGGCCACGGCATGAAGCGGCTGCTCATGGAGCTCGGCGGCAAGGGCGCCGGCATCGTGTTCGACGACGCCGACCTCAAGACCGCGATCGGCGCCATCGCCAGCGTGTGGGCGTTCCACTCGGGCCAGATCTGCACCGCGCCGACCCGGGTCATCGCGCAACGCGGCATCTACGAGCAGCTCGTGGCCGGGCTCTCGGCCGCCGCCGGGCACCTGAAGGTCGGTGACCCGCTGGCCGCCGACACCGTGGTCGGCCCGGTGATCACCGATCTGCACCGCTCGCGGATCGAGGGCTACGTGCAGGCGGGACGCGATGCCGGTGCCGACGTCGTCGCCGGCGGCAGCCGTCCCGACCTCGAGCGCGGCTTCTACGTCGCCCCCACCCTGCTGGCCGGCTGTCGCATCGACATGAAGGTGGCGCAGGAGGAGATCTTCGGACCGGTCGTGGTGGTGATCCCGTTCGACGACGACGACGAAGCGGTGACCCTGGCCAACGCCACCGAGTTCGGGCTGTTCGACTACGTCTTCTCGACCGACACCGCCCGGGCCTACACGGTGGCGCAGCAGCTGCGCACGGGCTCGGTCGGCATCAACACCGTGCAGCAGTACGACGAGCTGCCCTTCGGTGGGTTCAAGATGAGCGGCGTGGGCCGGGACCGGGGTCGTTACGGGTTCCACGCCTACAGCGAGCTGCAGTCCATCGTGTGGTCCGGCTAGACCGACCACCGCGCCGATCGGGAGCGTTGCCATGAGAGGGATCGTGTTCGACGAGAGTGGCCTCGCGGTCGCCAGCGACCTGACGGTGCGCGACGTGCGGGCCGACGAGGTGCGCGTCGATCTCCAGGCCGCCGGTGTCTGCCACAGCGACGTGTCGGTGATCGACGGCACCATCCCGTTCCCCACACCGGTGGTGCTCGGTCACGAAGCGACCGGGATCGTCGCGGAGATCGGCTCCGCGGTCACGGGCGTGTCGGTCGGTGACCATGTCGTCATCTCGACGCTGTCGAACTGCGGCGCGTGCGCGGCATGCGACAGCGGGCGTCCGACGCACTGCCGCGAGTCGATCGGCAAGATGTCGGCACCCTTCCGCCAGGGCGATCGCAAGGTCCTCCAGTTCGCCAACATCGGCGCCTTCTCGGAGCAGACGGTTGTCAAGGCCCGCCAGGCCGTCCCGATCAACAAGGACGTGCCGTTCGAGGTCGCCTCGCTGCTCGGGTGCGGTGTCATCACCGGCGTCGGCGCGGTCTTCAACCGGGCCAAGGTGAGCCACGGCCAGAGCGTGCTGGTGGTGGGGGTCGGCGGGATCGGCCTGAACGTCATCCAGGGGGCGGCCCTGGCCGACGCGCTCCCGATCATCGCGGTCGACACCAACCCCCGGAAGGAGGCCCTGGCCCGCCAGTTCGGGGCCACCCACTTCATCAACGCGGCCGAGGTCGACACCATCGAGGCGGTCAAGGAGATCTGTCCCAACGGGGTGGACGTCTCCTTCGAGTGCGTGGGGCATCCGGCGCTGATCCGCAACGCCATCGACGCCCTCGACTGGGGCGGGACGGCGGTCATCCTGGGGGTGCCCAAGTTCGGCACCGAGGCCAGCTTCCTGGTCAGCTCGATGTACAACGACAAGACGATCATGGGATGCCGCTACGGCGCGGGGCGGCCCCACAAGGACATCCCCCTGTTCGTCGACCTCTACCTCGCCGGGCGGCTCAAGCTCGACGAGCTGGTCACCCGCACCTACGACCTCGGCGACATCCAACAGACCATCGACGACATGCACGAGGGCGACCTGGCCCGCGGCGTCCTGCGGATCGGCTGACCGTGCCGTTGCCGCCGGAGCTGGCCGAGCTGGCCGCCTCGGTGTCGAACTGGGGTCGGTGGGGCGACGACGACGAGCGTGGCACCGCCAACCTGATCGACGATGCCGCGCTCCGGCGCGGGCTCGACGCGGTTCGCGCCGGTCGGCATGTGTCGCTGGCCATCCCGCTCGATCAGCGCAGCCCGCAGGAAGGTGGCGCGCCGGGTCGCATCGCGCCGTTGCGCACCATGCTCTCGATCAACCAGACCTACACCGGCCAGGACGGCGACGCGGCGTTCAACGACGACACCGTCGTGATGGCCATGTCGGCGGGCACCCACATCGACGCGCTCGGTCACGTCAGCTACGACGGGAAGCTCTACAACGGCTTCCCCGCTGACACGGCCACCGCCGTCGCCGGGCTCACCCGCTGCGGCGCGGAGAAGATCGGTCCACTCATGAGCCGTGGCGTGCTGCTCGACCTTCCGGCTGCGCTCGACGTCGATCGCCTCGATGCCGGCTACGCCATCACTGCCGAGGACCTCGACCGTGCCGTCGAGCACGCGCGGGTCGACCTCGCGGCGGGCGACGTGCTGTGCGTGCGCACCGGACACATGAAGTTCTTCCACGAGGGCAAGACGACCACCTACAACCACGACAGCCCGGGCCTGTCGACCCACACCGTGCGCTGGGTCCGCGACCACGACTGCGGCGCGGTGTTCACCGACACGTACGTGTACGAGGTGTGGCCACCTCAGGACTGGTCGGCGATGATGGTCGTGCACATGCTCCACCTGCGCGACATGGGCCAGGTGCAGGGCCAGAACTTCGACTTCGAGGGACTGGCCGAAGCCTGCGCCGCCGACGGCGTGCACGAGTTCCTCTTCACCGCGCACCCCGAGCCCTTCACCGGCGGCTGCTCGCGCCCCGGTGCACCCCGTAGCGACGTTTTGATTTCCTGAGGTACAGGAGGCCGATGGGGTTGGGGTCCCCATCGGCCCGCGATGAGCCTCGTGGGCGAAGAGCATCGAACGAGGGAAGCGACCCTCGACCTCCGGTCGAGGGTCGTTGTGACCGATGTCTTACCCTCTACCTTCGACGGCGGAGCCTCGCTAGGATCGTGCCCCTTCCGTGATCCTTCCCGTGCGGGGATCACGTTTCCACGACGATGGCGATCGACACCACCTCCATCGGGACCGCGCCGCGCTCGCTCGACCCGACACCGACCACCCCTCATGTGCCGGACCATGAGTCCGGCCCGGTCGCGCCCGTCGCGCGGCCCACCGAGGGCCCGGGGGTGATGAGCTACCGCCCCGCGCTCGACGGGTTGCGCGCCATCGCGGTGCTCGCCGTGCTCGCCTACCACTGGCCGGTGTCGTGGATGCCGGGCGGTTTCCTCGGCGTCGAGGTGTTCTTCGTCATCAGCGGGTACCTGATCACGTCGCTGCTGATCGGCGAGCGCGTGCGCACGGGCACCACCGACCTCAAAGCGTTCTGGATCCGCCGGGCGCGCCGGCTGCTGCCCGCGCTGTTCACGATGCTGGCGACGGTGTCGGTCGTCTGGCTGGTGTGGCACCCGACCGAGGTCGCTGGTCTGCGCGGCGCGGTGCTCGCGGCGACCGCGTACGTCACGAACTGGTACCTGATCGCGGTCAAGCAGTCGTACTTCGCGATCGGTGGGCCGCCCGTCACCGCTGCTGCACCTGTGGTCACTCGCGGTCGAGGAGCAGTTCTACTTCATCTGGCCGCTGGTGCTCATCGGACTGCTGCGCGTCTTCCGGCGGCGCATGCGACTGGTGCTCGTGGCGGTGCTCGCCGGCGCGGCCGGCGTCGGCCGTGCTCGGCATCGTGCTCTACCACCCGGGGGCCGACCCGTACCGGGTCTGGTACGGCACCGACACCCGCGCCGCCGGGTTGCTCATGGGCGCCGCGCTCGCCATCGCCGTGCCGCCGTGGCGCATGCGCGCCGGCATCCCCCGCGGGGCCCGGCGGCTGCTCGGGGTGGTCGGTCTCGTCACCCTCGCCGCCATGGGCTGGATGTTCGTCCACGTCAACGAGTTCGACCCCTTCGTCTACCGGGGCGGGTTCGTGCTGCTCGACGTGGTCACGGTGGGTCTGATCCTGGCCTTGGTCCACCCGGCCAGCACAGTGGCCGCCCGCCTGCTGGCCTGGCGGCCGCTGGTCTGGATCGGCCGCCGCTCGTACGGCATCTACCTCTGGCACTGGCCGATCTTCGTGCTCACCCGGCCCGGCCTCGACGTGGCCATGGGCGGCTGGCAGCTGCTGGTGGTGCGCCTGGGCGGCACGCTGGTGGCCGCGGAGCTGTCGTACCGCCTCGTGGAGATGCCGATCCGCAATGGCGCCGTCGCCCGGTGGCTGGGCACCCGCCGGGCGCCCCGGGAGAACGCCTCCCCGTCGGTCTCGATCGAGCTGACCCAGCACGGGCCGGTCGCCGTCGTCGGTCCGAGCCGCCGCCGTTCGCCCTCGGCCCGCGTCGCCCTGGTGTCGATGGCGGCCATCGTGGTGGTCGCCATCATCGGTGCCGGCATGATGCGGGCCAAGACCGTCACCGCCAGCGCGCCCGACGGGCTCGACCTGCGGGGTGTGGTGCACGACAAGCTCGGCACCATCATCGACGACGGGTCCGACACCGGCGTGCCACACGACATGGTCCAGCCGGTGGTCACGGCCCCGCCGAGAGCCACCACCACCACCACGCTGCCCCCGATCCCGCCGATCGTGCCCGTGGACGGCAACCACGTGACGGCCATCGGCGACTCGGTCCTGCTCGGCTCGCGGGGATGGATGCGCGAGCAGTTCCCCGGCGTGCTGCTCAACGCCGAGGTCGGCCGGCAGTTCTACGTGCTGCCCAAGCTCATCAGGGACCTGAAGGCGTTCGGCGCGATCCGACCGTTCGTCATCATCGACCTGGGCACCAACGGACCGCCGAACCGACGTCCGACCTGACCCAGGTGCTGCAGGAGCTCTCGGGCGTCCACCGCATCGTGCTTCGTGACGACCCGCGAGCCGCGCTCGTGGCAGGACCTGTCCAACCAGCGCATCCGGGCGGCGGCGGCCGGGCACCGCAACGTCGTCATCGCCGACTGGCACGCGGCGAGTGGCGGCCACCCGGACTACTTCGTGAGCGACGGCGTGCACCTCACCGAGCGGGGCGGCCAGGCCTATGTCGAGGTGCTCGCGGCCGCCATCCGTCGATGACCGTGCCGGGTAGCCAACCCGTCGACGCGGCCGACATCATCGACCTGCTCGGCCTGGTGCGCCCACCCGGAGGGTGGGTGGTATCGCGAGACGTGGCGCGCCGAGCCGACGCCGGGCGATCCGGACGGCCGCGCCGCCGGTACGGCCATCTACTTCCTGCTGATCGCGGGCGAGCAGTCCCATTGGCACCGCGTCGATGCCGCGGAGACCTGGCACTACTACGCGGGGGCCCCGCTCGAGCTGTGGATCTCGAACGACGACAGGGCTCGTGAGCTCCACCTCGTGGGCGTCGACCTGCTGGCAGGGGAGCGACCTCAGGTCGTCGTACCACCGGGCGCATGGCAGTCCGCGATGAGCCGCGGCGACTACACGCTCGTCGGGTGCACCGTCGTGCCGGGGTTCACGTTCGACGGCTTCGAGTTGGCTCCGGGCGACTGGGAGCCACGCCCGTCCTAGGGGCCCCTAGGCTGACCAGCCGTGCCCATCCGAGATGCCGTACCCGACGATCTCGACGAGATCTGTGCGCTGATCGTCGAGCTGGCCATCTACGAGGACGGCGCCTGACGAGGTGGCCTTCGAGCGCGACGAGGTCGGCCGTCACCTGTTCGGTCCCGACGCCGTCGCCCACGCGCTGATGGCGGTCGACAACGACGGCGCGACCATCGGCATGGCCCTGTGGTATCGCACGTTCTCGACCTGGGTCGGCCGGCCGGGCATCTGGCTCGAGGACCTGTTCGTGCGGCCCGAGCACCGCGGCGGCGGTCACGGACGGGCCCTGCTCGAGGCGGTGCGGGCGCGCACCGACGGACGCGTCGAATGGGCCGTGCTCGACTGGAACCGGCCGGCCATCGACTTCTACGAGTCCCTCGGCGCCGGGCCGGTCGACGGCTGGACCCGCTACCGCTGGGAGCCCCACCTGTAACCTCCGGGCCGCCTCCTCGTCTGCAACAGGCGACGCCTGGGATCTCCTCGGGCGTGAAGGGAGTCCGCATGTCTGCTGACAGCCTCGCCGTGGCCCTCATGGCACTCGACGATCCGGACGTCCGGGACCGGGTCCGCCAAGGCGACCTCACCGCGTTCCATCCCGATGTGGTCCTCAGCTCGAAGGAAGAGGAGCTCGTCAAGGCGGCCGCGGCGGAGGAGATCGATCCCGAGGTGGCGGGGTTCGACGCCTCCAACTCGGCCTTCTTCCATGCTGCGTCGCTGGTTCCCGGCAACGTGGTCAGCGAGCCCGTGGCCCTCCACTTCCGCTCGTTCATGGGCAACAAGTTCGGCGGCATCGGCGGAGCCATGAACACCGGCTGTGCGTGCCCGCCGATGGGAATGCAGGCGTTCGGCGGCTTCTCGGAGTGATCGACATCGTCGCCACGCAGCGGGTCATCGTGGACCTGGTGCTCGACGATGAGCTCCGACGTGAGTGGCAGAGGGATCCGTCCGCCTTCACGGCGGTGCGCCTGCAACCAGCGGAGGCGGCCATGATCGCCGGGCTAGATCCCCGTGGGCTCGAGGCCATGAGCCGGTCCCACGTGGCCAAGAGGGCGCGCTTCGACCACCTCCACGCCCGCCACCACGCATACGAGGACGCCAAGGCGGAGCGGGTCGGCGATGGCCATGGCCACAGCCATGGTCCCGACGGTCACAGCCACAGCCACAGCCATGGTCCCGATGACCACAGCCATGACCACAGCCATGGTCCCGGCTGAGGGAGTGGCGTCGTGATCAAGGTGGGCTGCACGTTCCGGGCCGGGTTGATCCCCTATCTGTGGGAGGTCGGCGACGAGCTCGACGTCCTCGAGCATTCGCTCGATCCGTTCGTCAACGCCGGCGCCGATGGGTTGCGGGCCGCGGCAACCTGCGCGGCGACCGGCGACTTCACGCTCCATTCCATCGATCTGACCCTGGGCTCTCCCGACGCTCGGGCCCGACCTCAGCACCTGATCGAGATTCGCGAGGTCCTGTCGATCATGGAGGCGACCGAGCTCAGCGATCATTTCGCCTACACCCGTGTCGAAGGTCGGCGTCTGCACGACTTCGCCCCGTTGTGGCGGGTCGAGGAGCAGGTCGACCTGCTGTGCGACAACATCGACTTCGTACAGGAGCAGCTGGGCGCCCGCTTGGTGCTCGAGAACGTCGCTTTTCTGTTCGACCCCGGTGGCGAGTTGACACCCAGCGAACTGGCCAACGAGGTCAGCCGGCGTACCGGATGCGGACTCCTGCTCGACATCTCCAACGTGCTCATCAACGAGGTGAACGGGTTCGGCAGCGCCGCCGACGAGTTCGCCACGCTCGAGCTCGATCGCGTCGAGGGCGTGCACCTCGCCGGGGGCGAGCTCCTGGAGGGCATCATGTGGGACGCCCACAGCAGACCGGTGCCCACCACTGACATCGAGTGGTTGGAGCGGCTGCTGCCCAACATGCCCAACTGCATCTCCGTCATCATCGAGCGCGACGAGAACCTGCAGCAGGGACACGAGTTGGTGGAGGATCTTCGCAGGGTGAGAGCCGCGGTCGGGCGGGCGACCCTCGCCCAGTCCGAAGCCTGAGTCGCGGGGCCGATGGCGGGCCGGTTCGAGGCCCAGAGCGTCCTCGCCTCGGCACCGGCGATGACCGCCCTCGGCGAACTGGCCGACGAGCTGCGGGCGGCCGGCTACGCCAACGAGGTGATCGCCGGCGCGGGGGCCCGAACCGAAGCCCTGACCCGTCTCGCCCTCGGCTTGGACACCGACCGCAAGGCCCTAGGGTCCATCGGCGTGGACGGGCTGGCCGCGGCGGGCGCACTGGACGTGGTCGACGCGACGGTGGTGCCCCGCTTCGCCGTGTTCACGCGCGGTGGGACCCTCGTGCTGCTGCCACGCGACGACGGCTTCGCTCCCGACCGCGTCTACTTCGGCCGTGACTCGGTGTGGCTGGCGGAGGTGGCGGGCCAGGTCCGCTCGGAAGGCGGCGCGGCCGCCGACCTGGGTACCGGGGCCGGAGCGGTGGCGGCGCTGCTGGCCCATCGCTACGACCGGTTCGTGGCCACCGACGTGGCCCCGCGGACGGCGGCCAGTGCCGCGATCACCCTGGCACTCAACCCCCGCCCCGACGGTCGCCCGGCCGGTGTGGTGTGCGTGGCCGACGTGGCCTCAGGGCTGCGTCCCGGGGCCTTCGATCTGGTGACGGCCAACCCGCCCTGGGTGCCCGACACGAGGGACGGAGAGGCGCCGCGCACCTACGCCAGTGGCGGCTCCAGCGGCTTCGAGCTGCCCCGTCGATTCCTCGTCGAAGCCGCCGACCTGCTGGCCCCAGGAGGGGTGGCCGTGGTGCTCGGGATCGACGTGACCTGGGACGACGGCTCACGGCCGCTGCCCGCGCTGGTCCGCGGTCTGCGTCGCATGGGCTACGAGGTTGCGGTGCAGCCGACCGAGGAGGCCGCGATGTGGTCGACCTTCGAGGAGGACATGACCACGTGGTTCCCCCACATGGCCACCGTGGCCCACGTCGCCGTTCTCATCCGTCGTGACGGCGACGCCGCGACCCGCCGCCCGACCTAAGCTGACGCCTCGTCAGAAATGGAGCTCGCCCCGGGCGGAGACCCGGTGGCCGACGATGCACACGAGAGGGGACCGATGCTCGAGGCAGGCACGCTCTGGGAGCTGGTCGAGGCGCGGGCCGCCGCCACCCCGGATTCGACGATGGCCGTCGACGAGATCGGCCGCGAGATGACCTTTGGGGAGTACCGCGACCGCGTCCTGCGGGCGGCGGCCGGGTTGCGGGCGGACTACGGCATCGGCCCCGGCGACGTGGTCACGTGGCAGCTACCCACGTGGTTCGAGTCGATGATCCTGGTCGGCGCGATCTCGCGGCTCGGCGCGACCCAGAACCCCGTGCTGCCGATCTATCGCGAGCGCGAGGTCGGCTTCTGCGTCCGCCAGTCGAAGGCGAAGCTGCTCGTCGTCCCGTCCGACTTCGCCAACTTCGACTTCGTCGCGATGGCCGAGGCGATCTCGGCCGACGTCGGGGGCGTCGCGATCCTGACCTCGAACCGCACGCTGCCGGAGGGCGACCCGTCGAGCCTGCCCGCGCCACCGGCCTCGGGCGACGACGTCCGCTGGCTCTTCTACACCTCCGGTACGACGGCCGACCCGAAGGGCGCGCGCCACACCGACGCCACCATCCACGCCGTCGCCAAGGGCATGATCGGTTGCCTGCAGGTCACCGATCAGGACCGCAACGCGCTGGCCTTCCCGTTCACCCACATCGGTGGCATCACCTGGCTCTACACGAGCCTCATGACGGGCATGGTGAACATCCTCTTCCAGGCCTTCGTGCCCGACCTCGTGGTGAAGGTGCTGAGCGAGCAGGGCGTGACCATGGCCGGGTCGGGCACCGCCTTCCATCAGGTCTACCTCGCCGCGCAGCGGGCCAGCGACACGCCCATCTTCCCGAAGGTCACCTCGTTCCCCGGTGGCGGTGCGCCCAAGCCGGTGCCGTTCTACTACGAGGTCAAGGAGGCGTTCGGCGCGCCGATCGTCTCGGGCTACGGACTCACCGAGGCACCCATCCTCACGATGGGATCGGTCGACGACCGCGACGACGACCTGGCCCAGACCGAGGGCGCGCCCATGCCGGGCGTCGAGCTGAAGCTGGTCAAGCTCGACGGCACGGTCGCGAAGACGGGGGAGGAGGGCGAGGTGCGGGCCAAGGCTCCCCAGCTCATGCTCGGCTACCTCGACGCCTCGCTCGATGCCGACGCGTTCGACGAGGAGGGCTACTTCCGCACCGGCGACCTCGGGGTCCTCAACGAGCGCAACATGCTGGCGATCACCGGTCGCTTGAAGGACATCATCATCCGCAAGGGCGAGAACGTCAGCGCGAAGGAGGTGGAGGACCACCTCTTCGCGCACCCGAAGGTGCTCGACGTGGCGGTCATCGGCCTACCCGACGCCGAGCGCGGCGAGCGGGTGTGCGCGGTCGTGTCCACCCCCGAGGGCTCGGATCCGATCGTGTTCGACGAGATGGTCGAGTTCCTGAAGGGCGAGGGGCTGATGCTGCAGAAGATCCCCGAGCAGCTCGAGTACGTCGACATCGTGCCCCGCAACCCCACCGGCAAGATCCTCAAGCACGAGCTGCGCAAGACCTACGGGGGCTGACCGGGCCGGTTCGCCCGCGGCCGGAGGCGTTCCCTAGAATCTGACGACTCATCAGATATCGATCCAGGGGACTCCGGGACATGGGCTTGTTGGATGGCAAGGTGGCGATCGTGACGGGAGCCGGCCACGGCATCGGCCGCGGCCACGCGCTTGAGTTGGCCAAGGAAGGGGCGACGGTCCTCGTCAACGACCTGGGTGCCTCGCTGGCGGGCGAGGGTCAGGGCCGCGACGCGGACCTCACCGTCGACCTGATCGAGAAGCGCGGCGGCGCGGCCGCGTCGAACTACGAGGACGTGGCCGACATGGAGGGCGCCGCCCGCATGGTGGCGCAGGCCATCGAGCTGTTCGGGCGCCTCGACATCCTGGTCAACAACGCCGGCATCGCCCGCGACGCCACGATCTGGGGCATGACCGAGGCCGACTGGGACTCGGTGATCCGCGTGCACCTCAAGGGCACGTTCGCACCGACGCAGGCGGCCGTGCGGCACTGGCGCGAGCGCAACAAGGCCGGCGAGGACGTCTCGTCCGGGCGCGTGATCAACACGACCTCGGGTGCCGGCCTCGTCGGCAACTTCGGGCAGGCCAACTACACCGCGGCCAAGGCGGGCATCGCCGCCTTCACCCAGACGGTGAGCCTCGAGGTCTTCAAGATCGGTGTGACGGTCAACTGCATCGGCCCCGCCGGCGCGACCCGCATGGCCGCGTCGATCCCCGGCGCCGGCATCGTCGCCAAGGAAGCCGACGACTTCACCGAGTGGGACCGCATGGATCCGTCGCTGGCATCGCCGGTGGTGGCCTGGTTGGCGAGCGACAAGGCGGGCCACGTCACCGGCCAGATCATCCGGGCCGTAGGCGACCAGATCGTGCTCATGGAGGGCTGGAGCAACGGCAACACGATCACCAAGCCCGGCCAGCGCTGGGAGGCAGCCGAGCTCACCGCGCTCATGAATGCCGACCTCTTCCACAGCCGCGCCCCGGGGCTGCGCTACTGACTGCGCGACCTCAGCTCAGCGGAACCGGTGCCCACGTCTGACCGTCATCGTGGCTGACCCAGACGGTGTGGTTCACATCGCCGCCGTCGACCACCACGTAGGCCAGATACCGCGGCGACACCACGAGCACCTGGTCCATCCCGCCCGTCGGAGCGGGGACCCTGAACACCGGCGACCACGGCCCGCCGGTCGAGCGCCAGAGCGTCTGGCCGTCGGTGTCGACGAACACGGCCCCCTCGAAATCGGACGTGGCCCAGCCCGCCCAGCCGGTGGACGGCGCGGTGGCGAACAGCTGCCAGTGCTGCCCGGCGTCGGTGGACTCCACGACGGCCTTGGGGAGGGTGTTGTCGGCGCCGTTCACCGCCATGCCGGTGCACAGCACGCCGACCCGACCGATCGCGATGGGCAGCACCCGCACCGCTCCCATACCGGGCTGGCCGCTGCAGGGCGCGGTGACCTCGCGGAGGGACCCGGCGACCTCGGCCCGCAGCAGGTGGGTGCCGGTCAGGACCCACACCGAACCGACGTCAGCCACCAGATCGCCGCCGCCGCTGTCAGGCAGCGCGCCGGGGACCTGGGTCCAGGCGTCATGGTCCGACGGCGAGTTGAGGAGTACCATCGGGCACTGCACAGCCCCGTGGCCCGTAGTGGTGGTCGTTCCCTTCGGGCACCGGGATACGAGGGCCCAACTCATCTCGCCGGTCGAAGTCATCGCCAGCACGTCGCCGGCCAGTGCGACGGGCTGCCAGCTGTCGCCGCTGTCGTGGGTCGACCAGAGGTACCCCCCTTGCCCGTACCAGCCGTCCTTGGGGTCGGCGAAGTCGAGGATCACCAGTCCTCCGAGGTTGCGCCGTGCTTCCGGGGTGAGTTGCACGGCGTCGGTGGCCGGGACCGACGACCAGTCGCTCCATGTCTGACCGCTGTCGGTCGTGTGGCGCATGATCGGATCGGCGCACGATCCGGACCAGCAGGACCCCGCTGAAGCCATCCACCCGTTGGCCGTGTCGGCAAAGGCCAGCTGCGGAGGCAGGTAGGTCGTCCCGGCCGGGACCGATGTCGCGGTCGCGGTGGTCGAAGGAGGTGCGGGTGTAGTGGTCACCCGCTCGTGGCTGGTCCCGGGGTCCTGCAGGCGCCAGACAGCGACTGCGCCGAGCAGCAGGGCTGCGCCGATCGCCGCACCAACGGTTCGCCGGCGCCGACGACGCCGGCCGATCTCCAAGGCGCGAGCGCCGATCCTCTCGACCGGCGCGGGTGGTATCGGCTGGTGCGCGACGAGGGCGCGACCAGAGGTCTCGAGGTCAATCATGGTGAGCCTCCTCCGTCGTTCTTGGCGTCAGGTCCTGTTCAAGCTGCGTCCGAGCCGCGTGCAGCGTGGCCGCGAACGGTGCCGCGCCTGATCCCCATGGCCGTCGCTATGTCGGCCTCGGGCAGATCGGCCACGTAGCGCAGGACGATCGCCGTCCGCTGCCGCCGTGGCAGCCGCGCGACCGCATTCCACACCTCCGGGTCGGGCATCTCATACGTGGGAGGTGGGACCTCGTCGCGCACGGCTCGTCGCTCGAAGCTGGCGCGTCGCATCCGGCGGCGCAGCACGTTGAGCGCGACCCGATACGTCCAGCCGACGGGCGAGACCATCGCCGACACCGAATCCCAGCGGTCGAGCGCCCGGGCGAAGGCCTCGTCGGCGGCGTCGGTCGCCGCGTCGACGTCGCCGGCGACCACCAGGAGGCTGGCGGCCAGGCGGCCGTGCTCCCGCCGGTACCAGTCCTCGAAGTCGACGATCGGGTCCATCAGCCCCACCAAGTCACCACGCCGCCGGAATGTTTACCCGCCGACCCGCTGGACGAAAACGAGAACGTGTTCTATTCTGGCCGCTGACCAGCCCGCATCGGCGGGGGACGGCTGTGCCCGAAAGGACCCAACCATGGAATTCGGCGTCTTCGCCCAGCTCTTCGTCCCGCGCTACGAGCGCGACGTCGACCCCATGGCCGAGCACAAGCGGATCATGCGCAACCTCGAGATCGGTGTTGTGGCCGACCGCAACGGCATCAAGTACGTCTGGTGCCCCGAGCACCACTTCCTCGACGAGTACAGCCACATGCCCGGGCCCGAGGTCTATCTGTCGAACCTGGCCGCCCGCACCGAGCGCGTGCACGTCGGGTCGGCCATCTTCAACGTCACGCCGCCGGTCAACAAGCCGGTGCGCGTGGCCGAGACCGTGGCTCTGCTCGACCACATCACCGAAGGTCGCTTCGAGTTCGGCAGCGGGCGCGGCTCGTCGACCACCGAGGTCTTCGGCTTCGACATCGACGATCTCGACGAGACCAGCAAGATGTGGGACGAGGCCATCCGTGAGATCCCGAAGATGTGGAAGGACGGCGAGTACTCCTACGAGGGCACCTACTTCCGCGTGCCGCCCCGCCAGGTCTTCCCCAAGCCCTACGGCCACGCCCACCCGCCGATGTGGGTGGCGGCCGGCAGCCCGCCGACGTTCGCCAAGGCCGGCAAGCTTGGTCTCGGCGCGTTCTGCTTCACCCACGGCACGCCGAACAAGATCGCTCCGCTGATCGGTGCCTACAAGGACGCGGTGGCCAACGCCGAACCGGTGGGTGACTTCGTCAACGACAACATCATGGTGGTCACCAACATGGTGTGCATGGAGGACCGCGAGCAGGCGTTCGAGGTCGCGGTCACCTCGGGCATGAACTACTACACGAGCCTCCAGATGCACTGGCTCGACAACATCCCGAAGCCCGAGGGGTTCCCGGTGTGGCCCGACCTGATCCCCGAGCCGACGATCGAACAGATCAAGAAGGCGAGTGAGATCGGCATGGTCGTGGTCGGCGATCCCGACGACTGCGCCAAGGCCGTGCAGCGCTGGGTCGACATCGGTGCCGACCAGCTCTGCTTCAGCCCGACGACCAACAACATGAGCCAGGACGCGATCGTCGCGTCGATGGAGCTGTTCGGGCGCGAGGTCATCCCGAAGTTCGACACCGATCCGGTGCATCGCAGCACCCGGATGCGTGAGGCATCGCTGGTGTCGCAGGCCTGACCCAGCCCGAGATCCAGCCGCCACCACCGCCCGGTGGCTGGGCCGCGAAGGCCCGCGACGGTTTCAAGAGGCAGGCTGAGCACGACCGAGGCAGTATTGCGGCCGATGGTCTCCGTGCGTGGCTATCCGCCACGAATAGTGGCGCCGCGGTGGTCTGTCCCGAACGCCCCGAGTGCCCGATCCGCCCGCCACTGGTCGACGTGGCCGCTGGCCACGCGGCGCGCCATCGGCGTCGGGCTCCTGGCGCTGGCAGTCGTGGTGCCGCTGTTCCGCCAGGCCGGCACGGCGAGCTGGCACTCGGTCTTCGCCGAGGACGGCTCGGTCTACACCGCACAGGCGGTGCGCAGCGGTGGCGTCGCGGTCTTGTTCCGTGGCTATGCGGGGTATCTGCAGTTGCCACCGCGACTGCTCGGTGCGCTCACGCCGTACGTGCCCTTCCGCTACCTCACCCTCTACCTCGCTCTCGCCGGCACCGCGGTGGTCGCGATGTTGGCCTGGTTCCAGCTCTGGGCGTCGAAGGGCTGGGTCAACTCCTCGTTGCTCCGCTTCCTGTTGGCCGCGCTCGTCGTCTTGTCGCCGGTCATGGGCGGCGAGAACACCGCCAACATCACGAACACCATCTGGGCGTTCGTCGCGGTCCTGCCTTGGGCCTTGATCTCGACCAGGGAGCGATCCAGGGACACGATGGTGCGCGCCGCGGTGGTCTTCCTCGCGGCCACGGCGACGGCGTTGTCCTTCCTGTTCGTGCCATTGGCGATCGGCTGGGTCTTGGTTCGCCGCACCCGGTCCTCGCTCGCGGTGACGCTCAGCTTCGCCGCCGGTCTGGTCATCCAGGGACTGGTCACGTTGCACACGCCCAGTGCGCAGTCGTTCGTGTACGGCTCGTCGCGCTCGGTCGCGCAGATGCGGGACGGGATCTCGCTGCGGGTGTTCGGCGAGTTCCTCGTCGGCCCGAAGCCGCTGCATCCGCTGTGGCTCCACGACTGGCGGGCCGTGGTGATCCTTGCTCCGCTCATCGTCCTTGCCGTGTTCGCCGCCGTGTTCCCGGGCGCGGGACGGCGGGCCCAGCTCATGGCGTTGATCCTGACGGGTTACGCCGTCGTGCTGTTCGTCGTGCCGGTCTGGGGACGGGGCACCTGGACGCTGTTCCTGCAGGAGGGCATGCCGCTGCGGAACGCCTCGATGCGCTACAGCGTGGTCCCGCTCTTCCTGCTGGCCAGCGCGTTGGTCGTCCTCATCGCGCCGCCCCTGGTCGCCAACCGGTCACGGGCACGAGTCGCCGGCTTCGTGCTCGTCGCGCAGATGTCGTTGCTCATGGTGGTGAACTTCCAGACCGTCACGATCGACTCGCATCAGAAGAACTGGCACCAGGAGGTCAGCCACCTCTACGTGACCGCATGCGCCGGACGTCCCGAGGATCGACTGGTCACGGTCCCGTCGTTCATGCCGGTCGTGGTCCCGTGCCGCCAGCTCAGACCCTGACCGGGCGCGGGGCCGCCGGAGCTATCGGTGCCAGGCGGTGAGATTCCCGCTGTAGTCCTCGAGGAGGAGGTAGCCACCGGTCACCACGGGACTCTCCCAATGGATCGGTCCGGTGGCCGTCGTCCACATCAACACTCCCGTGGTGGGATCCATCGCCTCCATCGAACCGTCGGTCGGAAAGAAGGGGATGGATCGCCCGCCGCCGGCCGCGAACAGGACGCCGTTGGCCACCAGCGGCGAGGTGGAGACGACGTCGGTGCGTTGCCAACGTGGGGTGAGGAAGGGGGTGCCGTCGGCGCCCACGTCCACGGTCAGCCCCGAGATCCCGTTGCCGTTGCCCACGAAGACCCAGATGGTCCCGTCGGCGGGGTTCGTCCACACTGCAGGCGCGGTGAGAACCTGGCCGCCCTGAGGCACCGGGATGTCCTGGAGCTCACCGGCCACGTGGCCGGGACCGCCCTGCCCGCTGAGGTCGGCCAGGTTCAGCAGGTACAGCGTCGAGCCCTTCCCGCCCTGCACTCCCAGATCGGTGATCGTGCTGCCCGATGGCGCAGGCACGATGGCTGGCAGCGTGCTCCCGAGATCGAGGTCGTCGTCCTCGAGCTGCTGGAAGTTGGCGGGTGTGAACGTGTCCACCGGGTCGCCGCCCACGCCCGTTCCATCGGGGTGAAGGGCCAGCACGCTGTCACCCCAGTAGTGCAAGGAGGGGTCGAAGGGACCGTTGCCGGTGGCGATGAACAGCCGATCCGAGGTCGGGTCGTAGGTTGTGCCCGACTTCGCCCAGACGCCGGCGTGCACCGCGGCGCAGTCCGGGGTGGCCGGTGCCAGCTGGAACAGCACCGTCTGGTCGCTGCACAACGTGTTGAACACGTGTGACGCGCCGGATGCCGTGTCGATGGCCACAAGATGGCCCTGATAGTCGTTGAAACCGCCCCAGCTCGACGTCGTCATGTAGAGGTAGGTGTGCCCGTCGGCCGCCGTCGCGTAGCTGAGGTCCGACGAGCCCTTCTCGACGCTGGGCTTGGCGGTGACGGTCACCGGCCAGCCGTCCGTGGTCACCTCGGCCCCGTCGATGAGGTTGACCTTGTGCACCTTTCCGTCGAGTCCGTAGCCGAAGACGGCGTTGCCGATGATCGCCGGAGATGACGTTGTGTAGCACGGGATCCCGAGGCCGGTGGCGACGCAGCCCGGTGGCGGTGGGAAGGAGACCGACCACACGGTGGCTCCGGTGTGAAGGTCGCGGGCCATGAGATCGCCCGCGGCCGTCATCACCACGACGAGGTCGACCCACGCTCCGTCGATGAGGGCCTCGGTCACCGCCGGAGCTCCGTCGGCCTGGGCGGGCAGTGTCACCTGCCAGACCTGGTGCAGCGCCCCCACATCGGAGAGGTCGAGGTCGGTCTCGGCCGTGTTGTCGTTCTGGTGCGACAGGCCGCCTCCGAACTGCAACCACGGGTTCGTGCACGCGGTGGCCGTGCACATGAGCATCGCCAACGTCACCGCCACCCAGCGCCAACGGGGCGAGCCGTTCCTGAACGCAGGCTGAAGCCACCCAGATCGGGAACTGGCACCCGCCGTCGGTGCCTCGATCTGACTCACCAGCCTGCTCGCATCGCCGCATCCGTTCCCGTAGCGTCTGCAACGTTCGCCAGACAGAGGTGAATTGTCAAGGCGGCCGACGCGGCGAGGTTACGGTGCCGCGGCGGAAGAAGTCGGAGGAGAGAGGGACCACGGGGACATGTGGGCGAGGTTCCGATCTCACCCGGCGACACGCCGGACCGCGCTCGTCGCGCTGCTCCCACTCGTGCTCGCGTTGGTGAGTTGCACCAAGTACGGCGCGACCCTGCACCCGACCGGGGACCCGATCGTGGTCGAGGGATCACAGGTTCCGACGCTTCTGGGTACTGCGCCCGCGCACGTGGTCGCCTTCGCCTGGGACGGCAAGACCTGGCACCAGATCCCAGTCCAGGTCGACGAGCGGGACTGGGTGAGCCCGGGCCAGATCCTCCATCTGCCGACCTCGCAGTGGCCGATGGTCGGCGGCTCGCCGTACAAGATCCTGGTCTACACCGCACCCAGCTGGAGCAGCCCGGGCTACCGATCCTGGGCCACCTACACCGGACAGGATTCGACGCCGGCCCTCGACGCCAACGACGAGATTTCGTTCTTGGTGGACGACACCGGCGAGCAGGCGCCGGCCGGAGCCACGCCCCCGGATGTCGATCCGGCCCATGGCCAGGGCGTCGAGATCACCGATCCGCTCGATCCAACGTTGTCGGGATGGGTGTACCTCTACAGCAGTCCCGACCTCACCGGCGACAGCGTGGGCGGCTTGGGCGTGAACTACACGTTCTCGCTGGACTCGGGCGACTACAGGTCGACCTACAAGATGGGCGTGGCTGCCCTGACGCCGAACGGTCTCTCCGGCCCCAATCCCGAGCACTCGACCGTCGTGACACCGACCTACAGCGTCGACTTCGGCGACCGGTGGCTCAACAACGCCATCCGCATCACCGACGACAATTCGCCCAACACGCAGATGCTCGAGCGGGCCCACATCCAGGTTCCCGCGGACGGGTGCGCGAACACGGAGGACACCTTCGACGGCGTCGGCTCGTCGTCTCCTTACGAGGGAGCGTTCATCGCCAACATCGACGGACCGATTCGCGCGATCCGATCGGTGATGGGCGCCAACGCGGGGGCGTACACCGTCGAGACCGACATCTTCTACACGAAGAGCGAGGACACCACGCTCGACCTGCGGGGACCGTCCATCTCCAGCCTCTCGGCCTTCGACGACTTCCTCACCGGGACTCCTGGCCTGGCCTATTCCGACGACGAGAACACGCCGGTACCGGTCGACGGTGTCCCGGACAGCCTGACCGCCGCTCACCCGCCGGCCTGGCAGATGGTGTCGGGTTCACCCGGTTCGTTGATCACGAGCTGGTCGGTGCAGAGCAGTGTCGCGGGTCTCGCCCCTGCGACCTACGAGTTGGACCAATCGCCGGCTGCTCCACCACCTTGCACCGGCGACGGCTCCGCCTGGGGCCAGAGTGGCATCACCCTGACGGGGCCGTCTGCCGGCGCGCTGCCCTGCACCGACCCCGTGCAGTGCCCCGGCGCGCCGACCGTGTCGTTGCGCCGCGTGCGCTACTTCGAGGAAGCCGGTTACACGGCGGCCGAGGCCACCGCCAAGGGTGCTCGCGCGGCCGCCCCTCTCCAGGTGAGCACGGGCTGATCCTGACCGACGGGTCGTTTGTGGGGCCGACGAGAACGTGTTCTATCTTGAGCGAGACCGACTCGGGCACCCTGCGAGGTCGGCATCCCTCGAAAGGACCGCCGATGTCGAGCGTTCCGGCCACCTTCAACCTGGCCGACATCTGGGAGGCCACGGCCGAGCGCGTACCCGATCGCATCGCCGTGGTCTGCGGTGACGTCAGGCGGACCTATGCCGAGCTCGACGACCGTGCGACCCGACTGGCCCACTGGATGCTCGACCAGGGCGTGCAACCCGGCCAGCACGTCGGGCTCTACCTCACGAACGGCCCCGAGTACTTCGAGGCGATGCTCGGCTGCTACAAGGTGCGCGCCGTCCCCATCAACGTCAACTACCGCTACGTGTCCGGGGAGCTGCGCCACCTCTTCGCCGACGCCGACCTGGTGGGCGTGCTGGTGCAGCCCGAGTTCGTGCCGCGCCTGGCCGAGATCGTGGCCGACCTGCCCGACCTGCAGTGGAGCCTCGAGCTCGGCGAGCCCTACGAGCGGGCGCTGGCGGCGTCGTCGGCCCTCCACGACTTCGCGCCGCGCCGCAGCGACGACCACTACGTCATCTACACGGGCGGGACGACCGGTCTTCCGAAGGGCGTCGTGTGGACGCACGAGAACGCCTTCTACGCGTGCATCGGCGGCGGCGACCCGTCGCGCCAGACCGGCGGAGTGACCGAGCCGGCCGAGCTGGTCGACCGCATCATGGATGCGCCCGTGGTGTTCCTGCCGGTGGCCCCGCTGATGCACGCCGCCGGTCAGTGGACGTCGCTCTCGTGGCTGTTCGCGGGCGGCACCGTCGTCCTGCTGCCCGGTTCGCTCGACCCGGTGCGGGTGTGGCGAACCGTCGGCGAGGAGAAGGTGAACCTGCTCACGGTCGTGGGCGATCCGGTGGTGCGTCCGCTGGTCGACGCGTGGATCTCCGACGGTCCGTTCGACATCTCGAGCCTCTTCTCCATCGGCTCGGGGGCGCGTCCTTGTCGCCGTCGCTGCGTGAGCGGCTCATGGGCATCCTGCCCGGCGTGATCGTGTCCGACGGGTTCGGATCGTCCGAGACGGGCGCGCAGGGCGCGCAACGGCTCGAGACGGCGGACCACTCGGGGGAGAGCACCGCGTTCACCGCGTACCCGAACACCACCGTCATCGACGAGGTGACGCGTCGACCGGTGGAACCCGGCTCGGGGGAGGTGGGTCGGGTCGCCCTCTCGGGACGGATCCCGATCGGCTACTACAACGCGCCCGAGAAGACGGCGGAGACCTTCGTCGAGATCGACGACGTGCGGTGGGTGCTGACCGGTGACATGGCGACCATCTCCGACGACGGCACCGTCCGATTGCTGGGACGCGGCTCGGGATGCATCAACACCGGAGGGGAGAAGGTCTTCCCCGAAGAGGTCGAGGGGGTGCTGAAGGCGCATCCTTCGGTGTACGACGCGCTGGTCGTGGGGGTCGACGACCGGCGTTGGGGCCAGACCGTCGCCGCCGTCGTGCAGCCCGTGCCCGGTTCGTCGCCGTCGCTCGACGAGCTGGCCGACCACTGCCGGAAGAGCCTGGCCGGCTACAAGGTGCCGCGCGCGCTCGTCCTGGTCGACCAGATCGAGCGCTCACCCGCGGGCAAGGCCGACTACCGCTGGGCCCAGCGGACCGCGGCCGGCTACACCGCCGACAGCTGACTCGGGCACCCAGCGTCGCGTCAGCTCACAACTCGTCGGCGAGGACGTCGGCCACGCCCGGGATCGCGAAGTCGACCATTCCCCAGCCGGCGGCGATGACCAGACCCGTGTCGATGAGGCGTTGGCGGTAGACCCCGACCTGGGACTGGGACCAGTCGTGGTCGGCCCGGACGTCACCCAGGCGGACGGGCGTGCCGTGGCGCGCCATCGAGACGAGGAACGCCCGCTGGTCCGGGGATACGCCACCGATCATCTGTGCGGTGACCGCTCGGTGGTACGTCGAGCGTGCCGGAGTGCTGGCGGCCCCGACGTCCGACGCCGTGATCGGATGGTGGCGCGCCGCGTCCCATGCGTGGTACCCGACGAGCTGCAGGAGAAATGGCTCGCCGGCGGTCAGCTCGACCGCCCGGCGGAGGGCGAGCGGCTCGAAGCTCCCGCCGGCGGTGGCGGCGGTGTCGACCAGCCCCCGCTCGACCTCGACATCGGAGAGTCGGCCGATCGGCGGTTGCCATGCCCGTCCCAGGAAGGTCGGCTCCTGACTTCGGGCCGCCTGGGGGAGGCCGGCCATGACGAACACCAACGGCCGGCCGTCGCGATGGAGGTGCTGAGCTGCGTTCCCGAGCTCGTTGAGCGCCTTCTCCGGCGCGTGATGGACCTCGTCGATGGTGACCAGCACACCGTTGGCTTCGGCGGCGACGACCGCGTCGAGCACGTCACGGACGGAGGTGACCGACGCCGGCTGTGGTGGCGTCTGCTCGAGACCCACCCCGGCGCCGAAGGCGTGGAGTGAGGAGACGCGCCGTCCGCGCCTCGGTGGGTCGTGCTCGGCGAGGCGGACGAGGCCGCGGTTGACGATCTTGGCGCTCAGCGGCTGGCCGGCCCCACCGTCCTCCTGGAGGACCCACCAGCCGGACTGGGTCGCCGCGTCCTGGATCTGGTCGAGCAGGACGGTCTTGCCGGCGCCGCGGTGGGCCCGCAGGTGTGTGGCCCAGTGGATGTCGGACTTCGAGAACCGGGAGAAGAGCGGAGTGATGCCCGCCAGCACGTCGTCCCGGCCGACGAGCACCGCCGGAAGCGTCCCGAAGCTGGGCGTGAAGGGGTTCTGCTGCACCCGAAAACACTAACAGCAATCACGTACATCCAACACTAACAACGAGCAATAACACGGCGAGGTCCGATTCCATGTCGCGGTCGCCGGCGGTCAGATCAGCGACCGCCGGCGGGCTTCTCGGCGATGAGCGACAGCTGGTTGCCGTCTGGATCCGCGACCAGCGCCTTGATGACCCAGCCGTTGTCGGTGGGTGGCATCAGCACCTCTCCGCCGAGCGCGGCGACGCGGGCGACGGTCGCGGTGAGATCGGGAACGGTCACACCGAGCACGACACGGCTCTCGGCGGTGTCCGCGATCGCTCCGCCGAGTCCGGCGGCGGAGCCGTCGATGAGCGTGTAGCCCGGGCCGCGAGGGTCCGTGGGCCAGTCCAGCAGATCGCGATAGAAGGCCGCGGTCTGCTCATCGTTCGGTCCTTGGATCTCGAAATGCGCGATGCGGGCAGGCATGGAGGGTCCTTTCAAGGGTCGATGTCCAGATCGCGGTCGAGGGCCGCGATGACGGTCTTGATCCGGTTCGGGTTGGCGTCGTACAGCCGCTGGGTCCCTGAGGCGGTCAAGTCGACCAGCCCCGCCTTGCGCAAGACCTTCAGGTGCTCGGATGCGGTCGCCGGTGCGATGCCGAGTGCCTCGGCGAGACGCATCGCCGGCGTCGAATCCGCCAGTGTGAGCCGCAGGATGGCTCGCCGTGTCTGGTGCGCCAGCGCCCGCAGGCACTCGTCCAGATCATCTGGTGGCTGGTTCACCATCACCTACGAGCATATTTCGCCATATGGCGAAATACAAGAGCCCGGCGGTGAGCGGATGCGCTACCAGGCCACCGGCATGTGCTTGATGCCGCCGATGAAGTTCGAGCGCAGGTACTCGACCTCGCCGTCGAGGGCGATATCAGGGAGGCGGCGGGTGATCTCGTCGAAGATCAGGCGCAGCTCCATGCGGGCCAGGTTGGCGCCGAGGCAGAAGTGGGGTCCGCCGCCACCGAAGGCGATGTGCTCGTTCGGGGAACGCTGGATGTCGAACTCGAAGGGCTCGTCGAACACGGTCTCGTCGCGGTTGGCCGAGATGTGCCACATGACGACCTTGTCGCCGGCCTTGATGAGGGTGCCGCCGACCTCGTAGTCCTCCAGTGCGGTGCGGCGGAAGTGCATCACCGGCGTCGCCCACCGCAGGATCTCCTCGACCGCGCCGGGGAGCAGGTCAGGGTTCGCCTTGAGCTTGTCGAACTGGTCGGGATGGTCGATCAGGGCTTTCATGCCGTGGGCGGTCGCGTTGCGCGTCGTCTCGTTGCCCGCCACCGCCAGCAGCAGGAAGAACATCTCGAACTCGAGCTCCCCCAACCGGTCGCCCTCGATCTCGGCCGCGAGCAGTCTGGAGATGATGTCGTCCTGCGGATCGGTCCGTCGGAGCTCGGCCAGTCCCTGCGCGTACATGAAGATCTCGGCGGCGGCGCCGTTGGCCGCCTCCATGCCGACGGCATCCTTCTGGAACTCCGGGTCATCGGCGCCGATCATCCGGTTGCTCCACTCGAAGAGCTTCCGGCGATCCTCCTGGGGCACGCCCATGAGCTCTGCGATGGCCTGCAGCGGCAACTCGGCGGCCACGTCCGAGACGAAGTCGCACGAGCCGGCGTCGATCACGTTGTCGACGATGGCTTCCGCCTTGGCGGTGAGGTGCGCCTCGAGCAAGCCGATCATCCGCGGGGTGAAGCCCTTGTTCACGAGGAGCCGGTACCGCGTGTGCCGCGGCGGGTCCATGTACAGCATCATCTCGCGGACGACGTCGCCCTCGGGCGAGATGTCGGGGATCGTGACGCCCCGCTCGGCCGAGGAGAACACGTGGGCGTCGCGGTTCACGGCGATGAGGTCCGCGTGCCGGGTGATGCTCCAGAAGCCGCCGCCGTCCGGCTCGGTCGTCCAGTGGACGGGATCCTCGGCCCTGATGATCCGGAACATCTCGTGGTGATGACCCTGACGGAAGTGATCGGGATCGAGCAGGTCGACGTCGCGCAGCTCCATGGTGGCTCCCGTCGGCGGGTGGACGCCGGGAATGAGCCCGGCGAGGGGGGCGAGTTAGAACGTGTTTCATTTCGAGGATACGCTCTCGGGACGGCGTCGGCCGACCGAGCCGCGGTACCAGGGGGAACGATGGGCAGGTTCAGCGACAGCGAGATCGAGCAGGAGCTGCTCCGCTTCCTCGAAGTGCAGCACGCACAGGACTGGGCCGGCATGTGCGACTTCTTCACCGAGGACGCGGTCTACGTCGAGCACGCTATGGGCACCTTCGTGGGGCGCGAGGCCATCCGCGAGTGGCTCGTCCCAGTCATGGCCCCGCTCGTCGGGTGGGAGTACCCGACCAAGTGGACGCTCGTCGGCGACGATCGGGCCGTCCACTACTGGGACAACATCATGCCGACCCCCGCGGGTGACACCGGGACGTACCTCTTCAGCGGCATCACCGTGATCGACTACGCCGGCGGCGGCCTGTGGTCGCGCGAAGAGGACATCTACAACGAGGTCGAGATGCAGAACACGCTCAACGCCTGGCTGGCCGCCGGCGGGGTGTTCGGCGGGGCCTGATCAGTGGCAGGGCCGCTCGACGGTGTGAGGGTGATCGAGCTGGCCGGCCTCGGGCCGGCCCCGTTCGGTGCCATGTTGCTCGCCGACCTCGGTGCCGACGTCGTCACCGTCGATCGGGCCGACCGCTGCTTCGGCGCGGACCCCGAGTCGGCCAAGGGCAACGTCTACGGCCGCGGTCGCCGTTCGGTCGGAGTGGACCTGAAGTCGCCCGACGGGGTCGACGCGGTCCGTCGCCTCGTCGACGAGGCCGACGTGTTCGTCGAGGGCTTCCGGCCCGGCGTGGCCGAGCGCCTCGGGCTCGGCCCCAAGGAGCTGCAGGCCCGCAACCCGCGCCTCGTCTACGCCCGGATGACGGGCTGGGGCCAGGAGGGACCACTCGCCCACAAGGCGGGCCACGACCTCAACTACATCGCGCTGGCCGGTCCGCTGGCTCACATCGGTCGCGCCGGCCAACCACCGACGCCTCCACTCAACCTGCTCGGCGACTTCGGCGGTGGAGGGATGCTGCTGGCGCTCGGCGTCTGCGCCGCGCTGGTCGAGCGGGCCGTGTCGGGTCGCGGCCAGGTGCTCGACGCGGCCATGGTCGACGGGGTGGCACTGCTCTCGGCGGCCATGGGTCCCGCCTACACCAGCGGCTACTTCACCGACGAACGCGGCACCAACCTGTTCGACTCGGGCACGCCGTACTACGACTGCTACGAGACCGCCGACGGCCAGTGGCTCTCGGTCGCCGCCCTCGAGGCTCCGTTCTACGCCGAGCTCCTGGTGGGGCTCGGTCTGGCCGACGGCTGGGCCTGGCCGGGCGGCGTCGTGCCCGACCGCGACGACGAGACGACCTTCCCGCAGCTGCGCGGCCGCTTCACCGAGGTGATCGGTTCACGCACGATGGACGACTGGACGGCGGTGTTCGCCGATCTCGACGCCTGCGTGTTCCCCGTGCGCACCTACACCGCCTCCGCCGCCGACCCGCATCTGTCGGCCCGTGGCACCTGGGTCGACGTGGACGGCATCGTGCAGCCGACCCCGGCGCCCCGCTTCGACCGCACGCCCACCTCGATCGACCGTCCCCCGGCCCCGGCCGGCCATCACACCGACGAGGTGTTGCGTGACGCCGGGTTCGCCCCCGACGAGATCGCGCAGCTCCGCTCGAGCGGTGCGGTCGCCTAGCCCCTCGTCCGTTCCACCGGAGCCCACATGTTCCTCGCCTACACCCCCGAGCAGGAGGCCTTCCGGGCCGAGCTGCGCGACTACTTCACCACCACCATCGTCACCCCTGAGGTGGCAGAGGAGATGTCGCGCGGCGACATCGGCGGTCCGCACTGCCTCGAGGCCGTGCGCCAGATGGGACGCGACAAGTGGCTGGCCGTGAGCTGGCCGGCCGAGCTCGGCGGTCGCAACCTGTCGCTGGTCGAGCAGCTCATCTTCTTCGAGGAGGCCCACCGGGCCGGCGCGCCGGTTCCGCTGCTCACGGTGAACACGGTGGGCCAGACGCTGCTGCAGTTCGGCACCGACGACCAGAAGCGCCGGTTCCTGCCGGGCATCCTGGCCGGGGAGACCCACTTCTCCATCGGCTACACCGAGCCCGCGTCGGGCACCGACCTCGCCTCGCTGCAGACCAAGGCGGCGCGCGACGGCGACGAGTGGGTCATCAACGGACAGAAGGTGTTCACCTCGTTGGCCGGCTTCGCCACGCACATCTGGCTGGCCGCCCGCACCGATCCCGACGCCCCCAAGCACAAGGGCATCTCGATCTTCGTCGTGCCGACCGACACGCCGGGATTCTCGTGGCAGCCGCTCAACACGATCTCGAGCGCGGAGACGACCTCGACCTTCTACGAGGACGTGCGGGTGCCCCACGCCAACCTCATCGGCGAGGTGAACGGCGGCTGGGGCCTGATCACCAACCAGCTCAACTACGAACGCATCGCGATCGCGATGCCGGTGTGGGCCGAGCACCCCTACGAACAGGTCGTCGAGTGGGCCAAGGCGACGAAGCTGGCCGACGGCCGCCGGGTCATCGACCAGGAGTGGGTGCAGGTCAGCCTGGCCCGCTGCCGGGCGCGGATCGAGTACCTCGTGCTCCTCAACTGGAAGGCAGCGAGTGGCGGCAAGCTCGACGCGGGGCTGGCGTCGGCCACGAAGGTCTACGGCACCGAGCTGTACCTCGAGGTGACCCAGGCGCTGCTCGACATCGTGGGCCAGGGCGGCTACCTCCGACCCGGCTCGCCCGGTGCGGTGCTGGCCGGCCAGCTCGAGCGCGGCTACCAGACCCACCTGATCCTGACGTTCGGCGGTGGCACCAACGAGGTGCAGCGGGATCTCATCGCCCTGTTCGCTCTCGGCATGCCACGCGTGCCGCGTCACTGAGGACCGAGGAACAACCGATGGACTTCACCTTCAGCGACGACCAACAGGCGATCGCCGACCTCGCCGGCCAGATCCTCGGTGACAAGGTCACGCACACGTCGTTGCGCGCGCTCGAGGCCGCTGAGGGCGACCTGTTCGCCGTCGACGCGTGGCGCGCCCTCGCCCAGGCCGACCTGCTCGGCGTGGCCCTCCCGGTCGAAGTCGGCGGGGGTGGCTACGGCATGCTCGGCGCCGCGCTCCTGCTGACCGAGATCGGTCACACCGTTGCGCCCGTGCCGTACCTGGCGTCGATCGTGACCGCGGCGATGGCGATCGCCGATCACGGCACGGCCGAGCAGCGGGCCGAACTGCTCCCCGTCGCCATCGACGGCACACGCGTGTTCACGGCCGCGCTCATCGAGGCCGGATCCTCGTTGGCGCCACGGGTGCCGACCACAACGGCCGTGCCGGACGGCTCGGGTTGGCGACTGGAGGGCGAGAAGACGTTCGTCCCGTGGCTGCCGGTGGTGGCTCGTGGGCCCGGTCCCGACGACCGGGGGCGCGTGCTGGTGCCCGCGTCGACTCGCGACGGTCGGGTCGTGGTCGCGCTCGTCGATCCGGGCGCGGCGGGCGTCACCGTGACCCCGCTCGACACCACGTCCGGCTGGCCCGAGGCCGACCTGCGGCTCGACGGGGTGTCGGTCGGGTCGGGCGACCTGCTCGATGGCGACGGCGCACCCATCACCGCCCAGATGGTCGATCGGGCGACGGCCGGTCTCTGTGCCCTCCAGGCCGGGGTCAGCGCCGGGGCGGTCCGCTTGACGGCGACCTACACCTCTGAGCGCACGCAGTTCGGTTCGCCGATCGCCACCTTCCAGGCGGTGGCCCAACGGGCGGCCGACGCCTACATCGACGCCGAGGGCATCCGCTTCACGGCCTGGCAGGCGGCCTGGCGGCTGGACGAGGGCCTCCCGGCGGCCGACGAGCTCGACATCGCCAAGTTCTGGGCGGCCGACGGCGGGATCGCGCGTCGCCCGGGCCGCTCAGCACCTGCACGGCGGCATCGGCGTCGACACCGACTACCCGTTGCACCGCTACTACCGGCTGGCCAAGCACCTCGAGCTCACCCTTGGCGGCGGCACCGAGCGACTGCTGCTGCCTGGGCGCGCGGATCGCGGCGTCGTGAGCGTCGACTCGGGCACACGTCGGCGGGTCGCGGCCGTCACCGGGTCGGCGTCGGGCATCGGCGCGGCGGTGCGGGCCCGGCTCGAGCGCGACGGCTGGGACGTGATCGGCGTCGACCTGGCCGGCCAGGAGGTCGAGGCCGACCTGTCGACGCCCGCCGGGCGCGCCGCCGCCGTGGCCGGCGTGCTGGAGCTCGCCGCGAAGGTCCGGCGATCGACGGGGCCGGAGCTCGACGCGGTCGTCGCCTGCGCCGGGCTCGGTCCGCACATCGAGCGGCGTGACCTGCTGGTGTCGGTCAACTACTTCGGCGCGGTCGCCGTGCTCGATGGTCTGCTCGACGCGTTGGCGTACAGCGGCTCGTCTGCGGCCATCGCCATCTGCTCGAACTCGATCTCGGTCACGCCGATGCCCGACCCGCGCCTCGTCGAGCTGATGCTGGCCGACGACGAGGCCGCCGCTCTCGAGCTGGCCCCGTCGCTCGACGGGCCGACGGTGTACGCCATGACCAAGCTGGCGCTCGGTCGCGCGCTGCGACGCCGCGTGCAGGTCTGGGCCGACCACCACGTACGCCTCAACCTGGTGGCGCCGGGTCCGGTGCAGACGCCGCTGCTCCAGGGCAGCCGCGACGATCCGGTGCTCGGCCCGCTCGTGGATCTGCTGCCGGTGCCCCTGGGTCGGGCCGCGGAGCCCGACGAGATCGCCGGCCCGATCGCCTTCCTGTTGTCCCCCGAGTCGGCCATGATCCACGGCTCGGTCCTGTTCATCGACGGGGGCAGCGATGCCCTGTTCCGGAGTGACCATGTCTGACGAAGTGCCCGAACCCCACGCCATCTACGAGCAGGACGGCCACGTCGCCGTCGTCACGCTCAACCGTCCGGAGAAGCGAAACGCACTGAGCAGCGAGATGCTCGTGCGGATGTACGACGCCTGGGTCGAGATCGACTCGAACCCCGACATCCGGGTGGCCATCGTGACCGGAGCCGGCGGCAACTTCTGCTCCGGGGCCGACCTGAAGGCGATGGCCGGCGGCTACGGCGACAACGACAACCGCTGGTCCGACCGCATCGCGGCCGACGGCGACCTGCACTGGAAGGCACTCCTGCGCCACTTCATCCCCAACAAGCCGCTGATCGCGGCGGTGGAGGGCTACGCGGTCGCCGGTGGCACCGAGATCCTCCAGGCGATGGACATCCGCGTGGCGGGGGAGGGCGCCACCTTCGGAGTGGCCGAGGTGCGCCGCGGGCTGTTCCCCGTCGGGGGGTCGACGGTCCGGCTGTCGCGCCAGATCCCGTACACGATCGCCGCCGACATGCTGCTGACGGGGCGGTTCGTCCCGGCCCCCGAGGCCAAGGAGATCGGGCTGATCGGCCACGTCGTCCCCGACGGCCAGGCCCTGGCCAAGGCGCACGAGATCGCCGACACGATCGCGGCCAACGGCCCGTTGGCGGTGCAGGCGGTGCTGAAATCGATGCGCGCCACCCGCGAGCTGCCGGAGAAGGAAGGGCTGGCTCTCGAGCTCGAGCTGGGCTGGCCGATCTTCGCCACCGAGGACGCCAAGGAGGGCCCGACCGCCTTCGCCGAGAAGCGGGCCCCCAACTTCCAGGGCCGCTGAGGAGCCCCGCCGGTGACCTCTCGAATCTGGGCATCTGTGCCGTCGTTTTCGGTCCGTTTCGATGCCCAGTTTCATGCGAGGGTTAGGGTTGGGGGTTCTCAGCGGAGCCAGGGGGAAGGGCGATGAACGTCAGCAGGACCGAGAAAGGGCTGGTCGGCCTGGGAGCCATCGAGCTGATCGCCCTCGGGTCGTACGTGTTCGGCTTCCTGTCCGGCCCGCTGGCGCTGATCGTGTTCATCCTCGGCAACGTGGCGTGGATCGCGGTCATGCGCCTGACCCACCCGCGGCTCCAGCACCTCGCGCCGCTCGACCGCCTCGGCCTCGGTGGAGCGGTGGACGCGCCGGTCGCCGACCCCGAGGCCGGCGCGCCGGCCGGTCCCCGTACCCCCGGCGGAACCCGGGCACCGCGCCCGGTCGATGTCCCGACGGATCCCGAGGCGCAGGCCGCGTTCGTCGCCGAGCGGCGCGACCGGGAGCAGGCCCGGCTGGCCGAGCGCGAGCGGGTTCGCAAGGAGCGCGAGGCAGCCAAGGCGGCCGAGCGCGAGCGGCGGCAGGCCGAGCGGGCCGAAGCCGAAGCCGCCCGGCGTGTCGCCGCCGCGGAGCGGGCCGAACGGGAAGCCGCCGAGCGCGCCGAGCGTGAGACGGCCGAGGAGGCGGAGCGCCAGGCCCGCGCCGAGCAGGACCGCATCGAGGCGGAGCGGGCGGAGACCGAGGAGGCGGAGCAGGCTCGCCTCGACGCCGAGCGGCAGACCAAGGCCGAGGCCGAACGCGAGGCCCTGCTGGTCGAGGAAGCCCGGCTCAAGGATCTGATCGCCGCCGAGGATCGCGAGCGCGAGCGACTCGAGCAGGAGGCGAAGGCTCGTCGCGAGGCCGACGAGCTGGCCCTGCGCGAGGCGGAGGTGGCTGCTGCAGCTGCCGCCGCCGAACGGTCACGCCTCGAAGCCGAGGCACTGGCCCGCCGGCAGGCGGAGCAGGCCCGGCGGGAGGCCGAGGCGCAGGCGCAACGCGACGCCGAGGAGCTGGCGCGGCGGGCCGCCGAGGAACAGGCGCGACGCGAGTCGGAAGAGGAAGCCCGACGCGAGGCGGAAGAGGAGGCCCGACGCGAGACCGAGGAGCGGGCCCGACGCGACGCCGAGGCGCGCGAGGCGGCGGCCCGCGAGGCCGAGGAGCAGGCGCGCCGCGAGACCGAGGCGCGCGAGGTCGCGGCCCGTGAGGCCGAGGAGCGGGCGGCGCGCGATGCGGCGCGCCAGGCCGCCGCCCGGGCCGCGCAGGAGGAGGCGGAGCGCGAGACCGCCCGCTCCTCCGCCACCGCGGAGGTCATCGACTGGGAAGCCGTGCAGAGCGACCAGGACATCCTGGCCGCCAGCGAGGTGGCAGCCCTCGAGACGACCCCGGAAGAGACCGATGCCTCGCTCGAGGCCCAGAACAAGCAGCGCCTCCTGAACAAGGTCCGCCTCCGCCTGAGCGACTACGAGTAGTCACCTACGAGGCCCGGTTCCTGTCGGAGATCCGGGACCTGCTCGCCGCCCAGCGGAACAAGTAGCGACTGGGCGACGAGCGGCTTCCGGTCCGTCGTTCCTAGTGGATCGCGGAGGCGACCTGCGAGAACTTGCTGGACGCTTCCTGGCCGAGCAGCGTGACGGCGACGATGCACACCACGGCGATCAGGGCCACGAGCAGGGCGTACTCGACGAGCGAGGCGCCGCGGTCAGTCGAACAGCGGGCCTGGAGCCACGCCAGCGCAAATGCATATGAGGTCGGCATTCTGGGTCTGTCTCCTTGGTTGGGGGTTGCCATCCCCAGCACCGTGCGCGACCCAGCTACCACGCAGAGTGAGATTTTCCCACATCAGGTGGGGATTGTCAAGGACCCTGACCAATTGGGGCCAGGATCGGCAGCCGGCTCAGCTCGCCTGGTAGTCGCCGGGCAGGTTGATCGTCTTGTCCTCGAGGTAGGCGGACAGCCCCTCGGGTCCGAGCTCGCGGCCCACGCCCGAGGTCTTGAACCCGCCGAACGGCGAGCCGAAGTCCATCCCGAACAGGTTCACGCTGTAGGTGCCTGTGCGGACCTGGCGGGCGATGTCGATGCCGTGCTCGACATCGGCCGTCCACACCGTCCCCGACAGCCCGTAGTTGCTGTCGTTGGCGATGGCCACGGCATCGTCCTCGCTGTCGTAGGGGATCAGCGAGAGCACCGGCCCGAAGATCTCCTCCTGGGCGATGGTCATCGAGTTGTCGACGTCGGCGAACAGGGTCGGCTCGACGTACCAGCCCTTGTCGAAGCCGGCCGGCCGCCCGCCGCCGACGACGAGCGTGGCCCCCTCGGCCTTGCCCTTGGCGATGTAGCCCTCGACCCGGTCGCGCTGGCGCTCGGCGACGAGCGGTCCGCACTGGGTCTCGGCGTCGAGCGGGTCGCCGACCCGATAGGCGCCGACCGCCTCGGCCAGCGCGTCGCGTACCTCTGCGTAGCGGTTGCGGCTGGCCAGGATGCGGGTCTGGGCCACGCAGGCCTGGCCGTTGTTCATGATGCCGGCGTCGAGGAGCGGGGCGATCGTGGCGCCGAGGTCGGCGTCGTCGAGGATGATGGCGGCCGACTTGCCGCCCAGCTCGAGCGTGCAGCGCTTCAGCTGCTCGCCGCAGATGGCGCCGATCTTGCGACCGGCCACCGTCGAGCCGGTGAACGACACCTTGTCGACGTCGGGGTGGCGCACGAGGTGCTCACCGACCTCACGGTCGGCGGTGACGATGTTGACCACGCCGGCGGGCAGGCCGGAGGTCTCGATGACCTCGGCCAGCCAGTTGGCGTCGAGCGGGGTCTCGGGCGCGGGCTTGATCACGATGGTCGAGCCCGAGGCCAGCGTCGGCGCCAGCTTGAGCATCGTGACGAACAGCGGCACGTTCCACGGGATGATGCCGGCCGCCACGCCGACCGGCTCCTTGCGGACGAGCACCGGTCCGAGCATGCCGTGGCGCATCTGCTCGAACTCGAACTCGCGGGTCAGGCCGGTGAAGTAGTCGAGGATGGCCGTGGCCGCGAAGACCTGGCCCATGAGCGAGAAGCCGTAGGGCGCGCCGTTCTCGGTCGAGATGAGCTTGGCGAAGTCGTCCATCTTGGCCATGATCCCGGCCGAGATCGTGGCCATGATGTCGGCCCGCTCGGCGGGGCTCATGCGGGGCCACGGCCCGAGGTCGAACGCCTCGCGGGCGGCGGCCACGGCTTTGTCGATGTCGGCGGTCGTCGACACCGGCACGCTGCCGATGACCTCTTCGGTCGACGGCGAGACGACCTCGAGCGTGTCCGAACCCGTGGGGGCGACCCACTTGCCCCCGATGAAGAACGAGTCGTAGGTCTGCATGAGAAGTCTTCCTCAACTCTCTGTGGAGCGGCTTCGCTGCGCTCAGCAGCTCCGCCTTCGGCATCTGTGTCTGGTCGGTGTCAGCTGCTTCGCCTGGCGGCTGCGCAGCGTGGGGAGTGGTCGGTGTCAGGCCGTGCTGGATTGCTTGGCGGCTTCGTCGGCGGCGAGCTGGAGCGCCCACGGGTAGTCGGCCTTGCCGCTCGGTGACCGGAGCACCTCGTCGACCGGGACCACCAGGCGCGGCAGCTTGTAGCCGGCCAGGTGCTCCCGGGCGTGGCGGTCGAGGTCGTCGAGGTCGAGCCCATGATCGTCGCGCACCTGGACGAGGGCTGTCACGCGCTGGCCCCAGCGTTCGTCGGGTGCGCCCACGACGATGGCATCGAACACGTCCGGGTGGGCCTTGAGGACGGATTCGACCTCCTCGGGGAAGACCTTCTCGCCGCCGGTGTTGATGCACACCGAGCCGCGCCCGAGCAGGGTGATGCGGCCGTCCTCCTCGATGCTGGCGAAGTCGCCCGGCACCGAGTACCGCCGGCCGTCGGCGGCGATCACGAACGTGGCCGCCGTCTTGGCCTCGTCCTTGTAGTACCCGATGGGGATGTTGCCCCCGCGGGCCAGCTTCCCGATCACGCGGTGAGCCGGGCTCGACGATCTTGAGGTCGTCGTCGAGCACGACCGTGTCGAGACCGGGGGACACGGTGGGCCCGCCGCCCTTCATGGCGGTGTCGTCCTTGGCGACCGTGCGGATGCCGGTGAAGCCCGCTCTCGGTGGCCCCGGTCGAGTCGGTGAGCACCAGGTTGGGGAACCGCTCGAGGAACCGGTCCTTCACCGTGGGCGAGAAGACCGCGGCACTCGAGCTGAGGCTGATGAAGCTGGAGAGGTCGAGCTCCTCGCCCGATGCTTCGAGCTCGTCGAGCGCCTCGATGAGGGGTCGGCCCATGGCGTCGCCCACGATGAGCACGGAGTTGACGCCGTTTCGGGCCACCACGCGCCACACGTCGAAGGCATCGAACTTCTCGACCAGCACGTTGCGGTTGCCCTGGAAGAGCTGCATCAGGGCAGCTGGCGAAGGCGGCGCCGTGCATGAGCGGGGGGGTGCTCAGGAAGGTGAGCTGACCGCCGGCCGCTTCGGCGTTGCGGGCGTGGAACCACTCGTCGGTCACCTTCACGTGGGTGAAGAAGTCGGTGCCGCCGATCAGCGCGTAGAAGATGTCCTCGGCCCGCCACATGACGCCCTTGGGCATGCCCGTGGTCCCACCCGTGTAGATCATCACGATGTCGTCGCCCGAGCGCTCGGGGAAGTCGCGTTCGGCCGAGCCCCGGCTGAGGGCATCGGCGTACCGCACCGGGTCGAGGCCGGCCTGCGAGGCGCCTGAGCCGTCGGGGATCATCACCAGGTTGGTCAGCTGCGGCAGCTGGTCGATGACCGCGGCCACACGGGGACCGAACTCTTCGCGGTAGACCAGGCCCTTGAGATCGGCGTTGTCGAAGAGGTAGGCGAGCTCGGCTTCGACGTAGCGGTAGTTGATGTTGATGGGCACGGCCCGGATCTTGAAGATCGCCAGCAGCGCCTCGATCCACTCCAGGCTGTTGGCGGCGTAGATGCCGACGTGGTCGCCGGGCTCGATCCCGGTGGCGGCCAGGTGGTGGGCCAACTGGTTGCTGCGGGCCTCGAGCTCGCCGAAGCTGCGGGTCTCGTCGCCGCAGATGAGGGCCACGCGTTCGGGGATCAGGTCGGCGGTGTGCTCGAACAGATCGGCCAGGTTGTACGCCATGGCCGTAAAGTAGAACACGTTCCACCGGGACGCTCAACTGAGGTCTGACAGGTCGTCAGATCGCGCGTCGGAGGGGATCGAGCCGGGAGAGTGGCTCCGCCGACGTGGCGCCCGGGCGGTGCGGAAGGCACACTTGGGGCCATGTCCTGGTTGCTGCTGGTGTTCGGCGCGTGGTGCGCGCTGCACGCGTTCAACGCCTGGCGCCCCGTCCGGCGCAACCGGGTGCTGTTCGTCTGGAGCTTCTTCGCCGCCTGGCTGACCATCGAGGCGGCCCCGTTCTGGCTGCTGATCGAGCTGGTCGTCGGTGCGCTGCTGGTCTTGGGCCGGCGCCCTCGACAGCATCGTCGGCTGGATCGGCCTGGCCCTGCTCGTCGCTCGCCTGGGTCGACCAGGTCGTGCTGGTCCTGCAGGGTCGGGCGGCCACCGCCACGGCCGTGCGGGCCTTCGGTGACTTCGGCCGCGACGCGCTCGGTGGCCGGACCCGAGATCCGGCCCGAGAAGGTCGTGGTCGAGCGCAACGTCGAGTTCCGGCGGGTGGCGGGCAAGCGCCTGCGCCTCGACGTGTACCGGCCGGCCTCCGACGGCCGGCGCCGGCCCGTCGTCCTCCAGATCCACGGCGGCGCCTGGGTCATCGGCGACAAGCGCGAGCAGGGCATCCCGCTGCTGCGCCACCTCGCCTCGCACGGCTGGGTCGGGTTCAACGTGAACTACCGGCTCAGCCCGGGCGCGACCTTCCCCGACCACCTGGTCGACTGCAAGGCGGCGCTGGCATGGATCCGCGGCCACGCCGACGAGTACGGCATCGACCCGGACTTCGTGGTCGTGACCGGAGGCTCGGCCGGTGGCCACCTGACCGCGCTCATGGGCCTCACCGCCAACGACGCCCGCTACCAGCCGGGTTTCGAGCACGCCGACACCTCCGTGCAGGCGGCGGTGCCGTTCTACGGCATCTACGACTTCACCAACCGCCACGGCGACGATGCCGCCCGAGTTCCACCGCTGGATCGCGGAGCCGCTCGTGATCAAGGCGTTCCTCGACGAGGAGCCCGAGCGGTTCGCCGACGCGTCGCCGCTCGACCACATCCGGCCCGACGCCCCGCCCTTCCTGGTCATCCACGGGGACAACGACACGTTGGCGCCGGTCGAGGATGCCCGCGCGTTCGTCGCGGAGCTGGCGGCGACGTCGACCTCGCCCGTCGTCTACGTCGAGCTCCACGGGGCCCAGCACGCGTTCGACGTGTTCCGCTCGCCGCGCACGCGCCGCATGGTGCGCGCCGTCGAGCAGTTCCTCTACGTCGTGCACCTCGGCCACATCGTCTCGGCGTCTGCCGCGCCCTCTGCCGCGCTCGAGCCGCCGTCGCCCACGGGTCCGCGGCCCCAGCCCAGCGCGGCGGTCGGACCAGACGCCGCCGACGAGCTCGAGCCCGTGCCCGCGTCGACCCGACCGGGATCGACCGGGTCCTGACCGGGTCGATCCGCCCATCCGACGAGGTGGCCGGCGAGGTGGCTGAGCCCCGCCTGGCCGGTCGGGCCGGGCTGATGATCGCCGCGTACGTCGGCATGGGCCTCCCCACGGCCGCGCTCGGTGTGGTGTGGCCGTCGATGCGGGCCGAGGTCGGCCGGCCGCTGTCGAGCCTGGGCCTGCTCATCGCGGCCTTCACCGTCGGGCTACCTCGTCTCGACGACGGGACACGGTTGGGTGGGGCGCCAGGTCGGCACCGGCGCGCTGCTCGTGGTCGCCTCGGGTCTGGCAGCGGCCGCCGCGGCGGCCTTCGCCCTGACCAGCACATGGGCGGTCCTGATGGTCGCCGCGGCGGTGGTCGGCGTGTCCGGAGGCGTCGTCGACGCCGCGCTGAACGCGCACGTCGCCCTGTACCACTCGGGTCGGATGATGAACCTGATGCACGGCGGTTTCGGCGTCGGTGCCACGCTCGGCCCGCTGGTGATGACCGCCTTGATCGGGGCGGGGCTCAGCTGGCGGTGGGGCTACGGCGCCTTGGCGGTGCTCCAGCTCGGGTTGGCCGTCGCGTTCGTCACGACGCTGGGGCACTGGCCGGCGGCGCGGACCGGTGCCGAGTCGGGGCCGGCACGTCGCCGGGCCCCTGCCGGCTGCCGCGTGGCTCGGTCCGCTGGTGTTCCTGGCCTACGGCGCGGTCGAGGTCGGCATCGGCGCGTGGGCCTTCGTGCTGCTCACCGGCCGCGGGCTCGGTGAGACGGCCGCCGGCATCTCCGTCACCGCCTACTGGGGGGCGCTGGCCGCGGGTCGTCTCGGGTTGGGCGCGCTCGGGGCCCGCGTCACTCCGCGCCAGGTCGTGGCCGTCTCGGTCGCCGGTGTCGCCCTCGGCTCGGTCGCGCTCTGGTTGCTGCCCGCCGCGGCCGCGCCGGTCGCGCTCGTCGCCCTCGGACTCAGCCTGGCCGGCATCTTCCCGGCGCTCACCGCCCTCACCCCCGCACGGGTGGGTCCGGATCGGGCCCCGGCGGTGATCGGGCGCCAGCTGGCGGCCGCGGTGGTCGGCGGCGCGATCGGGTCGGCCGCCATCGGCGTGCTCGCCCAGCACCTGGGAGCGACCGCCGTGGCTCCCGCGGTCGTCGCCGTGAGCTTCGGGCTGGTCGCCGCGGACGTCTTGTTGACGGTCGCGTCAACATGATCTGACGGGATGGCACTAGGGTGCCGACGTCCCGGCGGGGAGATCCGGGTCGACAAAAATCGAGGGGGAACATCGTGGATCGCACGAACCAGGTCAGTGGCCGGCCCGCGGTCATGCTGGTCGCGTTGCTGGCGGCCCTGTCGCTGTTCGCCGTGGCTTGCGGCAGCAGCTCGAAGGGAGGGGCGGCCGGTTCGACCTCCTCCACGGTGGCGAAGAACGGCACGAACATCACCGTCGCCAACCCGGGTGCACCCAAGAGCGGCGGCATCCTCAAGTTCGGGTTGAACGCGGAGACCAACGGCTGGAGCCCGGTCACCGACGAGTGGGCCGGGTCGGCCTACATCGTGGCCGGTGCCATCTTCGATCACCTGGCCGAGTACGACGACCACGACGTGCCGCAGCCCTACCTGGCCGAGTCGATCACCTCGAACTCCACGTTCACGGAGTGGACGATCAAGATGCGCCCGGGTGTGACGTTCCAGGACGGCGAGGTGTGCGACGCGAATGCCGTAGCTGCCAACTTCAACGCGCAACGGGCCTCCGCGCTCACCGGACCGGTGTTCCAGTCCGTGTCCGGCGTGAAGGTGCTCGACCCGCTGACGGTGCAGGTGAGCATGAGCCAGCCCTGGTCGACGTTCATGGCCACCCTCACCACTCAGCCGGGCGCGATGGCCGCGCCCAAGGCCATGCTCGACAAGGACCCCAGCTCGACGAACCCGGGCGGCGACGGTGGGGCCACCAAGCCCGTCGGGACGGGTCCGTTCACGTTCGTGAGCTGGACGCAGAACGACAAGCTGGTGGTGAAGAAGAACCTGAACTACTGGCAGAAGGGGTTCCCCTACCTCGACGGCATCGAGTTCAGCGTGATCACCCAGACCGATTCGCGGACCAGCGCGTTGCAGACCGGCGCGCTCGATGCCATCGAGCAGGGCGACCCACCGCAGATCAAGAAGATCGGCCGCGCTCGCCGACGCGGGCAAGCTGCAGTTCTTCACCGACTCCGGGCTGCAGCAGACGGAGGCCTTCCAGGCTTTCAACACCGCCACGCCTCCCTTCAACGACCCGCTGGCCCGTCAGATCGTCGCCTACGCGACCGACCGCGAGAACCTGGTGAAGGTCCCGTTGCAGGGCGTGTTCTCACCCGCAGTCGGGCCCTTCGGCCCCCAGGAGCCGTTCTACTCCAGCGTGGGCGACCCGGCCTACAACCCGACGAAGGCCAAGGAGCTCGAGCAGCAGTACGAGCAGAAGTACCACCACCCGCTGACCTTCTCGATGATCGTCACGCCGGCCACGACGGTCGTGGCCATCGGGACGTTCCTGCAGCAAGGCATGTCCCAGGCAGGCGCCAAGATGACGCTCAAGCCGGAGGACCAGGCCACCCTGATCACCGACGTGATCCTCGGCAACTACCAGTCGACCGCGTTCCAGCTGTTCGGCTCAGCCGACGCTCGACACGAACTACGTGTTCATCGCCAACGACCACGATCCGTCCGGTCGGGCAGCTCTCGCTGAACTTCAGCCGGTACAACGACCCGACGCTCACCCAGGCGCTGAACGACGCCCGCAAGACCGACAACCTCCAGGAGCAGATCGCCCAGTACAAGATCGTGCAGGAGCAGTTGGCCAAGAACCTCATGTTCGTGTTCTGGGCCCACCTCCTGCAGTCGATCGCGTACTCGAACTCGGTCCACGGGCTGACGGGCTACAAGCTGCCCAACGGGAAGACGGCACTCACACAGATCGTGCCGCTGACCTTCGCGACCTGGAAGAGCTGATCAGGCTCCCCGGCGCGCCGCGCCGGGGAGCACCACCGCCGGGACTCAGCCGGCGTGGAAGCGCGCCAGGAGATCGGCCAGCGCCAGTGGCTGATCGCCCTGGATGCTGTGGCCCGCGCCTTCGATCGTGACCACCTCGACGGTCGGCTGGCGTCGCCGCAGCTCGGCCACGTCCGCGTCGTCGACCACGGGGGACAGCGCTCCCCGGGCGAGCAGCAACGGCACGCGCAGCGCCGACACCGCGTCCCAGAGGTCGCCGAACCGGCTCTCGAAGTCGTCGAGGCGGTCGCCGAGCCGGTCGTAGTTCCACACCCAGCTGCCGTCGTCGCGCTCGTGGGCGTTGTGCAGCACGCCGCGGCGCAGCGACGACTCGGAGCGGGTCGGGTTGTGCTCGATGGTGCGGGCGAGGAGCACGTCGAAGCTCTCGAACTCGGTCGGACCGGCGACGAAGTTCACGATCGCGGCCGCCTTGTTCTGGTCGACGCCAGGAGTGATGTCGACGAGCAGGAGCCGATCGGCGGCGCCCGGGTCGGTGGCCAGAGCCGCCAAGGCGGTCAGGCCGCCGAGGGACATCCCGACCAACGTCGTGGCCCGGGGCGCCAGCTGGGCGACGGCCGAGAGCACGTCGTCGGCCATGGCCTGGGGGCGGTAGTCGCGACTCGGGCCGCCAGGCCGAGTGCCCGTGCCCGGGCAGGTCGAGCGCGACGAGGGGCCGGCCGAGGGCCAGCGCCACGGTGTCCCACGTGTGGGCGTTCTGGGCCCCGCCGTGGAGCAGCACGAGCTCGGGCTCGGCCTCGCCCCAGACGAGCGCGCTGAGCTCGAGGCCCGACGCCGCGGTGACCGAGGTCCGGCGCACGGCCGGAGCCACGAACGCCAGCCCCACCTCGGCCGCGTTGTCGGCCAGCATCCCGAACTCGTCGTAGTCGACCATCGGGCCAGCCTAGGGGTGCGCGGTTCGCCCGTCGCCGCCGATCTCCGGGTGGGAGCCCACGCCCGGGCGTGTGCGCGCGCCGGATTTGATGGAGAATCCACCCCCAGCACTCCAACGGAGGATCCCCACATGCAGCTCGGAATGGTCGGACTCGGTCGCATGGGGGCCAACCTCGTGCGCCGCCTCGTCCGTGACGGCCACACCTGCGTCGTCTACGACGTGAGCGCGGAAGCGGTCGCCTCGTTGGCCGCGGAGAGCGATGCCATCTCGCCGGCGTCACGACCTCGACGCGTTCGTCGCTGCACTCGTCGAGCCGCGCGTCGCCTGGATCATGGTTCCGGCCGCGTTCGCCGGCGACACCGTCAACGAGGTCGCCTCCCGCATGCAGCCGGGCGACATCGTGATCGACGGCGGCAACACCTACTACCGCGACGACGTCGATCGGGCCGAGGCGCTCGCGCCCAAGGGCATCCACTACGTCGACGTGGGTACGAGTGGCGGCGTCTTCGGACTCGAGCGCGGCTTCTGCCTCATGATCGGCGGCGAGGACGAGGTCGTCGCGCATCTCGATCCGCTGTTCCGGACCATCGCGCCGGGGCTGGGTGACATCGACCGCACGCCCGGTCGGACCGGCGATCCGGTCTCGAGTGAGCTGGGCTACCTCCACTGCGGACCGAACGGTGCCGGCCATTTCGTGAAGATGGTGCACAACGGCATCGAGTACGGCCTGATGGCCGCCTACGCCGAGGGGCTGAACATCCTCCACGGTGCCGATGCCGGCGCAGGCAGTCGCGATGCCGACGCCGAGACCACGCCGCTGCGCGACCCGAAGTACTACCGGTACGACATCGACACCGCCGCGGTCGCCGAGGTGTGGCGTCGCGGCAGCGTCGTGGCGTCGTGGCTGCTCGACCTCACCGCCGCGGCTCTGGTGGACGATCCGGCCATGGCGACGTTCGCAGGTCGAGTGTCCGACTCCGGCGAAGGTCGGTGGACCTCGCTCGCCGCCATCGACGTGGGCGTACCGGCACCGGTGCTCACCACCTCGCTGTACTCCCGGTTCTCCTCCCGGGGCGAGGCGGACTACGCCGACAAGCTGCTGTCGGCCATGCGCAAGCAGTTCGGTGGCCATGACGAGAAGAAGTGAGCGGGCTCGCCGTCGCGTGTCCCGTCGCGCCCTCGGTGACCCGGTGAGCGATCCGAGCATCGGGATCGGCACCCTCGACGGGCGGGCCGCGGTCACGCTGGGCGCCGGTTCGCTCGCCGCCACGGTCCTCCCCGGTCTCGGCCTGCTCGGAACCTCGCTGCGCCGCGACGGCGACGAGTTCCTGAGCCTGCCCGGTGGTGTCGACGGCTACGCCGCCGGCCACACCACGGGTCTGCCGCTGCTGGCCCCGTGGGCCAACCGGCTGGCGAGGACCGCTACCGGGTCGGCGCGCTGGCAGTCGATCTGGCCGAGGCCCCCCGGATCCACCGTGACGGCGCCGGACTGCCCATCCACGGCACGCTCGGGGCCGAGCCCGGCTGGGAGTTGGTGCGCCTGGCCACCGACGCCCGCAGCGCGGTCATGGTGTCGCGCTTCGACGTCGGTGCGCACCCCGAGCTGATGGAGTCGTTCCCCTTCCCACACGTGCTCACCGTCGAGCACCGGCTCGATCCGACAGCCCTTACCGTCGCGACGACGTTGCGGGCCACCGGCCGACGGCGGGTGCCGGTCGCGTTCGGGTGGCATCCCTACTTCCGACTGCCGGGATCGCGGCGCAGCGCGCTGCGGGTGGGCCTGCCGGCGCGACGGCAGCTCGAGCTCGACGACCGCGGCATCCCGACCGGGGGCGGCTGGCGCCTTCCGGCGGAGGAGAAGGCGTTGGGCGGTCATGCCATCGACGACCTCTACGCGCTCGGGCGCGAACGCCACCTCAGCCTCAGCTCGGGCGACCGCGCGCTACGGGTGCTGTTCGACCGCAACTACGGCTACCTCCAGGTGTACGCGCCACCCGATCAGAACGTCTGCTGCCTCGAACCGATGACGGCGCCCACCAACGCGCTCGTCACCGGGTCGTGCCCCATGGTCTCACCGGGCCAGTCGTTCACCGCCCGCTTCAGCATCAGCCCGACCTAAATGGAGACGCCAGGAGCCCCGATGACCGACACACCGGCTGCGATCACCGAGACACCCGAATGGCGCGCCCTGGCCGCGCACGCCGCCGACATGCATGACGTCCACCTGCGCGAGCTCTTCGCCGCCGACCCGGCGCGGGGCGAGTCGATGGTGCTCGAGGTGGGCGACCTCTACCTCGACTACTCGAAGCACCGGATCACGGCCGAGACGCTCCGTTTGCTGGCCGCACTCGCCCGACGGGCCGGCGTCGAGGACCTGCGCGACGCCATGTTCGCGGGCGAGAAGATCAACGTGACCGAGCAGCGGGCCGTGCTCCACATCGCGCTGCGGGCTCCCCGCGGGACGGTCATCGAGGTTGACGGCGTCGATGTGGTGGGCGGGGTGCACGAAGTCCTCGACCAGATGGCGACCTTCGCCGACGGGGTCCGCTCGGGCAGCTGGGTCGGCTACACGGGACGACCGATCCGCAACATCGTCAACATCGGCATCGGCGGCAGTGACCTCGGTCCGGCGATGGCCTACGAGGCGTTGCGCAACCACAGCGACCGCTCGCTCGAGCTGCGCTTCGTGTCGAACATCGACGGCACCGACTTCTGGGAGGCGACCCGCGACCTCGACCCGGCCGAGACGCTCTTCGTGATCGTGTCGAAGACGTTCACCACGCTGGAGACGATGACGAACGCGTCGACGGCGCGGGCATGGCTGCTCGACGCCCTCGTCGACGAAGCGGCCGTCGGGCGCCACTTCGTCGCCGTGTCCACCAACCACGACGAGGTGGCGAAGTTCGGTATCGACACCGCCAACATGTTCGGCTTCTGGGACTGGGTGGGCGGCCGGTACTCGTACGACTCGGCGGTCGGTCTCTCGCTGATGATCGCGATCGGCCCCGGGCAGTTCGGCGAGATGTTGGCCGGGTTCCACGCCATGGACGAGCACTTCGCCACGGCGCCGGTCGAGCAGAACATGCCGATGCTCATGGGTCTCATCGGTCTCTGGTACGACGACTTCCTCGGCGCGCAGACCCTGGCGGTGCTCCCGTACGACCAGTACCTGGCTCGGCTGCCGGCCTACCTCCAGCAGCTCGACATGGAGAGCAACGGCAAGTCGGTGACCCGCCAGGGCCGGCCGGTGACCACCTCGACCGGACCGATCGTGTGGGGCCAGCCGGGCACGAACGGCCAACACGCCTACTACCAGCTGATCCACCAGGGCACGAAGCTGATCCCGGCCGACTTCATCGGCTTCGCCCGGTCGGCCCACGACCTCGGCCGCCATCACGACCTGCTCATGGCCAACTTCCTGGCCCAGCCCGAGGCCCTCGCCTTCGGCAAGACGGCGGACGAGGTGCGCGCCGAGGGCGTGCCCGAGCACCAGGTCGCGGCGCGTACGTTCGCGGGGAACCACCCCACGTCGTCGATCCTGGCGACCGAGCTCTCGCCCAACGTGCTCGGCCAGCTCGTCGCGCTCTACGAGCACAAGGTCTTCACCCAGGGGGCGGTGTGGGACATCAACTCGTTCGACCAGTGGGGGGTCGAGCTCGGCAAGAAGCTGGCCACCACCATCGCGGCGGAGCTCGAGGCGCCGGCGGGCCGCGGCCAGAGAAGGATGAGGAGGAGGACGACACAGTGGGTTCGGGCCACGACAGCTCCACGCGGGAGCTGCTCCGCCGCTACCGTCGCCTCCGCTGAGCCACCACACGCCGGCGCACACCGTTCGCGAAGAGGGGACACCGTCATGCAGGCACTGGGCATCGACATCGGCGGCACCGGCATCAAGGGCGCGGTGGTCGATACGGGGTCAGGCGAGTTCGCCACCGACCGGCTGCGCATCAAGACCCCCCATCCCGCCACGCCTGACGCCGTCGGCTATGTCGTCGGCCAGATCACGCGGCACTTCTCGTGGTCCGGTCCCGTCGGTGTGACCTTCCCGGGCGTCGTCAAGAACGGCACGATCCACACCGCGGCCAACGTCGATCAGAAGTGGGTCGGTCTCCACGCGGCGGGTGTCTTCGCCAAGGCCACCGGCTGTCAGGTGAGCGTGGTGAACGACGCGGATGCCGCCGGTGAGGCCGAGGCGCGCTTCGGTCACCCGCAGGCCCGCCACGGGGTGGTCGTGCTGTTGACGCTCGGCACCGGCATCGGCAGCGCGCTCGTCGCCGACGGGTTGCTCATCCCCAACACCGAGTTCGGCCACCTGAAGATGGGCAAGCGCCAGATCGACGCCGAGGCGCGGGCGGCCGAGCTCGTGCGCGAGCGCGAGCACCTGAGCTGGAAGAGGTGGGCCCGCCGCGTGAGCGACTACCTCGAGGCGCTCGAGGTGCTGGTCTGGCCCGATCTGTTCGTCATCGGGGGAGGCGTGTCCGCGTCGGCGGACAAGTTCATCCCTCGGCTCAAGTGCGCCACGCCGGTCGTGGCCGCGGAGCTGGAGAACCGGGCCGGCATCGTCGGCGCCGCCCTCGCCGTCCACCACCCCGGAGGGGCGAAGCCGGCCTGATGTGATCCGCGCCCCTTGCCGGCGGCGAATGCCGTACGACCCGGCGCGGCGCCGGGACCGCCGGGAGGGACACCAGTGGGCCACGACTACCGCACGCACCTGTGGGACGAGGTCGCCGACATCGGCCGACTGCTGGCCGAGCTAGAGCGCGACGACTGGGACGTTCCGAGTCTCTGCGAAGGGTGGCGGGTGCGCGACGTGGTCGGCCACATGGAGTTCGGGCACACGCGGGCGATGCCCGGCTTCGTGGCCGATCTGGTGCGCTACCGGTTCGACGTGCCGCGCGGGTCCTCCGAGCTGTCGATCGCGTGGGGGACCGACCACTCGCCCGACGAGCTGCTCGCCATATGGCAGCGGGAGCTGGTCGCCGGGCACGCCCGGCGGGGCGTGAGCCGGTTCGTGAAATGGCCCGATGCGCTCGTCGACCACCTCATCCACCACCAGGACATCCGCCGGGCGCTCGGTCGACCCACGCCAGATCCCCGCCGCGCGATTGACCGCCGCCCTCGACGCGCTGGCCACGATCCATTCGCCGATCTTCGACACGCGCGACAAGGTCCGACCGTTTCGCCTCGTCGCGACCGACCTCGAGTGGTCGGCGGGGAGCGGTCCGGTGGTCGAGGGCCCGGGCGAGGCACTCGTGCTCGCCGCAGCCGGTCGTCCGGTCGTCTACGCCGAGCTGCGCGGCGAGGGCGTGCCCCGCTTCACGGGGCAGGTCGCGGCGCCGAGCTGAGCTCGATCCGCAATCCGGCGATGACGGCATCGAGTACGGCGACGAGGTGCGCGGCCGCCGCCGCGGGCGGACCCAGCAGACCCTGGATCTCGAGGGAGGTCACGCCGTGATTCACCGCCCAGAGCCGGCGGGCGACATCGTCCGGCGGCCCCGCGAGGAGACCCGCATCGACCGCGCGGGCCACCGCCGTGATCAGCACGTCGAGCGTCGACAACGCGAACGCCGAGTCCGCGCCGTCGGGTTCGAAGCCCGGTACCGGACACGAGAACATGACGCCGTAGAGCTCGGGGTTCTCGACCGCGTTCTGGTGATAGGCGAGCCCCAGTGCCCGCAGGTCCGCCAGGGGGTCGTCGGTCGCGTCGACCTCGGCCAGGTGCACCGCCAGCCGCCGGAATCCCTCGACGAACAGGGCCCGCACGAGTTGCGGCTTCGATCCCCAGAGGCGGTAGATCGCGGTCGTCGACACCCCGACCTGCGCGGCGATCTGCCGCGTGCTGAGCCCGGCGGGACCCTCGGTGGCCAGCAGGTGGGCGGCGGCGTCGACCAGGCGGTCGCGGAGGTCGTCGGGATATTCACGAGGTCGCGACACCTTGACAGCCTAATCCAAATCGTTGTTACATAACAACGTTACGAAACCAGGCCCGCTTCTCGTCCAGGACGGGGCCGACTGCGCCAGGAGACCACGATGACCACCAGCGCCACCCCGACCGGCACGGATCCGACCACCAGCTCGACGAGCCGGTACCTCCAGGGCAACTTCGGCCCGGTATCCGACGAGATCACCGTGACCGACCTCCCCGTCACAGGGACGATCCCGCCGGCCCTGGCCGGGCGCTACATCCGCACCGGGCCCAACCCGATCGCGCCCGATCCGGTCAACCAGCACTGGTTCGTGGGCGACGGCATGGTGCACGGGGTCGACCTGCACGACGGCGCCGCCCGCTGGTACCGCAACCGCTGGGTGCGCTCGCCGGAGGTGGCCGCTGCCCACGGCCTCGACGAGGTGCCGGCGCCGGCCGAGGGCGGTCTGTTCGCCGGGTCGGGCAACACCAACGTGATCCACCACGCCGGTCGCATCTGGGCGATCAACGAGCTGAGCCTTCCCTACGAGATCTCGACGGAACTCGAGACGGTCCGGCGCTGGGACTTCGGCGGACCGTTGCCGGCGGGCATCAACGCCCACCCGAAGTTCGACGCCGAGGGCAACCTGCACGTGCTGGCCTACAGCTTCGTCGAGCCCTTCTGCTGGTACCACGTCATCGACGCGGCCGGCACGCTCGTGCGCGGCGAGCCCATCGCGTTGGGCGGTCCGGTGATGGTGCACGACATGGGCCTGACCGACACCTACGTGATCGTGCTCGACCTCCCGGTGGTCTTCGACCTCGAGCGGGCCATGGCCGGTGTCCCGCTGCCCTACGGATGGGACGACGGCTACACGCCGCGCATCGGCCTGCTCCCCAGAGCCGGGACCGCGGCGGACACGACTTGGATCGAGATCGACCCCTGCTACGTCTTCCACCCGCTGAACGCCTACGACGACGGTGACCGGGTCGTCATCGACGTCGTCCGCCACCCGTCGATGTTCCGTACCGACCTGCTCGGGCCGAACGAGGGCACGCCCACCCTCGAGCGCTGGGTCATCGACCCGGCTGCGTCGACCGTCGCCAGGAGCGAGATCGACGGGCGGGCTCAGGAGTTCCCGCGCGCCGACGAGCGGTTGGCGGGCCGCAAGCATCGGTACGGCTACTCGCTCGGCGTCGGTCTCGTCGACCTCGGCGGCATCACGGACGCCTCGTCGGCCGTGCTCAAGCACGACCTGGATGCCGGGACCACGTCGAGCCACGATCTCGGGCCGGGCCGGATCGGCAGCGAGTTCGTGTTCGTCCCGGCCGGCGTCGAGGCCGCGGAGGACGAGGGCTGGCTCATGGGCTACGTCTACGACCGCGCCACCGACACGAGCGATCTGGTCATCCTCGACGCGCACGACTTCGGTCCCGACCCCGTGGCGACCGTGCACCTTCCCCGGCGGGTCCCCGCCGGCTTCCACGGCAACTGGGTGCCCGACCGGGCGCTGTCCGCGACCTGACGGGCGGCACTCTTCTTGCTCCACGTCGTTCCGCCGCGTTCCGGATCGTTCCGACCGGTCGATGAGGTCCGCGGGAGCGCCGGAACCCGCTGTTAGCGTTCGCGGCCATGGGAATCGTGTTGATCGTCGCGATCGTGGTCCTGGCGGTGGTGGCCATCGCCGCGCTCGCGTTCGGCCCGATGTTGAACAAGAAGGGTGACGCGGCAGTCGCCCGCTGCAAGGAGGCGCTCGGGGCGGACCAGATCCGCCTGATCGAGCCCAAGGCCAACGGCTTCGGGACCGAGCCCGCCACTGCCGGCGGCTTGCGCGGCATGGGGTGCCTGGCCATGAACGACACCGAGCTCATGTTCGTCACGTGGGCGCCGCAGAAGGAGTTCCGCATCGCCCGCTCGGCGATCTCGTCGGTCGCGACGTCGGCCGACGACCTCACCGGTGTCCAGAAGGCGATGGTGATGGTCACCTACGGGGGTGACGGTGCCAGCGAGGTCACCGCGTCGTGGCGCCTGACCGACCTGGTCGAATGGCTCACCGCCCTCGGCTACGACTTCGGCCCCGACGGGCCACCGACCGACGTCGCCGCGGACTCCGACGAGGACGACTGAAGGACCGCAGGACGCGGGTCAGGCGATCGAGGCCGACCCGCCGGCGGCCGCGCTCGGGTCGAAGATGCCCAGCCCGTCGGGCGCCGGGAGCATGCGGTTGACGACCTGTGGGGCCGCCGCCCGGCCTCCGGTGACCACGATCCGGCGCAGGCTCCCGAGCCGCGCGCCGGGTGCGATGGTGCCGTCGGCCGACTTGATCAGGCCGGGATCGGCGTAGAAGACGGCCCCATCGGCGTTGACGGCCACGCCGAACGGTGTGCCCGACGCCCGCGGGACGGTACCGAGCTGTTCGCCCGCCGCGGGCGCGAGGATGCTCGAGACGAAGTGGCCCGCCAGGTCGAACTGGTCGATGACGCCGTCGGGCGGGCTGGTCACGACGAGGCCCTTCCCGTCAGCCGTGAGCGCGACGGCGGCGGGCGCGCCGAGCCCGTGGGCGCCGGCCGCGACGATCTGGGTGGCGGTGATTCCGCTGGCGACCGTGGCTGGTCCCTGGCCCGGGCCGGAGGTGGTCGAGGTCGGAGCCGTCAGGGCCCCGCACGCGGTGGCACTGGTCGGAAACGTTCCGTTGAAGCGCCAGACGCCCGCTCCGGGGGAGCGCGAGACCGCCACCTCGATGGTGCCGCGCTCGTCGGCGGCCAGCCCTCCGGGGCTGGCCAGCCCGGTCGCGATCGTGCAATGCGTCGCCCGGGCGGCGGTGAACGGCGCGAACCACTCGATCAGCTGGCCGGTGGGCGCACCCGAGCCGGCTCCGACCACGGTGGTGAAGAGACGACCGTCGGGAAGGAACGCGCAGCCGTAGGTGGTGGTGGCGCCCGTGGACGCGGGATCGGGGTCGCTCGACCCCCCCGAGCCGAGCCACGCGGTACGTGCCGACGTCGTTGCCGGTGAGCTGGTAGAGGCCGAAGCCGGCGGAGGCAGGCGTGGCGCCACGGGCTGGCCGGGTCTCGGCGACGACGAAGCGTCGGCTCCCGTCGGGCAGGAAGCAGACCTGGCCGTGCGGCTCGCTGCCGTCGGCGGCGGTTCCGGCCGCGACCACACGTTGCCGGTCGAACGGCGGGTGGGAGGCGTAGGCGTCGATGTTGCCGCCGACCGAGACGAACACGACGGCGTCCTGTCCCGGCTGGGTGGTCGAGGTCGAGGCGGGCGTGCTGGTGGTGGTGGGGGCGACGGTCGTCGGCGCAGTGGTGTTCCCACCGGAGCTCGAGCAGCCGGCGGCCAGCGCGGCGACGACGGCGCCCATTGCGACCGCGAGGGCGCAGGCGCGGGCAGACGTGGCTCGGCGGGGGTGGGTCATGTGCAGGTGAGCGTAGGGAATGGCACGAAAGCTGGGGTAAACGGGGGGCCGGGCCCATACTGGCCGGGTGAGCGAGGTCGGTGACGTCATCGCGCGGGGTCGGGACACCGAGATCGTCGATCACGGTGACGGGCGGGTCCTGCGCCGGCCCATGGTCCCGCGGTCGATGGAGCGCGAAGCCGCGGTCATGCAATGGGTCCACGAACAGGGCTATCCGTGTCCGACCGTCTACGAGGTGCTCGAGCAGGGCCTGGTCATGGACCGCATCGAGGGCGTCTCGATGCTGGACGACCTGGTGTCCCATCCCTTCCGCCTGCGGCGCCACGCCACCCTGCTGGCCGATCTGCACGGGTGGCTGCACCACCTGCGGGTGCCCGACGGGGAAGCGACGAACGACGGGGACGCGCGTTTGCCGGAGCTCCCGCACCTCTTCGGTGCCGGCACCAGCCTCCTGCACGGCGATCTGCATCCGGGGAACATCCTGCTCACCTTGGACGGCCCCGTCGTCATCGATTGGACCAACGCGTCGGTCGGCCCACCGGGCGCCGACCTCGCGGTCACGTGGCTGTTGATCGGTGCCGCGGAGCCCCCGACCTCGCCGCTCGAGCGCGTGCCCGTCGCCGTGCTGCGGAGGCTGTTCGTCCACGCCTTCCTGACGGAGACCGACCGCGACATGGCGGCGGGCTGCCTGTCCCTGGCCCTCGAGCATCGCCGCCGCGACGCCAACCTCACCCCCGACGAGCTGGCGGGGATGGATCGCCTCGTCTCGCGTCACGGGCGCTGACAAGGGGAGCGACCGCCGCGAGCGCCTGAGTTCGAAAGCCACGGGCGCGAATCCCCGGCACCGGCCTAGCCTTGTGGGTCAACCACCCCGTGGACGTGACGTGATGGCTGAAGCTTCGATGGCCCGAGAGGACACCGCCCGCTTCGAGCGGTCGTACGAGGTCGCGGACGGCCGCCGACTCGGCTACGCCGACGCCGGTGTCGCCTCCGGCCGCCCGCTGGTGTTCTTCCACGGCACGCCGAGCTCACGTCTCGACGCGGTCTTGCTGCACGAAGCAGCCGCTCGCGCCGGATGGCGCCTCATCGCCTTCGACCGGCCGGGCATCGGCCTGTCCTCGCCCAACCCCGGCGCCGGCGTGCTCGAACTCGCAGACGACGTGGACGCGTTGCTCGACGAGCTCGGGATCGAGCAGGCCGCGGTACTCGGCTACTCCGGAGGTGCTCCGTATGCACTCGCCGCCGCCCACCGGCTCGACCGGGTCGACCTCGTGGGCCTGGTCAGCGGCTGGGGTCCTCCTGACCGATCCGACGCGTATGTCGACGTCGCGACCATCGAGCGGCTGTCGGACGCGATCGCCCGCCACGCGCCGGTGCTCACCCGGGCGATGTTCGCGGCGGTCAGCACCTCGCTGCGCCTCGCGCCGTCGGCCAGCGCCCGGTTGCTCGCCCGTCGCTTCGAGGGCGACGGCCCCGACCTCCAGCCGACGGCCGAGGCGCTGAGCCCGGTGCTCGAGTCGTTCCGGCAGGGCTCGGCGGGCGCGGCGCCGCGACCTGCACCTCATCGTGCGGCCGTGGGGGTTCGACCTGGGCCAGATCGCGGCCCCCGTGCGGTTGTGGCACGGCGACCGCGACCGCGAGATCCCGGTGCACCACTCCGAGTACGTCGCCGACGCGGTGCCCGACGGCCGGCTCGAGATCGTCGAGGGCGGCGATCACCTCGCGCTCTATCGCCACACCGACGACATCCTTTCCGCCCTCGCCGCGGCCAGCTGACGGGCAGACCCGCCGAGCTCAGACGAGCTTGACGATCTCGTCGAACGAGTCGACGAGGCAGCTGAGGAAGAGGTCGGGGTCGGTCACGGCCCGCGGGTCGGTGTTGACGCCCAGGTTGAGGTCGTCGACGTAGGACAGCAGCGTGATGTTGGTCGCAGCGCCGGTCATCGGACCGAACGCGATCTGGCGCTCGAGGCGGGCGCCGGCCAGATAGACGGGTATCGGCGGTCCGGGCACGTTGCTCGTGATGAAGTCGATGCCCTTGAGCATCGAACCGAAGAGGCTCGTGCTCGCCGTCGCAGGCAGGCGGTTGATGATGCCGGCCAGCGTGTCGGTCAGCGCGAGCGCCGGTTCGCGGCGCTGGCGGGCCATGAGCGAGCGGACGGCGCTCATGCGGGCGATCGGATCGGCGATGTCGATCGGTACCGCGAAGCGCACCGGGGTGAACCGGTTGCCGGCGACCATCTCGGTCGCGTCCGTGCGGATGTTGATCGGCATCGTCATCCGCAGCTCGCGGGCGTCGAGCCCCATCTCGCGGTGGTAGCGGGCCAGCCCGCCGGCCACGCCGGCCACGAACGAGTCGTTCAGCTTGCCGCCGACGAGCTTGGCTGCCCGCTTCATCGGGCGCCAGCGGCACCTGCAGCGCGTCGAAGTGCACGCTGAGCGAACGGCCGGTCATGAGCGGGCTGAGCGGCGCGGTCGCGGGGCTGACCATGCGAGCCACCGAAGCGGCCGTGTGGAGGAGGTCGGTGCCGATGCCGACGGGGTCGTCACGGAGTCGACCCACGTGCCGTGCCGCCGAGAGCGTGGTGCGGACCGCCGCGGCGCCCTGGCGTCGGCCCTCGTAGATCACCGCGTCGGCGGCCCGCCCGCCCTCGCCGCGCGCCTCGGGCACCGGCAACGGCGGGAGCGGGCGGTCGTTCGGGCCGTCTTCGTCGAGGTCGAGCAGTTCCATCATCAGCTTCATCCCGCCGACGCCGTCGGTGATGGCGTGGTGGATCTTCGTGATGAGCGCGCCGCGGTCGTCGGCCAGCCCGTCGACGAGCGGTGAACTCCCACAACGGCCGGGCCCGGTCGAAGCCCTGCATGGCGATCGGCTCGGCGATCGAGAAGACCTCTTGCAGCGGCCCGCCGGTGATCGGGCGTCCGAGCGCATCGACCCCTCCGCTGCTCCGCGTCGAACGCACGTGGTAGGCGAGGTCGAAGTTGGGATCCGGATCCCAGCGCGGCGGAGCGATCGACAGCGTGTGGCCCCGGACCCGCTGGCGCAGCCGCGGGATGGCACGGCTCACGCGGTCGAGCCGCAGCCGCAGCCGCTCGCGGTCGATCGGGCGGTCGAAGACCATCACCGTGGTGATGGTGCTGCGCAGCAGCGGATCCTTCTCGATGGTCCACATGAGCGCGTCGGCGTCGCTCATGCGTGGCTCGAAGGCGAAGTCCTCTTCGGTGGCGATGCGACGAAGCGTACCGATCGGCCCGGACCGACGTCGGGTCGTCGTCGGGTCGTGTGGTCGGTGGCGGCCCGTCGACTGGACCGGGGTACCCCGTGGGATGGCAAGATCGCCGGGACCGCTCGCCCGGGGCAGCGGGATCGACGTGGACCACAGGGGGTTCTGACCATGGTCGGGCTGTGCGAGGGACGGGTGTGCATCGTGACCGGTGCCGGGCGCGGCATCGGGCGGGAGCACTCGCTGATGCTGGCCGCCCACGGCGCCAAGGTCGTGGTCAACGACCTGGGCGGCACCATGGACGGGACCGGGGCCGAGGCCGGGCCGGCCCACGAGGTCGTCAAGGAGATCGAGGCGCTCGGGCGGCGAGGCCGTCGCCAACACCGACGACATCTCCAACTGGGACGGCGCCGAGACGCCTGGTCGCCCAGGCGGTCGACGCCTTCGGCCGGCTCGACGTGCTGGTGAACAACGCCGGCATCCTCCGCGACCGCATGCTCGCCAACATGAGCGAGGCCGAGTGGGACGCGGTGATCAAGGTCCACCTGAAGGGCACGGCCGGACCGTCGCACTTCGCCGCGGCGCACTGGCGCGAGCGCTCGAAGGCGGGCGACGAGGTCGACGGCCGCATCATCAACACGAGCTCGCCGTCGGGCATCTACGGCAACGTCGGCCAGACCAACTACGGAGCGGCCAAGGCCGGCATCGCCGCGTTCACGATCATCTCCTCGATGGAGCTGGCCCGCTACGGCGTCACGGTCAACGCCATCGCGCCGGCCGCGCTCACCCGCATGACCGAGAACCTCGGCATGGGCCAGGTGCCCGACGAGGTCAAGGAGCAGATGTCGCCCAAGTGGATCGCGCCGATCATCACCTGGCTGGCCAGCGCCGAGTCGAAGGCCGTGACCGGCAGGGTGTTCGACGTGAGCGGCCAGGCGCTGTCGGTCAGCGAGGGCTGGCACCGGGGGCCCACCGTCACGCCAGTGCTCGACCCGACCGCGCATGGGCCCGCTGGTCGAGCAGCTGATGGCCGACGCCCGACCCAACGCCGACATGTCCGGCCGAGACCGCACGAGCTGACCCGCACACCCTGACGAGAACGAACTGAGGTCGTCACATGCCCATCAACCCTGATGCCGTCGGCTCCAAGAGCCAGCCCGTCGAGCGCTCGTGGAACTCGAAGGACGCGCTGCTCTACGCCCTGGGCGTCGGCGCCGGTGCGGTCGATCCCTTCGCCGAGCTCGAGTTCACCACCGAGAACAGCTCGGGCATCGATCAGAAGGTGCTGCCGACCATGGCGGTCGTGCTGGGCTTCGGCGGCGGCGGCGCGCTCGGCTCGATCGGCTCGTTCAACCCCGCCATGCTCGTGCACGGCGAGCAGGCGATCGAGCTGCACGGACCCATCCCCACCAGCGGGACGGTCAGCACCGTCGAGGAGGTCGTGGGCGTCTACGACAAGGGCAAGGGCGCGGTCATCGTCACCGAGGCATCCTCGACCGACACGTCGACCGGTGAGGTCCTGTTCACCAACCGCGCGTCGCTGTTCATCCGGGGTGAAGGCGGTTGGGGTGGTGACCGGGGACCATCCGGGCCGCAGAACGTGGCGCCCGATCGCGAGCCCGATCACACGGTCACCTATCCCACCCGCACCGACCAGGCCCTCCTCTACCGGCTGTCCGGTGATCGCAACCCGCTGCACTCGGACCCGAAGTTCGCGGCGATGGGTGGGTTCGACCGGCCGATCCTCCACGGGCTGTGCACCTACGGATTCACGGGTCGCGCCCTGCTGCAGTCGCTGTGCGGAGGCGATCCGGCGCGGTTCACCTCCATGGAAGGTCGGTTCTCGTCCCCGGTGATGCCCGGTGAGTCGCTCACGGTCAGCATGTGGGTCGACGGGAACAGCGCCGTGTTCCGCACCTCGGGCGACGACGGCCGGGTCGTGCTCGACGGCGGCCGGGTCGTGTTCAGCTGATCGAGGTCCCACCCACTCGGCGAACCTGTCGTGTGAGCGACCTCACAGGCGTCGCTCACGCGACAGGAAGCGCCTGAGGGGCGCGATCAGGCGTCGGGCGTGAGGCTCGACAGCACCTCGGCCACGATCTGATCCATGGGCGGCAGGCCCGGGGTGTCACGGAAAAGCGTCGGGTTCTGGCGGTCGGCGATCTCGTGCCAGCGCTGGATCGCCATCTCGACGAACTCCGGGTCCGGGAAGACCCAGAACCGGTCCTCGGTGATGGCGGCCGCGACCTCGTCGGCCACCGCCGCCGGGGTCGTGCCCTCGTCGATGGCCCGGCGCACGTACTTCAACACGATCTCGTTGCTCTCGGCCGAGGGTGGGACCTCGCCCAACTCGGCGGGCCAGTTGCGCTCGGCGTCGATGATGCGGGTGCGGACCCATCCGGGGCACAGCACGCTGACGCCCACCGGCTGACCCGAGGTCTGCATCTCGCGGTACAGGTCCTCGGTGAGCGCGACGACGGCGTGCTTGCTGGCGTCGTAGGAGGCGCCGAACCCCGGATAGATCCCGGCGATCGAGGCGGTGTTCACGATGTGGCCACCGCCGCTCGCGACCAGGTGGGGGAGGAAGGCGCGCACTCCGTGGACGACGCCCCAGAGGTTGACGCCGAGCACCCACTTCCAGGTGGACACCGGCCCGGCCCACGGATCCGCCGTGCTGCTGACGCCGGCGTTGTTGCACACGACGTGGACGGCGCCGAAGCGCTCGATCGTCGCGGTGGCGAGCGCCTCGACCGACGCCTCGTCGCTCACGTCGCACACGACCTCGAGGGTGTCGACGCCGAGGTCGCGGATGCCGTCGGCCGCGACGGCCAACGAGTCGGCGTCGACGTCGGCCAACACGATGTGCAGACCGCTGTTGGCGAATCGCGTCGCCAGTGCCAGGCCGATGCCGCCGGCCGCCCCGGTTACGACCGCGACCTTTCCAGTTGTCAGCTCCATGGGCTCATCATGGCCCGAGGATGGACCTCAGAACAGCCGGAGCTCGTGCTCTCGATGCCGCGCAGCTCGTCGTAGTCGACCTCGACGCAGCCGATGCCGCGGTCGGTCGCCAGCACGCGGGCCTGGGGCTTGATGATCTGGGCCACGAGCATGCCCCGCACCGGGCCGCAGCAGCGGATCCAGGTTGAGGCGGTCGAGGTAGCGCGTCAGCTGCTCGACGCCGTCGATCTCGCCGCGTCGTTTGACCTCGACGGCGACGGCGGCCCGTCGGCGTCTCGGCACAGCAGGTCGACCGGGCCGATGTCCGTCGGGTACTCGCGGCGGACGAGCGTCAGCCCGTCGTCGATGCGTCGTGGGGTTGGCGGCCAGCAGCTCCTGCAGGTGCGCCTCGACGCCGTCCTTCTGCAGGCCCGGATCGACGCCGAGCTCGTGGGCCGAGTCGCTGAGCACCTCGTGCGATCAGGATGGTGAGCGTCTCGCCCTTGGGGTTGGTGACGATCCAGCGGTCGTCCTGCTCGTCGACCGTGTTCGGCGCGTTCATCCAGTTGAGCGGCTTGTACGCGCCGCCGTCGGCGTGGATGGCGACGCAGCCGTCGGCCTTGACCATGATCAGGCGCACCGCCTCCGGGCAGGTGGGCGTCGAGCCGGCCGGCGTAGTCGACCGTGCAGCGGGCGATCGACGAGGCGCACACGGCGCAACCTAGCGCACGCTCGCTCAGCTGACCTGTCGGTTCTGGAACGCGGCTGCGGATCAGCTCGCGGCGCTCCTGGAGCTCGCGGTAGGTGAGGCTGCTCGGTCGACGGGGTCGACGCCGAACGCTCGCCTTCACACCGGTCAGGTCCATCTCGCAGGTCCCGGGCTCCATGCCGATCTCCTCGGCGATCCGCTCGCCGTGGCGTCTCGGCGAAGTAGCATCGAGATGTTGGCGATCTCGGCGAAGAGGTCGAGGTCGGGCGCGAGCGTGGCGATGGCGCCGTCGAGGAACACCATGTTCTTCACGAAGAGCATGAGCTCCTTGGGCAGCCGGGCGCCGTAGCCGAGCAGCGCCTTCACCACCCGCTGGATCTCGCCGACCATCTCGTCGCCGGTGAGCGTGGTCGGGTCGACCGGCGGCTGGTCGAGGCCGAGGTCGCGGATCACGGCGTCGAGGTCGGTGTCGGGCGGGCAGCGCGCCGAGGTCGCGCAGCGCGGCCAGCTGGCCCTTGACGTCGTTCATCGTGGCCGCCGATCAGCAGCCGCAGGAACGCCAGGCGCTTCGGCTCGTCCATGCCGACCGGTGATGCCGAAGTCGAGCAGGGCGACCCGCCCGTCGGGCAGCACGAACAGGTTGCCGCCGTGCAGGTCGCCGTGGAAGATGCCGTGGATCATGGCGCCCTCCATGAAGCCGATCATGCCGGTGCGCACGACGGCCTCGGTGTCGACGCCGGCGTCGTGCATGCCGGCGACGTCGTCGAACGCGAAGCCGTCGAGCCGCTCCATCACGAGCACCCGCGGCGTCACGAGCGTCGGGTGCGGGCGGGGGACGACGTAGCCGCGCTGGCCGAGCTCGGCGAACGAGCGGGCGATGTCGAGCATGTTCTCGGCCTCGAGCCGGAAGTCGAGCTCCTCGGTGATGGTCTCGGCGAACAGCTCGACGAGCGCCGGCGGGTTGGCCAGCGCGGCGATCGGGATGCGGCCGACGAGGAACGGGGCCAGCCAGGCCATGACCTCGCAGGTCGGCGTGCACGAGCGTGCGACCGACGGCCGCTGCACCTTGACCACGACCCGCTCGCCGGTGCGCAGCGTGGCCGCGTGCACCTGCGCGATCGACGCCGCGGCCAGCGGCGCGCGGTCGAACTCGGCGAAGACGTCGTCGAGCGGCCGGCCGAGCTCGGCCTCGACCACCGCGCCGCACGACGGCGCCACGGCTCGGCGGGCACCTGGTCGCGGCACTTCTTGAACTCGGCGACCAGCTCCTCGGGGAAGAGGCCCTCGCCGCTCGAGATGATCTGGCCGAGCTTGATGTAGGTGGGCCCGAGGTGCTCGGCCGCGATGCGCAGCCGGCGGGAGATGTCGGCCTTGGACTCGCTGCCGCCCTGGCGGCGGGCGCCGAGCGCCCACCCGCCGACGGCCACGCCGAGGTGGCGGGCGACGCGGAGCACCCGGGTGCCGCCCGGAAGTCGGCGGGGACGGGTCAGCTCGGGCACCTGTCGGCGGACGACCCAGCGCAGCGTGCCGATCGAGCGACGCCACCGCATCTCGTCGGGACGCACGAGCCACGGCGGCTCGTCGCTGAACGATCCAAGGGACAGGTCGGCCGGCGCAGTCATCGTGGATCGGAGTCTACGGTTGGGCGGTGCTGCAGAACTACCGGGTGATCGAGCTGGGCATGTGGGTCGCGGGACCGGCGGCAGGAGGCCTGCTCGCCGACTGGGGGGCCGACGTCGTCAAGGTGGAGACCCCCGTCGGCGACCCGATGCGCCGCCTGTTCCAGTTGCTCGCCGGTCACGGCCAACCGGAGTCACCGCCGTTCGACCTCGACAACCGCGGCAAGCGGAGCCTCGTCGTCGACCTGGCCCGGCCCGAGGGGATCGCGGTGCTCCGACGGTTGCTGGCCGACGCCGACGTGTTCCTCACCAACCTGCGCCCCGAAGCGGTGGAGCGCCTCGGTCTCGGCCCCGACGCGCTGCTGGAGGACTTCCCCCGTCTCGTATACGCCAGCGTCAGCGGCTACGGGCTCGACGGACCGGACATGGGCCGCGCCGGCTACGACGTCGGCGCGTTCTGGGCACGCAGCGGCATCGCGATGCTGATGGCTCCCGGCGACGCGGCCCCGCCAGGCGTCCGCTCCGGCATGGGCGACCACGTGACGGCCATCACCGCGGTGGCGGGCATCCTGGCCGCACTGCTGGAACGGGAGCAGACCGGCCGCGGTCGGCTCGTCGAGGTGTCGTTGCTGCGCACCGGGATCTACGCCGTGGGATGGGATCTCGGCATCCAGGCCCGCTTCGGCAAGATCGGATCGGTGCAGACCCGCACCTCCGAGCTCAATCCCATGTGCAACTGCTACCGAGCCGGCGACGGGCACTGGTTCTGGTTGCTCGGCGTCGAGGCCGACCGGATGTGGCCGAAGCTGTGCGCGGCGCTGGATCGGCCCGACCTCGCGGACGACGACCGCTTCTCGACCGCCCGTGGCCGCCGCCATCACACGACCGATCTGGTGGCCACGCTCGACGACATCTTCGCGGCATCTACTCGGGACGAGCTGACCGTGGCGTTCGATCGCGAGGACGTGTGGTGGGCGCCGGCAAACACGCCGGCCGAGGTGTTCACCGATCCTCAGGCGATCGCGGCGGGAGCCTTCGTCGACGTGCCCGAGGGGCCAGCCGGTCCCGCGCACCAGGCGGTCGCCACCCCCGTGACCTTCCACGGTGAGGAGGCTGGTGCGCTCCGGCCGGCGCCGGGTCTCGGCCAGCACACCGACGAGATCCTCGCCGCGGCGGGGTACGACGGCGACGGAATCGCCCGGTTGCGGGACGGCGGCGTCATCGTCTGACGGGCGGTTGCCGCCCGGTCAGAAGCCGCGTACGGTCGGCCGGTGGCCGCGGCGTCGATCGACCATCGGATGCGGCGGGCCCGCGTGGTCGTCGATCGCTGGACCCGGCGGGCGCTCCTCGCACAAGGAGCGGCCGATGCCCTTGGTCGGCTCGTGGATCGCGAGGTGATGACCGTGCTGGGCGACAGCCACTCCCGTGTGTTCTACGTGATCCGCAAACGTCGGCTCGTGCCGCACACCTGGTTCCACATTGTCGACGTCGCCGGCGCGACGGCGCTGGGACTCGCCAACCCCAACTCGAAAACCAACGCGCTCGTGCGGTTCGGGAGCGCGCTGCGCAGGGTCCCCCGTGACCGCCGGACGCTGGTGATGCTCGGCGAGGTCGACTGCGGGTTCCTCATCTGGCATCGGGCCGAGGCCAAGGGGACCTCGGTTGAGCACATGCTCGAGCAGTCCCTGCAGCGCCACGAGGACTTCCTGTCCGATCTGCTGGCCTCCGGCCGTCGACGGCTCGCCATCGTGTCGGCGATGCTGCCCACGGTCGACGACTACACCACCTGGGCGGGGCTCTCGAACCAGCGGCGGACGGTGCGCGCGGGCATCGAGGCGCGCACGGCCGTCACCTTGACCTACAACGCCGGGCTGAGGTCCTGGGCCGCCGACCACGGTTGCGCGTACGTCGATCTCGACGCCAAGGCGCTCGATCCCGACACGGGAACAGTTCGCAACGAGTTCCGGAACCCGAATCCTCTCAACCACCACCTCAGCCCGATCCCGCTCGCCGATCTGCTCGCCCGTGAGCTGACCCGGCTCGAGTGGCCGGCTGCCGCCGACCGACGCGCAGATCGTCGCTGACCGCAGCCAGGTCCGACCGGAAACGGCGCAGCTCGTCGCGGTGCAGCTTCGCCAGCACCGCCAACTTCGCTTCACCGGACGGGGTCAGGTGCACCCGCTGGCGGCGGCCGTCGTCGGGGTCACCCGCCGTGTCGACGAGACCTGCGACGCGTGCCCGCTTCACGAGCTCGACCACCGAGTGATGTCGCAACACGAGCCGCTCGGCCAGATCGGAGATCGACGGCTCCTCGTCGCCGCTCCAGCCCCGGATCATGACCAGCAGTTGGTACTGGGCCGGCGCGATACCGGCGTCGCGGGCCGCTTCCTCGGAGAACGCCGCGAAGGCGCGCAACACGTGGCGGAACCGGGCCAGGGTCCGGTAGTCGGAATCGGAGATGGACTCGTCGCTCATGAGCGGTCGTCGTCCCCGGTGTTCGCGCGAGGGTCGACATCGAGCTCGGTGCGGGGGCGCTGGCTGTCGATCATGGCGAAGGGCTTGGTCACGCCGAACGCGACCAGCGCGGCGATGAGGGTCGCAGGTAGCAGCGGGAGCCCGGCCATCTCGGTCACCACCAGCGTCGACCCGAGCGGGGTCTTGGTGACGCCCGTGCACAGCGCCGCCATCATGCCCGCCATCAGCAACGACTCGCTGACACCGGGCATCGCGAGGTGGAGCAGCTGACCGAGCGCGGCACCGAGGAAGAAGAGCGGGACGATGAAGCCGCCCTTCCAGCCCGAGCCGAGCGTCACGCTGGTTCCGGCCAGCTTGGCCAGGAGCGCTATCGCAAGCGCGCCGGCGGCCAGTCGGGTGGTCAGCAGCCCGCCGAGCTGCGCCTCGCCGTAGGTGAGTGCGAACGGCGACCAGAGGGCCAGCAGGCCGAGGGTGAGGCCGCCCAGCGCCGGTCGAGCTGGCCGAGGAACGAACTCGAAGACGCGCCGCGCCACACGCGTCGCCAGGGCGAACACCACTGAGGCGACTCCCGCGACGACGCCGACGCCGACGGCGACCACGAGGTCGGCACCGTGTACGGGCGGGACGACGGGGAAGTGCCAAAGAGGCTCGAGTCCCGCCCCCGTCACCGCGACATAGGCGCCGTAGCCGCACAGCGAGCCGACGAGCGCCGGGATCAGCGCCTCGTAGTACTGGAGGCCACGGCGGTGGAGGATCTCGAGTGCGAACAGCGCAGCCCCGAGCGGAGCGCCGAAGAGGACGGTGAGGCCGGCCGCCATGCCGGTGATGGTCAGCACCCGCACGTCGGTCGGCGGGCGACGCGCCCGGGTTGCGATCCAGGTGCCGAAGCGTGCCCGTCGTCTGCACCATCGGAGCCTCGGGTCCGGCCGCACCGCCTGCCGCCATGCCGATCAGCGACGCGGGCACGAGGGGAAAGGTGCGCCGGACGTCGTCGGCACCGCCGAGGACGTGGATGTTGTCGACCAGCAACTCGACGTCGCCGGTCTCGCCTCCGACGCGGATGATCACGGTGATCACCGCGCCGACCGCGACCAGGATGGCCAGCGTGGCCAGATCACCATGGTGGGTCGGCCAGAGCCACCGCTGGAGCAGGTGGAGCGCGGCCGACGTAGGCGGCACCCAGCAGGCCACCGCCCAGGCCGACCACCACGACCGGCAGGCCCAACCCCTGGCGGATGTGCAGCACGGCCCGGCTGGCCGATGCCCGGGCGCCGGATCGCTTCGGGTCGGGTTGGTCGAGGAGGGCCACCTCTCGACAATATCGTGTCACGATATGTTATCCCCGAACTGGTTCTGGTTCGGGGGTCCATAGACCCACAGGCCAGAACCAGTTCGGGAGGTCAGAAGTTCGGCCGGCGCTTCTCTCGGAGCGCGGCGACGCCTTCGGCGAAGTCGGGTTCTCCCATCATCTGGTCCATCCGCTCGGCCGACTCGGCCACGGCCGCACCCACGCCGCGGTGCAGGTCGAGGGCGATCTGGTGCTTGGTGGCGGCGAGCGACCCGGCCGACACGGTGCGGGCCAGGTCCTCCGCGTACCGACGGGAGTGGTCGAGCAGGCCGTCGCGGTCGACCACCGCGTTGACCAGCCCCATCTCGAGCGCCTCCTCGGCCAGCACGACGCGGCTCGACAGCAACAGGTCGTTGGCCCGTCCAAGGCCGATGAGCCGCGGCAACAGCCAGGACAGGCCGTACTCCGCGGGGAGGTTCAGCTTGCCGTGGGCGGTGGTCAGCTTCGCCCCGGCCGCCGCGAAGCGCAGGTCGCAGTAGCACGCCAGCACGAGGCCGACGCCTGCGGCCGGGCCGTTGATGACGGCGATCACCGGCTTGGTGAGACCGAGGTGGAAGGCAAAGTCGTGGTCGAAGTCCGGCGACACCCCGTAGCCGGGTCGTGCGAGATCGGGGCCGGTGCCGGCGTCGTAGCCGCCGCGATCGACATGGCCGACGAGCGCCTGGCTGTCGGCCCCGGCGCAGAAGCCGCGGCCGGCGCCGGTGACGAGGACCACGCGCACATCGGGGTCGGTCTCGGCCGCCTCGATGGCGCTCCGGTACTCGGTGTGCATCCGACCAGTCCAGGCGTTCAGTCGCTCGGGGCGGTCGAGCGTGACCGTCGCGATGCGGTCCACGACCTCGTAGCGGATCACCTTCAGCGGCGAGACCGAAGGCTGGACAGGCATGTCAGCCGGCGAAGTCGGCGAGCGCCCGGAGCGAGGCGGCGGCCAGCTCGGGCCGGCAGATCAGCAGGTCGGGGAGGTACGGGTCGGCGTTGTTGTAGCGCATGGGCGACCCGTCGAGCCGGGAGACGTGGAGGCCGGCGGCGGCCGCCACCGCCACAGGGGCGCAGGAGTCCCACTCGTACTGGCCGCCCGAGTGGGCGTAGACGTCGGCCTCGCCGCGGACTACGGCCATGGCCTTGGCGCCCGCCGATCCCATCTCGACCAGCACGCCGCCCAGTCGCTCGGCCAGCCAGGTGGCGGCCGCCGGAGGTCGCGTCCGGCTGACGATCACGCGGGGCGGACCGTCCACCGCGGGCGGCGGCGGGGGAGCCGGCTCGGTCGACAGCGTCAGGCCGAGCGCGGGCAGGGCGACGGCGCCGGCGACGGGCGTCCCCGCGACCACGAGGGCCACGTGCACTGCCCAGTCCGTCCGCGGCGGCTCGCCGAACTCGCGGGTGCCGTCGAGGGGATCGACGATCCACACGCGCCCGGCCGCCAGGCGACGGGCGTCGTCGCGACCCTCCTCGGACAGCAGGGCGTCACCGGCCGCCACCCGCTCGGCCAGCGCGTCGACGATGAGGAGGTGGGCCTGGCGGTCGCCTTCGTCCTTCAGGCTCCGCCCGTCGACCCCGTCGGCGACCAGCTTCGCCCGGAGCTCGACCAGGAGCTCACCGGCCCGGGTGGCCACCTCGGTCGCGAGCTGGTGGTCGGCGCTCGTGGCGCGATCGTCCGGCGTCGGCACTATTGTTGACCTTCCTACTCAGCTTTTGTCCCCCGATGTGCCCGTACCCTACGTTGGTGGCTCGCCATGGACTACGAACTGACCAACCTGCGCGCCATCGAGGCCGAGTCGATCCACATCATTCGTGAGGTCGCGGCCGAGTTCGAGCGTCCCGTCCTGCTGTTCTCCGGCGGCAAGGACTCGGTGGTCATGCTCCATCTGGCCACCAAGGCCTTCTGGCCGTGCAAGCTGCCCTTCCCGGTCATGCACGTCGACACCGGCCACAACTTCCGCGAGGTCATCGAGTTCCGCGATCGCACGGTCGACCAGCTCGGGGCCCGCCTCGTCGTCGCCTCCGTGCAGGATTCCATCGACGCCGGCCGCGTGGTCGAGGAGACCGGACCACGCGCCGTCCCGCAACCGGCTGCAGACCACCACGCTGCTCGACGCCATCGAGTCCAACCGCTTCAACGCCGTGTTCGGTGGGGCCCGCCGCGACGAGGAGAAGGCACGGGCCAAGGAGCGGGTGTACTCGTTTCGTGACGAGTTCGGTCAGTGGGACCCGAAGAACCAGCGACCGGAGCTGTGGAGCCTCTACAACGGCCGCCACCGACCGGGCGAGCACATCCGGGTCTTCCCGCTCAGCAACTGGACCGAGCTCGACATCTGGCAGTACATCGCCGAGGAGACGATCGAGCTGCCCTCGATCTACTACGCCCACCGGCGGGAGGTCTTCCGCCGTGACGGCATGCTGCTGGCGGTCAGCCCGTTCGTGACGATGATGGACGACGAGGAATCCTTCGAGATGACGGTCCGATACCGCACCGTCGGCGACGCCTCGTGCACCGGAGCAGTCGAGTCGGCGGCGGCGACCGTCGACGACGTGATCACCGAGGTGGCCGCCACCCGCATCACCGAGCGCGGTGCCACCCGAGCCGACGACCGCACCTCCGAGGCGGCCATGGAGGACCGGAAGCGCGAGGGGTACTTCTGATGGAGATGCTCCGGTTCGCCACGGCGGGGTCGGTAGACGACGGCAAGAGCACGCTGATCGGTCGGCTGCTCTACGACTCGAAGGCCATCTTCGAGGACCAGCTCGAGTCGGTCGAGCGCACCAGCCGCGACCGCGGTGACGAGTACACGAACCTGGCGCTGCTCACCGACGGCCTGCGGGCCGAGCGGGAGCAGGGCATCACCATCGACGTCGCCTACCGCTACTTCGCCACCCCGAAGCGCAAGTTCATCATCGCCGACACGCCCGGCCACGTGCAGTACACGCGCAACATGGTCACCGGTGCCTCGACCGCCGATCTGGCGCTCGTGCTGGTCGACGCCCGCAACGGCATCGTCGAGCAGTCCCGGCGCCACGCCTTCATCGCGTCGCTGCTGCGCATCCCTCACATCGTGCTGTGCGTCAACAAGATGGATCTGGTCGACTACGACCAGGACGTCTACGAGCGCCATCAAGGACGAGTTCCATGCCTTCGCGGCCAAGCTCGACATCAGCGACCTGACGGTCATCCCGATCTCGGCCCTCGAGGGCGACAACGTCGTGAACCGTTCGCAGAACATGCCGTGGTACGAGGGCAGCTCGCTGCTGCACCACCTCGAGGACGTGTTCATCGCCTCCGATCGCAACCTGCGCGACTCCCGGTTCCCGGTCCAGTACGTGCTGCGGCCCCAGAGCGGCCGTCACCACGACTACCGCGGCTACGCGGGCACGGTGGCCGGCGGCGTGCTGAAGCCTGGTGACGAGGTCGTGGTGCTGCCGTCGGGCTTCACGTCGACCATCGCCGGCATCGACGGACCGCAGGGCCCCCAGGACGAGGTGTTCGCGCCGATGTCGGTGGCCATCACGCTCGCCGACGACATCGACGTGTCGCGTGGCGACATGATCTGCCGGCCCCACAACCAGCCTCATGTCGGGCAGGACATCGACGCCATGGTCTGCTGGATGTCCGAGACCGACTCGCTCCGTGAGGGTGCCAAGTACTCGATCAAGCACACGACGCGTGCGGCTCGAGCGATGATCAAGTCGGTCCACTACCAGCTCGACGTGAACACGCTGCACCGCCTCGACGACGTGTCCGAGCTGGCGCTCAACGACATCGGTCGGATCAGCCTCCGCACGACGGCACCGCTGTTCTTCGACGAGTACGCACGCAACCGCACGACCGGGAGCTTCATCCTGATCGACGAGGCGACCAATGCCACCGTGGCGGCCGGCATGATCCTCGGCCCGACCCGCTGAGGCGGTCCGCCTGAGGCGCCGTCAGCGTCGCGCCCGCCCGAAGGCCACCGCCCGGCGCACCAGTTCGCGTACCTCTCGCTCGTCGGCGCCGGCGGCGACCAGCCGGGTCACCTGCTCCTCGATCGCCTGGCCGGCCTGCTCGGGATCGACGTCGCGAGAGCCGGCCACGTCCGTGTCGGTCGGTCCGCCGGGGGCGGAGCTCGCCGAGGCGAACGCCCCGGCCGGTGCCGAGGCCGTCACGAGGATCAGGCCGACCGCCGCTGCGGCCGTCAGGAGGCCGAAGGTCACCGCCACGCCGTTGTCGTCGGCGATCGAGCCCACGATCATCCCGGCGATGCCGATCACGAACACGGCGATCACGAGACGGCGGATCGTCCGAGGGGTCACGGGGCCGGCTAGCCCGCGTACGAGGGGCTTGTACTTGAGGCGGTGGGGCTGGTCGGCGTCGGCCCCGAGCTCCTTGTGGCGGAACGCCTCGTACTCGGTGAAGTTGCCCTCGAACCAGCGCACCACCGAATCGCCCTCGAAGGCCAGCACGTGGGTGGCGACGCGGTCGAGGAACCAGCGGTCGTGGCTGATGATCACGGCGCACCCGGCGAACGCCTCGAGGCCGTCCTCGAGGGCGCGGAGGGTGTCGACGTCGAGGTCGTTCGTGGGTTCGTCGAGCAGGAGCACGTTGCCGCCCTCCTTCAGCACCTTGGCCAGGTGGACCCGGTTGCGCTCGCCACCGGACAGGACCGCCACCTTCTTCTGCTGGTCGCTGCCCTTGAAGTTGAACGACGCCACGTAGGCGCGGCCGTTGATCTCGCGCCCGCCGATGTCGAGGGTGTCGCGCCCGTCGGTGATCTCCTCGTAGACCGTCCGGTCGGGCCGAGAGCGAGTCGCGTGACTGGTCGACGTAGGCCAACTCGACGGTGGGCCCGATACGCAGCTCGCCGCCGTCTGGTGTCTCGGTGCCCGTGATCATCCGGAACAGGGTGGTCTTGCCGGCGCCGTTGGCGCCGATCACGCCGACGATGCCGGCCCGGGGAAGCGTGAAGCTCAGCTCGTCGATCAGGAGGCGGTCGCCGAAGCCCTTCGAGACCTTCTCGGCCTCGATGACCACGTCGCCGAGGCGAGGTCCCGAGGGGATGGTGATCTCGAGTCGGTCGGCGCGGCGATCGGAGGCCTGCGCCTCGGCCAGCAGCTTCTCGTAGGCGGCCAGCCGCGCCTTGCCCTTGGCCTGGCGCGCCTTCGGAGCCATGCGCACCCATTCGAGCTCGCGCTCGAGCGTGCGTTGGCGACTGGAGTCGCTCTTGTCCTGCTGGCGGAGCCGTTCCTGCTTCTGCTCGAGCCAGGAGGTGTAGTTGCCCTCGAACGGGAACCCCTTGCCGTGGTCGAGCTCGAGGATCCACCGAGCGACGTTGTCGAGGAAGTACCGGTCGTGGGTGATGGCGACGACCGTGCCCGGGTAGTCACCGAGGAAGCGCTCCAGCCACGCCACCGACTCGGCGTCGAGGTGGTTGGTGGGCTCGTCGAGCAGCAGCAGGTCGGGCCGGCTCAGCAGCAGCCGGCACAGCGCGACCCGTCGACGTTCGCCGCCGGACAGATCGGTGACGACGGCGTCGCCCGGCGGAAGCCGCAGTGCGTCCATCGCGATCTCGATGGTGCGCTTGAGATCCCACGCGCCAGCTGCTTCGATCTTGCGCTCGAGCTCGGCCTGCTCCTCGCCGAGCTTGTCGTAGTCGGCGTCGGGATCGGCCCACTTGGCGAGGACCTCGTCGTAGCGACCGAGCAACGACGCCGTCTCGCCGAGCCCGTCCATGACGTTGCCCATCACGTCCTTCGACGCGTCGAGCTGCGGCTCCTGGTCGAGCAGCCCGACCGAGAAGCCCGGCGTCAGGCGAGCCTCGCCGGTGAAGTCCTGGTCGACCCCGGCCATGATGCGCAGGAGCGACGACTTGCCCGAGCCGTTGGCCCCGATCACGCCGATCTTGGCGCCCGGGTAGAACGACAGGCTGATGTCGGTCAGGACATCGCGGTCGGGCGGGTAGTACCGACCGACCTTGTGCATGGTGAAGATGTACTGGGCGCTCATGGCGGCCGAGGTTATCGACGGACCCGCCGGGGCCAAAACGGCGACTGCCCCACCCGACCGGGCGACCGGCAGGCGGGGCAGTCAACTACCGACCGGCTAGGTCAGCGCCTGCGGGCCGGGGCCTTCCTGGCGGTGCGCTTGCGAGCCGGGGCCTTGCGGGCAGCGGTCTTGCGAGCGGGAGCCTTGCGGGCCGGGGCCTTCTTGGCGACGCGCTTGCGGGCAGCGGTCTTGCGGGCCGCGGCCTTCTTGACGACGCGCTTGCGGGTTGCCGTCGCCTTCTTGGCAACGCGCTTGCGGGACGCCGTCGCCTTCTTGGCGACGCGCTTGCGGGTCGCGGTCCTGCGGGCCGCGGCCTTCTTGACGACGCGCTTGCGGGTTGCCGTCGCCTTCTTGGCAACGCGCTTGCGGGACGCCGTTGCCTTCTTGGCCACGCGCTTGCGAGCCGGTGCCTTCTTGGCAGTGCGCTTGCGTGCGGGCGCCTTCCGGGCTGCCGTCTTGCGTGCGGGCGCCTTCTTGGCGACGCGCTTGCGAGCCGGTGCCTTCTTGGCGACGCGCTTACGCGCGGGTGCCTTCTTGGCCGCCGCTCTACGAGCGGGAGCTTTCTTCGCGGCCTTTTTGGCCGCAGCCTTCTTTACTGGTGTCACCGGCGCCTCCTCGGCGTGATGGATTGCTGGTAAATGTGTAGCAGTGACAGGCGCGCGAGTGGAGGCTTTCGCGCGCGTGTCGACTATCCACGACACGCGCGATCGTTCCGATCGGAACACCTTGTGGCAGTGGATGTGCCACAACTCGCGCGATTTGGTCGTCCGGTGAGAGTGACAAGTCGATGCCCCGACGAGGCGCGTCGATCGAGTTGACCACGAACATCGTCGACTCGCCGACCGACAGGACGTCACGGGCGCGAAGCGGCGGCGGGTCACCCATCGACTTGAGCGGGATGTAGCAGCGCACGTCGCCGACGAGTGCATAGGCCCCGTGCGAGCTGAAGCTCTCGACCTCGGCCTCGACCCTCGTACCGACGGGATGAGCTGAGACGAAATCGACGAACGGGAGCAGGTCGTTCAGGGGCTCGCCGGGCTTGGCCGCCCCCCGGCGCCGCCGGCCCCGATCGGACTCGGGCTCCCGCCCCGCGGGTGCCTTGGCGGTCCCGCCGTCGGCGGCCTTGCGGGTCCGGCCGCCGGACGTGGTCGCTTTCGAGGTCTTGGTGGCCTTGGTGGTCTTGGTGGCCTTGGTGGCCTTCGCCGCTTTGGCCGCGCCCCCGCGGCCGCCGGCCGCCCGGGTCGAGCTCCTCGGCGCGGCGCCGCCCCGGCCGTCCTTGGCGTCCTTGACCGACCGTCGGCTGGCCGGACCTCGCACCGGGGTGCGCAGCACGAACACCCAGCCGAGGCCGGGCACGGGCTTGCCGCCGATCAGCCGGCCCTCGTCGAAGAGCCAGGGGTACTGCCCGTGGAACTCCTGGAACGAGTCGTTCGACAAGATGACGGCGTCGACCTTGTCGGCGATCTGGAGGACGAAGGCGTCGCCGCGCCCGATCGCTCCGGCCGGGCGGACTGACGAGCTCACCGGCGAGGACGGCCTCCTCGTAGGCGTCGCGCTCGGAGGCGTCGATGCGGTGGCCGAAGGTGGCGTCGACCACGACGGTGAGCTGATCGGCCGGGTGCTCGGTGAGGAAGGCCCGCACGGCTTCGTCGAGCTGGCGGAGGCTGGGGAGTGATCGTCCTTCGGTCGCGATGTTGGAACCGTCGACGACGACGTAGTGGGTGCTCATGCTGAGTGGGTGAACCGTTCTGTCAGATGATGCCGGTGCGATCCGATCGTCCGCACGCCAGACCTGGGTCGGTTGGCGCCGAGGCGGATCAGGATGGCCACCGGCGGCGACTGGAGCCGCCATGAATGTCGTGGTCAGCCTACGCTGCGCGCCATGGGAGTCCCGCGCATCGACCCCGACGACCGGACCGGCGAGGTCACCGATCTGTTGCAGCAGCTGATCCGCAACGCCTGCGTCAACGACGGGACGGCGGCGTCAGGTCACGAGGAGCGCAGCACCGATCTGCTGGCGGACTACCTCGAGGGATCGTCGCTCGACCTCGAGACGCTACGAGCCGGAGCCGGGTCGGGCCAGTCTGGTCGCACGACTCGAAGGACGCGATCCGAGCGCGCCGACGCTGCTGTTGATGGGCCACACCGACGTCGTGCCGGTCAACCCCGACGGGTGGGAGCGCGATCCGTTCGGCGGCGAGCTGGTCGACGGCGAGGTGTGGGGACGCGGGCGCGGTCGACATGCTCAACCTCACCGCGTCGATGGCGGTCGCGGCGCGTCACCTCGCCGAGTCGGGCTTCGCTCCGGACGGCACGCTCATCTACCTCGCCGTCGCCGATGAGGAAGCGCTCGGCACCTACGGGGCGGAGTGGCTGGCCGACCATGCCGCCGACGCCATCGGCGCCGACTACGTGATCACCGAGTCGGGCGGCATCCCCATCCCGTCGCCGTCGGGGCTCAAGCTGCCCGTCATCGTCGGGGAGAAGGGCACGTACTGGTGCCGGCTGCGGGTGCACGGCACGCCTGGCCACGGCTCGCAGCCCTACGGGACCGACAACGCGTTGGTGACCGCGGCCGAGGTCGTACGCCGGTTGGCGGAGTACCAACCCGAGACGCAGATCCACGAGGTGTGGCGCCGCTTCATCTCGTCGATGGGCTACCCAGCCGAGATCACCGACCCGCTGTTGTCGGCCGACGGTCTGAACGAGGTGCTCGACGGTCTGCCGCTGGGGATGGCCCGGCAGTTCCACGCCTGCACCCACACGACGATCGCGCCGACGGTCGTGCATGGCGGCACCAAGATCAACGTGATCCCCGACTCCGTCGAGCTCGAGGTCGACATACGGACACTGCCCGGCCAGAGCGAGGAGGACAGTCGGGCGCTGCTGGCTCGACGCCCTCGGCGACCTGGCCGACCGCGTCGAGATCGAGGTCATCGCCTGCGACCTGTCGAGCGCATCGCCGATCGACACGCCCCTGTGGGACTCGCTCAGCCGGGTTTCGCAGGGGTTCTACGAGGGGAGCGCCACGGTGCCGTACCTGACCGTCGGTGCCACCGATGCCCGCTTCTTCCGACGCAAGGGCATCACGTCGTACGGCTACGGCATGTTCAGCGAGAAGATGTCGTTCGAGGACTACGGCTCGATGTTCCACGGGGACAACGAGCGGGTCGACATCGAGTCGCTGGGCCTGTCGGTGTCGCTCTGGGACCGCGTCGCCCGCGATCTGCTCGACTGACCGACGACGACCTGGCGTGACGAGCGTGATCCGAGCCGCACTGTTCGACTTCGGGGGCGTGATCGTCGACGGACCATGGGACGGCTTCGCCCGCTACGAGCGGGACAACGGCCTGCCCGACGGCTTCATCCGCCAGGTCAACGCCACCAACCCGGACGACAACGCGTGGGCCCGGTTGGAGCGCAGCGAGGTCGACCTGGATGGATTCGCGACGATGTTCGCGGCGGAGGCGGCCGAGCTCGGCCACGAGGTGGACGGGCGTGCCGTGCTGGCGCTGCTGGTCGGCCATCCGGACGCGGGTCGGCTGCGCCCTCAGATGGTCGAGGCGCTGCGGCGCTGCTCCGAGCGCCTCGTCACCGGCCTGCTCACCAACAACTTCCTCACGGGTGACGGGGTGAGGTTGGGTGACGGACCATACGGAGAGGTGCTCGGCCTGTTCGACGCCATCGTGGAGTCGAGCCGGACCGGCGTCCGCAAGCCGGACCCGCGGTTCTACGAGCTGGCCTGCGAGCTCCTCGGGATCGAGCCGGCCGAGGCGGTCTTCCTCGACGACCTCGGCGTGAATCTCAAGCCGGCCCGCGTCCTGGGCATGACCACGATCAAGGTCGCCGACCCCGACCAGGCCATCGCCGACCTCGAACACGTCGTCGGCTTCCCCCTCACCTGACCCCCTCCGGCGCTCCCCATGCCCCCGCGACGGATGGCGCTTCCTGTCAGCCCAGCGACCTCTCTCGAGTCGGTGGGCTGACAGGTTCGCCGCCGACGGGCTTTCTGTCAGCTGAGCGACCTTTCTCGAGTCGGTGGGCTGACAGATTTGGCTGTGCGACGGTGGAATCGCAGTGTCGCACGCGCCTCGCGAACCCGCTCGGCCACGGAGTCGGGACGGTGCCAGACGTCGAACGCGTCGATGACGAGGACGGTGAAGCCGGCCTCGACCAGGGCCGCTCGCCGGCGGGCGTCGTGGTCCCGGTCGAGCAGGCTGGTGTGGAACCTCTCGCTGTCGATCTCGGCGAGCAGCGGGAGCTCGCGGTCCTTGAAGTCGACTCGGCCGATCCAGTCGGCGGCCCCGAGATCGAGCTGACGCTCGAACGTGTCGATGCCCGCCCGACCCACGATCTCCTGGAAGCGACCCTCGGTCCCGCTGTCGGTCGGTCGGTAGTCGTCGCCGCGCTCCCGGATCAGCTCCCGCATGATCTGGATGCCGGGCCGCCCGTGTTCGGCGAGCTCGGCCAACGTGCGCCGGAGAAGCCTTCCGGTGACCAGGTGCATGCGCCATGCGGTGTCGACCAGCCGTTCGAGTCGTCCAGGATGAACGGCACCGGCAAGGTCGAAGAGCACGCGAACGGGGATGGTCAGGGTGATGCCGTCGACGATCGTCAGGTGCGAGCGAGGCAAGTTCGTCGTCGTGTGCAGGATGGCAAGCGAGGTGGTCGTCCCCCGGGCCGGACGGATGGCCGTGATCTCGAGAGGCTGGAATCGGAAGCCAGGCAGGCCCCAATGCGCCGCAGCAGAGCGGTGCGAGACGGCGGCGAGTGTGCCGACGTCGAGAGCGGCGGCGATCGCGGCCTGTCGATCGGTCCGTGGCGCGGCTCGCACGGCCAGCACCTCCCGAGACAGCTCCGTCAGGTCGCCACGACGCACCCGAGTAGTGAGCATCTGTCGGGACACGCCCGCCTCGCGGGCTTGCGATCGCGAACAGGACTCCATGCTGGCGCCCGGCCAGCGAGTGGATGAGACGGTCGATCTCGGCCATCCCCACCTCCGTGAACGTTTGAGTTCTCCGGCGAACCTGTCAGCGGAGCGACCTCGGTGGAGTCGCTGGGCTGACAGGTTCCGCGATTGGGGGTGGTGCGGGATGCTCGGGGGTCAGTCGGGGAGGTTGGCGAAGGCGCGGTCGACGACGTCCTCCTGCTCCTGCAGGTGGATGGCGTGCGAGCCGGTGGCGGGCGAGCCCGACTCGGCCCGGCTGTCGCGATGGATCCAGTGCGTCGTGCCGTGGGCCTCGAACAGGCGGCCCTTGATGGCGTTCCAGGGACCCATGTTCTCGGGCTCCTCCTGCAGCCAGAAGATCTGCTCGGCGTTCGCGTAACGGTCGAGCACCGCGGCGATGGCCTCGAAGGGCCACGGGAACAACTGCTCGACGCGGGCGATGGCGACCGGTGCGCCGAGCTCGTCGCGTGCCGCGATCGCGTCGTAGGCGATCTTGCCGGAACAGAACACCACCCGCTTCACGGCAGCCGGATCGGCCACGCCGGGATCGTCGAGCACCTCCTGGAACGAGCCGTCGACCAGCGCCTCGATGGGGGAGCGTGACACCTTGGCCCGCAGCAACGACTTCGGGGTGAAGACGATCAGGGGCTTGCGCACGGTGCGACGCATCTGGCGCCGGAGCAGGTGGAAGAACTGGGCGGCGGTGGTGGCGTTGCAGACCTGGATGTTGTCCTCGGCCGCCAGCGTGAGGAACCGCTCGATGCGACCCGACGAGTGCTCGGGTCCCTGGCCCTCGTAGCCGTGCGGGAGCAGGAGCACGAGACCCGACGTCTGGCCCCACTTGTCCTCGGCGGCGACGATGTACTGGTCGATGATGATCTGCGCGCCGTTGAAGAAGTCGCCGAACTGCGCTTCCCAGATGACCAGCGCGTCCTTGTTGATCACCGAGTAGCCGTACTCGAAGCCGAGCGCGGCGTATTCGGACAGCAGCGAGTCGTAGAGCCAGAACTGCGCCCCGTCGGTCGCCAGCGGGGCCAGCGGCGTGTACTCCGGCCCGGTCTCGTAGTCGACGAGCACCCCGTGGCGGTGCGAGAAGGTGCCGCGCCGGGTGTCCTGGCCGGCGAGGCGCACCGAGGTGCCCTCGTAGAGCAGCGAGCCGTAGGCCATGGCCTCGGCCAGGGCCCAGTCGACCTCGCCGCCCTCGAACATCGTCCGCCGGGTCTCGAACTGCTTGGCCAGCTTCGGGTGCACGATGAAGCCGTCGGGCACCGCTTCGAGGGCGGCGAAGATCGAGTCGATCTCGGCGCGGCCGATGCCCGTGTCGACGTGGGGCAGCACGCCGAGTGCGGGTGGGGCCGGCTTGGCCCGGGTGCCGACCGGCGGCGCGTGCTGCCGGGTCTCCTCGAGCGCGTTCTGCAGGCGCTGCTGGAAGTCGTCGAGCGCCGCCTCGGCCTCGTCGAGGCTGATGTCGCCCCGCTTCACCAGCGCCTCGGTGTAGAGCTTGCGGACCGAGCGCCGAGCCTCGATGCGCTTGTACATCAGCGGCTGGGTGTAGCTCGGGTCGTCGCCCTCGTTGTGGCCGTGGCGCCGGTAGCAGACCATGTCGATGACGACGTCCTTGTTGAACTGCTGCCGGTAGGCGAAGGCCAGCCGCGCCACCCGCACGCAGGCCTCGGGATCGTCGCCGTTCACGTGGAAGATCGGGGCCTGGACCATCTTGGCGACGTCGGTCGGGTACTCGGACGAGCGGGCCGAGTCCGGCGGCGTGGTGAAGCCGAGCTGGTTGTTGATGATGAGGTGGATGGTGCCACCGACGCGGTAGCCCTTGATGAGCGACAGGTTCAGCGTCTCGGCCACGACGCCCTGGCCGGCGAAGGCGGCGTCGCCGTGGATGAGGATCGGCAGCACCGGGTAGCGCCCGGCCGGCTCGATCAGGTCCATCTTCGCCCGGGCCATGCCCTCGACGACCGGGTCGACGGTCTCGAGGTGCGACGGGTTGGCCGCCAGCTCGACCGCGATCGTGTTGCCGGCCCGGCTGACGAACTTGCCGGTCTGGCCGAGGTGGTACTTGACGTCGCCCGAGCCCTGGGTCGACTCGGGGTCGACGTTGCCCTCGAACTCCTTGAACAGCTGCTCGTAGGACTTGCCGACGATGTTGACCAGCACGTTGAGCCGGCCACGGTGCGCCATGCCCATCACCACCGACGACATCTGGCTGTCGGCGGCGTCGGCGAGCACGGCGTCGAGGATGGGGATGGCGCTCTCGGCGCCGTCGATGCCGAAGCGCTTCTGGCCGAGGTACTTCGTGGCGAGGAACTTCTCGAGCGCCTCGGCCGCGTTGAGCCGCTCGAGGATGTGGCGCTGCTCGTCGGGCGCCAACGTCGACGCTGGCCCCCTCGACCTGCCGCTGGATCCAGGGCTTCTCGTCCGGCTCCTGGATGTGCATGTACTCGACGCCGATCGTGCGGCAGTAGGCGTCGCGCAGCAGGTGCAGGAGGTCGCCGAGCGGCATGCGCTCGCGACCGCCGATGCCGTTGGTGAGGAACTCGCGGTCGAGGTCCCAGATGGTGAGGCCGTAGGTCGCCGGGTCGAGCTCGGGGTGCATCACGCGGCTCTTCGGCGGCCAGCGGGTCGAGGTCGGCGATCAGGTGACCGCGCACGCGGTGCATGTTGATGAGCGGTCGACCTGCATCTGCTTCTCGAGCATGGCGGCGGTGTGGTCGACCGGGTTGACGTCGCGGCGCCACTTGACCGCCTCGTAGGGCACGCCGATCGACCGGAAGATGTCGTCGTAGAAGTCGTCGGCGCCCATCAGCAGCTCGTGCACCCGCTTGAGGAACAGGCCCGACTCGGCGCCCTGGATGATGCGGTGGTCGTAGGTCGAGGAGATCGTGATGATCTTCGAGACGCCGAGGTCGGCGAGGGTGGCCGGGTCGGCGCCCTCGAACTCGGTCGGGAAGTCGAGGGTGCCGACGCCGACGATGGTGCCCTGGCCCGGCATGAGGCGGGGCACCGACTGCACGGTGCCGATGGTGCCCGGGTTGGTGAGGCTGACCGTGACGCCGGCGAAGTCGTCGGCGGTGAGCTTGTTGCTGCGCACCTTGCGGATCAGGTCCTCGTAGGCGCCCCAGAAGCCCCGGAAGTCGAGCGTGTCGGCGTCGCGGATGCAGGGCACGAGCAGGGTGCGGCCGTCGGTCTTCTCGACGTCGACGGCGAGACCGAGGCCGATGTGCTCGTGGTGGACGACGCGGGGCTTGCCGTCGTCGCCCTCGACGAAGCTCGAGTTCATCACCGGCATGCGTGCTCGGCGATGGCCCGCACGACGGCGTAGCCGATGAGGTGGGTGAAGCTGACCTTGCCGCCCCGGGTGCGCCCCAGGTAGCCGTTGATGATCGAGCGGTTGACCTCGAGCAGCTTGGCCGGGACCTCGCGGAAGCTGGTGGCCGTGGGCACGTCGAGGCTGCGCGTCCATGTTGGCGACGATGCGCGCGGCCGCGCCCGCGGAGGGGCTCGCCGCTCGGCGCTCGGCGGCCGGCCGACCGGCCGGCGGGCGGTGGTCGCCGGCGCGCGGCCGGGGCGGCCGCGGACGCGCAGGCGTCGCGGCCGGCGCGGGCGGTGCGGTCGGCGGCGGGACGTCGGCCGGCCGGCGCGCTCGTCCGGGCGGTAGTCGGCGAAGAACTCCCGCCAGCTCTCGCTCACCGACGTGGGGTCGGCCACGGTACTGCTCGTACATCTCGTCGACCAGCCAGGCGTTGGGCCCGACCTGGTCGGGGGTGGAGTCGTCAGCCACGAGCGGTCATGGTACCGGTAGGTGCGGCGCGGCTCCGGAGCGCGGGACCGGCGGGTCACGGGTAGGGTCGGCCGCGTGCGCATCGCCACGTGGAACGTGAACTCGCTCAAGGCCCGCCTTCCCCGGGTCGAGGAGTGGGTCGCGCAGGTGCAGCCCGACGTGCTGTGCCTGCAGGAGACCAAGCTGGCCGACGACGCCTTCCCGGCCCTGACCTTCCAGGCCCTCGGCTACGAGAGCGCCCACCACGGCGACGGCCGGTGGAACGGCGTGGCCATCCTCACCCGGGTCGGGATCGACGACGTCGTGGCCGGCTTCGCCGACGACGACGCCGCCCGACCCCGACGCCCGCCTCCTGTGGGCCACCTGCGGCGGCGTGCGGGTGGCCAGCGTCTACGTGCCCAACGGCCGGGCGCTCGACCGACGACCACTACCAGTACAAGCTGGCGCTGGCTGGCCCGGCTGCGCGGCCCTGCTCGACGACCACGGCGACCCGACCGACGCCGCTGGTCATCTGCGGCGACTTCAACATCGCCCCCGACGACCGGGACGTGTAGGACCCGGCCGCGTTCGTGGGCGCGACCCACGTGAGCGAACCCGAGCGCGCGGCGCTGGCCGCGCCTCGAGGACTGGGGCCTGGTCGACGTGTTCCGCCGGCACTACGACGCCGGCGGGCTGTTCTCCTGGTGGGACTACCGCGCCGGCAACTTCCACAAGGGCAAGGGCATGCGCATCGACCTCGTGCTGGCGTCGGCGCCGCTGGCCGAGCGTCGACCAGCGTGCTCATCGACCGCAACGCCCGCAAGGGCAAGCAGCCGAGCGACCACGCGCCGGTCATCGTCGACTTCGACCTGTGACACCGCCGTCGGGGCGACGGGTCCGGCCCGGGCAGCCATGATGGCGAGATGACCGACCGAACCGGAGGCCGACGCCCAGCCGCCGCCGACGCCGAGACGCTCGTGCGGGCCGCGCTCAACGGCCGCTGGCAGGAGCCGGCACCGGCCCAGATGACGTCGCGCCGGGTCGAGATGCGCCGGCTGGCCGACTCGATGCGCATCATCATCGAGCGGCTGGTGGCCACCGCCGCGCCCACCGAGACGATCATCGAGGTGGCCGACGAGCTCGCCCGGGTGGCGCTGGCCTTCGACGGCACTGGCCCCACGGCACGCTCTACGAGGGGTTCGCCGAGGCGGCCAACGCCGGTGGCGATCCCCACGCCATGTTCGAGCACAGCCCGTTCATCGGGCAGGCCAACCCGCTGGCCCCGCCCATGCGCCTGCTCGAGATCGACGGCGCGGTGCACGGCCAGGTCATCTTCGGCTCGGCCTACGAGGGCCCGCCCGGTTGCGTGCACGGCGGCTACGTCGCCGGCGGCCTTCGACGAGCTGCTCGGGGCGACCCAGTCGCTGTCGGGCAACCCGGGCATGACCGGCACGCTCACCGTGCAGCTACCGCTCGCCGACGCCGCTGCACGCCGAGCTGCACCTCGTCGGCGAGCTCACCGAGGTCGAGGGCCGCAAGATCTTCACCGAGGGTCGGCTCTACGCCGCCGACGCCGACGGCACCGAGCGGCTGTGCGCCGAGGCCGAGGGCCTGTTCATCGCCATCGACTTCAGCCGGTTCGCCGAGCTCAAGGCGCAGCGCGAGGAGGCCGAGCGCGACCGGCTCGGCGCGCTGAGCGCGTTCAGGTCCCGGCCGAGTCGCTCGGCCACGACCACCGCTTCGGCGTCGGCGTGCTCGCGCAGGCCCGACACCAGCGCCCCCTCGACCTTGCCGCCCACCAACGGCATCCGCACCTTCAGCGTCGCCCGCCAGCTCGCGCACGGTGCGCGTCCCCGTCGCCTCCGAACGTGTAGCGACCCGAGCAGGTGAACCGGTCGCCGTAGTGGTCGGGCACGAGGACGCTCGTCGCGCGCGACTGGCGCAGGTCGAAGTCGGAGCTGCTCGACCCAGGTGAGCTTGTCGGGATCGATCATGGCCAGCGCCGCCGCGGGCAGGTCGCCGGTGTAGCGCTGGCGGAGGTCGATGCGCACGCTGTCGCCCGCGCGGCGGTGGTCGACCACCTCGGGGGTGCTGATCTTGGGCAGCCCGACGAGCGTCGGGTAGAAGTCGGGGTCGGTGAACAGCGCCGATGACCTCGTCGACGGAGGCGTCGAAGCGCTGCTCGGATCTGGAACCGCACGCGCTCAGGATGGCGCGTGTTCGGCCAGGATGGCGAGGATCTCGTCGCCGAAGCGGTCGACCTTGACCTCGCCGATGCCGGCCACGCCGAGCAGGCCGGCGCGCGTGCCGGGGCGGGTCGCGGCCAGCTCGAGCAGCACCCGGTCCTGGAAGATCACGAAGGCCGGGACGTCGGCCGCCTTGGCCTGGCGGGTGCGCCAGCTCTTCAGCGCCTCGAACGTGGCCGCGCCGACCGGGTCGAGGTCGTCGCGCCGCCGGGCGCGCTGCCGCCGCTCGCGCCGCGCCGGGCCCCACCGCGCCGCGCCCTCGCCACCGGCGCGGCGGCGCGCAGCGCGGCCCGTTGCGCCGACAGGTGCGCCACCCAGTCGGCCGGTGTCTCGCCCGCCTGCAGCGCCTGGCAGGCGATCTCGACCTCGTCGAGGTAGGGCGACGGGTGCGGGCCGCGGCACGCTCGCCGAAGGTGCGGCTCTCGGCCCAGGTGCAGCGCAGCTCCTGCTCGGCCGCGGGTGATCGCCACGTAGAAGAGGCGACGCTCCTCGGCCAGGTCGTCGGCGGTGCGGGCGTGGCCGATCGGGACGAGGCCCTGTTCGAGGCCGGCCAGGTGGACGATCGGCCACTCGAGGCCCTTGGCCGCGTGGAAGGTGGCGAGCTCGACCGCGTCGCCCTGTCGTCGGGCTGGTCGGCCCGGGTCGTCTCGCGGAGCCACGCGAGGAAGCCGGCGGTCGAGGGCCGGCCTTCGACCGCCAGGTAGTCGTGGCCGAGGCGGACCAGCGCCTCGAGGTTGGCGGCACGGCTGTCCGCGGCGATGTCGGTCGTCGGCGGACGACCCGCCGGCCGGAGGTGGCAGGTCGAGTTCGAGGTCGCCGTCGCGATCGGCGACCGTGGGCGTGCGGGCCGCGGCGAGCAGGTCGGCGAGCGCGGCGGACAGGTCGCCCTCGTGCCGCTGGAGCTCGCGGAGGGCCACCTTGACCTCGGGCTGGTCGAGCAGCCCGCCGCCGCCCCGGACCCGGAAGGGGATGCCGGCTTTGTGCAGGGCCTGCTCGAGGACGGCGACCTGGGCGTTGGTGCGACACAGCACGGCCTGGGTCGACCACGACCCGCCTGGCCGCGTGGTGATCGCGCAGCGACCGGGCGATGGCCCGGGCCTCGGCGACGTCGTCGGGGCAGGAGGCGATGGTGGGGACCGGCCCGTCGGGTCGGTTGGCGTGGAGCGTGCCGACGGGCCCGGACGCCCGCCTCGCTGTCGAGCGCACCGCCGGCCAGCACGGCGTTGGCCACCGCCAGGATCTGCGGGCTCGACCGGTAGTTGTCGGCCAGGCGCACGATCTCGGCGCCGGGGTGCTGGATCGGCGAAGTCGGCCAGCGTGGACGGGTCGGCTCCGTTCCAGGCGTAGATGGCCTGGTTGGGGTCGCCGACCACGCAGAGGTCGTCGCGGCCCGCCACCCACGCGTCGAGCAGGCTGCGCTGCAGGGGGTTGACGTCCTGGAACTCGTCGACGAACAGGTGCTGGTAGCGCCAGTGCTGTGCCTGCGCGAACTCGCGGTCCTCGCGGAGATCGCGCCGGCACAGGCGCAGGAGGTCGTCGAAGTCGATCATGCGCCGCTGGCGCTTCTCCTGCTCGTAGCGCTGGTAGACGCCGGCCATCTCGCGGTAGGCGAGCGGGGCGCGGCGGCCGAGCATGCTGGCCTCGGCGCCGTAGTCGTCGGGCTCGATGTCGCGGGCCTTGGCCCACTCGATCTCGGTGACGATGTCGAGCGCGCGACGCCGCGCTGCGCCGTCGGCAGCAGTCGGGCGACGAAGCCGACCTTGCGGTCGAGCAGCTCGGGCGGCCGGATGCCTCGATCGGCCCAGCGCGTGCGCAGCTGGGCGTAGGCCACCGAGTGGAACGTGCCCGCCGCCACCTGGTCGCGCAGGCCGAGCGGCGGAGCCGGCTGGTCAGCTCGCCGGCGGCCTTGCGGGTGAAGGTGAGGGCCAGCACATGGCGGGGATCGTGCGGCGCCGGTGAGCGCCCGGTGGGCGATGCGCCGGGTGAGCACCCGGGTCTTGCCCGAGCCGGCTCCGGCCAGGATGCAGAGGGGTGTGGTCGGGCAGGTGACGGCCCGCCGCTGCTCGTCGTTGAGGCCGTCGAGGACCTGCTCCGCGTCCATCTCGTCACCCTAACCAGGCCCTATGACGCGTAACCTCTGGCCGTGGCGTACTCAGAGCTGTTGTTGCGGGAGAACGAGAAGCTCGTGCTCGATCTCCACCCGCACTGGTGGTACTTCGCCAAGGCCATGGTGGCGACCGTCGTCGGGGTCGTCCTCGCCATCGTGATCCTGGTCGCCGGCCCGAGCTGGGACTGGCTGCGCCTGCTCGCCGCGGTGCTGGTGCTGGCGTCGCTCGTGTGGCTGGCCGAGCGCTACGTCCATTGGGTCACCACCTACTTCATCCTCACCACCGACCGCGTCATCTACCGCCAGGGGGTCGTGGCCAAGCGAGGCATGGAGATACCCCTCCAGCGCATCAACACGATCTTCTTCAGCCAGCGGTTCTTCGAACGGGTGCTCGGGCTGGGCGACCTCAAGATCGAGTCGGCCAGCCGCACGGGCGCCGAGGTCTTCGAGGACATCCGCAACCCTGACCGCGTGCAGCACGAGATCTACGCGCAGATGGAGGCGGTCGAGAACCGGGGGTTCGACCGCATCTCCGACAAGATCGCGGGGGCGCCGCCCGCGGCCGCGCCATCGCCCGGCGCCCGCGCCCGCCCGCCGCGGCTCCGCCGGCGCCGGCCCCCGCCGCGTCGGTGGGCGACCGCATCGCCGAGCTCCACCGGCTGCACACGCAGGGTGCGATCACCGACGCCGAGTTCGAGGCCAAGAAGGCCGAGCTGCTCGAGCAGATGTAGCCGCCGCCGTGGCGGAGATGCGCATCGTCAGCCTCGTGCCCTCGGCCACCGAGACCCTGTTGGCGTGGGGTGTCGAGCCGGTGGCGGTCACGCGCTTCTGCGAGCAGCCGCGGTTGGCGCACGTGGGCGGCACCAAGGATCCCGACCTCGACGCCATCGTCGCGCTCCGACCCGACCTCGTCGTCATGTGCGAGGAGGAGAACCGGCGCGAGGACGCCGACGCGCTGGCGACGTCGGGCCTCGACCTGCACGTCGTGCGGATCGATTCGCTTCATGACGTGGGCCCGCAGCTGGTGGCCCTGGCTGACGCGGTAGGAGTCCCACGACCGGAGCCGTGGGCGCTCCCGCCGGCACCGATGGGCACCGTCGAGCGGCGCCGCGCGTTCGTGCCGATCTGGCGACGTCCGTGGATGACGATGAGCGGCGGCTGCTACGGCTCGTCGCTGCTGGCCGCACTCGCGATCGACAACGTCTTCGCCGACGGCTCCGAGCGCTACCCGCAGGTCACCCTCGACGCCGCCGTCGCCCTCCGGCCCGACCTCGTGATCGCGCCGAGCGAGCCCTACCCGTTCTCCGAACGCCACCGTGACGAGCTCGAGCGGGTGGCGCCGGTGTGCCTCATCGACGGCCAGGACCTGTTCTGGTGGGGCGCTCGCACGCCCGCCGCCTTCGACCGACTTCGGGAGGTCCTCCAAAACACATAGACATCGAATGATTCGATGTCTATGCTTCGAGCATGCCTGCTCCCACCGTCCCTCCCCTCGGTCTGCACCTGGCCCGCACCGCCAAGGTCCTCGGTCGTGCCTTCGACGACGCGCTGGCCGAGGCCGGAGGGTCGATGCCGGTGTGGTTGGTGCTCGTGTCGCTCAAGGCCGGTACCCATGGCACTCAGCGGAACCTGGCGGAGGCCATGGGCATCGAGGGCCCGACCCTGACCCATCACCTCAACCGCATGGAGGCCGGCGGTCTCGTCACCCGCGCCCGTGACCCCGAGAACCGCCGTGTCCAGCGAGTCGAGCTCACCGAGGCAGGGGAGGCGATGTTCGAGCGCCTCCGGGCGCGTGCGGCCGCGTTCGACCGCCAGCTGCGCGCGGGCGTGTCGGACGACGAGGTGGCGGCGCTCCGGCGGACCCTGGAGCGGCTGCGGGACAACGCGCTCGGCACCGACGTGGGCATGAACCCGTGACCGTCGCTTCCCACCCGTCCCCCGCGACTCCACTCGCCGTCCCCCGTGAGCTGCCGCGCTTCCGACTGCGGGGTCGGTCGCACAAGGTGGCGCTCACCGCGCACCTCCTCACTTCGGTGGGGTGGTTCGGCGTCGCGCTCGTGGTCGCGCTGGGCGGACTGCTCGGATCGTTCACGAGCGACCCCGAGCTGCGGCGCGCGATCTATCGCACGCTCGAGCTCGGGCCGTGGGTCTCCATCCCGATCGGGCTCGCCGCGGCCGCGACTGGCGTCGTATTGGGGCTCGGTACGGCCCACGGGGTGCTCCGCCGATGGTGGGTCGTGGTCAAGGTGGGCATCTCGGCCGCGGTCGTCGTGACCGACGCGGTGGTCGTCGCCCACTTCGCCCACGAGGCTGCTCTCGCGGGTCAGGCCGCGCGACCGCTCCGTGACGGAACCATCGCCCACGTGGTCGTGTTGGCGATCGCGACCGTGCTCTCGGTCTTCAAGCCCTGGGGCTCGACGCCCTGGACCCGGTCTACTGGCAATGCGGCATCGCGGCGAGCAGCGCTGCGTTGAGCTTCTGCTTGCCGGCCGGCGTGTCGACCTTGAACAGGTCGGTCCAGTGGATCGTGGTCGCCATCTCGCTCCCGATGCACCGGGCCTGATCGGGGGTCGGCCCGTGCGTGGTCGACGCCAAGACACCGGCCAGGCCGACGCTGATCGGAACGCAGGCCTGGAACGATGCGACCAGCTTGGCGTCGACTCGCGGCTTCATCGTCGCGGTCACGTGATCGCTCAGCGCCGCGACGCCGGTGATGAAGTGCTCCATCACGCACTGTTGCTGCGCGATCGCATGCACCCCGAAGTCGGAGAAGACATTGCCCTGCCCCGTCAAGACCTCTGCGGAGCCGGACAGGTCGCACGCCTTCAGGGAACGGTAGACGTGGATCTCGGTCTCGTTCCCGATCCGGTCGTGGTCGGCCGGTTGCTGCAGCGCCGCCACCGCGGTGACGTCGCCGACGGTCAGCTTCTGTTGGACGCAACCAGCGAGACCATCGGGGAGGAGCGCGGCGTGTGAGCCCGGGTCGGCGCTCGTGAACCACACGGCCAGACCGTCGGCAAAGGCGGGCGTGGCGGTGGGCTCGCTCGCGCTGGTCGACGAGCCACGGTTGACCACCACCACGATCGCCGCCACCGCGACGGCTGCGACCACCAACACGACGACGGCGCCCACCACGGCCCCGACCCAGCGACCGCGGCCCTGAGGTGCGGCGCTCGGGATGGCCCGGGTCGAACTCGCTAGCGGAGGGGGGATCGGCGTCGGCGGAGCCGTCGGCCGGGCCGCGTCGGCGGTGTGGTCGTCGTGTGCCAGGTCGTCGGGATGGAAGCTGCAGGCGTGGCACCAGTCCCAGTCGGGTTGGACCGGGACGCCGCAACGAGGACAGCTCGGCGAGGTGACAGACAAGTCGAGGCTCTTTCGGGGGGCGAGATCCGGGGGCTGGAGTCGGTGGGTGCGGCAGCTCAGGCCAGGACGGACGACGCCCCGCCAGAGGCCTGTACCTTCCATCCTTCGGTCAGAACGCCCGGTTCTGTGAGCGTTAGGACGCAACCGCCGAAGCCCCCGCCGACCAGCCGGGCCCCGAAGACGCCCGGTGTCGCGGTGAGGCGGTCGACCAGGGCGTCGACGACCGGGGTGGACGCCTCGAAGTCGTCGCGGTTGCTGGCGTGGGATGCGGCCATGATCGAGCCGGCCTCTCGGAGGTCCTCCGAGGTGAGCGCGGCCGCGAAGGCGGGCACGCGGGCGTTCTCGGTCACGACGTGGCGGGCGCGGGCCCGGGCCACCGGATCGCGGATCGCGCCGATGTCATCCAGATCGGCGTCGCGCAGCGGCCCGATCTCGCGCTCGGCGTCGGCCACCTGGCGCCGACGATCGGCGTAGGCCGACCCCGCCAGCTCGCGCGATTGACCGGAGTGGATCACCACGATCTCGGCCGACGAGGGCAGAGCGACGAGGTCGTAGGTCAGGGCGCGGAAGTCGACGAGGAGCGCGTGACCTTCGACTCCGCAGATCGACGTGAGCTGATCCATGACACCGCACGGGACCCCTGACGCCGCGTGCTCGGCCCGCTGGCACGCGAGCGCGAGGTCGACCGGTGGGAGCGTCGAGCCGACGGCGAGCGCGACCGCCACCTCGAGGGCCGCACTCGACGACAGTCCCGCGCCGATCGGGATCGTCGTCGAGACGCGGCCGTCGAACCCGCGTGTCGGACCGACCTCGGTGATGACCGCGGCGACGTAGCGACCCCAGTCCGGCAGCTCCGGGCCGGGACGATCATCGGGCGACGCGGCCCCGACTTCGACGCGGCCGTCGAACCCGTCCGAGGTGAGACGCACCCGATCGTCGACGGGTCGGCCGACGATCGTGGTGCCGAGGTCGATGGCCATGGGGAGGGCGAAGCCGTCCGCGTAGTCGGTGTGGTCGCCCATGAGGTTCACTCGACCAGGGGCCCACACGCGGATCGCGCCACCCGGCTCGGACCCGCCCGTGCGGCGGGGAGCGGGGAACGACGGATCCACGAGCCGCTCAGGCGTCGCGCAGCGCGGCGGCCGCGTCGTCGGGATCTACCGGGTTGAACATCAGGCCGCCTCCCAGCTCGCCCGCCGCGACGAAGCGGACGGTGCCCGGCGACCGGAGCAGCGGAGAGATGTGGGCGTGCAGCCAGGCGTTTGGCCAGTCGAGGCCATCGAACGGACGCTGGTGGAACCACAGCATGTAGGGCATCGGCGCCTCGAAGAGCCGGTCGAGTCGCCCGACGACATCGACGAGCAGCGCGGCGAGCTCGTCCCGGGAGGTGGAGGCGAGCGACGGCAGGTCGGGCACTCGCGCCTCAGGAGCGAGCACGAGGGCGTAGGGCCAGGCCGCCGCCGCCGGCACCCATGCCCGCCACGAACCTCTCCTCGACACCAGCCGGTCGCCGGGCGCCGTGGGTCCGAGCCCCGCATCGGTGTCGCCCAGCTCGAGCTCTCGTCGCGGGCCCGCCGGCACTACGTCGAAGGCGTAGATCTGGCCGTGGGGATGGCTGATGGTCGCGCCGACTTCCGCCCCGCGGTTCTCGAACACCAGGACGTAGTCGATGTCGGCCCGTCCGCCGAGCTCGGCGGAGCGCTCGGCCCAGAGGTCGACCACGGCGCGGGCCTGGTCGGGATCGAGGGTGGCGAAGGTGGCGAGGTGGTCGGGGGTGTACAGCACCACCTCGCACGCGCCGCCGGGGAGCGCCGGCCAGCGGTTGGGGAAGGCTCGCACCCGATAGGGGTCGGGGGCCTCGAGCGCCGCCGGGGCAGAACGGACAGTCGGCGGTCGGGGAGGTTCGGCCGGGCCTGGCGCGAGGCGACGACCTGGATCATCTCGCCGGTGAGGGGATCGACCGCAGGGTGGAGCCGGCATGGGCGTCAACGGTACCTGGCGGCGCCAGGCCGCGGTCGCCCACTCCGAAGCCTTGACCGCCCGGTCAAGGATGACCGAGCATGGCGCCATGCACACCACTGCGAACGGCATCGAGATCGCCTACGAGACCATCGGCGATCCGACCGACCCGGCCCTGCTGCTGGTCATGGGGCTCGGCGCCCAGATGATCACCTGGGACGACGAGTTCTGCCAGGGCCTGGTCGACCGGGGCTTCTTCGTGATCCGCTACGACAACCGCGACGTCGGGCTGTCCACGAAGGTGCCGGTCGACGGCGACATCGACATCGCGGCCGTGGTGATGGCCGCGCTGGGCGGCGACACCTCGCACGCGCCGTACCTGCTCGCCGACATGGCCGCCGACGGACTCGGGCTGCTCGACGCGCTCGGCATCGAGCGCGCCCACGTCGTCGGCGCGTCGATGGGCGGGATGATCGCCCAGACCATCGCCATCGCCGCACCCGACCGGGTCGGCGTCGCTCACCTCGATCATGTCGACGACCGGCGACCCGGACGTCGGCCAGCCGTCGCCCGAGGTGCTGCCGGTGCTGCTCGCGCCGGCGCCGACCGAGCGCGAGGCCTACATCGCCCAGATGCGTCGAGGGCAGCCGGGCCATCGGCAGCCCCGAGCACTTCGACGCCGAGCGGGCCGCCGAGATGGCCGCGCGCAGCTTCGACCGCTGCTTCTACCCGCCGGGCGTCGCCAACCAGCTCGTGGCCATCGTCGTCGCTCGCCGAGCCGATCCGACGGTCTGCGCCACGCTCGACCTGCCCGCCCTCGTCATCCACGGGACGGACGATCCGCTCGTGGCCCCGTCGGGCGGCGAGCGCACGGCCGAGGTGATCCCGGGCGCCGAGCTCATGATGCTCGACGGCATGGGCCACGACCTGCCGACGCACTACTGGGCGCCGGTCATCGAGGCGATCACCGCGCTGGCCGCCGCGCTCGGCCGCGACGGCCTGAGCCATGGGACCACTGCACGGCATCAAGATCATCGAGATCGCCGGCATCGGCCCGGGCCCGTTCGCGGCGATGATGCTGTCCGACATGGGCGCCGAGGTGCGTGCGCATCGATCGGGCGCGACAACGTGCACGGCGGCGACCCGGCCGCGCCTCCGGCCGACGTGCTGAACCGCGGCCGCCGCTCGATCGGCGTCGACCTGAAGCACCCCGACGGCGTCGAGGCGCTGCTCACGCTGGTCGACGCGGCCGACGCGCTGATCGAGGGCTTCCGGCCCGGCGTGATCGAGCGGCTCGGCCTCGGGCCCGACGTCTGCCTCGCCCGCAACCCGCGGCTCGTCTACGGGCGCATGACGGGCTGGGGCCAGGACGGGCCCTACGCCGCAGGCCGCCGGCCACGACATCAACTACATCGCGCTGGCCGGCGCGCTCGACTCGATCGGGCGGCGCCGGCGAGCGCCCGGTGCCGCCGCTCAACCTGGTCGGCGACTTCGGCGGCGGCGGCATGCTGCTGGCCTTCGGCGTGGCCTGCGCGCTGCTCGAGCGGCGCGCATCGGGCAAGGGCCAGGTGGTCGACGCGGCCATGGTCGACGGCGCGGCCGTCCTCATGACGATGTTCCACGCCTTCCGGGCGATGGGCATCTGGAGCGACGAGCGCGGCACGAACCTGCTCGACACCGGCGCGCACTTCTACGACGTCTACGAGACGAAGGACGGCAAGTACGTCTCGATCGGCTCGATCGAGCCGCAGTTCTACGCGGAGCTGCTCGAGCTGACCGGGCTCGCCGGCGACGACTCGCTGCCGCGCCAGCTCGACCGCGACGCAGTGGCCGGCCATGAAGGAGCGGCTGCGCGAGCTCTTCAAGACGAAGACCCGCGACGAGTGGTGCGCGCTCATGGAGAGGCACCGACGTCTGCTTCGCGCCGGTGCTGTCGATGACCGAGGCGCCCGCGCACCCGCACAACGCAGGCCCGCGGCACCTTCGTCGAGCGCGACGGCGTGGTGCAGCCGGCGCCGGCGCCGCGCTTCAGCCGCACGCCGGCGAGATCCAGCGCCCGCCCGCCCATGCCGGCCAGCACACCGACGAGGTGCTCGCCGACTGGGGCGTCGACGCGGCCACGATCGCCAAGCTCCGCGAGACCGGCGCCATCGCCTGAGGCGGGGTCGGCCGCTCAGGTCGTGGTCGTCTCGGCCTCGCCCGGCCCAGGGCCGATCACGCGGACAGGAACCGAGGGCGGCTGCGGGGCGATCCGAGAGCTCTGGTAGAGCGTGGCGCGGTAGTCGCCGGCGGCGAGAGGCGGCGCACCGCCGCCCGACCGGCAGGCGGGCATGCCCGGCTGCGGCAGGGCGTTCGTGCACTCCGAGTACGTTCGCGGCGACCGTGACGCGGTAGGTCGTCCGACCGACCGGGATCGTGATCGCCGAGGCACAGGCCGGCCACACGACCGCGGGCTTGTAGGTGGGGCTGGCCAGCGCCACCTGGAAGATCGACCCGCAGCCGACCACGTGCAGGGCGTGGCCCGACCGGTTGACCACCACCACCTGACCCGCCATCGTCGATCCGGCTCGCAGGATCGTCCCCGGGAGCACGATGTCGATCGCGACGGGCAGCGGGCGGGTGGTCGATGTGGGCACGGGGGTCGTCGGGGTGGTGCCGGAGGACCCCGCGACGCGGCTGGAGCTGGCGCAGCCGGCCAGTACGAACGCCGCCAGCACCGCGACGAGGACCAGTCGTGCTCTCATACCTGGTCCGACGCCACCGAGCCGGGGCTGGTTCCTGCCGATCGGTGATTCGGGTCTCATCGTCCGCTCATGAAGGCACCCGTAGCGTCGGCCCGTGGACTCACTCGAGCGGCGCGCTGGCTGGCGCGCGGACCTGACCGCTTCTGGCGCGCTCGAGGGTGCCGGCGCTCATCGGGGTGCTGTTCTGGACGATCAAGGCGCTGTCGACCGCGATGGGGGAGTCGACGTCGGACTACCTCGTCCACAAGCTCGGTCCGGTGCCGGCGGTGCTGCTCGGGTTCGTCGCGTTCTGCGGTGCGCTCGCACTGCAGCTCTCGAGGCGGCGCTACCTGGCCGTGACCTACTGGCTGGCGGTGGTCATGGTCGGCGTGTTCGGCACCATGGGCGCCGACGTGCTCCACGTCGGACTGGGCGTTCCGTACGCGGCGTCGGTGCCGCTGTGCGGAGCCGCGCTCGCGGTGGTGTTCGTGGCGTGGCAGCGCGTCGAGGGCACCCTTTCGATCCACAGCATCGACACCTGTCGTCGGGAGCTCTTCTACTGGGCGGCCGTCGTCGCGACGTTCGCCCTCGGCACCGCCGCCGGTGATCTCGTCGCGATCACGTTCAACCTGGGGTACTTCTGGTCAGGGGTGCTGTTCGCCGCGATCATCCTGATCCCGGCGGTCGGGTACTGGCGGTTCGACATGAACCCGGTGCTCGCGTTCTGGTTCGCCTACGTGATGACCCGCCCGCTCGGCGCCTCCTTCGCCGACTGGATGGGCAAGCCCATCCGCGACGGGGGCCTGGGTTGGGGGGCCGGATGGGTAGCGCTCGTCCTGAGCGCCCTCATCGTCGTGCTCGTGGCCTACCTGGCCATCACGCGATCCGACGTCGAGGCTGGTGGGCGCCCCTAGGGACTGACGGACTCGAACGGCAGCACGTGGTGGTCGATCTTGGACGGCTCGATGACCAGGGTGACCCGGGGCGGGTTCCGGAACGGGAAGGGCTTGCCGGTGTAAGTGATCGAGATCGGGTCCATGTCGGCGAGGTCGTTGTCCGACCCGCACCTCGACGACCGTCCCGCGGATGATCGCCTCCTCGTAGGGGTTGGCGTGGCTGATGATCGAGACGGTGACACGCGGGTCGTGTTCGACGTTGCGGGCTTTGGCCGTCTTCGGACCGGTGCACACGAGGATGTGCCGGCCGTCGAAGCCGATCCACACCGGATGCGATGCCGGTGAACCATCGCGCCGCAGCGACGCGAGATGGGCGACGCTCGGCCCTTCGAGCAGCTCGCGGACTTCCGGCGTGATCTCGACGGTCATGAGGCCAGCCTAGATATCGTTCGTGGGATGGCAACGCTCGTGTGCTTCCACGCCCACCCCGACGACGAGTCGATCGCGACGGCCGGCACGATGGCCAAGGCCGCTGCCGAGGGCCACCGCGTCGTGCTCGTGTGCGCCACCCGGGGCGAGCTGGGCGAACCGGTCGAGGGAGTGCTCGACCACGGCGAGGAGCTGTGGGAGCGTCGGGTGCGCGAGCTGCACCTGTCCGCCGAGGTGCATCGGAGCCGAGCGGGTCGAGCTGCTCGGCTACCGCGACTCGGGGATGATGGGCGAGCCCACCAACGACGATCCCGACTGCTTCTGGCAGGCCGACGTCGACGAGGCAGCCGAACGGCTGGCGGCCATCCTGCGCGAGGTCGGTTGCGACGTGCTGACCCACTACGACGACCACGGCAACTACGGCCATCCCGATCACATCCAGGTGCACCGCGTGGGCCGGCGGGCCGCGCGAGCTGGCGGGGACGCCGACGGTGTTCCAGGCCACGATGAACCGTGACGCCATCCTGCGCGGCATCCGCGAGCGGGCCGAGGACTTCGCCGCCCTCGAGGCCGAGGGCAAGGGTCCCGGCATCGACGAGGACACCGACATGGGCTCACCCGAGGTGATCATCACCCACGCCATCGACGTCTCGGGCTTCGTCGACGTGAAGCGGCGGTCCATGCAGTGCCACGAGAGCCAGATCTCTCCCGAGGACTTCTTCCTGGCCATGCCGCTCGACGGGTTCGCGTCGGCGTTCGGCACCGAGTGGTACATCGCCGAAGGGGTCGCCCGGCCCGCCCAAGCACCGTTCGCGGACGATCTGTTCGCGCCGCTGGTCGCCACCTCGAAGGCTGGCGGGCAGTGATGTCCCGTTCGCGACGAGACTAGGGCGATGAGCCTGGTCCGCCTCGTGCGCCACGGTCACGCGGCGGCCGGGTTCAGCGCCGACCACGACCCCGGGCTCGACGAGCCAGGGCCGGTCCCAGGCGGCGGCAATGGCCGACGCACTGGCGCCGCTCGGGCCGCTGCCGATCGTCGTCGAGCCCGCTGCGCCGCACGCGTGAGACCGCGGCCGCGCTCGAGGCGAGGTGGGGCGTGACCGCCGTCGTCGACGACCGCGTCGCCGAGATCCCGTCACCGACCGACGGACCTCGTCGGCGGGGGGAGTGGCTGTCCGCCGCGATGGCCGGCACGTGGGACGACCTCGGGCCGTCCTACCTCGCCTGGCGCGACCGGCTCGTCGATGCGATCGCGGCGCTGACGTCGGACACGGTGGTGGTCAGCCACTTCGTGGCCATCAACGCGGTCGTGGGTCGAGCCGCGGGCGACGACCGGGTGATGCACGTGCCGATCGACAACTGCTCGATCACGACAGTCGACACCACGGGAGGGCGGCTCGTGGTGACCGAGCTGGGCCGCTCCGCGATCACCGAGGTCCGGTGATGACGACCAGCTCGACATCCGGGCCGACGCCGGGCGGTTCGACCAACGCGCCCGGGTCGTGGACGCACACGGGCTACGCCCAGCAGATCCTGTTCGGCGACGGCGCCCTCCACCAGCTGACCGAGTTGCTGCGAGCCGTAGGTGTCCGCCGGGTGATGTTGGTGACGACCGCCGGGCGTGCCGCGTCCGACGAGGGCGGTCAGGTGACGCGCGCCCTGGGCCGAGCGCTCGCCTCGACCTTCGCCGAGGTCAGCTCGCACGTCCCGACCGGGACCGTCCAGGCTGCCGTCCGCCAGGCCCGCCGTGACGGTGTCGACGGGATCGTGTCGTTCGGCGGCGGTTCGTGCGCGGACACCGCCAAGGCGGTGTGCTTCTTCACCGAGCAGGAACAGGGCGCGCCGGGGGCCAGCTTCGCCGACCGGCCCACGCTGCCCCATGTGTCGATCCCCACCACCTACTCGGGAGCCGAGCTCACGGGCTTCTTCGGCATGACCGATCCGGCCACGCGCCAGAAGAGCGGCGCCGGCGGGCCCACGATCACGCCGATCGCGGCGTTCTACGACCCGCGCCTGACGCTCACCACGCCGGCGGACGTGAGCGCCGAGACCGGCATGAACGCACTGGCGCACTGCGTCGAGGCGGCCTGGTCGCCGTTCCGCACCCCCGAGGCCGAGGCCATCGCGCTGGCCGGCGCGTCGCGCATCGTCGACGCCCTGCCGCGCGTCGTCGACGACGGTACGGATCTGGGCGCCCGAACCGACATGCTGGTCGGTTCGATCCTGGCCGGGCGGTGCCTGCAGAACGCGTCGATGGGTGTGCACCACGGCCTCGCGCAGCTGGTCGGCGGGCGCACGGGGATCCCGCACGGTCTCGCCAACGCGATCATCCTCAGCCACGCCATCGATTTCAACGCGCCGGTGGTGCCCGCCGAGGTGCGCCGCATCGGTGAGGCCATCGGCGCGCCGGATGATCCGGCCGGTGCCGTGCGGGCGCTCGTCGCCCGTCTCGGCCTGCCCGCCACGCTGACCGACGCGGGCGTCCTCGACGAGGACCTCGACGCGGTGGCCCGCCTCTCACAGGCCAGCCCGAGCGTGCGGGCCAACCCCCGATCGGTCAGTGAGGAAGACGCCCGCGCCATCCTCGAGGCGGCCAGCTAGAGACGCTCGCCGGAGGGAGGAGTGATGGAGGATCGCATCCCGCCGGGGCTGTACCTCGAGCTGACCGACCGCGCGCCCGACGACTACGCCGCCCAGCGGGTGGCCCAGGTGCGGGCCCGACCCGGCGTGAACCGGGCGACGTGGTGGGCCAACTGCGTGCCCCACCGTACGGACCTGCCCCGTACGTTGACCGAGTTCACGACGCTGGGGGTGTACGAGACCGACGCCGACTTCGTCGCTCCGACGGACGGCTCACGGGATCTGCCTGACGACATCCGCGGGCTCCCGTACCTTCGCTACCCGCGCCCTGGTCAAGGGACGATCAGCGTGCGGGCGACGTCGGGCCTGGTGCTCGTGCTCATCAGCCCGCGCCACCCCGACGAGGCCCAGGCGCTGCGCGACTGGGGCGATTTCGTGCACATCCGGGACATCGCCGCGGCTGCGCCGGCGCACTTCACCATGATCACCCCCTACAAGCACGCGACGCCGGGGGCCACGCCGACGTACCTGCACCTCTACGAGCTCGACACCGACGATCCTGAGCCCGCCTTCCAGGCGATGACACCCACCACGCTCTCGAGGGTCGGGGCCTACGGCACTCACCCACGACGCGAATGGGCCGTCCACGAAGCGCTGGTCATCGACTACGTCAACACGTTCCGGCGCGTCGGCGCCGACCCGCCCGACCTCCGCTGACCCACCGTCCCGCCCGCCGGAATAGTTCTAGCTTCAACTAGTGTTGCACGGGGAGAACGAGGCAGGTCAGACCGACCCGCCCGTCCCGGAGGTGTCCGATGCCCGCTGTCACCGTTGCCGATGTGCTCGAGCTGCCCCAGGTCGACGTCCCCGTCGAGGCTCGGCCCCGACCCGTCGTCTCGATCACGACCGCGCCGTCCGGTTTCGAGGGCGAGGGCTTCCCGGTCCGCCGGGCCTTCGCCGGCGTCGACCTCGCCGCGCTCGACCCGTTCGTCCACATGGACCAGATGGGGGAGGTCGAGTACGCCCCCGGCGAACCCAAGGGCACCTCGTGGCATCCCCACCGCGGCTTCGAGACGGTGACCTACATCATCGACGGCGTCTTCCAGCACCGCGACTCAGCGGGTGGCGGAGGCCTGATCACCAACGGCGACACGCAGTGGATGACGGCCGGCGGTGGCATCCTCCACATCGAGCGGCCGCCCGAGGACATGGTGGCGGCCGGTGGCCTGTTCCACGGCGTGCAGCTGTGGGTCAACCTGCCCGCGGCCCAGAAGTGGGTCGAGCCGCGGTACCAGGACATCCGCGCCGGCGAGGTGACACTGCTGCGCTCACCCGACGGCGGCGCGATGGCCCGGGTGATCGCCGGCGACGTCGGCGGACACGCCGGGGCCGGGCATCACCTACACACCGATCGCGCTCACCCACGTCACGGTGAGCCCCGGCGCCGCGCTTCGAGCTGCCGTGGCCGCCCGAGTTCAACGCGCTCGCCTACGTGCTCGCCGGGCGCGGCACGGTCGGTCCGGCGCAGGCGCCCGTGCGGGCGGGTCAGCTGGCCGTCTTCGGCGCCGGCGACTCCCTGGTGCTCGAGGCCGACGCCACCCAGGACAGCCACACGCCCTCGCTCGAGGTGCTGGTGCTCGGCGGCCGACCCATCGGCGAGCCGGTCGCCGCGTACGGCCCGTTCGTCATGAACACCCGGGCCGAGCTGCAGCAGGCCTTCGACGACTTCGAGCACGGCCGCATGGGCACCATCCCGCGCTGACCGTCCGACCCCGGAAACCCGGCTCGGCCAGGGATACCCTGGCGCGATGAGCGATCAGGCCGATCCCGCGAACATCACCGACGACGCTCCCCGCTGGCGAGGCGTCAACCACCTCGCGATGGTCACCCCCGACATGGACACGACCGTCCGCTTCTACCACGGCGTGCTCGGCATGCGGATCGTGGCGACCCTGTCCGCAGGGCCGATGCGCCACTACTTCTTCGAGATCGGTCCCCAGAACACGCTCGCCTTCTTCGGCTGGGACGACGCGCCCGTCGACACCGAGTCGTTGTCGAAGCCGGCCGGCATCCCGCCCACCCTGCCGGCCCAGTTCGACCACCTCTCGTTCAACCTGCCCGACGAGCAGGCGCTGGTCGACCTCCAGGCCCGGCTGCGAGCCCACGATGTCGGGGTGACCGAGCTGGTCGACCACGGGTTCATGCGCTCGATCTACTTCACCGATCCCAACGGCATCGCGCTCGAGGCCAGCTGGTGGGTGACCGATCCGACCGGCCGACACGGCGTCCTACGACGGGACGGACGGGTTGTTCACCGACACCGATCCGGTGCCGGCGGTGCGTGAGCTGGCCGTCAGCGGCGAGCTGGCCTGGACGCCGACGACCCAGCTCGTCGACGCCGGCGTGCCGATCCCGGCCTGACCGGCGAGCAGGCGATGGCCGGTCAGGCGATACGACGCGCTTCTTGAACCCGGCGATGCCCCGCCAGGTCAGGAACACGATGAACCCGACCATCACCGGATAGATGGCGAGCAGGCTCATGTGGGGCGCGTCGGTCAGCGCCGCCCGGAAGCCTTCGCTGATGTACACGAGCGGGTTGGCCAGCGACAGCACCTTGAGCCACGGGATGGCGCTGAGCTTCGACCACGGGTAGTAGATGCAGCCCAGGAAGGTGATCGGGATGACGATCACGCCGAACAGCATCGGCACCGTGCGCGGATCGAAGATCGTGCCGAAGGTGAGGCCCAGCGTCGAGGCCATCAGGCAGGCCAGCGGCAGGATGGTGAGCAGCACCCACCAGTGTGATGTGCAGGTGGACGGGCGTGGCCGGCACGATCGCCGCGATCGGGAAGACGAGGAGGCCGGCGATGAGGCACTGCAGGGCGCCGGCGACGATCTTCTCGCCGGCGACGAGCTCGACGGGCAGGGGAGCGAGCACGCGGTCCTCGATCTCGCGCGTGTAGCCGAACTCCTGCACCAGCGGCAGCGCCACGGCCTGGATCCCCTGGAAGAGGATGACCGAGCCGATCACGCCGGCGATGAGCGACGCCGAGTAGGCCGACGCCTGCACCGCGGCCGCCTTCGTGGCCAGCGCAGCCTGGGCCGGGGTGAGCAGCTTCAGGGCGGCGGCGGGCGGCCCGGAGCTGCCGCCGATGCCGAGGCCGATCTTCGGCAGCACGTAGGTGAAGACGAACACCAGCAGGAACGGCTGGATCAGCGTCCGGGGCAGGAACTCCTTGAGGTTGTGGGCCAGCACGTAGGCGTCGCGGGTGAGCAGCGCCTTGAAGGCCGACCACCCGTTGGCGTGGGTCAGCGGCTGGGCGGCCGCCTCGCCCTCGGGGGGTGCAGGGGTGTCGAGGGTGGTCATTCGCGGAGGTCCTTCCCGGTCAGCTTGATGAAGACGGTTTCGAGCGTGGGTTCGGTGGCGGAGAGGTCGGTGACCACGAAGCCGTGCTTCTCGGCCAGGGTGACCACTTCGGGCAGCACGCCGGTGGCGCCCTTGACCCCGAGGTCGGATCTTGCCGTCGACGAGGTGGACCTCGGTGGCCCCCGTGACCTCGGCGAGCAGCATGTCGGCCACCGGTTGGGGGTCGCCGCTCACCGTGACGAGCACGGAGGTGTCGATGCCCATCGAGTCCTTGAGCTCCCGTGGAGTGCCGAGCGCCAGCATCCGGCCGTGGTCGACGATGGCCAGGCGGTTGCAGAGCTCGTCGGCCTCCTCCATGTAGTGGGTCGTCAGCAGGATCGTCTGGCCCTCGCCGTGCAGCTCACCGAGGATCTCCCACAGGGCGATGCGGCTCTGCGGGTCGAGCCCGGCGGTGGGTTCGTCGAGGAACAGGATCGACGGGTTGTGCATGACCGACCGCGCCACCATGAGGCGCTGGGCCATGCCACCAGAGAGCGCCAGCACGGGTGCCTTGGCCCGCTCGCTCAGACGGAACTGCTCGAGCAGGCGGTCAGAGGCGACGCGGGACTCCTTGGCCGTCATCCCGAAGAAGCGGCCGTGGAAGTAGAGGTTGTGCCACACGCTGAGCGAGCGGTCGAGGGTGTTGGTCTGGGCCACGACGCCGATCAGCCGCTTGGCCAGTGCGGGGTGGGCGACCACGTCGACACCACCCACGAAGGCCTTGCCGCTGGTCGGGATGACGCGCGTGGTGAGCATCCCGGCGGTCGTCGTCTTGCCGGCGCCGTTCGGGCCGAGCAGGCCGAAGATCTCGCCGCGGCGCACCGTCATGTCGAGCTCGTCGACCGCCTTGATGTCGCCGGGGTAGATCTTGGTGAGCTTCTCGGTGCGGATCACCTCGTCCGCGTCGGGCGGGGGCCCGCTCGCGGCCTTGGAGCCGGGAGCCGTCGTGGGGCTGGTCATGCGACATCCGTTTCGTCGGTGGGCAAGAGTTCGCGGGCAGGCATCGGGATCGTCGGCCGGGGCGCGTCGAGGGCGTGGTCGCGGAGGCGCTGGAGCACCGAGCGGAGCACCTGTGCCTCCTCATCGCTCATCAGGCTGTGGACCTCACGGTCGACCTCGGCGGCGACGACGGCCAGCTCGGCGAGACGTTGCCGGCCCGCCGGCGTGATGTCGATGCGGGTGATCCGGCGGTCGTGCTCGTCGCGGCGACGCACCACGATGCCGTCGCGTTCGAAGCGGTCGAGATGGCGGACGAGCGTGGCCCCTCCGATGCCCATGCGGGCGGCCAGCTCCCGCTGGCTCGGGCTGCCGTCGTGGTCGACCGCGTGGGTGAGGACGATCCACATCGGGAGGCTGCCGCCCCGGCTGGCGAGGTGGGCGTCGAACCACTCGCGCACCGCCTTGGACGTGAGCGCCAGCAGCCGCCCCATCGATTCAGGGGAGTCCTCGGCGACGGCGGTGGGCGCACAGATCGATCGGTCACGAACCATTGGCTTGCAAAGCTATTTGGACCGGGCCGCTACGACAACCTCTCGTTCCGACTTTCCGGACCGGGAGCGAGTCCCCGGTGATCGAGCGACGATGTGATCTGATGAGCCGGTGAGCGAGGCCCTGAGGTCGCGCCGGCGCGGTCAGGGGCTCGCCCACCGCTGGCGGTCGGTCGTGTTCGCTCCCGCCGGAGACGGGTCGATCCGCCGCCGGCCCTCCGACGTGGTCAGGCTCGTCACCGCGGTCGTGGCGCTGGCGCTGCTGGTGGCGGCGATCCGCCACGACATCGTCGCCGCGGCGCGGATCGTCGACGACGTGGTCCCGCCGCCCGAGGGACTGCACTGGCTGGTGACGGCGCTCTGGTTCCTCGGCTCGGTGGGCACGATCGTGGCCCTGGCCCTGCTGGCGCTGCTGTCGAGGCGGGTCCGCATGGCGATCGAGACGGCGGCGGCCGGCCTGGGTGCCTGGGCGGTGTGCGGCCTGCTCGGCGCCCTGCTCGGCACGACCGGCGGCTACCCGGCCGGCGCCGCGCCCCAAGGGGTCGACCCGGCCTTCCCACTCGCCCGCCTCGCCGCCGCGATGGCCGTGGCCTCCGTGACGCTCCCGTACCTCAGCCGACCCGTGCGGCGTCTGTTCTGGACGATGATCACGCTCGGCGCGATCGCGTCGGTGTGGCGGGGTTCGGGCCTCCCGGCCGACGTGCTCGCCAGCCTCGTGGTCGGATGGGCGGTCGCCGCGGTCGTGCACCTCTGCCTGGGCTCGCCGGCCGGGTTCCCGAGCGCGGCCGAGGTCACCGACGCGGTGGGGGAGCTCGGCATCGACCTGGGATCGGTCGCGGCGCGGGGCGAACAGGACTGGGGTTCGGCCTGCTTCGACGCGCTCGACGACACCGGCCGACCGGTCGAGGTGTCGATCTACGGCCGAGACGCGTCCGACGCGCAGCTGCTGGCCAAGCTCTGGCGCTTCGTCTGGTACCGCGACTCTGGTCCCACGCTGGCGCTCACACGGCTGCAACAGGTCGAGCACGAGGCGTACCTCACGTTGCTCGCCAGCCACGCCGGGGTGCAGGTGCCCGACGTCGTCGTGGTCGGCACGAGCGAGGACACCGGTGACGCCGTGTTGGTGACCCGCCCTCTACCGGGTCGGCCGCTCGCCGCACTTGGTCCCGACGACGTCGGCGACGAGACCCTCGACCGGGTGTTCGCGGCGGTGGCCCGACTGCGGGCGGCCGGCATCGCCCACGGCGCGATCAGCGGCGGGTCCGTCCTGCTCGGCGACGACGGGTCCGTGAGCTTCCGTGATCTGCGCCGCGCATCGTCGGGCGCGTCGCCCGACCGACTCGAGCGCGACACGGCCGCGGCCGTGGTGACCGTTGCACTCGCGGTCGGCCCCGAGCGGGCAGTCGCGGTGGCCGTCCGGGCCGGCGGGGTCGACCAGATGGCGGCGACGCTGGCCCGTCTCCAGCGGGCGGGGTTCGACAAGAGCCTCCGCGACGAGCTTCACGGCCAGAAGGCGTTGCTCGGCCAGCTCCGCGACGCCGGAGCCGCGGCCGCCGGGGTCGATCCGCCGCAGCTGGCCGAGGTGCACCGCGTCTCGACGAGCTCGTTGCTGATGGGCCTCGGGGCCGTCGTCGGCCTGTACCTGATCGTGCAGGAGTTCTCCGGGATCGACGACCTCGGGGCCACCTTGAAGAGTGCGGACTGGTGGTGGGTCGGGGTGGCGTTCGTCCTCGCCCAGCTCACCAACGTGGCCCAGGCCGTCTCGGTGCTCGGGTCGGTGTCGACCGCGTTGCCGTTCGGACCGACGATCGGCCTCGAGCTCGCGAACGCGTTCACCGGGTTGGTGGCCGGAACAGTGGGGACGACGGCCACGATCATCCGGTACTTCCAGCGCCGAGGCCTCGCCGTGTCGATCGCGGTGAGCTCGGGCGTGTTGTGCAGTCTGGCCAACATGGCCGTGCAGGCGACGCTGTTCGTCCTCGCGTTCCTCATCTCCCACTCGGACTTCTCCTATTCGTTCAACCAGACGTCCGGGAGCGGGAGCAGCTCGTCGGGCTCGGACACGACCTGGTTGCTCCTCTTGCTGGTCGTCGGACTGGCCGCGGTGGGTGCCGTGACCCTGGTGCCGCGCTTCCGGCACCGCGCCGTCGACAAGTTGAAGCCGCAGGTCGACGCGGCCCGCGCCAACCTTCACGAGCTGGCCGGCCAACCGTCCAAGCTCGTCCGGCTGTTCGGTGGCGCGGTCGCGGCACAACTGCTGTTCGCGCTGGTCCTCGGCGCGTCACTGCGCGCGTACGGGGCCTCGGCCAGCCTTGCGGAGCTGATCGTCATCAACACCCTCGCGTCACTGCTGGGTGGCATCGCGCCGGTGCCGGGTGGCATGGGTGTGATCGAGGCCGGCCTCATCGCCGGCTTCACCGCCATCGGCATCCCCAACACGATCGCGGTGGCGGCCACGCTGACGGCCCGCCTGATGACCTGCTACCTGCCGCCGATCTGGGGGTATCCCACCCTCGTGTGGATGCGCCGGCACGAGTACCTCTAGCCGGGCCTCCCGCGACTGGCGCGTCCGGTCCTGTGGGGGCGACCATCGCGGCATGTCGATCATCCGCATCAACGCCATCACCGTGCCCGACGACTCGGGGGACGAGCTGGCCCACCGCTTCGCCGCCCGAGCCGGCGCCGTCGACGACCAGGACGGCTTCGAGGGCTTCGAGCTGCTCAAGCCGACCGACGACCGCACCACCTGGCTGGTAGTCACCCGCTGGCGCGATCAGGAGGCGTTCGACGCCTGGGTGAGCTCGCCTGCGTTCGCCCACGGGCACCGCTCCGAGGCTCGGTCACATCCCGGCGGGGGAGCGGGAGGGGTCGAGGGCGGCGAGAAGCCGCCCGTCGCGGTGCACAGCGAGCTCTGGTCGTACGAGGTCGTGCTGGGGTCATGACGTCCCGGAGGGGTCGGGGGGCTACGCTGGCGGGCAGCCCGCATCCCTGCACAAGGAGCAAGGCATGAAGCGTCACATGCCCGTGACCGAGCTGGCCCGAGACGACCGCTTCGCCCGCATGCGGATCGAAGACGTCGTGTTCGACCCGCGCAACGCCGTGCAGGTGTCCGACGAGAACAAGCGCGGCACCGGCTTCCGGGCCGAGAACTACGAGGCGCCCGACGCCGCCCGGGCGCTCATGCACGGCATCTTCGTGGGTGAGATCCAGGCGCTCGAAGGCGCCGGTCGCACCTGCTGGGACTTCCCGGTCGGCACCGACGGCGACTCGGTGCCATTCGAGCTCAAGCTCGACATGGCCCGCCAGTGCTGGGACGAGGCCCGCCACGTCGAGATCTCCGTCAAGCTCACCGAGCACATGGGTTCGGAGATCGGCGAGTTCGCCGAGCAGACCCTGCTGTTCGAGGCGGCCTGCAACAGTGACGCCATCCTGCGCCTCGCCGGCGTCAACCGGGCGCTCGAGGGCCTCGCCATCGACGTGTTCAACACCATGCGCGAGTTCGGTGGCTCGGTGTCCGACCCGGTCCTCTATTTCTGCGAGGACTGGATGCTGGCCGACGAGGTCACCCACGTGAAGATGGGCTCCGACTGGCTCCGCCGCGTGACGGCGGACGATCCCGAGCGGCGCAAGGCCGCGCTCGACTTCCAACGCACCGTCGACAAGCTGTTCAGCTTCGGCGGCTTCCGGGGTGAGGAAGAGGAGAACCCCATCCACCTGGCCCGCAAGTTCCGGGCGCTGGCCGGGTTCAACGAGGAAGAGATCAGCGATCTGGTCGACGCCGCCGCCGAGGCCTACGCCGAGGCCCAGGCCCAGTGGGCCGACGCCCAGCCGGCCTGACCCGATCCGTCTGCACACCGATCGCCCGTCTGCCGCGTTGACGCGCCAGGCCTCATCCCCCGACTGACCCGCCGGTGCTCCTCGAGATCCATCGGTCGTTCGCGTGGTTCGTGATCGTCGGCAACGGCCTGGCCGGACTCTGGTCGCTCGGCGCCAACTGGTGGGTGTGGCTGCGGGGCCGGGCGCTGTGGTGGTTCACGGTCGTGGTCGAGGTGGCCATCTTCGTGCAGGTGGCCATGGGCGTGGGCATGGTGGCGGGCCAGAAGCTGAAGGCACCGCAGTTCCACATGTTCTACGGCTTCGTGGCGATCATCAGCGTCGGGCTGATCTACAGCTACCGCGCCCAGATGGAGAAGTACCGCTACCTGCTCTACGGCGGCGGCGGGCTCTTCCTGATGGGCCTCGGCATCCGCGCCGTCCTCACCGGCGTGACCAAGTGACCACCGGCGCTTCCTGTCAGCGGAGCGACTCCTTTCGAGTCGCGCGGCTGACAGGTTCCACGTTGGGATCGGGTCAGAGGTTGACGACGGGGCAGGTGAGGGTGCGGGTGAGGCCGTCGATCATCTGGACACGGCTGACGACCATCTTGCCGAGGTCGTCCATGGTCGGCGCCTCAGCTCGGACGATGACGTCGTAGGGACCCGTCACGTCGTCGGCGGCCACGACGCCGTCGATGCCCCGGACCTCGGTCGCCACCTGGGCGGCCTTGCCCACCTCGGTCTGGATGAGGATGTACGCGCTCACGGCCATGATCGCCTCCCGGATCCGACGTCCTGTTCGTCTGCGCGCAGCGTAGCTGCGTCGATCGGGCTCAGCCGAGGCCGCACGCGTGGGCGGCGCGCTGCAGGTCGGCTTTGAACGCCGCGTCGCTGGCCATCATCTCCGTCCAGGTCTTCGTGGTCATCTTCGACTGCATACAGGTGAGTTGGGCGGAGGTGATGGTCGGATCGCCCTGGTGCAGCACCGAGGTGACGAAAGCCGCGAAGGGAGCGCATCCGTCGAGGGAGGACGCGATGGCCTTGTTGGCGGCGTTGTTCCCGGTGTTGGCGGCGACCTTCGCCGGGTCGAGGCGCAGGAGGCCGACCACTGCCTTCCGGCTCGCGGCAGGAGGCAGCCTGCGCGCTGACGTGCAGTCCGCTGCTGGTGTCGGTGAGGGAGCGGGACAGACTCGCGGTCAACAACGGACGGTTGCAGGCCGCACCGGCCTTCGCGACGTACACCTCGACGTTGCCGGGGACCTTGTCGCCGTTCGTCACGGCGGCGACGGTGGGTCGCGCGGCGGCCGGGATCTTCGCCGCCGTGCAGGCCAGGAACGCCGCGGGGATCTTCAGGGCCTTCGGATGGCCGCTCGGTTCGAGGGTCAGCGTGATGCCTCGCTTGACCAGGGCCGGGTTCAACGTCGTCGGCGGGGTCGAGGTTGCCTTCGAGCTCGAGCACCCCGCAACCAGCCCGCCCATCACGATCGCGGCTGCCGCGATCAGCCACGCCGTCGTCGAGCCCATGCCGATGCGCCGTCCCGCCATCTCGTGCTCCCTCGTCAGGTGATGCGCGCCCCGTCGGCGCCGAGGGATTCCATCGGCTCGGCCTGCGGCGGCCTTTAGGGGCTCGCGCGCGGCCGCGGACTGTCAGTCGGCCAGGCGCTTCTCGAGCTTGTTCAGCTCGTCACGCAGCTCGGCGGGGAGCTGCCGGCCGATGAACTCGAAGTGCGCCTCGATCTGGGGGATCTCGGCCCGCCAGGCCTCCTTGTCGACGGCCAGGATGCGGGCCATCGTCTGGTCGTCGATGTCGAGTCCGGTGCGGTCGATGGCCTCGACGGTGGGGACGCGACCGATGGCGGTCTCCGTGGCCTCACCGACGCCGGCGACCCGCTCGACGACCCACTTGAGGACCCGGCTGTTCTCGCCGTAGCCCGGCCAGAGGAAGTGGCCGTCGTCGTCCTTGCGGAACCAGTTGACCCAGAACAGCTTGGGCAGGTTCACGGCGTTGCCGTCACGGGCGACGGCGGTACGGCCGATGTCGAGCCAGTGGTCGAAGTAGTCGCCCATGCTGTAACCGCAGAACGGCAGCATGGCGAAGGGGTCGAAGCGCAGCTCGCCGATGGTGCCCGCGGCTGCGGCCGTCTTCTCGGACGACATGATCGAGCCGAGGAAGACGCCGTGCTGCCAGTCGAGCGACTCGGTCACGAGCGGCACGTTGGTGGCCCGGCGCCCGCCGAACAGGATGGCGGAGATGGGTACGCCAGCAGGGTCTTCCCACTCGTCGGCGATGGACGGGCACTGCGAGGCCGGCGTGGTGAACCGGGCGTTGGGATGGGCGGCCGGCGTCTCGGAGGCCGGTGTCCAGTCCTGGCCCTTCCAGTCGATCAGGTGGGCGGGCGGCTCGTCGGTCATCTGCTCCCACCAGACGTCGCCGTCGTCGGTGCGGGCGCAGTTGGTGAAGATCGAGTTGCCGTGCACGGTGGCCATGGCGTTGTGGTTGGTCGCGTCGGACGTGCCCGGCGCCACGCCGAAGAAACCGGCCTCGGGGTTGATCGCCCGCAGGTGGCCGTCGTCGCCGAACTTCATCCACGCGATGTCGTCGCCGACCGTCTCGACCTTCCAACCCGGCAGCGACGGGATGAGCATGGCCATGTTGGTCTTGCCACACGCCGATGGGAACGCGGCGGCCACGTACTTCTTCTCGCCGCCGGGAGGCGTCACGCCGAGGATGAGCATGTGCTCGGCCATCCACCCGTCGTCGCGGGCCATGGTCGACGCGATGCGCAGCGCGAAGCACTTCTTGCCGAGCAGCGCGTTGCCGCCGTAGCCCGAGCCGTAGGACCAGATCTCTCGGGTCTCCGGGAAGTGGACGATGTACTTGTTCTCCGCGTCGCAGGGCCACGGGACATCGGCCTCGCCCTCGGCCAGGGGATGGCCCACCGAGTGGACGCACGGCACGAACTCGCCGTCGGCGCCGAGCACGTCGAGGGCGCCCTGGCCCATGCGGGTCATGATCCGCATGTTCACGGCGACGTAGGCGGAGTCGCTCAGCTGCACACCGATGTGTGCGATCGGCGAGCCGAGCGGACCCATGCTGAACGGGACCACGTACATGGTGCGGCCCCGCATCGCCCCGGTGTAGAGCTGTGTCAGGTCGGCTTTCATCTCGGCCGGCGGCCGCCAGTTGTTGGTCGGGCCGGCGTCGAGCTCGTTCTCGCAACAGATGAAGGTGCGGTCCTCGACCCGGGCGACGTCGCCGGGATCGGACAGGGCCAGGTAGCTGTTCGGCCGCTTGGCGTCGCTCAGCCGCTCGAAGGTGCCGCCGTCGACCAGCCCGCGGCAGAGGCGGTCGTACTCCTCGGCCGACCCGTCGCACCACTCGATGGCCGCGGGTTGCAGGATGCCCGCCCAGTGGTCGACCCAGTCGATCAGGTTCCGGTTGCTGGTCTGCGCACCCATCGGACCTCCGAGGCCGCTCGTGTGGGGGAACGTCGAGGCGACACCGCGTCAACGACGCATCAACGAGCCTACTTACCCGGTCGGGGTGGCCGTCCATTCGCCACGGGTCGGCGCGGAGGCGGCTCAGCCCTGCGGGTGCTGGGCGTTGCCCGGGTGGACGGCCGGGAAGCCCGGGGTGCCCATGTCGACCTCGGAGCCGAGGCGCAGCCGGGTGGCCAGGCGCTCGTCGCTCAGGTCGAACACGACCCGCTGTCCCTGTCGCAGCATGCGGAAGACGGAGCCCTCGAGCGCGTCGGCGGCCAGGTCGTACTCGGCCAGATCGGTGTCGCGCACGACCACGCCCATGCGGCTGGCCGGGTCGTAGGACTTGATGACGCCTTGCACGGGACCCCCGCCGGCCCTAGTGGGCGGCCTTGGTGATCTTGCCTGCCTTGATGCAGGACGTGCAGACGTTGACGCGCTTGGTGGTGCCGTCGACGACCGCTCGCACCCGCTGGATGTTGGGGTTCCAACGGCGCTTCGTGCGCCGATGCGAGTGGCTGACTGCCATACCGAACGACGGGTGCTTGCCACACACCTCGCAGACCGCTGCCATGACGGGATACCTCTGACCTTCGTTCGGGAGTCGAATCTGAACAGCCCGGAGAGGATAGCGGGCGTCGGTCCGCACTCACAATCGCACTACGATCGCAGGCCGTGCCGACTCTCGAGGCCCTGACGGCCGACGATCTCCGCGCCGTGGTCGAGGGGTACTCGGCAGCACTGGCCGCCCACCGGGCGCGATCAACCGGCTGAACGTCTACCCCGTCCCCGACGGCGACACCGGCACCAACATGGCGCTGACCCTCGAGTCGGTCGTGGCCGAGCTGGTCGCGGCGGGCCCGGACATGGCCGCCACGTGCAAGGCCATCAGCCACGGGTCGCTCATGGGTGCCCGCGGCAACTCCGGCGTGATCCTGTCCCAGATCCTGCGGGGGGTCACCGACGTCCTGCGCGACGCACCGGTCGCCGACGGCCAGGTGATGGCGCAGGCGTTCGTGGCCGCCAGCGACGCCGCCTACAGCGCGGTGATGCGCCCGGTCGAGGGCACGATCCTCACCGTCATCCGCGAAGCCTCGACTGCGGCCGCGGTCGCCGCCGGCCGGGGCGAGCCGCTCGTCGGCGTGCTCGACGCCGCGCGCACGTCGGGCGCGCGACGCGCTGGCCCGCACGCCCGAGCTGCTGCCGGTGCTGGCCAAGGCCGGCGTGGTCGACGCCGGCGGCGCGGGCCTGTTGCTGCTCGTCGACGCGGCGCTGTCGGTGGTCGACGGCCGACCGCTCCCCGAGCCCGAGGAAGGCGACGGTGAGCTCGACGCGGATCTCGCCGCCGCGCTGGCGGCGGCCCACGCCGAGTCGGTCGACGACGCGCACGGCGGCATCGCCGACCTGCGCTACGAGGTCATGTACTTCCTCGAGGCGCCCGACGGGACCATCCCGGCGTTCAAGGACGTGTGGGCCGGCATCGGCGACTCGATCGTCGTCGTCGGCGGCGACGGCCTGTGGAACTGCCACATCCACACCGACGACATCGGCGCCGCCATCGAGGCGGCCATCGACTGCGGCCGTCCCCGTGACATCCGCGTGACCGACCTCATCGAGCAGGTCGAGGAGGAGCGGTGGGTGCGGGAGGCCACGCCCGAGCCGCCCGCGGTCGACTCCAACGAACCGGTCGAGACGGCCGTGGTCGCGGTCGCGACCGGCGAGGGCATCCGGCGGATCTTCCACTCCCTCGGCGTGCAGCGCATCGTCACGGGCGGCCAGACCATGAACCCGTCGACCGCGCAGCTGCTCGAGGCCGTCCAGTCGGCTCCGGCCGACCAGGTCGTCATCCTCCCCAACAACAAGAACATCATCCCGGTGGCCGAGCAGGTCGACAGCCAGACGGACAAGACCGTCCGCGTCGTGCCCACCCGTGGTGTGGCCGAGGGCTTCGCGTCGCTGCTCGCGTACGACCCCGAGGCGAGCGGCATCGACAACGCCAAGGCCATGGCCGAGGCGGCCGCAGCGGTCGTCGCCGGCGAGGTCACGCGCGCGGTGCGCGACTCGACGTGCGAGCTGGGCGAGATCCACGAGGGCGACTACCTCGGCATCTCGCGCGACGGCATCCGCGCGTTGGCGAGCGGCATCGACCTGGTCTGCACGCAGCTGCTCGACGTGCTCGTCGGCGACGAGCACGAGATCGTCACCGTGATCGAGGGCGAGGGATCGTCCGCGGCCGCCACCCGGCACATCACCATGTGGCTCGAGGAGCACCGCCCCGAGGTGAGCGTCGAGATCCACCACGGCGGCCAGCCGCTGTACCCGTACCTCTTCGGCATCGAGTAGGACGGGCCCCGGCATGGCCCGGACGTTGCAGGCGCTCGACGAGGTGTCCGTCACCCGACTGAAGGGTGTGGGCGAGGCGCGCGCCGCGTCGCTGGCCAAGCTCGACCTGCACACGGTGCTCGACCTGCTCACCTACTACCCGCGCCGCTACCTCGACCGCACCAACGAACGCCGCATCGACGAGCTCGACGTCGGCGAGGAGGCCATGGTCCTCGTCAAGGTGAAGGCCGTCCACGCCATGCGGACGCGGTCGCGCAAGGCGATGGTCACCGCCGACGTCACCGACGGGTCCGGCTTCCTGAAGGTGACGTTCTTCAACCAGCCCTACCGCGAGCGCCAGCTCAAGCCGGGCACCCAGGCGGTGCTGTTCGGCAAGGTCGACCTGTTCCGCGGCCGCCGGCAGATGACGAACCCGGTGGTCGACCTCGTGGGCGACAAGACCGGCCGCATCGTCCCGGTGTACCCGCAGTCCGAGAAGGCCGGGATCATGAGCTGGGACGTGGACAAGTGGATGACCGAGGTGCTCGAACGAGCGGGCGAGTTCGTGGATCCCGTCCCCGAAGAGGTGCGGGACCGGTGGTCGCTGACTGGGCGCACGACCGCGTTCCACGACATCCACCAGCCCGAGACGATGGCCGCGGCCATGGACGCCCGTCGGCGGCTGGTGTTCGACGAGCTGCTCCGCGTGCAGCTGCGGCTGGTGCAGCGCAAGCGGGAGCTCGAGCGCACGACCCCGGGCATCGTCCACGACGTCGGTGGCTCGCTCGTGCGCCGGTTCCACGAACGGTTGCCGTTCCCGTTGACCGCCGCGCAGCAGCGCGCCATCGACGAGATCGACCAGGATCTGGCCGGCCCGCACCCGATGCACCGGCTGCTGCAGGGCGACGTCGGCTCGGGCAAGACCGTCGTGGCCGTGAGCGCGCTGCTCGTCGCCGTGCAGGGCGGCCACCAGGGCGCGCTGATGGCCCCGACCGAGGTGCTGGCCGAGCAGCACTACCTGGGCGTGCGCGAGCTGCTGGCCGGATTCACGGTGCCCGACACCGACGAGTCGACCCTGTTCGCCGCGGCCGCTGACGGGTCGACGCTCGATCGCGAGCTGCGGGTCGAGCTGCTCACCAATCGCACGACCGCGGCGCGAGCGCCGACGGATCCTCGCCGGTCTGGCCGACGGTCAGGTCGACCTGGCCATCGGGACGCACGCGCTCATCCAGGAGTCGATCACGTTCCGCTCGCTGGGTGTCGTGGTGATCGACGAGCAGCACCGGTTCGGTGTCGAGCAGCGGGCCGCGCTGCGGGCCAAGAGCTCGGGCGAGGCCGTGCCCGACGTGCTGGTGATGACGGCCACGCCGATCCCGCGCACCGCGGCGATGACCGTCTACGGCGACCTCGACGTCTCGGTGCTCGACGAGCTGCCGCCGGGCCGCACGCCGGTCGTCACGACCTGGGCCCGCGCCGAGGCCGACGAGGACGCGGTGTGGTCGACCGTCCGCGAGCAGGTCGCCGCCGGTCGCCAGGCCTATGTCGTGTGCCCGCTGATCGACGAGAGCGAGAAGCTCGAGGTGCGCTCGGCCGAGGAGACCTACGAGCGGTTGCAGGCGGGGGAGCTGTCCGGCCTGCGCCTCGGGCTGCTGCACGGCCGGGTCACGCCGGGCGAACGCGAGAAGGCGATGGCGCCTGTTCCGTTCGGGTGGCCTCGACGTGCTGGTGGCGACGACCGTGATCGAGGTGGGCGTCGACGTGCCCAACGCGACGGTGATGGTGGTGCTCGACGCCGACCGGTTCGGCATCGCCCAGCTCCACCAGCTGCGCGGTCGCGTCGGGCGCGGCGCCGACCGGTCGTACTGCTTCCTGGTGGGCGAGGCCACGACCTCCGACGGCGAGGCCCGGCTGGAGGCCATGGTCCGCACCACCGACGGCTTCGAGCTGGCCGAGGTCGATCTCGACCTCCGCGGCGAGGGCACGATCATGGGGGAGCGCCAGAAGGGTCGCAACGACCTCAAGCTGGCCTCGTTGCGACGCGACCGCGAGTGGGTGGGCCGGGCCCGCGACGTCGCCTTCGAGCTGGTCGACGCCGACCCGATGCTCGAGCAGCATCCGGACCTGGCCGAGGAGATCGGTGTGCTGCTGGGCGACGACGACACCGCCGACTTCCTGTTGAAGTCCTGACGACCTGCCATGACCTCCGACGACCACTGCGCCGACGGGCGGGACGACGGGCGACCTCGCGGGTGCGCCGGGTCGTGGCGCACAGACCGTGCAGAGCGCGAAACGATGCAGGGCTACCCTGTCGCCGATGTCAGACGACTCGCGGGCCCGAGTGGTGCTCCAGGGATTCTCATCGCCGCCGCGCCGGCGCCCGCGATGCGCGGTAACGAGGCCGAGCCACTCGCGACCCGGGAGGACACGTCAGGCGCCGCACCGATCCGGGGCTTCCGGCCCGACATCGACGGCCTGCGGGCCGTGGCCATCCTCGTGATTGTCGCGTACCACGCTCGAATCGCCGGGTTCGCGGGCGGGTTCGTCGGGGTGGACGTGTTCTATGTGCTGTCCGGCTTCCTCATCACGCGGAACCTCCTCGCGAGAGCTCCGACACCGGCAATGTGCACCTCTTGCCGTTCTGGGGCCGCCGGATCCGGCGACTGGTACCGGCGCTCAGCCTGACCGTGGTGGTGACGCTGGTGGCGAGCGCCCTGATCCTGCCGTCCATCGACCTCGCTCAGGTGGCCAAGGAGGGCGCGTCGGCGGCCCTCTACATGTCGAACATCGTGTTTGCCCACACGTCACAGGACTACTTCGCCACGACCGTGAACCAGAGCCCGTTCTGCACACCTGGTCGCTCGGCGTCGAGGAGCAGTTCTACCTGATCTGGCCGCTAGTCGTGGGAGCCAGCTTTGGATCGTGCGGCGTCGTCGTGACGAGTTGCGTGCCCTGTTGCTGGTGGGCTTTGCCGGGATCCTGGTCGCGGTCGTTCCTCTTCAACCTGAGCCTCACCGACAGCGGGAGCTCATGGGCCTTCTACAGCCTTCCAACGAGGGCGTGGGAGTTCGCGGCAGCGGGCATGCTTGCTGCGCTGCAATCTCCCGATTCGTCGCCTCCATCGTGCTGCGCACGCTTGCCGGCCTGTGCGGGGTGGGCATGATCGTCTGGGCGACGGTACGTCTCTCCGACACCGTCGCGTACCCGGGCTGGTGGGCAGTGGTCCCAGTCGTCGGGACGCTGCTCGCGATCATCGCCGGTGACGAGGGTGCAGCGAGTCGGACTTCCGCGACGGTGCCCACGCGAGGGCTCTCCGTACCCGTGGCCCAGGGCATCGGCGGGTGTCGTACTCCTGGTACCTGTGGCACTGGCCCTTCATCGTGTTGGCGGTCGCCGCGGTCGGTCGCGACGACACGGTGGTCCGCACGGTCGCGGCACTGATCTCGCTCCCGGTCGCCTACGCCGCGTTCCGTCTCGTCGAGAACCCGATCCGGTTCGGCTCTCTGCGCATGGGTGCGTTGGGCCGAACCTACGGCCATGGGCGGCGTGCGCGCGACCGTTGCCGCACTCCTGGTGGCCGGGCGCTCTGTCATTCCACGCGGTCGAACCTCCCGAAGAGCCCCACCATGGACGCCCGATGAGAGCAACCGGTGTTGTCAGCGTCAATGGGCACGCGGTCAACTCGGCTTGCGCCGTTCACGGGCACAGCCGGAGTGAGGTCAGCTACTGCGACGGCGACGAGCGAACGAGCCCACGACTCGTCGTCGTCGTGGGCGATTCGACGCCGGGGGCACTCAGGTGGAGTGCACCGTCTCTCGGAGACGGCCAAGCGAGGCGGGGGTGCACACTGGTGGTGTATGTCGACCCGGGGCTGCGCCTTCATCGACGTGACGGTGAGGCCCACACGCCCCGGGGCCTCTCTACACGCCAGAAAGCGCGTGTCGGGACAGTCGGCAGAAGGGTTGGCAGCTGATCTCGGACCTGAAAGCCCTCTTCGGTGCTGTTGGTGCAGTCGGACGGCTTCTTCGACTCCCTGGTCGACGGAAGCGGGGCGCTCGCCGTACGACGTCCACCCGGATCTCGTTGTGGCGGAATGCCTACCGCCACGCGCTTTATCGACGACCTCCAGAAACAAGGGATCAAGCCTGCGGAGATCCTCGACAATCCCACGCTGCCTGGCAATCCGCGCGAATGCCTTTCCGCGCACCAGTCGGTGGGGCCGTGCCAGTACTCCCGAACGGCGACGCTCGCGACCACTCCAGGTCCCGAGGGCGATCGAGGCGCAGGTCCTGAGGAGCCACCCCGGCGTCGTCACCTTCTCACCCATCCCGTTGCTGTGCAATCACACCATCTGCCCGCTCGAGTTGTGGGGCAACCTCGTCTACGACGACACCACGCACCTCTCCGTGTACGCTGACATGGAGGATGGAACCCGAGCTACGTCGCCTCCTGGAGCGCTGCCGTAGGATGAGCGCCGCATGGATCCGGACCCCCCCGGGCGTCGTGAACCACGCCGCCGGGCACGTGTCCGAGCCGCAGCCGACCGACGCCGCCGAGGCCGCGGGCCGAGGCGAGCCGCCGGGCGGCGCTCGCTGCATTCGTCACGGCCGTCGTGATAGCGGCCCCGCTACTCCTGCTCTACCTGGCCCGAAAGCACTGGTTCTTTCTCGACGAGTGGGACTTCCTCGCCCACCGGAGCCTCGGCAGCTTCTCCGACCTCATGCGGCCACACAACGCGGAGCACTGGTCGACCTTACCGATCATCGTGTACCGGACGCTCTACTCGGTCGTTGGCATTCGCCACTACTGGCCCTACCAGGGCGTGGTGATCGCGCTCCACCTCGTCGCCGTCGTGCTGTTGCGCGTGGTGATGCGGAGGGCAGGAGTGGGCCCATGGACGGCGACCATCACCGCCGGCGCGCTGCTGCTCCTGCTCGGCAGCGGCTTGGAGGACATCGTCTCGGCGTTCCAGATGGGCTTCGTGGGATCCCTCGTGTTTGGGCTGGCGCAGCTCCTGCTGGCCGACCATGACGGACGGTGGGACCGACGTGACTGGTACGGGCTTGCGGCCGGCGCGGCCTCGTTGATGTGTTCGGGACTCGGCATCACCATGGTGGTCGTCGTCGGGGTGAGTGTGCTGCTCCGCCGGGGTGTACGCGCCGCAGCCGGCCACGTCGTGCCGCTGGCCGGGCTCTATCTGACGTGGTGGTTGGCGGAAGGGCGACCGACCGGCGGGCATCAGCCCTCGATCTCGTGGCTCAGCCTCGCCGGCCGGCTCGTGCAATGGGACGCATCGGGTGGGTACGGCGGGTTCACGGGGTTGGGCAGCTCGTTGATCGTCGGCGGCGCCATCGGCGTCGCATTGGCGGCTGGCCTGGTCCTGGCCTGGGCCCCCGCGGGCATGAGCCGGCTCCGGGGCACGGGTGCCCCGGTTTGCGCCCTCGCCGTGGGCGCGCTCGTATTCATCACCGTCTCAGGTCTCGGGCGGTGGTCGTTCGGGACGGCCTACGCGCGCTCCGAACCGGTACGTCTACGTCGTCGTCGCCCTGTTGTTGCCTGCCGTGGGTCTGGCCGTGGAGGCGATCGGTCGGCGATGGCCGTACGCACGGCCGGCGTTGCTCGCCCTCCTGCTTGTGGGCGTGCCCGGGAACGTGCTGCAGTTCCGCGACAGCCAGGTACCTCAGCCAGGCCATGGTGGACAACCGACAGGTGATCCTCTCGCTGGCGGCCAGCCCGCTGGCCTCCAAACTCCCTCCGGAGAGCCAGCCGTTGCGGAGAGCGGACCCTGGACG
>CAVZMK010000006.1:0-748692 GCA_963776435.1 uncultured Microthrixaceae bacterium
CTCCAAGCAATACGTGGCGATGGCCCTGTTATATGCCTGCTGGTTAAGTTCGTGGCGCTCCTCTCGAAGCGCTACCTACGAGCCCGACCTGTTCGTGCTGGGCGAAATGGGCATCGGCAACACGACGCCGGCGGCGGCGATCTATCACGCGCTGTTCGGAGGGCGAAGCGGGAGTGGGTGGGCCGCGGCCAGGGCGTCGACGACGAGGGCCTATGACGCCAAGGCCGATGCGGTGCGGTATCGGCGGCGTCGCCGTGAGCGGCATCTTCGACGGACCGTCGCTGGAGCAGATCTTCGCTGGCGGCAACAGCGGCGATGGCGGCCGATGTATCGCCAGCCGCTACGGCGGGGCGCGCCCGGTCCTGCTCGGGCGCGGCTGGTGGCTTTCGCGGCCGCCACGGTGCTGCTCGCCCTCGACGATTCCGCGCTCGATCATTGCCTTGCCGCGCGGTCTACGGCGGGCGCGTCGCCGCCGAGCAGCGCCTGGACTTCCTCGGCAAGATCCCGCTGCTCGATCTTGGCATATCAGCTCGGCGAAGCCGGCGCAGCACTCGCGGTAGCGAAATCGTCGAGGCCGCGGTCAACTGCCACGACAGCGTGCGCGACGTTTTCCAGGAAGCCAGCATGAGCGGCAAGGAAGAGCCCTGAAGGTTGAGCGCCGGTGTTCTGATCCGTGACGCGAAAGAGCAAGACCATGAGCGAGGACGTGCGCCAGATCCGCGAACTTGTCGGCTGGATTGCCGCCAGCAACGGCAGGAACACGCCGCGCTGCATGGACATGATGACGGACAACGTGACATTGACCGGGGCGGCCGCCCGGCTACGAAAGGAAGGCGAGTTCGCCGCCGACAGCGAACGCATGAAGGATGTCACGATCGAGCAGGCGCGACGTGCAGGAGATCGAGGTCTTCGAGCCCGGCTTCTCCTGAAAGCCGCCGTTCGTCGAGCTGGCTCGCCGAGCAAGCCGCTGCGGCGCATGTCGGGATATGCGATGAGCGTCTTGCGCAAGGAAGCCGACGGGCGCTGGCGTATCGCCCGCGACGCCAACTGGCATGCCGGAAGGCGCGGGAGGCCGCGAGCGAGACCCAGGCGCGGGGTCACCGAGATTGACGAACAGGCGCGAGTCGGCGACGTCGCGGGGGCGGGTGAGCTGCTGCCTGCCTGCTACCTGCTGGACCCGGCGCTGCTGGGCTAACCCCGCAGCCGGCCTGCCCTCGATCGACGTTTCCGGTCACGGAGCAAGACTCCTCCCATCTCATCGCGCGGATGAACCAACCGAAGGCGCTCGAGATCGGAACCCTCGGCGGCTATTCAGCCGCCTGGCTGGCCGGCGCCGCTATCTCCCGAGCGAGCAGGCGGCTCCACTGGCTGCTCGATGGAGGGGCCGGCGCCCGGTCACCGCAATGTACGCACACCAGCCTTCAGCAAGAGGTCGAGGTGGGGGACGGCGGCGCGCTGGAGACGCTCCGGAGGACTCGCGGCGGGAGGCTGGGAAAAGTCGTTTTTTTTTCTGCATGCGTCTTCATCAACGCCCCCAACGAGGAAGCGACACAAGCTGTTTTTTTTTGATTTGATGGGGCGTCCATTCTATCAGAGAGCATGAACGCGGTGACATCAACGATGATGTTAGCAGCAGTAGCCGGCTGCAGGAGCACCACCAGTACGGCGTGGGTGGGGTGGGGCGGTCGGCCTCGTGGCGCGGAGAAGAAGCTACAGCGCAAGCGCCGATACGAAACGGTCGAGGACGCCAGAGGGGACGAGGAGCAGTTTCTCGCGCTCGCGGTGGTGAGTCTGACCGCGATCAGGGGAGGCTGGGCAGGGACCATTCACCCCCACACTAGACAGAAATGCTCCAAGCCTTATTGCTCACTCTCATGATCCATTGGCCACAAGCCTGGGCGCACAGAGACAGCAGCCTTCCTCACAACCAAGCAGTGACACCAAGACAGATCTCACATTCATCAGATGATGAAAGGCTAAGCACTTGTGCACGTTGGGAGATGCCACCTCAACAATCAGGCAGGCAAACCTTGGGCACGAGTCGGATCGCAACCGAGGTGTGGGTGAAGGCAGCACGAGAACTGATAGCAATACCAGCAGCCGCTCTCCGGGCGGCGTGAATCAGGTTAATGAATGATCTCGTCCAAATCTATCTAATTGAACTGGATTTGGAGCCCGTTGCTCCTACAACACAGCATAATGGCCTACAGCATCCAGCCAAGCATCTCACATAATCTGGCTCACGCTTGCCAGCAGGTAGAGATTGGGACCGTTGCCAAACAACAATCAGCAATTAGTACCTTCTTTTTTTGCTAGGAGATAAAGAGGGAGGTTTTCATTCATACATATACTAACCATCAACAGCAAGCCGACCGCTACCACCGAGTCACGCGCCGCCATCCGACACGTCGAGCGACAGAGCCCGGATCGTGCGTCCCCGCCCGACCACCCCGTGAAGTTCGGCGACCACGGGGAACCAGTCGCATCGGCCCGGACCGCTACTCGTCGAACTCGATCTGGCTGAGGGCGGCCCAACGGGGGTCGAGCGGGGGCTCCTCGGTCGCCGCCGGACCGGTCGGGAACTGGTAGAGGACGCCGGGGCGGGCGCAGGGCGAGTCCGCGCACAACGGTGCCAGCAGGAGCACGAGCGGCGCAGGCGTCGCGCACCATCTGCTCGAGATCGACCTGCTCGCCACGCGGCCGGATAGGTCTCGCCGGTGTCGGTCGGGTGCAGCTCGAAATCTCGCGGACGTCGACCTCGGCTGATCCCCTCGACCGGCTTGAGGCAGCGACGGCAGGCGCCGGTCCAGGACCACCGGCAGCCGGTGGCGGTGACCACGCCGCCGCCGATCGCCTCCAAGGTGACCGTCACCGACACCCAGGCCACCGTCCGGCACGCGGGCAGCCAGCGAGCGGTGGCCAGGTCGTCGAGCGCGACCCTGCGTCGCGGGAACTCGCGCTGCGTCCCAGGGGTGGGCCAGCAGCCCGCCCACGCCGACCTGGAGCAGCCGGCGGGGCTCACGGGACGAGCAGGCAGGCGTCCAACCCCCGCGTAGCGACACGTAGTCCTGGTCGAAGAACTCGTCGCGGCCGACTCCTCGTCGTACACCTCGTCGTCGTCGTAGCCCTGCTCCACGTGCGGCGGGGGTGGCAGGTGTAGACGGGAGCTCGTCGGCTTCGCCCAGCAGGTTCGTGCCCTGGAGCTTGGCGGGTCCTTGGCCACGAGCTTCATGGTGCGCTCGAGGACGATCTCGAAGCTCGCCAGCTTCTGGTCGCAGAAGTCCTCGACCTTGGTCGGTGCGGCCAGTCGGGCCTCGGCCTCGGCGGTGTCCATGATCTGGTAGCCCAGGGTCTCAGCCGCCTTGACCACCTCCGTCCACGCCACCATGCGCTCGGCGCGGGTGCGGGCCTGGTCGAGGATCTCGTCGCCTTCGTGGCGCACACGGGCGAGGTACTCCTCGCGCTCCTTCGAGCAGCGCGCGCGCCGCTCGCAGCTCCTCGGGGAGCTGTGCGAGGGCCTCGTCGATCAGCTCGAGCACCTCTTCCTTCGAGATCATCGACGACGCCGACAACGGCACCGGCCGCGCCACGTCGATCTCGCGGATCTGGAGGAGGATCTCCTCGGTCTCCGCTCCGTGGAACGGCGTTGGCATCGGCACGTCGCTCAGGTCGACCAGTTCGTCGAGGTCGTCCTCGAAGTCGCTCACGATCCGTACTTCTCCTGCCACATTTGGCCGCCAGCAGCGGCGCCATGGCCAGAACATCGCCCCCGAAGCGGGCGATCTCGCGAAATACATCGAACACGAGGAACGAGTTGGCCGACGCCGAGGGGATGAACAGCGTCGACCCCCGACACCTTGTGGTTCGTCTGGGCAGTCTGCGAGCTGGACTCGAAAATCCGACGCCGCCCGGAGGCCCTTGACGATGAAGTCGGCGCCGACACTTGTTGGCCAGGTCGACCACCAGGCTCGAGAACATCGTGACCTCGACGTTGTCGGTGTGTGGGCAACGTCTTCGCGCAACATCTCCTCACGCTGGGGTACGAGAAGAGCGGCTCGCCCTTCTGCCGATTCCGCATGACCCTCGACGACGACGCCGTCGAAGAAGAGGACGCCGTCGATGATCTCGAGGTGGCCGTTGTGGATCGGATCGAACGATCCTGGGTAGAGCGCGCAAGCCCCCACGGTCACTCCGGGATGTCGGGCCCACGTGGGGAGCCGGCTGGCGGTTGAAGGATTGCGACGAGCGTAGCCCCGTACCGCCGCTCCCTGATCGCACGCCAGGGCTCCGGGACGGCGACCGGCCGGCCCGACTCGACCACGGCCAGTCGGCGGGAACGGCGGCCAACGATCGGCCCAGCGTCGAACACATAGGGCGGATCGAGCAGGGCGAGCGTCCAGCACTGGCCTCCGGGCCCGGGCCTCGTCGAGGACGCGCTCGAGCCGTCATGTGGCCACGGTCGCCCTCGGGGCCAGTCCGGTGGCCGCCAGGTTGGCCTCGATGGCCTGGAGGCGCCGCGGTCGCGGTCCACGAACGTCGCATGCGCGGCGCCCCGGGACAGCGCCTCGATGCCGAGGGCACCGCTGCCGGCGTACAGGTCGACCACGTCGCCCGTCGATGAGGGCGTCGAGGCTGTGGAGGGCGTTGAAGGTGGCCTCGCGCACCCGGTCGGCGGTGGGTCGGGGGCCATCCCCGGCCGGCGCGACGAGTCGCCGCCCACGGGACGTGCCCGCGATCACCCGCACCCGTCAGCCCAGTCTCGTAGCGGCTATCGTCGTCGTCATCGTCGGCCTCGAGCACGATGTCCCACCGGTCGAGGCAGTCCTCGCAGCGGTAGGCCACCACGTCGCCGGGCTCCCATCCCTCGTGGGGCTCGTACGACAGGAGGTGGCAGCGACCGCCGCAGTCGACGCAGATGATGTGCTCGACGACCTCCACCCGCCGAGCGTACCCAGCTGCGCAGCCGCCAGCCGGAGCAGCAAGAGTTCCTCCCGGGCAAGGATCGGCGAAGCCGAGCCAGCGGATCTCGCCGACACGGAAGGCGGTGCTTTCATCTGCACGTCGGCGGACAGCCAGGTCAGCGGCACAGGGGCGTGTCTGATGGCAGCATCCATCCCTGAGCCTGCTCCAGCTGCTGCTGAAGCTGCTGCTGCTGGCACACGATGACAGACAGCCAGGTACAGAGCACCACCATGGCAGCATGAGGGCAGCAGCACCGCCTGGGACAGCAGCAGCAGCAGCCAGTGACAGCAAGCCGCCAGGCTTCCACCAGGGCAGCAGGAAGGTGAGCAGCAGGCAGGGGAGCTGCTCCTGCTGCTCCTGGCAGCAGCCTGGGCAGCAGCTTGCTGGAGATGCTGGAGGAGGACAGATGGGAAGGCTGGCCGAGCAGCAGCCAGACAAGGACAGCGTGCTGGGTGGCGGAGGACGAGGCTGGCGCCTGGAGAGGACGCGGTGGCCGGTCTCCACCGGATGGCAGCAGGAGCCGAGCCATGGAGCACAGCTCTGTTCTGGCAGTTGCAGCAAGCCTCCGAACAGTCCATCCTCCGTGAAGCCGGAGCCAACGGGACCTGGCCTCGTATCGTCGCTCCAGTGTTCCGGGCGTGCTGGACTTCCCGCTATCTGCACCTTCACCTCCAGCGGCCCGGCGACATCGAGCGGCGTTCGCTCGGCACCGGCTCCACCCCGGGGGGGATCTGTCGAGCCAGCGGGGATTGGGGAGGCGCCAGACGTAGCTGGCGGTCCGCCATGTATACGTTGCTCAACGTCCGTTACCGATTCGCTGGCGTTGCCCGGGACGCCGACCAGGAGAAGGACGAACAGCGCGGGGAGCGCCACGGGCCAGCGCCGACCGATCGCCTGCACCGCCACCCCGAGCGCCGGCGAGAAACCGACCACGATGTACAGATGGCTCTGGCGCCAAGTAGTCGGCGCCGGAGACCCCAGCGACCCCAGCCCGAGACGGTATAGACCAGCACGCCACCACGACGGCAGGACACCGGAGCCTCCGCACCCCTCCACCGGCTCAACCCCGCCGGGACCGAACCGAGCGCCGAGCCCCACCACGACGACCGCCAAGGCGATCCCGACGGCGGTGTAGTACCCGAGCGCCTCGAAGACGCCCGCTACGCCCGACACGTCCCAGCCCAGGACCTTCACCGCGACGTGCGTGAAGGGCGCGGCTGCGCCCGGTTTCGCCGGTCGGTCGCCCCTCGGCGAGCCACCGCCGAGGTAGAGGGTCGCCAACGGCGCCACGTGGCCCAGCGCGGCACGCAACGCCACCGCCGCATCCACACGCTCACCACCACGACGACCATCGTGACGCCGAGTCCGGGCGAAGGCGTCGACCAGGCGGCGCCGGCGACGAGTCCCAGCCAGTCGCGGGTCCCACAAGGGGCCGTCGTGGTGCGCCAGCACCAGCTGCGACAACCCGAAGACGAGGGAACCGACGAACCCGATCTGGAAGGCGTTGACGATGTCGTCCTGTCCGGCACCGAACAGCAGCAGCAGGCTGGCGGTGATGGTCGCCGTCCACGGCCCGACCCGGCCCGTCGCATGACGAGGCGCAGGAGCACGACCGCAGTCAGGTGGAGGGCCACGATCATCAACTGGTAGTGCCAGTAGTGATGCATCCCCACGACCCCGTACATGGTGCGCCACGCGATGATCGGCAACGTCGACCAGTGCTCGGCGTTGTGGGGTGGCATGAAGTAGGAGAAGCTGCCGAGGCGGCGCTGGGTCAGGAAGTCCCAGTAGTCCAGGATGAACCACCGATGGTGTTCCAGCTCGAGGATCGTCGGGACCACGGCGACGAGGAGCACCGCGAACGTGACCAGGGCCCAGCGCCGGCTGCGTGAGCTCCTGGGCTTGGCGCGATGGAGGTACGGTACCGGCGGGACCTGCCCTCCGGCGCCGCGTGGGTGACCCGCTCTTGCGGATCGGTCATGACTTCGAACAGGAAGTCGGCGGTGTCGTCGTCGCCCAGCAGCACACGGATCTCGCCGGCCAGGTCGAGATGCTCGAGCAGCGGATCGGCGTCCACCAGCTCGAACACGACGTCGCCGGGCACGCCCACCCAGTACGCGGTCCCGCCGCAGCGACGCCAGCTTGAGGTCGTTGCGGCCCTTCTGACGCTCGCCCATGATGGTGCCCTCGCCGCGGAGGTCGAGGTCGACCTCGGCGAGCTCGAAACCGTCGGTGGTGCGGACCATCGCCTCCATCCGGGCCACGCCGTCGGGGGTCGTCGCTTCACCCACCAGGTAGCAGTATGACGGTCGGCACCGCGCCCGACCCGACCGCGCAGCTGGTGGAGCTGGGCGATGCCGAAGCGGTCCGCGTCGAGGATCACCGTCATCGTCACGTTGGCGACGTCGACACCGACCTCGATCACCGTCGTCGCGACGAGCACGTCGAGCCGCCCGATCGGAACAGGGCCATCGCCTTCTGCTCGCTCGCCGGGGTAATCCGGCCCGTGCAACAACCCGAGGCGGAGTCCGGCCAGCTCGTCGCCTTCGATCGCTCGTCGGTCTTTCCGTCCGCCGAGCGCACCTCCAGCGTCTCGCTCTCGTCGATCAGCGGGCACACCACGTACACCTGACGTCCCGGCGACTTCGTCGCGCACGGTCGCCACACCATCTCCTCGTCGGCTTCCGCGCACGTCGTGATCGGCGTCGGCCCGGTGGCAGCTCGTCGAGCACCGAGACGTCGAGGTCGCCGTACACGGTCATCGCCGCGGTCCGCGGGATCAGCGTTGCGGTCATCACCAGCACGTCGGGCTCGGCTCGGTCGCGCTCTTCTCGCGCAACGCAGCACGCTGCTCGACACCGAACCGATGTTGCTCGTCGATCACCACGACACCCAGCGAGCGGAACGTGATCGACTCCTGGATGACCACGTGCGTCCCGATGGCCAGGTCGACCTGACCGTCGGCCAGACCGGCGAGGATCCGTCGGCGCTCCGCCACGGTGGTGCGATTGGTGAGCAGCTTGACGCCGCAGCTCGCGATAGACGTCGAGCCCGGTCAGCGGCCGCGGCGAACAGGGTCGACTCGTCGGTGTCGGGCACCGTCGATCCGGCGAGCAGACCGCGCCCACCCAGGTAGTGCTGCTCGGCAGGCACCTCGGTCGGGGCCATCGACAGCACCCTGGTGGCCGCCCTGCACGGCGACAGCGACACGCTCACGGCCACGACGGTCTTGCCCGAGCCGACGTCGCCCTGCAGCAGCCGCGGTTGGTCAGGATCACCAGCGCCAGATCCTGGTCGATCTCCTCGATGGCTGGCTGCTCCGCGGCGGTAAACAGGAACGGCAACCGTTCGTGGAACCGGCGCACGAGCGAGCCACCGACGTCGTGGACAATCCCGGGTCGTGCGCTTCAGCTCCCGCTTGCGCTGCGCCAGGGCGACTGCGCAGCAGCTCGTCGAACGCCGCCGCCGACAGGGCGTCCATGGCCGCGGCCATCATCTCGGGCTGGTGGATGTCGTCGAAACAGGTAGTGCGCCAGTCGGTGACCACCAGGTCCCGCACCTCTTCGGGGACGGATACCACGAACTCACCCGCTCGTTCGACACCTCGGTCATCCACTTGTCCACGTCCCAGCTCATGATCCCCGGCCTTCTCGGACTGCAGGTACACCGGGACGATGCGGCCGGTCTTGTCGCCACGAGGTCGACCACCGGGTGCGTCATCTGCCGCCGGCCGCGGAACAGGTCGACCTTGCCGAACAGCACCACCTCAGTACCGGCTAGCAATTGGTGACCTTCATCTACTGGTTACGGTACGTGCTAGCCGGGCACCGAGGCGGTGCTGTTCGGCAAGGTCGACCTGTTCCGCGGCCGCCGGCAGATGACGAACCCGGTGGTCGACCTCGTGGGCGACAAGACCGGCCGGATCGTCCCGGTGTACCCGCAGTCCGAGAAGGCCGGGATCATGAGCTGGGACGTCGGACAAGTGGATGACCGAGGTGCTCGAACGGGCGGGTGAGTTCGTGGATCCCGTCCCCGACGAGGTGCGGGACCGGTGGTCACTGACTGGGCGCACGACCGCGTTCCACGACATCCACCAGCCCGAGACGATGGCCGCGGCCATGGACGCCCGTCGGCGGCTGGTGTTCGACGAGCTGTTGCGCGTGCAGCTGCGGCTGGTGCAGCGCAAGCGGGAGCTCGAGCGCACGACGCCCGGGCATCGTCCACGACGTCGGCGGCGCGCTGGTGCGCCGGTTCCACGAACGGTTGCCGTTCCCGCTGACCGGCGCGCAGCAGCGCGCGCATCGACGAGATCGACCAGGACCTGGCCGGCCCGCACCCGATGCACCGGCTGCTGCAGGGCGACGTCGGCGCGGGCAAGACGCGTGGTGGCCGTGCAGCGCGCTGCTCGTCGCCGTGCAGGGCGGCCATCAGGGCGCGCTGATGGCCCCGACCGAGGTGCTGGCCGAGCAGCACTACCTGGGCGTGCGCGAGCTGCTGGCCGGATTCACGGTGCCCGACACCGACGAGTCGACCCTGTTCGCCAGGCCGCTGACGGGTCGACGTCGACCGCGAGCTGCGGGTCGAGCTGCTCACCAACCGCACCACCGCGGCCGAGCGCCGACGGATCCTCGCCGGTCTGGCCGACGGTCAGGTCGACCTGGCCATCGGCACGCACGCGCTCATCCAGGAGGCGATCACGTTCCGCTCGCTGGGCGTCGGTGGTGATCGACGAGCAGCATCGGTTCGGCGTCGAGCAGCGGGCTGCGCTGCGGGCCAAGAGCTCGGCGAGGCCGTGCCCGACGTGCTGGTGATGACGGCCACGCCGATCCCGCGCACGGCGGCGATGACCGTCTACGGCGATCTCGACGTCTCGGTGCTCGACGAGCTGCCGCCGGGCCGCACGCCGATCGTCACGACGTGGGCGCGTGCCGAGGCCGACGAGGACGACGGTGTGGTCGACCGTCCGCGACGAGGTCGCCGCGGGTCGCCAGGCCTACGTCGTGTGCCCGCTGATCGACGAGAGCGAGAAGCTCGAGGTGCGCTCGGCCGAGGAGACCTACGAGCGATTGACAGGCGGGCGAGCTGTCCGGCCTGCGCCTCGGGCTGCTGCACGGCCGGGTCACCTCGGGCGAGAAGGAGCAGGCGATGGACGCTGTTCCGGTCGGGCGGCTCGACGTGCTGGTCGCGACGACGGTGATCGAGGTCGGTGTCGACGTGCCCAACGCGACGGTGATGGTGATCCTCGACGCCGACCGGTTCGGCATCGCCCAGCTGCACCAGCTGCGGGGCCGGGTCGGTCGCGGCGCCGACCGGTCGTACTGCTACCTGGTGGGTGAGGCGACGACCGCCGACGGCGAGGCCAGGCTCGAGGCCATGGTCGCGCACCACCGACGGCTTCGAGCTGGCCGAGGTCGATCTCGACCTCCGCGGCGAGGGCACGATCATGGGGGAGCGCCAGAAGGGTCGCAACGACCTCAAGCTGGCCTCGCTGCGGCGCGACCGCGAATGGGTGGGCCGGGCCCGCGACGTCGCGTTCGAGCTGGTCGACGCCGATCCGCTGCTCGAGCAGCATCCCGACCTGGCCGACGAGGTCCGCGTGCTGCTGGGCGACGACGACACCGCCGACTTCCTGTTGAAGTCGTGACCGATCCGCAAGAGCGGGTCACCCACGCGGCGCCGGAGGCAGGTCCCGCCGGGGCCCCCGTACCTCCTATTGCGCCGAAGCCCAGGACCTCACGCAGCCGGCGCTGGGCGCCTGGTCGTGTTCGTGGTGCTCGTGGTCGCCGCGGTCCCGACGATCCTCGAGCTGGGACACGACCGGTGGTTCATCCTGGACGACTGGGACTTCCTGACCCAGCGCCGCCTCGGCAGCTTCTCCGACCTCATGCGACCCCACAACGCCGAGCACTGGTCGACGTTGCCGATCGATCGCGTGGCGCACCATGTACGGGGTCGTGGGGATGCATCACTACTGGCACTACCAGTTGATGATGGTGGCCCTCCACCTGACTGCGGTCGTGCTCCTGCGCCTCGTCATGCGACGGGCCGGGGTCGGGCCGTGGACGGCGACGATCACCGCCAGCCTGCTGCTGCTGTTCGGTGCCGGACAGGACGACATCGTCAACGCCTTCCAGATCGGGTTCGTCGGGTCCTTCGTCTTCGGGTTGTCGCAGCTCGTGCTGGCGGACCACGACGGCCCGTGGGACCGGCGCGACTGGCTGGGACTCGTCGCCGGCGCCGCCGGGCTGATGTGCTCGGGACTCGGCGTCACGATGGTCGTCGTGGTGGGAGCCAGCGTGTGGATGCGGCGCGGGTTGCGTGCCGCGCTGGGCCACGTGGCGCCGTTGGCGACCCTCTACCTCGTCTGGTGGCTCGCCGAGGGGCGACCGACAGGCGACACCGGCGCAGCCGCACCCTTCACGCACGTCGCGGTGAAGGTCCTGGGCTGGGACGTGTCGGGCGTAGCGCGGCGCCTTCGAGGCGCTCGGGCACTACACCGTCGTCGGGATCGCGTTGGCGGTCGTGCTGGTGGTCGGGCTCGTGATCGTGTTCGGCCCCGGCGGGTCGAGCCGCTGGAGGGGTGCGGAGGCACCGGTGCTCGCGCCTTCTGGGCGGGGCGCTCCGTGTTCCTCACCGTCTCGGGATGGGGCCGCTGGAACTTCGGGGCCGACTACTCGCGCCAGAGCCGCTACCTCTACCTCTTCGTCGCGTTCATGCTGCCGGCGCTCGGGGTGGCGGTGCAGGCGATCGGTCGGCGCTGGCCGGTGGCGCTCCCGGCAGCTGTTGGCCCTCCTGCTGGTCGGGGTCCCCGGCAACGTCAGCGAGTTCGGGAACGGTCGGTTCAGCGGCCACGCGTTCATGTCGGACCGCCAGCTGGTCCTGGCGCTGCCCGACTCCCCGCTGGCTCGACGCATCCCGCCAGGGGCGGAGCCGGTGCCGAGGCACGACGCCGGATTGACGATCGGCTGGCTGCTGCAGGCGAAGGCGGACGGCAAGTTGAGCACGCCCGGAACCTCCGGCGAGGATGCGGGGCCAGGTCCCGTTGGTCCTCGGCTTCACGGAGGACGGACCGTCGGAGGCCCTACTGCGCAACTGCCAGACCGGCGTCGTCGGTGCGCCTCCACCCGACGCGAGGTTCGTTCGTGCGCGTCGGGTACGGGCCGGACGTCATGATCAGGAACCGGGACGACGCCACCCGGACTGGTCGTCGCCGCTCAAGTACGACACGCGGCCCCTGGCCGGATCGGTCTTCACGGCCCGGGTCGACCGTCTCGATCTCCTCGTCAGATCGGGCGTCCGGGGGAGGCCCGTGACCGTGTGCAGATGAGGCGCGCCGGCGGTCCGGCAGTACCCTCGCCCCATGGTGCGGCCGTCCGACGCTGACCCCGGCGGCCGGGAACCCGACGAGCCCGAGGAGCGGCTCCCGGGGTCGTGGGCCGCCTACGCGGTGAACTGGAAGACGGTGCTGGCCGTCGACGCCGCCATGGGGGTGATCGTGGCGCTGGCGGGCGTCGTGATGATCGCGGTGTGGAACTTCTACCTCGGTGTCGCCTTCACCGGACTCGGACTGTTCTACGTCGCCATGGTCGTGCGCCGCGGCCGCACCTGGGCCCGCCTCCGCGCCGACGCCGGTTTGTAGCACTGCTTTCTGCGCCCGGCGATAACCGCCGGGCCGGCTTCGCCGATCCTTGCCCGGGCAGGAGTCGCTGCTCCGGCCTGGCGGCTGCGCAGCTGGGTACGCTCGGCGGGTGGAGGTCGTCGAGCACATCATCTGCGTCGACTGCGGCGGGCGCTGCCATCTCCTGTCGTACGAGCCCCACGAGGGCTGGGAGCCCGGCGACGTGGTGGCCTACCGCTGCGAGGACTGCCTCGACCGGTGGGACATCGTGCTCGAGGACGACGATGACGACCGCGACCAGAGCCGGTAGCGGAGACCGCCCGCAGGGGTCGACCCGCTGCGCGTGATCGCGGGTACGGCTCGCGGGCGGCGACTGGTCGCGCCGGCCGGCGATTCGACCCGACCGACCGCCGACCGCGTCCGGGAGGCCACCTTCAACGCCCTCCACAGCCTCGGCGCCATCGAGGGGGCGACGGTGGTCGACCTGTTCGCCGGGAGCGGCGCCCTCGGCATCGAGGCGCTGTCGCGGGGCGCGGCGCACGCGACGTTCGTGGACCGCGACCGCCGGGCCGTCGACGCGATCACGGCCAACCTGGCCACCACCGGACTGGCTGACGCGGCCACCGTGCAGACGACGACGGTGGAGCGGGCCCTGGCCGAGGCGGCCCGGGCGGTGCAGCGCTGGTCGCTCGCCCTGGTCGATCCGCCCTACGCGTTCGACGAGTGGGAACCGCTCCTGGCCGCGATCCCGGCCGACCTGGTGGTGGTCGAGTCGGGCCGGCCGGTCGCCGTCCCGGACGGCTGGCGTGCGATCAGGGAGCGGCGGTACGGGGCTACGCTCGTCGCCATCCTTCCGCAACCGCCAGCCGGCTCCCCACGTGGGCCCGACATCCCGGAGTGACCGTGGCGCTCGTGCTCTACCCAGGATCGTTCGACCCGATCCACAACGGCCACCTCGAGATCATCGAGACCGCGTCCCGACTCTTCGACGGGGTCGTCGTCGCGGCCATGCGCAACCCGCAGAAGGGCGAGCCGCTGTTCTCGTACCCCGAGCGCGAGGAGATGCTGCGCGAGAGCGTCGCCCACCTCGACAACGTCGAGGTCACGATGTTCTCGAGCCTGGTGGTCGACCTGGCCAAGAGCGTCGGCGCCGACTTCATCGTCAAGGGCCTGCGGGCGGTGTCCGACTTCGAGTCCGAGCTGCAGATGGCCCAGATGAACCACAAGGTCTCGGGGGTCGACACGCTGTTCATCCCGTCGGCGTCGGCCCACTCGTTCCTCGCGTCGAAGCTCATCCGCGAGATCGCCCGCTTCGGCGGCGACGTCTCGGCCATGGTGCCGCCGCCGGCGGCCAAGCGCCTGCAGGAGAAGTACGGATCGTGAGCGACTTCGAGGACGACCTCGACGAACTGGTCGACCTGAGCGACGCGCCGACGCCGACGCCGTTCCACGGAGCCGAGACCGAGGAGATCCTGCTCCAGATCCGCGAGATCATCGACGCGGCGCGGCCGGTGCCGTTGTCGGCGTCGTCGATGATCTCGAAGGAAGAGGTGCTCGAGCTGATCGACGAGGCCCTCGCACAGCTCCCCGAGGAGCTGCGGGCGGCGCGCTGGCTGCTGAAGGAGCGCGAGGAGTACCTCGCCCGTGTGCGCCACGAGGGCGACGAGATCCTCGACCAGGCCCGCACCCGCGCCGAGCGCATGGTGGCGCGCACCGAGGTGGTCAAGGCGGCCGAGACCCGGGCCTACCAGATCATGGACACCGCCGAGGCCGAGGCCCGACGGCTGCACCACGAGGTCGAGGACTTCTGCGACCAGAAGCTGGCCAGCTTCGAGATCGTCCTCGAGCGCACCATGAAGCTGGTGGCCAGCGGCCGCCAGAAGCTCCAGGGCACGAACCTGCTGGGCGAGGCCGACGAGCTCCCGCTCGACCTGCCACCCCCGCCGCACGCGGAGCAGGGCTACGACGACGCACGAGGTGTACGACGAGGAGTCGGCCGCCGACCAGTTCTTCGACCAGGACGACGCGTCGTGACGCGGGGTCGGACGCGCCTGCTCGTCCCGTGAGCCCCGCCCGGCCGCTCCAGGTCGGCGTGGGCGAGCTGCTGGCCCACCCCGGGACGCAGCGCGAGTTCCGACGACGAGGTCGTGCTCGACGACCTGGCCATCTCGGCCGCCCGGGTGCCCGACGGTGGCCTGGTGTCGGTGACGGTCACCTTGGAGGCGATCGGCGGCGGCGCGCTGACCGCCACCGGGACCGTCGGCGCGCCCTGGACCGGCGCCTGCCGCCGCTGCCTCGAGCCGGTCGAGGGATCGGCCGAGGTCGAGGTCCGCGAGATCTTCGAGCTGCACCCGACCGACGGCGAGACCTATCCGCTGCGCGGCGAGCAGGTCGACCTCGAGCCGATGGTGCGCGACGCGGTGCTGCTCGCGCTGCCGCTGGCACCGCTCTGCGCGGATGCCTGCGCCGGCCCGGCGCCCGACCAGTTCCCGACCGGTCCGGCGGCGACCGACGAGCCCCCGCTCGACCCGCGGTGGGCTGCCCTCAGCCAGATCGAGTTCGACGAGTAGCGGTCCGGGCCGATGCGACCGGTTCCCGCGTCGCCCAACTTCACGGGGTGGTCGGGCGGGGACGCACGATCCGGGGGCTCCGTCGCTCGACGTGTCGGATGGCGGCGCGCGACCGGCGGTAGCGGTCGGCTTGCTGTTGACGGTCGGCGGCCAGCCCGTCGGCCAGGAGCTTGGCGGTGTACCAGTTCATGGTGACCTCCGATTCCAGGGGGTTTGCGGACCTTCGTCTTCGATGTCCTGGACCCATGATCTCGTGGGATCCCGAAATCGACCAGTGACTCGAATGCCATAGTCCGCTAAGATACAGACATGTCTCGATCTGCACGACCGCCACGTTCCCGCCACCACGTCGTCGCCCTGGTCGTCCCCGGCATGAGCCCCTTGGAGATCTCGGTGGCGACCGAGTTCCTGGGCATCGAGCCGCCCCAGCTCGGCCGGCGCTGGTACCGCTACACCATCTGCACGCCCGAGCCCGGCCCCGTCCCGCTCGAGGGCGGCATGACGCTGCAGGTCGACCACGGACTCGAGGCGATGCGCCGGGCCGACACGATCCTGATCCCGGGTTGGTGCGAGCGGGGCACACCGGCCGAACCCCGAGGTCATCGAGGCGCTTCGCCAGGCCCATCGGCGCGGCGTGCGCGATGGTGTCGTTCTGCACCGGCGCGTTCGCGCTGGCCGAGGCTGGCGTGCTCGACGGGCGGCAGGCGACCACGCACTGGGATGCCGCCGACGATCTCGCCCGCCGCTATCCGGAGGTCGACCTCGCATCCGGACGTGCTGTACGTGCAGGACGGCGACGTGTGGACCTCGGCCGGTTCGGCGGCGGCGATCGACTGCGCGCTGGCGCTCGTCCGCCACGACTTCGGCGCGGAGGTGGCCAACGATCTCGCCCGCGACCTCGTCGTCGCTCCCCATCGCCAGGGGGGCCAGGCCCAGTTCGTCGCCGCGCCGCTGCCGGTCGACCGCGGGGACGGATCCGCTGGCCGCGTCGTTGGACTGGGCGGTCGAGCACCTCGACGAGGCCCTCACCGTGGCCGACCTGGCCGAGCACGCCCACCTGAGCCCCCGCCAGTTCAGCCGCCGCTTCCGCGAGGCGACCGGCACCACGCCCGCACCAGTGGCTCCTCGCCCAGCGGATCCTGCTCGCCCGACGGCTGCTGGAGACGACCGACGTGCCCGTCGAGCGGGTGGCCGAGGACGCCGGATTCGGCTCGCCCGGCCGCCCTGCGCATGCACTTCCAGCGCAGCCTGCGCACCAGCCCCCAGGCCTACCGGCGGGTGTTCGCCCAGGTGGCGTCCTGACCGCTTCGACTGAACGGGTCCCTAGCCGCTAGGATCGTCGGTCGCGTCTGGCGGCGCGCCGGCCCTCGCGCAGGGCCTCGGCCGCACCCGCCCACCACCCGTTTCCGACGCACGAGACCCGCAGAGGCACCACGACCATGGCCGTCCCCAAGAAGAAGACCTCCAAGGCCAAGAGCCGCAGCCGTCGGGCCGTCCGCCTGGAAGCTCGACGCGCCCGCCCGCAGCAGCTGCCCCCGCTGCGGCGCCACCAAGCTGCCCCACGTGGTGTGCGGCAACTGCGGCTGGTACCACGGCCGCCAGGCCATCGACGTCGACTGACGCCGTCCGTGCTTCCCATCGCCGTCGACGCCATGGGCGGCGACAAGGCGCCGGCCGAGATCGTGGCCGGAGCCAAGGAGGCGGCCGCCACGCTCGGCGTCGCCGGTGCTGCTCGTCGGTCGACCCGACGAGATCGGCGATCCCGGCGACCTCGAGGTCATCGCCGCCTCCGAGGTGATCGCCATGGACGCCGATGCCGGCGCCAGCGTGCGGCGCATGAAGGACTCGTCGCTGGTGCGGGCGGCCGAGGCGGTCCGCGACGGACGGGCCTCGGCCATGGTGAGCGCCGGCAACACCGGGGCCACCATGGCCAGCGCCCTGCTGCGCATGGGGCGCATCAAGGGCGTGGCCCGACCGGCCATCGCCACGCCGATCCCGGTGCTCGGCGGCACGCCCACGGTCATGCTCGACGCCGGTGCCAACGCCGAGTGCAGCGCCGAGTGGCTCGTGCAGTTCGCCCAGATGGGCGCCGTCTACGCCCGCGACCGCTTCGGCATCGAGCACCCGCGGGTGGCGCTCCTGTCGATCGGCGAGGAGGAGACCAAGGGCAACCCGCTGGTCAAGGAGACCCACAAGCTGCTGGCCGACCCGAGCTGGATCGGCACGCACCGGTGCGATCTTCGTCGGCAACGTCGAGGGCCGCGACCTCATGACCGACGCCGCCGACGTGGTCGTGACCGACGGCTTCACCGGCAACGTGGCCCTGAAGACGCTCGAGGGCGGCATGCGGGCGCTCGTGGGCGGGGTGCTCGCCGCCTTCGACACCGACGACGCCGACCCGCGAGGCGGCCCAGGTGCTGCTGCCCGCACTCGGCCCGCTCTATGCCCAGCTCGACCCCGAGAACGTGGGCGGGGCGATGCTGCTCGGCGTCGACGGCGTCTGCATCATCAGCCACGGGTCCTCGTCGGCCACCGCCATGGTCAACGCCATCCGGGTGGCCCGCGATCTGGTCGCCGGCGAGGTGGTCGAGCACCTCCGGCGGGCCGTGACCGCCGCCTGACCCGCCGTCCGACCGCTCTTCGTCAGGTTGGGGTTGACAACCAGACATAGCCTCTGACCTGGGCTTTTCTGTGTGTTCACGAGTGCACAAGAGGGCGATCTGGTAAGGTGGCTCCGGTGCCGTGCCGTCGGCGTGGCCGTTCCGGCAGCGAAGGAGATCGAGTTCCGGTGCCCGCAGAGACCCACGTCGAGCAGGGACCGATCGGCCGCGACGAGGTCGTCGACGCTGATCCGCGACCGCCTGGCCGACATCCTCGAGATCGATCCGTCCACCATCCACGAGGGCGATTCCTTCGCCGACGACCTCGACGCCGACTCGCTCGCGCTGATCGAGCTGGTCGAGGCCCTCGAGGAGGAGCTCGGCGAGCGCAGCGTCGGCTTCCGCATCGAGGACGAGGATCTCGAGGATCTGAAGACGGTGCGCGACGCGGTCGACTACGTGGTCGGCCGGCTGGGCTGATCCCCTGGACACCGACGCCCTGCGGCGCTTCGCCGAGCGACTGGGCTGCCCATTCAACGACCTCGAGCTGCTCCAGCTCGCGCTGACCCATCGGTCGTGGTGCGCCGAGCACGGCGGCCGCGAGTCGAACGAGCGCCTCGAGTTCCTCGGCGACGCCGTGCTCGGTGTCGTCGTCACCGCCCACCTCTTCCGCGAGCTCCCCTCGCATGCCCGAGGGCGAGCTGGCCAAGGTGCGCGCCGCGGTCGTGAGCGCCGCGACGCTGGCCGAGCTGGCCGTCGAGGTCGGGCTCGGCGAGGTCCTGCTTGCTCGGCAAGGGCGAGGACGGCAGCGGCGGCCGCTCGAAGCCGTCGATCCTGGCCGACGCCATGGAGGCGGTCATCGGCGCGACCTACCTCGACCTCGGTGCCGACGCGGCTGAGCGACTCGTGCTGGGTCTGCTGGTCGACCGCATCGACGAGGCGGCCGAGGGTCCCGGCGGCCACGACTACAAGACCCAGCTCCAGGAGCTGGCCGCCCGCGAGTTCGAGCAGCTGCCCGACTACGAGCTGCGCGACGAGGGACCCGACCACGCCAAGCGGTTCTTCGCCGTCGTGCGCCTCGGCGGCGAGCCCAAGGGCCACGGCGAGGGACGCAGCAAGAAGCAGGCCGAGCAGGACGCGGCCCGCCGAGCCTGGCGTGAGCTGACCGTCGATGGGTCCGAGCGCGGTCCTGGGCGCGCCCGAGTCCCGCCACCGTCGGCGCCGCCGCCGGCCCCCGTCGTCAAGGAAGCGAGCGAGATGCCTGAACTCCCCGAGGTCGAGACCATTCGGCGCGAGCTCGAGCGCGAGGCCGTCGGCAAGCGCATCAAGTCCGTCGAGGTCCACGGCACCCGCACCGTGCGCCGTCAGACCAAGAAGGCCTTCATCGCCAAGCTCGAGGGCACGAAGATCACCGGCGTCTCCCGCCGGGGCAAGTACCTGGTGCTCAAGCTCGACTCCGGCGACGTGCTGCTCATCCACCTGCGCATGAGCGGCCAGCTCCGCCGGGCCACGCCCAAGGAGCCGGTGGCCAAGCACACGCACGTGATCCTCAGCTTCACCCAGGGCGGCCAGCTGCGCTTCATCGACCCGCGCACCTTCGGCGAGATGTTCGTGACCGCCAAGGACGAGCTGACCGCCGAGGTGCCCGAGCTGGCCGAGCTCGGGTTCGACCCGGTCGAGGACCCGATCTCGTGGACCGTCTTCGGTCAGGCCGCTGATGAACAAGCCGATGAAGCTGAAGGCCTTCCTCACCGACCAGACGATCATCGCCGGGCTGGGCAACATCTACGCCGACGAGATCCTCTTCGCCGCCGGCCTGCGCTACGACCGCCAGTCCGACTCGCTGTCGACCCAGGAGATCCGCCGCCTCTACCGCGCCGTCGTCGAGACGCTCCACGAGGCGATCAAGTACGGCGGCTCGACCCTCGACGACGAGCAGTACGTCGATCTCAACGGCAAGCCGGGCGAGTACCAGGAGCACCACAAGGTCTACAACCGCGAGAAGTTGCCCTGCTACCGGTGCCGACGGGCCAACATCAGCAAGGCCAAGTTCGGCGGCCGCTCCACCTACTTCTGCGAGGTCTGCCAGGTCTGATCGCTCTCCGGTCGGCGGAGCCTCCCTGCGAGCGGCTTCGCCCATCCGGGTGTCTTCGGTCCAGCGGCTCCGGCCTGGCGGCCTGCGCCTTCTCAGCCCCGGTCGGCGAAGCCTCTCTGCGAGCGGCTTCGCTCATCCGGGTGTCTTCGGTCCAGCGGCTCCGGCCTGCGCCTTCTCAGCCCCGGTCGGCGGAGCCTCCCTGCGAGCGGCATCGGGGACCTTCGGCTCTGGTCTGGGTGCCCCTCCCTTCTTACCGTGAGCGGTGAAGGGAGGTCGATCGATGCATACGATGAGCGATCCGTACAACATCGGGTGCCCCGAATGCCTCGCTGAGCCTGGCTGTCCCTGCACGGATCGGGAACGCGCGACGCGACTCGGTCCACTGGAGTCGCCGCTGGGTCGCCCATCAGCGAAGCGGCCAGCACATCCGCTCCGCGTGGCGGGCGTCGGGTCTGCGGGCCCCGGACAAGGTGGCGGCGGGCATGCACGGGGTGTCTGGGACGAGCCGCTAGGGTCGCCGACCAGACGCCCGCCAGGGCACCGTCGGACCGCGGAGTTGCGTTGTTCCTCAAGACCCTGACCCTGAAGGGGTTCAAGTCGTTCGCGGACACCACGTCCCTCGACCTCGAACCCGGCGTGACGGTGGTGGTCGGACCCAACGGCAGCGGCAAGTCCAACGTCGTCGACGCCATCGGGTGGGTGCTGGGCGCCCAGGCTCCGAGCGCGGTGCGGTCCCAGAAGATGGACGACGTCATCTTCGCCGGCACGGCCAAGCGCAGCGCTCTGGGCCGGGCCGAGGTGTCGCTCACGATCGACAACACCTCGGGCATGCTGCCCATCGAGTTCACCGAGGTCACGCTCACCCGCATCCTGTTCCGCAGCGGTGACAGCGAGTACGCCATCAACGGCGTGCCCTGCCGGCTGCTCGACATCCAGGAGCTGCTGAGCGACAGCGGCGTCGGCCGCCAGCAGCACGTGATCATCAGCCAGGGCCAGATCGACGCGGTGCTCAACGCCCGCCCCGAGGACCGCCGGGGCATCATCGAAGAGGCGGCCGGCGTGTTGAAGTTCCGCCGCCGCAAGGAGAAGAGCGAGCGCCGCCTGGCCGCGACCGAGGGCAACCTCAACCGGCTCCAGGACCTGCTCCGCGAGGTGCGCCGCCAGCTGCGCCCGCTCGAGCGCCAGGCCGACGCCGCCCGCCGCCACGGCGGGGTCGTGGCCGAGCTCGAGCTCGCTGCGCATCCACGTGGCCGGACGCGAGCTGGCCGCGCTCCGGGCCCAGCTCGAGCGGGCCGCGGCCGACCCGCGGCCGAGCTCGCACCGCACCGACGGCGAGCTGAAGACCCGGCTGGCGCAGCTCGACACGCTCGGTGATGGCCACCGAGGCTCGCCTGACCGCCATGGGCGGCGACGACCTCGGCGACTCGCTGGCGCAGTTCGAGTCGCTGTACGAGCGGGCCCGGGGTCTCGGCTCGCTGCTGGCCGAGCGTCGCCGTGGCATCGACCGCGACCGCAGCGCGTTCGTCGACCAGGGCGTCATCGCCACGCTCGAAGCCGAGGCGGCCCGGCTGGCCGCCGAGCTCGCGCGAGGTCGAGGCCGAGGCCGACCGCGCTCGAGCCGCTTCGACGTCGAGCTGGCGGCGGCCGAGCAGGCGCTGGCCGACGCAGCGCGACGCGCTACGAGGACGACTGGGCCGACGGGCGTGGCTCCGCCGAGCAGCCAGGCGGCCGAGATCCGCGGCGAGCTGGGTGCGCTGCGGTCGAGCGTCGAGCGCGGCGAGTCCGAGCTCGCTCGCGTGCGGTCGCGCCTCGACGGTCTGGCCGACAAGTCGACCCGGCTGACCGCCGAGGCCGACCGGCTCCGCGCCGAGATCGCCGAGGCCGAGCAGGCCGAGCTGCCGCTGGTGGAGGCGCTCGACGGAGCCGAGGAGTGGCGGGGCACGGCCGAGACGGCGCGCGCCGAGGCCGATTCGGCCCACCGCGCGGCCGAGTCCGACCACCACGCCTGGGTGGCGCGGGCCGAGGCGCTGGCCATGGCCATCGACGAGGCCCGCAGCCGCGCCGGCGCCGACCGGCTGAGCGGATCCGAGGGCGTCCTCGGCACCCTGGCCGAGCTGATCGAGATCGACGAGGGCTGGGAAGCGGCCTTCGAGGCGGCGGCCGGCGACGCGCTGGCCACCGTCGTGGTCGACCAGGTCGACACGGCCCGCCGCTCGCTGCACGCGCTCGACGGCGAGTCGCTCGACCGGCGCGGTGCTGGCCCTGGGCGCCCGACGGCTCGTCCCGTCCCGCGCCGCCGGTGGGCGAGCCGCTGCGCCGCCACGTGCGCGCCGCGCGCGTGCCTCGACGCGCGGATCCTCGGATCCCGATGCCGTCGACGCACCTGCTCGACGCGCTGGTGGGGGCGACGGTCGTGGTCGCCGGCCGCTGGGCCGAGGCGCTCGACGTCGCCCTGGCCCATCCCGACGCCACGATCGTGACGCCGGCGGGCGACCGCTTCGCCACGACCGGATGGCGCATCGGCGCCAGCGGATCGGGCGCGACCCGAGCGGCGCTCGACGAGGCGCGTGCCCGGGCCGATGACGCCGGGCAGGTCGCCGCGCGGAGCGTCGGCCCGACTGGCCTCGGCGACCGAGGCCGTGGATCAGGCCCGGCGGGCCGAGGCCGACCTGTCGCGGCAGCTGGACGACAACGACGGTCGCATGAGCGCGGCGGGCGACGCGCTGGTCCGGGTCGAGACCGAGCGGCGCGACGTCGCCGTCGAACACGACGCGCTGCAGGCGCACCTCGGCCGAGCTGTCCGGCCGGATCGACCGCGAGCGCGAGCGGGTCAGCCACCTCGAAGCCGAGCTCCCGTCGCTCGAGGCGGCCGAGCACGAGACGGCCGAGCGCGGTCGGGCCATGGGCGAGGCCCGGTCGCAGCTCGAGGAGCGGGCCGCCGAGGTGGGCGCCCTCCGCACCGACCTCGAGGTGCGTGGCGCCGGGGTGGGGGAGCGCCGCGAGTTCCTCCAGCGCCGCCTGACCGAGGTCGACGCCCGCCTGGCCGGAGCGGCCGAGCAGCGGGCCGCGGCCGAGGAGCGCCGCGTCGAGCTCGACCTGCGCCAGCTGGCGACCGACCGCCTCACCGCGCACGTGACCGAACGCCAAGCGGTGATCGAGACCGAGCTCTCGGGGCTGCGCGAGCGCCGCCGGCGCCAGAGCGAGGCCGCCCGCCAGGTGGCCGTCCGAGCTCGACGGCCTGCGCCACGAGCGGGCCGACGCCGAGCGCCAGCTCGGCGAGGCTGCGCGAGCGCCAGCAGCGCATCGAGATCGCCGACGCCGAGACCAAGCTGCGGCGTCGAGACCACCGTCGAGGCGCTGCGGCGCGACCTCGACTGCGAGCCCGACCGGGCGCTGGCCACCGAGTGCCCGCCGCTGGCCGACGGCACGACGCCGGCCGCCCGCGTCCGCGAGCTCGAGCGCGAGCTGCGGATCATGGGGCCGATCAACCCGCTCGCGCTCCAGGAGTTCGAGGCGCTCCAGGAGCGCCACGAGTTCCTGCAGGGCCAGCTCGACGACGTGAAGGAGTCACGCCGCGAGCTCGGCAAGATCATCAAGGCCATCGACGGCGAGATCGTCAACGTGTTCGCGTCGGCCTACGCCGACGTGGCCGCAGAACTTCGAGCAGCTGTTCGACACGTTGTTCCCCGGTGGTCGCGGGGCGGCTGCGCCTGACCGATCCGGACAACCTGCTCGACACCGGCATCGAGCTCGAGGCCCGGCCCTCCGGCAAGAACGTGCGCAAGCTGTCGCTGCTCTCCGGTGGCGAGCGGTCGCTGACCGCCCTGGCCTTCCTGTTCGCCGTGTTCCGCAGCCGCCCGTCGCCGTTCTACGTGATGGACGAGGTCGAGGCCGCGCTCGACGACGTCAACCTGCACCGCTTCCTCGGGCTCGTCGCCGAGTTCCGCGACGACGCGCAGCTCATCATCGTGAGCCACCAGAAGCGCACCATGGAAGCGGCCGACTGCCTCTACGGCGTGACCATGCAGCCCGGCGGATCCTCCAAGGTCGTCAGCGGAGCGCGCCGACAACCTCGCCCGCCACTGACGCCCACGAAGTACGAGGCTTGCCGACGAGGTGCTCGCGGCGGAGCAGGGCGAAGCCGCTCGCACGATGGGGCCCGGATGGCGAAGCCGCCCGAGGGGAGGCTCCGCCCGACCCGAGGGCAAAGCAACTACGGCAGGCGCTGGAACCAGAGCAGGCTGAACAGGGCGGTGATGGCGAACACGGCCAGGGCGATGCCGTCGAACCAGACCGACACGTCGCGCTTCTCGGTGACGTAGCCGACCGAGCTGCCGATGTTCTGGTAGACGGCCTTCAGCTCGCTCTCGCTGGCGGCGGCGTAGTAGCGGCCACCGGTGGTCTTGGCGATGTCCTGGAGGGCCGCCTTGTCGACGGGGACGGGGATCGGCATGGGCTCCTGTGGGATCGTGATCGTCCCGGCGTCGGTGCCGAAGGCGATCGTCGACACCGGCACCTTGGCCTTGGCCGCGGCGGCGGCCGCCACGCTGTTCGGGCGACCGTCGGTGGTGGAGCCGTCGGTCATCAGCACGATCCGAGCGGGCACCTGTGTGTTCTTGGCCGACGGGAGCTGCTTGAGGGCGTCGAGGCACGTGTAGATGGCCTCGCCGATGGCGGTGCGCTCGCCCAGCTGCGCGTTGTTGATGCCACGGATGACGGGGTCGCGGTCGGTGGTCGGCGACACGATGAGCGACGCGTTGCCGTTGAAGGTCACGAGGCCGACGTTGATGCGCGACGGCAGCTGTTGCACGAACGCCTTGGCCGCGGCCTGTGCCGCCTTGATCCGCGTCGGCGTCACGTCGGTGGCTTCCATCGACAGGGAGGTGTCGATGGCCAGGCAGATGGTGGCTCGCTCGCGTGGCACCCGGACCTTGGTCGCGGGCTGCGCGAAGGCGACAGTGAGCGTGCTCAGCGCGACGAGGAAGAGCGCGGCGGGAACGTGACGGCGCCAACCGGGACGCTTGGGCGCGACCTGGTCGAGCAGGGCCAGGTTCGTGAAGCGCAGCGCGTAGCGACGGCGCCGGAACTGCAAGAGCACGTAGGCCGCGGCCAGCGCGGCTGCCCCGGCGAGGAGCCAGAGCCGTTCGGGGGAGAGGAAGGTCATGAGAACACCCTTGTGCGTCCTTGCAGCCGCTCACGCCGGAAGGACACGAAGTCCACCAGGTCGCGCAGCCAGTCGGAGTCGGTTCGAAGCTGCAGGTGGTCGGCACCCGCGTCGCGGATCTGCTTGCGGATCTGGGCCCGCTGGTCCTCGGCCGCCTCCGCGAAGCGGGCCCGTGTGCTGGCCTTCGAGGTGTTGACCTCGCGGACCGAACCCGTCTCGGGGTCGAGCAGGTCCAGCACCCCGACGTCGGGGAGCTCGAGCTCGCGCGGATCGAGCACCTCGACCGCGAGCACCTCGTGGCGGGCGCCGAGGGCCCGCAGCGGCCGTTCCCAGCCGGCGGGCGAGAGGAAGTCGGACACCACGACGATCAGGCCGCGGCGCCGCGTGGCCACCGAGAGGCGGCGCAGCGCCGTCGTGAGGTCGGAGGCGCCGGGATGGTCGTCCTTGGCCGCCTGCAGCGCCCGGTGAAGGACCGCCTGGAAGTGGACGCGGCCGGTCCGGGCCGGAATGGTCGCCGCCTTCTCGCCCTCGAGCACGACCGCACCGATGCGGTTGCCCGTGCGCTGCGAGAGGAAGCCGACGGCCGCGATGGCGGCCAGCGCGAGGTCGCGCTTCTCGCAGTCCGCCGTGCCGAACGCGAGGCTGGCCGAGAAGTCCGCCAACACCCACGTCTCGAGCTCGCGGTCGGCGATCGTCTGGCGGATGTAGGGCTCGACGGTCCGGGCGGTGACGTTCCAGTCGATGCGGCGGACGTCGTCGCCGGGAGCGTACGGACGCGTCTCGCCGGCCTCGGTGCCGTGACCCGGCACGAGCCCGCGGTAGTCGCCCTGGAGGAGTCCGTCGAGGCGTCGCGTCACGGTCAGCTCGAGGCGCCGGAGCACCTCGGACGACGGGCCGGTGGCGATGCTCGGCGGGCGGTGGGACTGCGAGGTCAGGCGCAGCCCGTCGTTGGCCGAACGGGACGGTTCGGCCACGCTCATGAAGAGGGCGCCGCGAAGGGCGAGCCCGGCGCCTGAGAGGCGGAAGGCGCGGACGGGGCCGGGGGAGCGGGCGGAGCCGGGGGCGCGGGCGGCGCCGACGACGTCGGAGGCGACGTGGGCGCCGCCGCGGGATCCTGGGAGGGCGACACGCGGGGCGCGGGCACCGTGCTCAGCAGTCGCGTGAGGAGGTGCTCGACTGACAGTCCTTGGGCCAGCGCCTCGTAGCTCGGCACGAGCCGGTGGCGCAGGATGTCGGGGGCCACGTCGTAGACGTCCTGGGGCAGGGCGTAGTTGCGGCCCCGCAGCAGGGCGAGGGCCCGGGCGGCGGCGACCAGGCCGAGGCTGGCGCGGGGGCTGGCGCCGAAGGCCAGCAGCTCCTCGAGCTCTGGGAGCTGGAAGCGGGCGGGCTGGCGGGTGGCCAGGACGAGGCTCACCGCGTACTCGACGACGCCGTGGTCGACGTACACCTCGTCGGCGAGGTCCTGCAGCGCGAGGAGGTCGGGGAGGCCGAGCACCTGGGTGGCGTGGGGCGGGTGCACGCCCATGCGGTGCACGATCTCGACCTCTTCGGCCGGCGAGGGGTAGCCGATGACGATCTTCATCAGGAAGCGATCGCGCTGCGCCTCGGGCAGCGGATACACGCCTTCGCTCTCGATCGGGTTCTGCGTGGCGAGCACGAGGAACGGGGTCGGCACGTCGAACGTCTGGCCACCGATCGACACGTGGTGCTCGGCCATGACCTCGAGCAGCGCGGACTGCACCTTGGCCGGCGCACGGTTGATCTCGTCGGCGAGCACGAAGTTGGCGAAGATCGGGCCGAGCTCCACGTCGAACTTCTCGCTCGATGCCCGGTAGATACGTGTGCCGGTGATGTCGGCCGGGAGGAGGTCGGGGGTGAACTGCAGCCGGGTGTAGGAGCCGCCGACGACCGTGGCGAGCGTCTCCGCGGCGAGGGTCTTGGCCAGGCCGGGCACACCTTCGAGCAGCGCGTGGCCGCGGGCGAGCAGGCAGACGATGAGCCGCTCGATGGCGCGGTCCTGGCCGACGATGACCTTCTTCACCTCGAAGAGGGCCTGTTCCAGGCGGGCGGGGGACACCTCAGGTGTCGCGAGCTGGTCGTGGTCGGTCATCGACGGGTCTCCTGAGAGCGGGGTCACGTTCGGCAGATGCGCACAACCGGGTGAAGGCCAAGATAAAGGGCGAGCCGGATTTCGGGCGGTTCCGCGCCGGATGCGCCAGCGGGAGTGCCGACCGGGAGGCAGCTCGCGGGCAGTACCTTGGCGCCATGCGCCTCCTGGTGGTCGAGGACGAGGCCGACCTGGCCGACGCCGTGGCGCGTGGCCTGCGCCGGGACGGCTATGCGGTCGACGTGGCGTCAGATGGCGAAGAAGCGCTCGACAAGCTCGGCTTCAACGAATACGACCTCGTCTGCCTCGACATCACGATGCCCGGTATCGACGGGCTCGAGGTGTGCCGACGCATCCGCAGCGACACGACGCGCGATCCGAGTCCACGGGTGCTGATGCTCACGGCGCGCGACTCGCTCGAGGATCGCGTCGCGGGCCTCGACGACGGTGCCGACGACTACCTCGTCAAGCCGTTCGCGTTCCCCGAGCTGCTGGCGCGCGTCCGGTCGTTGCTGCGTCGCGACGCCGGGACGACCACCGCCACCTTGCGGGTCGCCGATGTCGAGCTCGACACCGCTCGCCATCGTGCGAGTCGCGGACCGCGCGACCTCGAGCTCACCGCCAAGGAGTTCGCCCTCCTCCGGTACTTCATGACCCATCCCGGCCAGGTCCTGTCCCAGGAGACGCTGCTCGAACACGTGTGGGACGAGCACGCCGACCCGTTCACCAACACGGTGCGGGTCACGGTCGGGACGCTCCGCCGGAAGCTGGCGGTGGCGGACGAGCCGCAGCTGATCGACACGGTCGTCGGCCGCGGCTACCGGCTGGTCGACCTCGACGTCGATCCGGACCCGGCGGCCTCCCCCTCGTGAGCATCCGCCTCCGCCTGGCGCTCATCTACTCGCTGGTGCTGTGCCTGCTCGCCGCGCTCGCGATCGGCACGATCTACCTGGCGCTGGCCCACACGCTCGAGAGCGAGCCACCGCCCGTGTCGGTGACCCAGCTGCGCCCCGTCCCAGGTGGAGTGAACGTCACCACGGGAGAGCTCGAGACCGCGCAACGCGTGGCGAACGAGAGCGCGCTCAACCGGCTGCGCACGTACTCGTTCGCGGCGTTGTTGATCCTGTTCGCCGCCAGCTTCGGCGTGGGATGGCTGGTGGCCGGCTACCTGCTGCGTCCGATCCGGCGCATCACGGGAGTGGCGCGTGAGATATCGGCGACCGATCTGTCGCGCCGCATCGACCTCGTCGGACCCGAGGACGAGCTGCACCAGTTGGCCGACACGTTCGACGAGATGCTCGGTCGGCTCGACGAGGCCTTCGCCAACCAGCGCCGCTTCATCCAGGAGGCGTCGCATGAGCTGCGGAACCCGCTGGCGGTGATCCGCACCAACCTCGAGGTCACGCTGGCCGACCCGAACGCGTCCACCGACGACCTGCGGCACACCGCCGAGGTCGTCGGGCGCTCGACCCAGCGCATGAGCCGACTGGTCGACGACCTGCTGCTCTACGCCGCGCAACGAGACGCCCGCCCTCGAGCGGGAGCCGGTCGACGCGGCCTCGCTCGTCCGCGAGGCGGCCGACGAGTTCCAGGCCCCGGCCGAGGCACGCGGCCTCCATGTCGTGTCGTCCGCCACGTCGGGGCTCGTCACCATCGGTGATCGCGACGCGCTCCGCCAGGCGCTGGCCAACCTGCTGGCCAACGCCACCCGCCTCGCCCCGGAGGGGTCGACCATCACGGTCCGCGCCGGTCGCGAGGGCCCGTGGGTCTGGCTGGCGGTAGACGACCAGGGCCCCGGCATCGACCCGGCCGACCACGACGCCGTGTTCCAGCGGTTCTGGCGGGGCCGACTCAGCACCGAGGGCGGCGTCGAGCGCCGTTCGGGCCTCGGGCTGGCCATCGTGCGCCAGGTGGTCGAGGCCCATGGCGGCGAGGTCAAGCTGGTCTCGGCGCCCGGGGTCGGATCCACCTTTGCGCTGTGGCTGCCGGCGGCGCCCGAACGGGTGGACGAGCCGCCGGCGGCTCCGGAGGGGGCCTCGCTCGGCGAATCCGTCAGCCAGGCGACCTCGGAGACGTCGCTGAGCTGACAGGGTTCCACGGAAGTGTCGGCGAAGCCCGTCCGAGGGGGGCTCCGCCGACCCGAGGTCACCGCAAGGAGCCTTAGTCGTCCTTTATCGGCGCACCCGTAGCGTCGTGTCGCCGATTGCTCGACGTCCGAGGACCCCCTGCTGTGACCATCTCCTGGAACGACCGACTCCCGCCCACCCCGCCCGCTGCCGGCGGCGCGCCGTGGACCGGGTCGGTTCCTCCGACCCCGCCTCCGGTCGAGCGGATCCGCGAGCCACGGCGCCGCAGTGGGCGGACATGGCTGGTGATGGTGGCGCTCGTCGTCGGCCTCGCGCTCGTCACGGCGGCCTACCTCGTCGCGGCGGCGTCCTGACCGACACCTGAGCCCGACCTCACGCCCGGTCGGCACCTCGGGTGGGCGCAACTAGGCTGCCGCGATCGCCGTCGTCATCGTCATCGCCGTCGCGCTCGTGGTCGTGCTCGCGATCACCTTCGCCCTCGTCCGCACGCGCGGCCGGGGTGACGCGACCCTGCTCGAGCCCCCGCCGGCGACGCCGGTCGCCCGGACGACGGCGACCGAGACGGCCTCTCCGGAGGTCGACGAGCAGCTGGCCGCGGCCGTCGACGAAGCGCTGGCCCCCGTGGTCGGCGCGCCGGTCGAGGCCCCCGAGGCCGCACCCGTGGCACCGGCGCGGCCTCGCTTCCGCGACCGCCTCGGCAAGGCTCGCGGTCAGCTGGCCGGGTACTTCGGCTCGGTGCTGTCGCGGGGCAAGATCGACCAGGAGACCTGGGACGAGCTGGAAGAGGCGCTGATCCGGGCCGACGTCGGGGTCCAGCCGACCACCGAGCTGCTCGACGCCCTGCGGGCGCGCGTCGCGGCCGACGGCCTCACCGATGGAGAGCAGCTGCTCGACGCGCTCAAGGACGAGCTGAAGTCGCGGCTGTCGGGATTCGATCTCGAGCTGAAGTTCGCCGCGGAGTCCCCTTCGGTGTGGCTGTTCGTCGGCGTCAACGGCGTGGGCAAGACCACCACCATCGGCAAGCTGGGCAAGGCTGAGATCGCCGCAGGCCACCAGGTGGTCATGGCCGCGGGTGACACGTTCCGGGCCGCGGCCGGGGAGCAGCTCGGCATGTGGGCCGAGCGGTGCGGAGCCGACTTCGTGCGCGGCGCCGACGGCGGCGACCCGAGCGCGGTGATCTTCGACGCGGTCGAGCGGGCCGCGTCGAGGGGCATCGGACCTCGTGCTCGCCGACACCGGCGGGCCGGCTGCACACGAAGGTCAACCTGATGGACGAGCTGCGCAAGGTGCGGCGGGTGGCCGAGAAGGGCGCCGGCACGGTCAGCGAGGTGCTGCTCGTGCTCGACGCCACCACCGGCCAGAACGGTCTGGTCCAGGCCCGCCAGTTCACCGACGCCGTCGAGGTGACCGGCGTGGTGCTCACCAAGCTCGACGGCTCGGCCAAGGGCGGCATCGTGGTCGCCATCCAGGCCGAGCTGGGGATCCCGGTCAAGCTCGTGGGCCTCGGCGAGACGGCCGACGACCTCGTCGCCTTCGACGCGGACGAGTTCGTCGAGGCGCTCTTTCCTGAGCCGCGCACCGCCGGTGCGGGTCGAAGCAGACGAGTTGGAGAAGGCGAGTTGGGGAAGGGATGACGGGGTGAGGTTCCTGCTGCGTCTGATGCTGCTGCCCGTCCGGGTGGTGCTCGCCTCGGTGGCGGTCGGGTTCCGCGTGGGCCAGATGGTGGCCGGCGTGCCCGATGCGGCTCTCGCGCGGCTCGGGCGGCTGCTGGGCCTACGGGCCGTGGTCGCCCTGCTCGCCGGTCTCGCGATCGGTCTGCTGTTCGCCCCGGTCCGGGACGCGAGCTGCGCGAACGCCTGCGCGACGCTCGCGGCCAGCCGCCGCGGCGGCGGCGACGCCGGGCTGGCCGAACGGATCGCCTTCGAGCTCCAGCACGCGCCTCGCACCTGGCACCTGCCCCAGCCCGTCCGTGACGGTCGTGGCGGGCGAGGTGACCTTGAGCGGGCGGGTGCGAACAGGACTCGGCGCGCGACGAGCTGGGCCGGGTCGCCGCCGCCGTTCCCGGTGTCGCGCGGGTCGAGAACCTGATCGTCGTCGGGGCCGGCGGCCGAGACCGGCCAGGACTGATTCTCCGGTAGGCTCGAACCTCCATGTTCGACGCGCTCTCCGACCGGTTCGACGGCATCTTCACCCGCTTCCGCGGCCGCGGCCGGCTCAGCGAAGCCGACGTCGACGAGGTCCTCCGCGAGATCCGCCTCGCCCTGCTCGAGGCCGACGTCAACTTCAAGGTCGTCCGAACCTGCGTGGCCCGCATCCGCGAACGGTGCGTCGGCGACGAGCTGAGCCAGGCGCTGAGCCCGGCTCAGCAGGTCATCAAGATCGTCAACGACGAGCTGACCACCACCCTCGGCGGCGAGACGATCCGCATCACCTACGCGTCGAAGCCGCCGACCGTCGTGCTCATGGCCGGCCTCCAGGGCTCGGGCAAGACGACGAACTCGGCCAAGCTCGCCCGCTGGTTCAAGTCGCAGGGCCGCAACCCGTTGCTCGTCGGCGCCGACCTCCAGCGGCCCGCGGCCGTCGAGCAGCTGCGCACGCTCGGCAGCCAGGTCGACGTCCCCGTCTTCAGCGAGCCGACCGACCCGGTGTCGGTCGCCCGCGCCGGCGTCGCCGAGGCCCGCCGCCGTCGGTCGCGACGTCGTCATCGTCGACACCGCCGGCCGGCTGGCCATCGACGCCGAGCTGATGGACGAGGTCCGGCGGATCTCCGAGGCGGTCGAGCCCGACTACACGTTCCTCGTCGTCGACGCGATGACCGGCCAGGACGCGGTCAACGTCGCCGAGTCGTTCCACCAGACCCTCGAGCTCGACGGCGTCATCCTCACCAAGCTCGACGGCGACGCCCGCGGCGGCGCGGCGCTCTCGGTGAAGGAGGTCGTCGGTCGGCCGATCGCCTTCGCGTCGACCGGCGAGAAGCTCGAAGGACTTCGACCTCTTCCATCCCGACCGCCTCGCCGGGCGCATCCTCGGCATGGGCGACATGCTCACGCTGATCGAGAAGGCCGAGGAGGTCTACGAGAAGGACGAGGCCGAGGCGGCCGCGGCCAAGCTGCTCGAGGGCAAGTTCACGCTCGACGACTTCCTCGACCAGATGCAGCAGGTCAAGAAGATGGGGTCGCTGAAGGACACGCTGAAGCTGCTGCCGGGCGTGCCCAAGGAGATCCGCGACGTCGAGATCGACGACAAGGAGATCGACCACATCGAGGCGATCATCCGGTCGATGACCCTCGAGGAGCGGGTCCGCCCCGAGCTGATCGACGCGTCGCGCCGGACCCGCATCGCCACCGGGTCGGGCACGACGCCGGCCCAGGTCGACGGGCTCATCAAGCAGTTCAAGGAGATGAGCAAGATGATGAAGCGGATGGGCGGGTTCGGCTCCAAGCGGATGGCGAAGAAGAAGCGCAAGAACGCCAAGGCGGCGCGAAGGGGAGCGGGCGGCGGACGGGTGACCGCCAAAGGGCGCCCGCCGCTGCGGCTACCCGACCTCGACCCGGCCAGCCTCGGCGCCGGCCCCGGGCTGCCGGACCTGGGCGAGATGCCCGACCTGGCCGACCTGTCGAAGCTGACCGAGCTGGGCGGTCCGGGACCCCGAGCTTGAACTGAGGGGCCGCTCCGGCCCACCATGGTTGGTCGCCCCCGATCGAGGGGCCGCCATCGAACCCCGCCCGACCCACCGGTCGCGCCGATCGTACGAAGAGAGAAGAAGCAACGTGGTCAAGCTCCGCCTGATGCGGATGGGCAAGAAGAAGCAACCGACCTATCGGGTCGTCGCCGCCGACGCCCGGTCGCCGCGCGAACGGTCGGTTCATCGAGATCGTCGGCACCTACGAGCCCCGCCGCGAGCCGTCGGTGATCAAGATCGACAACGACAAGGCGGTGGCGTGGCTCAACAAGGGCGCGCAGCCGACCGAGACGGTCGAGAAGCTGCTGAAGATCTCCGGCGCCTGGGACGAGTTCAAGGGCGTGGCCGCCTCGTGAGCGACGAGCCGATCGACGACGACATCGATCTCGACGACGACGACGAGCTCGATGACGACGATCGACGCCAACACGATCCCGGCGGCCAACGCCCGGGCGGTGCTCGACTACCTGGTCCGATCGGTGGTCGACGATCCCGACTCGGTCGAGGTCGCGATCGACGAGGGCGGCCGCCGCCCGACGCTCAACGTCACGGTCGCTCCTGGCGACATGGGCCGCGTGATCGGCAAGCGGGGTCGCGTCGCCACCGTCGATCCGCACCGTCACCCGTTCGGCGGCCGTGCGCGACGGGGTCGAGGTCGACATCGAGTTCCTCGACTGACGTCGACTCGATGACCGCCGATCCGGGCCCGCTGCTCGAGGTCGGTCACATCACGAAGCCGCACGGGCTGGCGGGCGAGGTGCTCGTCGCGCTCACCACCACCGAGGGGTCGCGCCTGGCGCCCGGCTCACGGCTCTACACCGGCGGTCGGGAGCTCGTGGTCCGTTCGTCGGGTCCCCACCAACACCGCTGGATCGTCCGCTTCGCGGACGTCGACACGCGCGAGGCGGCCGAGGCGCTGGCCGGCGCAGTGCTGTCGGCCGAGGCCAAGCCCGACGCGGACGATGGTGACGCCGGCGCGCTGTGGGTGCACGAGCTGATCGGGCGCCGGGTGGTCGACGCGCGGGGTCGTGACCGCGGGCCGGTGGTGGCGGTCGTCGCCAATCCGGCGAGCGACCTGCTCGAGCTCGACTCGGGCGCGCTCGTGCCGCTGCGCTTCGTCGTCGGCGACCTCGAGCAGCGACGACGAGGGCCGCGTCGTGCACGTCGATCCGCCCGAAGGCCTCCTCGACTGAGCTGCGTGCGCATCGACGTCTTCACCATCTTCCCCGAGCTCGTGGACGGGTTCGCCGACGCCAGCCTGCTCGGTCGCGCCCGCAGGGGCGGGCTGCTCGACGTGCGGGTGCACGACCTGCGTCAGGCGACAGCGGATCCGCACCGGTCGGTCGACGACACTCCGTTCGGGGGCGGGGCGGGCATGGTGTTGATGCCCGAGCCGCTGTTCGCCGCGGTCGAGCAGGTGGAACCACCGCGTCCTCTGCTGCTGCTCGGGCCGGCCGGTCGGCCCTTCGATCAAGCGTGGGCGCGCGAGCTGGCCGCGCTCGGACGGCTTCTCGCTGCTCTGCGGACGCTACGAGGGCGTCGACGAACGGGTGCGACGCCACCTCGTCGACGGCGAGCTGTCGGTCGGCGACTACGTGCTCGCCGGGGGAGAGGTGGCGGCCATGGTGGTGCTCGAGGCGGTCGGGCGCCTGGTTCCCGGGGTGATGGGCAACGACGAGTCGGCCGCGGACGAGTCCTTCGGCGACGGCCTGCTCGAGTACCCGCACTACACCCGCCCGGCCAGCTTCCGAGGCTGGGACGTGCCGGAGGTGCTGACCTCCGGCGACCACGCACGGGTGGATCGCTGGCGGCGGGCCCAGGCCCTGCGGCGCACGATCGAGGCCCGCCCCGACCTGATCGAGGCACGCGGCGGGCTCAGCGAGGCCGACCAGGCGCTGCTCGACGAGTTCCCTGCGCACGAGTGATCCCGGCCTGGCTTGGCCGGTTCGCACCGCGCCCCCTATCCTGGAATGTCCCCCCGAACGAGTACCCGCCTGAGCGCTGATCCCGGCGACCAGGCCCCTGCCGGAGCGTGCGCATCATGAACCCCACCGACCTCATCGACGAGCGGAGCCTGCGCGACGACGTCCCCGACTTCGCGCCTGGCGACACCCTGAAGGTGCACGTGCGGGTGGTCGAGGGCTCGCGCGAGCGGGTTCAGCTCTTCCAGGGCGTGGTCATCCGCCGGCAGGGCGACGGCATCCGCGAGACCTTCACGGTCCGGAAGGTGAGCTTCGGCGTCGGCGTCGAGCGCACGTTCCCGGTCCACTCGCCGATCGTGGCCAAGATCGAGGTCGTCACCCGTGGCGACGTCCGTCGGGCGAAGCTGTACTACCTGCGCGATCGCGTGGGCAAGGCGGCCAAGATCAAAGAGAAGCGCGACTGAGCTGACGTCGGCGACGCGCCGATGGGCGCGGACGCGGGTCGGGAGTCGTGTCGAGGGCGAGCGATGGAGCGCAGGTGGGTTCGGTGCCGTCCCCGGACGGAGGCCTTGTCATGACGATGCAGCGCCGGGCCCTCGGCGCGCAGGGTGAGGACATGGCCGCCGACTGGTACGTGGCGCACGGCTACGAGGTGCTCGTCCGCAACTGGCGATGCCGCGAGGGCGAGATCGACCTGATCGTCCGCCAAGGGCGCACGATCGTGTTCTGCGAGGTGAAGACGCGCAGCTCGGCCGCCTTCGGCCTACCGGCCGAGGCTGTCACGCGAGCCAAGCGCGAGCGCTTGCGCCACCTCGCCGCCAAGTGGCTCGACGAGAGCCCGGTGCGCCCGCTGCGCATCCGCTTCGACGTGGCCGCCATCCTCGACGGCCACCTCGAGATCATCGAAGGCTGCTTCTGAGGCGGAGCAGAGCGAAGCCGCTCGCGCGGCGACACCCGGATGGCGAAGCGCCCGTCGGGAGGCTCGCCGACCAGAGGGCTATCGAGTTTGAAGCTCCGGTGGCAGGTGGGCGACGTCGCCGAAGCGGAGCAGCGTGAACGCGTGGGCGCCGCTGATGGCGAAGGGGCGGACCACGCTGATCGACGCGTGGTAGGACACGAACCGCTCCCACTCCCACGGCACCGGAGGTATCCCGAGCAGGAACGCCAGCAGCGTCGCGTTGGTGCCCCCGTGGGCGACGACGGCGACGCGGCGATCGGGCTCGACCAGGTTCCACAACCGGGGCTCGTCGGAGGTGGCCACGATGCCGAGTCCGTCGATGTGGCTGGCGAGCCCGTCGACCACACGACGGTGGAAGGTGCGGAAGCTCTCGCCCCCGGGCAACCCCTCCCAGAGCTCGTCGAGGGGTCGGGTCCAGGTCTCGGCGAAGACGCGCTCCACCACCTCGACGGGCGTGCCGTCCCATCGGGGCGCGCCGATCTCGGCCAACCAGTCGAAGGTCTTCGGCTGCAGCCCGAGGCGCTCGACGATCGGCGCCGCCGTCTGCTGGGCGCGGCGCAGCGGCGACACCCAGATCTCCTGCACCGGCGGATCCTCGCCGGCCAGACGTTCGGCGAGGCCCTCGGCCTGGCGCCGGCCCCGCTCGGTCAGCGGCGGATCGTCGACGCTCAGCCCGTCTCGCACCCACTCTGGTTCGCCATGGCGGATCAGCAGGACTTCCACCGCGACGCAGCATACGGGCCGTCCAGCTGGCCCCGACGCACGCCGACGGGTGCGCTCAGTCCCGCGGCCCGCGGTGGTGGCGCGCCTCCCAACAACCCCGGTGCCAATGGCGGCGCAGGTCGGGAGCCTCGATCGGCACGACGACCAGATGGCCGGTCGCCGCGGGGATGTCGCGGCCGCAGCCGGGGCAGAGGTAGGCCTTGGTGGCCTGGTAGGGCTGGATGCGGCGGACCTCGACCTGGTGCCCGTCGGTCCCTGTCTCGAACCACGACATGGCGAATCTGGCGCAGTCAGCCCAGCACCGCCCAGACCACGAGGCCCAGGCAGATGACGAGCGCGGCGCCGACCAGGACGTAGTCGAGCGGCGTGCGCGCGTGCTGTCGGTGCGGATTGAAGCCCACGGTCCCAGTATCGCCGCGCGATGGAAGACCCCACGACCCGACCTCATATGCTGCTCGCCCGTGAGCGCACCGAAACCGCAACCGGACGGGAACGAACGCCGACAGACGCGGCGGCGGCGCCGGTCGGCTCGGCCTCGTCGCGGCGGCGATCGTGTTGACGGCCGGTCTGGTCGCCTGCTCGGCCGGCGAGGCCGGACCCAAGCCGACCGACCCCGAGCTGGCGACCGGGTGGCAGGTCTACAACGACCGCTGCGCGACGTGCCACGGCTCCAAGGGTGGCGGGGGCTCGGGTCCGAAGCTGGCGGGCACCGTCGTCGCCGACTTCCCCAACATCGGTGACCAGGTCACGATCATCGAGAACGGCAAGGGTGGCGGCGCCATGCCGGCCTGGAAGGGCACGTTGACGACCGCGGAGATCCAGGCCGTGGCCGAGTACACGCGGAAGTGCCTGGGCAAGGACAGCTGCTGACCCTCTGACTCTCCGCTGACGCGCATGGCCCTGTCGCGCGGATGGCCCTGTCGCGCGTCACACCTCCTCGCTAGAGTCGACGCACGCTCGTCGGCCGGCGCACGGCCCTCCTCGCAGCCACCACATGCACGAGGAGCGCGCCATGCTCGCCACCATCGCCTCGGCGACCCTGCTCGGGGTCGTGGGTACGCCCGTGACCGTCGAGGTCCACGTCTCGAACGGCCTGCCCGGGTTCACCATCGTCGGGCTGCCCGACGCCTCGTGCCGCGAGGCACGCGATCGGGTGAGGGCCGCGCTGCTGTCGAGCGGCCTGCGCTGGCCCCACCAGCGCGTCACCGTGAACCTGGCCCCGACCGGGGTCAGGAAGTCCGGGGCGGGGCTCGACCTCGCCATCGCGATCGGCCTGCTCGTGGCCGACGAGCAGATCCCGGCCGAGGCGGCGCGTGACGTCGGCTTCGTCGGCGAGCTCGGCCTCGACGGTGCGATCCGGCCGGTCGGCGGCGCGCTCCCGATCGTCGACGCGCTGTCGACCGAGGTCGTCGTGGTCGCGCCGGCGTCGGCCGTCGAGGCACAGCTCGTGGGCCGCCACGTGGTGCGGGCGGCGGGGTCGCTCACCGAGTTGCTGGGCAGCCTGTGCGGCGACGAGCCGTGGCCCGCGCTCCCGTCGCCCCTCGACCTGCCCCCGCTGCCGGCCCCGCCCGACCTCTCCGACGTCCGTGGTCAGGACTTCGCCCGCCGGGCGCTCGAGGTGGCGGCCGCCGGGGGCCACCACCTGCTGATGACCGGCTCGCCCGGGTTCGGGCAAGACGATGCTGGCCCAGCGCATCGTCGGTCTCCTCCCCGATCTCCAGCTGGCGGACGGGCTCGAGACGACCCGGGTGCACTCGGCCGTCGGCGTCGCCCTCCCGCCCGGTGGGCTCGTCCGCCGTCCGCCGTTCCGGGCCCCGCACCACGGGGCGTCCGCGGTCGCCATGGTCGGTGGTGGCGGGTCGAGGCTGCAACCGGGCGAGATCTCCATCGCCCACAACGGCGTGCTCTTCCTCGACGAGATGGCCGAGTTCCACGCCGACGTGCTCGACGCGCTCCGCCAGCCCCTCGAGGAGGGCGCCGTGCGGGTGGCGAGGGCGGGTGTCCGGGTCACGCTCCCGGCGCGCTTCCTGCTCGTCGGGGCGATGAACCCGTGCCCCTGCGGCGAGGGAGGCATGCCGGCGGGGTGCCGGTGCAGCGATGCATCGATGGCCCGGTACGCGCGTCGCCTGTCGGGACCCCTGCGTCGACCGGTTCGACCTCCGCATACCCGTGAACCGCCCCGACCCGGGCGATCTGCTCGGCGGGCGTCCCGGTGAGTCGACCGCGGTGGTGGCCAGTCGGGTCGCGCGGGCACGTGAACGGGCGCGGGCCCGCGGGGTGCGATGCAACGCCGAGCTGTCGCCGCGCGCGCTCGACGAGTACGCGCCGCTGACGGGAGGCGCCGGCGATCTGCTCGAGCGACTGGTCGCGAGCGGGCGGCTCAGCGGGCGGGGCGTGCAGCGGGTGCGGCGGGTGGCCCTGACGCTGGCCGACCTGGCGGGCGACGATCCTCCGATCACCACCGATCAGGTCGCGACCGCCCACTCCCTGCGCACCCAGCCGGCGTGCCTGCGCGAGCGCCTGGCGGTCTGAGGGTGTCGTCCGCAGTCACGACCGAGCTGCTTCCGCCCGAGGCGTGGGCCACCGCGCTCGCCTCGCTCGACGGCATGGGTCCGGCCCGGCTCCGGGCCTTGCTGGGCCAGTTCCCCAGCCCGCATGCGGCCTGGGCGGCCCTGGCGTCGGGGCGCCTCCAGCCCCGCCCGGCGCTGGCCGGCGCGCTCGGCGCTCGGTCCCGGCAGGTCACGGCCGGCTGGCAGACCCAGGCGGGCGCGCTCGATCCGGCCGCCCGCTGGCACGATCACGTGCGCAGTGGCGTCGGCGTGGTGCTCCGCGGCAACGGCGGCTACCCCTCCGCGTTCGACGACGACCCGGATCCCCCGTCGATCCTGTTCCACCACGGCGATCCCGACGTGATCGCCGGAAGCCGCGTCGCCATCGTGGGCACGCGCGACTGCACCCGCACGGGCCACGAGATCGCCTTCGAGCTCGGCGCCGAGCTCTCGACGGCCGGCATCGCGGTCGTGTCGGGTCTGGCGCTCGGCATCGACGGCGCCGCGCACGCCGGCGCGCTCCAGGCGGGGGGTGCGCCCCCGATCGCGGTGGTCGGGTCGGGGCTCGACGTGGTGTACCCGCGCCGCAACGGCCCGTTGTGGCGCCAGGTGGTCCGGCGCGGCGTGGTGCTGTCCGAGTACCCGCTGGGGACCCCGGCGCAGGCGTGGCACTTCCCGGCCCGCAACCGGCTCATCGCCGCCCTGGCCGACGTCGTGGTCGTGGTCGAGTCGCACGGCACCGGCGGCGCGCTCCTCACCGCCGAGGAGGCACTCGATCGCGAGCGTCCGGTGCTGGCGGTTCCCGGTCCGGTCCGCAGCCCGGCCTCGGCGGGGTGCAACCGCCTGCTGGCCGAGTACGGACCGGTCGGCGTCGCCCGCGACGTGAGCGACGTGCTGCTCGCGTTGCGGCTCGAACCCGGGTCGCGTCGCGTCGCGGCCGAACGCCGACCATCGCCCACGACCGGCGATGTCGAGCTGCTCGAGGCCATGGCGTGGCAGCCCGTGACGCTCGAGCAGCTGGTGTTGCGCACCGGCCGCTCGCTCGTCGACGTCGCCGCCGCACTCACCCGCCTCGAGCTCGACGCGTGGGTCGCCACCCGCGGTGGCTGGTACGAGAGGGTGGCTCGCGCCGATGGATGAGCTCGTCGACCGCCACCGGTCGCGACGGCATGCCGGGCGATGCCTCGGTTCCGCGCCTGCCGCCCTCTACCCTGGGACGCCATGGCGACCGACCCCTGGCGATGCGACGCGTTCGAGTCGTCGTTGCTGGCGGTCTCCGACAACACGCGGGCCGCGTACCGGCGCGACGTCGCCGCGTTCGTCGAGTGGGCCGACCGCCTCGCGTTGGAAGGACCCGCCTCGGTCGATCGCAAGGTCCTGCGCCGCTATGTGTCCCACCTCAGCACGCGCGGCTACGCGCGCCGCACCATCGCCCGCAAGGCTGCCGCGTTGCGGCGGTACTTCGGCTGGGCGCAGCGCTCGGCCCTCGTCACCGTCGATCCGTCCACCGCGCTCTCGGTCCCGGCGGGCACCGGACGGCTGCCTCGCGTGCTGCGCGCCGACGAGCTGGCGGTGCTGCTCGACGAGCCCATGGCGGCGGTGGCCGACGATCCGCCGGCCATCCGCCTGCGCGACGACGCCGTGCTCGAGGTGCTCTACGGCAGCGGGCTGCGGGTCGGCGAGCTGTGCGGGCTGCGCCCCGACGACCTCGCCCTCGACGAGGGTCTCGTCCGTGTGTGGGGGAAGGGCTCCAAGCAGCGCCGGGTGCCGCTCAGCGCCCCGGCGGTGCAGGCGATGGCGGCCTGGCTGGCCGACGGTCGGGCCGATCTCGTCGGCCCCGACAGTCCCGACGACGCCGTCTTCCTCAACCGGGCCGGCCACCGCCTCACCTCACGGGACGTCCGGCGCATCGTCGACCGCCGGGCGGCGGCACCGACCCACCCCCATGCGCTGCGCCACACCTACGCCACCCACCTGCTCGACGGCGGCGCCGATCTGCGGGCCGTCCAGGAACTTCTCGGCCACAGCGACCTCGCCACGACACAGCACTACACTCACGTATCCAAGGAACGGCTGCGGAGCGTCCTGCACGCCACCCACCCCCGAGCCTAGGAAGCCCCCGTTGGACGACGACGCAGCTGAGCACACCGAGCGACTCTGGTCGGACTACAAGTTCTCCGCCGACCCCGCCGTTCGGGAACAGCTCATCCTCCAGTACTCGCCGCTGGTGAAGTACGTCGCGGGCCGTCTCGCGGTCGGCCTCCCGCAGAACGTCGAGCAGAGCGATCTCGTCAGCTACGGCATCTTCGGGCTCATCGACGCGATCGAGAAGTTCGACCCGGCCCGGGGCTACAAGTTCGAGACCTACGCCATCGCGCGGATCCGCGGGGCGATCCTCGACGAGCTGCGCTCGATCGACTGGGTGCCGCGCTCGGTGCGGGCCAAGGCCCGCGCGCTCGAGAAGGCCTACGCCAAGCTCGAGGGCCAGCTCCACCGCACGCCCACCGACGAGGAGCTCGCCGCCGAGCTCGATCTCACCGACGAGCAACTGCAGACCACGCTGAGCCAGATCTCGTTCGTCGGGCTGGTCGCGCTCGACGAGATGCTGTCGGTGGGCGGCGACCGCGGTGAGTCGCTCACACTCGTCGACACCATCGCCGATTCCGGCGAAGGTCCCGTGGCCGCGTACGAGGTCGAGGAGATGCGTCACATCCTCTCGGCTGCCATCGACCGCATGCCCGAGCGCGAGAAGACGGTCCTCATCCTCTACTACTACGAGGGTCTGACCCTCGCCGAGATCGGCAAGGCGCTGGGTGTGACCGAGAGCCGGGTGTGTCAGATCCACACCAAGGCGGTCCTCCAGTTGCGTTCCGAAAATTCTCGCCTCCGAGCGCGAGCCCGCCTGACGAGCGGCGCGGCGGCTGAGCCCGCCGTGTCTGCTGTGCCCCGCCTGCTGCTCGTGCGCGCCGCGCGCCATCACCTTCCCCCGACGAGTCCGGTCTCGCCGCTCTGGGGGATCCCATGGTCCGTTGGTGCAGGTTCCTCGTCGCCGCGTGCGTGGTCGCGCTCGGCTCCACCCTGGTGCCGGCGGCGACGCCCGCCACCGCGGCTGGTATCGCCCTGACCTACGTCCCGCCGATCACGCCGCCAGCCGGTGTGGTGACCGATCGCTTCCGGCCGCCTCCGACGCCCTACGCGGCCGGCAACCGCGGCCTCGACTACGCCACCGTTCCGGGATCGCCGATCGTGGCTTCGGCCCGAGGTGTGGTGATCTTCGCCGGACCCGTGGCCGGCACGCTGCACGTCACCATCGAGCATCCCGACGGGTTGCGGACGAGCTACTCGTTCCTGGCCGGGATCGGCGTCGCCGTCGGCCAGCACGTCGCCCAGGGCCAGGTGATCGGGGTGGCCGGTGCCATCTTCCACTTCGGCGTCCGCGACCGCGAGGGCGACTACCTCGATCCCGAGGCGCTGTTCGCCGGTCGGGTCGGTGCCCATCTGGTTCCTGGTCTTGACGACGGTGCCGCTCCCCTCGGGGCAGGCACCGCCGGCGAGCGCCGCGACCTCCTCGGCATCGTGCGCGAGGTGGCCGGCCGACTGGGCGGAAAGGTGGGCGCCATGGCCGCCGAGGAGCTGTCGTTGCTCCCGTCGGTGTCGGCCTACCGTCTGGCCCGTGAGCTCGAAGCGTTCCGCCGGTCGCAGCGGACGTGCACGCCCGCGGCGGTGCCCGTGCCACCCCCACCGAAGCGCCGCATCGCCGTGCTCGTGGGCGGCATCGGTACGTCCGACACGAGCGCGGCGGTCGATCGCGTCGACACGGACCGCCTCGGCTACGCCCGAGCCGACGTGCTGCGGTTCTCCTACGCCGGCGGCCGGATCGCAACCCGCACGCCGTTGCGCGGGGCGTTGGCGGCCATCCCCGCCACGAGGTACCGGTCGGCGGACACCCAGATCGATCTGCGGGTGAGCGCGTCGCGCCTGGTCGACCTGCTCGGTCAGGTGGCCCGGGCCGCACCCGAGGTCCCCGTCGACGTGATCGCCCACTCCCAGGGTGGCGTGGTCACCCGCCTGGCGGTCGACCAGGCCCTCGCCGAGCACCGGCTGCCTCCTGAGGTGGGGCTGGTCGTCACCATCGCCAGCCCGCATCAGGGCGACGATGCGGCCACCGCGATCCAGGCCGTGGCGTCCCCGGTGGCGCGGGCGGTCGCCGGTGCCGCGGCCGACCGGAGCGGCCTCGGGCTCGACCTCGACGGCGTCTCGGAGGCCCAGCTGTCCCAGGTCTCGATGGTGGCTTCCGAGCTCTCGCGACCGGTACCGGCGCACCTTCGGGTCGTGTCCATCGGGGCCAGCGGCGACCTGATGGTCCCGTGGGTGCGAACCCTCGCCGGGAACGCGACCTCGGTCCTCGTCGACCTCGGGGGTCCGTCGGCCCACGACCGACTACCCGGCGCGGCGGCGACCACCCGGGCGATCGGGCTGGCCCTCGCCGGGCGCCCGCCGGCGTGTGTCGCCCTGGCCACCGGCGGGCGCGAGGTCGTGACCAGCCATCTGGCCGCCCAGACCGAAGACGCCGTCGGCCTGTCCCTGGCCCTGGCCTCCGCTCCATAGCCGGTTGGCTCCCGGCGGGCGGGGTCCGTACACTGACCGACCGGCCGGGGATCCCCGGCGGTGTACCTCGGGTCGTCCCGAGCTGATGTCATCTCCACCCGGATCCGTCCACGGTCGCCCCAGGAGGGCGCAGGGCCCGGGCTTCGCCGAACCGTTGGAAGGAGCACTCCATGGCCCCAGTCGTGACCATGCGCCAGCTACTCGAAGCCGGCGTGCACTTCGGCCACCAGACCCGTCGTTGGAACCCGAAGATGAAGCGATTCATCCACGGGGAGCGCAACGGCATCTACATCATCGATCTCCAGCAGACGCTGGGTCGCATCGAGGTCTCGTACTCGTTCATCCGCGATCTCGTGGGTGACGGCGGCACCGTGCTGTTCGTCGGCACCAAGAAGCAGGCCCAGGACCCCGTCCAGTCCTACGCCGAGAAGTGCGGGATGCCGTACGTCAACGAGCGCTGGCTCGGCGGCATGCTCACGAACTTCGAGACGATCTCCAAGCGCGTGGCCAAGATGAAGGACTACCAGCGCATGCGTGACTCGGGCGAGTTCGAGGCGATGCCGAAGAAGGAAGCCCTGCTGATCGGCCGCGAGCTCGACAAGCTCGAGCGCAACCTGGGTGGCATCCGCCGCATGGAGCGGCTCCCCGACGCCGTCTTCGTCCTCGACACCAACAAAGAGGACATCGCGGTCACCGAGGCGAACAAGCTCGGCATCCCGATCGTCGCCGTCGTCGACACCAACTGCGATCCCGACATCATCCAGTACGTCATCCCCGGCAACGACGACGCCATCCGCTCCGGCACGCTGATGTGCCGCGTGATCGCCGAGGCCGTCGAGGAGGGCCGCTTCATCGCGTCGCGCCGCCACGGCAACGGCAGCGGACCGGCGCCCAGCCGCACCGACGACGAGGAGGCGGCCGTCGCCGCCCAGCAGGCCGAGGCCCGTCGCCAGGCCGCCCTCGCCGCCCAGGAGCGGGAGGCCCGGATCTCCGCCGGCCGTGGGCCGGCCGCCGAGGCCGCGGTCGCGCCCGAGCCGACGCCCGCTCCTGCGGCCGCCGCCGAACCCGAGGTCGCGCCCGAGCCCGCGCCCGCGCCTGAGCCCGTCCCCGAGACCGAAGCCGTCGTCGCGCCCGAGGCCGTGGCGACCCCCGCCCCCGAGGAGCCCTGAGCCATGCCCGAGTTCACCGCCAAGGACGTCCAGGGCCTCCGCCAGGCCACGGGCGCCGGGATGATGGACGCCAAGAAAGCCCTGCAGGAGACCGACGGCGACCTCGAGGCGGCCACGCAGTGGCTGCGCGAGAAGGGTCTGGCCAAGGCCGACAAGCTGGGTGACCGCGAGAACACGCAAGGCGCGGTGGCCGTCGTCGTCGACGGCAACGTCGGCGCGGTCGTCGAGCTGAAGAGCGAGACCGACTTCTCGGCCAAGGCCGACGACTTCACCTCGCTCGTGCAGGATCTGGCCGAGTTGGTCGTGGCCAAGGGCGCCGACGCGGTGGCCGAGCGCAGCAGCGAGCTCGAGGATCTGAAGATCGCCAAGAAGGAGAACATCGAGCTGGGCAAGGTCGTCCGGATCGAGGCGGGTGACGGCAACCTGCTCGACTCCTACCTGCACATCCAGGACGGGCGGGGGGTCAACGCGGTGCTCGTAGAGCTGGCCGGCGGCACCCGCGACCTGGCCCACGACATCGCCGTGCACATCGCTTTCGCCAAGCCGCCGTTCCTGCACCGCGACGAGGTGCCCGCCGACGCGGTCGAGAAGGAGCGCCACGCGCTGCTCGAGATCACCAAGGCCGAGGGCAAGCCCGAACAGGCGTGGCCCAAGATCGTCGACGGCCGCCTCAATGCCTGGTACAAGGATCAGGTGCTGCTCGAGCAGGGCTTCGTCCGCGACGACAAGACGACCATCGCCCAGCTGCTCGGCGACGCCACGCTGGTCCGGTTCGCCCAGGTGTTCATCGGCGCGTGATGACCGCAGAAGGCTCGGCGTCCGGCGATCTCGGCTGCGCAGCCGCCTGGCGGAGCAGCACATGACGACTGGCGCGGATCCCGAAGGGGGCTCGGCGGATTCTCGCCGAGCCAAAGCCAAGTGGTCCCGAGTGCTGCTGAAGTTGTCGGGTGAGGCGTTCGCCGGCGAGGGCGGGTACGGCATCGACGGCCTCGTGGTCGCCGCGTTGGCCCGCCAGATCGTCGAGGTCCGCCAGGACCTCGACATCGACGTGGCCATCGTCGTCGGCGGCGGCAACATCTGGCGGGGCATGTCGGGCGCGGGCGCGGGCATGGACCGGGCCCAGGCCGACTACATGGGCATGCTGGCCACCGTCATCAACGCCCTCGCCCTGCAGGACACCCTGGAGCAGCTCGGCCAGCCCACCCGGGTCCAGACCGCCGTGCAGATGGCCCAGGTGGCCGAGCCCTACATCCGCCGGCGGGCGATCCGCCACCTCGAGAAGGGTCGGGTCGTGATCTTCGCCGGTGGGACGGGCAACCCGTTCTTCACGACCGACACGACCGCCGCGCTCCGGGCCGTCGAGATCGAGGCCGGGGCGCTGCTGAAGGGCACCCACTCGGGCACCGACGGCATCTACACCGACGACCCGAAGGCCAACCCCGACGCCGTCCGCCTCGACGAGGTCACCTACCTCGACGTGCTGAACCAGGGCCTGCGGGCCATGGATTCCACCGCCATCACGCTCTGCATGGACAACGACCTGCCCATCGTCATGTTCGATCTGATGGGGGAGGGCAACGTGCGGGCCATCCTCGAGGGCCGATCGATCGGCACGCTCGTCCACTGAGCGCCGAGAAGAGGCTCCGCCCGACCCGAGGGCCAAGAGATGCGAGCCGATCGCGGGTAGCGTCGGAGCTGGCCCCTCCGGCCCGCACGGTGGGCCACACCGGTGGCGCAGGCGCCGAGCGGGCCGCCACGAGATCGATGAGGAGAAGTGACCGTGAGTGCTGAGCTGGCCCAGGTGAGCCTCGACGAGGCCACCGAGAAGATGGCCAAGGCGGTCACCCACACCCGGGCGGAGTTCGCCGGCATCCGCACCGGACGCGCCGCGCCGGCGCTGGTCGAGAAGATCATGGTCGACTACTACGGCTCCGAGGTGCCCATGCAGCAGCTCGCCGGGTTCCAGGTGCCCGAGGCCCGCCAGCTGCTGATCACGCCCTACGACAAGGGGGCGATGGGGGCCATCGAGAAGGCGATCCAGCATTCCGACCTCGGGCTCAACCCGAGCAACGACGGGGTGTCGATCCGCCTGAGCTTCCCCCCGCTCACGACCGAGCGCCGCAAGGAGCTGGTCAAGGTGGTGCGGGGTATGGCGGAGGACGGCAAGGTCACGCTGCGGAACCTCCGGCGGGCCGCCCGCCACGACCTCGACTCGCTCGAGAAGGACGGCGAGCTCTCGTCCGACGAGCTGGCTCGGGCCGAGAAGGAGCTCGACCGCATCATCCACGCGCAAGAAGCCGAGATCGACCACGCGCTGGCCGCCAAGGAACAAGAGCTCCTGGAGGACTGATGGCCGACGATCCCCGACACGACGCCGACACGCCCGCCGACCCCAGCGAAGGGGTGCGCATCATCGGGCCCGCGGACGCCGCCGAGGCGGTCGAGCGCGGCGCGGCGGTGAAGCGCCGTGGCGACGACGAACCGAAGTACGGCGACCGCCCCGAGACCCCGGGCGGACCCCGCCCCGACCTGCGCTTCCCGCTGTCCGACGCGGCCGACCCCGGCCTCATCGTCCGACCCCGGCTGGCCCCCGTCGAGCCCCGACCGGCGCCGCCGCCGCCCCCGGCCGGTGACGGCCCGGTGCTGTCGGTCCCGACGAGCGGATCGGTCGAGCTGCCGCACTGGACCGAGCCGGCGACCGGCGAGGTCCCCAAGGTCGTGATCGGCGGCGACGACGACGAAGCGGCGCGGTGGGCCGCGTTCGCCGATCAGGGACCGCGCTGGCGCGACCAGACCGGCGACTGGGAAGGCGACGACGCCGACGGTGTGGCGTCGCTCGGTGGCGCGTCCGAGCCGGGCGCGGCGTCGCTCGGCGCACTCGACACGAGCGACCGACCGTCGGACGAGGAGTTCCTCACCTTCGAGGATCTCGACGTCCCGAGCCAGCCGCTGCCGACCGCGCCCGCGAGGGGCTCGCTCGAGGACCCGATCCGGATCTCGACCGAGCCCAGCCGACCGTCCGCCGCCAGCCCCGGTCGGCGTCCGCCGGGCGCGTCGGGACCGGTCCGTCCAGCCGGACGTTCGCCTCGCCGAGGCCCGGGAGAACCGCCTCCACCAGGTCCGCGCCACGCCGCCGAACCGCCGCCGCCGGCGGGACGCGACGTGCCCACCGCAGTGTTCGTCGGCGTGGCCATCGCCGCGGCCGCCCTGTGCTGCTTCCTGCTCGGGCCCGCGGCCACCATGGTCCTCGTCTTCGCGATCCTCGCCCTGGGCGGCGCGGAGTTCTTCACCGCCGCCCGCCGTGGGGGGTTCCGACCCGCGACCCTGCTCGGTCTCACGGCCGTGGCGGCGCTGCCGCTGGCGACCTACTGGCGGGGGGAGCCGGCGATCCCGCTCGTGCTGTTCCTCACCGTGGTGTTCGCCCTGCTGTGGTTCATCCTCGGCCTCGGCCCGGACGCCACCATCAACACCGGCGTCACCCTGCTCGGCACCGTCTATGTCGGGGTGCTCGGGTCTTACGCCGCGCTGATCCTGAAGATCCCGGCGCAGGGGGTGAGCATCCTGCTGGTGGCCGTGGTGGCCGCGGTCGCCTACGACGTGGGTGGGTTCGCAGTCGGCCGGCAGCTCGGGCGCACGCCGTTGACCTCGGTCAGCCCGAACAAGACTCTCGAGGGGCTCGTCGCGGGCGTGCTCTGCTCGGTGATCGCCGTGCTGGTCGTCGCGGTCGTGCTCGGCTTCGGGCCGTTCAACTTCGGCCAGGCGCTGGTGTTCGGCATCCTCTGCGCGATCGCCGCCCCCATCGGCGACCTCGCCGAGTCGGTGCTCAAGCGCGATCTCGGGCTCAAGGACATGGGCAGCCTGCTGCCCGGCCACGGAGGCGTGCTCGATCGCTTCGACGCGCTCCTGTTCGTCCTCCCGACCGCCTACTACGTGGTCCGGTCCCTGCACCTCGCCTGAGGTCGACCGCGTCGATCGACCCAGCCGACCGACTCAGCCGATCGTCGAGTTGGTCACGACCGGCGGTCCGCTGCCGAGGTAGAAGATCCCCGGGAAGCCGGCGGTATGGAATCCGTCGTTCGGGTTGCGCAGCAGCGTCGAGCCGTCGATGTGCAGCGTGCCGGTGAGGTCGTTGCTCACGTAGAAGATGGCGCCGCCACCCTCGTTGGCGTGGTTGTCGGTGATCAGGCTCCCGGCCACGTGCAACGTCATCGTGTTGCCGTCGTTGTAGATGCCGCCGCCACTGCCCCCGCCCGGTGTGCCCGAGCGGGCCGGGTTGGCGCCGTGGCCGATGGCGGTGTTGAAGCTGATCACGCTGTTGAGCACCTCCCACGACACACCGATGCTGCTCAGCGCGCCGCCGTTCGAGCACGAGTTGCCCTGGCCCGACGCGCCCCCGAACGTGCTGTTGACGATGTACACCGGGAGGCCCTGCGACTGGCTCAGCGCTCGGATGGCACCGCCGCCGATGTCGGGGCCGGTGGGGTCGCAGACGTTGCGCATGAAGAGCGAGTGCACGACCTTCAGCCGCCCGCCGCGATCGAAGATCGCTCCGCCGCCGCCACCGTCGAAGGTCTGACCCGTCGAGTTGCCGTCGACGAAGGTCATGTTCTGCACGGTGAGACGGGGGGTGTCCTGGTCCTGGCAGTGCGACGTCGTCCACACCTGCTTCTGGTCGCAGGTGTCCATGTAGAGGATGCGCACGTTGCCGCCCCCGCTCAGCGTGACCTTGTTGCCGCCGTCGATCACGATGTCCGGTCCGGTGTCGTTGAAGATCTTGGCCGTCTTCGTCAACGTGATGGTGATCGGATTGGGGCCGCAGTTGAACGTGATGATCCCGCCCTTGGCCACGGTATTCACCACCGCCGCCGCGGTGCAGCTCACGGGCGTGCCCGTGCCGATCACGTGGGTCGGGTGGGAGGTGTCCACCGCCTGACCGTCCGGCGGCACCGTCGCCCCTCCGCTCGGGTTGCCGATGCCGGGCAGGCAGGCCGTCGCTACCAGGACCAGCGCGGCCAGCACCACCACGGGTGCGATCCGGAGCTTCGTTCGGGACATGGCGAGGTCCTTCCCCCAGGCGGGCGTCCTTCCTAGGTGTCGGCACCCGGCGTCGGCCGCTTGATCAACATCGGTTGGTCGGACCCCCGCCGTGTTCCGCCACCGGGGCGTCGGTAGGCTTGACTCATGACCGGGTGTCGCGTCGCCATCGCCGGCAGCACCGGGTCGATCGGCACGCAGACCCTCGACGTCGTGGCCGCCGAGCCCGAGCTCTTCGAGCTCACCGCGCTCGGCGCCAGCGGGCGTGAGCTCGACGTGCTGGTCGCCCAGGCCCGCGCCGTGCACCCCAAAGTGGTGGCGGTGGCGTCCGACGCGCGCGCCGCCGAGCTCGCCGACGCGCTGCCCGAGTGCGAGATCCGGGCCGGTGAAGGCGCCCTGGCCAGCCTGGCCACCGAGGCCGACGTGGTCGTGAACGGCGTCGTCGGCTTCGCCGGCCTGCCCGTCACGCTGGCCACCCTCGAGGCCGGTCGTCGGCTCGCGTTGGCCAACAAGGAGTCGTTGATCGCGGCCGGCCCCGTCGTGCAGCGGGCCCGGCGCACGCCCGGCGCCGAGCTGGTGCCCGTCGACAGCGAGCACGGCGCCATCCACCAGTGCCTGCGGGCCAACGACAACCCGGTCCGCGTCGAGCGGCTCGTGCTGACCGCCAGCGGCGGGCCCTTCCGCGGCCGCACGCAGGCACAGCTCGAGTCGGTCACGATCGACGAGGCGCTGGCCCACCCCACCTGGTCGATGGGGCCCAAGATCACGATCGACTCGTCGACGCTGATGAACAAGGGGCTCGAGGTGATCGAGGCCCACGAGCTGTTCGGTGCGCCAGCCGGCGACGACGGCGTCGGCATCGGGTTCGACGACATCGAGGTCGTCGTGCACCCGCAGTCGATCGTGCACTCGATGGTCGCATTCACCGACGGCACCACGATCGCCCAGCTCTCCGAGCCCGACATGCGCCTGCCCATCGGCTACGCGCTGGCCTATCCCGACCGCATCACCACCCCGTTCGGCCGGCTCGACTGGTCGACGGTGGGGCGCCTCGACTTCGAGGGCCCCGACCTCGACGCCTTCCCCTGCCTGCGCCTCGCCTACGCGGCCGGCCGGCTCGGCGGCACCGCGCCGGCGTGGCTCAACGCGGCGAACGAGGTGGCCGTGGCCGCCTTCCTCGAGGGGCGCATCCGCTGGACCCAGATCGCCGAGGTGCTCTCCTCGACGCTCGACCTCCATGACGGCACCCCAGCTGCCGATCTTCCTACCGTGGTCGACCTCGACGGTCGCGCCCGAGCCGCCACGGCATCCGTGATCGAGAGGATCGCTTCGTGACCGAGACCATCGACCCGTCCACGGGACCCGTGCCCGACGCCGGCGCCGAACCGCCAGCCGCGCAGCGGTTCTTGGCACAACGGCGTCTTCGTTCGTGACGATGCGGCGGAGGGCGAGGCGCCACGACGGTCCGACGAGTTCGAGCCTCAGCGCTCGAAGCTCCTGCCCGCCATGCTCCTGTTCGCGTTGGGCGCGCTCGTGCTGGTCGAGTTCGGCTGGTGGGGGATGTTCATCATCCTCGGCCTGCTCGCGTCGGTCACCTTGCACGAGCTCGGTCACTACCTCACGGCCAAGCAGGCCGACATGAAGGTCACCGAGTTCTTCTTCGGATTCGGTCCCCGCATCTGGTCGACCCGCCGTGGCGAGGTCGAGTACGGCGTGAAGGCGCTGCCACTGGGTGCCTACGTGCGGATCATCGGCATGAACGATCTCGAGGAGGTCGACCCCGCTGACGAAGGTCGCACCTACCGAGAGAAGGGCTACTGGGCCCGGCTCCGGGTCGTGCTGGCGGGGCCGTTCATGAACTTCGCCATCGGGTTCCTCGTGCTGACGGTGCTCTACATGTCCTTCGGCGTGGCCACCAACACCGGATGGACGGTCGACAAGCCGCAGGCCGGCACGGCCGCGGCCGCGGCCGGCTTCGCGCACGGCGACCGCCTGGTCAGCCTCGACGGCCAGCCGATCTCGGGCTGGACGCAGTTCGGCAAGGAGATCCAGCATCGCGCCGGCGACACGCTCACGGTCGTGGTGCAGCGCGGCAGAGAGCGGGTCACCCTGCACCCCACGGTCGGCTGGGTGCTGAACGACAAGTCCACGACCCACCTCGCACCCCTCGAGTCCGGCGACACGATCACCAAGGTCGGGGCGACGGCGACGGCCTCCTTCGCCGCGGTCCGCGCCGCGCTCAGCGCCGCGCCGAAGGGGCACACCACCGTGGAGCTGCTCCGCAGCGGTGGCCGGTACCGCACGACGGTGACCACGCCGGTCACGTTGCCGGCCGACGGCGCCCGTGGTTTCCTCGGGATCTCGGCGACGCCGAGAGTCGCCCGGCAGGCACCGCTCCAGGCGGTGCACACCGCCGGGACCCAGTTCGCCGGCCTGATCAGCGGCTCGGTGGGGGCCCTCGGACGCTTCTTCTCGCCGAGCGGGCTCACCCGCTGGACCAAGTACGTGGTCTCCGACCAGGGTTCCACCAGCTCCTCGTCGAGCACGGCGCCGAAGCTCCACGCGATCGGCAGCAACACGGCGGCGGCGCCGTCCAACCAGCCGGTGTCGGCCAGCGCACCCGAGAACAACCGCATCCTCTCGGTCGTCGGTGTCCTGCGCCTGGGATCGCAGGCCGGTTCCGCCGGCGCCGCGGTGGTGCTCTTCCTGCTCGCGCTCATCAACATCTTCCTCGGGCTGCTCAACCTGGTGCCGCTGCCCCCGTTCGACGGGGGCCATGCCGCGGTCGCCACCTACGAGGCCATCCGCGAGAAGATCAGCGGACGTCCGTACCGGGCCGACATGGCCAAGCTGATCCCGGTCACCTACGCCGTGCTGGCGCTGATGGGCTTCATCTTCGTCAGCTCGACCTACCTCGACCTGCTGCACCCGGCGCAGAACCCGTTCAAGAGCCCGTGACCTTCGAGCGCCGCCGCACCCGCCAGATCATGGTCGGCGACGTCCCGGTAGGCGGCGGGGCGCCGATCACGGTGCAGTCGATGACGACGACCAAGACGGCCGACGTCGAGGGCACGCTGGCCCAGATCTACGCGTTGGCCGGGGCGGGCGCCGACATCGTGCGCTGCACCTGCAACGAGCGCGAGGCGGCCGAAGGTCTGGCTCAGATCGTGCCGCGCTCGCCGGTGCCGATCATCGCCGACATCCACAACCAGTACCTCCGCGCGCTCGAGGCCCTCGACGCCGGCGTGGCATGCCTGCGCCTCAACCCCGGCAACATCACCAACCCCGAGCACATCAAGACGGTGGCGCGCGAGTGCAAGGACCGCGGGGTGCCGATCCGCATCGGGGTGAACGGCGGCTCGCTCGACAAGGAGCTCTACGAGAAGTACGGCGACACCATCACGCCCCAGGCCATGGTCGAGTCGGCCCAGCGCGAGCTCGACTACTTCCGCGAGGTCGACTTCGAGGACGTGAAGATCTCGGTCAAGGCGTCCAACGTCCCCATCATGATCGAGGCCTACCGGATGCTGGCCGACGCGGTCGACTTCCCGCTGCACCTCGGCGTCACCGAGGCCGGCCCGCCACCGGCCGGGCTGGTCAAGGCCACCGCCGGCATGGCGACGCTGCTGAGCGAGGGCATCGGCGACACCATCCGCTATTCGCTCACCGCCGATCCGGTCGAGGAAGCCCGAGCCGGGCGGCAGCTGCTCGAGGCGCTCGGCCTGCGCGAGCGCAAGGGCCTCGACCTCATCGCCTGCCCCTCGTGCGGACGGGCCGAGGTCGACGTGATCGGCGTGGCAAACGCCGCCCAGGACGCGCTGAGCGACCTGCAGATACCGATCCAGGTGGCGGTCATGGGGTGCGTGGTCAACGGTCCGGGCGAGGCGCGCGAAGCCGACCTCGGCATCGCCGCCGGCCGCCACCGCGGGCATCTCTTCGTCAAGGGCAAGGTGGTCAAGGTCGTGCCCGAGGACGGCATGGTCGACGCGCTGGTCGAGTGGGCCAAGCTCATCGACGAGGGTGGCATCGAGGGCGCGCAGGCCATGGCCGACGCCGGCGCGCAGGCCGAGGCCGACGCCGACCGGGCCGCGCTGCTCGACGAGCAGGGGGCCGACGCCAACCAGACCGAAGCCAAGGTCGAGCTCATCCGAAAGCACTGACGCAGGCACTGCTCCGGTGGCCGTGCAGGTGGAGCCCGCCTTCACCGGCCGATCGGGTCGGGCCCGGTAGCCTGCGCCGATCGATCCCTCGCCTCCTTCCGCGTCCGGTGGGCCTGACGGGACCACCGTGGTGCTGGTGGCGGCGACCGCCCGCAGCGGCACGACCCTGCTGGGAAACCTGCTCGACCTGCATCCGCAGGTGGCGTTCCTCGGTGAGCTGAACCGCCGCCGGGCCTGGGACGGCGGCGCGGGCCTGTGCGGATGCGGTGCGACGTACGCGGAGTGCGAGTGCTGGTCGGTGGTCCTCGCCATGGACAGCTTCGACGACGAACCGGCGGCGGGGGACCGGTGGTCGACCGCTTCGGACCTCGATCGGCTGGCGTCGCGCGTGCGCCGCCCGGCGATGGTGCTGCGGGCACTGTCCGGACGGCCCACGGCCGACCAGCGTCGGTACGTGGCCTACTTCGACAAGCTCTACCGCGATCTGGCCCGGAACCGGGACGCGACCGTGGTTGTCGACACCTCCAAGCTCAACCTGGTCGACCTGATCCTGCTGCGCGCGCTCAGCACGCTCGACACGCGCGTCGTGCACCTGTACCGCGATCCGCGGGGCGTCGTGTTCTCACGGTTGTCCGGCGCCCGCGAACGCAAGAGCCGCGGCTGGAACCGGCGCGCGCTCGTCGTGCGCATGGAGTGGCCGGTCGTGTTCGCCGACACCTTCCGGTGGGATCGATCCAACGGCCTCCTCCTGCTCGCGCGTGGCCGTCTGGGCCGCGTCGCCGCCCTGAGCTACGAGCAGCTGGTGGCCGACTCCCGCGGAACCACACGACGACTGGTCGCCGATCTGGGCCTGGACCCGGACGACCTGGCGGACGCATGGGTCGGTCCCGCCGAGGTCGAGTTCCCGGAGAACCACTCGATGAGGGGGAACCGCGTGCGTTTCCGCCGGGGCCCGACGCCGGTGGTGGCCGACGACCGTTGGCGCGAGGGGTTGCCCCGGTGGATGGCCGCGGGCGTCCAGGTGCTCACCGCTCCGGTGCGTCGCCTCCTTGCCCGAACCGGGCCTACCCGGTGAAGGTGGGCGGGTTCGCGGGCGCCGCGGCGGGGTGCTGGAAGTCGATGGCGATGCGGCCCGGGTCCGACGCCGTGGTCGAGACCATCGGCACCGGCTCGGTCAGGCTGATGTACCAGGTCAGGTAGCCCTCGAAGTCGCCCCCCTGGACGACCTCGACGACGCTGGCGCCGTTGAACGTGATCCGCTTGGGGCCGGTGTAGACGGGCGTGCCGGTCTCCGGGTCGAAGCCGGAGGCCGGATGCATGACGACCTTCACGAACGCCGTGCCGGCCATGGTGATCACCTGGCCGGACGCATCGGCGAGGAGAGGTGGATGCACCACCGCGACCGTGTACGGGGGTGCGCCGCCCACGAACTGGAACACGACCTGGTCGTAGCCCGCGTTGGCGAACACCCCGACCGCGTCGAGCACGCCGGTGCCGGCCGTAGGGCTCGTCGCCGACGTCGTGCCGGACGCCGTCGGCGCCGCGCCGCACGTCACCGCCGCGCCGAGCGCGAACACGGCGAGGGCGGACCGCCACCGCACCCGGCCTCTCCGTCCGTGGCGTCGATCTGCAAGACGGATGTGTGTCATGCGACACCTCCTGTGTGGCTCCGCTCGGCCGGGTCGATCATCGCCCGTCGCCACCGGACGGGGAAGTGCCGAAGTCCTCTTCGCCGCGCAATTCGGCAGATGCGTCGGGTCGGCCCTGTACGTTTTCGGCCCATGGCCAAAGCCCCCGTGCTCACCCCCCAGGCCGAGGACTTCCCCCGGTGGTACCAGGACGTGCTCAACAAGGCCGAGCTGGCCGACAACGGCCCGGTGCGCGGCACGATGGTCATCCGCCCGTACGGGTACGCCATCTGGGAGCGGATGCAGGCGGAGGTCGACCAGCGCATCAAGGCGGCCGGGGCCGAGAACGCGTACTTCCCGCTCTTCATCCCCGAGAGCTACCTGCGGCGCGAGGCCGACCACGTCGAGGGCTTCAGCCCGGAACTGGCGGTCGTCACCCATGCCGGGGGCAAGGAGCTCGACGAGCCGGTTGTCGTCCGCCCGACCAGCGAGACGGTGATCGGCGAGTTCATGGCCAAGTGGATCCAGAGCTACCGCGACCTGCCGCTCCTGCTCAACCAGTGGGCCAACGTCGTGCGCTGGGAGCTGCGACCCCGGTTGTTCCTCCGCTCGAGCGAGTTCCTCTGGCAGGAGGGTCACACCGCGCACGTGTCGTTCGACGACGCACAGCGTACGCGTCGCGCATCCATCGCGAGGTCTACGCCGACTTCATGACCGAGGTGCTGGCGATGCCGGTGGTCGCCGGCCTCAAGACGGCCAAGGAACGCTTCGCCGGTGCCATCAGCACGCTCACGTGCGAGTCGATGATGCGCGACGGCAAGGCGTTGCAGATGGGGACGAGCCACGAGCTCGGGCAGAACTTCGCCAAGGCCTTCGACATCCAGTACCTCGATGCCGAGGGCGTGCAGCAGTATGCGTGGACGACCTCGTGGGGCGTGTCGACCCGCATGGTCGGCGGGCTCATCATGGGGCACGGCGATGACAACGGCCTCCGGCTCCCGCCCCGGTTGGCGCCGATCCAGGTCGTCGTGGTGGCCGTGCGGGACGACGCGGAGGTGGTCGAGCGCTGCCGGAGCCTCGCCGCCGAGCTGAACGGGGCCGGCGTGCGGACCCGGCTCGACGACCGCGTCGAGCTGTCGGCCGGGCGACGTCGCACGGACTGGGAGCTCAAGGGCGTGCCGGTGCGGATCGAGCTCGGACCACGCGACCTGGCCGAGGGCACGGTGGGGCTCGTCGACCGCCTCGGTGGGACGGAGACACCCGTGCCGCTGGCCGGCGTGGTGGCGGCCGTGGTCGACGTGCTCGACCAGGCCCAGTCGGCCATGTTCGCCGAGGCGACCGCCGACCTCGCCGCCCACACGGTCGACGTGTCCACCCTCGCCGAGGCGCTCGACGCGAGCCAGGAGGGCTGGGCGAGGGTGCCGTGGGCCGCGGTCGGGGCCGAAGGTGAGGCCGAGCTGGCCACCCAGGCCGTCACCGTCCGCTGCCTGGTCCGCCCCGACGGCTCCATGCCCGACGCCGACGACGAACCCGACCTGATAGCGATCACCGCTCGTAGCTATTAGGACTCGAAGGCTGCGCAGCCGCCAGGCGGAGCAGCGGGCGGGATGACACCCGGATGCCGAAGGCGCCCGGAGGGAGGCTCCGCCCGACCGGAGGGCAAGGCAACTCGGCTGCGCAGCCGCCAGGCGGAGCAGCGGGCGGGATGACACCCGGATGCCGAAGGCGCCCGGAGGGAGGCTCCGCCCGACCGGAGGGCAAAGCAAGTCGGTCCCCTGGTCGCGCTATACTTCTTGACGCAATCGTTCGAGTTCTGGACGAAAGGCGTGGGCCTTGCCCACGCCTTTCGTTTCGTTGACCCGTCCGGCCTGTTCCGGCCCGTTCCGGAAGGTGCCGCTCCACCCGACAACCACCAACCATCGCCCGACAGGAGGTGAGCCCACATGAGCACCATCGACCGCGTCCGCCATCTCGTCGAGCCGATCGTGACCGCCGCCGGGCTCTCCCTGTATGACCTCGATCTGAACGGCGGGGTGCTCCGCGTGGTGGTCGACCAGTCGGGCGGCGTCGGCATGGACGCCATCACCACCGTCACCCGCGAGGTCTCGCGGGCACTCGACGAGGCCGACCCGATCGACAGCCACTTCACCCTCGAGGTGTCGAGCCCCGGCCTCGAGCGGCTGCTGCGCACGCCGGCGCACTTCGCCAGCGCCGTCGGCACCACCATCTCGGTCAAGACGGTCCCCGGCTCACCGGGCGACCGCCGCATGCAGGGCGCGCTCGTGTCGGTCGACGACGACGGCATCACCCTCGCCGGGGTCTCCGACGACGAGCCGCGCCGGGTCGCGTTCGGCGACATCGAACGGGCCCGCACCGTGTTCGAGTGGGGACCGGGGCCCAAGCCCGGTGCTCCCCGCAATCCCCGCACCAAGCGATCCCGCGCCGCGAAGCCGAAGCCGGCGTCGGCAGGCAGCGGGAAGTCCCGCCCACAGAAGAAGGTCACGGCGCCATGAGCAATCCTGACATCCTCGACGCGCTGCAAGCGCTGGCCGTCGACAAGGGCATCACCGTCGACGTGCTGTTCGCCGCCCTCGCCGACGCCCTCGAGTCCGCCTACAAGCGACTGCCCGACGCCTACGAGTACGCGTGGGTGGCCATCGATCCCGACAACGTCGAGATGTTCCGCGTCATGGCCCAGGAGCTCGACGAAGAGGGCGAGCCCACCGGTCCCGAGCTCGAGGTCACCCCGCCCAAGGACGTGTGGGGCCGCGTCGCGGCCCAGACGATGAAGCAGGTGATGAACCAGCGCATCCGCGAGGCCGAGCGCGAGATGAAGTACGAGGAGTACGCCGGGCGCGAGGGCGACATCGTCACCGGCATCATCCAGCAGAGCGACAGCCGCTACACGCTGCTCGACCTGGGGCGGGTCGAGGCGCTGCTGCCGCAGGCTGAGCAGGTGCCCTACGAGCGGCCCGAGCCCAACGCGCGGGTCAAGGCCTACATCGTCGAGGTCCGCAAGACGGCCAAGGGCCCCCAGATCGTGGTCAGCCGCACGCACCCCGGCCTCATCAAGCGCCTCTTCGAGCTCGAGGTGCCCGAGATCGCCGACGGCGTCGTCGAGATCAAGGCCTGCGCCCGCGAGCCCGGGCACCGCACCAAGATCGCGGTGTGGTCCAACGACCACAACGTCGATCCCGTCGGCGCCTGCGTCGGCGCGCGCGGTGCCCGCGTGCGCATGGTCGTCAACGAGCTGCGCGGCGAGAAGATCGACATCGTCCCGTTCAGCGACGACCCGGCCGACTTCGTGATGAAGGCGCTGTCGCCGGCCAAGGTCAAAGAGGTGCGCATCGACGAGGACACCGGCGTGGCCGAGGTGATCGTCCCCGACTACCAGCTCTCGCTCGCCATCGGCAAGGAGGGCCAGAACGCCCGCCTGGCCGCCCGTCTCACCGGATGGCGCGTCGACATCAAGAGCGAGACCCAGCTGGCCGAGGAGGAGGCCTACCTCAACCAGGACTGGGCCGAGGGCGAGTGGGTCGTCGACCCCGAGTCGGGCGAGCAGGTCTGGCAGCCGGCCGAGGGCGGCGAGGCCATGTCCGCCGAGCAGTGGAACGAGGCCGCCGTCGCCGACGGCGACGCTCCGGGGTCGACGGAGCCGCTCCGCCGGCCGATCGGCGACGCCAAGGCGGCCGAAGGTGCGCCGGAGCCCTCCGAAGCGGCTCCTGACGAGGTCGAGGCCGCGCTGGACGCGTCACCGGGCGAGCCCGCTAGCGTGGCTGGGGCCGTCTCCGAGGCGGCCGCCGAACCCCCCTCGGCCGACTCGTAGCCCCCATCGCACTTCGCGCTGCCCCTGTGGGCGCGCGAGGATAGAGGCCCCCGTGTCCGGCGCGGGCCCACCGACACCGACATCCCAACCTGATCAGTCGAGCCCTGCGGGGCCGGCCGATCCCACCGCCACAAGGAACTGAAACCGCTCTTGCCAGGAAACATCCGCGTGTACGAGCTCGCGAGAGAGCTCGGGCTGACCAACAAAGAGACGCTCGACCTCTGCGAATCGCTCGGCATCGGCGTCAAGTCGCACTCCTCGAGTGTGGTCGACGCCCAGGCCGATCGCGTCCGGCGCAAGGCCGAGCGCGAGGGCCTGATCCGCGACGAGCAGCCGCCCGAGCCGGAGAAGAAGCCGGCCAAGGCGGCCAAGAGCACCAAGGCCACGAAGGCCACCAAGGCCACCAAGAAGGCCGCAGGCCGCCCCGCCGGCCGCCGAGACCGCTGCCGGACGAGGCCGCGGCCCCGGCCGAGGCGCCGACGCCGCGCCGCCGCGCCGCCGGCGTCGAGCGCGCCCGAGCCCGAGGCCCCCGCGCCGGCTGCCGAGGTGCCCGTCGAAGCCCCCGTGGTCGAGGCCGAGCCCGAGGCCCCGGCCGCCCGCGCCGGCCCCGCGCCGGGTCGTCACCTCGAGCGGCAGCGAGCATCCGCCACCGCGTCCTGCGCGTCGAAGAGCCCGAGGTCCGCCGTCCCGCGGCCGCGGCCGCCGCGCCGACCGCCCCGGCGAGACCGGCTCCGACCGCGCCCGCCGGCCGCCCGCCCGGCGCCACCGCGCCGCGCCGCGCCGGTCCCGGCGCGCACCGGGCGCTCCATCCCGCCCCCGCCCGGCAAGCGTGCCCCCCATCTCCTCGACCGGCAAGCCGATCCCGCCCCCGCCCGGGCAGCTGCGTCGCCCGACGCCCGAGAACACGGGTCGCATCCCTGGCGGTGCGCGTCGGACCCCCGTGGGTGCCGGCGCCGGAGCCGGCGCCGGCCCCAGCGGGCCGCGCCCCGGTGGTGGCCCGAGCCGCCCCATGGGCGGAGGTCCCGGTGGTGGCCCCGGCGGTCCCGGCGGCGGCCCGGGCGGCGGTCGCCCCGGCGGTCGCCCCGGTGGTGGTCCCGGCGGTCCCCGCCGCGCCCCCCGTCGCAAGCGGCGTCGTCGCAACCGCGACGAGCTGCAGCCGATGTCGGCTGCCGACCTACACGCCGCTCAACGCGCCGGTCCCGACCGGCGAGGTCGTGGTCGAGCGGGCTTCGACCGCGCAGGAGCTCGGACCCAAGTTCAACCGCACCGCCGCCGACGTCGTCCGCTTCCTCATGGAGCAGGGCGAGATGGTCACGGCCACCCAGTCGTTGTCCGACGACATGATCGAGCTGTTCGCGGCCGAGATCGGCGCCGAGATGCGCCTGGTCGATCCCGGCGAGGAGCAGGAGGTCGAGCTGCAGAAGCTCGCTCGACCTCGACTACCTCGAAGACGCCGAGGACGCGCCGTCGCGCGCTGCCGGTGATCACGGTCATGGGCCACGTCGACCACGGCAAGACCAAGCTGCTCGACCGCATCCGCAACGCCAACGTCGTCGCGGGCGAGGCCGGCGGCATCACGCAGCACATCGGCGCGTACCAGGTGGTCAAGGACGACAAGCCGATCACCTTCATCGACACGCCCGGGCCACGAGGCCTTCACCGCCATGCGCGCCCGCGGGGCCGAGGCGACCGACATCGTGGTGCTGGTCGTGGCGGCCGACGACGGCGTCATGCCCCAGACCCTCGAGGCGCTCGACCACGCCCGCGCCGCCGAGGTCCCGATCATCGTCGCCATCAACAAGATCGACCGCGAGAACGCCGACCCGACCCGGGTGATGACCCAGCTGGCCGAGCACGGCCTCCAGCCCGAGCAGTGGTCGGGCGACACCGTCATGGTCGAGGTCTCCGCGCTCGCAGGGCGTCGGCATCGACGACCTGCTCGAGAACCTGCTCGTGGTGGCCGAGCTCGAGGACCTGCGGGGCAACACCGACGGTCGCGCCGTGGGCGTCGTGCTCGAGTCCAACCTCGACATCGGCCGCGGTCCCGGTGGCCACGGTCCTCGTGCAGCAGGGCACGCTGCGGGTCGGCGACCCGCTCGTGGCCGGCGCCGCCTGGGGCCGGGTGCGGGCGCTCATCAACGACCAGGGCCAGCAGATCAAGGAAGCCGGGCCGTCGACGCCGGTGCAGGTGCTCGGCCTGTCCGAGGTGGCCCACGCCGGCGACCGGTTCGTGGTGGCCCCCGACGAGAAGACGGCCTCCAAGGTCGCCTCGACCCGCGAGCACTGGCAGCGCCAGGCCAGCCTCGGCCGCGACGCCCACGCGATGAGCGGCGGCGCCAAGCTCGAGGACATCTTCCAGCAGATCCAGGCTGGGCGAGACCGCGACGCTCAACCTCATCCTGAAGGCCGACGTCACCGGCTCGCTCGAGGCGCTGACCGAGAGCCTGCGCAAGCTCGAGCGCGACGACGTGAAGCTCGCCTTCGTGCATCGCGGCGTCGGTGCCATCACGCAGTACGACATCCAGCTGGCCGCCGCGTCCAACGCCACGATCATCGGCTTCAACGTGCGCCCCGACCGCAAGGCCCGGGAGCTGGCCGAGTCCGAGCGGGTCGAGATCCGTACCTACGAGATCATCTACCAGGTGCTCGAGGACATCGAGAACGCGATGCTCGGTCTGCTCGCACCCGAGTTCGAAGAGGTGGTCACCGGCGAGGCCGAGGTCCGCGAGATCTTCCGGGTGCCGCGGATCGGGGCCATCGCCGGCTGCTACGTGCTCAACGGCACCATCACCCGTGGGGCCAAGGTGCGCTTCCTGCGGGAGGGCACGATCATCTGGAAGGGCGCCATCCAGTCGCTGCGCCGGTTCAAGGACGACGTGCGCGAGGTGCAGGCCGGCTTCGAGTGCGGCATCGGCCTGTCGGACTTCCCGACCTCAAGGCCGGCGACATCATCGAGACCTACGAGGATCGCGAGATCCCGCGGACCTGACGCGGTCGGTGTCGATGGCCGCGCACGTGCTCACGCTCACGATGGACCTGCGGATCGGCGACGCCCACTCCCTCAAGGAGAAGCGCGCCGTCGTGACCCCGATCCTCGAGGGCTGCCGGCGCCGCTTCCTCGTCGCCGCGTCCGAGACCGGTCGCCAGGACGACGCATCAGCGGGCCGAGCTGAGCTTCGCGGCCGTGTCGGGCTCGGCGAGCCACACGGTCGAGGTCGTGGACACGGTGGAGCGGTTCGTGTGGTCGTTCCCCGAGATCGAGGTCGTGGGCACGCAGCGCAACTGGCTCGAGGTCGACGCGTGAGCGGCCGGCGCGGCGCGGGACGGACGCGGGCCGCGACGACCCGGCAGTACCCGCGGACGGCGCGCCTGAACCGGTTGGTGCAGCAGATCGTGGCCGACGCGCTCGAGGAGATCGACGACGAGCGGCTCGAGCTGGTCACGGTGACGTCGGTCGAGGTCGAACCCGACCTTCGCCACGCCGTCGTGTTCTACGACTCGTTGCAGGGCGAGGCGGGCGACGCCGAGGTGCTCGAGGCGCTGGGCGAGGCCCGGGTGCGCCTGCAGGCGGCCATCGGGCGGCAGGCTCGCGTGAAGCGCACGCCCGAGCTGTCGTTCCGGCCCGACCTCGCGGTGCGCGGGCGGTGACCGCATCGAGACGATCCTCCGCGAGATCGGACCCCTCCCCGACGCCGTCACGTCGGATGACGACCCGCCGGCGGGCGACGCGACAACAGGCGGGCAGTGACGTGGCCGGCTCCGGCGCGGTCCGTCTCGACGGCCTGGCCGTGGTCGACAAAGAGCCCGGTTGGACCTCGCACGACGTCGTCGCCAAGGCACGCGGCATCCTGCACACGCGGAAGATCGGCCACTCGGGCACGCTCGACCCCGATGCCACCGGTGTGCTCCTGCTCGGCATCGGTCGGGCGACCCGGTTGCTGCGCTTCCTGCACGATCTGCCGAAGCAGTACGTCGGCGAGGTCGTGCTCGGGGTCGAGACCACGACGCTCGACGCCGCCGGCCAGGTGGTGGCCACCCACGACATGTCAGCGGTCACCATCGAGCAGGCCCGCGCCGCCGCGATCGGCCTGACCGGCGACATCCTCCAGGTGCCGCCGATGGTGTCGGCAGTGAAGGTGGACGGGCAGCGGCTGCACACGCTGGCCCGCCAGGGGATCGAGGTCGAGCGTCCAGCGCGGCCGGTGACGGTGCACCGGCTCTCGTTGGCCGAGCTGCCCGGCGAGCCGGGTGTGCTGCGGATCGACGTCGAGTGCTCGTCGGGGACCTACGTGCGCAGCGCTGGCCGCCGACCTCGGCCACGCTGCTCGGTGGAGGCGCGCACCTGCGTCAGCCTGCGGCGCACGGCGATCGGGTCGTTCACGCTGGCCGACGCCCGGCCGCTCGACGATCTGGTCGTGCTGCCGATGGCCGAGGTCGTGCGGAACCTCCCGGCGGTGCCGGTCGACGACGAGGTGGCCGCGGCGGTCGGCCACGGCAAGGTGCTCGAGCGCGCGCCGACTTCGGGATCGACCCGGAAGCGGGTGGTCCGTGGGCGGTCTTCGCCGACGACGCCTCGCTGCTGGCCGTCTACGAGGCGCACCGCGGCACGACGGTGAAGCCGGCTGTGGTCGTGGTCGAGCAGGGCGACGGTTAGCCTCCGTGGCGATGAAGGTCTTCCGTGACCCGGTCCCGGGGCTCGTGGCGCCGCCCGGTGCGGTGGTCACGATCGGCGCCTATGACGGCGTCCACGAAGGCCATCGCGCGGTGATCGCGCGGGTGCAGGAGCTCGGCGGACGAGCGCGGCCTCGAGACCGCGCTGGTGACCTTCGACCGCCATCCCGCCAGCGTGGTGCGACCCGAGTCGGCTCCGAAGCTGCTGTGCGATCTCGACCAACGCCTCGAGCTGCTCGACGAGACGGGCATCGACTCCACCCTCGTCCTCGCCTTCGACGAGCCGCGGTCGAAGGAGCCGGCGGAGGACTTCGTGCGCGAGGTGCTCGCCGGCGCACTCGCGGCGCGGGTCGTCGTGGTGGGTGACGACTTCCACTTCGGCCACCAGCGACAGGGCAACGTGGCCCTCCTCCGGCGGATGGGTGCCGAGCTCGACTTCGAGGTGGTCGGTCTCGACCTCGTCGGCGCCGACCACCGGCCGGCGGAGGAGGCCGAGCGGGTGTCGTCCACGGCCATCCGGGCGGCGCTCGCCGCCGGCGACCTGGCCTCGGCCACCGACGATGCTCGGTCGGCCCCACGAGGTGCGAGGCACGGTGGTCCACGGCGACGGGCGCGCCCGCGAGCTGGGCTTCCGCACGGCCAACATCGCCGTCCCCGACGACATCTGCCTGCCGGCCGACGGCATCTACGCCGGCTGGTACCTCCGTCCCGACGGCATCGCCCGCCCGGCTGCGCTCTCGTTCGGCCGGCGACCGACGTTCTACGACGGACGCCGAGACCTCACTGCTCGAGGCCCACCTGCTGGGACTTCGACGGCGAGCTCTACGGCGAGCCGGCCCGGGTGCGCTTCGTGGCCCGGCTGCGAGACGAGCGCAAGTTCGAGTCGGTCGACGCGCTGGTGGCCCAGATGGGTCTCGACTGCGACGAGGCGCGCCCGCCGCCTGGGATCGCTCGAGCCGGGCACCACCGAACCGGTCGCGTGAGGGTCGCCGCTCCGGTCGCTGACGCGACAAGTTGGGTCAGAACGCGCGTATCCACCACTCCCGCGTGCCGATGAAACCACCATGTCCGCCGTGACCACACCGGCTGCCGAGCCCGTGACCGCGTGGGCCGCCCCTCCGAGCGGGCCGGTTCCCCGCCTGGCCCGCCACTCGTTCACGCTGTCGAGCGGGCACCGGGTGGGCCTCATCGTGAGCGGTCGCGGGCGTGCCGCTCGTGGTGGTCCACGGCTTCACCGCCGAGGGGTTCCTCTACGCCGCAGACGCTTGCAGCGGCTGGTGGCCACCGGGTTCAAGGTGGTGGCGATCGACATGGCCGGCCACGGCGGGACCCAGGGTCTGCCCCTGTCGGGCGGGCACCTCGGCGACTACGCCGCGCTCGATGGGCCGGGCGGTCGAGGAGCTGGGCATCCGCAAGGCCGTGTTCGCCGGCCACTCGATGGGTGGCCGGGTCGTCGCCCAGCTCGCCGCCCAGCGACCCGAGCAGACCGTCGCCGCACTGCTGATCGACGCCATCGTCGGCGACCAGTGGGATCTCATGGTCAACCTGTTCCGGCTCAACCCGTTCATGCTTGATGCCCATGGGCGCGGCGCTGCGTGCTCGACTCGGTATCGACCCTGCCGGTGGTCCGCGATCCGCGGCAGGCGGCCAAGCTCGGCCGGCTGCTGGCGCCGATGATGATGCGCCCACGCCACCCATCCGTGGCGCCTGATCGGTCCGGCCACCTCGATCCTGCGCACGCGGGGCAGCCGAGGCATCCTCGACGAGCTGGCTCTCGACGAAGTGCCGACGTTCGTGCTCCACGGCGACCGCGACCTCATCGTGCCCATCGCCACGGCTCGATCGGCGGCCAAGCGGTCGAACGGCCAGCTCATCACCGTGAAGGGCGCAGCCCACTCGTGGATGCTGCGCGATCCCGAGACGCTGCCCGCCATCGTGGCCGAGCTGTTGCAGGGACGGTTGGGCTCGGCCATCCGCGAGGCCATCGGCGCGGCCGGTGCCAACTCGACCGACGAGCTCGAGTCGATCTTCTACGAGCCGGACGCGGCCGATCCACGCCCTGTCCGTCCCGACCGACGAGGCCAGCACCGAGCGGCCGCTGCACCGGCCGCCCCGTTACCGCTGGACCATCACCTGATTCGGTCGGGGTGAAACCGCTCGGCGGGACAAGGGGGCGGCGGTAGCGTCGGCGGGCCGTGATCCCCGTCCAGTTCGTCTTCGTCGCAGCTGCGTTCAACGTCGTCGGCATGACGAGCTACATCGCCGACACCCTGCGTGGGCGCAGCCACCCGAACCGGGTCACGTTCGCCCTGTGGTCGGTCGCGCCATTGATCGCCTTCGCCGCCCAGATCCAGAAGGGGGTCGGCCTCACGTCGCTGCTCACCTTCATGGTCGGGTTCGGACCGCTGCTGGTGCTCGCTCGCCTCGTTCGTCGACCGCCAGGCGTACGCCCGGGTCACCCGCTTCGACCTGACCTGTGGCGTCCTGTCGATCGTCGCGCTCGTGGCCTGGCAGGTGACCGGCAACGGCAACGTCGCCATCGCTGTTCAGCCTGCTCGCCGACCTGCTGGCCGCGGTGCCGACCATCCGCAAGGCCTATCGGGTGCCGCACACCGAGACCGCGATGGCCTACCTCTGCAGCGGCATCAGCGCGGTGATCACGATGCTGACGATCACCGACTGGGACTTCGCCACGGCCTCGTTCCCCGTGTACATCCTGTGCATGAGCACGGTGCTCTACACACTTGTGCGCTTCCCGCGTTTCCGCCCTACCCCGATCGCCCTGCCGGACACGACCACCTGATCAAGGGGGCAGGTCGGCGTAGACCGCCGGCGCGAGATCGATCTTCACCGGCAGCCCGCGGAAGCCGGCCGCCGAGAGCTGACGCCGTAGCTGGGCCGTGCTCGGCGCAGGCTGGGGACCGGTCGCCTGGATCAACACCGTCCGGCCCCGGGAGGTGACCGCCACCACCGACCAGCCGGCCGGGTCGGCCCAACCCTCCGCCACCGCCGCGACGTGCTGGTTGCGGACGGTCGTCTGGTCGACGCGCACCGAGTTGGCCACCAGCGGAACGGCGACCAGCACGATGAGCGCGACCACGATGACGGTGGCCGACGAGCGCCGGAAGGCCGGCGTCGCGATGTCGTCGTCCATCCGCTGCACGCCGTAGATCCGCATGACCAGGATGCCGGTGCCGAGGATGGCGCTCACGTTGGTGAGGAAGAGGATGAGCGCGCCCGCCGCCTGGTCGGGCACGCCGGCTTCGAGGGTCAGTCCGACCACCGCCAGCGGCGGTACCAGCGAGATGGCGATGGCCACGCCCGGGAGCGTGTCGCTGATGTCCTCGCGCGCCAGGGCCACCGCTCCGACGGCGCCGGTCGCCAGTGCGGCCACGAGGTCGATGAGGGTCGGCGAGACACGTTGTGCGACCTGGCTGTTGGTCGCCGCGGTCACGCCGTACTGGAGGAAGTGGCCCATCGTCCACGCCACCGCGACCACCGACGCCGCGCCGGCCAGCACCAGCAGGATCGACCGCCGCAGGTTCTTCCCGTCGGTCAGCACGATAGCGAGCACGATCCCGAGGATCGGGGTCATCAGCGGGGCCACGATCATGGCGCCGATCACCGTGGCGGTGGAGTCGCTGATCACCCCGGCCGACGCGATGACCGCGGCGAGCAGGAGCAGGCTCCAGTACTTCGTGAGCCGATGGCCGCGTTCGGGCCCTTCGTAGAACAGCTGGTCGCGCATCCGCATCAGGTCGGCGCCGGTCACGCGAGGCATCGGAGCGAGTATGGAGTGAGAGCCCGGTGTGCGGGTGGATCACGGTGGTTTCTGTCAGCGAGGCGACCTCGCTCGAGTCGCTGGGCTGACAGGTTCCCGGTGGAGTGGTCAGAATGGGTCCATGCCAGCCACCGTGTCGGTCACCCGGGAGATCGCGGCGCCCGCCCAACGGGTGTGGGGGTTCGTATCCGACCTGCCGCGGATGGGGGAGTGGTCGCCGGAGAACACCGGCGGGCGCTGGGTCAGGGGAGCGACGGGGCCGGCGGTCGGGGCCCGATTCCACGGCTGGAACGCCAACGGCTGGCGACGGTGGCGGACCGACGCGGTCGTGACCCGCTGCGAGCCGGGGTCGTGCTTCGAGTTCGCCGTGTCGGTCTTCCGGCTGCCGATCGCCCGGTGGACCTACGAGATCGAAGCGGCCGGGTCCGGCTGCCGCGTCACCGAGAGCTTCACCGACACCCGCGGTCGCATCGCCAAGACGCTCGGCGGCCCCGTCAGCGGGGTGGCCGATCGCCCGAACCACAACAAAGACGGCATGGAGCAGACCCTGGCCAACCTGGCCGCCGCCGCCGAGACGACAGCGGTCTGACCGGCGGCCCAGGGCGGACTACCGGGTCGGCGGGGGTGGCTGCTACCCTGGAAGGCGCTGTCGAGCACCCAGGCGGGTTCTCCCTGCCCAGGCGCCGACGGCAATCCACCGCCCCTGGCCGCGCCAGCCGTGCCCTGTGCACCGCAGCGGGCCGAGGAGCCGGGTCCGAAACCCACCAGAAAGACTGTTCATGGCCTCCAATCCCAGCAACCTGCCTGCCAAGGCGGGGACGATCGCCGAGCATCGCCTCCACGACTCCGACACGGGGTCGCCCGAGGTGCAGATCGCGCTGCTGACCGACCGCATCAACCACCTCACCGAGCACCTGAAGGTCCACAAGAAGGACCATCACAGCCGGCGAGGCCTGTTGATGCTGGTGGGTCGCCGCCGGCGGCTGCTCGACTACGTCAAGAAGAACGACGTCGAGCGCTACCGGGCGATCATCGCCAAGCTGGGTCTGCGCCGCTAACCGCAATCCCAGCAAGACGGCGACCACCCGGTCGCCGTTGCCATACCGGGCCGGATGTGCCCGTCAGCTGCCAGTGGTGAAGGACGTCGAGTCCGCTCCGCCCCTCACCACTGGGAACTGGCGCCATCCGGCCTCCGAAACGAGCGGGCACCGAGCCCGCCGACTGCGGGCGAAGGCCCGCTGACAAAGGAGACCTTCCCATGGCGGAAGCCCATTCCGTATCCCGTGCCGTGACCGGCGCGTCCGACAAGACCCTCACCTTCGAGACCGGCAAGCTCGCCGGCCAGGCCGACGGGGCGGTGACGGTCCGCCTCGGCGACACCGTCGTGCTCGTCACGGCCACCGCGGCCAAGTCCGTCCGCGAAGGTGCCGACTTCTTCCCGCTCACCGTCGACATCGAAGAGCGCATGTACGCCGCCGGCAAGATCCCCGGCTCGTTCTTCCGCCGTGAGGGCAAGGCCAGCGACCAGGCCATCCTCACCTGTCGCCTGATCGACCGCCCGCTGCGCCCGTGCTTCCCCGACGGCTTCCGCAACGAGGTCCACGTCGTCGGCACCATCCTCGGCGCCGATCAGGTCAACCCCCACGACGTGCTGGCCATCAACGGCGCCTCCGCCGCGCTCAGCCTGTCGGGCATCCCGTTCGACGGGCCCGATCGGCGCGGTGCGCGTGGCGTACAGCACCGACGGCGAGTGGATCCCGTACCCCACCTACGAGGAGGGCGACGCGTCGACCTTCGAGCTCGTGGTCGCCGGGCGGCTGCTCGACGACGACGACATCGCCATCATGATGGTCGAGGCCGGCGGCACCGAGGGTGCCTGGCCCGCCTTCGAGGCCGGTGCCCCCAAGGTGACCGAAGAGGTCATCGCCGCTGGCCTCGAGGCGTCCAAGACCTGGATCCGCGAGTCGATCAAGCGACCAGCTCGAGCTGATCGAGGCGGCCGGCGGCCGCAAGCCCGAGATGGACTTCACCGCCACGACCGACTACACGCCCGAGGTGTTCGAGGCCGTGGCCGCGGCCGGCTTCGACCGGGTCGCCAAGGCCGAGTCGATCGCCGACAAGGCCGAGCGCATCGCCGCCGAGGGCGAGGCCCGCGACGCCGTCGTCGCCGAGCTGGCCGACCGCTTCGCCGAGGTCCCCGACGCCGAGAAGCAGATCAAGGCCGCCTTCCGGTCGCTGACCAAGCAGATCGTGCGCAAGCGCATCGTCGAGGAAGGCGTGCGCATCGACGGTCGCGGCACCGCGCGACATCCGGCCGCTGTCGGCCGAGGTCGGCGTGCTCCCGAGCGTCCACGGCTCCGGCCTGTTCCAGCGGGGCGAGACCCAGGTGCTCAACGTGACCACCCTCGGCATGCCGCGCATGGAGCAGATGATCGACACGCTCGGCAACGTCGACCGCAAGCGCTACATGCACCACTACAACTTCCCGCCGTACTCGACCGGTGAGACCGGCTTCATGCGCGGCCCGAAGCGCCGCGAGATCGGCCACGGCATGCTGGCCGAGCGGGCGCTCGTGCCCGGTGCTGCCCTCCAAGGAGGAGTTCGCCTACACGATCCGCACCGTCTCCGACGTGCTGTCGTCCAACGGCTCGACGTCGATGGCGCTCGGTCTGCGGCTCGACCCTGTCGCTGATGGACGCCGGCGTGCCGATCAAGGCGCCGGTGGCCGGCATCGCCATGGGCCTCGTCTTCGCCGAGGGCAAGTACACGACCCTCACCGACATCCTCGGCGCCGAGGACGCGTTCGGCGACATGGACTTCAAGGTGGCCGGCACGGCCGAGTTCGTCACCGCGCTGCAGCTCGACACCAAGATCGACGGCATCCCCGCCGACGTGCTGGCCCAGGCGCTCGACCAGGCCAAGGAAGCCCGCCTCACGATCCTCGAGGTCATGCACGACGCCATCGCCGAGCCCCGCGACGAGGTCGGCCCGACCGCCCCGAAGATCGTCAGCTTCGAGATCCCGATCGACAAGATCGGCGAGGTCATCGGGCCCAAGGGCAAGGTCATCAACGCCATCCAGCAGGAGACCGGCGCCGACATCTCCGTCGACGACGACGGCATGGTCGGCACGGGTCAGCATCGGCTCGACCGACTCGGGTGCGGTGCAGGAGGCCGAGCGCCAGATCAAGCTCATCCTCAACCCGCCGACCGCCGACGTCGGCGCAGATCTACAAGGGCCGGGTCGTCAACATCACCAAGTTCGGTGCCTTCGTCAACATCCTCCCGGGCCGCGACGGTCTGCTCCACATCTCCAAGCTCGGCGGCGGCAAGCGCATCGACCGGGTCGAGGACGTGGTCGACCTCGGCGACGAGATCGAGGTCGTGGTCGACGACATCGACCCCAACGGCAAGGTCTCGCTCGCCCTGGCCGGCGCCGCTCCGGCGGCCAAGGAAGGCTCCGGCGGTGGCGGCCGTGACCGCGGCGACCGCGCGACCGTGACCGCGGCGATCGTGACCGCGACCGCGGCGACCGCGGCCGAGCCCGCCGGCACCGGCGACCGCGAGTACGTCTCGTTCGAGGACTCCTTCGACGACGAGGTCCGCTCCGAGTTCGGCGACCTCGGCCCGGCCGCTCCGGCCGGCGACCGCGGTGGTGACCGCGGTGGCCGCGGCGGCCGCGGTGGTCGTGGCGGCCGCAGCCGCGGCGGTGACCGCGGTCGGCGCCGCTGACAGTGACCCCGACGGCCGGGGCGTCGGCCGGCGCAGCCGGACACGCACCGAGCGGGCCCGAGCCCGGCGTCGAGCTGACGACGCTCGCCAACGGCGTCCGCGTCGTCACCGAGCACATGCCCGAGGCCCGCTCGGTGAGCATCGGCTTCTGGGCCGGCGTCGGCTCGCGCGACGAGTCCGACGAGCTGGCCGGCGCGTCGCACTTCCTCGAGCACCTGCTGTTCAAGGGCACCGAGCACCGCAGCGCCCGCGAGATCGCCGTGGCGGTCGACGCGGTCGGCGGCGAGATGAACGCCTTCACCACCCGGGAGCACACCGCGTACTACACGCGCCTGCCGGTCGCCGAGCTCGACTTCGGGCTCGACCTGCTGACCGACGTGGTCGCCGCGCCCTGCGTTCCGCCCGCCCGAGGTCGACGCCGAGCGCGAGGTGATCCTCGAGGAGATCCTCATGAACGACGACACGCCCGACGACGTCGTGCACACGCGTCTGCTCGAGGCGGTGTTCCCCGACCACCCGCTCGGACGCGAGACGCTCGGCACCGAGACGACGATCGAGCACATGGACCGCGACGAGATCGCCGCGTTCCACGCGCACTGGTACCGGCCGGCCAACCTCGTCGTCGCCGCGGCCGGCGACGCTCGAGCACGACCAGGTCGTCGAGCGCGTCGCGTCGCTTCCTGCGCCGAGTCCGAGGCCGGCGACCCGACCCGAGCGCGTCGGCGCCGACGTCGTGCGCCCGAGGCGCTCGTCGGTCGTCCACCGACCCACCGAGCAGGCCCACGTGGCCATGGCCTGGCGGGGGCTGGCGCACCGCGATCCCGACCGCTACGCCCTGTCCGTGGCCAACCAGGTCCTCGGCGGCGGCATGTCGAGCCGGCTGTTCCAGGAGATCCGCGAGGAGCGCGGCCTGGCCTACACCGTGTTCACCTCGCCCGTCGAGCTACGCCGACTCCGGCGTGCTCGTGCTCTACGCCGGCACCGCGCCGGCCCGACTCGGCGAGCTGCTCGACGTCGTCGCCGACGTGATCGACGGCGTGCTCGCCGACGGCATCACCGACGCGGAGCTCGAGGTGGCCAAGGGCTACCTCGAAGGGGCGACGCTGCTCGGCCTCGAGGACAGCGGCAGCCGCATGGCGCGCCTCGGCGCGGGGCTCGACCAGTCGCGGCGAGATCATCCCCGTCGACGAGCACCTCGCGCGCACGCGGGCGGTCACGACCGCCGACGTCGCACCGCGTGCTGCGGCGCGTCCTCGGCGCGCTCCCGGTTCGCTCAGCGTCGTCGGCCCATTCCAGCGACGAGGACACCGGTCCTCGTGCGGTGCGGTCGAGCGGGCCGCCCGCCGGGTGGCCTCGTGACGAGCCGGGCACTAAGGTCGAGCGCCATGGTGCGCGTAGGAGTGTTCGGCGCCGGTGGCCGGATGGGCACGGCCGTGTGCCAGGCGGTGAGCGACGATCCCGAGCTCGAGCTCGTCGCGGCGGTCGATCCGTTCCACGCCGGCATCGACCTGCGCCAGGTGACCGGGGTCGACCAGCACCTGCAGGTGGCCGCCGGGCCCGAGGCACTGCACGAGGCCGGCGCCGAGGTGGCGGTCGACTTCACCGAGGTCGACGCCGCCCGGGAGAACCTCGTCTGGCTCGCGGAACAACGGCGTGCACGCCGTGGTCGGCACCACCGGGTTCACCGAGCGACGACCTCGACCGGTTCCGGTCCGCCTTCACCCGGAGCAACTGCGTCATCGCGCCCAACTTCGCCATCGGCGCGGTGCTGATGATCCGCTTCGCCGAGCTGGCCGCGCCGTACTTCGACACGGCCGAGATCATCGAGCTGCACCACGACCAGAAGATCGACGCGCCGTCGGGCACCGCGCTGCTCACCGCCGAGCGCATGGCGGCGGCGTCCGACGAGCTGGGCCGACGATCCGACCCGGACCGTGGTGGTCGAGGGGCGCGCGGGGGACGCAGCCCGGCCGGCATCCCGATCCACTCGGTGCGGCTGCGGGGCATCGTGGCCCACCAGGAGGTGCTGCTCGGCACGACCGGCCAGACGCTCACCATCCGCCACGACTCGCTACGACCGCTCGTCGTTCATGCCGGGCGTCGTGCTGGCCGTCAAGCGGGTGTCGGGCCGTCCCGGGCTGACCCTCGGCCTCGACGCCCTGCTGGACCTCTGACCGGTGCCCGGGCCAGACGACCGCAAGCGAGCTCGCTGGCGGCCGGAGTCCAGCCGGATCGTCAAGCTGCCGCCTCCGGGGGCGGAGCTGACGCTTCGCCCGCACACGATCTATGCGTTCGTGCTGGAGATGATCGTGGCCGCGCTCGGTCTGTTCACGTTCCTCGACGTGCGCGGCGCGGACTGGACGATCGCGCTCGTCGGCCTCGCGGTCGCGCTTCTCTTCGGCGTCGGCGCACCGCTGGCCTACCGACGCTCCACCCACGCCGGCCCAGAGGGGGTGCGCATCCAGGGGGCGCTGACGTCACGGATGCTGCCGTGGAGCGAGATCGAGGGCTTCGAGCTCCTGCCCCACCGACCCGGCCGGGCCGACCGCATCGGTGCCCGCACCACCGACGGCGCACTCGTGCCGCTCATCCACCAGGACGCCAAGGCGCTGTCGATGCGGCCCGAGGTGGCGCGCACGTTCTACACCGGGCTGATCGATCGGCTCGACACGGTGCGCCGCACTGCGGGCAGGTAGCGTTTCGACGCACGCGGACACAGGGGGACGCCATGCAGGGGCTCATGCAGGACCGACCGCTCACCCTCGACCACTTCTTCAATCGAGCCGAGACCCTGTTCCCCAAGAAGCACGTGGTCACGGCGACGGCCGGTGGCATCGAGCGCGAGACCTACGGCGAGTGGGCCGACCGGACCCGGCGCCTCGGCGGGGTGCTCGACGAGCTGGGCATCTCCGCAGACGGGCGCGTCGCCACCTTCGGTTGGAACACCGCCCGCCACCTGGAGCTCTACTTCGCCGCACCGTGCTCGGGTCGGGTGCTGCACACACTCAACATCCGGCTCTTCGCCGAGCAGATCACCTACATCGTGAACCACGCCGAGGACGAGGTCATCTTCGTCGACCGGTCCCTGACCGGGTTGCTGTGGCCCCTGCTCGAGACGTTCAAGACCGTCCGCCACGTGGTGGTGGCCGACGACGGTCGCGGCGACGAGCCGACCGAGGCCGGGACGGCCGAGTTGCACCACTACGAGGACCTGCTCGCGGCCGCGCCGCCTGTCGAGTGGCCGCGCCTCGACGAGAACCAGGCCGCGTCGATGTGCTACACGAGCGGCACGACGGGCAACCCCAAGGGCGTGGTGTACTCGCACCGCTCGACCTGGTTGCACACCATCTCGGTGACCACCGCAGACAGCATCGGTGCCTGCGAGTCCGACACGATCCTGCCGGTGGTGCCGATGTTCCACGCCAACGCCTGGGGGCTGGCCCACGCGGGCGTGGCGGTCGGCGCCAACCTGGTGATGCCCGGTCCGGATCTTCAGCCCGCCCGCCATCGCCGCGCTCATCGAGGGCGAGAAGGTGACCGTCGCGGCGGGCGTCCCCACGATCTGGATGGGGGTGCTGCCCGAGCTCGCCGGCCGCGACACCTCGCACCTGCGCGTCATCCCCTGTGGCGGTTCGGCGGTACCCAAGGTGTTGTCGGAGGGCTACCGCCATCAGGTGGGCCTGCCCATCCTCCAGGCCTGGGGGATGACCGAGACGAGCCCGGTCGCGTCGACCGGTCGGGTGAAGAGCTATCTGGCCGAGTCGCTCGACGAAGAAGGTCTGGCCGACATCCGCTCGAGCATCGGCAACATCGCGCTCGGGGTCGACTTCCGGGTCGTCGACTCGGCCTCCGGTGAGCCGGTGCCGTGGGACGGATCGAGCCGCGGCGAGCTCCAGGTCACCGGTCCCTGGGTCGCCAGCGAGTACTACAACGACGATCGTTCGCCCCAGTCCTTCACCGAGGACGGCTACCTCCGCACCGGCGACGTGGTCACGATCGACGCCGAGGGCTACCTGCGCATCGTCGACCGCACGAAGGACGTCGTGAAGTCGGGTGGCGAGTGGATCAGCTCGGTCGAGCTCGAGAACGAGATCATGAGCCACCCGGCGGTGGCCGAGGCCGCCGTCATCGGCGTCAAGCATCCGAAGTGGTCCGAGCGGCCGCTCGCCTGCGTGGTGGTCAAACCCGGCGCCGAACTGGGCAAGGAGGAGCTGCTCGTCTACCTCGACGGTCGGGTCGCGAAGTGGTGGCTGCCCGATGACGTCGTCTTCATCGACGAGGTGCCGAAGACGTCGGTGGGCAAGTTCTCCAAGAAGGACCTCCGGGACCGATTCGGCGACTACCAGCTGCCCACGGCCTGATTCGGGCGCCGGGGGAGGCGGCAGTAGCCTCGCGCGGTGGCCCAGACCTCGACCCACGGCAGCGGGCCGGACACCGCCGAGGTACCGGCGTGGACCGTGACCCGGCGCAGCGCCAACGGCGAGATCGTGGCGTCGCCTCCGCCCCCGAAGAAGGGGAAGCCGCCTGAGGACTGGAGCTTCGTGTGGAAGCCCCGGTGGATCCTGTCGCACCTGTTCGTGCTGAGCTGCGTGGTCGCTTTCGTCTTCCTCGGCTTGTGGCAGCTGAGCCGGTATCACGGCCGGGTGAAGATCAACCACATGCTCGAGACGCGGATGGCCATCGCGCCGGTTCCCCTCCAGAGCCTCATCCAGCCGCACGAGAACGACACGATCGCCAACCACCGCGCCTACCGGCAGATGACGGTCACCGGTCACTACGACAACAGCAACCAGATCCTCATCCAGATGGAGCAGGACGCGCAGCTCGACCCCGGCTACTGGTTGGTGACGCCGCTCATCCTCTCCGACGGTTCCGCCGTCGCCATCAACCGCGGGTTCGTGCCGCTGGGTCTGGACGAGAGCGGTCCGCTGCTGAAGTACCGCCCACCGAGCGGCACGGTGACGGTCACCGGCATGCTCTACCCGACCCAGAACCGCACCGGCGGACCGTACGACCCGGCCAAGGGACACCTGCATCTGCTGTCACGTGTCGACCTGCACCGCTGGCAGCGCCAAGTGCCCTACACGCTCTACCCCCTGTACGTGAACCTGGCCACGTCGACGCCGGCCCAGCCCGGCACGTACCCCGAGCCGGTGCCGCTCCCGACCCTCGACGACGGCCCGCACCTCAACTACGCCGGCCAGTGGGCCATCTTCGCCACGCTCACGCTGATCGTGTACCCGTTGTTGCTGCGTCGGGTCGCCCGCAACCGCATGGTCGTCGAAGACGACGGTCGAGCTGAGGTCGAAGGAGACGGTCGAGCTGAGGTCGAAGGCGACGGTCGGGCTGAGGTCGAAGGCGACGGTCGGGCTGACGTCGAAGGCGACGGGCGGGCTGAGGTCGACGAGGTCGAGGACGCGCGCCTCGACGACCCGGCGTGAGCCCGCCGGCCCTCGACACCCGCACCCGGATCCTTGAGGCGGCCGTCGCCTGCGTCGAGCGGTGGGGTCTGGCCAAGACCAGCCTCGAGGACGTCGCCACTGAGGCGGGCGTGTCGCGGGCGACGGTCTACCGCTGGTTCGAGGGGGGCCGCGATCAGCTCATCAGCGAGGCCGTCGCATGGGAGATCGGACGCTTCCTCACCGACCTCGCCGACGCCGTCGAGCCGGAACCCGACCTCGAGGCCAAGCTCGTGCGCGGGCTGGTGTGGGGCCATCGCGCCATCGAGGAGCACACGCTGCTGCAGCGCATCCTCGGCACCGAACCCGAGTTGCTGCTGCACGAGCTCCAGAACACGATCCCGGTGATGAGCACGCTCGTGCAGGCCTACCTGGTGGAGCTGCTTGCCCGGGAGCACCTGCGCACCGGTGTCGACGTGACCGAGGCGGCGGCCTACGTCGGTGGCTTGTTCCTGTCCTACCTGGGCAGCCAGGGCGGCTGGGACCTGAGCGACGAGGAGGCGGTGGCCCGTCTGGTGCGCACCCAGCTGCTGGCCGGGGTGGTCGAGGGCGACTGATCGGACCGAGGCCGACCAGCAGGGTCTCACACCGTGTCGAACCACCGCTCCCATGTCTGGACGAGCCAGAAAGCGGCGAACAGGGTGATCTCGGTCGCCTCGATCGTCAACACGATGTGTGAACCGTGGCCGGCGCTGCCGTGCTTCCAGATGAACAGCAGCCCGGAGATGATCATCAGTGCGCCGATGACGCCGTACAGCACCGCGTAGATCGTGTGGGCGTTCGTGTAGGCATCGAAGCAGTCGGCAAGTGCCGCGACCGCGAGGAAGCCGAACATCGACACTGCCGCCCACGCGTGGCCCTGCAGGACCCAGGTGTAGTCCCAGTGGAGCAGGCTCGACACCGTGAGGAGGATCGCGAACCCGACCCCGAGGTTGATCCACGTTCCCTTCGTGAAGCCGTGGCTGGGCGCCCCCGGCGCCGGATGCCTCGTGAAGGTGATGAGCAGCAGGAGCCCGATCGCGAAGTAGCCGGCGAAGACCAACGCGTGCAGGTTGTTGTTGGTCGAGGCGGGGACGAAGAGCGACCCGGGCTTGGCCGGCTCGTAGTGCCCGATCTGCAGCATCGCCGGTCGACAGACGCCCGCGAGGTCATCGGTGGTCGGGATGAACGCGACGATGGGCGCCAACATCCCGGCGATGCTGAGGAACAAGTCCTCGACCCCGTTCCTGCCCTTGATGGCGATCAGTGCGAGGGCGATCGACACCATCACGCCGATGAAGACCGGATGGACGGGCGTGTAGTAGTAGCCGCTGATCGAACCTAGGAAGCAGTGCGCGCCTGGCTGGCGATACTCCTTGACGATCGAGTACGCCAGCGCGGCGACGGCTGCGAGCATGCCGAGCCGTAGGTAGCGGTAGGTCTTGAGCACCGCGGTGTCGGCACCGCTGCCCCCGCCCCCGCCGCCCCCGCCGCCTGCGGCAGCGCCACCGCCTGCCGCACCGCCAGCACCAACGCCGCCGCCACCACCGAAGATCGGATCGAGTGGTCCCGTCATGTTGCCTCCCCGCCTGAAGGGCTATGTGCCGCCAGTTTCGCGCGTCCGTCGGGGCTCCACACGGATGAATCGCGGAGGGGACCGCTGGACCGATGTCACACCCGCGACCCCTTGGCAATGAGACGAATTCGGGCTTATTGTCTCACCCATGGGGGATGTGCACGAACGCGTCGTGGCCGGCACGCTGCGCTGTATCGCCCGGTGGGGCGTGGCCAAGACCACCCTCGACGACATCGCCCGGGAAGCCGGCTGCAGCCGGGCCACCATCTACCGGACCTTCCCCGGCGGCAAGAACGCGGTGATGCTCGCCACCGGCGAAGCCGAGGTGCAGCGCCTGCTGGTCGATCTGGCTATCGCCCTCGACGCGACCGAGACGCTCGAGGACCTGCTCGTCGTGGCGATGGTGGAGTCGATTCGGGCCATCCGGGCCCACGAGGCGCTCCAGTACCTGACGGTGCACGAGCCGGAGCACCTCCTCGTACACGTGTCGTTCGACGTGCTCGATCCACTGCTGGCCCTCGCCACCGACTTCGGCGCGCCGTACCTCGAGCGCCACGTCGACGCCCGCGCCGCGCGCGAAGGGGCCGAGTGGATCGCCCGCCTCATCGTGTCGTCGGTGATCGGCCCCTGCCCGATCGACTTCGGCGATCCCGCCGTCGCCCGCGGGTTCGTGGCCACCTATGTGCTCCCCGGTCTCACCTCCGCATCCCTGACCACCTCCGCCGCCTGACCACACCCCCACAGGAGATCCCATGTCTTCCACCACCGAGCCGACGACCGAGCAGCTGATCGGTCGAAGCGAGGTCAACGACATCGAAGCCATCCTCTCCGTGTCGAACACCGACCTCGACGAGCAGCTGCACACCGTCGCCGACAACGCGGATGCCATCTTCACCTGGGACTACGAGAAGGGCGCCCGCCCCGCGCTCAACAAGCTGTACGAGAAGGCCAAGACGTCGCAGTGGAACGGCGAGACCGACCTGCCGTGGGACACCGAGGTCGACCAGGAAGCCGTCGTCATGGCGAACGCGGCCGCCAACCCGAGCTCGATGGAGCTCGACCTGGCCGGCACGTCGTTCGAGAAGTGGGGCGACGCCGAATGGCTCCGCCTCGGCGTCGAGTCGCAGAACTGGGTGCTCAGCCAGTTCATGCACGGCGAGCAGGGTGCCCTGTTGTGCACGGCCAAGATCGTCGAGACCGTGCCGTGGATCGACGCCAAGTACTACGCGTCGACGCAGGTCATGGACGAGGCCCGCCACGTCGAGGTGTTTGCCAAGTACCTCGACACCAAGCTCTCCGGCCACTACCCGATCAACGCCCACCTCAAGCTGTTGCTCGACGACATCGTGAACGACAGCCGGTGGGACATGACCTACCTCGGCATGCAGATCATGGTCGAGGGGTTGGCGCTGGCCGCGTTCGGCTTCATCCACCAGCTGACCACCGAGCCGCTGCTCAAGCAGCTGCTGCGCTACGTGATGAGCGACGAGGCCCGCCACGTCGCCTTCGGCGTGCTCTCGCTCAAGGAGTACTACACGCAGCTCGACGCAGCCGAGATCCGCGAGCGCCAGGAGTTCGCGTACGAGGCGGCCGTGCGCATGCGCGACCGCTTCCTGCAGCAGGAGGTGTGGGATCGCATGGGTGTGCCGGTCAAGGAGGCCGTGTCGCTCGTGATGATGTCGCCGGAGCAGCAGATGTTCCAGCAGCTGCTGTTCTCCAAGATCGTGCCGAACTGCAAGAAGCTCGGGTTGCTCGACGCGGGTGCGCAGAACGGCCAGCCCGGTTGGCTGCGCCAGAAGTTCGGCGAGCTCGGCGTGATCCAGTTCGAGGACTGGGTCGACACCGGCGCCGAATACGAGTCGCTCCAGCTCGACCAAGAGCTGGCCTGACTTCGTCACGGGGCCGATTGGCCCTTGCCACCTGTTCGGTCGTCCCCGTCCCCGACGAGGACCGTCCGTTCATCGACCGCGTGCTGGCCGAGCGCGGGCTCGCGGCCGAGTGGGTGGTGTGGGACGACCCGTCCGCCGACTGGTCGCGCTACGACGCGGTGTGGATCCGGTCGACCTGGGACTACACGACGCGCCACGCCGCCTTCCTCGACTGGCTCGAGACGGTGCACGCGACCACCGATCTGTGGAATCCGGCACCGGTCGTGCGTTGGAACAGCCACAAGTCCTACCTGATCGATCTGGCCGACCGGGGCGTCGACGTCGTGCCCACCGCGCTCGTCCGCGACGGCGACAGCCTGGAGCTCGACCGGTTGCTCGACGAGCGCGGGTGGACCGAGGTGGTGGTCAAGCCGGCGGTATCGGTCGGGGCGATCGGCGCGACGCGCGTGCAGCGGGACGAGGCCGAGGGCTGGGCGCCGGCGCCACATCTCGGTGACTTGTTGGTGCAGCCGATGGTGGCGGGGGTGACCGAGGGCGAGACGTCGATGATCGCGGTCGATGGACGTGTCACGCACGCGGTGCGCAAGATCCCCGCGGCGGGGGATTTCCGGGTCCACGTCGAGTACGGCGGGCGCGAGGTGACGCACGAACCCGAGCCGGCTGAGCTCGCGCTGGCGAGTCGCGCCCTCGAAGCGGTCGGCCGTCCGTTGCTCTACGCGCGGGTCGACTGTGTGGGTACGGAGGAGGGGCCCAGGCTGATGGAGCTCGAGCTGATCGAGCCGTCGCTCTTCCTGCCGCTCGCGCCACCGCCCGCGATCGCGGCCCTCGGCGACGCGGTGGCGGCGCGCATGGCGTGAGCCCACCGGGCAGACGGGCGGGCGAGGGTAGGGTCGTGGGGATGGCCCGCGTCTCCGCTCCCGATCTCCTGACCCTGCTCACGCTCCGACTGCGCACGCTCGCCGACCTCGAAACCATCGCCACCACCACCGGTCTGACAGGCGATTCGACCGCCGAGGAGCTGTCGGGGCTCGCACAACGGGGTTGGGTCCGCCACCGCGAGGGGCGTGTCGAGGGCTGGATGCTCACGCCCGAGGGGCGCGACGCCTGCGCCGCGCTGCTGGCGGGGGAGATCGACACCGGCGGGGCGCGAGCTGATGTCTCGGCCGCCTACGAGCGGTTCCTGTCGGTCAACCAGCGACTGCTCGACCTCTGCACCGACTGGCAGCTGCGAGAGGTCGGATCCATCGAGGCGATGGCTTCGCTCTTGACCCATCTGGAGCAGGTCGACCGGGTCGGTCAGGCGGTGTGCGCGAGTCTCGCAGCGGTGCTGGCTCGCTTCGACGGGTACGGCCCCCGGTTGGCGACCGCACGCGACGCCGTGCTTCGTGGCGAGCCCGACTGGCTGACGCGCCCGACGATCGACTCGTACCACACGGTCTGGTTCGAGCTGCACGAGAACCTGCTCGCGACCCTCGGCCTCGAGCGCGGCCACGAGGGCGCGTCCGACTCGAGCTCATTGCAGGAGGCGCACTGATGGCCCGGTTCGGCTCGCTGATCACCGCGATGGTCACCCCGTTCGACCGCGACGGTCGGATCGACCTCGAGGGTGCGGCGGCGCTCGCGGCGTGGCTGGTCGAGCAGGGCAACGACGGCTTGGTGCTGACCGGCTCCACCGGCGAGGGCTCGGTGCTCGGCGACGACGAGCAGGTGGAGGTCTGGCGGGCAGTGCGGGCGGCCGTCGACGTTCCGCTCGTCGCCGCCACCGGCACCAACGACACCGCGCACGCGGTCGGGCTGACGGGCCAGGCGGCCCACGCCGGCATGGACGGCGTGCTGCTGGTGACGCCGTACTACAACCGGCCGCCGCAGGCCGGCCTCGAGGCGCACTTCCGCGCCGTGGCCGCGGCCACCGACCTGCCGGCCGTGCTCTACGACATCCCGATCCGGTCCGGCCGCAAGATCAGCCACGAGGTGCTCATGCACCTGGCCCACGACGTCGACAACGTCGTCGGCTTGAAGGACGCGGCGGCCAACCCGGCCGAAACCGCACGGGTCGTGGCCGACGCACCCGACGGGTTCGAGGTGTGGGCCGGCGACGACACGATGACGCTGCCGATGATGGCGGTGGGCGCCGTCGGGATCATCTCGGTGGCCGCGCACTGGGCCGCGCCGGAGATGAGCGAGATGGTCGGGGCGTTCCAACGCGGCGACGTCGTCAAGGCCCGGGAGCTGAACGCACTGCTGATCGAGTCGTACGACTTCGAGACGAACGACGTCACCCCCAACCCCATCCCGGCCAAGGCCATGATGCGGGTTCTCGGCCAGCCGGCGGGTCAGTGTCGCCTGCCCCTGGGGCCGGCCCCCGAAGGCCTGGAGTCCCGGGCCGCGCGCGGTCCACGACCGGTTGCGCCCCGCATGAGTCGCCCATCGGTCACGATCACCTTCCTCGGCGGGCTCGGCGAGATCGGCCGCAACTGCGCGGCGTTCGAGCTCGACGGACGAATCGTCTTGCTCGACTGCGGCCTCATGTTCCCCAACGCCGACATGCTCGGCATCGACCTCGTCCTCCCGGACTTCACGTGGTTGCGCGAGCACGCCGACCGCATCGAGGGGTGCATCGTCACCCACGGGCACGAGGACCACCACGGCGGTCTTTCGTTCCTGCTCCGCGAGCTCTCGTTCCCGATCTACGGCTCGGCCCTCACCCTCGGCCTGGCCCGCAACCGCATCGACGAGGCCGGCCTCATCGACCGCACTGAGCTGATCGAGGTCACCGACGGCGAGCGGCGCAAGATCGGGCCGTTCGACGTGGAGTTCATCCCCGTCACGCACTCGGTGCCCCACGGCTTCGCCACCGCCTTCCACACGCCCCAGGGCGTCATCCTGCACACGGGTGACTTCAAGCTCGACCTGACGCCCGTCGACGGTCGGCTCACCGACCTCGCCCGCGTCGGCTCGCTCAGCGACCAGGAGGGTGTGCGGCTGCTGCTGGCCGACTCCACCAACGCCGACGAGAAGGGCTACTCGCGCTCGGAGATGACGGTGGGCGGCGTGCTGCGCGATCTGTTCGCCTCGCACGTGGGCAAGCGCATCATCACGACATGCTTCGCCAGCCACGTCCACCGAGTGCAGCAGATCGCCGACGCCGCGCTCAGCCAGAACCGCACCATCGCGACGATGGGCATGTCGATGAAGAAGAACGTGCGGTTGGCCCGGCAGATGGGCCTCCTGCACATCCCCGACAACCGGCTCGTCGACATCGACGACATCGGCGATCTCGACCCGGCCGAGGTGTGCATCATCAGCACCGGGTCCCAAGGTGAGCCGATGTCGGCGCTGGCGCTGATGGCAGCCGACGAGAACCGCTGGATCAAGGTCGGTCCCGGCGACGTCGTGATCATGAGCTCGCACCCGATCCCGGGCAACGAGTCGAACGTGAGCAAGGTGATCGACGGGCTCGTGCGCGTTGGCGTCGAGGTCGTGCACTCGGGTATCGAGGACGTGCACGCCACCGGTCACGCCAAGCAGGAGGAGCTCAAGACCTTCCACTCGATCGCCCGCCCCGAGTGGTTCGTGCCGGTGCACGGCGAGTACCGCCACATGGTCGCCCACGCCCGCATCGCCCACCAGATGGGGATGCCCGCCGACCGCGTGCTCGTGTGCGAGGACGGCGACCAGTTGCAGCTCACCGACGAGGGGTTGGTGCCCCACGCCCGCGTTCCTGCCGGCTACCTCTATGTCGACGGCATCGTGGGCGACGTCGGCAACGGCGTGCTGCGCGATCGCCGCGTGCTGGCCGAGGAAGGTGTCGTCGTCGTGGTGGTGGCGGTCGACATCTCGACGGGGGCGATCATCACCGGACCCGAGGTCATCACCAGAGGTTGGGTCTACGAGGCCGAGGCGGAGGGCCTGCTCGACCAGTGCGAAGCGGCCGTCACCGACGCCATCAAGGATGCCTTCGCGCGCGACGCGATCGATCTCGAGAACCTGCAGCGGTGCGTACGTCGCGCCGCCGGCAAGTTCGTCAACGAGCAGACCCGCCGGCGACCGATGATCGTCCCGGTGGTGATGGAGGCCTGACGATGGATCGCATCGAGTCGGGCACCCGGCTCATCGTCTACGTCGAGCCGGGCGTGGCGGACCAGGACGCGCACGAGCGCGTGGCTGCAGCCCGGGAGCGCTTGGGACTCGAGCCGATCGACATCGTGCACGCAACCGACGATCAGATGCGGGCCGATGTCGAGGAGCACGAGTACAGCCACATCTCGGACATCGCCCCTGGCGAGCCCACCTCGCGCTACCTCGGCGTGTGGATGACCCTCCCCGAGCTCGAGCGGCTGGCCGACGATCTCGGTCAGGGCGCCTAGGGCGGGATTGTCCTCGCGCCGTCAGGCCCGATCGATGATCAACGTCTGGACTGCTCGACCGATGCGCCCGGCTCGATCGAACAGCACCGACTCGGCCAGCGCGGTGCCGCGGGGGCCGAGATGGGTGACGGCGTCGAGACCGACCCACTCTCCCTCGGGTAGTCGCTCGAGGAAGACCGAGAGGTCAGGGTTGACGTACATGTAGTCCGGGAAGGGCAGCATCGAGCTGATGCCGTTGCCGAAGTCGGCGGCCGCGACGACCCGCTCGAACGGCGACAGCGGGGAGTCGGGCAGGAGATCGACCGTCACCCGGATCCAATCACGCGCCGGACCGGGTTCGGTGAAGCTGCCACTTGCCGACCGATGCTCGACCGCCTTCGAGTGGAACGCGACGGCGTCGTCCATCCCGGTCTCGGGTGTGGGGAGGTGGTCGGGTGGGGGAATCCGGCTGGTGGGGTCGTCGATCACCGGCAGGCCGGTCGGGAGCGCGAGAGCCTGGTCGCGGATCTGTTGCAACGTCGCTCGCGCGACACGGGTCTCGGCGCCGGGGGGTGCGCCGGGCTCGCGGTGCAGCACGGCCTCGAGCACCTGCACCTTTCTCCCCGGGCGGACGACCGAGGTCTCAACGGTCATCGGCTCGATCACGACCGGTCGGAGCAGCTCGATCGTCAGGCGGGCCGGGAACATGGGGCCCACGGTCGGGACGAGGCTGAGCTGACGAGCGAGCAGCGCGGCGACCGGTCCGCCGTGCAGTGAGTTGGGGCCCCATGGTCCGCGGCTCAACTCCGTCGGAGTGAACGTGTCGACCTCGGTGACGAACAGCGAGGCGGGCATCGGTCGAGGCTATCGACTGTCGCCGGCCTGGGAGAGGTGACCGCCCGCCGGGTACCCTCGCCGGCATGACGACGACTGCGACCTCCAGCCGGGCGCTGCTCTCCGCCGCCGGGGACGCGCTGCTCGACGAGCGGCGCCAGCTGACGGCCGCCGAGCTAGCCGAGCTGGCCGCGCTGCCCGATGCCGACGTCCCCGCGCTGGCCGCGCTCGCCCACGAGGTGCGCCTGGCCTGGTGCGGTCCCGAGGTCGAAGTCGAGGGCATCCTGTCGGCCAAGACCGGCGGTTGCCCGGAGGACTGCCACTTCTGCGGCCAGTCGTCCAAGTTCGACACCCAGGTGCAGGCCACGCCCTTCCTCGACACCGACGAGGTGCTGGCGGCAGCGGCCGAGACGGCGCGACTCGGCGCATCGGAGTTCTGCATCGTGCTGGCCGTGCGCGGGCCCGACGAGCGGACGGTGCAGCGCATCCTCGAGCTGGTCCCGCTGGTGCGCGACCGCACCGGCCTCAACGTCGCTGTCAGCGCCGGCATCCTGACCGACGAGCAGGCAGCGCGGCTGGCCGACGGCGGCGTCCACCGCTACAACCACAACCTCGAGACGGCCCGTTCGTACTTCCCGTCGATCGTCACCACCCACACGTGGGAGGAGCGGTTCCAGACCTGCGAGCTCGTGCGGGCCCACGGCATGGAGCTGTGCTGCGGCGTGCTGCTCGGCATGGGGGAGTCGGTCGCCCAGCGCCTCGAGCTCATCGCCCAGCTGCGCGAGGTGGAGCCGGCCGAGGTGCCGATCAACTTCCTCAACCCACGTCCCGGCACGCCCCTGGCCGACCGTCTCGTGGTCGAGCCGCTCGAGGCGCTGCGCTGGATCGCGCTGTTCCGCCTCGGTCTGCCGTCGGTGATCCTCCGCTACGCCGGCGGGCGCGAGGTGACGCTGCGCGAGCTGCAGGCGATGGGCATGACCTCCGGGATCAACGCGCTGATCGTGGGCAACTACCTCACGACCTTGGGCCGGTCGCCCGAGGAGGACCTGCAGATGCTCGACGACCTGCGCATGCCGATCGGCGTCCTGTCGAAGGTGCTGTGAGCCCGGGTCCCGTCGTCGTGGGCGCGGCGTACTGCCGGTGGTGCGGTTCGGCCGCGGGGGACTGCGACGGCTCGACCTGCCGGCGGGCGCTCGACCCGCCCCGGTTCTGTCCCACCTGCGGCCGCCGTCTGCGCGTGCAGGTCACGCCGACCGGCTACGCCGCCTCGTGCCGCGACCACGGCGACCTCCCACCCGACTGATCGAGCTGCCGAGAAGAGGAGGGCCCGCGTGGCTGACGACACTGATCTCGGGGAGCGATTGATCGAAGCGGTGCAGGCCGTGTCCGGGGTGCATCCAGGGCGACGGGTGCTGCATGCGAAAGGCGTCGGGGCCGCGGGGCGGTTCCGCTCGTCCGGAGCGGCGGCGGAGCTGACCACTGCGGCGCATCTGCAAGCGGGCGCGGACGTCGAGGTGGTCGTGCGGTTCTCGAACGGCTCGGCCGATCCCGACGCGCACGACGGCGCCCGTGACGGTCGGGGGATGGCGACCAAGTTCCACCTCGACGACGGATCGAGCACCGACATCGTCGCGCTGTCGCTCCCGGTGTTCTTCGTGCGCACCACCGACGACTTCGTCGAGTTCGTGAAGGCGCGCGAGCCCGATCCGGCCACGGGCGAGATGGATCTCGATCGCGTGCTGGCCTTCCTGGGCGCCCATCCCGAGGCGCAGTTGGCGGCCGAGCTCTCGGTGGCCGCGCTCGCTCCGGCCAGCTACTCGCAGGTCACCTATCACAGCGTCCACGTCTTCTGGATGGTCGACGCCGACGGCGGCCGTCACCCCGTGCGCTACCGCTGGGAGCCGGCCGCTCTGGGCGACGGGCTACCCGACGACGAGGCCCTGGCTCGCCCCCGCGACTACCTCACCGACGCGCTCGCCGCCGACCTCGAGGCGGGGCCGGTGCGCTTCGACCTCCACGTCGTCGAGGGCCAGCCGGGCGACCCGGTGGGCGACCCCACCGCGCCCTGGCCCGACGATCGGCCGTCGCGGGTGGCCGGCACGCTCGAGCTGACCTCACTGGCCGATGCCGAGCCGCTGATCTTCGACCCCACGCGGGTGACCGACGGCATCGAGTGCTCCGACGACCCGATCCTCGCCGCCCGCAGCGCCGCCTACGGGGTGTCGTACTCCCGCCGGACGGCCTGACCCCTACTGGAGGCGGGTCAGGGCGGCCAGGATCTTGTCGATCTCCCCGTCCTGGGCTCGCATGTGCTCCTGGATCTCGAGTGCCGTGTGCAGCACCGCGTCGGCGTCCTCGTAGGTCGCCTGGGCCCGTTCGTCGGCCGCCGCGCTCTGGATGTTCTGCCCGACGATGATGATCGAGAGCAGCACGAGCTGGAGGAAGGTCTGCGCCGTCCAGGTGATCGTCGTGGCCAGGCCTCCGCGTAGGGCGGTGGGCAGGCTGAACAGGGCCAGGACCGCGAAGGCGTAGGCGCACCACATCGTGCCCACCGCGCCGGTGATCTTCAGGGCGACGAAGGTGTTGAAGCGGTCGATCGGGCTGTCGTGGGGGAGCTGGTCGGCCACCCTCGGCGGACCGGACTTGCGCCGTCGCTCGATGTGGGGATGGGGCACATGGTTGAAGATGCTCGACATCGGCGCTCGGTCCTCGATCACCGGGTGTTCCGTTGGTCACGCGCCAGAGCGACCCGGATCCGCTCGGTCGGCGCGCGCCTCGACGTGACGCACCCTACGGGAGACGGTGAAGGCCGTCGCCGTGCGGTGGTGGCGGTGGAATGAGCGGCGGCGCAGGCATCCTTCTCGTCAGTCGCCCTCAGAGGGGGCCACCAGCCGGTTGCCGAGGCGGCGGTCGGGGATGAGCCACATGAGCGCGACCACCACGTAGAGCCCGAGCGCGACCCATCGGTTCACGAACGCCAGCGGGATGGCGACGGCGTAGATCAGCACCGAGAGTCGGCCCTTGCGGTCGCGCCCGAGGGCGAGGGCCAGCGCGGAGTCGGGCCCGTGCTCGGCGACGATGGCCATCTCGAGGATGTAGTACGCCACGCCGGCCAGCAGCAGGACCACGCCGTACATGGCGGTCGGCACGGTGGCGAAGTGGTTCTCTCCCATCCATCCGGTCGCGAACGGGAAGAGCGAGAGCCAGAAGAGGAGGTTGAGGTTGGCCCAGAGCACCGCCGCGTTGATGCGCTCGGTCGCCTGGAGCAGGTGGTGGTGGTTGTTCCAGTAGATGCCGAGGTTGACGAAGCTCAACGCGTAGGTGAGGAACACCGGCACGAGCGGGCGGAGGGCGGAGAACTTGGGATCGAGCGGGACGTGCAGCTCGAGCACCATGATCGTGATCAGGATGGCCATCACGCCGTCGCTGAACGCTTCGAGCCGTCCCTTCGACACGCCGGGAGTGTAGGAGGACCGGTGGCCGGGCCGGTCACGCACGCCGCGACCCTGTGGGGTGGGTCCACCACCACGGGCGGGCCGTCTGCTGTGCTACAACCGACGTGTCACCTCGGCGCGGGCACGGGGCCGAGGGGTGACCACCCGTTGGTCATCCCGCGCACCCCAGGTGGAGAAGTGGCAACCAAGCAGGCAGCCAGGAAGCCCGATCGGTCCTCGAAGCGCTCCCGCGCCGCGGGCTCGAGTCGCTCAGGTCGCGGTCGGTCGTCGGGCCGGTCGTCCCGTTCGACGCCATGGTTCAGCTCGGCATTGCGCCAGTCGTTCGACGGCCACGGCCACGACGTGGTCGGTCTGGTCGCGATCGTCGCCGGCGTGGTCGTCGGGCTCGCGGTCTACGCCGATGTCGCCGGCCCCGTTGGACGTGGGGTCGCCCTGGGCACCGGGGCCGTCGCCGGCCTGCTCTCCTGGCTAGTCCCACCGGCGCTGATCGCGTTCGGGGTCGTCGTCCTCCGCGGCCGCAGCCCCGACGCGGAGCCGGTGGCGGTGGTGCGCCCGGTGCTCGGCTCGGCGCTCGTGCTCGTCGGCGTCTGCGGCCTGCTCGACCTGCTGCGCGGTCGGCCGGAGTTCGGTGACCCCGTGCACGAGTTCGTCCGGGCCGGCGGCGCCATCGGCACGCTCTCGGCCGGCACGCTGGCGGGTCTGGTCGGCCCGTGGGCCGCCGGCCTGGTGATGGTCGCGGTCGCCGTGATCGGCGTGCTCCTGCTGACCCGCACCTCGGTGCGCACCGCGGCCGGGCACACGGCGGCGGGCGTCCGACCGCTGACCGGCGCGATGGGTCGCGCGCTGCGGCCGTTGTTCGAGGTCGGCGACCGCGACGAGACCGACGCCGAGGACGAGACCGTCGACCTGCGCGACGGCGCGGACCTCGATCCGTCCCGCGGCGATCCCGACCTGGCCGCCCTCGCGGTGACGCTGCCGGTCGACATCCCGGAGCCTCCCGACGCTCCGGCCGAGGACGAAGAGCCCGAGGTCGAGCCCGCCGACGGCGGCCGGGTCGGCGTGGCGGCCGGAACCACCGGCGCCCGCCAACTCGAGATCGACCTCGGCCCCGCCAGCCGGGCGCCGAACTGGAAGCTGCCTGCGGCCAAGCTGCTGCAGCGGACCAAGGTCCACGAGGTCGACCGCCAGGCGGTCGAGAGCCGGGGCCGGGCGCTCGAGGCGTCGCTGGCCGAGCACGGCGTCGAGACCCGCCTCGTCGGGATGGTCGTCGGTCCGACCGTCACCCGCTACGAGCTCGAGCTCGGTCCGGGCGTGAAGGTCGCGCGGGTCACGAGCCTGCACAAGGACATCGCCTACGCCATGGCCTCGCCCGACGTCCGCATCCTGGCGCCCATCCCCGGCCGCCATGCCATCGGCGTCGAGGTGCCCAACTCCAATCGCCACATCGTCGCCCTCGGCGACATCCTGGCCTCCGAGGAGGCCCGCCGCGCCGGCCACCCCCTCGAGGTCGCCATCGGTCGCGACATCAACGGTCGGGCCGTGCTGGCCAACCTCGCGACCATGCCCCACGTCCTCATCGCCGGGGCCACCGGTGCGGGCAAGTCGTCGTGCATCAACTCGCTCATCACCTCGGTGCTTATGCGCTCGACGCCCGACCAGGTGCGGATGATCCTCGTCGACCCGAAGCGGGTCGAGCTCGGGCAGTACAACAAGCTGCCGCACCTGCTCACCCAGGTGGTGACCAACCCGAAGAAGGCCGCGAACGCGCTCAGCTGGGCGGTTCGCGAGATGGAGCGGCGCTACGACCTGCTGAGCGAGGTCGGCGTCCGCGACATCACCGGCTACAACGCCGCCTTCGACCGCGGCGAGCTGGTGGCGCCGCCCGGCGAGGACGGCGTCGAGTACCAGCGCCTGCCGTTCATCCTCATCGTGGTCGACGAGCTCAACGACCTGATGATGGTGGCGGCCCGCGACGTCGAGGACTCGATCTGTCGCATCGCCCAGATGGCCCGGGCCGTCGGCATCCACCTCGTCATCGCCACCCAGCGCCCGTCGGTCAACGTGATCACCGGTGTCATCAAGGCCAACATCCCCGCCCGCTGGGCCTTCTCGGTGTCGAGCCTGGCCGACAGCCGCGTGATCCTCGACCAGCCCGGGGCCGAGCGCCTGGTCGGCAAGGGCGACATGCTGCTGCTGGGTCCGGCATCGAGCGTGCCCCAGCGGATCCAGGGATGCTGGGTCGACGAGAAGGAGGTCCGCGCCGTCGTCGGGGCCTGGATCCGTCAGGCTCCCGAGGTCACCTACGTCGAAGGGGTCGAGGGCAGCGACGAATCCACCGCGGGCGGCGCCGGGTACGGCGGATCGAGCGACGACGACGACGATCTGCTCGAGGCGGCCATGGAGCTGGTGGTGCGCTCGCAGCTCGGGTCGACGTCCATGCTCCAGCGCAAGCTCCGGGTCGGCTTCGCCCGCGCCGGGCGGCTCATGGACCTGCTCGAGCAGCGCGGGGTCGTCGGACCGGGCGAGGGATCCAAGGCCCGGGCGGTGCTCATGACGCCCGAGGAGCTCGACGAACGGGTCTGAGACGATTCTCAGCCCGTCGGTGGCCGTCTGCTAGCGTTCGAGCGCACACGAGATGTGCCGTGATGCCGACCGGTGGGGTACGTACGACTCCCTTCAGGCGGTAGGGCAACCGACAGGTCACGCAGTCCGTCACTCGACCGGCGCCACCCATGGCACCGGATCTTCCAGGGGGTATCGATGAAGCAGACGGTTACCGAACGAGTTGGTCGCAAGACCCAGATGGGGGCGACCGCCATGCTCGGCGCGGTGCTCGCACTCGTCTTCTCCGTGTTCATGGCGGCCGCTCCGGCGGGCGCCGCCACCTCGGTGATGAACTTCACCATGACGGGCTCCACCCAGTTCTCCGGCCAGCCGGTGCAGAACTTCCCCCCCGGCTCGGGCTTCAGCGGCACGGTCGACGACACCACCGGAGCGGTAACCAACGGGGCCTTCATCATCCCGGCGTATGACGTCGTCGTGTCGGGCGTGACGATCCACGTCACCATCGCCGACACCACCAAGGTGACCGGCAACATCAACCCGACGACCGGCGTGGCCACCCTGAACGCCCATCCCAAGGTCACCCTGTTCATCGCCGCCGCCAGCGCCACGTGCGTCCTCGGCCCGTTCGCCGTCGTGCTCAAGACGTCGAACGCCGGTGGCCATGCGTTCACCGGCAACCCGCTCAAGGGCACCCTCACGGCCAACGGCTACACCATCCCGGCCATCCCGGCCACGGGTAGCTGCGCCACCCTCGCCGCCACCATCAACACGGCGCTGGGCCTGCCCACCACCAACACGCACCAGACGTCGGTGCTGACCGCCACCAACCAGGCCGTCACCACGACGACGGCTGCTCCGACCACGACTGTGGCCCCGACGACCACGGCCGCGGCCGCTGTCAGCGGGAACGCCAACTTCACCGGCTGACCCACTTCTACGCCGACGATGGCCGTCCTCCGGGGCGGCCATCGTCGCGTCCGGGCCCGGGGTGCGGACGGGGTCGGCATCCGTGCCAAGGTGGGCCGATGCGTTGGGTGGTCCACGGTGAGCAGACGATCTACGACAGCGACTGGTTGCGCCTGGCCATGGTCGACGTCGAGGTGCCGGGCGGGCGCCGCTTCGACCACCACGTCGTGCGCACGCCCCAGGACGCCTCGGGCACGCTCGTCGTCGACGGCACGCCGGACAGCCGACAGGTGCTGCTGCTGTGGCGCCACCGTTTCGTGACCGACGAGTGGGGCTGGGAGGTCCCGGCCGGGCGACTCGACGAAGGCGAGACGGCCGAGCAGGCCGCCGCCCGCGAATGCCTCGAGGAGACGGGCTGGCGTCCGGGCCCGCTGCAGTCGCTCACCACCTTCACCCCGGTGTCGGGCCTGGTCGATCTGCGGTTCCACCTGTTCGCAGCCGAGGGCGCGACGCAGGTGGGCGAACCGGTCGACGTGAGCGAGTCCGAGCGGGTCGAGTGGGTCGGGATCGCACCGGCTGCGCGACGAGATCGCCGCCGGGCGGGTGGTCGACGGCCTGTCGTTGACCGCGCTGCTGTGGGGGTTCACCTTCGGTCTGCTGTGACCGGTCCGGTACGCTCGGCCCCCCATGCCACGATCGTTCTGGCTCGAGACGCTCGGTTGCCCGAAGAACCAGGTCGACTCCGACAAGCTGGTCGGAGCGCTGCGACGCGACGGCCTCGTGGCGGCCGCCGCGCCCGGACGGGCCGACCTCGTCGTGGTCAACACGTGCGCGTTCATCGAGGAGGCCCGCCAGGAGTCGATCGACACCGTCCTGGCGCTGAGCCGCGACCGGGCCGACGGGGCCCAGGTGGTGGTCACGGGGTGCCTGGCCGAGCGCTACGGCGACGAGCTGGCCGACGCCCTGCCCGAGGTCGACCTGGTGGCCGGGTTCGGCATGGACATCGTCCCGCCGGCGTCGGCACCGACGTCGTCGCCGGTGCCGGTGGCCATCTCGCCGCGGCGGCCGAAGGTGCCGTCGTTCGACCTGCTCGAGCTGCCCCGCCCGGCGGCGGCCGCGCCGTGGGCCTACGTCAAGGTGGCCGAGGGCTGCGATCGGGCCTGCGGCTTCTGCGCCATCCCGAGCTTCCGCGGCAAGCAGCGCAGCCGGTCGATGCCCGACCTCCTGGCCGAGGTCGACGAGCTCGACGCCCGCGAGATCGTCCTCGTGGCGCAGGACCTGGCGTCCTACGGCCGCGACCAGGGCCGTGGCCGGCGCGATCTGGTGCCGCTCGTCGAGGCGGTCGCCGCGCGCGTCGACTGGGTGCGGCTGCTGTACCTGTACCCGAGCGAGCTGACCGACGCGCTGATCGACGCGGTGCTGGCGACCGGCGTCCCGTACTTCGACCTCTCGCTGCAGCACGTCGTCCGCCCCGCTGCTGCGCCGGATGCGGCGCTGGGGCGACGGCGACCGCTTCCTCGAGCGGATCACGGCGCATCCGCGGCCGACGAGCCCGGCGCCGCCTTCCGCTCGAACTTCATCGTCGGCTACCCCGGCGAGACCGAGGACGACCACGACCAGCTGCTCGCGTTCGTCGAGGCGGCCCAGCTCGACTGGTGCGGCTTCTTCGCCTTCTCCCGAGGAGCAGGGCACCTACGCCGACGGGCTCGACCGGCAGGTGCCGACCGGCCTGATGGCCGAGCGGCTGGCCGAGCTGCGGGAGCGCCAGGACGCCATCACCGCGGCGAAACGTGACGAACTGATCGGCTCGGCGGTCCGAGTGCTCGTGGACCATCCCGGCACCGCCAGGTCGTACCGCGAGGCGCCCGAGATCGACGGCGTGATCTCGGTGCCCGACGAGCTCGAGCCCGGCACCTTCGCCACGTCGTGGTGCGTCGACGCACTCGGTCCCGATCTGGTGGCCGAGCCGGCCGAGGACCCTGCGCTGGTCGCGGTGGGCCCGCCGAGACGGGACGCGGCCGTGAGCGACGCCCAGACGCTTCGGGCCCTCGGCGCTGGCCACGCCGGCCAACTTCGTGACCGTCATCCGCCTGCTGGTGTCGCCGCTGCTGTTCACGATGATCATCGAGCCAGCACTCGTCGTGGGCCGTGTTCGTGCTGTGGACCGCCCTCGCCTGCACCGACGGCGTCGACGGCTGGATCGCCCGCCGCCACGGCACCACCCGCTCGGGCGCCTTCCTCGACCCGCTGGCCGACAAGGTGCTGGTGCTCGGCGCGCTGTACTCGCTGGCCTCGATCGGGCGGTTCGCCTGGCTGCCGGTCGTCATCATCGCCGTGCGCGAGGTGGCCATCAGCCTGTACCGGGTCTACTGGGGCCGGCGGGGGCTGGCCGTGCCCGGCGTCGCGGGGCGGCAAGCTGAAGACGCTGCTGCAAGGACTGGCGGTCGGCGCCGCCGTCATGCCGCCGCTGGCCCAGGCCCACCAGTGGGTCGGCGAACACGCTGCTGTGGGCCTCGGTGGTGGTGGCGGTGCTGAGCGGGCTGCAGTACCTGCATCGCCGGCCGGGCGGCGGCGACGACCATGGCGAAGGCCGGCAGCGTCCGGTCCGAGCCCTCGCCCCTCGACCGACCAGCCCGGCTGAGCTCGCCATGCGCTGTGAGGTCGTGGCCGTCGGCACCGAGCTGCTGCTCGGTCAGATCGTCGACACCAACTCGTCGTGGATCGGCGAGCAGCTGGCGTTGGCCGGCATCGACTCCTACTTCCAGGTCAAGGTGGGCGACAACGCCGACCGCATCGCCGAGGCGCTGCGCACCGCGCTCGACCGCAGCGACGCGGTGCTCGTGTGCGGTGGGCTCGGTCCGACCCAGGACGACATCACCCGCGACGTGATCGCCGAGGTCATGGGCGTCGAGCTGCGTACCGACCCGGTGATCGAGGAGCGCATCCGGGCGATGTTCGGCTCGCGGGGCCGCGACATGCCGGCCAACAACCTCCGCCAGGCCGAGGTGCCCGTCGGCGCCCGCACCATGGCGCAGCAGCCGGGCACCGCGCCCGGCCTGGTCTGCCCGATCGGCGATCCCGACAGGAGGTCATCTACGCCGTGCCCGGCGTCCCCTACGAGATGAAGGAGATGGTCGACGGGCACGGTGATCCCCGACCTGCAGCAGCGGGCCGGGCGTCCAGGCGGTGATCCGCAGCCGCACGCTGCGCACCTGGGGGATGAGCGAGTCGGGCCTGGCCGAGGTGCTGGCCGAGCGCATCGACGAGCTCGACCAGTCGGGTCACGCCACCATCGCCTTCCTGGCCAGCGGCATCGAGGGCCTCAAGGTGCGGGTCACCGCCAAGGCGGCCACCGCCGAGCGAGGCCGACGCGGTGCTCGCCGACGAGGTCGACCTGCTGCGCGAGCATCCTCGGCGACGTCGTCTTCAGCAGCGACGACGAGTCGATGGAGGCGTGGTGCTCGACCTGCTGCGGTCGCGCGGCTTGACGCTCGGCGTGCGCCGAGTCGGTGACCGGCGGCCTCATCGCCTCCCGCCTGACCGACGTGGCCGGCGCCAGCGACGTGTTCCGCGGCGCGGTGGTCTCCTACGCCAGCGAGGTGAAGTACGACGTGCTCGGCGTGCCGGCGGACCGGTGGTCTCCGACGACGCGGCCGATCGCGATGGCCGAGGGGGCGTGCCGGGTGCTCGGTCCGACGTCGGCATCGCCGTCACCGGCGTGGCCGGACCGGAGCCGCAGGAGGGCGGCCCGTGGGCACGGTGTTCCTCGGGCTGTGCCTCGACGGCGACGCCGAGGCGACGATGATCCGCCTGCCCGGCGACCGGGCCCGCGTCCGCCAGTTCGCGACCATCTCGGTCCTCGACTGGTTGCGCCGACGGTTGCTCGAGGGCGGCGCCTCGCGGGGCCGCGGGGTCGGCTGAGCCGGCCGCCGCCGCCTGGCGGTCAGTCCTCGTCGTCGACCGCGTCGCGGTCGAGGCGCAGCGACGCCGAGTTCATGCAGTAGCGCTGGCCGGTCGGGTTGGGCCCGTCGTCGAACACGTGGCCGAGGTGGGCGCCGCAGGTGGCGCACAGCGCCTCGGTGCGGGCCATGCCGAAGCTGACGTCGGACTCGGTCGTGACCGCGCCCTCGATGGGCTCCCAGAAGCTCGGCCAGCCGGTGCCGGACTCGTACTTGGTGTTCGAGCGGAACAGCGGGGTGTCGCACACGATGCAGCGGTAGGTGCCGTCGTCGTGGCAGTCCCAGTACACGCCGGTGAAGGCCCGCTCGGTGCCCTTGTGCTGGGTGACCTCGTACTGCTCGGGGGTCAGGCGCTCGCGCAGCTCGGCCGTCGGTGGGCACGGTCTGGTCGGTCATGGTCCTCTCCATCTCGCGTGGTCGCTCGTGACCTGCAGTCTCGCCTGGCTCCGGATTCGTTCCGCCGCGGTCCAGACGCGTGCGCCGAAGATGCTTGCTCGAACAGTCGTTCGCAACTACACTGGTGTCATTCGAGCCGGGCCGACGCCTCGCGTGTCACCGGGCTCGTCATCGCCAAGGCTGTCACACCCCCTTCGTAGGGTGGATCTCATCGCTGCGGCCCGCTCGCAGCCACCAATGCAGTCGTTCGAGACGGACACCCCGCACAGCACGCACGAGCAAGGAGACGCACGGTGGAGCGAGACAAGGCACTCGAGATGGCCATGGGCCAGATCGAGAAGCAGTTCGGCAAGGGCTCGGTCATGAAGATGGGCGAGAAGACCACGATGACGATCGAGACCATCCCCACCGGGGCGCTGGCGCTCGACCTGGCCCTCGGCGTCGGCGGCCTGCCCCGGGGCCGGGTCGTCGAGATCTACGGCCCCGAGTCGTCGGGCAAGTCCACCCTGGCCATGCACGTGGTGGCCGAGGCCCAGCGCAACGGCGGCATCTGCGCCTACATCGACGCCGAGCACGCCATGGACCCGATCTACGCCCGGGCCATCGGGGTCGACGTCGACGAGCTGCTCATCACCCAGCCCGACACCGGCGAGCAGGCGCTCGAGATCACCGACATGCTGGTGCGCTCGGGTGCGCTCGACGTCGTGGTCATCGACTCGGTGGCCGCCCTCACGCCCCGGGCCGAGATCGAGGGCGAGATGGGCGACACCCACGTCGGCCTCCAGGCCCGGCTCATGTCCCAGGCGCTGCGCAAGCTCACCGCCAACCTCAACAAGACCGACACCATCTGCCTCTTCATCAACCAGCTGCGCGAGAAGATCGGCGTGATGTTCGGCTCGCCCGAGACCACCCCCGGTGGCCGGGCGCTGAAGTTCTACTCGTCGGTCCGGCTCGACATCCGCCGCATCGAGTCCATCAAGGACGGGGTCGAGGTCGTGGGCAACCGCACCCGGGTCAAGGTGGTCAAGAACAAGGTGGCCCCGCCGTTCCGGCAGGCCGAGTTCGACATCATGTACGGCAAGGGCATCAGCCGTGAGGGCTCGCTGCTCGACATCGGCGTCGACCTGGGCATCGTCAAGAAGTCGGGTGCCTGGTACACCTACGAGGGCGAGCAGCTCGGCCAGGGTCGGGAGAACGCCAAGCAGTTCCTGATCGAGAACCCCGAGATCATGGTCGAGATCTCCGAGCGGATCCGCACCGAGGTCGGGCATCGGCCAGGGCGACGACGTCGATGCCGACGACGATGCCGATGCTCGGCGACGCCGATCGGACTCGACGTGATGACGCCGGCCGACGACCTGCCCATCAGCCTCGACTGACCGCCGCGCTCGTCGGGTGCGTCTGCCACCGCGCCAGGCACCGCGGCCCGTACGACGGCGCACCGCGCAGGCGGGTCGCCGTCGGCCCGGCGGCCGGCGGCGACCGGATCCGTAGCTCGGCCGGTCCCGTAACCTCTGGCGCGTGACGCCGGACGTACCTGGTGCGCACCTTCGGGTGCCAGATGAACGAGCACGACTCCGAGCGCATCGCCGGGCTGCTCGAGGCCGACGGCATGCGCGAGGCCGACGCTCGATCGACGACGCCGACGTCGTCGTGCTCAACACCTGCTGCATCCGCGAGAACGCCGACAACAAGCTCTACGGCACCCTCGGCCACCTGAAGTCGCTGAAGGCGGCCCGGCCCGATCTCGAGATCGTGGTCGGCGGCTGCCTGGCCCAGAAGGACCGTGAGCTCATCCAGCCGCGGGCCGGCCACGTCGACGTGGTGTTCGGCACCCACAACGTCCACCGCGCCGTCGAGCTGCTGCACGCGCTCGCGCGTCGACGGCCCGCTCACCGAGATCTGGGACGAGACCGTGCTCGACGAGGCCGAGGCCGTTCCCGTCGGCGCTGCCGGCCCGCCGCGGCGACCGACTTCGCCGCCTGGGTCACCATCCAGATCGGCTGCGACAACTCGTGCGCCTTCTGCATCGTGCCCGTCGGTGCGGGGCCGCGAGATCAGCCGGCCGTTCGGCGAGCTCGTCGACGAGGTCGAGGCGCTGGCCGCCGACGGCGTCGTCGAGGTCACGCTGCTCGGCCAGAACGTGAACTCCTACGGCCGCGACCTGACCACCCGCTGCGCACCGACGCCGCCGGTCCGCCGACGACGCGTCGGTGGCCGGTCCGGCGTGGGCGGCCGATCCGCGACGCCGGGCCCGCCCGCTGTTCGCCGACCTGCTCGGCGCCGTGGCCGGCGTCGAGGGCATCCGCCGGGTCCGCTACACCAGCCCGCACCCGAAGGACCTGCGGCCCGAGACGATCGCGGCCATGGCCGACCAACCCGGCCGTGTGCCCGCACCTGCACCTGCCCGCTGCAGTCCGGCAGCGACGCGCGTGCTGGCGGCCATGCACCGCGGCTACACCGCCGAGCGCTACCTCGAGCGGCTGGCCGCCGCCCGGGCCGCCGATCGCCGACCTGGCCGTCACCACCGACATCATCGTCGGGTTCCCCGGCGAGACCGAGGACGACTTCGAGCGCACCCTCGAGGTGGCGGCCGAGGCCGCCTACGACAGCGCCTACACGTTCATCTACTCGCCCCGTCCCGGCACCGAGGCGGCCGAGCGGGCCGACCAGTTCGTGGCTCCCGAGGTCGTCGCCGACCGGTTCGAGCGGCTGCGCGTGGTGGTCGAGCGCTCCGGCGCTGGCCCGCCACCAGGCCCGGATCGGCCGGGTCGAGGAGGTCCTCGTCGAGGGTCCGAGCAAGAAGGACCCGGCGGTGCTCACCGGCCGCACCCGGCAGAACAAGCTGGTGCACTTGCCCCAGGCCGACGGTGCCCCTGCGACCGGGCACCTTCGCCGACGTGCGCATCACCGCCGGCGGCCCCCACCACCTGCTGGGGGAGCTGGTCGAGGTCACCGCCGCGCCCCGCCACCGCACCCGCATCCCCGTGGCGTCGATCTGAGCGGGCTCCGTTCGAGCGCGATCGCGCTCGCCATCGTCGGTCCGACCGCGTCGGGCAAGTCGGCACTGGCGCTCGAGCTGGCCCGGCACCGACCACGACCTCGAGCTCGTCTCGGTCGACTCGATGCAGGTCTACCGGGGCATGGACATCGGCACGGCCAAGCCGTCGGCGGCGGAGCAGGCCGAGGTGCCCCATCACCTGATCGACCTGGTCGACCCGAGCGAGGAGTTCACGGTGTCGCAGTTCCAGGCGGCGAGCCGCGTCGCGCTCGCCGACATCGCCGGGCGCGGTCGGCGGGCCGTTGCTGGTCGGGGCACCGGCCTGTACCTCCGGGCCGTCGTCGACGACCTGGAGCTGCCGGGTCGCTACCCCGAGGTGCGGGCCGAGCTCGAGGCCGAACCCGACACGGTCGCGCTCCACGCCCGGCTGGCCGACCTCGACCCCGTGGCCGCCGGCCGCATGGAACCGACCAACCGCCGCCGGGTCGTGCGCGCGCTCGAGGTCACCATCGGCAGCGGCCGGCCGTTCTCGTCGTTCGGCCCCGGGCTCGAGGCGTACCCGCCGTCGCCGTACCCGGTGATCGGCCTGCGCATGGACCGCGACGAGCTCGACCGGCGCATCGAGGCCCGCGTCCGGCCCAGCTGGCCGACGGGTTGCTCGACGAGGTGCGGACGCTGGCCGCTCGGCCCGGCGGGCTGTCGCTGACCGCGCGCCAGGCGCTCGGCTACCGGGAGCTGCCGCCCACCTCGCACGGGGAGCTCGACGCTCGACGAGGCGGTCGACGGCCGATCGTCGCGCGCACCCGGCGGTTCCAGCGCCGCCAGGACCGGTGGTTCCGCCGCGATCCGCGCATCACCTGGGTCGACGCCGGGCACAATGCTCTCGCCGCCGCCCTCGACCTCCTGGGAGACTGAACCGGTGCAGCTGACCAAGCACCACGGCCTCGGCAACGACTTCCTCGTCGTGCTCGACGAGGTCAACGGGCGCGCCCTGACGGTCGACGGCGAGCTGGCCCGGAATGTCTGCGACCGCCGACGGGCATCGGGGCCGACGGGCTGATCCACGGGGCCGCGCCCGACGCCGGGGTCCGCCCTGAGCGTGGTGATGCACCTGTACAACGCCGACGGCAGCCGGGCCGAGATGAGCGGCAACGGCATCCGCTGCCTGGCCCAGGCGGTCGCTCTCGCCCGTGAGCACAACCGATGCACGGTGATGGTCGGTACCGACGCCGGTACGCGGAAGGTCGGCGTCGTGGCGACCGATCCCGACGACCGCACCGCGCTGGTGCGCGGCGACATGGGCAAGGTACGCCCGGTCCCGAGCTCCCGCCCCAGGTCGCGGAGCGTCTGGCCGAGCCCGGCCCGGCCCGGGCGATCCGCTTCGCCACCGCCGACGTGGGCAACCCCCACCTGGTCGTCCAGGTCGCCGATCCCGACGGCGGTCGATCTGGTCGACGTCGGCCGCTGGGTCGAGCCAGCAGCTCCCCGACGGCATCAACGTGGAGTTCGCAGCCGCCGCGCGCCGGACGTGCTCGTCAGCCACGGTGTGGGAGCGCGGTGCGGGCATCACCGACGCCTGCGGCACCGGCGCGTGTGCGGTGGCGTGCGGCCTGTCTCCGACCTGTGGGGTGACGGCGCCAGGACGATCAGATCGTGGTCCGCATGCCCGGCGGCGACGTCGACGTCACCCTCGGCGACGCCGATGCGGTGCTGTCCGGGACGGTCCACCACGTCGCCGACCATCGAGCTGCCCGATGACTGAGCGTCCACGGCGACCCGCGCAAGGCGGTGCCGATCCCGGTGAGCGACGAGGGCACCCACCGCGGCGCGTTCGGCGACTTCGGCGGCGCCACCAGCGGCCTCATCGACCGCACCTTCCGGGAGCGGATCGTGCTGGTCGGCGTGACCGTCCCCCCGACAACGAGGACGACACCGAACGCTCCCTCGACGAGCTGGCGCTGCTGGTCGACACGGCCGGCGCCGACGAGGTGGCCCGAGTCGTGCAACGCCGCGCGACGCCCGATCCGGCCACGTTCATCGGCAAGGGCAAGGCGGCGGAGCTCCGCGAGCTGGCCGACGACCTCGACGCCGACACCGTGGTGTTCGACGACGAGCTCACGCCGGCGCAGCAGTTCAACCTCGAGAAGATCCTCGGGCGCACCGCCCTCGACCGCACCGCGGTGATCCTCGACATCTTCGCCCAGAACGCCCACAGCCAGGAGGGCAAGGCCCAGGTCGAGCTGGCCCAGCTCCGCTACCGCCTGCCGCGACTCCGCGGCCGCGGCACCGACCTCAGCCAGCAGGCCGGCGGCATCGGCACCCGGGGTCCCGGCGAGACCCAGCTCGAGGTCGACCGGCGTCGGCTGGTCCGCCGCGTGCACAAGCTCGAGGCCGACCTCCGCGACATCGGTCGCCACCGCGCGACCCAGCGCAAGTCGCAGCGCCGGTCGCGGCTGTCGCGCGGTCGCGATCGTCGGGCTACACGAACGCCGGCAAGTCGACGCTGCTCAACCGACTGACCGACGCGGGCGTGCTCGTCGAGGACCGCCTGTTCGCCACGCTCGACGCCACCACCCGCCGCCTCGACCTGCCCGGCGGCGAGCCCGTGCTGGTCACCGACACCGTCGGCTTCGTGCGCAAGCTGCCCCACCAGCTCGTCGAGGCGTTCCGCTCCACCCTCGACGTCGTGGTCGAGGCCGACCTGCTCGTCCACGTCGTCGATCGTCCGCCCCCGACCCCGACGAGCAGATCGACGCGGTCCGCACGGTGCTCGCCGAGATCGACGCCGCCTCGGTCCCCGAGCTGCTCGTGTTCAACAAGGTCGACGCCAACCCGACCGAGGCGGCCCGCCTGGCGGCCGCGCATCCGGGCTCGGTCGCCGTCTCGGCCCGCCGCGGCGACGGCATCGACGAGCTCCTCGTGGCCATCGGCGACCGGCTCCGCGCCGCGACCGCGGTGGTCGAGCTGGCGGTTCCCTTCGACCGGGGCGACGTCCTGGCCTCGGTCCACCGCGAGGGCGAGGTGCTCGTCGAGCAGGCCGAGGCGGGCGGCATGCGCCTGCGGGCCCGGCTCGACCCGGCCGCCGCGACGCGGCTCCGCGAGTTCGTCGTCCCGGCGGTCGACGGGTGACCTCGAGCGTGATCCCGGCCGAGGGTTCGACACCGCCGCCCTATCCCTACGACCGGCTGGCCGCGATCCAGGCCCTGGCCGCCGCGCCACCACGGCGGGGCCGTCGACCTGTCGATCGGCACGCCGATCGATCCGCCGCCCGCCGCCGCCGTCGAGGCAATGGCCGTCGGCCACCGAGGCCCGCGGCTATCCGCTCTCGGTGGGCTCGCCGGCGTTCCGTGAGGCCGCCGCCGGGTGGATGCAGCGCCGACTCGGCGTGTCGGTCGACCCCGGGCACGTCGCCGCGTGCGTGGGCACCAAGGAGCTGGTGGCCGGCGTGCCGCAGTGGCTCCACCTGCGCGACCCCGTCGCGCGACACCGTGCTGTATCCGGCGGTCAGCTATCCGACCTACGCCATGGGGGCGACCTTGGCCGGCTGCCGGGCCGTGCCGGTAGCGGTCGACGACCGGTTCCGGCTCGACCTCTCCGTCGATCGATCCGTCCGACGCGGCGCGGGCCCTGTGCCTCTGGGTCAACACGCCGGGCAACCCGGCCGGCGGGCTCGACGATCTGGCTGCCGCGGCGGCCTGGGGGCGCGCCCGCGGCGTGCCGGTGCTGAGCGACGAGTGCTACGTCGAGTTCACCTGGACGGGCGCCCCGCACACGATCCTCGAAGCACGGCCTCGACGGTGTGCTGGCCGTGCACTCGCTCTCGAAGCGGTCGAACCTGGCCGGCGCCCGGGTCGGGTTCTACGCCGGGGACCCGGAGCTGGTCACGTTCCTGGCCGAGATCCGCAAGCACGCCGGGTTCATGGTCGCCGGTCCGGTGCAGGCCGCGGCGGTGGCGGCGTGGGCCGACGACGACCACGTCGACGCCCAGCGAGCCCGCTACCGGGGTCGTCTCGAGCGCATGGCCGAGGTGCTCGGCCGACTGGGGCTCGACGCGCCGCTGCCCGACGGGGGGTTCTACCTCTGGGTGCCCGCCCCCGACGGCGACGCCTGGGCGCTCACCGAGCGGCTGGCGGTCGAGGGCGGGGTGGTGGCCAGTCCCGGCGAGTTCTACGGCCCGGCCGGCGCGGGCCACGTCCGTCTCGCGATGGTGCAGCCCGACGCCGCGCTCGAAGTGGTGGCCCGCCGACTCGGCGTGGCCTGAGCCGCCGTTGGGTTGTCGGCAGTCTCGGCGGCCCTGGGTCACAATGGGTCGGTGACGATGGCGTCGGATCCCTCGTGGGGCGGGACCTTTCCCGGCGGGGCCGACGCGTCGTCGGTTCCCCGCCGACCCTCGACCGCGGGTGTCTGGATCGGCGTGCTCATCCTGGTGGCCGGCCTGATCGGGGCCGGCATCTGGTTCGTCACCGGCATCGTCGGAATCGGTCGGCGAATCAACGACCTGCCCCGCTTCACCGTCCCCGGCCAGACCACCCTGACCCTCGAGCCGGGGACCTACCACCTCTACGCCGAGTACCCCGACGCGGACAACGATCCCACCCCGGCCGGCTCGCTGTCACCGATCGCGGTCGTCGACAGCCACGGCAATCCGATCGGCGTCTCGCCGTCGAACGATTCCCCCTACGCCTACGGGACCCACGTCGGCCGGTCGGCCGGTGAGTTCACGGTGGCCGAGCCTGGTCCCTACACGATCAGCGCACAGCTCCAGACCACCGGTTTCGAGACGATCGACATCGCCGTCGCCCGCAACGGCATCATCGACACCAGCTCCATCATCGGCTCGGTGTTCGGATCGATCGCCCTCGGCGCGGTCGCCTCACTCGTCGGGATCATCCTCATCATCGTGACCCTCGTGCGGCGCAACCGCTGGCGCCGGCAGTTCCAGCCCCGCCCCAGTGGGTGGACCGGGGCCGCGCCGGGCTACGTGCAACCCGGCTACATCCCGCCGGGCTACGGGCCGCCCGGCTACACGCCTCCGGGCTACGGCCCCCAGGGCTACCCGGGTACGGGCTACCCGCCCCCCGGCTACGGCCAACCCCCGCCCGGGCCCGGCCCGGTTCCGTCGCCCACGCCGTGGGGCGCACCGCCGCCTCCTGCCCCCGGCAGCGGCGCGCCGCCGTGGGAGCAACCGACGCCCTCGCCCTGGGATCCGCCCTCGGCGTCTCCGCCGCCACCTCCGCCTCCGCCGGGAGCCGCGCGGTGCCAGCCCGTGGAGCCCACCCCCACCGGACGCGCCCGACGCCCCCGGCTGGGCCGCGCCCGACGCATCTGGCGGCCCGTTCGACGCGCCCACGCCCGCCCCGGGTTGGCCACCGCCCACTCCCGCGCCCGCGCCGGCCGCCGAGCCGTCCACGCCTGGCGGCGCCGGTCTGGGGACCGATCCCGGCCGCGCACGCGATGAGGACGACAGCCCACCGGCCCCGGGGTCGGCCGGCCTCGGCGCGGGCGGTCTCGGCGGCGCCGGCCTGGCTGGTCGACCCGCCGGGCCGGCCACCTCTGCGCCCGGGAGCGCGGGTCTCGGCGCCGGCGGTCTCGGTGCCGCCGGAGTCGGCGGCTCGTCGGCACCCGGTGGGGCCGGCCTCGAGGGCCCGTCGGATCCCGACACCCGCCCCGGACGCCCGGTGGTCCCGCCCCCGCGTCGTGGTCTGGCTCCGGGTCAGCTGCCACCGGGTTGGGATCCGCCGGCCGGCTCGTCCACCGACAGGGGGTCGGACGACCGGTCCGAAGGTGACGACGCCGACGACACGGGGAGCGGCGCCTCCCCGTGATCACCGGTCCACTCGTCCCTGGGCCGGTGTCGAGCCGAACGTGGCGCAGCGAGGCCGACCGCAGCGAGGCCCGCCACCGGGCCCGGGTCACCGGCGGCATCGTCCTCGTCGCGCTCGGCATCCTCGCCGTGGTGGCGTGGGGGATCTTCCTGTCGCCCTTCGGCTTCGCCCGCTTCCCCCTGGCCGCCCGGTACGGCACCTTCACGGCCCACCAGGCGGGGTCCTACGTCGTGTACCTCGAGTACCCCGGCGAGAGCCACCCCACCCTGCCGCCGGCGCTCGACTTCGAGGTGGCGGCCCTGTCGGGTCAGCGCGTCGAGCTCCACCCGATCGGCCGCCCCGGCGTGGTGGGGGCGCCCGACGCCTACCACGTGGGCAACCACGAGGGCCGGGCGGTGGCCGAGGTGACGGTGCACAAGTCCGGCACCTTCCTGTTGACGGTCACGCCCAAGGAGGCGGGCCAGTTCGATCCGAACGACTACCTGCCGGTCACCGCCGGCACGATCGCGATCGGTCGGGGATTCGGACGCGGCTGGCCGACCACGCAGTGGTGCGGGCTCGTGCTGTTCCTCGTCCCGGTCGCAGCCGGCGTCGCGCTGCTCGTGACGGGCCGTCGGCGCGAGTCGCTCCGGTAGCGTGGCCGGATGGCCGATCTGCAAGCGTCCATCGAGCACCTGTGGGCGAACCGGGGCGATCTCGACGTGCACGACGCGGACGCCAACCGCCAGATCACCGAGGCGGTGACCCTGCTCGACCGGGGCGAGGCCCGTGTGGCCGAGATCGCGCCCGACGGTTCGGTGATCGTGCACGAGTGGCTCAAGCTGGCCATCCTCCTGTACTTCCGCCAGAGCGAGATCGCCACCATCGAGCTCGGACCGTTCGAGTACGCGGACAAGATCCCGCTCAAGCACGACTTTCAGGCGGCCGGGGTCCGGGTGGTGCCGGGGGCATCGGCCCGCTTCGGTTCGTTCCTCGACCGCGGTGCGGTGATGATGCCGAGCTACGTCAACATCGGCGCCCGCGTTGGGGCCAACAGCATGGTCGACACCTGGGCCACCGTCGGCTCGTGCGCCCAGATCGGCGCCAACGTGCACCTGGGCGGGGGAGTGGGCATCGGTGGGGTGCTCGAGCCGCCGCAGGCGGCCCCGGTCATCATCGAGGACGACTGCATGATCTTCAGCCGGTGCATCGTCGTCGACGGGGCCCGTGTCGGTCAGGGCACGGTGCTCGGCGCGGGCTGCATCCTGTCGGGTTCGATCCCGGTCATCGATGTCGAGACCGGCGACGAGCTGGGCCGCGGCCACGTGCCGCCGTGGTCGGTGGCCGTATCGGCGACACGTCCCCGCCAGTTCCCCGGCGGCGAGTTCGGCCTTCCCTGCGTGCGCGGTGATCAAGCGCCTGGCCGAGGGCGAGCGCCACGACAAGGCGCAGCTCAACGACATCCTTCGTGACCACGGCGTCGCCCAGTGACCGACCTGCTGGCCCTGGCGGCCGAGCTCATCGACATCCCGTCGGAGAGCGGCCACGAGGCCGAGCTGGTGGCGTACCTCGAAGCCGAGCTTGGGGGGGTCGACGGGCTGGAGCTCTATCGGGTCGGTGACAACCTCGTGGCCCGGACCGACCTCGGCCGGTCCCAGCGGCTGGTCCTGGCCGGCCACACCGACACCGTCCCCGCCAACGGCAACGGGCGGGCGCCGCCTCGACGGCGACCGGTTGTCCGGGCTCGGCGCGGCCGACATGAAGGGCGGCCTGGCCGTGATGGTCGAGCTGGCTCGCACGGTGACCGAGCCGACCGTCGACGCCACGTTCGTCTTCTACGCCCGGGAGGAGATCGCGGCCGCGGCCAGCGGCCTGCTCGAGCTCGCGGCCGAGCGGCCCGACCTCCTGGCCGGCGACGCCGCCCTGCTCGGCGAGCCCACCTCGGCCCAGATCGAGGCCGGTTGCCAGGGCACCATGCGCCTGCGGGTCACGGTGGCGGGCAAGCGGTCCCACAGCGCCCGACCGTGGATGGGGCGCAACGCCATCCACCGGGCGGCGCGGGTCGTCGACGCCGTCGCGGCCAGCGAGGAGCGCCAGCCGGTCATCGAGGGCTGTCGCTACCGCGAGGCGCTCCAGGTGGTGGGCATCGAGGGCGGGGTGGCTCCCAACGTGGTGCCCGATCACGCCGAGCTGACCATCAACCACCGCTTCGCGCCCGACCGCACGGCGGCCGAGGCCGAGGCCCACGTCCGCCAGGTCCTGGCCGACGTGCTCGACGACGGCGACGCACTGGAGGTGGTCGACGCGGCCGCCGGCGCCGCCCCGGCCACGAACCACCCGCTGGTGGCCGCGCTCGATCGCCCGCAACCGCTTGGCGGTCAACGCCAAGCTCGGGTGGACCGACGTCGCCCGGTTCGCCGCCCTCGGGGTGCCGGCGGCCAACTTCGGCCCCGGTGACCCCGAGCTGGCCCACACCGCCGGCGAGTACGTGACCCGGGTGGAGATCGAGGCCGTGCACCGGGCCCTCGACGATCTGCTGCGACGGGGCATCGATCGCCCCGAGGCTCCGTAGACTCGCCCCGATCCGTGGGGACCCACCCCGCGCCCTCGACCCCCGCCAGGAGCACCGATGACCATCGAGATCGGCCAGACCGCACCCGCCTTCTCCCTCAAGGACCAGAGCGGCCAGGTGGTCAGCCTGTCGGACTACGCCGGCGAGAAGGCGGTCGCCCTCGTCTTCTACCCGTTCACGTTCACCGGGGTGTGCGAGGGCGAGCTGTGCCAGCTGCGCGACGACTTCTCGGACTTCACCGACGCGGGGGTGCAGGTCCTGGCCTGCTCGTGTGACAGCCCGTTCGCGCAGAAGCAGTGGGCGGCCCAGCAGGGCTACCAGTTCCCGGTGCTCTCCGACTTCTGGCCCCACGGCGAGGTGGCGAAGGCCTACGGCGTGTTCGACGACACGCGAGGTTGCGCCATCCGGGCCACCTTCGTCATCGACAAGAGCGGCGTCGTCGTGGACACCTTCCAGACGCCCGATCTCGGGACCGCCCGCGAGAAGAGCCGCTACGAAGAGGCCTTGGCCAAGCTGTGAGCCGGTCGGGCGCGCCGCAGCGCGCGCCCGACACCGAGCGACTCAGAGCTTGCGCATCACCGTGACGACCCGGCCGAACACGGCCACGTCGTCGGGGTCGAACACCATCGGCTCGAGCGCAGGGTTGGACGGCAGCAACACGACCTGGTCGCCCTGGCGCGAGTAGGTCTTGACGGTCGCCTCGTCGCCGGGGATGCCGGCCACGACGATCTCGCCGATGTCGGCGGTCGTCTGGGCGCGGGCCACGATGAAGTCGCCGTCGAGGATGCCGGCGTCGATCATCGAGCTGCCCCGGACCCGCAGCATGAACAGCTCGCCGTCGCCGGTGAAGTCGGCGGGCAGCGGCAGCACCTCCTCGACGTTCTCCTGGGCCAGCACGTTCATGCCGGCGGCCACGTCGCCGACCAGCGGCACGTGGCGCACCGGCCGTCGATCGAGCCCGGCCGCACCCGAGGTGGGGTCGTAGCGGACCTCGATGGCCCGCGGCTTGGTCGGGTCGCGGCGCAGGTAGCCGAGGCGTTGCAGGGTGAGGAGGTGCGTGTGCACCGTCGAGGGCGAGGTCAGGCCGACCGCCTCGCCGATCTCGCGGACCGACGGGGGATAGCCGCGCTCGTTGATCTGCTGCTCGATGAAGTCGAGGATCTCACGCTGGCGGGCGGTCAACGGCTTGCTGCGGGGCATGGTCGGCTCCTTGTGGGTGCCTGGCGACGCCGGGACCGGCGCCGATGGGAGGGCAGAGCTCGGGGGAACGAACTGATGTTCCACACGGTACAGGCCGTGGGGTCGAATGGCAAACACTTGTTCGCCGAACCGCTTGACAGCAAACAGGTGTTCGTGCTGTGCTGAGGACCGGGCTCGGGGAACACCGGTTCCCGAACGAGCGTTCTAGCACGTCGGCGGGGGCAGGTGGTGGAACCGGTGGTGACACCGGCCACCCCGGTCCCTCCACCTCTCCCGCCGGCCGCCCCTGACTGTCACACCCCCTGAGGAGACTGGGATCCATGGCTGCCGTGATCGTCACCTCCACCCATCCGCTGCCCAACCCCCGGCCCCCCGTCGAGCGCCCCGCCCTCCAGGTGCTCGACGGGGGCCGCCGGGCCGCCCGCGCCTACGCCCGGGCCCATCCGAGACCTCGGTCGATCAGTGCGGGCGTCTACCGGCGCCGGCGCATCGGTGCGGTGCTGGCCGTGGTCACGCTGGTGGTGTTCGGCTACCTGGCCGTGGTGGGCCTCGGGGTCGTGCTCGCCGGCCCCGCCAGCGGTGCAGCATCGGCGTCGGCGGGCACCGGGGCGGCCCTCGGCCATGGGTCGCGCGCACTACGTCGTGCAGCCCGGCGACACGCTGTGGTCCATCGCCCGGTCCCTGCACCCGTCGGGCGACCTCCGTCCGGTCGTCGATTCGCTCGAGTCCCGCGCCGGTGGGGCCGCCCTCGTCCCCGGCCAGCGCCTACGGGTCGACGGGCTCGGTGGGTGACCACCCCTCGAGCCATCGCCCCCGCCCGCTTCCCGCGGTGCGGCGGCGACCCGGCACCGCGGTCGAACGACTGGTGCCTTACAACCGGGTCTCGCGCTCGGTACCCGGCGGCAAGGGGGGTGGTCCGGGTAGCGTCGCACCCGTGCGCTGCCCAGCCTGTGCCCACCTCGACGACAAGGTCGTCGACTCGCGCGCCAACGACGACGGGTCCGCCATTCGCCGCCGTCGTGAGTGCCTGGCCTGCGGGCACCGCTTCACGACCTTCGAGCGCTACGAGGAAGTTCCGCTGGTCGTCGTCAAGCGCTCCGGCGATCGCGTCCCGTTCGACCCGGCCAAGGTCGAGGCCGGCGTGCGGTCCGCAGCCAAGGGGCGTCCGGTCGACGACGAGCAGCTGGCCGCGCTGGCCGCGGGGGTCGAAGAGGAGCTGCGCCTGGCCGGGGGCGAGATCCCGAGCGAGCAGGTCGGGCGGGCGGTGCTCGAGCGGCTGGTCGAGCTCGACCAGGTCGCGTACCTGCGCTTCGCCAGCGTCTACAAGGGCTTCGACGACCCGGCCGACTTCCAGCGCGAGGTGCGCCTGCTCAAGGCCACCGAACCCAAGTCGCACTGATCCCCGCCGCTCGGCCGCCGGCCGCCCGGATGCTTCAACCCCGCACGTAGCGGGCGAGCAGCACGCCGTCGGCCTCCAACAGGCGGTCGAGGCGCAGCGGCTCGGGCGTGTCGGGCGTCGTCGCCTCGATCATCCGCTTCGACGAACCACCGACCAGCAGCGGCCCGATCGTGGCGCACACCTCGTCGACCACCCCGGCCGCCAGCAGCTGGGCGTTGAGCGACGGTCCGCCCTCGCACAGCACCAGCCCACCGGCGAGGTCGCGCAGCTGGCCCAGGGCGGCGACGACGTCGACGCGCTCGGCTCCGGCCACCACGATGTCGGCCACCGCGCCGAGCTCGGCCCGCCGGTCGGCCGGCGCGGCCGATCCGGTGATCACGATCGGTCGGCTGGGCGTGGCCGTGAACAGCTCGGCCCGCGTGTCGAGGTCGAGTCGCCCCGACACGATGGCCAGGCGCGGGAACGGTTCCTGGCCCCGCGCCCGGCGCGCCGCCTGGTGCGCGTCGGAAGTCCTGGGCGGGCCGTAGTGCTCGGCCCGCACGGTGGCGGCGCCGACGAGGATCACGTCGGGCAGGCCACGCAGCACGTGGAACACGGCCCGGTCGGCGGCGCCGCCGAGCCCTCCCGACCTGCCCTCGAGCGCCGTCGCGCCGTCGAGGCTGGCCACCATGTTGAGCAGCACCCACGGCCGACCCTCGGGCGCCGGCCGGGCGTCGGCGGGGTACAGGTCGTCCGGATCCACCTCGTCGACCGGCTCCGGCAGCAGCTGACGCACCGAGCGAACCTAACGCGGCGGAGCAGAGCGGAGCCGCTCGTGAGATGGCACCCGGATGCCGAAGGCGCCCGGAGGGAGGCTCCGCCGACCAGAGGGCACAGCAGCCTGTGGATGGCGGCTCCTGATATCCACCGGCAATTCACAGGTTGTTCCTCTTTTGTCCCACAGGCCAACCTTCGTAGGGTGCAACCACAACGGAGCTGTGGCGCGAGCGATCGGAATGGTGGCTGGCGTCTTGAGGTTCTGCTGGCAGGACGACACCTTGGGGGGCCTGAAGGCCCGCCCGTGGCCCGCTTCACGGCGGACCGTACGGCGGGTCTCCCTCTGACCTGCTCGTTCGCGCCACAGCTGTCCGTGTCCCGGGCAACCGGTCGAGATTTCTGGTCGCTCTTCGCCCGTTACCGTTGACAGCGGGGTAATTACGGTGGTGTAATCCCTCGCACATCTTGTGGCGGGGCGCCAAGGGGGGCCATCCCGACCACAAGATCTTGTGTCTGTGACCCGACCGGGTCGAGCCACCCAACCGAGGGGAAACGGGGCTGGGGTCCGCCGCACGGCGGTAGCCTTGAAACCCCCCTCGGGGACGCTGCACCGCAGGGCAACACCCAGGGGGCCTCGGCCCACACCACCATCCGAGCAGGGGAGACCGACACATGGCTATGGCGCCGGAGCAGGCAGGCATCGGGATTCGTCGTCACTTCACGACCGACGGCGTGCATCCCTATGACGAGGTCACGTGGGAGCGGCGCGACGCGCGCATCACCAACTTCCGTGACGGCTCCGTGGCCTTCGAGCAGCTCGACGTCGAGTTCCCCACCGACTGGTCGCTCAACGCCACCAACATCGTGGCCCAGAAGTACTTCCGCGGCACGATGGGCACCCCCGAGCGCGAGACCTCGCTGCGCCAGGTCATCGACCGGGTGGTCGACACCATCACCGACTGGGGCGTGGCCGGCGGCTACTTCGTCGACGAGCGCGAGGCCGACGCTTTCCGCGACGAGCTCAAGCACCTCGTGGTCACCCAGAAGGCGGCGTTCAACTCGCCGGTCTGGTTCAACATCGGCGTGGCCGGGGTGCCCCAGCAGGCCTCGGCCTGCTTCATCCTCGCCGTCGACGATCACATGCGCTCGATCCTCAACTGGTACGTCGAGGAGGGCACGATCTTCAAGGGCGGCTCCGGCTCGGGCATCAACCTCAGCCGCATCCGCTCGAGTGCCGAGCCCCTCAACGGCGGCGGCACCGCGTCGGGTCCGGTCAGCTTCATGCGCGGCGCGGACGCCTCGGCCGGCACCATCAAGTCCGGGGGCAAGACCCGCCGCGCCGCCAAGATGGTCATCCTCAACGCCGACCACCCCGACATCGAGGAGTTCATCTGGTGCAAGGCCACCGAGGAGCGCAAGGCGCGCGCCCTCGAGGCCGCCGGGTTCGACATGAGCCTCGACGGCAAGGACATCAACTCGATCCAGTACCAGAACGCCAACAACTCGGTGCGGGTCACCGACGACTTCATGCAGGCCGTGCTCGACGACGCCGACTGGCACCTGCGCGAGGTCACCACCGGCGACGTCGTCAAGACCGTCCGGGCCCGCGACCTGATGCGCCAGATCTCCGAGGCCACCTGGGAGTGCGCCGATCCGGGCATGCAGTTCGACACCACCATCAACCGGTGGCACACGGCCGCCAACACCGGCCGCATCAACGGGTCGAACCCCTGCTCCGAGTACATGCACCTCGACAACTCGGCCTGCAACCTGGCCAGCCTCAACCTGCTCAAGTTCCTCGGCGAGGACGACGCCTTCGACGTCGAGGGCTTCAAGGCCGCCGTCGCCTGCGTGTTCACCGCCCAGGAGATCCTGGTCGGCAACGCCGACTACCCGACCGAGCCCATCGCCGAGACCTCCCGTCGCTTCCGCCAGCTCGGCATCGGCTACGCCAACCTGGGCGCGCTGCTCATGGCCCTCGGCCTGCCCTACGACTCCGACGACGGTCGGGCCTGGGCGGCCGGCATCACCGCCCTCATGACCGGTCACTCCTACGCCACCTCGGCCCGCACGGCCGGCCGCATGGGCCCGTTCGCCGGCTACGCCGACAACAGCGAGCCGATGCTGGCGGTGCTCGGCATGCACCGTGCAGGCGGCGTCCCACATCGACGAGGAGCTGCTGCCCCACGAGCTGCTCAGCGCCGCGCAGCGGGCGTGGGACGAGGCGTGCGAGACCGCGGCCGACTTCGGCGTGCGCAACTCGCAGGCGTCGGTGCTGGCGCCGACCGGCACCATCGGCCTGATGATGGACTGCGACACCACCGGCATCGAGCCCGACCTCGGTCTCTGCAAGATGAAGAAGCTGGTGGGCGGCGGCACCATGTCGATCGTCAACCAGACGGTGCCGCGGGCGCTGCGCCGGCTCGGCTACGACGACGGCCAGATCGACGAGATCATCGCCTACATCGACGAGAACAAGACCATCCTCGGTGCGCCGCACGTCGGCGGCCGAGCACGTGCCGGTGTTCGCCTGCTCGATGGGCGACAACGCCATCCACTACAGCGGTCACGTGAAGATGATGGGGGCGGTGCAGCCGTTCATCTCCGGCGCCATCTCGAAGACGGTCAACATGCCCGAGGAGGTGACGGTCGAAGAGGTCGAGCAGCTCCACATCGACGCCTGGCGGCTCGGCATCAAGGCCGTCGCCATCTACCGCGACAACTGCAAGGTGGCCCAGCCGCTGGCCATGGCCACCAAGGACGGCGACACGGCCGAGTCCGGTGCGGCGGCGGCCGCCGCGGCCGCGGCCGGCCAGGTCGGTCGAGCGCATCGTCGAGAAGGAGATCGTCTACCAGCCGATCCGCCAGAAGCTGCCCCGCACCCGCACGTCGCGCACCTTCGAGTTCCGGGTGGCCGACTGCAAGGGCTTCGTCACCGTCGGCGAGTACGACGACGGCCGTCCGGGCGAGATCTTCGTGCGGGTGTCCAAGCAGGGCTCGACCCTCGCCGGCATCATGGACGCCTTCGCCATCTCGGTCAGCCACGGCCTGCAGTACGGCGTGCCGCTGCGCAGCTTCGTCGAGGCCTTCACCGGCATGCGCTTCGAGCCGGCCGGCATGACCGACGATCCCGACATGCGCATCGCCAACTCGCTGATGGACTACCTCTTCCGCAAGCTGGCGCTGGTCTACCTGTCGCCCGACGAGCGGGCCGAGCTCAACATCTTCAGCACCGCCGAGCGCATGCAGCCCACGCTGCCCGGCGTCGAGGAGACTCGATGGTCGAGACCCGGCAGGGCTCCGAGATCCCGGCCGACCCGCCGTCGGTCGAGTCGGCCTCCGAGCTGGCCGCCAGCCTGGCGCCGCCACCACGGCGCGACGACGCGTGCGGGCCAACCACGACGCGCCGATGTGCATGCAGTGCGGCGTCCAGATGCAGCGGGCCGGCTCCTGCCACGCCTGCCCCAGCTGCGGCACCACCAGCGGCTGCAGCTGAGGTTCCGCTCGACCCGTTCAGTCCAGATCGTGCCGGCGTCCACCCTGGGGGTGGATTCCGCCACGATCTAGGCCGAGCCGCGGAGCTGGCGCTCGAGCTCCTCGTAGAGCGACAGCAGCTCGGTGATCGGGACAGGGGTGCGGGACACCCGGGCCAGATCCTGGCCCTCTTCGGTGAAGGGGAAGGGGTACAGGCTCAGGCCCTGGTCGAGCCCCAGCGCATCGACTTCGACTTCCCAGCCCGGCCAGCGCTGATGCTGGGTGAACTGGGCGAGGCGCTCGTTCATCGCCCACGCCACGAAGGTGCCGTGGCCCCATCTCCATCGGGCACCACGCCAGCTCGTCGGGTGCGTAGTAGCAGAGCTCGCCGGGTTCGCCCGGGAGCGCCCCGCCGGACAGCTCCGCCAGGGACCGCACATCGTGACGATAGGCGAAGGTGCTCCGACGGCTGTAGGTTCGGCGATGCCGGACGACTCGACTCGACCGGACCTTCGAGACTGAACGGCTCCGGCTGCCGGAAACCTCGATCTCGGTGAACCGAACCGGGCTGCCGCCCGTAGATATCGTCATGACGAACCTCACCTCCACCACCGTGAAACCGTCCCACTCACCGCTTCGGCGGATCCGGCGCCGTCGGGCCGGGCTGGCCGCATGCGTCGTTGCCCTCGCCTTGCTGGGGGCAGCGTGCTCTTCGTCGAAGCCCAAGGTGTCGACGGGGGGCGACTCCCCGACGACCAGCAGCACGATCGCCACGACGACCACCACCCAGCCGAAGTCGGGAGGATCCGGTGGGGTCGGGTTCTAGCCGACTCACCGGGCGGTCCGAGGTCGGGCCCCCACCGGCCGTCGATGCACCGCGGATCTACCTGCCCGCCGTCGCGATCGTGGCGGCCGCCGTCACGCTGATCGCCGTCGGATGGTCGAGCCATTGGGGCGGGGCGAGCTTCGCCGCCTCGATGGCCGACCAGCGGGTGGTGGTCATCGGTCCGCTGACGCTCGGCATCCTGGCGGTCATCCTCGTCGTCGAGCGGGTGCGACCAGCCCAGATCCGGCCGCTCGTCGCCCGCGGCCATCGACAAGACGCCCTCTACACGGTGCTCAACGCGACCCTGATCGTGCCCCTCGTGGTGGCCCTCTCGCTGTCGTTCGCCACGGTCGCGCGACAGGACCTCCCGTGGCTCGTCGTGCCGCAGCTCGGGTACCTGCCGCGATGGACCGTCATCACGCTGATCTTCGTGGCGATGGACGGCTGCAACTGGCTCGCGCACCTCGCCAACCACCGGGTCCGGGTCCTGTGGCGCTTCCACGAGCTGCACCACTCCCAGGAGGACATGAGCGTGCTCACGGTGTTCCGGACCCATCCCCTGATCCACGTGTCGTACCTCGTCGCGCTGATCCCGGGGATCGTGCTCCTGGCCAACGGCGCCGTGCCGACGGCGTTGCTCGTCGGCTACGCGGGCTTCGTGGCGTTCGAGCACTCGAACACCAACCTCGGGTTCGGCCCGCTGGAGCGGATCTTCGTCAGCCCCAACTACCACCGCATCCACCACCAGCTCGATGGCCCTCAGGACGTCAACCTCGGCTTCGCGCTCACGATCTGGGACCAGGTCTTCCATCGGGCGGTGTTCCCGACCGAGGCCACGATCCGCACCGACACCGGGCTGCCCGGACGGCCACTCGTCGTGGAACAGGCGGGCGACCGACCGCACCACCTCGCCACCATGCTCGGCCAGCTCTGGGGGCCGTTCCGTCCGATCGATCGTCGCGGCGGCGAGGTGGCGGGGTCGTGATCGCGCCGCCACGTGGAACGAGCCGAGCGGCCAGCGGCCGGTCACTGCTCGCGACCGCGTTCAGCACGGAACCCTCGACCCTGGGCACCGACATCGCCGCGGTCTCCGTTCGCATCGTGCTCGTCTGGATCTTCATCTACTACGGGGCGGGCAAGCTCTTCGGTGCGTTCGACGGTCCGGGCATCCACCAGACGTCGCTGTTCATGGCGTCGACCGCCCACCTGCACCCGGGCGGGCTGTTCGCCGTCGTCGCCGGCGTGATCGAGTTCGGTGGTGCCCTGGCGCTCGCGCTCGGTCTCGCGTCGCGGCTCGCCGCCGTCGCCCTCTTCGGCGACCAGGTCATCGCCATGGTCACCGTGACCTGGGCCCACGGTCTCGTCGTCGTCGACGACGGCCGGCTACGAGCTCAACCTGGCGCTCGCGGCCATGGCCCTCGTGATCGTCGGGCTCGGCGCGGGCCGACCGAGCCTCGACGCGATCATCGGACGCCGCCTCCGGGCCGGATCCGACAACGATCCCCCGTCATGATGACCGACGGCGCGCCGCGGCCCGACGCACCTGACCCCGCGGCGACGCGACCGGAACCGGTGGTCGACGGCGTGCCCGACCTCGACGCGCCCGAGCCGTCACGCCATGCGCGCCTGCTCCGCACGGGGGCCAACGTCGTCGGCGCGTGCCGGCGCCACGTGGTTCGCCGTGGCCGGGTACCGCCACTACCAGCAGAGCCGTTCGCTGATCGGCGCGGTGTTCTTCGCCGTGCAGCTGTGGATCGTGATCGCCTACCTCGTGCGACGCCCGGCCCGCCGCGTCAGCCAGCGCCCGAGCGACTGGCTGCTCGCCTTCGGCGGCACGTTCGGCGGCGTGCTGTTCAGGCCCGACGGCCTGCACCCGCACGTGGGCGTGGTCGTGGGACTCGGTCTCCAGGTGGCGGGACTGGTCGTGTGCGCGGCCGCGTTCATCGCCCTCGGCCGCTCGTTCGGGTTCGCGCCCGCCGATCGGGGCGTGAGGCGCCGCGGTCCCTACGCGATCGTCCGTCACCCGGTCTACGCGGGCTACGTCCTGCTCCTGCTCGGCTACGTGTCGCAGAGCCTCTCGACGCGAAACGTCCTGGTGATGATCTTCGTCTGCGGTTGCAACGTCGGGCGGATCCGCGCCGAGGAGCGCTTCCTCGCCACGGGGACCGAGTACGCCAGCTACCAGGCCGCCGTGCGCTGGAGGCTCGTCCCCGGCATCTGGTGAGGCCTGCGAGAGTGTTCGCGCCGGCCGAGAGCGACCAACGACTCAGCCACTGGTCGACTCCGGATGAGGATCAAAGGGGCTTTCGGCCCCAGGCCGAGACCAGCAGGGGCGAAGCCACATCCAACCGCCCGGCGGCCAACGCCTCGAGATGCTGGTCCACCTCCGACTCGCTCGCGTGACCAAGGCGGACGTAGTCGTCGCGGAGCTGCAGGACGTTCGCCCGCTCCATCTTCACCGCGGCTGGCAGAGCCAGCGAGAAGTAGGCGTCGGCGGCCACATCCACCAGTCCCGCATCCTGCAGCATGCGAGGGAGGCGTCGGCCCAACATCAGGTCCGCTCCGCGCTCCGCCAGCATCTCGCGCAGCCCCTGCCGCATCTTGTTGGCCAGGCGCTGCTCAGGGCCAACCGCGTCAGGGCAGGCGTCCGGTTGCATCAGCGAGTCGAAGTCCTCGACCAGGAGCGAGCCCCCCGGCCGTAGCGCGGCAACCATGCGTGCGAGTGCCTCCTCGCGCTGGGGGAGGTGGATGAGCACAAGTCGTTCGTGGACGAGGTCGAACCCGCCTGACGGGGGATCGTCGTGCACCACGTCGTGCTGGAGCAGCTCGACGTTGCCCTCGTTCGCCTGCTCCGCCCAACGGGTGTCGATGTCGGTGGCCAGCACCCGGCCAGACGGCCCCACCCGGCTGGCCAGCCACGTCGGGATCGACGGGCCACCCACCCCGACCTCCCAGCAGTGCCATCCGTCGGTGATGCCGAGCTGCTCCATGTGCCGGAACGTGCCCGGGTTGAACTGTGCGGAGAGGCTGTCGAAGCGCTGCTCGGCCTCAGGGGCGCGGTTGTCCAGGAGGTACGCCTTCGCAGGCGTCGGCCGATCCTCCGCAGCCATCGGGGTCCATCTTCATCGCTGCTCGTCACCGGAGCAACCAGTCGAGCATCTTCCGCGATGGTGGCAGGATCGTGGGGATGACTCCGACCACCCCCGCACCGAAGCGACCCAACCCGGGCGGGCGGGTCCTCGACCGCTTCGCCACCCGGATGTTCGGGCTTCCCCCGGCCTCGACCGGCTACGCCGTCTCCCGAGGCGTCAAGGTGCCGATGCGCGACGGTGTCGAGCTGGCCGCCGACCTCTACCAGCCGACCGCCAATCCGGTGGGAACCATCCTGGTGCGCGGGCCCTACGGCCGCTCGGCGCTCATGGCGCTGCCCATGGCCCGCATCTTCGCCGCCCGCGGTTACAACGCGCTGTTCGTGTCGTGCCGCGGCACGTTCGAGTCGGGTGGGGACTTCTTCCCGATGGTCAACGAGGTCGACGACGGCCACGACGTCGTCGTCTGGATGCGCGACCAGCCGTGGTACACGGGCAGCTTCGCCACGGTCGGCGGTTCGTACCTGGCCTACACCCAGTGGGCCCTGCTGACCGATCCGCCCGACGACCTGGTCGCGGCCGTGATCTCCATCTCGCCACACGACTTCGCCGAGCACGCGTGGGGGACCGGCGCGTTCCGCCTCGACTTCCTCGGCTGGAGCCACATGGTCGTGCACCAGCAGGAGGGCGGGTTCGTGCGGGGGTCGTACCGCACGGTCACCGCCGAGCGTCGCAACGCGAAGGCGATGGACGAGCTGCCGCTGGAGCAGGCGGCGCGGACGCACCTCGAGGGCCGTGCACCCTGGTACGTCGACTGGGTGTCCCGCCCCGACCTGGACGATCCGTTCTGGAAGCCCATGCGGCTGGGCGACGCACTCGACCGCGCCCAGATCCCGATCCTGCTGATCAGCGGCTGGCAGGACATCTTCCTGGACCAGACCCTCGAGCAGTACCGGCGGCTGCACGAGCGCGGCGTCGACGTCGCCCTGACGACGGGACCCTGGTCGCACATCGCGGTCGGTGCCGGCGGCGCGCAGATCACCACGACCGAGACCTTCGACTGGATCGAGGAGAACCTCGCCAAGCGGAGCCCCCGGAAGCGGACGACTGCGGTGCGGATCTTCGTGACCGGTGCCGATGAATGGCGGGAGCTGCCCGAGTGGCCGCCACCGGCGACTCCTGCCTCCCTCTACCTGGGCCCGCACCTCGATCTCTCGGCCGAACCTCCGGCCGACGACGCGCCGCCTTCGTCGTTCGTGTACGACCCCGCCCGACCCACCCCGACCATCGGCGGGCCGCTGCTCGGGTTCCGCTGCGTCAAGGACGACACCGAGCTGGCCGACCGGGCCGACGTGGCCTGCTGGACGACACCGGTCCTCGAACACGATCTCGAGGTGATCGGCACGCCCGTCCTCGAGCTCGCCCACGAGAGCGACAACCCCCACGTCGACGTCTTCGCCCGGATCTCCGAGGTCGGTGCCGACGGGCACTCCCACAACGTCACCGAGGGCTACCGACGGCTCGACCCCGACCGCGAGTCAGGCGTCGTGACGCTGCCGCTGCGCGACATGGCCCATCGCTTCAAGGCGGGCACGCGCCTGCGCCTCCTCGTCGCCGGCGGATCGCACCCGCAGTTCGCCCGCAACCTCGGTACGGGCGAGAACCCGGGCACGGGCGTCGAGCTCCGCCCGGCCCGCCACACGATCCACCATGGCCAGGGCGGCAGCTCGCGGCTGGTGTTGCCCACTATCGACGGCTGAGTGACCATGGCCTACGACGAGGATCTCGCCGACCGGATCCGCGAGCTGGTCGCCTTGGAGCCGGGCCTGTCCGAGAAGAAGATGTTCGGAGGGCTCGCCTTCCTGATCGGCGGCAACATGGCCGTGAGCGCGAGCGGTCGGGGTGGGCTGATGGTCCGCGTCGACCCGACGCAATCCGACCGCCTGGTCGCCACGACGAAGGCCACGCGGATGGTGATGCAGGGCCGTCCGATGGACGGCTGGCTGCGGGTCGACGCCGAGCACGTCCGCACGAAGCGGCAACTCGCGCCGTGGGTCACGCGGGGCACCGCGTACGCGAAGTCCCTGCCGGTGAAGGGCACGAAGCCGCGCAAGAGGTCCTGACCGCCGCGCCGACGTGAACGACTCGGCAGGCGCCGCCGCCGCCGCATCTAGACGACCTCGGCCTCGGCTCAGGTCGTGGCCCGCACCTCGACGACGGTGCCGTCCGGCATCGGCGCCTTGAACCACTGGCGCGGTGTGTCCTCGATGAACGCGAGCAGTCCCGGCATGCCGAGCATGTCGCGTTCGACGCGGCTGACCTCGAGCTCACGGCCGTCGGCCAGCCGGACCGTCGCGCCAGGTTCGACCTCGCTCGCGGGTGTCGGTGTCCAGTCCCCGGTCATGCGCGCTCCCGTGCTCGTCCTGACGGCTGCACGCTACCGGTCGGCATCGCCTCCGGTGGACGGGGACACAGGTCCCTAGACTCGCCCCGTGTCCGGCCCGCCAGCGACGTGCTACGCGAGGAGCGGCGACCTGCACATCGCCTACCAGGTCATCGGCGAGGGGCCCGACCTGGTGTTCGTGCCGGGATTCGTCTCCAACGTCGAGATGGTGTGGGAGCTGCCGGCTCCGGCTGCCTTCTTCACCCGGCTGGCGACGTTCTCTCGGCTGATCCTCTTCGACAAGCGCGGCACGGGCCTGTCCGACCGTGTGCCGGTGCAGGACCTGCCGAGCCTCGAGGAGCGCATGGACGACGTCCGCGCCGTGATGGACGAGGTCGGCAGCCACCGGGCCACGCTCCTGGGGTTGTCCGAGGGCGGACCGATGAGCATCCTGTTCGCGGCCACGTATCCATCGCGGGTCGAGCGACTCGTCCTCTACGGGTCCTACGCCCGACGCGCGACGGCCGAGCCGGACCATGGCGCGTCGTTGATCGATCTCATCGAGGCGACGTGGGGGACCGGCGCGGTGCTGGCCGGGCGGAGTGGAGGCGCGCCCGGTGATCCAGAGGTGCAGGAGCAGCTCGGGAAGTTCGAGCGCCAGTGCGCGACCCCGGGCGCGGCGGCCGCAGTCATCCGCATGGCTGCCGCGATCGACGTCCGGCCGGTGCTCGACACGGTCAAGGTCCCCACCCTGGTGCTCCACCGCACCGAGGACCCGAACCTGCACATCGAGGGCGCGCGCGAGCTGGCAGCCGGCATCCCGGGCGCGCGACTCGTCGAGTTCGACGGCCAGGAGCATTTGCCGTGGGCCGGCGACGGCGAACCGATCATCGAGGAGATCGAGGAGTTCGTGACCGGGTCACGTCACGCGCTCGTCGCGGATCGCGTCCTGGCCACCGTGTTGTTCACCGACATCGTCGGATCGACGAGGCGGGCCGCCCAGCTCGGTGATGCCACCTGGCGGTCGCTGCTCGAGCGGCACCGTGAGGCGGTGCGTTCCGAGCTCGCTCGCTGGCGGGGACGGGAGGTGGTGACGACGGGCGACGGGTTCCTGGCCACCTTCGACGGCCCCGCCAGGGCCATCCGATGCGCCGAGGCGATCCTCGAGGCGGTCCGACCGCTCGGCATCGAGCTGCGCATCGGGCTGCACACCGGGGAGATCGAGCTGATGGGCGACGACGTGGGCGGCATCGGCGTCCACATCGGCGCGAGGGTCGGCGCGCTGGCCGACCCGGGGGAGGTGCTCGTGTCGCGCACGGTCGTGGACCTCGTCGCCGGCTCGGGCATCGAGTTCGAAGCGCGCGGTGAGCACGAGCTCAAGGGTGTGCCGGGCCGCTGGCAGCTCTACGCCGTGGCCGGCTGATCCTCCCGCCGGTCCTCGTGGGTTTGGGACGTTGGTCCCTTCACGTCACCTGCCGGGCTCGCCCAAGCTGTCGGTATGCACGCGGAGGTCAGGAGCCGGCCCCTGTGGCGCTCGGTCGCGATCCCGTCCGAGCACGGTGGGTGGGGGCTGACGCTCGAACCGGTGCTGCTCGGACTGCTCCTGGCGTGGTCGTGGGCCGGCCTGCTGCTCGGTGTCGCGGCCTTCGTCGCGTTCCTGGTCCGGACCCCGTTGAAGATCGTCGCCGTCGACCGGCGTCGTGGCCGGTGGCTCGACCGCTCGCGGCTCGCGTTGCGCGTCTCGGCCGGTGAGTTGGTGGCTCTGGTCGGGCTCGTCGTGGCCACCGGCGCGCTGGCCGGTTGGCGGTGGCTCGTGCCCGTCGGGCTGGCCGTGCCGTTCGTGGCCGTGGAGCTGTGGTTCGACGTGCGCAGCCGGAGCCGGCGCCTCGCGCCCGAGCTGTGCGGCGCAGTCGGGATCGCCGCCGTCGCGGCCGCGATCGTCGTTGCCGGAGGTGGCGGCGCCGCGCTGGCGGCCGGCGCGTGGATGGTCGTGGCGGCACGATCGGTCGGGGCGATCCCCTTCGTGCGGGTGCAGATCGAGCGGCTGCACCACGGCTCGGCCCCCGTCGGGGTGAGCGATGCGGCCCAGGTCGCCGCGGTCGCGGTCGGCGCGACGGCCGTGCTCGTCGACCGTTCACTCGTCGGCGGGTTGGTCGCTCTCGCCGTGTTGGCCGCGCTGCACTCGTGGTGGGTACGCCGCCCCGGGGTACCGGCGAAGGTCCTCGGCATCCGTCAGATGGTGCTCGGGCTCGGCCTGGTGCTCGTGACCGCGGTCGGGGTGTGGGTCTGACGCAGACGACCGCGGCAGCAGGGCTTCAGTAGCTGAAGGTCGTGGCCTCCTCGTCGCCGATCCACTCCCACAGCGGCACCGTGCCGCCGAGATGCGCGTTCGGGACGAGCGTGGCCGCCTCGAGCTGGCGCGCCTCGAAGCAGATCGGGCACACCTGGAGCTCGCCGCCGGCGGCGCGGTAGCGCTCGACCAGGTCGGCCAGCGGTGGGCACTTCTCGCAGGCCACGCCGACGGCGACTCCGTCGGTCGCGAGACGCACCGCCTCCTTGGTCAGGAACATCCGCGTCGGCCGGCCGGCTTCGGCGGCCCCGACCGCCATCAACATCGCGACGGTCACCCGCTCGGGATCCTCCAGCCCGGTCGTCAGACTGATCACTGCCTTGCCACTCATCTCGTACCTCCGATGGAAGTCGATCGTCTGGGTCAGCATCCGGCGGACGAGCGGAATCGACTAGTACGGAATCTGTAGTGCGGGCCGGCTGGCCCGGTCCTACGATCGGGGCATGGGCACCTATGGACAGTTCTGCCCCGTGGCCAGGGCATCCGACGTGTTCTGCCAGCGGTGGACGCCCTTGATCGTGCGGGAGCTGTTGTGCGGGAGCCGTCGCTTCAACGAGATCCAGCGCGGCGTACCGCAGGTGTCGCCCACGCTGTTGTCGCAGCGCCTCAAGGAGCTCGAGCGGGCGGGCGTCGTCGTGCGGGGCACCGACGGGTACGACCTCACCCCGGCGGGACTCGAGCTCTACGGCATCGTGCAGGCGCTCGGCGAATGGGGTCAGCGTTGGGCCCGCAGCGACTACCAGCCCGACGTGCTCGATCCGGGACTGCTGCTGTGGGACATGCACCGCTTCCTCGACCCGACCCAGCTGCCGGGCGCCCGCACCGTCGTCGAGTTCCGGTTCCGGGCGGAGCCGCCCGGACGCCGGCACTACTGGCTGGTGGCCGAGCAGGGCGGCGTCGACGTGTGCCTGGTCGACCCCGGCTACGAGGTCGACGTGGTCGTCGACGCCGAGCTGAAAGCCCTCACCCGTGTGTGGATGGGTGACACGACCTGGCGACGCGAGCAGGAGTCCGGCCGCATCGACGTGTTGGGTCCGGCCCGGCTCGTACGGCGGCTGCCCGCCTGGATCGGCCAGCACCCTGTGCTGGCGACGGTCGCACCGGCTCGCTAGCACCCGCGGCCCCGGATCGACCTACGCTCGAAGCGTGCTCCTCAACGGCTTCAACCACGTCGCCACCATCACCTCGGACACGGCACGGCTCCAGGAGTTCTACCGCGAGGTGTTCGACGCCACCGTCCGCCGCGACGGCCCCGAACCCGGTGCTCCGGCCGGGGTCCGGCTCACGATCATCGACGTGGGCCCGTTCTCCGAGCTCAACGTCTTCGAGATCGACGGCAACACCGAGGCCGAGCGGCAGGTGCCGATGTTCGGCCGTGGACGTATCGATCACCTGGCCCTGCAGGCCGGGTCCATCGAAGCCTTCGAGACGGCCCGGTCACGGCTCATCGAGCGGGGCGCGGCGGACGAGTTCGTCACCGACTTCGGCCCGATCCTCAGCGTGTTCTTCCGCGACCCCGACGGACTCGAGTGCGAGCTCTGCGTGACCAACCCCGACGCGCAGCCCGGCGTGCACAACCCGCCCGGGACGCCCGCGGCCCGCTACGCGTCATCGAGCTGAGCGAAGCCGGAACGCGATCAGCTGGGGCGGCGTGTCGCCTCCGAACGGCCACACGATCGTGTCGCCGACCACCGCCGGCCAGGCGTTGACGACACCGTTGCCCTGGTAGGACCACACGGTCGAGCCGTCGTCGATCGACAACGCCAGGATGCGGCCGTCCTGCAGTCCGGTGAGCACGACGTCGCCCACGACCGTGGCGCCCCCGAGTGGATCGCCGGGCACCTGCACGTCCCAACGCACCTGACCGGTGGTGACGTCGATGGCCACGACCTCGCCGTCCATCGTGCCGATGGTCCCGCCGAACCCCGGGCTCGACGGCTGATAGGTCGTGGGCTCGTTGAGCACCGGGACGTACACGACGCCGTCGGAGGCGGCCGGTGGTGTCTCGACGCCCCCGAACTCGCCGGGGAAGACCTTGATCGAGCCGACGAACGACTGGACGTGGTCGTTGTGGTGCTTGCCCACGCGCCGCTTCCAGAGCGTTCGGCCGTGTCCGGGGATCGAGCCCGAACACGTAGCCTTCCTTGCCCGTCCCGATCACGACCGTCCCGATGCTGCTCGGGACGACCATCGCCAACTGGTGGTCGAGGTCGAACAGGTCGTGCGGGGTGGCCTGGCTGTACCAACGCAGCGCGCCGGTGGCGGCGTCGAGAGCCACGGTCGAGTCCGTGTAGAGGTCGGGACCGGGTCGGCTCGACCCGAGCGGGTAGCCGGACGCGCCCGGGAACGGAGCCGGGTTGCCGATCCCCCAGTACATGGTGCCGGTGCTGGTGTCGATCGCCGGCGGGTACCAGGCGCCACCGCCCGAGTTGACCGTCGGGTTGCCCCACAGATCGTCCGCGACGGTGTCGAAGGTCCAGTCGATCGCTCCGGTGGACTCGTCGAGCGCCACGATCGTCCCCGCGTCGCCGCCGTGGTAGATGCCGAACAGGCTCACCGGCACGGTGCTCACGTAGACGCGGTGCTGGTAGACGACGGGCTGTATGTCGATGCCGAGGCTGGCCGTGTCCACGACCGTCTGGCGCCACCGCACCGCGCCCGTCCGCGTGTCGAGCGCGGCGACATCGCCCCGGCCGGCGATCGCGAAGACCGTGCGGCCGTCGACCGCGACGCCGTTGGGCCCGATCATGGGCAGTCCGTTGAGGGAGAGGTCGGTGGTCCAGGCCACCTTGCCCGTGCGCAGGTCGATCGAGCGGACGCGCCCCGACAGGTCCTCGAGGTACACCTGACCGTCGACGACGACGGGGTTGGTGGACGCGTCGCCGAACGTGCCGCCGCCGGTCAGGGGAGTGCGCCACGCCACCTTCAGATCGGCGATATCGGCCCGGTCGATCGGGCTGTCGGGCACGGCCCGCGCGTTGCCGTAGTCGCCGTTGGGCTGCAGCCAGCCCTTGGGTTGGCGCAGCGTCGCCGGTCGACGAGGCCGAGCGCTCGCGCTCGCACCACCCGCGGTTGCACTGGCCACGACCAGCGCCGCGATCGCGACTGCAGCCCAGCGGATCCGTCCCCCCACGGCGCAGGATCGTAGGCGACGACCGACGAAGCCGTGGATATGTGGTCGCCGGAGCGCGCCTCGGTAGGATCGCCCGATGATCCGACCGGACGACTGGCTGGGACTCGAGCGCGCCGACCCGGGACGCTGGTCGTTCGAGCTCACGCCCGGCCTCTGCCGGTTCGACGACAAGCTCTACGGTGGGACGGGGCTGGCCGTGGCGACTTCCGTGATGGCGCGTGAGACCGGGCGCCCGGCGCTCTGGGTCGACGTGCAGTTCGTGGCCAGTGCGGACCTCGGCGCGCACGTCGAATGCGAGGTCGAGGAGCTGGCCCGGGGAGGGCGCACTTCGCAGGTGCGGCTCACTGCCCGCGTCGATGGCGCCATGGTGTTCACCGCGCTCGGAGCGACCGGCGACCCGCGGGAGGGCGGGCTCGACCTGCAGGTCGGCTCGATGCCCGAGGTCGCGCCGCCCGATGACTGCACGCCCGTGGTTGCCGCGCGTCCCGTTCCCGCTCGAGAAGGGCCGGCGCGGCTGGTTCGATCTCATCGAGATCCGGGAGGTGCCCGACGTCGCCGCCGGCATGGCGCTGTGGGCCCGGATGCTCGACCATCCCCTCAGCCCCGCCACCTTGGGGTTCGTAGCCGACATGGTCCCCTCGGCGGTGGTGCGGGCCGCCGGCCGGGCCGGCGCCGGCACCAGCCTCGACAACTCGATCCGCCTCGGTCCCGCAGCCGGAGGGCGAATGGGTGCTCGTCGAGCTCGTTCCGCACTTCGCGGCGGGCGGCTACCTGCACGGATCGGCCCGGCTGTGGTCGCCCCGACGGCACCCACCTGGCCGTGGCCAGCCAGACCGCCGTTGGTCTGCTCTTCGACTGAGCCGCGTCAGCCGGTCGGGGCCATCGTCGCCGCCTCGACCACCTCGAGGTCGGACGGATCCATGGCCAGCGGGCCGCCGGGCACCGGGATCTGCCACACGTGGAGCATCTCGGGGGTCTGGATCGGCGATGTCCCCGCTGCGCAGGGTGCGAACCCCTCGATGACGTGCGTCGTGGACGAGATGCACAGGTTCGTGTGCGCGTGCCACTGCGTGAGACAGCCGCCCGGCATCGGGCCGGCCACCCCGTTGCCCTGCGTCATGTACATCGCGGCCGCGAGCACCCATCCACGGGACGTCCTGGCGTAGACGAGCGACTGGACCTGGTCGGGATCAAGCGGCGCCCTCCCCATGGCGGCCGGCCTGATGTAGTGGACCACCGGATAGCTCGGATCGGTGATCGCCACATACCCGTCCGCCTTGGCGGCGGCGAGATCGTGGTACTTCGCGACCGCCGCGCTGGTCGACTGGATGAGCTGCATCGCAGCCGTCGACTGCGCCGCCGTCGGCGCCTGCGCGCAGTGCGTGGTCTGCATGGCGTGGCCCTTGTCGGTGGCGGCGGTGACGCGGGTCAGAAGGGCGACCTCCTGCGCGGGCAGGGCCGGGCCGGTGTACTTCCACGAGCTGGTCGTGTCACCCGACGTCGTGGCCACCGCGTTGCCGATGTCCGCGTTCATGTCCATGTCCGAGCCGTGCATCGTCATCGTGCTCGACGGGGACCCGCCATCGGCCTGCGTCTTCACCGACGCGGACGCGGCGCCGCCGGTCATCTCCATCGGGGTCACGGCCAGCGACAGGCTCACGGTCGTGGCTACCGCCAGTGCGGCCAGCCCGCCCACGGCCAGGACGGCCGGTCGGTGCAGGCGACGCTGCGACCACGCCGGCCGCAACACGACGAGGGCCAGCACGGCGATGCCGGCCTCGAGGCAGGTGCAGAGCACGTCGGAGAACTGGGCGTTCTCGGGCGACCAGTGCTCGGGTCCTATGGGCAGACCCTTGGTGCGGGTGAGGATGTAGAGCCCGACCACGGCCAGGTTGACCGCGCCGCCGAGCACCCACATCCAGCGCGTCTGACGCCTGACGAGGATCCCGAGGCCCCAGGCCACCTGGAACCAGGTGAGCAGCACGAAGAAGACGCCGAACACCCAGTACTCGTCGAAGTGGGCACCGATGATCGAGAAGTGGACACCGGCGGCGCCGAAGGACAGCACGGCCGCGGCGTAGGCGAGGGCGTCGGCCACACGAGCTTCGGTCGCGGTCGGGTGCTCGGTCTGCATGGTTCCCCCTTCCGCCCCGGAGGGCTGGTCGCGACGGTACCAACCCCTCCGGTTCGGAGCGTCGGGGCGCCTGACGAGTCGTTCGGCCATGATGAGGCCGGAGCTTCGATGCCGACCTTGCTCATCGTCCACCACACGCCCTCGCCGGCCACCCACACGCTGCTCGAGGCGGTGCGGTCCGGTGCGACCGACCCTGCGATGACCGGTGTCGACGTCGTCGTCCGTGCCGCGCTGGAGGCGACCACGATCGACGTCCTCGGCGCCGACGGCTACCTCCTCGGGACGCCGGCCAACCTCGGGTACATGTCGGGCGCGCTCAAGCACTTCTTCGACCAGATCTACTACCCGTGCCTCGACGCCACGGTCGGTCGCCCGTTCGGCTTCTGGGTGCACGGCAACGACGACACGACCGGCGCGGTGCGGGCCATCGAGGTGGTCACCACCGGACTTCGCTGGCGCCTGGCCCAGCCGCCGCGGTCGATCGTGGGGGCGCCATCGGGAGCTGACGTCGATCTGTGCTGGGAGCTCGGTGCCGCGCTCGCCGCCACCCTGACCGAGCTCTAGACGGCCGATATAGGGTCCCGCCGTGCCGACGTATGTCGCGCTGCTGCGAGGTATCAACGTCGGACCGCATCGTCAGATGCCGATGCGCGACCTGGTCGACGTGTGCGACGACCTCGGCTACTCCGAGGTCGCGACCTACCTGCGCAGCGGCAACGTCGTGTTCCGCGCGTCGGGTGGTTCGACGAAGCCGGATCGCGGGCGCACTCGAGGCAGCCATCGCCGAGCGGTTCGGATTCGAGGTGACGACCCTCGTCCGCACCCGCCGTGATCTCGAGTCGGTCGTGGCCGGCAATCCGTTCGTCGAGCGCGGCGCGGCGATCGACCGGCTCCACGTCACCTTCTCCTGCAGGGACAAGGCGGCGGCAGACGTCCTAGATCCGGACGAGTGCGGACCCGAGCGGCGGACCAGGAGGAGCGGCGACGAGTTCGAGGTCGTCGGCCGGGAGGTGTACCTGCACTGCCCGAACGGCTACGGCCGGAGCCGGTTGACCAATCCGTTCTGGGAGCGACGCCTGGGCACCCCCGCCACGACCCGCAACTGGAAGACGGTCAACGCCCTGGTCGACCTGGCCGGTGGCTGACGACCGGGGTTGACAGGCGGCCATCCGTTAGTGTCTACTAACGGTTAGTGACCACTGACCTAGCTCTGGCCGAGCGACCCGGAGCAACGTCGCCATGGCCGCCCTCGGGGACGGCACCCGCCGGGCCATCGTCGAGCTCCTGGCCGAGCGTCCGAGAGCGGTGGGCGAGCTGGCCGAGCTCCTGCCCGTCACCCGGCCCGCCGTCTCGCTGCACCTGAAGGTCCTCAAGGACGCGCACCTCGTGCGCGACACCCCGGTGGGCACGCGCCGCGTGTACCGCCTCGACGCGGAGGGTCTCGATCTGCTGCGCACCTACCTCGACCGCCTGTGGGCCGGCGCGCTCGACCGCTTTGCCGCGGCCGCCGAGGCGGCGCATGCCAGCCGCCGACAGACCGAGCCGACCCGACCCGACCGCTCCACCGATCCCGACCATCCCTCGGACGATGTCCGAGACCGCTGAAGGAGATGTTGCCCCGATGAACGAACCCACCACTGCGATCGAGCCTGTCGTGCGGGACGTCGTGGTCGCCGCGCCGATCGAGACCTGCTACCGCACCTTCGTCGACGGCTTCGCCACCTGGTGGCCGCCGGAGCACCACATCGGCGACGATCGCACCATCACCGAGTTCGTCCTCGAACCGTTCGTCGGCGGCCGTTGCTACGACGTCGACACCGATGGGGGGCGAATGCCAGTGGGGCACCGTCCTCGCCGTCGATCCGCCCGACGCGCTTCGTGCTGGCGTGGCACATCCAGGGCGACTGGACGATCGATCTCGACCCCGCCCACCAGAGCGAAGTCGAGGTGACTTTCACCGCGGTCGATCCCACGACGACGGCAGTACGCCTTGAGCACGGGTGCCTCGAGCGCCATGGCGACGGGGCGATCGGGCTCCAGTCCGGTGTCGGTGGCGAGGGCGGTTGGACGCTGCTCCTCGGCCGCTTCGGCGACGTGGTCGAGGGCCGGCCACCCCGTCCGGTCCCTGCCGCCCCCTGACGCGACGTTCGCACTCGAATCCGGCGCGGCGGGCGCCGGCCCGGGCGTGACCTCGGTGGGACTGGTACGGTCGTGCCGTCGCGGGCATGAGGGGTGAGCCGGCGGCCCTGGGGAGTTGGGGAGGGCGTCGTGCACTGGTTCGACCGGTTTGCCGCTCAAGCAGCCGCCCGATCGCACGCGCCACCTGTGGGCGCATCCGATCCGACCCGCGCCTCGCGCCGCGGCTTCCTGACCAAGGTCGCCGCGTTCGGTGGCGGAGCGGCGGCCACCGCCGCCGTGCTCCCGCTCGACAGCGCCGGCGCAGCCGTGAGCTGCGCACCCAACGTCCTGTGCGGGTCGATCTGCGTGAACACCTCGAAGGACCAGGACAACTGCGGGGCGTGCGGCAACGTCTGCCCTCCGGGCGACCTTTGCTCGCTGGGGAAGTGCTGCCCGTGCGGGTCGGTCAACTGCGGCGGCGTGTGCACCGACGTGTGGCACGACCCGTCCAACTGCGGCAAGTGCGGAAAGCACTGCAGGCACGGGCAGACCTGTATCAGCGGCAAGTGCGTCACCCAGTACACCTCGGGCTGCTCGACTGCCAGCGATTGCGGCGTCTCCACCGGCTGCAAGACCTTCACCTGCACGGCGGGTGTGTGCGGCTCGACCTTCACTGCGGCGGGAGTTGTGGTCGCGGGGCAGACCGCTGGTGACTGCAAGGTCAACGTGTGCGATGGGTCCGGCAACATCGTCGTGCAGGTCGACAACAACGACAAGCCGGCGAACACGGCGTGCGCGACGGGAACCTGCACCGGCGGCTCACCTGGGTTCACCTACGCCGCCGCGGGCTCTGCGTGTGCTGGCGGTGCCTGCGACGGCCAGGGCGTGTGCGTCGGCTCGGTGCAGTGCACCGTCCCGGCCGACTGCGGGTCACCACCGAACCAGTGCACGGTCAACACCTGCATCCAGGGTGTGTGCGGCACGGCCCCCGCCGCGGCGGGATCCGTGTGCACCGGCGGTGCCTGCGACGGCCAGGGCGTGTGCGTGGGCACCAACCAGTGCTCCGTCGTGGGCGACTGCGGCACCTCCACCGAATGCGTGACCTTCACCTGCACCCAGGGCGTGTGCGGGTCCTCCTTCACCGCGTCGGGCGTCCCGGTCGGCAGTCAGACTGCCGGCGACTGCCACGTCAACGTGTGCGACGGGGGTGGCAGCATCGTCTCGCAGATCGACGACACGGACACGCCGTCGACCGGTGGCAACATCTGCGTGATCGGTCTGTGCATCGCCGGCGCGCCGAGCCTGGTTCCGGCATCCTCCGGCACGGTCTGCCAGGGCGGCTCGTGCGACGGCACCGGCGTCTGCGTGCAGTCACCCTGACCTGAGCGGCTGACATGGAACTGATCGGCTGGCTGGCCCGGACGGTCCTCGCGGTCGCGTTCGTCGTGGCTGCGTCGACCAAGGCGCGGGATCGGGCCGGGACGCGTACCGCCGTTGTCGCGTTCGGCGTTCCCGAGCGTGGCGCGGGTGCCGTCACGGTGCTGCTGCCCCTCGTCGAGCTGGCGGCCGCCGTACTGCTCATGATCCCGGCGACGGCCGTGGCGGGCGCCGCGCTCGCCTGTCTCCTGCTCGTGATCTTCACCTTGGCCGTCGCCCGGCTGCTGCTGCGGGGCGAGCGACCCCCGTGCCGCTGCTTCGGTCAGGTCTCATCCGATCCCATCGGTGCCGGCACCCTGGTGCGCAACCTCCTCCTGCTCGCGGTCGGTGTCGTCGGACTCGTGCAGGCCTCGGGCGGCGTCCGGCTCACGCCCGTCAAGGCGGGGGAGCGTCTCGGTGGCGCGGGGATCGTCGCGATCGTGGGCCTGCTGCTCGTTGTCGGGCTGGTCGTGTTCTGTCGCGAGCTGCTCGTGCAGAACGGTCGGATCCTGGCCCGACTCGACGCGCTCGAGGCTCGGGTCGACGCCGGCCCCGACCCCGTGGCCATCGGTCGCGAGAGCCAGGTCGGTCGGCCCGCCCCGTCGTTCACCGCGCCGGACCTCGACGGTCGCGGCTGGACGACCGACGAGCTGATCGACGATCGCCCGCTCCTGTTGTTCTTCATGGCCGCCAACTGCGGACCGTGCGACGAGCTCCGACCCGACGTGGCGGCCTGGGCCCACGAGCTCTCCGACCGAGCGTCGGTGCGGGTGGTCGTGTCCGGCGACGAGGGGCGCTCGCGGGCCAAGGTCGCCGACGGGCTGGAAGCGATCGCGCTGCTCGACCCGCCGGATCACATCTCCCCGCGGTACGGCGCGCCGGGAACGCCGAGTGCCGTGTTGATCGACGCCGGGCAGCAGTTCGCCAGCGAGGTGGCCGCCGGACGGGTCGCCATCGAGGTGCTCGTCGAGTCCGTGCGGCGGCTGCCACCACCCCCGCCCGGTCCGGGAGACCCCGCGCCGGCGTTCGCGGTCGCCGATCGGGTGGGTGAGGACTGGCGGCCGGACCGCATCGCCGGGCTGGGCGGTCGCGTGCTCGTGTTCTGGGATCCGGCGTGTGGCTGGTGCGAGCGGCTGCTACCCGACCTCCTCGGTCGTGAGGACGACGGTCGCGTGGACGAGTTCGTGGTGGTCAGCGCGGGCGCGTCGCCGGCCATCGCCCAACTGCCGTTCCGCTCGCCGGTGCTGGTGGACTCCGACCGCCAGGTGGCGAGCGCGTTCGGGGTGACGGGGACCCCGATCGCCGTGCGCGTCGACCGCAAAGGTCTGGTCGCCTCCCGCCCGGCGGCGGGCGGACCGGCGGTGCTCGAGCTGCTCAGTACGAGCGGGGCAGGCCCAGGGAGTGCTGCGCCACGTAGTTGAGGATCATCTCGCGGCTGACGGGCGCGATCCGCAGCAGCCGCGTCATGCCCCACATGGTGGCCAGCCCGTACTCGGTGGCCATGCCGTTGCCGCCGTGGGTCTGCATGGCCTGGTCGAGCGCGGCGAGCGACGCATCGGCCGCCGCGAACTTGGCCATGTTCGAGGCCTCGCCGGCGTCGAGCCCGGCGTCGTACATCCACGCCGCCTTGGCCGTCATGAGGCGGGCCAGCTCGACGTCGACCTTGGCCTTGGCCAGCGGATGGGCGATGCCCTGGTGCGCGCCGATCGGCACGCCCCAGACCTGGCGTTCGTTGGCGTAGGCGGCCGCCTTGTCGAGGGCGTAGCGGGCCGCGCCGTTGAGCAGCGCGGCTGAGATGATCCGTTCAGGGTTGAGCCCTGCGAACAGCGGCGTCAGCCCGCCACCCTCGCTCCCGATGAGGCGGTCGGCCGACAGGTGCACGTCGTCGAAGAAGAGGGTGAACTGCAGCTCGGTCGTCACGATCTCGACCGGGATGACCTGGCGGTCCAGGCCCTCGGCGTCGCAGTCGACGACGAACAGGGACAGCTCCCCCCGACCAGTCAGGTCGTTGACGCCGGTGCGAGCGACGACGACCATCGCCTCGGCCTCGTCGACACACGAGATGTAGTACTTGGTGCCGCTGAGGCGGTAGCCGTCGCCGTCGCGCGTCGCGGTGGTGCTGATCTGATGGCTGTTCGACCCGGCGTCGGGCTCGGTGATCGCGAACGCCATCTTCGTACGACCGCTGGCGAGGCCCGGGAGCCAGCGCTCCTGCTGCTCGACCGAACCGAACCGGCTGATCACCGTTCCGCAGATGCCGGGCGACACCAGCAGGATCAGCAGCGGGCACCCGGCCGCCGAGCACTCCTCTTCGACGATGGCGAGCTCGGCGATGCCCATGCCCCCACCACCGTGCTCGGTGGGCAGGTTGACACCGAGGAAGCCGTGCGCGCCGAGGTCGTCCCACAGCTCCTGGCCCTTCAGTCCCGGCCCGGGCCTGCTCGACGAAGTAGTCGTGGCCGTACTGGCGGGCGATGTTGGACACCGCGTCACGCAGCATCAGCTGCTCATCGGTCTCCTGGAAGTCCACGCCCGGCGACGTTACTGCTGCGGCACGACGGGGCCAGCCGTCAGTCCTCTTCGGCGAAGGCGGGCTCGACGCCGGCCAGGCCGACTTCGAGCGCGATCTCCAGCGACTCGAGGGCGTCTTCGTCGCCCGGCCCGTGCTCGGGCAGGGGAGGCAGCTTGGTGAACACGATGATCGCGGCGGTGATGGCCAGGACGGCTCCGCCGGTGACGGCCAGCTGGATGCCGGAGATGAAGGCGTGGTTGGCGGCGGCGGTGAGCGCGCGTCCGGCGGCGCCGCCGAGCTTGTCGGCGGCCGCCAGCGCGTCGGACAGCGAGGTCGACGCCTGCTGCTGCACGTGGGCGGGCAGGTGGGCGGTGGCCCGGGCCATGTCGGAGGCGTAGTTCGAGGCGGCCAGGCTGCCCATGAGCGCGATGCCGAGCGCGGCGCCGAGTTCGCGGGTGGCGTCGTTCATCGCCGACCCGGCGCCGGCCCGCCGCGCCGGAACCGCCGACATGATCGACGCGGTCATCGGCGACATCGACAGGGCCATGCCGCTGACCAGCGGGATGATCGAGATGAGGATGTACCAGTAGGGCGTGTGCGGCCGTGAGCGCCCGGATCATGAGCAGGCCGGTCGCGATGCCGCACATGCCCGACGGCGACGACCCGGTTGGCGCCGAAGCGCGCGCTCAGCCGCGGGGTCAGCGGCGACACGATGATCATGATCGGCGCCATCGGCAGCAGGCGCAGCGCGGCGCTGAGCGGCGAGTAGCCGAGGATCAGCTGGAAGTACTGGCGTGATGAGGAACATCACGCCGTACATCGACAGGAAGATCAGGATCATGCCGCCGGTGCCGGTGCTGAACGCGGGGTTGCGGAAGAAGCGGATGTCGAGCATCGGCTCGTCGACGCGCAGCTCCCACAGCACGAACAGGGTGAGCACGACGGCCGCCGACCGCGAACGCGACCAGCGTCGCGGGGCTGCCCCAGCCGTTCTGCGGGCGCCTCGATCAGTCCGTAGACGAGCGACACGATGCCGACGATCGACAGCACCGCGCCGACCGGGTCGAGCTGGCCCTGCTCCGGGTCCTTCGACTTCGGCACGAGGAACCAGCCGGCGACGAGCGCGGTCAGCAGGATCGGGCACGTTGACGAGGAAGACCGAGCCGTACCAGAAGTGCCCGAGCAGCCAGCCGCTCGCGACCGGCCCGATGGCGCCGGCCGCGCCGGTGACGCTGGCCCAGATCGCGATGGCCTTGGTGCGCTCCTCGGGCGGGAAGACGTTGACGAGGATCGACAGCGTCGACGGCATGATGAACGCGGCGCCGACGCCCATCACCGCCCGGCAGGCGATGAGCTGCCACATGGCGTCGGACACGCGTCGCCAGGATGCAGGCGACCAGGTAGACGCGCCAGGCCGAACTGCAGCGCGCCCTTGCGCCCGTAGCGGTCGCCGAGCGCGCCGGTCGAGAACAGCAGCCCGGCGAACACGAGCGAGTAGGCCGCGATGACCCACTGGAGCTGGGCGGTCGTGGCGCCGAGCACCCGCGACAGCGTCGGGATGGTGACGTTCAGGCTCGAGTTGCCGACGAACACGATCAGCAGGCTGAGGCAGAGCACCGCCAGCGTCCACCAGCGGCGGGCGTACGCCTTCGACTCGACCGGAGCGGCGGTCTCGGTGGTCATCGCCGCCTCACTCGGTCCACCGGAGCGGACCGGGGTCGGCTCGCGGGTCTCGGGATCGTCCGGCGACTCGAGCACCGCCGTGTCGCCGGACACGTCCACGATCGTGGCGGCGTCCGGTCCGGACCCTCGACGTCGAGGTGGGGCAGGATCCGGTCGAGCCACCCCGGCAGCCACCAGTTGGCGTCGCCGAGCAGCTCCATGGTGGACGGCACGATCACCATCCGGATGAGCGTGGCGTCGATGAAGATGGCGGCGGCGAAGCCGATGCCGAACAGCTTGATGATGATGTTGTCGCCGAGCACGAACGACAGGAAGAACGTGCACATGATGGCGGCGGCCGCGGTGATGACGCGGGCCGTGGCCGAGAGCCCGTCGGCGACGGCCTGGCCGTTGTCGCCGGTCTGGAGGTACTCCTCACGGATCCGCGACAGCAGGAACACCTCGTAGTCCATCGACAGCCCGAACAGGATGGCGAACATCATGATCGGCAGGAAGGCCTGGATCGGGCCCTCCTTGCCCACGCCGACGAGCTCGCTTGCCCCAGCCGTACTGGAAGATCATCACGACCACGCCGTAGGCGGCGCCGATCGAGAGCAGGTTCATGATCGCGGCCTTGAGCGGCACGAGGATCGAGCGGAACACGGCCATCAGCAGCAGGAAGCTCAGCAGGATCACGATGCCGATGAACAGCGGCAGTCGTTGGCCGAGCACGTTGGCGAAGTCGTCGGTGACGGCCGCGAAGCCACCGACGTAGCACCTTCACGCCCGGTGCCCGCGGTGGCGGTGGGGATGACGTCGTCGCGCAGGTCGATGCAGCAGATCGCTGGTGGCCTCGTCCTGCGGCGCGGTCGTCGGGTAGACGCGCATGACCGCCGTGGTGCCGGCCGGGTTGGTGATGGCGGGCGTGACCGAGGCGACGCCCGGGGTCGGCGGCGATCGGCGGCCTGCAGCTTGGCCAGGTCCTGCGGTGTGGTCGGTGCCCGGGCGGCACCTGGATGGCCAGCAGGAACGGTCCGTTGAAGCCCGGCCCGAACCCCTCGGCCAGCATGTCGTAGGCCTGACGGGTCTGGGTGCCGGCCGGGTCGTTGCCGGCGTCGACGAAGCCCAGGCGCAGCGACAGCACCGGCAGCGCCAGCGCCAGCACGACGCCGCAGGCCGACGATGGTGAGCGCCCACGGGTGGCGCTGGACGAAGCGGCTCCAGCGGTGCCAGATCGGTCTCGCGGCTGCCGTCGCTCCTCGTCGTGGACCCACGGCAGGCTGCAGCTTGTCGATGTTGGTGCCGCACGAACCCGAGCACCGCGGGCAGCAGGGTGACCGCGGCCAGCACGGTGACGGCCACGACCGCCGCCGAGCCGATGCCGAGGCCGCTGATGAACGACAGGCCGATGGCGAGCATGCCGAGCAGGGCGATGATGACGGTCAGCCCGGCGAACAGCACCGCCCGGCCCGACGTGTCGATCGCGGTGACGACCGCCTCCTCGGGGTCGAGGCCCGCCTGCAGCCCCTGGCGGTAGCGGGTGACGACGAACAGCGCGTAGTCGATGCCCACGCCGATGCCGATCATCGTCGCCAGCGTGGTCGAGAAGCTCTGCAGCGGATAGACGTGGGTGAGCAGACCGATGATCGGGCAGACCGACCGCGATGCCGGCCAGCGCGACGACGATCGGCAGCGCCATGGCCAGCACCGAGCCGAACGCGATGAGCAGGATGATGATGCGCGGCGAGGATCCCGATGAGCTCGCTCGACGGCAGCGGCGGGCGCTCGCGACTGCTGGATGAGCTGACCGCCGAGGTGGACCTCGAGCTGCGGGGTCGAGTGCTGCTCGGCCAGCGCGATCATCTGCTTGCCGACCGACGTTGGAGATGTCCTGCGACTTGGCGTCGAGCTGGGCGTTGGCCAGCGCGACCTTGCCGGACTTCGAGATGCCGCCCGGCGTCGCGTACGGGTCGCTGACCGCTGACGACGTGGGGGATCTTCTCGAACTCGGCAGAGGAACGCCTTGGCGTGCTGCTCGACCGGCCGGGTCGGTCATCGACGGCGTCCCCTGCATGACCACCTGCACGCTGTCGCCCGACTGCGCCTTGAAGTTCGCCGGTCAGCAGGTTCGCCGCCCGCGTCGATTCGGTGTTCGGCGCGCTGAAGTTGGTCGTGAAGTTGGTGCCGATCGCCGACGAGAGGACGTTCACGCCGATCGAGCGCGGCGAACCAGAACGCCACCACGAGCCGACGGCGGCGGTAGCAGAAGGAGGCGAAGGATCGGAGCGACATGGGGCCGACGGTCCAGATGGTCGGGAGCGGGGGATCTGACGGGCTCCTTGCCGATGGTAAGGAGCCCTGACTATCCTTCCAGATCGTGCAGCTACCAGGCAAGACGACGGCGGCAGTGGCGCCTCCGGAGGGTCGGGAGGACGAGCTGGCCGTCCTCGTGGTGCGCACGGCCAAGGCGCTCGTCGACCGGCTGCGCGAGGAGAAGGAGGCGAGCGGCGACGAGTCCTCGCCGCTGACGGTGGTGCACGGCCTGGCCGCCCGCCACCTCATCGGCCGGGACGATGTGACCAACGTGGAGCTGGCCCACTACCTGGGCGTCACGAAGCAGTCGACGTCCGAGGTGGTGGCGGCCCTCGAGCGGGCCGGCCTCGTGCGCCGCGCCCCCCATCCGAGCGACGGTCGCGCCCGCGTGCTGCTGCTGACCGATGAGGGCCGTCGCCGTCTCGAAGCGGGACGTGAACGCTGGTTCGAGCTCGAGGACGAGTGGGCCGAGCTCGTCGGTCGCGAGCGCCTCGAGACGGTTCGCGCCGCCCTCGAGACCTACCTCGCTGCCGACGAAGCCCGGCGCGGTCTGCGCTAGCCCCCCGGTACCCTGCGACGACCGACCGCGCGCGCAAAGGGGAGGCCGCGATGCCACTCGAAGGGGAGTACGAGCCGAGCCCGTGGGGACCGATCGCCGACCAGGTGACGCTCTACGAAGGATCAGGCGGAACCGAGGGGCTCGAGCTCGAGGGTCAGCCCTGCATCATCCTGACCACCAAGGGCCGCAAGAGCGGCAAGCTGCGGAAGTCCCCGCTCATGCGCGTCGAGCACGACGGTCGCTACGCGGTCGTCGCCTCGATGGGCGGCGCCCCGCAGCACCCGGTGTGGTACCTGAACCTCCTGGCCAACCCCGATGTGACCCTTCAGGACGGGCCGGACGTCTACGACCTGAAGGCCCGGGTCGTCGACGGCGACGAGAAGGCCGAGTGGTGGCGGCGGGCGACCGAGGTCTGGCCTTCCTACGACGACTACCAGGCGTCGACCGACCGCGTCATCCCGCTGATCGTCCTCGAACCCGGCTCCTGACTCAGGCCGGGTGGCCGGGAGGGATGACCTCCGCCTGCTCGAGGGTCAGCCACGGACCGGCATCGGCCGGACCGCGGTCGGTGCGGAACGGTTCCAGCACGACGCAGACGTGGTCCGCCCCGCACTCCAGCAGGTCGGTGCGCCGCCCCACGATCCGGTCCGGGCACGCGTCGAGCAACGGCACCCCGTCCGGCCCCTCGGTCCACGCACACTGCGTGAACTTGTCGACCTCGTCGCCGGTCTGGCCGCCGAAGAGCGCCGCGATCCCGAGCTCGTCGGCCCGCAGGACGTGGACCGCGAACGTCTCGGCCCGTTGGGCGACGCGGTAGGTCTCGTTCAACTTCGAGAGCCACACCGCGTACCGGCGGGGTTCGATGCTGCACTGCGAGTGGAAGCCGACCAGGCACCCGGCCCGCGCACCGTCGGCACTGGTCGTCACGACGACCATGGCCGGACCGAGCGAGCCGACCAGCGCGTCGAAGTCGGCGTCGCTCACCGGAACGGTCAGGCGACCAGGGCGGCCGCCGCCGTGCCCATGAGGTCGAGGAAGTTGGTCGTGTAGAAGCGCTCCCGTGCGTCCGCGTCGGTGTCGGCATCGGCCAGCGACGACTCGAACCGCTCGATCGGTCGGCGGCCGCCCTCGACGTGGGGGTAGTCCGACGAGAACATGCAGACGTCGGGCCCGGACTGGGCGATGATCCAGCCGACGTCCTCGGTGGGGTAGGGCGTGAAGCGGATCTGCCGCTGGACGTACTCGGTCGGGCGCATCGACGAGCGCCTGCAAGCGGTCCTCGTGGCGCGGCGAACGCCTCGAAGGCGGCCTCCATCTGGCGCGTCCACGAGGGCACCCAGATGGCGCCCTGCTCGATGACGCCGATGCGCAGATCGAGCGAACCGTTCGAGCACGCCGTCGAAGATCATCGTCGCCAGCGTCTGGGCCGGCGGACCGGGGATCCCCATGTAGTCGACCGAGCGGAAGTTCTCCTCGCCACCGTGGAAGTCGGGAGGCACCGGGAGGCCGTTGCGGAAGTACGACGGATCGATCAGGTCGCCCGTGCCGCCGACGTGGAACACGACCGGGATCCCGGCGTCCTGCGCCCGGGCCCACACCGGGTCGAGTCCGACGTGGCTGGGGGAGTGCCCGGGCGGGCAGCCCGACGCGACGAGCAGTGCGGCCGCCCCCATCTCGATGGCCTCGTCGGCCAGCGCGGGCGCCCGCTCGATGTCGAAGAGCGGCACGTAGAGCGTCGGGAGCAGGCGGGGGTCGACCGCGCAGAACTCGACCATGCCGCGGTTGTGGGCGCGCGCCGCGCCGATGGCCAGCTCGGCGTCGCCGCTGTGCTCCCAGTCGCGCAGGCGCCGGTTGTGGAAGGTGTTGAAGACGAGCTGGCTCGAGAAGCCGAGCAGGTCGAGCGCGCGCGGGCCGGTCCTCGGCGACGAAGCCACCGGTGGCGGCGAAGTTCTTGCGCGCCATGATCTGCGCGTCCTCGTCGGCCCGGTACTCGTCGGACGCGTGCCGCTGGCGTAGCCGTTCGAAGGCCACGTCGAGGTCGCGCTGCTGCTCGTCGACATCGCCGGTCTGGCGCAGCTCGTTGCCGCCCGGGTAGCGCAACGGGGCGATGCGATCGCGGACGCCCGGATCGGCATGGTCGCGCAACCAGGTGGGCGTCTCCATGAGGTGGGCGTCCGCGTCGTGGATCGTCCGACCTTCGTTGTAGGGCATGGCGTTCCCCTTCCCCCGGAGAGCCCACGCTACCGGTCGAGACGCGGGCCAGCTGTCGGCTAGAGGCCCAACAGGCCCGCCAGCTGCTCCATCCCCCGCAGCCAGGCATCGAGATCGCGGCGCCAGGGCGCCGACACGACGTAGGTGACGCCGGCGGCCTCGTAGTCCTCCCGCTCGGCGCGGATCACGTCGGGATCCATCCCTTGCGGGTCCCATCCGGTGCGCAACGACATGACGAACTCGGGCTCGGGCCGGCGTTCGCGGAGACGTCGGATCGGTTCGACGGTCTCGTCGGGCTTCAGTCCGATGAAGTGGAAGCCGTCGCCATGGTCGACCGCTCGCTGCTCCGCCCGCGGGCCGCTGCCGCCGACCCAGAACGGAATGCGGTGGGCCGGCTTGGGCAGCACGCGCAGATCGTCGATGTCGACGGTCGCGCCGTGGAAGGTCGCGGGATCGTCCTGCCAGATGGTGCGCCACAGTGCGAGCGCTTCGTCGAGGCGCGCGCCGCGGCGGGCGAAGTCCTGACCGAGCGCCGCATACTCACCGGCCGACCAGCCGACGCCTACACCGACTGTGAGTCGACCACCGGCCAGCGCGTCGAGACTGGCGAGCGAGTTGCCCAGCTCCAGGAGCGGGTGTTGAGGGACCACCAGCACGCTCGTGCCGAGACCGATGTGGCGCGTTACCGCGGCTGCCCACGTGAGGGTCACGACCGGGTCGAACAGGTACGGCGACGGGTAGTCCTGGGCGGCCGGCTGCACGATGTGGTCGCTGACCCAGACGTCCGCGAAGCCGAGCTCCTCCGCGTGCACCGCGGCGCGGGAGATCGCGTCCGGACCGCTGACCCGTCCGTACTGTGGAAGATGGATACCGACCCTGAGCGTCACGGCGCGGAACCTAGCCCGGCGGAGGTCCCGTTCCCCGCCGGAAGTAGGTTCTGGCCATGACCGTCCCCGCACGCATCTCGCTCGTCACGCTGGGGGTGTCCGACGTCGAGCAAGCCACGGCGTTCTACCTGGCCCTGGGATGGTCGGTGTCGTCCTCCTCGGTCCCGGGCGAGGTGACCTTCTTCGGCCTCGGCGGAGCCGCGCTGGCGCTCTACGGCCACGACGACCTGGCCGCCGACGCGCTCCTTCGACCGTCGACCGCTCCGGAGTTCCGAGGGGTCACCGTCGCCATCAACGTGGCCAGCGCCGACGAGGTCGACGCCGCGCTCGCGACGGCCGCGGCGGCCGGCGGCACGATCGCCAAGCCGGGGCAGCGGGCCGAGTGGGGCGGCTACTCCGGCTACTTCGCCGATCCCGACGGCCACCTGTGGGAGGTCGCCCACAACCCGTACTGGCCCCTCGACGAGCGAGGCTTGCCGGTCCTGCCCTGAGGCTCAGTCGAGAGCCTCGGCCGCCCATTCGATCAGCGGGGGACGCACGGATGCGCACAAGGGATGTCCCTTGGCGTCGCGCAGGCCCAGCCGGCCCACGAGCCCGCCGCCCGTGACGGCCCGGCGCATCGTGCGCACAGGTACGGCATCGAGCCAGATCTTCGCCCTTCGGAACATCTCGAACTCACCGGGCGCATCGACCGTGCCCCACGAGAGGTAGACGAACCGGCCTCCGGGCGGACCCTGCACGTAGGGACCGGTGACGTCGACGCCGTCGTCGGTCGTCTTTGTCTGGCATTCGAGCGTCCAAATGGCGGAGTCGGCATCGCCCGGGACGAGCCCCAGGAGCTCGTCCGGCTTCCGACGACGCTGCACGCCGACATGGATGTGGTCGTAGCCGTCCGGACGATCCGGGCTCGGACCACACGACCGGCCCGGGAGGTCGGAACCTTCGATGCGGATCAGCACGGCTGCCAGTGTGCCCGGGTGTCCGACGGGTGAGGGATCGTCGTCAGTCGTCGACGCCGAGCATGACTTCGGTGCTCTTGATGAGGACGGTGAGCGCCGTCCCGGGGGCGAGCCCGGAGCTCCTGGGCGGCCTCGAGGGTGATCGACCGACCACCTCGTCGGGCCGCCATCGCCGGTGGCGGCGGGAAAGAGCGTGCGGGCCGTTGCGCCCGATGGCGTCAAGGACGCCCTTCACCAGTGCGTGACAAAGCTCAGCGTCACGTACCACCAGGTCGTCACCTACCAGCCGGCCAGCCGCTACTGGCTGTTCCAGTCGTACGAGCTGGCCATCTACCTGACCGCCGCGCTGGCGTTGGCCGGCCTCTGCTTCTGGTGGGTGCGCCGGCGCTTGTCCTAGGCGGGCGGCTGCACGGGATCTGACGGCGGGCGAGTGGTCGGTGGCCGGGCCTGTCACACTCGGCGGGTGTTCGCCCCCGCGCCGCCGCTTCGGTTCCCGTCTTGAGTGCCACGCGTTGGGAGCTCGGCTGCCAGCTCGACTTCGAGGTCACCGAGCCCGCCCGCATGGCGTTGCTCGTCGCTGCCGCCCGACGGCCGCAGCTCCAGGTGCAGGACGGCCTCGCGGTGACCGTCGACGGCGTCGGCCATGCGTCCGCCCCGGTCGTCGACCACCAGGAGGACGGCCAACGCACGCACCTGCTCGAACTGCCCGTCGGCGCGGTCTCGATCACCTACGACGCCCAGGTGTCGCGCTCGGCAACGGCGGTCGACGTCCAGCCTGCGGCCTCCGCCGACGAACAGCTGCGCTCCCTGCGGCCCAGCCGCTACTGCCCGTCGGACCGCATCGGCGGGTGGGCGCAGCGCGAGTTCGGCGAACCGGTACCGCCGGAGGATCGTGAGGGGCAGGCGGAGCTGGCTCGCGCCATCACGAGCTGGGTGTTCGAGCGGACCGACTACGTGCTCGGCAGCAGCGACGGCACCGACAGCGCCATCGACACCCTCCTCACCTCGCAGGGCGTCTGCCGCGACTTCGCCCACCTGGTGATCACCATCTGCCGCGCGCTCGATCTTCCTGCCCGATTCGCGTCGGTCTACGCCCCCGGGCTGACGCCGATGGACTTCCACGCGGTGGCCGAGGTCTGCATCGGCGGGCAGTGGTACGTGCACGACGCGACCGTGCTCGCGCCCCGATCGGCACTGACCCGCATCGCCACCGGGCGGGACGCGGCGGATACCGCGTTCGTCACGGTCTACCGAGGTCGGGCTGAGTTCACTGGTTCCAGTGTGGTCGCCGTCACTGACCAGCTGCTGCCGTCGGATGCGCCCGAGGCGCCGGTGCAGCTGGCGTGAGTGCCGCTCAGCTCGACCGGTCGTCGAGCTGCAGGGTCATGCAGACGCTCCACGGGCTCTCGAAGTACTGACCGAATGGCTCGCACTCCTCGAACCCGAAGCTGGCGTAGAGCGAGCGGGCGGGGACGAACACCTCTGGCGTTCCGGTTTCGAGGCTCACACGTCGGATGCCGCGTTCCCGGGCGACGCCGATCAGGTGGTCGACCATGGCCCGACCCACGCCGCGGCCTCGCGCCGCCTCGGCGGTGTGCATCGACTTGAGCTCAGCGTGGCCCCCATCGAGGGTCTTCAGCGCGCCGATGCCGAGTAGCTCGCCGTCGACCCTGCAGCTGTAGAAGCTGATGTCGGGCCCGAGCAGCCCCTCGAGGTCGAGCGCGTGGACGTCCTCCGGCGGGCTGTGCTCATTGGCGAAGGCGAGGTGGCGCTCGAGCAGGGCCCGCACGTCGTCGGCGCGGGGGTCGTCGAGCGAGATCTCTCCCGGGTCGGGCATCCGACGAACCTAGTCAGCCCTGTCGGCGGGGACGAACCGCTTCCGACGGACCTTCGACCCTGTTCAAGGCGGTGCGATCGCGGTCCAATGCGAAGAGAAGCCGAGACAGGAGGGTCACCGATGCCGGACGAGGATGCCAGCCGGAAAGCGGCGATCGAGCGGCTGAAGAACCGCAGGGCGTTCGGGCAGGATCTCGTCGCCTACCTCGTGGTCAACGGGTTCTTCGTGCTCATCTGGGCGGTCACGGGAGGCGGCTACTTCTGGCCCGCTTGGATCATGGGGCTGTGGGGGATCGGGCTCGTCCTGCACGCGTGGACGGCCTTCTTCCAGCGCCCCATCACCGAGGAGGACGTCGAACGGGAGATGCGCCGGGGCGGCGACGCTGTCCTCTGACTGCCGTCACCCCGATTGGCCGCGGGTCGTTCGCACTCGCTCTCGACGTGGATGCCCGGCAAGCTGGGCGTATGCCGGAAACCCACTTCGACGAGTGGATCGCGCAGCGGTACGAGACACTGTGGCCCGAGCTGTTCGAACCGGCGGTCCTCGACGCGACCGTGGGCTTCCTCGCCGGTCTGGCTGGAACCGGCCCGGCACTGGAGCTCGGCATCGGAACGGGACGCATCGCCGTTCCGCTGAGCCGCAGAGGCATCCGCGTCGACGGGATCGAGCTGTCGCCCGCGATGGTGGAGCAGCTGCGTGTCGACCCCGATGCCCGCGACATCACCGTGACCATCGGCGACTTCGCCACGGCGGAGGTGGAAGAGCGCTACCGGCTGGTCTACCTCCTGCGCAACACGATCACGAACTTGACCACACAGGACGAACAGGTCGCGTGCTTTCGCAACGCTGCGGCCCACCTGGTGCCCGGTGGCTACTTCGTCATCGAGAACTACATCCCCGCGCTGCAGCGCCTGCCACCCGGGGAGACGCTGCACACGTTCATCGCGACGGAGACGCATGTCGGTGTGGAGGAATACGACGTCGCGAGACAGATCGCCGTCTCACGCCACTGGTGGAAGATCGATGGTCAGCTCCGGACGTTCTCGTCCCCGCATCGCTACGTGTGGCCATCGGAGCTGGATCTCATGGCCGAGCTCGCCGGGATGAACGTGTCGGAGCGCTGGAGCGACTGGGAGCGCGGACCGTTCACCGGCGAGAGCCGAGCGCACATCTCGGTCTGGCAGACCTAGCGCGCGTCCGACCTCTGCAGAGCCGATCGCGCTTGGAAGTGTCAGATGTCACAGTGCAAGTTCCACCACTACCTCAAGGGTCACAAGGGCTACCGGCTCGAGACGGGGAGTGGTCGCCGGCGGCTGCTGCCACCCGATCCCGATCCTCCACCTCTGCCGTGACCCTCGGCTGGCGAGCGGGCCCGGCCGGCCTGAGGCGCCTGGCCGCGCGCTAGATTCGACCTGACACGAGCGTCAGGTGTCGCGGGACTCGTCCCGCCCCCCATCGGTGTTCGTGCGCCGGCTGTCGAGCCGGCGGGGGAGGTCCTGATGAGCCACGACGTGCACATCCGGGGAGGGTTGGTCGTCGACGGGACGGGCGCGCCGGGTCGGCGAGCCGACGTCGCCGTCGAAGGCGGCCGCGTCGTCGAGGTGGCCGAGCGTCTCGACGGGTCGGCCGATCGCACCATCGAGGCCGACGGCCGGGTCGTGTGCCCCGGCTTCGTCGACCTGCACACGCACTACGACATCCAGGCCTTCTGGGATCCGACGCTGTCGCCGTCGCCGCTGCACGGGGTCACCACCGCCATCGCCGGCAACTGCGGCTTCTCGGTGGCGCCGATGGCGCCGTCCGAGGCCGACTACCTGATGCAGATGCTGGCCCGGGTCGAGGGCATGCCGCTCGACTCGCTGGCCGCCGCCACCGACTGGGGCTGGGATTCGTTCGCGCTCGTACCTGGCCCGGCTCGACGGCAACGTGACGCCGAACCTCGGCTTCCTCGCCGGGCATTCGGCCATCCGACGGGTGACGATGGGCGGCGCCGCCAACGAGCGCGCCGCGACCGACGTCGAGATCGCCACGATGCGACGACTCCTGGGCGAGAGCCTCGATGCCGGGCGCGCTGGGGTTCTCGTCGTCGTGGGCGCCCACCCACCTCGACGGCGACGGCGTGCCCGTGCCGTCACGGTTCGCCGACGAGGCCGAGCTGCTCGAGCTGTGCGACGAGGTCAGCCGCCATCCGTGTTCGGCGCTCGAGTTCATCCCCGGCCTCGGCGACTTCACCGAGGCCGAGGGCGAGCTCATGGGCCGCATGTCAGCCGCGGCCGACCGGCCGCTCAACTGGAACGTGCTGGTCGTGATCGCCGGCATCGCCGAGCGGGTGGCCACGCAGCTCGCCGCGTCCGACCGGGCCGCCGAGCTCGGCGGTCGCGTGCTCGGCCTCACCATCCCGACGACGGTGCGACCGCGGCTCAGCTTCGCGTCGGGGTTCCTGCTCGACACCATCCCCGGGTGGCAGGGTCCGATGACCGAGCCGCACGACGCCAAGCTGGCCCGGCTCCGCTCGCCCGAGGCCCGCGCCGCGTTGCTGGCCACCGCGGGCGACGCCAAGCTCGGCCTGGCCAACTTCGGGCAGTACGTCCTCACCGAGTGCACCAGCCCGACGACCAAGCAGTACGAGGGTCGCACGGTGGCCGAGGTGGCCGCCGAGCTCGGGGTCGACCCGTTCGACGCGCTGTGCGACATCGCCGTCGACAACGACCTGCGCACCGGCTTCTCGTTCCCGCCCTATGGCGACGACGAGGCCGACTGGAAGGCCCGGGTCGGGGTGTGGCGCGACCCACGCGCCATCATCGGCGCCTCCGACGCCGGCGCCCATCTCGACTTCCTGGCCACGTTCAACTACCCGACGGTGCTGCTGCGCCGGGCCGTGGTCGACCTCGGCCTGCTGTCGTGGGAGGAGGCGGTCGTCGCTCATGACCGACGCACCGGCCCGGCTCTACGGGCTGGTCGACCGCGGTCGCCTGGTCGAGGGCGCCCATGCCGACATCGTGGTGATCGACCCCGAACAGGTCGGACCCGAACCCGTCGTCAGCCGCGTCGACCTGCCCGCCGGTGGCTGGCGGCTCTACGGCGGCGCCACCGGCATCGACCATGTGCTGGTCAACGGCGTCGAGGTCGTGACCGACGGCGTCATCGGCGACGCCCGCCCCGGCACCGTGCTGCGATCGGGACGCGACACGGTCGCCGTCGAGCGCGGCGTCGTGATCGTCTCGGTCGACGACCATCTGGTCGAGCCGGCCCATCTCTTCGAGGGCCGCATGCCGGCCGCGCTGGCCGACGCCGCGCCTCGCGTCGAGGTGGCCGACGACGGCACCGAGGCCTGGCTGTTCGACGGCCGTCGGCATCCCCAGATCGGTCTGAACGCGGTGGTCGGTCGGCCCAAGGACGAGTGGTCGATGGAGCCGGCCAACTTCGACGACATGCGCCGCGGGTGCTGGGACCCGGACGGCCCGCCTGGCCGACATGGACGTCGACGGCGTGTGGGCGTCGCTGCACTACCCGTCGCTCATCGCCGGGTTCTGCGGGTCGAACTTCTCCCGCTGCTCCGACCCTGACCTGGGGCTGGCCTGTGTGCGGGCGTGGAACGACTGGCACCTCGACGAGTGGGTCGGTCCCCGCACCGACCGGTTCATCCCGCTCCAGCTGCCCTGGCTGTCCGACCCCGAGGTGGCCGCGGCCGAGGTGCGGCGCAACGCCGAGCGCGGCTTCCAGGCGGTCAGCTTCCTCGAGCAGCCCGTCGACATGGGTCTGCCGTCGCTGCACACCGACCACTGGGATCCGTTCCTGCGGGCCTGCGAGGAGACCGGCACGGTCGTGTGCCTGCACTGCGCGTCGTCGGGCTGGTCGGCGTCGCGCTCGCCGTACGCGCCACTCGAGCTGCTCACGACGCTGTTCCCGGTCAATGCCCTCGTGACCTGTGCCGACTGGCTGTGGTCGGGCGTGCCCGTGCGGTTCCCTGGGCTGCGCATCTGCCTGGCCGAGTCCGGCATCGACTGGGTGCCGATGCTGATCAACCGCATCGACTACGTGATGGACCACTCGGCCAGCGGGCTCTCGTCGTGGGGCGATCCCGAGCGCCACCCGACCGAGGTGCTGCGCCAGGCCTTCTGGTTCGGCGTCATCGACCTCACGTCGTCGCTCGTGCTGCGCGACGAGATCGGCGTCGAGCACATCGTGCTCGAGAGCGACTACCCCCACGCCGATTCGACCTGGCCCGACACCTCGACCCGGGCCGCCCTCGCCCTGGCCTCCCTGCCGCCGGAAGAGGCCGACGCCATCTGCTGGGCCAACGCCTCGCGCCTCTTCGACTTCCCCGTCCCCGATTTCGCCGCGACCACGCGCGGGAGCGTCCACACCATGACCACGACCGCCCGCTACGTGCGCCCCGAGGTCCGGTCGGCCAACCCGTATTCGGACGAGGTGGCCGCCGACCCGATCCCGTTCTACGAGGCGCTGCGCGACCACGGTCCCCATCGCCTCGATGCTGGAGATGCCGCACACGCACCTCATCAGCCGCTACGAGGACGTGAAGTTCGCCCTCCAGCACCCGGAGATCTTCAGCTCCGACATCTCCGCGGTCGACATCGGGCAGGAACGGCCGCTGCTGCCGTTGCAGATCGACCCGCCCGACCACGTCAAGTACCGCCGGGTGATGGATCCGCACCTGAGCGCCGCGCCACTTCGTGCCGCTCGACGAGGAGGTGCGGGCGCCTCGTCAACGAGCTCATCGACGCGTTCGTCGAGCGCGGCAGCTGCGACTTCCACGCCGAGCTGACGGTGCCGCTGCCCTGCACGGTGTTCCTGGAGCTGTGCGATCTGCCGCTCGACCAGCTCGACCCGATGCTGGGGTGGAAGGACGACATCATCCGCCCGCAGCTGCGCCACCCCGAGGCCCGTCGATCCCGAGGAGGCCGGGCGGATCCGCCGGCAGACCGGCACTGGCCATCTACGACTTCTTCGGCGAGGTCATCGCCGACCGGCGGGCGCGGCCTGGCGACGACCTGTTCAGCCGCTTCGCCAACGGCGAGGTCGACGGCGAGCGCATGACCGACGAGCAGATGCTCGACCTGGGCTTCCTGTTCCTGCTCGGCGGGCTCGACACGGTCACCTCCACGCTCGACTGCTCGGTGGCGCTACCTCGGACGCAACCACGACCGACGCGACCAGCTCGTGGCCGACCCGAGCCGCATCCCGGCCGCGGTCGAGGAGCTGTTGCGGGTCCACAGCCCGGTCATGCAGGTGCTCCGGGTGGTGAAGCAGCCCCACGAGATGCACGGCGTCGCCTTCGAGCCGGGCGACACCGTGATGGTCATGATCGGCGCGGCCGACACCGACCCGACCGAGTTCGGCGACACGGCCGGACAGGTCGACTTCGACCGGCCGGTCAACCGGCACCTCGCCTTCGGCGGCGGACCGCACCGGTGCCTCGGCTCGCATCTCGCCCGCTTCGAGCTCACCGTCGCGCTCGAGGAGCTGCACCGGCGCCTTCCCGACTACCGCGTGCCCGACGACGCCGAGCTGCGCTACTCGCCGGGCATCCGCGAGATCGCGGTGCTGCCGCTCGAGTTCACCCCCCAGCCCCGGAGGTCGTCGTGAAGATCGTGCTCGATGCCGAGCTCTGCACCGGCCACGGCCGCTGCTACGCCCTGGCCCCCGAGGTCTTCGACGCCGACGACGACGGCCACTGCGTGGTGCGCATCACGGGCGACGTGCCGGCCGACCTCGCCGACCGGGCCCGCACCGCCGCGGCCAACTGCCCCGAGCTCGCCCTCACCGTCGAGGACTGACCCACTCGGCCTCCCTCTCCGAACCTGTCGCGTCAGCGACGCCACCGAGGTCGCTGACGCGACAGGTTCGGGGCGATCGCGGCATCCCCGCCGCGGGAGGTGTTCACTGGGGACATCTACGACGAGTCGTCCACGCGGCCCCGGGGGTGATGGTGGAGCGAGTCACCATGCCACAGCTGGGGGAGACAGTGACCGAGGGTACGATCGTGCGCTGGCTCAAGCAGGTGGGCGACGACATCGCCGTCGACGAGGCGCTGTTCGACGTGTCGACCGACAAGGTCGATGCCGAGGTGCCGTCCGCGTTCGGCGGGATCGTGCGGGCGCTGCTCGTGCCCGAGGGCGACACGGTGCCGATCGGCACGCCGGTCGCCCTCATCGCCGACTCGGTCGACGAACCGATCTCGGAGGACGCGTCCCCACCCGCAACCTCCGCGGCGAGGTCGTCCCCAGCGCCCAACCTGTCAGCCGAGCGACCTCAGAGAGGTCGTTCCGCTGACAGGTTCGAGAAGGGCGGGGGCGCGGGTGCGACGCGAGGCGGATCAGTCGTGCTGACACCGGTGGTGCGCCGGCTGCTCGACGAGCACCACTTGGCCGTCGACCAGGTGGTGGGTTCGGGGCGAGACGGTCGGGTCACCCGGGCCGACGTGCTGGCGGCGGCCGCCCAGGCGCGCCACGCCGGCAACGGCGCCTCGAACCGCCAGGCGGCGGGATGGCCCGAACCGTCAGTGTTGGCGCCGGCCGAGCCGGGCCCCGACGACGAGGTCGTCCCGTTCAGCAAGGCGCGGCGCAACACGGCGGTGGCCATGGCCCGGTCGCGCGCCACCGCCGCCCACGCGCTCGTCACCACCGAGGTCGACTACGTCGGCGTCGACCCCGCTCGCCGGGGCGCCGGTCTCACCTATCTCCCGTTCGTCGCACGGGCGCTCATCGACGCCGTGACGGCGTTCCCCCACGTCAACGCGTCGGTGGGCGACGACTGCCTGATCGTGCACCCGACGGTGCACCTCGGCGTGGCCGTCGATCTCGACCACGACGCGCTCGTGGTGGCGGTCGCGCGCGACGCGGCCGATCTGCGCCTCACCGCGTTGTCGGAGCGGGTGGCTGACCTGGCCGACCGCGCCCGCCGCGGCCGACTGTCGGTGCCCGAGCTCGACGGCGCCACGATCACCCTCACCAACGTCGGGTCCTACGGCACGGTCACCTCGGCCCCGATCGTCCCGCTGCCCCAGGTCGCCATCCTCTCCACCGACGGGGTCCGCATGCGACCGGTGGCCCGGGCGGGACCGGCGGGGGAGTGGGCGGTGGCGGTCCACCCGGTGGGGAACCTGTCGCTCAGCTTCGACCACCGCGCCCTCGACGGCGCCTACGCGGCCGCGTTCCTGGCCCGGGTCCGCGAGATCCTCGAGACGCGCGACTGGGCCGAGGAGCTGCGGCCGTGACCAAGGCGAACGAGGTGAGCGTCGGCCGCGAAGAGGTCCACATCGACGGCCGGCCGGCGGGAGAGCTGGTCGAGGACTTCACCACCGCGTGCATCTCGCGGGCGATCGACGACGGCGAGATCCGGATGCAGAAGCAGAGCCGCGTCTTCTTCCAGATCTCCGGCGCGGGCCACGAGGCGCTCGGCCTGGCCCTGGCCCGCCACCTGCGGCCCGGCTACGACTGGTTCTTCCCCTACTACCGCGACCAGGCGCTGTGCCTCGGCCTCGGCGTGACACCGACCGAGGTGCTGCTGCAGGCGGTCGGGTCGGCCGACGACCCGAGCTCGGGTGGTCGCCAGATGCCGTCGCACTGGGGCAACGCCGCGCTCCACATCGTCACCCAGTCGAGCCCGACCGCCAGCCAGTGCATCCCGGCGGTCGGGTGCGCCGAGGCCGGCCGCTACATCGTGCGCCGCCCCGACCTGCCCGGGTGCTCGGCCCACGGCGACGAGCTGACCTACGTGAGCCTCGGCGAGGGCGCGTGCAGCGAGGGCGAGTTCTGGGAGAGCCTCAACACCGCCTGCACGCTGCACCTCCCCGTGCTCTACGTGGTGGCCGACAACGGCTACGCCATCTCGGTGCCGGCGGTCGACCAGCACCCGGCGCCGGTGGCCGAGCTCGTGCGAGGCTTCCGCGGGCTCGAGATCGCCACGGTCGACGGCACCGACTACCTGGCGGTGCGGCGCAGCGTGCAACGGCTCGTCGAGCACGTGCGGGCCGGCGTCGGACCGGCGCTGCTGCACGCCAAGGTGGTGCGGCCCTACTCCCACTCGGCCGCCGACACCCAGAGCAAGTACCGCTCGGCGGCCGAGCTCGACGAGGAGGCCACCCACGACCCGATCGACCGGCTCCAGGCTGTGCTCGTCGAGCGCGGGCGTGCTCACCGACGACCGAGGCTGCCGCGATCCGCACCGGCGCCAGCGAGACGGTGGCCAAGGCGACCGCCGAGGCCATGGCCGGCGCCCGACCCGATCCCGCGCGAGGTGACGCGCCACGTCGTCGCCCTGCCCGAGCTCGGGGCCGGAGCGGCCGACCGTGCTCCGCCAACCGACGACGCGCCGTCGGTCATGCTCGGCGACGCCATCCGGCGCACGCTCCACGAGCTGCTGGCCGCCGACGAGCGCATCCGGGTGTTCGGCGAGGACGTGGCCGACGCCCGCGAGGCCGTGCTGGCCCAGGTCGAGGGCAAGGGCGGGGTCTTCGGCACCACCCACGGGCTGCAGCGCGACTTCGGCCAGGCCCGTTGCTTCAACACGCCGCTGTCGGAGGCCAACATCATCGGCCGCGCCGTCGGGCAGGGTCTGCGGGGTCTGCGCCCGGCTCCCGAGATCCAGTTCTTCGACTACATCTGGCCGGCCATGACCCAGATGCGGAGCGAGGCGGCCACCATCCGCTGGCGCTCGAACGGTCACTTCACCTGCCCGATGGTGGTGCGGGTGCCGATCGGCGGCTACCTCACCGGTGGGGCGATCTGGCACAGCCAGTGCGGCGAGAGCATCTTCGCCCACGTCCCCGGCCTGCTGATCGCGTTCCCGTCGCGCGCCGCCGACGCCGCCGGGCTGCTGCGCTACGCGTTCCGCTGCGAGGACCCGGTGCTGTTCTGCGAGCACAAGCACCTGCTGCGCCAGCCCTACGCGGCCGACCCGTTCCCCGGGCCCGACCACGTCATCCCGTTCGGGCGCGGGGCGATCCGCCGCCCCGGCGACGACCTGACCATCGTCACGTGGGGCGCCACGGTCGCAGAAGTCGCTCGTCGGCCGCGGAGCAGGCCGCCGAGGGCGCCGGTCTCGAGGTCGAGGTGATCGACCTGCGCACGATCGCGCCGTGGGACCACGACATCGTGGCCGAGTCGGTGGCCACGACCCACCGCCTGCTCGTGGTGCACGAGGACACGCTCACCGGCGGGTTCGGGGCCGAGGTGGCGGCGTGGGCCGGGGAGCACTGCTTCGGCGACCTCGACGCGCCGGTCGCCCGGGTCGGCGCGCTCGACACCCCCGTCGCCTACGAGCCGACGCTCGAGGACGCCATCCTCCCGCAGGTCGACGACGTGCTGACCGCCATCGTCAACACGTGTGACTTCTGAGAGCCGCTATCCTGACGACCCGTCAGATTCCGCGACCGATCCCTGACCGTGACCCTCCCGGAGGTGCGCCCGCCGTGCTCGACTACCTGATCAAGGGCGGCACCGTCGTCGACGGCACCGGCGTCGCCGGGTCGGCGTGGCCGACGTGGGCATCCGCGACGGTCGGATCGTGGCCATCGGCGCGGTCGATCGAGCCGACGGCCGAGACGATCGACGCCACCGGCCTCGGTCGTGTGCCCCGGCTTCGTCGACCCGCACACGCACTACGACGCCCAGCTCTTCTGGGATCCGATGGCGACGCCGAGCAACCTGCACGGCGTCACCTCGATCGTGGCCGGCAACTGCGGCTTCACGCTGGCCCCGGTGTCGCCGGACAACTCGGGCTACCTGCTCGACATGATGGTGCGGGTCGAGGGCATGGCGAAGGCGGCGCTCGAGCAGGGCGTGCCCTGGAACTGGAGCAGCTTCGCCGACTACCTCGACCGCCTCGACGGGAACCTCGGGGTCAACGCCGCGTTCATGGTCGGGCACTGCGCGCTGCGCCGCCAGGTGATGGGGGCCGACTCGGTCGGCCAGGCCGCCACCGCCGAGCAGGTCGACGCGATGCGGGCGCTGCTCGGCGAGGCCATCGACGCGGGTGGCCTCGGCTTCTCGACCACCCAGTCGTTCACGCACTCCGACGGCGACGGCGAGCCGGTGCCGTCGCGCTGGGCCGATGCCGACGAGCTGCTCGCGCTGTGCGACGAGGTGGGCGCGCACCCGGGCACGACGCTCGAGTGGGTGACCGACGGCTGCCTCAAGGGCTTCGCGCCGGAGGAGATCGACCTGATGATCGAGATGAGCCGGCGGGCTGGGCGGCCGATCAACTGGAACGTGCTCGTGGTCGACTCGGCCGAGCCCGAGCGCTACCGCGACCAGCTCGAGGCCGGCGCCGAAGCCGAGCGGCGCGGCGCCAAGGTCGTCGCCCTCACCATGCCCACGCTCGTGGGCATGAACATGAGCTTCCTCACCTACTGCGCGCTGTTCCAGCTGCCGGACTGGGACCAGGTCATGACGCTGCCCGGTGCCCGAGCGCATGCAGCGCCTGGCCGATCCCGAGACGCGGATCATGATGGAGAACCGGGCCAACTCCCCGGAGGCCGGCGTCTTCGCCCGGCTCACCGGCTGGGGCCGCTACCTCATCGGCGACACCTACAGCGAGGCCAACGAGGGGCTGAAGGGCCGGCTGGTGGCCGACATCGCCCGCGAGCGCGGCGTGCGCGACTTCTTCACGCTGCTCGACATCGTCCTCGCCGACGACCTGCGCACCGTGCTGTGGCCCGGACCGACCGACGACGACGCCGAGAGCTGGCGCCTGCGGGTCGACGCCTGGCGTTCGCCCCACGCCATGATCGGCGGCTCCGACGCCGGCGCCCACCTCGACCGCATGTGCGGCGCGCCCTACACGACCGAGTTCCTCGGCGACTGCCTCCGCGGCAAGCAGCTGATCGGGCTCGAGGAGGCCATCCACCACCTCACCGACGTGCCGGCCCGGCTGTTCGGCCTGCGCGACCGCGGCCGGCTGGTCGAGGGCTGGATCGCCGATGTCGTCGTGTTCGATCCCGCAGACGGTCGACGCCGGCGAGGTGCAGATGATCCACGACCTGCCCGGCGGCGCCGGCCGGCTCTACGCCGACGCGCGACGGCATCGAGAAGGTGTTCGTCAACGGCCGCCTGGCCGTCGACGGCGGCCAGCCGACCGGCGTGCTGGCCGGTCAGATCCTCCGGTCCGGCCACGACACCGACACCGTCCCGGTCCCCTGACCCCAACCTCCGTGCTTCCTGTCAGCGGAGCGACCCCGGTCGAGTCGCTGCGCTGACGGGTTTCGCGTCGATGGCGCTTTCTGTCAGCGGTGCGACCTCTATGGAGTCGCTGGGCTGACAGGTTCGACGGAGGCTCTAGGCTCCGCGGCATGGGGGACTCAGTGTGAGCGCGGCGTTCGCGGGACGGGTCGCGCTGGTGACCGGCGCCAGCCGTGGCATCGGCGCCGCCACCGCGGTCGGCTCTCGCCGCCGAAGGCTGCGCGGTCGCGTGCGCGGCCCGCTCGACCGCCGACGCGCCCCAGCGCACGCCCGGCACGCTCGACGACACGGTGGCCCGCATCGCTCGACGCGGGTGGCGAGGCCCTGTCGGTCCCGACCAACCTGGCCGATCCCGACGAGGTCGAGGCCATGGTCGACACCACGGTCGACCGTTTCGGGCGGCTCGACTTCCTCGTCAACAACGCGGCGGTCACCTTCGTGGGCGACCTCGACATCCCGCGGCACCGCTACGAGCTCGTGATGGCGGTCAACGTGACCGGGCCGCTGGTGGCGATGCAGCGGGCCGTCCCGCACCTGCGCGCCGCCGGCGGCGGATCCATCGTCAACGTGTCGTCGGTGGCGGCGCTGCACCCCTATCCAGGGCTCATGGCCTACGGCATGTCCAAGGCCGCGCTCGAACGGGCCACCGTCGACGTGGCCCGTCAGGTGCAGGGCGACGGCATCGCGGCCAACGTGTTCCGGGTCGACGTGCCGGTCGCTTCGGAGGGTTTCGTCGCCAACACGCCGGGCGTCGACCGGTCGTCGTGGGAGCCGTGCGAGGTGGCGGCCGAGGGCATCGTCTGGTTGCTCGACCAGCCCGTCACCTTCAGCGGGCAGCTGTGCAGCATGTGGGCGCTGCGCCACGAGCACGGGATCATGGCCAGCCGCGCCGAGGATCCGTCGGGCCAGCTCCCACCTCCGTCGTCGGTGACGACCGGCGTGGTCGTCACCGATCCCGCCCGCGACGTCTTCGAGGAGCCCTATGCGGATGCCTGAGATCGGCTGAGGTGGATGGGCGAGCGGGTGTACGTCACGCGGCCGTTGCCGGATCCGGGAACGGCCCCGCTGGCCGCGGCCGGCTTCGACGTCGACCAACAGCCGCACGACCGACCCGCGACGCGCGCGAGGAACTGCTCGCGGACGCGGCCGGCGCCGAGCGCGGTGTTGTCGATGCTCACCGACCGCATCGACGGCGAGCTGCTCGACGCCGCCCCGCAGGTTCGGGTGGTCGCGAACCTGGCGGTCGGCTTCGACAACATGGACGTCGCGGCGGCGACCGACCCGGCGTGTGGTGCTGACCAACACGCCGGGTGTGCTGACCGACGCCACCGCCGACCTGGCCTTCACCCTGCTGCTCGCCGCGGCCCGGCGCGTGGGCGAGGGGGAGCGGTTGATCCGTGGCGGGGGGTGGACGGTCTGGGGACCGACCCAGCTGCTCGGTCGGGCCGTGGCCGGGGCGACGCTCGGGATCGTCGGGATGGGCGCGATCGGCGGTGCGGTGGCCGAGCGCGCCCGCGGGTTCGGCATGGCGGTCGTCTACTTCAACCGCCACCGCGATCCCGAAGGCCGAACGCCGGACCGGCGCGCGCTACGTGCCGCTCGACGAGCTGCTCTCGACCGCCGACTTCGTCTCGCTGCACGCGCCGCTCAACGATGAGAGCCGCCACTTGATCGATACGGCCGCGCTCGCCTCGATGAAGTCGACCGCGGTGCTGGTCAACACGTCGAGAGGCGCGCTGGTCGACGAGGCGGCGCTGGTCGACGGCACTGCGGGCGGGCACCATCGCCGCCGCTGGACTCGACGTCTACGAGGACGAGCCCCGCCTCTCGCCCGGGCTGGCCGATCTCGACAATGTCGTGCTGCTGCCCCACATCGGATCGGCCACCACTGCGGCGCGCGCGGCGATGGTCGAGCTCGCCTGTGCCAACATCGCCGCGGTGCTCCACGGCGACCCGCCGCCGACACCGCTCAACCCGGAGGTCCTCACGTGACCACGACACCCGAGCAACGCGCCACGCTGGCCCGGCTCGGCGCGGCCACCGTCGGAGAGTCGGGCGGTCGGGCCATGCGGGCCCGCATCCGGCCCATGTGGTCCGGTGCCGCGGTCGTGGGTGACGCGGTGCCCGTGCGCTGCGCACCCGGTGACAACCTCGCCATCCATGTCGCGGCGGCGACCGCGCCTGCCGGCAGCGTGCTCGTGGTCGAGATCGAAGGTCAGCCGGAGCTCGGCCACTGGGGTGAGGTGCTCACCACCCAGGCGCAGGCCCGGGGGATCGCGGGGTTGGTGATCGACGGCGGCGTGCGTGACGTCGGCGCGCTCGAGCGGCTGGGGTTCCCGGTCTTCGCCACGATGCTGGCGCTGCGGGGAGCGGCCAAGGTGGCCGAGGGAAGCGTGGGCGAGCCGGCCACCGTGGGCGACGTGCCCGTCGAGGCCGGCGACGTCGTCGTCGCCGACGCCGACGGGGTGACGATCGTGCCGGGAGCGACGCTCGCCGAGGTCGTCGCCGCCGCCGAGGCCCGGGAGGCCAAGGAGCAGACCATGTTCGATCAGCTCCGCGCCGGGGCCACCACCCTCGACCTGCTCGGCCTCGACTCGTCGCCGATCCGCGGGGCCTGATGGCGCGCTCAGCCGCTCACGAAGCCGGACGCGGCGACGGTGACGAGCGAGTACCCCCGTGCCCTCAGACCGTCGATCACCGCCGGCAGTGCCGCCGCATCCGTCGATGCCTGGCCGACGTGGAGCAGGAGAATGCCGCCAGGGGTCGCGCCGCCGAGGCAGCGGGCGACGACCTGGGCGGGTGCGAGGCCCTGCCAGCCAAGTGAATCCACCGTCCACATGAGCACGTACCGGTAGCCGGCACGCGCGACGTCGGTCGGAGTGGCGGCGTCGATGTCGCCGTAGGGAGGGCGGAACCAGGGTCGGGTCGTCCGCCCGGTGATCGCCGCGATCGACGCGTCCGCTCGTTCGAGCTGCGCGAGGCGAATGCTGGTGGGGAGCGGCGGTGTGTGCGTCGAGTAGCCAGTGAACGACAGGTGGGTGTCGGTGTGGTTGACGATCACATGCCCCTCCACCGCGATCCGGCTGACGAGGGCGGGGTTGGCGCGCGCCCAGGCACCTGTGAGGGAGAAGGTCGCATGGATGTGTCTCTCGGCGAGCAGGTCGAGGATCGCTCCCGTGTGTCCGGCATCCGAGCCGGCGTCGAAGGTCAGCGCGATCCAGCGGTGATCCGGGTTGCCGTGGCGGACCACGGTGGCTGGGGCGAGTCCTGTCGTCGGGGTGGCCCCCGATGTCGTCGTGGAGGTCGACGCCGCTGCCGTCGACGTCGATGCGGCCGAGGTCGATGACGAGGGCGACGACGTCGCAGTGGTGGCGGGCGGCGCGGTCGTGGAGGTGGCGGATGTCGGCTTCTCCGACGAGCCGCACCCGACGAAGAACAGCAGTGCCGCCGCCCATATCGACGCGGTCCGACCACGGCTCCACCTCGAGCGCGACCTCTGCGGGACGTCCGTGGGAACTATGGCAGCAGGGAACATGGAGCTCGCTTCGGCTCGCCCGATCGTTCTCGAATCGATGGTGGATCGAGGCCGTTCGCGGTTCCAGGGACTTTGGGCCCTTCGCGGTGCACCTCGTGTGTGCGGACCTTCGCCTCTGGTGAGCGATCGTCGGCTGTCCCATCCTCTGGGTGTGGGACGTCGCTCCATGCTGGTTGCGCTCGTCGTCATCGCCCTACTCGGGTTTGGCGGCGGTTTCGCCTGGGTCGTCGCTCGGAACAGCGCCGACCGCGAGTGGTGGGGACCTCGCCGTCCACGACGCCCACGGGCTCCGACACCTCAGCATCGCTTTCGACCCTCGTCCCGTCGTCGACCGTGCGCACCTCGAGCTCGTCCAGCGCGCCAACATCGACGTCGGTCGTTACGCAGCCGGCCCGCGAGCCTCTCCGAGAGGGTGCGACCGGTCCGGGAGTGCTGGCCCTCCAGCGCCGACTAGTCGCGCTCGGCTACTGGTTGGGCGCGCCGGACGGACGGTTCTCGTCCTCGACGACGCACGCGGTCGTGGCTTTCCAGAAGACCGTCGGGCTGCAGAGGGACGGCATCGTCGGAGCGGACACGGCGTCGGCGCTCTCGCGAGGATCGCGGCTCATCCCGCGGAGCCGCTCCGGACGGGTGATCGAAGTGGATCTCGCCCGCCAGGTCCTGCTGCTCGTCTCGGATGGTCGAGTGGAATGGGTCTTCGACACGAGCACTGGAGCCGTGGCTGGGTCCACACCCGTTGGGCACACCACGGTGTTCCGGCAGGTCGATGGCTACGACCACGCGCCCCTCGGGGTGCTGTACCGGCCCAAGTACTTCGTTGGTGGCGTCGCCGTGCATGGCTACACGAGCGTGCCATCCTTCCCTGCCTCACATGGCTGCGTCCGCGTCACGAACCTGACGATGGATTGGCTCTGGTCGTCCAACTCCATGCCGATCGGAACCGCGGTGTGGGTCTACTGACGGAGGAGGCAGAGACGGGGTGCGGGTTCCGATGCGGCGGCGACCGGTAGCGTCGACCATCGTGCGTGCCAGGTCGGCGGTCCTCATCGTGGTCGTCGCCCTCGTCACGCTCACCGCCGCGTCCTGTTCGTCGCCTCCTCCCCACATGCAGTTCATCGGCGACTCGATCACCGCGCTCTCTTCCCGCGACATCCACGCGCACTTCGATCCCCGCTACGACGTCGACATCCACGCCTTCGTCGGCGTCACGACGGCGGGAATGCTGCAAGCCAGCCGGGAGGCCGGGTCGACCTCCCCGAAGGTGGCCATCGTGAACCTGGGGACCAACGACGTCACCTGCACGAGTCGATACTTCACCTGCAGCGGCCCCTACTCCCCGGCGCAGCACGCGCGAACCTCCGGGCGATCGCCGCCAGCTTCCCGTCCTCGACCTGCGTGATCTTCGTGGACCTCAACACGCACGTCTTGTACCCGGGCAAGGCCAAGGAGCTGAACCGCTTCATCCACGGCACGTTCCCCCACGTCGTCGACTGGGCGGCCGCCTACCGAGCTTCGTGGTTCTCCTCGCCGATCGACCCGCACCCCAACGAGGCGGGCCGCCAGGAGCTGCTCCGCCTGGAGGATCAGGCGATCTCCAAGTGCTAGTCAGTCCGTGTAGTTCACCGGGCCGCTGTCCTTGACGCCGACGGCGAAGCAGAAGCAGTGGATGGGTGCGTGGTCCGACACCGGGCGCAGGCTGTGGATCGTGTCGGGCGGGATGTGCACGAGGTCGCCCTGACCGATCTCGCGCTCCTCGCCGCCGATGGTCATGAGACCACGCCCGGAGGTCACGTAGTAGAACTCATGGGTCGGGTGCTGATGTGGATCGACGAGACCGCCGCCGGCCACCTCGAACTCGCTGACCAGTTCGAGGAACCCACCGTCGGTGATGTCCTTCATCTCCCGGGGGTTGACGAGCCACCACACGGGCACGGTGCCGTTGTGCTCGACCACCGGGGCCACGTCCTCGATCGACCGCACGTCCATCGCGCCTCCTAACATGACGTCGGCGTCAGGATACGACAGCCCGGGGGCGACGGGCGAGGGAGGGACCGGATGGGCGACGAGAACATCCTCACCGTGACGGCCGAGCCGCTGACCGCCGAGGCGTGGCAGCCGTTCGGGCAGGTCATCGGTGGACCCGATCAGGGCTCGGTGCAGTGCGTGCTCGAGCTACGTGACGAGGCGGTGTTCCACCTCGACGTCCTCAGCTACACCTGGCACCCGTTGCGCTGCGACCTGCTCAACCGCCACCACACGGCCACGCAGGCGCTGATCCCGCTCGGCGGATCGCCGGCGGTCGTGGTCGTGGCGCCCAGCCAGGTCGACTTCAGCGATGCCGTCGCACCTCGAGACGATCCGGGCCTTCACCATCTCCGGCGAGCCAGGGGATCAATCTGGCCATCGGCACGTGGCACTGGGGGCCGTACCCCACCGGAGCCGACGTGCACCTGGCCAACTTCCAGGCCCGAGACGTGGCCAGCGACAACGAGATCGCGTACCTCGAGCGTGATCTCGCCACCGTGGTCGAGGTGCGCCTGTAGGCGACGCCCGCGCAGACGTTCGCGACCGGGCGTTCAAGGTCGGCCCCGGTGCGTGCCGATGAGAGGACGTGGGATCGCGGAGTAGCCGTCGCGCCATCGCCTGCCTGGCGACTGTTGCCGCGCTCTGCGCCGTCACCGCCTGCCAGGTCCCGGTGACCGGCGCCCCGAACTGCACGGTGACGCCCAACGACAGCTACTGGCACGCGAACGTCACGGCCCTGCCGGTGTCGTCGAGCTCGGCCACCTACATCGCCACCGAGGGGAATACCAGCCCGCTGCACGCGGACTTCGGCTCGGGGCTGTGGAACGGCGGACCGATCGGCATCCCCTATGTGGTCGTGCCGGGCACGCAGGCCAAGGTCAAGGTCACGTTCTCGACCGCAAGTGAGAGCGATCCGGGGCCCTATCCGATCCCGGCCAACGCGCCCGTCGAGGGCGGGTCGGCGTCGACGGGCGACCGCCACGTGATCGTCGTCGACCGCGATCACTGCCAGCTCTACGAGATGTGGAACTCCAAGCTCCAGAAGGACGGGGTGTCGTGGAAGGCCGGTTCGGGCGCCACGTGGAGCCTCAGCTCGGATGCGATGCGGCCGGCCGGCTGGACGTCGGCCGACGCCGCCGGGCTCCCCATCCTGCCGGGTCTGGTCCGCTACGAAGAGGTCGCGGCCGGCCACATCGACCACGCCATCCGCATCACCGTGCCGACGACGCGCACGTCCTACGTCTGGCCGGCCCGCCACCAGGCCGGGTCGACCTCGAGCAGCTCCGCGCCGCCGATGGGCACCTGGCTGCGCCTGAAGAGCTCGGTGAACCCGGCGAGCTACCCGGCCAGCGTCCGGCCGATCATCGTCGCGCTGCAGACCTACGGCGCGATCGTGGCCGACAACGGTTCCGCCTGGTACATCAGCGGCGCGCCCGACAGCCGCTGGAACAACGACGACCTGCACGCGCTCGGTGCCATCACGGGCAACGACTTCCAGGTGGTCGACACGTCGTCATTGATGGTCGACGCGAACTCCGAGCAGGCGAAGTAGCTCAGCGGTCTTCGAGCCGGCCGCCCCGTGTTCAGAGGTGCAGCGGTCGGACCGGCGCCATGATCGCCTCGGGGTTGGCGGCCCAGTCGACGCCCGTGTCGACGTAGAGCTCGATCTCGTTGCCGTCAGGATCGAGGATGTAGAGGCTGTGGGTCACCGTGTGGTCGCTGGCGCCGACCACGGTCACACCGGCCTGTCCGAGGCGGGCGAGGGCTTCGCGCAGCTCGTCGTCGGTGTCGCCCACCTTGAGGCCGAAGTGGTAGAGCCCGACGCGCCGCCCGGCCGGGATGGCCGTGGCGTCGGGACCGACCTCGATGAGCAGCAGCTCGTGATGGGTCCGCCCGCTCGAGAAGGCGGCCGCCGGCATGCCGGGGACCTCGGCGACGACTTCGCGCCAGCCGAGGACGTCGCGGTAGAAGGCGACCGACCGGGAGAGGTCGCGCACGTACAGCACGAGGTGGCCGAGCTCTTTGATCTCCATGGCGGACTCGCGATCGTCGTCGGACGGGTTGCCCCAGTCTATCGGCCGGCTCCGCAGTTGATTCAGATTTCAACGAGTCTGCCCATACGGGACCGGAGCCGGGCAGGGCGCTCGCCCGCTACGGTCCGGCCATGGACACCGCGGAGTACGTCGAGGAGGTGCGTCGCGCCGGCCACCGCCTGGCCGACATCGCCGAGGATCAACTCGAGCGGCCGGTCCCCAGCTGCCCGGACTGGACGGTGGCCGAACTGGTCGACCACATGGCCGACGTCATCGACTTCTGGGGCGCGATCGCGTCGGGCCGGGCCGCGTCACCCGATGCCTACGTCCGCCCGCCGACGCCGGGCCGCGACGAGCTGGTTGGGTGGTACCGCGGCCTGCTCGACACCGCCATCGCCGAGCTGGGCACGGTGGATCCGGCCACCCCTCGTTGGAACTGGACCGGCGACGAGCAGAACGCGGCGTGGATCATCCGCCGGATGGCCAACGAGACCGCCGTGCACTGCTGGGACGGCGAAGCGGCGGTCGACGATGCGCAGCCGTTGCGCCAGCCGATCGCGCTCGACGGGATCGATGAGTTCTTCGACGTGTTCGCGCCGCTGTGGGCCCCGGAGCTCGGCGGTCCGGTGTCGACCGTCCACCTGCACGCGACCGACGGCCCCGGCGAGTGGTTCGCGACCGTGGGTCGGCGGCGCGCTCCAGGTCGAGCGGGTGCACGCCAAGGGCGATGTGGCCGTGCGCGGGACGGCGTCGGACCTCGTCCTCATGCTCTGGAACCGGGTCGATCCCGGCCAGCTCGAGCTGCACGGCGACCGGGCCGGGCTCGATCGGTTCCTGGCCACCGTCAGGATCGGCTGACATGACGTCCTACCGGCCGGGCCAGGTGGCCGAGCTCCTCGGGGTGAGCGTCGACACCGTCCGCCGGTGGTGCGACGAGGGCCGGCTCGTCACCAAGCGCAGCGCGGGTGGGCACCGCGCCATCGACGGCGCGGCATTGGCGGCGTACCTCCGTGAGGCCGAGCAGGCCTACGAGCCGGACGGCCCGGTCGGCCGGTCGGCCCGCAACCGGTTCACCGGCATCGTCACCAAGGTCGAGCGCGACAAGCTGACGGCGGTGGTCGAGCTGCGCAGTGGTTCGCACCGGCTCGTCTCGCTCATGACCCGCGAAGCGGCCGACGAGCTCGAGCTCGAGCCGGGCGATATGGCGGTCGCGGTGGTGAAGGCGACCACGGTCATCGTCGAGGTCCCGAGGACCTGAGCGCGAGGGTCGGCGGACCGTCGTCACAGGTCCTCGGCGGTGGTCCTGGGCAGGGGTCAGACGACGCCCGATTGCCGGTTCGGTATCACCGGAACCGCCGAACGGGGATCTCAGTCGATTGGCTCGCGGTGCAACCATTCGACGAGGTCGTCGGACAGCGAGGGCCCGCACGCGTGCGCCGTACCGAGCGAGGTCGGCGTCGTCGAGGAGGTCGCGCCACTGGCCGCTCGTCCCGCGGCTGAAGAACGCGGCGGGGTCGATCCAGTGCTCCCGACCACCAGCGGGAACGGTCGTGTCGGCCCTGTCGCGCATCGACTCGAACGTCGCCGCGTCGACCAGCTGGGGCCACCGGTCCTCGTCCACCTCGATGCCGAGGTGTGTGGCCAGCTCCCGCATCTGTCCCTCCAGGTCGGCCCTCAAGGCGTCGTAGTGCAGCCACAGGACGTCGAGGCCGTCGGCGGCATCCCGGAAGGTGTGCAGGTGTTCGACGGTGCGCCGCAGCGACGACCCGACCTCCGTGGACGGCGTCTCGTCGTCGACCCACTGCCAGAAGCGGTCCCGCTCGCCGTTCGGGCGCGGCCGCGGTGGCGGCAACGGGTCGAGCTCGATGCCGTCGATCGCTGCCGCCCGCTCGCGGGCGTCGAGGAACGCGCCGACGTCCATGTTGTCTATGTGGCGGGCCATCGACAGCACGACGTCGCGGGGGTCACGCCCGACGCAGATGTACGTGACTGTCGGATCGTGGGGTATCCCGTCGAGGGGGGTGTGGGTCTTGATGAACCGGCGGTGCATCTGGGCTGCCAGGTCGGCGAACACCTCCGTGCGGGCGCGGGTCACCATGTCGATCCACGGCGAGAGTGTGTCCAACGGGAGCGGCAGCTCCGGTTCCTGCAGCACGAGCAACGCGCAGATCATCTGTGTCCACGTCGTCCCGCACTTTGGCGGCGTGCTGATGATGATGTCGCCACGACGGAGCTTGAAGCCGTCCCAGCGGCTGCTGTCATAGACGGTCCCCTCGTAACGGCGCACAGCCGTCATCCTCGCAGCAGATCCGGTCCCGTGAGGCCCAGAAGCGGCACCGCTGCACGACATCCCGCCGAGGGTCGTGCCGGGTCGTGACCGAGTGGCCGCTCTGGCCTGGCTGAGGCAGAGCCCGAGCGCCGAACGGCACATCGGCGCTCGTACGCACGAGCCAAAACCCGTTGTCATGCGCTCCGGCGTCCCGGCGCAGGCGCGGCCCCGGAGCGGGAGGCCCGTGAACGGGATAGACATAGCGCAAGCGGTCGTGCTTCCTGAGGAGCACACAATGAGGGAGTCCGTATGCCAAAGATGGTCATCACGCACGGCGTTGTCGATGTTGACAACTGGCTGAAGTTCAAGTCGGAGCGCGCCGAATCGGTCGCCGCCATGGGCGGAGAGAACGCCGTGGATCTTGTGGCCCTGGATGGAGCGAACTCCGTCGCGGTCCTTGCCGACGTGGACGATGTGGAGGCCATGATGGCTGGCCTCGCATCTCCTCCGCCCGAGCTCCAGGCCGTCATGGAGAAGCACGGGGTCCTTCCGCCGTTGACGGCCTACGTCGTGAAGTAGCCAGCTTGCCCGGGGGTCCGGCACATCGCCTTCGGGCACGGGTCGCCCCTCAACGGGCAATCGGTGAATCGGGCTAGGCGAGGAGAGTCGACTACTTCCCGTCGAAGAAGTCGTCGTGCGCCTGGATGTCCTCGGGCAGGTCCCACAGGTCGAGGACCTTGCCGTCGCGAAGGCGGAGGATGTGCACCTCGTCCAACGCGATCGACGCGCCATCGGGACGGCTGGCCGTCTCATGGATGACCACAGCGGCGTGGTCGTCGTCGGCGTAGATGCCCTTGATGTCGAGTGCCTGCGTTCCCGCCGTGAGCTCGAAGTTCTTGATCAGCGCCGCGGTGATGGCCTCGCGGCCCTTGTGGTCACCGCTGTTCGGGCCATCGCCACCGAAGTGGAACACGCAGTCGTCGGCCAGGTCGGCCAACGCTCCCTCGAGATCGCCCTTGGCGAATGACTCGTAGGCGTTGCGGACGATGGCGACGTTGGGATGTTCGGCCATTTCGGACTCCTTGTCCGGTCGACCAACCGCCGACCACGTGACGACGCTACGCGATGACGTCCGTGGTCGCTCACCCAGCCGCAGAGCTGCTGGACTGGGACAGGTGCGCAGCGCTCGACTCATTCTCACCTGCGGGTTGCCGGGGGCGGGCAAGACCACGCTGGCGAGGCAGCTGGCCGCGGACCGGAGCGCCGTCCGGCTCACGAGTGATGAATGGCTCTGGGCCCTCGGCTCCACCCCCTGGGACGCGCCGACCCAGGGGAAGGTGGAACATGAGCTCTGCCAGCTGGCCCAAGAGATTCTGCGCCTCGGCCTGAGCGTCGTTCTCGACTTTGGGCTCTGGGCGCGGATCGAACGAGACGAGATGCGATCCGTGGCTCGTGGCCTTGGGGTCGGCGTCGAACTGCACTACCTCGACGTGCCGGCCGACGAGCTCTGGCGGCGCATCGATGCTCGGAACTCGCAGCCACCCTGGGACAGCCACCCGATCCGCCGCGCCGACCTCGACGGGTGGCTACCACTCTTCGAGGCGCCCGATGCTGCCGAGCTGGCGTTGTTCGACCCTCCACCAGGATGACGGCGAACCGTCAACTGGCGGCGTGGCCCCAGGCGACGAGGTGGCGCTCGCCGAGCGGCTCGACGTCGAGGTCGAGACCAGCCGCGGCCACCTGGGCCCGTACCTCGTCGGGCCGGTAGCTGGCGCACAACGAGTTGCGGAAGTCGGTCACCAGCACCTCCGGCTCGTCGGCGGCCGCGCTCGCGACGAGCGCATCGAGGGCGGCCTGGTCGGGAGGCCGGCGCAGGTCGGCCACGTAGACGGCGGCGCCGGGAGCCGCGCAGCGGGCGACGGTCGTCCACAACGCGGCCGGGTCAGCCAGGTGGTGCAGCACGCTCGTCGACACGACGAGGTCGAAGGCCCGTTCCTCGAGCTCGGGATCGGGCAACAGCCGCTGCTCGAGGTGCACCCGCTCGTCGAGGCCAGCCTCGCGCAGCCGGGCCCGGCCGTGCACGAGCATGGGTTCGGATCCGTCGACGCCGGTGATGCGGGCGTTCGGCAAGGCGCGGGCCAAGCGGGTGGTGACGTCGGCGGGACCGCAGCCGAGATCGAGCACGTCGAGCGACGGCCGGTCGGCGAGCGCGCCGAAGAACTCGACGAAACGATCGACCAGCATCTGATGCGCATCGGCGAAGTCCGCCGCCGAGTAGGCGGCCGCCTGGTCCGGATCGATCATCAGCTCGGGCTCGGGGATGCGCGCGTCGAGGTCCATCGACCAGGGTCTACTCGGCCCCGCCGACGGGCCGCCACCGTAAGGTTCCGCCATGGTGTTCGAGCGGTTCCGCCAGCGGCTCACGTGGAACGGCACCGCGGGGACGCCACCCTCGGGCAACGGCGCGTCGTCCTTCCACCTGGCGTGGGTGGTCGACCCGCCCCCGGCCGGACAGGTGTGGATCGCCGCCGAGGCGGTCCTCGAGGTGCTCGTGGCCCCGAGCGTGCCCGCGCTGTCCTTCTGGGCCTTGCAGGCGTCGTTCCACGACCGGGGCCGCGCCGCCGGTGCGGGGCACCTCGGTTTGCAGTGGCACTCCGGTCATCCCGGCTCCACCGCGGTGAACTGGGGCGGCTACGGCGCTGGGGGAGGGGAGCTCGAGGGGTCGACGTCCACGCTGCCGAGCGCGATGGGCAACGTGAACACGCGCGACTTCCGCTGGGACGCGGGTGTCGCCTATCGGCTGCGGATATCCCGCGCCGGTGAAGGCCCCGGCGGGCGACAGGCCTGGCGGGGTGAGGTGACGAACCTGGAATCGGGTGACACCACTGTTGTGCGCGACCTGTACGCGGACGGCACCGAGCTCGGCGATGCGATCGTGTGGTCGGAGGTGTTCGCCCGCTGCGACGACCCGTCCGCCAGCGTGCGCTGGAGCGGGATGTGCCTGGAGGACGACCGGGGCGGGCGCACCGCGGCCTCCCGTGTCCAGGTGAACTACCAGAGCCTGACCGACGGTGGGTGCGCGACGACCGACTCGGCCGTCGATGGGATCGGGGTCGTGCAGACCACCGGCACCACACGCCGCACCGCGCAGGGCGCGGTCCTCGGCCTCTAGGTGGTGCGCTCGTACCACCAGTCGTCGCCGACCATCCAGAGGCGGTGGCGGCCACCGGGTCGGTCGGGATCCTCGTCCTCGTAGCCGGCGTCGCCGTGATAGAGCGCAACCGCTCCGCCCTCGACCGACGCGAACCGGGTGGCGAAGTACTCGGCCGGCCGTCGCGCGAGATCGGTCATGGCCGCGTCGACGCTGGTGTAGTCCTTCAGGTGCTCCAAAGTGATCCAGGTCGGCGGCGACAGCTCGATCTCCAGCGCGTTGCGCAGGCGCAGCGCCTCAGAGGGCGCCCACCAGGCGTGGTCGTGGATCTCGCCGCCGTCGACGGTGACCCGACCCTCGGGCGCGGGGGCGGCGAAGAACCAGGTGGCGAAGCGCTTGGGGCTGATCGGAGGCGGGGTCCAGTGCGAGAACCAGACGAGTGACTCGACGTCGACCGCCAGCCCGGCCTCCTCCGACGCCTCGCGCACCGCGGCCGCCCGGGCCGCCTGCTCGAGCCGCTCGGGATCGTCGGTCGCGGCGCCCCGGGGTAGTCCTCCGGATCGATTCGACCTCCCGGCCAGACCCACATTCCACCGGCGAACTCGAGCCGCGAGTTCCGGCGCAGCATCAAGGTCTCGAGACCGGTCGCGCCGTCACGGAGCGGCACGACCGTCGCCGCCGGCACGGCGGGGACGACGGCGACCGGATCCACGGAGCCGAGCCTACGGTGTCCGTCGCCCGGGACCGGATCGCTGCCGTCGTAGCCTGGCCGCCATGACCGACCGCTCGCAGACCGTGCCCGACCTCCACGAGCAGGTGATCGTCGTAACGGGCGGGAACTCCGGGATCGGCAAGGAGGCCGCCGTCGCCCTGGCGACGATGGGGGCCACCGTCGTGATCACGGCGCGCAACGCCGAGAAGGGTGCGGACGCGTTGGCGGAGATCCAACGCCGCTCCGGTCAGACCTCCGTCGAGGTCATGGCGCTCGACCTGGCCGACTTCGCGTCGATCCGCTCGTTCGCATCCGAGCTGCAGGCCCGCCACGACCGGCTCGACGTGCTGGTGAACAATGCCGGCGGCATCCTCTCGGATCGACTCGAGACGGCTCAGCACTTCGAGATGACCTTCGGCGTCAACCACCTCGGCCACTTCCTGCTCACCGATCTCCTGCTCGACCGGCTGAAGGCGAGCGCGCCGGCCCGGGTGATCAACGTGACGTCGTTCGGTCATCGCTTCGCCTACTCCGGCCTCGACTTCGCTGATCTCCAGAGCGAGCACCGGTACTGGTCGATGGACGCGTACGGCAAGTCCAAACTGGCCAACATCCTGTTCACGCGGGAGCTGGCGCGGCGGCTGGTCGGCACTGGAGTGACGGTCAACTGCCTGCACCCCGGCGTCGTGCGCACGGGGTTCGGGAGCACCGACGACATGAGCGGCATCGAGCACCTGACCGTCGCCATCGGCTCGCCGTTCTACGTCTCGGCTGAGCGTGGTGCCCGCACGACGGTGTACCTGGCGTCGTCGCCGGAGGTGGCGGATCGCACGGGCGGCTACTACGTCCGCTGCAGTGAGCACCGCCCGTCCCGGGCCGCTCGCGATCCCGAGGCCGCCCGGCGGCTCTGGGAGGTCAGCGAGCAACTCGTCGCCGCCGCCGGCGTCTGAGTCGCACGCGTTCACCTCGAACCTGTCAGGCCAGCGACTCCTGCTAGGTCGCCGGCCTGACAGGTTCGGGAGGATCAGGCGAGGCCGATGGCGCGCAGCATCGACGGCGGTACCGACGTGTCGCCGGCGGCGAGCATCGCGGCGCGCTCGATGTTGACCGCGTCGAGATGGCGGTCGGTCCAGTCGTCCCACGGACCTTCGGGGATGCCGGCCGGATCGCCCTCGGCCTCGACGCAGGCGTACAGGTAGGCCTGGAGCGCGACCAGGTCGTCGGGACCGCCCACCGCACCGATGCCGGGCACGACCACCGACGCGAGCTCGCCCAGCTCGCCGAGCGCGTCGGCCCATGCGCCCGGGTCGCCGTCGAAGGCGTTGGGCGTCACGCCGAAGGTGCACATCGCGCCGGCGAACAGGACGTCGACCGAAGGGACGAGCACCATCAGGTTCTCGGCCATCTGACCGGCGGTGGGGATCGCGCAGGCGAGCGGGCTCAACCAGGCCGAGGTGTCGACGGTGTGCGAGATCGGACGTGTCGCGAAGTCGTCGTCGAACTCGGCCGCCCATTCGGGGAAGAGGCGCCGGTACCCGTCGAGGTTCGGCGGTAGATCCAGGAGCGCGCTCGGTCTGCGAGCGCCCGTAGCGCGCCGCCATCCAGAACACGGAGGAGCCACCCACGAACTCGACGTGGCTGCTCGACAGCACGGCCCGGCGAACGTGGATGCCCATGGCCTCGACCGAGGCGGCCAGCGGGGCGGCCTGGGACGGCGTCAGCAGCGTGTCGACCACCGTCGCGCCGTCGTCCTCGACCACCAGCCCGGCGTTGGCCCGGCCGTGCCCGCTCGGCTGCTGGCGCCACACCCACACCCGCTCGGCCAGCTGCTCCAGGTGGGCGTCGAGCTCCGGCACGGGGCCACGCTACCCAGTGCGCGATGCTGACCCGATGCCCGGTCTGCAGATGGACGCCGACGCGCTCAACCGCTTCCTGGCCGAGGCGTTCGACACCGAGCGGGCGTACCTCGTCACCCAGGTGGACGAGGGACGACTGCTGGCCAAGGTCCCCGCCTCGGAGGTCGGGTTGCGCCCGGGCGGGACGGTGTCGGGGCCGACGCTGATGGGTCTGGCCGACGGCGCCGCCTACTGCCTGATCCTCGCCCACATCGGGCCCGTCGCCCTGGCGGTGACCTCGAGCCTCAACATCACCTTCCTGCGCAAACCACAGCCGGCCGGCGTCGAGGCCGAGGCCACGTTCCTGAAGCTGGGTCGCAAGCTGGCGGTGGTCGAGGTGCGGTTGCGCTCCGAGGGAAGTCCCGATCTCGTGGCGCAGGCGGTCGTCACCTACGCCATCCCGTCGGGCGCCGGTCAGGCGGGCTAGCCGACCACCACCTCGGGGTGCAGGGCCCGCACCATGCGGGCCAGGCCCTCGTGCCAGTCGACCGTGGTCGGTCCCGCCAGCTCCAGACGGCGCGTGTTGTCGGTGGTGACACCGCCGATGGTCGCGTCGGTCTCGACGAGCACGGGTTCGCGACCCACGAGCCGACCGAGCTCGGCCACCCACTCCTCGAGGGCCACCTGCTGGTCGCCACCCCAGTTGACGATCGTCGCCGGCACGGCGGCCGCGTCGAGCAACGCCGGCAGCGTCGCGACGAGATCGTCCTCGTGGATCGGGTTGAAGAGGTTCGGCCGATCGGGGTGCACCTGGATCGGCGAGCCGGCGAGGATGCACTCGAGGTGGAACGCGGGCCAGCCTCCGTTGTCGCCATAGGGGACGTTGAGGCGGGCGATGGTGGTGGGCATCCCGAGCTGGCGGGCCTCGGTCCGCACGACGGCCTCGGCGGAGATCTTGGAGATCGAGTAGGTCGGCATCATCACGCGATGGTTGTCGCCGAGCGGGTCTCCCTCCGCGACCGGATGCGCGCCGGCCGGTTCGTACACTGCGGTCGACGAGCAGTGCAGGAAAGCGGTCGCGCGATGGCAGTGGGCCATCAGCAGCCCGGCCGCCTCGGCATTGCCGCGCAGGTCGACATCCCATCGGTTGGACTTCACGACGGCCAGGTTCAGGACGTAGTCGACGTCGTCGGGCACGAGGTCGAGCGCATCGCGGGCGAGATCGACGGTGACGCAGGTGACGCCGAGCGTTTCGAGATCTGCGCGCACCGCTGGGTCGCGGAACCGGGCGACGCCGACGATGTCGTTGTCCTTGGCCAGTGCGGCCACGATCGGGCGCGCCACCTGACCGGCCGGTCCCGTGACCAGGATGCGCCTGCCCACCAGCTCGGTCATCGGTCCCGTCTCCTTGCGTCGTCGTGGGGTCCGCGGCGCAGGCTAGGGGGGATCTGGGCCTCTGGCTGCTACGCTGTCGTCGCACGACTGATCGTCACCTGCGCGCAGAGGCATGCGTGGGCCCTCTCCCGAGTGGCCGGTGCCGGCGCCCGATCAGCCCCCTGGCCTGCGGCCTCGCCTCATCCGCTGCCCTCCCCCCACCGGGCCGTCGCGCCCAACCGCACCCAGGAGCTCCAGTGACCACCACCTTCGCCGATCTCGGCGTACCCGCGTCCGTGTGCCGCGCCCTCTCCGCGCAGGGCATCACGACGCCGTTCCCCATCCAGGCGGCCACGCTGCCCGACGCGCTCGCCGGGCGCGACCTCTGCGGGCGCGCCCCCACGGGGTCGGGCAAGACCATCGCCTTCGGCATCCCCCTCGTCACCCGCATCGGTCGGGCCGAGCCCAAGCGACCGCGCGCGCTCGTGCTGGTGCCAACCCGCGAGCTCGCCGCGCAGGTGCGCGAAGAGCTGGTCATGCTGGGCGGTCCGCAAGGCCCGAGCGTCGAGGCGTTCTACGGCGGCAACGGATTCGAACGCCAGCTGAAGGGCCTGCGCCGCGGCGTCGACATCGCCGTCGGCTGCCCGGGTCGGCTGGCCGATCTGATCGGTCGTGGCGACCTGCGGCTCGACGCCGTCGAGGTCGTGGTCATCGACGAGGCCGACCGCATGGCCGACATGGGCTTCCTGCCCGAGGTCAAGCGGCTGCTCGACACCGTGCCCGACGATCGCCAGACGCTGCTGTTCTCCGCCACCCTCGACGGCGCGGTCGACGAGCTGATCCGTCGCTACCAGAAGCACCCGGCCCGCCACGAGCTCGCGGCTGATCCTCGTGACGGCGCCAAGGTCGAGCACCTCTTCTGGACGGTGCCTCGCGACGAGCGCATCGGCCTGTGCGCCAAGGTGATCTCCTCGCTCGGGCCGACGATGGTCTTCTGCCGCACCAAGCGGGGCGCCGATCGCGTCGCCCGTCAGCTCGAGGCCGCCGGCGTGCGCGCCGCGGCCATCCACGGCGACCGCTCGCAGGGTCAGCGCGAACGGGCGTTGGCCGCGTTCCAGCGCGGCCAGGTCGACGCGCTGGTGGCCACCGATGTCGCCGCCCGCGGCATCCATGTCGACGACGTCGCCGGTGTCGTGCACCTCGACCCGCCGGCGGACGAGAAGGACTACATCCACCGTTCGGGCCGCACTGGCCGCGCGGGGGCGAGAGGTGTGGTCGTGTCGTTCGTGGCGCCCGAGCAGCGCCGAGACGTGGCCAAGATGCAACGGGCGCTCGGGATGCCGACCGGTACCACCAGCCCCGATGCCACGGGACTTCCGCAAGGCGAGGCCCGGCCGGTTCGCCGCAGCCGGCCTCGTCCGACCACCGCCGCGAACGCGACCGAGACCGCTCGCCCGCGTCGGCCCCGGCCGGCCGCCGGTCGCGGTGCCGGAAAGTCCGGCGGGCCGGCCCGCAAGCCCGGCTCGCGCCCAGGCACCACGTCGACGACCAGGTCCGGTCCGAAATCGGGTCCCAAGCCCGGTGGCAGGTCCGGCCCGAAGCCAGGCTCCAAGTCGGGCCCCAAGGCCGGTGCGAAGTCCAACTCCAAGCTCAACCGCAAGGCGCGCCGGGCCCACCTGCAGCCGGGTGCCGCAGCTCCGACCCGCGCGTCCAAGGGCCACCGCCGCCAGCCGACCACCGCGCGGGCGCACTGACCCGACCAGCGGGGTCGGCCTCGGGTCGGCGCACCGTCCCGGTGCCATAGGCTGCGCCCGATGGCGAGCCGATCGAGCAAGGCCAACCGCAACAAGAAGAAGGCCCGCAAGCCGGCCCAGCACCTGCCCAAGGTGGGGACGCCGGCCGACGAGGCCTACCTGCTGCGGCGCAGCCGCGAGGACGTCGTCGACTTCGGGCTCACCGCCCGCAAGCGCGGCCCCATCAACGCCGTGCTGGTCGTCGGCATCCTCGCACTGTTGATCCTCGCCCTCCTCGGGCTCCTCTTCCTGACCAAAGCCTGACCCGCACTTCTGAAACTGGGCATCTGTGTACTCGGAAACCGAGTACACAGATGCCCAGTTTGCTGAGCTAGAGGGTGGTGGACATACCGCCGTCGACGGGGATGACCGCGCCGGTCACGTAGGCGCCGGCCCGGCTGGCCAGGAAGATCGCCGTGCCGGCCATGTCCTCGGGCTCGCCGATGCGCCGCATCGGGTTCGCCGCGGCGATGGCGTCGCCGAAGGCCTCGAGCGTGGCGGCCATCATCTTGCTCTCGAACGGACCGGGAGCGATGGCGTTGACGGTGATGTGCTCCCGCGCCAGCCGTTTGGCCAACACCCGGGTCAGCTGGTGCACCGCCGCCTTGCTCGCCGAGTAGGAGTAGGTCTCGAGTTCGGGGACGTGCAGCCCGTCGATCGAACCGATGTTGATCACCCGGGCGGGATCGCCCGGCTGGGCGGCCGCCGCCAGCGTCGGCACCAGGTAGCGGGTGAGGTGGAACACGCCCTTGACGTTGAGGTCGAGCACCCGGTCCCACGCGGCGTCGGGGAACTCGGCCAGGGGAGCGCCCCAGGTCGCGCCGGCGTTGTTGACCAGGATGTGCAGGCTCGGCTCGCGCTCGGCGATCTCGTCGGCCACCCGCTTGCACTCGTCGTGCTGGCTGAGGTCGGCGGCGATCGGGATGCAGGTGCCGACCTCGGACAGCTCGGCGGCGACCTCGTCGCAGACGTCGGCCTTGCGCGACGAGATGTAGACCCTGGCGCCGGCCTCGACGAACCCGCGGGCGATCATCAGGCCGATGCCGCGGCTGCCGCCGGTGACCAGTGCCGTCTTGCCCTGGATGGAGAAGAGATCGCTCATAGCGGGGATCGTGCCACCGCGAGGGGCCCGGGGTCGACCCGGCCCGGTCATCTGGGCTGGTCGCGCTATTTGTGTCGATGTCGACACTTCCTCTGGATGGAACGCGTTCTCAGCAGTAACCTGCCCGGATTGGAGTAGAGGGCCGGGATCCTCGTCGGCGTGTCGCGCCATGGGGGCTGGCGGGAAGGGCAGGCTCGGCTTGCATGGCTGAGGAGCCGGTGGCACACCAGGAGATCGACCGGGGGTACGACCCGACGTCGTCCACGCCGGTGCCGGCGCGCCAACTCGAGACCCTGGCCGCCGTCTACGACGCCATGCCGGTGGGCATGGCGGTCTGGTCGGTCGCCGGCGAGCTCGCCCGGGCCAACCCGGTGTTCTGCGACCTCATGCACACCGTGGCCGACGAGTTGCACGGTCGACGCTTCGAGTCGTTCATCGACCCGCTCGAGGCCTCGGCGATCCGCAGCCAGCTGACCGAGCTGCTGGTCGGGCAGCGCAACTACGTCGAATGCGAGTTCCGGTGCCGACGCCCCGACGGGGTCGACCACTGGGTCACCAACATGCTCACCGCGGTGTACGGGCCGAGCGGTCGACCCGACTACCTGGTGTCGCAGATCTTCGACTTCTCGAACCCCCGCACCCGTGAGGCCCGGGCCTACCGGTTGGTGAACGAGACGCCTGTTCTGCTCTGGCTCACCGATCGCCTCGGCAGCCCGCGCATCGGCAACCGCACCTGCTTCGAGTTCGTCGGCGTCTCCCCAGAGGAGGAGGACCTGCGGGCTGCGCTGCTCGAGCGGATGCATCGCGACGACATCGCGGAGGTGGGCCACGGCATCCGCCTGGCCATCGCCGACCGCGCCCCGTTCGAGTTCACCGCCCGGGTGCTGCGGGCCGACGGCGAGTACCGGTGGCTGCACCACCGGGCCTTGCCCTTCTTCGACGCGGAGGGCGACTTCGAGGGCTACGCCGGCGCCAGCCTCGACGTGACCGAGTCCGAGGAGCTCCGCCGCGAGCTCGACACGGTGCGCGAGCTGTTCGCGACGGTCACCGAGGCGGGCCCGTTCGTCGTGCTGCGCACCGACGTCGACGGCCGGATCCTCTACGCCCACGGCAGCTGGCCCGACATCCTGAACGAGGTCGATCTGGTGGGGCTCGACTGGCGCGACCTGCTCGCGTCCGAGCAGGTCGACGAGATCGTGACGCGGGGGATGGCGTCGGTCACCACCCGCGAGCCCTACACCGTGCGCGTGCGGGGTGACCACCCCGAAGCCGAGATCGAGGACCTGGTCGTCGCCGGGTCGGGTGAGGTGTGGGGCGAGCTGCGGGTCGCGCCCGTCTTCACCGACGAGGGCGAGCACGACGGCTTCGTCGCCACCCTGGCCGACGTGTCCGCCGAGGTCGCGGCCGGTCGCCGCGCCGACCTGCTGGCCCGTGTGCTCGACGCCGGCTCCGACTTCCTCATGGTGGCCGAGCGCAACGGCGCCATCTCCTATGTGAACGACGCCGCCCAGCAGACGCTCGGCGTGCGGGGCTCCTCGGCCGAGGGATCGCCCAGCTTCCTCATGGACGTGCTCCAGCCCGAGTCCTACGAGATCTTCCGCGAGGTGGTCGAGCCTACTCTGGCCCGCGAGCAGATCTGGCGGGGGGAGCTGAACTTCCACAGCTGGTCGGGCGCGGTGATCCCGGTGTCGGCACTGTTCCTGGCCCACGCGAGCCACCTCGGCGTCATCGAGTCGATCTCCGCGGTGGCGCGCGACATCACCGACCTGAAGGACGCCGAGCGCCGACTGCGCGAGCTGGCCACGCACGACTACCTCACCGGCCTGCCGAACCGCGTGCTGCTCTACGACCGCCTCGAGCAGGCGCTGGCCCGGTTCCAACGCCACGGGCAGGCGGTGGCGTTGCTCTACCTCGACCTCGACCGGTTCAAGCCGGTCAACGACGAGTTCGGCCACCAGGTCGGCGACGCCGTCCTGATCGAGATCGCCGACCGCATCCACACCGTCATCCGCGACACCGACACCGCCGCACGCATCGGCGGGGACGAGTTCGCGGTGCTCATCGAGGGCGTCGACAACCCGGGCCTGCTGCGGTTGGTGGCGGACCGGCTCATCGAGGTCATGAGCCGGCCCGTATCCGTCGCCGACTGCACCGCGGAGGTCGGCGTGTCGATCGGCCTGGTCCAGGCGGGTGGCGGCCTGTCGGCCAGCGACGCCCTGATGGCGGCGGCCGACGCGGCGATGTACCGGGCCAAGGCCGCCGGCCGCGGCCGCTACGAGTTCGTCGGTCCCGACGGCCTCACCCACGCCTGACCCCGAAGCCTCGCGCAACCTGTCATGTCAGCGTCCTCTGCGAGGTCGCTGGGCTGACAGGTTCCGCGGCTGTTGGCGCGCCGTCCCGGAGTCAGACTCCGCAGGTGGTGAGCGCGTCGCCGTAGAGGAGCCGTTTGTGCGCGGCGATCACGTCGCGGTTCTTGTCGGCCAGCCCCGCGGCCAACGCGACGGCGCGGTCGACCACCTCGTCCTCGGGTGCCACCGCGTCGGCGATGCCTGCCGCCACCGACTCCGGCCCGGTGTAGCGGCGGCCGGTCAGTGCCGCGTCGCGCAGCGTCGTCGGGGGCAGGTGGGCGGCGACGACGGCGTACATCGCGGGCGTCAGCGGTAGTCCCAGGTCGACTTCGGGCAGGCACCAGTAGCCGCGATCCTCCCGCATGATCACGTGGTCGTGGGCCGTGGCCAGCATGGCCCCGCCCGCGAAGGCGTGGCCGTTCACGGCGGCGACGGTGATGGCCGGGAAACCGAGGACGCGCCCGAGCAGCCGGTGCACGTCGTCGATGAAGCCGGCCCCGGCGTCGCCCGCGCCGCCGAGCCAGTCGAGGTCGAGGCCGTTCGAATAGAACTTCCCGACGCCGGTGGTCACCAGGGCGACCGGGCCCTCCGTCGCCTCCACCTCGTCGAGCGCGGCGTGCAGCGCGTCGACCGACTCGCGGTTGAACCGGTTCTCGCCCGCGTCCATCCGCAGCACCGCCACCCGGTCCCGCCACTCGACCCCGATCATGGCGCCACGCTAACCCGAGCCATATCCCACTACCTTCTTCCCGTGGCCGACTACCGCCCCCCGCTCCGTGACGTGTCGTTCGTCCTCGACCACCTGGTCGATCTCGAGGGCCTGTTCGCGCTCGAGCCGTTCGCCCACCTCGATGCCGCGACCGTGCTCGGCGTCCTCGAGGAGCACGCCAAGTTCGTGAGCGAGGTCATCGCGCCGCTCAACCGGGTCGGCGACCTCCAGGGCAGCCAGCACGGGCCCGACAACTCGGTTACGACGCCCGACGGCTTCAAGGAGGCGTACGCGGCCTACGTCGCCGCTGGCTGGAACTCGGTGCCGTTCGAGCCCGGCTACGGCGGTGGTGGCTTCCCCTGGTTGGTCGGCATCGTCCTGCAGGAGTTCATGTCGACCGCCAACATGGCGTTCGCCCAGTGCCCGCTGCTCACCCAGGGCGCCATCGACATTCTCCGCCACCACGCGGACGAGACGCTGCAGCAGACGTACCTGCCGCGAATGGTCTCCGGTGAGTGGACGGGCACGATGAACCTGACCGAGCCCGAGGCCGGGTCGGACGTCGGTGCCCTCCGCACGAAGGCCGAGCCCGCCGACGACGGCACCTGGCGCATCACCGGGACGAAGATCTTCATCACCTTCGGCGAGCACGACATGGCCGACAACGTGCTCCACCTGGTGCTTGCGCGCACGCCCGGCGCGCCGCCGGGCACCAAGGGCATCTCGTGTTTTCTCGTGCCCAAGTTCCTGGTCGAGCCGGACGGGTCGCTCGGCGCCCACAACGACGTGACCTGCCTGTCGGTCGAGCACAAGCTGGGGATCAAGGCGAGCCCGACGTGCGTGATGAGCTACGGCGAGGCGGGTGGCGCGATCGGGTACCTCATCGGCGAAGAGAACCAAGGCATGCGCTACATGTTCACGATGATGAACAACGCCCGCCTGTCGGTCGGCCTCCAGGGGCTCGCGCTCTCCGAGCGCGCCTACCAGGACGCGCTGGCCTACGCCCAGGAGCGCCACCAGGGACGCGCACCCGGCGCGCCGGCCGGCGAGAGCTCCGCCATCATCGAGCACCCCGACGTGCGGCGGATGCTGCTCACCATGAAGGCCTACATCGAGGCGATGCGCGCGTTGATCTACCTGACCGCCGAGCGCATCGACGTCGCGCTGGCCGATCCCGATGCGGCCACCCGCGAGGCGGCCGGCGAGCGGGTCGACCTCCTGATCCCGCTGTGCAAGGCCTGGTCGACCGATCTCGGGGTCGAGATCACCTCGCTCGCCATCCAGATCTACGGCGGCATGGGCTACGTCGAGGAGACAGGGGTGGCGCAGCACTTCCGCGACGCCCGCATCACCCCGATCTACGAGGGCACCAACGGCATCCAGGCCATCGACCTCATCGGCCGCAAGCTCCCGATGCGCGGCGGCGGGGTGATGGCCGACTTACTCGCCGAGATCCGCGGTCTCGACGGCGCGCTCGCCGCGGCCGGCGACGACGTGGACTCGATCCGGACCAACCTCGCCGACGCCGTCGACTCGTTGTCGGAAGCCACCGACTGGATGCTGCAGCACGGGCGCGGCGACGTGCGGGGTGCGCTGGCCGGCGCCACGCCCTATCTCCGGATGTGCGCCCTCGTCACCGGTGGATGGCTCATGGCCCGCCAGGCGCTCGCGGCCAAGGCGGCCCTCGCGTCCGGCGACGGCGATGCCGCGGTCCTCGAGGCCAAGGTCACGACGGCGTGCTTCTACGCCACCCAGCTGCTGCCCGCGGTGAAGGGGCTGGCCGGCCCGGCCACCGCCGGCTTCGAGGACCTGTTCGCCATCGACCCGACCTACCTGGCGGGATGGCCTACGTGAGCGCCGTGCTGGCGTACCTGCCGAGCCCCAGCACGAACCATTGGGGTCCGTTCCACTTCTACGGCCTGTGCATCGCGCTCGGCGTGTTCGCCGCGGTCGAGATATCGACGCGCCGGTGGTTCGCGCGTGGCGGCGATCCCGACGACATCTGGGCCATCGCGATCTGGGCCGTGCCCGCCGGGCTGATCGGCGCCCGCATCTACCACCTGATCACCGACTGGCGCACCTACATCCCCCACAACATCGGGGGGATGGTGAAGATCTGGGACGGCGGCCTGGGCATCCCCGGCGGCATCATCGCCGGGGTGGCCGTGGGGGTCTGGGTCGCGCATCGGCGGGGCATGCGACTGCCCCCTGGCCTCGACACCGTTGCGCCGGCCATGGCGGTGGCCCAGGCCATCGGCCGGTGGGGAAACTGGTTCAACCAGGAGCTCTTCGGCCGCCCGACCACGCTGCCGTGGGGCCTCAAGATCGATCTCGCGCACCGACCGGTCGCCTACGTCCAGAGCGTCGCCTTCCAGCCGACGTTCCTCTACGAGTCGCTGTGGAACCTGGCGCTGGCCGGGGCGCTCGTGCTGCTCGACCGTCGCCGGGTCGTGCGTCCGGGGCGCATCTTCGCCCTTTACATCGCGGGCTACGCGTTCGGTCGGTTCTTCGTCGAGTCCCTCCGGTCCGACCACGCCAGCCTGATCCTCGGCATCCGGGTGAACATCTGGGTGGCCGGCATCACCTTCCTCGGCGTGGTCCTGTTCCTCGCACTGCGAGGGCTGCGCCGCCGACCCGGCGACAGCGACGAGCCCTACGAGGACGGCCACCGATTCGGCGACGAGACCGAGCCCGTTCAGACCGACGGGGACGAGGCAGACGACGCCGCGATCGAGGAGACCGACGCGTCCGACGAGACCGAAGCGTCCGGCGAGACCGAAGCCGACGAACCCGAAGGCGCCGGTCCAGGTCCGGCGGAGAGGTCAGCGGGCGAGCAGGGGAGCTGACGGTACCGGGGTGTCGAACCCCGGGATCACCGCACCGCTCGGGTCGAGCGACATGGGATCGGCTTCGAGGTTCCCGGCCAGCCGGTCGAGGTGGCCGAGGCCACGGATCGTGCGCTCGAGCCGCCGGTAGGGATGGTGCGGGGACAGCTCGCGGAGGGGGCGGGTCGGGGGCATGGCGATCAGCTCGCGCACGTCGTAGGCGACCGAGTACAGGCGCAGCCGCTCGAACTCCTGAGGGAAGGCGAACAGCCCGGGGTAGTCCTCGGCCATCCAGTACGGCAGCTCGGCGTAGTCGATCGCCCGCGTCTCGGCCTCGTAGTCCTCGGCGACGTGCAGGTAGGGGAAGCAGGCGAAGCGCAGGAGCACGTCGAGGTCGAGGTCGGCCGGGGCCCGACGAGACCACTCGAGGTCGAGCAGGGCGGTGACGGCGTGGCCGTCCCAGAGCACGTTCTCGAAGGTGAGATCGCCGTGCACGAAGCGTGTGCTGGTCGAACGGCTCGATGACCGAGCAGGTCTCCAGCACGAGCGTGCGCACCTGGTCGATGAAGCCCGGGTCGATGTAGGCCAGACCCGAGGCCTGGTCGAGGGCGGTGAGCAACGGGTCGACGGCCCGGAAGGTGTGCGCCCGCAGCAACTGCGGCGACTCGATCTCGGGGACGTCGTCGGGGCAGTCGAACTGATGCAGCGCCCGCAGCTTGTCGGCCACCTGTCCGACGGCGCGGCGGCGCTCCTCGCGGGTCATGCCCGGCCAGCAGCGGCTGAGCGGGCGGCCCGGGACCCGCCGCACGATCAGCCAGTCGGCGCCGAGCTGGCCGCCGTAGGCCTCGATCGCCGGGTAGCCGACCTCCGCCGGCAGCAGGGGACCGAGGGCGGCTTCCCGGCGGAGGCGCTGGTTGGGTTGCCGATTCACCCGGACCACGTAGCGATCGGACAGCCAGACCTCGTTGGTCACGCTCGAGGCGCGTTCGAGCGGGAGGTCGACCGGCAGGCCGGCCTCCTCCAGCGCCCGGCGGGCGCGTGCGAGCGCGAAAGAGCCGCTCATGCGGCTGCCTGTCTCAGCTTCATGGCGTCCTGAACAACGACCGCGGGACCCCCCTGCTTGACCGCGACAGGCCAAACGGCCCACGCCGTCCGGCCCACGCGACGCCGGCGTGGCGAACCGCCCGTCCCGCCGTCTGGCCGCCGGCGCGGTACCCGCCGGCGCCGTCAGATCGCATCCCACACCATGGGGGTCGGGGCGTGAGGTGCCGAGCAGCTCGGACGGGAGCCGCTTGTCGATGTGGCCGATCAGCCCGTTGTACATGCCGTAGCCGATCAGCTCGAGGAGGCGGGGCTCGAACGTGGCCGCCAACTCGGGGGGGATGCCGAGCTGCTGGTTCTCCTGCTGGCGGATGTAGCCGGCGCAGTAGTTCATGGCCAGGCCGATGCGCCGCTCGTCGGTGTCGTTGGCCCCGCCGCCGTGCCAGAGGCTGCCGTGCCAGATGAGCACGCTGCCGCGTGCCATCTCGGCCGCGACCGACTCGTAGGGGTGCCCGTAGTCGGGTGAGCGCGTCGGCCAGGTGGGTGCCCGGGCACGATCCGGGTGGCGCCGTTGGCCTCGGTGAAGTCGGTGAGCGCCCACATCGAGTTGCACACCACCGGGGGATGGGGTTTGGGGAGCGGGATCAGCTGGTCGTCGGCGTGGATGGGCTGGGCCGTCTCGCCCGGGTCGATGGCGATCGACGACAGCGACGACACCAGGCAGCCCGCGGTCGAGCACGCCCTCGACGATGGGCAGCACCGACGGGATGGACCGGGACCACCTGGTAGACGGGGCTGCGGGCCAGCAGGTTGTAGATGCGCACCGTGTGGTCGCCCTCGAAGCTGTTGCTCGGCCGGGAGGGCCCCGAGATCGTGTTCGAGGCGGGCGAGGTCGGCGACCAGGGCGTCGACGAGGTCGGGCTCGATGGCATCGGGGACGATGGTGTAGCCCTGCTCGGCGATGGCGGCGAGGTGCGCAGGGACGTCCACAGGCCCGATGGTACGGGGTCGTACCTGCCACCGGTTCGACTCCTCGGGTAGGCGGTCGGGGTCGGGGCTCCTTACACTCGACCCCGAGACAGAGGACCACCGACGAAAGAGGGGGAGCGGTGTCGCTCTACGAGATCCCGGTCAATCGCCTCGACGGCACGCCGTCGTCGCTCGCCGACTTCGAGGGCAGGGCCACGCTGGTGGTGAACGTCGCCTCGAAGTGCGGATTGACCCCGCAGTACGAGCAGCTCGAGAAGATCCACGAGGAGTACGGCGCCCGCGGCTTCTCGGTCGTCGGGTTCCCGTGCAACCAGTTCGGGGCCCAGGAGCCCGGCACGCCCGAGGAGATCGCCACGTTCTGCTCCACGACCTACGGCGTGACCTTCCCGTTGTTCGAGAAGATCGACGTCAACGGCGACGGCCGCCACGCGATCTACGACGAGCTGACGGCCAAGGCCGACGCCGAGGGCAACGCCGGCGACATCCAGTGGAACTTCGAGAAGTTCCTCGTCGCGCCGAGCGGTGAGGTCGTGGCCCGGTTCCGGCCGATGGTGGCGCCCGACGCCCCCGAGGTCATCGAGGCGATCGAGGCCAACCTCCCCGCCTGACCCAACCGAGGGGTCCCGGCCGGGCTGGCCGGCTGGATCGTGCAGCCACCCACCTCCTGGGTGAGCTGCTGCACGATCTGGTCATGCCGCGGCCCGCCGGCCGATGTCGAGCAGCACCTCGAGTGCATAGCCGGGGGCTTCGACCAACTGCCGGTAGGTGAAGCGGGTGACCTCGTAGCCATGGCGTTGGGCCAGGTGGTCACGCCATCGATCGCGCTCGAAGTCGGCTTCCCGGGTGTGCCAGCGGCGACCGTCCGCCTCGATGATGCGGCGCCACGCGGGCAGGAACGCGTCGACTCGAAACGCTGCCTCGGGCCACCATGGGAATGCGGCCTGATGATGAGCGTGCGGTAGTCGAGGGTCGTCAAGGACTCGCTTCAAGGCGCGCTCGAGAGCGTTGGCGGACGGGACGTCGCCGTCGACCCGGTGGTCGAGCAACCAGCCGACTGCGCCGATACCTCGACAATGCGTCGGGGCCAGCAGTTCGTATTCATGCCGAAGATCGTCGATGGAGAGCCGGCGCCGGACCACCAGGTCATCGAACATGGCTCCGAGTGTCGAGAGAGGGATGTGGCCTGCGAAGTCGGCAACTGTCCTTGCCAGCGTCGTGGTCGAGATGCCGTCGACGGTGCGAGCAGCGATGAGGGATCGCCGGTGCACCACGGCGAACGGGCTTCGCGAGGTCGCCGTAGGCGGCGCGGTGAGTTCGATCGCACCGGGGCGGAAGCCGGGGATGCCGTGGAGGACCGCAGCGCTTCGGTGCGACACCACCGATCCGACCACGCTCAGTTCCGCGGCCTTCGCTTGCCGCCGCCAAGTGGCCGGAGCCGCCGAGGAGGCGTAGAGCCCGGGTCCGAGCCGGATCCAGTCGCCGGCTTTGATCCGACGCTCGACCATGCGCTCGGTGAAGCCTAGGTCCAACGCCTGTTGGCGCCGGGACACGCCGTGTTGCCGGCGACAGGTCGCCTCGAGCGCGCGTTGGAGGTCTCGTGCCGACATAGCCGCCCATAATGGTCACGGGGTGTGACATCGCGGCGGCCTGGCCGGCTGGATCGTGCAGCCACCCACCTCCTAGGTGAGCTGCTGCACGATCTGGATCGCCAAGGCGGTGTTGCGCTTACGCGAGCGCGGCGGTGACGGCGGCGAGGTCGTCGGCGTCGAGCTGCCACTCGAGGCCGGTCACGTTCGCCGCGACCTGCTCCGGTGTCGTCGCGCCGGCGATCACCGAGCACACCACCGGGCTGTGCGGCCAGCCAGGCCAGCGCCAGCTCGCCGACGGTGTGGTCCGCGCTCGGTCGCCAGCGCGGTCGAGCGCCTCGACGCGGTCGAAGTTGGCGTCGGTGGTCCAGCCCGCCCCGCCGCCCCAGGCCGCGAGGCGGGTGCCCTCGGCGGGCTCCTCGCCCCGCCGGTACTTGCCGGTGAGCATGCCGCTGGCCAGCGGGAAGTAGGGGAGCACGCTCACGCCGAGGTGCGCGCAGGCCGGCACCACCTCGCGCTCGACCCCGCGCCGCAGGAGGCTCCACTCGTTCTGGGCGGTCACGAAGCCGGGCCGTGCCGCGGGCCGACGCGGTTGCGTCGGCTTCGGCGATCTGCCAGCCCGCGAAGTTCGACGAGCCCACGTAGCGGACCTTGCCCGCGCGCACGAGGTCGCCGAGCGCGTCGAGCGTCTCGTCGATCGGCGTCGACGGGTCGGGCACGTGCAGCTGGTACAGGTCGATGTGGTCGGTGCCGAGCCGGCGCAGGCTGGCCTCGACCGCCCGGGCGACGTAGCGGCGGGACGCCCCGCGCTCGTACGGTCCGTCGCCCATCGGATTGCCGAACTTGGTGGCCAGCACGACCTCGTCGCGGCGCGACCCGAGGGCCCGACCGAGCAGCTCCTCGGAGCGGCCCTTGCCGCCGTAGATGTCGGCGGTGTCGAACAGGGTGACGCCGAGGTCGAGCGCGGCGTGCACGACCCGGTCGGTGGCCTCCGCGTCGACCCGCATGCCGAAGTTGTTGCAGCCGAGGCCGGCCACCGACACCTGCAGGCCCGACCCGCCGACGACGCGGAACTCCATCCGATCTCCCCCTTCGCCTGGTCCGGGGAGCAACCTACCCGGCGTCTCGGCGTTCGGCCGCCGACGGCGTAGAGCCGCCAGCGGCCGGGCACGCCCTCGAGCTCGTGCTCGCCGAGGTCGCGGAAGTCGATTCCGGACCCGGCGACCAGCGGTGGTACGGCTCCCGAGACCAGGACCTGCGCGGCAGATGCCGCGGCTTCGACACGGGCGGCGATGTGCACGGCGATGCCGCCGACGTCGTCGCCGCGGCGTTCGACCTCGCCGGTGTGGAGCCCGGCCCGGATCTCCACGCCCAGCTCGCGGGCGGCGTCGCGGATGGCGCAGGCGCACCGGATGGCACGGGCCGGACCGTCGAAGGTGGCGAGGAAGCCGTCGCCGGTCGCCTTGACCTCGCGGCCCCGGAACCGGCCGAGCTGGCGGCGGACCATCAGATCGTGAGCGTCGAGGGTGCTCCTCCAGCGCCGGTCACCGAGGGTGGCGGCATGCACGGTGGAGCTGACGATGTCGGTGAACAGAAGGGTCGACAGCACCCGATCGGGGTCAGGGGCGAGCCGGGAGCCGGTGACCATCTCCGCCAGCTCGACGAGGAGCGGCTCGGTGTCGCCGAGCCAGAAGTAGCGGTCGTCGCCGGGCACCTCGACGAGGGTGGCATGGGGGATGGTGTCGGCAAGGTAGCGCCCGTGTTCCACCCGGAAGCAGGGGTTGTCGGTCCGGTGGATCACGCGAGTCGGCGTGTCGATGCTGGTCAGGACCGACCGCACGTCCAGGTCGAGGATCATGTCCGCCATGCTCGACAGGCCCGCCGGGCTCGCGGCCAGGCGCTGGTAGCGGGTCGCCCATCTCTGGAAGCCGGGATCGGTGCGGAAGGCTGGCCGCCTTGAGCTCGAGCAGGACGGGGCCGTCGCTGCTGGCGTCGAAGAGCCGGCGAGCGGCCGTGCGCACGCGGTCGGGCAGGCCGGCGGGATAGTCAGTGGAACGCCGTAGCGTCGCGAACGTGTTCATGAGGACGAGCGCGTCTGACCCGCTCAGGGTGGCTGACCGCGATGTCGCCGTCGCGTGAACGGGAAGCCGGTCCGGCATCGGCCCGTACGTCGTCGTCCGTCAGAGCGGTAGTCCACCATCGGGGTTGCCGACACCCCGTGACGGCAGTCACGCCCGACGGGGTCGAGGCCCCGAGGAGGTACGATGGGAGGCGTCAGGAGTGGCCGAGCCACTGCTCGATCCGTTGATCGCCCGGCCTCCTGCGGGTCACCTCACTGTTCGTCGCTCGTGACGGGGCGCGGTCGCCGAGGCCGACCCACCCCGTGAACCGACGACGAAAGCAGACCCCCCGACATGACCACCACCTTCGACGCGCTCGGCGTCTCCGCCGACCTCGTGGCCGCCCTGGCCGAGCGCGGCATCACCGAGCCGTTCCCCATCCAGGCCCTGACCGTCCCCGACGCCCTGGCCGGCCGCGACGTCTGCGGCAAGGCCAAGACCGGCTCGGGCAAGACCCTGGCCTTCGGCCTGCCCATCATCGAGCGGCGTGCGCCGCCGCCGAGAGCCGCCGCCCGACGTCGCTCGTGCTGGTCCCCACCCGCGAGCTGGCCGCTGCAGGTCCACGACGAGCTGGCCTCCGCTGGCCGCAGCCCGGGCCGTGCGCTTCGTCGCCGTCTACGGCGGCGCCAACATGGAGCGCCAGATCAAGGCCTTCGCGAGGGGCGTCGACGTCGTCGTCGCCACCCCGGGCCGGCTGATCGACCTGATCGAGCGCAAGGAGGTCTCGGTCGACGACCTCGAGATCGTGGTCGTCGACGAGGCCGACCGCATGGCCGACATGGGCTTCCTGCCCCAGGTCGAGTGGATCCTGCGCCACGCCGAGCGCGTCGAGCACCAGACGCTGCTGTTCTCGGCCACCCTCGACGGCGTGGTCGACACGCTGGTCAAGCGCTACCAGCACGATCCGGTGCTCCACGAGGTCGAGTCCACGTCGGTGACCGTCGAGGAGATGGAGCACCGGTTCCTGCAGGTCCACCAGATGGACAAGGTCAAGGTGACCGCGGCCATCGCCCGCAACGCGAGCCGCACCATGGTCTTCGTGCGCACCAAGCGCGGCGCCGACCGCCTGGCCGAGCAGCTCGGCAAGGAGGGCGTGCGCGCCCTCGCCATCCACGGCGACCTGCGCCAGACGCGCGCGGGAGAAGGCGCTGGCCGACTTCTCCGCCGGCCAGCCTGCCCGTGCTGGTCGCCACCGACGTGGCCGCCCGCGGCATCCACGTCGACGACGTCGACATCGTCGTGCACTACGACCCGCCCGAGGACCACAAGGCCTACCTGCACCGCTCGGGCCGCACCGCCCGGGCCGGCGAGTCCGGCGTGGTGGTCACCCTCGTGCTGTGGGACCAGGAGCTCGAGGTCAAGCGCCTGATGAAGCGCATCGGCGTCGACCAGCCGATCGTCGAGGTCTTCTCCAACGATCCCCGCCTGGCCGATCTGGCCGCCTGGGACCCCTCCGAACGAGGGCGCCGTCGCCTGACGTCGGCCTAGAGTTCCGACCATGGCCGTCACGCTGGGGCGCGCCGGGGTCGGCACGTCGAGCTCAGCACCGTCCACGCCCGCGCGTGGATCCACCGGGGCGCGATCGACCTGGCCATGGCGTTGTGCTGGGTCCCGTTCGCGGTGGCCGCCCACGCCCTCGAGTCGCGACGGCGCGCTGCTCACGACCTTCGTGTCGGGCGTCTTCGTGCTGTCGTTCGCCCACCAACCCCTGACGCTGGCGCTCGTCTACGGCGACCGCGAGCAGTTCGCGCTGCGGCGAGCGGTGTTCGGTGTGAGCCCGTTCGTGTTCGTGCTGGCCGTCGTGCCGGTGCTGCACGTGAGCGTTCTGCGCTGCTCGCCGATCGTCGCCGGGCTCTGGAACGCGGAGCACACCCTCATGCAGCGCTACGGCATCACCCGGATCTACGGACGCAAGGCCGGACAGCAGCAGGGCGGGCTCGAGCGGGCCCTGCTGTTCTCGTGGCTGGCGCGTGGCGCTCGTGCGGATCGCGTCCGATCCCGGCCACGCCGGCCCGGCTCGCGCCTGCTCGACCTCGGCGGCACGAACGCGATGGCGGTGCGAGACCCTCACCCGGTTCCACTCACCGCCGGGCTCCTGCTGGTGCCGGTCGTCGTGGTCGCCACGGTCGTGGCCGCGGCCTCGGTCGCGTCGGAGCGCCGCCGGCGGCGTCGACGCCAACCCGGCCAAGTGGCTCTACCTCGGGTCGACCGCCGCGCTGTTCGCCGTGATCCTCGTCGACCCGATCGCCGGCCTCATGGGCTTCGTCGGCGCCCACGTCGCTCGAGTACTTCGTGATCGTCCACCAGAGCCTCGGCCGGCGCTACGTCGAGGCGCCGGCCCCCGACTCGGCGCCTGCCCGTCGCCGCTCGGCCGGGCGGTGCGGGCCCGGACGGGCCGAGTCGGCTTCTTCGTCGCCTACCTCGGGCTGATCCTCGCCATCGTGTGGTCGCTGCGAGTCGGTCGGGTCGGCCGAGGCCTACCTGGTGGTCTTCTTCACCCTCGGTGGCCTGCACGTCTTCTACGACGGCTTCATCTGGAAGCTGCGGCGCCCGGCCGTGGCCCAGAGCCTGGCCATCCCGGCTTCCTGAGCCCCTCGGTCGGGCGGAGCCTCCCTTCGGGCGCCTTCGGCATCCGGGTGGCGTCTCGCGAGCGGCTGCGCTCGGCTCCGCCGCGACAGGTCCCTGACCTGGGACATCAGCCGCCGTGGTCAACGGGGTACAGCCGTGAAATTTGCGGCTGTAGTCCTCTAGACCCACCCGCGATCGTGCCGACAGATCAGCGAACGGGTCGTGCCCGACCCCGCTCGGGATGGGACAGGAGCCATGGCAGACAACGCGTAACGGCAAGGGGGGCAAGGCGCCCCGCACGCTCTTCTCGCTCGGTCGTTCCAAGCGACCGAAGGCGCGCGAGGCGGGGTCCTCCCCGCTCGACAACTACCCACCGGTCGAGCCCGACACCATGAGCGCGGTCGCGGTCGACGACGGCGAGGCCGCCACCTGCGTGTCCTGCGGCAGCGAGCTGGTGCCCGAGGCCGTGTTCTGCGGCGAGTGCGGCGAGCGGGTCCCCGAGGCCACCGACGCGGTCGACGACGAGCCGACGGCCGAAGGCGGCGACGACACCCGAGCCGACTCCGACGAGGACGCAGACGGCTACGTCCCGGCCCATGCCGACGACGCCGTCGAGGACGAGACCGACCAGGCCGATGACGACGAGGCGAAGGCGGCGGCGGCCGACGGTGGCTGCGGGCGCAGCGACCGACGAAGCCGACCAGGCCGACGACGAGCCCGAGACCGAGGCTGCGGCGGATACCGACGACGAGGACGAGCCGGACGTCGCCGCCGAGGCCGAGACGGTCGACGAGCCCGAGGACGACGAGCAGCCCGAGACCGAAGGGTTGTCGGAGACCGACGACGAGCCCGAAGAGGAGGCCGAGGCCGAACCTGAGGCTGCCGTGGCCGACGTCGACGACCTGAACGCCGACGACCTGGTCGATGCCGACGAGCTCACCGAAGGCGGCGAGACCGTCGTCGCGCCGATGGCGGTCGACGGGGCCGAGGCCGAGCCCGAGCTGGATCCCGACGACGCCAGCGGGCGAGGCGCGTTCGCGACCTTCGCGGGCGTGGCCGGTGCAGCCACCGTCGCCGGGGCGGCCCATGCGGCCGACACCGCTGACGAGGCGATCGACCACGACGCGTCGGCCGATGCCGACGGTGCCGACGATGCCGAGAGCGAGAGCGAGAGCGACGCGGACGGCGAGGGCGAGGTCGCGGCCGAGGCCGACGCCGATGACGCCGATGTCGACGAGGCGGATCCCGACGCCACCTCCGAGATGGACGCCGTCGACGCCGACGAAGACGAAGACGTCGATGCCGCCGCCTACGGCGAGGCCGAGGGGTCCGACGAGCTCGACGGCCGACGACGACCACGACCACAAGGGCGCGGTTGCCGGCCGCCGCGGCCGTGCCGGCCATGGCCTACGGCGCGCAGACCGCCGCCGCTGGTGGCCCGAGTGGTTCCGGTTCGGGCAAGCGCACCGCGCTGATCCTCGTCGGGGTGGCGGCGGTGATCGTCGCGCTGATCGTGGGCGTGCTCGTCCTCGGTGGCGGCAAGAGCAACAAGGTCAACACGGCCGGTGCGGACTCGACCACCAGCCTGTCGACGACGACGTCGCAGGACAACTCGTCTTCGACCACCGCCGACAACGTCGACCTCCACGACGACGAAGCGTCGGGTCACGATCCGGCGCGGCACCACCACGACGACGACGGTCAAGGGCACGACGACCACGACGGCCAAGGGCACCACGACGACGACCCAGGCCCAGACGACGACCACCCAGCAGCAGACCACCACGACCCTGGCCCCGCCCAACGTCTACATGCAGGGCGGGTCGTGCCAGGGGAACGGTCACGGATCGGGACCGGCCAGCTCGTCATCGCCAACTCAGGTGGCCAGTCGGGCAGCTTCTACGTGTACGCGGCCAGCGCGATGAAGCGGGTCACCCTCAACGGCGTCCCCGCGGTCAGCGGCCTCCACGGCACCGTCAACGGCAAGCAGCACCGTCACGATCCATGTCGCCGGCAACGGGTGGGACGGTCACCTCACGCTCACCGTGCTGGCCGGGTCGAGCTCGGTGTACTGCGTGATGAACGATCTGATCGTTCGCGGGGCGGATCCCCGCCCGCCCACCTGGCCTCTAGGAGACTCGGGGTCGGTGGGCTCCACGTCACCGCACCTGATCGGGCCGGCCTACCAGGCCGGCCTCGATCGCGGCCAGCGTCGTCGCGCCGGCGTCTTCTACACGCCCTTCGAGCTGGCCGTCGGCCTCGTGCGCCTGGCCTTCGACCACCGTGTCCCCGACATCGGCGAGGCGGCCCCGCCGGTCGTGTGCGACCTGGCCGCCGGTGGGGGCGCGTTCCTGCTGGCCGCCGCGGCCGAGCTGGCCGAGGCGGGGCCCGACCGTCGACGCATCGTCGAGGAGCTCGCTGTGGGGGGTCGACATCGACCCCGACGCCGTGGCGGTCTGCCGGCGGTCGCTGGCGGCCTGGGCCGCCGAGGCGGGCGAGGAGGCCGAGGCGGTCCACGTCGTCGTCGGCGACGGCCTGGCCGGCCTCGACAACTGGGGCGACGCACCGCGCGGACGGCTTCGACGTGGTCGTCGGGAACCCGCCGTTCCAGAGCCAGCTCGGGCGGGACACGGCACGACGACCCGAAGAGCTGGTCGAGCTGCGCCGCCGGTTCGGCGCGGTGGTGACCCCGTACGTCGACACCGCGGCGCTGTTCCTCGTCGCCGCCAGCCGCGTCGGTGGCGACGGACGGGACAGTGGTGCTCGTGCTGCCGGAGTCCGTGCTGGCCACCCGCGACGCGGCCGGCGGCCCGGGCAGAGGCGCTCGGTACATGTGCGCTCGTCGGCTCGTGGTGGGCGGGCTCGCACCTGTTCGACGCGGTGGTGGACGTGTGGGCACCCGTCCTGCGCAAAGGGGCGCCTCACCGCGAGCGTGCCGAGGTGGACCGGCGGGGAGGTGGTCCCGGCTCCGCCGGTGTCGGTCCCGACCGACGAGTTGGCGGCGGGCGGACCGTGGGGCGCGTTGCTGGCGCCACCGTCTGCGCCCGTGTCGTCGATCCCGCGCGGCTGCCGCGACCCTCTCGGACTCGCCGGGGCCACCGCCGGCTTCCGCGACCAGTTCTACGGCATCGCCGACCACGTCGTCGACGGGCGAACCCGCGGCCAGGAGGCACCGGTGCGCGTCGACAGGCCCGGCTCGTCACCTCGGGTCTGATCGACCCGCTGCGATGCCGTTGGGGGTCGACGCCCGGCCCGCTTCGCCGGGCGGGACTGGTCGGCGCCCTGGGTCGACCTCGACTGCGCTCGGCGGCGGCCGATGCCCGTCTGGCCCGGTGGGGGAGCGAGCGCCTCGTGCCGAAGGTCGTGCTGGCCACCCAGACCCGGGTGCTCGAGGCGGCGGTCGACGTCGACGGCTCGTGGTGGCCGTCGGTGCCCGACCGTCGCCGTCGTCCCGCACGACCAGCTCCGTCGCCGCAGGCGCTGTGGGACGATCGCCGCCGTGCTGGCGGCACCGGCCGTGTCGGCGTGGGCCCTCGAGCCGTCACCGGGGCTCTGCGCTGGCCCGCGACGCCATCAAGCTCTCCGCGACACAGGTGCTCGAGATCCCGCTCCCGTCGCAGCGGTCGGGTTGGACGACCGGCGCCGCGGCGGCTGAGCGGGCCCACATGGCGGCCGACGCGGGCGATCCGTCCGGCTGGCACGACCGCGCTCGGTCGAGCTCGGCGCAGGCCATGACCGACGCCTACGGCTCGTCGGCCGCGGTCCTCGCGTGGTGGCTCGACCGCCTCCCCGCCTGGCGCTGATCGGGCCCGGCGCTACGGTCTCGGCGTGAACGGCGACGATCTGCGCTCCCATCTGTCCGCCGCGCCGTCGGCAACGCTGATGCCCGGCGTGTGGGACCCGCTGTCGGCACGGCTGGCCGACTCGGGCCGGCTTCGACGTGGTGTTCCTGTCGGGCTACGCCGTCGCCGGGACGCTGCTCGGACGGCCCGACGTGGGTCTCCTCACGCAGACCGAGATGGCCGACGTGGCGCGGCGGGTATGCGGCGCCGCCCCCGACACGATGGTGGTGGTCGACGCCGACACGGGGTACGGCAACGCCGTCAACGTCGTGCGCACGGTCGAGCTGTGGGAGCAGGCCGGTGCGGCGGGACTGTTCCTCGAGGACCAGGTCTGGCCGAAGCGGTGCGGGCACATGGCCGGCAAGCAGGTCGTCGACCGCGACGAGTGGCTCGGCCAAGCTCCGGGCCGCGCTCGACCACCGGCACCACCTGCACGTGACCGCCCGCACCGACGCCCGCGCTCCGCTCGGGCTCGACGAGGCGATCGACCGGGCCCGGCACGCCGCGGACCTCGGCGTCGACGCCGTGTTCGTCGAGGCGCCGGAGTCGATCGCACGAGCTCGAGCAGATCGCGGCCGCCCTTCCGGACGTCACGCTCGTGGCCAACATGGTCGAGGCGGGGCGCACGCCGCTGCTCACGCCGACCGAGCTCCACGACCTCGGCTTCGATCTGATCGTGTCGCCGCTGTCGGGACTGCTGTCCGCCACCGCCGCGCTCGACACCGCCTACCGTCGGCTCGCGGCCGAGGGCACGCTGCGCGACCACCTCGACGACCTCACGTCCTTCGACGGCTTCACCGAGATCGTGGGTCTCGACGACCTCCGCGCCCTCGACGCCCGCTACGAGACCTGAACCCGTCGACGAACCCGTTCCCGCGCCTGGCCTGAGGCCGGTCACGGGCTTGAACGCTTGACGCGGGGGCGGCCCACCGAGTGACCTTGTCGCCGACATCACGAGTGGCCCGGGCAACCGGGTCCGGCAACCTGGGACGGACACCCAAGGTGCCATCCCGCCGCTGCTACAGGGTGGGGATGTGGCCGAACACCGCCGCTGCGGTCGGAGGCAACGAAGTGTCCGGGCACCCGCCCGCCACGCCGGCACCCCAAGGTCCGACTCCCACCAGCCTGCCCAGGCAGGGGAGAACGACGATGGACCCATCCGACGAGCGAGCACCGCTGAGCGCCGACCGGCTCCCGGCCAGCGGCGCGTGGCACGTCGGCGACCCCGTGGGCCATCGTCAGTTCCTGACCATCGCGGACGAGCGGCCGTTCGCGCTGGACGGCGGCGGCACCCTGCGCGACATCACGCTCGCCTACGAGACCTGGGGATCGCTCGACGCCGACGCGGGCAACGCGGTGCTCGTGTGCCACGCCCTCACCGGTGACTCGCACGCGTCGGGGCCCAGCGGGCACGGGCACCCGACCGACGGGTGGTGGGACGACCTCATCGGGCCCGGTCGAGGGCTCGACACCGAGCGGTACTTCGTGGTGTGCGTGAACGTGCTCGGGGGATGTCAGGGCACGACCGGCCCGGCCTCGATCGACCCGTCGACCGGCCGGCCCTACGGCTCGAGCTTCCCGACCGTGACGATCCGCGACATGGTCCGTACGCAGGCGGCAGTGGCCGACCACCTCGGCATCGCCCGGTGGCTCTCGGTCGTCGGGGGCTCGATGGGTGGGATGCAGGTGCTCGAGTGGGGCGTCATGTACCCGCAGCGGGTCCAGTCCCTGGTCGCCGTCGCGACCAACACGGCCGCGTCGGCCCAGCAGATCGCCTGGAGCTCGGTGGGGCGCAGCGCCATCGCGCTCGACCCGCGCTGGCGCGGCGGCGAGTACTACGACGCAGAGGCAGGTGACGGTCCCCACATGGGCCTGGCCCTCGCGCGCGAGCTGGCGCAGGTCACCTACCGGACCAGCGAGGTGTTCGACGACAAGTTCGGGCGCCGCGGCCTCGATCCCATGGACGATCGCTTCACGCTGTGGCAGCGCTTCGACGTCGAGGGCTACCTCGACTACCACGGTGCGAAGCTCGCCCGTCGCTTCGACGCCAACTCCTACCTGGTGATCAACCGGGCCATGGACCTCCACGACCTCGGGCGCGGCCGCGGCGGCGTCGATCTGGCCCTCCGCCGCCTGCGGGTCCCGTGCCTGGTCATCAGCATCAGCAGCGACGTGCTCTATCCGCCCCACGAACAGCAGCAGCTGCGTGACCTGCTCGCCGCGCAGGGCACTCCCTGTCAGTACCAGACCATCGACAGCCCCGACGGCCACGACGGGTTCCTGCTCGAAGCCGACCAGGTGGGCCTCTCGCTCGCCGCGTTCCTCGCCGAGGCGCAGAAGGACCATGACCACCATGACTGACCCCGACCACGACCCCGAAGCGACGGCTCCGGCCCCGCTGCATGCCGAGACCCGGGCGATCCGGGCCGGGCGGGCCGACAACGACACGGCGCTGGCCCCGATCCTGTGGGCGACCACCACCTTCGTCACGCCGACGGTCGAGGAGGGCCGCCGGTTCGCCACCATGGCGGGCCCGCACCGCTTCTACAGCCGCTACGGCAATCCGACGGTGCGCGGCTTCGAGCACGCGGTGGCCGAGCTCGAAGGGGCCGAGAGCGCCCGGGCGTTCGCGTCCGGCATGGGGGCCATCTCCGCGGTCGTGCTCGGCCTGTGCTCCAAGGGCGATCACATCGTCGCCCAGCGCCAGCTCTACGCGGGCACGCAGCTGCTGTTGCAGACCGCCTGCCCGCGCTTCGGCATCGAGGTGACCTTCGTCGACGGCACCGAGCCCGGCGCGTTCGCGGCGGCCGTCCGGCCGGGGCAGACGACGCTCGTGTTCGCCGAGACGCCGGCCAACCCCCGCCTCGAGGTGGTCGACCTCGACGAGCTCGGGGCCATCCAGGGTCCGATCACGGTGGTCGACTCGACCTTCGCCACGCCGCTCGTGCAGCGCCCGCTCGATCACGCCGTCGATCTCGTCGTCCACTCCGCCACCAAGGCCATCGCCGGCCACAACGACGCGACGCTCGGCGTGGTCGCGGGTAGCGACGAGCTGGTGGACTGGCTGTGGAGCTTCGCGGTGCTCCAGGGGGCCAACGCCTCCCCGTTCGACGCCATGAACGGCCTGCGGGGTCTGCGCACGCTCGGGGTGCGCCTCCGTCAGCAGACCGACGAGCGCGCAGCAGCTGGCCGAACACCTCGAACACGATCCGCGCATCGAGGTGGTGTGCTACCCGGGCCTGGCCAGCCATCCCCAGCGCGAGCTGGTCGAGCGCCAGATGGCCATGACGGGCGGGCTGCTCACCATCGACGTCCGGGGCGGGCTCGAGGCGGGGCGGATCTTCGTCGAGTCGACCCGGGTCGCCCAGCTCGCCACCTCGCTCGGAGGCCCCGAGACGCTGGTTACCCACCCGGCCTCCACCACCCATGTGAGCCTCACGCCCGACGAACTGGCCGCCAACGGCATCGGGCCGGGCACCGTGCGGGTCTCGGTCGGCCTCGAGCACCCCGACGACATCGTGGCCGACTTCGACCAGGCCCTCCGGGCCGTCGACGCCGCCCTCGGCTGAGTCGCCGCGGGCCCGACCCGGCACTAGGTCATCCGGCCCTGTTTTTCCTCAGGATGAGGTCCGGCCGGGCCGATGTGTCTGGCATGACCTGCGCGAGCTGCGGCGCCACGATCGATGCAGGCGATCGCTTCTGCCCGGCGTGTCGGATGCCGAACCTTGCCGGTCGTCACCACCCCAAGTTCGGCCCGCCCGATCCCGAGCTCCCGCCCCTGGTGGCGCCTCGGCTGGTGGGCAAGGGCGAGCGGCCCTGCCCGCGCTGCGAAGCCGGCGTCCGGATCGACGACAACTACTGCCGGTCGTGCGGCCTCGACCTGTCCCGCCTGGCCCCGCCGCTCCCAGAGGGGCGTGTGGTCGGCGTGTGGACCGGGCCCGGCCCCCACGGCTCCGACTTCTACCGGTCGCTCGGCTTCATGAGCTTCGTGGTGCGGTCCGTGCTCTGGGTCGCGGCGCTGGCCGCGGTCGGTGCCGCAGGCCTGAGCCTGATGATCAACCGGGATCTCGGCGGCGCCCTGCCGTGGCCGAAGGCGGCCGGCGGAAGCATCGACTGGGCGGCGCTGCAGGCGTGGAGCGGGATACTGGCGGCGTGCCAGCTCGCCCTGCTCGCCCTCGCCACCGTCCTGCTGATCGGCTGGACCCGGCGCGGCCTACCGGAACCTGCCCGCCCTCGACGTCTCGGGTCTGCTCCTGCACCGTCGGTGGGCGGTCCTCGGCTGGCTGATCCCCGTGGTCAACCTGTTCGTGCCCAAGCGCATCCTCGACGACACCTGGCGGGCCTCCGATCCCGACGCCCACCCCTGGTCGGACGGTTGGCAGCGGGTGTCGGTGCCGGTCGCCAACCAGCTGTGGCTGGTGCTCGGCGTGGTGGCGCTACCGGTGGTCGTGCTGCTCCAACTGCAGCTCGGCGTGTTCGGCACCCTCCCGCCGACCTCGTCGACGAACAGCACCCAGACGCTGTACCTGGTGCTGGTGGTGGCCGAGATCCTGCTCGTGTTGTCGGCCGCGCTGATCGCGCGGGTGGTCGGCACGATCGACGAGCGCCAGCACGAGCGAGCCGTCGTGCTCGGGCCTGCGGTGCCGTTCCCGTCGCGCGCCGAGGTCGCGGTCGAGCCCGGCAAGACGGCGCCGCCTGTCGAAGGGGACGACCCGGTGCTCGTCCGTTCGGTCAACTCCGGACCCGCCGGCCTCTACTGACCGCGGGCGACCCGTGCGTGCCCGCGCACGTGCTCGACTCCGCTGACGTGCCCGAGATCCTCGAGGTCGAGCGGTACCGGCGCATGGCCGCGACCACCATCGGTCGCGTCGTGGCCGAGGTCGACGCGCCCGACCCCTGGTACCTGAAGCGCGGACTCGATGCGGCCACGCTCGCAGGTGCACTCGTCGGCCGGCGCTTCGACCGCGACCGTCGGGTCGGCAAGTTGCTGCTCCTCGACGTCGACGACGGCCCCACCGTCGGCATCCGATTCGGGATGACCGGCGCCGTGTTCGTCGACGGCGAACCGGCCATCGCCCGACTGGAGTACTCCGCCGAGCTGAGCGACCCGGCATGGGACCGTCTGGTGGTGCGCTTCGTCGAGGGTGGCGACCTCGTGATCCGCGACCCGCGCCGGCTCGGAGGCGTGGAGCTCGACCCGGACGAGTCCCGGCTCGGGTTCGACGCCATGGACCTCACCCTCGGGCAGCTGCGCCGGGCGCTCGACGCCAGCAAGGCGCCCCTCAAGGCCCGGCTGCTCGACCAGTCCCGCATCGCCGGCATCGGTAACCTGCTGGCCGACGAGATCCTCTGGCGGGCCGGGATCGACCCGGCCCGACCGGCCGGATCGCTCGACGCCGCCGAGCAGCGGCGGCTGCACCGCCACCTGCGGGCCACCCTGCGGGAGCTCCAGGAGCGGGGTGGTTCGCACATGGGCGACCTGCAGTCGATGCGAGGTCGTGACGGGTTCTGCCCCCGCGACGGGACGCCGTTGCAGCGTCGCACCATCGGGGGACGCACGACGTACTCGTGCCCGCACCACCAGCGGTAGCGAGAGGTAGATTTGTCCGGTCGCGGTCCGGTCGGGCAGCCTTCTGCACCGGCTCGGCGGGACAGTGACTCGTCCGGGCCCACGCCGCCGTCTGCCGGAGAGCCGAGCCAGAGAAGTGGTCGCAACCAGATGGTGAGAGCCCAACGCGTCGAGGTCCGCCTGCTCGGCGTCGCGCTCGCGATCATCGCGGTCGCGGTCGTCTTCGTGATCGGTGGCGCCCGCACGGCTCGCGCGGCCCCGACGACGACCACGTTGTCCAGTACGACGAGCTCGAGTTCGACGACGACTACGACGACCAAGCCGACCACGACCACGGCCAAGCCGACCACGACGACCCCGACGACGCTGCCGCCCACCTCGCTGATCACGACGCCGACGTCCGTGTACCACCCGACTTCCACGTCCGCGGCGTCGTCGTCCTCCTCGTCCAGCTCGAGCACCCAGTCGGTGACCACCTACACGCTGCCCGCCTCGACGGTGACCGCGCCGGCCATCTCCAACGGCGGCACGAAGCACACCAAGCCGAAGGGTGGATCGGGTGGCCTCTCCGACGCCACCAAGCTGTGGCTGGTCGTCGGCAGCCTTCTCGCGGTCGGCGTGCTCATCTCGGTGCTGACCTTCCTCTACTGGCGACGGACCAGGCCGGGCGTGTCGCCGACCACGGCACCGGTGCTGTCGCCGGCCGCCCTCGACGCGCTGGTCGGCGCCGACCCCTCGGCCCCGGCCACCCCCGCCACCGGGACGCCGGCGGTGACCGGTTTGGCGGCCAAGCCGATCGCCGGGCTCGACGCGCTGGTGCCCCCCGCACCCAAGGTCGCGCCGCCACCCGGCGTCGCCGGTCCCCAGTCGGGTGTACGCATCCTCGGCCCGGTTGCCGCGTGGCGCGGCCCGCCGCGGCCGCCCTGTCCACGGACGGATCTTCGGGGACCGACGCCGACCCGCCGACGGCCGCCGCCGCGCCGGTCGTGGCCGCCGATCCTCCGGCGCCGGTGGCATCGACCCATGGGCCCGGTGCGCCCGCGAGCGACGCCCCGGCCACTCCGCCGGATCCGCTGGTGGCCGCCGGCGCGGCCGTCTCTGCGGCGGCTCCCGGAGGCCCGACCGCCGATCCGCTGACCGACCCGTCCCAGTCCCAGGCCATCGCCCGGGAGCTGTGGCCGACCATGGCCGCGCCCAGCATCGAGCCGATGAAGACCGTGGCCCCGCCCGTCCCGCTGGTGCCGCCGGCCGGCGATCGGCCGGTGGCCACGTCGGCGCCGATGCCGACAGGCGACGGGGGAGGGCTCGGTGGCGGGCCACTCAAGATCGTCACGCTCGAGGAGCTGCAACAGCGGGACGCCGAGCAGTCGGCGGCATCGGCTCGGGCCGACGGCGGCGACTGGACCGACGGGGAGAGCCCGACGGGGGAGACACCGGGAGCGGGCGATGGCTGACGGACTGGACCTCGACGCGATGATCGAGCGCTTCCGGGACCGCGCCCACGCGGTGAAGAACCGACCGCTCCCGCCGGTGGCAGGCGAGGAGCGGACGAAGTTCATCCGCCAGGCGCAGCTCGACTATCAGGACTTCGCCATCATCGGCGACGCCGACGCGACCATCGACGACGGGATCCTCACCCTGCGGGTCGACCTGCGGCCACCGCCTGCCCCGACCGGGGACTGAGGTGGCCGAGGGGCCGGCGTCGACCCCGCGGTTCGAGGCCGCCGTCGCCGCCATCGACGCCGCCAACGCCGACGACCCCCACACGATCGTGGTGCGGGGGGAGGAGCGTCCGAAGGAGCAGGCCCACGCCGAGATGATGACCGCGTGGGTGCGCCGCCTCGACCCCGACGCCGACGAGGCGCAGCTGCTCGCGGCCCGCGCCCATCATCTGCGGCGCTGGACCTCGCCCCGGACCGACTACCCGGCCGGTCGCGCCGGGTACCTGCGTTGGCGCACGGCGTTGAAGGCCCGCCACGCCGAGGAGGTGGCCGCCATCCTCGAGGAGTGCGGCTACGACCCGGCCACCGTCGACCGGGTGCAGGCCATCGTCCGCAAGGACGATCTGCGCACCGATCCCGCCACCCAGACCCACGAGGACGGCCTGTGCCTGACCTTCCTCGAGACCCAGCTGGCCGGCGTGGGCGATCAGCTGGGCGAGGAGAAGACGATCGAGGTCGTCCGCAAGACCTGGGCCAAGATGACGCCTCGGGGCCAGGATGCCGCTCGCACGCTGGATCTGGCCCCCACCCAGCGTGACCTGCTCGAACGGGCGATCGGGTCCGATCGGCGGTGACCTAATCCGGGAGCGATCTCGGCCGATGAGACAGGAGGCGGAGCTGGCCGTCCCCGGTCGAGGGGTGCGGCGACGCCGACCGGTCGACACCATCGGAAGGGTGAAGCATGAAGTGTGATGCCTGCGGAGGCGAGAACCCGGAGACATCGAAGTTCTGCGTCAAGTGCGGCACCCGCCTCGCCCCTGTCGACGCGGCGCCGCCTCCGCCGCCACCGCCGCCACCCCCGCCTCCGCCCCCCGAGCCCGAGGTGGAGCCGGAGCCGGAGCCGGAGGCCGTGGCCGAAGTCGAGCCCGAGCCCGAGGTGGAGTCAGAGTCCGAGGTCGAGTCCGAGCCCGAGGTCGAGCCGGAGCCGGAGGTGGTGGCGGAGGTCGAGCCGGAACCCGAGGTCGAGTCCGAGCCCGAGGTCGAGCCGGGGCCGGAGCCGGAGCCGGAGGTCGTGGCTGAGGTCGAGCCGGAGCCGGAACCGGAGCCCGAGGTCGTGGCTGAGGTCGAGCCGGAGCCGGAGCCGGAGGTCGTGGCTGAGGTCGAGCCCGAGCCGGAACCGGAGCCCGAGGTCGTGGCTGAGGTCGAGCCGGAGCCGGAGCCGGAGCCCGAGGTCGTGGCTGAGGTCGAGCCCGAGCCGGAACCGGAGCCCGAGGTCGAGCCCGAGCCCGAGGTCGAACCCGAAGCAGAACCGGTGTCGGCGTTGCCGCAGCCTCCGCCCCCGGCTGAGGTCGAGGCCGAACTGCCCCCGCCCCCGGCCGAGGTCGAGGCCGAACTGCCCCCGCCCCCCGCCGAGGTCGACGCGGAGCTGCTGCCGCCGCCCCCACCACCGCCGCCGCCCGAGCCCGAGGTGGAGCCGGAGCCGGAGCCCGAGCCGAAGGTCGTGGCCGAGGTCGAGCCGAAGGTCGTGGCCGAGCCGGAGCCGGAGCCCGAGCCAGAACCCGAGCCCGAGCCAGAACCCGAGCCCGAGCCAGAACCCGAGCCCGAACCCGAGCCCGTCGGCGCCACCAGCGGCATCGCCACGCTGCTCGGCTCGTCGGCCGACGCCATCGATCCCGATCCCGATGTCCTCGCCGACGAGCGGGGCGAGTTCGTGATGGCCGCGACCGCGGCCGACCTGTATGAGGACGCGCCGACCGCATCGCCGATCGCGCCGCAGGCCCGGGTGCACCCGGCGCCGGTCATGGCGCCGCCGCCCCCGCCGCCCATCGAGGCCCCCCGCCTGGCCGCGCCCGTCGCGACCGGGATGGCCGAGCCGGCCGGATCCTGGCCTGCCCCTTCGGGCGCGCCCGCCGCGGTCAACGGCTCGCTGCCACCGCCGCCTCCGGGTGCCGAGCCCGTCGCAGAGGTACCGCCGCCGGCGCCGATGGCACCGCCCGAACCGACCGCGCCCGCCGGTGTGGTCGATCCCTACGAGCTCGGCCCGGCGGCGCTGCGGCTCTCGGCCGCCGCGCTGCGCACCGGGCGCATCGCGCTCGGCATCCTCTCGATGGTGCTGGACGCCGGACGAGACAGATCGAGTCGCTCGTCGGCGGTCGGTACCAGAACGAGGCCGGCGTGGCCGCGCTCACCGACCGGCGCCTCGTGCTCGTCAACGAGCACGAATGGGTGCCCGACGTGCGCACCGTGCCGATCACCACCGACCTGGTCGTGCAGGGCTGGCAGGACGACCGGACGGCGTCGCTCATCTTCATCACCGAGGGCCAGAGCGTGACCTTCAGCTTCATCATCGACCGGCCGTTGGCCCAGGAGATGGCCCAGCTGGTCCGGGCCCGGGTGTCCGAGGTCACTCGCCTGACCCACCCCGTCCGCTCCCGATCGCTTTTCACCGTCGGGGCGGACCTTGGTAAGGTGAACGGCCCACGCGGACGTGGCTCAGTTGGTAGAGCATCACCTTGCCAAGGTGAGGGTCGCGAGTTCGAATCTCGTCGTCCGCTCCAACGAACACGCAGCAGGCCCGGTTTCGACCGGGCCTGCTGCGTTCTACTCGTCCTCATCCGCCGGAGTTCCGGCCGCGGCGTCCCATCGGTTGGCCCGGCTGGAAAGGCCGGCTGGTACCGTGAGGCCGTGGCACTGCGCCGAGAGGAACTCACCCCAGAGCAGCTGGAGCACCAGCGGGCACTGGATCGATCCTGGGCCGAGGCGCAGCGGGGGCTTGCCGATCCGGAGTTTCGTTCCTACCTCGAGGAATCCATCCGCCGGCTCGATGCCAAGGAGCCTGCCCCGCTGCTCACCCGCGACGAGTTCCTGGCGCAGACCAAGGCTCTCGACGAGTAGTGCCCCTGCGGGACATCGAGGAGCTTCACCGCTGGATCGAGCGGGAGTCGCCATCGGTCCTCGCACAGCGAGCCGCCCGCCACTTCCTCGCCGAGATCGGGGACGAGGCGTGGCGATCCCCGAGCGTCCCGGTTGAAGTCCTGTCGGACCAGCCCGAGTACGAGGTGCGACAGGTCACCCTCCAGGTCGAGGGCGAGGACCGACCTGTGCAGATCTGATACCGCCACATCTACACGACGGATGCGGTCGATGTCATCGCCGTCACGAACCGGTGAGCGCACCGGCAAAGCCCGTCAGCAATGACAATCCTTCCCCCCTGCGTCTTCGGATCGAGATCGCGACCCTCAGGGTCGGGCGTCGAGGCGGCGGTCGATCTCCGTCCCCATGACGGCGCACTCGTTGAGCGGGTGGTCATAGCGGCAGAGCAGCGCCCCCTGGAGGTACGAGCGGGCGTGCTCCAGGCGCTCGATCTCCTGGTCGAGGACCTCGAGGCGTCGGAGGGCCACGGCCTTCCACTCCTCCACGGTGGCGGCGCCGAGGATGCCGGCGATGTCGTCGAGCGAGAGGCCGGCGTCCTGCAGCATGCCGACGAACACGAGCAGCCGGAGCGACTCGGGCCGGTACCGGCGCTGTCCCGACTGCCGCGCATCCGGCGTCACCAGACCGCGGCGCTCGTAGTAGCGGACGGCGGAGGTGGCGATGCCGGCTCGCCGGGCCACCTCCCCGATGCTCACGAGATCTTCCGGCATCTTCCCAGTTGACTTGAACCCGGGTTCAACCGTCAAGGTGGAGCCCATGACTGATGCCACCTCCCAGCTCCCCAACCACCACGCCGACCATCCCGGCTTCTCGGGGATCGGTGGCGTGGTCGCCGCCGCCAGCATGCTGGTCGGGCGCGGCCCGACGGCCCGGCTGGCGGCCGATCTCGTGCGCCTCGAGGCCGGCGACCGGCTCGTGGATGTCGGCTGCGGCCCGGGGGCGGCGGCCCGGCAGGCGGCCCGCCAGGGGGTGTCGGTCGTCGGTGTCGAGCCCGCCGCGGTCATGCGGGCGGTCGCGCGGCGGACAACTCGACCCACGTCGTCGATCACGTGGCTCGAGGGTACCGCGGAGGCGCTGCCGGTGGCCGACGACGCAGCAACGGTGGTCTGGTCGCTCGCGGCGGTCCACCACTGGTCGGACGTCGAAGCCGGCCTGGCCGAGGCTGCACGCGTGCTGCGGCCCGGTGGGCGTCTGGTCGTGATCGAGCGGCGCGTCCGGCCCGGTGCGACGGGCCACGCCAGTCATGGGTGGACGGACGAACAGGCGGGGGCGTTCGCCGCGCTTTGCCGTAAGGCCGCATTCGTCGACGAGGCGGTGGTGCGCCACCAACTTCGGCGCCGGTCCGTCCTCAGCGTGCAGGCGACGCGGTGAGCGGTCAGCTCCTGTCGGGTGGAGCACCGCCGATCGAGCGGTGGTGGCGCTGGGCCAACTCGACCACCTCGAGGTCCGACGTGCCGCGGCGCGATGCACACCGGGACGCCGGCGTGCAGGCGCCGGTGTGCGTCGACCAGCGCCGACCACGGCTCGTCGATGGCCGCCGGCGTCACGATGACGTCGGCTCCCGCCGCGAGCGGGCACGGTCGGCCGTCCATCGCCGGGCAGGGCCCGCGCCGGCGACCCGGCCCTGGGCAGGCCACGACATCGATGCCGCCCGTCCCCGCGGCGCGGCGGGCGTTCCAACCCCCGCCGCCGCCCTCGACGAGGACACGGGCACGATCGTGGTCGCCGGGCCAGGTCGGCGAATCGGCACCGGTGCCGATCAGGATCCGGACCTGCGTCCAGTCCGGCTGCTCGAGGTCGACGGCACCGCGGGCATGGGCGAGTGCGAGCATCGGACCGTTCGTCACCAGCACGTCCGCCTCGAGGTTCGGGACGCCTCGCGCCGCGGCCGTCTCGAGCAAGGCGTCGAGCAGATACGGGCCCAGCCATCCTCGCCAGTCGCGATCGACCGTGATGCCGAGCTCGCCGTCGCCGTCCTCGAGCTGTTCGAACGTCGCTTCGCCGACGATCTGACCCGGGCGGCCCGGCGTGTCCTGGAGCTCGGCCACGAGGCCCGCGCCTCCACGTTCGGCCACCCCGGTCATCTTCCGGAGGAAGGGGGAACCGGGATGGAACCCGGAGAAGAAGCGCCGCTGCCGGTCGTCGATGTCGAGCGACTCGTACAGCGCGCCCAGCCCCTCGGCATCGGTGGGCGCAATCGGCCGGACCACGAGCCTGCGGCCACCCGACAGCTCGACGGTCCGGCTCGCGCCGGAGGGTCGTGCGTCCGGCCTATCCGGCCCTTCGGGGTGCTCGCGCTCAGGCCCTGGCGGGCGTGCGGGCATCGCGCTGGCCGAAGAGGATCTCGCCGGTCAGCGGGCGGGCGAGATCGGCCAGGTCGGCCGCGAGGTCGACGAGCAGGTCGTCGATGGTCACCATGCCCACGAACTGTCCGTCCCGTTCGACCGCCAACCGCCGTAGGCCGTGGCTCCGGAAGATCGCGAAGGCATCGTGCAGGTCGGCGTCCGCCGCGATCGTCACCACGGGTGAGGACATCACGGCGTCGACTCTCGCGTCGGGGTCGAGACCGGGCGCGAGCGCGCGGCGGACCAGGTCGCGGTCGGTGACGACGCCGACCATGCGCGCCCCGTCCATCACCACCAAGGATCCCACCCCGGCCTGCTCCATGATCATGGCCGCGTCACGCACGGTCCGGTCGGGGCCGATCGCGACACCTGAACGACGAACGGCATCTGTCGTGCGCATGGTGCGCTCCTCTCAGTTCGAGTGCTCGAAGTGCTCGAGCACTGCGTCGCTACCGGGGAAGAACAGGCTCTCGTGGCCGTCGTCCCCCCACCGGACGAGGTACGGCGACCCGCCCTCGGTCCCGTGCACTTCGAGCACCTGGCAGTCCCGATCGTGCTCACCGATCCGGTGACCCTTGATGACGATGCGATCTCCCACACTGGCGTGCATGTGCGAGCCTCCTTCGAACGCTCTGCGCCACGGAACCCTCGGCGCTCCTGCTGCCATGGTCGCCGGAGCGCGAGCGAGCGGCTAGGGCCGAAGGTCACCGCCCCGGCTGGCCTGCCCCCCTCGTGGTCACGGGACCTTCGACCCTGGGCCGCGCCATCCGGCAACGGGACACTGAGCGAGCAGCCGATATCGGAGGACTGATGGATCACCACCACGATGTGCTCGCGGAGCTGCGGGACCCCACGAAGGGGCTGCGACGCGCCATCCCCGAGACCTGGGCGGGCTTCGTGTCCCTGCACGACGCCGCGATGGCTCGACGGGTCGGTGCCCGCCCACCTGAAGGAGGCGGTGGCGCTGGCCATCTCGGTCGTCAAGCGCTGCGACGGCTGCATCGCCTATCACGCCAAGGCGGCGGCGAAGGCGGGCGCCACCCCCGAGGAGGTCGCCGAGCTGCTGGGTGTCGCGCTGATGATGGACGGCGGAACGGCGTCGGTGTACGCGCCGAGGGCCTGGGAGGCGTTCGAGGAGTTCCGCACCGAGCTAGCCGGGGCCACCGGTTGAGCGCGATGCAACCGGGGCGGGGCGCGGGCACGCCGACGTGGGCGACGATCCCCAAGCCGACCTGGCCACGCGGTGTGGTCCCGAACGTGACCGACTACGACGCGGCCCGGGCCTCCTTCTCGTGGGAAGCGGCCCGACGCGAGCTCGACGGACTTCCCGGCGGTCGCGGGCTGAACATCGCCCACGAGGCCGTCGACCGCCACGCGGCCGGGCCGCGGGCGGCGACGCCTCGCCTTCCGCTGGATCGGCCACGACGGATCGGTGCGCGAGGCGACCTACGCGGAGCTGGCCGCATCGACCAACCGGTTCGCCAACGTGCTCGTCGAGCTCGGAGTGGGCAAGGGCGACCGGGTCTTCACCCTGCTCGGCCGCGTGCCCGAGCTGTACGTGAGCGTGCTCGGCACGCTCAAGGCGACAGCGGTGCTGTGCCCTCTGTTCTCCGCCTTCGGTCCCGAGCCCGTCGCGCCAGCGGCTCGAGCGGGGCGACGGGCGGGTGCTGGTGACCACACCGGCGCTGTATCGCCGGAAGGTCGCGGCGATCCGCGACGAGCTGCCCTCGCTGGAGCACGTGCTGCTCGTGGGCCCGGGCGCGGCCGGGATCGACGGCACGCTCGCCTTCGACGACGTCATGGCCGCCGCCTCGGACCGCTTCGAGATCCCACCCACCCGACCCGAGGACATGGCGCTGCTCCACTTCACGAGCGGCACCACCGGCGCGCCCAAGGGCGCCGTGCACGTGCACGAGGCCGTGGTCGCCCATCACGCCACCGGCACCTCCGCGCTCGATCTGCACGACGACGACGTCTTCTGGTGCACCGCCGACCCTGGCTGGGTGACGGGCACCTCCTACGGCGATCATCGCCCCGCTCACCCACGGCGTCACGAGCATCGTCGACGAGGGCGACTTCGACGCCGACCGCTGGTACCGCATCCTGCAGGACCACGAGGTGACGGTCTGGTACACGGCGCCGACCGCGCTGCGGATGCTCGATGCGGGCCGGGCTCGGACCTGGCCCGGGAGTACGACCTGTCCAAGCTGCGGTTCGTGGCCAGCGTCGGCGAGCCCCTCAACCCCGAGGCGGTCGTGTGGGGCCAGGAGGCGCTCGGTCTGCCGGTCCACGACAACTGGTGGCAGACCGAGACGGGCGGGATCATGATCGCCAACCTGGCCGGTGCCGAGGTCCACCCCGGCTCGATGGGCCGACCGCTGCCGGGTGTCGAGGCGGCCGTGCTGGCGCGGGGCCCCGACGGCCGGGCCGCGGTCGCCGACGACGGATCGGTCGAGGTGGTCGACGACCCGGCGTCGAGGGCGAGCTCGCCCTGCGTCCCGGCTGGCCGTCGATGTTCCGCGGCTACCTCCACGACGACGAGCGCTACGCGCGGCGCTTCGCCGGCGGCTGGTACCTCACCGGCGACGTCGTGCGCCGCGACGAGGACGGGTGGTTGTGGTTCGTGGGCCGCGCCGACGACGTGATCAAGTCCGTCGGGTCACCTGATCGGCCCGTTCGAGGTCGAGAGCGTGCTGATGGAGCACCCGGCGGTGGCCGAGGCCGGGGTGATCGGCGTGCCCGACCCGGTCGCCGGCGAGGTCGTGAAGGCCTTCGTCAGCCTCCGACCCGGGCTTCGAGCCGTCCGAGGAGCTCCGGCTCGAGCTCGATCGGCTTCGCCCGGCGACGGCTCGGGGCGGCCGTCGCTCCCCGCTCGATCGCGTTCGAGGCCGATCTGCCCGAAGACCAAGAGCGGCAAGATCATGCGCCGGCTGCTGAAGGCCCGCGAGCTCGGGCTGCCCGAGGGCGACACCTCGACGCTGGAGCCGGCGACATGAGCGACGCCGCGCCGCCGACCGAGGGCATCGACCGCGAGCACGGCCTGCACCTGCTGCGGGAGATGACCCGGATCCGACGGTTCGAGGAGCGCTGCGTCGAGCTCTACAGCGCGGGCACGATCCGCGGCTTCGTGCACCTCTACATCGGCGAGGAGGCCGTCGCCGTCGGCGTGATGCAGGTCGCTCACCGACGACGACGCGGTGGTCGCCACCTACCGCGAGCACGGCCACGCCCTGGTCCGCGGCATCCCGGCCGCCGCGGTGATGGCCGAGATGTACGGCAAGGTCGAGGGCACGCAGCCGCGGTCGCGGCGGCTCGATGCACCTGTTCGACCGCGACCGCCGCTTCTACGGCGGCAACGCCATCGTCGGCGGTGGCCTGCCCGATCGCGGCCGGACTGGCGCTGGCCGACCGCATGCAGGGCCGCGGCACGGGTGACGGCCTGCTTCTTCGGCGAGGGGGCGGTGGCCGAGGGCGAGTTCCACGAGACGATGAACCTGGCCGCGCTGTGGCACCTGCCGGTGCTGTTCTGCTGCGAGAACAACCTGTACGCGATGGGCACGGCGCTCGCCCGGTCCGAGTCCGAGACCAACCTCGCCTACAAGGCGGCCAGCTACGAGATGCCGGCCTGGGCGGTCGACGGCATGGACGTCGTCGCCGTCGAGGAGGCGGCCCGGCGGGCCGTGGCCGAGATCCGCGCCGGTGGCGGGCCGGTGTTCCTCGAGTTGCGCACCTACCGCTTCCGGGCCCACTCGATGTACGACCCCGAGCGCTACCGGCCCAAGGAGGAGATCGAGCAGTGGCGCGAGCGCGACCCGATCGCCGCGCTCCGCACCCGGCTGTCGGCCGAGGCGGCTGGTCGACGACGCCGACGGTCGACGCCATCGAGGCCGAGGTGGCCGCCGAGATCGACGCCGCCGTCGCCTTCGCCGAGCAGGGCACGCTGGAGCCGGTCGAGGACCTGACCCGCTTCGTCTACAGCGAGCCGGCCCCATGAAGACGACCTATCGCGAGGCGATGCGCGAGGCCATCCGCGACGCCATGCGCCGCGACGAGCGGGTCTTCCTCATGGGCGAGGACGTCGGCCGCTACGGCGGCTGCTTCGCGGTGAGCCTCGGTCTGCTCGAGGAGTTCGGGCCCGAGCGCATCCGCGACACGCCGCTGTCGGAGTCGGCCTTCGTCGGAGCCGGCATCGGCGCCGCGCTCGGCGGCATGCGCCCGATCGTCGAGATCATGACCGTCAACTTCAGCCTGCTCGCGCTCGACCAGATCGTGAACAACGCGGCCACGCTGCTCGCACATGTCCGGGGGCCAGCTCAACGTGCCGCTCGTGATCCGCATGACCACCGGCGCCGGTCGCCAGCTGGCCGCCCAGCACTCGCACAGCCTCGAGGGCTGGTACGCGCACATCCCCGGCCTCCGGGTCGTCGCGCCGGCGACGCTCGAGGACGCCCGCGGCATGCTGCTGGACGGCGCTGGCGAACCCCGATCCCGGTGCTGATCTTCGAGCACGGCCTGCTCTACGCCCGTCGAGGGCGAACTGGCCGACGACGCCGGTGCCACCGACCTCGATCGCGCCGCGGTGCGCCGACCCGGCGGCGACGTCACCCTCATCACCTACGGCGGCACGCTGGCCACGACCCTCGAGGCGGCCGAGCAGCTCGCCGCCGACGGCGTCGACGCCGAGGTCATCGACCTGCGAACGCTGCGCCCGCTCGACACGGACACGATCGTCGAGTCGGTGCTCGCGCACCCATCGGGCGGTCGTGGTCGACGAAGGCTGGCGCAGTCGGGCAGCCTCTCCGCCGAGGTCAGCGCCCGGATCACCGAGCACGCCTTCTACGACCTCGACGCACCGGTCGGCGCGGGTCTGCAGCGCCGAGGTGCCGATCCCCTACGCCCAGCCACCTCGAGGAGGCGGCCCTGCCCCAGGTCGCCACCGTCGTCGCCGCGGCCCGCCGGATCATGGGGGGTGGCGGAGATGGGTGAGTTCCGCATGCCGTCGCTCGGCGCCGACATGGAGGTCGGCACCATCCTCGAATGGCGGATCGCCCCCGGCGACGTCGTGCACCGAGGCGACATCGTCGCCGTCGTCGACACCGAGAAGTCCGACATCGAGGTCGAGGTCTTCGACGACGGCGTCGTCGAGGAGCTCCTGGTCGAGCCGGGTGTGGAGGTCCCCGTCGGCACCCCGCTCGCCCGCATCCCCGCCGGCGCCGACTCGGTGGTCGATCGGCCGCCCCGGTCGCCCAGGCCCCGGCCGCCGCCGACGAGTCGTTCGTCCGGGCGTCGCCACGGGCCCGCCGCCTTGCCGCCGACCAGGGGATCGGGCTGTCGGAGGTGACGGGCACCGGCCCTGGCGGTGCCGTCCTGGCCGAGGATCTGACCGGCCCATCCGGCCAGGGACCCGACGAGGGACACGAGACGCCGGGCAAGAAGCCGCGCCGGGCCCCCGCGGCGAAGAGGGGCACGAGCGCGGCGCGCGACCGCCAGGCGTCGATGCGTCAGGCCATCGGGGCCCTCATGGCCCGCTCGAAGCGCGAGATCCCGCACTACTACCTGGCGACGACGATCGATCTGCAGGCCGCGCTCGGCTGGCTCGCGGCGACCAACGCCGAACGCGCGGTGACGGAGCGCATCCTCCCCGCCGCGCTGCTGCTGAAGGCGACCGCCCTCGCCGCCGCACAGGTGCCCGAGGTGAACGGCTTCTACGAGGACGCCTTCCGCCCCTCGGCGGAGGTGCACCTCGGTGTGGCCGTGTCGCTCCGCGGGGGCGGGCTGGTGACGCCGGCGATCCACGACGCCGACCAGCTCGAGGTGGATGCGCTGATGGCCGATCTGCGCGACGTGGTCCAGCGGGCCCGCAGCGGCCGGCTGCGCAGCTCGGAGATGTCCGATCCCACCATCACCGTGACCAACCTCGGCGACCAGGGCGTCGAGGAGGTCTTCGGCGTCATCTACCCGCCGCAGGTCGCGCTGGTCGGCTTCGGCCGTGTGGGCGACCAGCCGGTGGCGGTCGACGGGATGCTGGGGGTGCGACCTGTCGTGCGGGCCACGCTGTCGGCCGACCACCGGGTGTCGGACGGTCATTCCGGCGCCTCCTTCCTGGCCACGATCGAACGTCTGCTCCAGAACCCGGAGGCACTGTGAACGCTGACGAAGCCCTTGGGCTGCTGAGCCGCCTGCTGCGCCACATCGCGCCCGAGATCGATCCGACGGAGCTGGTGCCGACGGCGCAGCTCCAGCAGGAGTTCGACCTCGACTCCATGGACTTCCTGAACCTGGTGACCGCGCTGCACGACGAGGCCGGCGTCGACGTACCCGAGCGTGACTACCCCGAGCTGGCCACTGTGGGCGGCTTCGTCGACTACGTCGTGCGGGCCACCGGCGGGAGCTGACCCTTCGGGCCGGTGCGGCGCGTGAACCAGGTGGATGTCCCGCTCAGAAGCCGGTCGGCTCGGTCTCGAGCTCCGGCTCTTCCGGTCGCTGCTCGTGGTGCAGGGGCGTGAGCGCGTCGGTCTGCTCCAGCCAGAGCAGGGCGTCGTAGCGACCGCCCATGCGGGTCGGCACGTAGTTGCCCACCTCGCGCGTCGGTTGGTACACGACCCCGATGGCGCGGTGGCCGCGCCAGTCGGCCAGCCACCGGCCCGAACGGTCCTCCCCGAAGACGAGCAGCGACGGCTCGCCCAGCGCCTGGTGGAGGAGGTCCTCGTGGCTCCCCGGCAGCGCGATGGGGACGGGAAGGATCGTCTCGGGGGCGCCCCAGGCGGCGCCGGCCAGCACCGTCCCGCGATGCGACGCGAAGCCGACCAGCACGACGCCCTCCCGTCCGTGGCGCTCGCGCACGAGCTGGCCCACGTTGACGAGTCCCTCGGCGGCCATCGAGGTGGCTCTCGCGTCCCCCACGTGGGTGTTGTGCTCCCAGATCAATCCCTTTGACCGAGGCCCGAGGTGGGCGGCCAGCGCGGTCGATGGTGTCGGCCATGTGGTGGTCGCGGACGTTCCACGACTGGCGGTCACCCCGCACCATCACGCGGTAGTAGTGCTCGGCCCCGACCGCCACCTCGGCGTTCTGCTCGGCGTCGAACGCGCCCTCGTCGTCGTCGGCCCGGTCGTGGGTCTGCGCCCGCACCGCGACGAGCAACCCGACCACGTCCGCCTCGCACGTCTCGGGTACGAGGCGCGTGCTCCACGCGTACTCGTGGGGGTCCTCGCCGAAGGGCGCGAAGCACTGCCAGGCCCTCCGCGCTTCGGGGACGGCGTCGGGTGCGTGGTCGGCCAGCCACTCCATGATCACGCGGAGCGAATCCCACAGCGAGTACACGTCCAGCCCGTAGAACCCGACCTGCTCCGCGGCCGGTCGGTCGGCGTTCCGGGCGCGCAGCCAGTCGAGGAACTCGGCGACGTCGGTGTTGGCCCACATCCACGTCGGCCAGCGCTCGAACCGGTCGAGCAGCGAGCGGGCGTCGAGCTCGTGGTCGGCGAGGCCCCGGACCCATCGGTTGATCCGCCAGCAGTCGGGCCAGTCGCCTTCGACGCCGATCCAGGTGAAGCCCTGCTCCTCGATCAGCCGACGGCTGAGCTGCGCCCGCCAGGCGTAGTACTCGTGGGTGCCGTGGGAGGCCTCGCCGATGCACACGTAGCGGGCGGACCGGCACCTGGCCAGGAGCGGATCGAGGTCGGCCGCCGTCGCCAGCGGGCGGGCCAGCGACCGAACCTCGGCCGCGGCGGCATCCATCGGATCGTTCCGCACACGCGGGCTCACGGCCCGACCGGGCGCTCGGGAGCGGGCGGGTCGGCGAGCAGGTGACGGGTGAACCAGTCACGGGCGAGCAGCGACGCCTCGGCGAGGGTCCCGGGCTCCTCGAACAGGTGGGTGGCGCCCTCGACCACCGCGAGGTCGTTCTCGCACGTGAGCTGCTTCTGGGCCTGCCGGTTGAGGTCGATGACCATCTCGTCGCGACCGCCCACGATCAGCAGCGTCGGGGCCCGGACGTGGCCGAGGCGGGAACCGGCCAGATCGGGCCGTCCTCCGCGTGAGACCACCGCCGAGATGTCCGCCCCCGGCGCGGCCGCCGCCCAGAGCGCGGCGCCGGCGCCGGTGCTCGCGCCGAAGTACCCGAGCCGCGGCGGAGCGGGCCTCCGGTCGGGCGGCCAACCACTCGGTCGCCCTGAGCAGCCGACCGGCCAGCAGCTGGATGTCGAACACGTTCGAGCGGTGCATCTCCTCGATCGGCGTGAGCAGGTCGAGGAGCAGCGTGCCGATCCCCGCGTCGTAGAGCACCGACGCGACGAAGCGGTTGCGCGGGCTGTGGCGGCTGCTCCCGCTGCCGTGGGCGAACACGACCACCGCTCGGGCGGGCTCGGGGAGGTGGAGATGACCTTCGAGCCGCACCTGGCCGGCGGGGATCTCGACCTCGACGTCGCAGTCCGGCGGTTCCGCGTTGGACCCGCTCATCGCCAGGCGGCGGACCGACTGGTCGAGGGCGACGATGACCTCCTCCTCGCTCGTCGGGGAGAAGTCGTCGTAGTGGCGCCCGACGGCGACAAATGGCTCCGGCATCCTGACGCAGACGATCTGGTCCGCGGCGGGGACGCCCTGGCGGAGGCTGTCGGCTGCCGCGACCGGCACCGCCAGCACCACCCGCCGCGCGCCGAGCTGGCGGGCCACCTGACATGCCACCCGGGCGGTCGAGCCGGTGGCGAGGCCGTCGTCGACGACGACCGCGACGCGACCCTCGAGGGCGACGCGGGGCCGACCCCGGCGGAGGCGGGCCACCCGCCGCTCGAGCTCGATGCGCTCGCGGTCCTCCACCTCGCGCACCTCGTCGAGGGTGATGCCCGCGTGCCGGATCAGCGTCTCGTCCAGGACCCGGGTGCCCATCTCGCCGATGGCGCCCATGGCCAGCTCGGGTTGGAACGGCACCCCGAGCTTGCGGACGACGATCACGTCGAGCGGCGCGTCGAGGGCGCGGGCCACCTGCGCGGCGACCGGGACGCCACCTCGCGGCAGCCCCAGCACGACGAGATCCTCACCGCGGAGGTCGTCCAGGCGCTCGGCCAGGAGCCGACCGGCTTCGATCCGATTCGCGAACAGTCTCACGAGACCTCCCCAGCTACCGGTTGGACGGGCTGGTGCGCGCCTCCCGTGTCAGCATCCCTGGCCGCCCCGAGGAGCAGACGCCGTTCGGCAGCACCGATGCTGCGACGGGCCGCGGGCACGGCGTCGGGATCGACCGAGATCGACGTGATGCCCAGGCGGACCAGGTGCTCGGCGAACGCCGGTCGGGTCGAGGGGGCCTGGCCGCACAACGAGGAGGTCAGGCCGGCGGCTCGGGCTCCTCGCACGATCTGCGCGATCGCGTCGAGCACCGCCTCGTCGGACTCGTCGAACAGCTCGCTGCACGTCTCCGAGTCACGGTCCACCCCCAGCATCAGCTGGGTCAGGTCGTTGGAGCCGATCGACACGCCGTCGATCCCGAGCGCCGCGTAGGCCGGGAGGTGGTGGACCACCGAGGGCACCTCGGCCATGATCCAGCGCTTCAGTCCCCGCTGGGCGCCGAGCGGGCTGCGGTCCATGAGCTCGAGGCACGCTTCGAGCTCCCAGGGTCGCCGGACGAACGGGATCATCACGTGCAGGTTCGGCGTCTGCTCCCGCACGCGGGCGAGGACGCGAAGCTCCAACTGGAAGACCTCGGGCTCGCGGACGTAGCGGTAGCACCCTCGGTAGCCGATCATCGGATTCGCCTCGAGCGGCTCGTACTGCTCGCCACCGACCAGGCCGCGGAACTCGTTCGTGCGCAGGTCGGTCGTCCGGTAGATCACGGGTCGCGGCGAGAAGGCGGTCGTGATCTCGAGCAGCGATGACGCCATCGCCTCGACGAACTCGTCCGAGCGACCATCGGCGATGAGCTTGAGGGGATGCACGCCGTCGAGGGCCTGGGTGAGCAGGAACTCGGCTCGCAGCAGCCCGACCCCGTCGACGGGCATGGCCGCCGCCGCCCGGGCCCGCTCGGGGAAGGCGAGGTTGACGTACACGAGGGTGCCCAGCGCCTCCTCGGTCGGCGCCGATGTGACCTCGGGTTCGTGGGGGAGAGCCGGAACGGTCCGGTCGGTCGTCGCCGACGTGGCCGAGCGAGGCGTCGTGACGACGCCCACGGTGCCGTCGACGCTGACGATCTCTCCGTCGCGCAGCAGCTCGGTGGCCCGCCGGGCGCCGACCACGGCCGGCAGGCCCATCTCGCGGCTCACGATCGCGGCGTGGCAGGTACGGCCGCCGCCGTCGGTCACGAGCGCGGCAGCCCGGCGCATGATCGGGACCCAGTCGGGTGTGGTCATCGGCGCGACCAGCACCTCGCCTGGTTCGAGCAGCTTGCCCTCGGAAGGGTCGCGGAGGATGCGCACGGCGCCGGTGCCGATGCCCGGCGCGGCGCCCAGCCCGGACACGAGCACGCTGACCGGCTCGCCCTGGTCCGCCTGGTCAGCTGAGCCGGCCACCTCGGGCGCGCCGGCGGGGGAGCGCACCAGCGGCGGAGTCGCCTGCAGGGAGGTGGTGATCGGCCGGGACTGGACGATCCAGATGCGCCCGTCGCCGTCGATCGCCCACTCGATGTCCTGGGCGGTGCCGTAGTGGTCCTCGATGCGCAACGCGAGGCGCGCCAGCTCGACGATCTCGTCGTTGTCGAGCACTTGCCGGTCCGCCTCGCCGGGCTCGAGCAGGAACCGCTGGTCCCGGCCGTCGTCGCCCCGGACGATCTCGACCTCCTGGTGACCGATGTGGATGCCGGTGACCCGCAGATCCTGGCGATCGACCGTGTAGGTGTCGGGCTCCACCTGTCCGCTGACCACGACCTCGCCGAGTCCCAGGGCGGCCTCGATGACGAGCTGGGTCCCTCGCGAGTCGGCCGGGTCGACGCTGAACATCACGCCCGACTGCCGGGATTCGACCATGCGCTGGACGACGACCGCGATGCTGGGTTCGATCGCGATGCCGTGGAGCTCGCGGTAGGCGAGCACGCGCGAGCCGTAGATCGACGACCAGCAGTCGAGCACCCGGGCCAGCACCTCGTCCTCACCAACGACGTTCGTGTAGGTCTTGTTCATCCCGGCGAACGAGCTCGTCGCGCCGTCCTCACCCGTTGCCGACGAGCGCACCGCCACGATCGTGCGCGAACCGAGCCTCTCGTACGCCGCCGTGATCGCCTTGCGCAGGGTGGCGGGCAGGCCCGCTTCCCGCACGGCCGCAGCCAGTCGGTCGGCCACCTCGTCGAGGAGCTCGGGATCGTCGGGGTCGACCGTGGACAGCAACCTCGGCGAGCTCGTGGCGCACGCCGGCCTGCTCCATGGCCTCGAGGAAGGCAGGGGCGCTGATCACGAACCCTGGCGGAACCGGGAACCCCGCCCGGGTCAGCTCGCCCAGGTTTGCGCCCTTGCCGCCGACCGCCGGCGCATCCCCCAGGCCGAGCGACTCGAACGGAACGATGGTCGCGCTCAAGGGACAACCACGGCCCGTCCGAGGACGGTACCGGCCCGCACCGCGGCGTACGCCTCGTCAGCGCGACCCAGGGGGTAGGCGACCTTGTGCGCCGCCAGGTCGCCGCGTGCGGCGAGCTCCAGGACCTCGTGCAGCTCGGGCAGCGTGCCCCAGTACGTGGGCGTGACGGTCAGCCCGAACGGGAGACCGAGGAGCGAGACGGCCAACGAGCCGCCGGCCAGCCCCACTATGCCGATGTGGCCGTTGACGGCCACGACGCTGCCCGCCAACTGGAGGGTGTCGTCGCTGCCCACCATGTCGAAGACGGCTTCCGCGCCGCGGCCCGTGCGTGATCTCGCGGATGGCGGCGACCGCCCCCTCGCCGCTCGGCACCAGGTGGTCGGCGCCGCACGCCTTCGCCAGCTCCAGCGCGTCGGGCCGCACATCGACGGCGATCACCCGCGCATCGGTGGTCGCCCGCAGGATCTGTAGGCCGAGGTGGCCCAGACCGCCGACGCCGACCACCACCGCTGTGCTCCCCGGCACCAGGAGGTGCCGTGCCCGGTTCACGGCGTGGTAAGGCGTGAGGCCGGCGTCGGTCAGCGGCGCGGCGTCCGCGGGGCCGAGTCGATCGGGGAGAGGGATCAGGTGGCGGATACCGGGCACGGTCATGAACTCGGCCATGCCGCCGTCCGCGCCGAGCCCGCCGACCGGGGTCCCGAGGTCGGCGTGCTGGCAGTAGTTCTCCTGCCCGGTGGCGCAGGCGTGGCACCGACCACAGCCCCATGGTCCGTAGACCGCGACCGGCTGGCCCACCTCGAGGCCGCGCACGCCGGGTCCGAGCTGGTGCACCCAACCCGCGTTCTCGTGGCCGAGCGTCATGGGGAGATCCCACGGCATCGCCCCGGCCGGGAACTCGTACAGCAGGTGCAGGTCGGAGTGGCAGACGCCCGCACCGCCGACGGTGATCACGACCTCGCCGGGACCGGCCTCCGGCTCGGGCAGATCCGCGAACTCCGGATCGTGGTTCCAATCGACCATGCGCAGTGCTCGCATCGGCGCGCTCCTCGTCGGGCTACGGAGCGATGATCCGTCGTTTCCGCCCGTTGCGATAGGGGCGAAGGTCATTCGGAGGCGGGCCGGGCCGCCGGGTCGAACCTGGGTCCGGGCGCGACGAAGCGACGCGTCGTGCGGGGCCCCTCACGTGCAGGCCCCGCACGCCCGCGTCACACGATCAGACGACTGGGATCAGACGACCCTGACGTTCTGGGCCTCTTCGCCCTTGCGCCCGGGGGCGACGTCGAACTCGACGCGCTGTCCCTCGTCGAGCGACTTGTAACCGTCGCCCTGGATGTTGGAGTAGTGGACGAACACATCGTCGCCCTGCTCACGGGAGATGAAGCCGTAGCCCTTCTCACTGTTGAAGAACTTCACGGTACCGGTGGTCAACGCTCTCTGCTCTCTGCGGGGAAAGAGCCTCGTTGACCCTCTCGTTCCCACCAGAGTACCGCTCGCGGACCGATCTCCCGCGGCCGGGGCCCGCGATCGGGGCGGGCGCTAGGACGGGGGCGCCTCGAAGATCTCGTCGAGCATCGACTCGGCCTCGACCTCGGAGGTGTCGCTGGCCAGGCGGAGCTCGGAGAGCAGCACCCGCCGGGAGTTCACCAGCAGCCGCTTCTCGCCGGCCGACAAGTGCTTCTCCTGCTGGCGCCGGGACAGGTTCCGCACCAGCTCGGCCACCTGGTAGATGTCGCCGGACTTGAGCTTCTCGACGTTGTTCTTGAAGCGGCGCGACCAGTTGGTGGGCTCACGCCCGCCGGGCCGGCGAAGGACCTCGAGGACGTCGCGGAGCTCTTCGCTGCCGATGATCGAGCGCAGACCGACCTGCTCGGCCTGGTCGGTGGGCACCTTCAGCGTCAGGTCGCCGTGGGGGATGCGCAGGACGAAGTACTCGCGGGTCTCACCGAACGCGACGACCTTCTCGCGCTTCTCGATGACCGCGGCCCCATGATGGGGATAGACGACCTTGTCACCTACTGCGAACGACACGACCCACTCCTAAGGAGAGGATCCGATGGCCTCGCCACGGACCAGTGTACCGGACCGCGGGCCGTTTCAGCCGCTGCCCACCGTTCGCGTTCGGACGACCCCGATCGGGTCAGAGATACCGCTCGAGGACCACGATCTGGGTTTCCAGCTCCGCGGCAGGCGTGTCGCGTCCGGCGCGGCGGTACTGGGCGATGGTGTCACGGCGGTCGGCGATCTCGGCCCGCAGCACCTCGGCCACATCGTCGTCGGACAGGACCAGTCGCGGATGCTCCACCAGCTGTCCGACGACCGGCTCGCCCCGCGGTGCGGGGATGTCCCCGAGCGGCGGTGCCTCGGCGTTGGCGATGGCGCCGAGGGCGGTGCGCAGCGTTCGGACCGCCACCTGGTCACGGGCACGCATCGCGTCGCGTAGCCCGGCCCGCAGCCGGTCGGTGAGCGGGACGGTCAAGTCGGGCGGAGCGTTCACGAGCGGACGGTAGCGACGCCTCGGCGGGCGGGGAAGTGGGTTGCGCCTACGCTGTCGAGCCGTGGACGAGCTCGGCTTCTACACGTTGGCCGGTGCGCCCCGATCGCCCCGCGACCTGATCGACGAGGTGGTGACGGCCGAGCAGCTCGGGCCTCGGCTCGGCGTTCATCTCCGAGCGCTACAACATCAAGGAGGCCGCGACGCTGTCGGGCGCGGCCGGCGCGGTGTCGACCCGCATCGGCATCGCCACCGCCGCCACCAACCACAACACCCGCCACCCGCTGATCACCGCGTCGTACGCGACGACGATGCACCGGCTCACCGACGGGCGCTTCACCCTCGGGCTGGGGCGCGGCATCAACGCCATGTTCGACGCCTACGGCATCCCGCCGATCACGACCGCCCAGCTCGAGGACTTCGCCGGGCTCATGCGCCGGCTCTGGCAGGGCGAGGTGATCTTCGGCCACGACGGTCCGGCCGGGCGCGTTCCCGATCCTCCACCTCGACGCCACCTTCGACGAGGACATCCCGCTCGGCCTGGTCGCCTTCGGCCCCAACACGCTGGCGCTTGGCCGGTCGGGCCTTCGACATGGTCGTGCTGCACACGTTCTTCACCGACGAGACGGTCGAGCGCTGCGTCGCGACCGTGCGCCGCGGCCGCCGAGCAGGCCGGTCGCGACCCGGCCGCGGTGCGCATCTGGTCGTGCTACGCGACCGTCGGCGACCACCTCGCCCGAGGACCTCCGGCTGAAGAAGACGGTCGGCCGGCTGGCGACCTACCTCCAGGGCTACGGCGACCTGCATGGTCGCGACCAACGACTGGGACCCGGCGGTGCTCGACCGCGTTCCGGGCCGACGACGGTCGTGACGTCGGTCCCCGGGGCCATCGACGCCAAGGCCGACACCGACCAGCTCGAGCACATCGCCACCCTGCTGCCCGACGAGTGGCTCGAGCCGGCGGCCACCGGCAGCGCCGGCGCACTGCGCCGAACGCGGTGCTCCGCCAGTTCGACCTCGGCGTCGACGGCGTGATCATGCACGGAGCCACCCCGACCGAGCTCGAGCCGGTCGTCGAGGCCTACCGCGACGATCCGACCCATCGGGCGCTTCGACGGGTGGCCCGCCAATCCGGGCCGCCCGAGGGTGGCGGCAGGCCTCAGCCGATCCGACGGCCTGACGCAGGCGGCATGCGACAGCCACGTTCTCGTTCGAGATCGACGCCACCCCCGACGAGGTGTGGCGGGCGCTGCATCCACGGCCACGACCCGATCCGACCGGCGGACCGCGGGTCATCGAGCACGGCGACGTGCGCATCGAGATCCTCTTCGAGGGCGACGAGCACGGCGAGGGCCTCGTGCGGCACCTGCACCTACCGGGTGCCGAGGCTGCTGCTGTCCGGAGGCGTCGGTCGGTCGTGGGAGTGCGTCGTCGAGTCCCGCCCACCGGAGGTCTCACGCTACGAGGCGGTGGGCAAGCCGCTGTGGTCGAAGGCATCGGGCTGGCACCGCCTCGAGGACCTCGGCGACGGGCCGGACCCGGGTCCACTTCGGCGAGACCTACCACGCCTTCAACCCGGTCCTGCGGCTGCTGCTCGAGCGCTACGTCCACCGTTTCATCTCCAAGGACAACGACCAGCTCGTGCGCACGGCGATCGAACAGGGCGTCCAGGCCCGGCGGGCCCGGCAGGGCCCCTGAGTGCCTCTCCGCCAGAAAAACCACGCAGAGTGGTTTCAATCTGCGCTAGAGTGAGATTTGGCGCGGGCTGGAAGGGCGAAACAGCAGCCACGACGGAGCCGCGGACCCTGACCTCCCTGGGGGGAACGATGCGTTTCGTGGTCCGTGTGCTCTTGGCGGTGGCCGCCGGAGGGTTCGCCCTGTTCCTGTTGGCGGAGGGGGCGGGGGCGTCGTCGGCGTCGCCGTCGACGGCCGCGTTCGGGACCGTGCCGATCAACAAGACGGCGTCGCAGTCGGTGACGATCACGGTGGATGCGGGGTATCGCACGGAGGTGGCGTCGGGGTCGGGTCTGAACGCGCCTTCGCGTTCGACTTCGACGCCTGCGGGACGGGGGGCGGGTTCACCGGTCCGGGGACGTGTTCGGTGAAGGAGAGCTTCACGCCGTCGGCGCTGACGGCCTCGTCCGGCGACGACCAACGTGTTCGAGTGCCCGGTCGGCGGTGGCACCTGCATCGCCATCCCGTTCTCCGTGTCGGGTACGGGCGTGTCGGTGGCGTCGGCGTCGCCGACGTCGCTGGCCTTTGGGAACGTGGCGATCAACACGACGGCGTCGCAGTCGGTGACGATCACGGTGGATGCGGGGTATCGGACCGAGGTGGCGTCGGGGTCGGGTCTGAACGCGCCGTTCACGTTCGACTTCGATACATGTGGGACCGGTGGCGGATTCGCTGGCCCGGGCACCTGCAACGTGAACGAGCGGTTCACGCCGTCGGCGCTGACGGCCTCGTCGGGGACCACGAACGTGTTCGAGTGTCCGATCCTGGGTGGCACCTGCATCGGCATCCCGTACACGAGCTCCGGCACGGGCGTGTCGGTGGCGTCGGCGTCGCCGACGTCGCTGGCGTTCGGGAACGTGGCGATCAACACGACGTCGACGTTGCCGGTGACGATCACGGTGGATGCGGGGTATCGCACGGAGGTGGCGTCGGGGTCGGGTCTGAACGCGCCGTTCGCGTTCGACTTCGATACATGTGGGACCGGTGGCGGCTTTGCCGGTCCGGGCACCTGCAACGTGAAGGAGAAGTTCACGCCGTCGGCGCTGACGGCCTCGTCGGGGACCACGAACGTGTTCGAGTGTCCGATCCTGGGTGGCACCTGCATCGGCATCCCGTACACGAGCTCCGGCACCGGGGTGTCGGTGGCGTCGGCGTCGCCGACGTCGCTGGCGTTCGGGAACGTGGCGATCAACACGACGTCGACGTTGCCGGTGACGATCACGGTGGATGCGGGGTATCGCACGGAGGTGGCGTCGGGGTCGGGTCTGAACGCGCCGTTCGCGTTCGACTTCGATACATGTGGGACCGGTGGCGGCTTTGCCGGGCCGGGCACCTGCAACGTGAAGGAGAAGTTCACGCCGTCGGCGCTGACGGCCTCGTCGGGGACCACGAACGTGTTCGAGTGTCCGATCCTGGGTGGCACCTGCATCGGCATCCCGTACACGAGCTCCGGCACCGGGGTGTCGGTGGCGTCGGCGTCGCCGACGTCGCTGGCGTTCGGGAACGTGGCGATCAACACGACGTCGACGTTGCCGGTGACGATCACCGTCGACGCGGGCTATCGCACCGAGATCGCGTCCGGCTCGGGGATCAACGCGCCGTTCGCGTTCGACTTCGACACGTGTGGCACCGGTGGCGGCTTCGCCGGTCCGGGCACCTGCTCGGTCAACGAGAAGTACACGCCGACGAGCCCGTCGCCGTCGTCGGGCACGACCAACGTGTTCGAGTGCCCGATCGCGGGTGGCACCTGCATCGCGATCCCGTATTCGGTGTCCGGGACCGGTGTGCAGCCGATCTTGACCCTTCCCGCGGACATCGTGGTGAGCGCGACCCATCCGGGCGGTGTGCGCGTCTACTACTCGCCGGTCGTGTCGGCGAGCGAGGGGGGAGTGCCGGTGCCTGTCCACTGCACGGCTCCCGCAGGGGCGACCACGAGCCTCGTCCGCGGTACCTTCCCGATCGGCACGTCGACGGTCACCTGCACGGCGACCGACACGTTCGGCAACACCGTCACCGGATCGTTCCACGTGCAGGTCTTGGGACCGGCCGACCTGTTGACGGCGCTGCTGCGCACGGTCGACGGTCTCGGGCCCGTGGGCGTCCCGCTGGCCGTGCCGCTCGAGTCCGCCCAGGAATCCCTGGGCGCCGGCGACACCGCCAACGCCTGCATCGACCTCGGTCAGTTCACCGTGCTGGTCAAAGCGAGCTCTGGGCGCCATCTGCCGCTGACGCCCGCGCAGGGGAAGATGCTTACCAACCGGGCGCGTGACATCGCGAACCTGCTCGGCTGTTGATCGCGTCTCCGTGTCCGACGCGAACCTGACCAGCCGCCCGCGGGTCGTCGTCGTCGGCGGCGTCGCGGTCGCGCTGCTCTCGTTGGCCGTCGTCGCGTGCGGTTCGAGCAGCCCACGCGCATCGGTATCACCGACGACGGCCGCGGGCGCGTCGGTGTCCTCGTCGACCACCACGAGCGGGGCGACGACCGGTTCGACCGCCGCCGTCGCCGCGTTGGGGTGTCCGACGACGGCGCCCGCGAAGGTCCCGGCTCACCAGGTCCCGGGGTCGACCACGAAGATGGTGCCGGGTGCCCCGACCACGTCGGTGGGCTGCCGATATCACGGCAGCCCGACGGGTCCGACCACGATGTTGGCGGCGGCGGCCAAGCTCCCCCCGGCGCCACTGGTGGCAGTGCTGAACGCGGCCGCGCCGCTCCCCGAGGGAGCCGTCTTCCATTGCCCGGTCGACACGGGCGAGCAGGATCTACTGCTGTTCGGCTACGCCGACGGTGCCCAGCTCATGGTCTTGGTCGATCGTTCGGGCTGCCTGACCGCGACGAACGGCGACCTCATCGCCCGCCCTGCGGTCTTCGGCCTGCTCGACCCGGTCCTGGGGCACGACGCGACCTGAGAAGATTGGTGGGTGAGCCCGACCTACCGAGTGAAGGAGCTGTTCCTCACCTTGCAGGGTGAGGGCGCAAAGGCGGGCTCGGCCGCGGTCTTCTGCCGCTTCGCCGGCTGCAACCTCTGGTCAGGGCACGAACGGCATCGGGCCACCGCGATCTGCCAGTTCTGCGACACCGACTTCGTCGGGACCGACGGACCGGGTGGCGGGCGCTTCGGATCGGCCGGCGACCTCGCCGACGCCGTCGAACGGGCCTGGATGGCCGGACGCGACGGCGACGAGTCCGACGAGCGAGGGCGGCGGCTGGTCGTGTGCACCGGTGGGGAGCCGTTGCTGCAGCTCGACGAGGCCGCGATCGAGGCGTTGCACGAGCGCGGGTTCGCGGTGGCGGTCGAGACCAACGGCACCATCGCGCTGCCGCCGGGCCTCGACTGGGTGTGCATGAGCCCGAAGGCGGGCGCGCCGACCGTCGTGACGAGCGGCGACGAGCTCAAGCTCGTCTTCCCCCAATCCGGCATCGAACCCGGCGACCTACGCGACCTCGCCTTCGACCATTTCTGGATCCAACCCATGGACGGTCCCGAACGTGACGCGAACACCCAGCTCGCCGTCGCCTACTGCCTCGCCCATCCCGAGTGGCGGCTGAGCGTGCAGGTGCACAAGTACCTCGGGATCCCGTGATGGAGCTTTTCCGCGAGTTCCGCTTCGAGGCGGCGCACCTGTTGCCCAACGTCGAGCCGGGTCACAAGTGCGCCCGCCTGCACGGGCACTCGTACCGCGTCACGGTCCACGTGGTCGGCGATGTCGACCCGCACACCGGCTGGGTCATGGACTTCGCCGACCTGGCGCGCGCCTTCGAGCCGCTGTACGAGCAGCTCGACCACCGCTACCTGAACGAGATCGACGGGCTCGAGAACCCCACCAGCGAGGTGCTCGCCGCCTGGATCTGGGATCGGCTCGAGCCGGGCTTGGCCGGGCTCGATGCCGTGGTGGTGCACGAGACCTGCACCTCTGGTTGCGTCCATCGCGGCGGGGGAGGCGAGGCCCCGAGGAGCAGTCGCTAGATTTAGCACTAAGATGCCCCCCGACCGGTCGGGCCAGTCGATCGGTGCTCGCAGGGACAGACGAGACAGTCGAGATCGAGGAGAAGAGCCGTGGTCGAGCCCGCCGGGGTCGCATCGATGACCCTGCACGAGGCGGCCGACGAGCTCGGGCTGCACTACATGACGGTCTACCGCTACGTGCGCACCGGTCGCCTTCCCGGTGAGCGGCACGGCGCGCGAGTGGCGGGTCGACGCCGACCGATGTCGCGGCGCTGGTGGACGCACGGTCCGCCGTCGGTCCCGCGGCCCGCCCCGGTCGGGTCGACCACGTCGGACGTCTGGTCGCGCCGCTGCTGGTCGGCGACGAGGCGGGGGCCTGGACCGTGGTCCAGGCCGCGCTGGCCGGGGGACTCGATCCTGACGGGCTCTACCTCGGGGTGCTCGGCCCGGCCATGACCGAGATCGGCGATCGTTGGAGCGACGGGGACGGTGACGGTGGCCCAGGAGCACCTCGCCTCCGCCGCGCTGCTACGGATCTGCGGCCGGCTCGGGCCGTTGTTCAGCCGACCCGGCCGAACGCGCGGTTCAGTCGTCCTCGGCGCCCCGGCCGGCGACCACCACGCGCTGCCGTCGGTGCATGTTCGGCGATCTCCTGCGCGGTCGGCAGCTGGCGGTCGTGCAGCTCGGCGCCGACACGCCGGCGACCTCGTTCGTCGAGGCGGCCACGAGCGCCGATCGTCTCCTTGGCGTGGCCATCGGCGCCACGGTGGCGGGCAACGAACGCGTGCCGTCGCCGACACGGTGGTCGCGCTCCACGACGCAGGGATCTCGCCCGTGGTCGTCGGCGGTCGCGCCGTCGCATCGGCCGCGGCGGCCGCGGAGCTGGGCGCCGACCTCTGGGCGCGCGACACGGAACGCCGGCTCTGCAGCTCTTCGTCGACCTGGCCGACCGACGCCGGCCGCCACCGTCGCCGCACCGCCAACGGAGGCGCCGGCGTGAGATCGCTCTGCCCAGCGCCGTCGATCTGGGCCTCGAGGCCACCGTCGTCCTGAGCTTCTCCCGGGTCGGCTACGAGGTGCGGAGTCGGCTGTAGTCGTGGGCCGAGCCACCCGAGGCGTGCATGACCGGACAGGTGGCGGTCGTGGACCGGTGCGACCTCAGGGCTCGGCCTGGCCCTGGCGACGCGGTTCGCCGGCTGGGCGCGTCGGTCGTCGTCGTCGGGACGCGACCTCGAGCGCCTGCTCGTCGCGCGCGAGGCCATCGGCCGGTACGACGGGCAACGCCGCCGTGACCACCGCGCGCTGCGACCTGGCGCGTCTCGACGACGTGCGCGCGCTGGCCGAGCAGATCCGTCGCGACCACGACCGCCTCGACGTGCTGGTCCACAACGCCGGCGCGCTCGTCCGCGAGTTCGTCGAGACCGTCGACGGGATCGAGCTGACGGTCCAGACCCACGTCGTCGCGCCCTTCCTGCTGACCGCCGAGCTGCTCGAACTGCTGCGGGCGACTCCGGACTCCCGCGTGCTCACCGTTTCGTCGGGAGGGATGTACACCGAGGCGCTCGACGACCTCGATCTCGGCCCCGAGCGACTTCGACGGGGTGCGCGCCTACGCCCGGGCCAAGCGGGCCCAGGTGGTGCTCAACGAGCAGTGGGCCGCGGCGCCATCCGGGCGTGGCCCGCTTCCAGGCGATGCACCCCGGCTGGGTGGACACGCCGGGTCTGCGGGCCTCGTTGCCCCGCTTCTCGCAGGTCATGGGGCCGCTGCTGCGCACCCCCGACCAGGGCGTCGACACGCTGGTGTGGCTGGCCACCTCGCCGCCCGTCGAGACGGGGAGCGGCGGGTTCTGGCTCGACCGCCACCGGCGCTGGACGAGCAAGTTGCCCTGGACCACGACCTCGGCGGTCGACGCCGATCGGCTGTGGGAATGGACGCTCCGGCGATCAGGATCGACCTCGGGGTTGGGATCGGCCCATGGTCCCGTAGTATTTAGCACTAAATCAGGTCGAGCCGGACAGGAAGGGACACGATGAGGGTCGCCATCGTCGGAGCAGGGGTGTCGGGGCTGGTGTGCGCGCACCGGCTGCATCCCCACCACGACATCACGGTCTTCGAGGCGGGTCGCCAACCCGGTGGCCATGCCCGCACCGTCGCGCGTCGAGCTCGGCGAGGACGAGGCGCACGACGTCGACGTCGGTTTCATCGTCTACAACCAGACGAACTACCCGCGGTTCACCGAGTTGCTGGCCGAGCTGGGGGTGGCGACCCAGCCCGCGACGATGAGCTTCAGCGTCAGCGACCCCGGGGCCGGCCTCGAGTACGGCAGTGCCAGCTTGAACGCGTTGTTCGCGAGGCGCACCAACCTGGCGCGCCCCTGGTTCCACCGCATGCTGGTCGACATCGTCAGGTTCAACCGCCGCGCCCGTGAGCTCCTGGTCGCGGGGGGCCATCCCGACGGCGAGGCGGCGTTCTTCGACGGCCCCGGGCACCTCGACGACCTGACGCTGGCCGAGGTGGTCGAGGCCGGTGGCTACTCGCAAGCCTTCGTCGACGACTACCTCGTTCCGCTGGGCGCATCGATCTGGTCGGCCGATCCCACGACCTTCCTCTCGTTCCCGGCCGTGGCTTACGCGCGGTTCATGCACAACCACGGTCTGTTGCAGCTCGGGCGTCGGCCGCGCTGGCGGACCATCACCGGGGGGTCCCGGCACTACGTCGACGCGCTGGTCGACCCGCTCGGCAGCCGGTTGAGGTTGCGCGAGCCCGTCCTCAAGATCCGCCGCGGTGCCGACCGGCGCGGTCGGATCGAGCTCGTCACCGCCGGCACCGGGACCGAGCTGTTCGACCGGGTGATCCTGGCCGGCCACAGCGACCAGGCCCTCGGCCTCCTGTCGGACCCGAGCCGGCGCGAGCGTGAGATCCTCGGGGCCGTGCGCTACCAGCCGAACCTGGCCACGCTCCACACCGACGAGCGGCTGCTGCCCCGGCGCCACCGTGCCCGCGCCAGCTGGAACTACCACGCCGGCGCGGCCGCGTGCTCCACGGCGGCGCGCCGGCGGCGGCCGTCACCTATTGGATGAACGAGCTGCAGTCGATCCGCTCCTCCCGCCCACTGCTCGTCACGCTCAACCGCCACGACGAGATCGACCCGGCCCAGGTCATCGACACCTTCGAGTTCGACCATCCGGTGCTCGATCTCGGCGCGATGGCCGCGCAGCGCCGCCTGGGGGAGATCCAGGGGGTCGACGGCACCTACTTCGCGGGGGCGTACTGGGGCTACGGCTTCCACGAGGACGGTGTCCGCTCGGCGCTCGACGTGTGCCGCCACTTCGGGATTATGCGATGACGGGTGGGCGTCGTTGGCAGAGCGCGTTGTACGAGGGCACCGTGCGGCACCGTCGACACGGCCCGGTCGAGCACGAGTTCGCGACGCGCGTCCTGATGGTGCTGCTCGATCTGTCCGAGGTCGAGGAGCTGACCGCGGCGATGCCGCTGTGGTCGTCGGGCGGCCACACGCCCGTGCAGTTCCGGCGGACCGACTACTTCGACGGCACCACCCGCCCGTTGGCCGGGGGAGTGGCCGGCCTCGTCGAGGAGCGGCTGGGCCGGCGCCCGGCGGGTCGCATCCGCATGCTGACCCAACTGCGCACGTGGGGTTGGTTGTTCAACCCCATCACCGTGTACTGGTGCGACGACGATGCGGGCGAGGTCGACGCGATCGTGCTCGAGGTGACCAACACGCCCTGGCACGAGCGGCACTGGTACGTCGTCGATGCCGCGTGCGCCCGCTCCGTTCGGCAAGGCGATGCACGTGTCACCCTTCCTGCCCATGGGCCTCGACTACCGACTCCGCACCGCCGCGCCCGGCGAGCGGATCGCGCTCCAGCTCGACGTCTCGAGCCACGAGGCCACGGTCTTCGACGCCGACCTCCATCTCGAGCGGGTAGAGCTCACTCCAGCGCACGCGATATCGGCGCTCGCCCGCCACCGGGGTTCGACCCTGAAGGTGTCCGCGGCGATCCGGCTGCAGGCGGCGCGCCTGTGGGCCAAGGGCGCTCCGTACCACCGCCACCCGGTGCCGACATGAGCGCGCCGTCGACCTCGAACGTGTCGAGTCCCGCCCTCGGCGATCGTGCCTGCCGGGCCACCGTGCTGGCGGCGCTGTCGAGCCTCGACAGCGGTCTGGTTGTGCTGCGCGAGCCTGGTTGTCCGTCCCAGCGCTACGGGACCGGCCGGCCCGACCGCTACGGCCGGCCGGCTCTTACGGTCACCGTCGACGTGCATGACGTCAGGGCCTACCGGGCGGTGCTGCTCGGTGCCAGCGCCGGGCTCGGCGAGGCATGGATCGAGGGCTGGTGGGACTGCGACGACCTGACCGCGTTCCTCCGCCTGCTGTCGCGTGCGGTCCGCCGGTTCGACCCGGCTCGCAACGTCGTCTCCCGCTCGGTCGGTCGTGTGGCTGACGGCGTGCGCGCTCGGCGGCGCCGTCCCGATCCCCGTCGTGACCGGGCCAACATCGCGGCGCACTATGACCTCGGCAACGAGCTGTTCTCGCGGTTCCTCGACGAGAGCATGACCTACAGCGCCGGTTGGTTCCGCACCCCGGACGACTCCCTCCTCGACGCTTCGATCGAGAAGCTCGACCGTCTGTGCCGTGGCTTGCAGCTCTGCCCGACTGACCACGTCCTGGAGATCGGTACCGGGTGGGGATCGTTCGCCGTGCACGCGGCCGGTCGCTACGGATGCCGGGTGACGACCACGACCCTCAGCGCTGAGCAGCACGACCTGGCCAAGGAGCGCGTGGCCGCGCGCCGGTCTCGCCGGACGGGTCGAGGTCCGCAACGACGACTACCGCGAGGTGCGGGGCACCTACGACAAGCTGGCCTCGATCGAGATGATCGAAGCCGTCGACTGGCGCGAGCTCGACACGTTCTTCCGCACCTGCACCGCACGGCTCGCCCCTGACGGGTTGATTGGGCTCCAGGCCATCGTCAGCGCCGGGTCGAGGTGGCAGGCGGCCAAGAGCTCACGGGACTTCGTCAAGACCCATGTGTTCCCCGGTGGGTGCCTCCCGTCGATCGAGTCGATCAGCCGGTCGCTCGGTCGCGTCACGGACCTGTCGATGCTGTCGCTCGAGGACTTCGGACTCCACTACGCCGAGACGCTCCGTCGTTGGCGCGCCGGATTCGCCGACCGGATCGACGAGCTCGGCGCGCTCGGCTACGACGAGCGCTTCGCGCGGCTGTGGGAGTTCTACCTCTGCTACTGCGAGGCCGGGTTCGAGGAGCGCGAGGTCAGCGTCGTGCAGTCGATCCTCGCCCGGCCGGGATATCGACCGGCCACGCCCTGGCAGCAGTCAGGCGCCGCCGCGCCGGGCGCGGTCAACGGCGACCGGAGGCTGGCCGTCACCCGTCGATGACGTCGACAGTGAGGATGTCGGTGCGGGCGATGGCGCGCCGCCGGAGGTCGTCGGCCGCGACCCGCTCGGGGTCGACCAGGAACTGGTCGAGCGCCGCCTGGGACGGGAAGTCGATGATCTGCACCTCGAACGGGGCTGGGCCGTCACCCGCCTTCCCCGAGGCGTCCTTCGTCCGCACGTGGTGTCGGAGCACCGCGCCGTAGGCGGCCAGTCGGCTCGTCGCCAGGTCTTCGTATTCGATCAGCAGGTCTTCGTGGCCCTCGACCGCGTACAGCAGCACGCACAAGGTGAGGGGCACGGGCGGATCTTGCCCGCGACGGAGGGTTGTCCGCAATACCCCATGGGGGTATGGTGTGGTCGAGGGCATCGGCACCGGGAGGTCGCGATGGTCGGGTACGGCGAGAACAAGGACGCGATCCAGCGACGCCTCCGCCGCATCGAGGGTCAGGTGCGGGGCCTGCAGCGCATGGTCGACGAGGACACGTACTGCATCGACATCCTCGACCAGGTGTCGGCCACCACCCGCGCGCTCCAGGCCGTCGCCATCGAGTTGCTCGACGGTCACCTGGCCCATTGCGTGGCCGATGCGATCGCCGCGGGAGGCGACGAGGCCACGGCCAAGCTCGACGAGGCGTCGACTGCGATCGCGCGCCTGGTGCGGTCGTGACCATCCTGCTCGGCGCGATCACGCTGAGCGACGTCGGCGCCAGCCTGCGCGAGGCGTTCTTCATGTTCTGGGCGACCTTCTGGGCGTTGGTGCTCGGGTTCACCCTCTCGGGAGTCGTCCAGGCGTTCGTGTCCAAGGACCGGATGCAGCGAACCCTCGGCGACCACGGTCCGGCCTCGACGGCCCGGGCATCAGGGTTCGGGATGGTGTCGTCGAGCTGCTCGTATGCGGCTTCGGCGATGGCGAAGTCGCTCTTCCAGAAAGGCGCCGATCTGGTCTCGGCGCTCGTGTTCATGTTCGCCTCGACCAATCTCGTGATCGAGCTCGGCATCGTGCTGGTCGTGCTCATGGGATGGCCGTTCGCGGCGGCCGAGTTCGTCGGTGGGCCGATCATGATCGTGCTGCTGGTCCTGCTGGGCGGGGTCGTGTTGCGGGGGCCGCTGGTCGCGGCCGCGCGCGCGCGGCTCGGGCGCACGGCCGAGTCGACCCACGACGCAGTGGGTGACCACGACGACGGCCACGAGCATGGGCACGACGACGTCACGTCGTCCCCGCGGTCGATGGCCGGCTGGGCCGATGCCGCCGGCTACACGGTCGCCGACCTCACCATGGTCCGCAGGGAGCTGGTCATCGGCTACGTCGTGGCCGGCTTCCTCAGCGTGATGGTGCCGATGGAGTGGTGGAACACGCTGTTCGTCAGCGGCCACGGGTTCTGGACGAGCCTCGAGAACGCACTCGTCGCGCCGGTCATCGCCTGCATCAGCTTCGTGTGCTCGATCGGCAACGTGCCGATGGCGGCCGCCCTGTGGCACGGCGGCATCAGCTTCGGCGGCGTGATCACGTTCATCTTCGCCGACCTGCTGGCGCTGCCGCTCATCTTCATCTACCGCAAGTACTACGGCGGACGCCTGGCGCTCCGCATGGTCGGAGTGTTCTACGTCGTGATGGTGGCCGCGGGTCTCGCCGTCGAGGGGATCTTCGCGTTGTTCGGCTGGATCCCGACCGAACGCCCGGAGGCAGTGGTCTCGACCGGGTTCCACTTCGACGTGACGCTCGTGCTCAACGTGATCGCACTGATCATGCTCGGTGCGGTGTACCTGCTCTACCGCAACCGCGCCCGCTTCGGTGGGGGCACGGGATACGCCACCGACCCGATCTGCGGCATGCAGGTGCGGATCGCCGACGCGCCCGCCTTCTCCGACGCGGGCGGGGAGCGGGTGTGGTTCTGCTCCGACCGCTGCCGCGAGCGCTACGAGGCCGAGTTGTCGAGCGCCGGACCGGGTCCGGCCGACGCCGGAGGATCAGCCACACCTGATCACGGGTGCGACGGGGCCGGCGGGGCGCCTTCCAGTTCGAACGCCACGTCATCGACGTAGCACCAGTACCACTCCTCGCCCGGCTCGTACGAGCGGATCAGGGGATGGCCGATGGTGTTGAAGTGGCCGGTGGCGTGGCGGGCCGGCGAGTTGTCGCAGCAGCCGACGTGGCCGCACTCCTGGCACACCCGCAGGTGGACCCAGTCGTGGCGGCCGGCGGCCAGGCAGTCCTCGCAGCCGGTCGAAGACGGCGTGACGTCGAGGATCTGGTCGAGGTGGGCGCAGTCGGGCATCGGTGTCTCCTTCGCTCGCCGTCGAGTCTGGCAGGGTCAGGGCGCGTTCCGGCGCGCCGTGCCGGTCGGAGTTGGCCGTAGGGTGCGACGGTGGACGAGGCCACGATGCGGGCCCGGATGGCCGGCGCCAGGGTGGGACGGCTGGCCACGGTCACGCCCGGAGGACGTCCGCACGTCGTGCCCTGCTGCTTCGTGCTCGACGGCGACGTCGTCTACACCGCGGTCGACGACGTGAAGGCCAAGTCGACGATGGCGTTGCGGCGCCTCGACAACCTCGGCGCCCACCCCGAGGCGGCGCTGCTGGTCGACCACTACGACGACGACTGGACCACGCTCTGGTGGATCCGGGCGGACGGGTCGGGTCGTTTGGCCGAGGACGGGGAGGTGCGGGCGCGAGCACTCGATCTGCTCGGGGCGAAGTACCCCCAATACGCCGAGCACCCCCCACCGGGCGCCGTGATCGCGATCGACGTCACCACCTGGCAGGCCTGGCCGTAGCCCGCCCGACCCGGTGGTCTGGGTCGCGCCGGACCTACGATGCCGGCATGAGCGACGTCGAGACCGTGGAGCGGCTGATCCCGTCACCACCCGAGCCCATCTTCGACCTGATCGCCGACCCCTCCCGTCATCGCGAGATCGACGGATCGGGCATGGTGCGCGATCCGAAGGGAGGGCCGCCGCAACGCCTCGAGCTCGGCTCCAGCTTCGGCATGTCGATGAAAGCCGGCCTGCCCTACTCGATGGTCTCGACGGTGATCGAGTACGAAGAGAATCGCCGGCTGGCCTGGCAGACCCGGGGTCCGACCTTCATCGGGAAGTACTTCGGTGGGCGCATCTGGCGCTACGAGCTCGAGCCGGTGGAAGGCGGCACGCTGGTGCGCGAGTCGTGGGACATCACCCACGAGTCGGCTGCGACCAAGCCGCTGGTGCGCAAGGGCCACAGCGACACCCGCAAGGCCATGACCACCACCCTCGAACGCATCGAAGCCATCGTCGTCCCGGCCGCCACCGACACCGACACCCCCTGAAACTGGGCATCGGAACCCGTCACTCTGACGTGCACAGATGCCCAGTTTCGTGATGGGGTTAGCTCTGGGTGAGGTCGTAGACCGTGGTGCCGCCGATGGTGGTGGCGGTGTAGTGGCTCTCGACCCATGACGTGATCTGGCTGGACACGCTCGTCGTCGACGAGCCGCCCGCTCCACCGGCGCCGCCACCACCGACCACGAAGTAGTGGATGGCGCCCGACTTCACGTAGGACTCGAACGTCCCCAGGCTGGGTGCGGGATCGGTGCCATTGAAGCCGCCGATCGCCATCACCGGGTCACCGGTGCTGAGCTGCAGTCCGGCCGCCGAGTTCGCCCCGACGGTCGCGGCGACCCAGCGGTACGCCGAGGCGTGCGCCTGGAGAGCCTTCTTCAGCGCGGCGTTGGTCGAGCCGGCGTCGAGCAGGCCGCCCACGCCGCCGGTCCGTCCGGCGAACGCATTGCCGGTCGTGCCCGTCGGCGGGGTGAAGCCACCGGTCGCGTTGGCCGCTGCGGGTGGGAACGACCGGCCGAGGCCGTTGGCGGAGCCGGTACCCGTGGGTGGCGTCCCGCCGAACCCGCCGGCGCCGCGGAAGCCACCGGGCCCGCCGGGCCCGCCGGGCCCGCCGGGGCCACCTCGGGCTCCGACGACGGTGGGTCCGGCCGAGGGGATGGCGCCGGTGTGGGGGGTGTTCGCCGTCTCGAGCGAGTAGGCGGCGGGAGCAGCCAGGGCCACGACCAGCCCGATGGCGGCCAACGCCGCGCCGGCGGCACGGTTCAGCCGCATCGGCAGGACGAGCGCGACAGCGGCGAGCAGGCCGACCACCAGCAGCGGTCCGCGGAGCCAGGGCAGCCAGGTCGGGCTGCGCCCGAGCAGCACCCAGGCCCAGACCGACGTTGCTGCCAGGGCCGCCCCGAGCACGCTGCGGGCGACCTGGCTGCGCCGTCCACGCCAGCAGGCGACGGCGCCGATGCCGACGAGGGCGCCGATGGCCGGGGCCAGGGCGACCGTGTAATAGGGGTGGATGATCCCGGCGGCGAAGCTGAAGGTCGCGGCGGTCAGCACCAGCCAGCCACCCCACATGAGCAGCGCGGCGCGGGTGCGATCGGTGCGGGGGGTGCGCCGCGTCCACCACAGTCCGGCCGCCAGGAAGATCAACGCGGCCGGGACCAGCCACGCGATCTGGCTCCCGAACTCGCTGTTGAACATGCGGCTCCAGCCGGTCGGACCCCACATGCCGGACTGCCCGGTGGCGCCGCCGCCGACCACGCTGCCCGACTCGTTGCCGCTCAGCCGTCCGAGGCCGTTGTACCCGAAGATCAGGTTCAGCAGGTTGTTGTCCTGCGAACCGCCGACGTAGGGACGGTCGGCGGCCGGGGTCAGCATGACGGCGGCCACCCACCATCCCGACGAGACGACGAGGGCCACGCCGGCCCAGATGAGCTGCACGAACCGCCGCCAGAACTTCGGTGGGCCGGCCAGCAGGTACACACCCGCGAACACGGGCACGACCACGAACGCCTGCAACATCTTCGTGTTGAACGCGAAGCCGACGAACACCGACATCAGGACCAGCCATCGTGTGCGCCCGCTCTCGACCGCTCGCACGGTGGCCCACGCCGCACCGACCAGCAGCAGCACCAGGAGCGAGTCGGGGTTGTTGAACCGGAACATCAACGTCGCGACCGGCGTCAGTGCCAGCACCGCGCCGGCGAGCAGCGCGGCCGACGGCGAGAACCAACGCCGCACGGTCGCGTAGAGCAGGCCGACCGCGGCGACGCCCTCGAGCGCCTGGGGCGCCAGCACGCTCCACGAGCTCAGTCCGAACATCCGGGCCGACAGCTCCATGACCCACAGCGCCGCGGGTGGCTTGTCGACAGTGATGAAGTTCGACGAGTCCGACGACCCGAAGAACATCGCCTTCCAACTCTTCGTGCCGGCCTGCACGGCGGCGGAGTAGAAGGAGTTGCCCCAGCCCGACGCGCCGAGGTTCCAGAGGTAGAGCACCGCCGTCGCCGCCAGCAGCGCGAACAGGGTGGGTCGCACCCACACGGGATCGGTCTCCCGCCCCCGCACGAGCCGACGGCCCCAACCGGGGGTGGCGTCGGCGGGGTCGATCGACTCCGGGCCCGGACCGGCCGGGCGGGTGGGGACGTCGATCCAGTCGAGGTCACCGGGCTCGCCGGCGTGGGTCGGGGTCACGATGGTGGCGCTCATCGGACAACCTTCGGCGCCACGGCTCAGATCTTCCTCAGGACGGGCTGGGAGGTCGGTGGTAGTCCTGGGGGGACACGACCCGTGTAACGCCGGGCCTCGAGGGGGGACAGAGCACCTATGGACGAGCTGCGAGTGGTGAGCGAGCGCCGGGCCGTACGGGTGGCGAGCTTCGACGACATCCCTGACCGCACCCCGGTCGGGGCCAGCGTCGAGGGCATCGACCTGGTCATCATCCGCCGAGGTGAGGAGCACTCGGTGCTCTACGGCCGCTGCATGCATCGAGGAGCGCTGCTGGCGGACGGCAAGGTCGACGGCGACAACCTGCTGTGCGGTCTACACGGCTGGGACTACCGCATTGACACCGGTGTGAGCGCGTACAACAACGCCGAGGTGCTGGAGAAGTTCACCAGCTGGGTCGACGACACCGGCGGATTGTTCGTGGATGCCGAAGAGATCGTCGCCTACCGCGAGGGCCACCCCCAACCCTTCGACCCCGACGTGTACCAGGGCTACTACCGCGACCCGCACATGGTCCCGGAGGAGCCGTTCGTCGCGTACATCCACGAGCTCGCCGCCAACGGGCTGACCAAGACCGGCCACCACGGACCGGTGTCGGCCATGGGCGTGTCGCGTGAGCAGCTGCCGACGTGGGACCACATCCAGTTCGTCACCGCCCAGCTCGCTCGCCTGCCGTTGCTCGACGACGAGGAGGTCGGCACCGAGGTGTGCATCGGACCGAACGCCGACAAGCCGCTCTGGCTCGACATCCCGATCTTCGTCTCCGACATGAGCTTCGGGGCGCTGTCGCAGGAGGCCAAGACGGCACTGGCGCGCGGCGCCGAGCTCGCGGGCACCGGCATCTGTTCGGGTGAGGGCGGCATGCTGCCGGAGGAGCAGGCCGAGGCGAGCCGCTACTTCTACGAGTTGGCGTCGGCGCGGTTCGGGTGGTCGTGGGACGTGCTGGCCAAGGTGCAGGCCTTCCACTTCAAGGGCGGGCAGGGGGCCAAGACCGGAACCGGCGGGCACCTGCCCGGCCCCAAGGTGGTCGGGCGGATCGCCGAGGTGCGCGGCCTCGAGCCGGGCACACCTGCGGTGTCACCGTCCCGATTCCCCGACTGGCACTCGGTCGACGACTTCAAGCGGTTCGCCGACGAGGTCCGCGAGCGCTCGGGTGGCATCCCGATCGGCTTCAAGATGTCGGCCCAGCACATCGAGGACGACCTCGACGCCGCGCTGGCGATCGGCGTCGATTACGTCATCCTCGACGGCCGCGGCGGCGGAACCGGTGCGGCGCCGCTGGTGTTCCGCGACCACATCTCGGTGCCGACCATCCCGGCGCTGGCCCGGGCCCGGGCGCACCTCGACCGGCTCGGCCGTCGCGACATCACCCTGGTGGTGACCGGCGGGCTGCGACAGGCCCCCGACTTCGCCAAGGCGCTGGCCCTCGGAGCCGATGCGGTGGCCGTCTCCAATTCGGCCATCCAGGCGATCGGGTGTCTGGGCATGCGCGCCTGCCACACCGACAACTGCCCCGTCGGCATCGCCACGCAGAAACCCCATCTGCGGGCCCGTCTGCCCGTCGACGAGGCCGCTCACCGCCTCGACCGGTTTCTCCGGGCGTCGGTCGAGCTCATGGGCGTGCTGGCCCGGGCGTGCGGCCACTCGCACGTCTCGCAGTTCGCACCGAGCGACCTGACCACGTTCGACCGCGACATGGCCTACCTGACCGGCATCGCCTACGGCGGGGTGACGCCGCTATGAGCTGGTACCGGGTGGCTGGGCTCGACGAGCTCGACGACGGGCGGGTCAAGACCGTGCAGGCTGGCCATCGCAGCGTGGCGCTCACGCGGGTGGGCGACCGCTACGGCGCGCTCGACAACAAGTGCCCCCATCAGGGCGGTCCGCTCGGCGAGGGCTCGATCGAGAAGGGCCTGCTGCGCTGCCCGTGGCACGGCTACGACTACGACCCGCTCACCGGGACGCCGCCGCCCGGCTTCTCGGACGCGCCGTCGTGCTTCGCCCTCGAGGTGCGCGACGAGGGCATCTGGGTCGACGTCCCCGACGAGCCCGCCCACGTGCGCACCGTGTCGGACGTGATGGTCGAGACGATGGTCGAGTGGGGGATCACGCACGTGTTCGGCATGGTCGGCCACTCCAACCTCGGGTTCGCCGACGCGATGCGCCGGCAGGAGGAGGCGGGCCGGCTGACGTTCATCGGCATCCGCCATGAGGGCGCGGCCGCGTTCGCCGCGTCCGGGTACGCCAAGCTCACCGGCCGCCCGGCGGCGTGCTTCGGCATCGCCGGTCCGGGGTCGACCAACCTGCTCACCGGCCTCTACGACGCGAAGGTCGACCGGGCCCCGATCCTCGCCATCTCGGGCCAGGTGCCGTCGAAGGTGCTCGGCCGCGGCGCGTTCCAGGACGTCGACCTGAGTGCCGCCTTCGCCGATGTGGCCGGCACGACCCGCACCGTGCTGGCCGGCTCCGACCACGCCGAGCTGACCTCGCTCGCTCTCAAGCACGCGGTGGTTCGAACGCGACGTGGCCCACCTGGTGCTGCCCGACGAGGTGCAGGTGCTCCCGGCGCCGGACGTCATGGCCAAGGGCCCGAGCGGGCGGGTGGCCGATCAGGAGATCAGCCCGCCCGACCGCGGAGCTCGAGCGGGCCCGGCAGCTGCTCGCCGCGTCACGCCGTCCGGTGATCGTCGTCGGTCACGGTGCCCGCTTCGACATGCCCGACGTGATCCGGCTGGCGGAAGATCTCGGTGCGCCGGTGCTCACCACCTTCAAGGCGAAGGGCCAGATCCCGGACCACCACCCGCTCGGCGCGGGCGTGCTGGGTCGCAGCGGCACGCCGGTGGCCAGCTGGCTCATGAACGAGAGCGACCTGCTGGTGGTGTTCGGCGCGTCGTTCTCGAACCACACCGGCATCGCCGATTACAAGCCGATCATCCAGGTCGACTTCGAGCCGATGGCGCTCGGCCGGTTCCATCCGGTCACCGTGCCCGTGCTCGGCCACGTCGGCGTGACCGCCCGGCTGCTGTTGCAGACGCGTCGGTGACGGTGACCACGTCGACCAGCGCGGCGACGTCGCCGAGCGGTGGACGATCTGGCGGGCCGAGAAGCAGCGGCGGGCGCTCGACGACCGCGGCCACGGCGTGAGCTCGGCCGCCCTGTTCGCGGCGCTGACCGACGCGGTCGACGCGAACGCGGTGATCGCGGTCGACGTCGGCAACAACACCTATTCCTTCGGTCGCTACTTCGAGTGCGCCGGCCAGTCCGTGCTCATGTCGGGCTACCTGGGCTCGATCGGCTTCGGGTTCCCGGCGGCCATGGGCGCATGGGCGGCCGCGCCCGACCGCCAGATCGTGGCCGTCACCGGCGACGGTGGGTTCGGCCAGTACATGGGCGAGCTGACCACCGCGGTCAAGTACGGGATGAACATCACCCACGTGCTGCTCAACAACTCGATGCTGGGCAAGATCACCAAGGAGCAGCGGGCGGCCGAGCTCGACGTGTGGCAGACGTCGCTGCACAACCCGGACTTCAGCGAGTACGCCCGCATCTGCGGGGCGCTCGGCCTTCGGGTCGAAGCACGCCTCTCAGCTCGACGCCGCGCTCCGCCAAGCGCTCGACCACGAGGGCCCGGCGCTCGTCGAGGTCATCGCCGACAGCGACCTGATCTGAGCATCCGGTGACGGCGATCGCCTCCCATCTCGCCGCTGGCGTGGACCGTCGTGCCGGCGCGAACCATGATGAGCCCGGTGGCGAGCGACTACAGCGACGATGCGGTGCTCGTGGCCGCACTGCGCGCGGGCGACGAGGTGGCGTTCGCCTGGCTGGTCGACCGCTACGACGCCACGCTGCGCCGCCTGGCCCGCAACTACGTGAGCTCGACGGCGGTGGCCGGTGAGGTCGTGCAGGACACCTGGCTGGCGGTGCTGCTCGGCATCGACCGGTTCGAGGGGCGGTCGAGCCTCAAGACCTGGCTGTTCCGGATCCTCATGAACAAGGCGCGCACCCGTGGGGTCCGGGAGCACCGGAGCGTGCCGGTCTCGTCGATCGGCGACGACGATGAGACCTCGGGGTTCGGGCCCGAGCGCTTCCGCCCGGCCGACGATCCCGTGGCCGCGGGTCACTGGTCGTCCCTGCCGAGCCGGTGGGAGGACCAGCCCCAGGAGCGCCTCGCGTCCCGCGAGACCCTCGACCGTGTCCAGGACTCGATCGCGTCGCTCCCGCCCAACCTGCGCCAGGTGCTCGTCCTGCGCGACATCGAGGGATGGAGCTCCGGCGAGGTGTGCGACGTGTTGTCGCTGTCGCCGTCCAACCAGCGCGTGCTGCTGCACCGCGCCCGGGCGAAGGTGCGGCGCGACCTGGAGACCTACTTCGAGATGGCGGCATCGTGACCCGGGGACCCGAGCTGTCCGAGCTGCCCGACCTGCCGTGCCAGGAGTTCGTCGCGCTCGTCACCGACTACCTCGAAGGCGCGCTCGAGCCCGGGCAGGTGGTGATCGTCGAGGCGCACCTCGTGTCCTGCGACGGCTGCACGAGCGTGCTGGCCCAGTGGCGCGAGGTCATCGCGCTCGTGGGCCGGCTCCGACCGCGCGACCTCGACGACGTCGACCCAGCCGTCCGCGCCGCGCTGCTCGACACCTTCCACCGCCTCCACCCGACGCCCTGATCCTCTCTCCGGAAACTGGGCATCTGTGCCCGTCAGGCTGACGGGTATTCGATGCCCAGTTTCGTGGCGGTCAGGGCGACGGGGGTTGGAGGACGAGGGCGGCGACGGGGCGGACGGTCTCGAAGCCCATCGACTCGTAGAGACGCAGGGCGGGGTCGTTGCCGGTGGCGACCTGCAGGAACGGCTCGGCGCCTTCGTCCCGGATGGCGGCCACGACCGCGGCCGACGACCCGGCGGGCCAGGCCCTTGCCCCGTTGGTCGGCGTCGGTGCACACCGCGCTGATCTCGACCCGGCCCGCCGCATCGCAGGCGTTGCCCGGCCATGGCGACGAGCCGACCGTCGCGGCGGATGCCGAAGTACGTGCCCGTCGTCGATCGTGCGGACCTCGAAGGGACCGGGTTCGGTGCGGGCGATCAGCTCGAGCATCTCGGGCACGTCGTCCGCGACCGAGCTCGACCAGCCCGTCGGACGCGGGTCGAACGGTTCGCCGCAGCCGGCGGCCGCGTCGCCGAGCATCTGGAGGCCCTCGAGGCGCGCGATCGTCGTCCAGCCCGGCGGCTCGGTGACCTCGGCTCGGAACACGACGCGGTCGCCGTCCGGCCCGACCAGGTCGGCGAGCGCCTGCCAGCTCTCGTCGGTGGGCTCGTCGTCGACCGCGCCGAAGACCGACACCGAGGGATCGAAGCGGGCGGCGCGGGGGTTGTCGGGCCGGGGCCACCTCGGCCAGGTGGGAGAGGTCGCCGACGAGCGTGTGCCAGACCGCGTTCTCGAGGGGATCCACGGACGGACCCTATGGGGCGGCCCATCGCGGCCGAGGCGGATTTCCGCCCGGGCCTCGCGTGGGAGACTGGGCCGGTGCATCGGGACCGGCCAGCCGACCGACGCGGCCCCATGCCGGACGAGGGTCGGCGCCGCCTTCGTCGTGCTGGCCCTGGCGGGGGAGTGGGCCGGCCACGCCGCCACCTGGTACCTGACCGGCGGCGCGACGCCCGGCCAGGCGCTGTCGGGCGCCTCGCACACCTACCTCGGGCCCGTCGGCGTGCTCATCGCCGCCCTCGGCGTCGGCGTCTCGTGGCTGGTCTGGCGGGGTCTGCATCGACTGGTCGAGGCGGCCCGCTCGTTCGAATCGGCGGTCCGCCGGGTCTGGCGGGTCGACCCGGGCCGCAGGTCATCCCGCGTCGAGCTCCCGGTCGAGCCCGGGTACGAGATCGGCGACGTCAGGTTCTCCCGTGTGTGGGCCGCGCTCGCCGCCGTGCAGCTCGTCGTGTACCTGGTGCAGGAGAACGTCGAGTCGAGTGCGGCCGGGCGCGGCCTGCCCGGTCTGCACGTGCTCACCGCGCACCACGGCTCGGCGCTGGCCATCCACGCCGCGATCGCGCTGCTCGGCGCGGCCCTGGCCGCCGAGGTCGCCGACCGGTGGCTCCTGCGATCCAACGCGGTGGCATTGGCCGTCTCGGTCTACCGCGCGCTGACGTGGCGCCGGTCGAACGAACCGTCCGACCCGCCGGCGGCGGTCCCCGCGGCGGCGACGCCCCTCGTGCTCGTCGGCCGTTCCATCCTGTCGAGACCGCCACCCTCGTTGCTGAGCGTCTGACCCGCCCACCCGGCACACGCCGGGTTGCGCGATGTCCACATCCGTCTCAGCTCCAGGAGGGAAGCCATGAAGCTTCGTCCCGTCACGCGCGTCGGCTTGGCTGTCGCCTCCATCGTCGCGGTGCTGCTCGCCGTCGCCGCGCCCGCGTTCGCCCACGAGGTACGCAAGGTGGGCGCCTACCAGCTCACCGTCGGTTGGCAGCACGAGCCCGTGTACGCCGGGACCGAGAACGGCGTGCAGGTCTTCGTGCACGACGCGAGCGGCAAGCCCGATCGACGACCTCGGCAACCCGGTCACGTTGAAGGTGCAGGTGATCTACGGCTCGGCCAGCTCAGCCCGTTCCTCGCCCTCGTAGCCGTCGTTCGACTCCGACACCGGCCTCGGCACCCACGGCGAGTGGGACGCGGCCATCACGCCCGACGCAGCCCGGCAACTACACGTTCCACCTCACCGGGTCGATCCACGGCCAGGCGATCGACCAGAAGTTCACGTCGTCGGACGAGACCTTCGACCCGGTCGAGGATCCGACCGCGATCGAGTTCCCGACGAAGACGCCGAGCCCGGCGCAGCAGGCCGCGGCCATCACGCGGTTGCAGGCCACCACGGCTGCGGCCGCCTCTGAGGCGAGCTCCGCCAAGGACTCCGCGTCGACGGCCACGACCGTGGCCATCGTCGGCATCGTCCTCGCGGTGGTGCTCGGCGGCGTGGCCATCGGCCTCGCCATGTCGGGCCGGAAGGGCCGGTCCTCGACCTGATGGCCGTCCCGACCGGACTCGATCCCGCGCGCACCGCGTCGCCGGTGCGGCCGGCTGCTCGGTGCCCGGCGCGGCGACCGTCGTGGTCGTCGCGCTGGCACTGGTCGACTGCGGCCGCGCCGGCCGGCGCGCACGCGCTGCGGGTCGAGCTCGTCGCCCGGACGCCGGCGCCGTGCTCCAGACCTCGCCGTCGGTCGTGACCGTCACCTTCGGCGAGCCACCCGACCCGCACCTGTCGCGGCTGCGGGTGCTCGACTCGTCGGGCCACGACGAGACGAAGGGGTCGACCGAGACCGTTCCCGGCCAGGCGCGGTCGCTCCAGGTCCACGTCGTCACGCTCGGTCGCGGCGTCTACACGGTGGCCTGGACGACGGTGTCGGCCGTCGACGGCCACCTGGCCAGCGGCACGTTCGCCTTCGGGGTGCGGGTCGCGCCGAGCGGCGCGGCCGCGACGACGGGGACGACGCGACACGTCGTCGGCGCCGCCGTCCACGCTCGTCGGTCGGTGGCTGCTGTACGTCGGACTCGATGCTGCTCGTCGGGGCGGCCGCGATCGGCGTGGGCTGCTTCGAGCGACCGCCGCGCCGGAGCTGGCCCGACCTGTCGGTCGTCGGCGTGGTGCCTGGCCGTCGTCGGCGCGCTCACGATCGCGATGGGCGAGGCCTCGGCTGCCCACGTCCCGCCCCGACGAGCTGTGGAGCTCGTCGTTCCGCACGCAGCTCGAGTACCGGCTCGGACCGCTGCTGATCGCCGCCGCTGCTGCTGATCGCGCCCACCGCTGCGGCGCCCGCGCCGGGCGCTGGCCGTGCTCGGTGTCGCCGGACTGGCCGCCATGTGGGGCGACGTGAACCTGAGCCACGCCGCCGCCGCGCACGCGCGAGTCGTGGCTCAAGATGATCGAGCAGTGGGTCCACTTCGTCGCCGCGGGGGTGTGGATCGGCGGGCTCGTCACGCTCCTGATCGGGCTGGCCGCGCTCGACGCCGCCGGCAGAGGGCGGGTGGCCCGGCGCTTCTCGACCGTCGCGCTCGGCGCCGTCGTCGTGCTGGCCGCCTCCGGCGTGCTGCGGGCCATCGACGAGGTCGGCAGCTGGCACGCGCTCACCTCGACCACGTTCGGCCAGGCCATCCTGGTCAAGAGCGGCCTGCTGCTCGTGCTGATCGGCCTCGGTGCGCTCAACCGGTACCGGTCGGTGCCGGCAGTCGAGCGGGACGCCCGACCGCTCCTCACCGTCGGCCGCGTCGAGCTCGGGCTCGCCGTCGTCGTGCTCGTGGCGACGGCCGTCCTGCAGGGCCAGGCTCCGCCCGCGTCGGTGGCGGCCGCCTCCAGCCCGCCGCCGGTCGTGGTCACCGGGCCACGACTTCGCCGAGACGGTCGCGGTGCGGCTCACCGTCTCGCCCGGGCACGGTCGGGTTCAACCAGTTCGAGGCCCGCGTCACCGACTACGACACCGGCCGCCCGGTGCACGGCCGACGTGACGCTGTCCTTCTCGCTCCGGGACCGGCCTGATCTCGGCACCTCGTCGCTTGCGCCTGCAGCGAGGTGCTGACGGCATCTACCGCGGCACGGGTGCCAACCTGTCGATCGATGGGACGTGGGACATCGAGATGCTGATCCAGCAGACGACCGGCGCGGTGCAGATCCCGCTGCGCGTCACCACGCGCCCGACGCCGGAGCACATCACCGTGAGCCGCAGCCCGGGCATCCCCGACCTGTACACGATCACGCCTGGCCGACTCGGCGTCGTTGCAGGTGTACCTGGACCCCGGGAAGGTCGGCTTCAACGAGTTCCACGCCACCTACGTCGGCGCGGACGGCAAGGAGATGCCCATGCGGTCGCTCGAGGTCACCGCCACCGGCCCGGATCCGACCGGGCACGTCGAGTCGCCTGACCGTGCGCAAGCTCGACTCGATCGGTCACTTCGTCGCCGACCTGCCCGGCGCCCGCCAGGGCTCCTACCGATTCGTGCTCGACGGCGTGCCCGCCGACGGGCCGACCTACCGGTCCGACGTGACCATCCCGGTACCGTGATGCAACGCGTCGCCCCGCCCTGCACCTCTGTCGCGCGCGTGCGTCGCCGCGTCCCTGGTCGCCTTCCTGCTCGCGGTCGGTGCCGTCGCCTGTGCGCCCGGATCGTCGTCGTCGTCGACCACCGACACCGCCCGGCCCGACCACGGCCGCCAAGCTCGCCATCCTGTCGCCCGAACCGGGCGCCACGACCGGCTCGTCGATCATCCTGAAGCTCCAGCTGACCGGCGCCACCGTCGTGCCGCCGGCCCAGGTCACCGGCGTGGTGCCGACCGAAGGTCACGTCCACGTCTCGGTGGACGGCAAGCTGGTGTCGATGGCCTACGGACTCACGCAGCCGGTGCGCGGCCTCACGCCCGGACAGCACACGATCCTGGCCGTCGTTCGTGGCATCCGACCACCGACCCTTCGCCAACCAGGTCGTCGCCACCGTGGTCTTCGAGGTCCGATGACCGCTCGTCCCGACCGCGGTCACCTCGACGACTACCAGACGCGTCGCCGGTCCCAGCGACCGACCGCCTGGACGTTCGGCGGTGCGGCCGTCGTCGTGGTCGGGTGCGTCCTGCTCGAGGCGCGACCCGCGCTGGTGGCCGCGAGCCCGGCACCGGCGGCGACGCTGGTCGCGCTGTTCGTCGCCCTCCTGGTGGTCGGCGCGTGGTGGCCGCTCTCCCGGCCGACGGAGTCCGCCACCGCCCGACGCGTGGTCGCCTTCACCGCCGCGATCGTGGTGGCGATGGGGGTCGCCGCGTTCGCGGTCGGTCGCCTCGTCGGAGGCGGCCACGCGGCCGTGCCGGCCACCGCGGTCCTCGTCCTCACCAACACGCTGGCGGCCGTGGCCGAGGAGGCGTTCTTCCGGCGGCTCTGCTTCGGCCTGCTGGCGCCCGCCGGCATCGCGTGGGCGGTCGCCGGCTCGGCGCTGCTCTTCGCCGTCGTGCACGTCACGACCTACGGGCTGTGGGTGCTCCCGCTCGACCTGGCCGCGGGGCTCGTCTTCGGCTGGCAGCGCGCCACCACCGGATCGTGGCGGGCGCCGGCCATCACCCACGTCCTCGTCAACCTCCTGGTGGTGCTCTGACATGGTCCCCGACCCGAACGACCCGCCTCCTCCGAAACTGGGCATGAGAATGCGCCACACCGACGGGCACAGATGCCCGGTTTCGCGGTCGGGTCGTCGCGGTGGTGGGAGCTGGGTTGCTCCTGGTGGCGACGGCGTGCAGCGGGGGTGGGGGAGCGGCGCGGGCGAGCGACGCTTCGACGCTGGCGATCGGGACCGTCTACCCGCTGGCCGGCGCGCAGGGGTTCCAGGGCACCCAGGAGAGCCGGGGCGTGCAGCTCGCGGCGGAATGGGCCAACGACCACCACGTGCTGGGGAGCCGCCGCATCGAGCTGGTTGCCGAGGCGGCCGACCGGGCCGAGGCGGTGCCCGGGGTCATGGCCGACCTGCACCGGCGGGGCATCGACGTGGTGGTGGGCAGCCATGCCAGCGCCATCTCGCAGGCGGCCGCGGCGGTGGCCACCACGCAGCACCAGCTCTTCTGGGAGACCGGCGCGGTGGGCCAGACCCTTCCCGGCACCGGTGGCGGTCGCTCGTTCTTCCGCGTCGCGCCGATGGGATCGAACCTCGGCTCGTCCGCCATCGACTTCATCGCCCACCAGGTCGCGCCCGCATCTGAAGGCCGATCATCCGCTGCGCTACGCGGTGGCCTACGTCGACGATCCCTACGGGCGTGAGGTCGCCGCCGGCGCCGATCGCCGAGATCCACGCGCTGCATGCGCGCGACGTCGGGTTCGTTCGCGCTACGACGCCAGCACTGTCGACTACGACCAGCTGGCCCGGCGCATCGCGGCCGTCCGACCCGACGTGCTCTACGTGTCGGCCTACATCGCCGACGGCATCGCGTTGCGCCGCGCACTGGTCGATGCGCATGTGCCGTTGCTGGCGAACATCGGGACGTCGTCGAGCTACTGCATGTTGCAGTTCGGCCAGCCCCTCGGCGCCGAGGCCGTCGGCCTGTTCGCGTCCGACAAGCCCGATGCCGACGACGTGAACCCGGCCGCGCTGGCCCCCGAAGGCCGGACGGCCCTGGCCTGGGTCGCGAAGGTGTACCGCCAGCGCTACCACGAGGACATGCCGGCGCCCGCCCTGTCCGGGTTCTCGGCCGCCTACGCGTTGTTCGTGCACGTGCTGCCGGCGGCGCACGGCGACTCGCCCGACGCGGTCGCCAAGGCGGCCCTCGCGGTCCACCTGCGCCAAGGGCACGCTGGCCAACGGCAGCGGCATGTCCTTCGCGCCGCCCGGCCAGCGTCGACGCCGGCGACAACCTGGCCGCCACGAGCGTGATCTGGGAGTGGGTGGCGCCCGGCAAGCGGGTCGTGGTCTGGCCGGCGGCGTTCGCCACCCATGCCCTCGAAGTGCTCCCACTGGCCCGGTGACCGCCATCACCCGCCCGCGCCGGGCGCTGTGGGTCGGCGCTGGCCATCGCGGCCACCTATGTCGTCGCGGTCGCCGCGACCCTCGGGCTGCACGGGACGCACACCCGCCCCCTCTACGAGGGCTTCTCGCCCGCCGCGCCCTATCGCTGGGTGAACCCGCCGGCCGTCTTCGCAGCCACCAACCAGAAGCCCACCTCGGTCATCGCGAGCGTGCCGATGACGGCCACGGGATCGGAGCCGGCCGGCATCCAGACCTCCGACCACCAGGTGATCCTGGGCATGGCCCGAGGAGCGGTCGCCCCGCACGGGACCGACCGCTCGTTGCGGGTCGCCGTCGTCCCCCTCGACCCGGCCAAGCTGGCGCCCCTGCCGGCCGGCCTCTATCCGAACGGCAACGCCTACGACATCACGATCACCTACGAGCCCTCGGGCCAGCGGGTGACGAAGCTGGTCAAACCGGGCAGCCTGACCATCGACATCCCCGGCATTGGTCGCGTGCTGTACACGTCCCCGGACGGCCACATCTGGAACCGAGTCGACGCCCACAACGTGCTCCCTACCAACCTCATCATGAGCACGCTGTTCTCGACGACCGGCTACTACCTCGGTGGCACCACGTTCCCGCCGGCCTCCCCGGCCGGCTCGTCCAGCTCGGTCGTGAAGATCGCCGTCGGTGCGGGCGCGCTGGCGGTGATCCTGCTCGTCGCCACCGCCGTGCTGGTCCGCCGCCGCCGGCGTCGCACCGGCTAGCTCGTCAGTGGGACAGGCCGCCCAAGCCGTCGCCGAGGATCTTGGCCCCGAGGACCAGCAGAAGCACCATCATGATGACGGCGCTGTGGTCGGTCATGAACTGCTTGAGCGACGCCAACCAGACCGCGGATCGCTTCGGCGCGACGAGCGAGACCACGACCGCGCCGGCGACGGTGATCGAGCCGATCACGACGAACACGGCGACCGCGATCGCTTCGTCGGCCGCGCCAATTCCGGCCTGCGCGATCGACGCCGCCGCGGCCAGGGTGAGGGCAAGGTTCTTGGGGTTGGCCGCCGACAGCGCGACGCCCAGCCCGAACGCCTTCAGCGGTGTGATCCGGTCGACGGTGGCCATCCACTTCGGCAGATCGGCCGCTTCGCCGTGCCTGGGTCGCTTCCGCCACTGCTGGGCGGCCATGCCCAGGAAGAGCACGCCGATGCCCACCTGCACCCAGTTGACCCCGGTCGCGGCGCTCGAGTCGGGGTCGCTCGAGCCTGCCGGCCACCAGGATCACGAGCACGCTCACGGTCGTCAGGCCGGCGATCCACCCGAACGCGAAGGCCGGGCCCGAGGTCCGCGCCCGGGGCGTGCCCAGCACCAGGATGATGCCGATGATCGGGATCGGACTGAGCGCCACTGCGAGCGCGGCGGGTAGCAGCGACCCGATGGCCTGGAGGAGCACGGCGGCAGTCTCGCAGGTGGGGTCAGTGGTCGGAGGCGATGCGGTGGTCCTCGCCGAGCACGACGCGGCGGTCGGCCATCCGCTCGATGGTGGTCACGTCGTGGGTCGCCACCACGAGGGTCTTGCCGGCGGAGCTGAGCTCGTCGAGCAGGTCGAGGAACCACGACTGCGTCGCCGGGTCGAGCGCGGCGGTGGGCTCGTCGAACAGCAGCGTGTCCGGGTTCATCACCAGCACCGAGGCGATGGCGACCCGCTTCTTCTGGCCCTCCGACAGCTGGTACGGGCGCCCGGTCGACCAGCTCCGCGATGCCGAGCAGCTCGCAGCAGGTCGTCGACCCGCGCCGGCGACGTCGTCGGGGTCGAGCCCCATGTTGAGCGGACCGAAGGCGAGCTCGTCGCGCACCGTCGGCGAGAAGAGCTGGGCGTCGGTGTTCTGGAAGACGAACCCGAGCCGCGACCGGAAGGCCTCGTTGAACTGCTCGTCCTCGAGCGCCTCCTCGGTGACCTCGTGCCCGAAGGCCCGGTAGGTGCCGGAGTCGGGGAAGACGAGGCCGGCCAGGACCTTGAGCAGCGTCGACTTGCCGCCGCCGTTCGGGCCGAGCAGCGCGACCCGCTCGCCCGGCCGCGATCGTGAGGCTGACGTCGTCGAGCGCGGGGTAGCGGCCGAGGTACGCGTAGCTGACGTCGACGACCTCGAGCGGCGGTCGTCGGGCACGACGTCAGGGCGACGCCGGCACGCCCGAGCGCGAGCAGCGCCGCGGCCAGCAGCATCACGACGGCGGCCGGCCGCGAGCGCGTCGGCGCGGCGTCGAACGCGGGCGCGTCGAGCGTGCGCGCCTCGCCGACGTAGCCGCGGGCGACCATCGCCTGGTGCACCTCGCCGGTCAGGTGGGTGGCCTTGCCGAACAGCACGCCGGCCGACGCCCCGACGAAGCGCCGCAGCCCGATCGGCGCTCTCGGGCTTCACCGTGCGCGCCCGGCGGGCGACGTAGAGGTCGGTGACGACGTCGACCAGGACGAAGATGTAGCGGTGGGCCATGGCGGCCACGGTGACGAACATCCGCGGGACGTGCAGGCTGCGCAGCGCCGGCCAGCAGCCGCGGCCAGCTCGTCGTGAGGGTGACCAGCACGGCCAGCGACACGCTCACCGCCACCCGGGTGGCGATGCAGCGCCGCGCCCCCGCAGCCCCTGCGCGGTGAGCCCGACCGGATGGCCGAACCACGTGCCGAGCGAGACGACGATCGTGGCCCGGGCGTGATCAGGTTGAGCGTCGCCGGGATCACGATCACCGCCGTGAAGATCGGGACGAACAGCCAGACCCGCTTCACGAACGACCGCACCGGAAGGCGCGAGGCCCAGGCCAGCACGAGCGTGACGAGGTAGAGCGCGACCAGCACGACGAGCTGGTGGCTCAGCGAGGCGACGATCAGCAGCACGAGCAGGCCGAGCAGCTTGGTCCGGGGATCGAGCCGCTGCAGCAGACCCGGTTGCGGCCGCCATGTCGTCGGCGAAGATCGCCTGGCGGGTGACATCGGCCGCGCCGTCGATCGTCTTGGCCACGACGTTGCCGCGCCGACGTCTGCCGATGCAGCCGCAGGGGCACAGCCCGATCTCCGACCGGGTCAGCCACTCCGGGGCCGCCGGCCTCGTCTCGACGACGGCGGTCACGCGCCGACCTCGGCGCGCGGTGGATGTCCGACACCCGACGGCGGCCGCAGGTGCGGTGACGATCGACCCAGATCGCGAGCACGGCCAGCGCGATGACGGCGATGCCGACCGCCGCCGACACCAGGTAGCCGACGCGTGCGGTTCTGCCCGTCGCCGAAGCCGTAGCCGTTCAGCAGGGCGTGGCTCCAGAAGCCGTTGTAGCGGTTCAGGCCGGCGGGGATGGCCCGCAGCCCGTACTGGTGCGAGGTCGAGCTCGCCCGGCGCGTCCTCGCCGAACGCGCCGCCCGGGGCCAGCAGCCCGAGCGGGGTCAGCGCGACGAACGCGGCCAGCCCGACGAGCGCCCATCGCCAGCCGATCCGCGCCGGCTGCAGGGGCGAGCTCGGCGTCGAGCGTCGGGCACGTTGTCGTGGTTGATCCGCAGCACCGGCAGGTTGGCCTGCTGCAGGTAGGCGACCACTCCGGCGGTGAGCACCAGCTCGACCACGCCGGCGACGAGGAGGTGGGCCAGCATCATCGCCGGGATCGTCTGGGCGAGGTGGAACGGGGCGTACAGCGGGGTGCCGTCGGCGGGTGGTGAACAGCACCGGTTGGAGGCCGAGCTCGATCGCGCCGCACAGGGCGGCCGCGTTGATCCCGACGTAGCCGCCGATGCCGGCGGCCACCGCCCGCTTCGGGTCGGTCAGCGAGAGCCGGCGGCTGAGCAGCCGGTAGACGCCGTAGCCGACGACGGGCAGGACGAAGGCCATGTTGAAGCAGTTGGCCCCGAAGGCGAGGATGCCGCCGTCGCCGAAGAACAGGGCCTGGATGGCCAGCGCCACGCTGACCGCGATCACCGCCGCCTCGGGACCGAGCAGCACCGCGATCAGCACGCCGCCGACGGCGTGCGCGGTGGTGCCGTCGGGGATCGGCACGTTGAGCATCATCACCAGGAAGCAGAAGGCGGCGCCGATGGCCATCAGGGGCACGTCCCGCTGCTTGACCTTCTTCTTGACCCGTCGGGCGGACACCACCCACACCGGCACCATGGCCGCGCCCGCCACCGCACAGGTCTGGGGGCTCAGGTAGCCGTCCGGGATGTGCACTGCCGACCCCTCTCCGGCTCGCCTGCCGGGAACCTATCCGAGGTCCGAGCCAGATGCGAGCTCTTCGCTCCACCAAGTACGTCGCAGGTGGCGGATCTGGATGAGGTCGGTCTCGACGGTCGCGATCGTCCGCCGTCGCTAGGCTGCGAGGCATGGCTGCACCCGCGGTGGACGTCGACGCGATGCTCGACGCGCTGCGGGGCAGCGGCGCCAAGATCACGACGGCCCGACGGGCGGTGCTCGAGGAGTTCGCCCGCACCGAGGGCCAGCACGTATCGGCCGAGGAGCTCACCGAGCGGGTCCAGGCCCGCTACCCGGAGGTCCACCTCTCGACCGTCTACCGCACGCTCGAGTTCCTCGAACGCGAGGGCCTGATCACCCGCGTCCACCTGACGGACGGTCCGGCCGCCTATCACTTCACCGCCAACGCGCACCACCACGCCGTCTGCGATCGCTGCGGACGCGAGATCGAGCTGCCGGCGGGCTTCTTCCGGCCCGTGACCCGCAAGCTCGAGGCCGACTACGGCTTCGTGGCCTCGCCCACCCACTTGACCGTCACCGGCACCTGCTCGGCCTGCTCGGGTAGCTCGGGGTCCTGAGCCGGCGTCGGGGCCGGTCGGGCGACGAGCGGCGTCTGCCCGCCGCGGTGCGATGCCTCGGACGCGCGGATGAAGATGACCGCGATCAGGCCCCACACGACGGGCGTGCAGCCGATGGCCATGAGCGCGCCGGCCAGCTGCTGGTCGCTCTGAGGTGTCCAGCCGCCGAGTCGGGGGGCCAGCTCGTACACGGAGTAGATCGGGTACGACGCGAAGGTGATCAGCGACCCCGGCAGCATCGGGAAGAGCTGGAACGCGAGGAAGAGATAGGCGCAGGTCAGCAGCGGCTGGCGGATGCGGTCGCCCGGGAACGGCCCCGCCACCGGGACCCAGGCGATCAGGGCCGAGACGATCCAGGCCGCGTCGAGCACGAACGACCCCGGTTGGCTGGCCCGCAGCCGGTCGACCACAGGCGGGAGGTGGGTGATCACCAACACCGCGTTGATCTGCACCGCCGCCACCCACGGCTTGGTCACCGTCCGGTACAGGCCCCAGGCGTGGGCGCGGTCGATCACGCCCCGCGCCATCCAGGGACGGATGCCCAGCAGCAGCAGCGGTGCGGCGCCGAACGTGTAGAGCATGTAGATGACGACGTGCGCGCTCAGCAGATAGGCGCCGCCGAGCGTGGCCAGCGGCCAGTCGCTGGCGATCCAGAACACGAGCAGACCGAGCCCGAACCAGATGCGCGCCCGTCGATCGCCGTCGGTCAGGCCCACGGTCCGGGCGCGGCGTCGCAGCACCCACCCGTAGGTCACCGCCAGCGCGACGATCAGCATCCACACCCCGACGTAGACCCGCGGTGTCCAGCTCCACGGGGCCTTGATCGTGTGGCACCACCAGGTGACGGCCAGGATGGCGGGCGCGCTCACCGGCTCGAGTTCCAGGCGCGCACCGCGAAGATGCGGGGCAGGTCCTGCTGCCAGTCCGCCTGTGTCGTCCCGAACGGATAGGACAGGTGTTGGTAGCCGTCGGGCGTGTAGGCCAGGACGGACGCGGCGTGACCGACCGCGTAGTTGCCGTCCTTGTTCGGTGTGTCGGCCGAAGCCACCGTCACCCCGGCGGCGCGCTGGGCTGCGGCCAGCTGCGCCGGCGTCCCGGTGAGGCCGACGAAGTTGGTGTCGTATCCGTCGAGCCACGACCGCAGTCGGGTCGTCGTGTCGCGGGCCGGGTCGGTCGTCACGAACACGACGGTGACCGCGTGGCCGGGGAGGTTGTTCAGCGCCCCCGCGATGGTGGCCAGCGTGATCGGGCACACGTCCGGGCAGTGGGTGTAGCCGAAGAAGAGGAGCGTGACCTGGCCCTGGGTGCGGGCTCGGAAGTCGTACGGGTGGCCCGAGGTGTCGGTGAGGGTGAAGTCGGGCTTGGCCGGCGCCGGGCTCCAGAGGGTGCCCTGCCAGGTGGCCGGCTTCGAGCGGTTGGCCAGGCCGGCGACGAACGAGGCGCCGACGAGCAGCACGGCGACCACGACGATCCCGATGATCGCCCCACGATGCGAGCGGGTCGGCGGCGTCGGTGGGTCCGTCGGGGGCGGTGCGGGGCTGGACAAGGTGGGGTTCAGACTGATGCGCAATTGTCGCCACCGCTCGGCCGCGGTGCCAATCACCCCGGTCGGTACCCCGTCGTAGCATCGCCTGATGCGGCTCGGCCTCGTCACCCCCATCGTGAACCTCAACCCCCGATTCGAGCCGGCCGCGTGGGAGGTCGAAGGCGGCATCGACGACATCGTCGTGGTGGTCAGGGCCGCCGAAGCCCTCGGGTACGCCTTCGTGGGGTGCCCCGAGCACGTGGCCGTGCCCGAAGCCGCCGCGGGCGAACGCGGCGGGCGCTACTGGGACCCGGTGGCGACGCTCTCCTACCTCGCCGCGCAGACGTCCAGCATCCGGCTGCTGTCGCACGTGGTCGTGCTCGGCTACCACCATCCGCTCGCGATCGTGAAGCAGTACGGCACGATCGACGTGTTGAGCGGCGGACGGCTCGTGCTCGGCGTCGGAGTCGGCTCGCTGCGCCGGGAGTTCGTCCTGCTCGGCGCCGATTTCGACAACCGGGGGCAGTTGGCCGACGAGGCGCTGGAGACGATCCGCGCCTCGTGGGGGCGGCGCTCGGTGGCCGTCGACGCGCCTGACGGTCGCACGTTCGACTGGATCGTCGAGCCGTCCGGCGCGTCGGAGCAGGTACCGATCTGGGTCGGGGGCCTCACCCGCCGGTCGTTGCGTCGGGCCCTCGAGCTCGGCGACGGCTGGATCCCGTTCGGTCTGACCCACGACGCGCTGGCCGACATGCTCGGCGCGCCCGGCGTGGCCGAGCAGGTGGGCCGACCGGGATTCGAGGTGGTGCTGGCGCCGGAACCACCGCTCGATCCCGTCGGCGATCCGGCCGCCGCCGCCGACTCGGTGCGGGCGTACGCTGCCATCGGCGCCACCGCCCTGGCCCTGCGGTTCCGCCACTCCTCGCGGTCGCACTACCTGGAGCAGCTCGAGGCCATGCCGGGTGTGCTGGTCGACTGCGGGGGAGTCCTTGAGCGGGCCGGACATCGACCTGGCACAATCGGGGTACCAACGATCAGGTGGGCCCCAGGTGTGGACCCCTGACCGAGGAGGTGGACCCGTGCTCGTGCGGCATGTCCTCGAGATGAAGGGCGCCGGTCGTCGCCACCGTGCCGACGGACGCCACGCTCACCGATGTGGCCCGGCTCCTGGCCGAACACGGGGTGGGTGCCCTGGTGGTGTCCGACGACGGCGAGACGATCGCCGGCATCGTGTCCGAGCGCGACCTCGCTCGCGCGATCGCACGACAGGGTGCCGACGCGCTCGGCGTGCCCGTGACCGCGGCCATGACGAGCGAGGTGCAGACCTGCGGGCCCGATGACACCATCGATTCGTTGATGGAGACCATGACCAGCGGTCGGTTCCGCCACCTCCCGGTCACCGTCGACGATCGGCTGACCGGCATCGTCAGCATCGGCGACGTGGTGAAGAACCGCCTGGCCGAGCTCCAGACCGAGAGCAAAGTGCTGCACGACTACCTGTACTCCGGTCGCTGACGCCGCTCGCTCGGTCCGGCAGCCGGCGAACCTCCGGAAACTGGGCATCTGTGTACCCGGATTCCGAGTACACAGATGCCCAGTTTCGTAGGTGGGGTTAGCGTGCCGGCATGGGGGACGACAACGACGATCGCAGTTCCAGACGAGTCCGGCAGCAACGCGCGCCTCGACGCCGCGTTCGACGACGTGGATCGAGTCGCAGCAGGCCGCGCTCGACACGATGCGCAACGCGGACGGGCGTGCCGCGCACCGACGTCGACACCGCCGAGGGCTACCGCTGGGTGACGCGGCTGGCGTCGCTGGCCCAGGACTGGTTCGTCGAGAAGGGCGACCCGCTGCACCCGCAGCTGTTCCAGCTGCAGGACGAGTACCGCAAGCTGCTCGTCGACAACCCGGACGTGCGCTACCTGTTCTGCGTGCTCGACGACACGCGCAGCTACCGCCTGACGGGCACCCGGGGCGAGGCGGCCTACGTCGGTCTCACCTTCGGGACGCCGATCGGCAAGGGCGCGGTCGGCGGCCGGACGGGGACGACCACGCAGGTGCACCTCGACGAGTTCGAGCTCGGGCCGGGCGGCGAGGTCGACCTGCTGATCGTGCCGGCCGACCAGATGCCGGATCCGCGCCCGGTCAACTCGATCGTGCTCGAGCCGGGCACCGGCCAGGTCGCGTTCCGCGAGACGTTCTTCGACAAGCGCACGCGATCGCCCGCCGACCTGCGCATCGACCTGGTCGGCGACGTCGCCGCCGCCGAGTGCTCGACGCGCGACGACCTCGCCGGCAAGCTCGAGTTCGCCGGGATCTTCCTGCAGTTCGTGGCGGCCACCGCGGTGAACATGTGGCACGACACCGCCGACAACATCAACCCGTTCGGCGGCACCGCCGGCTCGGTGCACGTCGAGGCGCAGGACGACGAGGTGCGATCGCACAGCGACGCCGACATGACCTACCACGGCGGTCGCTTCGTGCTCGGCGAGGACGAGGCGCTGGTGGTCACCGTGCACGAGCCCGACAAGGAGTTCCTGTACTGGGGGCTCACCATCACCAGCCCGTGGATGGAGAGCTACGACTACCGCTACACGACGACCAACCTGAACAACCGGACCGGCGGCCCGGTCCGACGACGGATCGTGGCGGCTGGTGATCTCGCCCACCGATCCCGGGGGTGGCCAACTGGCTCGACACCGGGGCGCGCCGCGAGGGCTACATGCTCGTGCGCTGGGTGCTGGCCGACGGACCGCCGCATCCGACGTGTGAGCTGGTGCCTGTGGGCGAGGCCGCGTCGCGGGTCTAGGGGCTTCCGCCCACTGGCGTGTCCGAACCAATCTATCCACATGACAACAGTCACAATGGTATGAGTTGCACGCACATGTGTTCGCTAGTACGGTGGGATGCATGGCGAGGTTGGTGGATATCGAGGTGGAGCTGTCGGCGTATGCCGGGTCGTTCGACGCGTCGACGCTGCTCGGGTCGGAGGCGGCTTAGGTGGTCCGCCGGGCCGCCCGCATCGCCAATCTGGCTGCCATCATCGAGACCAAAGCCGCCGCTCGGGTGGCCGAGACGCCGATCTGGAAGCACCAGGGGTCACGAACCCCGGCCGAGTGGTTGGCCCGCCAGACCAAGTGCGGGGTGGGCGACGCCATAGGGATGTTGGAGACCGGCGAGAAGCTGGCCGGGTGCCCGAAGGTCGCGGCCAAGGCGAAGGCGGGTGAGCTGACCCCGGCCCAGACCCGGGCGTTGGCCAAGGCGGTGTCGGCCGACGCTGCCGCCGAGGACCGTCTGTTGGGTGTCGCGGAACAGGACGGGTTGAAGAAGCTGAAGGAGATGTGCCGCGAGGTGGAGTTGGCTAGCCGCGGCGACGCGCAGGCCCGCTACGACAAGATCCACCGCGAACGGTCGATGCGGCACTGGACCGACGATGAAGGCGCCTTCCGCCTGTCGGCCAAGTTGACCCCCGACGCCGGCGCCAAGGTGCTCGGCGCGCTGGCCCCGTTCGAGAAGGCCGCCTTCGACCAGGCGCGGGTCGACGGACGCCACGAACCCCACGAGGCGTACCGGGCCGACGCCCTGGTCGGGATGTGCGAAGCCAGCCTGTCCGGCCAGACGACCGGCGACGACGACGACCGACGACGATTCCTCGGGCAAGACCGCCGGACAGCCCAGGACCCGCAAGCCGAGCTTCACGGTGCTGGTCGACATCCAGGCCCTGCTGCGGGGCGAGGCCGAGGCGGGCGAGACCTGCGAGATCCCCGGCGTCGGGCCCCTCCCGGTGTCCCGCCTCTACGACCTCGCCCCCGAAGCGACCTGGCACCTGCTGGTCACCAACGGCAAGGACATCCGGGCCTACTGCTCGGCCACTCGCCACATCCCCACCATGCTGCGGGTCGCGCTCGAAGCACGTGACCGCGAATGCGTCGTGCCGGGCTGCAACCAGACCCAGGGGCTTGAGATCGACCACGTCCACGCATTCGGCAAGCGTGGGCCGACCACCTACGAGAACTTGGCCCGGCTCTCCCATCACCATCACCGCCTCAAGACCGTCGAAGGCTGGACGCTTACCTACCAACAAGGCGAGTGGACCTTCGAACCACCCGACAAGACGGGTACCGACCCGCCCTGATCTGACCTTGCCTCGATCGGGGCGGCTGCTCCGTCCTCAGCGCGTGCCGCGCCGCCAGCCGAGCGCGACGAGGGAAGCGAAGACGACGACAGGGAGACCGATGATCAGCCAGGCAGTGGTAGGCACGCCGAGCAGGCGGCCAGTCGTATCGATCGCGGTTCCGTCCGCATGCGTGGTGCCCGGACCGCCGCAGACGTGGAGACCTTGTACGAAGGAGTCGTACTCGCCGTGGACCGCGAACGCGTAGACCAGATAGCGATCGCCGATGTGGATGTATCGGTTCGATCCGGCGGAGTAGTCGACGGTGACTCGGCCTCCAGAGACAATGCCCGGCGCGGCGTGTTTCGGTCGGCCCTCGCTGTGGAAGGTGACGTGCGGTCCGTCGATCGTGACTGCGGTGCCGGTGGACACGGCACTGGCTGCCTCGGTGCTGCAGGCCCCAGCTGGCTGGATCCGCAGGAGCAGCGCCAGCAGCGCGGCGGTGACGGCGATCGAGGTGCTCACGACGTGGACCCTCCCGCGGCGGACGCCGGTCGTTCGGCCGGTTGCAGGACCAGACGCTTCGTCGGGGCCGGCCGGTTCCTTCGGTGGGGGCGGCCGGGCGCCGGCGCCGCGAGACAGATCGAGACAGCCTGCAGAGGGGGCGGGACTCGAGGGGCCGAGCCCCGTCCAGGGAGCTCAGACCTCGGAGGCGACCTCGAAGCGCTCCTGGTAGCCGGCGACCAGGGCGCGGTGCGTGGGCCAGGTCGAGGCCGGTGTCCTCGAAGGAGTAGTCGTGGCCGCCGGCCGCCCCGCGATGGGTGTGGCGGGCGTCGACGTAGGCGTCGAGGGCGGTGCGGAACTCGGCGGTCATCTCGAGGTCCCAGCCGGCGTAGAGGCGGGTGACGACGCCGATCGGGTCGGCGACCAGGTCGGTGTAGCGCACGTCGGCGATCTGGTCGGTGGGCAGGCCGCCGGCGTCGCGCTCGGCGGTGACCGCGTCCATCTGGAGCTCGAGGCCCATGCACAGGAACTCGACGAGGATCTCGTGGTCGACGTGATCGGAGTGCATCCAGTGGAGCGTGGCCATGAGGTCGGCCAGCGAGCCGACGACGCGCAGCGGATCGCGGTGGGTGATCACGACGCGGGCGTCGGGATAGGTCGAGAACACGAGGGGCAGCGAGCCGAGGTGCGACGGCGCCTTCACCACCCAGCGCCTCGACGGGCCGTCCGTCGCGCCCCACTGCAGGGTCTGCAGCATGTGCCGGTGCCAGTCGTAGATCGGCGTCTGGTCGACGCCGCTGCGCCAGATCGTGTAGCTGGCCACGTTGTAGAGACCGGTGAACTGGTCGCTCGAGAACTGGTGGGCGAAGGCGAAGATGCACTCGGTCGGGAGGAAGCCGCGGTTCTCGTGCATGGTGGTGAACGCCGGCACCATCTCGTCCATCATCGTGATCTCGTCGTCGGCCCGAGCGCGCCCGGGGGTGTCGGGGTCGAGCGACTCGGCGGTGGTCGGGACGGGGACGGTGTCGACCAGCTCCCACAGCAGCGGCGCGCGGTTGGCGGGGTCGCAGTCGAGCAGCTCGTGCAGCAGCGTGGTGCCCGAGCGGCCGAGGCCGGTCACGATGATCGGCGCGGCGCACCGCCTCGTCGCGCGATCGCCGGCTCGCGCGTGCCACAGGTCGACCAACCGCAGCCGGTTCTCCATCAGCAGCTGCAGCTCGGCCCGGGCCCGCAGTCGACCGGGGAGGTGCAGCTGGGCCTCGTCGTCGAGCGCGGTGCACAGGCGGTCGAGCGGTTCGCGGAACCAGTCGTCGCCGACGTCGTCGAGACCGGTGGCCGTCTGCGCGGCGGCGACGAGGTCGTCGGCCTGCAGCGACACCATCGATCGGCCGTCGTCACCCAGGCCCCGCCCGAAGGCCACCAGCTTGTCGACCCAGGGAGCCCGAGGGGGCGGTTGCCACGGCATGCCGGGCCACCGTACCGGTCGGGTGGTTCCCGGTCGCGCTTGCCGTCAGTCGATCCGACCTGTAGATCGGTCCTGTTCACCCAGCCGAAAGAGAGCCCCTCCTCGTGACCCGAGACATCGACGAGCTCGTGCAGCAGCTGACCCTCGACGAGAAGGCGAGCCTCACCGCCGGCGCCGACAACTGGTCGACGGTGGCCATCGATCGGGTCGGCCTGCCCACGGTGTTCGTGACCGACGGACCCAACGGCGCCCGGGGTCCGACCCTGCCCGGGCTGGGCGACGAGGCGGACCATCGACCGCGGTCTGCGTGCCGTGCGGGGCCGCGCTGGGCGCCACGTGGGACGTCGAGCTGCGTCGAGCGGGTCGGCGCGCTGCTCGGCGGCCGAGGCCCGCACGAAGGCCTGCCGCGTGCTGCTGGCGCCGACGGTCAACCTCCACCGGTCGCCGCTCGGCGGGCGCAACTTCGAGTCGTACTCCGAGGATCCGCTGCTGGCCGGCCGGCTGGCGGCCGCGTTCGTGCGCGGCGCCCAGTGCCAGGGCGTGGCCACGACGGTCAAGCACTTCGCCGGCAACGAGTCCGAGATCGAGCGCATGACGGCCAACTCGGTCATCGACGAGCGCACGCTGCGCGAGCTCTACCTGCTGCCCTTCGAGATGGCCGTGCGCGACGGCGGCTCGCTCGGGATCATGACCGCCTACAACCGGCTCAACGGCACCTACGGCCCGGACAACGCGAGCTGCTCGACGGGATCCTGCGCGGGGAGTGGGGATTCGAGGGCTTCGTGGTCACCGACTGGTACGCGCAGGGCGACACCGTCGGCCGCGGCCGCGGCGGGTCTCGACCTGGAGATGCCCGGGCCCGGCCCGGTTCTACGGCGAGAAGCTGGCCGAGGCCGTCCGGGCCGGGACGGATCGACGAGTCGTTGGTCGACGCGGCGGTGACCCGGCTGCTGCGCGTGTTCGACGGCCTCGGCGCGCTCGACGACCCGCCGGCCGATCCCGAGTCGGTCGACCGGCCCGAGCACCGCGCGCTGGCCCGCGAGGCGGCCGCCGCCGCCATCGTGCTGTTGAAGCAACGACGGGCGTCCTGCCGCTCGACCGCGCCGAGCGGCACGCTCGCCGTCGTCGGGCCGAACGCGGCGCGACACCGTCGATCATGGGCGGCGGCTCGGCCCAGCTCGTGGCCCACTACCAGGTGTCGGTCCTCGACGCGCTGCGCCGAGCGCCTCGGCGACCAGGTCGAGATCCTCCACGAGCCGGGCGCCGACATCGTCCGCAGCCTCCCGGTCCTCGGCGGGGGTGGCGACGACGGCGCGCAGATCGTGGCGCCCGACGGTTCCGACGGGCTCGGCCTCGACGTGTACGAAGGGCCCGCCTTCGCGGTGAGCCGGTCGAGCGCCAGTCGCGGCCGACGGCGAGCTGTGGTCTGCTTCGGTCCGCCGTCGCCCGCCGCCGGCCGGGACGTTCTCGGCCCGCGCTCACCGGCACGTTCACGCGCCGAGCGCAGCGGTCGCTGGCAGCTGTCGCTGGCCCAGGCCGGGCGCGGCCCGGCTGCTGGTCGACGGCGCGGTCGTGATCGACGGGATGACCCGTCCGTTGCCGCCGGGGCCGTCGTTCTTCGGCACCGGGCAGCGAGGAGGTGCGGGTCGAGCGTCGACCTGGTCGCCGGCCAGCCGGTCGAGATCGTGGTCGAGCTGGCCAACCCGACCGGCTCGTTGCTGAGCGGCGTGCGGGTCGGCGCCCGGCCGGCGCCGCCGGTCGATCTCGTCGAACGGGCGGTGGCGGCCGCCGCGGCCGCCGACGCGGTGCTGGTGGTGGTGGGCACGAGCAACGAGTGGGAGTCGGAGGGCCACGACCGCGAGACGATGGACCTGCCCGGCGGCCAGGACGAGCTGGTCGCCCGCGTGCTCGACGTGGCCGCCCGACGCCGTCGTGGTGGTCAACGCCGGCGCGCCGGTGACCATGCCCTGGGCCGATCGGGCCGAGGCGATCGCTCCAGGTGTGGTTCGGCGGTCAGGAGACCGGCCACGGGGTGGTCGACGTGCTGATCGGGGCGGCCGATCCCGGCGGGCGGCTGCCGACGACGATCCCCGAGCGGCTCGAGCACAACCCGTCGTTCGGCAACTTCCCGGCCGAGAACGGCGCCATCCGCTACGGCGAGGGGCTGCTGGTCGGCTACCGCTGGTACGAGGCCCGGCACCTCCCGACGCGGTTCCCGTTCGGCCACGGGCTGTCGTACACGACGTTCTCGCTCGGCGCGCCGCGGCTGTCGTCGTCGACGCTTCTCGCCCGCGCGAGTGGCGAGTCGACGCTCGAGGTCGAGGTCGACGTCACCAACACCGGCGCGCGGCGGGGCAGCGAGGTCGTGCAGTGCTACGTCGGCCACCGCCGGCGCCCGCGCTGATCCGGCCGCCCAAGGAGCTGAAGGCGTTCGCCAAGGTGGCGCTCGACCCGGGCGAGACCGCCACCGTCCGCCTCGAGCTCGACGCCCGGTCGTTCGCCTACTGGAAGCCGCGGCGACCCGGCCTCGGCCGAGCTCGGCGGCGCGCGCATGCAGACGTGCCTGACGTCGTCGCGGCCGCCGCGGCGGCGTCCGACGACACGGCCGGGTGGACGATCGACGCCGGCACCTACGAGCTGCACATCGGCCGGTCGTCGGCCGACATCGCCCACGTCGTCGAGGTCGAGGTCCCGCTGACGTGTACCTCGGCCGGGTGTGACCCGATGACCGAGATCGTGCGCACGGTCGACCACCTGGAGGTGCGGGTGCATCCCGACCCGGCGTCGCTCGGGCGCGACGCGGCCGACCAGGCGGCGGCGGTGTTGCGCGCCGCGGTCGAGGAGCGCGGCGTCGGCCCACGCCATGTTCGCCACCGGCAACTCGCAGTTCGCCTTCGTCGACGCGCTCGATCGCCCGACGCCCGACGTGCCCTGGGGCGACGATCGTCGTCTTCCACATGGACGAGTACGTCGGCGTCGGTCCCGACCATCCGGCCGGCTTCCAGCGCTGGATCCGCGAGCGCATCGTCGAGCCGGCCCGACCCCGCGCGGCCCACTACCTCGACGGACTGGCAGGCCTGATCCGACCCGGACGAGGAGTGCGTCGCTACGCCGGACTCATCTCCGCCGAGAGCACCCGCTCGACCTGTGCTGTCTCGGCATCGGCGAGAACGGCCACCTCGCCTTCAACGATCCGGCGGTGGCCGACTTCGACGACCCGCTCGACGTGAAGGTGGTCGAGCTCGACGAGGCCTGCCGGCGCCAACAGGTCGACGAGGGCCACTTCCCCGACCTCGACGCCGTGCCCGGCGCAGGCCATGACGGTCACGATCCCGGCGCTGCTGCGGGCCCGGATGGTGCTGGCCATCGTGCCCGAGGCCCGCAAGGCGCAAGCCGGTGCACGACGCGCTCACCGGCCCGGTCTCGACCCGCTGCCCGGCGTCGATCCTGCGCACCCGTGACAACGTCGTCCTGTACCTGGATCTCGACTCCTCCGCCGAGCTTCGGTCGTGGAGTTAGCGGCAGCCAGCGATCGAGGAACGGATAGGCCCGCTCGCCGTGCCACTGGTGGTCGCCGTCGAACACGTCGTGCGACGAGCGCGGCGAGCGCCGAGGTGGTCGTAGACCGCCGGCGACCTCGACGACCGTGCCGGCGACCGCGGCGAGCGGGAACAGAGATCGTCGTGCTCGCCCGACTCGACCAGCAGCGGGCGCGGCGCGACCAGCGCGCCGAGGTCGACGTGCTCGAAGCTGGCCGAGCATGCCCGGCAGCACCTGCGAGCCGCACATGTTCCACGGCATCTTGTGGGACTCGGCCCACGACGAGAAGTAGCCGCTGACCACCGCGGCCGCGCACCCGCTCGTCGAGCGCGGCGAGGAACAGCGTGCACGGTGCCGCCGTAGGACAGGCCGACCACGCCGATCCGCGACGGGTCGACCAGCGGGTGCTCGCCGAGCACGTCGAGGCAGCGCGACAGGTCCCACAGGTTGGCGGCGAGCGGCGACTCGCCCGCCATCACCGCGTGCACCAGGTTGGTGTCGCAGGCGTAGTGGTCCGGCGGGTTCCAGTCGAGCCGCTCGCCGAAGCACCGCAGGTCGGGCGCCAGCACGACGTAGCCGCGGCGGCCAGCTGATGGGCGTAGTCGCCGTTGGGTGGCTCGTCGGTCGCTCGAGCGCCGCACACCTCGCGACTTGCCGGGGCCGTGGCCGTGGATGGCCAGCACGGCCGGGCCCGGCGCGTCGTCGGTCGTCGGGCACCAGCAGGTAGGCCGGCACCGACATGGTCGCCTCGGTGTCGAACACGACCCGGTCGCGTCGGTAGCCGTCCCGCTCGACGGGGACGACGTCCGAGTCGGTCATCTCGAGGTCGAGGGGCACCGGCGCGGGCAGTCGGCCCGAGCAGCTCGTCGAGCCGTGCCCGGACCCTCGCCCGCCACGGCGTCGAGCGTCGATGAAGATCCTCGGCGGCAGCGGATCGACTGCGGCTCGGTGGCGGCCAGCTTCGACCATCCACGACGCCCAGGGCGAGAAGTTCCGCGTCACGTGGCTCACGTCGACGGTCATGAGTCGCCAGCGGCTTCCAGTCCTGCACGACGACCCAGCAGGTGCCCTGGGGCTTCTTCGTGCAGCGTCAGCTGGATGCACGCCGAGCGATGGGCGGCACGTTGTTGTGGATCTTCACCACCCGGTACTGCGGTCGGTCCGTAGAACTTGGTCGGGCCGTAGGTGAGGATCGGGCGTGAAGGTGCCGGGGAAGTCCGTGACCTCCGACATGGCCTGCACGAAGGTGCGGCGGTTGAGCGTCGGGCCCGGCCGCCTCGGCCGCCTGTGGCGAACAGCCGGATCACCTGGCACCACGCCGCGACCGGGCCCTGCTCCTCGAGGTACGGGCTGTCGGGCGGCGGCGGGCGGCTTGTTGTGGGCCTTCCACGTCGTCGTAGCAGGAGCGCAGCGCCGGGGTCGTAGCCGCCCTGGCTCTCGGGCCGGTCGTCGTCGATGCCGCCGAGCGTGAAGGTGGTCACGCCCTGCTGGCCGTCGAGCGCCTTCTCGTAGGGGACCGGGATGAGCCCGAGCGCGACCTGGATCGACGACTCGTAGTCCGACAGCAGCAGCTTGGGGAAGTAGCTCCTGGTCGGTCTCGGCCTGCAGGTAGGGGAAGAACGCGTTGAACGGGATCAGCGGGATGACCGAGGTGACGCCGGCCTGGCGGAAGCTGCTGCACGACGAGCGGGCGCCTCGGCCTGCGATGCGTGGCGGTCTGGGCGTCGGGGCTGGCCGGCGATGGTCTGCGACGACCGGGTCGGTGATCCCGAGCTTCTTCAGGTCGGGCAGCAGCGTCTCGTTGAGGGCCAGCTGGTCGGCCTGCGCGGTCGCCGACGATGATGCCGACCTTGTGGCCGGTGGTCGAGCAGGCCCGGCCTGGTGGCCCCACGTGCACGAGCGTGTCGAGCAGCACCGACTGGTCGGGCCCGGTCCACCACAGGTAGGGCGAGCCGCGGTCGGTCCAGTCGGTGACCGTCGTCCACTGCGCCGATCATCGGCGTGTGGCCCTCCTGGGTGACGCACAGCTGGTTGTCGCCCGTCCCACGCGCCCAACGCCGTCGAGCGACGGCGAAGGCCGGGTCGCTGCCCTCGGTCCAGTCCTTGCACAGCGCCCGCATGCTGGCCGCGATCGGTCGGGTCGAACTGCACGATCGTCGGGATCGATCTTGCGCCCGTTGATGCCGCCGTGGTCGTTGATGTCGTTGACGAAGGTGTGGATCGCCTTCTCCTGCTAGCCGTACTCGGTGTCGCTGGCGAAGCCCTCGCTGCCCGGCCAGCGAGTTGAGGCTGACGATCGGGAACACGACGCGGATCGTCGTCGCCGTCACGCCCGGGCGCGGCGGTGCTCGGCCTGGTCGACCGCGGTCGGTCGCGCGCCGTCGTGCGAGGTCGTCGCGGTCGAGTGGTGTTCGACGGACCCGCCGCCGGCCACGACGAGCACGACGACGACGGCCATCACCGCCACCACGCCGACGACGATCAGCGTGGCCTGCGTGGCGCCCATGCGCCGCACGAAGCGACGCCAGCTGCGACCGACACCTCCGGCTGGGCTCATGTCTCTGGCTCCGTCTGCTCGACGGAACTCGGTCGCGTCGAGGGTCGACGTCTCGTGGCCCTGCGGTGGACGGGTCGCGGAGCCTGGCCCGACACGGCCAGGGCCTCGTCGCTCGCGCCGAGGTAGGCGGCCAGCGCCGCCGGGATCGCGCGCGGACCTCGCTCGGGCGGCCCGCGGCCACCACCTGGCCGGTGGCCATCACCACGACCGTCGAGCACAGCTCGAAGACCAGCGGCACGTCGTGCTCGACCAGCACGATGGTCGAGCCGGTCACCTCGTGCAGCCGGCGCAGCAGCGGGCATGAACGCCTCGGCCTCGCGCTGGGCGATGCCGGCGGTGGGCTCGTCGAGCAGCAGCAGCCGAGGTCCGGCCAGCACGATCGAGGCCAGGTCGACCACCCGCCGGGTGCCGGTCGACAGCTGCGACGATGCGGTGGTGGCGGAAGCGGTCGAGCCCGAAGCGCGCCGATGACCTCGTCGACCGCGGCCTGCTTGCCCCGCTCGCGCCGGCGGGCCCAGGGCAGCCGCAGCGTCGTCGACACCACGCCGACGGGCTGGCGGGCGTCGCTCGGTGAGCAGCAGCGTGTCCTCGACGGTCAGGGTCGGGTAGAGGCGGCAGTCCTGGAACGAGCGGACCATGCCCGAGCCCGACCCGCTCCTCGGGCAGGTAGTCGGCCAGGTCGACGCCGTCGAGGCGGATCGTGCCGCCGGCCAGCGGGACGAGGCCGCTGACCGCGTCGAGCAGCGTGGTCTTGCCCGAGCCGTTGGGGCCGATCAGCCCGACGATCGGCGCCCGGCTCGGCCGTCAGCGACACGCCGTCGAGCGGCCCGCACGCCGCCGAAGGCGACGGCCACGTCGTCCACCTCGAGCCGGGCGGCGGGCACCGGGCCGCTGACCTCGCCGGTCGATCCGCGCCGCCTGCCCGGGCATCGGCGAGCGCGTCGGTCGAGGTCATCGGGCTCCGCCGGGCTCGGCGGGCGCCCCGGGTGGGCGGCGGTCCGAGTCCGGATCGGCCGGCGCCGGACCCTCGGCCAGGCGCTGCCATCCCAGCGGCCACGAGGTCGCCGAAGCGGCTGCAGCAGCTCGGCCAGGCCGCCGGGCAGGTAGAGGATGAAGGCCAGGAGCCCGATGCCGCTGGTGATGAACTGGATGGTCGGGGTGGTGCCGAAGATGGCCGGCAGCCCGACCAGGTAGAGCGCGCCGAGCACCGCGCCCGGGATCGAGCCGAGGCCGCCGATGACGACCATCGAGATGACCAGGATCGACACGGCCGGGGCGAAGGTGTTGACGCTGATGCGCTGGTCGGCGAAGGCGAGGCACACCCCGGCGTAGCCGGCCATGAAGCCCGACAGCGCGAAGGCCAGGATCTTCGTGCGCACGATCGGGATGCCCGCGGCGGCGGCCGCCGATCTCGTTGTCGCGCACCGCCACCAGGCGGCGGGCGACGCCCCGGTCGCGCCACACCATGACCATCAGATCGACAGCACCAGCACGCCGAGCGAGAACCAGGCGAAGACGCGCTCGCTCGACAGCGACAGGCCGAACAAGCGTCGGCGCGCCGCACGAGCGTCGACTGCGGGATCGGGCAGCCCGGTGCACACCTGGCGGTGCGACGAGCGGCAGGGTCCAGCACGGGGTGGCCAGCACCGTCGCCTGCATGAACAGGGCGAAGCCGAGGGTGCTGACGGCCAGGTAGAGGCCCCGGCACGCGCAGCGCCGGCAGCCCGACCAGCGACGGCGACGACCGCGGTGACGGCGCCGCCCAGGGGCAGCAGCAGCGACGCAGCGGCACGCTGCGTGCCGAGCCGGGCGGCCACGACCGCGCCGACGCCGACCAGGCCGAACTGGCCGAGCGACACCTGCCCGGCCCACCCGGTGAGCATCGGTGAGCGAGAGGGCGATGACGGCGAAGATGCAGACCTGCGACATCAGGTACGACGTGGCCGATGTCGAGCACGAGCGGGCAGCACGAGCGGCGACGACCAGGGTCAGCCCGACGCCGCCCTGGCGGACCCGCCGGCGGCGCAGGTCGGCGAGCCGGCCGCGGGTGACCGTGCCCGAGCTCCCACGACGACCGCTCCTCGTCGCGCGCGCCCTTGCGCAGGGTGCCCACCCGCACGAGCAGGACGACCAGCAGCAGCGACGAACAGGATGAGCTCGACGGTGGCCGGGTTGGCGACGTTGTAGTCGAGCATCTCCTCGATCACGCCGATGCCGATGCCGGCGACGAAGGCCACCGGCAGGTTGACCATGGCGCCGACCAGCGCGGCGGTGAGGGCGAGCAGCAGCAGGTCGGGGCTCAGCACGTCGGTCAGGCTGCTGGTCTGGCCCGGGCGCGTTGAGGATGGCGGTGAAGGCCGACAGCAGCGCCGGCGATGACCCAGGTGATGGTCGAGGTGCGCCGGACCCACACCCCCGACAGCCGGGCCGAGTCGGCGTTCTCGGCCGTGGCCCGCATGGCCAGGCCCCACGGCGAGAGGCGGATGAACAGCGCCAGGGCGATCGCCACCATCGGCGCCACGATCAGGGTGAGCACCTGGCCCGGGGTGAAGCGGAAGCCGTCGAGCGTGAAGCGACAGGTCGAACGGCACCGGGAACGGGCTGGGACAGCTTCTTCGGGCGGATGAACGGCAGGACGGTGAACAGGTAGCAGCACCTGGGACAGGCCGATGGTGGCCACCATGACGAGCACGCGGGGCCGCTTGAAGAGCCGGCGCAGCACCAGCTCCGACACCGCGCCGGCGCGCCGCGGCCAGCGCCAGGGCGACGACCAGCGCCGACCCAGTAGTCGATGCCGAAGTCGTAGTAGAGCTTCACCATGAACACGGCGGCCACCACGCCGAGCTGGCCCTGGGCGAAGTTGAGGACGCGGTTGGTGCGGTAGATGAGCACCAGGCCGAGGGCGAGCAGGCCGTAGCTCGAGCCCGGTGATGACGCCCTGCACGACGACGAAGCTCGGGACGCGAGAACGCGAGCACCGCGAGTTCGACGCCCGGCTCGCCGTCCGAGCGGCCGAGGCGCGCGGCGCGCGTCGAGGAAGACCGGGCGCAGCAGGTCGTCGCGGTCGAGCAGCTCGGCGGTCGGACCGTCGAAGCGGATCGCGCCGCGCTCGAGGAAGAAGGCGTGGTCGGCCAGGTGCATGGCCCGGTTCACGCTCTGCTCGACCAGGACGACGGTGGTGCCCGTCGTCGTTGACCCGACGGACGATGTCCATCAGGCGGTCGACGGTCATCGGGGCCAGGCCGAGGGCCAGCTCGTCGATCATCAGCAGCCGGGGCCGGGTCATCATCACCCGGGCCAGCGCCAGCATCTGCTGCTCGCCGCCCGACAGCGTGCCGGCGCGGCTGGTCGAGCCGGTCGGCCAGCTCGGGGAACACGCTCGACGGCCTCGTCGAGCGCGGCGCGGGCCCGGGCCGCGTCGCGGCGGAACGAGTGCTCGCCGATGCGCAGGTTGTCGCGGACGGTCAGGCCCGGGAAGGTCATCTTGCCGCCGACGAGCAGGGCCGCGCCCTGGCCGATGATCTGCTCGGGCTCGAGGTAGGTGCAGTTGGTGCCGAAGAGGCGGATCACGCCACGGTGGGGGTGCTCGAGCCCGGCGACGGTGCGCAGCAGGGTCGACTTGCCGGCGCCGTTGGTGCCCAGCAGGGCGACGATCTCGCCCTCGGCGACCTCGAGGTTGATGTCGAACAGGACCTGGTTGGTGCCGTAGAAGAAGTCGAGGTTGTGGATCTGCAGGGCCGGGATGGCGCCGCCGGCCTGGCGGCGCTTGCCCTCGGCGTAGCGCTCGAGCACGTCCTCGATGACCAGGGTGATGTCGCGGCGCACGTAGCGCGAGCCGATCACCAGCAGCAGCGCCGCCGACGGCGCACACCGGGCCGATCAGCGTGAGCGCGGTGGTCGACGCCGGCCACCGAGCTGATGGCGCCGAGCAGGATCCCGCCGGCGAACCCGCCGAAGACCAGCGCGAACACGCCGAACATGCCGAAGCAGATGGCGCGCATCTCGGGCGGGGCGGTGGCGGCCAGGGTCTGGAAGATGGAGATGGACAGCGGGGCGATCGGCCGCGTTGGCCAGGAACTGCAGCAGCACCACCATCCACAGCTGCGGGCATGTAGAGCGAGAGGGCGAACAGCCCGCCGTAGGCGGTGATGCGAGATCGCCGGCCAGCATCAGCGGCGCCTGGGGCGCCCGGCGGAACAGCCGGTCGCCGACGAGGAAGGCGACCGGCAGGCCGAGGAAGGCGGACAGCCCGATGATCGACGTAGATCTCGCTGCGCTGGGCCGTGTCCAGGTGCCAGACCTGCTCGTAAGTAGAGCGAGCCGAACAGCGGGATGCCGGTGCCGGCGAAGCCCGAGGATGGCCACCGCCACCAGCTCGTAGTAGATCGACCGGATCCGCATCAGCCGGGTCACCGCCGCGCCCAGCAGCACCCGGGGCGCCTCTCCTGCTGGGTGTGGGTGTCCATGCCCGCCGCCTTGAGGATGAAGCTGCGACTCGTTGGCGCCCTTGTCCGGCTCGCGGATGGTGAACAGCAGCAGCGCCGACCGGGATGCCCGGCCACGGCGACCAGCAGGCCCCACCGCCAGTTGTGCGTGACGGTCGCGATCGCAGCCGACGATCAGGATGCCGACGGTCTGGGACAGCGGGATCGGCCAGGTTGTGCCAGGCGAAGATGCGGGCCCGCGCCTGGGTCGGGTAGGCGTCGGAGAGGTAGGCGTTGTGCACGGTGTCGGACGTGCCCGAGCCCGATCGACGGCGAGCATGAACAGGAAGACGAACGGCCACACGTTCTGGGCGAACAGCATGAGCGGCACGATGCACGAGAAGATCAGCAGGGTGACCGCGGCGACGACCTTGCGGCTGCCCCGGTCGGCCCACACCGCCACCGGCAGCCCCCAGGCGATCTGGGACACGCCGCCGACGAAGGCGACGGCGCCGAGGCCGGCGTCGCTCAGGTGGAACGAGCGTTGGATGTCGGGGGCCAGCGTGCCGATGCCGTTGGAGAAGGTGCCGGGGATCGAGCGCGGCGAGCGTGAGCAGCACGAGGGGCGCGACGCCGCACTGGCGCAGGATGCCCGACAGCGGCGGCGGCTTGCCCTCGCCGGTGCCGGGCACGAGCTCGAGGTCGGCCACCGCCTCGCGGTCGCGGCTCGTGGCGACCGCCTCGCGCAGCAGCTCGTCGGGGACGGTGAAGTCGAAGAGCGGCGCCTGCCCGCCTGGCTCCCCCACTCGACCCCTCTCTGGATGCCTGCGGCCAACGGTAGTACCTGACGTTCGTGTCAGGTCGGGTCAGTTCGGGCCCGGGCGAGGCTCGGGCGACGCCCGGTCGAGGGCGGCCCGTGCGACCCGGTCGGCCGCGTCCGCCAGCTCGGCGTAGCGCTCGACCAGGGCGGGGTCGGGAACGGACTCGGCGACGACCGGGTCGAGCCGGTCGGCCGACCAGTCCTCGCCGGTGCGCCCGGCGGCCAGCACGGCCGCGCCGACCGCCGCGGCGCCGGTCGAACGGTCCGTCGCCGAACGCCGGGTCACCGCGGGGAGGCCGGTCGTCGCGGTCAGGACCTCGAGCCACAGCGGCGTCGGCCGCGCCGCCGCCCAGTGGCGGCCAGCGCGTCGATGGCGGTCCCGGTGCCCACGGGCGCGCCGCAGTCATGGCGCCGAGGCACCGGGCGACGTCCCAGGCCACCCCCTCGAACGCCGGCCCGGGCCAGGTCGCCGGCGTCCGTGGTCGGCGGTCGAGCCCCACGACGCCGACACCGGCGTCGTCGCGCCACCACGGGGCCCGGGCGCCGCCCAGCCACGGGAGCACGACCACGCCGTCGGCGCCGGGCGGCGCGGTCGGCCGGCCTCGCGGACCAGCTCGTCGACGTCGATCGGCCGTGCGGTCGCGCCAACCAGGCCAGCAGCGAGCCCGCCGCGGACAGGCCCGCCCTCGACCAGCCAGCCGTCGATCGCGCGGCGGTGGTGACGCGGCCGACCGGGCGGCGACCACGCTCGGGGCGGGTCGACGACCGGACCGGGACACGTTGGCCGTCGTGCCCCACGACACCATCGGGATCGGCCGTGGTCGCGCCCGGCACCCAGCACCTCGCAGGCCCGGTCGCCGGCGCCGATGACGACGGGACGTCCCGCCGGCAGGCCGAGGTCGGCGGCCGGCCGCGCCCGCGGCAGCTGGCCGACCACGGTGGCCGAGCGGGACGCACAGCGGGCGAAGAGCCCGGCGTGGCGGCCGACGCAGCTCGGGCGATCAGGGCCCGTCGCGGTCGTAGCAGCCGGTCGCCGAGGCCAGCGTCAGGTCGGTCGTCGACCTCGCCGGTCAGCTGGCAGGCCGACCAGGTCCCGCGGGGACAGCAGCCAGCGCGGCCCGGCCGAGCCGCTCGGGCTCGTGGGCGGCCAGCCAGGCCAGCTTGGCGGCCACCGCGCCGCCCGTCGAGCGGCAGGCCGGTGCGCTGGCGGACCGCTTCGGCTCCACCCGAGGCGCTCGGCCAGAGCTCGGCCGCCTCGGCCGGCCCGGCGGTCGGACCACAGGATGGCCGGGCCGAGCGTCGGCCGTCGGCGGCGCACGGCGACGAACGTCTGGCGGGCGCCGGCGAGACCGATCGACGGTCGTCCGAGGCCCACGCAGTCGGGTCGGCGCTGGCGCGGCCGCGGCGCACGCGTCGACCAGGGCCGGCCACCAGGTCGCCGGGTCCTGCTCGTCGCGGTCGGCGAGCGGGATGGGTCGGTGACGAGCTCGGCGCGGCCGCCGGCCACGCCGGCCGGTCGGGCCCCACAGGTCGACCTTGGTGACGGTGGTGCCGAGGTCGAGGGTGAGGATCACGCCGCGCCCGTGCGTCAGCCGTGGATCACGGCGGCGACCCGGTGCCGCCAGGGCCGCAGGGTCGGGGTGCGAGCAGGATCGCGCGACCGACGGCCATGCCCGCCCCGCCCCCGGCCATCACGTCGCCGGCCTCGTCGACGATCGCGTCGGCGCTCGCCGGGACGGTATGCGGCCCCCGAGGAACAGCACCGGCACCCCGACGCTGGCCACGATCCGCTCGACCGCCGCCGGCGCGGTCGCGCGCCGGCGCCTCGACCGGGACCGGGACCTTGAGCAGCGGCGCACCCAGGTCGTGGGCGATCACCGCGGCGAGCACGACGTCGTCGGTCGTCGTGGCACATGCGCCCGTCGCGCCAGGTGACCGGCTCGACCAGCGCCTCGAGGCCCGCCGCCCGCGCCTCCTCGAGCACCCGGCCCAGCAGCTCCAGGGCGGCGGCGGTGTGCGGGTCGCCGAGGTCGATGCGGGTCATGATGCTTGACGCCGCGTGCAGCCGTCGGCCGGCGGCCCGGGCCACGGTGGCCACCAGCCGGTCGTCGAGCTCGACACGGCGCACCGGCCAGCCCGGTCCGGTTGATCGAGAGGTAGGTGCGGTGCGCCGCGGTGACCGCGCCGGACCGCGACCAGGTCGGCGCAGCGGCTGGGCGCTGGCCAGGATGCCGTCGCAGTGGGGCAGGGCGGCGCCGAGCGCGGCCAGGTAGTCGGCGTAGCCCTCGATGGTGACGCACGCCGCGGGCGCGGTGGTCGGCGGCCAGGATGCAGCGCCGGGCGTCGGGCAGCGGCATCGGTCCGCTCACCGGCGCCGGCGTCGAGGCTCGGTCAGCCCGGCCGGAGCGCGAGGACCACCTTGGCCACGGCCGAGAAGTCCTCGCGGCCGTAGCCGGCGGCGCATGGCGGCGGTCGAGCGCCTGGCGGGCCGTCGGCCGTGGTGGCCACGGGCACGCCGCGACCGCGCGCCGTAGGCCAGGGCCAGGTCGAGGTCCTTGGCCATGAGGTCGGTCATGAAGCCGGGCTTCCACCCGTTCGAGGCCGGGCTGTCGGCGCACGACGCCGGCGACCGGGAAGCGGGTGCGCACGGCCACGCAGTCGCCGGTCGCGTGGAGCGAGCACCTCGTGGAGCTTGGCCATGTCGACGCCGGAGCGTGACGGCCAGCGCGCGTGGCCTCGGCGGTGGCCGACCATCTGGGCGGCGTAGATCAGGTTGTTGCACAGCTTCACCACCTGGCCCATGCCCGGGCCGCCGACGTGCACGACCAGCGCCGGCGAACGGCTCGAGGGCCGGGCGGGCCGCGGTCGAGCGTGGCCGCGTCGCCGCCGACCATCAGGGTCAGCGTCCCCTTCTCGGCGCCGACCGTGCCGCCCGACAGCGGCGCGTCGAGGTAGCGCGGCGCCGGTGGCCGCCACCCGCTCGTGCTGGGCCCGCTCGACCTCGGGATCGATGGTCGAGCAGTCGACCACCAGGTGGTCCGGGTCCGAGGACCGGCAGCATGGCGTCGACCACCTCGACCACCTCGGGCGAGTTGGGCACGCAGAGGATGACGACGCTCGCTGGCCCCGGCCACCCCGGCCGGGTCGCCTCCGTCGACGGCGCCGAGGGCGACGGCGGCGTCGATCGGGCCGCCGGCTCCGCGACGCCACGGTGACCTGGTGGCCGGCCTCGAGCAGGTTGCGGGTCATGGGCAGGCCCATGGCCCCGAGCCCGATGAATCCGAGTGCGCATGCGTGTGCCTCCTGCGGTCTGGCGGTCAGACGTGGCGAAGTGGGGAGCCACGCGGCCGTGCCGGCCAGCAGCTCGTCGACCATGGCCTCGATGTCGCGCAGGTCGCCCCGGCCGGCCAGCGGGTCGAGGGCGAACGCCTGCGCCGGCCAGCGTCCCGGTCGCCGCGCACGCGCCGCCTCGACGGTGAGCTCCTGGGTGGCCACGTGGCGGCGCAGCAGCTCGGCGACCGCGGGCGGCAGCGCGGGCCTGGTCGCGCCCGCGGACGCCGTCGCCGTCGACCACGCAGATCGACTCGACCACCGACGTCCGGCGGGCAGGTCGGGGCACTGGCCGGCGTTGGGGATGTTGACCGGGCAGCTCGCGCGGCTCGCCGGTGATCAGCGAGTCGATGACCATCGCCATCATCTCGCCCGACTGCCAGGTCGTGCAGCGTGCTCGGTGCCCGGCCAGCTGGCGCGTCGACGTCGGCGATGAAGTCGGCCTGGTCCTTCTCGCGGTCCGGCGATCGGGCGTGAGGTCGACGCCCCACGCCTCGCCCCAGTCCGACGTCCTCGGTGAGGATCCAGGGCACGAACTCGGCCAGGTGCCGGTCGCCGGCCGCCGGGAAGGCCCCCCACCGCTCGAGCAGCGACAGCTTCAGGTAGTTGCGCACGCCCGAAGTCGAGCGGGCGACATCGGCTCGAGCTCGCCGCGGTCCGCGTCGGGCGCGAGCGCCGCCAGCCCGCCGACCTCGTCGACCAGCTCGCGCAGCACGTCGAAGCCGTCGCGCCCGTCGACCTCGAGCGCGGTGACGACCGGGAAGTGGTTGACGCCGGTCACCGTCGGGCCGCACGGCGGTGTGGGGCAGCCGCAGCGCGATGGCCAGGTCGATGCGAAGTTGCCGACCTCGTGGCACAGCCCGACCGTCTTGATCGAGGTCTCGCGGCACACCGACCGGGTCAGCGCGGTCATCGGGTTGGTGATGTTGAGCATCCAGGCGTCGGGGCAGAGCTGCTCCATGTCGTGGCCGATGCCCACGAGCACCGGGATGTTGCGCAGGGAGCGGTTGATGCCGCCCGGGCCCGACCGAGTCGCCCACCGACTGGCGGATGCCGTGGCGGGCCGGCACGTCGAGGTCGACGGCCATGGAGTCGAAGCCGCCGGTCGAGATGCGTGACGACGACGAAGTCGGCGCCGTCGAGGCTGCGGCGCTGGTCGGTGGTGGTCGACACCGTCGCCGTGCACGCCCAGGTGGTCGATCATGCGGTGGGCCAGCGCCTCCATCTTCGACCAGCGGCGCCGGGTCGATGTCCTCGAGCACGAGGTGACCGCCGTCGGCGAAGCGACGGCGTGCAGCAGCAGGTCGGCCATCAGCGTCGGCCCCCACTGGTAGCTGCCGCCGCCGATGATCGTCACCTGCATCGCATCGTCCCCCGCGGCCTCGTCACCGAACGGTGGCGGCCGTCACCTGACGTCGGCGTCACCTTAACGCCAGGTGTGCGCTCCGCTCCCCGGGCCGTCGGCCGCCGGCTCCCGAGTCGGGCCGGGTACTGTCCGGCCATCTCCCGCCACCCCAGCCCGCCACGACCGTGTTCGACCTGACGGGCCGGGTCGCGCTCGTCACCGGCGCCGGCCAGGGCGTCGGTGTCGGCATCGCGAGCGCGCTGGCCTCGTGTGGGGCCGCGGTGGTGGTCAACGACCTCGACGCCGAGCGGGCTCAGCGCACGGTCGCCTCGCTGACGGAGGGGGGCGCGTCCGCGTGCGCGGCCCCGTTCGACGTGACCGATCACGCTGCCGTGCTCGCCGGCGTGATGAAGGCGGAGGCTGCGATCGGCGGACCGATCGACATCCTGGTCAACAACGCCGGCGTGCCGTCGGGGATGGCCTTGGCGCCGTTCCGCCAGCTCGAGCCGGCCGACTGGTCGCGCTACATGGACCTGAACCTGTTCGGATCGGGCTTCTGCATCCGGGCCGTGCTCGACGGCATGTGCGAGCGCGGGTGGGGCCGGATCGTGCAGATCTCGTCGGGTGCCGGCCACACCGGCACCCGTCTCGGCATCTCGCTCTACGGAGCGAGCAAGAGCGCCGTCGAGGGCCTGGTGCGCCACATCTCCCAGGAGGTGGCGCGTGACGGGGTGACGGTGAACACCCTCGCGCTCGGTGTGATGTCGCCGGGGACGGACGCATCCCACCAGCTCGATCCGGCCCTCGTGTCGATGGCCCGGCAGGTGCCCGTGGGCCGGCTGGGCCGACCCGACGACGTCGGCGCGGCGGTCGTCTACCTCGTGTCCCCCGAAGCCAGTTGGATCACCGGCCAGACGATCGACCTCAACGGTGGAGCCACGACGTGAACGTCGGGCGTGCCGGCACGCCGCCGGCGCGCCCGGTGGCCGCGGTCCGTCCTTGCGGCCGGGCTGGTGACCGTCGCGGTGGCGGCGTGCACGTCGGGCGCATCCTCGCCGCGTGGCGCGTCGACGCGGGCCAACGCGACCTCGACGACGCTCCCGCCGGTCCGCGTCGTCGACGACACCTACCAGGTCCCCGATCCGTTGATCGCCGCGTCGCCGGGGTCGCTCATCGCCGTCACGTCGACCGGCCCCGACGCGTCGGTCGACGCCGCGCACCGCTGGGTGTTCCTCTACCACTCGACCGACGTGAAAGGTCGCGACATCGCGGTCAGCGGTCAGCTGGTCGTGCCCACGGGCGCGCCGCCGGCCGGCGGTTGGCCGGTGGTGTCCTGGGCGCACGGGACGAGCGGCATCGCCGATCGCTGCACGCCGTCGCAGCACGACTTCTGGGACCGCGAGAACGCACAAGAGGTGCGGACCTTCGTCGATGCCGGCTACGCGGTCGCGGCTACGGACTACCCGGGGCTGGGCACGCCGGGGACCCACTCGTACCTCGTGGGATCGGACGAGGGGAACGCGGTGGTGGACGTCGTGACTGCGGCCCACCACCTGGAGCGCCACCTCTCGGCCACCTGGTTCGCGGTCGGCCACTCCCAGGGCGGACAGGCGGTGCTCTTCGCCACGCGGTCAGCCGCGCGCGCTCCGGCTCTGCACCTCGGGGCCACGGTGTCGATGGCACCGGCGTCGTCGCTCGACCTCATCCTGCCGGCGGTGATCGAGGGCGGCGCCGTCGCCGATCAGGCCTACGCCATCTACGCGCTGATCGGGCTCAGCACCTTCGATCCGACCGTGCACCTCGGCTCGCTGCTCGGGCCGGCCGGCCTGAGCCGGCTACCCATCGCGCTCGAGACGGGCTGCATCGACCAGTCCGACGCCGCGTTCCGGCAGGTTCCGACCGCCCGGCTGTTCCACATCTTGCCGGCCGAGATGACCCGACTCGACGACGAGCTGGGCCGCTACGACGAGCCCGACGTGCAGGCCACCGTCGGCCCCGTGCTCGTCATCCAGGGCCTGACCGACCAGGACGTGCCGGCCCAGGCCACTGCCGCGCTGGTGAAGCGCCTGCGCGGCCTGCACGCGGCCGTGACCGAGACGACCTATCCCGGTCTCGACCACGACGGCGTGGTGGGCCCGTCAGAGTGCGACCAGCTGGCGTGGCTCGCAGCCCACGGCGGCGTCGCCGTCCCGCACTGCACGCCTCACCCGACGGACCGCTCCTGACCGACCCCCGTCCGGGATTCTGGGCATCTGTGCCCGTCAGCCTGACGGGTTCCCGTGCCCAGTTTCGGGAGCGAGGTAGCCGGCGTCGGTCAGGTGCTCGACGATCCGACCGACCGCCTCGTCGACGTCGATGTCGGTCGTGTCGAGGGTGATCTCGGCGTCGGTCGGCACCTCGTAGGGATCGGAGATGCCGGTGAACTCGCCGATGAGCCCGGCGCGGGCCTTGGCGTAGAGACCCTTGCGGTCGCGTGCTTCGCAGACCTCGAGTGGCGTCGAGATGTGCACGAGGACGAAGCCGCCGGCATCCTCGACCATGGCCCGCACGTCGCGCCGCACACCGTCGTACGGCGCGATCGGCGCGCAGATGGCGACACCACCCGCGCGCGTGATCTCCGCGGCGACGAACCCGATACGGCGGATGTTGAGGTCGCGGTGCTCGCGCGAGAAGCCGAGCTCGGACGACAGGTGGTGGCGCACGAGGTCGCCGTCGAGCAGCGTGACACTACGACCGCCGCGCTCCCGTAGCCGGGCGGCCAGCGCCTGGGCCACCGTCGATTTGCCCGATCCGGAGAACCCGGTCATGAACACGGTGAGGCCGCGCTGGTCGAGCGGCGGGTAGCTGGCCCGTAGCTCGGCCTCGACTTCGGCGACCACGGCGCCGTCGGGCAGGTCGGCGCCGCGGTCGAGGCGCTGGCGCAGAGCGACCGCGCTCGACCATCGGTCGGTGGCGGCCGGCGGGATCATGTCGGTCACGCCGTGGTTGCGCAGCACGACCTCGGACAGCGCCGCGTCGAGGCGGTCGTCGCCGCGGCGGGCCAGGGGGACGACGCCGAGGACGGTGGAGTCCGGGAGTCGGTCGGCCGCCGCGTGCCAGCTGCGCATGACGGTGTAGGGGTCGAACGCGCCGGCGCCAGGACCCGTCGACACCGCCACGACCAACGTCGCGCCAGCCGCGGCTGCGGCCCGGAGGGCATCGAGGTCGTCGGACAGCGGAGGGTCCGCGGTGGCGAATCCCGCGACGTGACCGGCGCCGGCGGCTTCGAGTCGGGTCCGGACGGCCGCCGGCGTCAGGCGCTGGTCGGTGAAGCTCCAGTGAGTCGGCAGCTCGACGCCGAGCACGGGGCCGCCCAGGCGGTCGGGCCGCGTGTGGCGCAGCAACCAGTCCGCGCCCGGATGGCCGGCATCGGCGGTCGCGAAGAGCGCCTCGGCCTCGGCCGCGACGTCGGGCCGGAACCGATCGGTGACCTCGAGCACGGCCAGCAGGACGCCTTCCGGATCGCGCAGCGCCAGGTGACCGGCGGCGCCGGCCTGGTCGGCGACGTCGGCGGTCACGTCGAGCGTCACCGGCGCCGGCCACGCGGTGCCGTCGTCGAGGTGACCGGCGGCGACCACCGTGGCGTGGTCGCGCTCGCCGAGGAAACCCGGCAGGGGAGCGAAGGCGCCGTTCATGATCAGCTCGAGGTCGGCGAGCTGTCGCTCGGTCAGGCTCCAGGACGGCCAGTCCCGCGCCGCCGCCTGCAGTTCCGCGGCGCGCTCGGCGCCCACCATCCGGCCAGCCGCGTGCTCGTCCGGGTCGGCCATGGGCGGCACACTATGCGAAGCGGTCGGGGATCCACGCGCCCAGCCGGCTCGCGCAGCTCCTCGCCGGCCTCGCGCAGGAGGTGGCCGGCGCCGGGGAGGATGATCGAGCTCGCCGTGGCCGGCGATCATGCGCACGATCTCGCTGGCCATCGGGGGCAGCAGCTCGTCGGCGTCGCCGTGGACGAGCAGCAGCGGCGAGTCGTCGAGCAGGTCGGCGCTCTCGCAGCCGGCCGACTGGGTGGACAGGGCGACGACGCCGGCGGCGTGGCGACCGAGCGCGACGCCGGTGTTGATGGCCACCGCGCCACCGAAGCTGTGGCCGACCACGACGAAGCGGTCGGGCGCCGACCCGGCCCGGCCACGTCGGCCGCGGCGGCCACGTCGATCACGCAGCGGTCGAGGTCGTTGGGGCGCCGGTAGCCGACCCGGATGGTGCCGATGCCCGGGCTCGGCGAACGTCACGCCCAGGTCGTGGAAGAGCCCGTCGGCCGGCCCGAGCAGCCCGCCCATGGCCCCGCCGCACATGAGCACGACGTCGTGGGCGTCGCGGGGCCCGTGCCAGAGCAGGGTGACGAGCCCTCGCATCGTGTACATCTCGACGTGGTCGAGCTGCGGCGTGACCGCCTTCTCCTGCACGGCCAGCACCCGCAGCGACGTCGAGCGGCGGCTGCGGCTCGGCGTCGGTCATCGCGGCCGATGATGGCATCGGGATCGGTCACGGGTGCCTGGGGTCACAGGGGTCGGCGCTATGGTTGGTCGATCCAGGCGGCGTGGCCGAGTGGCTGAGGCAAGGGCCTGCAAAGCCCTGTACGCCGGTTCGATTCCGGCCGCCGCCTCCAGGCAGGTGCGATCGGGAGCGGTCCGGTGAGATGCGCCGGACCGCTCCCGATCGGGTCACCCGGTGAAGGTCGGGGCCACGACGACGGGCTGGGCCGCGGTCGTCGTTGTGGTCGGCGGTTCGGTCGTGGTCGTGGTCGTGGGCTGGCCGGGTGCCGCGCCGGCGGGGAGGTTCACCGCGGCCACGACGAGCGAGAGGCAGTCGCCCTGCTCGTCGCTCGTGAGGTGGAGGGTGTTCTTGCCCTTCTTCAGCACGCTGGTGACCGGGAAGCTCTTGTTGTCCCAGAGGCCCCCGTCGTTGTCCTGCCCCATCGACGGCACCGAGGTCCCCGAGAAGATCTGTCCCGCGGGAACGATGGTGGTGCCGTTCACGACGATGGCGCCGTCGTCGAACCCGTCACCGTTCTGCCCGTCGGACACGACCATGTCGAGCGATGCGGTGCCCGAGGTGTAGTTGATGTTGGGCAGGCTCACGTCCCAGCCCGCGGGATCGGCCGGCGGTCCGGCGAACGGATCGTTCGAGTCGTTCCCGTCGAACAGCACGACGTCACGGTTGTTGTTCTTGTTGCCGTCGTCGTAGAACACCACGAGCGAGACCCCGTTGATGTCGACCACGTCGTTGTTCTTCACGAAGTTGGCGAGTGCGAAGCTGCCGTTCCCGTGCACGAGGCTCGTCACGTCGGCCCGGTAGGAGTAGCTGTTCGTGTAGCCCGATTCGTCCCAGCAGTTCGACGAGGACACGCCGATCTCGGTGCCCACGACCGGCTTGCCGGCGAACGAGACGTTGGCGTTGGCGTTCACGTTGTCGTCGTTCTTCGTCGGGCCGTGCCAGAACAACAGCGCCTTGGTCACCTTGCCCGACACGCCGGTCAGCGTGATCGTGCCGGTGCCGTCACCGCTGCGCATGCCACCGACGCCGGCGTAGACGACGTTGGTGTTGAAGACCGTGGTGAACAACGTCACCGGCTGGGCGACCGCAGGTGTGATTCCCGCAAAGCCCACGATGGCGACGATCACCGCCGCGCCTGCTGCGAACCGTCGGATCATGCTCAACCCCTGGCTAGACGATCGATTCGCCGGAGATCGTACTGCTCGACGGTCGATGGCGCCCGGGAGCGCCCGAGGTCGGGCGCCGTCAGTCGGCCGGGTCGATCTGGTCCGCGATCGAGATCGTGTAGACGCCGGCGCCCAGGGCGATCGCGATCGCCGGTATCGCCCGTCGGAGTCCGACCTGACGCAGCGCGAGCACGGTGGCGGCGGCGTCGACCAGATCGCTGGCCGCCCCGGCCAGCGCCCAGGGTCGCGCCGGCTCCTCGCCCGTCAGCGCCCGGAGCGTGCCGACCCCGATGGCCAGGTCGCGCGCGGCCAGCGCGCGTATGGCGACACGGGCGGCGCCGTCGTCGGCCACCGGTCCGATCCAGCGCCCGCCAGCCCGCCGTGGCGCGGCGAGCAGCGTGGCGCCGATCGCGATCCGGGCGCAGGCCATCGTGCGGACGATCTGGCGGTGATCGAGCTGCGGGTCCATTCGCCGAGTCTGGCACGGCGCGACGCGGGGCCGTCCCGCTCGCAGACCGGTTCCCGGCCGTCCAGGCCCCGCTGGTAGGGTGAGCGGCCGCACGGACCGTTAGCTCAGTTGGTTAGAGCACCTGCATGACGCGCAGGGGGTCGAGGGTTCGAATCCCCCACGGTCCACGAACGGCGGATTCCTCTCCGCTGGTACGGTCGCCACATGGCGATGCCGGCGGATGGCGGAGTCCGGGACGAGCGGGCGTGGTGGCGACGGTCACCGGTCGTGCGCGTGGTCGTCATCGTCGCCGTGGTGCTCGCGCTTGTGGCCGCCGGCCAGGCCTACTTCGGACACGCTTCCCGTTCGCTCGAGGCGCGGGTGGAGCAGGTCAAGCGCGAAGCGACGGCAGCGTCGCGGCGTCTCGACGTCGAGCGCTTCGCGGAGGTGTGGCGACAACAGGTCGCCGACAGCAGCCCGCAGCCGGGCGCGTCGGCAGCGCCCCGTCTGCCCGGCGCCGGAACGCCGGCCGCGCTCGTGCCCGCGGGTCAACCCACCCAGGTGATCCTCGACTACCCGGTCACCGTCGACGGTCACGAGGGTTGCGTCCGCATTGTGGGCACCGAGGGGAAGCTGGTGGTCCTCGCGGAGGAGCTCCGGTGTGCGCAGGCCTTCTCGTCAGGCCCCTAGCTCCGCCGGGTGAGGTGGGTGACGCGGCCTCGTGTCATGGTCGCCCCGTTTGGTCCCCGGCTCTCCGCTGGAGTAGCAAGCAGGGCCGGGACGACGAGTGGAGCAGACTGCCGTGGAGGTGCTGTACCGCACGGAGGTCACGCCGGATCAGATCGACCACCTGGGTCACATGAACGTGCAGTTCTACGGTGCCCACGCTCGCACCGGAGCGGATCATCTGCTCACCCAGATCGGCGTCCGGGGCGACGAAGGGCGGGCGCTGATCGGTCGGGATGTGTACGTCCGCCACCACCGTGAGCAGCTCGTCGGCGCGCCGCTGGAGGTGCGGGGCGGCGTCCTCGACGTGTCGGCCGCCCGCGTCCGCCTGTACGAGGAGCTCCGCAATTCGGACTCCGACGAGGTGGCGGCCACCTTCGTCATGACCTTCGACCTGGCCGATCGCTCCACCGGCGCACTCGTCGAGCTCGCCGACGAGGTGCTGGTCGCCGCGGGGCGCGACACCGTCGAGGTTCCCGACTACGGCCGGCCCCGATCGATCAGCCTCGACGACGACCCCGTCGCGTCCGCACCGCCGCTCGGTGTGCTGCGCGACCGCGGACTGGCTCTGCGCCTGCCGCGTGTGATCGACGCCGACCAGCTCGCCGCGGACGTCGACGGTTTCGTGTCGCCGGCGACGGTCGGGGAGCTGATGTGGGGTGGGGAACCGGCCGACGGACGCGAGTTCCGCCCGCTGGAGCCGCTGCCCGGCGGCAACACGATGGGCTTCGCCACCATGGAGACCAGATCGACCTGGGCCCGGCCACCTCGCGTCGGCGACCGCGTGCAGAGCTTCGCGGCCGAGCTCGATCTTCAGAAGAAGACCATGCTCACCCGCCACTGGCTCGTCGACGTCGACCGGGGCGACCTGCTCGTCGTGTTCACCGTGGTGAATCTGGCCTTCGACGTCGGCAACCGTCGTGGCATCGCCATACCGGACAAGCTCCGCGCGCAGCTGGAAGAGCGGCTCCAGTCCGACCTCGCGACCGGGCGGTAGGGCCACGACGCGAGCGGGGGCGGCACTCCTGTCAGTCGCCCGGTCCTCTGCGTCGACTCCGGCGCTAGCCTCGCCCGCATGGCGACCGCGATCATCGACGGGTTGACCCTCGGCTACGACTTGATCGGCGACGGCGGACGACCATGGGTCGTCACCCCGGGCGGTCGCTTCACGAAGGAGGCGCCCGGCGTCCGTGAGCTGGCCGAGGCGCTCGCCGCCGGCGGGAACCGCGTGCTGATCTGGGACCGCCCCAACTGCGGTGAATCCGACGTCTGCTTCGAGGGCGCGACCGAATCCGACATGCAGGCCGACGCGCTCGCCGGTCTCCTCCGTCACCTCGACCTGGCGCCCGCCGTGATCATGGGCGGGTCCGGTGGCTCCCGCGTCTCGTTGCTGACCGCCGCGAACCATCCCGACGTCGCCGCGGGCCTCGCGCTCGTGTGGATCAGTGGCGGCGCCTTCGGTCTGATGTCGCTCGCCGTGCACTACTGCGCCCCGTCGCTCCACTCCGCCTGGACCCAGGGGATGGACGCCGTCGCGGCCCTGCCCGACTGGGCCGAGGTCGTCGAGCGCAACCCTGGGAACCGCCAGCGCATCCTCGATCAGGACCGCGTGAAGTTCGTCGAGACGATGGAGCGCTGGATGCTCGCCTACTACCCGCGCCCGGGTGAGCCCGTTCCCGGCCTCACCGCCGACCTCGCCCGCACGATCGAGATCCCGACGCTCGTGTTCCGCAGCGGGGCGAGCGATCCGTACCACACCCGGGCCACCTCCGAGGGGGTCGCCGCGCTGGTCCCGGACGCCCGGCTCGCCGAGCCGCCGTGGCCCGACACCGAGTGGAACGACGGTCATGCGAGGCAGGTGCGCGGCGAACAGGCGGGACCGTTCGAGAGCTGGCCGCAGATGGCCCCGCAGCTGTTGGCGTGGGCCGACGAGGTCTTCGGCTAGGTGGGCGCAACCGGGCCGACAGGGGTGTCCCCCCGCCAGCGCGCTGCCGCGCTCGCGTCGATCGTTGCCGGGTTGCTGCTCGCGCTGGCCCTGGTGCTGTTCGTGGTGCGCCACGGCGGGCACCTCGTCTTTGCGTTGCTCGGTCTCGCGGTGGCGGCAGCCGGTGGGTGGTGGCTGGTCACCGAACGCGGCTGGCGGCGGCTGATCGGACTGGTGGCGCTGGTGGTCGGCGCCGCCCTGGTGGTCGTCGTCGGCATCCGCACCGGGTCGGCGATCGACTCGGCGTTGTTCCGGACCGGCGTCGTGATCGTGCTGCTGGCGGTCACGCTCGGGGGGGCGCGAGCCGCCCTCGTACACGACGTCCACGAGATCGAGCGCCACGCCGAGCGCCGTGAGCCACCCCGGCACCCGGTCCTGATCTGCAACCCCTGGTCGGGTGGGGGCAAGGTCGAGCAGTTCGGGCTGGTCGAGCTGGCCAACGAGCTCGGGGTCGAGACGATCATGCTCGACCACGGCCTCGATCTCGAGCAGCTGGCGCGGGACGCCATCGCCCGCGGCGCGGACTGCCTCGGCATGGCCGGCGGCGACGGCTCCCAGGCCCTCGTGGCCTCGATCGCGGTCGAACACGACCTGCCGTTCGTGTGCGTGACGGCTGGCACCCGGAACCACTTCGCCCTCGACCTCGGGCTCGACCGCGACGATCCCCGCAAGAGCGTGGCCGCGTTCCGCGACGCCGTCGAGCGGCGCATCGACTACGCCACCGTGAACGACCGGTTCTTCGTCAACAACGTGTCCCTCGGCGTCTACGCCACCATCGTGCAGCAGGAGGGGTACCGCGAGGACAAGAAGGGAACGACGCTGTCGCTGCTCCCCGAGATGCTGGGGAACACCGAGAAGCCGTTCGACCTGCAGTTCACCGATCCGGACGGCACCGCGGTCGACGGCGCGTTCCTGATCCAGGTCTCGAACAACCCGTACGTCCTCGGCGCGTCGCTCGACGTCTCGCAACGCCGGCGCATCGACACGGGGCAGCTCGGCGTCTTCGCCGTCACCGCCGCGACCGGGACCGAGGCAGCCGCCGTCGTGACGCTGTCGGTGCTGGGCCAGCGCAACCGCAGCAAGGACTGGCACGAGTTTACGGTCGAGACGTTCGAGGTCGGGTCCCACTCGGGCACGGCCTACGCGGGCGTCGACGGTGAGGCGCTCGAGATGGACACGCCGCTGCGTTTCAAGATCCATCCGTTGGGCCTCCGCCTCCTCGTGCCCGAGGGCAACCTGGTCGCGGCCGAGCGGCATCGCGCGCGCGACGTGACGCTGGGCGATCTCGTGGCGGTCGCCCGCGGCATCGATCCGGAGGCCGGGCGCGACAACGGGCAGGGGATGTCACCCGCTTCATGACGACGCTCGAGCGCTGGATGCCTGGGGTGCGGTCCGCCCGCGGGTACCAGCGCGCCTGGTTGCGCCACGACGTGGTGGCGGGTCTGGTGCTGGCCGCGATCCTCGTCCCGCAAGGGATGGCGTACGCAGAGCTGGCGGGCCTCCCGCCCGTCACCGGCCTGTACACGACGGTCGCGTGCCTTGCCGGCTACGCCGTGTTCGGTCCGTCCCGCGTCCTCGTGCTCGGCCCCGACTCGTCGATCTCGCCGCTGATCTTCGCCGCCATCACCCCCCTGTTCGTGGCCGGCCACGATCCGGCCGAAGCCATCGCGCTGGCCGGGATGCTGGCGGTGCTGGTGGGCGCGATCGAGGTCGGCATGGGCGTCGCGAGGTTGGGGTTCGTGGCCGACCTGCTGTCGAGCGAGGTGCAGGTCGGGTACATGAACGGTCTCGCCATCACCATCATCGTCGGCCAGCTGCCGAAGCTCTTCGGGTTCTCGACCGACGCCACCGGCTTCTTCGCCGAGATCCGGGAGTTCGTCGAGCACCTCGACCAGACGAGTGTGGCGACGCTGGCCGTGGGGCTCAGCGTCCTGGTCGTGCTGCTGGTGCTCCCACGGTTCACCACCCGGGTGCCGGCGGTGCTCGTCGCCGTGGTCGGCGCCACGGTCGCGTCGGCAGTGTTCGGGCTGGCCGGGCACGGTGTCGCCACTGTCGGGGCGCTCCCTCGGGGCGTGCCCCGGCCCTCGCTTCCGTGGACGAGGTGGCACGACGTGGGTCCCCTGCTGATCGCGGCCGTCGGGATCACGCTCGTCTCGCTCACCGACACCATCGCCACCGCGTCGGCCTTCGCCGCCCGGCGGGGCGACGAGGTGCATCCCGATCAGGAGATGATCGGGATGGGCGCGGCCAACATCGCCGCCGGGTTCTTCCAGGGCTTCGCCGTCTCGACGAGCGGGTCGCGCACCGCGGTCGCCGAGCAGGCGGGGGCCGAGAGCCAGCTGGCCGGGGTCGTCGGTGCGGGTCTGGTGGTGCTGCTCCTGCTGTTCCTGAACTCCCTGCTGGCGGATCTCCCGCAGTCGGCGCTCGCCGCCGTCGTCATCGCCGCCGCCTTGTCCCTCGTGAACGTGGGGGTGCTCCGCCGCTACCGGCGCGTGCGACCGTCGGCGGTCGTCCTGTCGCTGGTCGCCACGGTCGGCGTCGTCCTCTTCGGGGTGCTCCAGGGGATCGCCATCGCCATCGCCCTGGCCGTGGCGCTGTTCTTCCGGCGCAGCTGGTGGCCTCACGGCGCGGTGCTCGGCCAGGTCGACGGGGTCGAGGGGTGGCACAGCCTCGAACAGCATCCCGAGGGGAGCGAGGTCGACGACGTCGTGGTGTACCGGTGGGAGGCCCCGCTGTTCTTCGCCAACGCGGGGGCGTTTCGCCGCCAGCTCCGCGAGTTCGTGCGCACGAGACAGCCGGCGTGGATCGTGCTGCAGTGCGAGGCGATCACCGATGTCGACGTCACCGCGGCGGAGATGCTCGAGCAGCTCGACGGCGAGCTCAATGAGGCCGGCGTCCATCTCGCGTTCGTCGAGCTGCGTGAGCGGCTGCAACACCTCCTGCTCGACTACGGGCTCTTGACCGTGCTCGATCGCGGCCACTTCTACCCGACGCTCGACCAGGCCCTCGAAGCGATCCGCCACGAACGTCGGCCGGACGACTGACCCTCATCTACGATCCTGTCGCCGAGTCGACGATCGCGACGGAGTCCATCTTGACCACGAGCAGCAATGTGGCCCGCGGCACGGGGTTGGTGCTGTTGACGCTGGCGTCGGCCCAGTTCCTGATGACGCTCGACAGCTCGGTGATGAACGTCTCGATCGCCACCGTGGCCAAGGACGTCAACACCACGGTCACGGGCATCCAGTCGGCCATCACCTTCTACACGTTGGTGATGGCCTCCTTCATGATCACCGGCGGCAAGATCGGGCAGATCATCGGGCGCAAGCGGGCCTTCGCCATCGGTCTCGTGGTCTACAGCGCCGGGTCGTTCACGACGGCGATCGCCCCGAGCCTTCCCGTCCTGATCCTGGGTTGGTCGGTCCTCGAAGGCCTCGGCGCCGCGCTCATCATGCCGGCTGTCGTCGCGCTGGTGGCGTCGAACTTCGCCCGGCCCGAACGGCCGCGCGCCTACGGACTGGTCGCCTCGGCTGGTGCGATCGCGGTCGCCGCCGGACCGCTGATCGGCGGACTGTTCACGACCTACCTGTCGTGGCGCTACGTGTTCATCGGCGAGGTCATCATCTGCATGATCATCCTGGTCCTCACGAGGAAGATGGCCGATGTCCCGGGCGAGGCGGGCGTGAAGCTCGATCTCGTCGGGACCGGGCTGTCGGCCGCCGGCCTCGCGCTGGTCGTGTTCGGCGTCTTGAAGTCGGGATCGTGGGGGATGGTCAAACCCAAGGTCGATGCCCCCGCCTGGCTCGGCCTGTCTCCGGTGATCTGGCTCATCTTCGGCGGGTTCGCCGTGTTGGCCGGCTTCCTCTCCTGGGAGCGTCACCGGGTCGCCCGGGGTGCGAGCGCGTTGATCGATCCCGCCATGCTGCGCAATGACGTCCTGCGTGGCGGTCTCGTCGCGTTCTTCTTCCAGTACCTGCTCCAGGCCGGCCTCTTCTTCGTCATCCCGCTGTTCCTGTCCGTCGCCCTCGGCCTGTCGGCCATCGCCACCGGGGTCCGGCTGCTCCCGCTGTCGATCACCTTGCTGCTCGCCGCCGTGGGCGTCCCGAAGCTGTTCCCGCAGGCATCGCCCCGCCGGGTGGTGCGCGTCGGCTTCCTCCTGCTCACTGCCGGAATCGTGGTGATGATCGCCCTGCTCGAGGTGGGCGCCGGTCCCGAGATCGTGACCTGGCCGATGCTGCTGGCCGGACTCGGCATCGGTTGTCTCGCGTCGCAGCTCGGTGCCGTGACCGTCTCGTCGGTGTCCGACGAGCAGAGCGGCGAGGTCGGGGGCCTGCAGAACACGCTCACCAACCTCGGCGCATCGATCGGTACGGCTTGCGCCGGCGCGGTCCTGATCGCGGCGCTCACTGCGTCGTTCACGACGGGCCTCCAAGACAATCCGAAGGTGCCCGACAGCGTGGCGAACCAGGCCCAGGTCGAGCTGTCGGCCGGCGTGCCCTTCGTCTCTGACGCCGACCTGAAGAAGGCCCTCGACGAAGCGGGCGTCGATCAGACCACGGCCGACGCCATCGTCGACGAGAACGCCAAGGCCCGGATCGCGGGCTTGCGCTCGTCGCTCGCGTTGCTCGCGATCATCGCGCTTGCCGCCCTCATCCTGGAGGGACGTATACCCACCGCCCCGGCTGCGCCGGCACCCGAATCAGAACGCGCAGGACGACGCGGCCGAGGGCGCGACGGAACCCACCCGTCCGTGACGTGAGCAGCGGCGCCTCCGAGCGGATCCTGGCGGGTCGCCTGCCCGGGCCCCGATGGCCGCGGCTGTTCGCGGGCCAGCGGACGCGCCGCGCGCTGCGTCGGGCCACCGACGTGATCGTCGTGGTCGCTGCGATGGTGGGCCTGGCGCTCCTCGCAGCTTCGGCGGTGCCGACTGCCGGTATCGAGCGAGCGGTCATCCGGTTGACGCGCAGCCTCCCCAGCGGCGCTGACGGGGTCTGGCGGATCTTCGTCGACCTCCTCCTCGTCGTGTCGTTGCTGCTGATCGTTGCCGCGATCGTGCGGCGCCGGTTCGAGGTGCTGAGAGACATCGTGTTCGCCGTGGTGGTGACGGTCGCCGGCTCGGTCGTGATCAACCGCGTGGTGCACGGCGCGTGGCCGACCGCATGGGACTGGTGGCGGGCCACCGGGATCTCCGCACCGTTCCCGATGCTGCCGTTCGCGGTCCCTGCGGCGGTCGTACTGGCCGTCTCGCCGCAGCTGACCCGCCCGGCCCGGCGCACCGTACGGTGGCTGCTCGGCCTCGGCGCGACGGGTGCGATCCTGCTCGGCCTGTTCACGCCGACGGGAGTGGTCGCGGCCTGGCTCATGGCCGCGGTCGGCGCGGGGCTCGTCCACCTCGCGTTCGGTTCGTGCAATGGCCGCCCCAGCCTCGACGAGGTCGGGCGGGCGCTCGAAGGTCTGGGCCTTCCGGCCGAGTCGATCGGCGTGGCCGACCGCCAGACCGCCGGAACCTTCGTCGTCGATGCCGTCGACCGCAGCGGTTCGCCGCTGCTCGTGAAGGTGTACGGGCGCGACGCCTACGACACGCAACTGCTCACGAGCGTGTGGCGGTCCGTCTGGTACCGCGAGGCGGGCTCACCGACTGCGGTCGACCGGGTGCGCCAGGTCGAGCACGAGGCGTTCCTCACCCTGCTCGCACGCCAGGCCGGACTGCTCACCCAGCCTGTGGTCGCGGCGGCTACCACCGCCGGTGACGACGTCCTGCTCGTGCTGCGACCGGTCGGTGCCACCCTCGATACCGTCCCCGAGCGCTTCACCGCGACCATGGCGAGGCAGGTGTGGGACGCACTGGACGCGTTGCACCGCGCCGGCATCAGCCACGGCCAGGTCGACGACGGACATCTCGTGGTCGAAGGCGATGCGGTCGGCTTCATCGACTTCCGCGGGGCCACCGCGGCGCCCGGTGCCGCACTGGTGCACACCGACGGTGCACAGGCGCTCGTCGCAACGGCGCTGGCGCTGGGACCGGGCCCGGCCGTGTCGATCGCGTCCGACTCGGTCGGTCGCGACGGGCTGGCCGACCTCCTCCCATTCGTCCAGCTGACCGCGCTACCCCCCGCCTCCGCGCGCAGGTGCGCGAGACCGACCTCGACCTCGACGACCTGCGGGAGTCGGCGGCCACGGTCGCGGGCGTCGAGCCGCCCGAGCTCCAGAAGCTGCGGCGGGTGACGGGGCGGGGGTTGCTGCAGGTGGCGCTGCTCGTGGTGGCGTTCATGGTGCTGACCCGCGCCATCTACGACGTCGACCTGGGCGAGATGGCCTCCACGCTCAGCGACGCGACATGGGCGCTGGTCGTGACCGGCCTGCTGCTGGCGCAGGTGCCGCGTTGCGCAGGCGGTCTCGGTGCTCGGGGCGTCGCCCAGTCCGGTGCCGTTGAAGCCGCTCTACATGTTGCAGCTGGCGCAGTCGTACATCGGGCTGACCATCCCGACGTCAGCGGCGCGCATCGCGGTGAGCGTCCGCTTCTTCCAGCGCCACGGGCTCAAGTCTGGCGCCGCGCTCGCGGTCGGAGCGGTCGACGGCTTCGCCGGCTTCCTCGTTCAGGTGATGCTGCTGGTCGGCATCCTGGTGTTCACCCCACGGTCGCTCGAGCTCGACGTCGATGCGGCCACCGCTCCGTGGCACCTGCTGCTCGTGGTGGTTCTGGCCGGCCTCGCGGTGATCCTGGTCGTGCTGGCGGTGCCCAGGTGGCGTCGTCCGCTGTTCGCCTGGATCCGCCAACTCGCCGTCGAGGCGTTCGGCGCCGCCCGCGGCCTGGGCTCGCCGCGCCGGCTGGCGATGCTCTTCGGCGGCAACCTCGCCAGCGAGGTATTGTTCGCGGCCGCGCTCGGTGTCTTCGTCCGGTCGCTCGGCTATCCGCTCCCGCTGGTCGAGCTGGTCTTCATCAACGTGAGCGTGTCGTTGCTGGCCGGGTTCCTGCCCATCCCGGGTGGCATCGGTGTGGTCGAGGGCGGGCTCACCTTCGGGCTGGCGCGGGTGGGCGTGCCCGAGGAGACCGCGCTGGCGGCCGTCCTGATGTATCGGGTGTCGACCTTCTACCTCCCTCCCGTGTGGGGTTTCTTCGCCCTGCATTGGCTCGAGCGCAACAAGCACCTCTGACGGCCCGCCGGTCGGCGGCTCCGATGCGGCGAGAGCGCCGCGGCGTACGATCGCCCTTCGCACGGGTCGAGGAGGAGCACGTGGTCGCAAGGCCAGAGACGCGAGGGCTGATCGGCGGAGCCAGGGACGCGATCGTCGGTCGACCGTGCCCCGCTCCGCGCACGCGGAGTGGAGTCCGGGACCCAGCCGTCGTGATCCGATCGCCGTGCTCGTGGACCAGGGCGCCACCCGTGTCGCCGAGCTGTTGCCCATCCGGTACGGCCGCATGGCGCAGTCGCCGTTCGCGTTCTTCCGGGGCGCGGCTGCGGTCATGGCGATGGATCTCTCCACCACGCCCACGACCGGCATGCAGGTACAGGCGTGTGGTGATGCGCACGTGACCAACTTCGGGCAGTTCGCCACGCCCGAGCGCAACATGATCTTCGACATCAACGACTTCGACGAGACCCTGCCCGGGCCGTGGGAGTGGGACGTCAAGCGGCTGTGCGCCAGCCTGCACGTCGTGGGGCGCCGACGCGGCTTCCCGGCAGGCAGGTGCGACGAGCTGGTCATGACCGCCGCCCGCACCTACCGCGAGGTCATGGCGACCTCGTCGGAACTTCGGGTGCTCGAGCTCTGGTACGACCGCATCCACATCAACCAGGTCTTCGACCACTTCCCGAAGAAGTACCGGCCGCTCGTGCAGCGGGACGTGAAGAAGTCGTTCCGCAAGACCCACCGTCGCGCCGTGGCCAAGTTGACCAACGCGGTGGGCGACGACGTCCGGTTCGAGGAGGATCCGCCGTTGATGGTCCACGTCGACCGGACGGGTGTCGACCTCGACGACGTCATGCCGATGATCGACAGGTACCGGTCGACGTTGTCCGACGAGCGTCGTGACCTGTTCGACCGCTTCCACCTGCTCGACCTCGCCCGCAAGGTCGTGGGTGTCGGCAGTGTGGGGACGCGGTGCTGGGTCGCGCTGTTCGAAGGTCCCCACCATCCTCACGGCGATCATCTGATCCTCCAGGTCAAGGAGGCGCCGCCGTCGGTGCTCGAGCCGTACGTCGGTGCGTCGACGCTCGGCCACAACGGCCGCCGTGTCGTGACGGGCCAGCGCCTCACGCAGGCGGCCAGCGACCTGTTCCTCGGGTGGACCGAGACGCCGGACCCCGAGCGCCGGCGCGTACTACGTGCGCCAGCTCTGGGACTTCAAGGGCCAGGGCGACCCGATGATCATGGCCTTCGACAACCTCAACCACTACGGCGCGGTCGTGCGCCTGGGCCCTGGCACCGTGCGCACGCCCGGACCGGCGACCCGGTGGAGCTGGCGGGCTACCTCGGAGGATCGAAGACGTTCGACCGGGCCATTGCCGCCTTCTCGTCCGCGTACGCCCGCACCAACGAGGCCGACCACGCCGCGCTGCTCGATGCGATCGCGGCCGTCGGGCCGGCTCGAGGCCGACCTCGATGCCGTGAAGTGACGGGCGCTTCCCGGTCCTCCCCGCGCTTCCAGGGCACAACAGCTAGTCCAGGGTCGAGGACCATGGCCTGCACGTGCATGCGGCCCCCGTCGCGGGTGCGCAGCCCGGGGGTGAGGACCGGGTCGCCGTGGCGGACGAAACCCATCGACTCGAAGAAGGCCACCGCGGCCGTGTTCTCCGCCATGGTCTGGATGTGGCACCCCGGCACCGAGTTGGCTCGCAGCTCCTCGAGCCACCTCGTCACCATCGTCCGACCCGCTCCCATGCCCCGGGCGCGCTGCAGCAGGTCGATGTGCAGGTGGGCCGGCCATCGGGGATCGGCGAACTCCAGTTGCTCACGGGTCACCCGACCCTTGCGGATGTCGACCGCCGCGTCGGCGACCGTGCGCCACACCATCCGGGCCGGTGCCGGGGCGGAAGGCGATGCCACGACGGACGATGTGGCGGGCGGCGACCGTGCCCACGTTCCACACGGGTGCTGTCGGCGCACCCGAGCAGGTAGCCGCTCACCTCGCCGTCGATCTCGACCACGAGGGCGGACCCGGCCTCGCGGTCGGTGTAGTAGCCGCTGAAGATGTCGGCGAAGCTCTCCTCGTCCCGCCACTGCCACGCCACCGGCTCGCCCATGTACCCGGTCACGAAGCAGATCCGGCGTACCGCTTCGCGGTCGCGGGCCCTCGTAGGGACGAATCTCCAGGAAACCGGGCATCTGTGTACACGGTTCTACACCGTCCTGGGACCCCCAGTTTCAGGGAGCGATGACGGAGCGGAAGTAGGACAGGAGGATGCCGGTGGCGTCGAGCCCGGCGGCCACCTTCCCGACGGCGCGGGCCGGGAGGTACTGCGGGCCGCCGGGCCAGGTGTGGCCGCCGCCCTCGATCCGGTGCAGCACGACCGGGGCTGCACCCGTGCCCTGCCAGGTGAGGCGGGCGACGCCGAGGCCCGGCCCGGGCGAAGCCAGCCGTTCGACCGCCGGCCGGGCGTCGTGGCCGGCCAGGCGGGCCCAGTCGAGCGCGGCTCGTCGGCGGGGACGCAGGCGCCGCGTCCCAATTGCTCCGGGGACCGCCAAGGCGCCGCCGGCCGCGGCCGGCCCCGTTGAAGCCGACCGGACCGCCGGCGTAGGGGACGATCGGATCGTCGGTCCCGTGGAACATCATCGTCGGGACGGGGTGCCACCGACGCGTCCTGCGCCATCGTGTCGACCCCCGACGTGCCCGCCACCAACCCGATGCCGGCGACCCGCTCGGGCGCGACCCTCGCCAGCCGGTCGCTCATGAACGCGCCGTTGGAGATACCGCAGCAGAACGCGGTGGTCGGGTCGGCGATGCCGACCTCGGCGAGCTGGTCGATCAGGGCGACCAGGAAGGCGACGTCGTCGGCCTGCCCCCGTCGGGCGATCCGCGTACCCGTGCGACCGTCGTTCCAGCCCCGCATCAGCCCGTCCGGGAACACCGGGGCGAAGCCGGCCGCCGACCCGCGCCGGGCCATGTCGGTCAGCCCGACCGTGCCGAGGCCCTGGCCCCCGCCCCCGTGCAACACGACCACCAGGGGGCTGGTCGGGCTGGGGGCCCGGTTGCACCAGGAAGGTGCGTTCGATGCCATCGACCCGGATCGAGCCGTGGTCGAGGTCGGTCCCGGCCTGGCGCCGGGCCCGGCGGGATCGTCGAGGGCGGAGGTCGTTGGCCATGACCCCACTCTCGTCGGCAGGTGTGAGCGTTCCGCGAAGCCTCCGACACGTTTCCATGAGGGGCGGTGGGTTCGGGAGGGTCAGGGCTCCTCGGTCTTGAGGCCGGGCCAGTCGAGGCGCAGGCGGGTGGCGAGCTCGCCGTACTCGCCGCTTTCCCGCTCGAGCGCGTCGAGGAAGCCGGTGACCAGCGCCCGGTAGAACTCGTCGCCTTCCGGGGGCGACATCGGGTAGCCCCGGCGCTCGGCGTCGTCGGCCAACGCCTGGGCGATCTCCAGCCACGCACCGCCGAGGGCCACGAGCTGTTCGGGTTCGAAGTCGGTCTCCCAGTCGAACTCGGGTCCTTCGGCGGCCGCCTCGTCCCACTGGTCGAGGTAGCGCTCGATCGACTCGAGGGCATCGGGCGTGAGGTCGACCCCCAGCTCGTCGGGACGCACGATCGCCGGCTCACCACTGTCCGCGCGTGAGGCGATCCACAATCCCGCGCAGCCGAGGGGAGTGGCCCGACCCGCACTCGCATCCTGGCAGGGTAGAGGCTGGCCGTGGATCGTGCCGCGTGTTCTCACCACCCGACTACAACTTCTGCCGAGCCGAGGAGCCGCCGTGACCAGGATGACCGACGCCGAGATCTACGCCTTCATCGACCAGCGGCCGGCCCGCACGGCCAAGCTGGCCACCGTCAAGAAGGACGGATCGCCCCACGTCGCCCCGATCTGGGTGGCCCTCGACGGGCTGGAGGTGGTGTTCACCACGCACGAGTCCTCGCTGAAGGGCCGGTCGCTGCGCCGGGACGCGCGGGTGGCGATGAGCTTCGACGACGATCGGCCGCCGTTCTCGTTCGCGATCGTCGAGGGGACCGCCACGATCGGCGAGGACCCCGACGAGCTCCTGGCCTGGGCCACGGTGATCGGCGGCCGCTACATGGGAGACGAGCTGCGCCGGCAGTACGGACGTCGCAACGGCGTGCCCGGCGAGCTGCTGGTGCGGGTTGCACCCACGCGCCTGGTCGGTGAGCGGGACATCGCCGACTGATTCGGAGCGGTTCGGCTCAGTCGGGCACGAGATCGAGCGCGTCGAGATCGGTGATCGCGGCCACGGACCGGTCGATGATCGCGTGCGCGCCTCGGGAGACGCGGTCGTTGACCAGATCCGCGTTGGCGCCGCCGCTCAGCGGATAGCAGAAGCTGAACAACACCGATCGGCGGTAGTCGTCGAACAGCTCGTCGAAGCCATAGTCGGTCACCCCGCCGCTCTGCAGTCCGTCGTGGTAGCGGTGGAGGATGGCGGACCGTGGGCGCGACGGTCCTCGACGCTCAAGCTCTGGCACATGAAGTACAAGGTGATCGAACGCACGGAGTTGCGATAGCTGATCTGCCAGTCGACGACCTTGATGTCGGCGTTGGCGTCGTCGAAGAAGATGTTGTCGAGTCGCACGTCGCCGTGGGCCAAGGTCCACGGATGGTTGGCGGTCTCCTCCATCAACGCCGGGCCGATCTCGAACCAGCGCTCACCGACGCGGCGCATGGCATCGGGCACGTGGCTCGCCGAAGCGCTCCGCGAACACCGGCCAGTCGGCCTTCGTGGCTTGCGCGTGGTACTGGGGGTACGGCGGATCGCTCGGCCGCTCGATGAAGGGGTAGGCGAGGGCTCGTCGTTGCCGAACCACTGCGCGTGCAGCGCGGCGAGCGCATCGACCACCAGCTCCGCATCGGCGGGTGAACAGCCGCTGACCTGGTCGCACAGCCGGTGGCCGGAGAGATCCTCCATGACCACCACGAAGTCGTCGCTGTCGGGATCATGGCCCTGGAACCAGCAGGTCGGCGAGCCGAGCGACAGCTTCGGCGCCAGGTGGTTGTACACCCCGACCTCCCGCTCGTAGAAGCGGTAGCTGCACGTGCGACTTGCCGCACCGGCTCGTACTGGGAGGCCAGCTTCACCACGACCGCGCCGGGTCCCGGCGGGCCGTCGTAGGTGACGGCGAGGCGATAGAGCAGCGCCATGACGCCGACTCCGACGCCGATCGGTTCGACCGAGACGTGACGAACCGTCGCGCCGTCGATCGCACCCCCGTGGCGCAACGCGTCGGTCAGCCACGCGGCGGGTGACGTCGTCGATGGTGGCCGGAACGGCTGGTCCGTCGCCCATGTGCATCCCCCTGTTGTGCCGAACCCAGGATCGGCGCCGAGTATTGCACCCGCCGGCCACGCAGGGTGGCTCAACCGAGGGGCGACACCGCTTCGCGCTTGTCGACACGAGCACGGTCGTCGTCGGTCCCGTCGGTGTCGTCGGCCTCGTCATCGAGGACGTGGCCGTCGAGGACGATCACGTCGCCGCGCACGGGGCCTTCGACCACGGTTGCGCCGGCGACCACGGCACCGTCGGTCACGAAGCCCTGACCGCGGACGATCGCCCGATCCTGGACGAGCGCGCCGCGATTCACCGACGCGTTGTCGGTGACCAGGGCGCCGCCCGGACCGTCGCCGCGCTTGATCCGCGCACGTGGCCGACACCTCCGCACACTCGGAGACGGTGGCGCCGAGATCGACACGCTGCCCGATACGGCCGCGTCGCCGGCCACGACGGAGCCGTCGGTGATGCGGGCGTAGTCGAACACACGCGGGAGCGGCCGAGCACGTGGCTCTCGCCGAACACCCTGGCGTTGTCGAACACGGTGGCCATCTCGGCCACGACGCTCTCGGGATCGGCATGGGCGGTCGACGCCACCCAACCGCCGAGGCTGCCGTCGGGGTTGCGGTGGCGGCTGGCCGCCACGGGCCCGAAGCCGAAGTCGAACGACTGGCTCGACGGCCGCGGCTCGTGCCTGGCGCGCGGCCGACGACTCGCCAGTCGCGTCGGTCGTCGCGGGCACCCGTGCGGACGCGATGCGTCCTACTCCCATGTTCGCCCTACTCCCAGTCCGTGTGACCAACGGCGTAAGCCGAATTCACTTGCCAGTAACTCCGCCACTCAAAGTAGCCGATGTCGGTCAAAAGCACTACCCGGAAGAGTCGATTGCGCCCTACGCGGGGTGGTGGATCCCCGGATCTGGGCTGTTCAGGCGGGTGAGACGGTCACCGGGATGCCGTTGAGCACGGCGTTGCCCGACAGCGGATCGATGGCCTCGCCGTCGGTGAGCAGGTTCGAGTTCACGCCCCGCCCGGCAGCCACGCCCAGGCGTAGACCGGGCAGGTCGTGGCCCCAGCCGTGGGGGAGGCTGACCACCCCGGGCCGGATCGAGTCGGTGACCTCGACCGAGGCGGTGAGCATGCCGACCCGGGACGCGACGTCGGCCAGACCGCCGTCGGCCAGGCCGAGGGCGGTGGCGTCGTCCGGGTGGACCTGCAACGTGCAGCGCTCCTTGCCCTTCACCAGCACGCCGACGTTGTGCATCCACGAGTTGTTCGAGCGCAGGTGCCGCCGCCCGACGAGCACGAGCTGCCCGTCGTCGCCGCGGTCGAGCGCGGCGGCGAGCCGTGGGAGGTCACCGAGCACAGGCTCGGGCGCCAGCTCGATCTTGGCCGAGGGCGTGCGCAGCACGTCGGGCAGGCGCGGTTGCAGGGGTCCGAGATCCACCCCGTGGGGATTGGCGGCCAACTTGGTCAGCGACAATCCGTCGGGCACGGCCCCGAACCAGTCCCCGTACGGGCCGGTGCGGATCATCGCGTCGACCACCTTGTCGACCACGCTGTCGCCGCCGAGCTCGGCGGTCAGCGACTCGACCGTACGATCGGCGATCGGCGACCCATCCGCGGCGATGGCCCGGTCGAGCACACCGGAGATCATCATGTCGTCGATGGTCGAGACGTCGGCATCGGCGCCCTGGCCGCTGAGGATCATGGCGATGCGGGCGATCGTCTCGTGCTCCATCGGGATGCTCGGATCCACGATCGGCGGCGCCCACTCCGCAAAGTTGCGCACCGACAGCCCGAAGAACGCCATCGGGTACTCGCTGCGCTCGAGCGGCGACGGCGCCGGCAGGATGACATTGGCGTGGCGGGTGGTCTCGTTCAGGTAGATGTCGACGCTCACCATGAACTCGAGCGAACCGAGGGCGGCGTCGAGCCGGCCGCTGTTCGGCGTGGACACGACGGGGTTGCCGGCCACCGTGACGAGCGCCCGCACCTGACCGTCGCCGGGCGTCTCGATCTCCTCGGCCAACGTCGCCACCGGCAGCTCGCCGTTCACCTCGCCGAAGCCCCGGACCCGGCTGTGGTGCCGGCCGAGCAGGAACCCTCGGCCCGGACCGGGCCGGTCCGGGCGGTCGTGGGCGGCGAGGGGGAACATGGCGCCGCCGGGCCGGTCGAGGTTGCCCGTCAGCGTGTTCAGCACGTCGACCGCCCACGCCGCGATCGTGCCGAACTCGGCGGTGTGCGTGCCGATGCGCCCGTAGACCGCCACGCTCTTCGCCGCGGCCAGTATCGCGGGTCATGTGCCGGATGACGTCGGGCTCGATCCCACAGATGGACGCCACCGCTTCAGGGGTGAACGGCGCCACCGCCTCGCGCAGCTCGTCGAGCCCGAGCACGTGGTCGGTCGCGTGACCGAGGTCGACGAGACCTTCGGCGAACAACACGTTGGTCATCGCCACCAACAGGTGCGCGTCGGAGCCGGGTCGCACGGCCACGTGCTCGTCGGCCTCTTGGGCGGTGCGCGTGAAGCGGGGGTCGACCACGACGACCTTGCCGCCGCGCGCCTGGATCGCCTTCACCCGGCCGGGGAAGTCGGGCGCGGTGCAGAGCGAGCCGTTGGATTCCCACGGGTTGGCACCGAGCATGATCAGGTGGTCGGTGCGGTCGAGGTCGGGCACGGGGATCAGCAGCGGGCCGCCGAAGAGCAGCCCGCTCGACACGTGCTTGGGCATCTGGTCGACGGTGCTGGCCGAGAACACGTTGGTAGAGCCGAGCGCCTTGGCGATGGTGCGGTTGTAGAGGACGCCGGCCAACGTGTGGGCGGAAGGGTTGCCGAAGTACAGCGCCATCGACGACCGTCCGTGCGCGTCGATGACCGCTCCCAGCCCCGCGCCACCTCGGCGAACGCCTCGTCCCAGCCGACCTCCTCCCACGTCGCGGTGGCGGGGTCGTCGCCGCGGCGGACGAGCGGGGCGCGGAGGCGGTCGGGATCCTCGTGCAGCTGCTTCAAGGTCGAGCCCTTGGGACAGATGAACCCGCGGCTGAACGGGTTGTCGCGGTCGCCGCGGATGCGGGCGACCTCGTCGCCGCGCATCGTGATCTCCAGTCCGCACGCCGCCTCGCACAGCGGGCACGACCGGAAGTGCGTCGTGGTGTCGGTTCCCTCAGCCCTGGCCGCGTCGGTCATGCCACGATCCTACGACCCCAACGATTCTGGGCATCTGTGCCCGTCGTTCCGACCGGTTTTCGTGCCCAGTTTCCTGGGACGGCGGCCTGGGTGGGGTCGGATCAGGCCGGGAGGTGCGGCCGGAGGGCGTGGTAGGCGGCGTTGACGCGCAGCATCTCTTCGCCGTGGTGGCGCTGGACCTCGGGGTCGGCTTCGGCCCAGCGGTCCGGGTGGTGGAGCTTGGCCAGCGTGCGGTAGGCGGCGGCGACCTCGTCGGTCGTGGCGCCGGGTCCGAGGCCGAGCACGCCGAGGCAGCGCAGGGGATCGGAGGTCCCGGGGATCAGCGGCGCGGGGCCGGTGTTGGTGCCCGAGTCGCCCCCGAGGAGGTTGTCGGAGGACCAGTGGATGGGCTCGGTCGGTCGACCGACCCCGTCAGGATCGGTACCGAGGATGTGGGCCTGGTCGCGGCGGCGCTTGGCCCGCAGCCGCTCGGCCCAGTCGGAGTAGCGCTGGGCGGCAGCACTGTCCGTGAGATCGATGGTCGGCCCGGTGGGGGTCGCGTCGCGGCTGAGGTCGATGACGACCTCGTCGTCGTCGATGGTCGGCGTCGCCGGGCCCGCGCCCGGCCGCCACCGTGCGTTCGCGTTTCGTTCGCCCACTGCTCCGAATGTCCTCCTCGCCCGACAACCGTAGCAGGACCGGCCTTCGCGCGGAGCGTGGTCAGAGATCGAGGAGCCCGTCGGACGGACATGAGGAGCAACCGATGGGCGCCGGCGACGATGCTCGCCTCCCTGGCGTTGGGCACCTGTTCCCGATCCAGCACTGGGACGAGGTGCTCGCGGGACTCCGCTGAGCGCCGGACGGCGCTACCGCGCCGACCACAGCTGGAAGATGCGAGGGCCGCCCGTGAGCGTGGTGGGATCGGCGGTGAATGCCTCGAGCGACGTCAGCGCCGCCTGCACCTCCGCTTCGCTGGCGATCTGCTCGGACACGATCGCCTCGATCGAGGCCTCGAGCGTCGACCAGGCCAGCGTTTTCTCGTCGCCCGACATGCGCAACGGCTGTACGAGGTCGATGTGGGTCTCCGGGATGCCGGCCTCGAGGAAGTAGCTGAAGAGCTTGCGCCCGACGGCGTGATCGCCGCCGCGACGGGCGAGCACCTCGCCGTAGGTCCGCACGAAGAAGTCGAAGCCGTCGTTGGGCGGGTAGCAGCACCACCCCTCGAAGTCGGCGTCCTCGGCGACGAGCACCCCGCCGGCGCGAACGGCATCCCACATCCGTCTCAGCAGATCGACTGGATGGCTGAGGTGCTGTAGCAGGAAGCGGGTGTACACGAGGTCGTAGCCGTCGGGCTCGTTCCACTCGTTCACGTTCGACGCACGGAAGTCGACGTTGTCGATCCCACGCGCTGCGGCGGCCTCCCGGGCCAGACCCAGCTTCACCTCGTCCATGTCGATGCCGGTGACGTGCCCGTCCGGTGCGACGAGACGGGCGATCTCGAAGGTGACCTCGCCGCCACCGCATCCGAGGTCGACGCACCGCATGCCCGGGCGAATGCCGGCGCGGGCGAGCAGCGCGGACGTGTCCGGCCATCGGTCGCGGGCGAGGAGCCGGAGCCGGTCGTAACCCTCGCGCCCGCCCCGGATCACATAGCGCTCGGCCATCGGGCGAGCGTAGCGTTCGTCGCGCGCGGCTGGACTGGCCATCATGGTGCGATGTCAGGTGGGGAGGTCCCGTCGCTCGGTCGCGACGCGCGTGGCCGATTGCTTCGATCCGGGTTCGTGCTCGAGGCGATCACACTCGGGTGGAACGTGGTGGGCGTCGGGGTGCTGGCGGTGGCGGCCATCACGGCCAGGTCGGTCGCCTTGGGCGGTTTCGCCCTGGATTCGCTCATCGAGATCGGCGCCAGCACCGTGGTGATCTGGGAGTTGTCGGGCACGAGCGAATCCCGTCAACGTCGCGCACTGCATCTCATCGGATGGGCGTTCGTCGTGCTTGCCGCCTACCTGGCCATCCAGAGCACCTGGGTGCTGGTCACCGGGTTCCAGCCCCACCACTCACCGCTCGGCATCGTGTGGACGGCCATGACCGCGGTGGTCATGTTCGCGTTGGCCGCGGGCAAGGCGAGGGTCGGTGCGGCGCTCGACAATCCCGTTCTGCGCACCGAGGGTCGGGTCACGTTCGTCGACGCGATGCTCGCCACCGCGGTCCTGGTCGGGCTGGTGCTCAACGCCACGGTCGGATGGTGGTGGGCGGATCCGGTGGCCGGCTACGTGATCCTGTTCTACGGGCTCAAGGAAGGCCTGGCCGCGATCCGCGAGTGAGCTCGCTTACCGCTGCTTCCGCGAGCTCAGGTCGCAAGCTCCGGCATGCGGCAGAGCTTGGACAACGCGTGCAGGCCGTCGCGGGTGCCGGGCCAACTGCTGCGTACGGCTTCCACACCGGCCCGCTTGATCACGCTGCGCAACACCAGGCTCGTGATGATGGCGTCGTCGGCATAGCCCACGACCGGGATGAAGTCCGGGATCAGGTCGATCGGTGAGGCCAGGTAGACGAGCAGCAGCCACAGACGCACTCGCACGCCGCGGTGCAAGGAGCCGTCGGCGGCCAGCCTGCGGACCAACCTGATCGCATCCGGAAGGATCCTCGCGGTCTCGCGCAAGGTGCCGGACGCCGGCTTCACTGCCACCAGGACCACGACGAAGGCCAACCACAGGAACAACAGGCTGGCCAGGATCGACGCAGCGATCGTCCAGAGCATGCGCAAGGACCCTATGGCCCGAGACGACGTGCGCGCCTGGATCCGGACATCTTCTCCTTGACCTTCGAGTCGGGTCGAACCCTTACCCTGACCGCATGGACGGCTACACGATCTCCCAGGTCGCCGAGCGGACGGGGTTCGCCCCCTCGGCGCTCAGGTTCTACGAGCAGTCGGGCCTGGTGCGCCCCGAACGCACCCCGGCCGGCTACCGGAGCTACGACGAACGCGACGTGGAGCTGCTCCGGTTCGTGGGTCGCGCCAAGGGCCTGGGCCTGTCGCTGGTCGAGATCACGGAGCTGCTCACGCTGCTCGACGAGAACCGGTGCGAACCGGTGCAGGACCGGCTCCGCTTCCTGGTGGCGGACAAGATCGACGACGCGCGCGATCGGATCGCCGAGCTGGTGGCGTTCACCACCGAGCTCCAAGCCGTCGCTGCCTCCCTCGGCGTGCACACCCCTGACGGACCGTGCAACGACGACCGCGGATGCACCAGCGAGCGCGTACGCCCGGCCACGTCGGCCAGCTCGGGGACCTCGATCGCCTGCACGTTGGATCCGCTCGACATCGATCAACGCGTCGCCGACTGGCACGCGACGGCGGTCGGCGTGCAAGCCGTCGAGCCGATCGAGGGCGGCGTGCGGCTCCGGCTCGCACCCGACGCGGATCTCGGGCAGGTGGTCGCCTTGGCTGCGGCCGAACAGGACTGCTGCCGGTTCCTCTCGTTCACGATGACGATCGGCCCGACCCGCACGCTCGATGTCGTCGGCCCTCCCGACACGGCTTCCCTCATCCAGACTCTCCTCGGAGTCCCGGCGTGAAACGAGCTACCTCGGTTCGCGAGGAAGGCCGAGGATGCGCTCGCCGATGATGTTGCGCAGGATCTGGGTGGTGCCGCCCATGATCGTGTACGCCGGGGCGTAGCAGGCGTTGCGGGCCACCCGGCTCGCACAGCATGGCGTCGGGCCCGGCGACCCGGCGCGCAGAACGTCGGCCACCCGCTGCTCGAACTCGGTGCAGAACGTCTTGGTGACCGCCGAGAAGCCCGGCGGCGCCTGGCCGAGCACCTCGCGCAGCACGAGCAGCCGGCCGATGCGGTAGCCGGTCTCGAGGGCGGCGAGCTCCTGGCGGACGAGCGGATCGGTCGTGTCGGCGCGAGCGCGCGGTAGCTCGTCGTACAGCGCGCCGGTTGCTGACGAGCCGGTCGATGCCGCCGCGCTCGTGCTCCATCTGGCGCATGACCTGGCGGAAGCTGCCGTTCTCGCTCGCCGACCAGGTTGGCGCCCGGCACCCGCACGTCGGTGTAGACGACCTCGCAGAAGTGCCGGTTGCCGGTCATGTCGGTGATGGGCGAGATCGTCGACGCCCGGGCGTGTGCAGGTCGACGATCGAGCTCGGACAGCCCGGCGTGGGGCGGCGCGTCGGGGTCGGTGCGGGCGATGAGGTAGCACCAGTCGGCGTCGGCCGCGCCGCTCGTCCAGACCTTGGTGCCGTTGACGATCCAGTCGTCGCCGTCGCGCTCGGCCCGGGTGCGGATCGACGCCACGTCGCTGCCGGCGTCGGGCTCGCTCATGCCGATCGACCAGGCCGACGTGCCGGCGACGATGTCGGGCAGGAAGCGCCGCCGCTGCTCCGGCGGTGCCGAACTGCAGCAGCGTCGGCCCGATCTGGCGGTCGGCGAACCACGACGTGGCCAGGGCGCCCGGCGCGATCAGCGCCTCGAACACGACGAACCGCTCGAGCGCGGTGCGGCCGCCGCCGCCCTCCTCGACCGGCCAGGTCATGCCGAGCCAGCCCCGCTCGGCCAGCTCGAGCGAGAACTCGCGAGGTGCCGATGATCCACGAGTCCTCGCGCACGGCCAGGTCGGCGACGGCCGGCGGCCGACCTCGGCGCCTCGGCCTCAGGGCGAGCAGCTCGGCGCCAGCGAAGTCGATCAGGCCCCGGCCCGAGTCGGGGTGAAGCGGCTGGCCGTCGTCGGCCCAGCGGCGCAGCGCGTCCCACGGGAAGATGCCGGTGCGTGGCCGTCGTTCCACTCGATGCCGAGGCCCCAGGCGCCGTGCAGCTCGGCGTCGGCGGCGAGCGGCGCGGGCTGACGGCTCGGCCAGGGCCCGGCCCTGGTCGCGGTCCCCGGCAGCCGGCGCACGGGCAGTTGAGCCGCAGCTCGAGCAGGTCGTAGGTGTGGTGAGCCGTCGCCGAACACGACGGTGACCCGTGCGCGATCGACGGTGATGTCCTGCACCTGGAGCGGTCGTCCACCGCGCATCTGCACGGCTACGCTTCCGGCCGTGGAGTTCAACCTGGCCGACCTGTTCGAGGCGGTCGTCGACACCGTGCCCGACGCCGAGGCGCTGGTGTGCGGCGGCGCCGACGGCGATCCCGCGTCCGCGCGGACCTACGCCGAGCTCGACGACCGGGCCGAACCGGTCTGGCCCACCTGCTCGGCCGGCTGGGCGTCGGGCCGGGACGACCACGTCGGGCTGCACCTGCACAACGGCCCCGAGTTCATCGAGGCCATGCTGGCCTGCTACAAGCTGCGGGCCGTGCCGGTGAACGTCAACTACCGCTACGTGGCCGACGAGCTGCGCTACCTGTTCGCCGACGCCGGCCTGCGGGCGGTCGTCACCGAGCCGCGACCTGGTCGCGCGGGCTCGAGCCGGTCCGCGGCCGAGCCAGCCCGACCTCGGTGCCATCGATCGTGGTCGGACCCGGCCTACGACCGGGTCCTGGCGGCGCAGCCGGCCGGCCGCGTCGACGTCGGCCCCGCTCGGCCGACGACCGCTACGTGCTCTACACCGGCGGCACGACCGGTCCGCCCAAGGGCGTCGTGTGGCGCCACGAGGACATCTACTTCGCCTCGCTCGGCGGCCGGGGCACGCCGAGCCAGGGCGTCCCGCAGCTGACCGCGCCCGAGCCAGATCGTCGACCGGGTGCGCCGGGGCGACCCGATCATGCGGCGGCTGCCGCTGTGCCCGCTGATCCACGGCGGCGCCATGTGGGTCGCGCTGCAGACGCTGCTCAACGGGGGCGCGCTCGTGCTCGACACCGACCGCCACTTCGACGCCGCCGGCCGCGCTCGACCTGCTGGCCGACGAGCGGGTCGAGCTGACGATGCTGATCGGCGACGCCACCGCCCGGCCGCTGGCCGACGCGCTGGCCGCCGACCGGACGCGGCCGACTCCGCGCTACGACCTCTCGGCGCTGCAGGTGATCGCGTCGGGCGGCGCGGTGCTGTCGGCCGTCGGTCAAGGACCAGCTGCGCGAGCTGCTGCCCGGCACGCACGGTGCGTCGACACGTTCGGCGCGTCCGAGACGGCGGCCAGGGTCGGCTGCAGCCGGGCGGCGCCGACGGCTCGGCTCGCGCCTGGTGACCGACGAGCGCACCGCCGTGCTCGACGACGACCTGCGGCCGGTCGCGCCCGGCGAGGTCGGACGGCTGGCCCGCTCGGGGTTGGATCCCGCTCGGCTACCACGGCGACGAGGCGCAAGACGGCCGCGACCTTCCCGGTGATCGACGGCGTGCGCTGGTCGGTGCCCGGCGACCTGGCCCGGCTCGAGGCCGACGGCACGATCACCCTGCTCGGGCGGGGCTCGACGTCGATCAACACCGGCGGCGAGAAGGTCTTCCCCGAGGAGGTCGAGAACGTCGTCAAGGGCCACCCGGCCGTGTTCGACGCGCTGGTCGTCGGCGTGCCCGACGAGCGCTTCGGCGAGCAGGTGGCGGCGGTGGTCGCCCGCCGCGGCCGGGCGCCGACGACGCCGACGCGACGACGAGCTCGCGGCGCACTGCCGGGCCCACCTCGCCGGCTACAAGGTGCCGCGGCCGTGGGTCCGGGTCGAGCGGTGCGAGCGGCTGCCGACCGGCAAGCCCGACTACCGCTGGGCCCGGGACGTCGGTCGACTGACGCGCAGGCTAGCGTCGCCGTCCATGCGAGCAGTCGTCCTCGAGTCCTACGGCGAGCCCGACGTCCTGACCCTCCGGGACGTCCCCGACCCCGAGCCGGGGCCCGAGGAGGTGCTGGTCGAGGTGGTGGCCACCGCCCTCAACCGGGCCGACCTGCTGCAGCGCCGCGGGCTTCTACCCCGGCCCGCCGATGGACCACGAGATCCCGGGCATGGAGCTGAGCGGCCGCGTCGTCGCGGTCGGGCGAGCGGGCGACGCTGCTGGCAGCTCGGCGACGAGGTCATGGGCATCGTCGGCGGCGGCGCCTACGCCGAGCGGATCGCGGTGCACGAGCGCCAGCTCATGGCCGTGCCCGACGTCGGTCGGCGTCGCCGACGCCGCCGCCATCCCCGAGGTGTGGATCACCGCCTTCGACGCGCTGGTCGCGCAGGGCGGCCTCACGTCGGGCCGCACCGCGCTCGTCCACGCCGGCGGATCGGGCGTCGGCACCGCCGCGATCCAGATCGCCAAGGCCATCGGGGCCCGGGTGATCGTCACCGCCTCGGCCGGCAAGGTCGACCGCTGCCTGGCGCTCGGCGCCGACCGCCGCCGTCGACTACGCGGTCGACGACTTCGTCGCCGCGACCCTCGAGCTCACCGGCGGCGCGGGCGTCGACGTGTGCTCGACGTGATCGGCGGCGACTACGTCGAGCGCAACATCGACGCGGTGGCCGTGCGGGGCCGCATCATCCAGGTCGGCGTGATGGGCGGCGGGGCGGTCACCGGTGAACATCGGCAAGCTGCTGCCCAAGCGGGCCAGCGCTCATCGGCACCGTGCTGCGGGCCCGGCCGCTCGAGGAGAAGATCGCCATCACCCGGCGGTTCGCGGCCGAGATGCTGCCGCTGTTCGACGCCGGGCGGCTCGCACCCGGTGATCGACCGACGCTTCCCGCTCGACGACATCGCCGACGCCCACGCGCGCCATGGAGGCCAACGAGAACGTCGGCAAGATCCTCATCGACGTCGCGCCCGCCTGACTCGGGCTAGACGTTATCGGACATCGAGCGGTCGCGATACCCGAAGAGCTCGATCTCGCGGCGGAAGTGCTGCGGCGACCCAGTCGTCGAGCTCGGGCGTGAAGGACACGTCGTCGCCGCTCGCGGCGGACGCCGCCCTTCGTCGCGCGGCAGCTCGACGGGGACGTCGAGGCCGATGCGGTCGAGCACGCTGGCGCAGGTCCTCCTCGAGGTTCTCGTAGCGGCCGACGACGTCGACGGCGACCTCGTCGTCGATCGTGTACTGCGGCCACGCGCTGAGCCCCGGCGTGGTCCGCACCCAGGTGTCGAAGTCGGGCGGGTCGTCCTGGTCGCGGGTGCGCCACCAGTAGAAGGACACGAGCTTGTCCCACGGGTCGCGCTCGAAGCAGAACGTTGTGTAGCTCGTCCCACACGTCGTGGCCCGACCCGGTCGCGGAGCCGCCAGGCCGGCATGTGCGGGTAGTAGCTGCGTGCCGCTGGCGCCACTGCTTGAGCGTGAGCCGCAGCGTTCGGCGCGGTCGGGGTGGCGCAGCAGCTCCGGCACGCGGGTTCCACCGACCCGTGTTGTTGCGGTGGTGGACGCATCGACACGATCGTGTCCTGCGGGTCCGAGGTGGTGCGAGCAGGAACCGCTCGATGCTCGCTGCCCGCCGTCTTCCGCGTCTTCACGAAGATGAACTGTCTCTCATGAGAGATGATCACCCGCCACTTATACCATCGGCGTCAGTCCTGTCCGGGACGTGGTGTTCATCCCCCGCCGTCGGGGAGTCGAGTCAGCGGTCGCCCATCGCGACGTAGTCGCGGACCGCGGCGCCGTCGTAGAGCTGACGGGGTCGGGCGATGCGCACGTCCTGATCGAGCAGTTCGAGCCAGTGCGCCAGCCACCCGGACGTGCGGGGGATGGCGAACAGCACCGTGAACATCTCGATGGGGAAGTTCATCGACTGGTAGATGAGCCCCGAGTAGAAGTCGACGTTGGGGTAGAGCTTGCGACTGATGAAGTAGTCGTCGGCCAGCGCCACCTCTTCGAGCTTGAGCGCGATGTCGAGCAGCGGGTTCTTGCCGGTGACCTCGAACACCTCGTAGGCGGTCTTCTTGATGATCTTGGCCCGCGGGTCGAAGTTCTTGTACACACGATGGCCGAAGCCCTGCAGCTTGACCTTCCCGGCCTTGACCTCGGAGATGTAGCGCGTCGACGTTGTCGAGCGAACCGATCTCGGTGAGCATCCGGATCACCTGCTCGTTGGCGCCGCCGTGACGGGGTCCGTAGAGCGCCGGCGGCCGCCGCGGTCGTGCAGATGTAGGGATCGGAGTGGCGAGCTGCCGACGACGCGCATGGCCGTCGTGCCGCAGTTCTGCTCGTGGTCGGCGTGCAGGATGAACAACACGTCGAGGGCGTGGGCGAGGACCGGGTTCGGCTCGTAGTGCGGCTCGGCGACCCGCCACATCATGGAGAGGAAGTTGGAGCAGAAGTCGAGGTTGTTGTCCGGGTAGACGAACGGCATGCCGACGCTGTGGCGGTAGGTGCCGGCGGCGATCGTTGGGCACCTTGGCGATGAGGCGGATCACCTGCTTGGCGCGCGTCGTCCGCGTCGTGGATGTCCTTCGCCTCGGGGTAGAAGGTCGAGAGCGCGGCGAGCGTCGAGACGAACATGCCCATCGGGTGGGCGTCGTGGTGGAAGCCCTCCATGAACCGCTTGCGCACGTTCTCGTGGATGAACGTGTGGTACGTGATCTCGTGGTGCCAGTCGGCGAACTGCTCGGGTGTCGGCAGCTCGCCGTGGATCAGCAGGTAGGCGACCTCGAGGTAGGTCGAGTGCTCGGCCAGCTGCTCGATCGGGTAGCCGCGGTAGCGGAGGATGCCGGCGTCGCCGTCGAGCTCGGTCACCGCGCTGGTGGCCGCCGCAGTCGTGCTGAAGGCCGGGTCGTAGAACCACACGCCCGGCAGGAGCTTCGACCAATCACGGGCGTCGACGCCGCCGTTGAGTATCGGGACCTCGATGGACTCGCCGGTGCGGTTGTCGGTGATGGTCACGCTCTCGGCCACAGCCACTCCATGCCTGTTCGGAGGGATCGTTTGCTCATCAGACTACGGCGTAGCGGGCGATGGCGGTGACGGCGGCGCCCACATCGTTCGTAGCTGGTTTCTCCGTGGATCTCCAGGCCCCATACCCGTAGATGCCAGCTGACTGCTAGCTTCTCCCCGGATTCGCCAGATTCATTTGCCACGGGAGGCCCGCAACGATGTCGTATCGATCCCGCACGACCCGACTGCTCGGGGCGCTGCTCGTCGTCGTGGCGGTTGCCGCCGGCTGCAGCTCGTCGTCGAAGACCACCTCCACGAGTGGCACCGGCGGCTCCGCCGGTTCGAGCGGCTCGATCACCGTGTCGGCTGCCGCCTCGCTCACCGGGACCTTCACCGCGCTCGGCAAGAGCTTCGAGCAGGCCCACTCGGGCACGACCATCCACTTCAACTTCGGGTCCTCGGCCACGCTCGTCACCCAGATCCAGCAGGGTGCGGCGGCCGACGTCTTCGCCTCCGCCAGCACCACGACGATGGACTCTCTGGTGTCTTCGGGCGACGTCCAGGGCCAGCCGGTCGAGTTCGCCAGGAACAACCTCGAGATCGTGGTCAAGCCGGGCAACCCGCTGGGCATCTCCTCACTCTCCGACCTGACCAAGGCCAAGACCGTGGCGCTGTGTGCGTCCGACGCTCCGTGCGGCGCGGCGGCGGACAAGGCGCTGAAGCAGGCCAACGTCACGCTGTCGGCGTCGCAGGTCACGCGGGGAGCCGACGTCAAGGCCACGTTGTCCGAGGTCACCACCGGTGACGCCGATGCGGCGGTCGTGTATGTGACCGATGCGAAGACGGTCACCGCGGCACAGGGCACGGCGGTCCCGATCGCCGCGTCGGACAACGTCATCGCGACCTACGAGATCGCCCAGGTCAAGGCATCGAAGAACGGCACCCTCGACCAGGAGTGGATCGCGTACGTGACCGGTCCCGAGGGCCAGGCCGTGCTGGCCGCGGCCGGGTTCCTGCCGCCGGCAGCCTGACGCGGCGGCGTCGTGGGGTCGTGAGGGGACGTAACCGGCGACCACCGGTGACGGTGACGATCCTCGCCACCGTCACCGTCCTCTTCCTCGCCGTCCCCATCGTTGCCCTGCTGGTCAGGGCGTCGTGGGGGACGCTGTGGGACGACCTCTCGACGCCGGAGGCGCGCAGCGCGCTGAGACTGTCACTCGTCTGCTCGCTGTGGGCGACCGCGTTGTCCATCGTCTTCGGCGTGCCGCTGGCCTGGGTGCTGGCCCGCACACGGATGCCGGGTCGCAACCTCATTCGGGCGCTCGTCATCCTCCCGATGGTGCTGCCGCCGGTGGTGGGTGGTGTCGCCCTGCTGCTCGCGTTCGGGCGCCGCGGTCTCGTCGGCGGATGGCTCTACGACCTCGACGGCATCCAGCTGACCTTCTCGACCGCCGGTGCGGTGCTGGCCGAGACCTTCGTGTCGATGCCGTTCCTCGTCATCACGGTCGAAGCCGCGTTGCGATCGATGGACCGCCGCTACGAGGAGGCGGCGTCGACGCTCGGCGCCGGCCGCTGGACGGTCTTCCGCCGCGTGACCCTGCCGATGATCCTGCCGTCGCTCGTCGCCGGCGCCGCGCTGACGTGGGCCCGCGCCCTCGGCGAGTTCGGGGCCACGATCACCTTCGCCGGCAGCATCCAGGGGCGCACCGAGACCCTGCCGCTGGCCGTGTACCTGCAGCTCGAAGGCCATCAGGACGTCGCCATCGCGCTGAGCCTCGCTCTGCTGGCCATATCGGTGGTCGTGCTCGTGTCCCTGCGCGGTCGCTGGCTCGGTGCCGGCGGCCCGGCCGCCGCATGAGCGTCGACGCGCGTGTCAGCGTCGACATCGGCACGCTGCGCCTCGACGTGCACCTGCGCGTCGACGATGGCGAAGTAGTGGCCGTGCTCGGCCCGAACGGCGCGGGCAAGACGACGCTGCTGCGTGCACTGGGTGGGCTGCAGCCGTTGACTAGAGGTTGCATCGAGGTCGACGGCCAGGTGCTCGACGACCCGGACTCGGGCATCCTCCTGCCCCCCGAGCGGCGACCGGGGGCGTTCGTCTTCCAGGACCACCTTTTGTTCCCGCACCTGACGGCGCGGGCGAACGTCGCCTTCGGGCTGCGCAGCCGTGGCGTGGCGCGTGCCGCCGCCGACGAGCGGGCGACGCGGTGGCTCGAGCGGATGGGTCTGGGCGCGCAGGCGGCGGACAAGCCGCACGCGTTGTCCGGGGGGCAGGCCCAGCGGGTGGCCCTGGCCCGCGCGCTGGCGACCGAGCCGCGGTTGCTGTTACTGGACGAGCCGCTCTCCGCGCTCGACGTCACCGCTCGAGGGGCTGTGCGCCACGAGCTTCGCCGGCATCTCCGCGAGTTCACCGGCAGCTGCGTCCTCGTGACCCACGATCCGCTCGACGCGGCAGTGATCGCCGACCGGCTGGTCATCCTCGAGGCCGGGGTCGTCGCCCAGGAGGGCACAGTGGCCGAGGTCACGGCGCAGCCGAGGTCGGCCTACGTCGCCGACCTCATGGGTATCAACCTGTTGGCCGGCAGGGCCGAGGGAACCACCGTGCACCTGGATGGCTCGACGCTGACGAGCTCGACTGCCTGTGACGGCGCGGTCTTCGTCGTGGTCCCACCTTCCGCCATCGCGTTGCACGGCCGCCCACCCGAGGGCAGCCCCCGCAACACCTGGGCCGCGACCGTCGACGAGCTGCACCTGGTCGGTGACCGCGCCCGCGTCCACCTCGCCGGCCCGATCCCGCTGGTGGCCGAGGTGACGCCCGCCGCGCTCGCCGAGCTCGGCATCGCCGAGGGGTCACCGGTGTGGGTCGCGGTCAAGGCCACCCAGATCGTGGTCTACCCGGATTCGTGACCGCGAACGCGCAACGGGCACGGCTGACCCACAAATCTGTGGGTCAGCCGTGCCCGAAGACGCGAGCTGCAGGTCGGATTGCCGACCGCGAGGGTCAGCTCTCGTCGGTGTGGAGGATGAGCTCGGCCTCGATGGCGAGCTGGATCTTGTCGCCGACGACCACGCCGCCGCCCTCCATCGGGGCGTCGAACTTCACGTCGAACTCCTTGCGGCTGATCTCGCCCTTGGCCGAGAAGCCCGAGCGGGTGCCGCCGAAGGGATCGGGGCCGAAGCCGTTGATCTCGAGGTCGAGCGAGACCGGCTTGGTCACGCCGCGGAGCGTCAGCTCACCGTCGACGACGTAGCCGTCGCCGCTGGCCCGCACGCCCGTCGAGCGGTAGGCCATGGTCGGGAACTGCTCGACGCCGAAGAAGTCGTCGCCGCGGATGTGGGCGTCGCGGTCGGCGTTGTTGGTGTTGATCGACCCCAGGTCGATGCGCACCTCGACCGACGACTGCAGGGGATCGGCGCCGGTGGTGACGGTGCCTTCGAACGTCTCGAAGTGGCCTCGCACCTTGCTGACCATCATGTGGCGCACGGTGAAGGAGATGTCGGTGTGCACCGGGTCGATGTCCCAGGTGCCGGCGATGTAGCCGGGGATCTCGGTGGTCTGGGTGCTGATGGTGTCGGTCATGGGGGGGCTCCCTCTGGGTCGCTTTCATATTGAATGATTCAAGATGAAATAACCACGTTCGGGACGAGATATTCCTGACGCCCCCGGCAACCTTCCGGTGGGTGGAGGAGTCTTGTTCTCGTGGCCGATCGGGACGAGGCGCTGGCTGAGCTCTACCAGCACCACCATGGCGAGGCCGTCCGGCTGGCCTGGGCGCTGTGCCGTGACGCGTCCCTGGCCGAGGAGCTGGCCCAGGAGGCGTTCGTGCGGCTCTACCTGCGCCGCCGGACGTTGCGCGATCCGGCGGCCGCGCCGGCCTACCTGCGGCGAACCGTGGTCAACCTGGTCTACGACCACAGCCGCCGGGTCGGCCGACAGCGCCAAGTCGTGGTGCAGATGTCGAGCGCCGTCGTCGACGACTCGATCTCGGCGCTCGACCCAGTCCGGTCGAGTGAGCTGCTCGACGCGGTCGCCGCCCTTCCCCGGCGCCGGCAGGCGTGCGTGGTTCTCCGCTACTACCTCGACCTGACCGAGGTTGACACCGCAGCCGCGCTCGGGATCTCGGTCGGGACTGTCAAGAGCCAGACCCACAAGGCGCTCGCGCAGCTGCGCGGCGCGCTCGCCGACGCGCCACAGCGGGCTGTGGCCGAGCCGGTGCGAGAAGGAGAGGACTGAGATGAGCGAGCTCATCGAGGATCAGGTGCGTGACGAGCTGCACGCCACGCTCGGTTCCGGGCCGCCGACCGCCCCTGATTGGCCCGAGCTGCACCGGCGTCTCGGTCCGGCGTTACGCCGGCGTCAGCGTCGTCGCCTCGGCGCGGGGGTCGCCGCCGTGATCGCCACGGGCCTGATCGTGTTCGCCGCCATCGGCTCCAACGGCGAGCGGGTACAGACGGGACCCGCCGTCCGGCCGAGCTCGACCACCTCCACCGCTCCCGGTACGACCACCTCTACCGCCGCGCCTCTCGACGCGAGTCTGCAGGTGGCCTCGCGCACGCGGATCTCATCGCCGGGCGAGATGATCGCGACGAGCGCCGGCACTTGGGTGATCTCCGGCAACGTCGCGGAGGGGCCGGCACCGGTGCTGCTGCACGTCGACGGTTCGGGTCGCATCGTGAGCCGGACCGCGCTGCCCGGTGTGACGCAGGCGCCGGTGTACCTGGCGTCGGGGGAGGGTTCCATCTGGGCGGCCGCCTGGGTCACCGGGACCGTCTTCCGCATCGACCCGGCGACGGGCGCGATTACCGGCTCGGTGCGGCTTCCTTCGGCGGGACAGGGTGGCGAGATCGGGTGGGTGGCAGCCGGGCTCGGGCATGTATGGGTGACGATGTGCTGCGATCGGCCGGGGCCGAACGAGCGACTGGTCCAACTCGACCCATCGACGATGCAGCCACAAGGCGAGACCGGCGTGCCGGGCGCGGGCGAGTCCCAGCGCGTCGTGGTCGGACCCCAGGGCGTGTTCGTGACCGGGGAGGACTTCGCCACGGTGATGGTGGTCGATCCGAACAACCTTCACTCCCACGAGGTCGGGGTGGCGGGCGGCGCGGGACCCGTCGCGCTCGGCGACGCCGTGTGGGTGATCGGCCACTGGTACCAGCCGGGAGGGGCGGGCTTTGCGTTGACGACCGTCGATCCGGTGGCCCTGTCGAGCCACCAGGTGCTCACCTGGCCCGAGGCCGTCGGCCAGCTCGCCGCCGGACATGGTGTGCTCTGGGCCCGGGGCGGGAGCAGCGGCCGGATCTTCGAGGTCGTCGCCGGGCACGTATCCGAGGTGCCGGGGACCGAGCGGAGCGTCGGCGGGGTGATCGCGGCCGACGGGAACACCCTCTGGGCCCTCGAGGGCGAGGCGCTCGTGCAGTACCGCCGTCCATCCTGACGACGCGATGGCCCGATCGGATCAGATCGCGGTGATGTGCCTCGGCTCGTAGAGCAGCACGCGGACGTCGCCGGGGAGGATCATCGTGGTGACGATGCCGAAGCCCTGGTTCTCGGGCTCGCCGTCGAACTCGATGCCTTTCGCCCGTAGCTCAGCGATCGTGACATCGAGGTCGTCGCACATGAAGGTGATCTCGTGCGACGGCGACTCGCCCGGATGCACGCCGAGCTCGGCCGGCGGCAGCGCGAAGATCAGCCAGGTGTCGTGGGCGACGACGTGGTCGAAGCCGAAGACGTCTCGCAGTACGGCCCGCAGCTCTTCGGGTTGGGACGTGTAGAGCAGCATGTGGGTGCCGGTGATGCCCATGGGTCGAGCTTAGCGACCACGCCGTGGGTAACAATGAGGCCGTGCTCACGGCGACGATGTTCGGCGACGACGGCGCGACGAAGCAGATCACCGACCACGACGAGATCTCCGACGTGATCAGTGCTGGCGGCAGCCTGGTGTGGGTCGACGTGCTCGACGCGACCGACGCCGACCTGACCAAGATCGAGCACGAGTTCTCGCTGCACCCGCTGGCCATGGAGGACGTCCGCCACCCCGGCCAACGGCCCAAGATCGAGCGGTACGACACGCACGCCTACCTGGTCGCCTACGCCAGCAACGGCGATCCGAACGAGTTGAGCGAGCTCGACTGCTTCGTGGCCGAGGGCTGGATGGTCACGATCCGCCACAGCTTCCAGGGCGACGCCTGCGTGGACATCGACGAGGTGCACCAGCGCTTCGACCGCACCCGCAGCGAGCACAACACGGTCGGTTTCCTGCTCTACACGCTGCTCGACACCGTGGTCGACACCTACTTCGACGCGCTCGACAAGACCGAGGACGAGCTCGAGTCGATCGAGGGCCGGATCTTCTCCGACGACACCCATGAGGAACGCGCCCTGCAGCAACGCCTGCTCGGACTGCGCCGCGAGCTGCTCATGTTCCGCCGTCGGGTCGTCCCGTTGCGGGACGTGCTCCAGGTGATCCTCCGGCAGGAGGTGCAGCCGATCCGGGAGGACGTGCAGCGCTACTACCAGGACGTGCTCGACCACATCCTGCGGGTCGTCGACACGCTCGAGACCCAGCGCGAGCTGCTCGGCAACGCGGTCGACGCACACCTCGCGGTGGTCAACAACAACATGAACCAGATCATGAAGAAGATGACGTCGTGGGGCGCCATCCTCTTCGGCGCCGCGCTCATCTCCGGCATCTATGGCATGAACTTCCGCAACATGCCCGAGCTGCACTGGGAGTACGGCTACTACATGGCCCTCGGGCTGATGTTGAGCCTCACCGTCGGCCTCTACCTCTGGTTCCGCCGCAAGAACTGGTTGTGAGGACTAGAGCGGCGTGTTGTCGTGCTGGCGCTGGCCGAGCGTCTCGCGCTTGGTCGCTGAGCACCTCGAGGGCGGCGGCGATCTCCCGGCGGGTGTCGGCCGGGTCGATCACGGCGTCGAGCAGCCCGCGCTCGGCGGCGAGGTAGGGGTTGAGCAGGCGCTCCTCGTAGTCGGCCTCGAGCCGCGGCCCGCTCCTCGGGCGGTCGCCCGACGATGCAGGATCTCGACCGCGCCCTTGGCGCCCATCACCGCGATCTCGGCCGACGGCCACGCCAGCGACAGGTCGTTGCCCATGCGTCTTGGAGTCCATGACGATGTACGCGCCGCCGTAGGACTTCCGCAGCGTCAGGCTGACGCGCGGCACGGTCGCCCGGGCGTAGGCGAAGGCCAGCTGGGCGCCGTGGCGGATCATCCCGCGCCACTCGAGGTCCTTGCCCGGGGAGAAGCCGGGCGTGTCGACGAGGGTCAGGATCGGCAGGTTGAAGGCGTCGCAGAAGGCGACGAAGCGGGCGCCCTTCTGCGAGGCGGCGATGTCGAGCGTGCCGGCCAGGGTCTGCGGCTGGTTGGCGACGATGCCGACGGGCCGACCGTCGACCGAGCGCGAAGCGCGGTGACGAGGTTGGCGGCCCACGGCCGCGCAGCTCGAGCAGCTCGCCGTCGTCGACGATCGATCGGGCCACCGTGCGCACGTCGTAGCTGCCGGTGGCCGAGGCCGGCACGAGCGTCGCCGGCCTCGGGCGTGAGTCGGTCGACGGGGTCGTCGGTGAGGATCCGCGGCGGTTCCTCGTCCGCGTTCGACGGGCAGGTGCGACAGCAGCACCGCCACCAGGTCGCGGGCGTCGGCGTCGTCGGCGGCGATGCAGCGCGGCGACACCGCTCGACGCGGGCGTGGGCGTCCGGGACCGCCCAGCGCGGTCGGCGGTGATCGGCACGCCGGTGAACTCGGTGACCATGCGCGGTCCGCGAGACGAAGGCGTAGGCGTCGGGCGTCATGATCACGAAGTCGGCCAGGCCGAGCAGCAGCGCCGGGCCCGACACGGCCGGACCGGTGACCACCAGGATGATCGGGCACCACGCCCGAGCAGCGCACGAGCTCGCGGGCGGCGCGTGCCCCAGCCGACGAGGGCGGCGACGCCCTCGCTCGACGTCGGCGCCGCTCGACGCGAGCGAGGCGACGAGCGGCAGCCGCTGCTGCCAGCGCCAGCCGGGCGGCGGCGGCGATCGTCTCGCCGTCGTCCTGGGAGAGCGCGCCCCGCTTGTCGGTCCGGTCGATCTCGACCACGACGGCCGGCCGGCCGCCGATCTCGGCGACCTCGCCGAGACCGCGCCCGGCACCTGGGACGCGGAGGGCGACGATGGTCGGCATCGACGGGTCGGACCCGTCACGGCCGACCGGGCGTTACGCCGCCGGTCGCGACTCGTCCGATCCTCGGCGCGGCTCGCGTTCGGCCCGGCGCGGATCGACGGGTCGGGCTCGACGGTCGGCATGGATGCCGGGCTGGGCCGGCGCCTCGCGCGTCGACGACCTCGCGGATGACGTCGCGCAGGGCACGGGCCGGTGCCGACAGCAGGCCCCGGCGTCGCCAGGCCATGCCGACCGATGCGGCCCTCGAGGCCGTCGACCGGCACCCGCTTCCAGTCGCCGCCGACCCAGTCCGGGCGCCGCGCTGGCCGGCAGCAGCGGCGGCGCCGAAGCCCTGGAACGCGAGCGAGGCCAGCAGCCGCATGCCGTCGATCTCGGCCTGCGGCATCGAGCGTCGATGCCCGCGGCGCGCGGCCTGCTCGTCGAGCACGTCGCGGAAGTTGGTGCCCTGCGGCTCGAGCAGGATGCGGGTAGCTCGGCGATGTCGGCCAAGCGTGACGCGCTCGCGATCGGCCAGCGGGTGGTCGAGCGGCGCGACCAGCATCGGGTCCTCGTCGAAGAGCTGCTCGGTGGCGAGGTCGGGATCGTCGACCGGCAGGTTGCACGACGGCCAGGTCGAGCCGACCGCCGGCGAGCTGGGGCAGCAGCGACGTGGTGGTGGCGTCGACGACGACGAGGTGCACCTTCGGGTGCTGCTCGGTGCATCGAGCACGACGCAGCGGCGGCACCAGCCATCGGGCGGTGGTGCCGATGACGCCGAGGCGGACGCTGCCGGCCACCTCGTCGTGCAGCGAGGCCACGTCGGCGGCCAGCGCGTCGAGCTCGGCCTGGATCTGGCGGGCCCGGTCGACGACCGCCACGCCCTCCTCGGTGAGCTCGCCGGTGGCCCGGTCGACGAGGACGACGCCGAGCTCGCGCTCGAGGCGGGCGACGTGGGTCGACACGTTCGACTGCACGGTGTGGAGCGGCCGGGCCGCGGCCGAGAAGCTGCCCGTGTCGGCCACGGCGACGAGGGCGTTGAGCTGGCGGAGATCCATCGCTGCAGATGATGGCACATATCGCGAAGAACTGTTGGACAGATCTCGTGCAAAGGTTCACAATGAAGTGCACATACCGCCGAGGCGAGCGAGTTCGTTCCCCCACGAACCGCCCTCGAGCCGGGTTTGCGGGACCATCCCCCCGGTCCCCAATCCCCGAAGGAGCTGGCCATCCCCCTGGCCAGCTTCTTCCCGTTTTCCGCCGTGGTCGGACGCCTCGCCCGGACGCCCGAGGTGGCCCGGCGCTACGGTGCACGCCATGGCCGAGCCGACGAGCTGCCGACGAAGGCGAGCCGGACGGTCGCGGCGGCGGCCTTCTTCGACCTCGACCGCACGCTGCTGTCGGGCGCCAGCGGGCCGGCCATCTCCGCCGCGCTGCGGACGGTCGGACTGATGTCGCGACCGTCGCATCCCGGGCCAGGACCTCGTCTTCCGGGTCTTCAACATGTTCGGCGAGAACCGGCCGTCGATGATGCTGACCCGCCAGGCCGCGTCGCTGGCGGCCAACTGGTCCCGGACGAAGGCCCAGCAGGCCGGCGAGCTCGCGGCCGACGCGCTCGATCGACCTGGTGCAGCCCTACGCCAGGTCCTCATCGACGAGCACCGCGCAGGCCGGTCGGCTGGTCGTGCTGGCCACCACCACGCCCTACGACCTGGTGCAAGCCGCTGGCCGACCTGCTCGGGCTTCGACGCCGTGATCGCCACCCGCTACGGCGAGCGCGACGGCGTCTACACCGGCACGATCGACGGCGAGTTCGTGTGGGGCCACGGCAAGTACCGGGCCGTGCGGGAGTGGGCCGACGAGCACGACGTCGACCTCGCCGAGAGCTACGCCTACTCCGACAGCTACTACGACGTGCCGCTGCTCAACGCGGTCGGCCATCCGGTCGTCGTCAACCCCGACCCGCGGATGCGGCTGCAGGCGCTGGCCCGGCGGTGGCCGACGCTGCTACCTCGACGTGCCGCCCGGGCGTGCCCAAGCTGGCCGGGTTCGAGCCGCAGCAGCTGCTGATGCCGTTCGTGCGGCCCGGCCTGGCGCCCTACGCCCACATCGACATCGCCGGCACCGACCACATCCCGGCCGAAGGCCCGGCCATCATCTGCGCCAACCACCGCAGCTACTTCGACGTCGCCGCCGTCGCCTTCGTGGTGGCCAAGCGAGGCCGACCGGTGCGCTTCCTCGGCAAGAAGGAGGTCTTCGACGCGCCGATCGTCGGCGACCTGGCCCGGGCCATGGGCGGCATCCGCGTCGAGCGCGGCACCGGGAGCGACGAGCCGCTGCAGCGAAGCGCTGGCCGCGCTCGAGGCCGGCGAGATGGTGGCGCTCATGCCGCAGGGCACGATCCCGCGGGGTCGGGCCTTCTTCGATCCCGAGCTCAAGGGACGTTGGGGCGCGGCCCGCCTGGCGGCGCATGAGCGGCGCGCCGGTGATCCCGATCGGGCTGTGGGGCACCGAGAAGGTGTGGCCCGGCAGCGCCAAGGTCCCCAGCCGTCTGGAACGTGACCGATCCCGCCGACGGTGGTCGATCCGTGTCGGTCCGCCGGTCGCCGCTCGACCTCGACCGATCCCGACGAGGACACCGAGCGCATCATGGCCGCCATCGTCGACCTGCTGCCCGCCCGAGGCACGCGAGCGGCACGAGCCGACCGCCGAGGAGCTGGCCGCCGCGATGCCGTCGAACGCGGATCCGGCGACGGCGCCGATCCGGGCCACGAGGACGACCGCCGCCCCGGCACCGACTGATCGCGGCGACCTCTGGAAACCGGGCGCGGCAATGCGTCTGAGCGACGGGCACAGATGCCCAGTTTCGGAGCTAGGAGGAGCGGGTGGTCGAGCCGATCGAGCGGTACCACGAGCCGCGGCCGGCGGCCTTGGCCTGGTACATGGCCGCGTCGGCCAGCTCGACCAGGCGCTCGTCGTCGGTGCCGCTCTGGTGGCCGAAGGCGATGCCGACGCTGACGCTGACCGACACGATCACCGGCTCGTTGTCGTCGGTGATGTCGATGACCGGCGTGCCGGCCATGGCCGCCAGCTCGGGGGAGCGGATCGTGTCGCTCGGCAGCGTCAGCGGCTCGCCCACCGCGGCGATGAGCCGCTCGGCGATCGCGATCGCCTCGGCCTCGTCGCGCAGCTGGCTGCACAGCACGCCGAACTCGTCGCCGCCGAGCCGGGCGGTCAGGTCCCGCGGGCGCAGCACGCCCTCGATCCGTCGGGCGATCTGGGCCAGCACGTGGTCGCCGGCCCGGTGGCCGTAGCGGTCGTTGATCGGCTTGAAGCCGTCGAGGTCGAGGTAGAGCACGGCGACGAGATGGCCGTCGCGGTGCAGCTCGCGGCCGAGATGGCGGAAGAACTGGGAGCGGTTGGGCAGCCCGGTCAGGGCGTCGTGGCGGGCGGCGTGCAGGAGCAGCCCCTGCGGTCCGGCGCCGCTCGAGGGCGAGCGAGAGCAGCCGCCCGATGCGATCGACCGGCGACGCGCTCGCCGGGCGAGGGCGCCCCGGGCCGGGTGCGCCAGGCGATCAGGCAGGCGGTGACCTCGCGGGTGCTCGGCTGCAGCACCGGGAACACCCAACAGGCTTCGAAGCCCTGCTGGCGGGCCTCCTCCTGCACCGCGGGGTCCATGCCGGAGAGGTCGGCGTGGATGACGGTCGCGCCCGTGCGGATGGCGTCGCTCCACGGCATGTCCAGCTCGACGGGTTGCGGCACCTCCGGAACTGGCGGCTGCTCGTCGGATCCGTCGTCGGCGATGCCGTCGTCGGCGCCGCCGTCGGTCATGTCGTCGACGATGTCGTGAGCGGAGGCGGCGGTGCCGAACCGCCCCTGGTGCGGGTCGACGCCGACGATGGCGCGGGTGTCGCCGAGCAGCACCTCGAGCAGGTTGGCCAGCAGGCGGAGGATCTCCTCGAAGCTGCCGCCCGCCGCGATCATCTCGAGCACCTCGTCGGTGAGCCGACGCTCGGTGACGTCGTGCAGCTGCACCACGATGCCGCGGACCGCCGGGTGGTCGAGTCGGTTCGCGCCGGCCACCTCGAGCACGCCGACCGTGCCGTCGGGCCGGCGGAAGCGGAACTCCATGGGTCGGAACGCCCGGGCGGTCGTCAGCAGGTAGTCGATCGTCTCGGCCACGAGCGGCGCGTCCTCCTCGATGACGAACTCGATGACGTTGCGCCCGGGGAGCTGGTCGTGCGGTACGCCGATGAGCGCCGTCGCGGCGGGATTGCACCACAGGATGACCCCCGATTCGTCGATGACGCCGATCACCCGCGGCGCCGCGTCGAAGACGGCCTCGAGCCTCGCCCCCCGATCTACGTCGATCGACTCCTGATCTGGCATGTCGACTCCGGCGAACGCCAGCGAGCCCACGGCAGGGCGCCGAGGGCAGTCGGTCTGGTTCGTCCTTGATCTCCGCCCGTGATGATATGACTACATTGCGTGGCGGCAAAGCGAACCTTGATCTAGCTCGACGTAGCCCCCTGACGCTGGCGGATGATGTTGAGTGCGCCTCCGGCGCGGAACCAGTCGATCTGGTCGTCGCTCAGCGTATGCGTGCAGGTGAAGGCGATGACGGCGCCGTCGGGTCTGTGGATCTCGCAGGCGACCGGTCGGTCGGGGGCGAGCTCGGCCAGGCCGAGGATCGAGATGCGGTCGGACTCGCCGATCTCGTCGTAGGTGGCGCGATCGGCGAACCACAGCGGCAGCACGCCCTGCTTCTTCAGGTTGGTCTCGGCGATGCGGGCGAACGACCGCGAGATGACGGCCTTGGCGTTGCGGAACCGCGGCTCCATCGCCGCGTGCTCGCGCGACGAACCTTCGCCGTAGTTCTCGTCGCCGACGGCCACCCAGCCCTGCCCGACCTCGTGGTAGTGCTTGGCGATCTCGGGGAACGTCTTGCGCTCGCCGTCGAGCACGTCGAGGCCGACGCCGGCTTCGCCGGTGAACGCGTTGATCGCGCCGAGGAAGAGGTTGCCGCTGATGTTCTCGAGGTGACCGCGGTAGCGCAGCCACGGCCCGGCAGCCGAGATGTGGTCGGTGGTGCACTTGCCCGCCGCCTTGACCAGCACGGGCAGGTCGGTGAGGTCCTGTCCGTCCCACGTCGCGAACGGCTCGAGCAGCTGCAGGCGTTCGCTCGTCGGCGACACCACCACTCGACCGAACCGAGCCGTCGGCCGGCGGCGCGACGAACCCGCTCTCGCCCGGGGTGAAGCCCTTGTCGGGCAGCTCGACGCCGACCGGCACGTCGAGGCGGACCTCGTCGCCGGCGTCGGTGGTCAGCGTGTCGGTGAGCGGGTTGAAGTCGACGGTGCCGGCCAGCGCCAGGGCGACGACCGTCTCGGGTGAGGTCACGAAGGCCAGCGTGCTGGCGAAGCCGTCGTTGCGCTTCGGGAAGTTGCGGTTGTACGAGGTGACGATCGTGTTGACGTCGCCCTCGTGCACGTCGTGGCGCGCCCACTGCCCGATGCACGGGCCGCAGGCGTTGGCCAGGACCGTCGCGCCGATGCGCTCGAAGTCGGCCAGCAGACCGTCGCGCTCGATGGTGGCCCGCACCTGCTCGCTGCCCGGCGTGATCATCAGCTCGGTGCGGCAGCGCAGGCCGGCGGCAGCCGCCTGGCGGGCGATGCTGGCGGCGCGGGTGATGTCCTCGTAGCTGGAGTTGGTGCACGAGCCGACGAGGGCGGCGCTGATCTCGCTGGGCCATCCCTCGGCCCGGGCCTCCGCGGCCAGCGCCGACACCGGCCGGGCCCGGTCGGGCGTGTGGGGCCCGTTGATGAGCGGTTCGAGCGTGGAGAGGTCGATCTCGATGACCTGGTCGAAGAACCGGCCCGGGTCGGCCAGCACCTCGTCGTCGGCCCGGAGGTGCGCGGCGACCCCGTCGGCGGCCGACGCGACGTCCTGGCGCCCCGTCGCCCCGAGGTAGCGCGCCATCGCGGGGTCGTACGCGAAGAGGGAGGTGGTGGCGCCGATCTCGGCGCCCATGTTGCAGATCGTCGCCTTGCCCGTGCAGCTGATCGACTGCGCACCCTCGCCGAAGTACTCGACGATGGCGCCGGTTCCGCCCGCGCACGGTCAGGATCTCGGCCACCTTCAAGATGATGTCCTTCGGCGCGGACCAGCCGTTGAGCGCGCCGGTGAGGTGCACGCCGATGAGCTTCGGCCAGCGCACGTTGAACGGGTAGCTGGTCATCACGTCGACGGCGTCGGCGCCGCCGACCCCGATCGCCACCATGCCGAGGCCCCCGGCGTTGGGTGTGTGGCTGTCGGTGCCGATCATCATCCCGCCGGGGAAGGCGTACTGCTCGAGCACGACCTGGTGGATGATGCCCGAGCCGGGCTTCCAGAAGCCGATGCCGTAGCGGGCCGAGACCGATTCGAGGAAGTCGTAGACCTCGTGGTTGGTCTCGAGCGCGGCCAGGAGGTCGACCTTGCCGTCCTCGCGGGCCTGGATGAGGTGGTCGCAGTGGACCGTCGAGGGGACCGCCACCTGGGCCAGCCCGGCGGTCATGAACTGCAGCAGGGCCATCTGGGCGGTCGCGTCCTGCATGGCGACCCGGTCCGGGTCGAGGTCGTTGTAGGACTTGCCCCGCTCGACCACCTCCTCGGGATCGCGGAGGTGGTTGACGAGCACCTTCTCGGCGTAGGTGAGCGGGCGCCCGAGACGTTCGCGGGCCGCGGCGACCCGTCCGGGCAGCCGGGCGTAGACGGCGTCGATCAACTCGATGGGGGTGCTGGCGGCGACGGCCATGGTGCGCTCCTCGTTCGCGTTCGGGGCCGGTGGCGCTCGGTCTCGTCCGGGTCGTTGCGCCGGCCCCCTGATGTAGACAAGTATATGACAAGTGCGCCAGACCCGCTACCAGCAGATCGCCGACGAGCTCCGGGCCCGCCTCGACGGAGGCGAGCTCGGCCCCGGCCGCCTGCTGCCGAGCGAAGCGGAGCTGTCGCGCGAGTACGGCGCCAGCCGCGTGACCGTGCGCCGGGCGCTCGAGGTGCTGCGCGACGACGGGCTGGTCGACGTCCCGACAGGGCTTCGGCTGGTTCGTGGCCGCCGATCCCGTGCGCCAGTCGCTCGGTCGCCTGGGCACGATCGAGAGCCAGCTCGTGGCCGAGGGCGTGCGTTCCGAGCGGCGCATCCTCGACTTCCGGTTCGTGGCCGCACCCGAGCGCGTGCGCGCGCTGCTCCACACCGAGACCGTGCTGCGCGTCCGTCGACTCAACCTCGCCGACGACGAACCGTTCGCGCTCGTCACCGTGTGGTGCCCCGAGCGCTACGGCGCCGAGCTGTCACGCGCCGACGTCGAGCGGTCGCCGTTCTACGAGCTGCTCGGCGTCGAGCTCGGGGGTGCCGTGCAGACGATCGGCGCGGCCGCGGCGTCGGCGCGCGACGCGGAGCTGCTGGCGGTACCCGTCGGGCTCACCCGTGCTGCGCTGCGAGCGGGTCACGTCGTCGGTGACCGGCGAGGTCGTGCTCGTCAGCGAGCACACCTTCCCCGCGCACCTGACCGAGTTCGTGGTCGACCTCCCCCACGCCGAGGCGTCGATGGCACCGAGCGGGCTCCGCCTGGTCGAGTGAGCCGACCCGGTGCGTCAGCCCCCGGTGCCGTTGCGCTGCACGATGAGCACCGAGTGTCCCGACGCGTACCACCACAGCCAGAAGAAGAAGAGGAAGACCGAGACCCCGCCGAGGAACATGCCGAGGAGCGCGATCCCGTCGCCGCCCAACCGGCCGTTCGACGTGCGGACGCGGAACCGGGCCTGAGATCCCTGCACGATCGCAATGGGACCGAGCACGATCCCGCAGCAGACGAGCGACAGGATGCCGAGCACCAACGACGTGACTGCGCCCTTGGCCATCGTCTTCGGGCCACGCCAGTAGGTGGGGGCGTAGTTCGGATCGCTGGCGGGCGTGAAGGGCATCTGTCCCGGCGGGGCCTGGTACGCGCCTGGTGGCGGTCCCGGCTCGTTCCACCAGTTGGGTGTGCCACCGCTGCCGGCCTGCGCCCACCAGGGCGCGTCGCCGCCGGGTGGCGGGCGCTCGCCGGGTGGAGGCGGGGGAGGGACGTTGCTCATGAGCCCGCTCGAGCGTCGCGCTCGGTGGACGACGACGAGGAGGACGATCAGGAGCGACGAAGAGCAGCAGTGCGACCGTGCTGACGATGATCCCTGCCAGGGCCAGACCTTCACCCGTGAGCGTGCCGTTGGACTTGCGGATGCGGCTGCGGGCGATGATCCCCAACGGCGAGCGCGGCGAACTCGCAGAGCAGACCGATGCCGCAGAGGAACCCGAACGGGATCCCGGCGATCGCCGAGCGCGAGCGAGGCGACGGCGAGGCTGTCGGTGGCCGGCGGTCGCGAGCCACCCCATGGCCGGGTCGTACGGCGCCGGGCCGTAGGCACCGGGGCCGGCGGGTGGGGGCGGCGGGGTCCAGCTTGGCGGTCCGGGTGGAGGACCGCCCGGTGTGATCCAGCCCGGCGGGTTCGCGCTCGGCGGAGGCAGTTGGTCCGCCATCAGCTCTCCACGTGCAACGTGCGCATGTAGGGGGAGGCCAGGGCGAACATCGTGTCGGCCGATGCCGGCGAGGCGATGACCGTCTCGACGTACGCGTCCGCGGTGCCCACGGCGATGACGGCGAGGCCTTCCAGCCGGTCGCCCTGGGGCGTGACCGCCTCGTAGCGGATCCGCGTCGCCGGGACACCGTCGGCCAGCGTGATGTTGTCCGTCGCCAGCTGGGTGATGGCGGACTCGGTACGCAGCGCCTGCTCGGTCAGGGCGACGTACTCCGCCAGGCCCATCGAGTAGGGGAGGGTTTCGCTGGTGACGTCGAAGGTGGCCCGGCTGGCTCCGGGAACGGCCGGGATGTACCACGCCGGGACGCCGTTGCGCAGGGTCCTGGCGCGTGGCCACGAACGTCCCACCGACACCGAGTAGGTGCCGCCCGGGTCGTTGTAGAGGACGCTGCCGGGCGGGCCCTTCGGGGTGCCCGGCGGCGCGGGCACGGGTCGTGGAGGGGGCCTGGGTGGTCGTCGGCGCGGTCGACGACGTGGACGACGACCCTGAGCCGGGCTTCACCGTCGTCGCGGTCGAGGTCGTGGACGACGCCGGCGGCCAGACCGCTCGACGACGGGGTGGACGACGAGCCGAGTGATCGACACGGCCATGAACCCGACCAGCACCACGATGAGGGCCACACCCGCTCCGGTCAGGGCCCACGGCAGCCACGAGCGCGCGCCGCCTTCGTCGGAGCGTCCGTCGCCCAGGTCCGGTATCGGTGCCGGCGGGGCGGCGCCACCATCCGGCCGCCGCCGAGCCCGCGGTGGGCGACGCCGCGGTGCCTCCCCAGTCGGCGAACGAACCGGGGGACGAGACCGGGGACGGGACGGGCGCGGTGAGCCGCCGGCGTTACGGTCGTCGGCGTTCCCAGCTCGGCTCGGCGGGACCGGGAACGGGTCCGGGGCGGTGATCGGAGCCGCAGGAGGCGGCGGCGGGGGAGGCGGAGGAGGTGAGGCAGTCGGACGCGGGAGGCGGTGGCGGAACCGGCGACGCGGCGGGCGCCTCGGCGTGGGGGCGCGTCGAGGCCGTCCAGGTCCGGCCGTCCCACCAGCGCAGATCGGCCTGTCCGCTGGGGTCGGCGTACCAGCCTGGTCGAGCGTCGCTCATTCCATCTCCGTCGGCGGGATGCGGCCCGCCATGAGTCTCGCATGGCGACGCCTGCCTCCGATTGACTGCGGCTGGACCGAGCGCGGGTCGCCCGATCCCGATGCCGATGCCCCCGGTGGGGATCGGCGCCACGGCTAGCGTGGAGCCGAGGAGCAGGCCCTGCCCACATGGCGTCCCCAACCCCCACCTCGTCATGGCGGACGAGGATTCGACCGTCGCGTCGGATCGTGCTCGTCGTCGCCGGACTCGCGGGCGTCGTGCTGGTCCTCGTGCTCGTGTTGCACGCGATACAGCCGGTGGCGTTCGACCGGCCACTGGCCATCGACCGGACCGTCGACGCCAGTGGCGGGCGACTCACCCGACTCGCAGGCCGCCTGCTACGTCGACAAGGCGCGGGCCAAGGTCGGCTCGACGTACCTCGAGCCGGGTGCGTCCGTGCCCGCCGCGGTGGGCCAACGTCTCACCGCCATCCGCGACGACTGCGTGGGGCTCGCCGGTCTCGGGGCGCAGACGCCGGCCGTGTCCGTCCCCGGGACCGAGGCCGGGAACCAGCCGCTGCGCCACGGCCAGGATCCCGCGCTCGATGCGCTGTGGTCACGCTGTGCGGCCGGATCCGGCGCCGCCTGCGACGCCCTGTTCGACCGCGCGCCGGTCGGGTCCGAGTACGAGCGGTTCGCGCTCGACCTGCGGCGGCCGCACCCCGCAGATGCGCTGCGCGGCCGTCTACCGCCTCCGCTGACGGTGCGGCGCGAGCCCAGGCGTGAAACCTGTCAGCGCAGCGACTCGACACAGGTCGCCTCGCTGACAGGAAGCGCGAGAGGGGTCAGCCGAGGTCGGGCCAGCGGCGCTTCGACGGGCTCCGTCGCTTGGGGCCGCGGTCGCCGAGCTGCCAGGTCCGCCGCCAGGCACCGAGCTCGGGGCCCTGCAACGACGGCGTGTCGCCGGCGTGGGCGCGCCGACGGGCGCGTCCACCAGTCGTTGCGGGTCTCGTCGGCGAGGAAGGCCGACCTCGGCTTCGATGCGGGCGGCCGAGCCGGCGGGAGTCCTCACCCTCGTGCGGACGCAACGGCGCGCCGAAGGTGATCGTCGTCGTGGAGGGTTGCGGCACGGTGCGCCCCTTGCGCAGGATCCGGCCGGTGCCCTCGATGTGCACGGGCACGACCGGCACCCCGCAGCGCAGCGAGAGGTAGGCCGCGCCGCCCCGGAACGGTTGGCCCCAGCCGTCCGGGCTGCGCCCGCCCTCGGGGAAGATCAGCATGCTCCAGCCGTCGTCGATGAGCGCGGCCGCGTCGTCGGCGGACTTGCGCCCGACCTTGTTGCGCTCGATCGGGATCGCGCCGATCACCAGGGCCGACAGCGGCGCCGTGACGCGGTTGCCGAAGAAGTAGTCGGCGGCCGCGCCGATGACGATGTGATGGCGCCACGGCTCGGGGATGGCCGACAGCATCAGCGGCGTGTCGACGTGGCTGTGATGGTTGGCCGCGAAGACGACCGGTCCCTCGAGGTCGGCCAGGCGGTCGAGACCTCGGATCGTCGGCGAGGCCAACATCGTCATCAGCGGGCGACACCGCTCCCTCGAGCAGCAGCAGCCGGGCGATGCGGGCCGGGTAGCGGCGGGCCCACTCGGTGTCGTAGTTGCCGCCGAGCGGGCTGGGCTGCACGCGGCTTCTCGACACCGTGCGGCGTCGACGGCGGCAGCACCGGGAAGCTGAGGCGCCGCCGCATCGAAGCGACGGTCATCTTGCCGGCGACCTGGGCGGTCGACCGGTTGAGTGGGATGCGCTTGGCCAGCTCGGTGACCCGGCGGACCGCGGGCGAGGTCGACTCTGCTGCATCCGAGGACGGCGGCGGGCTCACGTGACGTCGGCCATGAGGATCGGCGGGTTGTGGATGTGGGAGATCGACGCGCCCGGTCCGACGATGTCGCTGGCCATCTCGAGCGCGTCCTGCAGGGTCGAGGCGGGCATGAAGCCGAGCCGGCGCACCGCACGGGTGTCGCCGCCGACGATGATGACGCGGCCGAGGTGCTGCAGCGCGTGCGCGCCCCAGTACCACATGTAGAACGGGTGCACGCCGTGGTAGGCGTACGACGTGCGGTACAGGTGGCGGTACCACTCGTCCTCGGCGAACGAGACTTCTCGTACTTCGCCTCGATCTCCAGGGGGTCGGTCGTCTCGCTGAGCACCTGTTCGAAGAAGTCGATGTAGCTCGGGTGGTGGACCGGGTGGAACTCCCAGGGCGTGGGGTGGCTCATGATGAGCACCCCGCCCTCGCGCACCGGCGGCTTGCCGCGGTAGAGGTTGAAGAAGTACCCGAGCCCGAGGCACATCACGAGGATCGGGTTCATGATCGAGTTGACGTTGTACGGGCAGATGTAGGGCAGGCCCATCGTCAGGATGTCGGTCTGGCCCTCGACGGGGACGAGGTGCTGGCGCAGCACGTTCGCGGTCGTCACCTCGTGCACGGCTTCGACCTCGCCGGCCTGCACCGAGGTCAGCTGATGGGGGGCCTTCCACGACTGGAAGATGTTCCGGCGTTGGCGCTGGTTGAGCCGGTCGAGCCCCGCCTTCATGCCGAGGAACGCCACGCGGTCGCGCGCCGTCCACTCCCACTCGCGCTTCTGCAGCACGCTCATCGGCCCCTCGGTGCCGAACACGTTGTTGTTGATCGTCGTCTCGATCTGGAAGACCTTCACGCCGGCGTCGCGCAGCACCTTGCCCATGCGCCAGTTCGACGAGTGCAGCTCGGAGTGGTGGCGGTCCATGAACGAGCGGCTGTGCTGCATCGTCTTCACGTTGTGGTGGTGGCGGAGGCTGCGGTAGCTGGCCAGGCCGGTGGCGGTGCTCTTCCAGCCGCCGTCCATCGAGACGATGTTGATGTTGACGTAGACGACCAGGTCGCTCTCGGCGGCCCGCTTGTTGATCTCGACCTCTTCGCCCTGGTCGGTCGTGCCGAGGAAGGCGAGGTTGTCGGGGTCCTCGGCGTCGTGGTTGTAGAGCAGGCCGCTCGGGCGCGAACGAGTCGTAGACGCGGTCGCCGACCGCGTGGCGCAGCTCGCTCTCGGTCATGCGCCGGTGCAGCGCCAGCGCGGCGATGAGCTCGACGTCGTCGACGCCGGCGGCGGCGGCCAGGTCGAGCACCTGCTCGATGACGCGCTGGCGGATGTCGGGCCGCTTCATCGGCGGCAGCGGCAGCGAGATGTCGTCGAAGGCGATGGTGAGCTTCATGCCCGGCGTGCAGCAGCGCCGGGCAGCGGCTCGCTGTCGCCCTCGGGATGGGTGAGCGCGTGGCGGATGGCGCCTTCGATGTCGTCGAGCGGCTCGATCGGCTCGGCCGGGTAGATGATCCGGCTGCGCCCGGGCGGCAGCTTCTCGAGCCGGAAGCTCTCACCGTGGTGGAACAGCATCGGCGGCGTCGACCGGTCGACCTCCAGCACGAACCCGGGCGTGGTGGTTCGAAGCTCATCGAGTGCGTTCCTTCTCGTGCGGAGGTCGAAGGCGATCTTCACGGCGCCGCGGGGGCCGGCTCGGCGGCGTGGGTGATGGCGTCGGCGGCAGCGGGAGAGGGGATAGGTGGTGCGTGACGAGCCGGCCCAGGTCGGCCGCCGCGACCAGCTCGAAGGCGAGGTCGAAGGTGCGCCGGGCCTGGTCGGCGCCGCTCGGCCGTGGGCAGTCGCTCGGTGCCGTAGGCGTAGGCGCCGGCGAGCGTGATCTCGCGCTGCCACAGACCGGTGAGGTCGACGTGGACCTCGCCGGGCATGCCCGACCATCGCGATGCGACCCCTCGGGCGCGACCACGGCCAGCGCATCGGCGAGGCTCGCGTCGCTGCCGACGCAGTCGACGACGATGTCGGCGCCACCGGTCAGCCGGACGATGTCGCCGTCACCCAGGGCCATCGGTCGCGGTGATGCGTCGGACGGCCCGGCGCAGCTCGCCGGGCTCGACCACCGACGTGGCACCGAGCTCTCGTGCCCACTCGCGCTGCGCGGGGTGCTTGGCCGCCGACGACGATCGTGGCCGGCCGACAGTGAACCTCCGCAACGCGGCCACCGTGAGCAGGCCGAGCGTGCCCGACCCGATCACGACCACCGTCGTCGCGTCGGTGTCGCGCGTGGCGGCCAACGCGCCGTGGATCGCGCACGCCGTCGGCTCGACCATGACCGCCGCCTCGTCGGTCATGTCGTCGGGCACCGGGTGCAGCTGGCTGGGGTGCGCGACCATCTGCGTCGACCAGCCGCCGCCGGTGTCGCAGCAGAAGCCCGTCTGCAGGCCGGGCTCGAGATCGCCGAACGCGATCCGCTCGCAGTTGCCGAGGTCGCCGCGCTGCGCAGCGCGCGGCACACCGGCGAGATGCCACGGGTGACGCAACCCAGCACCGGCTCGAGCACCACCCGGTGGCTGCCGTCGGCATCGCCGAGGTCGGCGACGACCTCGTGGCCGGGCACGAACGGGAACGACACGATGGGTTCGAAGTAGCGGGACGCGGCACCGTCGATCGTGGCCAGATCGCTGCCGCAGATGCCGGCCAGACGAGGCTTGATGCGCGTCCAGTCCGGGCCGGGGAGGTCGGGCGGGTCGACGTCGCGGAGCTTGCAGCGGGCCCGACCCGGGCGCCCGCGCCCGGCGCGGCGCGAGACGCCAGCATGGCGGCCGCGTAGCGGGGCAGGTTCCGCTCGAACTGCGAGGGCCTTCATCGCGACTCGTCACCACGGGTGCGCCGCTCGCGGTGCCGGGCGCCGATCGGTACGAGCACCCGCGGCGCGCCGGGCGACTTCGACCAGTGCTCGACCAGCCAGCCGCGCTTGCGGGCCAGGGTGGCGAGGCGGGTCTCGGGGTTCACTGCGACCGGGAAGCCGACCGCTTCGAGCATCGGCAGGTCGCTGGTCGAGTCGGCGTAGGCAACGGACTCGCGGAGATCGACGCCGTGGAGCTCGGCGAAGTCCATGAGCGCCTGCGCCCGCGTCTCGCCCGGTCGGCGGGACCTCGGTGAGCTCGCCGTCGTAGGTGCCGTCGGTGCGCCGACCGAGCGATGCGCACACGATGTCGTCGAACAGCGGGCGCAGCGGCTCGACCACGAAGTCGAGGGCGCCGGTGATGAGGACGGTGCGGTGTCCGAGGCGCCGGTGCTCGCGCACGCGGCGGATCGCGGCGGGGAACGACTTGGCCAGGATCAGCTGGCTGAACATCTCGTCGGCGTCCTCGTCGATCTGGGCGATCGGCGCGCTTGTCGTAGCGGCGGTAGAAGAGGCGGAGGAAGTCGCTGCGGTCCTTTCGGTCGAGGGCCAGCAGCGAAGGCGCCTCGGCCAGCGTGCGGGCGACGAAGCGCAACCGCTCGTCGCCGGGCAGCCGGCGGGTGGCGAGCCACGAGTAGGAGGCCACGACGTTCGACGCGATCAGCGTGTTCTCGAGGTCGAACGCGGCGAGTTGCCGGTCGGGCGAGAGCACCTGGCCGCGGAGCCGGGTCTCGCGGTCGGGTCCGACCCGACCGCCCGGCGTCGTGCGCACACGGCCGTGCTCGACCACCGAGGGCAGGTGCACGTCGCGGACGTAGTGGTCCCAGTCGATCACGCGCGGGTCGAAGCAGAAGCGGGCCTGGTCGTCCGGTGTCTGCGCGGCCCAGAGCGCGAGCAGCCGGTCGAGGCCGTACACGGCCTCGCACTCGGCGTAGGCGCCGTAGAGCTCGACGTAGCCGAGGGCCCGCTCTGCCTCTTCGCGGCGCTCCTCGATGGTGGCGCTGAACTCGGCCTGACGGCCCCGTAGCGGCAGGTTGCTCAGCACCCGCTCGACCCGCTCGAGGGTGGTCTTGGCCCGCTGCAGCTGGCCCTGCACACGGCCTCGGCCCGGGAACGACCACGCCGGCACCACGATCGGCTGGCCCTCGTGGTCGTAGAGGGGGTGCTCGAGGAACCAGCTGCTGACGAGGTCGACCAGTCGGCGGTAGCGCAGCGGGTTCTGCGACCCCGACGCGACCTGCACGACCTCGGGGACGGCGTCGCCGTCGGCCCCCCGCTCGGGTCCCTTGGCCGCGACGGCGATGATCGCGCCGACGACGAGGTCGACCGGGATGACGTCGACGATGCCCTCGGGCACCCCGGGGAACTCCTTCAGCAGGCCCCGGGCGTAGGAGATGATGACCGGCTCGGCCATCCGGAAGCCCCGGATCCAGCCGGGCCGCGGCTCGGCCAGCGCGGATTCGATGATCGACGGCCGCACGATGCTGATGGGTACGTCGCCGTGGGTCTCGACGAGCGCCCGCTCGCCGAGCGCCTTGGTGTAGGCGTAGGCGTCGGGCCAGCCCAGCGAGGCGGCGCGGGCCCGGCCCGCCTCGACCAGCCGGTCGCTCACCCAGCGGGCGCGCAGCTGCTCGGTCTTTGCCGCCAGCGCGGGCGTGCCGGCCGCGCCCAGCTCGTGGCGGGCCGCCTTGCGGAACTCGGTCAGCTTCTCGGGCGTGCGGCTGGTCGGCGTCGGCGTCGGTGCGCGTTCGCCGTGCGCCTTCGACCTCGTCGCGCCAGCTCACGTCGACGAAGAACGGGCTCTCGTCCACCATCTCCTCGAGGCGCCGCGCCGCGCCGGTTGCCGGCGACGTAACAGGTCGACACCGCGATCATGTGCGGCGTGACGCCGAGGTCGCGCAGCGTCGCGGCGACACGGGTGGGGCCGAGCAGGTTGACCTCGACCGCGCCGTCGAGGGGGGAGTCGAACGAGACCGTGGCGGCCGAGTGGATGACGATGTCGCAGCTGGCCAGCACCTGGCGTCCGGCATCGTCGAGCCCGAGCCCGTCGCTGCTCACGTCGCCGGCCACCGCCTGCACCCGGCGCGCGGTCATGGCGTCGAACGCGTCCGATCGGCGACGCCGGCGCGTGCCCTTGGCCGGCTCGTCGCCAGGAGCCACCGGGTCGAGCTCGGCCCGCAGCCGGTCGAAGGCGTCGTTGTTGAAGATCTCGCGGGCCACCCGCTGGTCGACGGTCGAGCGCTTGCCCGGCCGCACGAGCAGCACGATCTCGCAGTCGGGCACCTCGCGGAGCAGCCGCTCGACCAGCGCGGTGCCGAGGAAGCCGGTCGAGCCGGTCACGAAGATCCGCGTCCCGCTCAACCTCTCGGGAATCGACCCCTCGGCGATCATCCCCCTGTTCTAGCAAAGATCCTCTACCATTTGGTAGATGAACACCCGGGAGCGAGTGCTGGAGTCGGCCCTGGCCTCGTTCGGCACCCGAGGCTACGAGGCCACCTCGCTCGACCAGCTGGCCGCTGAGCTGGGCATTCGCAAGCAGACGATCCTCTATTACTACCCCTCCAAGCCCGAACTGCTGGACGCGGTGGTCGATCTCAGCTCGGCCGCTCTGGCCGAGACCCTCGAGGCGGCGCTGCGCGATGCCGGGCCGGGTTGGAGCCGGGTCGAGGCGATCATCCGTTCGGTCTTCCGCCTGGCGCTGCGCCGGCCCGAACTGCTCGGGCTGCTGCGCGAGGTGAGCCGGCTGGGCGCGCCCGTCTCGACCCGCCTGAGCGACAACCTCGATCCGCTGGTGAAGCGGGCCCGCGAGTTCCTCGAGGCCGAGATGGCGGCCGGACACTTCCGCACGACCGACGCCCGCCTGTTGCTGTTGTCGACCTACTCGACCGTGCTCGGTGTCGCGACCGAGGTCGAGGTGCTGCGGGCGGTCGGGATCGAGCCGACGCTGCGTTCGATGGTCGTGCGCCGCCGTGAGCTGCTGCGCTTCCTCCACTCGGCGCTCGTCGTCGACGCCGTCACCGAGCAAGCCTGAGGGCAGGCTGACCACTCCGGTCAGGCGGCGTAGGTGCTGCCCGGCGCGCCGACGTCGACCTGGACGGCTTCGATCCGCCCCGAGCACAGCTCGAGGGTCTTGGCCGGGTTCGACGACTCCGCGGTGCAGATGTAGAGCGTGCGTCCCGTCGGGGCCGCCCAGCTCGCACGCGAACGCCGGCCTCGTCGTCGGGATCCAGTCGACCGGCCCCGCGCTCTGCACGACCCGCATGACGCCGTTGTTGATCGGGTCGGCGACCCAGATGCCGCCGGCGGCGTCGAGGCAGATGCCGTCGGGCAGGTTCGGGCGAAGGTCGGCCCAGACCCGTGGGTTGGCGAGCGAACCGTCGGCGTTGAGGTCGTAGGCCGACAGGCGCTGGCCGAACGACTCCGCGACCACGAGCGTGCGTCCGCCGTCTGCGATGACCATGCCGTTCGGGAACAGGAGTTGCTCGGCGACCACCCACGCGTCGCCGTCGGGCTCGACGCACACGAGCGTCGTGCTGGTGGGCTCGGCGCCGCCGTCGACGTCGAAGCCGTAGTTGCCCACATAGGCGCGGCCCTCGGTGTCGACCACCATGTCGTTGCAGTGGAAGGGGGCCAGCTCGGAGAGGTCGGCCACCTCGACCAGACCGCCCGGGTCGAGGCGCATGAGCTTGCGCGAGAGCATGGCGACGACCAGCAGCCGGCCGTCCGGCAACCAACCGATGCCGGCGGGCATGTCTTCGGTCTCGAGCACGATCTCGGGCTCGCCGTCGGCCGCCATCGCGAAGACGCGGTGGGCGTGCATGTCCGAGAACCACAGCCTCCCGTCATGCCAGCGGGGGCATTCGGGGAACACCAGTTGGTCCAGCAGGACAGCAGGTGTGCGATCGGCCATCGAGGTTCTCCGAGCAGGGTGGGTGGCGGCCCAGAGGGTGCGCCGGGGCGGTCCCGGCGGTTCAGAAGGATCGGCGCCGCGTCGAGCGACGATCGTATCTGTCGAGGGCCAACCGGATGAGCTCGTCGATGAGGTCCGGATAGGCCAGTCCCGAGGCCTCCCACATCTTCGGATACATCGAGATCGGAGTGAAGCCCGGGATCGTGTTGATCTCGTTGAGGAGCAGTCCACGGCCGTCGGGCTCGTAGAAGAAGTCCACCCGGGCCATGCCCTCGCAGCGCAGGGCCTTGAACGCCTCGATCGCCATGGCTTGGAGCTGCTCGGTGACGCCCGGGGGCAGTTCGGCCGGGATGATGAGCTCGGCGGTGCCGCTGGCGTACTTGTCGTCGTAGTCGTAGAACTCGGCCCCGGGTCGGATCTCGCCGGGCAGCGACGCCCGCGGCTCGAGGTTGCCGAGCACGGCGCACTCGATCTCGCGACCGACGATCGTCTCCTCGACGACCAGCCACTCGTCGTAGGTGCGGGCCTCGTCGAGCGCGGCCGCCAGCTCGACGCGGTCGTGGGCCTTGGTGACCCCGACCGACGAGCCCATGTTGGCCGGCTTCACGAACATCGGGTAGCCGAGCTCGGCCTCGAGCCGGTCGAGCACCGCCGAGCTCGGTCGCCGGCGCCCGCGCCGGTCAGATCGTTCTCGTGCAGGGCGACGTGACGAGCCTGGGGGATGCCGTGGTGCGCGAACACCTCCTTGGCCATCGCCTTGTCCATCGCCAGAGCGGACGCCAGCACGCCGCAGCCGACGTAGGGGACGCCGGCCAGCTCGAGCAGGCCCTGCACCGTGCCGTCCTCGCCGAGCGGCCCGTGCAGCAGGGGGAACACGACGACCGCGCACCACCGTCGCCGATGAGGGTCGGCAGCGGTTCGGCGTCGGGTCCGGACGCGTCGAGCGCGTCGGGCAGGGCGTCGGGACCCTTGGCCAGTGCCCGCGCCGCGTCGTCGGCGGCGACCCACCGTCCGTCGCGGGTGATGCCGATGGGCTGGATGTCGTAGCGGTCCTGGTCGGTGGCGGCCAGCACGTGGCGGGCCGTGACCAGCGAGACCTCGTGCTCGGCGGACTGCCCGCCGAAGATCACGACGAGGCGGATCCGGTCGCCAGGTGTCATGGGAGCCGACGGTACAAGGTGCGCCCGTGGCTAACGTGCCATCGATGCGGTTGCGGACCAGCGAGATCGCCGAGGGCACGGGGGGACGGCTGGTCGGCCCCGACGTCGAGGTCACCGGGGTGGGCATCGACAGCCGCGACCTGCCTATCGGCGCAGCTGTTCGTGCCGATCGAGGGTGAGCGGGACGGCCACGACTTCGTGGCCGACGCGGTGGCCGCAGGTGCCGTCGCCTACCTCGTCCGGCGGGGGACGGGCACCGACGAGCCGCCGTCCGGCGTCGCGGTCGATCGAGGTGGACGACACGAGTGCGGCCCTCGCCGCGATCGGCTCGCCTGGCGCGGCGCCACCTGGGCGAGGCCCACGTCGTCGGCATCACCGGGTCGGTCGGCAAGACCACGACCAAGGACCTGCTGGCCGCCGTGCTGGGCACGACGTTCGCCACCTCGGCCAGCGTCCGGTCGTTCAACAACGAGCTGGGTGTGCCCCTCACGCTGGCCAACGCACCCGACGGCACCGAGGCGCTCGTCGTCGAGATGGGTGCGCGGGGCCGGGGCCACATCGACGAGCTGTGCGCCATGGCCCGCCCGACCGTCGGCGTGGTCACCTCCGTCGAGGCCGTCCACACCGAGTTGTTCGGCGACATCGACGAGGTGGCGTTGGCCAAGGGCGAGCTGGTCGAGTCGCTCCCGCCGATCCGGGGTCGCCGTGCTGAACACCGACAACGCGCTCGTGGCGGCGATGGCCGAGCGAACGGACGCGCGCGTCGTACGGGTCGCGCTCGGTGCCCGGCCGCACGGCGACGGCGTTCCGCCCGACGTGTGGGCCGAAGAGATCGTGGTCGACGCCGACCTGCGTCCGTCGTTCCGGTTGTGCACGAGCGACGGAGCGCGCCAGGTGCACGTTGTCGGTGCGCGGCGAGCACAACGTCGTCAACGCGCTCCTGGCGGCAGCCGCGGGCCTGGCGGTCGGTGTCGCGCTCGACGCGGTGGCCGATGGACTGGCCCGGGCCGAGATGTCCCCGTGGCGGATGGAGTTGTCGACGACAGCGACTGGTGCGCGCGTGCTGAACGACGCGTACAACGCGGGGCCGGCGTCGACCGCGGCCGCGCTGCGGGCCCTCGCGGCCATCCCAGCCACGCGCCACGATCGGCGGTGCTCGGCGTGATGGCCGAGCTGGGAGCGCATCACGAGGGCGCCCACGGCGAGATCGCCGCGCTGGCCGACCGTCTCGGCATCGACGTGATCGCCGTCGGCGCGCCGGCGTACGGCGCGGGGGTCATCCATGTCGACGACGTCGAGGCCGCGCTCGCACGGCTCCACCACGACGGCGACCTCGGCCCCGACGACGCCGTGCTGGTCAAGGCCAGCCGCGTCGCCGGCCTCGAACACCTCGCCGCCGCCCTCCTCGCCTCCTCCTCCTGAAACTGGGCATCTGTGTGCGTCGGAGACCGACGCATTCCAATGCCCAGTTTCGGGCGGTCAGCCGCGCGGCGGAGTGGTCGTGGAGGTCGGCGAAGGGGACGAGGATGACCGCCACGACCGCGCCGAGGAGCATCACCGCGGTGACCGAGGTGGCCTCCATGAGCGGACCGGCGACGAGCCCGCCGATGGCGACGGTGCCACCGAAGGCCATGATCCAGAGGGCCATCACCCGGCCGCGCACCTGGTTGTCGAGTCGTGACTGCAGCACGGTCGCCAGCGACGTGACCGTGGCGAAGTAGAAGAAGCCGAGGACGAACGACCACGGGGAAGGCGACGTCGACCGTCGCGCAGCAGCGCGAACACCGCCAGGCTGACCGAGAACCCGGCCAGCCCGACCCGAACGACCCGCTCGAGCGGACGACCGGCCAGGAACGTGCCGATCGACAGCGCGCCGACCACCGCGCCGGTGCCGAAGGTGGCGTAGAGCAGACCGTAGGTGGTGTGCGCGGTGTCGATGCCGAGGTTCTTGGCCGCGATCGTGGGCATCTGCACGACGAAGGCCAGGCTGAACAGCGAGAAGGCCGTCATGGTCGAGGAGGCAGCGGCCGACGACCCGGTCGCGACGGGCGACGGCGAACCCGCCGAGCAGCCGGCGCAGGCCCTGCGGGTCGGCGGGGTCGATCAGCACCGGCGGCACGGTGACGGTGAGCAGCGCGCCGATGATGAACAGGTAGCTCACCGCGTTGCCGACGAACACCCAGGACACGCCCCAGCGGGCGTAGATGAGGCTGCCGATGGCCGGACCGATGACCCGCGACAGGTTCATGTTCACCGAGTTGAGCGACACGGCACCGACCAGGTCGCGCTCGTCGACCAGCTCGGGCATGACCGAGCTGTAGGCGGGCGCATAGACGGCCTGGCCGATGCCCATGGCCAGGACGAAAGCCAGGAGCAGCAGCTCGGAGGGATCGGGGCTGCGGGTGATCCAGGCGATGCCGAGGGCGAAGATCGTCTGCTCGATCGACACGAGGATGATCAGCCACTTGCGGTCGAAGCGGTCGGCCAGCGCCCCACCGATCATCGACAGCAGCATCAGCGGCACCAGCTGGGCGAAGGCGAGAAGGCTGACGAACGTGGCCGAGTGGGTGAGGGAGTAGCCGTAGGCGCCGAGCACCACGTTCTGCATCCAGCTGCCGACGTTCGACAGGAACGCCCCGGTGTAGACACGCCGGAAGATGGGATAGCTGAGGGCGGCTCGGGCGGTGCCGGCGGCGAAGGGCCGGTCGCCCTCGAGGAGCGCATCCTCGGTGTCCTCGACGGTCAGACGGAGCGTCGCCTGGCCGCCAGATCCGCCTGGCGCGTCGGCGAGGTCAGCGGGGTCGGGCCGACCCGGGCTCTCGGCGGGATCGGGATCGTCGGGCGCCACCTGGCTCACCGTTCCCTCCCTCCGTGGTCGTCACGGGCCCGGCGCTCCGAGACTACGGCGGGGACGGGAATTCCGCGACCGACTTGAGCCCGGACGCGGCCGTGCCCGCCGGAGTGGCGGGCACGGACCTGGTTGGATCGTGCCGTCCGCCACCTCCCGGCATCGTCCGACGTGCGGGCGAGCCCGGTGTCGTGTTCGACCGACCGGTTCGCGGGCCGGTCTCGACGCATCCGATGGTTCGCAAGGGACGGCGAGAGGTGGTGGACGGCAACCCGGCGGGCGCGGGCAGGAAGCCGGTGCGCCGGGCAGGAGGAGCGCGCTACCTCCGCGAGCCGAGACGCCGGCGAGGGCCCCTCGGCATCTGGCGGGTCGGCTGCGCAGGCTCCCCCGATCTCAGTCGGGCGGGTCACGCTCCGGTTCGCATCGGTCCATGCGAGTCAACCTCCATTCCGGGTCGGCCCCAGGGGGGCGGCGTCCACGGTTGTCCCCGGCGGTCTGCGGCACGTCGGAGGCGACAAGGCCCACGATTCACCCGCCGCATGGAGGTGTCAAGGGCCCCAAGTCCCCTGCGACAAGGACGGGGTCCTGTGGAAAGCTGATGGTGGCGGCGGGCCGAGGGGACCCGCCTGGCGGAAGGGGAGTTCATGAACTCGATCCTGGACGCGGCGCTTGGCGTCGCGCTGGTCTTCGCGGTCTTCGCACTCATCGTCTCGGGGCTCAACGAGGCCTGGGCGTCGTTCTTCAACAAGCGTGGCAAGCAACTCTTCGACGCGCTGAACCAGCTCATGGGCTCCAAGGCACATGAGCTCTTGAAGTCGGCGCTGCTGCAGCCACTCACGCGGCAGCCTCGTGTTCGACCGAGCAAACGATCCACCGCGGTAGCGACGGTCGACACTGCGAAGCAGATGCGGAACGCGACGGGTGCGTACCTGCCGAGCTGGATGTTCGCCGCCGCGGTGCTCGACCAGGCCAAGATCGCGCCCGCCTCCGGGGCGGCGAAGGTGGCCATGCCAGCCGATCTCGACGCGACGATCGGGGCCGATCTGGCCAATGTCGTGAGGTCGCTGTCGGCGTCGGTGCAGCACGACGCGGCGAAGCTCGAGACGGCGTTGGCCACCTGGTACGACGGCTACATGGAGCGCGTGTCGGGCTGGTACAAGCGCAACGCCCGGTGGCTCATGTTCGTCATCGCGTTGATCGTCGCGCTCGTCGGCAACGTCGACGCGGTGTCGGTGACGCGCAACGTGATCAGCGACGCACCGCTGCGCACCGCGCTCGCGCAGCAGGCGACGAACGCCAAGACCTGTCCCACCGGGCAGGAGCTCACCTGCGGCGAGCAGGGTGTCGGCAGCCTTCCGGGGGCCCAGCTTGGACTGTTCTGGACCGGGTCGTGCACGACGACCAAGACCACTGGCACCGGAGCCGCGGCCAAGACGGTCTGCACGTCGACCTGGTGGGCGCGCCATCAGCTGAACACGTTCGAGGACTGGGTCGAGAAGATCCTCGGGCTCCTGCTCGGGGCGTTCGCCATCAGCCTCGGCGCCCCGTTCTGGTTCGACCTGATCGGGCGCGGCGTGTCGCTCAAGGGCGCGGGCCAGAAGCCGGCGCAGGCTGGCGCCGACGGGTCCTAGCCGGTCAGCCCAGAATCGACGCGGGCCTGCCCTGTGCAGCCCGAGTTGGGGCTCTATCAGGACTGGCTGCTCGGGTTCGCGCCGGTCTGGGAGGAGACGCTCGGGCGCCTCAAGATCCGGGCCGAACGCACGCCGGCGTCTGGCCAGGCTCGGCGCCCGTCTCGCGTGTGACGACGCCGTGAGATCCCCGGGATGGGGGTGGACCTCGGCGCGGCGGTCCCTGAGAATCAGTCATTGGCGGACATCGCCAGCATCTTGGTGAGGGCTGCGACGCGTCGGGGCACCGACTCGGCGGGTGCTGGACGAGAGGAGGGCTGAGGCGAGGCTCCTCAGTCCTGTTCGGCGGTGGCCGTGGCCGTGCCCGTGACGGTGGTTGAGCGCGGCGCACCCGGGAGGGAGCGGGCGAAGATGTAGTCGGCCCGCAGGGTGAGCGCGACGCGGACCGAGTCGGGCGTGGGCTCGGTCACGACCGGCGGACCGACGAGCTCGTCGGTCAGACCCTGGTCGTCGATGGACCGGATCGACGACCTGCCGCACGCGGTCCGGGTCGAGTCGGTAGCCGTGCCCAGACCGCAGCGCGCTCTCGTCGAGCCCGAAGGTCACCGCGTCGTTGGCCGCGCTCGCCGCCGCGTCGATCGCCTGTTGCTGGCGCAGGTGCACGACGGTGAGGTCGACGGCGATGGCGCCGAGCAGCAGCACGATGAGCACCGCCGCCGGCATGAGGATGAGCACGCTGCCGCGGGCCCCGGTCATCCGTCGCATGTACCGCTCCCCGGCGAGTCCCGAGCGGAACGGATCGATCCGCTCGGTGTGGTGGGCGTGCACGTCGAAGGCGTGGCCGAACCCGCCGATCCACGGCAGGACGACGGCCGGCACCGGGTAGTCGATCTCGACGGTGACCGGGACGCACCGGCCGAACGACTCGTCGCCCGAGCGACGGATGGACAGCGTGATCAGGTCGGCGTCGCCGGCCGTGCGCGGTCATCGTCTCGACCGCGGCTCGACGCGCGTCGGCGTCCGCGCCGGTCGCCGTCGGGAGCCTCGACGTAGGTCCGGACCGCCTCGCGAGCGGCGGCGTCGGCCGCGATCTCGGCGTCGACCACGCCCCAGGCGTTGGTCACCAGCAGCGCGCCGACGACGAAGATCAGCACGCCGAACGGCAGCACCTCGATGCCGCCGACCTGCCCGTGATCGCCTCGCAGCGCCCGCCGTCATCGCCAGCGCTCTCGACGCGGACGCGGACCGTCCGGTCGATGTGGTCGACGCCGAGCGCGCCGCCGAGGCCGGGCCACAGGAACCGGGGTGCGTCGCCCTGGATCCGCAGCTGCACCGAGTCGGCGTCGGTCCCGCTCCAGTCGAAGGTGACCCTTCGCCCGAACGCCCCCAGCTCGCTCCTGACGCGGCTCTCCGCCGTCCGCTCCGCCTCGGCCAGCGCGGCGGGATCGGCGTGGTCGGTCCGGCTGCCGGCGACGAGCCGGGCGCCGTCGAACGCGGCACTGGACGTGGCGCTCGACGCGTAGAGGTCGACCAGCAGCTGCACGGCGAACAGCAGGAAGGCCAGGAACACCAGCAACGCGGCGATGGTGCCGATCAGGCCGGCGCCGCGATCGCCCTCGGCGCGGCGTCGCTCGTCACCGCGGCGACTCAGTCGTTGCCGATCTGCTCGACCTTGTGTTGGTCGTGGTCTCGGTCGTCTTCCACATCTGCTGGAACCCGATCCACATCGCCGCGCCGAGGAACGCCATGATCAGCACCGCGATGGCGACGCAGATGACCCCTTCGCCCCGCTCGTCCGCCGGCGCATCGCGTGGACGCGTGGCTGTGCAGCCGGGCGCTCGCCCATTCGATCGTCGTGATCATCGGTACCGCCTTGGTGTCGTGGGTTGGTTCGGGATCGGAGTCGAGAGGAGCGGGCCGGTCAGCCCGGCCGTGAAGAGGCGCATGGCCTCGACGAACGGGACGACCATGAACAGGACGCCGGGCACGAGCGTCGCGACCGTGACCGGGATCCAGACCTGCTGGGCCCGGCGCTCGATGGTCTCGATCAGCTCCCGGTGCGCGTCGCGGCGGATCGAGCGGGCCTCCTCGGTGATGAGGCGGCCCAGGTCGCCGGCCTCGCGGTTCAGCGCGAGGACGGCGACGAGCCGGTCGAGCGCTTCGACGCCGGCCAGCTCGGCCCACTCGGGGAGCGCGTCGCGCTCGCCGAGGCCCTGGCGGATCCGCCCGCAGACCCGCTGCAGATCGGTCGCGCAGGCCCCTGATCCCCGGCTGCGCCAGCCGGTTGAGCGCGCTGCCGAGCGAGTAGCCGGCCCGAGCAGCATGCCGAGCTGCTCGGTGACGATCGGCAGCTCGAGGAAGATGCGCCGCTGCCAGGCGGCCGAGGCCTGGCCGACCTGCTGCTCGACGCACGAGGAAGGCGAGCAGCGGCGCGCCGAGCAGGAACAGCAGCGCCAATGACCGGCGGCGGTCGCAGCGCCGAGCGTGACGATCAGCCGCGACGGCCAGCGCGGCGAGCGCTCATGCCGAGCTGGCGGATGCGGAACTCGCCGACCGTCAGCGGCGAGTGGATGCGTTCGAGCCGGACGGCCGAGCTCCTCGCTGACGCCGAACAGCCGACTGAGGCGGTCGCCCCGCGCTCGTCGGGCGAGCGGAGCGACGACCTCGCCGGAACGACGCGACCGAGAGCGGGCCGGACCGATCGCGGCCGCGCACGGCCCGCACCCGGCGGGTAGGGCCCGACGCGGTCGACCAGCGGCGGCCGCCGGAACCAGCGGAGCTCGGCCGAGCAGCAGCGTCGCGCCGACCCAGCCGAGCAGCGACGGCGACAGGACGGCGGACCGGCTCACGCGGAACACCCGCTGCTCGTCGGGCAGGCGCATGATGCGGCCCGCCCACAGCCAGCAGACGACGATCATGGCGAGCGCGACCACCACGACGACCTGGCCGGCCGGCGTCTCGTAGGCGGCCCGCCCGTTGCCGACCGACAGCCCGACCAGCGCCATGCCGAGCGGCACGATCAGCACGAACCGCCGGGCGAACCGGACGCCGGCCTGCTTGGCGAGCGCGTCCTTGCGGCCCTGGACGTCCTGCGCGGCGGTCGTCGGCCAGGGCCTCGAGGCGCCGGTCGAGGTCGGCTGCCGCCGAGCTCGTGGGCGATGAGCAGCGTCTCGCAGGTGGCGTCGGCGGTCGGGATCGGCGAGCTGGGCCTCGAGCACGGCGAGCGTGCGGGCGAAGTCGGTCGAGAGCAGCCACTCGCGGTGGGCGGCGGCGAAGGCCGGACGCAGCTCGACCGGCCCGTCCGCGACCGACCTCGAACAGGGCCTGGGGGATCGATCGACCGGCGCTGCCGGTGAGGATGCGGATCTCCTCGATGAGGCGCGGCCACGCCTCCTGGGCCTGCTGGCGTCGCGCCGCTGCGGCGCCGGCGGTAGGCGGCGACCGGCACCGATCGCGGCGAAGCCGCCGAGGACGAGCGCGGGCAGCGACGCCGCCGAACACGAGCGCACCGGCGACGGCGCCGACGAGCGACCAGGCCGCCGATCACCGCGCCGAACTCGGCCGGGACCGACCTCGCCGAGCCCGGCCTGGGCCAGCCACTCGCGGACCCGGTCGCGCAGTGCGGCGGTCGCACCGAGCTGCTGCTCGACGCGACCGTCGGCGGCCGGCCGGGGTCCCGGCCCGAGGCCGCGCCAGCCGAAGGCGACGGCGGTGTACGACGAGGTAGCACGCCGTAGCCGGCGGCGACGGCGAGCGAGCAGGGCGGTCAGAAGGACTCCCACCGACCGGCGTCGTCCGAGCGTCGAGGAGCGCGGCGCAGGTCGAGCCCGGCGTCGTCGAAGGCCCGGCCGACCCGCACCGGCAGGTTGCCCGTCCACGCCAGGCGGCCGTCGGCCCCGCGCCGCGCGAACACCTCGGTGACGGTGAACTGGGTCGCCTCGGGCCCGGCGGCCAGGTCCTCGACCGCGACGACCTCGGCCACCCGGGGGCCGGCCGGGCCGCGGCGGCAGTGCACGACCAGGTCGATGGCCTCGCTCACGAGGCTGTTGAGCGCGGACATCGGGAGCTCGTTGCCGGTGTCGGCCAGCTGGCAGATGAAGCGCAGGCGGGTCAGGGCCTGGCGGGCCGAGCCGGCGTGGATGGTGGTGAAGCCCTTCACCCCCGACGACAGCGTGAGCAGCAGCGGCAGCGCCTCGCGGTCGCGGACCTCGCCGACGATGGCGACGTCGGGCGCCATGCGCAGGAAGCCCGGCGACCAGGCGGCGCAGGTCGACCGCCGGGCGGTCGGCGCGGGCCGCCCGGGTCTGCATGCCCGCGACGTTCGCCAGCGGGCACGTCGGCCTCGAAGACCTCCTCGGCGATGACGACCCGCTTGGACGGGTCGAGCTCGGCCGCGCAGCACGACAGCAGCGTGGTCTTGCCCGAGCCGGGCGCGCCGGCGAACACGATCGAGAGGTCGGCCCGCACGCACGCGGCGAGGAAGCGGGCCACCGCCGGTCGAGCATGTCGCGCTCGACGAGCTCGTCGAGCGAGCGGAACGCGACGCCGGTGAACCGGCGGATGTTGACCATGAGGTGGCCGCCGCGGCTGACGTCGCCGTGGACGATGTGCAGCCGCGAGCCGTCGTCGAGCTGGGCGTCCTGCAGGCCCTCGGCCGGGTCGAGCTTGCGGTGGCTGGTCGAGGCGTCGTCGAGGATCTTGGTGAGCGTGCGGGTGACGTGGTCGTCGTCGTGGAAGACCTCGTCGTGGTAGCCGGAGCGGCCCGGCGTGGCGCTTCACGAAGATCACGTCGGGCGCGTTGATCATGATCTCCCAGACGTCGCGGTCGTCGAGCAGCGGGGTCAGCGGGCCGTAGCGGGCCAGGTTGCGGAAGGCCCGCTCGGCCACCTCGTCGGGGTCGGCCAGGTCGAAGGGCGCGGCGCCGCGCTTGGACGTCGTCGGACCAGCGCTCGATCTCGTCGGCGATGAGCGGCCGCAGCCCGGCCTCGCCGTCGGGGCCGCCCATGTCGAGGGCCAGGTCCTTGGCCCGCGCCTGCACCCGCTGCTCGATCTCGACGAGCGGGTTGAGGTCGTCGGGCCGACCGGTCGACGGCGGGACGCGACGGCGGTCATCGCGCCGGCCTCGACGTGCCGCATCTGACGAGGCGTCAGGTCTCTGGCTAGGGTGCCGGCCGGTCCTCGGCCGATCCCCGACGCCGAGAGGACCGTCCCGTGAGCGAACCCGCCGTGCTCGTCGAGCGCGACGGCCACGTCGTGACCGTCACCCTGAACCGACCCGACAAGCGCAACGCCTTCAACGCCGAGGTGCTGTGCCGGCTGCTGCGACGCCTGGGACCTGATCGACGGCGACGACGACATCCGGGTCGCGATCCTCACCGGCGCCGGCGGCGACTTCTCGGCCGGCGCCGACCTCGACCGGCTGGTCGGCGCGATGATGTCGGGCAAGCCGGCCGAGGACGAGTTCGAGGAGCGCATCCGCAACGACTTCTCGCCTCATCTTCAAGGGCTTCCTGAAGGAGTACCGCACCAAGAAGCCGCTGGTCGCCGCGGTCGAGGGCTACTGCTACGCCGGCGGGCTCGAGATCCTGCAGGCCACCGACATCCGGGTGGCGGCCGAGGGCGCCAAGATCGGCCTGACCGAGGTGCAGCGCGGCCTGTTCCCGATGGCCGGCACGACCGTGCGCCTGCCCCGCCAGATCCCGTGGACCAAGGCCATGGAGATCATGCTGATCGGCGAGCCCGATCACCGGCGCCGAGGCCGAGCGCCTCGGCCTGGTCGGCCACGTCGTGCCCGACGGCCAGGCGCTGACCAAGGCCCGCGAGCTCGCCGAGCGGATCGCCGCCAACGGGCCGCTGGCGGTGCAGGGCATCAAGGCCGCGGTGCGGGCGGCCGAGGCGCTGCCCGAGGCCGAGGCCTGCGCCAAGGAGATGGAGATCGGCATGGGCGTCATGGCCAGCGAGGACGCCAAGGAGGGCCCGCGGGCCTTCCTCGAGAAGCGGGGCCCGAACTTCACGGGCCGCTGAGCGCGGGCGGGCTCGAGCTCGATCGGTCCGGCCGCCTCTCGTCGGCCCACGACCCGAGCGAGCCGACCGCCACCGGCACGGGCTCGAGGGCGTCGAGGCCGGCAGGAACGAGCGGGGCCCGGTCGAGCAGCGCCTCGACGACCTCGGTGATCGGCCCCACCAGCGGATGGGGGAGCGGTCGCCCGGAGCGATGCAGCTCGTCGAGGCCGCGCCGCTCGGGCAGGAACACCGGCGCGGCCAGACCGGCGGCGAGGTCGTGGTCGACTCCGGCGGCGAGCGCGCCGATCGCGTCGGCGATCTCGGCCCGGCCTCGGGCGCGCCGTGGCGCGCGGCGTGACGACCGGGAGCAGTCGGTCGCCGGTCGACGCCGAAGCGGTGGAGGTCGTCGAGCTGCAACACGAGCCGGCGGAGCCCGACAGCGTCGGCGGCGCGACCACCAGCACGAGGTCGGCCCGGCGGCCGTCGTGCGGGCCAGCACGTTGCGCTCCTCGACGTCGACCGAGCCGACCTCGTCGTCGCCCTCGAGGTCGGCGTCGACGTCGGCGACCACCAGCCGGTAGGCGCGCAGCAGGCTGTCGACGGCGGCCTGCACCGATCGTGGCCGCAGCACCGGCCAGTCGCGGTGGCGGCGGAGCCCGAGCATCAGGTCGTAGCCGCGCCCGTCGACGGCGAAGGCGTGGGACCGCACCTCGTCGACGCTCGGGTGTCGCCGTGCGGTGGGCCTCGACCAGCTCCTGCACGCCCGGGACGACGTCGCCGGCGTCGTGCAGCAGCGCCTGGTCGGCGTGCAGGGCCAGGTCGGCCAGCACGACCAGGCCGGGGTGTCGGGAGCTCGAACCGAGGCCCTGGGCCAGCGCCATGGCGACCGTCGACGAGCCCCCGCCGCCTGGGCCGGTGACGGCGACGAGTCGTCCCCGCCATGCGGCCGGGGGCGGAGCCAGGCGGTAGCCGGGCTCGACGTCGGGTCGCTCGATCGCCGGCGCCCGGGTCGACCAGCGCGGACAGCAGCATGGCCCGGTCGAAGGACTCGGGCAGCACGACGTCGACGCCGAGCGCGGTCCAGTCGACGCGGCGGCGGCCGTCGTCGACGACGAACACCGCCGCGCCGGCCTCACGGGTGCGGTCGACCAGGTCGCGGTCGACCACGGGCAGACCGCCGTCGACGATCACGGCCGAGAACGCCTGGCCGGAGGCGAGCCGGGCCCGCAGCTCGTCGATGGCCACGCACTTCACGAACTCGACCGGCGAGCGCGGCGTTGGTCGACCAGCGGCTCAGCTCGCGGAACCAGGCGGAACGGGCGTGGGCCAGGCCGAGGAGGCGGTAGCGCGACGCGCTCATCGCTCCGCCGCCGTCGTGGATTGGTGGGGCCACGAGAGGTGGCCCGCTCCACCGAGCATGCGATCCGCCGATCCCCAGCCTGTGTGAGCCGTCGGCAATCCGCATCGCCGACCCCCCGAACCTAGGGAGTAGCTACGCCGTAACTCAAGGTGACATCCGTCATAGTCGGAGGATCCGAACGTCTCGGCCGCCGGCCACCTTCCTCATGTCGGGGACATCGCTCGTGATCACCGCGACGGCCTCGGCATCGCAGAGCGCCATCGTCGCGCCCAGGTGGGCGTCGGCCACCGATACGCGGGTGTGGGCGAGCAGCTCGCTGGCCGCGTCAGCATGGCGGGTGTCGAGCGCAATGTCCCGGATGACAAGTCGGTTCAGGAGCGCGGATCGCGGGTCGGTTCGGTCACAGCCGGCTTCGACCCGCACCGCGGTGGGCACACGAACATTCACCTCGCGCCCCCGCCGCTTGCGATCGGCCACGACGTCCAGGTAGCTGAGCACGCGGCGGTGCTTCGGATGGCTCGCGTCGACGAGTGCCTGTACCGCCTCGTTGTCGAGCAGGACCAGGTGCCGGGCGAGTTGATTGCGGGCCACGAGACCAGGGCTACGACGCGAGCGTCGAACCGAGGGCCGATGCCTCCGCCCACAACAGCACATCGTCGGGAGTCGCTGTCCGGGTGGGCCTTCACGATGCGGGCGGCGGCCTGGCGGATCTGCGTTCGGTGTGAGGCGATCGCCAGGCCGTCGAGCTCGGCAGAGGCGATGGCCCGGTCGGCCAGCGTCGGGCGGAGCTCCGGAGCGGCCGTGTAGTGCTGATCGAGCGCGGCCCGCATCGTCGCGCCCTCGAGCACCGAACGCAGCGCCTCGACGGTCAGCGACGTGGTCGAGGGAGCCACGCCCAGCTCCGAGACAGCCAGCCCCGCGGCGTCACGGAGTGTGACGGGGATGCGCATCGACGTGTTGGCCGTCGACGAGTCGTCGCTGGCGAGCAGTTCGGCGAGCCGGTCGAGCGCCGAGTCGCGCCTGCCGGACAGCGAACGGTCACCACCGCGGTTCGAGGTAGCCATGATTCGAAATGTACCACGCCACCGTGGTACAGCGGTAGGTGTGCGGATCAGGCGCGCTCGGGTGGAGCGTCGGCGACGGGGAGCTGCATGGCAGCGGCCACGACATCGTCGTTCGGCGCGTCGACCATCAGCGGTCCGCCGGCGATCGGGGCCAGCCAGACGTGGAGCATCGGCTGGGTGACTCGATTGACCGAACCCGACGGGCACTGGCCCTGGGAGTTGGTCACGCCCACCACCACGTTGCCCGAGTTGAAGCACAGGTTGGTGTGCAGGTGCCACTGCTCGAGGCAACCGCCCGGTTGAGGAGGTGTGGCCGTCGACCCGTTGGGCATGAGGAACATGGCGGCGACGAGGCGCGGTCCGGTCGAAGTGTTGGCGTACACGAGCGACTGCACCGCGCTCGGGTTCAACACGTCGCCAGGGGTGAGGTCCTTAGCCATGTTGTTCCAGTTGATGTAGTGCACGACCGCGTTGCCGGTCGGCGTGACCGGCACGAACCCAGCCGCCTTGGCCGCGGCCAGGCTCCGGTACTTGGTGGTAGCCGCGACTGTGGCGTTCACGAACGACACCGCGGCCTGGCGCTGCGCCGTCGTCGGCGTCGTCGTGCAAGGCGGCTCGGCCATCTGCATGCCGGGCTCCATGTTCATGGTCATCATCGGCCACATGATCGAGCCGGCCGGCGAGTTGGTCGCCAGCGTGAACCTGCCGTCGCCCATCCCCGGCATGGTCGTGGTGGTCGAACCCCCGCCCATCTGCATGCCCGGCATCGTGGTCATGGTCGTAGCGGACGAGCCCGTCATGCCCGTCATGCCGGTCATCGATGCCGTGCTGCTCGTCGAGCCCATGTTCATCGCGCCCATGGTCGAGCTCGTCGACGACGAACCGGTCGTCATCTGGCCCATGCCGATCGAGCCGCCGGTGGTCGAGCCGTCGGCCATGGATCCCATGTTCGTGTCGTGGCCGGCGGCCGCGGCTGACGCCATCGAGTCCATGCCGGCCATCTCGGCTGGCGTCACGGCCAGCGCCGCGCTGGTCGTCGCGGCGACGATCACCACCAGGGTCCCGAGCGCGGCCGACATCGTGCGCCGGCTCACCGGCTGGTCGAGCGGGCGGTAGGCCAGGTAGAACGCGCCGCCGGCGGCGAACACCTCGAGCGCGGTGGACAGGCCGTCGAGGAACCCCCACGCCTCGGGTTGCCAGGGTTCCGGACCAATCGGCAGTCCCGAGGTACGCGACCAGAAGTAGATCGACCACGATCGCGGTCTGGAGTACGGCCCCGGACAGGAACATGCGGCGGCTTGGGCGTACGACGATGCCGACCGCCCACGCGAGCTGCGCCCACGCGACGACCGCGAAGAACGTGCCGAAGTACCACGCCTCGTGGAAGTGCTCCCCGATCACCGAGAAGTGGATGGCCGCCGACGCGACCGACGCGGCGGCCAGCGCCCACACGATGACCTCGCCCATGGTGCGCGGCGAATGCACGGACCTCTGCTGCTGCACCTGCGCCTGCTCGCTCATGTGTCGCCCCCCAACGAACTGCTACCGGTCGCCCTGTTTCTACGACTCGATGTGCGTGTCCTGGTCGCTGGAGATGTTAGGGAACGATTAGGGCCCGAGCCGGTTGGTCGTGTCCGTCGAGCCTCCGGCGTCGGTCGGTCGTACGAGCGTGATCGTCGCCACGTCGGTCGCGTGGGTGACGGGTACGACCAGATCAGGGTCGGCGAGCTCGACGGTCACGACCACCTTGCCGCTTCCCTCGAGCCCCTGATGGGCGTCGTCCATGTCGACGAGCCGCAGGCCACGGGCGACCACCTCGGTGCGGGCCGAGTCGCCCGTGCCGTAGGTCGCCAGGAGGTCGAGCGGCTCGCCGATCACCAGGTGGCCGTCGATCGCCCGCTCCCGGTCGACGGGGAACGACAGCTGGACGCCCGCCTGCCCGCTCGCACCGACGGAGACCGACGACCGCTCGACGATGTCGCCCGGCCGCCAGCGGCGAGCAGGGCCACCGCGCCGTCGAGCTCGGCCGGCGACGAGAAGGTGCCGGGGCCTACCCCGCCGGGCAGATCGATCGATTCGACCCGCAGATCGTCGGCTGACAGCCGCGAGCCGAGCCGCACGTCGCGCCGGGCCACCACCACCCGTCCGGTGGGCCCGCGGTGGGAGCCTCCGGCCACCGCGAAGGCGGCCAACATGGCCAGGGCGACGATCAGCCCACCGATGACGGCGCGGCCCGACGGCAGCGGTCGCCGGTGCAGCACCCGCAGGCGGTCGCGCTCGCGTTCGGGTTGCTCCTCGTCGCCGCCTCGCGCGCTCGCCCGTCGATGCTGAGGTCCGCCCCGCCATCTCCACCTGATTCCGCCGACGTGGGATCGTCGTCTCTTCGTCCGCCTGGCCGTCCCGCCTGGACGGCCCGCCGATCTGCTCGTTATCCGCTCCCGACCCGGCACCGTAGGGGCGACGACGAGGTGGCTCAAGGTGACGTCGGTCACCCGGACATCAAGTGACGTCGGTCACGTGGAGAGCCGGTCGATGCGCCCCACGTGGTGCGTGAGTCGGGGAAAGCACCGAAAAGTGTGCAAAGCACCGAGAAGGGAGTAAGGTAGGGCTGTGACTCCTCCAGGCTTCGGCGCGGATGACGACATCCACTGGCTCAGCACCGGCGAGGCGGCCGAGCGGCTCGGCATCACGCCGCGCACGCTCTACCGGTTCATCGACGAGGGTCAGGTGGCGGCCTACCGGTTCGGTCGGGTGATCCGGCTCAAGGCCACCGACGTCGACCTGTTCATCGAGGCCTGCCGCATCGAGCCGGGCACCCTCGAGCACCTCTATCCCGACTCGGGCAGCGACACCTCCGCCAGCGCCGCCAGCGGCACGTAGGCCACGTCGCCCCCCTCCAGGCGCACGGCCACCAGGTGTGGGCCGGCCGCCACCAAGGTGCCGGTCAGCGGGCCTGCCGCACCGAGGTCGACCATGCAGGACCCGTGGCCGATCCTCGGCCAGCCGGGCCAGCTCGGCGGCCAGGTGGGTGCTCGGCGCCGTCCGCCGACGGGCGCCGGGTCGCCGACGTCGGGCCGCGGTCGACCGCGGGGACCGAGCCGATCGCGGCCAGGGCCACCAGCACCGTGGCCCGCCATCGGTGCGGAGCTCGACCATGTCGCGGCCCACCACCGTCGACGATGCCGCGGTGGCGCCGGCCGTCGAGCATCTCGACCACGACGGGCCGCGATCGCTCGGCCACCGCCGACCAGCAGGTCGGCCAGGGTGGCGCCACGGTCGGCCTGGCGCCCGAGCCAGGCGGTGCGACGGCGCTCGTCGACCGCCTGGTCCACCCGCGCCTCGGCCACCCACCGGTCGAGCGCGCCGAGCTCGTCGTCGAGGTCGACCTCCAGGTCGTCCGATCGGTCGCCGCTCGGTCGTCGCGCCGGGTCCGCCGTCCGCCACGCCACGAGCCTACGCGCCGTCGCCGGCGCATCCGTCGACGTCCCTCGCCGCCACCCCCTGCAGTCAGTACGCTGAAGACCTCAACTGAGACCGCGATGGCAACCACCCAAGTCAAGATCAACGTCCCCGGCAACCACCTGATGGTGGGCCTCCTCGGCCAGCGCGACGAGCTGTTGCGGCTGGTCGAGACGGCGTTCCCCGACACTCGACCGTGCACGTCCGGGGCAACGAGATCACCGTCGACGGCGAGGGCGCCGAGCAGGTCGGCCGGCTCTTCGAGCGAGCTGGTCGTGCTGCTCGCAGCAGGGCCACGCCCTCGAGCCGGCGACGGTCGCACCGCACCATCGACATGGTCAAGGCCGACGAGCGCCCGTCCGAGGTGCTCACCGCCGAGGTGCTGCAAGTCGTCGCGGGGTCGCACGGTGCGGCCGAAGTCGAGCGGCCAGAAGCGCTACGTCGACGCCATCCGCCGACAACGTCATCACCTTCGGCATCGGCCCGGCCGGCACCGGCAAGAGCTGGCTGGCGGTGGCCATGGCCGTGCAGGCCCTCCAGGCCAAGCGAGGTCGACCGCATCATCCTCACCCGCCCCGCGGTCGAGGCCGGCGAGCGGCTCGGCTTCCTGCCCGGCGACCTCATGGCCAAGGTCGACCCCTACCTGCGCCCGCTCTACGACGCGCTCTACGACATGGTCGAGCCCGAGGGCGCGCAGCGCCTGCTCGAGCGGGGCACGGTCGAGGTCGCGCCGCTGGCGTTCATGCGGGGCCGCACGCTCAACCGCAGCTTCATCATCCTCGACGAGGCGCAGAACACCACGCCCGAGCAGATGAAGATGTTCCTCACCCGCATCGGCTTCGGCTCGAAGGTCGTCGTCACCGGCGACATCACCCAGGTCGACGTGCCGGGCGGCCGCAGCGGCCTGGTCGGCCTCGAGCCGGTGCTCGAGCGGCATCGACGGGCTGGCCTTCGTGCACCTGACCAGCCGCGACGTGGTGCGCCACCGCATCGTGCAGGACATCGTCGAACGCCTACGAGCGGGCCGCGGGCGACCCGCCGCCCGAGCTGAGCCCGATGCGCCCCGGTGCGCCGCGCGCCGCGCGAGTCCTCGCCTGGCATGCGCGCGGTCACCGTCGCCGACGAGCAGGACGACTGGCCCGTCGACGCCGACCGGTGGCAGGCGCTGGCGGTCGCGCGTGCTGGCCGAGCTCGGCGTGCCGGCCGACGCCGAGGTGTCGCTCTCGTTCGTCGACGCGACGACGATGGCCGAGCTCAACCGCGACGCACATGGGCCACGACGGGCCCGACCGACGTGCTCTCGTTCCCGATCGACGGCGACGGCCCGAGCGGTCGGCAGTCCGATCCCGGCGACACGGTCCCGAGCGTCGGTGCCGACGCGACCGCCGCTGCTGCTCGGCGACATCGTGATCTGCCCCGCGGTGGCGGCCGCGCAACGCGCCCGAGCACGCCGGGCACGTACGACGACGAGCTCGCGCTGCTGGTCGTGCACGGCCTGCTGCACCTGCTCGGCATGGACCACGCCGACGACGACGAGCCGGGCGCGATGCAGGCACGCGAGCGCGAGCTGCTCGGCGCGGTTCCACGGCCCGCTGGCCCGCGATCCGTGGGTCGGCCGTGACCATGGCACGCCGCGTTGCTCGCCACCGCTGACGACCGGCGACATCGTCATGCTCGTCGTCATCGTCGTGCTCCTGGTCGTGCACCGCGTTCCTGGCGCTCGCCGAGACCGCGCTCACCCGCATGTCGCGCAGCAAGGCCCAGGCCCTGGCCGAGGCGGAGGGCCACAAGGGCGCGCGCCTGCTCGTGGCTGGTCGCCCGGCCCGAGCGGTTCCTCAACCCGGTCCTGCTCACGCTGCTCATCTGCCAGCTGGTGCGGCGCCACGCTCCTCGGCATCGTGGCCGACGACCTCTTCGGCGCCTGGGGCGTGGCCGTCGCCATCGTCGTCAACGTCGTGGTCGTGTTCGTGTCGCCGAGGCCGCGCCGAAGACCTGGGCCATCCAGCACCCCGAGCGCTCGGCGCTGCTGGCCGCCGGCCCGGTCACGATGCTGGCCCGGTTCTGGCCGATCAAGGTGCTGTCCGCGCGCGCTGATCGGCATGACCAACGTGCTCCTGCCGGGCAAGGGCCTGAAGGAGGGCCCGTTCGTGTCCGAGGAGGAGCTGCTGGCCCTGGCCGACGTCGCCGTCGAGGACGACGTGATCGAGGAGGAGGAGCGCGACCTCATCGAGTCGATCATCGAGTTCGGCGACACCGTCGTCCGCGAGGTCATGGTGCCGCGCCCCGACATGGTCACCGTGTCCGGCGAGTTCCGGGTCGACGACGCGATGGAGGTCATGATCCTCAACGGGCTCAGCCGGGTGCCGGCGGTCGGCGAGGGCATCGACGACATCGTCGGCGTCGTCTACGCCAAGGACCTGATGCGGGCCGGCCGCGACGGCAAGGGCGAGCGACCGGTCAGCGAGCTCATGCGCGCGGCGCGGTTCGTGCCCGAGACCAAGCGCATCGCCGAGCTGCTGCCCGAGATGCAGGCCGACCACGTGCACCTGGCCGTCGTGGTCGACGAGTACGGCGGCACCGCCGGGCTGGTCACGCTCGAGGACCTGATCGAGGAGCTCGTCGGCGAGATCGACGACGAGTACGACCGTGAGGAGCCGAAGGTCGAGCGTCTGGGCGACGACGAGCTGCGGGTCAACGCGGCCATGCCCATCGACGAGGTCAACGAGCTGATCCGCCCACCGCTGCCCGAAGACGGCGACTGGGACACGGTCGGCGGGCTCATCTTCCACCTGCTCGGCCACGTGCCCGGCCGAGGGCGAGTCGGTCGAGTGCGCCGGGCACCGGCTGTGGGCCGAGCGGGTGCAGCGGCGTCGCATCGGGCGGGTGCGCATCGCCCTCGCCGAGCCGGCCGAGGCCGAAGCCGAGAACCGGGACAAGGAACGGCCGCGGGCGACCGGCGACGAGTCGACCGTGAGCGGGTCGTGAGGTCGGGCTTCGTCACGATCGTCGGTCGACCCAACGTCGGCAAGTCCACGCTGGTCAACCGCATCCTCGGCACCAAGGTCACCATCGTGTCCGACAAGCCGCAGACGACCCGGACCCAGGTGCGCGGCGTGCTGAACCGACCCGACGTCCAGGTCGTGTTCGTCGACACGCCCGGGCATCCACAAGCCGCGCACCCTGCTCGGCGAGCGCCTGAACGACACGGCCTCCGAGACCATCGGCGGCGTCGACGTCGTGTGCCTGGTGGTCGACGCCACCGCCTCGATCGGCCCGGGGGACCGCTTCGTCGGCCGCGCGGGTGCCGAGCGACGGGGTGGTGATCGTGAACAAGGTCGACGCGGCGTCGCCCGACGCGGTGCTGGCCCAGCTGGCCAAGGCGGCTGATCAGCTGGCCCTCGAGCACTACTTCCCGGTGTCGGCGCTCACCGGTGCCGGCGTCGACGAGCTCGTCGCCCACCTGATCGACCGGCATGCCCGAGGGCCCGCAGCTCTATCCCGACGACATGGTCACCGACGTGCCCGAGGCGTTCTGGGTGGCCGAGCTCGTGCGCGAGCAGCTGCTGGCCGTGACCCACGACGAGCTGCCCCACTCGATCGCCACCCGGGTGACCGAGTGGGAGTGGCCGCGGATCCGGGTCGAGATCCTGGTCGAGCGGGACTCGCAGAAGGGCATCGTGATCGGCCGCAAGCGGATCGGTCCTCAAGGCGGTCGGCACCGCCGTGCGCGAGCAGCTGGCCCCAGGCGCGTTCGTCGAGCTGTTCGTCAAGGTCGACAAGGACTGGCAGCGCCGTCCCAAGGCCCTGGAGCGCCTCGGCTACTGACGTCCCGCCGAAACTGGGCATCGAAATCCATCGAATCCGACGTACACAGATGCCCAGTTTCGTGGTGGCGGGTCAGCGCGCGGCCAGCAGGTCGGTGAAGAAGTCGTGGAAGATCGGGGCGGCGGTGTGGCCGCCGACGCCGCCGTCCTCGACCACGACGGCCACCGCCAGACCGTCGGCGAATCCGATGAACCAGGCGTGGGTGTGGGGCGGGTCGGCGTGGCCGAACTCGGCCGTGCCGGTCTTGCCGGCCACGTCCAGGCCGGCGACCGCGGCGGTGGTGCCGGTACCGGACGTGACCACGCCGCGCATCAGGGTGGTGAGATCGGCGCGGGCCTGGGCGGTGAGCGGCGGCGGGAGCTTGCCGCGGGTCGTGTGTTGGGGCAGCAGCGTCGGCGGGTGCCACTGGCCGGACATGACCGCGGCGGCCACCGAGGCCATCTGGAGCGGGCTGGCCGTGACCTTGCCCTGCCCGATGGCGTCGGCGGCGGTCTCGACCGCGTCGCCGCCGGTCGGGAAGCCTCCGCCCACCGCGGTGACACCGAGATGGAGCGGCTGATCGAATCCGAACGTGTGGGCGGCCGCCCGTAGCGAGGCGGCCGACAGGTGCTGTGCCGTCGCGCCGATGAATGCGGTGTTGCACGACTTGGCGAACGCGGTGGTGAAGGACAGCGGTCCGAGGCTCTCGCTCTCGAAGTTGTGGAACGTCCGACCGTCGACGGTCACCGAGCCGGGACAGGTCAAGGTCGACGACGGCGTGACCCCGGCCGAGAGCAGCGCATAGGTCGTCACGACCTTGAAGGTCGAGCCCGGCGGGTACACGCCGTAGAGGGCGCGGTCGAACTGCGAGCCGCCGGGCCCCGACACGATGGCCCGCACGTTGCCCTGGCCGTCCATGGCCACGAGGGCGGCCGGCTTGGTCACCGACGCCAGCGCCGCCTGGGCCGCTTCCTGCACGGTGGGGTCGATGGTCGTGCGCAGCGGCACGGGCGCGTGACCGGCGTGATGGAGGAGCACCGCGGTGATGTTGTGCTTCCGGTCGGCGATGGTGGTGTCGACGATCCGGATGTCGGCCGTCGGCGTGCCGGCCAGCGACCCTTCGAAGGCCTCCTCGAGACCGGATCGCCCGACGGTGTCGGTGGCCTCGTACGCACCGCCGAGGCGGCGGAGCTGGTCGGCGGTGATCGGTCCGACGTCGCCGAGCAGGGTGCTGGCGAACCCTGTGGTCAGGACGGCGTAGCCCCGCTTCGAACGGAACTCGAGGCCCGGCACCGGGTAGATCACCGGCTTGACCGCCTCGTACGCGGGCCTCGGCACGGTCACGATGGGGACGAACTCGTCGGGACGCACGCCGGGCGCGTGCAGGGCGGCCGCGACCGTCGCCGGATCGACGTGCAGGTTGACCTGTAGCGACTGGGTCAGCGCGGCCTCGTCGGTCATGCGGCGGGGCTCGACGCCGATCGTCACGACGTCGCTGTTGCCGGCCAGCACCTGCCCGCCGGCGCCGAGGATGGGGGCGCGTGTCGCCCAGGTGAGCGTGCGGTCGAAGACGTCGTGGGGGCCGAGCCGCGGATGGATCACCGCCCGGCTCCACACGACCGAGGGCCCGTCCTTCGCGGCGAGCAACTCGAACGAACTCGAATAGGTCCAGGTCCCGACCCCGGCGACCACGTCCCGGGCGGTGAACGTCGCCACCACCTTGCCGTTGCGGCGATCGACGCGATCGAGGTGGTAGCTCGCGCGTTTGAGGTGGAGCCCGGCGTCGACCGCCTTCAGATCGGCGGCCACGTGGGCGGATGGGCTGACCATCGCCTGCATGCCGGCCGTGTCGCCACGCGACCACGCGGCCAGGAACGCGGCGGCCCGCTCGTGGTTGCGGTCCGGGGAGCCTCCACCGAGCAGGCGGTAGGCGCTGGCGACGAGCAGGGCCAGCACCAGCACGGCGATACCGATGGCCAGGATCGCCGGCCGGCGGCGCCGGTGACGTCGGCGGCGGGCAGTGAGCACGGGCTTCGACCCGGGCCATGACGCCGAGCCGCCGGACCGATGGGGCGCGGTGAGGCCGATCCCGCGATCAGGTTGGGGTGCGTCGTCGCTCATCGGTCGCCTCGGCTGCCTCGGGCACCTCATCGTGGCTCAACCGCGTGGCCGTGTCGGGTATCCCTGAGGCGATCTCGGCGAGGAACGCCTCGGCTTCGGCGCGGTCGCGCGTGCGCCGCATCGGCGGCAGTGCGGACACGATGTCCCATCGGTAGCTCGCGTTGGTGGCCAGCCGCGGGTCGAGCACGGCGACGACGCCGCGATCGTCCGCCGTGCGGATCAACCGGCCGGCCCCCTGGGCGAGCATGGTCGCGGCGCGCGGCAGGTCGACCACCCGGAAGGCATCGGCCCGGGCGCGTTCGCGTCGGGCCTGGAGCAGCGGCTCGTCGGGCCGGGGGAACGGCAACCGGTCGATGGTCACGAGCGCGAGCGACCGGCCGGGGACGTCGATGCCCTGCCAGAAGCCCATCGTGGCGAACAGCGAGGTCGACTCGTCACCGGCGAAGCGGGCCACCAGCGCCGGCTTGGGGAGGTCGTTCTGGCTCAGGATCTCGGTGTCGAGCCGGGCCCGCAGAGCCTCGGTGGCGGCGTCCATGGCGCGGTAGCTGGTGAACAGGGCCAGCGTGCGTCCGCCCGCCGCGGTGATCAACGCGGCGAGCTCGTCGTGGAGCGACTCCTCGTAGGCAGCTGTGCGGGGATCGGGGAGGTGAGCGGCGCAGTAGAGGAGGGCGTGGGTCGAATAGTCGAAGGGGCTGCCGACGTCGAGCTCGGTGTAGCTGCCGGGCTCGAGTCCCAGGCGGGGGCCCAGACCGGCCGGGATGGTGGCGCTGGTCAGCACCACGGTCGGGGTCTGCCACACCGATTCGCGCAGCGTCTCGGCGACGTCGATCGGCGCACCCCGAAGCACCGGCGCGGCCGGCGTCCCCTCGACCCACACCACGTGGCTCGGCGGCGCGGCCAGGATCCAGTCGATGTCGTCGAGGAGCGTGGCCGCCGTCTTGAGGGCGCGCTGCTTGCGGGCGCCGACATCGCCCGGACCGTCGTCGGGCAGGCCCCGCAGCGTGCCCAGCAGGACCTCGACATGACCGCGGGTGGAGATCAATGCGTCGGCGAGGTCCTCGTCCATCTGCCCGCGCAGCCGGCGCCCGACGTGCTCGCCCAACACGGAGGTGAGGAGCGTGCTGTCGGCTTCGAGGCGGGCGATGGTGGTCGGGTCCTCGACGATCGCCTGCGTGACCCGGGCCAGGTTCGTCAGGCGGCCGCCGGTGAGCTCGAGCCCGAAGGTGGCCGAGACGACGTCCTCGAACTGGTGGGCCTCGTCGATGACCACGACATCGTGCTCCGGGAGCAGCGCGCCCCCGGCCTCGACGCTGAGGCTGTAGAGGTGGGTGTTCACCACGACGACGTCGGCCTCCGCGGCCGCGGCTCGGGCCTGCTCGGCGAAGCACTCCGAGCCCGCGCGGGCAGTTGGCCGCGCCCGGGCACTCGCGCGGCCCCACGCTCACGGCGGCCCACGACCCGCGGCGCTCGGCTCGTGGTCGAGCTCGGCCCGGTCGCCGGTGGGGCTGGTCGCCGCCCAGTCGGCGATGCGGCGCACCTGCTCGGCGAGCGACTTGTCGGCGGTGCCCTCGAGGGTCAGTTGGGCGTCGCTGGTGGTCGCCTCGTGCACCCGCTGGCGGCACACGTAGTTGGACCGCCCCTTCAGCACGGCGAAGGTGAACGGGTGGTCGACGTGCTCGGCGAGGAACGGCAGGTCCTTGCCGGCCAGCTGGTCCTGCAACGCCTTCGTGGCGGTGGCCACGACCACCTTGGCCCCGCTGACGACGGCCGGCACGAGGTAGGCGAGGGACTTGCCGGTGCCGGTGCCGGCCTGCACGATCAGCGGGCGGTGCGCGGCGATGGAGCGGGCGACGGCGACGGCCATCTCGACCTGGCCCGGCCGGTCCTCGCCGCGTGGGAGCGCAGCGGTCGCCGCGGCCAGTGCCTCGCGCACCTCGTCCTCGCTCGCGGCGCCGACCGCCATCAGCTCGTGCGGCGAGCCAGGTAGAGCGTCGGCGAATAGCGGCGGGTGACCTGACCGCCGTGGCGCTGGTCCAGCATCGAGACGACGTCGTCGAACAGGTTCTGGCGGACGTCCGCGTCGAGGAGCCGGTAGTCGGAGTACGTGTCGAGCAGCCGCACGAACTGCCGCGCGTCGTAGGTCGTGTCGAAGGGGTAGGGGTGCAGGACGGCGGGCGAGAACGATCCCTGCTCGCCGATGGCGAGATCGAGCTCGGATCGACGGCGCCGCCCGTGGAGCGCGTCGATGCGGTCGTCGGCGGTCCGCCCTTCGCCGGCGTAGCGGGTCTCCGCGATGTCCGGGACCCAACGCTCGTGCACGGCCCGGAGATCGGCCAGCACCTCGGGATCGGCGACGGTGCCGTGTCCCCACCAGACCCCCAACGACCCGCCGGGGCGTAGGACCCGAGCGGCCTTCTCCAAGCCGATCTCGGGGTCGACCCAGTGCCAGGCGCTGGCCGAGACGACCAGGTCGAACCGGTCGGGGTCGAGGTCGGCGTCCTCGAAGGTGGTCTCGCGGATCTCGACCTCGGGGAAGCCGGCCAGCCGCGCCCTCGCCGTCTCGGCCAGGTGCGGGCCGGGCTCGAGGCCGACGATGCGACAGCCGCGCTCGGCCAGCGGGAGGGTGGCCACGCCGGGGCCCGTACCGATCTCGAGCACCTCGGGGTGCGCGGGCGCGTCGGAAAGGGCCAGGAGATCGTCGAAGAGGGCCGCGGGATACCGAGGTCGTAGCTCGTCGTAGAGGTCGGCGACCGCGTCGAAGCTCCGGGCCCGTTCTTGCACGTCGATGACCGTACCGGGCGCGGCGCGCGAGCGGGCGGTAGGTTGCGGAGGTGCCTTCCCCGGCCGGTGTCCCCGGCATCGATCCCTCCCGCGTTCCCACCCATGTGGCCTGCGTCATGGACGGCAACGGTCGCTGGGCGCAGCGACGCGGGCTGAAGCGGACCGACGGGCCACGCCGCCGGTGAGGAGGCGCTGTTCGACACGGTCGAGGGCGCCCTCGAGCTCGGGATCAAGTGGCTCACCGTCTACGCGTTCAGCACCGAGAACTGGAAGCGGCCGACCGACGAGGTCCGCTACCTCATGGGGTTCAACGAGCGCATCCTCGTCGGCCGGCGCGACGAGATGAACGAGCGGGGCGTGCGCATGCGCTTCGCCGGCCGGCGCGACTGGCGCGTCCCCAAGCGCCTGATCCGCCACCAGGACCAGTCGGTCGAGCTGACCCGCGGACAACCGCACGATGACCTTCACGATCGCGTTCAACTACGGCGGGCGGGCCGAGATCGTCGACGCCGTGCGGGCGCTCGTCGCCGAGGGCACGCCGGCCGACAAGATCGACGAGCGGGCGATCCGCCGCCACCTCTACCACCCCGACATGCCCGATCCCGACCTGATGATCCGGACGTCGGGTGAGTACCGCATCTCGAACTTCCTGCTCTGGGAGATCGCCTACAGCGAGCTGGTCTTCACCGACGTGCTGTGGCCGGACTTCCGCCGCGAGCACCTGTTCGACGCGGTGCGCGAGTACCAGGCACGCGAGCGCCGCTTCGGCGGCATCGAGGACACCTGACGTGCTCTACCGCGACGAGGGCGTGGTGCTGCGCACCTACAAGCTCGGCGAGGCCGATCGCATCGTCGTGCTGTGCACGCGGGGCCGCGGCAAGGTGCGGGCCGTGGCCAAGGGCGTGCGCAAGACCAAGAGCAAGTTCGGCTCGCGCCTCGAGCCCACCAGCCACGTCGCCCTCCAGCTCTACGAGGGCCGCGAGCTCGACATCGTCACGCAGGTCGAGAGCATCGACCACTTCCGGGCCATCCGCGACGACCTCGACCGCATCGCCAAGGCGTCGAGCATGCTCGAGGTGGTCGACCAGACGATGCAGGAGGGCGGGCCGAACCCGCGCCTGTACCAGATGCTGATCGGCGGGCTGCGGGCGCTCGCCGACCAGAACGGCGCGCTGGTGGTGCCGGCGTTCTTCTGGAAGCTGCTCGCGCTCGAGGGCTACCGGCCCGATCCTCGACCGCTGCGCCGACTGCGGGACGACCGAGGCGCTGGTGGCCTTCGACCTCGAGTCGGGCGGCGTGCTGTGCGCCGACCACCGTCGGGGCGTGGCCATCTCACCCGAGGCGCTCGACCTGCTCCGCCGCATCCTCGGCGGCCAGCTCGGTGCCGCGCTCAACGAGCCGCCGTCGGCCGCCACCCACGAGGTCGAGCACCTGGCCACCCGGGCGGTCGAGCACCACCTCGAACGCCGCCTGCGGTCGTCCATCCTCGACCGGGGCTGACTCGTCGGACCGCGGTTGAGCGGATCAGTGCTCACCCCACTGCTGGGTGGCCTGGTCGAACTGCATCCAGCGCTGGCCGGCCGGGTCCCACTGGATGTAGGCGTTGCGGGCCGGGTCCCACTGGGGCTGGGTCGGGTCGACCGGCGCGGGTGGGGGCCGACGGCGGCCGGGCGGGCGTCGGTGCGGCGGCGGGCGCCGGGGAACCCGCCCTCGCCGGGCTGCTCCGGGGTCGGGCGGCTGCGTACGGCTGGGCTCGTGGGCGGCAGCGTACGGCTGTCCGTGCGGCGGTACGGCTGGGCGTAGGGCTGGCCGTAGGGACTCGCGCCGTAGGCAGGGCCGGTGCAGCCCGGGCACGAAGATCGGCTGGCCGGCGTAGGCGCGGGCGACGACGAAGCTCTTGGCCGCCATGTCGCCCACCCGGCGGTGACCGGTGGTCGTGAAGATCGTGATCGTGCCGACCAGCGGGAAGCAGCAGGGGAAGTAGTCGACGATGCCGGCCAGCGATCGCACCAGGGCCATACCTGGACCGAGGGGCTGGCCCTGCTCGTTCACCGTGACGAGGCCGAAGGCGTTCATGCCCAGCGTGCGGCCGGTGATGCCGCGCTGGAGGACGAAGACGCCGATCAGGTAGGCGAGCTGCACGAGCACGATGACAGCCGCGCGTGCCGCCCGACACGTACCGGCTGCCGAAGTTCTGGCACATCGACTGCCCGGAGCAGTAGTTGTAGCTGGTGCTGCCGTAGATGGCCGGGATCGGCTTGGACAGCGCGACGAACATCACCACGTAGAGGACGAGGCCCAGCCCACGGTCGATGATGCAGGCGACGATCCGCTGGCCGCCGACGGCGGTGGGATCGGCACGGCGACGGGCTGGGCTTGCACGGACGCATTGTGGCGCGTCCGGCCGGCGTCGGCGAGTGGAATGCCGTCCGGGCGACTCGAGGGCCGCCGCTACGCTTCGGCTCCATGTCCGACACCGCCGCGCAGAACGCCGATCTCCCAGCTGCGTCGCACGCCGATCTCATGGAGAAGATCGTCAACCTCTCGAAGCGTCGGGGCTTCGTGTTCCCGTCGGCCGAGATCTACGGCGGCTTCCGCTCGACCTACGACTACGGGCCCGATCGGCGTGCTGCTGCTGCGCAACGTCAAGGACGCCTGGTGGCGCTCGATGGTGCAGCTGCGCGACGACGTCGTCGGCCTCGACGCCGCCATCCTGTCGCCGCCGGCGATCTGGGAGGCCTCGGGCCACCTCGCCAACTTCACCGACCCGCTGGTCGACTGCAAGGTGCTGCCAGCGAGCGCTTCCGCCTCGACAAGCTCGACGATCCCGACACCTGCCCGAACTGCGGCACGAAGGACTCGCTTCACCGAGGCCCGCCAGTTCAACCTCATGTTCAAGACCCACGCCGGCCCGATCGCCGACGCCGGCGCCGTGGTCTACCTGCGGCCCGAGACGGCGCAGGGCATGTTCGTCAACTTCGCCAACGTGCTGCAGACCAGCCGCAAGAAGCCGCCGTTCGGCATCGCCCAGGTCGGCAAGTCGTTCCGCAACGAGATCACGCCCGGCAACTTCGTCTTCCGCACCCGCGAGTTCGAGCAGATGGAGATGGAGTTCTTCGTCCCGCCCGACGAGGCGCCGCAAGTGGTACGAGTACTGGTGCAACGAGCGCTACCAGTGGTACCTCGACCTCGGCATCCCCGAGGACAAGCTCCGCCTGCGCCCCCACGACGCCGACGAGCTCACCCACTACTCGAGCGGCACGTCCGACGTGGAGTTCCTCTTCCCGTGGGGCTGGGACGAGCTCGAGGGCATCGCCAACCGCGGCGACTACGACCTCACCCAGCACACGAAGCACTCGGGCGAGAAGCTCGACTACTTCGACCAGGCCACCAACGAGCGCTACACGCCGCACGTCATCGAGCCGGCCGCCGGCGCCACCCGCACGATGATGGCGTTCCTGCTCGCCGCCTACGACGAGGAGGAGGTGCGGGGCGAGACGCGCATCGTGCTGCGCCTGCACCACCGCCTGGCGCCCTACAAGGTGGCCGTGCTGCCGCTGTCGAAGAAGGACACGCTCACCCCGGTCGCCCGCGACGTGCTGGGCCGCCTGCAGCCCCACTTCATGTGCGACTACGACGAGACCCAGGCCATCGGTCGCCGCTACCGCCGCCAGGACGAGCTGGGCACGCCGTACTGCGTCACCGTCGACTTCGACTCGCTCGACGACTGCGGCCGTGACGGTCCGCGAGCGCGACTCGATGGAGCAGGACCGCGTCGCCATCGACGAGCTGGTCGGGTACCTCCGCGACCGCCTCAGCTGACGACGACGGCTCCGTCCCCGTCGAGGCGAAGATCGCGGCCAACCAGGCCAACTGGGACGAGCGCGCCACCGTCCACGTCGGGTCCGAGTTCTACGACGTCGCGGGGTTCAAGGCCGGACGCAACGCGCTGCGCTCGTTCGAGGTCGACGAGGTTGGATCGGTCGCCGGGCTCGACCTGGTGCACCTCCAGTGCCACTTCGGGCTCGACACGCTGTCGTGGGCCCGCCTCGGCGCCCGGGTCACCGGTCTCGACTTCTCGCCCAACGCCATCGACGCCGCCCGCCGCATCGCCGCGGAGGTGGGGATCGACGCCGAGTTCGTCTGCCGCGAACGTGTACGACGCGGTCGAGGCGCTGGGAGCGAGGCAGTTCGACGTCGTGTACACCGGGCTCGGCGCGCTCTGCTGGCTGCCCGACCTCGATCGCTGGGCCGCGGTGGTCGACGCGCTCGCCCGTCCGGGCGGGCTGGTCTACGTGCCGGAGTTCCATCCGATCGAGGGCGTGTTCGGCGACGCCGAGCTCGTCGTCAAGCATGCGTACTTCGGCGATCCCGAAGGCGGGTGCTTCGACGAGCCGTCGACCTACACCGACCCCGACGTGGTCCTCTCGGCGTCGACCATCTGGGACTGGATCCATCCGGTGTCCGACGTGGTCACGGCCCTGCTCGACCGGGGGCTGGTGCTGGAGTCCTTCCACGAGTTCCCGTTCACGCTCTTCCCTCGTTGGCCGTTCCTCGTCGTCCACGACGACGGGACCCACCGGATGCCCGAGGGCATGCCGTCGCTCCCGCTCGTCTACTCCTTGAAGCTGCGCAAGCCGGCGTGAGCGAGCGGCGCCGAGGCGCAGACCTGTTCCACGAGCTCGTGGCGCGCGTCGGTGAAGCCGGCCTCGCCGACCGGACGGCCGCGCTCGTCGAGGTCACGGTGGGCGATGTCGAGGCGGTCCTGCACGCGCAGGCGACGGGGGAGCGCCGGGTGCTCGCGACTGGTCTCGCCGCCTCCCCCGGGGTGGCCTCGGGCGTGGCGGTGTTCGACGCCTGGCGTGGACTCGACGCGTTCGACGACGGCCACGACGTGATCCTCGTGCGTCCGGAGACCTCACCGGCGGACGAGCCCTGCCTGAGCGTGGCCTGCGGCGTGCTCACGTCGCGCGGCGGGATGGCCAGCCACGCGGCCGTGATCGCGCGCGGGCGCGGATTGCCCGCGGTGTGCGGCGCGGAGTCGCTCGCGATCGACGACGACGGGCTCACGACCGCGGACGGCATCATCGTCCGCGAGGGCGACCTGATCTCGATCGACGGCTCGTCAGGGGAGGTGCTGCTGGGGGCCCTCGACGTCGGCCAGGTGGACGTGCCCGACGAGCTCCACGTCGTGCTCGCCTGGGCGGACGAGGTCCGCGCCGGGCAGCTCGCCGTACACGCGAACGCCGACACCGCGGCTGACGCGGGCGTGGCCAGAGCGCTCGGTGCCGAAGGGATCGGCCTGTGCCGCACCGAGCACCAGTTCCTCGGACCAGATCGCCTGCCGCTGCTCCAGCGGGTGATCCTCTCCGACAACCCGGAGACCGAGCGGAAGGCCCTCGAGGAGCTCGAGGCGGCCCAGCGGGCGGACTTCGAGGCCCTGCTCGAGGCGATGGACGGCCTGCCGGTGACGGTCCGCCTGCTCGACCCGCCGTTGCACGAGTTCCTGCCCGACATCGTGGCGTTGGAGGTGGCCGCCGCGGCCGGGACGCTCGGCCCGGCCGACGCGGAGGTGCTGGCAGCGGCCCGGCGGAGCCACGAGCACAACCCGATGCTGGGTGTGCGCGGCGTCCGGTTGGGGATCCTGCGACCGGCGATCTACCGCATGCAGGTCCGGGCCCTCGTCGAGGCGGCGGCGGGTCGCGTCGCCGGAGGTGGCGATCCCAGACCCCGGGTCATCGTGCCGCTCGTGAGCACGGTCGCCGAGCTGGTCGAGATCCGGCGGATGATCGACGACGAGGTGGCGGCGGTCGCTCCGGGCGGGCCCGCGCTGGCCGTCGGCGCCATGGTCGAGACCCCTCGGGCGGCGCTGCTGGCCGGCTCCCTCGCCGAGGTGGCCGACTTCCTCTCCTTCGGGACCAACGACCTCACCCAGATGACCTTCGGGTTCAGCCGGGACGATGTCGGGCGCCTGCTCGAGGTGTACCTGCGTGACGGTCTCCTGGAGGCCGACCCCTTCGTGTCGCTCGACGTCGACGGTGTCGGCCAGCTCGTCACCATCGCGGTCAGGGCCGCTCGGGCGACCCGACCCGACCTGTCGATCGGGATCTGCGGCGAGCACGGTGCCGATCCCGGGTCGATCGGGTTCCTGCTCGACGCGGGGGTGGACTACCTCAGCTGCTCGCCGTGGCGCGTGCCGGTGGCCCGGCTCGCGGCGGCCCAGGCGGTGCGGGCCGCGACCTGATCACTTTGTCGACGCTGCGCAGCCGCCAGGCGGAGCAGCTCGGAGGTCGCACCCGGATGGGCGAAGCCCGTCCGAGGGGAGGCCTGCCGACCCGAGGGCATGGCGAGTAGGAGGTTCGCCCGACCGGAGGGCCAGTCAGGTCGGGTACCGTCCCCTGGATGGGGATCGTCGACGAGGACGTGGTCCGGGTCCGGGAGGCAACCGACCTCGTCGCGGTGATCGGCGACCACGTCCAGCTCAAGCGGGTCGGCCGGCGCTGGCAGGGCCTGTGCCCCTTCCACTCCGAGAAGTCCCCGTCGTTCTCGGTCAACCAGGAACAGGGCTTCTACTACTGCTTCGGCTGCGGGGCCAAGGGCGACGCCATCACCTTCGTGCGCGAGGTCGAGCATCTCGACTTCGTCGGCGCGCTCGAGTTGTTGGCCGGCAAGGCGGGCATCACGCTGCGCTACACCGACCGCGACCAGGGCGAGGGCCGCAAGCGCCGGGCCAAGCTCATCGACGCGGTGGCCAAGGCGGTCGCGTGGTACCACGAACGGCTGCTGTCGGCGCCCGACGCAGCTCACGCACGCGGGTACCTGCGCGAGCGCGGCCTGACCGGCGACGAGGTGCGTGCCTATCAGATCGGGTGGGCACCCGAAGGGTGGGACGAGCTGACGCGCGCGCTGCGGTTGCCTGACGAGGTGATGTACGAGGCGGGGCTGGCCCGCAAGAACAGCCGAGGCCGCCCCAACGACTTCTTCCGTGGTCGCGTGCTCTTCCCGATCTTCGACGTGCAGGGCGACCCCGTCGCCTTCGGCGGCCGCATCCTGCCGGGAGGAGAGGGCTCGAAGTACTGGAACTCGACCGACACGCCCATCTACAACAAGAGCAAGACGCTCTACGGCCTGAACTGGGCGAAGAGTGCCATCGTCGCCGAGGACGAGGCCATCGTCTGCGAGGGCTATACGGACGTGATCGGCCTGGCCAAGGCCGGTCTGCCCAGGGCCGTGGCCACCTGCGGCACCGCCCTGACCGAGGAGCACTTCCGCACGCTCAAGAGCTTCGCCCATCGAGTCGTGCTGGCGTTCGACGCCGACGCGGCCGGGCAGAACGCGGCTGCCCGGTTCTACGAGTGGGAGCAGGCCTACGAGATCGACGTCGCCGTGGCCGCGCTGCCCGAGGGTGTCGACCCGGCCGACCTGGCCCGTCGAGATCCCGATGCGCTCGTCGTCGCCATCAAGGAAGCGACACCGTTCCTCGGCTTCCGGCTGAACCGCGTGCTCGACGCGGCCTCGCTCGTGTCGCCCGAAGGACGGGCGCGCGCCGCCGGCGCGGCCCTCGCGGTGATCGACGAGCACCCGAACCCTCTCGTGCGCGATGGATACCTCATGGAGGTGGCGTCACGCTGCCGCATCCCGGTGGAGCAGCTCCGGGCGGGCACGTTCACCCGCGTTCCCGTGGGTGACTCGCCGGCGGCGCGTCCTGCCGGGCGCGCCGTGCGGGTCGACACGACGCCGCGGCGGGCGCGCCACCGCGACTCGCCCGAAGTCGAGGCCTTGCGACTGCTGGTCACCGATCCTGAGGTGATCGCGCCGAAGCTCGACGAGCTGCTCTTCGACGACGAGGTCAACCTCGACGCCTATCGCGCGGTCACGACCGCCGCGACGTTGCACGAGGCGGTCGAGCTGGCGTCCGAGCCGGCAGCCGACCTCCTGCAGCGCCTCGCGGTGGAGGACACCGAGGCCGAGGCCGACGACGTCATCGCCCGGTTGGTCGAGGAGGCGACGCGTCGCGAGCTGGCGGTGATGCGGGCGGAGGTCGGCGCCGCCGACGAGGAGCTGGTCTTCGAGCGGTCGGCCGAGATGGCCTGGCTCAAGTTGCGCAGCGAGGAGCTGCACGATCCGGCGACGAGCGCGGCGGCGGTGGACCAGTTGCTAGCCTGGCTCGCGACACGTCCGCAGGAGATGACATGACGGCGAGTGAACCAATGCTCTCGCAAGGTGGTGCTCTCTCCGGTGACGAGTTGCAGCTGCTGATGGCGCGGGGTCGGGAACGGCGGACGCTCACCCGGGACGACCTCGAGGAGTGCGTGCGCTCCACGGCGATCACCCCGGAGATCGTCGAGCACCTGCGGCGGCTCCTGGCCGTCGACGGGATCGACCTCGATCCGAGCGTCGACGACCCACCGACGAGCTTCCTGCGCGAGCTCGAGGCCGAGCTCGACACCGCCGAGGCGCTGGCCATCGAGGCCGAGCTCGACATGGCCGATCGCGTCGAGCCGGTCGGGCGCTTCGACGACGAGGCCGACGCCGAGGCCCAGGCCGAGTCCGAGTCCGACGTCGCCCACGACCTCGCCGCCGCGCACCTGACGGTGGTCGACGACGACGACCTCGATGACGAATCGCCGGTCGACGCGGCCGCCCGGCGCCGGGCGCGTCTGCGCACGACCTCGGCCAAGGACGCGTTCCGCTTCACCAGCTCCGGATCGACCGGTGCCTCGGCCGATCCCGTCCGGATGTACCTCAAGGAGATCGGCCGGGTCCCGCTGCTCACCGCGCAGGAGGAGGTCGACCTCGCTCGCCGCATCGAGGCCGGCGGTCAGGCCGCCGAGCACCTGGCCGACCTGAGCGCCAGCGGCGAGCTCGACCAGCTCGATCGCCCCGAGCGACGCCGGCTGAAGCGCCAGGTGGACGACGGCGAGGATGCCAAGGCCGCGCTGACCCAGGCCAACCTGCGGCTCGTCGTGTCGATCGCCAAGCGCTACGTCGGGCGGGGCATGTTGCTCCAGGACTTGATCCAAGAGGGCAACCTCGGGCTCATGCGGGCCGTCGAGAAGTTCGACTACACCAAGGGCTTCAAGTTCTCGACCTATGCCACCTGGTGGATCCGCCAGGCCATCACCCGGGCGATCGCGGACCAGGCCCGCACGATCCGCATCCCGGTGCACATGGTCGAGTCGATCAACAAGGTCCACCGGGTTCAGCGCCAGATGATCCAGGAGCTCGAGCGAGAGCCGACGGTGGAGGAGCTGGCCGACAAGGTCGACATGACCCCGTCGCGCGTTCGGGAGATCATGCGCATCTCCCAGGACCCGTTGTCGCTCGACTCGCCGGTGGGCGAGGAGGACGACTCGAACCTGGCCGACTTCATCGAGGACCAGCAGGCCGAGGCTCCCGCCGAGATGGCGGCGCGCAAGATGCTCGGCGATGCGGTCGTCGAGGCGCTCGATCAGCTCAACGAGCGCGAGAAGGCCGTGGTGCGGTTGCGCTTCGGGCTCGACGACGGGCAGGCGCGCACGCTCGAGGAAGTCGGTCGTGAGTTCGGCGTGACGCGCGAGCGCATCCGCCAGATCGAGTCGAAGACCCTCGCCAAGCTCCGCCACCCGCATCGCAGCCAGAAGCTGCGCGACTACCTCGACGGCGAATAGCCGCCGCCCCGCGGCGACGACTCAGTTGAGCGTCGGGTCGGCCTCGTAGTCGTAGCTGCCGGGCACCGGCAGCGTTGCATGTCGATAGGGGACGCCCTCGACTGCGAGCCGGCTCCGACTCACGCCCGTCTCGGCCAGCTCGCCGAGTCGTCCCACCAGCTGTTGCACGGCACCCGACGAACGCAGCTGTTCGAGGTACCGCTCGATCTGTTCGTATCGCTCGGGGCCGGCCTTGGCGCCGAAGTAGTACCCAAGCACGAGGCCCACGATCACACCCGTCTGAAAGCGCATGGCTCCTTTGTAGCCCATCGGTTACGGCAGGGGAAGTTGCATGTCCGATGCAATGCCGCGGAATGGACTGTCGTACCTGCTCCTCATACTTGTGCGATGGGATTTCGAGGCAAGGTGGTCGAGCGGGAGCGGGCCCGCGAGCTGCGGGCCGAGGCCTGGACCCTGGTCGAGATCGCTGACGAGCTGGGGGTGGCCAAGAGCTCGGTCTCGCTCTGGGTCCGCGACGTCGACTTCGAGCCGAAGCCGCGGGCGAAGGTGGCCCGCCGCCGCGAACCCAATGCGCTCCAGCGCCGCAAGCAGGCCGAGATCGACGAGCTGCTGGCCGAAGGTCGGCGTCGCATCGGCCGCCTCACCGACCAGGAGTTCCTGGTGGCCGGTACCGCCCTCTACGCCGGCGAAGGATCGAAGACCGCAGGAGAGGTCCGCTTCGCGAACACCGACCCGCGGATGATCTCGTTCTTCTGTCTGTGGCTTCGTCACTTCTTCGATGTCGACGAGTCGCGGATGCGGGTTCGGCTGTACCTCCACGAGGGCCTTGATCTAGATGCAGCAGTTGAGTTCTGGTCCCGCCTCACCTCGATCCCGCCGAAGCAGTTCCCGGCTCCGTATCGTGCGATGCGCCGACCCGTCGATCCGAACTGCGAAACACGTCGAACGGCTGTCCTGGCGTGTCCTACTCGTGCACCCGAACGCACCGATCGGTGATGGGTCTCGTCCACGCGCTGCTATCCTGCGACCTCGCCATTCCGGGGTAGCTCAGTTGGAAGAGCGCTCGACTGTTAACAGGATGTCGTGGGTTCGAGCCCCACCCCCGGAGCCACCTGCAACACCCGAGCACTAGCCTGCGGCGGTCGGGGCCCGTAGCTCAGTGGTCAGAGCAGGCGACTCATAATCGCTGGGTCGGTGGTTCGATCCCACCCGGGCCCACTACCAGGTTATTTGTCGAATCACAGGCTAGCACGGCGCTGTCACACCAAGCGACTAACTGGTCGTATGGCTGTCGCCCTCAAGCTTTCCGACCTGTTGGACAGCTTCGATAACGCACTGCGGGCGCGACGTCGCACCGAACGCACGCGCTACCTGTATCGCAACGCGGCCGAGCCGACTGATCGCTGGCTCGAGGTCGAGAAGCGTTCGACGCGGTGTCGACAAGATCGACCGGCGCACACTCGAGGTCTACTTCGCCGACCTCGACGAACAAGTCTCGCCGTCGACACTCGGCATGCACTACCGACACCTCCGCGTGTTGTTCGGCTGGCTGCACACCGAAGAAGAGATCGACCGCAACCCTTTCGCTGGGATGACCCATCCGAAGGTGCCCGACGACCCGCCGCCGGTCCTCAGCGCCGACCAGCGACGCGCCCTGATCGACGTGTGCAAAGGCCGCGGCTTCACCGAACGACGCGACACCGCCATCGTGCTCCTGTTCGCCGACACCGGCGTCAGGCTCGGCGAGCTGGTCGACATGGACGTCGAGGACATCGACCACACCCGCCGAGTCGGATGGGTCACTGGCAAGACCGGCACCCGCGCCGTCGCCATCGGCGACACCGCCATGGTCGCCCTCGACCGATACCGACGCGGCCCGCTGCAGCCACGCCCGCGCCGACTTCCCCGCCCTCTGGCTCGGCCCGAAAGGCAAGCTCTCTGGCTCGGGCGTCGCGCAGATGCTCCGACGTCGCGGCGCGGTCGCCGGGATCAAGGGGCTTCGGCCCCACCTGTTCCGGCACACCTTCTCCCACGAGTGGATGGCCGTGGGCGGAAGCGAGAGCGACCTCATGGCGTTGGCCGGCTGGTCATCGCCCGCCATGGTCCGTAGGTACGGGCGCAGCGCCGCCGCCGACCGGGCCATCGAGGCCCACCGGAAGCTTTCGCCGGGGGACCGGCTGTGACCCCTCACCTGCATGTCATGGTCAAGTGCAAGAAATGCGGGCGCTACCTCAAGTCGCTACGGATGGACTCGGTCGACGGCCCCTCGTACGACAACCACGGGTACCGGGACGACGGGACGCTGCGATTTACCTCGCCGATTCCCGAGAATGGCGAACTGATCTTCACCTGCAAGACGTGTGGACCGCGGCCAGCCAGCGCCGAGGCGCTGCGCGAACGGCTCGCCTCGGGCAGGGGGTTCTTCCATGCGTGATCCCCGCGACGTGGATGCCAGGCCCAGCCCAGGGGACAGGCTGTGACGGCCGCTGGTGAAGGATGAGGCGATTCACGTGGTTGTTGCACGGAGCGCTACCACCGTCGTTTCGTGCCGGTGCCCCGATTGCAACGGTGTCTATTGGCGAGGTGTTCAAGACGACCCAAGGGTTGCTCTATGCGGGAGTCGAGCAGACTTGGGGCGCGAAGCCGCCACCCTCGATCGCAAGCGTCACGTCGGTGGCGGGCACGTCCCCCTGATCACTTCTCACGTCTTCGTATTGCTGGGATGGGAGGCAGACCCGGTCGAACCCACGGCATGGTGCTACCGCGACTCGCGCCTGTTCGGTGTCGAGAAGGATGTGCTCCTCGACGCGGCGAGCAGAGCCCTCTCTAGTAGACCGACGACCACAAGGTTGCGATCCGCCGCGACTCCTAGCATCATGCTAAGGAACCAAATCCGCCGGCCGGGTCGGCAGCAGGAGATCGGCACCTGCAACGAACCTCCAGAAGGAGGCCAACGTTGCCTGCCGACCTCACGCCAGCGGAACGCTCGATGCGTGCCCAGGCGTCGCCGCCCACCGATCGTGGGCCAACACTTCCGACGTCCTCGCTCGAACGGCGCCCGGCCGCCGCGCGGCCATGGAGCGATTCGAACGCGAGGTCGACCCGGACGGAGTCCTCGATCCCGCTGAACGATCCCGCCGTGCAGGTCACGCGCGTTCTGCCTACTTCGCCGCGCTCGCACTCAAGTCGGCGAAGGCCCGGCGGCTCAAGAAGGCCGGATGAGCGCCGTGAAGGATCATCACTGGCGATTTCGGCCCTATGAGCTCGACGACCTCTGCCAGCGGCACAGCCTGAACTTCACCGACGTAGGCGTGTTCCGCCGGCTCCTCGAGCGGGCCGAGTGGCGACCTCAGAACCGCGGCTTCCTGACGACCACCTACACCGAGCTGGCCGATCCGTGCGGCGATCGGGAAGCGATGTCACGGTCGATCGCGCGTCTGGCGAAGACCCCGTTAGTGGAGATCCACGTTCCATTCAGCCCGAGGGCCAAGGGAACGCTCCAGGTGCCTGTCGACATCTACCAGAGGGTCGTGAAGGTCTCTACCACGGTCGACCCGGCCGACGATGCCGACGACCAGGACGACGGCGAATCCGACGAAGAGATCGCCCTGGCCTTCGCGGCGAGATGCCGCGGTGAGCGTCGTGGCCGATCCAGGTCTTCGCGGCATCTTCGCGGCATCTTCGCGGCACCCGCGGTGATCGCCCGGAGAGCCCGCGCCAGACATGGCATCCGGGCCACGCGTAGAGAACAGAGACGCAGAGAAGGAGAAGGAACCTCCAACGCGCGGGGAAGTGGCTTACGGCTGGCCATCTTCCGACGTGCCCAACGTGCGGCAAACGGACGTATGACCCTGATCGCGATCGCTGTGGTTGGCCCGGTTGTGCGTCACGCCGAGATAGTGCGGCCGTGGCATGACTCGGCGTGTCGTCCTCGTCGCCATCCTCATCGCCCTGGCGCTGCTTGTGCGCGGCGATTCGGCCTACGGCGCAGCACCGGCGCGGGGTCAACCTCGTGCTCGATCAACCCCTCTGCTCATGACCTCCGTGCCCGCTGCAACGGAGAACGCGGCACCGCCGGCACTGAGTCCGGCACTCACGGGTGTCCCAACGGCACCGACGGCTGCGTTGCCCGCGACGGCGAGCGCACCCCCGATCACCTCTTAGGACGCCGGTTGTCTCGTCCCACATCCTTTGGTGCTCCTCGTCGTGATGCACCCGATCAGTGCCGCCGCGCAGTTCCTCGATGAGCGCGTGGATGCGCTTCGGCAACTCTTCAGGCTGCTGCATACCGGACGCGATGACGTCCTCGAGATTCTGACGTACTCGCTCCGCCGCACTGGCCGACATCCCGAGGTCCCGCAGGGCGCGCCTCAGCGCTCGGAAAACAACTCGAGAGTCGTCGTCGTTCTTGTCGTATCTCCTCGCGCATCTGGTAGGCGGTCAGTCCTTCAGCCATCGGGTAGAGCTTCGCCCGCAGGGTCCTGCACGAACGGTTCGTCGGCCAGCAGTTCGAGGCCCCGCACCGACAGCAGGAGACTCCTCTGGAGTATTCGGCGTTTGTCCCGCCGATTGGCCGTTTGGAACTCGTCGACCTGAATCCAAGTCGGTCGCGATCTGAGACAACTCCGAACAAACATCCCGTTCCTCCAATCACCGCACCCTGCCGCGGTACGCGCACGTCAGCGTGCGAGCCCCATGTCCGCCCCCGCATCTTGGCAGGTGCGACATGGCGACTCCACTCCCCGTGGGGTGCCGCCACTCTGCCACGGGGGGGAGCGGTGTCGACCGCGGCACATGGCAGCGGAGCACTACCCCATGCCGCACAGCCCTGTGCGCCCGAGTCTCGGGCATCGAACGAAGGAGATTGTCATGGCAGGTAGAGGACCCGCACCGAAAGACCCCCGCAGCCTTCACGGGCACCGTTCGATGGCCGAGAAGCAGGTGACGTCGATTCCGGGTGATGCTCGATCGGTGCCTGCGCCGCCCCTCGCCGACGCCGAGCAGTACGACCGCCGCACGCGGCATTGGTACAACGTGTGGGCGGGCTCGCCGCAGGCAAATCAGTTCACCGCGGACCGACTGGCAGCGTTTGCACATGCTCGCCCGCCTGGTCGATCGCTTCTACCTCACGGGCGACCGGGCGACCTTCGCCGAAATCCGACTCAATGAGTCCTTGGTCGGGGCGACGTCGACGGACCGGCAGCGGTTGCGATGGGAGATCACGCCAACAACGCCCGAGCCATCGAAGCTGGAGCGGCTGCGCGCCGAACAGCGACAGCAGGACCGTTACGACCGGGGCGTCCGATGAATGAGAACGATCGGGTGCTCATCTCCGTGGTTCGCCGCGTTGATCGACGCCGCGTTGGTCGAGGTGCGAGCGAGCGGCGGCGACGGTCTCGCTGACCAGCTCGCCGCCCATATACGCGACGGCCGCTACGAACGGGCTGCACCCCGGATGAGTGGCTGTTCGTGCAGGTCGGACCGGAGCGCTTCAAGTTGTGCAGGGCACCCAGAGCGGCGACCTGCGCTTTCGCGATGACCGTCGGTCACTCGAACCGAGGGTCAGCCAGTAGGCCGACGGGGCCATCCGGGCTCGAGGTCGACACAGGCCAGAGACAGACGAGGCGACTGGCGCATTGGCGCTCGGCCCTGTGCGGCTAGACGTTGCCGCTGGGAGTCTCGGCGGCCGAACGAGCGGTACCGGCGGATGAGGGATGAGGCGGGACGTCCGTCGTTCGGGTTTCGGCCGCCGCTGAGGGGCATCCGTATCGCTTCCGGGCCACGGGGCGTTCCGAACGCCCTAACGCCGGTTCGGAGCGGCCAGGGACCATCGCCTCTAGTGCCTCGGAGGAGGCACGGCGGATGCTTGCTGTAGCAGAAGTGAGGTGTCCCATGAACCGGGCGTTCTTCGTACTCTCCGGGCTGGCTGGTGTCATGGCGTTGGTGGTCACCGTGCTCGCAGTGCAGTCGTTTCGTGCGCCCGCCGTGACCATCGAGGGCAAGGCTCGAACAGCCCAGATTCGTGGCCATCGTTCTCTTGGCCTTGGTGTCGTGGTGTTCGGCATAGCGGCGCTTGCCTCTGGCGGCGACCTTTCGGGTCCGTGGATGCTTCCACCAGCCGTGCTGCTGGCGGCGGCGGGCGTTCTCGTGCGGCGCAGGCCCGACATTGCTGGCCGGTTCCTGATCTGGAGCGCGGCAATCCTCGTTCCACTCACGTTCGTGATCGCTGTTGCCGTCAGTGCGTCCAACTCGGGACGCCCGATGATGGCGACGGTCCGCAACGCGATCGGCGGGGTTGTCTTCAGTATGTTCTTCGCCATCCCCGCAGCGATCACCGGCGGCCTGCTCCATCGCGCGCCCGCGACTCCGCCTCGGACAAGGTACCTGTCCCTTAAGCCCAGCTCCGGCGCACGCCGAACCGGGACTTCGGCGCGGTCCCAGTCGCTGGTTCAGTCCACCTCCATGGCAGACCGGCGCATGCCCGGTTCTTTCGGGAACTCGCTTCCGAGACCTTCTCGACCGCCCACGGCAGCCGATCGGACCCCGCCGTAAGGTAGGCAGTCCGCAATGAGGAACGAGCGTGGCTCACGCGATTGTCATGCAGGTGAATCTCGTCGGTGATCCTGAAGAGGGCATGAAGCTGCTCGACGAGATTGTGGTGCCGCTAGCGAAGGCGCAACCTGGCTTCCGACGCGGCACCTGGATGCACAACGAAGCAATGATGGGCACCGGGGTGATCGTGTTCGATACGGAGGAACACGCAAGCGGCGCCGTGGAAGCCCTGCAGCCGCCGCCGGGTGGCCCCACAGTCATCAACTGCGCCGTCTTCGAGATCGCACGGGACGTCTGATCGAGATTCGCCGTTCGACGGGCGCCGACCGACCGCGCCCGAACGGCACTTACAGGCGCATCCCTGATCGCCGGTTCGGTGCGGCACCTGGGCGGCGCCATGACGCAGGATCAGCGGGTGCCGCCGGACCTGGACCAGTTCACCGACACGCCTGAGGTGTATCTGGGATAAACGCATAGGCGGGCTTTACGCGCGAACGACTACCCGAGCCGGGTCATGGCGATCTGGGGTCTGATCGCCCAGGGCGAACGGTCTGTGCCGATACTCCTGGAGCTACTTCGAGCGCCCGCACCAGAGAGCCGCGAAGACGCAGCCGGAGCGCTTGGTTGGCTCGGCGAGTTGCCCGGGGTAGTCGAGGCGCTTTGCGAGGCCCTGCCCACCGCGACGACTTCATGAAGCACGTGATTCGATCGTTAGCGCGCTCGGCGCGCCGAGAGCCGCAAGGCCATTCCTGTGCTGGCTGGCCTGATCCGGCTCGACAGCACAGACGAGGACACCCAATGGACCGCCGTCCAAGCACTGGGAACGATCGTGAGGCGTCGCTTCGACCGTCAATCGGACCCTCGATCGGCGGCGATTGCGTGGCTTGACGCTCATCCGACCGAACCCTGAGCGCCGCTCGGGCTCCTGCCTAACGGCACATCGGTGTCGGTGACTTTCGGTGCGCCCTTGGCAACCGCGGGGCACGACCGTACGATCGGGATGAGATCTTGCTGCAAGGTCAGGGGGCGCGACGTGAGCGATCCCTACATGGTGGTGTGTCCCACCTGCGGTGCCGCACCCGGCACACCATGCTGTAGCCACTTCCGCCCACTCGAGGGTGTGCACTGGCGACGATGGTGGCGAGCGCGTCACGCACTGCACTCGCATAGCCAGTGAGCCAGTCACTCGAGCGGCCCGCGCCATAACGGCACATCGGCGTCCCCCCTCGGAGCCGTCGCCATGGGACTTGACGTCATGAAGCAGTGCGGATCCTGGTCGCCGTCGGCTGAGCTTCGCTCACCCAGGTCCGGCTGGTGGAATGCGGTGTGAACCCGGCTGAGAGGTACAACCGCTGGGCGGCCGGGTTGTCAGCGGTAGCCGACCTTGAGGCGGGTCGCGCCGACCGCGGCCAACCGGGCCAACCCCACGCGAAGGACATGACCGGCCAGGCCGAGGCCTTGGTGGGCCTCCTCGGCCCGCATCGGCTACCAGGCCAACGCAGGTGACTGGGTCGTGCCGGAACAGACCGTAGGCCGCGACCTCATCGTCCTGGTCGCGGATGCATAGGTCGAGATCAGATCGGTAGAGCGACGTCTGGGCCAAGCGCACGGCCACCTGCGGGCCACTGCGCCCGATCATGTGATGGGGTCGACTGTTGTCCTCGGCTCGAGACGACAGGGTGTAGCCGCCTCGCAGCGCGGGCACTGGCGGCCTCTCGGGCGTCGATCGAGGTCTCCGCATCGCGCGCCAACGCGGGGACGAACCCGGAGCCGGCGGCCAGCTCCTCATCAGAAGGTCGTCGTCGCGGATGCTGGACTCGACCGCTGTCGCGTGCACACCATTCAGCTCGTCGAGAGCCAACGGCCAAAGCCTCGGGTAGCAGCACCGGCTCGATCCGGCACCACCAAGGCCTCACAGGTCCAACGGTCACCCCAGTCGGTGAGCGCCACGGTCGCCAGCGGATGGCCGCTCTCGTCAAGCACCACGCGGTTGCGCGAGCCCATCCGAGGATCGGGGCCGACGCCACCACCACTGCAGATCGGCGGCCTGCCACAGCCCGATGGTGCCCGCATGGCACCGGGCCCGCTGCAGGAGCCGCGTCACTGCCTCCAGGTGCGACTGCCCGCTCAGCCACACGTCGCGGTCGACCACCGCAATCACGGTACGCGACCTGTCACGCGAGCCCTGCCCCGCCCGGACAGGCCAGACAGTGAAGACGCAAAGCGAGCTGAGCGCCCGAACGGCACTTAGGGCGTGAGGACCCCGTGCTCGCCGAGGGGCTTGACCATGATGAGGCAGGGGTTCTCGGCACCCCAGATGTCGCTGCGCTCTTCGAGCGGGATGTATCCGATGGCTTGGTAGAAGGCCCACGTGCGTTCGTACTCTGACGAGGGCGCTGACGGGCCACGCGTCTTGACCTGAACCAGGAGCACGCCTCTGTCTCGCAGATCCCGTTCGAGTTGACCGAGCATTCGCCGGCCGATGGCCTGCCGGTGGAGGTCGCGGCGGACAGCCAGCACCTCGATCTCGGCTGCGAAGGGGTTGTGGTGGCGGACGACACAGACCCCTACGACCTCACCGTTGTGCACGGCAGCCAGACTCGGGAGCGTCCGCGCTGATTCGACGTAGTCGGCGACCGACGACTCGATGCCGAACCACTCCGGGAGATCGCCCAGAAGCCGCTCCAGGTCATCGGGCCACCGGCCCGCGACGATCTCGACGTCCACCGAGCCACTATGCCTGGTCACCACGGCGTCCCGAGCGCCGAACGGCACATCGGCGTGGTACCTCGCCGCTCTAGCCGAGCCACGAGATGCACGAACGTCGCAACGACACAGACCATTGCCGACTCGACGACCATCGCCCACATCGCCGTTTGTCGACGATCGTCGCTCTCACGCCATGGCGGGAGAGGCACCCGCATCATGAGGACCACCATCCCGACGCCGAAGAGCAGTGCGAGGCCGACCCGCTCACCCACTGATCCCGGCACGAATAGAGCGACGACATAGCCACCACTCACTCCAGCAGCAGCAAGTCCGAGGCGCCGGGGGTCGCCATCCGGTCCGAACCTCACCATGGTGAGGTAGTGGGACGAGATCCTCGACGAGTTGACGACGGCGCGCCCCGAACGGCACATCGGCGTGAGCCGGTCGCTACCGGGCGTCGTCCCCCATGGCATAGAACGCCCAGACCGCGACAGCCAGAACCGGCCATCGGGCAACCCGATAGCCCAGGCGATCCCATCCCTCGGCGATCAGGATTCACACGGAGTCTTAGTCCTTCGACGACCCGCCGACCGGCATTTCAGGCTCGCCGTGCGAGCGTGCATCGCAGCGGGAGCGACGGTAGGAGGTCCCGCCGGATGCGCCGATCAGATCGCCGCCCGGCTGAGTCGTCGCCTCGTCACGATCGCCGAATCGCCACCAGAAGCCCACCGATCAAGACGAGAACGCCGACTCCGCCCATAACCCAGGCAACGCCAGCGGACATGAGGTCATGCGTGACCTCCACGCTTGAAGGATCGGACGGGTCGACATAGGCGGTAACGGCCAACGTCCCGTCTCGGCCGAGCTGAAGGTCCTCCTCGTAGACGGTCCGCGTGTGCTCATAGTTGCGACCGTCGATCGTGTAGAAGAACGTGGCCCGGCAGATGGAGCCGCCAGGATCTTGGCATCACTGACGGGTGCCGCGATAGGACGAGCTCCGCTCTGGCTGTACTGGGTCGCGGCCGCGAGCGCGACGAAGAATGAACCGAAGACGGCGATCGCAATGCCGACTGCCAATGGGCTGCCGGCACGCCGCGGACTCTTGTCAGGCTTTGGGGCATCTGGCGGTGGTGGCGGCGCAGGTGGGGCGTCCGGCGGGTACCAGTTGCCGTCGTCACTGCGCCACCATCCCTCACCCCGCGGCGCGTCTCACGCCACCATCCTGATCGAAGGTGCCGCGACCTGTCTGTAGCGAGGGTGACATAGGTGCGGGTGAGCAACCACGAGCGCCGAACGGCACATCGGCGCTGGACCGATCGCCGATTGAGAGCGCCCATCGACTGCTTCCGAGACCGGCGCTGAAGTAGAACGGCATCGTGGACCGTGCACTGGAAGCCGTGCTTGAGTCTCCTTACCTACGGCTTCATCAGTTCGTGTATCGCCTCTCCCGCGGGTTCGTAGGCCGCCACGTTGGTGGCCGGCCAGCCCTGCTTCTGACTACGCGCGGTCGGCGGACGGGGCTTGATCGCACCGTGGGGCTGATCTACGCCTCGCCGGGATGCGGATCGCGTTGTTGTCGCCTCGAACGGCGGGTCGAACCGCCATCCGGGTTGGTACTGGAACATCACCGCCGACCCCCACGTTCAGGTTCAGGTCGGCAGGAAACGCACCGTGGCAACCGCCCGAATCGCCATGGGTGATGAACGCGATAGGGTCGATCGCCGGGCGGGGGTGGAGCCCGGTTCGGCCTCGTCGGCGAGAGGAGGCCGAGATGGCCAAGACCGGTTCGGCGCTGGTGTTGTATGACCCACGAGCTGCGGATCCTGAGGCAACCGCGGTGGTCGGGTTCCTGGGTCGTCACAAGGGACGCACCCGCGAGGCCTACGAGCTGGATCTGCGCCAGTTCGCTCGATGGTGTCAGCACCGAGGGATGCGCATGTTCGACGTGACCCGGGTCGATATCGAACGGTTCGCCCGTGATCTCGAGCAGTCGGGGCGGGCGCCGGCCACGATCAGTCGCCGGCTGGCGACGATCACCGGTCTGTATCGCTTCGCCGAGGAAGAGGGCCTCATCGATCATTCCCCGGCGGTGCATGTGCGCCGGCCCCGCGTCGATCCCGAATCCCATGCCGTCGGGTCTGGACCGCAACGAGCTCGGCGCGTTCCTGGTCACCGCGGGGATCAGCTCACCGCTCGATCATGCGCTGGCGTCCCTGCTGGCCCTGAACGGACTCCGCGTATCCGAGGCGCTCGGCGCGGATGTCGCCGACCTCGGCTTGCAGCGCGGCCATCGCACCCTGTTCGTGTCCCGCAAGGGCAACAAGACGGCCACCGTCCCGCTCGCGCCGCGTACCGCCCGAGCGGTCGATCTGGCCGTCGGGGACCGCCAAGCCGGACCCATCTTCTGCGACACCGACGGTCGCCGCCTCAACCGTCACGCCGCAGCCCGAATCGTCCGGCGCCTCGGCCGCCAAGCCGGGATCCCGAAACGGATCGGACCCCACACCCTGCGCCACGCCTTCATCACCGCCGCCCTCGACGCCGGCGTACCGCTACGAGACGTCCAGGAAGCCGCCTCCCACGCCGACCCCCGCACCACCATGCGCTACGACCGCGGCCGACAATCCCTCGACCGCCACCCCACCTACATCGTCGCCACCTTCGTCGCCGGCGCCGCCAGAACCTGACAACCCAGCGCCTACGTGCCGTTCGGCGCTCTCAACCCCAGCCCATTGAGGCGGTGTCGAGCCCCTCAGCGGTAAGGGCGCCGACTCGAAGAATGTCACCGTCGTGGAAGCCGACCGCGACTCCTAGCTGATCATGGTCGTCGGTCAGCAGTGTTCCGGTCGGCCCGTTGACCAACTCACAGGTGAGGGCGAGCGAGTAGGCGAAGGCGAGTGAGTAGGTGACCAAGCTGAAGAGGGCGTCGCCGAAGGGGCTCGCAAGGCGGGCGATTGGGGTGAGCCCTGGCGTAGCGAGATAGCCCGGAGGGTGCCAGGTCTGTTGGAACAGCCAGTCCGGGTCCGGAAAGCCTGGCCCGCCGCTGAGCTCCACCACCGACTCGACGTCGTTCGGATAGTCACCGATTTCGTAGAGGCCGAACCAGACCGCCGAGAGATCGCTCGGTGGCGGGTGTTCTGACGTGAGCTGGCGGATCGACTGTTCAGCGGCCGCGGCATCCTGTTCGACCTGGACCGGCTCCATCAAGTCCCACAGTTCCGACGGGGCTCCCGTTCGGGCGACGTCGAACGAGTCGAGAAAGATCTCCCCGCCAGAGGCACGGGCACGGGCACGCTCGATCGCGAGTTCAACGATCTCGACGTTCAACGCCATAGCGCCCAGCATCGCACGGCTTCGCCGGATCGGACCTCCCATCACCACCGGAGCAGAGACGCCCGATGTGCCGTTCAGGCGCACGCGGTCGGCAGGTAACGTCGCCGTGGGAGGATGCGAGACGTGATTGACGAGCGTCAGGCAGGCGCGTCTGATTGCAGAGCCGCATTTCGGCGGAAGGACTGTGATCACGAAGGTGCAAGAGCTTCCCACGGGCTGGGTCTTCTACTACGACTCCGTCGATTACGTCGAGACAGGCGATCTGAGGAGGGCGTTCATCGGGAATGGCCCGCTGTTCGTGGGTCGCGAGGACGGCTCATGGATCTGGACGGGGACCGGTGAGCCCGTCGAGTACTACGTCGAGCAGTGGCAACGTCGGCGAGCGTGGCGGCGTTCAGCGCCGATTGGAGATGTTCTCGCTAGCGACGCCCTAGAGGAACTGGCGTTGAGGGGCCCGGAGATGAAGGTCCCGGTAGGTGACCGACTCGGGCACGTCGCGCCCAACGTCGACGAGGCTTCCATCGAGGGCGGCGTCGAATGCGCCACCCATGTCGGCGAACTGGCCCTCGCCCTGACCGAGGACGCCGGGCCCGCCAACGATCCGATCCTGTGGAGAGTGGCTCAGCTAGAGGCCAGCGGTGGGGTGGCGGAGCCAACCCCTGATGTTCGCGATTGTGGAGCAACTGGCTGCGCAGTACCCGAACCTCTACCGACCTGCCCTGTTCGCCGTTGTGCCCGCGCCCGCTACTGGTGGCGCTGGGAATCTAAGCGGGCTTCCGAACCGGCGCTCGGGCGCGCCCTACGTGCCGTTCTGTGCGTCCCCAGAACCGCAGGGGTTATGGGATGGTCGAGGTTGCGCTGTCGGGGAGGTCGATGCACATGCAGACCCGCCGGGCCACGTCGAGTCCGTGAGCGGTTTCGGCTTCTCGTACTTCGCGCAGTTCGGGCCCGACTTCGCTGCTCGCGAGCACTCGGAAGCCCAGGTGCTCGTAGAGCGGACCGTTCCAGGGGACATCGGCGAAGGTTGTGAGCGTGACGGCCCTCATGCCCGACTCGAGTGCCCAACGTTGCAAATGGCTGATGAGCGCGCGGCCGATGCCGAGCCCCTGGGTGGCGGGCGTGACGCTGACTTGCTCAATGTGAGCGTTCCCGTCGACCAGATCGGCGAGGGCGTAGCCGACTGGGGTGCCAGCGGCATCAACGGCTACCCAGCTTCGCCCAGCCGTGGCATAGCTCGACAGCTCCTCCACTGAGGACGGTTCGCTCTCGGCGATCGCCGCGAGGCCGAACTCCCGAAATCGCTCACCGGCGGCTCGTTCGATAGCCCGGAGCGCCGGGCCATCTCCAGGCAATGCGGTACGGATCACACAGGGCACTGCCCAAGCATGCCAGCCGATGGCGTGTCTCCACAGACCCGAAGCTTCTATGGATGTTAAGCAGCGGCGAGTTGGGATAGTGGCCCCCTGCCGCCCCTGCCCCTGCCCAGGTAGTGGTCACCTTCGAAGCGTGCGCCGATGTGCCGTTCGGGCGCTCTCGACTGGTCGCGGTTGGGGGGAGATTCGGGGTCGCTATGTCGCGTGTCGGGCTCTCGCTCGGTGGGCTAAGGGAGGTACTGCTGTTGGATGGCGACCACCCAGCCGTTGGTGACCTCGATCCACACCCAGGGCCCCATGCACTAGTGGCGTCGCCGCGGCCAGACCCTTCTGAGTGGGGTAGTAGTTGACGGCTGAGCCGTTCGCACCGGGGCAGGGCGACGGGCACGTCGGGCACCGCATGCAGCGTGTAAACCTGTGGACTCTTGTTGCGGATCCAGTGGTCGTTCGCCACCGGAACCTTGGCCCCGTCGGCGCGGGCCGCGGCGTTGGCAGCGTGCACCGACGAAGATGCACGCGAGATCGAATCCGATCGTGCCGGCGGCGGGGTCGACTGCCTTCAGCATGCCGAACCACTTACCGGTGGGCAGCGTGGTGAGCGTATGAGGCGTGTCGACGTTGACGGGAGTCGCGTGGCCAGGCTTTGGGTCGGCCAGACGGTCGAGGTCGAAGTTCCGAACGGGCAGAGATGGGTCGAGGCCCGCATGGACTGGGCGCGGAGTGCTCCGCTCCTGGTCGATCTGTCAGCCTCTGGCGTGCCTACGACAGTGGAGGTCGGAGCGCCGTTCTCGCCGATCGAGATGCTTCGCCGTCCGAAGACCTCCCTCACCTGCCACATAGCCTGACGTGGGAACGCCGATGTGCCGTTCGGCGCTCCGGAGCTCTAGTCCCCGCTGAACTCCAAATGGAGCCGCGCTGATTCCGCGCAGATCTGTGCCGTGACGCGCAAGCGAGCGAGGCCCCGCCGCGGCCGAACCGGTCACCCTCGGACGCTCCACCGCAGCAGCCGAATCCGGCTGCTGCTGAACGACGCTCCGTGGCGCTCCGGGGGGCATCCCGCGCCACGGCCCCGTGAGTGACCTTCGACCCTGGGTGCCTCGCCATCTGGCCGTCATGATGCGGACGTGGATGATTCAACCGATGTTGAAGTGAGCGCCGCCCGATTCCGTGTTCTCGGTGATCCCACCCGGCTGCGCATCATCCGGCGAGCTAGCCGGCGGCAAGAGATGCGTGTGCGAGCTGCGCGACCACATCGACGTGCCCGCGCCTGCTGTCCCACCACCTGCGCGTGCTTCGTCACGCGGGGATCGTCACTGTCACCCGACGGGGCCGGTGGATGGACTACACGCTTGCCCCCGACGTACTGGCCCGGCTCACCGACCTGCTCGCACCCGCCCTGTCAGGGATAGCCCGGTGACCACGACCGACACCGGCTCGGTGACCGCCAAGCTTTCGACACTGGACCGGTTCCTGCCATTGTGGATCGCCGGCCGCGATGGCGGCGGGCCTGATCCTCGGTCGGGCCGTCCCGGACCTGAACGACTGGCTGGACCGCATCAAGGTCGGCACGGTGTCGCTGCCGATCGCGATCGGCTGCTGGCGATCATGTACCCGGTCCTCGCCAAGGTCCGATACCGCCACATCGGCGCCGAGCCTCGGCGACCGGCGCAGCCCTCGGTTCTCGCTGGTCCTGAACTGGCTCATCGGGCCGCTGCTCATGTTCACCCTCGCGCTGGACGTTCCTGTCCGACCTCCCCGAACTGCGCACCGGACTGATCATCGTCGGCCTCGCTCGCTGCATCGCCATGGTGCTTATCTGGAACGACCTCGCCCGCGGCAGCCGTGAACTCGCCGCCGTCCTGGTTGCCTCAACTCGGCTGTTCCAGATCGTCATGTACTCCGTGCTCGGCTGGTTCTACCTGACCGTGCTGCCACGGTGGCTGGGCCTCGGCACCGCCGAACTCGATGTGTCGATGTGGGCCATCGCCAATCGGTGATCATCTTCCTGGGCATCCATCGCCGCCGGGTTCCTCACCCGCACGATCGGCGAAGCCCGCAAGGGCGTCGACTGGTACGAGCACCGATTCCTGCCACGCATCGGCCCCGTCGCCCTGTACGGGCTGCTGTTCACGATCGTCGTGCTCTTCGCCCTCCAGGGCGAGAAGATCACCTCGACCCGCTCGACGTCGCGCGCGTCGCCGTTCCGCTCCTCGTCTACTTCGCGGTCATGTGGACCGGCTCGTTCCCCTCGGCTACCGCCTGCGTTTCCCCTACGACCGCAATGCCTCGATCGCCTTCACCGCTGCAGGCAACAACTTCGAACTCGCCATCGCCGTGTCCATCGCCGTGTTCGGCATCACCTCAGGACAGGCCCTCGCCGGCACGATCGGACCACTCGTCGAAGTCGCCCGCCCTCGTCGCCCTCGTCTACGTCTCGCTATGGGCGAAACGCCGCTTCTACGCCACCGCCACGGAGGTCACGCCATGAACTGCTTCGACTGCGCCGCCGACGCACCCTCGGAGATCCGACCCGCGATCGCCGCCTGCGTCCATTGCGGTGCCGCATTGTGCGCCGAGCACACGACCATCACCGTCCATCACCTCACCCGCGTGCAACCCCTCAACCAGATCGTCGCAGTCGAACCGCCCGCCCGACGCATCTACTGCCCGACCTGCGCAGCCGCGATCGAAGCCCAAGCCCATCCACCCGAACGCGCCATCCACTTCCCTCACCAGCACCGCTGACCCTCGCCCAAGCCTTGGTCTGCTCTGGAGGACGAAGCCACCCGCCGGCACCTTGGGCGGGGGCCTTTAGGTACTACCGATCCACGGCAATCGCTGTCGGGACCGTGTCTGTGGAGCGCCGATGTGCCGTTCGGGCGCGTGGAAGAGCGATGTCGTCGAGCTGAGTGCAGAACAACGGGTCGACGGGGCGGATCGGTTCGCACCGAGTCGGTAGGCGTGGAGTTGAGCTAGGCCGCGGCTTGCTTCGATCGTCGCTGACGAGCCAGGAGGCGAAGCGTATGCCGTGTGCGCTGACGGGCCACCCACCCACGGGCCCAATGGGCGCGGGCCAGGTCGGCGCCCTGGTTCAGGCATGGTTGGCCGATGTCGGCGAGACACTGCGGGCATCTGACCGCACGGGGATCGGTCATCGAGACGCCGTGAGGCTGCTCGGGCGACCGCCACAGCAGGTGGTCAGGCAATCAATCACGATCAACTCATCATCGTCCCGGGCGGGGAGAGGCCCGACGGTCACCGGCGAGGGTCCGGCGAGTGTGCCACCCGCGCCGCGGCGCGATGGGCCGGAAAAGGACCTGGTCGGTCCCGCCGCACACCCCAATAATCGTTCTGCCCTCCCACAATTGTCACCGGGACGCTGATACGCGGGCCATGAGATGACAACGGGTCAGTTGTCACAGGTGCAACCGTCAGCAGCTGCGGTGCACACGTCTTGGGACCATCCCGTGGTCCGTGCACCGCCGAACCGTTACGCAAGCTGGGGTGCGAGATCCACCGCCTCCCAGGCACCCCTATGTGCCGTTCGGCGGGCGCGATCGGGTGGGCTGGTCGGGTGCGCCTGGGTCTGGGCGGTCGTGCGAGATCGGTGACCCATGCCAACCGGATCGTCGGTGAGTGCGTCTAATGGGGTAATGCCGTTACAGGCGCAGCTGGGCGTCTGACTTTCGAGGCAGTCGTGGGTCGGGACTACGTGCGCATGGTGCGCTCCGTGGCGTTGTTCTGCGGTTCGGACGAGCTTGGGGAGACCTCGTTCAGGAGGCATTGGGTCGAGCGTGGTCCCGCTGTGCGGGGCGAGATGTTCAACAACCTGACGGGCTGGGTCGTTGTAGTCGCCTGCAATGGTGCCCGGTCGGCTGGTCGTCGGTCGGAGGCCGAGCGTCGGGCGATCATCCGACGAGGGCGGGTCGAGGAGGGTCGGAGCCAGATATGGCTGCGCTGGGCCGATTCTTCGACAGGCCATTCGTGCGCTGCCGGAGCGGCAACGCCAAGTGGTGATCCTGCATCACTACCTCGGCTTCGGCGGTCAAAGACATCGCCGCCGAACTGGGGGTCGGGCAGGGGACAGTAAGATCGCGCTTTCCCGGTCGCTACAGCGCCCTGGCCAAATCACTTGCGATCCAGGAGGAGGCGAAGTCATGACCGATCTCGACGAACGGCTGCGCCGAGAGTTCAGCCGGAGCGCCGATTCCATCACACCGCGTTCCAGTTCCCGGCCGCGCCGTTGCACAAGCCCAGCTCGCCACCGGCGACGCCCGTCAGTCGGAGGCGGCCATTCGTCGCTCGGCCGATCCTGGTGGCCAGCTTGGCGTTCGTCGCCCTGCTAACCGCGGCTGCGCTGATCGCTGGCCACCAAACGGGTTCGAACCCATCCCACGGCCAGCGCGGTCCTGACCACCACCGCCACCGCTTCCCTTCTGATGCCGAGGAAGCTGGTGATCAGCCCAGGCGGAGACCTACAAGACCAACAAGGCATCTCCGTAACGGCACACGGCCTGACCCCGGGGGCACGCGACGCTAGCAGTCTACTGAAGACCTGCCGGACGTCTGCGCTCTGCACGGCTTCGCCAGGTCACAGGCAAGTCACGATCCCCGCCGACGGTGTGTTGCACCAAAATCGTCGCGACTAGGGACATCTACGACACATGCGCCCTTGGCGACTGCGCGATCCAACACTGCAGCCTGGTGCTTCTGGCCCGACAGCTCGGGCAGGGACTCGCTTGGCCAATCGAAGCCTCAGCGCCGATCACGTTCAGCCGGCAGGGATCACCAGAGCGCCCAACGCTGACAACCGTCCCCGTAGGTGTCGTTCCCGCCGGCACGATCGTGACGATCACCGGGCAGGGGCTTCCCGTCCGGCATGGCGCTCACGATCGGGCAGCGCCCAACTCGGCCCGAACCCGGAGGCCGACACTGCATCTACCAACCCAGCACGATCAACCTCACCACCGACGAGAACGGACACCTAAAGACGAGCTTCCGCACGCTCGCCGAACTCACCCTCCCCGCGCGCGCCCCAGTCGCCTGCACGAAGCCCGGCGCATGCGAACTCGCCGTGTGGCCCTACGACAGCTCGGTGCAGGGATACGCGGCAGCCAAGATCACAGTCCGTTGATCCCATGAACGACGGCTGCGAACGAGGCCGTCGGCAAACGCCGAACCGGCGCTCGGGCGTGCGCCCTATGTGCCGTTAGGCAGTTGGCATGCGGGCCGCTCGGCGTTTTCGTTGAGTGGCTCCTGGGCTGTCCTTCGGGCGCGGGGCTGTCAGTGTTGGGAGGAGTAGAGGCGGGCGGCCGAGGCGGTTGACGCGCCGTCGGCGCCTGGGTTGCCGTTGGTGCCGGGTGTGGTGTCGCGCCCGCCCCACACCAGCAACTCTTGACCGGTCCAGGTCACTGTTCTGCCGCTGCCCGGTCCGATCAGCGCCGAGTCGAGTGCCCGGATGACGCCGGTTGTCGGGTCGATCGCTTCGGGTTCGCGTTGGCGGGACAGGAGGATCAGCTCGCTGCCGGCCATGGTCAGTTGTGGGAAGGCGTCGCCTGGGGGTCCGGGCTGGGGGTCGCCCACGAGCGTCCAGGCACCGTTCTCGAAGACGGCGAGCTGTTCCGACGAACCGGTGTCGTTGGAGGTGCGGGCGAGGATGTAGGTCCGGGCCCCGGAGCCGGTGATCGACAGGGTGGTCTCCGGGTTCGAGTCGGGCACGTGGAGCTGCGGCAGTGCCGCCCAGGTCTCTGTGCCGGGGTCATGGCCCATCCCTCGCCGGTAGTCAGCCAGACCTGCCACTCGGGAGCCGTCCCACCGTGCACCGGCGACGGCCCCCACGGCGTCGAACGATGGTGCCAGTTCGCCTGTTTGAACCAGTGGGCCCCAGGTGCGGGTGTTCGGATCGATCCCACGGGCGCCGGCTTCGCCGTGGCCGTTGTTGTCGGTTACGCCGATGGCCACGACTTGTTGTCCGGTCCATACCGCGTCGTTGCTGACCACGGTCGCCCACGAGGCGGTGGGCTGTCGGGGTAGGTCGGTCCAGGTGTCTGCAGCCGGGTCGTAGATCCAACCGCCTCCCTTGGCGAGCACGGCCACGACGTGGCCGGTCCACACGGCCTGAGCCCAGGGTGCATCGTCGGATTCACGGCCAGTGAGCGCCAGGTGTTGGTTGAGGGGTCATAGGCGGCGCTGTCGTTCACGACCATGAGGCCCTGTCGCCCGCCGAAGATCAGCCACTCCGTACCAGTCCACACCGAGGTGGCGTCCTCGCGGGGTGACAATGGTCCTGAGGGCAGTGCCGCCCACGTGTCGAGCGGCGGGTTCGGGTTGGCGATCACCGACGTGGTCGACCCGTGCCTGGCACGGTGGCTCACCAAGCCGTCCACGCCCGCCAATCCGGTCACCGCGAGGAGGCAGGCGGCAACCGCGAACCAGACCGGGCGCCGGAACCGATGGCGTGCGGACTCGACGTCGACCCGGTCAACTGCGTCGTCGTCCTGGTCAACAGTGGGGTTCGCTTCGAGAAGATCGGCGAGGTGGGGTAGGTCACGCCGCAGGCGGTCTTCGAGGTCGAGGGTCATGTCGAATTCCTTTCTCAGACTGCGCAGACCACCGCGGCCAGTGAGCGAACGGTGGCCGGTCGGCATTCGACCAGCTCGGCGATCTCCGGGTCCGGTAGATCGTGGAAGTAGCGCAGTACCAGCACGACACGCTGCCGCGCCGGCAGACTCATCAGGGCTCGGTGCAGCTCGATCAGTTCGGTGGGAGCGTCGACGGGCACCATCGGCTGCGGAGGGTCAAGGCGGCGTTGAGTCTCTCGATGCCGCACCGTCATCCGGCAGCCATTCACCACGCTTGTCCGAAGATATGCGCCGGGCCGGTCGAGGGCTCCGTTCCAACACGCGGCTACGCCCACGAACGCGTCCTGCACGATCTCCTCGGCTATCCCGGGAGTCCACTAGCAATACCGCCAACCGAAGCATCGGCCGCCGCTCGGCCTCGAAGAAGTCGGCGAAGTCGGGACCGCGACCGTGGCGCCGGTCGACCCGACGCCGTGTCGTGACTGCTCACACCCCCAACGATGCGCCAGACGCCACATCTGTGCCGACAAACGTCTCGAATCTCTCGCCAGGCCATGCCCAACAAGCGCCACTCGGAGCGCCGACCATTGACTGGGCCAAGGCCCGATAATCGTTGGGGAATGGGAACGCCGGGATCTTGGCTTGAACGCCGAAGTGCCGTTCGGTGCGGCCACTCCGAAGGGGACATCCGGGTGGGTCAGTTGCTGCTGCTGCCGACGACCCGTAGGTCCGGCCCGTGGTCGCGTTCACGAACTCGATCATGTCGCAATGGGAGGGGAGCGTGAGGTTGGGGCCGCCACCGCCCCCGGACGGGGCTGGGCATTGCGTGCGGTCGAGGTGGTACCACACGACCCAGACGAGCTGCCCTGCATGTCCCCGATATTGGCCGCTGGCCGACGGTGTCCGGCAAGGAGTACCGGGCCTTCCACGGGGCGTGCGAAGCCACCACGAGCGCTGTCCATAGGCGTGTCGAGCGTCAATCGTGGGGGGCCCGCCTGATGGCGGTGGTTCCAGCGTGTCGCCGGATGGGATGTCGAGTCGGGCATGTACGGCAGCGATATCGAAGGGCCCGGCTTGGGATCGCCCTGACCCCGTAAGCCAGACGGCGAGCACGAGTGCAAGCGCAACCAGGACGGTGACGGCCAGCACCGCAACTACGACTCGGTGATATCTGCGCTGGCCGATCGCAACTCCGCCGGAGGCATCCGCCAGCACCTCTTCGTCGGCCACACCACCACTATCGACCGTCACGAGCCCAGCGTGAAGTCCTACGGATCACTCCCCGCGGCCGCTCCGAACCGGCGTTAGGGCGTCGGTGCTGGACAGCGTAGCGAGTCCTGGGTTCGACCGGGTGGACAGGAACCGAGGACCGTGAACACCCTTGAGGGAAGGGGATCGCAGTTACCTACCCGACGATGTCGGTCACAGACCGGATCGCCGCCCACGGCCCTCCGCTCGACCGGTGGCGGGACGCTGTATCTCGAAGCGACCCGGCGCGTCGATCTGTAGAAGGGGCGACGAGATCGGTCCCGTCGCTTCCAAATGCGTGGAGGCGACGGGGACCACTCGTCTCGACCGCTTTGCCCATTGTTCGCCGGGCGCACGACGCGGGGAAGTTGATGCGAGGCGAGCGAGAACAGCCCCCGCCTCCACCAAGTGAGTGGGAAAGAGGCGGGGGCCGTTCTGCCGTTCAACGGCCTCTGGAGGTGGGCGAAGGGCTCCAGGGAGGGGGCCGATGAGCCGACGGCTCTTTTAACCGGATCGCGGGCTATCCAACAGCGCCACGGCCCCCGTGCTCGAGCCTTCAGGGACCGGCGGAGATCCGAGAAGGCCGTCCCCGGAGGCGGTCCGGGGGAGCCAGCGAGAGCCGTGGACGGAGCGACCGTAGCGAGGCTCCGCACACGGAGGACGACCCCCCGCGGGCAGAACGTCGAGGACCGCTGTCTCGGCGAGAGCGAGCGATTCACGTCCGGCCGCTCAGGTCCGCGATGGTCCTACCTGCGACGGCCTCAGACCTGCATGGCGCTTGTGTTGGTGCGACTCATAATCGCTGGGTCGGTGGTTCGATCCCACCCGGGCCCACGAGCGACGGCTGGCCCTACTCGAAGTCCGGTGAGGTCAGGTCGTAGAAGACCAGGTCACCGTCGATCTGGGACATGAATTCCTCCATGACCGAGCTGTCGGCCATGCCGGCCTCACCCTTGCGGGCCTCGGCTTCGGACGGGAAGTACACGACCTGGGTGAAGCCGCCGTCGCCGTGCCAGGCGACCGTGCCCCCGATCACCTCGGGGCGGATGCGGCGCAACTCACCTTCCATGTCGTTGGCCATCGCCCGCATGGCGGCCTGGTCCTTGGCCCGCCCCTGCATGATCTGCACGAACCCGGCGTCGTCGGAACCCCCTTCGCCGAAGGTGTCGACCTCGCGGCAATCGTGGAAGGTCACCTCGCCGTCGAACGCCTTCGAGGTCTCCTCGAACCACGCCCCCTGCTCCGGCAGGTCGTTGTCGACCTGCGCCTTCTCGAACGAGTCGAAGCGGACCACGGTGATCATCTCGCCGGCGGCCGTCACGCCCGAGGTGAACCCCAGGAAGCCGGTTGTCCGGGGGCGGATCTCGCGCCTCCATGCTTCGACTCGACGGGCCCACAGGTCTGCATCCCGGACCTTTGCCTGAAACACCTGGACGAACATGACGCCCCCTCGTTTCTGTAGTCGTCCTCATTGGACTTCACAGGGCATCGATGCGCAACCGGCTCAGGCGAGGCCTCGGCCGTCAGCCCACTCCGCCGACCACCTGCTTGGCGGGGTAGTCGCGGAAGCTCATGAGATGCTCCATGATCCCGCGCTGGAAGGCGTCGAGGTAGGCCAGCTTGCGGATCAGGTAGCTGCGCGTCTCCTTCGGGTCGAGGTAGAGGTTGAACAGCTTGCCGTAGGTGTACTTCTGCGTGACCCCGCTGAAGCCACCCAGGTTGAGCACGTCGCGGTCGTCGTCCGACGTCGACGCCAGCATGAACTTCCACTCGCCGACCCGCAGGGCCGAGAACGTCTGGCCGAGCCAGTAGAAGAGGTACTTGCGGTTCGACAGCCCTTCGGGATCGAGCAGGAACGAGGTCTGATCGACGCCGTCGATGTAGCGGTCGTCGGGGACGAGGTCGTCGGCGCCGGCCAGGTGCAGGAGGGTCGGGAAGAAGTCCATCTGCGAGAACAGGCCGTCCGAGCTGCGATCGGCGTCGATCATCCCGGGCCACGAGATGATCCCCGGTACGCGTTGGCCACCCTCCCAGGTCGAGCCCTTCGCACTCCGGAACGGCGAGTAGGCGGCATCGGGCCATGTCTCCATCTCCGGTCCGTTGTCGGAGCTGACGTAGATGAGCGTGTCCTCGAGCTGGCCGGTCTCCTCCAACGTCCGCACCAGGCGTCCGATGATGTCGTCCAGCTCGACGATCGTGTCCTTGTAGGGGTGTTTGGCCGGCGACGACCCGAGGAACTCCTCGGCCGGGTAGTTGTCGAAGTGCGCCCCACGGGTGCAGTGCCACAGGAACCACGGCTGGTCACCCTGGGCGGCATCGCGCAGGAACTCGATCGAGTAGTCCGCCCACATGCCGTCGAGGCGTGACAGCACCGGGATGGTGACCTCCTCGACGTTGGTGGGCTCTTCGCCCTTCGTGGTGTGCACGAAGCACTTGTTGAAGGGCGCGTTCTCGATCCAGCGGGTGCGCTCCTCGCTGTAGACGATCTCGGGGAAGAAGTACGGGTCGCGCCACTCGGTGTACATGTCCGACACGCTGAGGAAGCCGTAGAAGTCGTCGAAGCCGACGTTCTGCGGCTGCGACTCCGCGTTCTCACCCATGTGCCACTTGCCCACGGCCTGTGTGCGGTAGCCCGCCCGGCTCAGCAGCTCGGCGATGGTGGTCTCGCCCTGCAGCCCGCCGGCCTCGCCGTACATCGGCGGCCGCAGCAGGCCGTGGCGCATCGGGAGCCGCCCGGTCATGAAGGATGCCCGTGACGGGGTGCACGACGGCTCGGAGTAGTTGGAGGTGAGCAACAGGCCCTGGCGCGCCAGGCGGTCGATGTTGGGGGTGGGCGCGCCCACCGCGACCCCGCCGCCGTAGCAGCCGAAGTCCCCCCAGCCCACGTCGTCGAACATGACGACGAGGATGTTCGGCCGCCGGCCCTCACGGGAGTAGGCCGCCAACCGCTCCGCGGCCGCCGACTCCTGACCCTCGTGCACGAACCGGGGCTCGAGGTGGGGGGCCTGGCGGATGGTGGTGGCGACGATGGGGTCGTGGGCCATGGTGTGGCGCTCCAGGGTTGGCGGTCCGCCGCCGGCGCAGAGCATGGCACGACGATCCGGAAAGGGCGCGCGACCATGACGTCCTTGCATCGAGAGAACCCCTGGGTGATCCGAGCGGTGGCCGCCGCGGTGACGATCGCGTCCGTCGCCGTGGTGGCGGTCGTGCTCGTGCATCGATCCGATGACGACAGCTCGGTCACGCACACGGCCGCAGCTACGTCCACGACCACCGCACCACACCGGCCCGCGACGACCGGCCCGACCGCGCCGCCGACGCTTCCGCCGCTGCACCCACCGGCCGGCCCGCCGTCGGCTCAGCGGCGGATGACCCTGGCCTACCAGATCGGCGGCGACATCTCGCCGAAGTCGGTCGACGCCTCGGGACGCGGCCTCGTGTTCGCCCAGAACATGATGTACCGCCACACGATGAGCGTGTACGACAGTCGGGGGCACCTGGTGAAGACCATCCCCGACTCGGTGAACCTCGCCGCCTTCGGGTACGCGCGGTACCGCGGCGCGGTCTACCGAGGGGCCCCCGTCGAGCTGGCCTACGCGCCCGACGGCCGCCACGCCTACGTGTCGAACTACTCGATGTACGGCGAGGGCTTCGGTCCTGAGGGCACCGACGCCTGCATCGACCGCGACGAGATCGACCCGAGCTTCGTCTACCGCGTCGACCTGCGGACGCTGGCGATCGACCAGGTCATCGCCGTCGGCAAGGTCCCCAAGTTCGTGGCGACCACTCCTGACGGGCGGTACGTGCTCGTGAGCAACTGGTGCGCATACGACGAGAGCGTCATCGACACCCGCACCGGCCGTGAGGTCCGTCGCATCCCGATCGGCCCCAACCCGCGCGGCATCGCAGTGGCGCCGGACTCGTCGGTCGCCTACGTGGCCGAGATGGGTGGGAGCGACATCGCGGTCATCCACCTCGCCGACATGACCACGACGTGGTTCCACGGCGTCGGCTCCGGCCCCCGCCAGCTGGTGCTCAGCCCGGACGGGCGCTGGCTCTACGCCACGCTCAACGGGGCCGGCCGTGTCGTCAAGATCGATACTCGCAGCGGCGGGATCGCGGCCAGCGTGGCCACCGGCACCGAACCGCGCAGCATGGCCATCTCGACCGACGGACAGTCGCTCTACGTCGTGAACTACGAGTCGAGCACGGTGAGCAAGTTGCGGGCCTCGGACCTGTCCGTCCTGCAGACCATCGCCACGGCGCAACACCCCATCGGCATCACCTACGACGCACGCACCGGCGACGTGTGGGTCGCGTGCTACGTCGGGGTGATCGAGGTCTTCCACGACCGCTGATGATCCGAGGCCGCGCGACGGTCGTCAGCGTCGATGGATCTCCGCTCGCCAGCGTCCGCTGACCTGCCCCGGCGCGAGCGCGGCCGCCGCCCCCGGGAGCCAACGCAGGATCTCCTCGACGTGGGTCGCCGCGCCCTCCGGACCATCGGGGACGGCCAGCACCAGTCCCCGCCACGCGTGGTCGACCACGACCCGCCATCCATCGGGCACCGGGTGGGCGAGGTCGCGGAGCTGGCGCACCGCGAACCTCCCCGCCGGGTGCTCGAGCCCGACGGACGCGTCCTCGGCTCCGTTGCGGCCGAGCTTGCCGGGCACCCAGGTGCCCTTGACGACGATGTTGCGCCACCGGGCGAACAGACCGACGGGCGCGATCGGCGGGGTGGGGGCGAACTCGGCGATCTGCTCCTCGTCGGCGTCGTCGAGCGGCCTCGGGCGCAGGTTGACCCAACCGTCACGCGCGAGTGCGATCGACCGCGCTTCGGCCAGCACGGGACCGAATTCGTCGAGGGTGAAGTCGACGTAGTCGACCGAACGGGCCATCGGGGCGGCGGCTACAGCTCGTCGAGCCAGGCAGGGGCGCGATCGAGCAGGTAGCTGCTCACGTCGTGGCAGCGGTCGAGCACGTCGCAGAGCTGCTCCTGGCCGAGGAAGATGCGATCGAGGCCGACTTCGACCCGCGACACCGTGGTCAGGCTCCGCTCGGCCGCGTCGGTGACCGACGCGAACGAGTCGATGGCGGACACCTCGAGCGGCAGCTCGGTGCCGCCGACCCCGGCCAGCTCGGTGGCCAGCACCAGCAGGTCAGGACCCTTCGGCAATGGCGGGAGCACCCAGGTGAACACCAGCGGGAAGGCGAACCCGTCGGGCGGGTCGGCCCCCTCCGGTAGCTCGAGCATGCGGTCCTCGAACGTCAGCAGCGTGCGGGGCTCGACCTCGAGCGCGAGGTGCAGATCGAGGGGACCGCCGCACGCGTCCTCCGGGTGCAGATCGACTTCCCAGGCCTGGCGCAGGGAGTAGGTCTCGACGAAGTGCCGCTCGTCGTGCACGTGGAACTGGTGGTCGACGGCATGATCCTTGAGATCAGCGACGAAGCCCGCGACATCGATGATGGCCAAGGGGTCGACTTCCTGGTTGCCGGTGGACCTGGGCAGACGGGACTGACCTCTCCCGGCGCGGCCCTAGCCTGCCACGGTGCCGTCGCCGCGGCTACCGTCGCCCCCCCGTGGACGACGACTCGGTGATGGGGCTCCTCGACGAGACCGCGGCGGCGGTCGCCGGCGCCCTTGAGGGGCTGCCCGACTGGGGCCTGGCGGGTACGCGCCCCGGCCAGTACCGCAGCGACCTCGCGGCCGACGAGGCGGCGCTGGCCGTCCTCAGTCGGGCGGGGGTCGGCGTGCTGTCGGAGGAGTCAGGACGCCACTGGCCCGAGGCCCCCCTCACCGTGGTGATCGATCCGGTCGACGGCTCGACCAACGCGTCGCGGCGGGTGCCCTGGTTCGCGACCAGCCTCTGCGCGGTCGACGCGGATGGGGCACGGGCCGCGCTCGTGGTCGATCTCGCGTCCGGGATCCGGTACCAGGCCGTCCGCGGTGGGGGCGCGACGCGCAACGGCGAACCAATCGGTCCGAGCAGTGCGCGCTCGCTGGACGACTCGCTCGTGGCGCTGTCGGGCTATCCGCCCCACCATCTCGGCTGGCGCCAGTTCCGTGCGTTGGGAGCGGCCGCGCTCGACCTCTGCGCGGTGGCCTGCGGCGTGCTCGACGGCTATGTCGACTGCCTGGCCGACGCCCATGGCCCGTGGGACTACCTGGGCGGCATGCTCGTGTGTCGCGAGGCCGGCGCGCCGGTGGTCGACGCCCACGGCCGCGAGCTCACGGTGCTCGACCACGACGACCGGCGCACGCCCATCGCCGCCGCCACCCCGGAGCTGCTCGACGAGCTCCTGGCCGCCCGCGACTGGTGAGCCCGGCGAGCTGACCTCGGGGGGTGGGTGCGCCGGTCGCCGCGCCTCCTTAGGCTGACGAGATGCCGGTCCGCCTCCACCGCGCGCTGCTCGAGGTCTTCGCGCGGCTGCCGATCCCGGTGCGGCGGCTCATCGTCCGCTTCTGGAGCCCGTCGTTCACCGTCGGCGCGATCTGTCTCGTCGAGCGGGCCGACGGCCGCATCCTGCTCGTGCGCCAGGTCTACCGGGCCCGTTGGGGGATCCCCGGCGGGCTGCTCGCCCGCCGTGAGGACGCGGCGACCGCGGCCCGGCGCGAGATCCTCGAGGAGGTGGGACTGCGCATCGAGCTGCGCGGCGAACCCGCGCCGGTGCTCGAGCCGCAGACCCAGCGCCTCGACCTCGTCTACCGGGCCCGCCCCATCGACGACCACGAGGCCGACCAGGCCCGTCCCAGCTCTCCGGAGATCTCAGAGGTGGCCTGGTTCTCGCCCGACGCCCTTCCGGAGCTCCAGCTCGAGACGGTGCAGGCGCTGATGGCGTTGGCCCGTTCGTCGCCGCCCACCCAACCGGTCGTCTGGCCGCCCGCGCCACGCGTCAGCCCGGGAGCGGGCTGACGTAGAGGCGCGCGTGCGAGATGTACGCCACCCTCGCATCGGCGACGGCGGGCACGAACATCTCGTCGACCGGGGTCGAGCTCAGTGAATCGCCGCCCGCCGCGTCGATGATGGTGAGCGCGGTCGGGGTCTGGAGCACGAGTCGACCGTCACCGACCCGGGCCGTGGCTCCGGCGGTCCCCGCCGCGGTGGACCACTCCTCGCCGCCGGTCGTCTCGTCGTAGGCGATGATCAGCCCGGTTCCGGATCTCACGAGCACCCGGTGGTCGGTCACCCCGAGGATGACGGAGTGCACGAGCCGTTCATCGGCCGGCGTCGGCGCCCAGAGGTCGGCCCCCGTCCCCGTCGTGACGGCGGCCATCGAGTGACCCTCGAGCCGGATGAAGAGCGTGTTGCCGTCCACGGTGAGCCATCCGACGTCGATGGGATCGGTCCACAGCGTGCGACCGGTCCCCACGTCGAGCGCGATCAGGTCGCTGGTCTCGGCCAGGTAGAGTCGCTGGCCGTCGAGAGCCATCGGATGGCCTTTCGGACCGAGCGGGCGCGTCCAACGGACCCGGCCGGTGGCGCGGTCGAGCACGTCCAGCTCGGCGGGATAGCCGATCGCGATGGTCGCTCCGGCCTCGCGGAAGTAGTCGGGCGGGCCGTGCAGCGCGAGCGTCCACCGAGTCCGTCCGTCGGCCACTGAGATCGCGTAGAGGCGATTGCCGCACGTGACGTCGGCGAGGTCGGTCACCGTGCTGTCGACCACATCGGCCCATCGCGGATCGGTGCACAGCGGTCGCGCCCAGCGGAGGGATTGGTCGCGCTTCCGGATCGGGGTTGTCGATCACGCCACCGTATGACCGCCGGACGCGGTCGTCAGCTACCGGCCTCCTCGAGGGCCCGGCGCACGAGGACCTTGGCCAGGTGCGTCCGGTACTCGACCGAGGCGTTGATGTCCGACTGCGGCTCCGCGTCGTCGGCCGCGTGCTCGGCCGCGTCGGCGGCAGAGGCTCCCGCAACCATGGCGTCGACGACCGCCTGGGCGTAGATCGGCGTCGAGCCCATGTTCACCAGGGCGACGCCCGACGAACCGTTGTTGCGGACGGCGGCGACGCCGACGATGGCCCAGTCCTGGGCCCGCCGGTTGAACTTCTGGAAGGACCAACCGGCCCCGGCCACCTTGGGCACGCGGATCTCGGTGAGCAGCTCGTCGGGCGCCAGCGCGGACTCGAGGAATCCCCGGTAGAAGTCGCCCGACGCGATCTCGCGCTCACCACCCGGGCCACGCGCCACCATGGTGCCGCCGAGCGCCAGCACCACGGCCGGCAGGTCCGAGGCCGGATCGGCATGCGCCAGGGAGCCACCGATCGTGCCGCGGTGGCGCACCTGCGGGTCGCCGACCTGCCCTGCGGCGTGAGCCAGGATCGGCACCTCCGTCGCCAGCAGGTCGGACGTCTCGAGGTCGCGGTGGCGCGTGAGCGCACCGATGGCGACGTGGTCGCCGCCGTCACGCACATAGGAGAGGTCGCTCAGTCGGCCCACGTCGATGAGCACCGACGGCGACGCCAGTCGCAGCTTCATCAGCGGGAGCAGCGAGTGGCCGCCGGCCAGCAGCTTGGCCTCGTCGCCGTGCTCGGTGAGCAGGGAGAGGGCGTGGTCGGGCGAGTCGGCCCGCACGTAGTCGAAGGCAGCGGGGATCATCGTGCACCTCCAGCGGAACCGGACGACTTGGCGGACTGGATCGCGGACCACACGTTCTGAGGCGACGCCGGCATGAGGACGTCGGTCACGCCGAGCGGCGAGAGCGCGTCGACGATCGCGTTGATCACCGCGGGTGCGGCGCCGATCGTGCCCGCCTCCCCGATGCCCTTGACACCGAGTGGGTTGGTCGGGCTCGGGGTGATCGTCGAGCCGGTGGTGATCGAAGGCACGTCGGAGGCGGCGGGCACGAGGTAGTCGGCCAGCGTCGACGTGGTGAGGTTCCCGTCGTCGTCGTAGACCGCCTCTTCGAACAGCGCCTGGGCCAGGCCCTGGATGACGCCGCCGTGCACCTGACCCTCGACGATCAAGGGGTTGATCTGATTGCCGCAGTCGTCGACGGCCACGTACTTGACCACCTCGACGGCGCCAGTCTCCTCGTCGACCTCGACCACGCAGATGTGGGTGCCGAAGGGCCAGGAGAAGTTGGGTGGGTCGTAGGTGACGTGCGCCTCGAGGTTGGGCTCGACGCCGTCGGGCAGGTTGTGGGCGGTGAACGCCTCGAACGCGACGGCGGCGAGCGGCAGCGCGTGGTCGGGGGAGCCCCGGACGCTGAACGTGCCGGCGTTGAACTCGAGGTCCTCCTCCGCCGCCTCCATCAGGTGCGCGGCGATCGTGCGGGCCTTGTCGATGACCTTGTCGACGGCCTGGTAGATGGCGATGCCGCCGACGGCCAGCGACCGCGAGCCGTAGGTGTCGAGCCCCAGCGGGCTGATCGCCGTGTCGCTGTGCAGCACTTCGACGTCTTCGGGGGCCACCCCGAGCCGGTCGGCCACGATCATCGACCAGCTGGTCTCGTGACCCTGGCCGTGCGGGGTCGCGCCGGTGATGACCTGGACCTTGTTCGTCGGCGTGATCCGCACGGTGGCCGACTCCCAGCCTCCGGCCGTGTAGTTGAGCGAGGCCAGCACCCGCGACGGGGCCAGCCCGCACATCTCGAAGTAGGACGAGATGCCGATGCCGAGCTGGCGCGGGTCACCCGCGGCGCGGCGACGCTGCTGGTCGGCCCGGAGGTCGTCGTAGCCGACCATCTCGAGTGCCTTGGTGAGCGCGCCGTCGTGATCGCCGGAGTCGTAGATGAGTCCGGTCATCGCGGTGTACGGGAACTGCTCGGCCTTGATGAAGTTGCGGCGGCGCAGCTCGACCGGGTCGATGCCCGACACCTGGGAGAGGCGGTCCATCGCCCGCTCGATGGCGTAGGTCGCCTCGGGGCGACCTGCACCGCGATACGCGTCGGTGGGCGTCATGGTCGTGAAGACGCCCTTGCACCGGAAGGAGTAGGCCTCGGGAAGGTCGTAGACGCCGGCGTAGAGGAAGGCGCCGAGCAGGGGGATGCCCGGCGTGACGAGCTGCAGGTAGCCCCCCATGTCGCTGACCAGCTCGACCCGCACGGCGGTGAGCCGCCCATCCGCGTCGGCGGCGAGCTCGATGTCCTGGATCTGGCCGCGACCCTGGATGGTCGCCTGCGCGTTCTCGGTGCGCTCCTCGACCCAGCGCACCGGGACGCGGTGCATGCGGGAGAGCGCCACGCAGAGCAGCTCCTCCGCGTACACGTCGAGCTTCGAGCCGAACCCGCCACCGACCGACGGAGCCACCACCCGCAGCTGGTGTTCGGGGATCCCGAGCGTGAGCGCCACCATGACCTTGAGGATGTGGGGGATCTGCGTGGCCGAGTAGAGCGTCAGGTCGCCACCGAACGGCTGGGGAACGGCGGCGACGGCGCGCGGCTCCATGGCCATCGGGATGAGGCGCTGCTGCAGGTAGCGCTCCTTGACGGTGAAGGCCGCGTCGACGAAGGCGGCGTCGACCGCTTCGGCTCCGATGACCAGCTCCCAGGTGTAGGAGGTGTTCGTCCCGAGGTCGTCGTGCACGAGCACGGTGTCGGCGAGCGCAGCCTCGAGATCGACCACCGCGGGAAGCGGCTCGTAGTCGACGACGATCTGCTCGAGCGCGTCGTGGGCCTCGGCCTCGGTACGGGCCAGCACCACGGCGACCGCGTCGCCCACGTAGTTGGCCGTCCCGACGGCGACGGGGTAGTGGGGCGGGTTGAGCATGTCCTCGGTGACGGCCCAGGCGCAGGGCATGGGCGTGGCCCACTGCTCCTGGAGGTCCGCACCGCTGTACGCGGCCGCGACGCCGGGCGACGCCAGTGCGCCGGAGAGGTCGACGCGGCTGATGCGGGCGTGGGCATACGGGCTGCGCAGGATCGCGAGGTGCAGCGCGCCCGGGATGTCGAGGTCGGCGGTGTACTTCGCCTCGCCGGTCAGCAGGCGAGCGTCCTCGCGTCGCAACATGCGGGTGCCGATGTAGCCGGTCGGGGGAGCCTCGGTGGCGGTCATGCGGACATCACCTCTCCCGGTGCGGCCAGCTCACCGCTGGCACAGGCGAGCACGGACTTCACGATGTTGTGGTAGCCGGTGCAGCGGCAGAGGTTGCCCTCGAGGCCGAGTCGTACCTCCCGCTCGGTCGGGTGAGGGTTCTCGTCGAGCAGGCTGACCGCGGCCATCACCATCCCTGGCGTGCAGTACCCGCACTGCAGGCCGTGGCACTGGCGGAAGGCCTCCTGCATCGGGTGCAGCTCGTCGCCGTCGGCCAGTCCCTCGATCGTGGTGATGGAGCGGCCGTCGGCCTGCACCGCCAGCACCGTGCACGACTTCACCGACTCGCCGTCGATGTGCACGGTGCAGGCACCGCACGACGAGGTGTCGCAGCCGATGTTGGTGCCCGTGAGACTGAGCTCGTCGCGGAGGTAGTGGACCAGCAACATCCGTGGTTCCACGTCGTTGCGGTGATCCACCCCGTTGACCGTCGTCGTGATCTCCATGAGACACCCCCCGGTTCGGTCGCACGATGCGTGCCGCGGCTCACCCTATGCATATTCCCGGCCGCTCGCCGTTCGGACCTAGTGTCGCCGGGGATGGCCAACAACAAGAAGGCGCCGAACGGGAAGCTGCCCAAGGCGGAGGACCGCTCCCGCCTGATCGGGCTCGGCCCACCGTGGCTGCCCTCCTCCGACGAACCGAAGCAGCTCACGAAGGAGGACTACGAGCAGGAGCTCGAGCGTCTGCAGATCGAGCTGGTCCGCCTGCAGGAGTGGGTCCAGGACCAGGGCCTGCGGGTCGTCGTGATCTTCGAGGGACGCGACACCGCCGGCAAAGGGGGGACCATCAAGCGGATCATCGAGCGGCTCAACGCCCGGTACTGCCGGGTGGTCGCCCTGGACAAGCCGACCGAGCGCGAGACCACGCAGTGGTACTTCCAGCGCTACATCCCACACCTTCCGGCCGCGGGGGAGATCGTCCTGTTCGACCGGAGCTGGTACAACCGGGCCGGCGTCGAGAAGGTGATGGGTTTCTGCACCGCGTCGGAGTACGACGACTTCGTGCGCACCTGCCCCGAGATCGAGCGGGCGCTCGTGCGGTCGGGGATCATCCTCGTCAAGTTCTGGTTGTCGTTGAGCGACGAGGAGCAGGAGAAGCGCTTCCAGGACCGCATCGCGAACCCCGGCAAGCAGTGGAAGCTGAGCCAGATGGACCTCGAGGCGCGCGCCCGCTGGGTCGACTACGCCGAGGCCAAGGACCAGATGTTCGCCTTCTCCGACATCCCCGAAGCGCCCTGGTACGTCGTCGACGCCGACCACAAGCGAACGGCGCGCCTCAACGTCATCGCCCACCTCCTCACGCTCATCCGCGTACGACATCGTGGACCGGCCCCCGCCGAAGGTGCCGCCGCGTCAGGAGCGTGAGTACCAGCGTCCGGCCAAGGACAGCCAGCGCTGGGTGCCGCAGTACTACAAGGTGCGCTGAGGCTCCGTCGCCTCGGGGGCCCGCGCCGTCTCGCGGCGTGCGATGAGCTTGCCGAGCTCCCAGAGGAAGAGGAGGGCGACGGCGGGGATGAGGGCGAGGGCCCATTGGTGGAAGGTGAGCTCGACGGTGCCGAAGATGCTGTCGGAGGACGTCCATCTGGGTGATGAGCACGGCGAGGACGAACTCGGCGAGGGCGGTCCAGTTGAGGTTGCGGTTGTCGAAGGTGTCGGTGGTGAAGGTGGTGGCGGTGACGCTGCGGGCCTGGAAGGCGGCGGTGATGAGGAGCAGCGAGAAGGCGGTGACGCCCATGGAGGTGCCGACGGCGACGCTGTCGTAGTGGTGGGTGCCGTAGCTGATGAGGGCGAGGGTGCACACGGCCATGAACAGGCCGACGAGGCCAGCGGTGGTCAGGAGGCCAGTGGTCATGATCGAGGCGTCGTGTGGGCGTGGCTTGCGGTTCATGAGTCCGGCTGCTTCTTGGTCCATGCCGAGCGTGACGCCGAGCGGGGCGTTGACCAGGAAGTTGATGTAGAGGATCTGGGCGGGTGAGAACGGCTGGCCGGCGGCGATGTTGAGGATGCTGGCCCCGAGGAAGGTGATGATGTAGGCGACCAGCTCGACGATCACGAAGCGGATGAACTTGTTGAGGTTGTCGTAGACCTTCCGGCCGCCCCTGACGGCGCGCACGATGGTGGCGTAGTTGTCGTCGGAGAGGATCATGCGGCTGGCGTTCTTGGCCACCTGCGTGCCGGAGCCCATGGCGATGCCGATGTCGGCTGCTTTGACCGCGGGGGCGTCGTTGACGCCGTCGCCGGCCATGGCCACGACGTCGCCTTTGTTGCGGAGGGTCTGGACGAGCAGCACCTTGTGTTCGGGTGCGACCCGTCCGACCACGCCGATGTCGTCGATGCGGGCGAGCCGCTCCTCGTCGCTGAGCGCCGCGAACTCGGTCCCGAGCATGGCCTCGCCGGGGATGCCGAGCTGCTCGGCGATGGCCGCCCCGGTGATGACGTCGTCGCCGGTGACCATCCGCACCCGGATGCCGGCCGCCTGGGCGTCATGGACCGCCGCCTTGGACGCCTCGCGGGGCGGGTCGACCATGGCCACTATCGATGCCATCTCGAGGTCGGTGACGTAGCTGAGCAGATCGCCCTCGGCATCGAAGCTGGCGGGGTCGAGATCGCGGAAGGCGGCGGCCATGACCCGTTGTCCCTGGCCTTCCATGCGGGTGACGGCGTCCTCGGCCCGCTTCTTCAGGGCCTCGTCCCAGGCCACGCTTGTGCCGGCGGACAGCGCGGTCGCGGCACGGCCCATCACAGCCGGGGCCGCTCCCTTCACGAAGCAGCGCACCACGTCCTTTCCGGCCGCGTCGGTGGTCGAGTTGAACGTCGCCATCAGCTTGTAGGTGGGGTCGAACGGCAGCGTGGCCAGGCGCGGGAACCGCTCCCGGCTGCCTTCGATGTCCAGCCCGGCCTTGTGGGCCAGCACCAGCAGGGCACCCTCGGTCGGGTCACCGACGACCTTGCCGTTCACCAACTTGGCGTCGCTGGCCATGAGGTAGGGGAGGACGGCATCGTCGATCGAGGCCGAGGTCCCGGCGGCGTGCTGGACCTTGCCCTCGAGCTCGTAGCCGATCCCGGAGATCGTGTACCGGTCGACGGGGTCGACGACCTCGACGGCGGTCATCTGGTTCATCGTCAAGGTGCCGGTCTTGTCCGAGTTGATCGCTGAGGTCGACCCGAGCGTCTCCACCGACGCCAGGTCCTTGACGATGGCGTTCTGGCCGGCCAACTCCTTGGCGCCGGCCGACAGGATCACCTGCAGCACGGTCGGCAGCGCGGTGGGGATCGCGGCGATGGCCAGCGCGATGGCGGTGATGAACAAGGTGTCGGCCGACTCGCCTCTCGACAGGCCGAGGCTGAACATCACGATCATCGTCCCCAGCGCCGCGCCGCCGATCCACAGGGTCATCGTGTTCAGCTGCTTCGTGAGCGGCGTCTGCTCCTTGGCCGTCCCGGCCAGCATGCCGGCGATCTTGCCCACCTGCGCGTCGGCCCCCCTGGCGGTGACGACCATGGTGCCGCTGCCGTGGGTGACCGGCGTGTTCATGAACGCAATGTTCTTCTGGTCCCCGGGACCGAGGTCAGCGTCGGCGAGGGTGGTCGCCTCTTTCGAGGCGGGGGTGCTCTCGCCGGTGAGGGCGGACTCGTCGATGCTCAGCGCACTGGCGGCGATGATCCGACCATCGGCAGCGACGTTGTCCCCGGCGGCGATCAACACGACGTCGCCCAAGACGACCTCCTCGACCGGGATGGCCGACTCGGTTCCGTCGCGGCGCACCCGGGCGGTCTGCTTGGTGAGGGACTTGAGGGCGTTCATGGCGCTCTCGGCCTTGCCCTCCTGGCGGAGCCCGACCACCGCGTTGAACACCGTCAGCAGCAACAGCACTGCGCCCGTGCTCCACTCGCCGATGACCAGCGAGAGCACTCCGGCGATGAGCAGGATGATCTGCATGTAGGCCTTGTACTGGTCCAGGAAACGACGCCAGCCCGGCACCGTGGCCTCAGCCGGCAACGCGTTCGGTCCGTCCTTCTCCAGCCGCTCGGCGGCGGTCGCCGCGACCAAGCCCGCGGCCGGGTCGACCCCCAGCCGATCGGCGACCTCGTCAGGCGAGAGCGCGTACCACCTCTCTGATCCGACCTCGGTTCCCGCCGGCGCCTGAGCTGTGTCTGTCATGATCACTCCCGTTCGCGGCGATGTTCTCGGTCGACTGCTCAGAACGTCGCAGGGACGTAGTGCAGCGGCAGGCTCGGCTCGACGTAGTCACCCGCGGGCTGCCGCTTCGGCAGCTTCACCTCCGGCAGGGTGAGCGGTTCGTAGGGGACGCGGCTGAGCAGGTGGGAGATGATGTTCAGCCGGCCGCGCTTCTTGTCCTCGTTGTTTGCCACGAACCACGGCGCCCACGACGTGTCGGTGGCCGCGAGCATCGCGTCGCGTGCCCGCGAGTAGTCGTACCACTTGCTGTAGGACTTCAGGTCCATGCCCGACAGCTTCCAGATCTTGCGCGGATCGTCGATCCGGCTCTCCAGCCGACGCGTCTGCTCGTCGGGACTGACCTCGAGCCAGTACTTGATCAAGATGATCCCGGAGTCGACGATCGCCTTCTCCGTCTCGGGCACCAGCGCGAGGAACCGCGCCGACTGCTCGGCGGTGCAGAAGCCCATGACCGGCTCGACCCCGGCCCGGTTGTACCAGCTGCGATCGAAGATCACGACCTCACCGGCCGCCGGGAAATGGACCATGTAGCGCTGGACATACATCTGCGACTTCTCGCGGTCGGTCGGCGCCGGGAGCGCGACGTGGCGGAACACCCGCGGGTTCGTCCGCTCCGTGATCCGCCGGATCGTGCCGCCCTTGCCGGCCGTGTCCCGCCCCTCGAACACCACCATCACCTTGGCGCCGGTGCCCGTCACCCACTGCTGCAGAGCCACCAGCTCACCCTGCAGGCGCCGCATCTCGGCCTCGTACTCCTTCTTCTTCATCTTCGGCCGCGCCGCGCTCGCGGCATCGAACTCCTCGATGCCCGCCGGCGGCATCGTGAGGTCCGGTCGGTCGCCCGCCTCGGCCTTCCTGCCCTTCTTGGACTTCTTCGACTTCTTGTCCTTCTTGCTCATCGGTCCTCCTCCTCTCCTCGGCGAGCGTGGCACAGAACGTTCCACTTCGCTCGAGGTGTGTGCGGACAGCGCGGGACGGGCGGCGTCGAGTCGCCGCTACGATCGCGCCTTCCGGGCGCTTAGCTCAGCTGGCTAGAGCACCTCCCTTACAAGGAGGGGGTCGGGGGTTCGAGTCCCTCAGCGCCCACCCACCGCCGCCGTGTGGGTAGCCACGGCGATCGGCACCGGGCGTCGTCGTCCGCGGACCGGAGCGACGGGCTGACGTAGCATCTTCGGCTCATGGCCGAACTGACCGCGGGCGAGCGCCTAGGGATCTTGGCGCGGAACGGGTGACCGGGGCGCGCCGGTTCGGCATCCGCCGGAGCACCTTGCGAGCCGACGCCGTGGCTGGCCTGGTGCTCGGGGTGCAGAGCGTGCCCGACGGGTTGGCAACCGGCCTCCTGGCTGGCGTCAGTCCGCTGGCTGGCCTGTACGGCTACCTGATCGGCACCGTGGGCGGGGCGCTGACCACATCGTCGGTGTTCATGGTGGTGCAGGGCACCGGAGCGATGGCCATGATCATCGCCGACGTGCCGGCCGTGCACCACGCGGCCGATCCCGGGCGCGTGCTGTTCACGCTGTCGATCCTCACCGGCCTCGTGATGCTCGCGGCGGGACTGTTGAAGTTGGGCACCGTGCTGCGGTTCGTGTCGAACGCGGTGATGGTCGGCTTCATCAACGCGGTGGGCGTCAACATTGTGCTTGGCCAGCTCGCCAACCTGACCGGCTACGCACCGGAAGGGGCAAATCGGGTGATCCGGGCGCTCAAGACCGTGGTGTCGCCGGCGCACTTGCACTGGCAGAGTGTCGCGGTCGGGCTGGCCACAGTCGGTTTGATCCTGCTACTCGAGCGCACGCCGATCGGCTCTCTTGGCTTGGTTGTGGCGGTAATCGCCACGTCCGCGATGGCGGCGCTCCTGGGCTGGTCGCACGTGGCGACCCTCAACGACCTCGGCGTGGCGATCAGTGGGCTTCCGACACCCAGCTGGCCGCTTGTCGGCCAGGTCCCCGTGTTGCTTGTCCCGGCGGCGTCGCTGGCGTTCGTCGGCCTCGTTCAGGGGGCGGGGATCTCGGCGAACTTCGTCAACCCCGACGGCTCGTATCCCGACGCGTCTCGCGACTTCGTCGGCCAGGGCGTCGCCAACGTCGCATCAGGTGTGTTCCAGGGCATGCCCGTGGGTGGCTCGGTGTCGGCCTCGGCACTGAACAAAGCGGCCGGGGCCCGTTCGCGCCAGGCCGCCATCGTCGCCGGGATCGTGATGGCCGTGGTGATCGTCGCGTTCGGATCGGCGGTCGGGCATCTGGCCATGCCGGCGCTCGCCGGCCTGCTGATCCTCATCGGCGCGCGCACGATCAAGCCCGCTGACCTGCAGTCAGTTTGGCGAACGGGGGCTGTACAGAAAGTCGTCCTCGTCGTCACCTTCGGGCTCACCATGGTCATCCCGTTGCAGTACGCGGTCCTGGTGGGCGTGGGACTCTCCGTCGTCCTCCACGTCATCCGCCAGTCGAACCGGGTGACCATCCGGCGCTGGGAACGCAATTCCGAGGGGTATCTGATCGAGACCGATCCGCCCGTGGAGCTACCAACCGGCGAGGTCGTCGTCCTGCAGCCCTACGGCAGTCTCTTTTCGCCGCCGCGGCGGTGTTCGAATCGAACCTCCCTGCGGTGACCGACACCTCGGGAGGGTCGGTGGTCATCCTGCGCCTGCGGGGTCGGTCTGATCTGGGCACGACGTTCATGGATGTGCTGCACCGCTACGCGGTGGCCCTCGACGGTGTCGGTTCGAAGCTGGTCATCGTCTCGGCCAGCGAACGCATCCAAGAACAGCTCACGGTCACCGGCATCACCGACGTGATCGGCACGTCGAACGTGTACGCCGGCGACGAGCGGATCGGAGCCGCGGTTCGCCTTGCCTACGACGACGCGGCTGCGTGGGTGGCGCAACGCCGGGGAAAGGGGCCACCAGCCTGACCGGAGATGGGTGTAGGTCATGCGGTTGGCGATCGTCCACCGGGACAATGAGCAAGCGAGCACGTCGCCGTTGCGAGGAGGCAGACCATGGGGAGTGGACCTCGGGCGCCCTTGCCCGATCTGGGGCCGTACCGGAAGGTGCTCGTCCCCGGCGCCCGCTGCGCAGGTCGGGTGCTTCGACTGCTGACCACCCACCGGCTGCACCGTCGCCCGGGGAACGTTGGCAGGGGAGCGCGGCTGCCCGACGGGCGTGAGTACGTCGTCTTCCGCGAGACCACTTGCGATCGCGGGTCGCTCGATGGGACGGTCACACTTGCGGTGTGGTTCCACCTCAGGGGCATCCCGCCGGGCGCCCGGCTCCGGCGATTCCTCTTCGAGCGTGAATCGATCCTGAACACGATCCTCTATGCGGGCTTCGAGGGTTACCGGATCAAGTTGTGGATGGTGGACCCCGCCACCTCCGACTACGCCGGGCTCTACGTGTGGAACGGGCACGACCATGCGGCTGACTACGCCCGCTACATCGTGACCGTGCTGCGACCCCTCTCGGTCAGGGGATCGGTGGGCTATGAGCTCGTCGACATCCGCCTCGACGAGCACCTGGCGGTCTCGGGCGCCACCGTTCGCCTGGCCGGCTCATCCTCGGCGTGATCGCGGCCCGGACGCGGGACCTTGTGCTGCTCACGCCAGTCCTACAGATCGTCGATCGGCGGCTCACCGTCGAGCCAGTTCCACTCGCTGTCCAGCATGAACTGGGTCGACCAACCGGCCGGGGCCTCGGGCCACTCCCGGAACAGGATCAGCGACATCACGACCGCCTCGGCGGCGGCCGGGGTCCGCTCGATCGCCAGGACGCGCACCAGGTCGACGAAGTCGTCGGGACGGTCGGGCACCTCGCCGGCGGTGCGCAGGAGCCACTTGTGGTACGGGTAGAGCACTCGGTTGTGGGCGAGCACCAGGCGGCAGGCGAACAGCGCCAGGCGACTCGCCGCCCACCCGGCGAGGTACGGGTCGTCGCGCTTGGCCGCCTCGCCCACGTACCACTGGGCGGCCTGGGCCTGCGCGAGGAAGCGGGCCATGCGCGATTCGACCTCGGCCTCGGGATAGGTGGCCGCCGCGTGCACGAGTGCATCGATCGACGGGTCGGTCGACCAGGCCACGATCGCCCCCAGGAACGCCGATCGGGCCGGTTCGCTGCCTCGCTCCACGACCGCTTCGAGGAAGGCCCGGTCGACGTACTTGGCATCGACGTAGCCACCCTCGTAGTCGCAGAGCTCGGTGGAGAAGAAGGTGAGCTCCCCGCTGGCCCGGCGACGGGCGAACGCCTCGTCGGTGACGATCACGAACCCGTCGACGTCGCTGTCGGCGAGGCCGTACCCCTTGGTCAGCGATCCGGCCACCACCACGGCGAGCACCTCGTCATCGTCGGCGGCGGCCGCGGCCCATCGCTCGATGGCGTCTCGATGATGCTGCTGCACGGTCCCTCCCGGTCGACACGATCATGGCAGGCGGTGCCAGGCGAGCCGCCGCAGCGGTGGTCCTCTCAAACCCGGATGACGGGCTCGAGCGCGCCTAGTCCTCTGCTCTCGCGTCCCAGGTCACGAGAACGGCGACGACGGGCTCGGCGATGCCCTTCAGCTCGAGGGTGCGCTCACCCGACTGCGGCACCGCGCGCCGGCAGCCTGCGACGAGGTCGGCACTCGCCAGCACCTCGCCGGCACCCGCAGCCGCCGAGATGCGCGCGGCCCGCGTGACCGCCGATCCGAAGTAGTCCCCATCGCGAGAGGTCGCTTCGCCGGCGTGGAGCCCGATGCGGATGCTCGGCGCGAAGCCGTGCTCGGCCCGGTGGCGCGCCAGGGCGCGTTGGATGGCGGCGGCGCACCCGATGCCGTCGTCGGCGTCGCCGAAGGCGACGAAGAAGCCGTCCCCGCCGTGCTTGATCTCCTCGCCGTTCCACCGCTCGAACTCGGCCCGCAACGTGCGGTCGTGCCACTGGAGCAGCGGTTCCCACGCGGCGTCGCCCATGGCCTCGGACAGTCGCGTCGAGTCCACGATGTCGGAGAACAGGAACGTGCGGATGGTTCGGGCCCCGTCGGACCGGGCGGGAGCGATGTCGAGGTCGACGGCGACGCCGAACTCGTCGACCAGGCGGGCCGCGGCCATGAGCTCGAGGCGCGCGCCGGCGTCGTCTCCGTCGGCGGTCAGGGCCCGCGCGAGCAGCACGCGCGCCTGAGCGGCTTCGTATGGGGCCTCGACTTCGCTCCAGGTGCGGACCCCCTCCTGCAGCGCGGCGATCGCCTCCTCGGTGTCGCCGCGGTGGAGCGCTACATGCCCGCGCGCGACGGCCGCCGCGGCCGCCGGTCCTGAGGTCCCGAGCCTTCGGGCCAGCTCCTCCAGCTCAGCGACGCCCTCGGCCGCCGTCTGCTCATCGCCCACTGCCACGCACGCCGCGACGTACACCGGTAGGAGGAAGACCCGGCGCTCTCGAGCGAGGAAGCCGGGGTCCGCGAGCGAGCGGCTGAGGCTCCGCACCGCCGCCCGGGCATCCCCTTGCGCCAGCAGCAAGCGACCCCGTCCCGGCTGGCCGTCGTCGCCCAGAGCGATGGCCTCGGCGAGGGCCTCCTCGGCACCGTCCAGGTCCCCGCGACGCACCCTGATCTCGACCAGCTCGCTGTACCCCCAGCCCGCGCTGTACCGGTTGATCCCGAGTAGCTCCTCGCACGCTTGCAGGACCCGCTGTTCCGCCTCGGCCAGTTGACCGTGCAGCCGATCGATCTCACCCTGGTGGAACCGGCATATCCCCGTGTAGCCCGCGATCGACTCGCGCTCGCAGTAGCGGGTCGACACCTTGGTCCACTCGGTGGCCCGCCCCCAGTCGCAGAGCGCTCGGCAGATCGAGATCACCGCGCAATACACGTATCCGGCATGGACAGGGGCGACCCCGGGTCGCATGGCCAGCGCCGCCGCCTCGTCGAGCAGCGGGAGCACCTCGGCGACCTCGCCGGTGGCGGTGGCCACATGGGCCAGCCCCTGTACCGCCATCGCCTCCAGGCCTGGGCTGCTCACCCGTCGGGCGATCGCGCGCGCGTCGAGGAGCGCGGCCCGCGCCCCGTCGGCGTCTCCACTCTCCATCAGCGTGAAGGCCAGCGACCACCTCTCCTGCGCGTGCTCGGCGCACTCCGGCGCCCCGGCAAGGTGTTCGGTGGCTCGGAGATAGCAGGTGAGGGCGACCGCGCCGTCGAGCATCATCGCGTGGTGGCGGGCCTGCTCCAGGGCCATGCGGGCGGCACCTGCATTCTGATCGGCGTCGGTGAACGCCACCTCCGCCCGTTCGAGGGCGTTCAAGAACCCGGCAGGATCACCGGCCCAGCGGCATGACCAGGCGAGCCGCTCGAGATCGTCGGCCTCGATCGGCTGATCGGCGTCGGCGTCCCGCAGCGCGGCCCGCGCCGCCGACCACTGGCTCTGGTCGAATGCGGCTCGTGCGTCGTCGAGGAGCGCCTCGCGCGTGGACACCCCACAAGTCTGTCATGCCGCACGTTCAGGGCGATTTCGACGTCGGGGCGTCGCTCCTGACCGGCCGCACCGCGGTCGGCGATGTGCCACCATCACGTGACGGGTCGACCGACCCACCACCAGGAGGCAACCTCACGTGAGTGACACCAGCGACACGACCGGCGCCGACGACCAGGTCGAGGTGATCGAGGTGGTCACCGAAGCCAGCGACGACGCCGGCAACGTCGTGATCGACGACGTGGTGGCAGTGGTCGACGCCGACGGCAAGCTGCTCGCCACCGACGAGACCATCGCGATCGCGACGGCCGACGGGGACGTCGTGGTGGACGAAACCATCTCGGTCGTCGGCGACGACGGCGAGCTCCACGCCGTCGAAGAGGATGTCACCGTCCTCGAGTCCGGCGAGGACTGAACCGCCGCCCTGCTCAGACGGCCTCGGCCGGTTCACCGTGGCTGGCCACCCGCACCTCCGCGTGTTCGCCACCCGCGCCGAGCACCTCCTCGAAGCCGGCGACGAGGCAGTCGAGGAACAGCTCGGGTGAGGTGACCGCACCCGTGTCGACGTTCACGCCGATGCAGCACGTGTCGCCGTAGGACATCAGCGTGATGTTGGCCGACGCGCCGAGCGTCGGACCGAACGCGTAGAAGCCCTCGAGCCGTGCACCGGCCAGCCAGACCGTGTCGGTCAGCCCGGGCACGTTGCTGGCCAGGAAGTCCACGTGCTTCAGCATCCCGCCGAGCACCGCCGACGGCATCAGGTTGAGCGCGCCGGCGATCCACTCCGAGTAGGAGAGGGCCGGCTCGTGGCGTTGGTGCTCGGCGGCGACGCGGATGCCGCGCATCCGCGCGATGGGGTCGAGCGTGGCGATCGGGACATCGAAGCGGACGATGGTCACCCGGTTGCCGCCCTCGGGGTCGCCCTCGGCGCGCAGGCTGATCGGCATCGTGAGCTTGAGCCGGTCGATCGGCCGCCGGAACTGGTGGTGGTACCGGCGCAGTCCGCCGGTCACGCCGCCGATGAAGGCGTCGTTCAACGATCCGCCCGCCGCGTGAGCCGCCCGTTTCAAGTCTTCCGTGCCCAGCTCGATGATGCCGTAGCGCCATGACAGCCGCCGACGGGTCATCACCGGGGAGAGGGTGCGGGTGACCGGGCGAACGAACGCGGCGACGGACCTGACGTCGTCGAGCACGCCGGCGACCGCCTCGTGGGGGTGCCGGAGGGCCCGCACCGCGTCGCGGGGAAGCCGACCCATGCGGCGCAGTCCGGCTGATGCGACGTAGGTGAGGTCCCAGCCGAGCGCTTCGACGAGGTCACCCAGGGGACCGGACGAGGCGGCCCGGTGGCCGTCCCGGTCGGGTAGCTCCGGCATCGGACCCAGGTCGGTCCCGGCGGGGTCGAGGTCGACGATGTGGCGCGGCGATCTGGATGCCCCCGATCCCGTCGGTCAGCGAGTGGTGCACCTTCAACACGAGCGCGGCCGAGCCGTCGGCCAGCTCCTCCACGAGGGTGCACTCCCAGAGCGGTCGAGCGGGGTCGAACGCGGCCATGCCGGCCGTGCGGGCGAACTCGAGGACGGTGTCGAGCGTGTGCGGCGGGGGCGCACTGATGCGCCGGACGTGCCACTCGAGCTCGAAGTCCGGTGCCGCCACGAACCGCGGCGGAGCCAGCTTCAGCGGGGACGGCACGAGCCGCCTGCGGAAGTCGGGGGAGAGCCGAGTGGCGCGCTCCAGCCGATCGAGCAGCTCGTCCCAGTCGGGCGCCCGGTCGAAGGTGGCGACGGCCACGATCGTGGAGCGCAGGAGCGGGTCGCGTTCCATGTTCCACGCGAACGCATCGGTCTGGCGGACATGTCCTCCGTTGCTCTCGAGCTCAGCCACGATCCCTGCCCTCCTGCGAACGGTCCATGGGAACAGACCGGATCCGGTGCTGAGCTCACCGTATGACGGGGGTCGTGTCCGCCCCAGGGGCGAACGTCACACATGGCCGATCGTGTCAGGATCGACCATCCGATCTTCCCAACCGGCGCGAGCCGAGCGCCCCGACTTCTACGACGCCGTGACGGCCGTCATCGCCGGCATCGCCGAAGGCGAGGTCATGACCTACGGAGAGGTCGCCGCGGAGGCGGGATTTCCCGGCGCGGCCCGGGCGGTCGGCAACGTCCTCGGTGGTTCGGACGGGACGTTGCCCTGGTGGCGGGTGGTCACCGCCGCCGGCCGACTCGTACCCGGCCACGAGGCCGAGCAGGCCCGGCGGCTGCGGGCCGAGGGCGTGTCGCTGCGCACGGGGCCCAGCCGGGTGGCGATGCACCGGCGCTGAACCCGATCTCAGGTTCGCGGTCAAACAGGCCATATGGTGACCGGATTAGAGGGCGATGATGCGGACATCCCGATGCGTCGACCGACTGGTGACGCCCAGCCACGAGAGGTTCCCACCATGCCCGGAATGGTCCCCCCGGTCGCCGACGAGCGCGACGCCCTGCTCGGCTACCTGGCTCAGCAACGCCTCGCGCTGCGCGTCTCCGCCTACGGGCTCACCGACGAGCAGGCCCGTCTGGCTCCGACCGTCGGTCGCCTGAGCATCGGTGGCCTCGTCCGCCACCTCACGGCGATGGAGCGCGGCTGGACCGCCATGATCCTCGATCGCTACGACGCCTCGCAGGAGGATTACGAGGCCAACTTCGTGCTGCCGGCCGACCAGACCCTCGCGGAGGCGCTCGACGTCTATGCAGAGGCGACGGCGGAGACCCACCGCTGCGTGGAAGGCATCGCCGACCTCGGCCAGGCCGTGAAGGTGCCCGCGGGCGTGCCCTGGTTCCCCGACGATGTCGACGCCTGGTCGGTCCGCTGGGTGCTGCTGCACCTCATCGAGGAGACCGCCCGCCACGCCGGCCACGCCGACCTCGTGCGCGAGGCGATCGACGGGGCCACTGCCTTTCCCCTCATGGCCGCGGTCGAAGGCTGGCCGGCCACGCCGTGGATGCAGCCGTGGGAACCGGCGACGGTCTAGTGCGGTGACGCGTGGCGGGGTCGGTACGCCCCGACGGGATCGGGCGTGACCGTCCGCCCCTCGCGCAGCACCGGGAACTGCCGGCGGGCGTCGTCGGCCGGGTAGTGCTGCATCTCGCCGTCGGCGTCGGGCATCTGCACGACCGCCCCGTCGGGCGCGTACTGCACGATGTAGGCCTTGCGCACCTCGCCGGTGCGGTTCGGACCGGTGCAGTGCGGCGTGAGCGACGAGAAGACGACGATGCTGCCCGCGCGGACCGGCACGGGAACGGCGTCAGGTGGGTTGTCGAGGCAGACGTACCCGGTGTCGGTGAGATGGTGCGCCAGGGTGCCGAGCCGGTGGAGGCCGGGGACGACCCATGGGCAGCCGTTGTCGCCGGTCGCGTCGGTGAGCGCGATCCAGCAGGTGAGGTACTGCTGCGGCTCGACGAACGCGTAGCCGTTGTCCTGGTGCCAGGGGAACGAGGCATCGGTGTCGGGCTTCTTGTAGACGGCCTGGTCCCAGTAGAGGCGCACGTCGGGGCCGATCAGGTCGCGGCACAGGCTCCGGAGCGGGTCGGTCGCGACCAGGGTGCGCAGCACGGCCGATCTGGTCACGAGGTGGGTGGTGAACGTGATCTCGTCGGCCCGGGCGATGAAGGCGGTGCCGTCTTCGAACCGCGCGGAGGGCCTCCTCGATCTGGGCCTCGTGCGGGTCGATCTCGGCGACGATCTGGGCCACGGCGGATGCGTCGAAGGCATCCTCGAGCACGAAGTAGCCGAGGTCGTCGTACATCCGGGCCTGGTCCTCGGTGACGAGCTCGAACGGGCCCGCGTGGGACCGCCAAACGAAGTGCTCGTTCATGCTCGTGGCGCACGACGAAGGTGTCGGGCATGGGCGGTCTCCGGGCGTGTCGCGGGTCGTTCCATCGTATGCTCGCCGCTCGGAGGGAGGAGCCGATGGAGCCCGTCGAACCGGTCCGCCTGCTCGAGTCGGTCGACGACCTGCTCGCCCGCGCCACGAGGCGCGAGGTGCTGGTGGCCGACGACGGCAAGTCGGGCAACCAGCTGGAGCGCGTGGTCGTCGACGGGCAGCGACTCGTCGTCAAGCACATGACCCTCGCCGGCGACTGGATCATGCGCGTCATGGGCGACCGGGTGTTCTGGCCCTACGTGGCGGCGCAGGCCGGGCTCATCGACCAGGTACCGCCCTGCATCGACCACGCCATGGTCGCGCTCGCCCTGGAGGGCGATGCGCTCACCGGCACGCTGCACGTGGTGATGCGCGACGTCGGCGACCACGTGATCCCCGAGGGCGACGATCCGGTGACCGTCGAGCAGCACCGCGGCTTCCTCACCCACATGGCCAACATGCACGCGAGCTACTGGGGATGGCACGACGAGCTCGGCCTCCAACCGATGGCCCTGCGGCTCCTGCCGTTCGCGCCGGCCACGATCGCGCCCGAGCTCGCCCGGCCCGACGTGCCGGGACCGGTGGCGGTGGCCGACGTGGGCTGGTCACGCCTCCCCGAGCGGGCGCCGGCGCTGGCCGAGCTCGTCTTCGGTCTCCAGGCCGACCCCGAACCGCTCGTCGCAGCGCTGGCCGCGACGCCGGCCACCTTCCTGCACGGCGACTGGAAGATGGGCAACCTGGGGTGGCATCCCGAGGGCCGCACGATCCTGCTCGACTGGGCCTACCTGGGGGAGGGGCCGGCCACGTGGGACCTGCTCTGGTATCTCGCCCTGAACCGCGCCCGCCTGCCCGAGTCCAAGGAATCGTCGATCGAGACCTATCGGGGCGCCCTCGAGGCGGCCGGCGTCGACACCTCGGCCTGGTGGGACCGCCAACTCGGCCTGACCATGATCGCGATCATGGTCTGCTTCGGGTGGGAGAAGGCCGTGGGCGACGACGACGAGCTGTCGTGGTGGGCCGAACGGGTCGAGGACGCCCGGCACTGGCTCGGGTGATGGCCGGGTCCCGGAAGCACACGACGGTCGGCGCCCTCTACGAGGACGTGCACCTCGGCTGGGTCTCGGGTGCCGAGCTCGTCTACGGCCCGATGGCCGAGGCCCTGGTGGCGCGCAGCCCCGTCGAGCTCACCGGGCGGAGAGTGCTCGACGTGGGGGCAGGCACGGGCGCGGGCTCCCGGGCACTCCAGGCGGTCGGAGCCGAACCGATCGCCATCGACCTCGCCTTCTCGATGCTCGCCCACGATCGCGGCCGCCGCCCACCGGCGGTCGTCGCCGACGTCTACCAGCCACCCATCCGGACGGCCGCCGTCTCGGGCGTGCTGGCACCGTTCGTGCTCAACCACGTCGACGCGCCCGCCGATGCGCTCGCCGCGCTGGCCGCCTGCGTCGAGGCGGGTGGCATCGTGCTCGCGTCCACCTTCTCCGAGGACGACCGCCCACCCGTCAAGGACGTCATCGACGCCGTGGCAGTCCGCCACGGCTGCGAGATGCCGGAGGCATACCGGTTCGTCCGCGATGCGGCGTCACCTCTGGTCGGACGCACCGGCGCGATGGCCGAGGTCGCCGCGGCGGCCGGGCTGGTCGACGTGGAGGTCGTCGTGGATGCCGTCGACACCGGCGTGTCGGCTCCTGAAGACCTCGTGGCCTACCGGTTCGCCCTCCCGCACGTCGCCGCGTTCCTGGCCGGACTGCCGGCCGACGAGCGCGACGCGATCGTGGCCGAGGCGGTCGACGAGGTGACGCGCCGCCACGACGGCACCGCGCTGGCCCCCGCGGTCGTGTTCCTCGTCGCCCGAGTGCGCTGACCCGCTGTCCCGCGGGAGGTCAGGCGGAGACGACGTCGAGGAGGCGGCCGACGAAATCGGCCGCGCCCTCGTCGAGGCGGTCGCGCCGGATGGCGAGGCCGCCGATCACCTCGGCGCCTCGGTCGGCCACGATCTTGGTGAGCTTGTCGAGGGTGTGGCCGGGATCGAGGGCGAACGTGCAGAACACGGCGGCGCGCTTGCCGCTGAGGTCGGGAAGTTGGGTGAACTTCTTGCGCCGGCCCGGCTTCTGGCCGATCACGAACAGCCCGTCGGTCCACGATCCCGCCACCACCAGGTCGGCCTCGGCCAGGGCGGCCGGGTCGTAGCCGTCGACGGGAAACACCCTGGCCGCGATCTGACGCTCGTAGAAGGCGTTGGCGATCAGGCGGGCCGCCTGCTCGGTGCGGCCGGTGAGGCTCTCGTGGAGGATGACGACCTGCATGGGCGCGTTCCTGGTGCGGGGGTCTACCTGGCCATGGTCTAGCAGCTGGATGAAGGGGGATCGTCCCTCTCCAGGGCTCTTCGCCCACGAGGCTCATCGAGCCCTTCATCATGGGGCCATCGCGGCCGACAAATACGAGGTGGAAGACGACCAGGCAGCGACGGCGGACGAGCAGGGCACCTTCGACGGCTTCGGACCCGATGTCGTGGTGATCGAGCGGGTCGCCCTCGGCGAATCCGACGAGGGGAAGCGGGTCGCGGCCGCCTTCGTGGAGGACTTCGGCCGCTACATGGACCGCGAGGTCCGGCCGGTGCTGCGGCGGGTGGCCGGGGCGGGCGGCGAGCCGCAGCTCCTGGTCAACGGACTGGCCGAGCTGCTGCGCCTCACCGCCGACGCCATCGAGTTCCCCGTCGGCGTCGAACGCCCGCCCCGGGCGACCTGATCCACCGATCGACCGACCCACTGAGAGGACCCCCCGAATGGAACGCTGGACCTTCCTGGTCATCGCCGCACCCGATGGCGAGCCCGCCCAGATCCGGGTGCGGCTGCGCACCGGCGACGACGACGCCGCCTGGCCGACGGCCCAGGTCGCGCTGGACGGCACGGAGGTGCCGCCCGACGAGGTGGCCCACGACTACGAGGCGCCCGAGTGGAAAGCAGCTGAGCTCCTCGAGGGCGGTGGGGGAGCGGCCCGCCTGGAGCAGCTGAAGGAAGGCCTGCGGTCGACCGTCGGCTCGTGAGCGCGGCCGGCTCCGGTGGTGTGGGAAGACGGATATAGGCCGTCTGTCGTCTAGCAGCGGGGCCCGATCTCCGATAGAACAGGGGCGAGGGTTTGTAGGACGCCGACGACCGCCTGGTTGTCGACGGAAATCGGGCGAAAGCGCCTCCTGGGGCGCTTCACATGCGTCATCCGGGTGACCAATGGCTGTAGGAGTCGTGCTACTGGTGGTGGTCCTCGCCGTCGTCGGTGGGGTCGTCTACTTCATGAAGGCACGGGCCGGCGCCGCCGCCGATCGGGCCGGCCTCGGGGCCAACGAGATCCTCCAGTCGCCGCCCACCTCCTTCCCGGCGGACCGACCCGCCCTACCCATGGCGCTCTCAGCCAGTGCGGAGGTAGACACCGAGGGCGCGAACGAGGCGGCTCCGTCCGTGGGCGACGCGGCTCCGTCCGCGGGCGACGCGGCTCCGTCCGCCGACCAGCCAGAGCACGCCGAGCCGGTGGCGGCCCCGCCACCGCCGGTCGCCGCCGCCCCGGAGGCATCGACCGAGTCCGAGGACGAGACCGACGACGAGGTGCTGGCCGCCCGCTTCCGGGTCCCCGGCGCCCGGGCCACGGGCCTGGCGGCGCCGGTCACCGCCGCCGTGCCGTCGAAGCCCAGCTATCCGCTCGAGCCGGCCGCCGTGGTGGCCGAACCCGCCGAGCCGAACGCATCGACCGACGACGAGACTGCGGAGACGCCCGCGACCGAGCCGGTGATCGACCTCGACGCCCTCGAGCCGTCCGGACTCGACGCCGCCTGGCCCGACATGGTCCTCCAGCCCGAACCCGATGCCGTCGACCACGTGCTGCAAGCCCTCATCAACCGGGCCCGCTTCAAGCAGGTGGGCGTCGAAGAGGTCGCCACCGAGCTCGTCGAGCGCGCCGACCTCCGCGGCGAGGAGGTCTCCGACGTGCTGGCCGAGCTGGTCGGCCGAGCCGATGACCCCGCCCTCGATCCGGCCCGTTCGAGCGAGCTCGTGCTGTTCAACGACGAGGTGCCGAGCCGTCCCGGACAGCTCACCGACTTCGCCAAGCTGAACCCGGCCGACAAGAAGCGCATCATCATCCGCGTGCTCTGCCTGCTCGTCGCCCGCTCCGAAGATCAGCAGCTCCCACCGCGGGCCACCGCCGACACCGGGGCCACCTCGTGGCCGCTGGCGCGCGCGGTGTGGCCAGGCGTGGTGTCCGACGACGAGCCCGAGGGTGTGCTGCCGAGTCGCCTGGCCAAGTCCGGCTGAGCCGGCAAGCGCGCGCTGACCGGTGTGGTCAGCCGGCGAGGCGGGCGGGCGCGGGCTCGTCCTGGTAGGCGACGAGTCCGCACAGCACGCGGACGAGCAACCGCCGGCGCTCGTCCTCGTTGAGCCGGTCGAGCAGGCTGAGGTCGCGATCGAGCACGATACGGGTGGCGGCCACCGAGGGAGCGAGGTCGACGACGTCGGGGTCACGCGGGGCGCAGGTCGTTCCCACTACCGGCGGTGGAGCCACGTACGGCACGACTACCGCCGCCGCGGGAGCGGCGCCAGCGCGGTCGGCTCGGCGTGCAGCGTGGGCGCGGGCGTGGGTGCGACGGACCGGGGGCGGTGCCGCGCGCCAGCCAGGTGGTCGGTCCCGCCGCGCCGGGTCAGGTCGTCGACGGTGGCGAAGTCGGAGGCGGCCAGGAGGCGGTGGACCTCCTCGAGGGTGCGCAGGTCGATCGATGCACGGTGGTCAGCCACGGTTGCCTACCTTGCTCTCCGCCCGGAGGATGCTCGCAACGAGGTCATCGTATGAGCGGCCCCGGGTGGGCGGTGGGATGGTCGGAGGAGCCGGTCAGCGCCGCCGCGGGAGCGGGGCGAGCGTGTTCGCGGCTCGCAGCTCGGCGATGTGATCGCGGATCTCGTCTTCGCCCCGCAGTGCATCGGCCACCCTGGCCAGCACGGCGATGCGCTCGTCGAGGGATTCGACCCGGGCCAGGTCGGCGAGGCCGGCCAGCTCGGTGGTGGGGGCCAGGGTGACGTCGCCGACGACCACCGGCGCCTCGAGCACATGCTGGGTCATGGATCCTCCTCGGTGGTCCGAACCGCTCGACCGGCGAGGGTACGGCGGGAGGGGGACGCGGACGCGGATGGTCGAGGAAGCTCAGGCGCCCCGCCACAGCTGCAGCGGGGTCGCGTCACGGGGCCCGGAGAAGGGCACGGCGACCTCGGCCGAGTCGTTCCCGGCGGACGTGTACGCGGCGCAGGTGAGGTCGAGGATGAGACGACCGAACCGGGCACCGATCTCGGGCTCGCGACCGTCGGCGAAGTCTGCGAGCAGGTCCTCGAGCTGCCCGATGTAGCCGAACTGGTCGAGCCGGGCGTCGGCGCCGGTGGTCCGCGGTACCGGTAGCGCCAGCCCCCTGCCGTCGTGCTCGATGGCGACGTCGGGCAGCAGCTCCGCCCGCACGACGCCGTCGTCGCTGGCCGCCTGGAAGTCAAGGACCGCCACCGGGTCACGCCAGCTCACCTCGACACGCGCGTGCAGGCCGCTGGCGAAGGTCAGGTCCACCTCCGCGTGGGTGTCGACCGGCACGTCGGATTCGCCCTGGAGGCGGGCCCGCACGTGCTCGACGCGATCGGTCCCGTCGGGGCCGGCGTCGGCCAGCAGCACGACGATGGCCAGAGGGTGCGCGCCCAGGTCGAACAGGACCCCGCCGCCCCACTCCTCGGTGAGGAAGTCGCCCCAGCCCGGCCGGCTCTGGAGCATGCGGGCGTCGACGTGGCGGAGCGGCCCGAGCCCGCGGACGAGCGAGGTGGCCCGGAGCACGATCGGGGCGAAGGCCAGGTTCTCGGCGTACCCGGTGCGGTGGCCGGCAGCCTCGTCGGCGGCCACCAGCTCGTCGGCCGCCTGCAGCGTGGTGGCGAGCGGCTTCTCTACGATCACCGCCGCGCCGGCGGCGAGCGCGGCGAGCGCGTCGGGCACATGGCGGGCGGGCGGCGTCGACACCACCACCACGTCGGCGTCGCCGGGCAGCTCGTCGTACCGGCAGGCGACCGCGCCGAGCTGGCCCGCCCGCTCGGCCGCCTGCTCGGGTCGCCGCGACGCCACGCGGCTCACCGACACGCCGGGCACCGCCTGGGCGGCGAGCCCGTGCACGACAGAGATGTGCCCGGCTCCGGCGAAGCCCAGCCGGGTCACGATCGGCGGGTCGGACGGGTCCGCTCGCGCACCGGCCTCACCGGCCGGCCATGCGGGCGACCACCGGGGCGAAGGCGTCGATGCCGTCGGCCTGGATCACGAAGTAGGAGACGCCCCAGCGCGCGCGTCGGCGTTCGAGGTCGTCGCAGATCTGGTCGACAGTGCCGACGAACGCGTGTGGGATCTCGGCCACCTCGGCCGGATCGACGCCGAAGACGGGGGCGAGCCGCTCGGCCATGCCGTCGCGGTCGTCGGTGATGATCGTCGTGTAGGTGAGGCAGTTGATCTCGAGGTCGTCGAAGCGGTCGCCGGCCGCGTCCTTCACCCAGCCGACCTTGCGATCCCAGGCGCTCGCGACCGTGTCGGCGGCCGCGGCCGCGTCGACCGCGCCGCTCTTGATGGTCGGGTTGATGCCGACGATGTCGGCTTCACGCCCCGCGACCGACAACATGCGCTTCGCGCCGCCGCCGATCAGGATCGGCGGATGGGGTCGGGTGAGCGGCTTCGGCAGGCCGTCCAATCCCCGGATGGAGTAGTGCTGACCCTCGAAGGTGAGCTCGCCCTCGGCGAACAGGCCTTTCATCACCGCGAGACCCTCGACGAAGCGGTCGACGCGGACCTTGGGCTCGTCGTAGGGGATGCCCGACTGCTCGTAGTCGGTGGCCATCCATCCCGAACCGATCCCCAGTTCGAGTCGACCGCCCGAGAGGACGTCGAGGGTGGCCGCCTCCTTGGCCAGCACCACCGGGTGCTTGTAGTCGTTGTCGAACACCAAGGCGCCGATGCGCAGCTCGGTGGTCGCGTCGGCCGCCGCCATCAGCGCGGGCACCGGTGCCAGCTGGCCACCGAAGTGGTCGGGCATGAAGAGGGTCGAGTAGCCGAGGTCCTCGACCTTGCGGGCGAGGCCCGTCCAGGCGTCGCGGCTGTCTGCCGTGCTCACCTGCAGACCGAAGCGGAACGTGCGGGGGTGGGCCATCGAGGATCTCTCACCGTGCGCGAATCGGGACCAGGACGGGAGCGGGACGCCCATGGCTTGCACGGCCCGCCGTTTCTGCGGCTAGAAACAACCTATGGCCTCGCTCGATCAACTGCTCGTCCTGCAGGAGCACGACACCGCGGTCGACCAGTTGCACCATCGGCGGGCGACGTTGCCCGAGCGCACCGAGCTCGAAGGGCTCCGTCGTGAGCTCGGCACCATCGAGACCGAGCTGGCGACGACGCAGGCCGATCGTGACGAGGTCGCCCGCAGCCAGAAACGGCTCGAGGACGAGGTCGCCACGGTGGAGGAGAAGGTGGCGTCGGTCCACCAGACGCTCTACGGCGGCTCGGTGACCTCGCCGCGTGAGCTGCAGGCCCTCCAGGAGGACGAGGCTTCGTTGAAGCGCCACCAGTCGGCGGTCGAGGACAAGGTCATCGAGCAGATGGAGCTGGCCGTCCCGTTGGACGAGCGCCTGGCCGCGCTGGTCGATCGGCGACGCCACCTCGACGCCGAGGTCGACCGCGTGGCCGTGGCGATGGGCGACGCCGAGGCGGCCGTCGATCTCGAACTCGAATCGGTCACCGCCGCACGCGCCTCGGTGGCCGCCACGGTCGATCCCGACCTGCTGGCCCGCTACGAGACCCTCCGCCACGAGCTCGGCGGCATCGCCGTGGCCCGGCTCGTGGGCACCAACTGCGGCGGGTGCCATCTGACCCTCTCCGCGGTCGAGCTCGACCGGATCCGCCACGAGCCGGGTGACGCCATCGTGCTGTGCGAGGAGTGCGGCCGCCTCCTCGTGCACTGAGATGGTCTTCTGGTACCTCGGCGTCAGCGTCGCGTTCGTGTGGAACGTGTTCCGCAGCCCGGCGCTCGACTACCGCCTCGTCATGCTCGGGTCCGTGCTGCCGCTCGTCGAGGTGGTGTTCGGTGGCCCCCGCCTGCTGCACACCTTGCTGGGCAGCGTCGCGCTGCTGGGGGTGGTGATGCTGGCGACCCGGGGGAGGAGGCTGTTGCGCCGGCGGCTCATCAGCCTCCCGATCGGATTGATGACCGCGCTCGTCCTCGACGGCGCGTGGATGTCGAAGACCGTGTTCTGGTGGCCGGCGTTCGGCGCGACGTTCCCCGGCGGCGGCTTGCCCGAGCTCGGCCGTGGGCCCGTGCCCACCGTCGTGTTGGAGGCGATCGGCATCGCCGCCCTGGCCTGGTGCTGGATCGCGTTCGGCTGGTCCGACGAGGACAACCGACGGTTGTTCCTGCGCACCGGTCATCTCAACCGCGAGCTGCTGCGGTGAGTCGGCCGTGCCGCTGATCGTGGTGCGCCACGGGCGCACCGAGGCCAACGCCGCCCGGCGCCTTCTCGGGCATCTCGACCTGCCGCTCGACGAGCTCGGTCGGGCGCAGGCCGCGGCGCTCGTCGAGGCCGTCGGTCCGGTCGACCGGGTCGTGACCAGCCCCCTGCTGCGGACCCGCCAGACCGCCGCCGGGTTCGAGGCGCCGCTCTCGGTCGACGAGCGGCTGATCGAGCTCGACTACGGCGAGTACGACGGATGGGCGCTCTCCGACGTGCCCTCGTCGATGTGGAAGCGGTGGCGCGAAGATCCCGGCTTCGCCCCGCCCGGCGGCGAGTCGCTGGCCGCGCTCCGCTCGCGGGTCGAACAGGCGCTCGGGGAGCTGGCCGAGCTGGCCAAGGCGGAGATGGTCGTCGTGGTCTCGCACGTGTCGCCGATCAAGGCCGCGGTGACCTGGGCACTCGGTGTCGGCGACGAGGTCGTCTGGCGGCTCTTCGTGAGCCCCGCGTCGATCACGCGCATCGCTGTCTCGGACGCAGGCCCCGTGCTGACCTCGTTCAACGAGGTGGCGCACCTCGACGGGCTGACGGGCTGACGCGAACCGGCCCAAAACGGGGTGCGCCGCGGAGGCCCCGACCAGGGCGTACGGAGCGAGGAGGGGACCGTACACACCGGTTGTTCGGGGCCACCGCGGCGGGTTGGGTTGGTCTGGACGCCAGTCGTGCCTTCCCTCCAACACCCGTGACCAGAGCTACGGCGCCCCGCGACGCGGTGTTGAGCGCGATGAGTCTTCCGACCCATACGAACGATCCGCCCGACCCATTCGCCCGTCCCCCTGGGCCCGGTACAGGGTCCTTAACGCGATCTTTGCGCGACGGCCGCAACATTGACGGCGGTTTAGCGGGCATCGGCACAGGGCCGTGCGACGATCCGCCTCGTGAGGCCCGCCGTACCCCCGACGCTCATGTGCACCTCCTGCGGTGCGTTCACCTCCGGGCCGATCCTGCGATGGGGGAGCCACCGGCGCGAGCACGTCGTCTGTGAGACGTGCTGCGGCCCGGAGTTCGAGTTCTCCGAGCGGTGCGGGTGGTGCGACCGCCAGTTCCGCTACTCCGGTCAGGGCCGCCGCCGCTACTGCACGGAGCGGTGCCGCCGTCGGGCCGCCGCCATCCGGTCCGGGCGACTGACTCCGCCGACCGAGGTCCGGTGTGCGGTCTGCGACACCCCGTTCATCGGTCGTCGGGCCGACGCGGTCTACTGCAGCCCGTCGTGTCGTCAGCTCGCCTACCGTCGCCGGCGGGCCGACGGCGCACGCGAGCTCGTCTCTCCCTGAGCCTGCGAGGATTACGGCGGCAGGGATAGGGTCCGCTCGACCGCCGAGACAGGAGCGCGGGGACGGGCGATGTTCGACAAGCACCGCGCCAAGCGGGCGGCCGAGGAGCACACGACCGAGCTGGCCCGGTGGCAGGCCGAGCGGGACGACCTGGCCGAGCAGGTCTCGACGGCCCGCGACTTCCCCGGAGACCCGTCCGGCGAAGGCCTCGTGCTCAAGCGCGGAGAGTCGCTCTTCGCGACCGTGAGCTCCGTGAGCCTGATCGAGGACCGCAGCACCGGGGGCCACTGGCAGAGCGGATCGCAGGGCGTCTCGATCCCGATCGGATCGCTCGGAGGCCACGCGATCCGGTACCACGTCGGCGCCAGCCGAGGTCACTACGTGCAGGGGACGCCGGCGCCGACCGCGGTCGACGTCGGGACGGTCTATGTCACGGACCAGCGAGTGGTGTTCGTCGGGCGTGCCCACACGCGCGAGTGCCGCTTCGACAAGCTCCTGTCCTGCGACCCCGGTCCCGGCTCGATGAGCCTGTCGGTGTCGAACCGCCAGAAGCCGACCACCCTCTATTACGGGCCCGCTCTCGACGGCTGGATCGGCTTCCGGGTCACGCTCGCCCTGGCCCACTTCCGCGGTGACGTCCCTGCCCTGATCGATCAGCTCGAGAGCCAGCTGGCCAGCTCGACGCGACCAAGCCCCTTCCACCCCCGCCTCTCCCGGAGTGACGGGCCGGCCGCGCTCGGGTTCGGGCTGGCGCTGGGGCTTCAGCGCTCGTGCAGGTAGCGCCGGAAGGCGATGCCGGCCCAGATCAGCTCGACCACGCCGAACGGCCAGGCTCCCGACAACCAGCCGTACAGGCTCGACGCCACGCAGCCGACGGCGAAGGCGAGGACGTAGCCGTTCCCCCGCCGTTCGAGCGCGTACATCACCATCATGAAGGTGACCGCGCAGACGCCGTAGATCGTGACGGCCATGCCCCTGTCTAGCCGGTCGGGTGGGGTGTCCGATCCGGGTCGACCGAATGGAAGTGCGCGCCGCGAGGCGTCTATCTTCCGCACCGCCGGGCGAGACCGTCGGCCGGCACCCCGGAGGTGGGTCTGATGGTGCGCAGGTTCGTGGTCGTCGTCGCGTTGACCTGTGGTGTCGTCGGCTGCGCGAGCATGCCGGCCAAGACGACGAGCCCGGACAAGTCCACGACCTCCACGCTGCCACCGGCCAACTCAGAGCCGCCGAGCTGGGCTCCGCCGCCGGCCACGATCGTGATCACGACGACGGTGCCGCCGAGCAAGTAGCCGCTGACCGCCGGCGTGCTCGCCGGCCAGGACTACTTCCGGGCCTTGGCCACCCAGCTGCAGCGGAGCGTCGCCCCCTGCTTCAACGCGTACGCGGCGATGGCACTGGCCGCGGACTTCGTCTGGGCGCTTCTTGCCGGCCGACGTGGACGTTGCCTTGCCGGAGATGTAGACGTAGTCGACGCTGGTGCAGTCGTGCTTGGCCGCGGCCTTGTCGACCTGGTTCACGAACTCCGGCACGCGCGTGCCATCGACGTTGACGAACTTGACATCGGCGCTAGCCACCACGGTGACGCTGTGGCCGTTGAGGTCGTGGTACGTCCACGTGTCGGTGGCCAGCTCGCCCGGGCTGGCCGCGGTGGGCGTCGAGGACTTGTGGGTGAGGATGATGACGGCGGCCGCCGCCACCACGATCACGACGACCACGATGCCGACGATCAGCGGGGTGCTGGGGCCGCTTCGGCGCCGGCGGTGCCGGCTCGAGCGCGGCGCATGGGTCATCGGCCGCGTGGTGGTGGCCTGCGCCAGGAGGTCGGGCTGCTCGCCGGGTTGTTCGCCGGATGTGTCGGTCACAGAGGCTCCAGGGCCGGTCGGAGGGACCGCAAACCCTACCCGGCTGCACGCCCGATGTCCTGTTCGGGGCCGGTTGCGGCCACAAGCGGCGGAGGCGGCGGCCCGGCAGCGGCGGGCACGGGTCGCGTAAGGTGCCCGGCGTGGACGAAGCGACGCTGAAGAAGGTGCAGGCCGTCGCGACGATCGGCGCCGGGGTGGTCGCGCTGCACGGCGTGACCAGCAGGAGCTGGGAGCGGCGCCACACCCTGTTCGTGGGACTCGGCCTGGCGGCGTCGGTCGGCCTGTTCGTGCTGCCCTCGCCTGAAGCCGACCGCCGCGCGTCCCGCCACCGGCGGCCCCGCCGCTTGACAGGATCGCGACAGTACGGACGTGCTGCTGACCGATCGAGGGGACCGGCCCGTGCCCGAACGGGTGCTGGTGGTGTGCGCCCATCCCGACGACGTCGACTTCGGCGCGGCCGGCACCGTGGCCGCGCTCACCGCGGCCGGGGCGACGGTCGCCTATGCCGTGGTGACCTCGGGCGAGGCCGGGCAGCGACCACCTGCCGCTCGACGCGGCCGAGCTGGCGTCGCTGCGCCAGCGCGAGCAGCGGGCGGCCGGCCGCGAGGTGGGGGTGGACGACATCACGCTTCCTCGGCCACCCCGACGGCCGGCTCGAAGTCACCATCGCGCTGCGGGGCGACCTCTCCGAGGTGATCCGGCGGGTGCGACCCGACGTCGTGATCTGCCAGTCGCCCGACCGGATGCTCGAGCGGGTCTTCGCCTCCCATCCGGACCACCTCGCCGCCGGAGAGGCGACGCTGTGCGCGGTGTATCCCGACGCGAGGAACCCGCGGTCCTTCCCCGAGCAGATCGCGGCCGGGCTCGAACCGCACACCGTGTCCGAGGTCTGGTTGATGGCCCATCCCGAGCCCGATCTCCGCATCGACGTCACCGAGACCTTCGACCGCAAGATCGCCGCGCTGCGAGGCCCACGAGAGCCAGACCGGCCACCGCGACGGGCTGGAGGAGATGGTGCGGTCGTGGCTGGCCGCCGGCGCCGAGGCCGCCGGTTGGACCGACGGACGCCTGGCCGAGGCCTTCAAGGTGGTGCCCACGGCATAGGACGGGCCGGCTCCCGTTTGGTTGAATGGCCGAGTACGCGACCGCCAACTCACAGGAGCACGACCATGCCTGCCGACACCTTCTTCGCCTTCATCGGGGTCTACTCGGACGTCAACGACGCCGAGGCCGACTACGACGCCGTGAAGGAGCTGCACACCGAGGCCGACCTGATCGACGCGTACGACGCGGCCGTCATCGAACGCAAGGACAACGGCAAGGTCAAGATCGTCAAGAAGCACGAGACGCCGACCCGCGTCGGCGGCGTGGCCGGCGGCGGGGTCGGTCTGGCCACCGGCCTCGTGATCGCGCTCTTCCCCGCGGCCGCGCATCGGCACGGGTCTCGCTGGCCGCCACGACGGCGGGCGGCGCGGCGCTCGGTGCCGCCGCCGGCCACGCAGCTGGCGGCATGAGCCGGTCCGACCTCAAGGATCTCGGCGAGCAGCCTCGACGCGGGCACCGCCGGGCTGATCGTCGTCGGCGTCTCCGACATGCAGGCCAAGATCGAGCGGGCGATGAAGAAGGCCGAGAAGATCGAGAAGAAGCAGCTCAAGGCCGACACCAAGGAGATCGAGAAGGACGCCAAGGAGTCCTGAACCGCCGCCGCCACGGCGCGTACTCCTTCGGGGCGGAGGGTGGCCGTGCCGTAGCTTCGCAGCATGCCCGATCCGATCGCGCCCCTGTCGAGCCGGGCGCGGTGGTCGGTGCGGGCATTGCTGCTGGCCGATTTCTGCTCGGCCGCGGCCGCCATCGGTCAGGCGACCGTCCTGGGCAAGCTCGTGTACGACCTGACCGGCAGCAAGCTCGACCTCGGCCTCCTCGGCCTGGCCGAGTTCGCGCCCGCGCTCGCTGCTCGTGCTCGTCAGCGGAGCAGTGGCCGACCGCGTCGACCGGCGTCGGATCGTCGCCGTGGCGGGGGTCACGCAGGCCGTGATGGCGCTCGGTCTCGGCGTGGTACGCGGGCACGCAGCCCACCTCGATCGTGCCGATCTACGCGCTCGTCCTCGGCTTCGGCATCGCCCTGGCGTTCAGCTCGCCCGCCAGCCGTTCGCTGCCGGCCGATCTGGTCGACGCCGATCGGCTCCCGTGGCTCATCGCCCGCAGCGTGATCGCCTTCGAGATCGGCATCATCGCCGGCCCGGTGCTCGGCGGCTTCCTCTACGCCGCCGACGTGCGCCTGCCGTTCGTGGCCACCGCCGGGCTGCTGCTGGTGATGGCCGGCGCCATCCTCGTCGTGCGGATCGAGCCGCGGACCCGCGAGGCCGCCACCGTCTCCGGTGCGGCCGACGTCCCGTCCGAGGCGGACCGGGCTCGGGCCCGGGCGGAGGTCGCGCAGGAGGCGGCGGAGGAGCCGGCGGCCGGCTACGGCCCGGCCGCGCCCCCTCGGGAGGGTCTCCAGGGTGCACTGGAGGGCTTCCGGTTCGTCCGCTCCGAGCCGATCGTGCTCGGCGCGATCTCGCTCGACCTGTTCGCGGTGCTCTTCGGCGGCGCGATCGCGCCTGCTCCCCGCCATCGCCAAGGACCGGCTCGGACTCGGCGCCGTCGGGCTGGGTTGGTTGCGGGCCGCCGGTGGCCTCGGTGCCGGCGTCATGACGCTGGGCCTGGCGGTGCGCCCCATCACTCGGCGGGTCGGTCCCACGCTGCTCGCCACGGTTGCGCTGTTCGGCGTGTTCACGATCGTGCTGGGCGTGACCCGCAGCTGCGGTGGTCGCGTTCGTCGCCATCCTCGGTTTGTCCGCGGCGGACTCGGTGAGCGTGTTCATCCGCGCCACGCTCGTCCCGCTGATCACGCCGGAAGACAAGCGCGGCCGCGTGCTGGCCGTCGAGAACGTGTTCATCGGCGCGTCCAACGAGCTCGGCGCGTTCGAGTCGGGCGTGTCGGTCAGCTGCTCGGCACGACCGGATCGGTGGTGCTCGGCGGGATCGCCACGCTGGTCATCGCCATCTCGTGGCGGTTCCTGTTCCCGAGCCTGCGCCGGGTCGACCGGTTCCCCACGCCTGACGACGCCAAGGGATGACCGGGCAGGCGAGGAGTACTGTCCGGCGCATGGCGAGCCCGGACCCCGCCGCAGTGGAGACCCTGCGGATCGCGGTCCTGGCCCCGATCGCGTGGCGGACACCGCCGCGCCACTACGGCCCCTGGGAGCTGTTCGCGTCACTGCTCACCGAGGGGCTGGTCGAGCTCGGGCCACGAGGTCACGCTGTTCGCGACCGCGGACTCGCTCACCACCGCCGAGCTCCGTTCCACGGTCGGCCCGGGGTTGGTCCGAGGACGACACCGTCGAGCCCAAGGTCGCCGAGTGCCTGCACATCGCGGAGGTGTTCGAGCACGCGGCCGAGTTCGACCTCATCCACAACGGCTTCGACTTCCTGCCGCTCACCTACAGCGGCCTCGTCGACACGCCGGTGGTGACCACGATCCACGGGTTCTCGTCACCGCGGATCCTGCCCGTGTACGAGCGCTACGACGCGACGACGACCTACGTGGCCATCAGCGACGCCGACCGCCATCCGAGCCTGCACTACGCCGCCACCATCCACCACGGCATCGACACCGACGCGTTCGCGGTGGATCCAGAGCCCGGCGAGGACCTGCTCTTCTTCGGCCGCATCCACCCTGACAAGGGCACCGCCGTCGCGATCGAGGTGGCCGCCCGAGCCGGTCGCCGCCTGATCATCGCCGGCATCATCCAGGACGAGCAGTACTTCCGGGCCGAGGTCGAGCCCCACCTCGACGATGACCGCGTGCGCTACCTCGGGCCGGTGGACGCGGCCGACCGATCCGCGGTCCTCGGCCACGCCCACGCCCTGTTGCACCTCATCGACTTCGACGAACCGTTCGGCTACAGCGTGGTCGAGGCGATGGCCGGCGGCACACCGGTCATCGCGTTCCGGCGGGGTTCGATGGCCGAGCTCATCGACGACGGCATCACCGGCTTCCTGGTCGACACCGTCGACGAGGCCACCGACCGCGGTCGACCGCGTGGGCGCCCTCGATCGGGACGCCATCCGTGCGAGCGCCGTCGCCCGGTTCAGCCGCCGCGAGATGGTCGACCAGTACGTCCGGCTCTACCGCTCGGTGCTGGCGGGGGACACTGCTCGCGGGCTCAGCTCCCGACGGGCGCCGTTGGCGTGAACTGGACGCCCAGGCGCTTGATCCCACCGACGAGCGGGATGCCCATGGACTCGAGCGGCACCGGGTCGCCGACGTCACCTCGATGTCGGGCAGCCGGGCCAGGATCTGCCGGAACGCCACCGACACCTCGCGACGGGCCAGGTGGGCGCCCAGGCAGAAGTGGGGTCCGGGTCCCCCGAATCCGACGTGCGGGTTGGGATCGCGGCGGACGTCGAAGTGCTCGGGATCGTCGAACACCCGCGGGTCGCGGTTGGCGACGCCGTAGAGCAGGACGACCTTGTCGCCCTCGACGAAGTCGTGGCCCGAGATGGTGACGTCGGTCGTGGCGGTGCGGCGCATGAACGTCACCGGCGACGCGACCCGGACGATCTCCTCGACCGCGGTGGGCGTCACGCCGTCGAGGTCGTCCTGCCAGATGCGACGCTGATCCGGGTTCTGCGAGAGCAGGTGCATGCCGTGGCTGATCGCGGTGCGGGTGGTGTCGTTGCCGGCGACCGCGAGGAGGATGAAGAAGGGAGCGATCTCGTTCGGCGCGAGCATGTCCTCGCCGAGGTCGTTGTGGACGAGCTGCGAGGTGAGGTCGTCGGTCGGGTTCTGGCGCCGCTCTTCGGCCAGCTCGTTCATCAAGCGTCGACAGCTTCATCCCCGCCTCGAACATGGCCATGAGCGGGTCGCCGTCGCCGCCGAACTCAGGATCGCCGGCGCCGAGGATGACGTTGGTGGCGTTGAGCACCGTGTCGAACTCGCTGCGCGGGATGCCCATCATGTCGCAGATGACCAGGAGCGGGAACGGCTGGGACAGCACCTGGACCAGGTCGACCTCGCCCTTCTCGCAGAAGCCGTCGATCACCTCGGTGCAGATGGTCTCGACCGAGTCGAGCACGCCCTGCAGCTGGCGCGGCGTGAACGACCGGGCCACGATGCCGCGCTGGCGGGCGTGACGAGGGTCGTCCATGTTGATGAACGAGCCGAAGAAGTCGAGGGCTTCGGCCGGCATGTCGGGGATCGACACCGCGCCCTGACCGGAGCAGAACTCCTTGGGGCGCTTGCTGATCTCGACCACCTCGGCGTAGCGGGTGACCACGTGGAAGTGCTCGGTCTCACCCGACAGGGGGTTCTCGAACGACGCGGCCGCGAACGGGCCCTGCTCGCGGATCTCGGCGAACTCGGCCATCCGATCGGCGAGGGGCAGGTGCCAGAAGGCCGGATCGATCAGTCGTGCGGCGGTGTCGCTGTCCATGTGTCCCCCGGGTCGGCGTGGCTGCACATTACCGGCCGATCCGGAGGAGCTGTCAGCCGGTGGGGTTGCGCAGCAACGGGAGGAGTCGCTTCTCCTCGCGCTGCGCGTCGAGCACCGACTGCATCCGGCTCAGCTCGTCAGGGGCGTCGCCGGCGCGGTTGTGGCGTTCCTCGGGATCGGCGGTGAGGTTGTGCATCTCCCACGCCGGCTCGGCCGCCGGGGCCGCGAAGGGGTTGGCGGCGATGCCGTGGTCCGCGTTCCAGTCGTCGAGGCGCTCGTAGTAGTGGTTGAGCTTCCACAGCTCGTCCGCGCCGTCGGCGCCGGTCGGGAGCGTGGCGATGACCGACTCGATGAACGCCGGCTGGTCGAGCCCCTCGAACGGCGTGCCCGTGAGGACGTTGGTCATGGTGACGCCGCGGGTCACGTCGTCCTCGGTCATGAAGTAGATGGGCTGGCCGACCGAGCCTTCAGGCGACTGCCCGGTGATGACTCCGCTCAGGTCACGGCCCGGCAGCGGTCGGGCCTCGGCGTGGTGGCGTGCAACCCCGGCCGCGGCCCGTTCGACGTCGATACCGGCCAGGCCCATCAACGTGGGGATCAGGTCGACGTGGCTGGTCGGGGCGGTCACCCCGCCCGGCACGGGCGCCACGCCCGGCCCTCGCACCAGCAACGGGACGCGCGTGGCCTCGTCGAACGCGTTGCCCCACTTCTGCACCAGACCGCCATGGGCGCCGAGCAGGTCACCATGGTCCGAGGTGAACACCACGATCGTGTCGTCGGCCATGCCCGAGGCCTGCAGCGAGTCGAGGATCCGCCCGATGGCCTGATCGACCACCTTGAGCAGGTAGTAGTAGAGGCGGCGGTAGGCGAGGTCGGGAGTCAGCTCCGCGATCATCTGGGGCCACAGATCCCTGAACTTCTCCTGGCACGCCGGGCGGCCGGCGAAGGAGTCGCCCTGCGATGGCGCCTCCGGGATGTCGGGCAGCGTGTCGTCGCCCGGCTGGAAGCCGAGGAGCACCTCGTAGAGGCCGCCGGCGAAGGCGATGTCGTGCGGGTTCACGAACGAGGCCACCGTCAGCCAGGGCCCCTCGTTGGACGCCTTGGCCAGGTCGTCGAACAGGTCGACCACCTGCTCGGCGAACACGCCGTCGCGCACGGTGCCGCAGTCGGACTTCATCGCGCCGTGCGGCTCGCGCCCGATCCACCCGGAGAACCCGAACGGGTCGAGCCGGTCGGCCTTGCGGTACGCCTCGACCGCCTCCGGGATGAGTCGCCCGTCGTCGTCGGAGGCCATCAGGCCTTCGTGGCTCCCGGGGATCGAGAGGTCGGCGTGGCTGACGTGCCACTTGCCGCGGTAGTGGGTCTGGTAGCCGCCGGCGCGGAACCAGTCGCCCAGGGTCGGGACCTCGTCGGGATCGAGCCAGCCCATGCCGGGATCGCTGGCCTGCTTGGCCACGCCGTCGGTCTGGGACACGCCGTGCAGGGACGGGTACTGCCCGGTGAAGAGGGTCGCCCGGCTGGGCACGCACGCGGTGGAGCCGGCGTAGTGGCGGTGGAACTCCAGACCCCCGTCGCGGAAGCGCTCGCGAGCTCGGCATCTGCGTGCGCCGGAACTCCGCGACCTCTGCCGTCTCGTACGGAGGGGCGTAGCGCTCCTCGTCGGTCATGATCAGCAGCACGTTGGGAGCGGTCATAGCCGGGACTCTAGGAGAGAGATCCTCGAAGGTGCAGGTCAGAGGGCGGGTGCGGCGGCCCGGCGTTCGGCCTCGGAGATCGCCCACGCCGCGTTCACGAGCCCGATGTGGCTGAACGCCTGCGGGAAGTTGCCGAGCAGCTCGCCGTTGCGCGGGTCGACCTCTTCGGACAAGAGGCCTACGTCGTTCGCGTACCGGGCGGCGAGCTCGAAGGTTGCCCGGGCGGTGTCGATCTGACCGGCCAGCGCCTGCGCGTGGGCGAGCCAGAACGTGCACAGCAGGAACGTCCCCTCCTCACCCTCGAGGCCGTCCTCGGCGCGGTACCGGTAGATCAACCCGTGCTCGTCGCTGAGGTGGGCCGCGGTCGCGTCGATCGTCGCCTGCATCCTCGGGTCCGCGGCGGGGATGAAGCCGACGATGGGCATCATGAGGTTGGAGGCGTCGAGCTCGGTGCTCCCGAACGACTGGGTGAATGCGCCGACGTCCTCGTTCCAGCCCCGCGTCATGATCGCGTCGAAGATCTCGTCGCGGGTCGCCTCCCACTGCCCGACGCGGTCGGTGGCGTCCAATCGATCGGCCATCGCGATCGCCCGATCGAGCGCGACCCAACACATCAACTTCGAGTAGACGAAGTGGCGGGGCTCGCCACGCGTCTCCCAGATGCCGCGATCCGTGTGCTGCCAACGTGCGGCCGCCGTGTCCGCCAGGCCGGCGAGGAAGCGGCGGGACGCCGGGCCGAGTCGGTCGACCTGCTCGGGCAGGCGGTACGCGGCGTCCAGCAGTTCGCCGTACACGTCGAGCTGACGTTGGTTCCACGCACCGTTGCCGACTCGCACGGGCGCGCTGTGCCGCCAGCCGGACAAGTGATCCAACACCCGCTCGGTGAGGTCGTGCTCACCGCCGATGCCGAACATGATCTGGAGCTCGCCATCGGTGTCCATCTGTGACGTCGCTGCGCTGGCGATGTACTCGAAGAACTTGTTGGCTTCGTGCGGACACGCGGCGACCCACAACGCCTGGAGCGTGAACGACGCGTCACGCACCCACGAGTAGCGGTAGTCCCAGTTGCGTGAGCCGCCCGGCACCTCGGGGAGCGAGGTCGTGGGCGCGGCGACCATCGCACCGGTCGGGTAGTACGTCAGCCCGTACAGCACCCGGCCGCTGAGGTGGACGAGGTCCGCCCAGGGCCCCTCGTAGTTCTGATGCAGCATCGACCAGGTACGCCACGCCTCGGTCGTGTCGTCGAGCCGGTCGCGTATCTCTGCTTCGGTCCACACGCGGGACTGTTCCTCCGACGGCTCGGCGTACTGCAGCGCGAACGAGGCCGACTCGCCCTCTCGCATGGTGAACTGCGCCGAGGCGGTGCCCGCATCCACGTCGAGCGGCACCGTCGACGACAGCCCGAGCGCGGTCGTCTCGGTGTGGGCGGTCACGCCGCCGTCGAGAGGGTGAAGTGTCGGCGTGACCGCCGCGTAGTCGGGGCGGGGCGCGAACTCGACCACCAGATCGACCGAGCCAGCGACACCGACCACATGGCGCATCACGGCGTTGACGGCCTCGGCGCCGAGTCCGTGACCGCGTTCGTCGTGGCCCACCGCGAGCGCGTCGGCGAGCACGACCGAGCCGCCTTCGGTCGTGAACGTCGTCTCGAGGACCATCGAGTCGTCGCGGTAGCGCCGACTCGACTCGAACCGTGTTCCATCGGCGGGACGGATGGACCAGTGTCCGGCCGCGTCGTCGAGGATCCGGCCGAAGAGCGACGGCGAGTCGAAGCGGGGGAGGCACAGCCAGTCGATGGAGCCGTCACGGCTCACGAGCGCACCGGACCGGCAGTTCGACAGCAGCGCGTAGTCGGCGATGGGCAGTTCGCTCACGCCGGCGACTCGGGTGCCGCGTCACCGGAGGAAGACGTGTCGGACCTCCTCCATGTACCGGCGGGCGGTGTCGGACGCCTGCTCGGGAGCCTCGTCGCGCTCACGGGCGTCCATGTAGGCGGCGTACCAGTCCCACCAGTCGTGCTCCTCCGCGGCCTTCTCGAAGGCGTCGTGATGCTCGGCGGTCTCGTGGAGGAGGTCCGCGAGGGCGGCGACGTCCATGAGCGGGTTCTCCTCTCTCCGGCGACTATCGGCCGGGAAGGCGCGTCGTGATCTCCTGGAGGATCCAGCCGTTGCCGTCGGGATCGCTGAACGACGCGAACGACGAGTAGGTGCGGCGCTCGGGGTCGGGACCCGGCACCCGTCCCTCGGTGCCGGCGTGGTGGAACACGCCGCCGACGTCGTGGAACACCTCGCTCATCTCGACGCCGCGGGCGACGAGCTCGGCCTGGGCCTGCTCGATGTCGTCGACGACGAACATCAGGTCCTGGGTCGAGCCCGGCGTCGCCGCGGTGAGCCCGGCCCCGAAGATGATCGAGCACTTCGAGCCGGGCGGCGTCACCTGCACCACCCGGAAGTCGTCGGGGCCGGAGAAGTCGGCGTCGAGCCGGCAGCGCAACTTCGTCGTGTAGAAGTCCTTCGCCCGGTCGACATCGGCGACCGGCAGGACGACGACCTCGAGTCTCAGGTCCAGGGTCCCCGCCTCGGCCTCGGTCGTTGTGCCTTCGGTGCTGGCATCCACCTTGCTCATGGTCACCTCCGTTGGACGATGGGCCGCGATCATCGCACCGTCCTGCCTTCGCCGCGCCCGGAACCAGTGCAGACTCACCACGTGCCCCGCTGACCTCGGGAGGTTCGACATGGCCGAGTTCCCTGCTCCCACGACTGGGATCGTCCTCACCCACTTCATCGTCTCGGACGACGTCGAGCGTTCACGCCGGTTCTACACCGACGTGCTCGGCGGAGAGACGGTCCGCGCCGGCGAGCCGAGCTACGTCGCACTGGCCAACAGCTGGATCATCATCAACGTCGGTGGCGGGCCCACCGAGGACAAGCCGACCGTCATCCTGGAGACGCCCACGGATCCGGATCGGGTGAGCAGCTTCCTGAACATCCGGGTCGCGGACATCGAGGCGGTGTACGCGGAGTGGAGCGCGCGCGGCGCGGAGTTCCTGACGCCCCCGATCCCACGCGAGAACGAGATCCGCTGCTACCTCCGCGATCCCGACGGCTACCTGATCGAGGTCGGTCAGCCCACCCGGGTACCGACCTGAGCCGGCGTGGTGATCGGACCGATGCGCGGATAGGTCGAGCTGGGCGCTGGCAGCATTCGGTTGCCGCGGACCGAACGCGGACATGACCGCGGTGCTGGCGACGAGGCTGCTGGTCAGTCCGGCTCATCGCCTTCACGGTCGACCGCGCCGCCGCTCCAGCCCTTGGCGATCGCTGTCGCGCCATCGAAGGTGGGGGCGTGACCCGTGACCGCAGTGATGAACGCGGGTCGGTCGACGACCAGGACGTGGCTGTCCTCGAGCGCCTGCACCGTCGCGGCCCGCGGTGTCTCGTGGAGCAGCGCGATCTCGCCGAAGCCCTCTCCTGGGTTGAGCTGGTTCAGGACCCGGCCCTGGGCCGAGACCTCCACGTGACCCCGCAGCAGGATGAAGTACTCCTCTCCGGCGTCGCCCATCCGGATCACGATCGTCCCCGCGGCGTAGTCGCGATGGCGGGCGTCACGTGCAAGCGTCTCCAAGGCTGGAGCGGGAAGTGGGGAGAACAGGCGACTGGCTCGCAACGCCGCCATCTCGGTCACGGGAACCTTTGCACCGCGGTCGATCCGGACGAGGGCGGGAGCGAGCAGTACCACCGTGACCACCATCAGGATGCCGACACCGATCGGTGCATTCTCCGCACCGAACCAGCGCACCAACACGGGCACACTTGCCGAACCAATGGCCAGCATCGCCATCTGCATCGCTTCGACCATGGAGAAGACGTGCCCGAGTAGGTCGAGACGTGCGATCCGCTGCAACAGCATCCTGCTGGTCAGCTCGTACCAGGAAGCGGCGAGGCCGCAGGCTGCGACGAGGACCACGACAGGCCCCAACCGTCCCCCGACGATCGAGACGAGGGCGAGCGACACACCGGCACCGACCGCCGACCCGATGATGCCGGGAGCGAGCCGTTCTCGGCCGATCACGGCGATGGCCGCCACGCCGGCGATAGCCATGCCCGCGCCGAAGCTGGCGGTGACCCAGCCGGCGAATGCGGCTCGTCGCCCGAGCAGATCGACGGCCATCACGACGGCGAGCAGGTCGATGGCCCCGAGCAGGATCGAGTGGGCGGCAAGTCCGGCAACCAGCACACGGGGTCCCGGAGTCCGGATCACCGTCCGGAGCCCGATGACCGGCGAACTCATGTCGTCGTCTGCGACCGACCGGGGTTGGTCTGGTAGATGCCACACGAGGCCCGCGGCACTCGCCGTCGCGGCCGCCATGACCGCCAACGCCGCCCATGTTCCGAGGAGGCTCATCAACACGGCGGCGGTGGCCGGGCCGATCAAGCCGGCCGCGCCGTCGATGAGCCCGACGACGACGTTCGCAGCGGTCAACTCCTCAGCCCCGACAACCAGTGCAGGGGCGATCACCGCTTGGCACGGTCGCGTCACCGTGACTGTCGTCGCTGCGAAGACCGCCCCCGCGTACACGAGGATGTGGGGACCGCCGCCGATCAGAGCGACGACGGCGAAGCTCAGCCCGAACGTCTGGGCGAGGTAGCCGCCGCGCAGCAACCGGGCCGCCCCGAAACGGTGCATCAGCCCGCCGACGATCAGCGCGAAGAGCGAGGCGGGCACGAGCTGGGCCACGAGCACCAGAGCGGCCTGTCGAACTCCGCCGACTTGGAACGCGTAGGCGGTGATGGTGATCCAGACAGCCAGCTCGGCAACCCGGAAGAAGGCGAACGCGAGGAGCAGCCTGCGCAGCGGTCCATTGGAGCCGACGCGCCGCAACGCGACGATTCGCCGCCCCGTTCCCGGCCGCGGGACTCTTCGCATGAGCTACTCGTAGGCGGGTGGTAGGACGACGAGCCGCTCGAGGATCTCGTCCCGTTCGCGCTGGGTGCTCACCCCAATCGGTTCACCCACGCGAATGATCCGCGCCGTCCTCATGAGACCTCTCCCCCTGGCGCACCCCGATCGCGACTGATCGTACGTTGCGCTGACGAGACGACACAATGGCTGGATCGTGTGGCCCGCGGTCGAAGGAGGAGCCGACCCTGGGAGCCATCGTTGTCGGGGGTGGATGCTGGTGACACCGCGCACGACGCGACCAACACCGCGGCGAGACCACCAGGCTCCTCGGGCACCCCTCCTGGCGAACTGGTACGGTCATCCCGGGGTCACGCTGCGTGCAGCGCGGCAGAGGAGGGCGAAACATGTTTAAACGCGTATTCGCATCAGTGCTCACGACGATATTCGTCGGAGCCGGACTTGCAGGGACCGCCTTGCTGGTGGCGACACCGGCCGGGGCCAGCAGCGCCGTAACGGCGCCTGACTTCAGCATCTGTCCACCGGTCGGCTTGGACACGAGCGGCTGCGGGGTGGTCATCGTGATCAACCCGAACGGATTGCCAACCATCTACAACAACCCGAACGGTGGGCCCTACGACGGTGCCGACGATTCGCTTGTTGGCGTTCAGAACAGCTCGGGGCAGTCGATCGCCAGCCTCCCGCTCACGGGAGCGGACATCTTCGGCTTCGACGGCGACGGGCTCTGCACGTTCGTGACGTGCGACTACCCGAATCCGACCACCTATGAGGGGCCGAGCACCAGCTTCACGGTCGTCGACGCTTCTGACGGTTCGGTGAACTTCACCGGCGGGTTGGCGGCGGGAGCAGCCGCGTACTTCTCACTCGAGAACGTGGTGACGAGTTCGAGCCTGTTTGTCGATGTGCCGATCGTGGCGACCGGTGTCACGGCCGCCACGACGGTCGGGTTCAGCGGTACCGTCGCCAACTTCACCTACACCTTCACCGGCGAGACCGCGGCAGGATTCAGCGCGACGATCGACTGGGGCGACGGATCACCCACCAGTGCCGGGGTGGTCAGCGGCAGTGCGCCGAACTTCTCGGTCGCCGGAACCCACACCTTTGCATCGACCGGCTCGAAGACCGTGACGATCACCATCGTGAAGCTCGACAATCCGTCGAATCAGGCGGTGGCGCAGAGCGCGTTCACGGTGACCCCGGCTTGCACCGCGGGTCAGACCTGCGCCGCGACGCTTTCGGTGCCCGGAGTCGAGACCTCCCAGGTCGTCACCCTTGGAGGCGGGAGTGTCTCCCAGAGCGCGGGGCAGGATCCGAGCTTCACGTGCGGCGCCGACACCTTCCTGCACATGCCACTCGTCGTGACGCTCACCTCGAGCAGCACCAGCCAGGTGCCCAAGCTCGTGTTTGCCACCATCGACAAGTCCCAGGTCGGCGGCAACGCCGCTTCGCGGTTCCACATCTGCTACGGCGGAGGTGCGGCCTTCACCGACCTCAACGGGAACGCGGTCCCCGCCGGTGGCTCCGGGCTCCTCCCGTTCTGCGTCGCGGGGAAGCGACTGAACCCGCCGCCCTGTGAGCTGCCGTCCGTGAAGCTCAACGGCAGTGTGGTGGAGACCTTCCTGACGCCGGGTTCGGACCCGAAGTACCACTGATCCGTGCCCCATTCACCTCGTTCCGGCAAGCATCGCCGGAGCGGAGATCACACCCAGCCGGTCGAGGATCTGTTGGCTCTGCGCCAGCAGATCCTGGTCGGTGGGGTCGCCGTCCCGGTCCGCGAGTTCCGCCATGGCGCGAAGGGTGAGTGCCACCTCGAAGTCAGCCCCGCGGGACCGTCCAGCGGCCAGGCTCTGTTCGAGCACGCCCCGCGCCCGGTGGAGATCACCGAGCTGAAGGAAGGCCACGCCGCGCACTCGATGCAGGAGGGGGCTATGTGCGGATACCCCGCCGTGTGAGTGGGCCTGCTCGAGTGCCTCGTCGGCGAGAGAGATCGCAGACGGCGCGTCGCCCATCGCCGCGAGACATTCGGCTATGCGCGCGGTGGTCTCGAGGGCTTCTCCACGGGCATCGATGGCGAGCGACTCCGACCTCGACTCCTCGAACAGCCCGAGGGCTTCGGCGTAGCGACCTTGCCGTGCCGCGGCTCGGCCGAGGTTGTGCTTGGCCCAGGCGAACCCGGAGCGGTGTCCGGCTGCGGTCCAGGTGCGCAACGCGTCGGTGAAGGCGAAATCGGCCTCGACGACGTGGCCCTGGTCGAGCAGGATCTCGCCGATGTTGCTCGTCTCGAAGGCCTGGGTCGCCGTGTTGCCGGCGCGGCCCAGGATGTGGCGCGCCCGCTCGTAGAGCTCGAGTGCGGCTCCCCACTCACCGGTGAAGTAGGCCTGACCACCGAGCATGTTGAGCACGCTGGCCTGGCCCGGCAGGTCTCCCAGCTCCTCGTAGAGGGCAAGCGCCTCGTCGAGGTGCGTCGAGGAATCGAGCCGACCGAGGTCCTGGTCGGCCCACCCGAGCACCCGCAACGCGTGAGCCAGGGAGTCCTTGTCGCCGATCTCCATCGCGTCGTCGACGGCGAGCAGGCACCACTTGATGGCGCGCCGGGGGCGCCCCTCTTCCTGGCAGAACCGGCCATACCATGCACGCATCTGCACCCGCTGACGAGCCGCCGCATCGCCGGGGACGCCCTCGAGACGGCGCAACCCGAGACTGATCCAGCGCAGTGCGAGCGGGTAGTTGTTCGTCCAGCCGTACAGCCACGCCAGCTTCAGCATGAGCCGCGCGTCCGCGACGGCGTCGCTCTTCAGAAGCCGCCGGGCGGCCCGGTAGGCGATCTCGGCGCCGACGTAGTTGCCGACCGCGTTGCGGGCGTCGCCGAGCTCCTCGTGGACCGCGGCCACATCATCGGGTTCCAGCTCGGCCATGCCTCGCGCCGACTCGAGCGCCCGCTCCAAGAACTCGGCCGCCTCGACGTAGGTGTACAAGGCCGTCGCTCGCTTGGCCGCCAAGAGCGAGAACATCCACGCATCGACGTTGCGACGTGCGTGCAGGTAGTGCAGCGACAGGAGCTCGGCCTCCCATTCACCGTCGTCGCTCGACCTGGCCCGAATCGCATCACCGGCTCGAGCATGGAGTTGGCGCCGAAGTCGGTACGGCAGCCCTTCATAGGCGGCGTCGCGAATCAGCGCGTGGTCGAACACCACCTCGTTGCCCTCGAGATGGATCAAGCCCGCAAGCTGGTCCCACAAGGCATCGTCGCCGACGCCGACTCCGTCGACCACCTCGCCGAGGAGGTCGACGGAGAACGATCGACCGAGGACCGAGGCATGACGGACAAGGCTTCGTTCGTCCGGCGCGAGCCGATCGAGCCGCGCCGTGAGCAGGCCCTCGACAGAATCGGGGAGGCTCCCGAGATCACCCGTCGCCCTGGCCGATGCGACGAGCTCACGTAGGAAGAGGGGATTCCCACCAGAGCGTTCGACCAACGACGCGATCTGGTGCACGGGCACCGGCGAGCGCTCGGAGGTGGCATGCAACAGCTCGACCGCGTCTGCCGCAGCGAGGGGTTGAAGGTGGAGTGACCGAGTTGCCTCGGGGACCAGTGCGATCTCGCGTTCGCGTGAGGTGGTGCACACCAACCACGGCCGCCTAGGCAGATCGGTGGCGATACGCTCGAGGAGATCCGCCGATGCTTCATCCATCCAGTGCGTGTCCTCGATCGTGAACAGCGTCGGCATGGGGAGAAGTGCGCCGAGCAACTCGGCGGCTGCATCACCCCCCTTCGAGCGACGGAACTGCTCCTCGAGCGCGGCGGTCGCGTCAGTGTCGACCATTGGCACGTCGACGATCGCGGCGAGCAGCGGCATCCACGGGAGCAGCGCGGGCGCGTTCGCGTCGACGACGTCCTTCAATCGGCTCCGGCGCTCTTCGTCGTTCATCCCGTTCTCGAAGCCGAGCAGGCTGAACACCAGGTCGTACCAGGCGAAGTAGGCAGTGGAGGACTCATACGTCTCGCAGGAGAGCGCGAACTGTCGCATCTCGGGCGTTCGGTGGCGCAGCTCTGCCATCAGCCGCGTCTTGCCCATCCCCGGCTCACCGACGAGCTCGATGATGCTTCCCTCGCCCTCGACCGCGCGCGCCGCCGCTTCGAGCAGGACCTCGAGCTCGGCGTCTCGGCCGATCAGGGGCACCGAGGATGCGGCGGTTGCCCGGACGCCGCGGACGGCGCCGACCGACGATGCCTCGACCGGCTCGGCCTTGCCCTTCACGGGGAAGGGTTCGAGGGCAACGGTGTCGAAGTCGGTGCGCGAGGCCCCGAGGACGCCCTCCGTGGCGAGGATCTGGCCCGGCTCCGCTTTGGCCATGAGCCTCGCAGCGAGGTTCACCGCGTCACCCATCACCGTGAAGGTCCGCCGGTAGTGAGGCCCGATGTCGCCCGTGAACACCGAGCCTCGGTTCACGCCGATGCGGAGGGGGAGGGGGGGATCTCCTTCGACGATCTCTCGCAGCGCGAGGAGCATCCTGCGCTCGTCGTCTCCCGAGCTGGATGGCGCTCCGCCGGCCAGGATGAGCTTGCCGCCGTCGCGAGCGATGTCGCTGCCGAGGAAGGTGATCGACCAGCGGTCGGCCGCCTGCTGCACGTGCCGGGCGAGCAGATCGAGCCGGCGACCTGTCTCCGCCGGCCCGAACCGTTCGATCAAGTCGTCGACCCCCGCGAAGTTGATGAACGCGACCGTGACCCGGCGGTGCTCGGGCTCGTGGACTCCGGCGAGCACGGAAGAGCGCAGCGCCGCGGGGATGCAGTGAGTGAGATCGATTCCGGGAGGGACCGTCACTGGCCCCGAGGACCTCGGAGCGACTCCCGATGGTGAGCTCCGCAAGAGCCGACCGTCACCCTTCGCCCCGCCGAGGCATGAGGCGGGCAGGGCTGACGCGGTCTGCTCGCTCACAAGGATGTCCCCGGCGTCGGCGGCGGCCTCCATGCCGACGGCGGCGCTCACGCCGGGTCCGGTCAGCAGCAGCTCGCGGTGCACGTCGCCCACGAGGAAGAGGTGGAACAGCCCGCTGTGAAGTCCCACCGACATTCGCAGCGAGACGGCCTGATCACCGACCCGAAGATGCCCGACCTCGCGCAGCTTGCGGCGCATTGCAATCGCCGCTTGACACGACCGCACCTCGTGTCGGTCACCGGAGAACAGAAGCAGGAGCGCGTCTCCCCCGAACTTCAGCAGATTGGCGCCGAATCCGTACGCGATCTCGAGGAGCTGCTCGAAGCAGCCGTCGATGGTGACGGCCAGCTCCTCGGCGCCCAGCTTGCCGCGGCGCGCCAGACGCTCCGACAGCTTCGTGAACCCTGAGATGTCGACGAACACCAGGGTGCTCTCCAACTCGCGGTGGATTGCACCGGGCGACTCGTGCATCCACTCGATGACGACTCTCGGGAGATAGGGCGCGATGGCCGCAGCTCGTGTTGCGCTCGCAGCCTGGTCGCCGGCGACTTCGCTCACGGCCACCTGACTCTCCCCTCCAGGAGTCCACACTTCCAGGCAGGGCCCGGGCCGGAACGCCTGTCCATGCTTGATCCTACTCGCCCCCTGCGCGGCCACGCCGAGCCGTCTCGGCCGCGCTCGGCGAACTAGCCTGCAGGCCCACATGCTCATTGCTGCGCTTCGCGATCTGCAATGGCGTCGCCGCCGCGTAGCGATCACGGTGTTCGGTACGGGTCTGGTGTTCGCCATGACGCTCGTGCTGTCGGGTCTGTCGGCCAGCTTCCGCATCGAGCCCGAACGGTTCGTGCGTCTGCTCGGCGCCGACACCTTCGTGTTCTCGAGCGGGGCCACCGGCCCGTTCGCAGGCGGCCTGCCGGTCGCGGCCAGCAAGTCGGCGGACATCGAGCGCGTGCCGGGGGTGAGGCGAGCGTCGCCGATGGTCTTCATGCAGTCTTCGATGAAGGGGCAGCCCAACCCTCAGGTGAACCTTGTTGGTGTCACGGTCGGCGGAGTCGGCTCACCGAGGCCGACGAGCGGCAACGCGCTCTCCGGACCGGGACAGGTGGTCGTTTCCACGAAGCTCGGCAAGCGCCCCGGCGACACCCTGACCTTTGCCGGGCGGTCGTTCAAGGTCGTCGGCACGCTCCACTCGAGCCTGTTCGCGGGAATCCCGGTCGTCTACATGTCGATCGGCGACGTCCAGGCCCTGGCGTTCGGCGGGGCGGCGGTGGCGACGGTGTTCGCGACTTCAGGTCACCCGACGGCGTTGCCGGCGGCCTTCGCCCAGGCCACGCCAAGTCAGGCGGTGGCCAATTTGGGCAAACCGCTGCAAGCCGCTCAGGGTGCGATCTCGTTCCTCGCCATCCTGTTGTGGATCGTCGCCGCGTGCGTGCTCGCATCTGTCATGTACGTGTCGACGATGGAACGGGCGCGTGATTTCGCGGTGTTCAAGGCCACTGGTGTATCGAACAGCGCGCTCTTCGCGGGGCTGGCGCTCCAGGCGGTCATCATCTCGGTGGTCGCCGCGATCATCGGGTTGGCGATCGGAGGGGCGCTCGCGCCCCGGTTCCCGATCGAGGTGAGTCTCACCCGGTCGGCGCTGCTCGCTCTTCCGTTGGTGGCGGTCGTGGTCGGGCTGCTGGCCAGCCTCGCCGGCATGCGCCGAGTGGCGTCGATCGACCCCGCCGCCGCGTTCGCGGGCCCGTGATGGGAGGCGAGCCATGCCCGATCTGATTGTCGACGACCTCGTGGTCGAGTACCGCAGCGGCGACTACACCATCCGCCCGATCGATCACCTCAGCCTCGATCTGAAGGCCGGCGGACTGGTGCTCCTGCTCGGGCCGAGCGGTTGTGGCAAGACGACGCTCCTGTCGTGTCTCGGAGGCATCCTGACTCCGACCTCGGGTTCGGTTCGCTTCGGCGACATCGATGTCGCCCGGCTCACGGGGTCCGAACTGACCCGGTTCCGTCGCGAACAGGTGGGCTTCGTGTTCCAGGCGTTCAACCTGGTGCCCAGCTTGACGGCTCTCGAGAATGTGCAGTCGCCGATGCGAGCGGCCAAGCTGGCCAAAGCCGAGCGACGTGAGCGGGCCGACGCCCTCATGGACCGGGTGGGGCTGGCGGACAGGTCGCACCACCGGCCCGGCGACCTCTCCGGCGGCCAGCAGCAGCGCGTCGCGATCGCGCGGGCGCTCGCACTCGACCCGCCACTGATCCTGGCCGACGAGCCGACTGCCCACCTCGACTACATCCAGGTCGAGGACATCCTCAAGCTCATCCGCAACCTGGCGTCGAAAGAGCGCATCGTGGTCGTCTCGACTCACGACGAGCGGATGATCCCGCTGGCGGACACGGTGGTCGAGCTCGTACCCAAGTTCCTCGACGACCGGCGCCAGCCCGAGCCCGTCGATCTTGCCGCCGGCGAGGTGCTGTTCGCCCAGGGCAGCTGGGGCGACCTGGTCTATGTCGTCGAGTCGGGCGAGATCGACATCGTGCGAGTCCACGGCCCCGATCGCGAGGAGACGCTCATCACGCTCCAGAAGGGGGCCTACTTCGGCGAGACCGGGCCGTTGTTCGGGCTCCCTCGTTCCGCGACCGCCCGGGCCAAGACCGACGCACGGGTGACCGGCTACACGGTGCGCAGCTTCCGTGACCACGTCGACGGGAAGACGCCTACGACCTTCTCTGACGACCCGCTCTGACGCCGCACCCGCGTCGCCGTGTCAGAGCCTCAGGTCGTGTGTGCGATGTAGACGTCGCAGGGCGCGTGGCTGGCGACTCGGTTCGCCACTGCCCCCAGCACCTTCGACGCCCCCTGCATGCGCTTGTTCCCGACCACGATCACGGTTGCGTCCAAGCGTTTGGCCTCAGCGCAGACGACGTCGGCCGGCTTGCCTGCGATCGCCGCGGTGGTCACCTGATCGTGTCGGAGTCGAAGATCGGCCGCGGCGATCGCCAGCACGCCCTCGGCCGTGTCGAGCGCGCTGGTGGTGCCGGGGTGGGCGACATCCGGCGAATGCACGCCTCTGCCGCGTTCGTATGCGGTGACGACATGCAGCGGCACGTGCAGGGCCGCTGCCAGCTCCGAAGCCACACCCGCGGCGGCCTTCGCGGTCTCGCTTCCGTCCACGCCAACGACGATCATGCCCATTGAGCGCCCCCTCTTCTTGGGGGGACTCTAGACCGCGACGCCAGAGACGGTACGGCCCGACTTCTGCGGGGCTGCCGTGGCCCTAGGGCGTTGCCGCAGGTCCGGGCATCCTCGTGTTGATCCACGTGGAGACCGCGGGTCTGCGGACTCCGCACCGCCCTGTTAGAGCGGCAGGTCATGACGTGACAGAGTGGGAAGTGCAGCTCCTGCTGGTCGGTGACCTCCACTACGACCTCCGCCAGCTCGATTGGGTGCTCGCCGAGGCCGAGACCCACGACGTCGTCGTGATCGTCGGTGACCTGCTCGACATCGCGTCGGCCGTCGAGATCGAAGTACAGGTGCCTGTGGTGCTGCGCATGCTCGAACGACTCGCCGCTCGCGGAACGACCATCGTCAGCTCGGGGAACCACGACCTCACCGGTCGCGACGACAACGGCGAGAAGGCCCCGCTGTGGCTCGCCGGCGTCGGCGACATGGGCATCGTCACCGACTTCGGCTCCTTGGTCCTGGGCGACACGCTTGTCAGCGTGTGTCCGTGGTGGGACGGACCGAAAGGCCGGGATCGGGTCGAGCAGTTCCTGCTCGACCAGTCGGCGCTCGTCGACGACCGTTGGCTGTGGGTGTACCACTGGCCGCCGCCCGAGCTGCCAGTCAGTTGGACGGGACTGAAGTCCTACGGCGACGCCGACCTCGCTGGCTGGATCGAGCAGTTCCATCCCGAGCTCGTGCTCACGGGCCATGTGCACCAGTCGCCCCTGGCGGAAGGTGGATCGTGGATCGCCCGCACGGGTAGCACTTGGGTCATCAACGCCGGTCGCCAGATCGGTCCCATACCGACCCACACGGTGATCGATCTCGACGCGTGGTCAGCGTCGTGGTGGTCGTTCGAAGCCACTGGCGATCAACTGCTGTCCGACCCATAGTGCTGATCAGCAGAGCGGGCTGCTCAGCTTCTCGTTGATCAGTAGAGCGGGTTCGGCTCGCGGTCGGAACCGGCCTCGACGTGATCGCCGTGGTGGCTGGCGAGGTCGCGCAGGATGTCGCCGATCATCCCGAGCCCGCCGTCGACGTCTCGATATTGCTGTTGCAGGTCGACGAGGTAGTGGCTGAGCAGGTTCAGTCGACGGGCCAGCAAGGTGGCCACCGCATGCAGGACCAAGGGGTCGTCGTCGAGGGCCACGCTCGCGTTCTCGATCACCCGCACTCGAGAGGCTTCTACCACGACGACATTGGCCGTGTGGGGGCCCTCGAGCAGCACCGCCATCTCGCCGACGCAGGCCCCCGGCGTGTCGATGGCGATGAAGTCTTCGCCGCCCCGGCGCACCATCAAACGACCTTCCACGAGCACGTAGAGGTTTCCGGTGGTGTCGCCTTCATTGATGAGCGTCTCACCGGCGACGAGCAGCCGTTCGGGAAGGTCATCGGTGAGCGCCAGCAGCTCGAACATCCTCACCGAGTCTAGGCGTGGGCTCGCCATCAGCGGCCCGCCGCGTCGGCCGGCCTCGGGCACCCGCCGGGTGGTCACCGAAACGCGTGAAACTTGGGACCGTAGGTGTCCCAGAGCGCTACCCACGGTCATGAGGGAGGCAGTGTCGGAGCCTGTGACGACCTCCTTCGATCGATGCGCGAGGAACTCGGCGCGCAAGCGGATCTCCAACTTCCACCACGTCCAGCCCGCGTCCAGAATCGGACTCCCGGGATACTGCCCGCTGGTCTCAGGCGGGTGGGTGATGGTGAGTCGGCCTGTAGGCGGGATTCTGTCCGGCGTCTCCCGACGCCTGGGTGGCCATCCATCTGAGCGGCCTACCAGCGGGTGCCCACCGGCGAACCGGTGAGCGGGCGGGAACCCGAACCCACACTTGGCCTTGCTCCGGGTGGGGTTTGCCGAGCCGCCCGGGTCACCCCGGGCGCTGGTGCGCTCTTACCGCACCGTTTCACCCTTGCCTGTGCCCGCCCCTCACCGAAGCGAGGACCGGGCCATCGGCGGTCTGTTCTCTGTGGCACTTTCCGTCAGGTCACCCTGCCTGGCCGTTAGCCAGCACCCTTCCCTTTGGAGTCCCGACCTTCCTCGACCCGGTCACCCTCTCGGGGCCGGGCCGCGACCACCTAGCCGACTCACCATCGCTCCCAGTGTGGCTTCCGTGGGCGCGACCTGCCACCGCGATCCGACGATCGGTCAGTGGTGCCAGTGCAGGCCATCAGTGGTGCGCCAGAGCCCGGTGCCGGGGATCGGCACTCCGGCGGAGGTCCCGCCGGAGGGGATGACCGTCGCGAACGAGGCGTCGCCCATGCCGTTGGTCTGGTAGAGCCATGTGCGGCCGCCGTCGGCGCTGGACCTCACACCCCAGATCCCGGTCACCCACAGGCGGCTGTCGTCGGCGCTGGCGATGAGCGAGTAATTGATGCCGTCGCCAAGAGTCCCCACGATCGCGTGATTCCCGTTCGCCGAGCTCAGCAGCTTCCAGGCGGCTCCGGCGTTGGTCGTCTGGTAGAGCTGGACGATCCCCTGGTTCATCCCGCCATCCATCTCGCAGATCAGCCACCAGTGGCTCGGGCTGGCCGCGGCGAGCTGGAGGTCCGGGAGCCCCGAGCAGGGGAGTCGGGCCGTCTGCCACGAAGCGCCGCTGTCGTTGGTGATTGCCATGCCGGCGCTCGCCGGCTCGTCCGTGCCGACCAAGAGCACTGCCGTCGACGGGCCGGTGCGCACGACCTGTCCCTGAGAGGGGAGCGGTCGGGTGTTGTCGACGTTCGTCCCTGCCACGGTGGTCGTCTCGAGGTGCGTGCCGCAGTAGACGGAGCCTGCGAAGCGGCAGTGACCCACGACGAACCAGATCGACGTGGCTTCACGGGCCATCGACATGACTCGGTCGGTGGTCCGCACAAGAGCCCAGTGGGCGCCCAGATCTGTGGTCGCGTAGGCGGTCCCGTCGACCAGCACGTCGCCGTGCCCGGCGGCGTCGAAGGCCACACGGTCGGTTGGAAGGACCTGTGTCGTCCGCACCGGCAGGGGCTGGCCCGCGATCCGCCAGGTAGCACCTCCGTCGCGGCTCGTCGCAAGGGCGACCTGCCAGCCGGTCTGGTCGTTGCAGCCCACACATGCCCATCCGGGCGACACGAGCCCGACCTCGACCCCCGGGTTCGAGGCGTCGAGGGACACCAGCCACCGCGACGGCACGACCGAACCAGGCCCGGGCAGCGCCGGGTTCGAACTCTGCGCGATGGTCGTCCTATTGAGAGCCGACGAGGTCGTCACGTGGGAGCCGCCTTCGACGTCGACCTGCCGGGCGCCGGAGTGGGCTCGCACGGCGGAGACCGACATGATGATCGCCAGGACGAGCCCGGCCAGGACCGCGGCGCGCACGCCGACGCGGCGACGGTGACGGCGGCGAACCCGCGCCCCGATGATCCCGACATCGAAGTTGGCTTCCGCCAGCTCCGCCTCGTCGGGCGCGGCCCGGTGCAACAGCTCGGCGAGCTCAGTCATGGAGCGACACTCCTTCGGCGTCGAATGTGAGGTGTTCACGGAGCCGCGCAATGGCCTGACTGGTGAGGGCCTTCACGGTGCCCGGCGCGCAGTCCATCGCGACGGCCGTGTCGTCCACCGGCAGATCGACGAAGTACCGGAGGATGATCGCCGCACGCTGGCGAGGCGTGAGCTGCTGCAACGCCTGGCGCACGGCGAGTCGGTCAGTGAGGTCTGGCGACTCTGCGGCCGGCGGCCTGCGCGCGACCCGCTGCTCGAGCGCGCGTCGACGCAGCGCCGACGTCGACAAGTTGAACGCGACCCGAAACGCCCATGCGTCGGGCGATCCTGCCCGGCGCACATTGGGCCAGCGCTCCCAGACCCGAACCAGGGTCTCCTGCGCCAGCTCCTCCGCGACGTCGACCCGCCCGCAGTGCAGTGCAAGCGCCGCGACGAGCCGCGGGTGGAGGCGACGACACAGTGCCACGAGCTCTACGTCAGGCTGGTCGACCACCGCCGTGCCTCCGGGTTTGCGGTACTCCGCACCCTAGAGACGCATGGCGCCCCGGATCGGTTTAGGGACGACCCGCCACCGCGATCGCGCCGGCACCGGTCGACCGTGGCGGTGGACGGATGCCGGAACGTCGCAAGGAGAGGAGAGCTACTGGGTGGTCTTGGTGACCACGACCGTGCCCTTCATGCGGTCGGGGTGGATCGAGCAGACGTAGGTGTACGTGCCCGGCTTGTCGAACGTCTGCACGTAGGTCTGGCCCGGGTCGATCTCGGCCGAGTGGAAGTCGTTGGCCGACGACTCGGTCACCGTGTGGGCCACGTTGCCCAGGTTGTGCCAGACGACCTCCTGGCCCGCCTTGATCGTGACCGTCGGGGCCGAGAAGTTGTACTCGGTGACCTTGACCAACGCACCCTGGTTGATCGCGCTGGCGGCGGTGGTCGTAGGGGCGGCCGTCGTGGTGGTGTCAGCCGCCGACTTCGAGTTCTTGGAGCAGCCCGTGCCGGCGACCAGCGTCAGGACCGCGAGGGCGCAGGCCGTCCGGGCCAGGTGGTGTGGTCCTCTGCGCATGAGTGCCTCTCGGTCGCCGGTCGGAACACCGAGCCCTGCGCGCAGGCGCACGAGGGGTGTTCTTCACCGACCATGATCGCGGATCAGGAGCTCGCAACGGTGGTTGGTGTCGGCAACTCGTCCTTGGGCTTCACCGGCCCGTCCGGTCCGATGTACGCATCGAGGGGCACCGTCTTGGCGGTCGTGAAGACCGACAGCGGCACCGGCACCAACTGCTGAATGAGATACAGCGCCGTGAGGTGCCGCGCCTCGGTGGCACCGATGCTCATTATCGCGGCGCGCAGCGTCGGGGTGGTCAGCACCCCACCAGCATTGACGTAGGTCTGGGCGGCGGTGTTTTCGAGTTCGGTCGCCATGCCGACGACGTCAGCCTCGGTACGGATGCCCTTCACCGTCGGCTCGATGATCTCGTACGCGAGATAGAGGTTCGGCTTGGTGTAGGGCGTGCCGCCGGCATCGGTGGTCACCGTCGACAGCAGGTTGGCGTGATCCTGGTGCTGGCTGCGGAACAGCTCGAGGGTCTGTTTGATCCCGGGTGTCGTGACCTTCCCGAGCGCGAGAGCGGCGCCATAGGACTCGACCGCGAGGATCTCGATCGACGAGGCCGTGCGCAGCAGGGTGAGGTCGGTGGCGTGGCTGCCGGGAGCGGTGGTGGTCGTCGAGCTCGGCTGGGGGGGCGTGGTGCCGGTCTGCGCGACCTGCTGGGTGGGTTCCTTGCCGCACGCGGCGAGCACGGCTGAGCCGAGCAGGGTGGCGCCACCCGCGGCGAGGAAGGCGCGGCGGCCGGGCAGCCCGAGCAGCCCCGCTTTGTCCTCGGCCGAGCCTGGGCGATCGGGATCGAACATGCGCTTCAGGGCCTCGCGGAACCTCGGCATCGACTCGGCATGGTCATGGCGGGATTCGGCCAGCTGGCGTCGCAGTTCGTCGCGGTTGAGATCCATCACTGTGCTCCTTGGTCCGCTTCGGTCCGCGCTCAGCCGGTGCCGTAGGTGGCGATGTCGAAGGCGCCGGTGGTGTTCTGGAACGCCGGCATCCACTGGTCGACGGGAAGGTCGGCCAGCTGGCCCCACACCACGGCGTGTTGGGTCTCGATGGGCTCGACGGTGGCGACGACGGCTGCGCCCTGGAAGTTGACCAGCGTCGCCATCAGCTCCTGGTGGGTCGCGGCCATCGACGACTCGAGATCGAAGGCGATCTGGTACAGCGTCTCTGGTGTCTTGGCCGCGGTGATCTGGGTGTGAACCTGGCCATCAGCGTGGCGTTGACGGTGGTGGTGGCCTTGTTCTCGGCGACGGTCGAGAGCACGGTGGCATGGTCGGTGTGGTGCTGCACCCACGTCCGCGCGTATTGGAGGGGCACCCCCCTCAGCTGCTGGAACCAGGTCGGCAACGTGTAGAGCTGCGAGGCGGCCAGCTCGAGGCTGATCGCGTAGTTGACCAGGCGCAGGTCAGCACCCGGGATCGTGGGCGGGATCGACGCGGTGGTCGTGGTCTGGGCCGAGGCGACGGAGTCCATCACCAGTGGACCGGCCACTGCTCCCGCCGCGACGGCGGCACCGCCGAGCGCCAGCGAGCGGACGAAGCGACGCCGGTCGGGGACCGGGTCGTGCGCGTGGTCGTGCTCGGTCACGTCGTCGGTGGCCCTCGTCGACATTTCGGATCCGTCGTGCATCAGTTCCTCGGCTCGAAGTTCGGGTGTCGTCGGTCATGGCGTGACGACGATCGTGCCCATCATGTAGTTATGAATATTGCAGTAGTAGTGGTAGGTCCCGGCCGCGGCGAAGGTGTGGGAGACGGTCTTGCCGCCGGCCTGCGATCCGAGGTCGAAGGGCGTACCGGGATCACCGGTCGCCGACTTCACCTCGTGCGCGAACTGGTCGAGGTTCTTCCAGGTCACCGTGGTGCCGGCTTTGACCGTGAGCGATTTCGGGGTTGAAGGCGTAGTTCACGATGTTGACCCCGTTTGGTCCCGCCGAGGGCGCGGTCGACGCGGTGGTCGAGGACCCGCCACCGTCGACCGCGGTCGCCGCAGTGGTCGAGGTGGTTGTCGAGGTCGCGCTGGTGGACTTGGACGACGAGCTGCACCCGGCGAGCGCTGCCGCAGCGACCAGCACGAAGGTGAGCAGCAAGGCGGCCTGCGGTCGGCGGAGCCGGCCCGGGGAGCTCATCGTGTGGCGGTTCGGCACCGGGTGATTATGGCCGGTGGGCGCGCGTGGGCTGAAACTCTCGGCCTTGGGGCCAGGTGCGGGGCGCTCAGAAGTCGAGGCCCGACAGCTCGGGGAACCAGGCGCCTGGCCCGCTCGCACGGCGTCGGCCCAGCGCTCGCGGTCGAGCGGCGCGCCCGGCTCGACGGTGGCCGTCGGGCGCCCACGTGGCGGCGATGTCGTCCGAGGTCCGACCACGTGCCGATGGCCAGGCCGGCGAGGAAGGCGGCGCCGAGGGTGGTGGCCTCGACCACCGGCGAGACCTCGACCGGTCGCTGGGTGGCGTCGGCCAGCGCCTGCACGAAGGTCGGGTTGCGGCTCATGCCGCCGTCGATGCGCAGCGCGTCGATGCGCGAGGCTGGCCGTCGGCCTCGGCCGCGTCGACCAGGTCGGCGCCGCGCTGGGCGACGCCCTCGAGCACGGCCCGCACGATCTGCGGCCGCCCGGCGCCGCGGGTGAGGCCGAGCAGGGTGCCGCGGGCGCCGTAGTCCCACTGCGGCGTGCCCAGGCCGAGCAGCGCCGGCACGTAGACGACGCCGTCGGTCGTCTCGCACTGCCGGGCGACGTCGTGGGACTCCGCGCTGGTGGCGATGATGCCCGAGGTCGTCGCGCAGCCACTCGACGTTGGTGCCGGCCGACAGCATGATCGCCTCGAGGCCCCACGTGGTCTCGCCGCCGCGGCGCCACGCGACGATCGGGAACGTGCCGCCGCCGCCACGGGTGTCGAAGCGCGGCCGCTCGGGACCGACCACCACGTCGAGCATGCCGCCGGTGCCGAAGGTGATCTTGGCCGGGCCGGGCGCGACGCAGCCCTGGCCGATCAGCGACGCCTGCTGGTCGCCGGCGATGCCGGCGATCGGCGGCGCGCCCGGCGAGCGCGGTGGCCTCGCCGACGGCGCCGGACGAGTCGACGATCGTGGGCAGCATCGCCGCGGGGATGCGCAGCGTGTCGAGCACCGCGGTCGTCCCAGCCGGTGCCGTCGAGGTCGGTCAGCCCGGTGACCGCCGCGTTCGACAGGTCGGTGACGTGCGCCCGCCGCCCGACAGCCGCCACGCGATCCAGGTGTCGACCGTGCCGAAGCACAGGTCGCGGGTGCGGTCGGGGTCGTAGGTGTCGAGCAGGCACGCGAGCTTGGTGGCCGACAGGTTCGGCGCGAGGCGCAGGCCCTCGGCCTGGCGGCACGAGGCAGTCGCCGACCGTGCGCAGGTCCTGCCAGCCGAGTGCCGGGGCCGACCGGCTCGCCGGTGGCGCGGTCCCACACGATGGTCGACGCCCGCTGGTTGGCGATGCCGACGCGCGTCGACCGGCCCGGCCGTCGGCCAGCGCCTGCGCGGGCCAGCTCGAGCGCGGCGTCGGCCAGCGCGGCGGCGTCGAACTCGACGAGCCCGGCGGCCGGGGAGTCGGGCAGCACCTCGCGGTGGTGCTCGTGCGGTGACCGTGGCGTCGGGGCGCACGACGCGGCCCGCACGCCGCTCGTGCCGACGTCGATGACGAGGATGCTCATGTCGCGTCCTCCCGGGTCGTCCGGCGTCTCGCGCTCTGCGTGCGGCGGCCGAGCGCGCCGACGGTGGCCCCCGAGCATGCCGCAGCACGATGCCGCCAGCAGCGCGGTGAACACGAGTGACACGACCTCGATCGTGTCGTCGCCGGCGGAGCGGGCGATCACGGCCGACGACCAGGAACGACCGCGACCGATCAGCGCCGGCGACGGCGCCGTGCGGTCAGGTAGCCGGTCGCGTGGACGTGGCGCCGGCGACGGCCCCGCCGACGCCGAAGCCGACCAGGATGCCGAGGAAGAGCAGACCGGCCGAGTTGCCGTCGGCTCCGATCTTGGCGAGGTCGCAGCGCGACGACGATGGCCAGGGCGACGACGACGACCGAGGCCGATCGACGGCCAGTCGAGCGCTCGGGCCCGGGCCCGATGTCGACGGCGACGGCGAGTCGGGATCCGGGTCGGTCACGGCGTCCAGGACGGCTCGGCGAACGGGTTGGGGCCGAACGGGCTGGGCAGGCCGAGCTTGCCGGGGTTGAGGATGCCGTTCGGGTCGAGCGCCGGCCTTGATCGACGCGAGCACGTCGAGGCCGGCGCCGAGCGCCTCGCGCATGAACCGGGCCCGGTTGAGGCCGACGCCGTGGTGGTGGCTGAGCGACGCCGCCGCGGGCCAGCACGGCTCGGGTGCCGGCGTCCCACACGGCCCGGTAGTAGGCGTCCTTGGTCGGCCGGGCTCGGGCTTGCCGGCGAAGGTGAAGTAGAGGCAGGCGCCGTCGGGGTAGGCGTGCGACTGGTGGGCCGACGCGGCCAGCGTGCCGCGGCACGGCCTGATCGCGGCGATCGCCGGCCGCGTAGATGTCGGGCAGCGCGGCCCACGGGCCGGTGATCTCCATCGTGTCGACGACGAGCCCGCCGCTGATGAGCTGCTCGAGCGGCGACGACGTCGTTGCGGTGGCCGATCCAGTGCTCGACCAGCGTCGACGTCGAGGTGCAGGCCGTCCGCGCACTCCTCGTCGACCAGCTCGCATGGTGGCGTCGACCAGCGCCGGGTCGCCCTCGTCGAGCACCAGCAGCACCGCCAGGTCGCCGGTCTGGTAGCTGCGGTTCGGACTCGACCGCGTCGTAGAGGCGCAGCACGGCGGGCGTGGCGCCGCGGCGCAGGATGCGCCGGCAGGCGTCGAGCCCGTCGCTCGAAGGTCGCGAAGCCGAACGCCGCGCGTCGCTCGTGGACCGGCGCCGGGTGCAGCCGGAGCCGGGCGCCGGTGATGATGCCGAGCGTGCCCTCGGTGCCGACGAACAGCTGGTTGAGGTCGGGCCCGACGGCCTGGCGGGCGTGCCGCCGGTGTGTGAGCGTCGGCCGTCGGCCAGCACGACGTCGAGGCCGACGACCATGTCCTCGATCTTGCCGTAGCGGGTCGAGAGCTGACCGGCGCCGCGGCAGGCCAGCCAGCCGCCGACGGTCGACAGGTCGATCGACTGCGGCCAGTGGCCGAGCGTGAGGCCGTGCGTGGTGCGCAGCTCGTGCTCGAAGTGGTCGCCGAACGTGCCGGCGCAGCACGTCGACGATGAGCGACGTGTCGTCGACCGCACGATGCCGGTCGAGGTCGCACAGGTCGAGCACGACGCCGCCGTAGAGCGGGACCGACGCCGCCGCACACGCCGCTGCGACCGGCGGCGGCGGTGACCGGGATGCGCGGCGTCGTTGCAGACGCGCAGCACGGCGGCGACCTGGTCGGCGTCGTCGGGCCGGGCCACCGCCGACGGCCAGCGCCGGCGACCTGGCCGTCGAGCGCCCAGGTCATGGCCAGCGGCCACCAGTCGCGGCTGGCCTCGGCGAGGTCGGCCGGCGTCGGTGGTGACCGCTGCGCACGCGCCGCGCAGCGCGCTCGACGCACGTCGTCGGGCACGTCGACGCGCCGGCTGGTCGAGCCGCGGCACGGCGTCGGCCGGCGCCGCCGACGATGGCGATCGGCGGGGTCGGGTGCGCCGGGCCCGAGGTCGGGCACGCGGGTCGAGCGGGTCGGTCAGTCGGGCCGATCGCCGCGTCGGTCGCCGACGGCTCACGGGTCGGCCGAGGCGCCGAGCGTCGAGGGCGGTCTCGGGCAGGTCCGGCGGCGCGTCGCGCTCGTGCGTCGACCGCGGCCCGGTAGGCCTCGACCTGCGCGGCCTGCTCGGCGCGCGTCCCAGCCGAGCTCGTCGGCCGACGAGCGCGGCGACGTCGGCGGCGGCCGCGGCGGACGCGTCGCGGGCCGAGCAGCCGGGCCCGGGTGCGCCGCGACAGGACGTCGTCGACGCGAGCGGGCCATCTCGTAGCGCGCCGCGAACAGCGCCTCGGCCCGGAGGTAGGGGAGCCCGGGCACGAGCGGCTCGGCCAGCGCCGGGTCGCGCCTCGATCATGGCGATGACGGCGCGGGCCTCGCCGCCGTAGCGGTTGGCCAGGTGCTCGAGCGGTCGTCGGCGCCGATGCGCCGGCGGTCGGCGGCCGCGGTCGACGAGCTCGTCGTAGCCGTCGGCGCCCCGCAGCGGCAGGTGGCGGGTGCGGCTGCGCTTGGCGACGCGCTCGAGCACCTTCGCGCCGAGCACGCGCTCGACCACCTCGTCGACGGTGTCGGCCGCCATCTCGCGGTAGGTCGTGAGCTTGCCGCCGGTGATCGTGACCACGCCGCTGGCCGACGGCGTGACCTTGTGGCGGCGGGACAGGTCGGCGGTGCGCTCGCTGCCGGCGTCGCGCACGAGCGGGCGCAGGCCGGCCCAGGTGCCGACGATGTCGTCGCGGGTGAGCTCGCCGGTGATGGCGCCGTTGAGCGCCCCGAGCAGGTAGTCGATGTCGTCGGGCGTGCACTGCGGATCGTCGAGCGGGCCGTCGTAGTCGGTGTCGGTGGTGCCGATGTAGGTGAGGTCGCCCCACGGCACGACGAAGACCGAGCGCCGGTCCTTGGGGACCGGGATGACCACGGCGATGTCGTTGCGCACCTTCGACCACGGCACGGTGATGTGGATGCCCTTGGCCGGGCGGATCGAGTCGGGGTGCGTGCCCTCGTCGAGGGCGCGCACGTCGTCGGACCACACGCCGCCGGCGTTGACGACCGCGTCGGCGCGCGATGTCGAACGTCGTCGTGCCGCCGGATCGTCGTCGGCCTCGACGCGTGGCGCCGCTGGCCCGGCCGGCGTCGTCCTTGCGGATGGCGACGACCTTGGCGCCGTTGACGACGACGGCGCCGTGGTCGAGCGCCGCGGTGCGGGCCAGCGGTGAGCGTGAGCCGGGCGTCGTCGGCCCGGGCGTCGTAGTAGAGGTACGACGCGGCGAGTCGATCGCTCGGGCAGCGTCGGCATGTGGGCCAGCGCCTCGTCGGCGCTGATGCGCTTGTGGAGCTTGCCGATGCGGGCGCCGCCGGTGAGGTCGTAGATCCACATGGCCGCTGCCGAGGGCGCGGGCCAGCTTCGCGGGGATCACGCCGTCCTTGCCGAACACGGGGATGAGGAACGGCAGGATCTTGACCAGGTGCGGGGCGTTGCTGGCGCAGCCGCTGGCGCTCGGCCAGGGCCTCGTAGACCAGGCGGACGTCGCCCTGCTGCAGGTAGCGCAGCCCGCCGTGGACCAGCTTCGACGACTTCGACGAGGTGCCCGAGGCGAAGTCGTCCCGCTCGACCAGCGCGGTGCGCAGCCCACGGGAGGCGGCGTCGAGCGGCGACGCCGGCGCCGGTGATGCCGCCGCCGATCACGAGGACGTCGAAGTGGGTGTCGGCCAGCCGACGCAGCGCGTCGGCACGGTCGAAGGCACCAGGCATGGGGCGCTCGCTTCGCGGCCGTCGGCAGGGCCAGCGGCGGGTCGAGCAACGGGCCGAGTGTCGGGCCGGGTCGCCGTCGGCGAGCCACCCCAGGGACTCGGCGCGTGAACTCGCAGACACTTGATTGTCTCAACAAGCTGATAACAATCGTTGCAGACTGCTGGTAGGGTGACGCGCCGTGAAGTCACCGGACGAGCTCACCGAGCGTTCCGCGCGCCAGGGCCTGCAAGGTCACGCCGCAACGGCAGTGCGATCTTCCGCGCGCTGCACGACAACCCCGAGCACCCCACGGCCGAGTCGGTCTACGACGCGGTGCAGGCCGAGATGCCGACCATCTCGCTGCGCACCGTGTACCAGACGCTCAACGACCTGGCCGACATGGGCGAGATCGCGCCAGCTCGACCTCGGCACCGGCTCGGCCCGGTTCGACCCCAACGTCGACGCCCACCACCACCTCGTCTGCGACGGGTGCGGCAAGGTCGTCGACGTCTACGCCGACATCTCCGGCGTCCGCGTGCCGCCCGCCGAGCGCCAGGGCTTCACCGTCGACCGCCACCGAGATCGTGTTCCGCGGCCTGTGCGCCGACTGCGCCGACCGACCGTCGTCCGACCCGATCCAGCACCAGCCAACCAGCAAGCCAACCAGCAAGAGGAGACCATCCATGCCTGACTTCAAGGGCAGCCAGACCGAGGCCAACCTCAAGGAGGCGTTCGCCGGCGAGAGCCAGGCCAACCGCCGCTACCTCTACTTCGCCCAGAAGGCCGACGTCGAGGGCTACCCCGACGTCGCCGCGCTGTTCCGCTCGGTCGCCGAGGGCGAGACCGGCCACGCGTTCGGCCACTTCGACTTCCTGGCCGAGGTCGGCGACCCGGTGACCGACGTGCCCGTCGGCCCGACCGCCGACAACCTCAAGTCGGCCATCGCCGGTGAGACCTACGAGTACACCGAGATGTACCCCGGCTTCTCCAAGACCGCCCGCGACGAGGGCTTCGACGAGATCGCCGAGTGGCTCGAGACCCTGGCCCGGGCCGAGAAGAGCCACGCCGGTCGCTTCACCGCAGGGCCTCGAGAGCCCTCGACGCGTAGCCCGATCGCGCCGATCGCGGGTCGGCCGACGCGACGCGGGGCGCGCCGGACCCGCCCACCCGTCTGCCGACCCGCGAGGAGGACCTGCACATGACCAAGCTGACCCTCGACGACATCAGCGACCTGCGGGCCTACGAGCGCGAGCGCGCCGAGTTCCGCGCCGCGGTCATCGCGCTCAAGAAGCGGCGCCGGGTCCACGTCGGGCCGGTCGTCACGCTGCGTGTTCGAGAACCGCGACACGATCCGGTTCCAGATCCAGGAGATGGCCCGGGCCGAGAAGCTGATCAGCGACGAGGCGATCGAGACCGAGCTGCGACATCTACAACCCGCTCATCCCCGAGCCCGGGCACGCTGTCGGCGACGCTGTTCATCGAGCTGACCAGCGACGACCGAGCTGCGCGAGTGGCTGCCCAAGCTGGTCGGCATCGAGCAGCAGGTCGAGCTGCGGATCGGCGACGGCGCCGATGACGCAGGCCGTGCGGTGCGTCGTCGATCCCGACCACGCCAAGCAGCTCACCCGCGACGAGATCACCGCCTCGGTGCACTACGTGCACTGGCGACTTCACGCCCGACCAGGTCGACGCCTTCGCCGCGGGCCCGGTGGCTCTGGCGATCACCCACCCGGCCTACGAGCACGTCACGCCGTTGTCCGACGAGACCCGGGCCGAGCTGCTCCCCGACCTGCGCGGGGGCTGAGCTCCGGTGGGGGAGCCGGGAGGGGGACTCGACCACCGGGCCGGCTTCGACGCCGCGCTCGAAGCGGCCGCGGGCCATGCCGCGCGCTACCTCGCCACGATCGACGACCGCCCCGTGGGTGCGACCGCGTCGCTGGCCGAGCTGCGGGCGCGGCTCGGCGGTGACCTGAACGACGCGCCTACTCGACGCGGTCACCGTCGTCGACGAGCTCGTCGCGGCCGTCGATGGTGGACTGGTCGCAACCGGGTCGCCGCGCTACTTCGGCTTCGTCATCGGTGGCAGCCTCCCCGCCGCGCTCGGGGCCGACTGGATGACGTCGGCCTGGGATCAGAACGCCGGCCTTTACGCCGGGGGGCCCGCCGCCGCGGTCGCCGAGGAGGTCGTCGGTCAGTGGGTCGCCGATCTGCTCGGGTTGCCGGCCGGCGTCTCGTTCGGACTGGTCACCGGGTGCCAGATGGCCCACGTGACCTGCCTGGCCGCCGGCGCGCCACCACGTCCTCGCCGCCGTCGGCTGGGACGTCGCGCACCAGGGCCTCGCCGGCGCGCCACCGGTGCGGGTGCTGGCCGGTGCCCGCCGGCACGTGACCATCGACCGGGCGCTGCGCGCTGCTCGGCATCGGCACCGACGCGGTCGTCCCGTGGCCGACGACGACCAGGCTCGCATGCGGCCCGACGCACTGGCCGCCGCGCTCGCCGCTGGGAGCGGACCGACCATCGTGTCCATACAGGTGGGCGAGGTGAACACCGGTGCGGTCGACCCCGTCGCTGAGCTGTGCGACGTCGTCGAGCAGTCGGGCGTCGGCGCGTGGGTGCACGTCGACGGCGCCTTCGGGCTGTGGGCGGCGGCCAGCCCGTCACGTCGTCACCTGCGTCGACGGCATCGAGCGGGCCGACTCGTGGGCGACCGACGCGCACAAGTGGCTGAACGTGCCCTACGACTCGGGGATCGCCTTGTGCGCGCACCCCGACGACCACCGAGCCGCCATGACCGTCCAGGCCGCCTACCTCGAGCAGGCCGACGGTAGGCGGGCCTCGAGACCAGATGGACTGGAACCCCGAGTTCTCCCGGCGGGCGCGGGGCTTCTCGGTCTACGCCGCGCTGCGCTCGCTCGGTCGCCAGGGCGTGGCCGATCTGGTCGACGACCAGCTGCGACCTGGCCGTGCACCTGGCCGACCGGCTCCGAGCCGAGGGGGTCACCGTCGCTCAACGAGGTGGTGCTCAACCAGGTGCTGGTGCGGTTCCCTGGTGTGACCGGCGCCGGGGGCCGACGGTCGGCGACCTGACGCCCGAGCGTGCTCGCCGCGGCCCAGGACGGGGGCATCTGCTGGATGAGCGGCACCGTCTGGGAGGGCGAGCCGGCCATGCGGATCTCGGTCACCAACTGGCGCACCGGCGAGGCCGACGTCGAGCGAACCGTCGAAGCCCTGGTCAGGGCGGCGCGGGCGGCCGGCTGACCGACGCAACCGTTTGGACATCGGCCCGACGGCCCGACGATACTCGGCCGTCCGAATGGCCCTCGCTCCAGGAGCTGAGCAGTCCCGATGAACCAGCAGTGGCGGTCCAAGGCTGCATGCCAAGGACTCGACCCCGAGATCTTCTATCCGCTCGACGACGACGAGGCCAGGAGGCCAAGATGGTCTGTTCCACCTGCCCGGTCCGTGAGTCCTGCCTCGAGTACGCCCTCGGCTACCGCGAGAAGGAAGGCGTCTGGGGCGGCGCCACCGAGCGCGAGCGCCGGCGCATCATCCGCCAGCGCCGCCGCACCGCCTGATCTATCCCGCACCACCCGTTCCGCATCCCACGACCGCTCGGCACCCGGAGGGGGAGTGACATGGCCGTGACCCTGGACGAGCTGGGTGGCTGGCGTCCCGTCCTGCTGGCGCTGACCGCCGGGCAGGACCTGTCCGCCGACCAGGCCCACGCGGCCATGACCGAGATCCTCGCCGGCGCGCGCGACCGATGCGCAGATCGCCGCCTACATCGTGGCCCTGCGCATGAAGGGCGAAGCCGTGGACGAGGTGTCGGGGATGGTCGACGCCATGCTCGAGGCGTCCGACCCGATCGAGTTGGGCGGTGCGGCCGCCGACGCCATCGACATCGTCGGCACCGGAGGTGGAGCCAGCCGCCGGGCGCGAGCGCTGAACGTGTCGACGATGGCCTGCTTCGTCGCCGCCGGGGCCGGTGCGCCCGTGTGCAAGCACGGCAACCGCAAGGCCAGCTCGACCAGCGGCTCGTTCGACCTGCTCGAGGCGCTCGGCGTGGCCATCGACCTCGACGGGCCGGGCGTGCGCCGCCTGCGTCGAGCAGGCCGGCCTGGGCTTCTGCTTCGCCCGGGCCTTCCACCCGGCGATGCGCCACGCCGGCCCGGTGCGGGCCGAGCTGGGCATCCCGACGCTGTTCAACTTCATCGGGCCGCTGTCGAACCCCGCCCGGGTGTCACGTCAGGTGATCGGGGTCAACGACCCGGCCATGGCGCCCACGGTCGTCGGGGTCCTCCAGCGCCGCGGATCGTCACGGGCGATGGTCGTGCACGGCCACGACGGCATGGACGAGCTCACCATCACCGGGACGCTCGACCATCTGGGAGCTGCGCGAGGGCGACGTGCTGCAGTACGAGCTCGACCCGGCCGGCCTCGGGCTGTCGGTCGTCGACCTCGACCAGCTCGGCGGTGGCGATGCCGAGGCCAACGCCGCCATCGCCGCCCGCGTGTTCGCACGGCGAGGCCGGACCCGAGCGCGACATCGTCGTGCTCAACGCCGCTGCTGGATTGGTGGTGGGGGGCCGCGCCGACGACCTGGCCGCGGGGATCGGGATGGCGACCGCGTCGATCGACGACGGCCACACCGCCGCCGCACTCGACCGTCTCCGCCAGGTCTCCCCGGGTCGCGGTCAAACCTGTCAGCTGAGCGACTTCTGTGGAGTCGCTGCCCTGACAGGTTCCGGCTTGGTCAGGGGTGGGGGCGCGGCCGGTGCGGCGCTCGTCGAGGCTGAGCGGCGCGGGCGGGGCCGGCGGAGTCACCGCGACCGGAGAGCGCGTGTCGGCCAGCAGCTCGTCGACGTCGACGAGGCCGCTGGCCCGTTCGATCTCGACCAGCTCGGCCTGCGCCACGTCGAGGAGGTCGAGCTGCGTCGAGATGCGCTCGAGCACCTCGGGCGGGGTGTTGGGCGTGGCCTGCCATCCGGTCGAGGGGGTGCCTTCGGGCCGGGTCATGGCCGAGAGGCGGATGGCCAGGCGCTCGACCTCGGCCACCTGGCGCTCGAGCGCCGCCAGCAGGCCCCGACGGTGCGACCGGGGGTGGTGCATGGCGACGACGAGGTGCTGGTCGAGCTCGACGGCCTGGTGCTCGAGATCGCGCCGCAGCTCGTCGACCGACAAGCTGGGTGACGCGTGGACCTTGCGCGACGGGGCCAGGTGGATGAGCCCCACTGCCGTACGCAGGCGGCGGTGCATGCGGGCGGCGCGGCTGAGCGACCAGAGCCAGTGCACGGGGGCCGGGCTGCGCAACGCCGGGCTGACCCGGTTGGCCTTGCTCAGGCGCCAGCGGAGCAGGACGAAGGCGAGACCGGCGAGCGCGACCCACGTGACCGCCATGGTGAGCAGCACGACCACGATCTCCCGCATGTCGTCGAGGGTACCGCGGCCGCGCGCTCGACGGCCGTCGACGGCACGGGCGACGCCGGCTCAGCGACCCCGACGAGGACTGATGCCCGCCTTGCGCGGTTCGAACGACGGAAGGCGGGGGAGCGCCGATGCCAGTCCGTGCTCGGCATCGACCAGCCGGATGCGACCGGCCTGCTCCTCGAGCCACGCTGCGACGCAGATGAGCTCGTCGGCCAGCTCGAGGGGCGCGGGTGCGGCCGATCCGGCCGCACCGACCCATGTCGGATCGGTGGTGAGCGGAAGCTGTGGCTCGCCGGCCCCGGTCGCGGCCCCGGCCCCGGCCGCCCAGGTGCCGACCAGCCGGCCGTCGTGCAGTTCGGCGCGTGACGTGTCCCCGATCTCGATGACGAGCCGCCCGGACCCGAGCAACGCGTCGATCTGGCGCTGGCGCCGCAACGCGCGCGGCGAGGGCGGCGGCGCGTTCGCGCACGTCGGCCGCCTCCTCGAACCGTTGCTCGGCGGCCAGCGCCCGCATGCGTCGTTCGAGCGGTTCGAGCAGTCGTCGAGGTTCGCGGCGCAATCCGATCACGGCCTGCTCGACGACGGCGCGGTAGCGCTCGGGGGTGATCGTGCCCGCACAGGGGCACGACGCCACGCCGAGCTGCGCCGGCGCGCACGGCCCCGACCGCGCGTTGCGACCCGGGGTCGCGGTGCAGCGCCGGAGCGGCACCGCGCTCTCGATCGCCTCGGCCACGCGCCGCGCCTGCGTGGTGGACGTGAGCGGACCGAGGTAGAGCGCGCCGTCGTCGCGTACGGCGCGCACGACCGACAGCCGCGGGAAGGCCTCGCCGAGGGTGAGCTTGAGGTAGCGGTAGCGCGACCAGTCCTTCGCCTGGCGGTTGAAGCGCGGCTGGTGCTCGTGGATGAGACGGACTTCGGTGACCGCGGCCTCGAGCGTGCTCGTGCACACCTGATGGTCGATGGTGTGCACCTCGCGCAGCAGTTGACCGACCTTCCGGCGACTGTCGCCGGAGAAGTAGGAGCGCACCCGCGATCGCAGGTCGGTGGCCTTGCCCACGTAGAGCACGCGCCCACCGCGGTCACGGAAGAGGTAGACGCCCGGCGCGCGGGGGAGCGAAGCGGTGAGCGCCAGCTTCGAGACCTGGGCGTGCCCCGCCAGCTTGGGCAGGGCGAGGAGGTCGTCGAGCCCGGTGACGCCGAGCCCGCCGGCCCGTTCGAGCAGGACGTGCAGCAGATCGGCCGTGGCCAGGGCGTCGTCGAGGGCCCGATGGTTGGGCCGGTGGTCGAGGCGCAGCCGGGAGGCGAGCGTGCCGAGACGGCAGTTGGGCACCTCGTCGCGCACGAGCCGGCGGGCCAGAGCGCACGTGTCGACCCACGGATTGGCGAGCCTCGAACGGCCCGACCGCTCGAGCGCCATCCGTAGGAACCCCAGGTCGAACCGGACGTTGTGGCCCACGATGACGGCGTCGCCGATGAACTCGAGCAGGGTCGGGAGCACCGATTCGATCCGCGGGGCGGGCATGACCATGGACTGGCTGATGCCGGTCAGGACGGTGATCTCGGGCGGTACGGCCATGCCCGGGTTGACCAGCGTCTGGAAGGTGCCCGAGCAGACGCCGCCGGTCGTCTTCACCGCGCCGATCTCGGTGATGCCGCACGATTCGGCCGAGCCGCCCGTGGTCTCGAGGTCGATCACGCAGAAGGTGACCTCGTAGAGCGGGGCCCCGAGATCGTCGAAGCTGCGTTGGAGCGCCACCCCTCCAGTCGTACCGAACAGACGTTCGCCCGTCAAGGACCGTATGGAAGGGGAAGGCGGAGCCCGCCAGGGCGGAGCCGCTGAGTGGATGAGACCCGGATGGCGAAGCCGGGCGGAGGGAGGCTCCGCCGACCGGAGCCCAAAGAAGGCAGCGATACCATCGGGCGGTGCCCGAGACCCGCTACCGCTGCACGAGCTGCGGGAACCTGACCCGGTTCGACGTGACCACCACCCGCCGCACCCGGGCGTTCCACCACTACAGCGTCGGCGGCGAGCTGTCGGTCGAGGACGTCGAGGTGCTCGACGAGGTGGTCGAGGACGTGTCCTGCCGCTGGTGCGGCTCCGGCGCCAACGTGGTCGTGATGACGGCGGACGAGGACGCGAACGCGGCGGAGCCGCTCGGAGGGTGACGACCTTCTGCCTGTCATACCCCCTTCGTAGGATCGTCGTGGGTGGAGCGTCCGGGCTGGTCCCGGCCCCTCACGAGCCACGGAGCCGACATGCACTCGACCGACGAGGTCCTCACCATCGACTGCGACCAGTGCGTCGCGCAGCACACCGACGCGTGCGCCGACTGCGTCGTGACCTTCTTGTGCACCGCGGATTCCAGTCAGGCGGTGGTGGTCGACGTCGCCGAGGTGCGGGCGTTGCGCCTGCTGGCCGACAGCGGCCTGGCGCCACCGCTGCGGCTCGACCGCCGCACCGGCTGAGCCAATGCTGAGCGCGGGCGATGCCGAGGCCGTCCGCGACGTGGGGCTGCGGGCCGGCCTCGACCGGGTCGGTTTCGCGTCCGCCGAGCCCTTCGACGAAGCCCGACAGGCGCTCGTCGAGCGAGCCGCCGCCGGGCTGGCATCGTCGATGCAGTTCACCTACCGCCATCCCGACCGGTCGACCGACCCCTCCCGGACGCTGCCCGAGGTCGTCTCGCTGGTGGTGGGGGCACACTCGTACGCGCACGCCGTTCCCGACGCCCCCGCGCACCTGCCCGTCGCGGCGCGGGTGGCCCGCTACGCCGCCGCCGACCACTACCAGGCGCTGCGCGAGGGACTCACGGCCATGGCCGATCACCTGGTAGCCGGCGGATGGATGGCGCGCGTCGTGCTCGACGACAACGCGCTGGTCGATCGAGCCGCCGCCCACCGGGCCGGCATCGGCTGGTACGGCAAGAACGCCAACATCCTCGTGCCCGGCCTCGGCAGCTGGGTCGTCCTCGGATCGGTGCTCACCGACGCACCGCTTCCGGTGGCCACCGATCCGGTGGTCGACGGGTGCGGGTCCTGCCGGCGGTGCCTCGACGGCTGCCCGACGGGCGCGATCGTGGCGCCGGGCGTGGTCGACGCCGGCCGGTGCCTCGCCTGGCTGGTGCAGGCCGAGGGCGTCTTCCCGGTCGAGCATCGAGTCGCCCTCGGTGACCGCCTCTACGGCTGCGACGAGTGCCAGGAGGTGTGCCCGCCGTCGAACCGCGCGTCGACCGGCGCGGACGTCGCGATCGGGTCGACCAGCCACGGCACGGGTGACTGGGTCGACGTGCTCGGCCTGCTCGGCTCCGACGACGACACGCTGCTGGCGCGGTTCGGTCGTTGGTACATCCCGCGTCGCGAGCCGCGGTACCTCCGCCGCAACGCGCTGGTGGTGCTGGGCAACACCGGGTCGCCAGACGATCCGTCGGTCGTCACGGCGTTGCGGCTCGCGCTCGCGGATGACGATCCGATCGTGCGCGGCCACGCGGTGTGGGCGGCCCGCCGCCTCGGTCGCGACGACCTGCTGGCAGGGTTCGCGGGCGAGTCCGATCCCGTCGTCCGGGCCGAGCTCGACCGACCGGTCGAGCAGCTCGTCGCGTCGCCCGGCGGGCCATGAGCCACCTGCTGGTCACCAACGACTTCCCACCCAAGCAGGGGGGTATCCAGTCCTACCTCTGGGAGCTGTGGCGGCGCCTGCCCGGCGATCCCGTCGTGCTGACCGGTGCACGCCGCGATGCCGCGAGCTGGGACGCCGAGCAGGGGTTCCGCATCGAACGCACGACGCGCTCCGTGCTGCTGCCCACGCCCGACTTGCGCCGGCGGATCGACCGCCTCGCCGCCGAGGTCGACGCCCCGATCGTCCTGCTCGACCCGGCGCTGCCGCTCGGCGCGCTGGGTCGCTCGCTCGAGCGGCCCTACGGCGTGATCGTGCACGGCGCCGAGGTCGCGGTGCCGGGGCGGCTGCCGGGCGTGAGGGCCGGCCTGGCGGCGGTGCTGCGGAGCGCGCCGGCTCGTCGTGGCGGCCGGGGGCTATCCGGCCGCGGAGGCCGAGCGGGCGGCCGGCGCGTCGCTGCCGACCGTCGTCATTCCGCCCGGCGTCGACGTCGACCGCTTCCACCCGCTCGACGCCGTCGGCGCGGGCCGCCGCACGCGCTCGCCTCGGTCTGCCGGTCGACGGCCAGGTCGTGCTCGGACTCAGCCGTCTGGTGCCTCGCAAGGGCTTCGACGTGCTCATCCGGGCGGTGGCCGACCTGGTCCTGACCCATCCCGACGTCGTCTTGGTGCTGGCGGGATCGGGCCGCGACCGGGGCCGGCTCGAGCGACTGGCCCAGCGGCACCGGCGCGCCCGTGCGCTTCCTGGGTCGTGTCGCCGACGCGGACCTGGCCGAGGTCCACGGGCTGGCGGACGTGTTCGCGATGGTGTGCCGATCGCGGTGGTTCGGGCTCGAACAGGAAGGCTTCGGCATCGTCTTCCTCGAGGCCGCCGCGGCCGGCGTGCCGCAGGTGGCGGGCGCCAGCGGCGGCGCCCACGAGGCCGTCGTCGACGGTGTGACCGGCACGGTCGTGCGCGATCCGCGATCGGCCGCGGCGGTGGCGAGGTCGCTCGCCGCGCTGCTCGACCATCCCGAGCGCCGGGCCCGATTCGCGGCCGCCGGCCGGGCGGGCGCGTGGCCGACGAGCTCACCTACGACGTGCTGGCCCGACGACTGGCCGACGCGCTCGCCGCCGTGTGAGGCTGGGCCCGATGCCCGAGCCCGACGCCACCGCGCGACACCGAGGCGGCACCGCCGTCGTCGCCCGCATCCGGCCACGGGATCATCCGGGCCTCGTGGGTGGGCACGATCGTCTTCTCGATCTGCGCCGTCCTGACCGCGGTCGCACCCCACACGTTCGTGGCCCTCGGCGTCGGGGTGTCCCTCGTCCTCTTCTTCGCCGGCATCGGGCTGTTCCTGTGGGCCTACGCCGTCGCCGTGAACCGCAGCCGCACCGATCTCATCGGGCTCGGTGGCCTCTTCTTCCTGGTGGGCAGCGCGCCCCGCGGGGTCCAGCGCTCGCTCCTCGGCTCGTTCGCGGTCGAGATCGTCGTCGCGCTCGTCACGGCCGCCGTGCACCCGTTCACACCCCTCGCCTTCGGGGTGCTGGCACCGATGTACGGGCTGGCGCTGTGCGGGCTGTGGGCGGCCAAGTGGGGCACCTTCCCGCCCCGACCCCCCGACGAGGGCCGGCGCAAGGGCCGCTCGACCGCCACGGGCGGCGGGTCGAAGGCCAAGGCCACGGCCAAGAACGGGCGTGTCACCCCGCCGAAGGGACGATCCTCCCGATCGCGGTGACGGGGACCGGCCACGCCCCGCCGGTCCGAGTGCCAGGGTCTTGTATCGTCGGCGGCCATGGCCGAGCAGGCACGAGAGCAGACCACGATCAACGCCTCGGTCGACGAGTGCTTCCAGACGCTGGTCGACTTCGAGTCCTATCCCGAGTGGGCCGGCGACCTGAAGGCGGCCACCGTGGTCGAGCGCGACGGCGACGGCCGGGCGGTCGTGGTCGAGTTCCGGGCCGCAGCCATGGGGCGTTCCACCACCTATCGGCTCAAGTACGACTACACCGGGGCGCCGGGTCGGCTGGCGTGGGAGCTGCTGAGCGGCGACCTCGAGCGCGAGCTCGACGGGTGCTACCTGTTGTCGGCCTCGCCCGACGCGCCGGGTTCGACCGACATCGTGTACGAGCTGGCCGTCGACCTGATCGTGCCGATCCCCGGCTTCGTCAAGCGCCGGGCCGAGGCCCGCATCATCAAGACGGCGCTGTCCGAGCTGAAGGCAAGGGTCGAGGGCGCGGCCCCGGCCGGGGGCAGCGACGACCTGCCCGACTCGTAGCGCCGCGCGGTGCGCGTCCTCCTCTTCACCGGCAAAGGCGGCGTCGGCAAGACCTCGGTGGCCGCCGCCACCGCGCTCGCGAGCGCCGACGCCGGTCGGCGGACCCTGATCATCTCGACCGACCCGGCCCACTCGCTCGCCGACAGCTTCGGGGTCGACCTCGGCAGCTCGCCCACCCGCATCGCCAAGCGCCTCAAGGGCCAACAGCTCGACGCCCAGTCGCGGATGGAGGAGTCGTGGGACGAGATCCAGCGCTGGCTCGTCGACGTCTTCAACTGGGCCGGCGTCGACGCCATCGAGGCCGAGGAGCTGGCCGTGGTCCCCGGTCTCGACGAGGTCTTCGCCCTCGGCGACATCAAGACCTACGCCGAATCGGGTGACTGGGACACCCTGGTCGTCGACTGCGCGCCGACCGCCGAGACCATCCGCCTGCTGAGCCTGCCCGACATCCTCTCCTGGTACATGGAGCGGGTGTTCCCGGCGGGCCGCCGCGTGAACCGCATGCTCGGACCCGTGCTGTCGCGGATGACGAGCCTGCCCGGTCGCGGGCGACGAGGTGTTCGGCGCGACCCGCCGCTTCTACGACCGGCTCGACGGGGTGAAGGAGGTGCTGTCCGACCGCGAGCGCACGAGCGTGCGGCTGGTGGTGAACCCCGAGCGGATGGTCATCGCCGAGGCCCGCCGCACCTACACCTACCTGTCGCTGTTCGGCTACCGGGTCGACGCGGTGATCGCCAACCGGCTGCTCCCCGACGAGGTGACCGACCCCTGGTTCGCGCAGTGGCGCGCCGCGCAGGCAAAGCACATGGACACGATCGACCGGGCGTTCTCACCGCTGCCGATCCTGAAGGCGCGTCTCGCCGACGACGAGATCGTCGGCGTCGATCGGCTCCGACGGTTCGCAGACGAGGTGTATTCCGGAGTCGATCCGCTCGCGGTGCTGCACGACCACGATCCGATGGACATCGTCGCCGACGGCGACGCGAGGGTGCTCGTGCTCGAGCTGCCGTTCGCCGACCGCGACGACGTCGATGTCGGTCGACGGGGTGACGAGCTGCTGGTCAGCGTCGGGCCCTACCGTCGCGCCATCATGCTGCCGGACTCGTTGCGCCGCCGCGAGGTGACCGCCGCCAAGCTCCGCAAGGGAAAGCTCCGCATTACTTTTGGTGAGACGGACGCGCGATCAGCCGGATCGCACCGTCGGGAGACGCGATGAACGAGCACGACGAGCCGGAGCCCGCCGACGAGGCGTCCGATGTGGACGCCACCATGGCCGAGGGCGTCGAGCACCTCCAGAGCGCGGCCCGCGAGATGATCGCCGCCGCCCGGACCTTCCTCGACGTGGTCGAGGAGGTCGTCGGCGACAACTCGGCCGTGGCGTCGGTGGCCGAGGCGCTCGGCTCGTTCGGCCAGGTCGTGTCGCGGGCCGCCGGGCGCGCCGCCGCCGAGGGCGACGGCGCCGCCGGGCCAGACGAGGAGGACGGAGGAGCCGCCCGGTCCCGGGTGCAGCACATCGACCTCTCCTAGTGGTGTTCCGGTGCGGCGCTGGTCCTGGACCGACTCCCAATAAGCTTGATGCACTCCTGTGCTCACATTCCTCCGATCGGAACCGATGGTGACCTCACCATGAGGCTGTTGCAGCTCCAGCTCGGGGTCGACGGTTCGGGCGCGTCCGGGCCACTCGACTTCCACCCGATGATGACCGTGGTGAGCGGTCTCGACGCGGCCGCGCGGGCGCGGGTCATCGCCGCCATCACGGCTCTGCCGCGTGGACTCGATCCCGGGATGACCGGGATGGTCGAAGCCCACGGCGTGCTGTTCGACCTCACGGTCGAGAACCTCGCGATGCTCGGCCTCGAGGGTGACCTCGATCCGCTCATCCGGCGCGCCGATCTCCCCGGTGCGGTGTCCGAGCCCGTGGAGGAGCCGGTCGCGGCGGTCAGCGCCGAGCAGTTCCTCGCCGGCGCGCCCGAGGGCCTTTACCCCGACCTCGACGCGGCTCGGCGCCAGCAGCGCTCCGCCCGCGAGACGTTGTCGATCCTGCGGGAGGCGGCCGAGCGCGCCCGGCGTGACCACGCCGACGCGGCGGCGGCCCTGCGCCGGGCCCGATTGGCGGTCGACGAGGCGAACGGTCGCGCCGCAGGCGGCGACGAGGCCGCGCGCTTGCTCGACGACGTGTTGTTCGATCCGCCCGACGCGCCCGCCACCAACGCGCCGGCTGCGTCGCGCGACGAGCTGGTCGCCCGAAGTGACGAGCTCGCCGCCCGACTCGCGCACGTCGAGCAGGGACTGGCCGAGCTCTCGGCACTCGACATGCGCCCCATCGAGGTGCTCGTCGACGCCATCCGCAATCCGGCGCCGTCCGAGATGGTCCCGTCCGAGCGGGCCAACCAGTTGGCCGACGAGTTCGTCGCGCTCCAGCAACAGGTCGATGCGTTCGAGGCCGGTCTCGAGGCGCAGGGCCGCGGCACCGCGTCCGCGCTCCAGGCGGTCGAGGCCGCCCGCGTCGAACTGGCCGCGGCCGAGCGCGCCATGCAGAAGCCGAACCTCTCGCCCGACGACGTGAAAGAGCTCGAGCTGGCGCACGAGGCGGTGCTCGAGGCCGAGTCCAAGTCATCGGGGCGGCTCCGCCGGGGCGGCTCCAAGCGCCTCGACGAGGCGGCCGCCGCCCAGCAGGTCATCCTCGACCGCGTGGGGTTCCCCACGTGGAGCTCGTACGTCATGGGGGCGACCCTCCTGGGCATCGACCCCATGGCCGAGGAGCGCCTCGAGCGGGCGCGGCTCGACCTCGACGCAGCCGAGGCCCACTGGGCCGACGTGGCCGCGGCCATCGAGTCCGACCCCGACCACCGGGCACTGCTCGACCGGCTCGAAGCGGTCTACCTCGAGGCGTTCGACATCCTGGGAGGCGACGACGAGCAGGCCGACCTCGAGCACGCGCTGCGCGGCGTCCAGGTCCCGAAGGGCGAGGTGACCCAGGAGGAGCTGGTCGAGGCGCTCGCCTACCAGCTCGAGCTCGTGGGCCTGAGCCTCGGGCCCAATCCGGGCATCGACCGGGTGCTGATGGGCGCGGACGCCTTCCTCGCCGAGGTGAGCGCGCTCGCGGTGCGGATCGGTGAGCTCAACGCCGAGCGCGACGAGCTCCACATCGAGATGTCCGACGCCCGCCATGCGCTCGACACGTTCGACGCCGCCGAGCGGGCCGCGGCCGAGCCGACGATCGACCTGACCGACGGTGCACCGGTCTCCGCGCCCGATGCCACCTCGCCCGACGAGCTGGCCGCCGAGCTCCAGCGCGCCACCGAGGACGAAGCCGGCTTCGCCGAGCAGCTCGAGGCCCGGTTGGCCCTGGTCGACGCGTCCACCCGGGTCGAGGCGCTCGCGGCCAGCCGGGTCATGCGGGTGGCGAGCCAGTTGGCGGCGTCCGAGGCCGGCCAGACCGTCCAGCCCGCCGAGCCGACCCGCCCGGCGCTCGACGCCGACTACCAGATGGACGGTGGCGAGGGTCGGTCCCTGCCGGAGGCGATCGAGTTCTACCTCCTGGCCCGACTGGCCGCGCAGCGGGCGGTGTCGTTCTCCGGCTCGGTGCCCCTCGTCGTCGACGATGCCCTCGCCGGCCTCGAGCCCGCGATCGTGCGCTCGCTGCTCGACAAGCTCGAGCGGATGTCCGAGGCCGTGCAGATCATCTATCTGAGCGACGACCCGGAGATCGCCGATTGGGTCGCGTCGGTGGGCATCCAGCGGGCTGCAGTGGTGGCCGCCCCGCGTCAGTTCGCCTGACCTGGGGTCTCCCGGGGGTCTCGCCGGGGACCGGTTCCGGTCCCTCGCCTTCTCTCAGCACGGCCGTCGCCGCTTGCCTACGATCAGGGCCTGACATCGAGCCCCCTTGGAGGCGCCGTGGCCGTGATCACCGAAGCTGCCGTCCGCGAGCTGGCCGGGTTCCGGGGTGGGGATGTGCCCGTGACGACCTGCTACCTCGATGTGGACGGGCGACGACTCAGTCGGCAGGGTGATTGCGAGCAGGAGCTGCAGCGGGTGCTGAGATCGGCCCGGTCGCGGGCCAACGGGGCTGGGTCGGTCTCCCGCGATCTCCAACGCATCGAGGCGTACGTCCGCGGTGGCATCGATCGGACGACGACGCGCGGCCTGGCCATCTTCTCCTGCTCGGCGCACGACTTCTGGAAGGTCGTGGCGTTGCCCGTGCCGGTGCGCAGCCGCGTGGTCATCAACCAGGCACCGGTGGTCGGTCCGCTCGAGACGGTGGCCCAGGAGTTCGAGCGCTTCGGCGTGCTGCTGGCCGACCGCCACCGGGCCAAGGTGTTCGTGTTCCACTTCGGCGAGCTGGTCGACCACTCCGAGCTCCTCGACGACCGAGCTCGTTTCGACGACGTGCGCGGGCACCTCGACCGTGGTGATCTCGGCGCGCGGTCCGATGCGATGGTCGCGGCCCACCTCCGGCGGGCGGCCGACGCCGCCTTCCAGATCTTCCAGACCGAGCCGTTCGAACATCTGACGATCGGCGGACCGGACACGGTCGTGCGCGCGCTCGAGACCACACTCCACCCGTACCTGCGCCGCCGGCTCTGCGGTCGCATCCAGGTCGGCGTCGGTGCGAGCACCGGAGAGGTGCGATCGGCCGTGCTCGACGTCGAGCGCGAGGTCGAGCGCCAACGCGAGGCGGTCGCGGTCGAGCGCCTGCGGGCGGCCGTCGCCACGCACAGCCGGGCCGTCGTCGGGCTGGCCCCGACCTTGCGGGTGGTGGCCGAGCACCGCGTCGAGCAGCTGCTGGTGTCAGCGGCCTACGGCGAGCCGGGCTGGAGTTGCGCGGCCTGCGGGCACCTGGGTCTCGTCGGTCGGATCTGCCCGACGTGCAGCGCCGAGCTCACCCCCGTCGACGACATCGTGGAACTGGCCATCGAGGCGGCGCTGGCGCAGTCCTGCCACGTCGAGATCTGCGTCGACAACCCCGATCTCGACGTAATGGGGCGCATCGGCGCCCTGCTGCGGTACTGAACGGGTGACAGGGGCGGGCTCGCAGGTCGTCGCCGGCATCGATGTCGGCGGCACGAAGATCCTGGGTCGAGTGCTCGATCCCGACGACGCGCGGCGGAGCTTGGTCGAGGTGCGGGCCGACACGCCGCGAGGGGCCGACGCGATCGCGGCGGCGCTGGTCGAGGTCGTCGCCGAGCTCCGGGAAAGGTTGGTGGCGACCGGGCGGGGAGATCTCACCGGTGTCGGCGTCGGGATCGCCGGACTGGTCGACCGCGAGGGCATCCTGCGCTTCGCGCCGAACCTGCCGGGGGTGATCGGCTTCGACGTCGCCCGGCCGCTGTCGAACGCGCACGGGGCTGGTCGTGTCGGTCGACAACGACGCCAACTGCGCGACGTTGGCCGAACACCGGGTGGGTGCCGGTATCGGCGCGACCGACCTCGTGCTGGTCACGCTGGGTACAGGGATCGGCGGCGGCGTGATCGCCGGCGGGCAGCTCCAGCGCGGGGCGGCCGGCTTCGCGGGCGAGCCCGGGCACATGGTCGTCGATCCGAACGGTCCACCGTGTCCGTGCGGGCGGCGGGGGTGTTGGGAGCGGTACGCGTCCGGCAGTGGGCTCGGCCGCTTGGCGCGAGACGCCGCCGTACGCGGGTCGGGCGGACGCCGTCGTCGCCCTGGCCGGCGGCGATCCGGAGGACGTCCGGGGCGAGCACGTCACCGACGGCCGCCGCCGACGGCGATGCCGACGCCATCGAGGTGCTCCGCGACTTCGCCTGGTGGGTGGCACTCGGCGTCGTCGAACCTCGAGAACCTGCTCGATCCCGAGGTGGTGGTGATCGGGGGTGGGCTGGCCGAGGCCGGGGAGCTGCTCCTGGCGCCCGACCCGCGAGGCGTACGCGACGCTCGTGCTCGGCTACGAGCAGCGACCGCCCGTGCGCATCGTGGATGCGGCGCTGGGTCCCGAGGCGGGTGCCATCGGCGCGGGCCTGATCGTCTCGCCGACGCGGTCGCGGGCGACGCCCGGCTGATCACCCCGTTTCGGAGGGAATCGTGGGCGGGAGGGGGAGGGGAGCGGGAGTACCGTTGCGCGCCATGGAGTTCCGCCGGATCACGTCGCTGCCGCCCTACGTCTTCACCATCATCGACACGCTGAAGGTCGAGGCCCGGCGAGCCGGCGCCGACGTGATCGACCTGGGCTTCGGCAACCCGGACTTCCCCTCGCCCGACGTGGCGGTCGAGAAGCTGGCCGAGGCCGTGCACAACCCCCGCAACCACCGCTACTCCTCGAGCCGGGGCATCCCGAAGCTGCGCCAGGCGTTCGCCGACCTCTACCTGCGGCGGTTCGGCGTGGAGCTCGACCCCGAGACCGAGGTGATCAACACCATCGGGGCCAAGGAGGGGTTCTCGCACCTGATGTGGACGCTGCTGCAACCGGGCGACGCCGCGCTGGTGCCGTCCCCGTCCTATCCGATCCACATCTACGGCCCGCTGCTGGCCGGCGCCGACATCCGCGAGGTGCCGCTGGGCACCGGGACCGACTTCTTCGAGAGCCTGACCGAGGCGTGGGACTACTCGTGGCCGAAGCCACGGGTCATCGTGATGTCGTTCCCGCACAACCCGACCACCACCTGCGTCGACCTCGACTTCATGCAGACGCGTCGTCGACTTCGCCCGCGAGCACGACGTGGTGGTGGTGCACGACAACGCCTACGCCGAGATCGGCTTCGACGGCTACTCGCCGCCGTCGATCCTCCAGGCCGAGGGCGCCAAGGAGGTGGCCGTCGAGCTCTACTCGATGACCAAGTCCTTCTCGATGGCGGGATGGCGGGTGGCGTTCATGGCCGGCAACCGCGAGGTCATCGCCGCGCTGACCAAGCTCAAGAGCTACCTCGACTACGGCACGTTCCAGCCCATCCAGATCGCCGCCACCGTGACCATGAACGAGGCATCCGACTACCCGAAGGTGGTCAACGAGATGTACCAGGCTCGGCGCGACGTGCTCTGCGGCGGGCTCGAGCGCATCGGCTGGCCGGTCGAGCCCCCGATGGGCACGATGTTCGTCTGGGCGCCGATCCCCGAGCCCTACCGCGAGATGGGCTCGGTCGACTTCGCGTCGTACCTCGTGCGCGAGGCCGAGGTGGCGGTGTCACCGGGCGTCGGATTCGGTCCCGGCGGCGACGGCCACGTCCGGTTCGCGCTCATCGAGAACGAGCAGCGCACCAACCAGGCCGTCCGCAACCTCCGCCGCGCCCTCACCAAGCTCGGCTGAGCCTCGCGGATCGGTCCTGGCCGACCCGGAAGCGGTCGCCTCGCGCTCGAGGCCTCGGGCTCGAGGACGAACTGCCCAGGGGTTGCTGATTCCGGTTGCCTCTGGAGGCTGTCTCGTTCTGTCTCGCGACGCGAGACAGAACGAGACACCGTGCAGAGGGATGCTGAAGGGTCGGTCCGGCACGGGTGCATGACCGCATGATCAGGGCAGGGCCGCGGGTACTCAACCCCCAACTAGGGTGCTCGTATGGCGTTGTCGGACGGTGATCCGGAACGGATATCGACCGGCAAGCTGGTGCTCTTCTGTGCGCTCGCGCCGGCCGCAGGGGTGGCACTGTTCGGGCTCGTCATCTCCCTGCAGGTGGCGATCGGCGGTGACTCGAACTCGGGTTGGCCCAACGGATGGACCTCGGTCATCCAGTGCGCGCTGGTTCTCGCCGTCGTCGGAGTCGGCCTGGCCTGGGTCGTCTGGACCGAACGCGAACGCATGGCGGCTTTGATCCGACGTTGAGCCCCCGGGGAGGGCCGCGGATCAGGCGGGGACGGGTTCGACCAGGAGGCCGTCGAGGCAGAAGAGGACGGCCGCGTCGGCGACCTCGGACCAGGGGCGGCCCTGCTCGTGCACGAACCGTCGGGCCAGGTGGCGTCGTGACGCCCAGGATGGCGTGGGCGATGAGCTCGGGATCGCTGTCGCGGATCTCGCCGCGGGTGATCGCCTCGGTCACGTGCCGAGCGGCGTCGGCCACCGCGGTCTGCTCGCCCTTGCGGAGGGCCGGGGCGAAGCGCTCCTCGGTCACCGCGAAGGCGAAGAGCTGGTGGAGCTGCGGATGCTCGCTCGACCAGCGCATCGACGCCCGGATACCGAGGGCGATGCGCCGGACCGGATCGTCCTCGTCCTCGATGGCCTGCTGCTGCGTGCGCCGCAGGTCGTGCTGCGCTTCGCGGAGGATCTCGAGGAAGAGCTCCTCCTTGCTGGAGAAGTACCAGTAGAAGACGCCCTTGCCCACGCCGAGGCCCTGCACGATCTCCGCCACCGAGGTGGGGTGGTACCCCTGGTCGGCGAAGCGCTGCGCCGCGAAGTCCATCAGCTGCTGGCGGCGCTCGCGCCCGCGCTGCGTGAGGCGGCGGTTCATGGGGCGCCACGGTACACAGAACTTGACCGCGCGGTCTAGAAAGTACGAGTTCCGGACCGGGCGCTCAGCGATCGAGCCCTTGGTGTGGCGGCGGATGCGTACCCGCTCCGCCGCGGACAGGCGCGGCCGGCCCAGGAGGCGATGCCAGCGGGTGATGACTCCCCATCGGGCCCGCTGCCACCCACGGAGCTTGGCCGGTTGCTCGGCGTCGGTCAGCGGGTAGGGCCGACCCGCCGCCTCGCGCACCGCGGCGGAGGGGTCGGGGCTCGACCGGATGAGGTCGACCCACCAGGCCTGCTCGACGAACGGACGCGTGCGGTAGACGTCGCGGCGGGCGGTGGCCGACAGCTTCACGCTGGTCAGGCTCGTCCACCCACCGGGTGGCGGTGCGGGCGGACAGGCGCATCCAGAGGTCGGCCTCGGGATCGAGCGCGCCGGTGGCACTGGGCGGGCGCCAGCGATCCGACCGCCTCGGCCAGGTCGCGGCGATGCAGGACGGACGTCGGCGGGATCCAGGCTGCCGGGCGTCATGGTCCAGCCGTCGCTCGGGGAACGTGACCAGCGGCCGGCCGGGGCTGACCATCAACGTCGTGGCGTGCACCATGCCCGACCTCGCCGCCGACGGCACCGACGAGCGTGGCCAGGTGGCCGGGCAGCCAGAGGTCGTCGTGGCCGAGGTAGGCGACGAGCTCGCCGCGGCCCGGCGGATGCCCTCGGCGTTCGGCCCGGACTGGTGGCCAGTGTTGGTCGCCAGGTTCGAGCCACGGACCGCGGGTCGCCGTCGGGCGGCCACGACCACCTCGGCCGACTCGTCGGTGCAGCCGTCCCCGACCACGAGCAGCTCGAAGTCGGTGAAGGTCTGGTCGAGCACGCTGCCGATGCGAGAACGGCAGCACCGGCGCCCAGTTGTAGGTCGCCATGACGACCGTGACCCGCGGCATCAGCTCCGATCAGGCGGCGGTCACCACCAGCGCAACGGGACGATCTCCTCGGCCTCGGGGACTCGTAGGGCAGGTCGAGCGCGTCGGGGCCGTCGTGCTCGTACTGCGACGAGGGCATGTTGATGATGTAGGCCTCGTCGATCCCGATGTTCTTCCACCCGTGGTACAGGTTCGGCGGGATCACGAGCAGCCCGGGGTTGCGCTCGCTCACCCGGAACTCGTTGACCGACCCGCACGTGGGCGAGTCCTCGCGGCCGTCGTAGACGACGATCGACACGAGCCCGTGCACGACGAAGAGCCGATCGGTCGACGCCTGGTGCAGGCCCCAGGCCCGGATGCGTCCGGCCAGGGTCGTGGTGAGGTGCACCTGCACGACGTCAGGTCGATCTCGGGCCAGCGGGCCGCGGGCGACCTCGGCGACCGTGCCGTCCTCGTGGGGCACCGGACGGGTGGGCCGGAAGCGGACGCCGTCGATCGGATCCTGGCGCAGCGCGCCCGACGCGTCGACCGCCGATTGCTTGGGGACGAGCGACCCGTACCCTCGGATCCTGGACTCGGCCACGGGGCGAGTGTAGGTGGGGCGGGGTGCGTACCTGGGCACCTTCTCCTGCCGGTCGGCGAACGGTCACGTGATGCTCGCGAGCCGGAAACATGCCGTTCACCGACCCGCCGTACCCTCGACCGCATGACCTCGACCTATGTGGTGCGCATGTGGCTACCGGACCGCCCGGGTGCCCTGGGTCAGGTGGCCAGTCGAGTCGGCGCCGTCGGCGGTGACGTGGTGGGCATCGACATCCTCGAACGGGGCGGCGGCCGCGCGATCGACGAGCTCGTCATCGAGCTCCCGGGACCCGATCTCGTCGACCTGCTGCTCAACGAGCTCCACCAGGTCGACGGGGTCGACGTCGAGACCATCACCCCCGCGGCCGAGTCGCTGCGCGACCCCCGCCTCGACGCGCTCGAGACGGCCGCCCTGCTGGTGGGAGCCAGCACGCGCCACGAGGCGTTGCGGGCGCTGTGCGAGCACTCGGTGCGCACGATCGGCGCGGCATGGTCCGCGGTCGTGGCGCTCGAAGGCCCCGACATCGTCGCCCAGCAGGGTGATGTCCCCCCCGTGCCGTGGCTGGTGGCCTACGTCAAGGGCAGCCAGTCCTCGGCACGCGTCGCGGGGGGCAACGGTGGCCCTGCCGATGTGGTCTGGGCGCCACTGCCGGGTGCCGACATGGCGCTCGTGCTCGGTCGTGACGGGAACCCGTTCCGTGCTCGGGAGCGGCGTCAGGCGGCAGCGCTGGCGCGGATCGTCGACACCAGGTTTCGCGAGCTGAGCGAGGTCGAGGCGCGCGTCGCCCACCCGTCGCGGCGCGGAGTTCAGGTGTCGGACCAGGAACCGGCGCGCTCGACGCCGCGGCGCCAGCGCGCGTGGTCGGCGTCGGCGTCCGCCGGCGATCGGGACGGCTCGACCGAGGTGTCGAGCACCCAGTTGGCGGAGATGTCGGCACACGAGTCCCACACCCCCTCGGCCAACCCGGCGAGGTAGGCGGCCCCGAGCGCGGTCGTCTCCTGCACCTGCGGGCGGCTCACCGGCACCTGCAGCTGGTCGGCCTGGAGCCGGAGCAACAGGTCCATGACCGACGCGCCGCCGTCGGCGCGCAGCTCGGAGACCGCCGATCCCGAGGCGGCCGTCATCGCGTCGACGACGTCGCGGGTCTGGAACGCCATCGCTTCGATGACCGCGCGGGCGAGATGGGCGCGGCCCGTGCCGCGGGTGATGCCGAGGATCGTGCCGCGTGCGTAGGGATCCCACCACGGGCTGCCGAGTCCGGTGAACGCGGGCACGAGCACGACGCCCTCGGTGTCGTCGATCGACTCGGCGAGTGGCCCGACCTCGGCTGACTCGGTGATGATCCCCAACCCGTCGCGCAGCCACTGCACGGCCGCACCGGTGACGAAGATCGCGCCTTCGAGGGCGTAGTGGGTGATGTCGCCCGACCGTCCCGGTTCGATGGCGCCGGCCGGCACCGTCCAGGCGATGGTGGTCAGCAGCCCTTCGACCGGGTCGGGACAGGTCTCACCCACGTTCATCAGCACGAACGAGCCGGTTCCGTAGGTGTTCTTGGTCATGCCCGGCGCGAAGCAGGCCTGCCCGAACAGCGCGGCCTGCTGGTCGCCGGCAATGCCGCTGACCGGGATGCCGGCGCCGACCCCGGCAACCGTCGCGGCCGTCACCCCGAGGCGGCCCGACGACGCGCACACCTCGGGCAGCATCGTGGCCGGGACGGAGAAGAGGTCGCAGAGCTCGGGCGACCATGACCGCTCGACGATGTCGAACAAGAGGGTGCGGCTGGCGTTGGACACGTCGGTCGCGTGCACCGCGCCTGCGTCAGCCGTCGAACCCGTGAGGTTCCAGAGCAACCACGAGTCGATCGTCCCGAAGGCCACGTCGGCGCTCGCCTCGACGCCACCTTCGGTCAGCAGCCACTCGAGCTTGGTGGCCGAGAAGTACGGATCGAGCACGAGTCCGGTCGTCTGGCGCACGAGGTCGAGGTGGCCAGCGTCGCGCAGCTCGTCGCAGCGCCGGGCGGTCCTCCTGTCCTGCCACACGATGGCGCGGTGCAACGGCCGACCGGTTCGCCGGTCCCACACGACCGTCGTCTCCCGCTGATCGGTGATCCCGATCGCCGCGACGGGCTGGTCGAGCGAGGCCACGAGCTCGCCCAACGTGTGCTGCACCGCCCGCCAGATCTCGTCCGCGTCGTGCTCGACCCATCCCGGTCGGGGGAAGTGCTGCTCGAACTCGACGTATCGCGACCCCACGACGTGGCCCGAGTGGTCGAAGGCGATGCTGCGGACCCCGGTGGTCCCCGCGTCGAGGGCGATCACGACGGACATGGCGGCGAGGCTACAGCGACGGGTCGGCGGCGGACCCGTCGCCAGTGAGTGGGTCAGAGCTGGGGGTAGCTGCCCGCGTCGATGGCGGCCCCGGCGGGCGAGGTGCCCGAGTCGAGGGGCACCTGCGCCGGCTGACCCACGATCGAGAACTTCACCGCGTCGATGCCGTTGAGCTCGGTCAGCGTGAAGACGATCTCGGCGAAGGCCAGCTTCTGCTGGAGGCTCACGACGGTGGAGTCGAGGTGCGACAGGTCGAGCTCGAGCACGTTGCCGTCGAGCGACGCGTCGAGGATGCGCAGGTTCGAGGGGATGGCGTTGGTGAGGCTGGCCGTGGCTGGTCGCGACGATGGCTGGTCGGCGATCAGCACCGCGAGCACGGCCTCGGCCTGCGAGACGATGGTGGACTTCTCGGCGACCTCGACCGTGACGGGTTGCAGGACCGTGCGGGTGGGCGTGGTACGCACGAGGTAGATCTTCAGCGACTGGAACCCGCCGGAGCCGTGGAGCTGGGTCGTGGTCGTACCTGCGCTGAGCGCAGCCGGCATGTCGTGGCGATCGAGGAGCCGGGGTGAGTGGTCCGTCGGGATGCCGCAGGCGACGACGACCAGGCCGACGACGGCCAGTACGACCGACGTGGCGACGACGTGGCGCCGGCGCGGGCGGGGCGCATCGGGTCCGCCCGTGTTCACGGCACGCTCGACTCTTCGGGAAGCATCGTGCTGTCCGGCGTCTCGGTGACGACCTCGCGCAGCGCCTCGACGTCGTCGGCCGACGGGAGCGGCACCACCGGCAGCTCGACGACGAACCGGGCGCCGGGTTGCGCCGTCGCGCCGGTCCTCGACCCAGACCTGGCCGCCGTGCAGGCGCACGTGCTCGTCGACGAGCGCGAGACCGAGCCCGACGCCGCTGTCGCTGGCGCGGTTGCCGCTCTCGCTGCCCCGGGAGAATCGGTCGAAGATGACCTCGCGCTCGGCCTCGGGTACGCCGTTGCCCCGATCCTCGATGGCGATCTGCACGACCTCGCCGACCAGCTCGATCGAGACGTCGGTGGCGCCGCCGGCGTACTTCTCGGCGTTGTCGAGCAGGTTGGCGAGCACGCGGGCGAAGCGTCGCTTGTCGACGCGCGACGATGACCTCGGCGACGTCCTCGTCGTAGCGCACCGGGATCCCGCCGCCGCCGAGCACCTGCACGGCCTGGATCACCATCTCGGCGACCAGCACGTCCTCGAGGTGGAGCTGGATGGCGCCGGCGTCGAAGCGGCTGATCTCGAGGAGGTCCTCGACGAGCTGCTGGAACCGGTCGACGTCGGCCGACGAGCAGGTCGAGCGCGGTCTGCGGCCCGCTCGGGGATCTCGGACCGGCTGTTCTCGAGCACCTCGACCGACGCGGCGAGGGTCATCAGCGGCGAGCGCAGCTCGTGGCTCACCTCGGATGGCGAATCGCGCGTCGCGCTCGACACGGTCCTCGAGTGCCTGGGCCATGTGGTTGAACGGCACCGCCAGCACGTCGAGGTCGGGGTCCTCGCCCACGACCAACCGGGTGTCGAGCCGGCCGCCGGCGATCGCCTCGGCCGCGGCCCCGACGTCGAGCAGGGGGGCGAGCGCGCGCCGGGCGGCCCACCAGCCGAGGAAGCCGCCGGCCGCAGTGGTCAGCAAGCCGGCACCGAGCAGGATGATGGCCAGCGTGTCGAGGGTGTGGCCCACCTCGTTGAACGACACGCCCTCGAAGTAGGACGCATGCACGTCCGGAAGCGGGACGCCGACCGCGAAGAAGGTCTGGCCCATGTGGGTGAAGCGCATGCGGGCCGGGCTGCCGCCCAGGACCGTCTTGCGCAGCGCCGGCGGGAGCGCGTCCTGGCCGAACCCGACGGTCTTCTCGTACCAGCTGCCGTCGTGCTCGATCACCGGCTCGGCGCCGTCGGGGGTCGGCAACGAGCTCATCAGGCGGTCGATCGTCGTTGTTCTCGGAGCGGAGCCCGTCGTGGACAGTCACGGCGTTGGCGAACGCGCGCGACACCGCGCTGTCCTCGCGCTGCTTGAGCAGGTTCTGGCGGGTCAGCCCGAAGTCGTCACCGCCAACAGGAACGACATGCAGCGCGGCGCCGAGGGCGTAGGTCAGGGTCAGCCGGGCCCGGAGGCCGAGCCGTCGCCGTCGGATGGTGGTTCGCCGGAAGCGCAACGGTGGTGATCTACTCCCCGGGGAGGGTGTGGAAGGCCCCGGTCGCCCCACCGCCCTGATGACGGCGCCCGGGCGGGCTCAGGTCTGGAGCTTGTAGCCCAGCCCCCGCACCGTGACCACGTGGCGGGGATTGGCGGCGTCGGCTTCGATCTTCGTGCGGAGGCGCCGGACGTGGACATCGACCAGGCGTCCGTCGCCGAAGTAACCGTAGCCCCAGACCCGCTCGAGGAGGACCTCGCGGCTGAACACCCGACCGGGGCTCGAGGCCAGCTCGACGAGCAGGCGGAACTCGGTCTTGGTGAGGTGCACCTCGTTGCCGTCGCGCAGCACCACGCCCTCGTCGGGCACGATCTCGAGATCGCCGAACTTGAGGTGGGCGATGGCCGGATCGGTCGTGCGGGCCCGACGCAGCAGCGCCCGGATGCGGGCGGACAGCTCCTTCGGGGCGAACGGCTTGGTCAGGTAGTCGTCGGCCCCCGCCTCGAGGCCGGCCACCACGTCGTGGGTGTCGGCCCGGGCGGTCACCATGACGATCGGGACGTCGCTCGTCCGCCGGATCGACCGGCACACCTCGAACCCGTCGATGCCCGGCAGCATGATGTCGATCAGGACGACGTCGGTCGGGTGCCGGCTGAACGAATCGAGGGCATCCTCGCCGTTGTCGGCCTCTTCGACCTCCCAGCCCTCGTCCTCGAGGGCGAGCTTCACCGCGGTACGGATGCGCTCGTCGTCCTCGACAGCCAGGATTCTCGTACCCACCGCCCCATCGTGCCCGATTTCGGTCGCGTTCGTGCTGATACCGGCGCGTTTCGCGCGACACGGCCGAACTCGCGCGACGGGTGCGATCGCCATCAGGCGCGGGCACCGGCGGCCAGCAGCAGCGAACGCAGCGGCCCGGCCAGGGCCGGGTTGGCGGCCAGAACGGGGGCCGCAGTGGGTGGGGCGCCGTCCAGGTCGACCACCACGGCGCCGGCCTCGGCCGCGATGAGCGCTCCGGCGGCGAAGTCCCAGCGGGAGAGGCTCAGCTCGTAGTAGGCGTCGACCCGGCCGCAGGCGACCGAGCAGAGGTCGAGCGCGGCCGAACCCATGCGCCGGATGTCGCGGATGTGGCTCAGGATCCGCCCCACGACCTGGCCCTGATGGTGGCGCTGGTCGGTGCGGTACCCGAAGCCGGTCGCCACGAGCGCCTGGGAGAGCGCCGGTCTCGTCCGTGACGTGGATCGCCTGGCCGTTGCGGGTCGCGCCCGTTCCCTGCACGGCGCGGAAGCGGTCACCGGTGAACACGTCGACGACCACGCCGGCGACGACCGTCCCCGCCACTTCGGCGGCGATCGAGACGGACACGCCCGGGTGGCGGTACACGTAGTTCGTCGTGCCGTCGAGGGGATCGATGATCCACCGCACGCCCGAGTGGCCCGGTCGGTCGGTGCCCTCTTCGCCGAGGAGTCCGTCGTCGGGCCGGGCATCGAGGAGCCGACCGACGATCAGCTGCTCGGCGGCGCGGTCCATCTCCGTGACCAGGTCCGTGGCGGTCGACTTCGTGGTGATCGACGCCCGGTCCGACGCGAGCGCGTCGGCCAGGAGCTCGGCGGCCGCGGTGCCGGCCTGCTCGGCCAGGTCGGCGAGGTCCCGCGGGTCGGGTGGCGGCTGGGACACGCCCCATCTTGGCCCGGGGCCGTGATCGACCGGTACCGTACGGCCGTGGCCACTCCCGCTCCGCCCGCCGGGGGCACGCCCGAGCGGGTGCTCGCGGTGTACGCCCATCCTGACGACCCCGAGGTCTCGTGCGCAGGCACGTTGGCCAGGTGGTCCGACGAGGGCGCCGACGTGCGACTGGTCGTGTGCGCACGGGGTGACAAGGGTTCGCGGGAGGCGGCGGTCGATCCTGACGCGCTGGTGGTCACGCGGGCTGCCGAGGCCAACGCGGCCGCGGCCGTGCTCGGACTGGCCGGCCACGAGAACCTCGGCCTGGCCGACGGTGAGATCGAGAACGACCTGAGCCTGCGCGAGGCGTTGGTCACCCGCGTGCGTCGGTTCAGACCGGACGTGGTCGTGTCGTGCGACCCGACCGCCGTGTTCTTCGGCAGCCGGTACGTGAACCACCACGACCACCGCGAGGTCGGCTTCGCACTGCTCGACGCGTGCACCCCGGCGGCCGGCAGCCCGCTCTACTTCCCCGAGGCGGGCCCGCCCCACCACGTGGGCACGATCTACCTGTCGGGCACGCTCGAGCCCGACACGTTCGTCGACATCGCGTCGACCATCGACCGCAAGGTCGAGGCCCTGTGCTGCCATCGCAGCCAGGTCGGCGACGACCTCGACCTGGTCGGCGAGGTCATCCGCCGCCGGGCCGCCTCGGCCGGCACCGACTCGGGCCTCGCCCACGCCGAGGCCTTCAGGGTTTTGCGGTTGTAGAGCGCCAACGCGGCGCAGCCCGCCAGGGCGGAGCCGCTCGCGGCGTGCGACCCGGATGCCGAAGGCGTGCGCAGGGAGGCTCCGCCGACCGGAGCACACAGCTATCTGACGCGGGGACGTTTCGTGGGGGCCAGTGCCGGGCGGTCGGGGCCAGTGGGGCGGCGCTGGATGGTCTTCCACTCGCCCATGGCCCGCAGGGCCAGTACGACGACGATGGCGACACCGACCGCGAAGACGATCCCGCCGATGAGCCCGCCGACGGCATCGGGGGTGGCGCAGGAGCCGTGGCACTGCAGGTCGGTGAACGTGTAGCCGATGAACGCCCCCACGGCTCCTGCGGCGATGATGGCGACGAAGCCCAGCACCCGGGCGCCAACGGACGGCAGCGCGGTCGGGGGGCCGTCGACCGGAGCGCTGACGTCAGGGTCGGGAGCCATGGCGCGTCCGATGGTACTGGGGGGCTACCTCGACAAGATGGTCGCCGCCGCGGTGCCCGGGGCACCGTAGACCTGGGCGAACCCGACACGCGGGTTGCCCGGGACCTGGCGGTCGCCGGCCTCACCCCTGAGCTGGCGCACGAGCTCGTGGACCTGACGCAGGCCCGAGGCACCGATGGGCTCTCCGTTGGCGATGAGGCCGCCGTCGGTGTTGATCGGCATGGGGCCGTCGATCTCGGTGGCCCCGTCGGCCACGAGCTTCTCCTGGTCGCCGTGGGCGCAGAACCCGGCCTCGGCCATGGCGATGACCTCGGCACCGGCCTCGGTGTCCTGGACCTGGATCACGTCCACGTCCCCGGGCCCGATCCCGGCCGACTCGAACGCGGCTCGAGATGCATGGACCGTCGGCGGCGCCTCCTCCTGCACGGCGGCGTAGGAGGCGTGGACCTCGTACGCGCCGTAGGTACGGGAACGGATCTCTGAGGCGCATACGTACACCGGCGTCGACGTGAACCGTTCGGCCAGGTCGGCTCGGCACAGCACGGCCGCGGCCGCGCCCTCGTCGGGGGCGCAGAACATGTACTGGGTGAGCGGATAGTTGACCATCGGCGACGCGAGGATCTCCTCCTCGGTGAGGGCCTGGCGCCGGAAAGCGTCGGGGTTGCGCGCGCCGTTGCGGTAGTTCTTGGCCGCCACCTTCGCCAGGGTGGCCGAGGAGATGCCGTGGTCGTGGCAGTACCGGTTGGCCTTCATCCCGAAGAACTTGGTGGTGATGTACTGCGCGTTCTCGCCGTACCACATGGGCAGGCCGAGGTTGGTCGGGCTGCCGGTGAACGCGCCTCGAGGGTGCTTGTCCATCCCGAAGGCGATGGCCACGTCCGCCCGTCCGGACCGGATGGCGTCGACCGCTACCTGGATGGCGCTGGCCGAGGTGGCGCACGCGTTGAACACGTCGGTGCACGGGATGCCGCTCAGCCCGACCAGGCCCGACACCGCGTTGGGGTTGGTGACCGTGTGGCTTCCCCCCACCCCGAACTGGATGTCGCGCCACGACACGTCGGCGTCGGCCAGGGCGAGCTGGATCGCCTCGGCCCCCATCTCCATGGCCGGCTTGTCGCCGAAGCGGCCGAACGGGTGGAGCCCGACCCCGATGATGGCCACGTCGTTCATCGATCGGCCCCCTCTGCTCCGGCCACCGGCGCGAAGGCGAACATGAGGACCTCGTCCCCATCGTCGTCGACGTAGAGCGGTCGCATCGTCAACTCGACCTCCATGTCGAACCGCAGCTTCTCGGGGTCACCCTCGGTGAGGCGGCCCTCCACCTTGATGACGTCGCCCAACTGCACCAGTCCCATGCCGAACGGCTCGAAGGTCTCGGCCGTCTCGGATCCTGCATACGGCGGACCCGGAAGGAAGCCCTGCGTCGTCCATGCCACCAGCGTGCCGCGCGTGGGCAGAAGGAGGTCGGACATCGCGGTGCCGCTGCACTTCGGACACAGCGATTGGGTCGGGAAGGTCGTGGCGCCGCAATCCGAGCAGCGGCTGCCGATCAGCTGCGGGTCGTCGTCGGGCCAGGTGGAGATGTCGGGGGCAAGCATCCGCGGCATGAGCATCCTCCTCTAGCGAATCGACCGAAGGTACACCGCAGGGGCGAGCTTCGAACACCCGTGTCACCCCTCGGGACGACGCCCGGCGGCCGCGGCGGCCGAGGACGGCCGAGGTCCTAGAGTGACCGGCCGTGAAGCCGCTCGTGGTCCTGCCCACCTACAACGAGGCCGAGAACATCCTCGTGGTGCTCGGGCTGATCCGTGAGCACCTCCCCCAGGGCGACGTGCTGGTGGTCGACGACGGCAGCCCCGACGGCACGGGCGACCTGGCCGAGAAGTGGGGCGCCGACAACGGTGGCGTCACGGTGCTGCGTCGACCCGCGAAGGCCGGTCTCGGCTCGGCCTACCGCGCCGGGTTCACCTACGGGCTCGACGAGGGCTACGAGATCCTCATCGAGATGGACTCCGACCTGCAGCACGACCCCGCTCTGCTGCCCGCCCTGGTGCACGCGGTCGAGGACGGCGCCCACCTGGCCATCGGGTCGCGGTACGTCCCCGGCGGATCGGTGCCCGGGTGGAAGTTCTCCCGCCGCCTGATCTCCCAGGGCGGCAACATCTACGCCGCGATGGTGCTCGGGATGCACGTGCGCGACTCGACCTCCGGCTTCCGGGCGTACTCCGCCGCCGCGCTGTCCGACATCGATCTCAGCGTCGTCCGGGCCGACGGCTACGGGTTCCAGATCGAGATGGTCTACGCGGTGGCGTGCAACCACGGCCGCGTGGTCGAGGTGCCGATCGCGTTCGGCAGCCGCGAGCGCGGCTCGTCGAAGATGTCCAGCTTCATCGTGTTCGAGGCGCTGGGTCTCGTGACCTGGTGGGCGTTGCGCGACCGTGTGCTGCTGCGGGGGCGACCGAAGCCGACCAGCCGCACCCACTGACGGCCGCCACGCCATTGCGGTTCGCGACGGGCGCGGCGCATGGGCCATTCGGCCCGTTCCGGCCGACGGCGCGATCGGCGATACTGGCGGCGTGGGCCGTGCACCGCTGACCATCGTCCCGGCATGGCGCCTGGGTGCATTGCTCGGCTCGGCCCGCGAGGCGGCCGGATGGGACGACGCCGATCTGGCGGCCCGCTCGGACCGGTTCAGCGTCGACGACCTCCGGGCCATCGAGCAGGGGGAGCGGGCGCTCGACGACGACGACATCGACGCGCTGGTCGAGCTCTACGGCGTGGAGCGCGAGGTCCTCGTCCCCGATCGTCACGAGCTGGTCGTCGATCTCGACCACCTCGAGCTGGCCGCCGCCGGGCACACCCAGGCGTTGGCGGGCACCGAGCCGACCGCCGAGGAGGTGCTCGGCACCTACCTCACGCTCGTCTACACGCTGCGGGCCGCCGAGCCGGGCACGCCCGTCCGGTTGCGCCAGGCCGACGTCGACGTCCTGGCGAGGGCGCTGGCGCTGGCCGTGCCCGAGGTGGAGCAACGCCTCGAAGGACTGATGGCCGATCCCGAGCGCGTCGTGTTGCACCAGCGCTCGAAGCTCTTGCGGGCGCGCGTGCTGGTTCCCGCCGCGGGCGTCCTGGTGGCGCTGTGCGTGGGTGGGGCGCTCGTCGTCTCGGCCCGCTCGTCGGACACCCAGGCTCCGGCCTCCCGGCCAGCCGTCGTCGCCACGGTCCCGCCGACCACTGCACCGCCGGTGGTCGTGGGCAACGACCTGCATTCCGGCCAGGTCCCGCCGGGTGGGGTCGGGTTGGTGCCGGCCCAGGTGGTGACCCGGGGTGCGAACGGAACACCCGTTCAGACGGACCGGCAGGGGTCGTGGGGCTCGTCGACCACGACGACCGTCGCCGGCTGAGCCTCGGCGCCCACCGGAAACCGGGCATGGAAATGCGTCACTGCGACGTGCACAGATGCCCGGTTTTGGAGCGGGGATCTCGGGCACACTACGGGGCATGCGTGACTGGTTGGTCGCCGGCGGCGTGATCGAGGGACCGGGTGGCGTGCTGCTCGTCCAGAACCGGCGGCGCAACGGGTCCCACGACTGGTCGCCGCCGGGCGGCGTGATCGACGAGGGCGAGACGGTTCTGGCGGGGCTGACCCGCGAGGTCCGCGAGGAGACCGGGCTGGTGGTCACCGAGTGGGAGGGCCCGATCTACGAGATCGAGGTCCTGGCCCCGGATCTCGGCTGGCGCCTGCGGGTCGAGTCGTTCCGGGCCGTGGCCTACGACGGCGAGCTGGTGGTGGACGACCCCGACGGCATCGTCGTCGACGCCCGGTTCGTGGCCGCGGACCACTGCGCCGTCCATCTCGACAGCTCGTACCAGTGGGTCGCCGAACCGCTGTCGGAGTGGCTGGTCGAGCCGTGGAGCGGCCTGCGGTCGTTCGGCTACGACGTCGCCGGCGGCGACCTCGCCTCGTTGTCGGTCACACGGCGGTGAACGGCGGGTGACGGCCGAGGTCGATCACGGATCCGGTGCGCCCGAGCCCGGCATCCTCCACGTCGACATGGACGCCTTCTTCGTCTCGGTGGAGCTGATCGACCATCCGGAGCTGCGGGGGCAGCCGGTGATCGTCGGGGGAGCAGGGGACCGGGGTGTCGTCGCCGCGGCGTCGTACGAGGCACGCGCCTTCGGCGTGCACTCGGCGATGTCGTCGGTCCGGGCCCGTCGGCTGTGCCCACACGCCGTGTTCCTGTCGGGCCGCCACGATCGCTATGGGCAGGTGAGCCGGCAGGTCATGGAGATCTTCGGTTCGTTCACCCCGCTCGTCGAGCCGATCTCGCTCGACGAGGCGTTCCTCGACGTGACCGGCGCCGAGCGGCTGCACGGTCGACCGACGACGGTCGCGCACGCCATCCGCCGGCGCGTGCTCGACGAGGTGTCGTTGACGTGCTCGGTCGGCGTGGCCCCGAGCAAGTTCGTGGCCAAGCTGGCGTCCGAGGCGGCCAAGCCCAAGGCGTCGGTGTCAGGACCTCAGCCGGGCCTCGGGGTCAAGGTCGTCACCGAGGACGAGGTGGAGGCCTTCCTGTTCCCGCTGCCGGTCTCCGCGCTGTGGGGCGTGGGGCCGGCGACGCTCGACCGGCTGAGCCGGCTCGGTGTCACGACCGTCGGCGAGCTCGCCGCCCTACCCGTCGAGGTCGTGACCGCGTCGATCGGCAACGCCGCCGGCCAGCACCTGCACGCCCTGGCCAACGGCATCGACGATCGGGCTGTCGAGCCGGACCGTCCCGTCAAGTCCGTCGGCCACGAGGAGACGTTCCCCCGCGATCACCACACCCACGCCAGCCTCGAGCGCGAGATCGTCCGCCTCTCCGACGCGGTGGGCGCGCGGCTGCGGCGCCACGGCCTAGCCGGTCGCACCCTGACGCTCAAGGTCCGGTTCAGCGACTTCCACACGATCACCCGTTCCAGCACCTTCGCCGGCGCGACCGACTCCACCTCGGCGATCACGCGGGGGGCGAAGGAACTCCTGGCGGCGATCGATCCCGCTCCCGGTGTCCGTCTGATCGGTGTGAGCATGAGCGGCCTGACCGACGGATCGGCCCGTCAGCTCACCCTCGACGATGCCGGCTCGCCGGGTTGGGACGACGCCACCCAGGCGGTGGATGCCATCCGCGAGCGGTTCGGCGTCGCCTCGATCGGTCCCGCGACCCTGGCCGATCCGGGCGGGCTGCGCGTCCGGCGGGACGGCGAAGCCCCGTGGGGACCCGGCGAACCCTCCGCCGGACCGGCTCAAGGTCGGCCGTCTCCGTGACCGAAAAGGGGGCGGAGATCAGTTGCCGCGCGTTGTTGACACGGGGCGGCTGTGGAAAGATGAAAGCCGGGATCTCCCGAACCGTCGGCCCGCTGGCCGCTAGACCGGCAGGTTTCAACCGACAAAGGGGTAGCAGGGTGCCGCTTTCCGAGGACGAGCAGCGAATCCTCAGCGAAATCGAGGCGAAGCTCTACGAGAGCGACCCGGCACTGGCGCGCGACATCGCCGACACGACGATCTACACCCACGCCTACCGCAACCTGAAGTGGGCGACCCTCGGATTCCTGGCCGGCCTGGTCGGCCTCGTCCTGACCCTCGGGGTCAGCTTCCTGCTCGCGTTCGGCGGCTTCGTCATCATGTTGGTGTCGCGCGCTGGCCATCGAGCGCAACGCCCGCCGCATGGGCAAGGCCGGCATCGAGCAGATCACGCAGTCGATGCGGGCGGCCGGGCTGCGTGACTACTTCGGCAACACCAGCCAACGCATGCGCGAGCGCTTCAAGCGCGACGAGTAGCGCCTTCCCCGGCCCCCGGCCGGGTCTCCGCGCGGGGCGTCAGCGGGGCTGGTCGACGCGCACTTCGCGCGCGTCGAGGTACGTGAGCACCCGACGCCACCGCGGTCGCTGCTGGGCCACCAGGGTGCGTACGGAGCCGGTCGACTCCTCCGCCCGTCGAGCCGCGTCGTCGTCGATGAGGTCGACGCCGAAGACGGCCGCGTCGGCCGAGGCGGCGAGGTCGTGCAGCTCGGCGGTCTGGGTCGGTAGGCGGTTCGAGGCCCGGTCGGCGAACTCCCTCGCGGTCTCGTCGGGCCGGCGGGCGGTCCCCACGAGGGCCAGGGCCTCCTCCGACTCGAGCCACGCCACCTTGACCCGGGCCGCGGGATCGCGCGCGAGCGCCCGGCGCCGCCGCCGGGCGTAGGCGTACAGCGCGGGGACGACGGCCGCGTACAAGAACGCCGCCACCAGCAGGACGAGGGCGACGGCGGACGTCCACGCCGCCAGATCGACGCTCGAGTGGTGGCCGGCCGTGGTCGGGGTGGGTTCGGTCTTCAACTTGTTGTCGGGCTTCACGGTGGGAACCGTGAGCGGCGCGGTCGACGGCGTCGTGCTCGTCTTCGGGAGCGTCGAGGTGGGGCCGCCACCCGGGTTGTCGTTCTGGGCCGGCGGGATGCCGAGGTAGGTCGCCTCACCTGGCGCACCGCGTCCGGGAGTCGGTTCGAACGGCACCCAGCCGAACTGGCCGAGGTACACCTCGGGCCAGGCGTGGGCCTGGCCGCCCTTGACCTCGTAGCGGGTCGGGTTGGTCGGGTCGCTCTGGCCCTGGGTGAACCCGACCGCCACCCGGGTGGGCAGTCCGACCGCACGGGCCAGCGCCGCGAACGTTCCGGCGAACTGCTGGCAGTAGCCCCGGCGGACCCGCAGGAAGGTGTCGATGGCGTTGTCGTCGTTGGCGAAGTTGACGGTGGTGTCGTAGCTGAACAGCTTCGGGTCGCGGAAGTACGACTGCAGCGCGAGGGCCTTGTCGTAGGGGGTCGTGGCGCCGGCCGTCACCTGCCTGGCGATCGCGCGGGCGTTGGCGCTCAGGCCGGGCACGGCCAGGTCGCCGCGGATGGACGACGGGATGTCGGTGCTGGCGTGGCGGAGATCGTCGGGTCGGAAGGTCGGGAGCACCGACCGCACGGTGTAGGTCTGGTTGTCGGAGCTCGGCAGGTTGGTGTCGACGATGAGCGTGGCCGAGCTGCCCTGGTAGCGCACCTTGAAGTCCGGCGATTCGATGCCGACCGGCACGTAGGCGGCGGGGAGCCACAGCTCGGCGAGCGAGACGATCGTGAAGGTCTGGGTGAGCTGGGCCTTGCGGCCCGGGTCGGGGATGCCCTTGGGGAGCGTGCCCGACAGGGAGCCGTCGGCGCGAGTCGTACCGGCCGCTCGACTTCCAGATCGTGCCGTCGAAGGTGTCGAGCGAGGTCAGCCGCCAGTACGCCGGGCGGGGACTGGTGACGATGAACACCGTGTTGTCGGACTGCTTGTTCAGCTTGCTCTGGATGTCGACGAGCGGGCTGATCGTGACGCGGGCGTTGCTGCCGCCCCGGTTGCCGTGCCAGTGGACGACGCCCGGCTGACCGGCGCCGGGCAGGTGCGGTCCCACGAGCGCGCCGCCGACGATCGCGAACGTGGTCGCCGCCACGCCCGCGTGCACGAGCCACGACGAGCCGCGCTCGACCTCGTTCGCCAGCCAGGTCGTCGAGCGCTCGCGCTGGGCCACCCGGTGCTCGAGTACGAACAGGAGGGCCATCGACGCGTAGAGCGTGGTCGAGAACACCTGTAGCCGTGTCGAGCCGACGAACGCGGTGAAGCCGAACAGCGTCAGGGTGGGGACGAGCGCCTCGATCGGCGCCCAGAGGCGGAAGGCGGCCCAGTCGGCCAGGAACACCGCGAAGCAGATCGCGAACGCCGACACCAGCATGAAGCCGGGCCGCGCGGTGGTCGGCGCGACGACCTGCTGGAACGCGTGCCACGACGACTGCAGGGCGTTGCGGGCCGTGTGGACCGTGTCGGGGGTGGGCAGCAGCAGGCGCGTGGTGGCGCCGAACAGCAACCAGCTGGCCATGAACACGAACCCGACGAGGCTCAGGCCGCTGACCAGGAGGAGACCGAGGCCGCGGCGGCGGGCCAGGCCGAGGCCGAGGTGCAGCGTGCCCGCCATCACGATGAGCGGGCCGACGAACGAGCCGCCGTCGAACACCCGGCTGAACGACACGATCACCGCGAGCGTGACGAGGGCGAGGAACCACTCGGCCGAGATCTGGTGGTCCGGCGACCACGGGTCGGGGACGAGGCGCTCGGGCCGGCCGGACGACGCGGCGGCGGCTCGCGGGGCCGGCGGGCGGAGCGGCGGCGGTGTCCACGTCGGTCATCGGGGGAACCTCGCCCAGCGGTCCCAGTCGTCGCCGCTGGCGCGGTCGGTCGCGGCGGGCCCGGTCGAGGCGGCCGTGACCGGGGCCTTGCCCGGCGCTCGCCACCCGCTCGACGCCCGTCGCGTGGGTCGGGCCGAACGGTTCCAGGTCGCCGCGAACGGTGCCGCGCTGGTGATCGGCAGCACCCCGGCCCGATCGGGAGTGCTCGCCGGTGGCGCGGTCGGATCCCACGAGGAGCGGTCGAACTGGACGATCGAGAGCGAGCCGAAGCGCGGTCGCAGTCGGGCCAGGCGTTCGAGCTCGGCCTGGCCGACCAGCGCCACCACCACGACCAGCGCGCCACCGGGCGCGCCCCGGGCGAGCCGGTCGAGCACCCGCTGGAAGGCGGCCTCGTTGGTGGCCTCGACGCTGGCCAGGTGCTCCATGATCGCCTCGATGTGGGCGTGGCCGGCGGCGAAGCCGGAGTCGGCGCCGTCGGTCGACACCAGGCGCACGAGATCCTGGCGGCGCGCGCTCGAGGCCACGATGCTGGCCGCGGCGGAGATCACGAGCTCGAGCGAGTCGGCGGTGTTGGTCGACGACGCGCACGTCGACGAGCACGGTGGCCCGTCCCTGCCAGGGCAGCTCGTCCTGGCGCACCATCAGGTCGTCGTGGCGGGCGGTCGAGGGCCAGTGCACGCGGCGCAGGTCGTCGCCCACGACGTACTCGCGCAGCGCGTAGAAGTCCTCGCCGCCGCGGCCGAGCGAGTTGGGGTGCTCGGCGCCGGCCAGCGGGTCGTTGCCGGTCGTCATGCGGCAGCGGGTCGAGCTCGTCGATCCGCGGGTAGACCGTCAGCTCGGAAGCGCCGGACGCCGTCATCGTCATGCGGGCCATCCCGAACGGATCGGACAGCTCGATGTCGAGCGGGCCGATGGTGAGGATGCCGCGCCGCTCGGTCGGGAGGCGGTAGGCGGCGCGAGCCGATTCGCCCGGGGCGAGCGGGCCGACGAGCAGCCGCGCGCCCGCGCGTGCCCGACACGGCGTCGTGCAGGCTCAGCAGCGGCGAGCGACCGTTGCCGCGGTTGTCGACCGCGCACGTCGACACGACTCGGCGTGCCGGCGTGCACGCGGGCCGGATGCAGCTCGCGCGACACCTCGATGCGCACCCGGGTGCAGCATGACCCCGAGCAGGGTGACCACCACGAGGGTCGAGCAGCACCGCCGGCGAACACGTAGAGCTCGATCGAGCCCACGCAGGCGGCCCGCGACGAACAGAGCGATGGCCGCGAGGAGGGTCAAGCGACCCTGGCGGGTCAGCACGCGCTAGGGGGCGGTGTCGGTGGGGACGGGCACGGTCCTCAGGATCTCATCGAGCAGGTCGGATGAGCTCGCGCCCTGCAGCTGGGCCTCGGCGGTGACCAGCAGCCGGTGGGCCAGCACCAGCCCGGCCAGCTCCTTGAGGTCGTCGGGCAGCACGTAGGCCCGGCCGTCGGCCGCCGCCTTCGCCCGCCCGACCCGCATGAGGCTGAGCGTCGCTCGCGGCGACATGCCGAGCGCGAACTGTGGGTGTCGGCGGGTCGTGTCGGCGAGGTCGACGAGGTAGGCCTTGAGGCTGGGGGCGACGTGCACGGCGCGCGCCGCCGCGATCATCGCCTCGACGTCGCCGGGGCCCACGACGGCCCCGATGTCGTCGAGCGTCGTGTGGTCGCCGTGCGCGTCGAGCACGTCGATCTCGGCGCTACGCGACGGGTAGCCGACCGACACGCGCATGAGGAACCGGTCGAGCTGGCTCTCGGGCAGCGGGTAGGTGCCCTCGTGCTCGATCGGGTTCTGCGTGGCGATCACCATGAACGGCGAGCCGAGGGGGTAGGTGACGTTGTCGACGGTGACCTGGCCCTCGGCCATCGCCTCGAGCAGCGCCGACTGCGTCTTCGGCGAGGCGCGGTTGATCTCGTCGCCGAGCACGATCGGGGCGAACACCGGACCGGGGCGGAACTCGAAGCGACCGTCGCTGCGGTTCCACACGGTGACGCCGACGACGTCGGAGGGCAGCAGGTCGGGCGTGAACTGGATGCGCCCGAAGGGGCAGTCGATCGAGCGGGCGAGCGCCTTGGCCAGGCTCGTCTTGCCGACGCCGGGGACGTCCTCGATGAGCAGGTGGCCCTCGGACACGAGGCACAGCAGCGCGAGCTGGATCACCTCGGGCTTGCCCTGGATCACCCGCTGGATGTTGTCCGAGATGGCGCCGAAGGACTCGGCGAAGCTCGGCCGATGCGCCACGGTTTCCTGCGTCGCCAAAACAGGGGCTCCTGACTGGAGGCTCGGACGGGGTCGAGGGACCCCAGGGATGTGTTCGGTGCCGGGACCCTTCCCGGTTTCCAACAGGTTACGTCGGTCGTCCCCGATCCATCGGCGGGGCCGGGTCGGCCTGGAGGGATAGCGTCCGGATCGATGGCTGACCCCGCCGCACCGGTGCTCGCGATCGACATCGGTGGGACGAAGCTGGCCGCCGCCGTGGTCGACCTCGGAGGGCGAGATCGCCAGCCGGGGCTCGGTGCCGACCGCGACCGGCGGGACCGCCGACGGAGCTGTTCGGAGCGCTGGAGGAGATCGCGGACGACGTGCGGCGGGCCGCGCGTCGAAGTCCACGGCCTGGCGCCCGACCGTGTGCGGCGTGGGATGCGGCGGACCGATGACGACCGGCGGCGAGGCGGTGTCGCCGCTCAACATCCCGGCGTGGCGCGACTTCCCGCTGCGGTCGCGCCTCGAGGCCGCACTCGAGCTGCCCGACCTGCGTCGACAACGACGCCAAGGCGCTCGCGCTCGGGGAGGGATGGATGGGCGCGGCCCGCGGGTGCGCCGACTACATCGCCATGGTCGTGTCGACCGGCGTCGGGGGCGGGATCGTGCTCGACGGCCGACTGCTCGACGGGGCCCAGGGCAACGCCGGCCACATCGGCCACCTGATCGTCGAGCCGGACGGCCGGCGCTGTCGCTGCGGGAGCCAGGGCTGCCTCGAGGCCGAGGCGTCGGGCACCGCGATCGCGGCGATCACCGGTCGCAGCCCGGCCGAGGCCGACGCCGCGACCGATCGAGCGCACCGGTCGGCTCGTCGGTCGCGCGGTCGCGATGGTGGCGGTGCTGCTCGACCTTCCGCTCGCGGTCGTGGCCGGCTCGGTGGCCCTCGGCTTCGGCGAGCCCTTCTTCGCGCCGGCCCAAGCGGAGATCGACCGCGTGGCACGACTCGACTACGCCCGGGGTTGTCGCATCGCGCCGGCCGGGCTGGGGGCCGACGGCGCCGCTCGTCGGGGCCGCCGCGGTCGGCCTCCGGCTCCGCAACTGAGCCTCGGCCCCGGGGGAAGTACCCTCGATCGTCGTGCAACCCACCTACACAGCCGAGGCGGAGGCGTACCGGGAGAAGATCCAAGCCTTCCTCGCCGAGCAGCTGCCGACGGGGTGGCTCGGCGTCGGCGCGTTGCCGAAGGCCGAGGCCGAGCAGTTCGCACGCGACTGGCGGGTCGCGCTGCACGATCACGGTCTGCTGGCCGCGTCCTGGCCCCGCGAATACGGCGGCGGTGGGCTGAGCGAGCTCGAGCAGGTGATCCTGGTCGAGGAGTTCTACCGGGCGGGCGTGCCCACCGGTACGAGCAACGACGTGTTCGGCATCCAGATGGTCGGCAACACCATCCTGCAGTGGGGGACCGAGGAGCAGAAGCAGCACTACCTGCCGCGCATCCTCTCGGGCGAGGATCTCTGGTGCCAGGGCTACTCCGAGCCCAACGCCGGCTCCGATCTGGGGAACCTCGGGTGTCGCGCCGTGCTCGACGGCGACGAGTGGGTCATCAACGGCCAGAAGACGTGGACCTCCGCGGGCCATCTCGCCAACTGGATCTTCGTGCTCGCCCGCACCAACCCCGACGCGCCCAAGCACAAAGGCATCTCGTTCCTGCTCGTCCCGATGGACCAACCGGGTGTCGAGGTCCGGCCGATCCGCATGATCACGGGTGACTCCGAGTTCAACGAGGTGTTCTTCAGCGATGCCCGCACCCCGGTGGAGAACGTGGTCGGCCAGGTCGACGCGGGATGGGCCGTGGCGATGACCCTGCTCGGCTACGAGCGCGGCGAGAGCGCCGCCACCTTCCCCATCATGTTCCGCACCGAGCTGGACCGGCTCACCGCGCTGGCGGTCGAGTCGGGTCGGGCGGCCGACCCCCTTGTGCGCCAACGTCTGGCCTGGTGCCACTCGAAGGTCGAGATCATGCGGTACCTCGGCATGCGCACACTGACCGGCTACCTGGCGGGCGGCCATCCCGGACCCGACGCGTCGATCTTCAAGCTCTATTGGAGCGAGTACCACCGGAAGGTCACCGAGCTGGCCGTCGACATCCTCGGGGCCGAGTCCATGATCCCCTCGGGTCGGGCGCCGTCGAACTCGTTCCAGGCCGACGATGCGGGCGCACCCAACGACAGCGCGTCCTGGGTTGGCACCTTCTTCGTCGCGCGTGCCGGCACGATCTACGCGGGCACGTCACAGGTGCAGCGCAACATCCTCGGCGAGATGGTGCTGGGGTTGCCAAAGGAGCCCGGCCCGGCCAAGGGGTCGTGGCGAGACCAACAACGCGCCGATCCGTGACGAGCCGCCGCTGGGTGCTGGGTGCGACGCGCGCCGTGCTCCTCCACCCGGCGTTGTGGGCGACGGCGGTGCATCAGGTCCGGGTGCTGGCCCGACCCGGGTGGTGGCGCGCCCGTCCGTGGCTGCCGTTGCCGGATCCCGAGTACCTCCGGTTCCGGTTGCAGACGGCGTATGGCGACGCCGAACGCGAACCCACGCCCACCGACGTCGTGACGTACCTGCACTGGTGCCGGGCCTGGCCGCGCGTGACGAGCTGAAGCGGCGTCGGATCGCGCGATTTGGCCGACCGGCGCGAGAGGTGCCGGGTAACCTCGTGCAGATGGGCCGGTCCCTCGTGCTCAACGCGACCTACGAGCCCCTCTGCGTGGTGTCCCATCGGCGCGCCGTCGTGCTGGTGCTGAGCGACAAGGCCGACCTCGTCCACGACACCGGCGAGGCGCTCCATTCCGAGCGGCTCACCGTCGCGATCCCGTCGGTGGTGCGGCTGCGCTCGTTCGTGCGGGTGCCCTTCCAGCGCCGGGCCGCGATCAGCCGGCGAGGTGTGTTCGTGCGTGACGGCGGCGAGTGCCAGTACTGCGGGAACCGGGCCGAGAGCATCGACCACGTCGTCCCCCGCAGCCGCGGGGGCGAGCACGTGTGGGAGAACGTCGTCGCCGCCTGCCGACGGTGCAACACGTCGAAGCGCGACCGATACCTCCACGAGACGGGCATGCACCTCCAGCGTGAGCCGGCCGCGCCCCGACACCTCAGCTGGGTCACGGTGGCGGTAGGGCAGGTGCCGGAGCTCTGGGAGCCCTACCTCGACGCGATCCCGGCCTGAGGTGTCCGCCGACTGGCTCGAGGTCGCGGCGTTCGAGCTGGTACGGGTGCGGATCCCGCTGCGGCGCGCCAGGCAGGCCGCGCACGGGACCATGCCGTCCGAACGCGATGTCGTGCTGGTGCGCGCCATCGGTTCCGACGGGGTCGAAGGCTGGGGGGAGTGCAGCGCGCTCGAGGCCCCGACCTACAGCGGTGAGTACACCGACGGCGCGTGGGCCGTGCTGCGCGATCTCATCGTCCCGGTCGCGTTGGCCGGTGGCCGCAACCGCGGGATGGGCCACCCCATGGCGTCCACCTCGGTCGATGTGGCCGTCTCGGACCTGTCGTTCCGCCGCCAAGGCGTCACCCTGGCGGCCGCGCTCGGCCTCGACGAGCTCGGCGTGCGCCGACTCGCCTGGACGGCGGTCATCGGGGTGCAGTCCTCCGTCGACGACGTGTTGGGCGACGTCGACGACGCGCTCAGCCGTGGCGCCGCGAGCGTGAAGCTCAAGATCTGTCCCGGTTGGGACCTCGAGCCCGTCCGGGCGGTGCGCGCCGCCTATCCGGACCTGCGGATCTCCGCCGACGCCAACGGCTCGTACGAGCGCGACGACGGCGACCATCTCGTCGAGCTGGCCCGCGTCCTCGCCGAGCACGACGGCTACCTCGAGCAGCCGCTGGCCGCGGAGGACCTGACCGGCCTGACCCGCCTCGGGGCCCGCACGCGGGCGCGGGTGGCCCTCGACGAGTCGGTGGTGTCGGCCACCGACTCGGGCATCCTCGGCGCGTTGCGCAACCGTGGGCTCATCAACGTGAAGCCCGCCCGCCTCGGCGGGGTCAGCTCGACGCTGGCGCTCGCCGAGGTCGTGGCCAGCCTGAGGCCCAAGCGACGACCGGAGACGTTCCTCGGCGGCATGTTCGAGACAGGAGTCGGGCCGGTCGTCTGCGCTGGCCATGGGTGCGGTGACGGTGTCGCTGCCCGAGACCGACCTCGGTCCGAGCGCGTGGTACTTCGACGACGACGTGACCTCGCCTGTGGTGCTCGGACCGGACGGGCGGCACACGACGTCGTCCGAGCCTGGTCTGAGCCTCGCGCCCCGACCCGATCGGCTCGTCGAGGTGGCGGTCGATCGCCTGACGATCCGGCCGTGAGTGGACGGTGGCGGGTCGAGCATCGCTCGGGCTCGGCCGCCGCGTTGCACGCGCTCGACTGGCCGGATCCGCTCGTGCCGACCGTGTGGACGATGGAGGTCGACGCGCCCGCGCTCGTGCTGGGGTCGACGCAGGCGGCGTCATCGGTCGATGCGGCGGCGCTGGCACGCGAGGGCATCGCGCTGACCGGCCGCCGGAGCGGCGGGGGAGCGGTCCTGGTCGAGCCGCGAGACACGATCTGGATCGACGTGTTCGTGCCGCGGGGCGATCCGCAGTGGGACGACGACGTGAATCGGTCGTTCCTGTGGTTGGGCCGAGCGTGGCAGCAGGCGCTGGCCGACGTCGGGATCGACGCCGATGTCCACGAGGGCGCGCTGGTGTGCGGCGCCTTCGGCCGGCAGGTCTGCTTCGCCGCCATCGGCTCGGGGGAGCTCACGGTGGGCGGGGAGAAGGTGGTCGGACTGTCGCAGCGGCGCACGAGGGCCGGCGCCCGGCTGCAATGCACGGTGTATCGCCGGTGGAACCCCGCACCGCTGGCCGCGCTCGGGATCGACCCGGCCGACCTCCCTACGGTCGCCACCGTCGACGTCCCCCGATCCCAGATCGAATCCGCCCTCCTCGCCCACCTCCCCTGACCCCACGACCCAAACCGGGCATCTGTGCACGTCGCCTTGGCGCATTTCGGCGCCCAGTTTCGGTGGTTGGTCGAATTTCGGGTGCGTCGCGGGTCGGGATCGGGGACGCTGGCGGGGTGAGCGCGCCCGACATGACCGTGACCGACCGAACGACCTTGCGACGCAAGAAGGAGCGGGGCAGCCACGAACGCGCCGTCGTCGACGCCATCCTCGCCGAGGGCATCGTCGCCCACGTCGCCGTCGGCACCGATGGTGGTCCGCTGGTTCTACCGATGGTGTACGCGCACCTCGGTGATCACCTCTACCTACACGGCGCGCTGGCCAACCACCTGCTGCGCACCACCTCGGGCCAGCCCGTGTGCGTCACCGTCACGTTGGTCGACGGCCTCGTCCTGGCGCGCGCCGCGTTCCATCACTCGATCAACTACCGGTCGGTCGTGCTGTTCGGCGAGGCCGAGCTGGTCGACGACCTCGACGAGAAGCGAGCGGCGATGACGGCACTCGTCGACCACTTGGTACCCGACCGCAGCACCGGCACGCGGCTGCCGACCGACGCCGAGCTGCGCACGACCGCCGTCGTGCGGGTGCCCGTGGACGAAGGCTCGGCCAAGATGCGCACCGGCGGCCCCATCGACGACGACGTGGATCTCGACCTCGACGTATGGGCCGGAGTCATCCCCGTCACGACGACCTTCGGGGTCCCCGAGCCCGACGCCGGTCGGCCGCTCGAGCTGGGCGTGCCCGACCACGTGGCCGGCCGGGTCACGTCTGTTCGAGATCGCTAGGCGGAGGCTCCGCCAGAGACTCGGTGTCAGGGTGCGGTCGCCTCGAGTCGTTCGAGGTTCTCGGCCGCCGGTGGCGTGAACGTGAGGAGCCGGGTGATCGCATCGCCCATACGAGGATCGCTGGCCTTGTCGAACATTCCTCGGGCGATGTTGAGACGGCTGGACTCGAGCCATTCCCCCATGTCGGGCTGCGCGTTCCACAGCTCGAGCGACGCGAGCTGCCCCCGCATGTTCGGGATCCAGTCGGTCGCCGCGTCCGGGTAGCGGTTGGTCGGCGCCAGTCGTGCCTTGGCCTCGAGGTCGTCGGCGCGGCTGCCTTCGATGTAGCCGATGACGGCGGCGTTGAACGTCGGGAACAACGTGCTCACACATTGCACGGTGATCCGACCGGGTTCGAAGATGGGCCGGGCGGGCGCTTTCCCGAGGCCGGCGGCGGAGCAGTCGACGAACAACTGCCCTGGGTCGCTCGTGATCGTGCCCCCTTCGAGCTCGACCTCGTTGGTGTGGACGGCCTTGGCGTGCCCGAGTCGGATGACGTGCTCGATGGAACGCAGGACCTCGAGCTCGGCGAGGGTCAGCGTGGCCCCGTGGTACATGGTCGGCGAGACCTCGGGATCGAGCCGAAGGAGCTGACCGACCGATTCGAGCTGCAGGAACAGATCGTCGGCGGTGTCGGCGGCAGCTGACGCCTCGACGGCACGCGACAGGCCGTCGACGGTGTCGGTGACGAGGTCGAGGGGTTGGACCTGGGCCCGGTTCCACATCCAGGCGTCGCGGGCGCGCACCCAGCGGATGTGGTCCGGGTCGACACCCTGGCCGAGCAGCCAGGTGCAGGCATCGGAGCCGGTCTTGCCGCCGCCGATGATCGTGTAGCCCGTCGACGGCTCGCGCACGTCGACCAGTTGATCCACCGGAACGCACCTCACGTCCGGGTCGACGAGGAACGACCGCGTGTGGCGCTTCGGGATCGTCGGTTCGAGATACCGGGCGTCGACGACGGCACGGCGGACACCTACCTCGGTGGTCGCGCCCGTGAGCGTCGAGACGAACGCGACCTCCGGCGTGTCGAGACCCAGGTAGTTCGTCATCGGGCAGAACCGGACCTGCCCGGACGCGACGAGGCGATCCATCACGCGGCGGAAGTAGTCGCGGATCTGGACGCCCTCCGCCCGTTCGTACAGGCCGGCGTTGAGGCCCGTCTCGTCGATCTTGTCGTCGCCCAGCGGCATCGAGTTCACGCCGTAGCAGGCGGCGGCCTGGTGGAGCCGGACGAACGGGTACGCGTCGTTCCAATGACCACCCGCGGCGTGCCGACGGTCCACCATGACCACGTCCGCGCCCGGATCGGCGTCGATCAAGGCGTCGGTGAAGGACAGGCCGGCGGCGCCCGCGCCGATCACCAGATAGTCCGTCTCGAGGGTCGCTGTCACCCGACCTCCCTCCCTCCGGAACCGGGACGCCCGAATCCTAGGGACCGGACCAGCTGGCCCGCTCGCTCACGCGCGCTTCGCGCGTGAGTCCGCACGCCCCGTCGACAAAGGGCGTGCGGGGGACCACAGGAGTACATGGGGGCAAAGGGTTGACGATGTGGGTCGGAGTGGCATAGGGTGGGGCGCAGTGGAGGACGGGGGTGCCTGGATCCCGCGGCGTCGTTCAAAGGGGAACGGGGTCGTCGAATCGGCTCTGAGGCACCACCGGCCACCACGACACGAGGGGCAGTGAGAGCGCCGAAGCAGATCAGGACCGGGACGATGTTCGACCGGTCGGAGAGGGCAGCGTGTTCGTCGGCACCTTCGAGCATTCGCTCGATGACAAGGGCAGGGTCGTCCTGCCGGCGACGTTTCGCAGCCACCTCGCCGACCGGGGGTTCGTCTCCCAGTTCGACGCCTGCCTCGGGGTGTGGACCGAGGAAGGATTCGCCGACGTGGCCAAGCGACTGACCGAGAAGATCAGGGAGGGACTCGCTCCCCAGGACGCCATGCGCGCCTTCTCGGCCAACGCCGCCGAGGTCAAGCCCGACTCCCAGGGTCGCATCCTGCTCCCGCACCGTCTGCGCGAGTTCGCCGGCCTCGATCGTGACGTCGTCGTGATCGGTGCCATCGACCGCATCGAGATCTGGGACTCCCGCCGGTGGGGCGAAGTGGCAGCCCGCGCCGACGAGAGCCTCGTCAACGCCGTAACCGCCCTGGGGATCTGAGGACCCTCGGGCGCCATGTCCCAACCCACCCCCCCACTCAGCCAACTCCACACCCGCCCACCCACTTGCGAGGACCTGACCACCCGAACCGAGACCACGACAGGAACCGGATCGCTCATTCGCAGCCTCCCGGTCGGCACGATGGAAGGCCCCTACTCCGCCCGCTTCCCATCCAGCCCGATCGGGGAGACATCCCGACGGGCGCCCGCCGGCCGAGAGGCTGCCGATGAGCGATCCTCCTGCACCCGCCCGCACCGCCCGCACCGCGGAACCCCTCGAACCGGGCATCTTCGTACTCGGTTTCCGATCGAATCGACGCCCAGATTGCCGAGTGCCCCGAGCTCGCCGCCGCCAGCGTTCCGCCACGAGCCGGTCATGGCCGAGCGGGTCGTCGCCGTGCTGGGTGCAGTCGGGCCGGGACTCCTGCTCGACGCCACGGTCGGTGGCGGCGGCCATGCCCGTGCCCTCCTCGAGGCGAACGCCGGGCTCCGCCTGATCGGCATCGACCAGGACGACGAGGCGCTGGCCGCGTCCGACGCCCTGGTCAGGGACTTCGCCGGGCGGGCCGTGCTCGTCCGTTCCCGCTTCGACCGCCTGGCCGACGTGGTGGCGAGCAACGGCGGCGGTGACCCCGTCGTCGCGGTCCTGTTCGACCTCGGCGTCAGCTCACCGCAGCTCGACCGGGCGGACCGGGGCTTCAGCTACCGCCAATCGGCTCCTCTCGACATGCGGATGGACCGCCGAGGCGGACCCACTGCCGCGACGGTCGTGAACGAGTATCCCGAGGCCGAGCTGGCGTCGGTGCTGCGCCGGTACGGCGACGAGCGCTACGCCTCCCGGATCGCCCGCGCCATCGTCGCCGCCCGACCGGTGGAGACCACCGGTGAGCTGGCCGATCTCGTGCGCGATGCGATACCGGCGCCGGCCCGCCGACGCGGTGGACACCCGGCCAAGCGGACGTTCCAGGCCATCCGCATCGAGGTCAACGACGAGCTCGCGATCCTGCCCGGCTCCATCGACGCGGCGATCGACCTGCTGGCACCGGGTGGCCGGATCGCCGTGCTGAGCTACCACTCCGGCGAGGACCGCATCGTGAAGGACCGTCTGCGCGAGGCCGAGACCGGCGGTTGCACCTGCCCGCCGGGCCTGCCCTGCGTCTGCGGGGCGGTGCCGAAGGTGCGTCTGCTGCGCCGCGGCGGCTGGACCGCCGACCCGGCCGAGAAGGCGCGGAACCCGCGGGCCGAGAGCGCGCGGTTGCGCGCGGCCGAGCGGCTGGGTGCGCCGGCGGTGTCGCCATGAGTCCCGGCCGCGCCACGGCTGCCGCCCGCGTCGACGAGGTCACCCCGCCGCGGCGCGCACCCGGTCCGGCGCGGCTCCGACCGGCCGAGTCCCAACCCGGTCGCCTGGCCCGGACCAGCGCGGCGCTCCGCTCGGGCAACCTGCTCGGTCGGGTCGGGACGCTGACCGCGGTCGCCTTGTTCGTGGCCGTGTTCGGCGTGGTCGTCTTCCAGGCCTTCCTCGTGCAGGGACAGGCCCGGCTCGACCATCTCAACGGCCAGATCGCCACCGAACGCCAAACCTCCCGGCAGCTCCAGCTGCGCCTGGCCCAGCTCGACTCGCCGGCGCGCATCGTGACCGCCGCCCGCGCCTTGGGGATGATCGACGCGGGCGACGTCGTGTACCTCCAGCCGGCTGCCTCCGACGAGGTGGCCGCCCGATACACCGCGCCGGCCACCACCGTGACGACGCCGACCACGACCGCCACCACGGTTCCGGTGACCACCACCGTGACGACGCCGACGACCACCGGCAGCACGGTCACCTCGGTCAAGGCCACCCGTCCGTGACCGCCACGGTCCGACCCTCGCGCCGCGTGGCGTCCGCCGGCAACGGGTCGACCACGACACGACGTCCGACGACGGCGAGGACGCCGACCGCGAAGCGCGCCACCGCGAGACCGAAGACCGCGAAGTCGGCGAGCGCGAGATCGGTGCCAGTGAGAACCGCGACGACGCGAACCGTGGCGCGGACGGGTCGCTCCGGCCGCCCGGCGCCGCGCCCGGCGACCCGGTCCGGGGTCGCAGCCCGGACGAGGACCTCGTCGACGACCGCCCGCTCGCGCACGGCGACGCCGACGCGCCGCGTCGCTCCCAAGGTCACGCCGCGCACCCGCACGGTGCCATCGTCTCGCCGGCGGACCACGCGACGCCGCGCCGTCCGCCGGGTCGACACGCGACGTCGCCTCCTGATCGTGCTCGGCGGTCTGACCCTTCTCTTCCTCGTCGTGGTGTGGAAGGTCGCCGACCTGCAGGTGCTCAACCCTCGCCACTACCTGGCGGTCGGTGCGTCGCAGACGGTGCACTCAGAGGTGCTGGCCGCGGATCGGGGAACCATCTTCGACCGCAACCACGACGAGCTGGCGATGACCGTGCCGATGAAGACGGTGTTCGCGGATCCCAAGCTGGTGACCGATCCGCTGCGCGAGGCCACCAAGTTGGCCCCGCTGCTGCACCTCGACCGCGATGGGCTGGTCGCGAAGCTCAGCGCCCACAACCAGTTCGACTACCTCGCCCGGAAGATCCCGCTCGACCTGGCCGACAAGATCGCCGCGCTCCACCTCCCCGGCATCGACCTGCTCGACGAGCCCACCGTCGTGATGCCCGAAGGGCCGACGACCGCCGCGCTCCTGGGATCGGTCGACATCGACAACAAGGGGCTGTCGGGGCTCGAGTCGCAGTACGACTCCCTGCTCACCGGCCAGCCAGGGGAGCTGACCCTGGCCGAGAACCCCCAGGGCCGGACGATCCCGGTCGGCGAGCACCAGCTCGTGGCGGCGGTGCCGGGCAGCGATCTGATGCTGACGGTGGATCGGTCGATGCAGTACGAGACCGAGCAGATCCTCAGCCAGCAGGTCGCCTCGGCGAACGCGAAGGGCGGGATCGCCATCGTGTCGAACCCGTCGACCGGCGAGATCCTCGCCATGGCGAACGTGGCCGCCGATCCCAAGACGGGCCGCGTGACACCGAGCACCAACAACGCGGCCCTGACCACGGTCTACGAGCCCGGCTCGGTCATGAAGATCGCCACGATCTCCGAAGCGCTCGAGCGAGGGCTGATCACGCCGACCAGCAAGCTCGACGTGCCCGGCACGTATTCGGTCGGTGGCACGACGTTCTCGGACGCCGAGGCGCATGGGACCGAGGCCATGACCGTCGCCCAGATCGTCGCCCAATCGAGCAACATCGGCACCATCAAGATCGCACAGGCACTCGGGAGCAATGGCGTCTACGACGGCATCCGCGGCCTCGGCTACGGCAGCCAGACCGCGCTGCACTTCCCGAACGAGGCGGCCGGGACGGTGCTGCGCCCGTCGGAGTGGTCGGGCACCTCCATCGCGACGCTGCCGATCGGGCAGGGCATCTCGGCGACGGTGCTGCAGGTGCTCGAGGCCTACAACACCATCGCCAACGGCGGCCGCTACGTCGCCCCGCGGCTGGTCGACGCCACTATCGACCCGCAGGGCCACACCCACCCGGTGCCGGCCGACAGGGGCCACCGGATCATGTCGACCAAGACGGCGGACGAGATGAACCTCATGTTGCGGGGCGTGGTCACGGGGGGCACGGGCACGTTGGCCAAGGTCGACGGCTACACGGTGCTCGGCAAGACGGGCACGGCGCGCGAACCCCAGCCCAACGGTGGTTACACCGACACCCTCGGTCGATACCACTACGACGCGACCTTCGTCGGCGTGGTGCCGGCGCAGAAGCCGGCGTTGTCGGTCATCGTCGTGATCGACGACCCCCGCGGCGGCAACTACTTCGGTGGGGCCGTGGCCGCGCCGGCCTTCGCCAAGATCGCGTCGTACGGGTTGCGCCTGTTCCACGTGCCGCCGCCGTCGAACGATGCGGCCGCCGGCGGCGCGCCGATCACGGGCGCCGGCGTCGGTGGGGTCGGCGGTGCGGTGTTCACCGAGCCCGACGGCAAGATCCGGGCGTACGCCGCCGGGACGACCAGCACGACCGTCGCGACTGCCCGCACGGCGAGGTCGGCGACGGGAGCGGCGACCTCGCACCCGACGGGCCCACCGGCCACGGGCCCGCCGACGACACGGAAGCCCTAGGGCCGTGAGGTTGTCCGATCTCGCTGCCGCGCTCCCGGAGGCGACCGTTGCCGTCCCGGCCGGCGCGGTGGCGTCCGATCTCGCGACGGTCGACGTGACCGCGATCGAGTTCGACTCACGGCGTGCCGGGAGCGGGAGCCTCTTCTGCTGCCTCCGGGGCGAACGTACCGACGGCCACGACCACGCCCCCGAGGCGATCGCCCGGGGCGCCGTCGCGCTCGTGGTGGAGCGTCCCCTCGACCTCGACGTGCCCCAGCTCGTGGTGAGCGACGCCCGCGTCGGGATGGCCGAGGCGTCCGTCGCGTTCTACGGGGATCCCGCCGGGCTCGATGACGGTGATCGGGGTGACGGGCACCAACGGCAAGACCACGACGACCTTCTTGTTGCGCGAGGTGTTCGAGGAGGCGGGACTACCTGCCGAGGTGCTCGGCACGCTTTCCGGTGCCCGCACCACTCCCGAGGCGCCCGAGCTCCAGGCCCGGCTGGCGGCGATGCGCGACCGGGGGACCGACGCGGTTGCAATGGAGGTCTCGTCGCACGCGCTCGATCTGCACCGGGTCGACGGCACCCGGTTCACCGTCGTGGCCTTCACCAACCTGAGTCGCGACCACCTCGACTACCACGGGACGATGGAGGCGTACTTCGAGGTGAAGGCGCGGTTGTTCTCGCCTGCGTTCTCGGAGCGTGCGGTCGTCGACATCGACAGCCCGTACGGACGGCTCCTGCTCGACGCGGCGAAGGTGCCCACCACCGGCTTCTCGCTCGACGACATCGGCGATGTCGAGATGGACGCGACCGGTTCCCGCTTCACCTGGCGCGACCGCCGCGTGACGCTGTCCCTCGCCGGTCGGTTCAACCTGTCGAACGCGTCGACCGCGGCCGAGAGCGCGTTCGCCGCCGGGATCGACCCGGACGCGATCGCGAGCGGCCTCAGCCGTCCCGTGGTGGTGCCCGGCCGGTTCGAGATCGTCGACGAGGGCCAGCCCTTCGGGGTGATCGTCGACTACGCCCACACCCCGGACGGCCTCGAACAGGTGCTCGATGCCGCCCGGCAGCTGCGGGGCGGCGAGGTGACGGTGGTGTTCGGGTGCGGGGGAGAGCGGGACGCCACCAAGCGCCCGGCCATGGGCGAGGTGGCGGCGGGCCATGCCGATCGTGTAGTCCTGACGGCCGACAACTCGCGGGGGGAGGACACAGGAGCCATCATCGACGCAGTGAGAAAAGGGTACGAGCGGGCGGCCGAGCGGCCTCGCCACGATCTGATCGTCGAACCCGACCGACGTCGGGCCATCGCCCTGGCCTTCGCCTCCGCGCAGCCGGGCGACACGGTCGTGATCGCCGGCAAGGGCCACGAGACCACGCAGGTCACCGGTGACGTGACGGTGCCCTTCGACGATCGTGAGGTGGCGCGGGCCGAGCTCACGCGACTGTCGGGGGACCCCTCGTGATCCGGCTCCTGTTCGCCGCCGCGATCGCGATCACCGTGTCGCTGATCGGCACCCGCGTGCTCATCGACGTGCTCGGGCGGCGTCGCATCGGCCAGCCGATCCGCGAGGACGGGCCACCCGGCCACTTCACCAAGGCGGGCACGCCCACGATGGGTGGAGTAGCCATCGTCGCCGGCGCCGGGCTGGGCTGGCTCGTCAGCGACTTCTTCGGTGGCACCTACACCCGCCGCGGCATCATCGTGATCGCCACAATCGGGTTAGCCGGGCTCGTGGGTCTCGTCGACGACTGGCTCAAGGTGTCGGGCGCCCGCAGCCTCGGCCTCAGCAAGCGGGCCAAGTTCGGCGGGATGGTCGTGGTGTCCATCCTGTTCGTCATCGGGGTGCTGCGCTTCACCCACATCTCCCCGACGCTGGCACTGACCCGGTACAACTACCCGGGCATCCACCTCGGCAACCTGGGTTGGGCGCTGTGGGCAATATTCCTGATCGTCGGGATGTCCAACGCGGTCAACCTCACGGACGGGCTCGACGGGCTGGCCTCGGGCTCGGCCATCTTCGGGTTCGCCGCCTTCGTCGTGATCGGCTTCTGGGGCTTCCGGCACCAGTCGATCTACGGCGACCAGAGCTTCCTCGACCTCGCCGTGGTGGCCGCGTCGATGCTCGGCGCGTGCACCGGGTTCCTCTGGTGGAACGCGGCCCCCGCCCGCATCTTCATGGGCGACACGGGCTCGCTGGCGATCGGTGCCGGGCTGGCCGGGCTGGCGCTCAGCACGAACACCGGACTCCTTCTGCTGTTGATCTGCGGCCTGAACGTCGTCGTCACCGTCTCGGTGATCCTCCAGGTGGGGAGCTTCCGCCTGACCGGCAACCGCATCTTCCGCATGGCCCCCATCCAGCACCACTTCGAGCTCGCCGGTTGGCCGGAGACCACCATCATCGTGCGCTTCTGGATCCTGGCCGGCCTCTGCACCGCGCTCGCGCTCGGCATCTACTACGCCGACTTCGTCCGCCTCGGGGTGAACTACTGAGCGGCGGGGTGCCCCGACGCGCCCTGGTGGTGGGCTACGGGGTCACCGGACGGGCGGTCACCCGGGCGCTGCGGGCGCACGGCAGCGACGTGCTCGTGATCGACGACCATCCCTCGCCCGCCAGCCGGGTGGCAGCAGAATCTTCGGGTGTGGACCTGCTCGACGCTCCGACGCGCGCGCAACTCGACGACCTCGTCGCGCGGGTCGATGCGCTGTTGCCGAGCCCTGGCGTACCCGACGCCCACCCCGTGTTCGACGCGGCGCGGCGGGCCGGCGTCGACGTCATGAGCGAGTTCGACCTGGCCCGCGAGTGGGACGACCGACCGCTGGTCGCGGTGACCGGCACCGACGGGAAGACGACGGTCACCACGATGGTCACCGACATGCTCGTCGCCTCCGGGCGGCGGGCGCGTTCGGTCGGCAACACCGAGGTTCCGCTGGTCGAGGCCATCGACGACGCCGAGGTCGACGTCTTCGTCGTCGAGGCCTCGTCGTTCCGGCTCGGCCATACGCAACGCTTCGAGCCGGCCGTGGCCACGTGGCTCAACTTCGCGCCCGACCACCTCGACGGTCATCGCTCGCTGGCGGACTACGAGCAGGCCAAGTCGCGGATCTGGTCCGATCTCGGACCCGACCGGGGCGTCGCGGTCGCCAACCTCGACGATCCGACGGTGATGGCCCATGTCCGTGACGACGTGCGCACCGTGACCTTCGGGCTCGATCGGCCGGCGCAGTTCCATGTCGACGACGGCATGTTGCGGGCCGCCGACGGCGCCGACCTGGTCGGGGTCGACGAGCTGCCGCGAGCGATGCCGCACGACGTCGCCAACTCGCTGGCCGCTTCGGCGACCGCGCTCGAGGGCGGGGCATCGCTCGACGGCGTGCGCCACACCCTGCGCACGTTCCACGGCTTGCCGCACCGGGTGAGCCTCGTCGGCACCTGGGCGGGCGTGTCCTGGTTCGACGACTCGAAGGCGACCACCCCGCAGGCCACCTTGGCGGCCGTGCGCGGCCTCGGCCGCGGCGGTCGCGTGGTGCTCGTGGCCGGCGGTCAGAACAAGGGCCTCGACCTGTCGGTGCTGGCGACGGTGGCCGGGCGACTGGCCGGCGTAGTGGCCATCGGTACGCGCGTCGAAGGAGATCGCCACCGCGTTCGACGGGCGGGCCGAGGTGACCGAGGCCGGCTCGATGGACGCGGCCGTGCGGGCCGCCGCCGGCTTCGCGCGTGCCCGGCGACGACGTGGTGCTGTCGCCGGCCTGCGCGTCGTTCGACTGGTACGCCGACTACCGCGAGCGGGGCGACGACTTCGCCGCCGCGGTGCGCCGCTGGCACGAGGAGGCCGTCACATGACCCCGTCGACCGGGACCCGCACCCCGTCCAGGAGCGCGAACAGGCCGACCGCCCGATCCGCGTCAGGGAACCGGACGACCGGCAAATCGGTAGGGAACCGGACGACCGGCAAATCGGTGGCGACCCGCACCCCACGTGGTGCCCGAAAGGGTCGGCGACTCGGCGGGCGTCCCGCCGGACGGCGATCGACCTCGTTCACCATCCTGTTGACCCTGGTCGTCGTCCTGACCCTCGTCGGTCTGGTCATGGTGTTGTCGGCGTCGTACGCGACGGCGTACTACGAGTACGGGTCGAGCTGGTACCAGTTCAAACGTCAGCTTCTCTGGGTCGGCCTCGGCATGGTCGCCATGATCGTGATCATGCGGGTCGACTACCGGCGGTGGCGCCGGTACACCAACCTCGGTCTGGTCGTCGCGCTCGGGTTGATGGTGGCCGTGATGGTTCCCGGTCTCGGCGTCAACGTGAACGGGTCGTCGAGATGGCTCGGCTACGGCGCCATCCGCATCCAGCCGTCCGAGTTCGCCAAGCTGGCGGTCCTGCTGTTCACCGCCGACCTGCTGGCGCGCCGTGCCGACCGGGTCGACAACCTCAAGCTCACCCTGCGTCCGGTGCTCGTCGTGTTCGGGGTGTTCGCCGGGTTGCTGATGCTCCAGCCCAACCTCGGAACGACGATCCTGCTCGGGTCGATCGTGTTCGTCATGCTCTTCGTCAGCGGCGTCCCGGTGAAGCCGCTCGTCGGCTCGTTCGGTGCGGGGACCGTGTTGGCCGTGCTCGCTGCGGTGGCCGAGCCCTACCGGTTCCGGCGGCTCATGGCCTTCATCAACCCGTGGAAGGACCCGCAGAACACCGGCTACCAGACCATCCAGTCCCAGATCGCCATCGGCCACGGCGGGGTGACGGGTAGCGGCATCGGCCACAGCATCGCCAAGTTCGGCTTCCTGCCCTACGCCCAGACCGACTTCATCTTCGCCATCGTCGCCGACGAGCTCGGCCTCATCGGCGGCGCTCCTGCTGATCGCGCTCTTCCTCGCCGTGGGCGTGGTCGGTGTGCGCATCGCGCTCGGTGCGCCTGATCGCTTCGGCATGCTGCTGGCGACCGGCATCACGGCCTGGGTGCTCATCCAGGCCTTCGTCAACATCGGCGCGGTCGTCGGGGTGCTGCCGATCACCGGCGTGCCGCTGCCGTTCGTGTCGTTCGGCGGGTCGTCGCTGGTGGTCGTGCTGGCGGCCATGGGGATCGAGCTGAGCATCGCCCGCCAGGCGCGCTGATGGTCCGGTGGGCCGATGACCGAGGTGTTCGCGTGCGTCGCCGGTGGCGGTACGGGCGGCCACACGCTGCCGGGCCTCGCCATCGCCGAGGCGCTGGTCGCGGCGGGCCACGACCGGTCGACCATCCACTTCGTCGGCGGCACCGTCGGACCGGAGCGCACGCTGGTGCCGGACGCCGGGTTTCGGGCTCACGATGCTGCCGGGCCGCGGGATCCCGAGGCGCGTCTCGCTCGAGAGCCTCCGCGCCGCGCTCGGCGTCGTGCGCGGCGTATGGGCCGGCATCGTGGCTCATGCGACGCATGCGACCTCGCGTGGTCGTCGTGCTCGGCGGCTACGCCTCCGTGCCCTGCACCGTCGGTGCCATCCTCTGGCGGCTGCCGATGGTCGTCACCGAGCAGAACGCGCGGGCGAGCGCGGCGAACCGACTGGCCGGCCGGTTCGCCAAGGCGTGTGCGGTGCCGTTCGAGGGCACCGACCTCCCACGGGCGGTCGTCACCGGCAACCCGGTGCGTCCGGAGATCCTCGCCGTCGACCGCGCCCGCGATCGCGACGACGCGCCGGGCCGAGCTCGGCCTGCCCGCCGATCGGCGTGGTCGTGGCGGTCTTCAGCGGCTCGCTCGGGTCGACCCGGGTCAACGAGGCGGTCGCGGGTCTGGCCGAGCGCTGGCGCGCCCGGTCCGACGTCGCGATCCGCCACGCGGTCGGGGCCCGCGACTGGGACGCGTCGGGTGACGGCGCATCGCCTCCGTCCGACGACCGGTCGGCCTCCGGCGACGCGCCTGAGCGGGCTCGTCTACCAGCGCGTCCGCTACGAGGACCACGTCGAGCGCCTGCTACGCCGCAGCCGACGTGTTCGTGGGCCGAGCCGGCGGCTCGACGGTGGCCGAGCTCACGACGGTCGGCCTCGGCTCGGTGCTCGTCCCCCTGCCGATCGCCACCCGCGACCACCAGACGGCCAACGCCGAGGCCCTCGTCGCGGTCGGGGCGGCGGTGCGGATGCCCGACGCCGAGCTCGATGCCGACCGCCTCGACGCCGTGCTCTCCCCCCTCCTGGCCGAGCCGGGCAGACTGGACGCCATGGCCGCCGCCGCCCACCGCCTGGCCCACCCCGATGCGGCGGCGCGGGTGGCGGCGCTGGCCGAGGAGCACGCCCGTCGTGGCTGAGTCGACCGTCCTGGACCTGTCGCGCCCGCGAGCGCATCCACGTCGTCGGCATCGGCGGCGCCGGCATGAGCGCGATCGCGACCGTGCTGGCCGCCATGGGTCACCAGGTGTCGGGCAGCGACCTCGAAGAGCTCGGCCAGCCTCGAGCGGCTCCGGTCGCTCGGCGTCACCGTCACGGTCGGCCACGACGCCGCCAACCTGCCCGACGCCGCTCGACGCGGTGACGGTCTCGACCGCCATCCCCGCCGACGAACCCGGAGGTCGTCGCGGCGCGGGAGCGGGGGATCGCCGTGCTGCGCCGGGCCGAGACGCTCGCGGCCATCGCCGCGACGCGCCAGACGGTCGCGGTCGCGGGCACGCACGGCAAGACGACGACGTCGTCGATGCTCGCGCTCGGTGTTGAGCGAGGCCGGATTCCATCCGTCGTTCATCATCGGTGGCGATGTGAACGAGATCGGCACCGGCGCGGTCTGGGACGACCTGGGCGAGCTGTTCGTGGTCGAGGCCGACGAGAGCGACGGCACCTTCCTCGAGCTGCCGCGCGCGGCAGCGGTCGTCACCAACGTCGAGCCCGACCACCTCGAGCACTACGGCGGGTTCGCCCCGCTGCGCGACGCATTCGCGCGGTTCCTGGCCGAGACGCCCGGTCCGTGCGTGACCTGCGCGGACGACACGCTGGCCGCCGAGCTGGGCCGGGCCGCGGGCGCCGTCACCTACGGCACCGTCGGACGATGCCGACTACCGCATGGACGATCTGGCCTGCGGGCGGAGCAGCTCGGGCTTCACGCTCCACCACGACGGCACCGAGCTCGGGCGCATCGAGCTGCCCGATCGCCGGCGCGCACAACGCCCGCAACGCGGCCGCGGCCGTCGTCACCGCGCTCGAGCTGGGTGCACCCTTCGAGGCCGCCCGTGCCGCCCTGGCCCGCTTCGCCGGGGTCGCCCGTCGTTTCGAGCACCGCGGCGAGGTGGCCGGCATCACGTTCATCGACGACTACGCCCACCTGCCGACCGAGGTGGCCGCCGCGCTCGTCGGCCGCCCGGGCCGGCGACTGGGGCCGGGTCGTGTGCATCTTCCAGCCGCACCGCTACAGCCGCACCGCCGCGCTGTGGGCCGAGTTCGCCGGTGCCTTCGGCGACGCCGACCTGCTGGCGGTCACCGACATCTATCCCGCCGGCGAGGCGCCCCGGCCCGGCGTCTCGGGCAAGCTCGTCGCCCAGGCGGTGCTCGACGCCCATCCGTGGCGACGCCTGGCCTACCTGCCCCGTCGCCCCGACCTGGTCGCGCTACCTCGGCCGGGAGCTGCGCCCCGGCGACCTGTGCCTCACCCTCGGGGCCGGCGACCTCACGTCGCTGCCCGAGGACGTGCAGGAGCAGCTCCACCCCTCGGTGGTCGTGGCCCAGCCTGCGGGTCGCGGCGGTCCGCGACACCTCGACGCCAGGTGAGCGACCGCCTCGCTCTGGTCGCGGAGCGGCTCGGGGACCGGGCCCGGGCCGACGTGTCGCTGGCCGGCTCGACCACCTACCGCGTCGGGTGGCGCGGCCGCGCTCTGGGTCCGCATCGACGACGAGGACGACCCTCGACGGCGGTGACCGCGGCGGTGTGCGGCTCGGGCGTCGACGTGCTGGTGGTCGGGCGGGGATCGAACCTGCTCGTGGCCGACGCCGGCTTCGACGGCCTGGCCGTCGTGCTGGGGGAGGGCTTCGCCGAGGTCGAGGTCTCGGGGACGACGGTCACGGCGGGTGGCGCCGCCCTGCTCCCGGTGGTGGCGCGCCGCACCGCCGCGGCCGGTTTGACCGGTTTCGAATGGGCGGTCGGTGTGCCCGGATCGATCGGTGGGGCGGTGCGGATGAACGCCGGCGGGCACGGCTCGGACATGGCCCGGGTGCTCACCGGGGTCCGCGTGCTCGACCTTGCCAACGGCGAGGATGGGTGGGTGCCCGCCGAGCTCCTCGACCTCTCGTACCGGCACTCGTCGCTCGGCGCGTCCCAGCTCGTGATCCGCGCCGATCTCGGTCTTCGAGCTGGCGACGTCGCCAGGTCCGAAGCCGAGATCGCCGACATCGTCAGGTGGCGCCGCGACCACCAGCCGGGCGGGCCGAACGCCGGCTCGGTGTTCACCAACCCACCGGGGGACTCGGCCGGCCGGCTCGTCGAGGCGGCCGGGGCCAAGGGCCTGCGGGTCGGCACCGCCGAGGTCTCGACGAAGCACGCCAACTTCATCCAGGCCGACGACGGGGGTCGGGCCGACGACGTGCTGGCGCTGATGATCGAGGTCCAGCGCCGGGTGCTCGACGCCACCGGGGTCCGCCTCGCGCCCGAGACCCGGCTCGTCGGCTTCGGTACCAACTCTCGACCTCTGATCGAGGGTTCGTGACCCAGACCCTCGACACCCGACCCGGGCCGCCCGGCGAGCGCGCCGATGACCGGTCCGGCGAGGTCGACCCCCGGATCCAGGCTCGCCGTGACCTGGTCGCGCAGGAGGGCCAGACCCGGCGTCGGCGCCGCCTGATCGTCGTCGCGGCCGTGGTCGGTGTCCTGGCCGTGGCCTGGGTTGTGACCCACAGCCCGCTGCTGGCCGTGCACAAGGTCGTGGCCGTCGGCACGCCGCACGTACCGGCGCGAGCCGTCATCGCGGCGGCGGGCATCCACAACGGCCAGCACCTGCTCGACGTCGACGAGGGCGCCGCCCGGGCGAAGCTGCTCGCGCTGCCATGGGTGGCCGACGCCCGGGTCGACGTGTCCTGGCAGGGGACAGCCCGATTGCGCGTCACCGAGCGCACCGCCGTGGCGGCGGTCGTGGCCGGGCCGAGGCGCTGGGTGCTGATCGACGCCAAGGGCCGCGCCCTCGCCCGCGTGGCCGCGGTGCGACCGACGATGCTGGTCGTCTCGGGTCTCGCGGCCGTGTCGCCCGGCGCGTCGTTCGGCCCGGCCGTGGCGGCGCCGCTCCAGGTGATCGCCGCGCTCCACCCCGCGATGCGCAGCCGGGTGGCCGGGATCCTCGTCGCCCGCGACGGATCCATCCTGCTCCGCCTGCGGTCGGGGGGACTGGCGCAGCTCTGCCAGCCCGTCGACGTTGCCGCCAAGCTGGCCAGCCTCACGACGGTGTTCGCCCACGTCGACGACCAGGGCATCAAGGTGGTCAACGTGTGCATCGCCGATTCGCCGACCATCGAGCGGGTTGGGGCATGAGCGCGCTGGGCCCGCCAGATGTGCCGGCCGGCGGCTCTGGTGTTGACCTGGATGGAAACGACCTCCTAATCTGTCAACCGCAATCTGAGGTTGACATAACTCTCAACCTCAGGTCGAGGGTTCGCATCGGTCGGAGCTCGGGTCGTCGTCCAGGTGATCGCAGAGGTGCGGTCGATGCCTGAGCGGCCCCCGACGGATCGACTGTTCGACCTCGACAACCTCTCCGGTCCCCGGCCCCCCGCACCTGATCCGACCAATCATCCGCCGTCCCGTCCGACCCGAGCCCCACGTCCTGCGCCCAGCACCCCGGAGGTAGCCAGCGCCATGTCCGGCAACCCACAGAACTACCTGGCGGTCATCAAGGTCGTCGGCATCGGCGGCGGAGGCGTCAACGCGGTCAACCGCATGATCGACGCCGGGCTGAAGGGCGTCGAGTTCATCGCCGTCAACACCGACGCGCAGGCGCTGCTGATGAGCGACGCCGACGTCAAGCTCGACATCGGCCGTGAGCTGACCCGTGGGCTCGGTGCCGGCTCCGATCCGGAGATCGGCCAGCAGGCGGCCGAGGAGCATCGCGACGAGATCGAAGAGGTGCTGAAGGGCGCTGACATGGTCTTCCTCACCGCCGGCAAGGGCGGTGGTACCGGTACCGGTGCGGCGCCGGTGCTGGCCGAGGTCGCCAAGAGCCTCGGCGCGCTCACCATCGGGGTCGTGACCCGGCCATTCGGCTTCGAGGGTCGCCGCCGTTCGGTGCAGGCCGAGACGGGCATCCAGAAGCTGAAGGAGAAGGTCGACACCCTCATCGTCATCCCGAACGACCGGTTGCTGACCGTGTCCAACGAGAAGACGTCGGTGCTCAACGCCTTCAAGATGGCCGACGAGGTGCTGCTCCAGGGTGTGCAGGGCATCACCGACCTGATCACGACCCCCGGCCTCATCAACACCGACTTCGCCGACGTGAAGATGATCATGAGCGACGCCGGCTCTGCCCTCATGGGCATCGGCTACGGCTCCGGCGAGGGCCGAGCCCTCAACGCCGCCCGGGCTGCCATCTCGAGCCCGCTGCTCGAGGCCTCGATCGAGGGCGCCCGGGGCATCCTGCTCACCATCGCCGGTGGCACCGACCTCGGGCTGTTCGAGGTCAACGAGGCGGCCGAGGTCATCCACGGCGTGGCCCACCCCGACGCCAACATCATCTTCGGCACGGTCATCGACGACGAGATGGGCGACGAGGTCCGGGTGACCGTGATCGCCGCCGGCTTCGACCGCTGGGACGATCCCAAGGCTCGCGCCGACGACGCCGTCTCTTCGGGACGCGCCCGCCGTGGCGATCTCGAGCCGGTCACCGACGTCTTCGGCGGCGCCGACGACGACGATCTCGACATCGGCGACGAAGGCGACGACGACTTCGACGTCCCGTCCTTCCTGAAGTAACCCGGTCGCCCCACCCCGGTCGCCGCGACGACGCGCCGCTCGTATGGCCGTGGCTCGCGGGCTCGTAACCTGAGCGCCGTGGCCACGTTCCGCACGACGACCCGGGCCGACGGCGACTTCGCCATCGACGCCGAGCCGGTCGGCTTGGCGTCGCGGCGTCAGGCCGTCGTCGACCGGCCATGGGTCTGGTTGCGCCAGGTGCACGGGACCGAGGTGGTGATCGTCACGGCCGAGAACGCGGAGGACGTCCGCGGCACCCGGGCCGACGTGCTCGTCACGGCCGAGCCTGGCATCGCATTGGCGATCCAGACCGCCGACTGCGCACCGGTCGTCCTGCTGGGCGAGCACGGCGTCATCGGCATCGCGCATGCCGGATGGCGGGGGCTGGAGGCGGGGGTGATCGACGCGGCCGTCGAGGCCATGGTGGGGCTCGGCGCCGGGTCGATCGCGGCATCGATCGGTCCCCATGTCGGACCTGAGTGCTACGAGTTCGGCCCGTCCGAACTCGACCGGCTCGCCGACCAATTCGGAGACGAGGTGCGCTCGACCACCGCGGACGGTTCCCCAGCTCTCGACGTCGGGGCGATGGCCCGCGTCGCCCTCGAACGGGCCGGCGTGACCGACATCGCCTGGTCGGGCGAGTGCACCGCCTGCCATCCTGATCAGTGGTTCTCCCACCGGGCCCGGGGCGAGACGGAGCGGATGGCCACCGTGGTGTGGCGCGAGCCGTGATCACCTCCGATGAGGTCGCGGCCCGCCTTGCCACGGTGCGCGGGCGCATCGAGGCCGCGGGTGGGGGACCGGACGTCACGGTCGTCGCCGTGACCAAGGGCTTCGGTGTCGACGCCGTCGAGGCGGCACTCGCGGCCGGGTTGGTCGACGTGGGGGAGAACTACGCCCAGGAGCTGTCCGACAAGGTCGCCGAGCTGGTGGTGCCCGATGGCGCGTCGCCGCCCCGCGTGCACTTCATCGGCCGGCTGCAGCGCAACAAGGTGCGCCACCTCGCGGCGACGGTGGCGGTCTGGCAGAGCGTCGACCGGCTGGCGCTGGCCCGTGAGATCGCGGCCCGCGCGCCGGGCGCGACCGTGTTCGTCCAGCTCAACCTCTCGGGTGAGTCGCAGAAGGGTGGTTGCGCGCCGGCCGACGCGCCCGAGCTGGTCGCACGCGGCCGCGACCTCGGCTTGGACGTGCAGGGGCTCATGGGGGTCGGACCGGCTGGTCCCCCCGAGGCGGCGCGGCCGGGCTTCCGCCGGCTCGCGGCGCTGGCGGACGAGCTCGACCTGCCCGTCCGGTCGATCGGGATGAGCGGCGACCTGGAGGTGGCCGTGCAGGAGGGGTCGACGATGGTGCGCATCGGCACCGACCTGTTCGGTCCGCGGCCGCCGCGGCCGCCGGCCTGAACGCCAGGCGCGGCTACGCAGCGGCCGGAGGGTCGCCCTGGGGCGCCTTACCGGCCCGGATGGCGGCGTAGACCGCGCCACCGGCGAGAACCACGCCAACGATGAAGGCCAGCACACCGCGCTTGGGGTGGCCGGACACGATGACGGCCCCCACGGCGATGCAGACGACGGCGAGCACGGCCAACGCGATCGTCAGCGGGTCGATCTTCAAGCGGGCAGATGCCACTGAGGCTCCTCCGGATCAGTTGCACACATGGGCTCGGTTCCCAGCCGGTGTGGACTCTACGCCTCGGAGGACGAGACGCCCACGGGCACGCCCGTCTCGGCGGCGGCGGCACTCCATCGGCGCCGCACGCTCGCCCTACGGATGAGATTCACTAGTGTTGTCCGACACGACGACGATCGGAACCGGCCTTCCACCGTGAGTGGTGCCGACTCGGGAGGATCGGATGGCTTCCATGTGGCGCAAGGCCATGCTCTACCTGGGTCTCGGCCCCGACGAGGACTACGACGACTACGACGGAGCCGACGACATGGTCGCCGCCCCGCAACCGAACCGACCCACGCCTCCGGTCCGGGATCCCGCCACGATGGGCGCCCGGACCGCCACGGCGACCCGCACCCGCCCGCCGGGAGGCATGGCGCCGCCGGCCCCGCCCGAACCCGTCGAACAGTCCGGCGTGCGGCCGCTGCCGAGCCCGACCGGCGAGACGGCCCCCAAGCCGCGGACGGTGGTGCGGCCGGTGCCGGCCGCGACGACGGCCAAGCCCTTCATCGTCGCGCCGACCATGTTCAACCAGGCCCAGGACGTGGCCGACCGCTTCAAGAACTCCCAGCCGGTCATCGTCAACCTGCAGGGCGCCGACCGCGATCTGACCCGGCGGCTCCTCGACTTCGCCGCCGGCCTCTGTTACGCCCTCGGCGGCCAGATGGAGAAGGTGGCCGACCAGGTGTTCCTGCTCACGCCGAGCAACGTCGAGGTCTCGGCCGAGGAACGTCGGCGGCTGCAAGAGCGCGGCCTCCACGACGGCTGAGCCCGGAGCCTGATGCTCAACCTCATCTCCTACCTTCTCTCCGTCTATCTGGTCGTCCTCTTCGGACGCATCGTGCTCAGCTGGTTCCCGTTGGCGCCCGACGGTCCGATGGCCTCCATCGCCCGCGTGTTCTACGCGCTGACCGAGCCCGTCCTGGCGCCGATCCGGGCGGTGATCCCGCCCCTGCAGATGGGCGGGATGGGGCTCGACCTCTCGCCGATGATCGTGTTCTTCGTCATCCTGTTCGTCCAACGACTGCTCTGATCAGGGCACTCGCGACCGGGACCGGCGGGCCCGGTCGCCGGGCGGGGGCATCGGCCCCACGGGCCCCACGGCGTGGTTAGCATCCGAGGTCATGGAAGGAACACCCCAACTCCTGACCGATGTGAAGTTCACGCAGCTGCGGAAGGGCGGGTACGACCCCGAAGAGGTCGACAACTACCTCGAGCGCATCAACGATGCCGTCGCCAAGCTGGCCGAGAACCTGCGGGACGCGACCGAGCGGGCCGAATCGGCCCAGGCCCAGCTGGCCGATGCTCGGCGGGCGCAAGAAGAGGCCGAGTCCGAGCTGGCGCGCATCCGCGGTGGCGGCATGGTGTCGAGCGCACCCTCGGCCGACGAAGAGGTGGCCAAGGTCCTCGTGCTCGCGCAACGCGCCGCCGACCAGGCCGTCGACGAGGCGAACGAGACCGCGACCAAGACCGTGGCCGACGCCCGGGCCAAGGCCGTGAACCTGCTGGCCGACGCAGAGCAGGAGCGCGAGCGCCTGCTGGTCAAGGCGCACAAGAAGGCCGACGCCGTCGCGGAGGAGCGCGCCCGCTCGCTCAACGACCAGGTGTCAGCGCTGAGCGCGGCCAAGGCCGACCTCGAGACCGACGTCGCCACCCTGACCACCCACCTCGAGCTCGAGCGCGATCGGCTGCGTGATGCCATCGAGTCCGTGAGAGCGGCGCTCGACGATCCGGAGGGGCTGCGGTTGGCACCCACGCCCGAGTTGCTCGACACGCCCATCCCCCACGTCGACCTGCCCACCACGATGGAGCGGCCCAGCCCGTTCGCGCCGGTCGACGCCGACACGACCGAGACCCCCGAGGTCGACCTCGACGCCGGGCCTCCCTCGGCAGTCGACGACGATCGCGATGACGACGAGATCATCGCCTCCGGCATCGACGATGGATCGACGCGCACCGACGCCCCTGACGTCGACGACGCGGCCGATCTCGACGCCGGCGACGCGACATCGGCTGACCCCGACATCGACCTCGACACCGGATCCCGCGGCTCGTTCGGCGACGATGACGACGATGACGACGACCCGTTCACAAATCGCGACGAGACCCACGTCCGGTTGTTCGAGAGCGGCGCGGCCTCCGATCCCGAGCTCGACTCCGGCCCGCCCACCGAGCTGTTCGCGCCCGACGACCAGCCGCTCGGCCCCCCTGACGAGGAAGCCGACGCCGCCATGCGGGCCTTCTTCGAGCGTGACCTCGACAATCCCGAGGTCAGCACGAGCCGGGGTCGTTTCGGACGCCGACGCTGAACCGGTAGCTGCTCAGCCCGCCCGCCCGCGCACGGCTCGGGTCAGGCGGTGGCCAGGAGGAGCCTGACGCGCACCTCGAGGCCGTCGACCGCGAGCGCCTCGTCGAGCCGATCGTCAGCCGTCGCGTCGGCCAGCCGGGTGGCCAGGACCTCGGCTGCGATCCAGTCGCGGTGCGCATCGAGCGCGGGTTGCAGCTCGGGGGGCGCGGCCACGACGACGGCCACCCGGTCGGAGATGGCGAAGCCCTGGGCCTTGCGCTGGTCGTTGAGCGCCCGCACCAGCTCGCGGGCCTGACCTTCACGGCGCAGCTCGTCGTCGACCTCGAGGTCGAGTGCCACCGCCCAACCGTCCTCCTCGGCGAGGGCGAACGATCCATGGCGTTCGGCCCGCACCTCGACGTCGTTCGCGTCGAGCCGCTCGCCCGCGACCTCGATGTGGCCCTGGGCGAGGAGCTGCTGCTGGAGGGCCGACCCGTCGGCCGCGGCCAGCGCCGCCTTGACCTCGTTGACCTTCGGCCCGAGGCGGGGACCGAGCGTGCGGAAGTTGGGGGCGATCGTCCAGGTCATGACGCTCGACAGCGTGTCGAGCCGTTCGAGCGCCTTGACGTTGAGCTCGGTGCGGATCTCCTCGTCGACCTCGTCACGAAGCTCGAGGCCAGGGTGCAGCACCAGGGCCCGTCGGAGGGGCTGGCGCACCTTGACCTTGGCCTCGGTGCGGGCGGCCCGGCCGAGCGCGACGATCCGGCGGGAGGCGTCGACCTCGGTCGCCAGGGTCGTGTCGACCCGGCCCCGGCTGTGCGGCCAGTCGCTCAGATGCACGCTCACCTCGCCCGTCAGCGGCGTGTAGATGGCGTCGGCCAGGAAGGGGCAGAAGGGGGCCAGCAGCTGGGCGGTGGTGACCAGGCACTCGTGCAGGGTGGCGTGCGCGTCGGGGTCGCTGCTCTTCCAGAACCGTGGGCGGGAGCGGCGGACGTACCAGTTGGACAGGTCGTCGACGAAGGTGCTCAGCCGGCTGGCGCCGGCCAGCGCGTCGAAGCCCTCGAGCGCGTCGGTGACGACGTCGACCGTGTCATCGAGCTGGCCGAGGATCCACCGGTCGAGCACATGGGTCGGCTCGGTCGGTGCACCCGGGCTCCAACCGTCGAGGTCGGCATAGGTGGCGAAGAAGGAGAAGACGTTCCACAACGTCAGCAGCGTCTGGCGCGTCGACTCGCGGATGCCGTCGGGGTAGACGCGCCGTGGCGTCCACGGCTGTCCCGAGGAGAAGAAGTACCACCGCAATGCGTCGGCGCCCTGGGTCGAGAAGATGTCCCACGGGGCGATGATGTTGCCGCGGGACTTGGACATCTTCTGACCGTTCTCGTCGACGATCAGGTTGAGGCAGACCACGTTGCGGTAGGGGCTGCGGTCGAACACCAACGTGTTGACGGCGAGCAGCGAGTAGAACCAGCCCCTCGTCTGGTCGATGGCCTCGCAGATGAAATCGGCGGGGAACGAGTGGTGGAAGGCGTCGGAGTCGCCGAACGGATAGTGCGCCTGCGCCGACGGCATGGACCCAGAGTCGAACCAGGCGTCGAGGACGGGCTCGACCCGGCGGCACGTGCCGCTGCACTTGGGGCAGGGCAGCGTGATCTCGTCGACGAAGGGTCGGTGCAGGTCGAGCTGGCTCAGATCGCGACCCGACAGCTCGGCCAGCTCCGCGACCGATCCGACGCAGTGGTCGTGGCCGCACCCCCGGCACTTCCAGATCGGCATGGGCGTGCCCCAGTACCGGTCGCGCGACAACGCCCAGTCGACGTTGCCTTCGAGCCACTTGCCGAATCGCCCGTGCTTGATGTGGTCGGGCTGCCAGTTGATGGTGTCGTTCTCGCGGAGCAGCTCGTCGCGCATGGTCGACGTGCGCACGAACCAGGAGGTCTTCGCCCAGTAGATGAGCGGGGTGCCGCAACGCCAGCAGTGGGGGTAGCTGTGGGTGTAGGCCAGCTCCTCGACGAGCAGCCCGCGGTCGGTGAGGTCGGCGATGATGCCTCGGTCGGCGTCCTTCACGAACAGGCCCTGCCACTGCGGGACCGAGGCGTCGAACGTGCCATCGGCGTCGACCGGGTTGAGCATCGGCAGCCCCTCGGCTCGGGCGACAGCCGCGTCCTCCTCGCCGAACGCCGGCGCCTGGTGGACGATGCCGGTGCCGTCGTCGGTGCTGACGTAGTCGGCGGCCACCACCCGCCAGGCGTCCGACCCCGGCGGCGCCTCGAGCATGGTGAAGGGCCGGGCGTAGTGGAGACCGACCAGCTCGTGGCCCTTCCAGGTGGCGGTCGGTTCGACGCCCTCGGGCAGGAGCGACACCGCGAGGACGAGGTCGCGTCCGGTTGAACCGAAGGCCTCGGCCGGGACGCGCCCGTAGACGATCTCCGGACCGACCGCGGCGGCCACGTTGGAGATCAAGGTCCAGGGCGTCGTCGTCCACACCAGCAGGTCGGCGCCGACCAGGTCGGGGTGGCGCTCGGCCTCGTCGACCAGCGGGAACCGGACATACACCGAGGGATCGACGATGTCGCGGTACACGTCGGGCTGGCCCAGCTCGTGGGACGACAGCGCGGTACCGCACCGCGAGCAGTAGGGGCTCACCTTGTGGCCCTCGTACAGCAGACCCTTCTGCCACAACTGGGAGATCAGCCACCAGACCGACTCGACGTAGTCGTTCGACATCGTCCAGTAGGCGTCGGCGGTGTCGATCCAGGTGCCGGAGCGCGTCGTGAGTGCCGACCAGTCCTCGACGTAGCGCAGGACGGAGTCGCGGCAGTGCTGGTTGAACTCGGCGACGCCGTAGGCCTCGATCTCGTGCTTCGAGCGCAGCCCGAGCTCCTTTTCGACCTCGAGCTCGACCGGCAGGCCGTGGCAGTCCCACCCTCCCTTGCGCGGGACGGCGTGGCCCCGCATGGTCTGGAACCGTGGGTAGAGGTCCTTGAACACCCGCGCCCACACGTGGTGCAGGCCCGGGCGGCCGTTCGCCGTCGGCGGCCCCTCGTAGAAGATCCAGGGCTTGCCGTCGCGGCGCCGCTTCTGCGACTCGGCCTCGACATCGTGCTCGCGCCAGTGCTGGAGCACCCGCTCCTCGAGGGCGACCAGGTCGAAATCGGGGTCGATGGGGCCGAAGGGCATCGTCTCAGCCTACGTGGCGCGCTCTACGGCCCAGGCCCCCCATGGCCCGGTCGAGTCTTGACTCCCCGGGGCGCCGAGGCTTAGAGTCCGCCCTCTTTGCGGCGGGACCGAGAGGACATCCGACCATGCCGAAAGCCACCAGCGCGACCAAGTCGGCCGCCGCTCGCCCGTCCGGGTCCCGCCCGACCAGGTCCGCGCCGGCAGCCACGCGCGCCTCGACGGGAGCGCGCAAGGCGGCTCCCGTGAAGAAGGGCGCGACCCCGGCTGCCAAGAAGACCGCCGCCGCGAAGGCGCCGGCGGGCAAGGCTGCCGCCAAGAAGGCGCCGGCGAAGGCCACCGCCGCGACCAAGAAGGCTCCCGCGAAGAAGACCGCCGCCGCGAAGGCGCCGGCCGCCAAGGCTGCCGCCAAGAAGACGGCCAGCAAGACGGCCCCCGCGGCCAAGAAGACCCCCGCCCGGCGCAAGCCCACCGCCTCCGAGCTCAAGTTCTTCGAGGTGCAGCGCCAGAGCCTCATCGAGGAGCGCGCCACCTACCTGCGCCAGGCCGAGTCGCTCAAGGCCGAGGCCGACTCGCTGGCCGAGCAGCGCGAGCCGGGCGACGTCCAGTTCGACGAGGAGTCCGGCGAGGGCGACACCCTCGCCGTCGAGCGCGAGCGCGACCTGGCGCTCAGCGCCCAGGCCCGCCAGGCCATCGAGGAGATCGACCACGCGCTGGCCAAGATCGACATCGGCACCTACGGCATCTGCGAGGTCTCGGGCCAGCCCATCCCGCGCGAGCGGCTCAAGGCCATTCCGTGGGCACGCGAGCGGGTCGAGTACAAGGTCGGGGGCTTCGGCCGTCGCTGAGCCGGCCCCTGGCGCAACCGTGGGTCGTCCGACCCGGCGTTGGGGGCTGGTCCTGGGTGTGGCCGCCGCGGTGATCGCGGTCGACCAGCTCACCAAGTGGTGGGCGCTGCGGACCCTCCAGACCCGGTCGATCCACCTGTTCTGGACGTTCCGCCTGGCGCTCACCCGCAACACCGGAGCCGCGTTCAGCCGATTCGGGGGCCAGGGCCCGCTCATCGGCCTGCTGGCGCTCGGCGTAGTCGGCTTCCTGCTGTGGCAGGGTCGCAGCGTGTCGACCCGCGTGGGCTCGGTCGCTCTCGGACTGGTGCTCGGCGGCGCGATCGGGAACCTCGTCGACCGGGCCCTGCGCGATGGCGGCGGCTTCATGCAGGGAGCCGTCGTGGACTTCATCGATCCGCAGTGGTGGCCGGTGTTCAACGTGGCCGACTCGTGCGTCGTGATCGGGGCCATCCTGTTGGTGGTGGTCAGCCTCGTGCAGCCCGGCACCGGCGACCGCTCGGCGTGAGCTGGCCAACCTCGATGAACGAGACCTGATGGACGAGACGGTGCCCGCCGCGCTCGCGGGTGAGCGCCTCGACCGCTTCGTCGCCATGGTCACCGCCATCAGCCGCGCCGAGGCCGCCGACCTCGTGACCGGTGGCCGGGTGCGGATCGACGGCACGGTCGTCACGACGAGGTCGCGGCGCCTCGATCCCGGCCAGCGGGTCGAGGCCGACGTCGACGAGCTGCTAGCCGGTCGAGGGGCCGGGCTGGAGCCAGAGGCCGACGTGGAGGTCCACGTCGTCTACGAGGACGACGACGTCGTCGTGGTCGACAAGCCGCCGGGCCTGGTCGTGCACCCCGGCGCGGGCAACCCCACCGGGACGCTGGTCCAGGGTCTGCTGGCCCGGTATCCGGAGATCGCCGCCGTCGGCGATCCGTCCCGGCCCGGCATCGTCCACCGCCTCGACAAGGGGACCTCGGGCCTGCTGGTGGTCGCCCGCACGCCCGCGGCCTACACCGCGCTCGTCCGCATGCTGGCGGCGCACGAGGTCGACCGCCGCTACCTCGCGCTGGTCTGGGGCGAGCTCGAGACGCTGAGCGGCATGGTCGACGCGCCCGTCGGCCGCTCCGCCCGGGAGCCGACGCGGATGACCGTCTCGACCCGCGGCAAGGAGGCCCGGACGCGCTACGAGGTGATCGCGACCTACCGCGACCCAGTGGTGGTGTCGCTGCTCGAGTGTCGCCTCGAGACAGGACGCACGCATCAGATCAGGGTCCACCTCTCCGCCATCGACCATCCCGTCGTCGGCGACGCCCGCTACGGCGGGGCGCGTCCCTCGCTGCCGGCACCTCGGCCCTGGCTGCACGCGGCGGGGCTGCGGTTCACGCACCCCACCACTGGGGCCGAGCTGAGCTTCGACTCGCCGGTGCCGGCCGAGCTCGAAGCTGTCCTCGCTCCGCTCCGACCCTGAAGATCAGTCAGACCTTCTCGCCGGGCCAGCGCGCCTCGCCGCGGGACATGCTCACGATGTCGGCGAGGGTGAGCGCCTCGAGGTAGCGCCGCATGTGCTCGCCGACGTCGGCCCACACGGCCAGCAGCACGCACTGGCCCTCGTGGTCGCAGGCCCCGTTGGTGTGGGGCTCGCCGAAGTCGCCGGCGACGATCGGCCCGTCGACCGCGCTGACGATCGCGCTGAGCGGGATCTCGCGCGGCTCGCGCGCCAGCACGTAGCCGCCGCCGACGCCGCGCTTGGAGCGGACCAGACCTGCACCCTTGAGCGCGAGCAGGATCTGCTCGAGGTACGGCTGGGGCAGCCCGGTGCGCTCGGCGATGTCGCGGACCGACGTCGGCCCCTCTTCGCTTGCATGCAACGCCAGTGACAGCAGGGCGCGGCTGGCGTAGTCGCCACGGGTCGAGACCTTCACGCCGTCATGGTAGAGCGACATGCGCCACATCGAGGCCGGGCGGCGCTGCCCGGGGCGGGGAAGCACTAGCCTGACGGTCGGTTCGAAAGGATCCTGTTGGGAGAGGTCGCGCAAGGTCGAGACGGTGACGGCCGCTCGGATCTCGACGCGCCCGGCTCCGATGTGCCCCTGCTTCCCGACTATCAGGGTGCCTGCGTGTGCAACGTGGTACCGACGTTGCTGGGCGACCCTGCGGCCTGGCCGGCCTGGTTCCCGGACGACGCAGCCGACGCCGAACAGGTGCTGTTCGTCGTGCTCGACGGCCTCGGTTGGGAACAGCTCGGCGACCGGCCCCACCTGGCTCCGACGCTGACCGCCATGTCGGGCGGCCCGATCCTCACGGTCGCGCCCTCGACCACGTCGACGGCGATGACCTCGATCACCACCGGCACGACACCCGGTGAGCACGGGGTCGTGGGGTACCGCATCGCGGTCGACGGCTCGGTGCTCAACGTCTTGCGCTGGTCGGTCGACGGACGCGACGCCCGGGCGTCGATCCCTCCGGAGAAGTTCCAGCCGACCGCCCCGTTCCTCGAGCACCGCCCTCCCGCCGTCACCCGCGCCGACTTCCGTCGGAGCGGGTTCACCGACGCCCACCTCGAGGGCGTCCGCTTCCACGGGTACCGGGTCACCTCGAGCCTGGTGATCGAGGCCCGGCACCTGCTGCGCGACGGTGAGCCGTTCGTGTACGCCTACTACGAGGGCATCGACAAGGTGGCCCACGAGTACGGGCTGACCGACCACTTCGACGCGGAGCTGGCCTACGTCGACCGGCTGATCGGCGACCTGGCGAGCGGCCTCCCGCACGGCGCGACGATGGTGGTCACCGCGGACCACGGGCAGATCGACGTCGGCGACAACCTGATCCAACTCCACCGGGACGTGCTCGACCACGTGTCCTTCCAGTCCGGGGAAGGCCGGTTCCGGTGGCTGCACGCCCGACCTGGGCGCACCGCGGCGCTGCTCGAGGCGGCGACGGCGCACTACGGCACCGAGGACTGGGTCGTGACCCGCGACGAGGTGATCGCTGGCGGCTGGCTCGGGCCCGTGGTCAGCGACATGGCCCGATCCCGCCTGGGCGACGTCGCCCTCGTCGCCCGTCGCCCGATCGCCTTCTTCGACGCCGACGACAGTGGGCCCTTCGAGCTGGTGTCACGCCACGGATCGGTCACCGCGGCCGAGATGCGGGTACCGCTCCTCGCCCTGCGCGGGTGATGGGCGCGGAAGCCGTCGCGATTCCGACAGGATGGGTCCCATGAGCGACTCGGTAGGAAACTGGACGAGCAGCGAATCCGACGACCGCGACCGCCCCGAGCTGGTCCATCCCGATCAGGTCACCACGGCGGGTGCGGTGGACGCGTCCGCCGACGCGACGACCGCCGAGGAGCCGGAATCGGAGTTCGTGTCCGAGCCGGCCAAGGTCATGCGGGTCGGATCGATGATCAAGCAGCTCCTCGAGGAGGTGCGCACCACCCAGCTCGACGAGCCGGGTCGGGAACGACTGAAGGCGATCTACCAGACGTCGATCACCGAGCTCGGATCGGCACTGTCGCCCGACCTGCGCGACGAGCTGAGCCGGCTGGCCTTGCCGTTCGACGGGGACGAGGTGCCGAGCGACGTCGAGCTGCGCCTGGCCCAGGCCCAGCTCGTCGGTTGGCTCGAAGGCCTGTTCCACGGCATCCAGGCCACCTTGTTCGCGCAGCAGATGGCCGCCCGCCAGCAACTCGAGAACATGCGCAACCAACTGCCACCAGGAGCGAGCGAGCAGCGTCCCGGCACGTACCTGTGAGCGCTAGAGTCCACGAAGCGGAGAATCACACTCGTGTAACTCATCCACACCCGGGGGATAACCCTGTGGATAACGCGGGTTGAGGGGCCAGCAACAGAGGAGCACGCGGTCGTCGTGGCCGATTCGTTCACCCACCTTCACGTCCACACTGAGTTCTCGATGCTCGACGGGGCGGCGCGCGTCGACGAGCTGGTCGAGAAGGCGGCGGCCGACGGACAGCCGGCGCTCGGCATCACCGATCACGGCAACATGTACGGGGTCCTGGACTTCTACCAGGCGTGCCGGCGCCACGGGGTCACGCCGGTCATCGGCACCGAGCTGTACCAGGCCTACGAGCACCGCACCGAGCGTCCGGCGCGCCGCGGCCGCCTCGACGACTCGGGTGGCGAGGCCGAGGGCGGGCGCAAGGCCTACTACCACCTGACCGCGCTGGCCGAGACGGCGATCGGCTACCGCAACCTCATCCAGCTCTCGAGCCGGGCCTATCTCGAGGGCTACTACATGAAGCCCAAGGTCGACTGGGAGCTGCTCGAGGCCCATCACGAGGGGCTCATCGTGACGACCGGCTGCCTCGGCGGTCAGGTCCTCCAGTCCCTGCTCAAGGGGGACGAGGCCGACGCGCTGGCCAAGGCCGCCCGCCTGCAGGACATCTTCGGTCGCGACAACCTGTTCGTCGAGATCCAGGACCACGGCATCCCCGACCAGCGGCGCACCAACCCGCAGCTGCTCGAGATCGCCCGCAAGCTCCAGGCGCCGCTGCTGGCGACCAACGACAGCCACTACACCGACCGCGAGGGTCACGAGGCCCACGACGCGCTGCTGTGCGTGCAGACCGGCTCGCTCATGAGCGATCCCGACCGGTTGAAGTTCTACGGCGACCAGCACTACCTGAAGACCGCCGGCGAGATGCGCCAGCTCTTCGGCGAGCTGCCCGAGGCCTGCGATAACACGTTGTGGGTGGCCGAGCGGGCGAACGTCGAGATCGAGTTCGGCAAACCGCAGCTGCCGGCGTTCCCCATCCCCGAGGGATTCGCCGACGACGCCGCCTACCTCGAGCACCTGACCTTCGCCGGCGCCCGCGAGCGATGGGGCGACCCGCTGCCCGACGAGGTGGTCGAGCGGCTGGCCTACGAGCTCCGGGTCATCGGCGACATGGGCTTCTCGTCGTACTTCCTCATCGTGTGGGACCTGATCAAGCACGCCAAGGACAACGGCGTGCGGGTCGGTCCGGGGCGGGGAGCGCGGCCGGTTGCGCGGTGGCCTACTCCCTGCGCATCACCGACCTCGACCCGATCCGGTACGACCTGCTGTTCGAACGGTTCCTCAACCCGTCGCGCATCTCGATGCCCGACATCGACATGGACTTCGAGGCCCGCTACCGAGACGAGATGATCCGCTACGCGGCCGAGCGCTACGGGCGCGACCACGTCGCCCAGATCGTCACCTTCTCCACCATCAAGGCGCGCGCCGCCGTGCGCGATGCGGCACGTGTGCTCGGCTACCCCTATTCGGTGGGCGACAAGGTGGCCAAGGCGATGCCGCCGTTGGTGATGGGCCGCGACACGCCCCTGTACGCGTGCCTCGACGAGCACGAGAAGTACACCGACGGGTTCAAGATGGCCGCTGAGCTGCGCGACATGTACGCCACCGATCCCGACGCCAAGCAGGTCATGGACGTGGCTCGCGGCCTCGAGGGGCTGCGCCGCCAGGACGGCATCCATGCCGCCGCGGTGGTGATCACCAAGGAGCGCCTCACCGAGTACCTGCCCATCCAGCGCAAGCCCGAGGCGGGGCAGGACCCGACGCTGGCCCCGGTCGTCACGCAGTACGAGATGCACGGAGTCGAGGACCTCGGCCTGCTCAAGATGGATTTCCTGGGTCTGCGCAACCTCGACGTGATCTCCGAGACGGTGCGGCTGATCGCGGGACGCGGGGCACCGACCTCGACATCGACGCCATCCCGCTCGACGACGCGCCGACCTACGAGCTGCTCCAGGCGGGCGACTCGATCGGTGTGTTCCAGCTCGAGGGCGGCCCGATGCGCGCCCTTATGCGGTCTCTGGCGCCCGACTCGTTCGAGGACGTCGCCGCCCTCGTCGCGCTCTACCGGCCCGGCCCGATGGCGGCGAACATGCACAACGACTACGCCGACCGCAAGAACGGTCGCAAGCCGGTCGAGTACCTCCATCCCGATGCCGAGGAGGTGCTCGGCGACACCTACGGGCTGATGATCTACCAGGAATCGGTCATGCGGATCGCGCAGAAGTTCGCGGGCTACTCGCTGGCCGACGCCGACAACCTCCGTAAATCCGTGGGGAAGAAGATCCGCGAGATGATCCAGCGCGAGCGCGAGACGTTCGTAGCTGGCTGCGAGGCCACCGGCTACGGCCGTCCGCTCGGCACGAAGTGGTTCGACATCATCGAGCCGTTCGCCGACTACGCCTTCGCCAAGAGCCACGCGTACGGCTACGGCCTCATCGCCTACCAGACCGCCTACCTCAAGGCCAACTACCCCGTCGAGTACTTCGCCGCGCTGCTCACCAGCGTGAAGACGAACCTCGACAAGGCAGCCGTCTACCTCAACGAGTGCCGGCTCATGGACATCTCGGTGCTGGTGCCCGACGTCAACGTCTCCGACAGCGACTTCGTCGCGGTGCTCGACCCCACCGGCGCGACCGTGGGCTCGATCCCGTTCGGCCTCTCCGCGGTGCGCAACGTGGGCGAGGGCCTCGTCGGCCTGATCGTGTCCGAGCGCGACGCCAACGGGCCGTTCGACGACTTCTACGACTTCTGCAACCGCGTCGACCTGTCGGTGCTCAACAAGCGCACGATCGAGTCGCTCATCAAGGCGGGTGCCTTCGATTCGCTCGGCCATCCCCGGCAGGGGCTGCTGCACGTCTACGAGCAGATCGTCGACCAGACCGCGGCGCGCCGCCGTCGGGAGGCCGAGGGACAGTTCGACCTGTTCTCCTCCCTGGGCGACGGCGGGGGAGCGGTCGACAGCGCCGTCTCCGAGGCCCGGCTCCCGATCCCCGACCGCGAGTTCGACAAGAAGCAACGCCTCGCCTTCGAGAAGGAGATGCTCGGTCTCTACGTGAGCGACCACCCCCTCATGGGGGCCGACGCCGCGCTGCGCCGTCGCACCGAGTGCACGTTGGCCGAGCTCGAAGGCGTCGAGGACGGCACGGTCCGCGTGGTCGGCGGGCTGGTGACGAGTCTCCAGCGCAAGTGGACGAAGAAGGGCGACCTCATGGCGGTCTTCGTCCTCGAGGACCTCCAGGCATCGATCGAGGTGATGGTCTTCCCGAAGACCATGCAGCAGTTCGGCCACCTGCTCACCGACGACGCCGTCGTGTGCGTGAAGGGCCGCATCGACGGGCGGGAGGACACGCCGAAGGTGATGGCGCTCGAGGTCTCGGTGTTCGAGCCGGTCACCGACGGCGCGCCCCCGGTGCGGATCCGGGTGTCGCCCAACGCCCTCAACGAGCAGCTCCTGGGCCAGCTCAAGGGCCTCCTGGGCGAGCACCAGGGCGAGTCACAGGTGTTCCTCCACCTCGGCGAACGCCAGGTCCTGCGGCTGCCCGACGAGTTCAACGTCGACTCGTCCAACGGCCTCATGGCCGAGCTGAGGGTCCTGCTGGGACCCGAAGCGGTCGCCGTCTGAGACCCGCGTTTGAGGCTGCGGAGCCGCTAGGCGGAGCAGCGACGAGGGTGTCCGAGGATGCCGAAGGCGGGGCCGCCGGAGGCGGCACCAGAGAGCGGAGTTGCGCGAAACGTCCGCGACCGCTGGACTAGAGGAGTCCGATCCCAGGGCTTGTCCGGGCCCGTCGCACCAACCTGGGGGCATCAGCGCGCATGGCAATCGAGGTCGAGACCAAGGACTGCACCGCTCTCAGCGACGCCGAGTTGGCCGAAATGGCGGACATCTGCGCCGACGGGCCGTCGCGATTCGAGGCGGGACTCCTGTCGAAACAGGCCGAAGCGTGGGTGCTCATCACCCTCGCCCGGGACGGGCGCGCCCTCAAGGGGTTCTCGTTCAGCACCCTCGAGCGCATCGGCGGCACGCCCAGCGTGCTCATCGGTCTGGCCTCGGTCCGGCGCACCTCCAAGCGCGACGCGGTGCTCCGGGCGATGATGACCGACCAGTTCCGTCGGGCGGTGCTGGCCTTCCCCGACGAGGACGTGCTCGTCGGCACCCGCTTCACCAACGCGGGCGGGTTCGAGGCGTTCAAGTCGCTCACCGACATCGTCCCCCGCCCCGGCCACAAGGCCACGGGCGAGGAGCGGGCGTGGGGCCGGCGCCTCGCCAAGCGCTTCGGCGTCGAGAACGGCGGCTACAGCGACCGCGACTTCACCACGGCCGGCGACAGCACCTTCCCGCTCGTGCTCGACCACGAGAGCCTCAAGCCCGAGGCGCTCGACCCCGAGGTGGTCGCACTCTTCGCCACCGTCGACGACAAGCGGGGCGACTCGCTCATCGCGTTCGGATGGGCCATGGCCGAGCGCCTGGCCAAGCTCGGCTGACGCCTCACCCGTCGCCGACGGACTGAGTCGGACGCCGTGGAGCTGGTCGACGCCATCCGGCGCCGCCGGATGGTCCGCGCCTTCGCATCGACCCCGCTGCCGCCGGGAACCCTCGACCACATCCTCGAGCTCGGGCTGCACGCGCCCTCGGCCGGCTTCTCGCAGGGCTGGGAGTTCGTCGTGCTCGAAGGTCCCGACCAGACGGCGCGGTACTGGGACATCACATTGCCCGTCGAGGAGCGCGACGACTTCGGGTGGGCCGGCCTGCTGCCGGCTCCGGTCCTCGTGATCCCGCTCGCCCACGCGCAGGCCTACGTCGATCGTTACGCCGAGCCCGACAAGGTGGCGGCAGGTCTCGGGCGCTCGGCTGACGACTGGCCCGTGCCCTACTGGTTGGTCGACACGGCCATGAGCTCGATGCTCATGCTGCTCGCCGCGGTGGACGAAGGTCTGGCCGCGCTGTTCTTCGGGATCTTCTCGCACGAGGCCGAGCTGCTCGACGCCCTCGGAGTGCCGGCCGGGCTCCGACCGATCGGGACGATCGCCATCGGCTACGGCGCGCCGGACCGCCCGAGCGGCTCGCTGCGCCGGGGCCGGCGGGGCCTCGACCAGGTCGTGCACCGCGGGGGTTGGTGACCGCATGACCGACGACCCGGGGACCGACCTGCAGGTCTTGCGGGGGAAGGCGTACGCCACGCCGGCCAAGTTGTCGGACCGCAGCGCGATCTACGCCTACCGCACCGGACCCGGCGATCTCCGCGCGTGGACGCTCAGCCGGGTGGACTGGCCGCGGAGCTCCACGGTGCTCGACCTCGGCTGCGGGCCCGGCATCCACCTCGCCCGGCTGGCGCAGCTGCGACCCGATCTTCTCCTGGTCGGTGCCGATGCGTCGGCGGGCATGCTGGCCGCCGTCCGGGCCAACGAGCCCCGAGCCCTGACCGCGGTGGTGGATGCGGTGCGGTTGCCGTTCGCGGCCGACACCTTCGCCGGCGTGATGGCCAATCACATGCTGTACCACGTCGCCGATCAGCACGCCGCGGTGGCCGACGTCCGCCGCGTGCTCGCACCCGGTGGCGCGTTCGTGGCGGTCACCAACGCCATCGACCACTTCGCCGAACTGACGCCGCTGCTCGCCGAGGCGACGGGACGACCGCGGCGGGCGCGGGTCTCCGAACGGTTCAGCACCGATCACGGCGGCGACCTGCTCGAGGCCCATTTCGACGAGGTCGTCCTGCACGAGCACCACGACGAGCTGGTCGTGCCCGAAGCCGGTCCGATCGTCCGCTACGTGCGGAGCTCGCGTGACCTGACCGCCAGCGGTGTGACCGACGAGCGGTGGGAGCAGGCGATGCAGGCGTTCGAACGCGTCGTCACCGCGCGCATCGCCGAGAGCGGGCCGATCCACTTCCACACCCACACCGGCGCGTTCGTGTGCCGCTGACGGATCGCGTCGCTGCTCCAACGGTCCGTGTAGCGTTCGGGGCGCTTTGTCGGTCCCGAGCGTAGGTCCAACAGCCGATCTCGTGGCTACGAGCGCTGAGCCCGCCTCGAGGTGATCATGACGACCGGTCGGAGCGTGCACGGGAGCGAGGGGCTCGGCCGGATCGGTCCGATCCGGCACGAGGGCACGGCCGCCAAGCAATGGCGCGCGTTGGAGCTGAGCCTGACGGCGATCCTGCTTGTCCTGTCCTTCGTCTACGTCGCCCAGTTCCTGCGCTCGATGGCGCGCGCTCCCCTGTCGAACGACGAGCTGTTCTCGGTTCTCAACTACAGCAGCCGTGGCCCCTGGACATCGCTGACCAAGTACAACAACCCGAACAACCACGTCTTCCTGAACCTCCTCAACTCGCTCTTGCCGGGTGCCCATTCGCTCAACCCGCTGCGTGAGCGGTGGTGGTCGATGGTCGCATTGGTGACTATGCAGCTGCTCGTCCTGTACGAGTTCTTCCGGCGCAAGTGGTATCTGCCGGGCGCCCTCCTGTCATTCGTGTTCGCCGTCAACTTCAACTGGCTCGACGAGATGCTGCAGGACCGCGGCTACGGGATCCTCGGCCTGTGCGCGATGGCGGCCAGCTTGTGGTTGTGGAGGTACCTCGACACGGGACAGCGCCGCTGGCTCGTCGGCATGGCGGTCGTGACGCTCATTGGCGCCTGGACGGTCCCCAGCTTCGTCTTCTTCGCCGCGCCGCTCTGGCTCCTCCTGCTCGCCACCGACCGCAGCCGTCGGGTGCTGTACGCCGGCGTGGCGACCCTGCTCGCGATCCTCGTCGTGTACGCGCCGCTGGCGAGTCAGCTCTGGCACCAGGCGACGACCTACTCGAACAGCTGGGGCCGCGAGTTCGGCACGCTCACCGCGCCCTTCAGCACGTTCTGGAGCTACCTGTTCGATCACCACCACCTGCAGGGCCAACATCTGATCGCCCCACGGCTTCGAGACAGGAGCTCCGCTCTCGCCGTCGTGTGGCTCGTCGCCCTCGTTGCGCCACTTCTGGTCATCCTTCCGAGGGCCGAGCGCGCGCCACGGTGGCTCTTCCCGATGGCGCGCGACCTGGTCGTTTCGGTCCCCCACACGATTCGCGACCTGGTCCGAGTCCTGGTCGGCGCGTCGGCTGCGCTCTTCGCCATCGCACTCATCCTGCAGACTCCCCCGCAACGAACGGTGGCCTTCGTCGTCGTTCCTGTTGCGGTGGCGACGGTCGTTTCCATCGGTGCGCTCCTGGCTGATCGGCGGGTCGGGCCGGCTGCGACCGGATTCGTCTCGATCACCGCGCTGCTCGCCTGCCTCCTCGGCGCGTTCGTGATCCCCTCGTTCTCCTACACCCCGATCGAGAACTGGAGCGGAGCCGCTTCGTTCGTCGAGTCCACCTTCCCGGACCACATGGTCGTCATGGCTGTCACCAGGGGCAGGTTCCTCGCGGCGTATCTGGACTCGGCGAGCCATCCGGTCGTCGGCAGGCTGGACACGGCCAAGTTCGAGCGCGGAGAGGTCATCGTCGATGACTACGATCCCCTCGGTAATCTCGGCGCGTTTCGGCAGCGGTTGACGTCGCTCGACCGGGACCTGGCCGAGATGGACCTGCCGCAGCGGCTCGGCCTGCACCCACCGGGCGCTTTTCCGATCCTGATCGCACCACCGCTCGAGCCAGGTCTCGGCCGCATCTCCGTCGACGGCGTCCCAGAACCCCAGCTGGCTGACCGCCGGCTGGCGACGGGCTACACGAGCCCGCCTCAGGACCGACTGACTGCGCCGATCACGATGCGGATGGACGTCGTGCTGCAGAGCGGTGTCCGTTCCCTCATCATGGTCGTCGGGCCAGGTACGGCTCCTGCTCATCTGGTCGTCCGCGTGACAGGGCCCGACGCGCGTCAGGTGACCGTGCCTCCCAGCGACGTGTCTCGGTCCGCCGGGATGGTTGCCGTCGAGCTCGGGGACCGACCGATCACCTCGATCGAGCTCGTCATCTCGAGATCGTCCTCGCCCCGCCCGTTCTCGCCTCGCGAGCTCTGGGTCTACGGTCCCTAGGTCGACGACCGGCGGGTTCGTCGGTCAGCCGTCGAGCTGGGCCCGCAGGTCCTCGACCGTGGACACCGGGGCCTGGCAGGCGAAGTTGCGACAGACGTACGCCTGGCCGCGACCCTCGGGTCCGGCATCGCGCGACGCCCACAGCGGAGAGTCGTAGGGCTCTCCCCAGGCCAGCACGGCGTTGGGCCGGTAGCGGGCGGTGACGACCTCGACGAGGTCGGGCCGATCACCGACGACCGCGATCTCGACGGCCCCTTGGTGGTAGAAGTCGAGCGCACCCAGCAGGTGACCGAGGGCGGTCGGATGGCGCGCGCCGGCTTGGCCGAGCAGCCGGAGCACGGCCGCCGCCCGGTCGTCGTAGCGGGTCTCACCCGTGAGGGCGCCGAGGCGGAGGAGTCCGAGCGCGGCCAGGCTGTTGGCCGAGGGCGTCGCGTTGTCGAGCAGGTCCTTCGGCCGGGTGACCAGCGCCTCCGCGTCGCGTCCCGTGGTGAACACGCCGTCCCGCTCGTCGTCCCAGAACAGGTCGATCAACCCGTCGGCGACCACGCGGGCTTCGTCGATCCAGCGGGCGTTCCCGGTGGCTTCGCCGAGCCGCGTGAAGGCGTCGAGCACCGCGGCGTAGTCGGCGGCGTAGGCGAGGTGGCGCCGGCGGCCCGACCCCGGGTCGGCCGGATCTGCCTGCCACGACCGGTACCAGCGACCGTCCCCGTCGCGGAGCTGCCCGAGCAGGAACTCGCCGGTGGCCACGGCGGCGTCGAGCCAGTCACGATTCCCGGTGGCCGCCGCGGCCTCGGCCAACGCCGACAGCATGAGTCCGTTCCACTCGGTCAGCACCTTGTCGTCGAGCCCGGGCCGGAGTCGTTGCTCCCGCGCGTCGAACAACGCCCGGCGGGCCCGCTCGACCGCGTCGGGTCGCAGCAGGTCGCCGCGTACGGGTCGGTGGAGGATGGAACGACCCTCGAAGTTGCCGGACTCGGTGACGCCCCACCAGTCGAGCGCGGCGTCGGTATCCGGACCTTCGCCGAGGACGGCGCGGATCTCGTCGGGCGTCCAGGTCGAGAAGAGGCCCTCGACGTTGTGGCCGTGGCCGTCGGGAGAGTCGGCGTCCTCGGCGGAGAAGAAGCCGCCCCGCGGGTGACGGAGGTCGCGCAGCACGCACCCGATGGTCTCGTCGAGCACCTGCCGGTACCGGGGCACACCGGTGACCTGCCACGCGTGCAGGTACACCCGGGTCAGCAACGCCTGGTCGTAGAGCATCTTCTCGAAGTGCGGCACCAGCCACTCCCGGTCGACCGAGTAGCGGGCGAATCCGCCGCCGAGGTGGTCGTAGATGCCGCCGGAGGCCATCGCGTCGAGCGAGGTCGTGACCATCGCCAGCGTCTCGGGCGAGCCGTTGTGGGCGTGGGCCCGCAGGAGGAGGTCGAGGCTCATCGTCTGCGGGAACTTCGGCGCGTTCCCGAAGCCGCCCCAGTCGGGATCGAAGGCGCCGCCCAGTCCGGCGTAGGCCTCACGGAGCGCGTCGGGCCCGGGGATGTCGTCGCGAGGTTCGAGCGAAGACCCCTGCCCGATCGACTCGGTCAGCTCGCTGGCCTGCGCGTCGAGGTCGTCGCGACGGGTTCGCCAGACCTCGTCGATGCGGGCCAGCAGGTCGGTGAAGCTGAGCATGCCGCCACGGGCCACCTTCGGGAAGTAGGTGCCGCCGAAGAACGGCCGGCCGTCGGGCATGAGGAAGACCGTCATCGGCCACCCGCCCTGGCCGGTCATGGCCTGGACGGCATCCATGTAGATGGCGTCGACATCGGGCCGTTCCTCACGGTCGACCTTCACGCTGACGAAGCGCTCGTTCATCAGCGCGGCGGTCGCGTCGTCCTCGAACGACTCGTGGGCCATGACGTGGCACCAGTGGCAGGCCGAGTAGCCCACGGAGAGCAGTACGGGGCGGTCCTCGGTCCGCGCCCGCTCGAACGCCTCGTCGCCCCACGGGTACCAGTCGACCGGGTTGTCCGCGTGCTGGCGGAGGTACGGGCTTGTCTCGTCGGCCAGGCGGTTCGTCACGCGTTAGGTATAGGGGATGGACTGCATGCAGGCCAGCGGGGTTGGGGTCCCCGCTGGCGCCGCGGTGAGCCTCGTGGGCGAAGAGCCGGAGATCCGGCATCCGCCGTAACATGCGCCGCCATGGAGATACGCATGGACGGCAAGGTCGCGCTCGTCACGGGCGCGTCGCGGGGGATCGGCAAGGCGATCGCCGCGTCGCTGGCGGCCAGCGGTGCGGCCGTGATGCTCTCGTCGCGCAAGATCGACGCACTCGAGGCGTGTGCAGCCGAGATCCGCGAGGCGACGCCGGGCGCCCAGGTCGAGGTCGTAGCGGCCAACGCGGGCGAGCCCGACCAGGCCGAGGCGTGCGTGGCCGCCACCGTCGAGCGCCTCGGATCGGTCGACATCCTCGTGAACAACGCGGCGACCAACCCCTACATGGGGCCGACGCTCGGCATCGACACGAGCCGCTTCGACAAGACGGTCGCCGTCAACTGGCGCGGCCCGTTGGTGTGGATCCAGGCCGCCTGGCAGGCGTCGATGGCCGAGCGGGGCGGGGTGGTGCTGAACATCGCGTCGGTCGGCGGTCTGAGCGTCGAGACCCACATCGCGGTCTACAACGGCACCAAGGCCGCGCTGCTGCACCTGACGCGTTCGCTGGCGGCCGAGATGGCGCCAGGGGTGCGGGTCAACGCCCTCGCGCCGGGCCTGGTCAAGACCGACATGGCCCGCGCCCTGTGGGAACCCAACGAGGAGGCCATGGCGCGGCACACGCCACTGGGCCGGCTCGGCGAGCCGCAGGACATCGCCGACGCCGCCGTGTTCCTCTGCTCGGACGCGGCGTCGTGGATCACGGGTTCCACATTGGTGGTCGACGGGGGCGCGCTGCTCAGGGCCTGATGGCCAGGGTTCAGCCGAGCGGGCCGGGGTAGAGCACGCCGTCCCGCACCCCGCCGCCGTTCAGCGGGGGGCCGAGCACCACGGTGGTCGTGTTGGCGGACGGGGAGAACCAGAGCAGTGACTGGCCTCCGCCGCAGTCGGCGGTGGCCTGGAGCAGCAGCTGGTCGTCGTGGCTGCCGATCACGACGATGGTCTTGGTCGGATCGATCCCGGGTACCGCGACGCGGGTCGTCGTACCGTTGGCGCCCACGCGCGACAGGAATTCCGAGCCACACCCCCCGAGCGACTGGGCGAAGGTGCCCGACGGGATGCGCCAGGCGTCGATGTCGCCGAGATCGTCTCCACTCGGCCTCGTCAGCACGGTCGGTGGCGCGCCGGAGAGCGGGACCAGCCACAGCTGCGGCGAGGCCGAGCTCGAACACGTGGCCAGCACCACGCCGCCGTCCCACCATCGCACTGGGCTGCAGCCAGCGCCGCCGGGGACGGTGAGCTCGCGGATGATCGTGCCGCCGTTGCCGACGACGGCCATCCCCTTGCGGGCGCCCATCACCAGCTGGGTGCCATCGGGGGTGGAGAGCCAGCTGCCGTCGTACTGGCCGACCTTCGGGAAGTCCATCGGGTACGACTGCTGTTGGGTTCCATCGAGCCCCAGCCGCACGAGCGCGGGTCGCAGCGCGTCGCCGGTCGCAGGGACGTCACGACCGACAAGGACGGCGCGACCCGCGGGCTGGCTGTAAGAGGCGCGGAGCAGCGACGGTTCGGACGCCACCTTGTGGACGGCTCCCGTGGTGAGGTCGAGCTGGTCGACGGTGCCGCCCGTCGCGCGCTGCAAGAGCAGTGCTCGGCGACCGTCGGGCGACCAGTCGGCGATCTGCCAACTCGCGGGTGGCGCCAGGGTCGTGACGAGGTAGCGGCCGCCGATCGGGTTGACCAGGAACACCTTGGTGGTCTCGTGCTCGGGGCCCGGGGTCCCCGCCGGTGGTTGTTCGCCGGGAGCGACCCCGGGCGTCGGGCCCCAGGTCGCGATGGTCCAGCCGGGCCCCACCTGGCTCCACGGGATGGCCGAGCGAGGCGCCTCCACTCCGCGCGCCAACGGCGGCGCCGCCGTCGTCGATGTCGTCGCCGAGGTCGAGGCCGTTGCCGTGGAGTTGCTCTGGGTGGTGGGCGGCGAGGTGGCCACCCGTACCGACCCCGAGTGGCGCGTGAGCGCAAACGCGAGGCCGGCTCCGAGTACGAGGACGGCCACTACTGCGGCGATGACCGCGGTGCGGTGCCTGCGCGGCGGGCGGGCGCTCTCAGCCTGGCGTTCGCCCGGCTCGCTGGTCGGATCGGATCCCTGTGGTCGAGTTGTGGGTTCCGTCATGAGCTGCCTCCCTGCCAGGCACTCCTGCGATCATCATCACCCCGTCTGCCGCCGTTGCGCGGAAGTTGGGACTTAGGACCCGGGTCGCGGGTTCCGCGCGGTCCTCGTCGCTGTCGGCGATCCCGGCCGGTCGCTCTCCGGTATCTTGCGGTGATCACAGGAACGAATCCCCTCCAGTCGCAGAGTCTGAGCCCGAGCCCCACCACGGCTCCTGCGCCGGGATCCCGCAACCTGCGGACGCTCGACCTCCTCAGAGGCCTCGCGGCGATGGCGGTCGTGCTGTTCCACGTCGATCAGCGGACGACCTTGCTGGGTTTCACCATCCCGGGGGCCGCAGTCGGTGAGGTCGGCGTCCAGGTGTTCTTCGTGCTGAGCGGGTTCCTGATCGCCACATCGGTGCTCGCTCCCCGCCAGTTCTCCGCCCGCGACTACGCCTGGAAGCGGGCGTTCCGCATCCTTCCTCTGTACTTCGTCGCCCTGGCCGTGGTGCTCGTGGGCAACGCCGTCTTCGGCCAGCCCGGCGCCAGCATCGGCGACATCGGTGCCCACGTCGTGCTGTTGCAGGGGCTGTTCCCGCAGTACCAGACCGCGATCAGCGGCGTGCTGTGGACGCTCAGCATCGAATGGCTCTTCTACGGGCTCATGCTGCTGCTCGCCTTCCGCTTCCGCCGGCCGGGAGAGGGCTGGCTCATCGCCGGCGTGATGCTGGCCGTCGGCGTCGCCTGGCGCACCTGGATCTCGTTCGCCTATTGGGGTCACGCGGCCACTCTGGCCTTCCTGGACAAGCAGCTGATCGGCGCAGCCGACGTGTTCGCCTGCGGCATGATCGTGGGTCTGGTGGTCCACGAAGGACGCGGCCGCACATGGTGGCGTGACGGGCGCCGAGCCGGCACAGGGCTCGCCGTGGGTGTGATCGGTGTGGTCGTCGGACTGGTCGTCTTCGACGCGCACGCCGGTAAGCGGTTCTGGTCCTCCCGACCTGTCGTGATCGTGTGGCCCCTCGCCTTCGCGATCGCTTGCGCGCTGTGCGTTCTGTGCATCCAGCGCTTCGAGGCGCCCTGGCGGGGGGTGCTCGGCTGGACCGGGCTCGCCTACCTCGGGCTGATCAGCTACGGGGTCTACCTGCTGCATCCTCTCGTCGCGAGCGCGGTCTACCAGGCCTACGGCGCCCGCCATCCGCGCGGGCCGGCGTGGCTCCTGATCCCGGCGGTGGTCATCGTCACCATCGTCGTGTGCGTGGTCGCCTACCGCCTCGTCGAGGCGCCGTTCCTGCGCGCCCGTGCCCGGCTGACGACCGGGTCGGGACCGCTGGCGCCGCGCCCCGGGTGGGTGTCGAAGGACCCGGTGCCGCGCCGACCCAGGGGACCCGGCGCCCGTGGGCCGGGCTGGTCGCGGCGGTCGCGGGCGTCGCCGTGGTGACGGCGATCGCCCTCGCAGGAGTCGGTGCTCCCCGCTGACCGGAGGCCGGCGGGGGACGTCCTCCCGGTGCGAGAGGGGCCCACGTGTAGTCTGGAACGAGGGTCCGGCCGGAGGCTGTGAGGGGGCATGTTGGCCGACACGACGAGCGATGACGTCGCCTTGGTCGATGTCACAAAGCGATTCGGTTCCGTCACGGCCGTTGAGCACGTGAATCTGTCGGTCGGTGCGGGCGAGTTCTTCTCGCTCCTCGGGCCCTCGGGCTCGGGCAAGACGACCTGCCTGCGGATGATCGCCGGGCTTCGAGCAGCCGTCCGAAGGACAGATCCTGCTCCAGGGTCGCGACGTCGTCGGCTCGCCGCCCTACGACCGTGACGTCAACACCGTGTTCCAGGACTACGCCCTGTTCCCCCACCTGAGCGTGGGCGAGAACGTCGAGTACGGGCTCAAGGTCAAGCGGGTCGGCCGAGCCGAGCGACGTACGAGAGCCGCCGCCGCCCTCGAGATGGTGCGCCTCGACGACTTCTCGGCGCGGCGCATCACCCAGCTCTCCGGTGGCCAGCGCCAGCGGGTCGCGCTGGCCCGGGCTCTGGTCAACCGACCCAAGGTGCTGCTGCTCGACGAGCCGCTCGGTGCGCTCGACCTGAAGCTGCGGGAGGAGATGCAGGTCGAGCTCAAGCGCATCCAGTCCGAGGTCGGCATCACGTTCATCTACGTGACCCACGACCAGGACGAGGCGCTGGCCATGAGCGATCGACTGGCCGTGTTCTCCCGCGGCCGCATCGAGCAGGTCGGGGCACCCGGCGAGGTGTACGAGCGCCCCGCCTCGGCGTTCGTGGCCGGCTTCGTCGGCACCTCGAACGTGTTCGAGGGCGAGCTGGCCGTGCGTCTCCGTGGCTCGGCCGAGCCCTTCACCGTCCGGCCCGAGAAGGTCCACCTGATCGCCGCCGACCAGGAGGCCGGGCCGGAGGACGGCGAGGTGCGCACCACCGGGCAGGTGCGGACGGCGGTCTACCTCGGCGACCGGACGCGGTACACGGTCGATCTGCATGGCGGGGGAGCGCTCGTGGCGGTGGAGCAGAACCGCGGCGCCGCGCAGTCCGCTTCGGCCGAGGCGGGCGCCATGGTCCGGGTGGCCTGGGACCGCCGTTTCGACCAGGTGCTCCCGCCGCCGCCGGACGCGCCGGTCGGGAGCGCCGGCGCTCCCGGTGCCGACACCGCCGGCGCCGACCCGCCCCCGACCCACCGACGACCCGACCCAGCTCGAACCCAGCCGATCCGGCCCGATCCACGACGAGGGGAACCCATGAGCAGATCCAGCAGGCGTACATCCCGTGCCGCCATCGCCACGTTCGCGATCGTGGCCGTGCTCGCGGTCGGTTGCGGCAGCAGCGGCAACACCAACACGACCAGCGGCACAGGTGGCAGCAACGCGCCCCCGTCCGGACCCACGGCCTTGAAGTCGATCGGCGCAGGCGAGGGTGCGCTGAACATCATCGCCTGGGCCGGCTACGCCGAGAACGGTTCGAACGACCCCAAGGTCAACTGGGTCGGTCCGTTCGAGAAGCAGACCGGCTGCAAGACCAACGTGAAGATCGGCAACACCTCCGACGAGATGGTGCAGCTCATGAAGACCGGCCAGTACGACGGGGTCTCGGCCTCGGGTGACGCCGACCTGCGCCTCATCTACGGCGGCGACGTCGCGCCGGTGAACCTCAAGCTGCTGACCAACTACCCGGACGTCTCGCCGTTCCTCAAGATGACGAACTACAACTCGGTCAACGGGGTTCCCTACGGAATGCCACACGGCTGGGGCGCCAACCTCCTCATGTGGAACCCCAAGGTGGTCACGACCGCGCCCACGTCGTGGTCGGTCGTGTGGGACAAGAGCTCGCCGTACAAGGGCAAGGTGACCGCGTACGACTCGGCCATCTACATCGCCGACGCCGCGCTCTATCTGATGAAGACCCAGCCCGACCTGGGGATCAAGAGCCCCTACGCCCTGACGCAGACCCAGCTCGACGCGGCCATCTCGCTGCTCAAGCAGCAGAAGGCCAACGTCGGTGAGTACTGGTCGGACTATCTCAAGGCGTCCGACGCGTTCGAGAAGGGCAGCCTCGTACTCGGCACGACGTGGCAGATCATCGCCAACACGATCAACGGCGCAGGGGCCAACTCGCAGAAGGTGCAGACGGTGCTGCCGAAGGAAGGCTCCACCGCATGGTCCGACACCTGGATGATCTCGTCCAAGGCGAAGCACCCGAACTGCATGTACAAGTGGATGAACTACATCAGCAGCCCGTCGGTGCAGGCGCAGGTGGCCGAGTGGTTCGGTGAGGCGCCGGCCAACCCGAAGGCGTGCGCGTACATCACCGACGACAAGACGTTCTGCCAGCAGTACCACGTGACCGATGCCGACTTCGCCAGGAAGCTCTGGTACTGGACGACGCCGACCAAGTACTGCCTCGACGGCAGCGGCAAGTCGGACTGCACCACCTACGCGCAATGGCAACAGGCCTGGACCGACCTCAGGGCCTCGTGACCACCACCCGAGCCGGGGCGGGCGACCGCCCCGGCGGGGCCGGTCGGCGCGCCTCGCGCGCGCTCGACCGACACCCGCGGGTGCAGCTGGGCGGGCTTCTCGGTGGACCGCTGGCGTGGATGCTCGTCATCTACCTCGGCTCACTGGTCTCGCTGCTGCTGACGTCGCTGTACACGACCAACGACTTCACCGGGAACCTGGTGAAGACGGTGAGCCTTCACCAACTTCCAGCAGCTCGTCTCCGACCCGACCTTCCGCACCGTCACCTTGCGGACGCTCGGCATCGCAGCCTCGGTCACGGTGATCGATCTGGCGCTCGCGCTCCCGGTCGCGTTCTTCATGGCCAAGGTGGCCAACCGGCGAACCCGTCGCGGCGCTGGCGGTGGCAGTGGTCCTGCCCCTGTGGGCCAGCTACCTGGTCAAGGCCTACAGCTGGCGGGTCGTGCTCGACCCCGTCGGCGGCGTGATGAAGCAGACGGTGGGCCGCTCTCCGGGGTTCGGGCTGGCGGCGACGGTGCTCGTGCTGGCCTACCTGTGGCTGCCCTACATGGCCCTGCCGATCTACGCCGGGCTCGAGAAGCTGCCCGGACTCTTTGCTCGACGCGTCGGGCGACCTCGGGGCCAAGGGCGGGCGCACGTTCCGCTCGGTGGTGCTGCCGATGCTCAAACCGTCGATCGTGGCGGGAGCCATCTTCACCTTCTCGCTGTCGCTCGGTGACTACATCGCCGTGCAGATCGTCGGGGGCAAGACGCAGACGATGGGCAACGTGATCTACCAGGAGTTCGGCGCGGGCAACCTCCCGCAGGCGGCCGCGTTCGCCTGCGTGCCCGTGGTCATCATGGCGGTGCTGCTGCTGGCGATCCGGCGGACCGGCGCGTTGGAGAACCTCTGATGCTCGTGTCGAGGCGGGGCCGGATCGGTTTGCGGCTCGCGACCGCCGCCGTGCTCGCCTTCCTCTATGTCCCGCTGATCGTGATCCTGGTGCTCTCGTTCAGCTCGTCGAGGGCCTTCATCTGGCCGCCGCCCGGCTTCAGCACCAAGTGGTGGACGCTGGCCTTCCACGAGCCCGGACCCGCGAAGCGTTCATCACCTCGGTGAAGGTGGCGATCGCGGCCACGGGCATCGCGCTGGTGCTCGGCAGCCTCGCCTCGATGGCCGTGCAGCGCTTCCGGTTCTTCGGTCGCGACACCGTGTCGTTGCTGCTCGTGCTGCCCATCGCGCTGCCCGGCATCGTGACCGGCGTCGCTCTCAACGCCGGGTTCCAGCAGGCCGGCGTGTCGCTCGGCTACTTCACGCTCATCGTGGCCCACTCGACCTTCTGCATCGTGGTGGTGTTCAACAACGTGGTCGCCCGATTGCGCCGGCTGGCCCCGAACGTCGACGAGGCCTCCGCTGACCTCGGGGGCGACCTGTTCCAGACCTTCCGCTACGTGACCTTCCCGCTGGCCCGCTCGGCGGTGCTGGCCGGTGCCCTGCTCGCCTTCGCCCTCTCGTTCGACGAGATCGTCGTGACCACCTTCACCGCCGGCCCGGGCATCCAGACGCTGCCCCAGTGGATCTTCAACAACATGTTCCGGCCGAATCAGCTCCCGACGGTCAACGTCGTCGCGGTCGTGGTGATCGTGATGTCGATCATCCCCGTCTATCTGTCGCAACGCCTGAGCGCGGATCCGGTCACCGGCATCATCGACGACGCCTGACTCCTGCTGAGGAACCGGCGGGTCGGGCGGACCCCGCTGGGTGTCCGTCAGTGGGTGGTGTAGTCGATCGGGCCGGCGCCCTTGACGCCGACCGCGAAGCAGAAGCAGTGGATGGGCTCGTCACCGGTCGGGCGCAGGCTGTGCACCGTGTCCGGCGGGATGTAGACGAGGTCGCCCGGGGCGACGTCGCGCTGCTCGTCGCCGACCGTCATTGCACCGACACCGGTCATGACGAAGTAGAACTCGTGGGTCGGGTGCGTGTGAGGGAACACCTCGCCACCGACCGCGACCTCGAACTCGTTGGCCAGCTCGAGGTAGCCGCCGTCGGTGAGGTCGTGCATCTCCCGCGGGCGGATGAGCCACCACACCGGCACCGTCCCGTTGTGCTCGACCTCGGGCTCGACCTCGGCCACGTTGCGCACGTCCATCGACTTGCCCCCCTGGGTGACGACCGGTCCGACGGGGTCAATCCTCGCAGACGCGCGGCCGGTCGGTCGCCCGCGGACGGCTGCGGACGACCGACCGGACCAGCAGGACGACTAGTGGATCGCGGAGGCGACCTTGCTGAACTTGCTCGATGCTTCCTTGCCCAGGAGGGTTACGGCGACGATGCACACGACCGCGATCAGGGCGACGAGGAGCGCGTACTCGACGAGCGACGCCCCCCGATCGGTGCGGCAACGCGCCTGCAACCAGGCGCTCGCAAACTCATAGCTGACCAACACGAGTGCTCCTTGCGATGCCTCGCACGGGCCGAAGCCCGCTCATGTGGATGGGTTGACCGCCTCTTCTTCGACATGAGAGGGCGATGAGAACATGGGCAATATGGCCCAGGAAGTAGGCCGTCGAGGCCTACCGGCATGTCCGACCGTCGGGCCTACCGGCATGTCCGACCGTCAGGCCTAAAGGGCGTGGCGGACGAGCTTGCCGAGCGCGGTCCGCGGCAGCGTGTCGACCAGCTCGAGGTCGCGGGGGGCGGCGTAGGCGGGGAGCTGGGCGCGCACGGCTTCGCGGAGCTGGGCGAGCGATGGAACGTCGTCGTGGTCGACGGGCACCACGACCGCGACGACCCGTTCGCCCCACTCACGATCGGGCCGCCCGATCACCGCGACCTCGGCGATGCCCGGCAACCCGCTCAGCACGCGCTCCACGGGAATCGGCCAGACCTTCTCGCCGCCGGTGACGATGGCGTCGTCGATGCGCCCGTGCACGACCACGCGCCCGTCAGGCCCGACCGAGCCGGCATCGGCCGTCGCGAACCAGCCGTCGGCGTCCTTCGGGTCGGTGCCGTTGCGATAGGTCCGCAGCAGCATCGGACCGCGGACCTCGAGCTCGCCCGTGGTGGCGACACGCACCTCCACGCCGTCGAGCGGCCAGCCGTCGTAGACGCACGCGCTCCCGGTCTCCGTCATCCCGTAGCTCGTGACCGAGTTGGGCGGCAGGTGCTCGGGCGGGGCGGCCCCGCCCACGACGACCGCGCGGAACAGGCCCGCGTCGATGCGGTCGAGTGCGGTGGGCACCACCGACACGAGCGTCGCGCCGCGGCGGGCCGCGTCCTCGACCGCCGCGGCATCGAACCCGGCGTGCACCTCGAGAGGTGTTCCGGTGTGCAGCGAGCGGAGCACGACCGACAGCCCGCCGATGTGGGCGAGGGGGAGGCAGGCGAGCCACCGGTCACGCGCCGGGTCGACCCGAAGGCGGGCACTGCTGGCCGTCGACGACGCGGCCACCGAATCGTGGGTGTGGACGACGCCTTTCGCGGCACCGGTCGATCCGCTGGTGGCGACGACGACGGCGTCGCCGTCCTCCACGGGTCGGCCGCCGGCCAAGGAGCGCTCGTCGCCGGTCGCGTCGACCAGGCGGGTGGGCGCGAGCGTGGTCAGCAGCTCGCGCTGCGCCGGCTCCGGAAGCCGGGGATCGATCGGCAAGATCGCGTCGCCTCGCTCCCATGCCCGCTGCAACGCCTCGACGAAGGCCGGTCCGCCCGGAATGGCCAACGCCACCAGCTCGCGCACCCCGTCACGCTACCCCCCGCATTCTGGGCATCTGTGCCCGTCAGGGTGACGGGTTTTCATCCCCAGTTTCCCCGAGGGCGGCGGGCGCGGCATGCTCGCGCCGTGACCGAGACGACCATCCGCCCCGCCGCCGACTGGCAACCGGCCGGTGAGTACCGCGACATCCGCTACGAGCACGCCGAGGGCATCGCCAAGATCACCATCTGCCGGCCCGAGGTGCGCAACGCCTTCCGGCCCCAGACGCTGTTCGAGCTGCAGCACGCGTTCAACGAGGCCCGCGACGACGACCAGGTGGGCGTGATCATCTTCACCGGCGAGGGCGACCTGGCCTTCTGCTCGGGCGGCGATCAGCGCATCCGGGGCGACGACGGCTACATCGGCGACGACGAGGTGGCCGAGAAGGGCATCGGTCGGCTCAACGTGCTCGACCTCCAGATCCAGATCCGGCGCACCCCCAAGCCGGTGGTGGCCATGGTGGCGGGGTACGCGATCGGAGGCGGACATGTGCTCCACATCGTGTGCGACCTGACGATCGCGGCCGACAACGCCCGGTTCGGCCAGACCGGCCCGAAGGTGGGCTCGTTCGACGGGGGCTACGGCTCGGGTCTGCTGGCCCGCAACGTCGGGCAGAAGAAGGCGCGCGAGATCTGGTTCCTCTGCCGCCAGTACGGCGCGCAGGAGGCCCTCGACATGGGCCTGGTGAACACGGTGGTGCCGCTGGCCGAGCTCGAGGAGACCACGGTCCAGTGGTGCCGCGAGATGCTCACGATGTCGCCGCTCGCGCTGCGGATGATCAAGGCGTCGATGAACGCGGCCGACGACGGCCTGGCCGGCATCCAGCAGCTCGCCGGCGACGCCACGCTGCTCTTCTACATGACCGAGGAGGCGCAGGAGGGACGCGACGCCTACGTCCAGAAGCGGCGCCCCGACTTCGACCAGTTCCCCAAGAGACCGTGAGCCTGTGACCGCGCCGGCGCCGCCGACGCCGACGGGCTGGCGGGTGTGGGTGGCGGGGGCGCGACCGCGCACGTTGCCGGCCGCAATCGTCCCGGTGTTGGTCGGCACCGCGGTCGCTGCCGGACTTCGCACCGATCCGAGCTGGTCGAAGGGCATCATCGTCTGGCGGGCGCTGGCCGCAGCGGTGGTGGCGCTGTGCATCCAGATCGGCACCAACTACGCCAACGACTACAGCGACGGCGTGCGGGGGACCGACAACGAGACGCGGGTCGGCCCGATCCGGCTCGTCGGCTCAGGGTTGAAGTCGCCGTCGTCGGTCAAGAAGGCGGCGATCGCGTCCTTCGGCGTTGCGGCGGTGGCCGGTCTGGCACTGGCCGCGGCCACGACGTGGTGGTTGCTGCTGGTCGGCGCCGTGTGCTTCGCGGCCGGCTGGCTCTACACCGGCGGTCCGAAGCCCTACGGCTACTACGGGTTCGGTGAGCTGTTCGTGTTCGTGTTCTTCGGTCTTGTCGCGACGGTCGGCTCGACCTATGTGCAGCTCGGGTGGATCCCCTGGCTGGCATGGGCGTGCGCGGTGCCGGTGGGCGCGTTGGCCACCGCACTGCTGGTGGTCAACAACCTGCGCGACATCCCCACCGACGCCGTCGCCGGCAAGAAGACCCTGGCCGTGCGCATCGGGGACAAACGGACGCGCGTGCTCTATGTCGTGTTGATGGTGCTGCCGTACCTGGCTATCCCGTTCATCGCCGGGCTCGGACGCCGCTGGTTGGCCGTCATCGCCTTCGCCGCCATCTTCCTGGCCCACAAGCCGGTACTGGGCGTGCTCGAGGGGGCGAAGGGTCCGGCGCTGATCCCGGTGCTGGTCGGCACGGCCCGCGTGCAGCTCGTCTACGGCGTGCTGCTGTCGGTCGGCCTCTTCGTCTCCGGCTGAGCCTCGTGCCGAGTCCGAGTGAGCCAGGGGCGGAGGACGGCGAGGAAGCGCTCGGGTTGTTCGAGGTGGACGGTGTGGCCGGAGCCTGGGACGACCGCGAGCTGCGACGTTCGCGCCGATTCCGGCGACCAGCCGCTCGGCCAGCGCGACGTACTTCGGGTCGAGCGCGCCCGCGACCACCAGTACGGGCATGTCGAGCTCGCCCAGCCGGTCCCACAGCGGCTCCTGCGTGCCGGTGCCGGCGAGCCGGAGGCTCGAGGCCAGTCCCGCCGCCGTGTTGGCCAGCCGGGCCCGGCGGTGAGCCTGCTCCGGCGGCAATGTCGCGAAGAGGGATTGGGACAACCACTCGTCGACGAAGCGCTCGACCCCGATCTCGACGAGGTGATCAGCGAGCGCGTCGTCTGCCCGGTGCCGCGCCTTGCGCTCGACGGGGTCGTCGATGCCGGCGCTCGTGCTCACCAGCACCAGCCGCGCCACCGTGTCCGGACGGGCCAGTGCCGCGTGCAGGCAGATGCGCCCGCCCATCGAATAGCCGACGTAGGTCGCGTCGCCCCCGACCGCGGTCACGGCGCGGCCCGCGTCCCACAGATCGGTGTGCACCTCGGCGGACGCGCCATGGCCGGGCGCGTCGACCAGCACCAGCTCGTGGTCGGCGGCCAGGTCGTCGTCGATGGGCGACCAGCACTTGGAGGTCTGCGTGAACCCGTGCACCAGCACGACCCGGCCCGCGCTCGGTCCCGCGGGGGCGACCCGGCGGGCGGCGAGAGGGAAGGGGGAGGGCGTGTGGCTGTCCACGGCGGGACCAAACGTAGGCTGTCGCCGTGTCCGACCCCTATCCCGACCGCGACCCGACGGTGACGACGACCGCCGCCACCTTCTGCGCCACGCTGGTCGACGAGTGGGTGCGAGGTGGGGTGACCGACGCGGTGATGGCGCCGGGTTCGCGCTCGACGCCGCTGGTGCTCGCCCTTGCCGCCCACGAGGGCATGCGCGTCCACGTCCATCACGACGAGCGGTCCGCCGCCTATGTCGCGCTCGGGCTCGGTCTGGTCCGGCGGCGGCCCGCAGTGGTCGTGACCACCAGCGGCACGGCGGCGGTCGAGCTCCATCCCGCCGTCGTCGAGGCGCACGAGGCGCGGGTACCGCTGCTGGTGTGCACGGCCGATCGCCCACCGGAGCTCCACGATGTCGGCGCGCCCCAGACGATCGACCAGCAGCAGCTGTTCGGCGGCGCGGTTCGCAGCTTCGTCGACCCCGGACCCCCCGACGAGCGGATGGCCGGCTCGTGGAGGTCGCTGGCCGCGCAGGTCGTCGTCGCCACGATGGACCGACCGCCCGGTCCGGTCCACCTCAACCTGCCCTTCCGCGACCCGCTGGTCGGCGAGGCCGGTCGACTGCCCGGCGGGAGCGAACCCCGGAGGGCGTGGCACGTGCCCGCCGTGCAGTCGTACGCGCCGGACGAGGCGACCGTCGAGAGCCTCACGTCGGTGATCGAGGGCCGCCGTGGGGTGATCGTGGCCGGAGGCGGGATCGACGCGCCCGAGGAGGTCCAGCTCCTCGCCGACCGCCTCGGCTGGCCGGTGCTGGCCGATCCTCGGAGCGGCTGCCGCACGCCGGCGCCGTCGACCGTGTCGCACTTCGACGCCGTCCTGCGGGTGCCATCGGTCGCGCGGCGGTTCGCCCCTGAGGTGGTGCTGCGGCTCGGATCGCCACCCGCGTCGAAGGTGCTGGCGCAGTGGCTGGCCGGTCTGGAGGCCTGGCAGCTCGCCATCGAGGTGGACGGCGTGCGCTACGACCCCGACCGGAACCTCGGGGGGATCGTGGTCGCGGAACCGGGGGAGGCCTGCCGGCGCTTCCGCGCCCGTCTCGAACGCCGGCCGGCCTCCGAGCTGGTGGACGCGACGACCGACGGGTGGTGCGGCGAGTGGGTGCACGCCGACGCCGTCGCGGCGGAGGCGATCGCGTCGGTGCTCTCCGGTCATCCCGAACCGACGGAGCCGGCGATCGCCCGCGAGGTCGTGCGATCGCTGCCCGACGGCGCGGTGCTCGTCGTCTCGTCGTCGATGCCGGTGCGCGACGTCGAGTGGTTCTCGGCCCCGCGAGATCACGTGCGCGTGCTGTCCAACCGCGGCGCCAACGGCATCGACGGTGTCGTGTCCACCGCGGTCGGCGTGGCTCTGGCCCGGGCGGCCGACTCACCCGGCCCGACGGTGCTCCTGATCGGTGACGTCGCGTTCCTGCACGACACCAACGGCCTGCTCGGGGCGGCTCGGCGCGGCATCGACCTCACGATCGTGGTGGTCGACAACGACGGCGGCGGGATCTTCTCGTTCCTGCCCCAGGCCGACGCGCTCGACGCGGAGACGTTCGAGCGGCTCTACGGGACTCCCCACGGCGTCGACCTGGTGGGGCTGGCCGCCGCCCACGGCATCAGCGCCCGTCGGCTCGACCGCCAGGCCGAGGTCGGCGCGGCGGTGGCCGAGTCGGCCGCGCTGGGAGGAGTCCACGTCATCGTGGTCCCGACCGATCGCGCCGCCAACGTGGCCGTCCACCGCGAGATCGATGCCGCCGTCGCCGCCGCGCTGCGCCCTGATCCCGTCCACTTCTGAATCTGGGCGTGGAATCGATCGGAAACCGAGTACGCAGATGCCCAGTTTCCGAGGTTGACGGCGTGTCAGGGGCGGAGGATGGCGCCGAGGAGGGCCTGGAACTTGGCCCGGGTCTCGGCCAACTCGGCCTCGGGGTCCGAGTCGGCGACGACGCCCACGCCGGCGAACAGCCGGGCGCGAGGACCGTCGAGCTCCGCGCTGCGGATGCCGACCGCCCAGGCGCCGTTGCCGTCGGCGTCGACCCAGCCGACCGGTCCGCCGTAGCGACCGCGGTCGATGCCCTCGTAGCGGTCGATCAGCTCGAGCGCGCGCGTCCGCGGGCGAGCCGTTGACCGCGGGCGTCGGATGGAGGGCGGTCATCAGCTCGATCACCGACGCCGGTGGCGACGACAGACGACCCTCGACGCGGGTGGCGAGGTGCTGCACGTTGGCCATGGCCACGATCGACGGCTCGGCCTCCTCGTCGAGGTACGAGCACCACGGCAGGAGCGTGTCGTGGACCATGTCGATGGTGTAGCGGTGCTCGACCTGGTCCTTGGTCGACGCGAGCAGGTTGGCGGCCAGGCGGGCGTCGGTCGACGGATCCGCGCTGCGGGGCGCGGTGCCGGCCATGGGATGCGAGCGCACGACGTCGCCGGAGCGGGCGACGAGCAGCTCGGGACTGGCGCCGACGAAGCCGTCGGTGGCGAAGAGCATGCAGGCCGGATAGCTGCGACGCAGCTCGGCCAGCACGGCCTGGCGCGGGATGGGACGGTCGGCCTCGATGACGACCTCCCTCGCCAGCACGACCTTGCGGGCCGCGCCCGCCCGCAGCTCGTCTCGGGCGTCCACCAGCGCCTCGCACCACTCGTCGGGAGACCGGGGACTCGTGACGGTGAACCGGGTCGGATAGGGGTCGCCGTCGGTGGAGGAGACGTCGAGGTGGGGGAGCCGGCGAGGGGCATCGGGCGGGCCGACGGTCGTCATCCAGCGCGTACCGTCCTCGGCCCGCCCGACGAGGACCTCGGGCACGATCAACCAGCCCTCGCGGCGCGGGTCGAACGGGAGCGCGCCGATCGCCACCGGCCCGGTGCCGGCCAGCCGGAGCGGATCGTCCACCTCGATCGCGTCGCAGCGCGTCGTGCACCGCCGCCGACGCGGCCGCGGGATCGCCGGCGGGGACGCGGATGCGCAGCGCCTCGCCCCGGCCGGCGAACCCGACGCGGCCCTGCGTCCACAGCACCCCGCGCTCGCCCGCCACCTCGATCGGGTCGAGGTCGAGGTCGAGTCGTTCGGTGCGGGCCCGCGAGCGCCGGCGTCGGTCGCGGATCGCCAGTCGGTTCCGAGCCCGAGCGCGCTCACCGGGCCGGCTCCGCCGCGTGCGGTCGGTCGCGGGTGGCGGTGAGCAGCTGGGCGATGCCGCCCGAGAGCAGGTCGCGGCCGGCGTCGGCGAAACCGGCTCGACGCAGCTGGTCGACGCAGCTCGGGCGGATCGGGCAGGTAGGCGACCGACTTGGGCAGGTAGCGGTAGGCGGCAGGGTCCGACAGCAGACCACCGATGCGGGGCACCACCTTGCCGAAGTACACGCCGTGACCCCAGCGCATGACCGAGTTGGACGGCACGGCCACCTCGAGCAGGGCGATGCGGCCACCTGGTCGGACCACGCGGGCCAGTTCGTCGAAGAACGGCACCAGCGCGACGAGGTTGCGCAGTGCGAATCCGCACGTCACCCCGTCGACCGACGCGTCCGGGACGGGCAGGACGCAGCGCGTCGGCCTGGACGAGCGGCACGCCCGACCGGCCGGCGGCCAGCATGCCGAACGACAGGTCGCTCCCGATCGGCGAGAGCCCCTGGCGGGCCAGTTCGCCGCAGAGGTCGCCGGTGCCGCACGCGACGTCGAGCACCGGTCGCGCCAGGTGCCAGCGCGAGCCGGTTCACGGTGCGGCGTCGCCACCCGACGTCCATGCGGAACGTCATGATGCGGTTGACCAGGTCGTAGCGGGGCGCGATGGCGTCGAACATCGTCCGGACCGCCGCCACCTTGTCGTCCCCTTCGGGCAGGTGGTCGGGGTCGATCGTCACCGCAGGGGCCACGCGGCGAGCCTACCGACCGACCCAGGTCGACCGACCACCCGACGGCGCCGATGCGGGCGGGATCGGTAGCCTGGAGCGATGGGCCGAGGTCTGCAGTTCCGGATCGCAGGGATCCCGGTGCGGGTCGAGCCGACGTTCCTCGTCGTCATCGGCATCCTGGGCTACGCCTCCCAGCCCGTCGACCGGTCGTTCCAGTGGTCGATCCTGATCTCGTGGATGGTCGTCGCCTTCATCTCGATCCTGCTCCACGAGCTCGGCCACGCGGTCGTGTTCCGCCACTACGGCATCCGGCCGAGCATCTCGATCCAGGGGTTCGGCGGTCTCACGAGCGGTTCGGGTGAGCTGTCACCCGGCCAGCACGTCCTCGTCAGCCTGGCCGGGCCACTGGCCGCCCTGATCCTCATCGGGCTGCCGGCGGCGTGGATCTGGCAGGCCGGCACGGTCACCTCGGACATGGGCAAGGAGATCCTCTACCAGGTGCTGTGGATCAACATCGGCTGGTCCGTGCTCAACCTGCTGCCCGATCCTCCCGCTCGACGGCGGCAACGTCGCCATGTCGCTGCTCGACCTCGCGACCAAGGGGCGCGGGCGCCGACCGGCCGAGATCCTGTCGATCGTCGTGGCCGGATCGCTCGCTCTCGTCGTGTTGGTCTCGGGACCGGCTTACATCTTCATCGCCATGTTCATGGGCATCTTCGCCTTCATGAACATCGGATCGCTCAGCCGGGTCAAGCAGCAGCAGATGGGCGACGAGCTCGTCTACGCGCAGCGGGCCCTCGTCGAGCACCGACCGGCCGACGCCGAGCAGGTCGCTCACGCCGTGCTGGCGCGTCGCCCGTCGGGTCCCACGCTGCGGACGGCCTCGGAACTGCTCGGGTGGGCCCGGCTGTGGCAGGGCGACCAGGCCGGGGCCGAGGCGGCGGTGACCCGCTATGCGCACGCCGGCGCCCCGACGGCCGCCTTTCGGGCCGCCCAGGCGTTGGCGGCCGGACGACTGGTGGAGGGCGTGTCGGTGATGACCTGGTCGTTCGCCAACGAGCGGGCCGGGACCTTCCAGCTCTTCGGCGCGATCGCGGTCGCCGGCACCGGCCAGACCCGGCCGTTCACGACCGAGCTGCTCCGCCTCGACGGCATGGGCGGCGTGCAGGGCGCGGTGCGGTTCCGCCAGATGCTCGAACACGCGGGCTACCACCGCGAGGCCGAAGTGGTCGCGTCGATGCTCGGTGCCGACGGCCGCGCCGGCCAACTCGCCCCCGGCTGACCATGGCCATCGACTTCACGTTCCCACCCGAGATCGACGAGGTCCGGTTCAAGGTCCGGGATTTCCTCGACACTGTCGTCCGGCCCATCGAGGCCAAGGCCGAGGCCGACGACTGGGCCCGCGATGAGTGGGTGCGGGCCATCATCGACATGCGGACCGCGGCCCACGAGTGGGGCCTGTGGCTGCCGCACATGCCGAAGGAGTGGGGCGGCATGGGCCTCGGTCACGTCGCCATGGCCAGCGTGTCGGCCGAGGCCGGCAAGACGCGCATGGGTCCGTTCGCCTCGAACGCGCAGGCGCCCGACGAGGGCAACATGCACACGCTGCTGCACTGGGCCACCGACCAGCAGAAGGAGGACTACCTCCGCCCGCTGTGCGACGGGTTCAAGATGGTCGACGGCAAGCCGCGGTCCTTCCGGTCGTGTTTCGCGATGACCGAGCCCGAGGTGGCCGGCTCGGACCCGACGCTGATCCAGACCCGCGCCTTCCCTGACGGCGACACCTGGGTGATCAACGGGCACAAGTGGTTCATCACCGGGCGCCCGGGGCGCCAGCTTCGCCATCCTGATCGCCCGTACCGAGGACGACCCAGACCTTCCGCAGGCGGCCAACTCCGCGTTCCTCGTCGACATCCCGTCCGAGGGCTGGGAGGTCGTGCGCGACGTCGCGACGATGGCGGGCAGCCACAACCACTGCGAGATCCGCATCACCGACCTGGTCGTGCACAAGGACAAGATGCTCGGTGAGCGCGGCGAGGGGCACCTGCTCGGCCAGGCCCGGCTCGGTCCGGCCCGCCTGGCGCACTGCATGCGCTGGATCGGCCAGGCCGAGGTGGCGTTCGACATGATGGTGGACCGGGCCCTGAGCCGGTACTCGCACGGTTCGCTGCTGGCCGAGAAGCAGGGCATCCAGTGGCTGATCGCCGACTCGGCGATGGAGCTCTACCAGTGCAAGCTGATGGTGCTCCACGCCGCGTTCCTGATCGACTCGGGCGCGGACTTCAAGAGCGAGGTGTCGATGGCGAAGCACTTCGTCGCCAACTCGCTGTGGCGCATCATCGACCGGGCCATCCAGGTCCACGGCGCGCTCGGCTACTCGAGCGACACCCCGTTGGGCGAGATGTTGAAGCAGGCGCGCTGGAGTCGCTTCGCCGACGGCGCCGACGAGGTGCACCAGATGCGCATCGCCGAGCGCACCATCGCCGCCTACAAGGATCACGGCACCACCAAGTCGGCGACCGGCAACCTGCCACTCTGAGCGGCGGGGTCAGGTGCCGGCCAACCTCGCCACGACCGGGGCGAAGGTGTCGGCGTACTCCTCGGGCACGACGACGTAGCTCATCTGCCAGCGCGCCCGCCGGGCCTGCAGCTCCTCGACCATCTGATCGATCGTGCCCACGAGCAACGCGGGCGTCTCGAGCGCGACCTCGGCATCGGGTGCGCCCATCCCGGACGCGATGGCGTCGGCGATCGAGCGACGGTCGTCGGTCACGTGCACGAAGCCGGTGAGCGTCTGGATCTCGAGCTCGTCGAACCGGTCGCCGGCCGCGGTGCGGAGCCGGGTCAGCTTCTCGTCGGTCGCCGCCGCCGACAGGGACGCCATGCTGTCGGGGTGCTCGCCCTGACCGGCGCGCAGGTTGGCGTTGATGCCGACGATCTGCGCGTGGCGGGCGGCCAGGGCCAGGATCCGGGGGCCACCGCCGCCGATCACGATCGGTGGATGGGGGCGCTGCACCGGCTTGGGCTCACCGTCGAGGTCGGTCACCCGGTAGTGCTCGACCGTGGAAGGTGAAGGGACCGTCGGCCATGAGGCCCTTGATCACGGTGAGCGACTCGTCGAGCCGGGCGATGCGGACGCCCGGCGGATCGAGCGGCCAGCCGCCGCGCTCGTAGTCGACGGTCATCCAGCCGGCCCCGAGGCCGAGCTCGAGGCGTCCGTCGGAGAGCAGGTCGACCGTCGCCGCGTCGTTGGCGACGACCACCGGATGGCGGTAGTCGTTGCCCAGCACGAGCGTGCCGATGCGCAGGGTGGTGGTGGCCGCGGCGGCGGCCATGATCGCGGGGAACGGGGCCAGCGCGTGGTCGACGAAGTGGTCGGGCAGGTAGAAGCTCGAGTAGCCGAGGTCCTCGACGTGGCGGGCGAAGTCGGCGAACTCACGCGCCGGACCGCACGTTCTTGGCGATGACCCCGAACCGGAACCGACGATCGTGGGCCATGTCGGCCTCCCCCTCCAGCAAACTGGGCATGGAAATGCGTCGGAGCGACGCACAGAAGATGCCCAGTTTCGCAGGTGGGCGGGTCAGGGGACGGGGACGGGGGTCTCGCTCGGGGGTGGTGAGGTCGATGGCCGGCTCGGGGTCGCCCTCGACGTCGAGGTGGGGGACGATGCGGTCGAGCCACTTGGGGAACCACCAGTTGGCCCCGCCGAGCAGCTCCATCGTCGCCGGCACCAGCACCATGCGGACGATGGTCGCGTCGACCAGCACGGCCACGGCCAGGCCGAGGCCGAACACCTTGAGCACCCGCAGGTCGCCGACCACGAACGAGCCGAAGACGCAGAACATGATGGCGGCGGCGGCCGTGATGACCCGCGCCGTCTGGGCGAGCCCGTCGGCCACGGCAGTGCCGTTGTCGCCGGTGCGCAGCCACTCCTCCCGGATGCGGGACAGCAGGAACACCTCGTAGTCCATCGAGAGCCCGAACAGGATCGTGAACAACATGAGCGGGATCCACGGGTCGATCGGGCCGGTCTTGCCGATGTGCAGCACGCTGCCGCCCCAGCCCCACTGGAACACGGCCACCGTCACGCCGTAGGCCGCCGCGATCGAGAGCAGGTTCATGATGGCGGCCTTGATCGGCACCGCGATCGAGCGGAACACGACCATGAGCAACAGGAACGAGAACAGCACCACGCCGCCGATGACCCAGAGCAGCCGGTGGGAGAAGTTGGCGGCCGCGTCGATGCCGGCGGCGGTGAACCCGCCCACGAGCGCCCGCACCTCGGTGCCGGCGGTGGCCGCGGGAACCACGTGTTGGCGCAGGTCGTTGACCAGCGCCTCGGTCTTGTCGCTCTGCGGCGAGGTCTTGGGTATGACCACCACCACCGCCGCCCGACCGTTGTCGCTGACCTGCGGCGGAGCGACGACCGCGATGCCGGGCGTGGCCCGCAGTGCGGTGGCGACCTTGCCGGCGCCCTCGGAGATCGTGGTCGTGTCCGCCGACGTCCCTGGCGCCAGCGCCCACCGCCACGATGAGCGGTCCGTTGAAGCCCGGTCCGAAGCCCTCCGACAGCAGGTCGTAGGCGTGGCGGGTGGTCTGCGTCGCGGGGTCGTTGCCCGAGTCGCTGAAGAGCATCTGCAGCGAGAACACCGGCAGCGCCAGCAGGAGCAGCACCGCGAAGGCGCCGATCGCGGCCGGCCACGGCCGACGCTGGATCACCCGGCTCCAGCGGTACCAGAACGAGTGGCGGTTGTGCGCCGGATCGGCGTCCTGGTGCAGGAACGGGATGCTCAGACGGTCGATCTTGGTGCCGACGAAGCCGAGCAGGGCCGGGAGCAGGGTGAGCGACGCCGCCATGACCAGCAACACCGCGGCGATGGCGCCGAAGGCGAGGCCGTACACGAACCGCTGGCCGAGCAGCAGCATGCCCAGCAGCGAGATCACGACGGTGCAGCCCGCGAACAGCACGGCGCGGCCCGACGTGTCGAGGGCGCGGACCACCGCGCCGCGCGGGATCTCGTCCCTCGGCCAGACCCTGGCGGTAGCGGGTGACGATGAACAGCGCGTAGTCGATGCCGACGCCGATGCCGATCATGGCGGCGAGCTCGGTGCCGAAGCTCGGCACGATCAGCCACGCGGCTGAGGAGCGACACGACGGCCACGCCGACCCCGATGCCGAACAGCGCGGTCACGATGGGCAGGCCCATGGCGATGAGCGAGCCGAAGGCGACGAGCAGGATGATCATGGCGGCGAGGATGCCGATGCCCTCGCTGGCTCCGAACGCCGGCTTGCTGCACCGCACTGATGGGCTGACCACCGAGCTGCGACCTCGAATCCGGTCGGCCCGGGCCGCCTCGGCGACGTCGACGATCTTCTGGAGGTCGGCCTGGGAGATGTCGGGGGTGTCCTTGTCGAGCAGCAGGGTCGCGTAGGCGATGTGGCCGTCCCGGCTGATCTGGAACTGGCCGCGCCGGCACGGTCGGGCTCTGCACGGCGGCCGACGTGGGGGAGCGCCTCGAGCTTCGTCGACGAGCGCATCGATCTTGGCCTTGTTCGCCGGATCGGAGATCGGCGTGGCCGTGCGGAACACGACCTGGGCGCTGTCGCCGGCCTGGATGGGGAAGTTGGCCCGCAGCAGATCCTGGGCCTGCTGGGACTCGGAGTGGCCGCCGTTGAGCTTGTCCTTGAAGTCCGCGCCGACCATCTGGGAGACCACGGAGGTCAGGATCAGCAGGGCGAACCAGGCCAGCAGCACCCGCCGGCGCCGGTCGTAGCACCAGCCGGCCATCCGGGCCAGGGCTCCTCGCTGGCGGACTGGCTGGGTCGGTCCCCGAAGACGTCGCGGCTGCGTTAGAATTCATCAGTGATGAGTTCTACCACTCCCGCGCCGGTTTGGGAACCACCTTCCCGCGTGACATCGGTCCTGGGGCGCGACCGTGGCTGAGAAGGGACGTCGCCCCGGCAAGCGCGACACCCGGGCCGAGATCGTCGATGCGGCGGCGAACGCGTTCGCTGAGGCGGGGTTCGAGGGCACCAGCCTGCGGGCGGTCGCCGGTCGGGCGGGGGTCGATCCGGCTCTCGTCCATCACTACTTCCCCGGCGGCAAGCCCGAGCTGTTCAACGCGGCCATCGAGGAGGGTGCCGACCCTCGGCTGATCCTCGACATCGTGTTGACCGAGGTCCACACCGAGCAGGTGGCGGCCACGCCCGGGGAGAAGGGCGCGGCCATCGTCGCCCACTTCATCCGCATGTGGGACGACGCCGCGTCCGAGACCGGCGACCCCTTCGTGTGGTTCACGCAGGCCGCGGCGTCGTCACCCGAGGCCGCGGCCGGCGTGCGGGCGTTCCTCGCCGAGCGGATCTGGGCGAAGCTCGGCGACGGCGGCCGCCCGCCCGACGAGTTGGCGCGGCGGCGGGCGCTGATCGCGTCGCAGCTGATGGGGCTCGGGTTCACGCGCTACGTGTTGCGTCTCGAACCGGTGGCGAGCGCGGATGTGGACGAGTTGGCACGGTGGGTCGGGCCCCACGATCGATCGCTACGCCGACGGCCCGCTGCCCGGCACACCTGTCAAGGAGAACGACGCGTGATCATCGGCCTGGCCAACCTGGCGGTGAAGGTCGCCGACCTCGACGCCGCCTGTCGGTTCTACGTGGACGCCGGCGCGGAGGTGCGCGACCGGATGACGTGGAGGAACGGCGAACGAGCGGATGTGTTCCTGGGACCCGTGATGATCACGTTGTTCACCCGGGCGATCTACGAGGACGAGGTCGACCTCCCCGACGAGGGCTTCCTGCACCCGGCGCTGTTCACCGACGACCTGGATGCCGAGCTCGAGGGCCACACGGTGATCTGGGGTCCGGAGGTGGTGGAGGGGACCTTCGGACGTCGGCGCATCGCCTTCGTCGAGGCCCCTGGCGGGATCCGCCTCGAGTTCATGGAGCAGCTGGACCCGCCGGAGTGAACCAGGCGTGCGTACAGGCGTCGTCGTGACGAGGTCGCCGAGCCGTCCGCCACGCCCCTCCCGCGTTGCGTTGGCCACCGCGGCCGGCGCGGTGTCGGCCTGCGCGGTTGTCTTCGTGGTGCTGGCCGAGGACGTCGGCGACGGGGGCGGGCTGATCGCCCATGACCGGGCGGTGCTCGACTGGTTCGTCGCTCACCGCACCGCGTGGCTCGTCGACGCCTCGCGCGTCGTCGCCACGCTGGCGTCCTTCAGCGTGCTGGCCGTGCTCGCGGCGTTGATCGGACTCGGGTTGTGGCGCGCCCGTGTCCCACGGCTGCTGGCCGCATCACCGCTGATCTCGTTGACCTTGGCGGGGCTGGCGTCCTCGCTGGCCAAGGCGTACTTCGGGCGGCCCCGCCCCCCGGTGGTCCTCCACGAGATGACCGTCACGCTGTCGGCCTTCCCCTCCGGCCACGCGACCGACGCGGCCGCCTTCTTCCTCTCGGTCGCGCTGGTGGTCTCGATCACGCTCCTCCACACCTGGGCGCCGCGGATCGTGCTCGTCACGACGTGCGTCGCGCTCGCCGGCCTGGTGGGGCTGAGCCGCCTCGTCCTCGGCGTCCACTGGCCGTCGGACGTGCTCGCCGGTTGGGCACTCGGCAGCGGCACCGCCGTCGCGGTCGTCGTCGGCTCCTGGTGGTGGACCACCCGTCCCGTCGCCGACCCTTGACGGCTGCTAGCGGAGGGTGTCCCGCGCCGCCTCTGCGTGGTGCACGGCGACCACCAGGGGGACGTCGGCTCGGATCGGCTCCTCCGGCTGCACCTGGAGGCCTCCCGGTCCCACCTCCCACCGCAGCGGTCGGCCGCCGACCGTCGAGACCGTGGTGGCACTCGTCGCCCGCAGGTCGGGGAGCACGACGGAGCTCCTCTCGGCACCGCCTTCGCCTGGTTCGGCCGCGGCGCGGACGAAGGCGAACACGGTCGCGTCGCGAGACAGATAGCGGAGCTCGACGCCGGCGGACGCGCCCCGGGACGCACCCACGGACGCGTGGCGAACAGGCCATCACCGGTCGCCCCGGTGAACGACGCCAGCCAGTCGAGGCGTCGCAGCTGCGCGTCGGCGATGGTCGCGTCCTCGCCCCGAGGTCCCACGTTGAGCAGGAGGTTGCCGCCTTTCGAGGCGATGTCGACCACCGACCACAGCAGGTCACCCTGGCTGAGGAAGTCCGACTCGTCGGACATGCGGTTGTGCCCGAAGCTCTGGTCGATGCCCCGTACGCACTCCCACGGCGTCGTCTGGATCTCGTCGAAGGTCGTGTACTCGGGCGTGCGCACGTCGAACAGCGGAGGCTTGGGCGGGACGATCCCCTTGTCGGCCTTGGCCGAGCGGGCGGCGGCGGCGTCGAGCAGCTTCCGACCCGGCCCCGTCCCGCCGATCACCCAGGCAGGAGAGCGAGGCATGAAGCGGTCGTTCACGACCCCGTCGGGCACGGCGCGGTAGTAGTCGGTCAGCAGGCGGGCCAGCTTGGCCGTGGACTGCGGCCAGGAGATGTCGTTCCAGAGCACCGACGGGCGGTAGCGCTCGACCAGCTCTCGCAGCTGGGCCTCGGCGTAGGCCGGGTAGTCGCCGCCCGGCTGGGCCAGGATCAGGTCGCTGAACGTGCCGAGCGGATGGTCGTTGAAGGTCCAGTCGAGGCCGCCCGAGTAGTAGACGCCGAAGCGCATCCCCTGGCCCCGCACGGCCTCGGCCAGCTCTCCGACCACGTCACGGGTCGAGAACAAGTCCGGCACGTGCGGATTGCGTACCTGGGTCGGCCACAGGCAGTAGCCGTCGTGGTGCTTGGTGACCAGCACCACGTAGCGGGCGCCGGTGGCCGCGAAGCGCCGGGCCCAGTCGTCGGGATCCCAGGTGGCCAGACCGGCCTCCCAGTCGCGGGCGAACTCGTTGTAGGGCCGGTCGCCGTACACCTGGCGATGGTGCTCGGCCACCGGGCTCTGGGGGAAGGCCAGCGAGTTCTGGTACCACTCGGCGTACGGCGACCAGGCCAGGGCATCGGGCCGGCGCTGAGCCAGCAGCTCGGCCGTGTCCACCCCGACCGGCGCGAACGCGGGCACCGACGCCGGCGTCCAGTGGATGAAGATGCCGAGCTTGGCATCGCGCCACCACGCCGGCACCCGATGGCGCCGCACCCGGCGCACCAGACCCCGGTCGTCGGCCACGCTCAGCCCGCTGCTCCGAGCGCCTGCTCGCGGGCCCACCGGTAGTCGGCCTTGCCCGACGGGCTGCGCTCGACCCGATCGACGAACACGACCGCCTTCGGCAGCTTGTAGCGGGCGATGTGCTTCTCGCTCTCGCCGAGCAGGTCGTCGACGGTGGCGGTCGATCCGGGACGCAGCTGCACGACGGCGACCACCTCGTTGCCCCACCGCTCGCTGGGCCGACCGGCCACGACCGCGTCGTACACGGCGGGGTGGGCCATCAGGGCGGCCTCGACCTCCTCGGCGAAGATCTTCTCGCCGCCCGAGTTGATGGTGACCGAGTCGCGACCCTGCAGGTCGAGCAGGCCGTCGGCGGTGTAGCGGGCGCGGTCACCCGGCACCGAGTAGCGGACGCCGTCGATGACGGGGAACGTGCGGGCCGTCTTCTCGGGGTCACCCAGGTAGCCGAGGGGCACCCGCCCCTGCTGGGCCAACCAACCCAGCTCGTCGTCGCCCGGCCCGAGCCGCCGCGTCATCGTCTCGTCGACGATGCACATGCCGGGGCTCGGGGTGAACGTGCCCGTCGTCGCCTCGGCACCCGCGCCGGACACCTGTGTGGCCTGCTGACCGGTCTCGGAGGCCCCCAGCCCGTCGAGCACGCCCACGCTCGGGCAGCACCTCGAGGATGCGGTTCTTCACCGTCGCGCTGAGCGCGGCGCCGCCACTGACGATCATCAGCATGGAGCTGAGGTCGTACGTGTGCCGTTCGAGCTCGTCGATGAGTGGGCGGGCGAAGGCGTCGCCCACGATGAGGAGGACGTTGACCTTCTCGGCCGCGACGGTGGACCACACGGCCACCGGGTCGAGGTGGTCGGTGACCGGGGGCAGGACGATGGTGTTCCCGCCGCTCGAGCGCGTTGAAGGCCAGCCAGTGGGCGGCGCCGTGCATGAACGGGGGTGCGGGCATCAGTCGCACGCCGCCGTTGCGGGCGTTCTCCACGATCCGCTCGAGGTCCGGCCACTCCTCCTGGGTGCCCAGATCGCGCCCGCCCATCGCCGCCGGGTAGATGTCGGCCTGCCGCCACAGCACGCCCTTGGGCATGCCGGTCGTGCCCGCCGGTGTAGAGGATGTAGAGGTCGTCGGGCGACGGCTCGACGGGCGGCGGGGTCGAGGGCGCGGCGGCCAGCGCGTCCTCGTACCAGACGGCGCCGGGCAGCAGATCGTGGCCGGACTCGTCGGCGACCTGCAGGAGCAGCTCGAGGCCGGGGAGGTCGGGTCGCACGGACGTCGAGCGTCGGGGCGAACGCCGAGTGGTAGACGATGCCGCGCGCCCCGGCGTCGTTCAGCAGGTAGTGCAGCTCCTCGGCCACGTAGCGGTAGTTGACGTTGAACGGCGCCACCCGCGCCTTGTAGGCGCCGAGCATTCCCTCGAGGTACTCGTTGCCGTTGTGGAGGTAGAGGGCCAGCTGGTCCTGGCCGGACTCCCACCCGCGCAGCCCGGGGCGTTCGGTGTGTACCTGGAAACCGGCGCCCAGCAGGTGGTTGGCGAGCTGCCGCGTGCGGACGGTGAGCTGACCCGCCGTGAGCCGACGGTCGCGGAAGACGATGGCCTCACGGTCCGCGATGGCAGCCGCCACAGCCTCGTGCACGGTCGCGAGGTTGAAGTCCATCGGATCGTCGGGCCCCCCTGGCGCGTCGCTGGCTCGGCGGCGATCCTATGGTCACGCCCCCGGGCCAGGCGAAACGGGGTGAGGGGGTAGCGGGTCGAGTCAGTTGGGCAGGCAGAGGGCGCCGACGGGCGGGGGCCGGAGCTCGAAGAGGTAGCGGCGCTCGGCCGAGTCGACACACGCGCTGCGCCCGAGGCTCGTGTGGCCGAAGCCCTGATAGGTGAGCAGGGCCGAGTGGTCGAGGTGGCGGGCCACCGCGATGGACGAGGCGAACGGCGTGGCCGCGTCGCCGGTGTTGCCGACGACGAGGATGGTCGGCGAGCCGGCCGCGGTCACCACCCCTGGCGTGCGGGCCACCGGCGCGGGCCAGAAGGCGCAGGGCAGCAGCTCGTTGGCGGCGGCGGCTCCGACCCGACGGGCGCGGCTGGGCCAGGCTCGTCCGCGAAGGCCTCGTAGGCGGCCGCGCCGACCGGGTGGGGGAAGTCGGCGCACATCACGAGGCGTAGCCGACGTAGCTCGTGACCTCGTCGCGGTAGCGAGGCGGCGAAGCGCCGCGATCAGGCTGCCGTCGCCCTGGGCCGCGTGGGCCAATGCGATCAGGAACGCCTGTGCCGAGCTCGGGGTCGTAGGTGGACTGGACGGCAGCCGTGGCCAGATCGGACGGTCCGATGGCGGTCGGGCCGGCCGGCTCGCGGCTGGCGGGCCAGCGCCGCGGCCAGCTGGTCGTAGGTGGCGGACGGATCCGTCAACGGGCACCGGGCGTCGGCGCGGCAGTCGTCGAAGAGTCGCTGGATCGACTGCGTCCATCGCGATGGCCTGCGCGGTGAGCAGGTGCGGCAGGTCGTCGGTCGGGTCGACGACGCCGTCGAGCACCATGGCCCGGATGTTGGTGGGGTAGCGAGCGGCATACGCCAGCCCGATGGCGGTGCCGTAGGAGTAGCCGGCGTAGGTGAGCTTGGCGCTCACCGAGGGCGCGGCGCAGCTGCTCGAGGTCGCGGGCGCCGTCGTGGCTGGTCGATGTGATCGAGCAGCGGCCCGGCGTGAGCGGCGCAGTCCTGGGCGACGGCCCGAGCCCGCGTGTCCAGCAACGCTTGCGCCGCCGGCGTTGGTCGGATCGGGAGTCGAAGGGCCAGGAACGCCTTGGCGCCCGATCCGCAGGCCAACGGTTGGCTGGCACCGACGCCGCGCGGGTCCCACGACACGATGTCGAAGCGGTCGGCGCAGTCCTCGGCCCAGGCCGGCGTCCACCCCGAAGCCACCCCGCACGATGCCGATCCCCGATGCGCCGGGACCGCCCGGGTTCACCACCAGCGCCCCGACGCGGTGGGCTGGGTCACTGGCCGGCCGGCGGATCGACCGCCAGGCTGCACCTGGGCGCCGTGCGGGCTGGCGCGTAGTCGAGCGGCACGCGCCAGCCGGCTGCACTGGAAGCCCGTGGCCGCAGGGCCGCCACCGCAACGGACGCGGCGTGTGGATCGGTGTCGACGACGCGGTGGGGCGCCGTGGTGGCCGGCGAAGCCGGCGGGCCGGGCGGAGGTCGACGAGCAGGCGGCTGCCGCGAGCAGTCGCGACGACCACGGCCGCCGCCGTGCCCCGGTACCGGTGCGGAGCGTACCCGGTACGCGCTGGACCTCTCGCGTGCGCACGGGCGAATGGTAGGGATCGGTGGGTAGCGTCGGGGGTCATGATCTTCGGAACGTTCATTCCCCAGGGTTGGAAGATGGAGCTGGCCGCCATCGACGACCCGCAGGCCAAGTGGGCGAAGGCGGTCGAGATCGCGCGTGCTCGCCGACGAGCTCGGCTACGACTCGGTCTGGGTCTACGACCACTTCCACAACGTGCCGGTCCCGGCCCACGAGACGATGTTCGAGTGCTGGACGACGCTCGCCGCGCATCAGCCAGCGCACGTCACGCATCCGGCTCGGCCAGATGGTCGGCTGCGCGCCGTACCGCAACCCCGGGCTGCTGGCCAAGATCACGTCGAACATCGACGTGATGTCGCGGCGGTCGGCTCGACTGGGGCATCGGCGCCGGCTGGTACGACGCACGAGTTCAACGGCTACGGCTACGAGTTCCCGTCCAAGGCGCCGACCGCATCCGCATGCTGCGCGAGACCGTCGAGATCGTGAAGCTCGATGTGGACCGAGCCCGACGCCACCTACGAGGGCCGGCACTTCTCGCGTCGCCGGCGCGCAGTGCGACCCGAAGCCGGTGCAGCAGCCGCACCCGCCGATCTGGATCGGTGGCGGCGGCGAGCAGCTGACGCTGCGTGTCGTCGCCCGGCACGCCGACCGGTCGAACTTCGGCGGCAAGCCCGACGAGTGGGCGCACAAGGCGAGGTGCTGAAGGGGCACTGCGCCGCCGTCGGGCGCGACTACGACGAGATCACCAAGACGTGGTCGCCCGAGGTGTTCATCCGCGAGACCGAGGCCGAGGTCGTCGACGGCGGGATCGCGTTCGTTCTGGGGCGAGCCGGTCGAGTCGTGGCGGCCGGCAACCTCGTCGGCACCCCCGAGCAGGTGGCCGAGAAGCTCTCGCACCTACCGCGATCTCGGTTGCGGCGGGATCGTGCCCTGGGTGCGCGGACTTCCCCGACACCGAGACGCTGCGCCTGCTCGCCGAGAAGGTCATGCCCGAGTTCCGCTGACCATGCTCCGCGAGCTCCAGATCACCATCGACTGCGCGGATCCTGACCGGCTGGCCGACTTCTGGGCCGAGGCGTTGGGCTACGTCCGGCACGGGTCGCAAGGTCCGTACCGGTCGATCGTCGATCCCGGCGGGCGGCACCCCGAGCTGGTGTTCCAACAGGTGGTCGAGCCCAAGGTCGGCAAGGCGCGCATCCACCTCGACGTCTACGTGGACGACATCGCCGCCGAGGTCGAGCGGCTCACCCAGCTCGGGGCGCGGTCGCCCGAGGACGGCTGGTTCGAGGAAGAGAGCGAGCGATGGCGCGTGATGGAGGACCCGGAGGGCAACGAGTTCTGCGTCTGCTCGCGCTGACGAAGGTCAGGCGTAGTAGCGGAAGATGATCTCGGCCACACACGACGGCTTGGGCGCGCCCTCGACCTCGAACGTGAACAGCATCGTGACCTGGGCCCCGCCGGTGACGTCGTCGACCGAGACGAGCTCGGCGCCGAGCCGCAGCTTCGAGCCCACCGGCACGGGCGACGGGAATCGGATCTTTCCGGCGCCGTAGTTCACGGCCATCGAGATGCCGTGCACGGAGAGGATCTGCGGCATGAGCTGCGGGCCCAACGACAAGGTGAGGTAGCCGTGGGCGATCGGTCCGCCGAAGGGGCCGGACTTGGCCCGTTCGGGATCGACGTGGATCCACTGGTGGTCACCGGTGGCGTCGGCGAACAGGTTGACCTGCTCCTGCGTGATCTCGACCCAGTCGCTGTAGCCGAGGTGCTCGCCGACCTTCTCCTTCAGTCCGTCGATACCTTGCACGATGGTTGTCATGGACCGATCATGCACCGGAGGCGGCTAGTGGAACCAGATCTTCTGGTATTCCCGGCTCATCGGGTGCACGAGCAGCGCGAACAGCGCCACGGGGAACAGGGCGTAGAGGATCAGGGTCGGGCTGAACAGCACCTTGAGCCCGCCGGTGGCCACGGCCAGCACGAACGGGGCCAGCAGCAGCACGGCCACCGCGACGGCCAGGTAGTAGCCCCACCGCTTCTCGTTGGCGATGCAGAAGGCACCGGCCACCTCGGCGGCGACGAACAGAAGACCGATGGGGTTGAACGCACCGCCGAACATCACGCTGAGGACGGCCTCGATGTAGAGCAGGAACGTGGCCATGTAGAGGGTCTGGGGCTGCGATGGGTTCGTCCATCGGCGGGTCTCCATGACTGACAGTCTGGCAGGTCCGGGCCCGGATCGGAACGCGACGGGTGACGACATGTCCGCCGACCTGGCCGCGGTCGTGCTGGCGGCAGGCGCTCGGCGAGCGGCTTGCGTCCGATCTCGTCGGCACGACCGAAGCCCCTGTGCCCGGTCGGGGGCACCGGCGCTCCTCGATCTCGCCCTTGCACGCGTGCAGCCCGTGACCGGCGCGGTTGCCGTCAACCTCCACGACCGCGCCGAACAGATCGCCGCCCATCTCGAAGCCCGGCCAGGAGGTCCGCAGCCGCATCTGTCGTTCGAGGAACCGGAGGCTCTCGGTACCGCCGGCGCGATCGGAGCGCTGCGCCCCTGGATCGACGGCCGAGCGGTGCTCGTGCACAACGCCGACGCCTGGACGACTGCCGGCCTGCGCCCGTTCGTCGAGGGTTGGGACGGCAAGCGGGCGCGGGTGCTGCTGGCGGTGCGGTCCACCGAGGCCGGCACCGGGCAGCTCGGACAGGGGTCGTTCGGTCCGTCGGTCGGACTGGTGGCCACCCTGTTGCCGTGGTCGGAGGTCGAGCAGCTCGAGCCGGTCCCGTCCGGCCTGTACGGCGCCATGTTGTCGCAGGCGTGGACGGCCGGGCGCCTCGACGCCATCTCGGTCGACGCGCCGTTCGTCGACTGCGGCACTCCGGCGGACTACCTCGCCGCCAACCTCGCCGCGGCCGCGCTCGGCGGGCGGGTCCGATCGTCGATCCGACCGCCCGGGTCACGGGCAGGGTGGTCGACTCGGTGGTGGGTGCCGGGGCGGTCGTGGAGGGGACGGCGGTGGGCAGCGTGCTGTGGGAGGGCGTCTCGGTCGGCGCCGGCGAACGGCTGAGCGGAGTGGTCAGGGTCTCGGACCCGGATCACGACGTGCGGCCCGCGGCGAGCTGAGGTCGGGCCGCACCGGCGGCATGCGGCTGGGTGGGCGGAGCTCGACGGTGGTTGCCGTCGCGCTCATGCCGGTCGGCGGGGCGTGGACGGCGCGGAGCTGGCCGCAGGCGGCGTCGATGTCGGTGCCCCGGTTCTGGCGGACGGTGGCGTTGACGCGGTGGGTCCGGAGCCCGTCACGGAAGGCCCGCACCCGCTCGGGGGCCGACCCGCGTACGGGAAACCCCGGCGTCGGGTTGAGCGGGATGAGGTTCACGTGCGCCCGCAGCGGCCGGGCGAAGGCGGCCAGCTCGCGGATGTCGGCGGGACGGTCGTTGACGCCGTCGATCAGCGCCCACTCGAGCGACAGCCGCCGGCCCTTGGCCTCGAGGTACTCGGCGCAGGCCTCGGCCAGGACGGCCAGCGGATAGCGCTCGTTGATCGGCACCAGGCGCTCACGCAGCTCGTCGTTGGCGGCGTGCAGCGACACGGCCAGGTTGACCGGCAGACCCTCCGTGGCGAGGCGGCGGATGCCGGGGACGATCCCGACGGTCGAGAGCGTCAGGTGGCGGGCGGAGATGCCCATGTCCCCGTGCAGGCGCTCGATCGCCGCCCACGTGCGGTCGTAGTTGGCCAGCGGTTCGCCCATCCCCATGAACACCACGTTGGAGACACGTCGAGGTCGGTCGCCGTTCGAGGCGCGCTGGCGGGCCCGCGACGACCTGCTCGACGATCTCGCCGACGCTCAGGTGGCGGGCGAAGCCGGCCTGGCCGGTGGCGCAGAACCCGCAGGCCATCGCGCAACCGGCCTGCGTGCTGACGCACACCGTCGTGCGGTCGTCGTAGTGCATGAGCACGGTCTCGATCGGCGAGACGGCGTGCCCGCATCGCTCGACGCTTCGGCGTGGTCGCGGATCCCCCAGAGCCACTTGACGGTCTCACCGTCGTCGCTCACCGACTCGGCCAGCGGCTCGAGCGCAGTCGGGGCGGCACCGGCCAGCCGGGCCCGGACCGCCTTGGGCACGTCGGTGAGCTCGTCGAGGTCGGCCGCCTCGGGCGTAGAGGCCCTGCCAGACCTGGTCGACGCGGTAGCGGGGCTGGTCGTCGAGCAGCTCGCCGAGGGCCTGGCGCGACAGGTCGTACAGCGAGGGCATGGTCAGAGGGTACGGCGCCACCAGCGGTGTGAATGGTGCTCGACGAAGCCCATCGACGCGTAGAGGCCGAGCGCGGGCGCGTTGTCGGCCTCGACGTAGAGCATCGCGTGGTCGAGATCCGTGGTCGTGCAGCCAGTCGAGCCCGGCCAGCACCAGCGCTCGACCGAGGCCGCGGCCGTGGGCGCTCGGGTCGACCCCGATGACGTAGATCTCGCCGAGCGGGGGATCGTGTCGCGTCGTGGATCTTCGTCCAGCAGAACCCGTCGAGGGCGCCGTCCGCGGACTCGCTGCATGCACCAGGAAGCCGTCGGCCCGGAACCACGGCTCGGCCTCCTGCGCGCTGGAGGTCGTCGACGGTCTGGTCGGACTGGTCGGGATGCCACGCGAACGCCCGGTTGTTGACCTCCAGCCACGGCTCGTTCGTCCCGATCCGGCTCGAACGGCCGGGTCTCGATCGTCGGCGCGTGCCCGCGCGGCGGACGGCTCGACGGGAAGCGCCCGCCGGAGCTGGAGGGTGGTGCGGGTCGGCTCGAACCCGGCCGCCTCGACGGTGGCGGCCAGGTCGTCCGGCGCCGGCTCGGCCTCGACGACGACCGCGGTCGCGCCAGCGTCACGCGCGTGCGCGACGATCTCCGTGAGTTGCGCCGGGAGGTCGCGGTCCAGGAGATCGGAGGGTGGACCAAACCCTTCTGGCTCGAGGAGCACGCGGCGCATGCCGGGCGACGCTAGTGCTCGGGCCTGTCCTGCTCGATATCGTGACCGGTTGTGGACACCCCGGACCGCCATCCCGACACGCCGTCGCTGCGCGACACCTTTCCCGCGCTGCGCGAGGCCCAGAGCGTCTACCTCGGCCAGATCGACTCGCTGCAGTCGCCCGACCGCAAGACCCACGAGCTGATCCGGCTGGCGTGCTCGGTGATCCTGCGCCACCCGCCGGGCGTCGAGCGCCACGCCATGCTGGCCGCCGAGTTCGGCGCCACCTGGGAGGACGTGGTCGGCACGCTGGTGCTGACCCAGCCGGGCTTCGGCCTGGTGCCGTCGCTCGAGGCGCTGGCCCCGCGCGCCGGTCGCCGGGTTCGAGCGGCGGCGATCGTGCCGACGCCGACGCGACGCCTGACCGAGCGAGCGACGTGAGGCGAGACGCCGACCGTTCCGGGTCCTGCCCGCGGTCACGCCCGACAACGAGCACTTCTGGCAGGGCGGCGGCCGAGGGCGAGCTGCGCTTCCTCCGCTGCGCAGACGTGCGGCTGCTGGATCCACCCGCCGTCGCCGATCTGCCCGATCTGCCTGAGCAAGGACATGCGCGCCCGAGGCGCTGTCGGGGCGCGGCGTCGGTGCACACCTTCACGGTCAACTGGCAGCCCTGGTACCCGAACCTCGATCCGCCCTACGTGGTCGCCATCGTCGAGCTCCCCGAGCAGGACGGCCTGCGGCTCACCACCAACATCGTCGGGTGCGAGCCCGACGACGTGTACATCGGCATGCCGGTGCGGGTCGTGTTCGAGCAGTACGACGGCGTGTGGCTCCCGTTCTTCGAGCCCGACCCGGACCCGACGGCATCGACGGTCGCGAGCGTCGACCGGCCCGAGACCGCTCGCCGCGACCGACCGTCATCGGCTGAGCGAAGCGCGGTCATCTCGGGCATCGGCCAGTCCCAGATCGGCCGGCGCATCTACCGCGATCCGCTCGACCTCACGCTCGACGCCGCGCCTCGCCGCCATCGCCGACGCCGGGCTCACCCGCGACGACATCGACGGCCTGGCCACCTACCCGGGCAACATGAAGATGCCGCCCGGGTTCTCCGGCGTCGGCATCACCGAGGTGCAGGACGCGCTGCGCCTCGAACCTCAACTGGTTCGCCGGCGGCTCGAGCTGCCCGGCCAGCTCGGCTCGGTGGTCAACGCCATCGCCGCGGTCGCCACCGGGCTGGCCAACCACGTGCTGTGCTTCCGCACGGTGTGGGAGGCGTCCGCCCAGGGCGACCAGGGCCGGGCCTCGGTCACCACCGGCGGCGGGGGCGGCGGGTTCCAGGCCACCGGCTTCATGCAGTGGACGCTGCCGTTCGGGGCGCCGTCGGCCGTCGAACTGGATCGGGATGATGGCCCAGCGCCACTTCCACGAGTTCGGCACGACCCGCGAGCAGCTGGCCCAGATCGCCGCTCAACGCCCGCGCGCAACGCGGCCCTCAACCCGAACGCCATCTACCGCGACCCGATGACGCTCGACGACTACCTGTCGGTGCGCATGGTGTCGACGCCGCTGTGCCTCTACGACTGCGACGTGCCCGCCGACGGGTCGACCGCCGTCATCGTGTCGCGGGCCGACGCCGCGCCCGACCTGCGCAAGCCGCCGGTGCAGCGTCGAGGCGGTGGGCACCGCGCTGCACGGCCGTCCGTCGTGGGACCAGTTCGACGACCTCACCACGATGGCGCTGCGCGACGCGGCGGCGATGATGTGGGAGCGCACCGACCTCACGCCCGGCCGACGTCGACGTGGCCGAGCTGTACGACGGGTTCAGCTTCATCACGCTGTGCTGGCTCGAGGCGCTCGGCTTCTGCGGCCACGGCGAGGGCGGACCGTTCCTCGAGGGCGGCGCCAACATCGCCCGCGACGGCGTGATCCCGCTGAACACCCACGGCGGCCAGCTGTCGGCCGGCCGGCTGCACGGCTACGGCTTCCTGCACGAGGCCTGCGTGCAGCTGTGGGGCGAGGGCGGCGAGCGTCAGGTCGGCGGGCCGGCGGTCGCCGCCCGAGGTGGCCGTGGCCGCGGCCGGCGGTGGTCCGCTGGCCGCCAGCCTGTTGCTCACCCGCCGCTGATCAGCGGATCGCGCAGCTGGCGTAGAAGAAGACCGGCTCCTGCCCGCCGGCAAGCGGGATGGTCGACGCCGCCGCCGGTGAAGGCCGCGCTCATCGCGCCGAGGTCGCCGCTGCTGCCGAACGCTGTCGGACGATGTGCACGGCCTCGATCGGGCCGTTGCCGAACGAGTCCGGGACCGCCACCGAGCGTCTGCCACACGTACTGCCATGGTCGAGCGACGTCCCCCACGTCGCTCAGGCACGGCGGGTTCGTGCAGACGAGCGTCGCCGCGTGGGTCGTGCCGTCGCGGTAGGGGTTGAACGGGATCCTCGACGTGCCACCACGTCGCGATGCCGATCGTCAGGAGCAGGCCCGCGCAGATGATGCCGAGCCAATGCCGGCGTCGTTGCTCCTGGACCTCCGCGTCATGGTTCGGCTCGACGATCGCCACGCTCGCCCCGATTCCAGATCGTGCCGGTTGACCACCTGTGAGGTGGTCAGCGAACACAATCTAGATCGGCGCGGGGCTACCAGCCCTTGAACTCGGGGGGGCGGCGCTCGCGGAAGGCGGCCATGCCCTCCTGGCGAGTCGCCGGTGGCGACGATCAGCTCCTGGAAGAAGGCCTCGTCGTCGAAGCTCTGCTCGCGGCTCGACTCGAAGCTGCGGTTGACCAGCCGCTTGGTGAGCGTCGACCGCCTTGGTCGGGCAGCGTGCAGGAACTTGGCCGCCAGCTCGTCGGCGCGGGCGTCGAGCTCGGCGGCGGGCACGACCCGGTTGACCAGGCCGATGCGCTCGGCCTCGGCGGCCGGGCAGTCGTCGCCGAGGAACAGCAGCTCCTTGGCCCGGTGCAGGCCGACGAGGCGGGGGAGCAGGTAGCAGCCGCCGGCGTCGGGCATGATGCCCGCGCCGCACGAACACCTCGATGAACTTGGCCGTGTCGGCCATCACGACCAGGTCGCAGGCCAGCGCCAGCTGCGCGCCGCCGCCGGCCGCGGTGCCGTTGACCGCGGCGATGACCGGCTTCTCGCAGTCGAGGATCGAGCCGACCAGCCGCTGCCAGCCGGTGCGGATGAGGCGGGCCGGCGTCGCCCGAGCGCGCGATCGGGCGCGCCGTCGGGCTCGGGCCGGGCCGGCGCGCTGGGGTCCGCCGAGCGCCGCGCCGGTGCAGAAGTGGCGGTCGCCGGCGCCCCGCAGCACGACGACGCGCACGTGCAGGTCGGCCGACGCCTCGATGAACCGGTCGGCCAGACGGTCGCGCATGTCGCCGGCGAGCGCGTTGCCCTGGTCGGGGCTGTTGATCGTGACCCGGGCGACGCCGTCGGCGACCTCCTAGCGGATCAGCTCGTCGACGTCCCGCTGGTCGGAACCTGCGTCAGCCATGCCCGTCACCCCTGCCTAGGTCGCTCGCGTCGTTGCTGGACAAGATGCGTCAGCGTAGTGTGCATGATCTCGACCTGACGCTCGTGTCAGGAATCTCGGCAATGGAGGGAGAGCGCGACGTGGGGATCTTCGACGGCAAGGTGGCGCTCGTCACCGGAGCCGGTCGCGGCATCGGTCGCGAGGAGGCGATGCTGCTCGCCGCCGAAGGCGCCCGCGTGGTCGTGAACGACCTGGGCGGCGCGGCCGACGGCAGCGGGTCCGACGCCGGCCCGGCGCAGCAGGTCGTCGACGAGATCGTGGCCGCCGGCGGCGCAGGCCGTGGCCAACACCGACGACATCTCCACCTGGGCCGGCGCCGAGGCGCTGGTCGACCAGGCCGTCGAGCACTTCGGCGGGCTCGACGTGGTGATCAACAACGCCGGCATCCTCCGCGACCGGCTGAGCTTCAACATGACCGAGGCGGAGTGGGACGCGGTCATCGCCGTGCACCTCAAGGGCCACTTCGCCGTGGCCCGCCACGCCGCCGCCTACTGGCGGGCGCACTCCAAGGAGACCGGCGAGCCGGTCGGCGCCGCCATCGTGAACACCGCCAGCGAGTCGGGGCTCTACGGCAACGCCGGCCAGGCCAACTACGCGGCGGCCAAGGCCGGCATCGCCTCGCATGACCCTCGTGCTGGCCCGCGAGCTCGAGCGCATCGGCGTGCGGGTCAACGCCATCGCCCCGGTGGCCCGCACCCGGCTCACCGAGGCGCTCGCCGGCGACTACATGAAGCCCGACGAGACCGGCTTCGACCGCTTCGCCCCGGCCAACGTGGCCGCCGTCGCCTGCTGGCTGGCGTCCGACCTGGCCGCCGGCATCACCGGCCAGGTGGTCAAGGTGCAGGGCGGCCAGCTCCAGCTGCTCGAGGGCTGGCGGCCGCTGACCGAGGTCACCGACGACAAGGCGTGGACGCTCGACTCGGTGACGCGTGCTGCGCGACGCCATCCTCGGCCCGACCGACGGCTCGGTCCCGCCGTTCTTCTTCCCGTCGCCGCCGGCCGACCGCGCGCCGTACCCGCCGAGCGCCGAGTCCGTGAAGCTCGGCTTCGATCCGGCGGACGAGGCGTTCCGCCAGGAGCTGCTCGCCTTCATCGACGAGCACGCGCCGCCCGAGGTCGCGGCGCGGCCGCGACTGGATCGGCGACGACGACGACACCGACGCCGACGGGATCATGGTCATCCCCGACTGGGCCCGCGAGTGGCAGGCCACGCTGTTCGACCACGGCTGGATGATCCCCGGCTACCCGCCCGAGCTGGGCGGCCGCAACGCCACCCCGACCCAGACCCTCATCTACCTGGAGGAGCTGGCCCGGCTCGGCATCCCGCGGTCGGTGCACTTCGGGGGCTACGCCATCGTCGGCCCGTCGCTGCTCGAGTTCGGCAACGACGAGCAGAAGGCCATGGCGCCGGCCGCCATCCGCGGCGACACCGTGTGGTGCGTCGGCATGTCCGAGCCCGACGCCGGATCGGACCTGGCCAACCTGTCGACCCGGGCGATCGACGACGGCGACTCGCTTCGTCGTCAACGGCCAGAAGGTGTGGACCAGCTACGCCATGGTCGCCGTCGAAGTGCTTCTGCTACGTGCGCACCGACCCCGACGTGCCCAAGCACAAGGGCATCTCGGTGCTGATCATCGACATCGACACGCCCGGCGTCGAGGTGCGCCCGCTGCGCCACATCTCGCGGCCGGGCCGAGTTCGCCGAGGTGTTCTTCACCGACGTCGATCGTGCCCAAGGCCAACCTGGTCGGCGAGCTCAACGACGGGTGGCGCATCACGATGGGCGCGCTGGCCCACGAGCGCGGCGCGCTGTGGGTCGAGGGCGTCATGGGCGCGCAGCGGGGCGTCGACGACCTCGTGCGCCTGGCCCAGGCCCGGGGCCTCGACGACGACCCGGTGGTGCGCCGACGCATCGCCGAGCTGGCCGCGCAGGTGCGGGCGCTGCGGGCGCATCGGCTACAAGGGCTTCGCCGTCGTTCGCCCAGGGCTCGTCGGCGCCGGAGCACAGCTTCATGAAGATGGCCACCTCCGAGCTGCGCCAGCGATCTTCGAGCTGGGCATCGACCTGCAGGGCGCCGACCGGGCGGTGACCGACCCGACGGTCGCGGCCGAGGGGGCGCGCTGGCAGAAGTCGTGGATCGACGTCGCTGGCCGTCGACGATCGGCGGCGGCACGTCGGAGATCCAGCGCAACGTCATCGCCACCCGCGTCCTCGGGCTCCCGAGAGAGCTGACGAGGGACTGACATGGACTTCACGCTGACCGACGAGCAGGAGCTGCTGGTCGACACCGCCCGCGCCCTGTTCGTCGAACGAGTGCCACGCGACCGTGGTGCGCGTCGGTGGCGGCCGACGCCGACCGGTCGCCGGCCACGCTGTTCGACCGCCACCTCCGCGACTGGGTCGGGCTGTCGGCCCGCCGCCCGACGGCTCGCAGGTCGACCTGACGCTGTTCCTCGTCGAGGCCGGCGCCGCGGTCGCTCCGGGACCGTTCCTGGCCACCGCCGGTCTGTTCGTCCCGCTGCTCGCCGCGGCCGGCCACGACCTGGCCGGCGCCGGCCTCGAGCGGCGAGGTCACCGGCACGGTGGCCATCGCCGGGTCCCGACGGCGTCTGGCAGCGCCAACGACGACCCGGTGCGCACGCAGGTGATCGACGCCGACCTGGTCGACCACGTGGCGGTGGTGCTGCCCGGCCCGTCGCTGGCGGTGGTGCCGGCGGGCGACCTCGAGCGCACCGACATCGAGACGCTCGACCTGGCCCGCCGATGCTCGACGTCGACGTGCCGGCCGGGTCTGACCGGCGAGCCGCTCGCTGCCGAGGCGCTCGGACGACGCGCTCGAGCGGGCGCGCGGTCGCGGTGTCGGCCGAGCTGGTCGGCGTGGCGCGCTGGCTGCTCGACACCTCGGTCGCCTACGCCAAGGAGCGGGTGCAGTTCGGCAAGCCCATCGGCTCGTTCCAGGCCATCCAGCACAAGCTGGTCGAACATGGCGCTGGCCTACGAGGAGGCCGCCGCGGCGGTGGCCTACGCCGCGATGTGCATCGACGCCGACGACCCCGATCGTCACCGGGCCGTCCACGTGGCCAAGGCGACGGCCGGCCTGGCCGCCCGCAAGGCGGCCGGGACGGCCTGCAGGTCCACGGCGGCATCGGGTTCACCTGGGAGCACGACCTCCACCTCCGCCTGCGCCGGGCCTACGCCGACGACGCGCTCTGCGGCACCCACGAGTGGCACCTCGACCGCCTGGCCGATCTGATCATGGGGCGAGCGGCGAAAGGTGACACGGGCGTCAGGTAAGCTCGACGCGGGCAGAGAGCCAGGCCAGTCCGTGACCTGAGCATCGGACGGCGACGACCCAGGGGGATCCATGAGCGACCGGCTCGACGTTCGACGCGGTGAAGGTGGGGGACGAGGCACCCGTTCGCACCCACACGCTCACCCGCACGGACCTGGTCATGTACGCGGGCGCGTCGGGCGACTTCAACCCGATGCACACCGACGAGGTGTCGGCCAAGGCCGCCGGCCTGCCGAGCGTGTTCGGCCACGGCATGTTCACGATGGGCCTCCTCGGCCAGCGCGCTCACCGACTACGTCGGCGTCGGCAACCTCCGCAGCTACAAGGTCCGCTTCACCAAGCAGACCTGGCCCGACGAGGAGCTCACCACGCGCATCGTCGTGACCGGCACGCGCGAGGAGGGCGGCGAGAAGCTCGTCGACCTCGAGTGCTCGGTCGCCAACGGCGACGGCGAGGTCAAGGTGGCCGGCGACGCGGTCGTGGTGGCCGGCTGAGCGCCGGCACCTGCCCCACCCATGCCGATCCACTACGAGCAAGCGCGACGACCACATCGTGGTCATCACCATCGACCGGCCCGAGGCGCGCAACTCGCTCGACCTCTACCACTTCCGCGACCTGGCCAAGGCGTGGAAGGACTTCCGCTACGACGACGACCTCTGGCTGGCGATCGTCACCGGCGTGCCCGGGCAACTTCATGTCCGGCGCCGACCTGAAGACCTACATCCCGCAGGTCACGGAGCTGGCCGACGAAGATCGGCACGGGCGAGGTCACCGAGATCGACGGCTGCAAGCTCGAGCGACGGCACCCGGGCGGTGCTGCGCAACGTCAAGATCTACAAGCCGATCATCGCCGCCATCGACGGCCCGTGCGTGGCCGGCGGCATGGAGATGCTCGGCGGCGTCGACATCCGCATCGCCACGCCCAACGCCATCTTCGGGGTGATGGAGCCCAAGCGCGGCCTGTTCGCCGGCGGCGGCACCACGGCCCGGCTGCCCCGGCAGCTCGCCTTCCCGGCGGCGATGGAGTTCCTGCTCACCGCCGAGGCGTTCCCGGCCGCGCGGGCGCTCGAGCTCGGGCCTGATCAACGAGATCGTCGAGCCGGACGAGCTGATGGACCGGGCCTTCGAGTGGGCGCGCCGCATCCGCGCCAACGCGCCGCTCGCCGTGCAGGCCACCAAGGAGTCGGTGCTCCGGGGCCTGGCCGGCACGCTCGACGAGGCCTACGACATCGAGCAGGAGCTGTCGTCGCAGATCTTCGCCACCGAGGACGCCAAGGAGGGCCCGAAGGCGTTCGCCGAGAAGCGACCGCCCGAACTGGCAGGGCCGCGTGAGTGGCGGCCGTCGATCCGCGCACGCCCGTGCCTCATCGGGGTCGCGCCAGCGCACGTGGCACCTCGCCGGCGACGAGCAGGCCCCCGAGCCGCTCGCGATGCCGGCCGAGGTCGTGCGCGGCCGCGGTCGGCCGACGCCGGCGCCACGCGGCGACGTGCTCGGCGCGGTCGAGCAGCCTCGACGTCGTGTACTGCATGAGCTGGCCCTACGACGACCCGGCCGGCCGCCTGGCCGAGCGGCTCGGCATCGACCCGGCCCACCGCCGCTACTCGGGCATCGGCGGCACGATGCCCCAGCAGCTCGCTCGGACGCGGCGGCCGAGCGGATCGCTCGCCGGCGAGCTCGACGTGGCGGTGGTCGTCGGCGCCGAGGCGCTCGACACCAAGCGGCGGCTGAAGAAGGCGGGGGAGCGGCCGGCGTGGTCGTACCGCCACCCCGAGCCGCCGCCGTTCCCGTTCGAGGCGCCGTTCCATCCGGCCGAGATCGCCCACGAGGTGTTCCAGGCGTGGCTGACCTTCGCCGTGCGCGACGTCGGCCCGCCGGGCGCCACCTCGGCGTCGCGCCCGACGACTACCGCGCGCAGCATCGGCGAGCTGCTGGCGCCGATGACCGACGGTCGCGGCCGCCAACCCGAACGCCTGGTTCCCGACGGCGCACGTCGGCCGACGAGCTGATCACGCCGACGCCCGACAACCGCATGGTCGGCTACCCGTACACCAAGACGATGGTGTCGATCATGGACGTCGACATGGCCGGCCGCGCTCGTCGTGGCCACCCACGAGGCGGCCGACCGGCTCGGCGTGCCCGCCGACCGCCGCGTGTACCTGCGGGGCTGGGCGTACGCCACCGACGCCGTCTACGTCGCCGAGCACCCCGACCTGTGGCGCTCGCCGGCGATGGCCGCGGTGTTCGCCGAGGCGCTGCGGCGCGGCCGGCGTCGGCATCGACGACGTCGCCCACCTCGATCTGTACTCGTGCTTCGCGTCGTCGGTGCACTTCGCCGCCGACGCCCTCGGCCTCGACCCGTCGGCCGACCCGCGGCCGCTGACCGTCACCGGTGGCCTGCCGTACGCCGGCGGCGCCGGCCAGCAACTACCTCGCCCACGCGGTCGCGACCATGGTCGACGTGCTGCGGGCCGATCCCGGTTCGCTCGGGCTGGTCGCGGCGTCGGCATGCACATGACCAAGCACATCGCCGCCGTGTACTCGACCGAGCCGGGCGAGCCGGCTCGCCGCACCGTCGCCGGCCCGTGGCCCGAGCCGGCGACCGGTCGCCATCACCGACACGTGGAGCGGCCCGGCCACGGTGGCGACCTACTCGGTGGTGCACGGCCGCGACGGAGCCCGCCGAGTGGGGCCTCGTCGTCGCCGACCTCGCCGACGGAGTCGCGGCTACGGGCGAGTCGACGAGCCCGAGATGCTCGCCGCGATGGAGGCCGAGGAGTGGGTGGGCCGCGCTGGTGAGGGCCGAGCCGGTCGGCGACGGCGTCAACCGCGTGACCGGCGATGGCGTCCGGCGGCTCAACGCGGCTCGCGGGGGAGGCCGAGCACCCGCTCGGCGACGATGTTCTTGTTGACCTCGGTCGTGCCGCCGGCGATCGTACAGCGACCGGGCGCTCACGGCGTGGTAGGCCCAGTCGTTGCCGGTGTCGCCCGGCTCGGATGTCTGCGAGGGAGCCGGCGCCCAGCACCCGGGTGGCCACCAGCGGCAGCTCCTGGTTCACCTTGCTCCACACCAGCTTGATCAGGCTGCCCTCCGGCCCGGGCGGGAGACCCTGCAGGGCCCGGGCGGTGGCCCGCTCCGACAGCAGCCGCTGGATCTCGGCCTCGATCCACAGGCGGGCGAGCTCCTGGCGCACGACCGGGTCGTCGGTGCGGCCGGCCCGGCGGGTCTCGTCGATGAGCTCGCGCGACCCGGCGCCGGGTCGGGATGTGCAGGTTGGCCACGCCGCTGCGCTCGAAGCTCAGCGTGGCCATGGCCACCGTCCAGCCCTCGCCCTCCGGGCCGAGCCGGGCCGAGTCGGGCAGGCGCACGTCGTCGAAGAACAGCTCGCAGAAGTCGGCGTCGCCGGTGGCGGTGCGCAGCGGTCGCACCTCGATGCCCGGCAGCGTCATGTCGACGAGGAAGCACGGTGATGCCCGTGGTGCTTGGCTGCGCGCCGGGTCGGTGCGCACCAGCAGCTCGCACCAGTCGGCCAGCTGGCCGTAGGTGTTCCACACCTTCTGGCCGCTGATCGACCCAGTCGTCGCCGTCGCGACGGCCGCGGGTGGCGAGCGAGGCCAGGTCGCTGCCGGCGTCGGGCTCGCTGAAGCCCTGGCACCAGATCTCGTCGCCCCGCAGCATCGGGCCGCAGGAGGCGGTCCTTCTGCTCGTCGGTGCCGAAGGCCATGATCGACGGGGCGATGTTGGCCAGGCCGATCGGGTTGAGCGGTGCCCGGCGCGCCGGCCCGGTCGAGCTCCTCGGCCAGCACCACCTGGTGGGCCAGACCGAGGCCGCGCCCGCCGTGCTCGACCGGCCAGTCGATGCCGACCCAGCCGGCGTCGGCCAGCAGGTTGTTCCACTCGCGCATGCGCGCCAGCCAGGCCGGGTCGGGATCGCCCCGGAAGCCGAGGCCGCGGTAGCGGCTCGACGCAGTGCTCGGCCAGCCAGGCGCGGGCCTCGGCCCGGAACTGGTCGGTCGCAGGTCGGCGGGCTCGGTCGGGGGCAGAGTCGGCCACGGACCGGATGCTAACCTGACGCCCGTGTCAGCTTCGACGCACGCCCGGCCGACGGCCCGCGCTTCGACCTGCCCACGATCGAGGACGAGTCCGAGCCGTACTGGACCGCGCTGCGCGACGGCCGCCTGCTGATCAAGCACTGCCGGGCGTGCGGGCGCACCACTCCTACCCGCGCCCGTTCTGCCCGCACTGCTGGAGCGACGACGTCGACTGGGTCGAGGCCGGCGGCGGCGCGACGCTCTACACGCACTCGATGGTGTTCGTGAACGACCTGCCGCCGTTCGGGCCGCAGGTCCCCTACATCGCCGCGGTGGTCGACCTCGACGAGGGCCCGCGCATGATGACCCGGGTGGTCGACTGCGAGCCCGACGCGCTGACGATCGGCATGCGGCTGCGCATGCGCACCGAGCCGGTGACCGACGAGGTCACGATGGCGGTCTTCGCTCCCGGCCTAGCCGTCGCCCGTCGCCCTCGCGGCGACGGGTGGCGGAGACCTGACGCCCGCGTCAGGTCGGCGACACCAGACGAGGGGGAGATGGCACATGCGTCGTGCGCACACGCAGCCGCGACCAGCTGCACCGAGCGCCGGGCGGCCGATCGTCCTCGCGGGCCAGCCGTCTGGTCGTCGTCGCCCTGGTGGCCCTGCTCGCACCCGGTGACCGGGGCCGGCGCCAACCGGGCCGCCGGCAAGGTGCACCCAGCGTCGCCGATGGCCTGGCCGTCGAGCGACACCTGGGAGGACCAGACCGCGCCCGGTGCAGGGCTGCGATCCGTTGGTGACCCAACCGGTGACCGCCACGTCGTGCCTGCTGCCGTTCCCCGACGACTTCCTCACCGTGCACGACCCGTCGCACCGCCACCGGTCGGCAGGTGGACATCCCGATCTCCGACATGGGCAAGAACATCCACGGCACGCCGATCGATCCGACCGAGTGGAACCGCAACGACGGCTTCAGCCCGGGCTCGCCGATCGTCCTGCACGTGCCAGGGGATCGACCTGGCGCAGTCGCGGGTGGCCCCGATCACCGACATCGGCGCGTCGCTGCAGCACCAACGCGCCGATCGTCCTCCTCGACGCGACCACCGGCCAGCGCGTTCCCTACTGGGCCGAGCTCGACGCCAACGACAGCGATGCCGAACGAGCAGGCGCTGCTGATCCACCCGGCCGTCAACTTCGGCGACGGACACCACATCATCGTGGCCATGCGCAAGCCTGCGCGATGCGGCCGGCGACGCTCCTCCCGCCGGGCGCCATCTTCCGCGACTACCGCGACCAGCTCCCGCTGCCGACCCCGGCCGAGCAGGCCCGGTGTCGCACATGGAGGCCATCTTCACCGAGCTCGGCCGCCCACACGTCGGTCCGCAACGAGCCTCTACCTCGCCTGGGACTTCACCGTCGCGAGCACGCAGAGCCTCACCGGACGGATGACCCACATCCGCGACGACGCCTTCGCCAAGCTGGGCTCGGGCACGCCCACCTTCTCGGTCACGAGCACGACCGACTACACGACGGCCGACAACGCCAGCACCGGCCCGGCTGGTGGAGGGCACGTTCCAGGTGCCGAACTACCTGAGCGGCGACGGTGGTCCGGGCTCGACGTTCAACCTCGGACCCGATGGGCTGCCGCGTGCAGAGCACGACGAACCCGATGCTGGACCGCCAACTTCGAGTGCACCATCCCCCGCGCCGTGTCACGCGACGGCACGCCCGAGCTCGGGGAGCATCTACCCGGCCCACGGCATGCTCTACGGCCACGGTCTGCTCGGCAGCGCGGACGAGATCACCGACTCGGTGATCGAGAACATGGGCAACGAGCACGACTACGTCGTCTGCGGCACCAACTGGCTCGGTCTGTCGGAGGACGACGTGTTGACCGACGCCGGCATCCTGCAGGACATCTCGAAGTTCCCGACGCTGCCCGACCGTGGTCAGCAGGGCATGCTCGACTTCCTCTACCTCGGTCGGCTCATGGACGACGCCGCAGCGGCTTCGACACCGACCCCGCGTTCCAGAGCCGCGGGCGGCACCGGGCTGATCGCACCCCACGACCTCGCCTACTACGGCAACAGCCAGGGCGGCATCCAGGGAGGCAGCGCTCACCGGCGGTCGCGCAGGACTTCACCCGCTCGGTGCTGGGCGTGCCCGGCATGGACTACGCCGTGCTGCTCAACCGCAGCGTCGACTTCGCACCCGTTCCTCGGCCTCCTGAACGGCAACTACCCGGACAAGCTCGACCAGCAGGTCGGCTTCGCGGTCATGCAGATGCTGTGGGACCGCTCGGAGATGGACGGCTACGCCAACCACATCACGAGCGAATCCGCTGCCGAGAACACGCCGGTGCACCAGGTGCTGCTCGACGAGGCGTTCGGCGACCACCAGGTGGCCAACATCGCCGCCGAGAACGAGGCCCGGACGATCGGCGCCGAGGTGCACCAGCCCGGCCTGGCGCCCGGGACGTTCGCCGGACGTGTTGCCGTTCTGGGGCATCCGCCCCGCTGACCCAGGACGCGCTACCGCGGCTCGGCCCTGTTCATGTGGGACAGCGGATCGCCGACGCCGCCGACGAGCAACGTGCCCCCGACCGCGGGCAACGATCCCCACGGGGTGCCCCGGTCGCAGCCCATCGTCCGCGAACAGGCGGCCGCCTTCCTGTCGAGCGGCTTCGTGCTCGACGTGTGCGGCTCGAGCCCCTGCGTCGCGATTCCGTGACGGGGAAGTGTCTCGCGGCGCTCTGTCGGCGTTGTACGCGGCAAAGCAGAGCGAAGCGGCTCAGACCGTGACACCCGGATGCCGAAGGCAGGCCGCCGGATTATCGGCGGCCCAGGATCATCGTGCCGTTGGCGCAGAACCAGCCGCCGGTGCCCGACACGCAGGCCAGCTCGGCGTCGGCGACCTGGCGCTCGGGCGCGCCGGTGGCCGCGTACTCGCCGCGCAGCTGGCGGGTGGCCTCGACCAGCAGGAACAGGCCCGCGCATGCCCGGGTGGCAGGCCGACAGCCCGCCGCCGTCGGGGTTGGTGGGCAGCGCGCCGCCGAGGCGCAGCTTGCCGTCGGACACGAACGGGCCGCCCTCGCCCTTGGCGCAGAAGCCGAGGTCCTCGAGGGTCTCGAGCACCATGAAGGTGAAGGCGTCGTAGATGCAGCACAGGTCGATGTCGTCGGGCGTGACGCCGGCCTGGGCGAAGGCCCGCGGGCCCGGACACCGCGGCCGGCCCGGTGGTGAAGTCGGTCCACTCCGACATGGTCGTGTGCGACACGTGCTGGCCGGTGCCGAGCACCCACACCGGCTCGGTCGCGGCAGTCGGCGACGCGGTCCTCGGCCACCAGCACGATCGCGCAGCCGCCGTCGGAGCGGATGCAGCACTGCAGCTTGGTGAACGGGTCGGCGATCATCGGCCCCGACAGCACGTCGTCGATGGTGATCGGCTCGCGGTAGTAGGCGTCGGGGTTGAACCCGGCGTTGTAGCGGTGCGACACGGCGATCTCGGCCAGCTGCTCCATGGTGGTGCCGTACTCGTGGCGGTGGCGGTTGGTCGCCATGCCGTACTTGGCGATCAGGGTGTGGCCGTAGGGGACCTCGTACTGGATCGGGCCCGCGGGCGCCGAAGCTGAGGTTGGCCGTGCGGCGCCCCTTCTTGAGGTCGGCCCGGGTGGTCGAGCCGTAGGACGAGCACGACCACGTCGGCCTGGCCCGGCGGCGATGGCGTCGACCGCGTGCGCGGCCATGATCTCCCACGTGCCGCCGCCGACGCCGGTCGAGTCGATCCAGCGTCGGCTTGAGGCCGAGGTACTCGGCCACCTCGATGGGGGCGAGCGTGCCGGTGCCGGTCGAGGCGAAGCCGTCGATGTCGGCCTTGGTCAGCCCGGCGTCGGCGACCGCCCGGCGCACGGCCTGGGCGTGGAGGTGGAACGGGGTGAGGTCGTCGACCCGTCCGATGTCGGACAGGGCGACGCCGACGATGGCGACCCGGCGGCTCATCCGCTCACATATATGACACGCGTGTCAGGTTCGAGGACCCGTCCGTCGGTGACGGAGCGTCAGGACGCGAGTGCAGCTTGGGGGCGACCTCGGTGATCCAGCGGCGCAGGGTCTCGTCGCTCGGGTAGTCGCGCAGCCACAGGATGAACTGGCGGCAGCCGGCGTCGACGTAGGCCTGCGCCTTCTCGATGACCTGCTCGACCGTGCCGACCAGGTTGTCGCGGAGGTACGTCGTCGATCGGCATCGCCGCCCCGAGAGGCTGGCCGCCGCCGGGCTGCGTCGCACCAGGCCCGGGCCTCGGCGTCGGTGTCGAAGATGCGGCAGTCGGGACCGTGGGTGCGGACGATCGTCGTCGAACGGCCGCCCGATCTCGTCGCAGTAGCCGCGCGAGCAGCGCCGGACTTGCGCACGAACGCGTCGAGGCCGACCTGCCAGTTGGTGAGGTCGGCGTGGCGGGCCGCGATGCGCAGCGTCACCTTCTCGCCGCCGCCGCCGACCAGGATCGGCGGCAGCGGCTGGATGGGCTTGGGATCGCAGTAGGCGCCGTCGAGGTGCAGGTGCGTCGCCGTCGAAGGTCGACCGTCTCCTCGGACCACAGCCGGCGGATCACCTGCGAGCGCCTCGTCGAGGATGCGCCAGCCGCTCCCGGTCCGACGGGAACTCGTAGCCGTAGGCCTGGTACTCGCGCTCGTACCAGCCGGCGCCGAGCCCGAGGATCAGCCGACCGCCCGAGTACACGTCGACGCAGGCCGCCTCCTTGGCCAGCAGGCCCGACGTTGCGGTAGGCCGACGCAGGTGACGAGCTGGCCGAGGCGCACGCGCGTCGTGTGCTGCGACAGCGCGGCCAGCATCGTGAACGCCTCGAACATGTGGGTCGGCTCGCGGCGCGGCACCGTCTCGACGTGGTCGTACACCCAGATGTGGTCGTAGCCGAGCTCCTCGGCCGGCTGCGCCAGCTCGACCGATCGGGCCCAGGCGTCGGCCGCCGACCAGCCGGTGTACTCCAGCTTCCAGCCCTGGGGCACGAAGACGCCGAGCTCGAGCGCGTCGGCGTCGCTCACGACGCGAACTCCCAGTACTGGAACTCGCACATCATCGGCAGCAGGTACCTCACGTAGATCGAGTGGATCTTGACCACCCCCTGGTCGTCGACGGCCAGGTCGACCAGGTCGACGCGGTCGTCGTGGTCGCGGAAGGCCGCGGCCCGGTCCCGCACGCCGTCGAGCTCGTCGCGGCTGCCGACGCGCGAAGCCGAAGTGGTCCATGCGCGGGCACGCGCATCGGGTCGTCCTCGGCGATGAGGAAGATGAACTGGTCCCAGTGCACGCAGCTGAGGATGAGCCGCTGGCGGTCGATCGGTCATGGTCGGCATCTCGTCGAAGCCCAGCACCTCGCCCCAGAAGCGGCAGATGTCGGCCCGGCTCGTCCTCGTCGAGCAGGTCGGCCGGCACGCTCATGGCCACGTGGTTGAAGCGGGGGTTGCCGGACGGGTAGTAGGGATGGCGTCATGCGCTCGTCTCCGTCGTCGGTCGCCGAGCCGGCGCGGGCACGACCATGGCCTTGGCCGGCGATGCGGCCCGTCGGCCAGGTCCGTGCGAGGGCGTCGACCAGCCGGTCGAGCGGGACGTCGTCGGGGTCGATGAGCAGCGTCGGTCGGGAAGCGCCGGATCGGCCAGCAGCTCGAGGGCCCGCTCGAAGCCGTCGGCGTCGTAGACGAACGACCCGGTCACGCGTCAGCTCGTTGAGGAGCATCCGGTTGGGGTCGAACGTCGGGGGCTCGATGCCGGCGCCGACCATGACGAGGCGCCCGCCCCGCCGCAGCTGGTGGAAGCCGGCCTCCATGGCCGACCCGCTTGCCGGAGCACTCGAGCACCACGTCGACGGCCCGCGACGAGATGCGGTCGGGCTCCCACGCCGGGAACACCTCGAGGTCGGTCGGGTCGAGCACCTCGGTCGGCGCCGAGCTGCGCGGGCCAGCTCCTGGCGCGAGCGTCGCCCGGCTCGACGACGGTGACCGGACCGAGCCCACGGGCCACGAGCGCGGCGATGGACAGGGCGCCGATGGGTCCGGCGCCGAGGACCATCACCGAGTCGCCCGTCGCCGATGCTCGGCCGCGGGTGATGCCGTGCAGCGCCACGGCCAGCGGCTCGGCCAGCGCGGCGTCGCGCGGGTCGAGGCCCGTCGGGCAGGCGCAGCAGCGACCGCTGCGTCGGCCACGATGTAGCCGGCGAAGGCACCGTCGTTGTGCACGTCCTCGGTCATCGAGCGCCCGCGGTTCTCGCACTGCGACGGCTGGCCCTCGAGGCAGCGCTGGCAGCGGCCGCACCGGGGCGACGGACCGCCGACGACGCCGTCGCCGACCGCCCAGGTCGGTCGACGCCCGTCGCCGACGGCGGCGACGACGCCGCTCCACTCGTGGCCCTCGACCACGCCGGGCTTGCCCCAGCCCTCGAGGATCATGTGGATGTCGGAGCCGCAGATGCCGCAGTGGCCCACCTCGACCAGCACCTCGCCCGGGCCCGGGTCGGGGCACCGGCCGCTCCTCGAGCGTGATCTCGCCGCGTGCGCCGTGTAGACGGCGGCCGGCATCGTCGCCGGGAGCGCTCGGCGTCGGACGTGCCGGCTCATCTGGTGGACTCCGTCGCTGCGCGGGTGCGGACGGTTCATCGGAACGACTCGGACGTGGCGTCGATCTCGTCGGGCGGGCCGCTCGAGACGACCCGGCCGCGCTCGAGCACGATCACGTGGTCGGCCAGCGCCAGCGCGTGGTCGACGTGCTGCTCGATCACCAGCAGCGCGGTGCCCGTCGGCCAGGATGCGCCGCAGCACCTCGTAGACCTCGTTGGTGACGATCGGCGCCAGGCCGAGCGAGAGCTCGTCGGCGATGAGCAGCTTCGGCTCGAGCACGAGCACGCGGGCCAGCGTGAGCATGCGCTGCTCGCCGCCCGACAGCGAGCCGGCCTGCTGGCGCCGCCGCTCGCCCAGCCGGGGGAACAGCTCGTAGGCCTGGTCGAGCGGCGTGGGCCCGGCCGGTGCGACCGAACTGGCGGCGGAACGGCAGGGCCAGGTTCTCCTCCACCGATCAGCGTGGCGAACACCGACCGTCCCTCCGGGGCGTGGGCGATGCCGGCCCGGGCGAAGTCGTGGGCGTCGGCGCCGGTCAGGTCCTGCCGCTCACGACCACGCGGCCCGAGGTCGGCGCGACCAGGCCCGACGCCACCCGGGCCACCGTGGTCTTGCCCACGCCGTTCGGACCGATGAGCGCCACCGCCTGCCCGCGGCCGACCGTGAACGAGACGCCGAACAGCGCCTGGAACTGGCTGTAGCCGGCGTACACGTCGTCGAACTCGAGGACCGGAGCGAGCTCGATGCCGGCGTCGACTCCCGCTCCGCGGTCGCGCCGTCGGACGGCGATCGTCATCCCTCGACCCCCAGGTAGGCGGCGCGCACCGCCGGATCGGCGAGCACCTCGTCGGTCGGGCCCGTCGGCGATCAGCTGGCCGCAGTCGAGCACGTAGGTGCGGCTCGCCAGGCGTTCGCACGAACGGGACGTCGTGCTCGCACAGCAGGATGGCCACGCTCGCGCTCGCCGTGCACCTGCTCGAGCACCGACGCCATCTCGGCGGTCTCGTGCTCGTCGAGCCCCGACGACGGCTCGTCGAGGAACAGCAGACGTGGCTCGCAGACCAGCGCCCGGGCCAGCTCGACCAGCCGGCCCCGCCCGAGCGGCAGCGACTGCGCGGGCGCGTCGGCCTCGGCGGCCAGCCCGACCAGCTCGAGCACCTCGTCGGCGTGGGCCCGCTCCTCGGCGTCGACGGCCGCGACCGCCCGATCAGGTCGCGCCAGCAGCCCACCCCGGCGGCGCTGGGCCCGGTCGGCGACCAGCAGGTGGTCGCGGACGGTCAGCCCGCCGAACAGCTCGATGCGCTGGAAGGTGCGGGCCATGCCCAGCCGGGCCCGGCGGTGCGGCGGCAGGCCGGCGAGGTCGTGGCCGTCGAGCAGCACGCGTCCCGCGTCGGGCTCGATCACGCCGGACAGGCAGTTGAACAGGGTCGTCTTGCCGGCGCCGTTGGGACCGATCAGCCCGACCAGCTCGCCGCGGCCGACCTCGACCGACACGTCGTCGAGGGCGGCGATGCCGCCGAAGCGCTTGGTGATGTCGGTGGCCTCGAGCAGGGCGGTCATCACGGCAGCTCGGTCTGGGCGGCGAGGCCGGGTTCGGGCGACGTTCGGCCGCCGGCCGGCTCGCCGACCGGCGGAGTCGTCGTCGGGGCGGCCGTCCGCCGGATGCGGTCGACGAGGCGCGACGGTCTTGGCGATGCTGAGCCGTGGTCTGCGCCTCGATGATGCCCTCGGGGTGCTTGGCGTAGGTGAAGCGCGCCGAGGCCGAACAGGATGAAGGCCACGCCCTGGGCCCAGCTGGCGTTCACGAGCGGCACGAAGCCGTGGACCCAGGTGAACAGCGAGTTCAGCAGCTCGGGGAAGAGGAAGAACGTGATGCCCGAGGTGACCGCGGCCTGCACCGAGCCGCGACCCGGCGGTGATCACCAGCACCACCCAGACGAGGCCGAAGAAGAAGGTGAAGCTCTGGTCGTAGTTGGCCTGGCCGGTGAAGCTGGCCAGCAGGCCGCCACCGAAGCCGGCCACGCCGCCCCGACCACGAACACGCACGAGGCGTGACGGGTGGCGTTGATGCCGACCGCCGCCGCCGCCGTCTCGCTGCCCGCGCACCGCGTCGAGGAAGCGGCCGGTCGTGCCCTGGCGGATGGCGATGGACGGCCAGGCCGAGGATGGCGAGCAGGACGCGCACAAGCAGCAGGAAGGCGCGGTCGGACGCGAAGTCGATGCCGGGCGATGCAGCGGCCGCGGCACCGGGAGCGGCAGGTGCCGTCGCCGCCCGACACCCAGCCGAGCGGCACCAGCACCCCCTCGAACATCAGGGCGAAGGCCAGGGTGGCCAGCGCGGCGTAGATGCCCGGCGAGGCGGATGACCGGCAAGCCGAGCACCGCGCCCACCGCCGCGGCCACGAGCGCGCCGACGACCATGGCCACCATGCACCGGCACAGTTGTGCTGCACGAGCTGGGCGGTGGCGAAGGCGCCGATGGCGGCGAACGCGCCCTGGCACAGCGAGATGGTGCCGCCGACGCCGGTGGTCAGCACGATCGACAGCATGATCACGCGCCAGGCACGACGCCGCCGGTGACGAGGCCGAGCCAGTAGTCGTCGAGCACGAACAGCGCAGAGGAACAGGCCGACCGGCGACCACCGACGACCGCCGAAGATGCGGGTGCGCGGCGTCATCCACGTCGGGCGCACCGTGCGCGGCCGGCGGGGCCGGCGGCGGGTCGACGCCGGCGAGCGGGTCGGCGGTCGGCGTGGCGCTGCGGATGCTGCGGCGGCCGAGCAGCAGCACGAACAGCACCACGAACGGCAGCGACGGCCGCAGGCCGGTGGAGAGCACGCTGTCGGTCGGCAGGAAGCCGGCCAGCTCGGCCTGCAGCACGCCGAGGCCGAGGCCGCCGAGCGAACGCGCCGGGGATGCTGGTGAGGTTGCCGACCACGCAGGCGGCGATGCGCCGCGACCAGCAGGGTGAAGAAGTCGAGCGAGTCGAGCTGGGCGAACAGCGGGGCGATGAGCACGCCGGCCAGGCTGGCCAGCAGGCTCGACAGGATCCACGACGACAGCGACGACCCGCTCGGCGTTGACGCCCTGGAGCTGCAGCAGGCGGGGGCTCTCGACGACGGCCCGCATCCGCAGGCCCGAGCCCGCCGCGGCGGAACAGCACGACCAGGCCGATCACGACGACGACGGTGCAGACGATGGTGGCGATCTGGCTGGCGTCGAGCACGAACTGTCGCTGGTCATGGGGCCAGAGGAAGTCGATGCTGTCGCTTCACCGGCCACAGCGGCGGCGGGTTCTTCTCGGTTGCGGTGCCGATGATCAGCTGCACGATCTGCGGGATGGCGACGAGCAGGCCGAGCGACGTGACCAGCTTGGCCAGCGGCGAGGCCGTGCGTTGGTGGCGGTAGAGGAAGCGGTCGAGCACCCAGGCCGATGGCGACGCCCGACGACGAACGATGGCCAGGAACGCGGCCGGCACCAGCGGCCAGTGGTGCGTCGCGGCGCAGCACGTAGAACGACGGCGGCGGACGCGTAGGCCTGGGCCGCGAAGGCCAGGTTGAACACGCCCGAGGTCTTGTAGTTGAGGATGAGGCCGACGGCGAGCAGCGCGAACACGCACCCGATCGGGATGCCGCGGATCGCGTACTGGAGGAACGTGCTCATGGGCGGCTCACGCGAGCGCGGACCTAGCTCGTGTACTCGGCGGTCAGCTTGCCGCCCGCGTCGACCATGCAGATGAACGGCTTGCCGGGCTTGGCTGAAGATCGGTCACGAACTTGCTGTTCTTGATCGTCGAGAGGAACTGGCAGCAGGTGCCGTCGGTCGCCGGTGTGCGCCATCGTCCAGTCGACGCCGTTGCAGCAGGCCGTTGGCCTTGTAGCCGGTCATCTTGTTGATGGCGTCGATCAGCTTCTGGCGGCTGAAGTTCGGGCCCGGCCGCCTTCAGCCCGGCGACGAACAGGTCGGCGTTGAGCCAGCCGACGATCGAGTTCTCGCGACGGCGTCGGTGTTCTGCTTCTCGATCCACGTCGAGGTAGTTCGCCGAGCCCGGCGGGCTGTCGTCCTGGGCACCTCGCACTGGGCGAAGTCGGTGCGCACGTACGAGCCCTCGAACAGGTCGCCGTAGCTCTTGAGGAAGGTGTGGTCGTAGGCGTTGGGCAGGTACTGGATGGCGTTGAGCTGCTGCTTCTTCATCTCCTTGGCCAGCGTGACGACGCCGTTGGTGTCCATGCAGGTCGTGACCAGGTCGACGCCGGCGTCCTTCATCTTCGACACCTGCGACGGACAGGTCGGCGACGCCGAAGGCGAGCGACTTGTCGTCGAAGACCACCTTGGCGTCGGCCTGCGTGCCGTACTTGTCGAAGCTGTTCTTGACGCCCGTCGGCGCACTCGGCCGACTGGGCGACCGTGTAGGCCAGCACGCCCGACCTTGTGGGCGCTGCGTCTGCTGGGCCAGCCAGGGCAGCACCGGGCTGGCGTCGGTGAAGCCGAGGTACGAGCCGCTCTCGCCGAACATGTTCGACCGCGGGTCGGCCGTGCGTGCCCCCCCACTCGGGGTTGATCGTCCAGCCGAAGGTGGGGACGTTCTGCTTCACCAGCGTGTCGGCCCCGGTGAAGAGCAGCACGGCGACCGGGCATCACGGCGAAGACGTTGTCCTGGGTCAGCACCTGCGTGACCGCGCTGCTGGTTGTTCGACGACGTGGTCGTCGACCTGCGCGGCGAGCACGAGCTTGCGGCCGTAGATGCCGCCCTTGGCGTTGACCATGTCGAAGTAGGCCTGGACGCCCTTGAAGATGTCGCCGTAGTTGCCGCCCAGCGGGTTGGTGACCGAGGCGACGCCGCCGACCCGGATCTCGGTGGCGGTGACGCCGGGCGCGTTCGACCGCGACCTGGCCGCTGCGACGCGGTGCCGCCGTCGGCCGCCGCCGTTGTCGCCCTCGTGCGCCGTCGTCCCCTTGCTGTTGCCGCAGGCCGCCGCGATCAGCACGAACCCCATGAGGATCGCCACGATCGTCGCGGGCGGCCATGCCGGCCGTGCCCACGTCGATCGCGCTGGCTGCGTCACTGCTGGCATATCGAACCCCCCGGTCCGACTCCTCAAAACCTGACACGAGCGTCAGCATACGACCTGCGCGGCTGGTGCGCTGGACCCGGCGGATGAGTCCACGGCGACGGCGGCGTGAGCCTACGGGTGGCCAGGACCGCGCGTCCGGTCAGGCGAACAGGGCGGCGGTGATGATGCCCACGAGCGTGTCGAGCAGCTCGTCGGGCGTGGCCGTGACCTGGTTGGTCGTGGCGTAGTAGTTGAGGCGTTCGACCATCGTCATGAGCGCGAGCGCGGCGATGGTGGGGTCGAGCTTCGACCGCTTCGGCACCTGCAGGTTCTCGGCTCATGGCCGTCGGCCAGCCGGCCGAGCACGTCCTGCCCGTGCCGGCCGATCGGCGTCGCCCGACAGCTCGGCCTCGGTCCAGGTGCGGATGATCGGGCCGTAGCGCTGGTAGAGGTCGGCGAAGCGGGCCAGCCAGGCCCGCAGCGCGGCGCGCGCCTCGTCGGTGTCGCTGATCAGCGGGCAGCTCGTCGATCAGCGCGTCGAGGTCGGTCGGCCACCTCGGTCGACCAGCTGGTCGAACAGGTCCTCCTTGGACGAGAAGTACAGGTAGAAGGTGCCGTGGCTGCTGCGGGCCACGTCGACGACGTCGTCGACCCGGGCCGCGTGGAAGCCCTCGCCGGGCGAAGACCGTCGCGCCGGCCTCGAGCAGGCGGGCCCGGTCTTCTGGCCGCGGGCCCGCAGCGCGCCGACCGTTGCCGCCGCGACCGGTGGGCCGTCGGCGGTCGGACGTCGGCGTCGGTGGCCGTCTTGCCGGGCCGAGGACGGGACGGGGACATCGCCGCAACGCTAGTCGTCACGCGATTGCTGACACGGGTGTCACCTACAGTGTCGCGCGTGCCCCGCTCCGCTCCTGCGCCCGGCCAGGCGCCCATGCCGGCGGCCGACGCGGCCGACCTCCTCCGGCGCAACGCCACCGATCCGGCCGTCGCCGACCGGCCGGCGGTCCGCTTCGGCGACCGGTGTGGACCCACGCGCGAGTACGTGGCCGAGTCGTGGCGGTGGGCGCAACCTGCTGCTCGCCCACCGCCCCGCCGGCGAGCCGCGACCGCGCCCACCCACGTCGGGCGTGCTGCTCGACAACACGCCGGACTACCTGTTCGCGCTCGGCGGGGCGGCGTTCGCCGGGGCGACGGTCGTCGGCCTCAACCCGACCCGCGTGGGCGAGCACCTGCTGCGCGACCTCGACCCACACCGACGTCGACCTGATCGTGACCGAGCCGGCGCCACCTCGGCGACCTGGCCGGCCTCGACCTCGGTGGCCGCCCCGTGCTGGTGTCGCACCGCTTCGGCGCGCCGCTCGGCGGACGAGGCCGTCGAGGGCGTCGATCTCGACGACGGCGCTCGGCCGAGGTGGCGAGCGACGATCCCGCGCGTCGCGGTCGGTCCCGACGACCGCTGGGCGCTCATCTTCACGTCGGGCACCTCCGGCGCGCCGAAGGCGGTGATCTGCACGCAGCGCCGCCTGCTCGTGACCGGCAACCGCATGGTCGACGATGCTGGAGCTCGGCCCCGACGACGTCGGGCTACATCGCCATGCCGCTGTTCCACTCCAACGCGGTGATGGTCGGGTGGGCGCCGTCGATCGTCGCCGGCGCGTCGGTCGGCCTGGCCCGCCGGTTCAGCGTGTCGCGGCTGGCTGCCCGACGTCCGCCGCTACGGCGCCACCTGGTTCAACTACACCGGCAAGCCGCTGTCGTACCTGCGTGGCCTCGCCCGAGCAGCCCGACGACGCCGACAACCCGCTGCGGGTGGCGTTCGGCAACGAGGGCGCCCCCGCAGGTGGTCGACGAGTTCGCCCGCCGCTTCGGGGTCGAGGTGATCGACGCGTTCGGCGTCGACCGAGGGCGGCATCGCCGCTCGAGCCGCGACGCCTCGCCGCGCGCCGGGGCGATGGGCGTGGCCGGTCCGACGATCCGGATCGTCGACGAGGACGGCGAGGAGTGCCCGCCGGCCGAGCTCGACGCCGACGGCCGGCTCGCTCAACGCCGAGGAGTGCGTCGGCGAGATCGTCAACACCGCCGGGCGCCGGCCCGTTCGAGGGCTACTACAACAACCACGGAGGCGACCGACCGGGCCACCCGCAACGGCTGGTACTGGTCGGGCGACCTCGGCTACCTCGACGACGACCGCTACCTCTACTTCGCCGGTCGCACGGCCGACTGGATCCGGGTCGACGGCGAGAACTTCCCGGCCGGCCCGATCGCCGACGCCATCGTCGCGCACCCCGACGTCGTGGTGGCCGTGGCCTACGGCGTGCCCGACGTCGAGGCCGGCGACCAGGTCATGGCGGCGCTGGTGCTGCGCGACGGGGCCGACCTTCGATCCCGACGCGATGGCCGCGCTGGCTCGACGACGACGCCGGCATCGGACCGAAGTGGCGGCCGCAGTGGCTCCGGGTGGCGGCCGAGCTGCCCACCACCGGGACGAACAAGGTGGTCACGCGCACGCTGGCCCGCCAGAAGTTCCGCCTCGACCAGGTCGGCGACCGACGCAGCTGTGGCGTGCGCGACGCGCGGCGCGGACGCGTACCGGCCGTTCGGCCCGACCGACGAGGCGACGCTGCGGGCCGAGTTCGTCGCCATCGGGCGCGAACGGTTCTGGGACCTCTGATGGACCTCTCGTTCACCGAGGACGAGCGACGCTTCGGCGACGAGGCGTCGGCGTGGTTCGCCGCCGACGCTGGCCGAGTTCGGCCGGCCCGACCACGTTCGAGTCGCTCGACGACGAGATCGAGTGGGGTCGCCGCTGGCAGGCCCGCATGGCCGCCGATCGCTGGGTCGGCATCGCACTGGCCGCGAGGCCTACGGCGGTCGCTCGGCCACGCCGGTCCAGGTGGCGCTCTACCAGATGGCGTACGCCGCGTCGGGCGCGCCCCAGCCGGTGAACCGGGTCGGGCATCAACCTGGCCGGCCCGACGTTGCTCGCCCACGGCACCGACGAGCAGAAGCAGCGGTGGCTGCCGTCGATCCTCGACGCCAGCGAGATCTGGTGCCAGCTCTTCAGCGAGCCCGACGCCGGCAGCGACCTCGCGTCGCTGCGCACCCGCGCCGACGCCGGTCGTGGCACCGGACGGGACCGAGGGCTGGTCGGTGTCGGGCCAGAAGGTGTGGACCAGCTACGCCCGTGCAGGCGCGGTGGGGGATCTGCCTCGTGCGCACCGATCCCGACGCGCCGCGTCACCGCGGCATCTCCTACGTCGTGGTCGACATGCAGTCGCCCGGCGTGACCGTGCGGCCCCTGCGCCAGATCACCGGTGAGTCCGAGTTCAACGAGGTGTTCCTCGACGAGGTGTTCGTGCCGTCGGACCACCTGGTGGGGGAGCTCGGGCACGGCTGGGCGGTGGCCAACACGACGCTGGCCCACGAGCGGGGCACCAACTTCCCGTTCAAGGAGCAGGTGGTGCACGAGGGGTACCTCGACCAGCTGTGGCGGGAGGCGGCCGAGCGGGGTCGGCTCGACGACGTCGAGGTGTGCCGACGGGCTGGCGCAGGCCTTCGTCGAGCTCCGCCTGCTGCGGCTGCACAACTGGCGGACGCTGTCACGGCTCGGACGCGGGCTCGAGCCGGGTCCCGAGTCGAGCTGGGTGAAGCTGGCCTGGACGGACATGACCCAGCACCTGTCGGCCACCGCGCTCGACGTGGTCGGTCCCGGCGCGCCGGGCTGGGGGCCGTGGCAGCGCCAGTGGCTCTGGTCGAAGGCGGCGTCGATCGCCGGCGGCACCTCCGAGGTGCAGCGCACCATCATCGGCGACCGCATCCTCAACCTGCCGAGATGAGCAGTTGAGTATCGCGAGTGGGCCGAGCCCGATGTCGACGTTCGGCTGGGTGGAGCCGGGCGAGCTCGAACGGGTGGTGGTGCTGTCGCCGCACCTCGACGACGCCGTGCTGAGCACCGGGTTGTTCCTGACCGCCCATCCGGAGGCAACTGTGGTCACGGTGTTCTGCGGGTTCCCGGCCGAGATCCTCGACCCGCCCAACTGGTGGGCGCAGCTCTCCGGCTTCGGACCGGGCGACGACGTCGTGGCCGCGCGTCGGGCGGAGGACGAACGGGCGCTGGCCCGCCTGGGTGCGGTGCCGCGCCATCTCGACGGGTTTCCCGAGCGCGACCTGCAACCCGAACGAACCGATCGCCACCGCCGAGCAGGTGGCGGACGCGCTCGCCGAGGTGCTGGACGAGCTCGATCCGACGCTCGTGCTGCTGCCGATGGGCCTGGCCAACCCCGAGCACGTGTGCGTGCACGACGCCGCGCTGCTCGTCCGCGAGCGCGATGGCAGCGATGGTCCGGCGTGGATCGCCTATCAGGACATCGCGTACCACCAGATCCCCGGCCAGCTCGCGTGGCGGGTGGCCAAGCTGTTCAAGTCGGCGGTGTGGCCGACGCCGGTGGCCATGCCGATCTCGGCCGACCTCTCGCCGAAGCGCGAGGCGATGGCCGAGTACGTCGTCGCAGGTCAAGGCACTCGAGGCCGACTGGGTGCTGTGGCGGCGCCTCGACGCGCCGACCCCCGAGCAGTACTGGCGCCTCGCCCCGCCCCCGACGGGCTGGGAAGCCCTCATCGACCTCGTCTGACGCGCCGATCCACCGCCGAGGCGCGAACCGACACCGGTCCATCGGTATCGTGCGCGGGGTGCCGATCGGATACCTGACGGCGGTGGGGTTGGTGGCGTGCTGCACCCTGCTCGCGGTCGCCCCGTTGCGCCGGCCGCCACTCCTCGGTCGGGTGAGCTGGCTCGTGACCCTGGCGATCGACGAGCTTCCGTTCCTGGCGCTCTACTGGCTCGTCGCCGTGACGGCCCTGGCCTTGGCGCAGGGGACGATCGACTCGCCTGGCGGTGCGGTCGGGGTCGGTGTCGCCGTCGCCACGGCGATCGGGCTGGCGGTGCTCGTGAGGCGAGCGCGCCGCGCCGAACCGGTTCTGGATCGGGCATTGGACGACAGTCTCGGTGTCGACTGGCGAGCGGGGATCGCTCCTGACCTGGCTGCCGCGCTCGCGCGGCCGACCGCCCTACGTCCGCATCCTGTTCGCGCCCACCTTCGTGCGCCGATGCGACGTCGAGCGCGTGGCGGACATCGGCTACGGCGACGCCGGCCGGCGCAATCGGCTCGACCTGTACCGCCACCGGTCGCGGCCCTCCGGCTGCCCCGTGCTGATCCACCTGCACGGTGGGGGCTTCGCGCACGGCCGGAAGAACCGTGAATCGTTGCCCCTGCTCTACCGGTTGGCGAGCCAGCGCTGGCTGTGCGTCAGCGCGAACTACCGCCTGGGCCCGACGGCGCGGTTCCCCGACCACCTGATCGATGCCAAGAAGGTCATCGCGTGGGTGCGCGAGCACGGCGGCGAGTACGGCGCCGATCCGACCGTGGTCGTCGTCGCCGGGAGCTCCGCCGGTGCCCATCTGGCCGCGTCGGCCGCGCTCACGCCCAACGATCCGGTGTTCCAACCCGGATTCGAGTCCGTCGACACCTCGGTCACCGCCGCGGTCTGCCTGTACGGCTACTACGGCCCGCTCGACGGCGACGATGCGGGGCCGTCGTCGCCAGGCGCGCTGGTCGGCTCGCAGGCACCGCCGTTCCTCGTGGCCCACGGCGACCACGACACCTATGTCCCCGTCGAGTCGGCCCGCGGGTTCGTCGGGCGGCTGCGGCGGGGCTCGCGGAGGGCGGTCGTCTACGCCGAGCTGCCGGGAGCCCAGCACTCGTTCGACCTGTTCCACTCCCTGCGCTTCGAGGCGGTGGTCGACGCCGTCGAGGCCTTCTGCGCCGGGGTGAGATCGACCGTGTGATGAACCGGCGTACGCCTTCAGCCAGTGCTCGTGACCGGCTGAAGGCGCAACCCGGCTAGCCCGTGAACGCGGGCTGGGCCGTCACGGCCTGCACGGCCGCGGTCGTCGTCGGCCGCGACCGTGGTGGTCGGCGCGGCCGTCGTCGTGGTGGTGGCCGGTGCGGTCACCGTGATCGTCACCGTGGCCGTGTTCGATTCGACGTCCTCGAGGCGGTACGTGAACGTGTCGGTCCCAGTGAAGCCGGGATCGGGCGTGTAGGTGAAGCCGCCGCCCGAGTCGTCGAATCCGCTCAGGGTGCCGTGCGTCGGGGCGGCGACGGAGATCACCAGTCCGTCGCTCCCACAGAGGTTGTCGTTGGTGGTGACACCCGGGTCGGCCACCGTGAGCGGCGTCGCCTCTGCCGTCGAGTAGGAGTCGTCGACGGTCGTCGGGATGCAGACGGCCTGCGGCCTGGCGACGGCACCGGCCGTGTGGACGGCGGCGAAAGGTACGACGGCGACCGACACGGCCGCCGCGGCCGTGGCCATGCGCCGGATCCGGTGCGTTCCATTGAGGTAGGCCATCGTGTCCGTCTTTCTTCTCGTGGTCGTGGCGCCCCAGCTACCGCCACGGAGACTACGCGCTGGAGGCGCCGGGTCGGTGGTTCTCGCCGCCCTAGCCCGCCGAAGTCGGGGGTGGGGCGGGACGTCCGGCCGTAGCCTGCCAGGGTGCCGCAGACCGAACCGACGCCCGGCACGACCCCCGACCCCCAACCGGCGCTGACCGGCGGGGTCTGGACGCCGGGCCGCCGCCTCCTGACCGTCGGGCTGATCCTGCTGGTGACGCTGGTCGCGTCCGAGGCCCTGGCGGTGGCGACGGTGATGCCCCAGGTCGAGCGGGATCTCGGCAACCTCGGCCTCTACGGCTGGGTGTTCAGCGCGTTCTTCCTCGGCAGCCTCGTCGGCATCGTCGTGAGCGGCCGGGCCTGCGACCGCATGCGTCCGGTCATCCCCTTCGGCATCGGCCTCGTGCTCTTCGTCGGCGGGCTCGTGCTGGCGGGGTCGGCGACATCGATGCAGATGCTCGTCGGCGCGCGGCTCCTCCAGGGACTCGGCGCCGGCGCGCTTCCCGCCGTGGCGTACGTGTGCATCGGTCGGCAGTACCCACCCGAGTCGCGGCCGCGCATGTTCGCGCTGCTGTCCACGGCGTGGGTGGTGCCCTCCCTGATCGGGCCGAGCGCGGCGGCCGTCGTCGGGAGCCACTTCGGGTGGAAGTGGGTCTTCCTCGGCCTGGTCCCGGTCGTCGTCGCCTGTGGCGTCGTCGTCATCGGCTCGGTGGCCCGCGTGGCCGCCCCCGCCCAGCCCGAGGCGCAGGGATCGGACCTGCGTGACGCGCTGCTCGTCGCCGCCGGCGCCGGCCTGCTGCTCGTCGGGCTCGACCAGGTCAACTGGTTCCTGCTCGTGCCGGTCACCGCCGCCGGGATCGCGGTCGGGTTGCCCGCCTTTCGCCGCCTGACCCCGCCCGGCACGCTCACCGCCCGGCGCGGCCTCGCCGCCGCCGTGCTCGTGCGGGGCCTGTTGACCTTCTCGTTCTTCCAGGCCGACGCCTACGTGCCGCTCACCCTGACGACGGTGCGCGGAGCGGAGGCGATCGTGGGTGGTGCCGCGCTCACCGCGTCGTCGGTGCTCTGGACCGCCGGGTCGTGGGTGCAGGAACGCCGGATCGGACGCGAGGGACCACGCCCGCTGGTCGGCGGAGGCCTCCTGCTCGTGGGCCTCGGCATCGCGATGCTGATGACCACGCTGGCCGACGGCGTGCCGGTCTGGCTCGGCATCGTCGCCTGGGGCGTCGCCGGCCTCGGCATCGGCGCCGCCTACTCGCCCCTGTCGGTCACCGCGCTGGCCGAGGCCGAGCCCGGCCAGGAGGGCGCGGCGACCGCCGCGCTCCAGCTGTCCGACGTGCTCGGCGTCGCGCTCGGCACCGGAGTCGGCGGCGTCATCATCGGTGCCGGCCACCGGGCCGGGTGGAACCCGCGGCCCACCCTGCTGATCGTCTTCTCGGTCGCGCTCGTGGTCAGCATCGTCGGCGCCGCGCTCGCCAACCGCCTGCCCGCCCGGGTGGTGCACGAGCCGCCGTCTTCGGCCGGTGGAGTGTTCGACGAGGTGGCCGCCGGATCGGCTCCCCAGGGGCTCATGACCAGGGACGCGACCAGGGATTCCGGCATCACAGAACCCTCACAGGTGGTCCGAGATTCGCTCATCGCCCCGTGGGATTCTGAGGTCCATGAACAACCCACGACCTCGAGCCGACGGACCCCCGACCGCCCGCCCGACTGACCCGGCCCCCGCGACCCGCTCGCGGCGGTCGGAGCGCCGGCGGATGGCCGGGTTGCTCGTCGCCACCGTTCCTCTCGCTCTCTCCCTGTCGTTCCTGGCGGGATGCGGACGCCTCCGCCACGACGCCACCCCGACCGCCAGCGTCGGCTCGCCGACGACGACGGCCGGCGCGGTCTCGGGCTCCACCACGACGACCGCCGCGGGTTCGAGCGCCGAGGCCAAGACCCTCGACAGCATCGAGCAGCAGCTCTCGACGGTCAACAGCCAGCTCTCGTCGGTCGGTGGCGACCTCTCCACCGCCGACAGCGCGATCAACAGCCAAGAAGGAGACCCCTCGAAATGAGCACCCCCCGCTTGTTCGCCAACGTCGGTCGCCGCGCCGTGGCCAGCCTCGCGATCGCCGGTTCGGTGGCCATCGCCATCCCCAGCGTGGCCGGCGCCGTCACCACCCAGCCCGACATCCGCACGACCGTCTCGTCGCTCAAGGCGTCGGCCGCCGCCGACACGGCGGCCAGCCTCGCCGCCGTGCAGCAGCGCTGCGGGAGCGGCATCACCAACCGCCAGACGCAGATCGACCAGCTGAACAACCGCATGGCCGTCGCCAAGTGGCTCACCTCGACGCATCACTCGACGCTGTCGGGTGACCTGTCGACCGGCGCCAGCGGGCTCACCGCGCTGAACGGCCAGATCGCGGCGTCGACGACGCTCAAGCAGGTCGCGCCGCTCTGCAAGGACATCGTCTACAACTTCCGCATCTACGTGCTGCGGACGCCGCAGGTGCACCTCACCATCGGCGGCGACGCGGAGACCGCCGTCGTGACCAAGCTGCAGGGTGTCGCCCCCAAGCTCGATGCGGCCATCAAGGCGGCCCAGGCCAAGGGCCAGGACGTCGGTCAGGCCCCGTCCCTCTACGCCGACTTCACCGCCAAGTTGGCCGACGCAGCCGCGAAGTCCAACGGCGCCTCCGACACGGTCATCGCATTGACGGTCGACCAGTACAACGCCGGGACGGCCAGGCCGGTCCTGCAGACCACCTACCAGAACCTCGTGCTCGGCCACGGCGACCTGATCGCGGCCCGCAACGACGCCACCCAGATCGTGCAGATCCTCAAGTCGCTCGGCTGACGCGCCGGTCGTCGGGCTCGCAGCTCGCCGTCGCAGTTCAAGATCGGGCAGGACGCCGACCCCCAGGAGGCGCCCTGCCCGATCTACGCGTCCGGGCTCAGCCCGTCGAGGATCACGCGACTGGCCGAGCAGCCGAGGCGGGTGGCGCCGGCGTCGAGCATGGCGAGCGCGGTGGAGGCGTCACGGATGCCGCCCGACGCCTTGACCCCGACGACCTGTCCGCCGCTCTGCGCCGCGATCCCTGCCAGGACCCGCACCGCGTCGGTCGTCGCCCCGCCCCTCGGGTGGAAGCCGGTCGAGGTCTTGAGGAAGTCGGCTCCCGCGTCGACCGCCACGTGCGCCACCTGCTCGAGCTCGTCGAGCTGGAGCACGGCCGATTCGACGATCACCTTGAGCACGCCGTCGGTGCGGGCCCGCACTGCGCCGACATCGGCCGCGACCATCGCCCAGTCGTGCGCCTTCACCGCGCCCAGATCGACGACCATGTCGAGCTCGACGGCGCCGTCGGCCAGGGCCAGTTCGGCCTCGGCCGCCTTCACATCGTGGCGGTGCGCACCCGACGGGAACCCGATCACGGCGCAGACCGCGACTGGTGGCCGGGGACGTGGGCGGCGGCGACCGCGACCAGGGATGGCGACACGCACACCGCGCCGACCTCCAGCTCGACCGCCTCGGCGCACAGGGCGATGACGTCGGCGGCGGTGGCCTCGGGGGCGAGCAGGGTGTGGTCGATGCACGCCGCCAGCGCGGCGCGCGTGATCATGCGCTCACCTCGGCGGCGAGGGGTACGAAGCGGGTGAGGAACTCGACGACGCTCGTGGCTGCGGCCCGGCCGACCTCGGTGACCTCGGTGTGCGACAGCGGCTCGCCGAGACCGGCGGCCCGGTTGGTGACCAGGCTGAACGCGGCGACCCGCATCCCGAGCTGGCGGCTGGCGATCGTCTCGCAGGCGGTCGACATCCCCACCAAGGTCGCGCCCATGGTGGCCAGCATGCGGATCTCGGCCGGTGTCTCGAAGCTCGGGCCGGCCAGCGCCGCGTAGACCCCCTCGTGCATGTCCGGATCGATCTCGGCCGCCGCGGCCCGCAGGTCGGCGTCGTACGCGGTGGTGAGGTCCACGAACCCTGGTTGGGAACCGTCGCGCGGTCCGGTCAAGGGGTTGACCCCGGTGAGGTTGAGATGGTCGCCGACGCGGACGAGGGAACCGACGTCGTACTCGGGATCGATGGCGCCGGCCGCGTTGGTGAGCACGACCACGCGGGCCCCGAGCGCGGCCGCGGTGCGCACGCCGTGGCACACCCGGTGGGGGTCGTGGCCCTCGTAGAGGTGGACCCGACCGGCCAGCACCAGGACAGAACGACCGTCGAGTCGGCCGGCGACGATCTCACCGGCATGGCCGGGCACGGTGGGTCCGACGAAGCCGTGGACGTCGTCCATGGCGAGCCGCCGTGAATCGGTCAGCGCCTCGGCGAAGGCCCCGAGGCCGGATCCCAGCACGACGGCCACCTCGACCGGACGCCCACCGGTGACCGCCTGCAGCTCCGCCGCGGCCGTGGCCGCGTCGGCGAAGGGAGTGGGTCCGCCGGTGTCCGGCGGGTCGGGAACCGAGTCCACCTCGCCAGCCTCGCGCACCCGGATTCACTACCGTGACGTGGTGGCCCATCCGCTGCTCGATGCCGTGCGACCGCTCGCCGACGCGATCGGCGGACGCGTGGTCGAGGCTGCCGACCTGGACGACGGCGACATCCCCCTCGAATGGGGGGAGCGGTCGTGGGCGGGGTCCGGCTCACCGCCACGTCACGTGACGTCGACTGGTACGTGGGGTCGGTGGAGCGCGAGCTCGGGCGCACCGCTCGCCCAGCTCGACCGGGAGGACAAGCAGCGGGCGGTCAAGCTGCTCAACGACCGGGGCGCGTTCGGCCTGCGCCGGTCGGTCGAGCAGGTGGCCGAGGCCATGGGCGTCAGCCGGTTCACCGTCTACAACTACCTGAACCGATCGAACACCCTCAGCCGATCGAACAGCCTGAACCGACCTGAAGTCAGATGACCCTGCGGTCTCAGTCGGCTGGGGACTGGTCGAACTGGGAGATCTGGAGCGATACGCGGGTCGCGCCGGCGGCGGTAGCGGCGGCGAGCAGGTCGACGAGGGCCGCGCTGACGCGGGACAGCTCACCGGTCACCGTGCTGCCGAAGGGCCCGAGCTCGGGCTCGAACCCGGCCGCCCGCACCGCGTCGAGCCCCGCGTGGACGTGCGGTCCCGGGCGTGCCCTCGACGAACGGCTCGATGGTGAACTCGGCGATGACGAGCACGGCGCTCCCAGTGCTCCCAGTCCTACCCGGCGGGCCGCTCGGGACCGACGAGTGGTTCCTCGGCCGACCACGGGAAGGTGATCCACGCGTCGGTGCGGCGCCAAGTGTAGGTGGGCTCGATGATCGAGCGGGACTTGGTGTACAGCACGGCGGAGCGGGCCTCGAGCACGTGCGGGTGGATGATCTGCTCGACCATCGAGAGGGTCTCGCCGGTGTCGGCCACGTCGTCGGCGATGAGCACGTTGAGGTCGCGGACGGCGACCAGGTCGGGCATCGGCGGCAGCACCACCGGCACGTCGAGGCGCTCGTCGACCCCGGTGTAGTACTCGACGCTGATGGCGAAGCAGTTCTTGATGCCGAGCGCGTAGCCGAGCGCGCCGGCCACGGTGAGCCCGCCCCGGGCGATGGCCAGGATGATGTCGGGTCGGAACCCGCTCGCCACCACGCCGGCCGCCAGCTCGCCGCGAGGCCTGGCCGAACAGCGGCCAGCTGAGCACCTCGCGCTCGACCTCGGACGAGGGGTCGTACACGTCGTCGACATGGTCTGGCGAGCTCGGTTCGTCCACGCCGCGCACCCTAGTGCCGCGCGGCGCGGCCTGGTCGCGGCGTGCTGATCGCCGGAGGCCACGTCGTCGACGTCGACGGTGAGCGCGACGCCGACGTCCGCATCGGTGCCGACGGACGCATCGGCGAGGTCGGGAGCGACCTCGAGGCCCAGGGAGGCGAGCCGGTCGTCGACGCCGTCCGGCCGGTTGGTCGTGCCCGGCGGCGTCGACGCCCACACCCACCTCCACCTCCAGGTGGGGGCGGTGACCGTCAGCGACGACTTCGCTTCGGGCACGGCCGCCGGTGCGGTCGGTGGCACCACGACGGTGATCGAGTACGTCACCACCCGGCGGGGCCAGGCGCCGCTCGACGCGTTGGCGGCCTGGCGGGCCAGGGCCGAGGCGGTCCGCGGTCGACTACGGGTTCCACATGACGTTCGTCGAGCGGCCGCGCGAGGCCGAGGTGGCCGACTGCGTCGAGCAGGGGATCACGTCGTTCAAGCTCTACATGGCCTATCCGGACACGCTCCAGGTCGACGACGACGTGATCGTCGACGTGTTGCGGGCCACCGGCCGCCACGGCGGACTCGTCACCGTGCACGCGGAGAACGGCGCCGCCATCACGACGCGCCAGCGGGCGGCCTTGGCCGCGGGACACACCGGAGTCGTCGAGCACGCGTCTGACCCGCCCGGCCGAGGTCGAGGGGGAGGCGACGGCGCGGGCCGCCCAGCTGGCCGAGCAGGTCGAGGCGCCGATCTACATCGTGCACGTCAGCTCGGCGCCGGCACTGGCCGCCATCCGCGTCGCGCAGGAGCGCGGCGTGTCGATCATGGCCGAGACCTGCCCGCAGTACCTGCACCTCGACGTCGAGTCGCCTCACCGACGCCGACGGCGAGAACTTCGTGTGCACGCCACCGCTTCGCGATGCCGTGGCACCGCGAGGAGCTGTGGCACGGCCTCGGGTCGGGTTGGGTGCACACCGTGGCCACCGACCACTGCCCCTGGTGGATGCACGACCGCCACACCGGCACGGCCGGCCGCCCGGACGGCTGGGCCGACTTCCGGGAGATCCCCGGTGGGCTGCCGGGCATCGAGACCCGCCTGGCGCTGGTGTGGGAGGGCGTGCGCGACGGTCGCATCACCGTGGCCGACTGGGTGCGGCTCTGCGCCGAGGCGCCGGCGCGCACGTTCGGCCTGTGGCCCCGCAAGGGATCGCTGCGGGTGGGCGCCGACGCCGACGTGGTCGTCTGGGACCCCGAGCGGACGCAGTCGCTCGACGCCGCCGGCCTGCACATGCGCACCGACCACTCGCCCTACGAGGGCATGGTCGCCCGCGGCTGGCCCGAGCTGGTGCTGTCGCGCGGCCGGGTCGTCGCCCGCGACGGCGCGTTCGTCGGCGAGCCGGCCTGGGGCCGCTACCTGGCTCGCGACCAGGTCTGGTTCGGTCAGTAGCTCCCACGGGTGGCCGCGGCCGGCCATTGACACTTGGCTTGGGTTAATGTAACTTGATATCAAGTTACATTACTTCAAGGGGGAATTATGGCTGGTCCCATCGATGCAGTAGTCGCTATCCACAACGCGTTCCGAGCCGACATGGCCCAGATCGACGCAGCGGCGCTCGGTGCCGCCCGAGGCAAGCCGGGGCTCGAGGCAACCGTCGAACGATTCCGGTTCTTCAACGAGGTGCTCGAGTGGCATGCCCATGGCGAAGAGATCGCGATCTTCACCACCCTTGAGGAGCGTCGCTCCCAGCGTGGCCGAGGCGTACGAGAAGGACCACCGCGGCCTCGATGCCGCCTTCGAGTCGTTGAGCAACGCCGTCTCGGTTCACGACGCGATCGAGACGGCGCGAGCCACTGCGGCTTTCAAGTTCCATCTCGATCTCCATCTGTACAAGGAGGACACGCACCTGTACCGCCTCATCCAGGAGCGCGTGTCGGTGCCCGATCAGGGCCAGGCAGTCGGGGTCATGGCCGGGACCGTTCCGCAGGACCGCTTCCCAGAGCTGGTGATGTGGATGTACCCCCTGTTGGGCGACGACGACCGCGAGAACATGACCCGCATCTGGCAAATGGTGATGCCCCCCGATGCGTTCACGGGCGCGGTGCAGCTCGTCCACACCGCGATCGGTGACGACTTCGACGAGCTCACCCGGCGCATCCCTGACCTGGCGGCATGACCACCAAGCCCTCGACCCACGCCTCTGGGAGCGGTTCCGGCCGCTCCTCGAGCGCGCCCGAGCCGCTGATCCGCGTCGGGGACGACTTCGAGATCGAGTATCCCGACGCCAGCGCGCTGGCCACCGAGTGCTACGCCAACTTCTGGCGAGCCGCGGACCTGCTGATGGAGCTGCACAACCGCCAGACTCGCGCCGAGTACGGCCTGTCACCGAACGCCCGTCAGATTCTCGCCGTGGTCGAGGGTGCCGGCGAGCCACTCGAGCCGTCGGTGATCGCCGAGAGGCTCCTGACCACCACCGGAACGATGACCTCGCTACTCGACACGCTCGAGAGGCGAGGACTGATCCAACGAACTCCGCACCCCGATGACCGCCGCAAGCTGCTCATCGAGATCACGCTGGAGGCGCAGCACATCATCGACGCCCTGCTGCCGTCGCTCCATGCACGCGAGCGCGCGGTGATCTCCGGCGCACTCACGCCCGCAGAGCAGCGCACCCTGCTCAGACTCACCGCCAAGCTCCAGCAGGCCGCTCTAGGCGCGAGCTCGATGCCGCCCATCCACGACGCCCGACGAGTCCGACCCGACCGACTCACTCACCAAGGGAGCGAGCAATGACCGCAAACGGGCACCCAACCACCGACACCACAGACACCACCGGCCCGACCTGGCAGGGCATCAATCACCTCGCGCTCGTCACCACCGATATGGACGCCACCGTGCGCTTCTACGACGGAACCCTCCAAGCCCGACTGGTCAGCACCATCGGCAATCCCCAATTCCGCCACTACTTCTTCGAGTTCGGTCCGCATTGCACCGTGGCGTTCTTCGAGTACGCGGACTCCAACGCCGAGCCGTTCGTCAAGCAGGCAGGCGTGCCCGACCCCCGGGCCGCCCAGTTCGACCACCTCGCCCTGAACCTCCCGGACGAGGACGCACTGGGCGCGCTCAGGGAACGCCTCACCGATGCCGACTGGGAGGTCACCGAGATCGTCGACCACGGGTCGGTCCGCTCCATCTACTTCACCGACCCGAACGGCATCGCCCTCGAAGCCTCCTGGTGGGTAGATGACCCCACCGGCCAACCCCCCAACTATCACGACCTCGACCGATTCGCGGATCCGGACCCCGTAGCAGCACTCCGCGAACTCCGAACAAACCAGCCCCATCACCCGCTGGAACGCCCTGGACCCGTATCGGGACACGCCACCCGAATTCCCATGTAGCACCAGCTACCCCAGAACCCCGGGATTGGGACGGCACGCCCGGCGCCTCAACGAAGCACGTATGCGCTCCGACCCGCCCTAGCCGGGGTTCAGCACGCAGAACTCGTTGTCGTCGGGATCGGCCATGACCACCCAGTCGACGTCGCCCTGACCGATGTCGACGCGCCGCGCTCCGAGCCCGACCAGCCGATCGACCTCCGCGGCCTGACCGCCCGGCTCGAGCGGCGCGATGTCGAGGTGCAGCCGGTTCTTCCCGACCTTCGGGGCCAACGTCGGACCCCACGTGATCATGGGACCGGTGCCGTCCGGGGCACGGATGGCGGTCTCCTCGTCCTGGTCCCACACCAACGGCCATCCGAGCACCTCGCTCCAGAAGTACCCGACCTCCGGCGTGCCGTCGCAGGTGATCGATCCGAAGCGCCCGCAGTCGGCGAGGAACCGATTGGTCGGTTCGATGAGGCAGAGCTCGTTGCCCTCGGGGTCGGCCAGCACGATGTGCTCGTCGTCGGGGTTCCGGCCGAAGTCGACATGGCGGCCGCCCAGCTCGATCAACCTCGCGGCCGTCTCTCGCTGGTCGTCGAATGACGTCGTGGTCAGATCCAGGTGGTAGCGGTTCTTGCCCACCTTCGGCTCGGGGACGCGTAGGAACACGACGAGGAACCGGGTGCCATCCGTGGGCACGAGGGCGATCCCGTCACCGCTCTCGTCGCCGACGTCCCAGCGCAGCGCGTCGGCCCAGAAGCGGGCCAACCGGAGCGGATCGTTCGCATCGAAGCAGAGCGCGACGAGCCGAGAAGCCATGACGTGAACGTACCTGTGCTCCACGGTGCGCCCGCTGCCGATATCGCCGTCCGGCGGCCAGGCCGTCGCGACCGGTAGCGTCCCGCGCCGTGGGCACGGCACGCGACGACGACCTCGCCGACAGGCTCGGGGATTTCCTGGCCGCGCGCCTCGAGCGTGACACCGTCGAGGTCCGCGATCTGCGTCGTCTCTCCGGCGGCAGCGTCCGCGAGACGTGGGAGCTCGACCTGTTCGACGCGCTCGACGGCAGCACCGAGGCGCTGATCCTGCAGCGGGTGCGCGCCGGCCCGTTCGAGCGCGACCTTCAGCATGGAGAGCGAATCGCGACTGCTGGCGGCTGCAGCCGACGCTGGCGTGCCGGTCGCCCAGGTGGTCGCGGCGTCGGACGACCCGGCGGTCGTCGGATCGCCGTTCCTCGTCATGCGTCGGGTCGAGGGCGAGACGATCGCCCGGCGCATCCTTCGCGACGACGAGTTCGCGTCGGCCCGACCCGTGCTGGTCGGGCAGTCGCGCGCGGCGATGGCGGCGATCCACCAGATCCGCGACCGACGTCGCGCCGCACCTCCGCGCCGCCGACCCCGTCGGTCAGTTGCGCAGCCTGATCGACGCGCTCGGTGAACCCCATCCCGCCTTCGAGCTCGGACTGCGCTGGCTCGACGAGCACCGACCACCGCCGGTCGAGCCGCGCGGTCGTGCACGGCGACTTCCGCCTCGGCAACCTCATGGTCGGCCCCGACGGCCTGCGCCGCGGTGCTCGACTGGGAGCTGGCCCACCTCGGCGATCCGATGGAGGACCTCGGTTGGCTGTGCGTGCGGGCGTGGCGGTTCGGCTCGGCCGCGCCGGTGGCGGGCGTCGGCGACTACGACGAGCTGTACGCGGCGTACGCCGCGGCGGCCGGCGTCGAGGTGGATCCCGACGTCGTGCGTTGGTGGGAGGGGCTCGGCACCCTGCGTTGGGGGGTCATCTGCATCCTGCAGGCGTCGAGCCACCTGTCCGGGGCCAGCCGCTCGGTCGAGCTGGCCGCCATCGGTCGCCGCGTGTGCGAGAACGAGTACGACCTGCTGTGCCTGATGGCGGCCCGCGGCGGAGCGACCCGTCGCCGGCGGAGCCGACGGTCACCGCCGCCGCGTCGCTGCACGACGCGCCGACGCGCGGCCCAGCTGGTCGAGGCGGTCCGCGAGTTCCTCGAGGGCGACGTCATGGCCGCCACCGAGGGCCGCGTCCAGTTCCACGCCCGCGTCGCCGCCCGGGTGCTGGCCACGGTCGAGCGCGAGCTGGGCGACGACGCCGGTGCCGCACTGGCCGCGCACGCGCAGCGACTGGCCGACGCTGGGCGTGTCCGACGACGCCGAGCTCGCCGCGGCGATTCGCTCAGGCGCGGTGGACGACCGGCTCGACGAGGTCCGCCCAGCGGTGTGGACGACGTCCTGGCCAAGGTACGGGTGGCCAACCCCGACTACCTGTTGCCCGAGGATCGCTGACCCGGGTGCAACCTGTCGCGTCCAGCGACCTCTGTCGAGTCGCTCGTCTGACAGGTTCGCGCCTGAAGGGCCACGCCGCTCACGCGCCGGTCGCGTGGAAGCCGCCGTCGACGTGGACGATCTCGCCGGTGGTCGCGGGGAACCAGTCCGACAGCAGCGCGACGCACGCCTGGGCCACCGGGAACGGGTCGGACACGTCCCAGCCGAGCGGGGACCGCGGATCCCACACGCTCCTCGAACGCGGTGAAGCCGGGGATCGACTTGGCCGCCAGGGTCTTGATCGGACCGGCGGCGACGAGGTTGACCCGGATGCCTTGCGGCCCGAGGTAGCGGGCGAGGTAGCGCGACGTCGACTCGAACGCCGCCTTGGCCACGCCCATCCAGTCGTACGCCGGCCAGGCGACGGTGGCGTCGAAGTCGAGCCCGACGATCGATCCGCCGGCGGTCATCAGCGGCGCGACCGACGTCGGCCAGCGCCTTGAACGAGTACGCCGAGATGTTCACGGCGACCGACACGTCGTCCCACTGCGCGTCGAGGAAGGTGCCACCGAGGCACGATCTCGGGGGCGAAGCCGATGGCGTGCAGCGCGCCGTCGACCCGGTCCCACCGCGACGAGCAGCTCGTCGCGCAGCGCCGTCGACCTGCTCGGGGTCGGTCACGTCGAACTCGAGCACCTCGGCCTCGGTGTCGAGCTTGCGGGCGGTGCGCTGCGGTGAGCGACAGCCCCCGGCCCGCGCCGGTGAGGACGATCTCCGCGCCCTCGGCCTGCGCCAGCCGGGCCACGGCGAACGCGATCGACGCGTCGGTCAGGACACCGGTGATGACGATGTGCTTGCCGTCGAGCAGACCCATGAACCCTCCGACCGTGTGCCAGAGCAGGACGTTACTGGCCGCCGAGATCGACTTGAGGCCTCGTGCACGCCGCGAACTACGATCGTCGGATGCAGATCGGAGTGTTGGGAGCCACCGGCCCGGCCGGCAGCGGGCTCGCCGCCCGTCTGGCGTCGGTCGGGTTCGACGTGGTCATCGGCTCGCGGTCGAAGTACCGGGCCATGGAGGTCCGTGACACGCTCCTCGAGCGTTGGGACGGGCTGGACCTCGTCATCGAGGCCGGCGACAACGACGGGCGCGGCCGGCGGCCGACCTCGTCGTCATCGCCACGCCGTGGGACGCGGCCGCGGCGACCGCGCAGGCGGTGTCGCGCCAGCTCCAGGGCAAGGTCGTCATCTCGATGGCCAACGCGCTGGCCAAGGTCGGCAACGAGTTCCAGCCGCTCGTCCCGCCGCGCGGCTCGGTGGCGGCCAGCGTGCAGGCCGCGCGTGCCGCGATCGCAAGGTCGCGGCCGGCTTCCACCACGTGCCGGCCAAGGAGCTCGGCGATCTCGTCCGAGCCCGTCGAGAGCGACGTCCTGATCTGCTCCGACCACCGTGCGGCGACCGAGACGACCTGCGAGATCGTGCGCAAGATCCCCAACATGCGCCCGCTCGACGCCGGCGAGCTGTCCAACGCCGCGCCGATCGAGGCGTTCGCCGCGGTGCTGCTGCAGCTCAACGTGCGGTACAAGACCCGGGTCGCGGTGAAGTTCACCGGCATCGACGAGGACTGACCGGACCACCGACTCCGCCGGTCGCCCCGTTAGCCTGCGGCCGTGATGCGCCTCTACGACACGGCTCGCCGCGAGATCGTGCCGTTCGAGCCCGGTCCGATCGTGCACGATGTACACGTGCGGCATCACGCCGTACGACGCGACCCACCTCGGCCACGCGGCCGCCTACGTCACCTACGACGTGCTGCAGCGGCGCCTGCGCGACCTCGGCCACGAGACCCGCTGCGTGCGCAACATCACCGACGTCGACGACGATCCTGCTGCGCAAGGCCCGCGAGCTCGGCGTGCACTACCTCGACCTCGCCGCGGCCGAGATGGCCCGCTTCGACGGCGACATGCGCGCGCTCAACGTCATCGAGTGCTGGAGCGAGCCGCGGGCCACCTCGGCCATCGCCGACATCCGCGGCTTCATCGGCATGGTGCTCGACCAGGGCTACGCCTACCAGAGCGGCGGCTCGGTGTACTTCGACGTCCGCAAGTTCGAGCGGTTCGGCCAGATCAGCCACCTACGACCGCGACGAGATGCTCGAGCTCGCCGCGCGAGCGCGGCGGCAACGTCGACGACCCGAACAAGCGCGATCCGCTCGACTTCGTGCTCTGGCAGCCGTCGCTCCCGACGAGCCGTCGTGGGAGTCGCTGTGGGGCCCGGGCCGACCCGGTTGGCACATCGAGTGCTCGGCGCTGGCCCTGCGCGAGCTCGACACCACGATCGACCTGCACGGCGGCGGCGCCGACCTGATCTTCCCGCACCACGAGTGCGAGGCGGCGCAGTCCGAGGCGGCCACCGGCGAGACCTTCGTGCGCCACTGGATGCACCAGGCCATGGTCCGCATGGACGGCGAGAAGATGTCGAAGTCGCTCGGCAACCTCGTGTTCGTCAGCGACCTGCTGAAGACGTGGGATGCCACGGGCGATCCGCCTGGCCATCGTCGAGCACCACTACCGCGACCCGTGGGAGTGGGACGACGCGCTGATGCCGCGGGCGGCGGATCGGCTCGAACGGTGGCTGGCGGCGCCGGTCGACCGGTGCGGTCGGCTGGCACGTCGGCGCGCTCGACGAGGTCCGGGCCGCGCTCGACGACGACCTCGACACGCCGGGGGCGGTCGCCGCCATCGACGCGGCCGCCGACGCGGGGCGAGGCCGTGCGGTCGACGGCCAGCGCGCTGCTCGGCGTCGTCCTCGACGAGGTGCAATCGCGAGGGTAGCGTTCACACCTCATGGGACAGCGAGGTCGGACAGCTCTACGCCGTCGGCCCGCACCGTGCTCGACCCGCTGTTCTCGTTCCTGTGGCGCATCGAGGTCGAGGGCCTCGAGCACGTGCCCGCCGACGGGCGGCGCCATCCTCGCCCCGAACCACATGTCGGTCCTCGACCACTTCGTGCTGGCCACGTCGCTGCCCCGCCGCATCACCTACGTGGGCAAGGCCGAGTACATGGACGACTGGAAGACGAAGTACATCTTCCCGGCCCTCGGGCATGATCCCGATCGACCGCGGCGGCGGTTCGGCAGCCAAGCGGGCGCTCGAACGCCGCCGCCCGCGTGCTCGGCGACGGGCGAGCTGTTCGGCATCTACCCCGAGGGCACCCGGTCGCGCGACGGCAAGCTCCACAAGGGCCACACCGGCGTCGGCCCGGCTCGCCTGCGCACCGGCTGCCCGATCATCCCGGTCGGCGTTGCAGGGCACGCTCGAGGTGCAGCGCCCCGACGCGGCGCTCCCCAAGCCGTTCAAGGTCATGCGCGTCCGGCTCGGGACGCCCGATCTCGACCGCCCGCTACGCCGACCAGCCGCGCAACCGGCTCGTGCTGCGCCAGATCACCGACGAGCTGATGTACGAGATCCGCGAGCTGTCGGGCCAGGAGTACGTCGACACGTACGCCGACGAAGCAGGCCGAGACGCTGCCGGCCGAGACCGCCCAGATTCCCGTGGCGGCCGCAGTCTGAGCACTCGTTAGGCTCGGTGCCATGCCCGACCAGATCACCATCACGCTGCCCGACGGATCCGAGCGCCCCCTGGCCGCCGGCTCCACTGCGGGCGATCTGGCGGCGTCGATCGGTCGGGGCCTGGCCAAGGCCGCGGTGATCGCCAGCGTCAACGGGGTCGAGCGCGATCTCGACTGGGCGCTGGCCGACGGCGACGACGTGGCCATCATCGTCGAGGAGAGCGACCGCGGGCTCTACACGCTCCGCCACTCGACGGCCCACGTGCTGGCCCAGGCCGTGCTCGACCTGTTCCCCGGGGCCACCTTCGCCATCGGCCCGCCCATCGACGACGGCTTCTACTACGACTTCGAGCTGCCCGGGCGGCGAGACGTTCACCGCCGACGACCTCGAGCGCATCGACGCCCGCATGCGCGAGATCATCGCCGAGCGCCAGCCCTTCGTCCGCGACGAGATCCCCGAGGCCGAGGCGCTCGAGCTGTTCCACGACCACCCGTTCAAGGTCGAGATCATCGAGGGCCAGGCCGACGACCCGATGTCGGCCACCGAGACGGGACTGGTCCGCACCTACGCCAACCCGCCGCGCTTCATCGACCTGTGCCGTGGCCCGCACGTGCCCGCACACGGGCCGACTCGGCCACTTCAAGCTCATGCGGGTCGCCGGCGCCTACTGGCGCGGCGACGAGAAGAACCCGATGCTCCAGCGCATCTACGGCACGGCCTGGGCGACGAAGAAGGACCTCGCCGCCCACCTCGAGCACCTGGAGGAGGCCGAGAAGCGCGACCACCGCAAGCTCGGCGCCGAGCTCGACCTGTTCTCGTTCCCCGACGAGATCGGCTCGGGCCTGGCCGTGTTCCACCCGAAGGGCGGCCTCGTCCGGCGGCTGATGGAGGACTACTGCCGCCAGCGCCACGAGCAGGCCGGCTACGAGTTCGTGTACTCGCCCCACATCACCAAGTCGAAGCTGTTCGAGACGTCCGGCCACCTCGACTGGTTCGCCGAGGGCATGTTCCCGCCCATGGAGCTCGACGGCGGCACCGAGTACTACCTCAAGCCGATGAACTGCCCGTTCCACATCCTCATCTACCGCAGCCAGCAGCGCAGCTACCGCGACCTGCCGCTGCGGTTCTTCGAGTTCGGCACGGTGTACCGCTACGAGAAGTCGGGCGTCGTGCACGGGCTGACGCGCGTGCGCGGCATGACCCAGGACGACGCCCACATCTTCTGCACCAAGGAGCAGATGAGCTCCGAGCTCGAGTCGCACGCTGCACTTCGTGCTCGACCTGCTCCGCGACTACGGGCTCGACGACTTCTACCTCGAGCTGTCGACCAGGCCCGAGGGCAAGGCGGTGGGGACCGACGCCGAGTGGGAGGAGGCCACGGAGACGTTGCGCAGCGTGGCCGAGTCGATGGACCTCGAGCTCGTGCTCGACGAGGGCGGTGGCGCCTTCTACGGCCCCAAGATCTCGGTGCAGACCCGCGACGCCATCGGTCGCACCTGGCAGATGTCGACCATCCAGCTCGACTTCCAGACACCCCAGCGCTTCGGCATCGAGTACGTCGGCGCCGACAACGAACGGCACGTGCCGATCATGATCCACCGCGCGCTGTTCGGCTCGATCGAGCGGTTCTTCGGCGTGCTGGTCGAGCACTACGCCGGCGCGTTCCCCCCGTGGCTGGCACCGGTGCAGGTGCGGGTGCTGCCGGTCAGCGACGACCACGACACCTACGCCCGGCGCATCGTCGACCGGCTCCGGGCCGAGGGCTTCCGCGCCGACCTCGTCGACGGCGAGCGACTCGGTCGGCAAGCGCATCCGGGCCGGCCGCTCGAGAAGCTCCCCTACGTGCTGGTCGTCGGCGACGACGACGTCGAGCACTCGACGGTCGGCGTCAACGCGCGCGGCAGCGACGCGCCCGAGCGCGGCGTGCCCGTCGACGCGTTCGTCGACCGCCTGGCCGCCGACGTCGTCGGCCACCTCCAGGTCGGATGACCCACTCCCGATGACGGAGAGGCTCGATCACCTCTGGGCCGGCTGGCGCAGCCCCTACATCGAGCAGGTCACCTCGGGTGACGGCGCGCCGTCCGAGCCGCAGGGGCCGCCGCCGGGGGAGGGGACGCTGTTCGAGCGCATCCTGATGCTGCCCGACGACGAGGGCTTTGTCGTGCACCGCGGCGAGCGCTGCTCGACCCTGCTGAACGCCTACCCCTACACGAACGGGCACGTCCTGGTGATGCCCAATCTGGCCGTGGCCGAGCTCGACCAACTCGACGATGCGACCCACGATGCGCTGTGGCGCGAGGTGCGCGCCGCGGTGGCGGCGATCCGCACCGCCTACGCCTGCGACGGCATCAACGTCGGGCTCAACCTGGGCCGGGCGGCCGGCGCGGGCGTGCCCGAGCACCTCCATGTGCACGCCATGCCCCGCTGGTCGGGCGACACCAACTTCATGACCGCCGTGGCCGAGACCCGCGTGATGCCGGAACCCCTGGGCACCAGCTGGTCCAAGCTCCGCACCGCCTGGCCGACTTCCTGAGGAAACTGGGCATCTGTGCCCGTCATCTCGACGGGTTTTGATGCCCGGTTTCGGGGTGGGTACCGTCGAACCCCCATGACCGACGACGCGGACGTCCCCCACACCGAGCCGCTGTCGCCCGAGGACGTCCGCGACGCCCTGCCCGAGGACCTCGACGCCTCCGGCTACGTCGGGCCCTATCTGTTCCCCAACAACAGCCGCCGCCGCGTCCCCGGGATCATCTACCTCGTCCTCGCCGTCGTCTGCCTGGTCCTCTGGATCACCCATCGGAGCGGTCCCCAGATCATCGTGAACGACGGCTTCCTGGCCGCCGCCATCGGACTGGCGTTGTTCGGCACCTACTCCATCGTCACCGGCTGGGACCTCAAGGTCGACGAGCGCGACGCCCTGGTCGAGTCGGTCAAGCAGGTCGGCTTTCCCGTCGGACACGCCTCGGCGCAGATGGGATGGCGCGGACTGCTCAGCCGACCGACGTGGCGCATCCTGCTGTACTCGGCCGAGGACCCGCCGCTGCAGCGGGGACTCGTGCTCGTCGACGGCGTCGACGGACGGGTGCTCGAGTGGTTCGTCGAGGACAACCCCGAGGACTGGTCGCAGTACGACTAGGTCAGATCGACCGAGGCGGGCGGGGGCAGGTTGACGATCGTCGCGACGAGCTTGTGGATCTCGGCGGTGAACTCCTCGTCCGTCGCATCGGGGAGACCGCATGCGATCTGGAGGTGCGGACCGAAGAGGCGCCAGCCCCACGCGAGGGCGACGATCTGGCACAGCCGGTGCCGGGCGGTCTGCTCGTCGAGGCCGACCTGCTCCTGGAGGATCGTGGCCCACTGGTCGCCGTGGGGGAAGTCCCCGAGCAACGCCGCCGGGTTGAGCCCGTCGAGCAGGCTCCGCGCCACGATCCGCTGATAGAGGTCGACCGCCTCGCCTTTCCCGAGCAGCTCGGCCGGAGGACGTACATCGCCCTCGAGTCCGGTCATCTGGCGCGACAGGCGCTCGAGCACGTCGACGAGGATCGCCTCGATGGTCGGCCACTCGCTCGACACCAGCTCGACCGGGACGTCGGAGACGAGCGCGACCCATCGCAAGGTCGACCTCGGGGGCCCCTCGCGGGCGAACAGGTCGGTGGCCGCGGCCAGCACCTGCTCGCGCTCCTCGGGCCGTAGGCCACCGCCCAGCGTCACATCGGGACCCGCTGCAGCGTCGATCGCCATGCTCCTACACCTTTCGACGCACGAACAGTAGGTCCCGTTCCGGGCCTGATCCATGGGTCGTGCGGCCCAGGGACCGCGCTGCGTAGCCGGTTGACAACTCTCCTCGTCCACGATCCAATCGGGCCAACTCCGGGACGCTGGGGCCGGCCAAGGGGGAGTCATGGTCACCTCGCGTCGCTCGCGCCGATCCACCGTCCTGTTCGTGACGGCGGTGCTGTCGTTCGTCCTGCTCACCGGCTGCAACGGACCGCTCCTGCTCCTCAGTTGGGGAGCCAACTCGGCGGGCCAGGTGGGCGACGGCTCGATCAACGACCGCCCGCACCCCTACACCGTCGACGCCGACTGGACGGTCGTCGCGCCCGGCTACACGCACACCATGGCGCTCCGCAACGACGGCACGCTGTGGGGCTGGGGTGACAACAGCAGCGACCAGCTGGGAATCGGCTGCTGCGGCCAGAAGCCGACACCAGTGCAGGTCGGCACGTTGACCTGGAAGGCAGTGGCGGCCGGCCGGGCCACGAACGCCATCCGCAGCGACGGCACGCTGTGGGGCTGGGGCTACAGCAACGAGGGCGAGGACGGCACCGGCCTGGGTGGCCTGGCGGACAACCCGAAGCAGGTGGGCACCGCCACCAACTGGGTCAGCGTGGCCGGGGGCTACTACAACGGCGCCGCCATCCGCAGCGACGGCACCCTGTGGACCTGGGGCAGCAACATAACCGGCGAGCTGGGCATCGGGACCCACGGCGGCAACAAGCTGAGTCCCGTCCAAGTCGGGACCGACACGAACTGGAAGAGCATCTCGGTGGGCAACGAGCACATGTTCGGCCTGCGCAGCGATGGCACCCTTTGGGCCTGGGGGTACAACCTGCAGGGCGAGCTGGGCGACGGCACCACATCCGAAGTCGACGCGCCCGAGCAGATCGGTGCGGCGACGAACTGGACCTCGGTCAGCGCAGGTGCCGGCAACACCGTCGCCGTCCGCGGCGATGGCAGCCTCTGGTCCTGGGGTGACAACACCTACGGTCAGATCGGCGACGCGACGACCGGCGGCCAGCGGCACTGGCCCGAGCAGATCGGGTACACGGGCGACTGGAAGGCCGCGGCGGCCGGCGGACAGACCAACGCGGCCATTCGCAACGACGGCAGCCTGTGGGTCTGGGGGAGCAACTTCGACAGCAACCTGGGCGACGGCTCCGGCGTCGACCGCAACGCCCCCGAGGAGGTCGGAACGGGGACGGCCTGGAAGTCGGTCGCGTTCGGCGGAGGCCACGTCATGGCGACCGGCACCGACGCCACGCTCTGGGCCTGGGGCTACAACGGCTACGGCGAGGTGGGCGACGGCACCACGGGCAACGCCAACAACCTGCAGCTCACGCCTGAGCTGATCGGCCCGGCCCACAACTGGCGCTCCGTCGCGGCCGGGCTCAACCACACCGTGGTCGTGCACACCGACGGCTCACTGTGGGCATGGGGCGACAACTCGGGTGGCGAGCTCGGGGACGGAACGAGCACGAACGAGAGCACCCCCGAGCGCATCCTCGGCGGCACCTACTGGCAGAGCGTCGCCGCGGGCTGGGCGGCCACGTTCGCGATCCGCTCGAACGGCACGCTTGTGGGCCTGGGGCACCAACGGCTACGGCCAGCTCGGGGACGGCGCCACCACCACGATGAGCCCGACCCCGGAGCAGATCGGCTATCCCTCGACCTGGAAGGCGGTGTCGAGCAACGCCTACCACACGCTCGCCATCCGCAGCGACGGCACGCTGTGGTCGTGGGGGTACAACTTCCAGGGTCAGCTGGGCGATGGCACGACGACCAACCGCACCCGACCGGTCCAGGTCGGTACGGCCACCAACTGGGTCGCCGTGTCCGCCGGGTACTTCCACTCCGTCGGCATCCGCAGCGACGGGACGTTGTGGGCCTGGGGCGACAACACCTACGGGCAGCTCGGCGACGGCACGACGACGCAGCGCGACGTCCCGACCCAGGTGGGGACGGCCACCAACTGGCAGAGCGTGAGCGCCGGCGACTACCACACGCTGGCCATCCGGACCGATGGGACGCTGTGGGCCTGGGGCTCGAACAGCAACGGCCAGCTGGGCGACGGCAGCAACCGCGACTCGTCCGTGCCCGAGCAGATCGGATCCAGCACCTGGAAGACGGTGGCGGCGGGCGCGGCCTACAGCCTGGCCATCCGCAGCGACGGTGGCCTGTGGGGCTGGGGGGCCAACGCCGACGACGAGCTGGCTGACGGCTCGATCAACGACAAGAGCAGCCCCGAACAGATCGGGTCTTCGACCGACTGGACGCTGATCTCCGCGGGAGGGGGACAGGCCATCGGAGTGGGAGGCACCTGACCGGGGCGGCGGCGCGATACTCGGGTCGTGTTCGATCTCGACCAGTTGATCGCCGACTGCCGGGCCTGCCTGGACGAGTCGCGGACCCACCAGGCGATCGGCGAGACCCTCGAGCGGGCGGTGGCCCGCCCCGAGGAGGTGGCCGACCACTTCCGGCCGGAGCAGGGCGGCATCACCCTCGCTGCACCACACACCCGAACTGACGATCATCGACGTGGTCTGGGCACCCGGCATGCAGCTCTTCCCGCACGACCATCGCATGTGGGCGGCGATCGCCGTCTACACCGGTCGCGAGGACAACGAGTTCTTCCGCCGGCCGGCCGAGGGCACCCGCGGCCTCGTGCCGTCCAACGGGCGTCGCATCGAGACGAGCGACGTGGCGCTGCTCGGAGCCGAGACCATCCACTCCGTCGCGAACCCCGATGCCCGCCTCACCGGTGCCATCCACGTGTACGGCGGCGACTTCGTCAACCAGCCCCGCAGCCAGTGGGTACCACCTGAGCTCGACGAGCAGCCGTACGACAACGACCTCGTCGCCAAGACCTTCGCCGAGGCGAACGCGGCCTGGACGCAGTAGCCCGAGATGCCCGGGTTCCAGCGGGACGAGTCGTTGATCGCCCGCTTCCGGCAGCGCCCCGGGAACCAGGGCGTGCTCGACGCAGTGGACCCATCGAGTGCCCACAGCGACCTGGGCGAGGTGCTGTTCCACCACGCGGCGTCCACCGGCGGCCTGCGCGTCGTCCCGCTGAGGACCGAGGATTGTCCTGCGCTTGTTGCGGTCCGGACCGACGACGATCAGATCGTTGCGGCCGCATCCGGCATGCGTTGGCTGCTCATCCGTGCGGGGGTGGAGCTCCCGAGCGGTGCTCGACTCGCCCACGACGCCGCTCCCGACGTCGGTCCGGAGTGGTGGCGGGTCTACCCGTTCGACGCCGAGGTCAGCCGCCCCGACACCGACGCCGACCTGCAGCGGTGGTTCGACGCCGCCGGCTCCCTCGCGTGATCGTGACGTGAGCTCCAAGCTCTTCACCAACGTCGCCGGCGAGGTGCTCCCCACGGTCTCGCACGGTCGCGGCGTGTACCTGTGGGACCAGGACGGCACGCGCTACTTCGACGGGTGCTCCGGTGCCGTCACCGCCAACCTCGGCCACGGCGACCCGGAGATCGCGGCGGCGCTGGCGGACCAGGCCGGGACGGTCGCGTTCGCCTACCGCTCGCAGTTCACCAACGCGCCGGCCGAGGAGCTGGCCGCTCTGGTGACGTCGCTGACGCCGCCGGGTCTCGACCGGCTGTTCCTCGTGAGCAGCGGATCGGAGGCGGTCGAGGCCGCGGCCAAGCTGGCTCGGCAGTACTGGGTGGAGGTCGGCCACCCCGAGCGCACGCTGATCGTCTCGCGGGGCACGAGCTACCACGGCAGCACGCTGGGCGCACTGGCCATCTCCGACCACCCCCCGAGGCGCGCCGCGTGGGAGGCGGTGCTCGACGAGACGGTGCTGCTGCCCGAGTCCAACTGCTACCGGTGCCCGCTCGGTCTGACCCATCCCGACTGCGACCTCGCCTGCGCCGACGCGCTCGACGACCTCGTCGCCACCCACGCCGGCCGGATCGCCGCGGTGGTCGTCGAGCCGGTCGTCGGTGCCGCCGGTGGCGCGGTCGTCCCGCCCCGCGGCTACCTGAAGCGGCTCTCCGAGCGATGTGCGGACGACGGGATCCTGCTGATCGCTGACGAGGTCATGACCGGTGCATGGCGCACGGGTGGTTTCCTCGCCAGCGCCGACGAGGGAGTCGTCCCGGACCTCGTCGCGCTGGGCAAGGGGCTCGCCGCGGGCTACGCGCCGCTCGCCGGCGTGCTCGTGTCGGACCGGGTGGCCGACGCGATCCGGCACGGCTCGGGAGTGTTCGCGCACGGCCACACGCACGGGTTCAACCCGCTCTCTGCTCGCGCGGGACTCGAAGTGGTCCGCGCCGCGATCGACCGGGGCGTTCCCGCCAACGTGGTCGCGCGCGGCGCGCAGCTCGGCGCGGGTCTCGACGCACTTGCGGCGCGCCACGAGATCGTGGGCGAGGTCCGCGGTCGCGGACTGCTGTGGGGGATCGAACTGGTCGCCGACCGTGACACGCGGCAACCGCTGCGGGGACCGGACGGGTCGGCGGCGGTCGTGGCCGAAGCCAAGCGGCACGGTCTACTCGTCTACCCGGCCGGCGTCGGTCGGACCACCGTCGTGCTCGTCGCGCCGCCACTGGTCGTCTCCGAAGCGGAGATCGAGGAGCTGCTCGAGCTGCTCGACGCCGTGTTGGCCGCGCTCGCTCCGGTCGACTGATCGACCCGGTCCGGTGACCGGTGACCGGGCGCGATCGGGCCCGGTCAGTGGAGTAGGTGACCGGACCCGATGCCTCCTCGCTCCACAAGCAACGCCGCCTCGCCCGGCACCCTACCCGCGTCTCGTCCCGAAGAGAACCCTTCCGACCGCTCAGCCGCGAGCCGAGGCCAGCACCACCCGCACCCGATCGACCCCGTCGGACCCCACCCGGACCGCCTCCTTGAGCAGGTCGAGCGCGCTGCGGGTCCCGCCACCGGCCACCGTGCCCGTCCGGATCCAGTCGTCGGTGTTGCCGGCCTCGCCCATCGTGTCGAGGAGCGCGTCGAGCTCGTGGTCGAGCAGGGTGAGCGCTTCGTCGACCGACTCGGGCGCCGGCACCTCCCAATGACGAGCCGCCGGGTCCGCGACCGCGGGATGGAGCACGGGCTCGTCGAGGGTCAGCGTGCGGTGGATCTCGGATCCGAGGAGACCGAGCGTCCGGGTCACGTCGCTGACCACGTCGAGCGCCGACTCGCCGTCGGGCCCGACCCGCGTCGGCGATCTCGTCGATCTGGTCGTCGTCGCCCAGTGGGTGGAGCTCGGCGCGGTAGCGGCGGCCGAAGGAGCGCAGGGCAACCTCGGCATCGCCGGCCGACAGGCGCGACAGGTCGAGCGGGCTCATCGGCGGGCGCGACTCACGCCGGGCGCGCCGGCGCGCGTGGTGCCGCCCGCCGCGACGCTGTCGACGAGATGGGCCGGCAGCACGTCGTAGTGGTCGTGACGGCTCGTGAACCGACCCCGCCCACTCGTCCGCGACCGCAGGTCGACGGCGTAGCGCCGCAGCTCGGCCGTCGGCACGAGGGCGACGATGATCTGCTCGCCGACGTCGCCCGCCTCGGTGCCCTGGACCCGGGCGCGCCGCGAGTTGAGGTCTCCCATGACGTCGCCCTGCAACTCGGTCGGGACCGTGACCTCGAGCAGTGAGACCGGTTCGAGGATCACAGGGTCGGCCTGGGCCAGCGCCTCGCGGAAGCCGAGCCGGCCCGCCATCTTGAAGCTCATCTCGGAGGAGTCGACCGGGTGGTACTTGCCGTCGACGCAGTAGACGCGCACGTCGACCACCGGGAACCCGAACACGCCGCCTTCGACCATCGCGTCCTCGATACCCTTCTCGACCGCCCCGATGAACTGGCGAGGGATGGCGCCACCGACGATCTTGTCGACGAACTCGAATCCGGCGCCGCGGTCGAGGGGCTCGATGCGGACGTTGGCCACACCGAACTGACCGTGCCCCCCGCTCTGCTTCTTGTACTTGCCCTCGGCGTCGGCGGTCGACGTGACCGTCTCGCGGTACGGCACCTTGACCTCTTCCTGGTCGACCGTCACCCCGAACTTGCGCTCGAGCTTCTCCAGCGTGATCTGCAGATGGGTCTCGCCCATGCCCCGCAGGATCGTCTGATGGGTCTCGTCGTCGCGCTCGACCACCAGGGCGGGGTCCTCCTCGACGAGCCGGTGCAGCGCGTTGGCCAACTTGTCCTCGTCGGCCGCCGTGTGGGCGACGACCGCCACGGCCAGCACCGGTTCGGGCCGGGGAAGGCCCGGCACGCGCACCGGCGTGCCCTTCGGCGCCAGCGTGTCGCCCGTGGCCGTGCCCGACAGCTTCGCCACCGCGACGATGTCGCCGGCCACGGCGGAGGAGAGGTCGAGGTGCTCGCGCCCGCGGATGGCGAACAGCCCGTGCAGCCGCTCGTCGGTGCCGCTGCGCGGGTTGACGAGGTGCTCGTCGGTCTTGATCGTGCCCGAGAGCACCTTCAGCACGGAGATCTGCCCGACGTGGCGGTCGGCGATCGTCTTGAACACGAACGCGAGTGACTGCCCGTCGGGGTTGGGGGTGATCTCGACCGCGGTGCCGCCGGCCTCGACCTCGATCGGCGGTCGGTCGAGGGGTGACGGGCCGATCTCGCAGATGAAGTCGGCCAGGCGGTCGATGGCGACGCGGGCGGTGGCCGACCCGCACGTCACCGGGAAGACGGCCGCGATGTCGACGCCGTGGGCGAGCGTGTGCTCGAGCTGCTCGAGCGACGGCACCTCGCCGTCGAGGAACCGCTCGAGCAGATCGTCGTCGGCCACGACGATCCCCTCGACCAACGCGTCGTGCACCTGGTGCTCCTGCGCCTCCATCTCGTCGGGGATGGGGCCGGAGCTGTGCTCGGCCGGACCCGCCGTGGCGGGGTCGTAGGTGAACGCGGTGTCGGTGAGGAGGTCGGCCACGCCGCGGAAGTCGGCTTCTTCGCCGATCGGCAACTCGAGCGGCGCGACGCCGGCGCCGAACGCCGTGCGCACCGCGTCGAGCGTGCGGTCGAACGACGCGCGTTCGCGGTCGAGCTTGTTGATGAACACCATGCGGGGCAGGCCGAGGTCAGCGGCCGCCTTCCACAGCTTGACGGTCTGCACCTCGACCCCGTCGACCGCGCTGACCACGAAGACGGCCAGATCGGCGACCCGCATGCCGGCGAGCGCCTCGCCCTCGAAGTCGGCGTAGCCGGGCGTGTCGATCAGGTTGATCTTGTGGCCCTTCCACTCGAACGGGGCGACGGCCAAGCTGAGCGACTGGTGCCGGCGCTGCTCCTCGGGGTCGGCGTCGCACACGGTCGTGCCGTCCTCGACCCGCCCGATGCGGTTGATCGCCCCCGCCTCGTAGAGGAGCGCCTCGGCCAACGTGGTCTTGCCGGCTCCGCCGTGCCCCACCAGCACGACGTTGCGGATCTTGTCGGTCGGGACCTGCTTCACGAGGCCTCACCCCCCGGTGCTCGACACGCTCGTGTGCGCCGAGCGTAGGTCGGTCGCGCCCTTTCGTGACGGGCGAACCGGGACAGACCGGGGTGGGGACGGGTGTCGGGGGATCGGGGGGTGGTCGCGCTACCCTGGATGGGTTCTCGTACCCGTGGCACCGACCTCGTCGGCGCCGCCGCACCAGCCGCCCACCACTGGAGTCTCGATGCTCGACGGTCGCTTCAAGGCGAACATCGAGAAGGGCTTGCGCCCGATCGGCACCAACCTGCGCAAGACCGGCATCACCGCCGACCACCTCACCGCCCTCGGCGTCGTGATGGCCGCCGGTGCCGCCGTGGCCATCGCCATGGGTCAGCTGCGGGTGGGGCTGCTGCTGCTCATCCTGACCGGCCTGCCCGACGCGCTCGACGGCGCCGTCGCCAAAGCCTCCGGCACCGCGTCGCCGCGCGGCGCCTTCTTCGACTCGGTCTCCGACCGCGTCTCCGACTCCCTGCTGCTCGGAGGCGTCGCCTGGTACCTGGCCAGCACCCATCCGGGCCACCTGTCGCTGCTCCCGATGGCGGTGCTGGCCGCGTCGCTGATCATCTCGTACCAGCGGGCCAAGGCCGAGGCGCTCGGCTTCGAGGCCAAGGGCGGGATCATGGAGCGAGCCGAGCGGATCATCCTGCTCGGGTTCGGCCTGCTGTTCGACTCGCTGCTCGTCGCCGTGCTGTGGATCATGCTCGTGCTGACGCTCGTCACCGCGGTGCAGCGCTTCGTGAAGGTGTGGCGCCAGGCCAGCGTCGAGCGGCCGAAGGTGTCGCCGAAGCGCCTCGCCCGCCGGCGGGCGGCCCGGGCCACGCGCACCGGTCGTACGAGCCCCGGTGTCTGGCAGCGCCGGCCGGGCAACCGCCGCACGCCCTGAGCGCCACTACTCCCGCGGTCGCCCCCGGCACGCGGGTCCGTCCCCGCCGCTTCGAGCGGGTCTCGGCCACCTATCGCGCCGGCTCGGCCTTCGTGCGCACGATGCCCCGCCCGGTGGCGGAGGTCGGTGCGGCCATGTGCGGCTACCTCGCCGTCGAGCTGTCGGCCGAGCGGCGACTGCTGACCGAGCGGAACCTCCACCGGGCCGCCGGTCCCGAGCTCACCGGTCCGGCCCTGCGCCGGGCCGTGCACCGCACCTTCGGTTCCTACATGCGCTACTGGGTCGACTCGTTCCGTCTGCCCAAGCTGTCGCCGGCCCAGATCGATGCCGGCTTCGCGGTCGAGGGCTACGACCACATCGACCGGGCGATCGCCTCGGGAATCGGCCCCATCCTGGCGTTGCCCCACCTCGGCGGATGGGAGTGGGCCGCCTTCTGGCTCACGCAGGTGCTGGGAGTGGAGGTGACCGCGGTGGTCGAGGCGGTCGAGCCCCAGGAGCTGTTCGACTTCTTCGTCGAGTTCCGCCGCGAGCTGGGCATGCATGTCGTGCCCCTCGGTCCGCACGCCGGTACCGAGGTGATCACCGCCATCAAGCACGGCCACGTCGCCTGCCTCTTGTCCGACCGCGACATCGCCGGTGACGGTGTCGACGGTCGAATTCTTCGGCGAGCGCACGACGCTGCCGGGCGGGCCGGTCACGCTGGCCCTGCGGACCGGCGCGCCGCTGCTGCCGACCGCGGTCTACTTCGAGGGCCGCGGGCACCACGCCGTGATCGGTCCACCACTGCCGCTCGAGCGGCGCGGCCGGCTGCGGGCCGACGTGGCGCGCCTGACCCAGGACCTGGCCTACGCGCTCGAGGGCCTGATCCGCCGGGCGCCCGAGCAGTGGCACCTGCAGTCGCCGAACTGGCCGAGCGACTACGACGCGCTCGCGGCCATCGGTCATCCTCACCCCCGTCCGGGCGAGTCGACGTGACCGACCCGGCGATGGCGCAGGCGCTCGACCGGCTGCCGAAGGTCGAGCTGCACTGCCACATCGAGGGCACGATGCGACCAGCCACGGTGCTCGACCTGGCCCGAGCAAACGGCGTCGCGCTCCCGACCGAGGATCTGGTCGAGCTGTACCGGTACAGCTCGCTCGACGAGTTCCTGTCCGTGTTCTGGCTCGTGCAGAGCTGCCTCCGGAGCCGCGACGACTGGGCCCGGCTGGCCCACGAGAGCGTCGTCGATGCGGCCGCGCACGGGCGGGTCTACGCCGAGACCTTCTTCACCCCCGCCCGGCATCTCGCTGCCGGCAGCTCGTTGTCCGACATCGTGGCCGGCCTGTCCGACGGAATCGTCGCGGCCGAGGCGGAGACCGGCGCGCGCTGCATGCTCGTCGCCGACATCGACCGCGCCTACGGACCCGACGCCGGGCTCGAGCTGGTCGAAGGGGTGATCGAGCTCCGGCGCTCGCACGCGCCGGGTGCGGATCGCATCGTCGGCATCGGCATGGACTCGACCGAGCTGGGTGTCGACCCCCGCTCGTTCGCACCGGCCTACGAGGCCGCCCGCCGAGCCGGACTGCGTCTCACCGCCCACCAGGGCGAGGACACCGGTCCTGACGCCATCGCCGCCTGCGTCGACGTACTCGGTGCGGAGCGGATCGACCACGGCCTCTCGATCATGGCCGACGATGCGCTGGTGTCGCGCTTCGCGGGTGACGGTGTGCCGCTCACGGTCTGCCCGACCTCGAACATCGTGATCGCGAACCGCGTCGCGACGCTGGCCGAGCACCCGTTCGCGGCCATGCGTGACGCGGGCCTGCTGGCCACGCTCAACACCGACGATCCCACGCTCACCGACCTCGACCTCGGACGCGAGTACGCCGCCGTCTGCGATGCGTACCACTGGAGCTTCGACGAGATGGTGGCGATCGCCCACGACGGCGTCGACGCCACCTGGCTGGACGACGACGCCAAGCGCTCTCTGCACGTCGAGATCGACGCCCGGGCCGCCGAGCTGCGCGTCGAGCTGGGTGACGACTGAACCTTTCCGGTCCGGCGCGACTCTATGAGGTGCGTGGACGGGTTCGAGGTGTTCTTCGACGAGCAGTACGAGCCGGTGGTGCGTTCGCTGACGATCGTGTTCGGCGATCGCAGCGCGGCCGAGGACGCGGCACAGACCGGGTTCGAGAAGGCACTGCGCAAGTGGCGCCATGTCGCGGTCATGGACCGCCCGGGAACCTGGGTGTACGTCGTCGCCCTGCGCCACGGGCGGCGCGCCCTCGAGCGGGAGGCGTCGCAGCCGTCGCCTGACCACGCGCCCGACTCGCCAGGCCCTGAGCCGGCGGTGGTCTCGGCCGCGTGGGTGACCGACACGATCGCGAGCCTGCCTCCCCGCCAACGCGCCGCGATCGTGCTGCGCCACCTCGTCGGCCTCCGCCTCGACGAGATCGCGGAGGCGCTGGACATCTCGGTGGGCACGGTGAAATCCACCCTGCACGCGGCCCATGCCCGCCTTCGTGTCGACCTGGCGGACCTCGACGATCACGACGACCAGGAGGTGCTCCCCGATGCACGTTGATGAGCTCGAGCAGTCGCTGCGTGACATGGCCGCGACCCAGCCGCCGGTCGGACCCGGCCGCACGGCGGTCCGGCGCCGCCACCGCAACGTCCGCACGGCCCAGGTCGCCGCCGCGATCGTCACCGTGGTCGCACTCGTCGCCGGCGTGGCGATGTGGAGGTCGTCGGACACGACGTCGTCCGGTCTGAAGGTGGTGACGAGTCCTACGCCGACCGCGCCCGTCGATGCGGCGCTGGCCCGCTGCTTCCCCACGCTTGCGCCGCAGTCGGGGGACGATGGCGTTCCGATCGCAGGCGGATCGACCCTCCGCGGCTGGCCGTCGGCCGCCGCCGATCTGCTCGTGCTCAGCGCCAGCGGCGAGCTGTCGGTGATCCACGACGGTGCGGTCGCCGACTGGGGCACGGGCTATCTCTGGGCCCGGTGGGGCCAGGACGACTCGATCTACGCCAGCCGGCTCGAGAGCCAGGAGGTCGCGATCGACCGGTTGACCGGACCGGGCCAGGCGATACAGGTGGTGCGGCTGCCGTTCACCATGAAGGCCGACGCGCCGGCCGGCTACTGCGCCATGGACGGCTACCAGGCCGACTTCAGCATCGGTCCCGAGGGCATGGTGCTGTTCCGCCACACCGCCGGACCGGTGCAGCACAGCTGTCCGGCCCTGGCGCCCAACTCTGCCTCACCGGACACCACCGAGGACCCGTGGCGCTGCGCCAGCCCGGAGGCCATCGAATGGGAGGTCCGCACCGGTGACTTCACCAGCCAGGGGCAGGACCTGGGGGGTGGCGGAAGCGGGGGCACGCCCCTCGCCCCGATCCAACTCCTCGCCGACAGTGCCAACGCCCGGAACTTCGCCGAGGCTTCCGGCCGCCTGGTCGTCTCGGCCGGCAAGGTCCCCCCGTTCTGCTGTGGCAGCGCGCCGGCCGGCGACGTGCTGGCCGAGGGGCCCTACGGCGGACAGTGGGCCACCGCCACGGGGCGCGAGCTCTCCCTCGTCGCCCCGGGCCTGACGCCCCCGGATCCGGTGCCGCACCTGCTCTGGACCTCGGCCGACCCGATCACGGCCATGGCCTGGTCCGGCTCGTGGCTGGCCGTCGTGCACGGCAACACCCTGTCGCTCGTGTCCTCGGCGGACGGGCACGCCGTCGACGTCGCCACCCTGACCGGCCCGGTCCGCGACCTCGACTGGAGCCGTTGAGCCCGGACTACCGTGGGGCGGTGCGCATCGGGATCATCAGTCCCTACAGCTTGTCGCTGCCGGGCGGGGTCCAGGGCCAGATCCTGGGGCTGGCTCGGTCGCTGCGGACCGCCGGCCACGACGTGCGCGTCCTCGGTCCGTGCGACGGCCCGCCGCCCGATGCGGGAGTGACGCCGCTCGGCAACAGCGTGCCCACGGCGGCCAACGGCTCGGTGGCGCCGATCGCGCCCGACCTCTCGGCGCAGCTGCGGACGATCCGGGCGCTGCGCGACGAGGCCTTCGACGTGGTGCACCTGCACGAGCCGCTCTGCCCCGGCCCGACCCAGACGGCCATGTTCTTCAAGACCGCGCCGCTCATCGGCACGTTCCATGCCGCCGGCAGCAGCAAGGCCTACACGTGGTTCTCGCCGGGCGTGAAGTGGCTGTCGACCAAGCTCGACCTGCGCTGCGCGGTGAGCGAGGACGCGAAGAGCATGGCCCGCCAGGCCCTCGGCGGTGAGTACACGGTCGTGTTCAACGGCGTCGAGGTCGAGACCTTCTCCAAGGCGACACCGTGGCCGACCGAGGGCCCGACCATCCTGTTCATCGGCCGCCACGAGCCGCGCAAGGGACTGGCCGTGCTGCTCGAGGCCATGGGCGAGCTGCCCGCCCACGTCCGCCTCTGGATCGCGGGCGACGGACCCGAGACCGACCAGCTGCGCCAGCGCGTCGCCGGCGATGCCCGCATCGAGTGGCTCGGCCGCATCAGCGACGAGGAGAAGGCGGCCCGCATGCGGGGTGCCGACGTGTTCTGCGCGCCGTCGCTGCGAGGCGAGTCGTTCGGGGTGGTGCTGCTCGAGGCCATGGCGGCCGAGACGCCGGTCGTGGCCAGCGACCTGCCTGGCTACGCCAACGTGGCCGAGGCGGGCCGCGACGCCCTGCTCGTCCCGCCGGGAGCCCCCGATCAGCTGGCCGACGCCCTCCGGAGGCTGCTGGCCGATCCGTCCGAGGCGGCCCGGTATGCGGCGGCTGGCGAGCGACGGGCTCGGGAGCTGTCCATGGAACGCCTCGCCGAGCGCTACCTGGAGCTGTACAGGAGAATCGCCTGACCGGGTCCTAGGATGGACCCCATGATCATCTTCCTCATCGCGCTGGTCGTGATCGTGGTGCTGGCGGTCCTCTTCTTCGTCGGCGCCTACAACGGCCTCGTCCGGCTCCGCAACAAGATCGACGCCGCCTGGGCGCAGATCGACGTGCAGCTCAAGCGTCGCTTCGACCTCATCCCCAACCTCGTCGAGACCGTCAAGGGCTACGCCGCCCACGAGAAGGACACCTTCGAGGGCGTCACGCAGGCCAGGGCCAACGCCATCTCGGCCCAGGGCCAGGGGCCGGCTGCCGCCGCGCAGGCCGACAACGTCCTGACCGGCGCCCTCAAGTCGTTGTTCGCCGTCGCCGAGGCCTATCCCGACCTCAAGGCCAACCAGAACTTCCTCGAACTGCAGGAAGAGCTCACCTCGACCGAGGACAAGGTGTCGTACGCGCGGCAGTTCTACAACGACGTCGTGCGCAGCTACAACACCAAGATCCAGTCGATCCCGTCCAACATCATCGCCGGAGCCTTCCACTTCGAGAAGCGGGAGTACTTCGAGGCCGACGACGAGTCACGCGGTCCCGTCAAGGTCTCCTTCTAGCCGACCGGCTGGCCCCACCAGCCCGTCCCGCATCTCGCTCCGCTCGATCCAGCCCCGGAGGGTCCGGCCCTGTACGACCAGGTCAAGCAGAACAAGCGTCGTTCCGCGCTGCTCATCCTCGCCTTCATGGGGATGGTCGTGATCGTGGCCGAGGCCTTCAGCATCGTGTTCCACCTCGGCTCGTACGGGTTCGTCTACGCGCTCGTGTTCGCGCTGCTCTTCTCGGGGATCCTCTCGTTCATCTCGTACTGGAACTCCGACAAGGTGGCGCTGGCCATGACCCACGCGGTCCCGGCCGACCCCCAGACCTACGCCCGCCTGTACAACCTGGTCGAGGGCCTGTGCATCGCCAGCGGGCTGCCCCAGCCGAAGCTCTACGTGGTCGACGACCCGGCCCCGAACGCCTTCGCCACCGGGCGTGATCCGAAGCACGCCTCGCTCGCCGTCACGTCGGGCCTGCTCGGGAAGATGAACCGGGTCGAGCTCGAAGGCGTGCTGGCCCACGAGCTGAGCCACGTGAAGAACTACGACATCCTCGTGTCTTCGATCGCCGTGTGCCTCGTCGGGGTCATCGCCGCGTTGAGCGACTTCGGCCTCCGCTGGTTCGTGTTCGGCGGGATGATGGGTGGCCGCCGCAACAACAACAACCAGGGCGGCAACGACGGCAACGCCATCGTCATGATCCTGGCGCTCGTGGTGATCCTGCTGGCGCCGCTGATGGCGACCCTCATGCAGTTCGCGGTGAGCCGGAAACGCGAGGCCCTGGCCGACGTGTCCGCCGTCGAGATGACGCGCTACCCACCGGGGCTCATCTCCGCGCTCGAGAAGCTGCGCGACGACCAGACCGTCGTGCGCGAGAACGGTCGGGCCACCGCCCACCTCTGGATCGAGGAGCCGATGGACCACTACGAGGGCGACGACGCCCGCAAGCACAAGTGGTCCCACCTCTTCGACACGCACCCACCCATCGACGAGCGCATCGCCGCGCTGCGAGAGATGTGAGCGCGGCGCGCGACCCCCGCAGATCCCTGATCACCGGTACGGTCATCGCCGCCGTCGTGCTCGCCATCCTGGCGATGATCGTGCTCGTCGGCATCGTCATCGTGTTCCTGCCCCGCCGCAGCGGCCGTGACTCGCTCGGCCCCCCGGCCGGGCTCCCCTCCGCGGCCATCCACCTCGTGGCCGCCCCGACTTCATAGGATTTTCCGCCAGTGTCCTCTTCCCGACGCCTCCGTGGCCCCGCGCTCGTACTGGTGGTGGCCCTGTTGGCCGCCGCCTGCTCCAAGGCCGCCTCGAAGACGCTCCCCTCCACGAGCACGACGACCACCCGGCCGGCGCCCACGACCACGGTGCCGCACGGGCCGCCCTACCCCCTGACGGGCCTGCCGACCCGGTCGGCGGCGCAGCTGCGCCACCCCGCGGTGGTGGTCAAGATGGACAACAGTCCCTGGGCCCGGCCGCAGACGGCGATCAACCAGGCCGACATCGTCTTCGAGCTGCTGGTCGAGGGGATCACCCGCTACGCCCTCGTGTTCGGCTCGACGCTGCCGACGACGGTCGGGCCCGTGCGCTCGGCCCGCAGCAGCGACATCGATCTCCTGGCGGGACTGGGCCGCCCGCTGCTGGCCTGGTCGGGCGCCAACCCGACGGTCACCGGTCAGGTCCATGCGGCAGCGAGCGCGGGCCTGCTCGTCGACGCGAGCCGTGGCGCCAACCCGCCCGAGTACTGGCGTGACCCGCATCGCGAGGCACCGCACAACCTGTACACCAACCTGCCGATGCTGCTGTCGATGTTCGGCGGTGGCTCGACCTCGCCACCCCAGGCCATCCTGCCGTTCGCGCCGATGGGCAAAGCCCTGCCTCCGACCGCACACTCCTCCCTGGGGGTGACCATCAACTTCGGCGACGGCGTCGCCGCGCAGTACGTGTGGGACGCCAAGCGCAAGGGCTGGGCCCGCTACCAGATCGACCAGCTGCACGACATGGCCCACAGCGCGACGCTCGACTCGAGCGGCGTGCAGGTGGCGCCGCCCAACGTCGTCGTCCTGTTCCTGCACTACGGCGTCTCGGTTGCCGACCCCCACTCGCCCCAGGCGATCTCGGTCGGGTCGGGCACGGGCGAAGTCTTCACCCATGGCCACGAGGTCGACATCAACTGGTCGCGGCCCACCCACACGAGCTCCTTCCGGTTCACCACCACGACCGGCCAGCCCTTCGCCCTTCCGCCGGGTCGCACCTGGGTCGCCCTGCCCCAGGTCGGCGCGGTGGTGGCCCCGATGAACCTGGGCACCGCCCGGAGCTGGCTGGCCACCCGCAGCTGATTCCGCGCCTGCCGGGAGATTTACCGACCAGAGGGCAAAGCCTCTCCCTCTACACTGGCGGCATGGCCGACACCAAGGATTCCGACCCGCGCCAGACCGGGACGCAGCTGGTCAAGCGGGGCTTGGCCGAGATGCTGAAGGGCGGCGTCATCATGGACGTCGTCCGCGCCGACGAGGCCAAGATCGCCGAGGACGCGGGGGCCGTGGCGGTGATGGCGCTCGAGCGGGTGCCCGCCGACATCCGGCGCGACGGCGGCGTGGCCCGCATGAGCGACCCCGAGATGATCGAGGGCATCAAGGCGGCGGTCAGCATCCCGGTCATGGCCAAGGCGCGCATCGGTCACTTCGCGGAGGCCCAGATCCTCCAGTCGCTCGGTGTCGACTACGTCGACGAGAGCGAGGTGCTGACCCCGGCCGACGAGGCGCACCACATCGACAAGTGGGCCTTCACCGTGCCGTTCGTGTGCGGGGCCACCAACCTGGGCGAAGCCCTGCGCCGCATCTCCGAGGGCGCCTGCATGATCCGCTCCAAGGGCGAGGCGGGCACGGGCAACATCGTCGAGGCGGTCCGCCACCTGCGTTCGATCCTCGGCGACATCCGCAAGCTCGGCACCGCCGACTCGGCCGAGCTGTTCGACTGGGCCAAGCGGTTGCAGGCCCCGCTCCCGTTGGTCCAGGAGGTGGCCGAGATCGGTCGCCTGCCCGTCCCCATGTTCTGCGCCGGCGGCATCGCCACCCCTGCCGATGCCTCGCTCGTGATGCAGCTCGGGGCCGAGGCGGTCTTCGTCGGCTCGGGCATCTTCAAGAGCTCCGATCCCGCGACGCGTGCCAAGGCCATCGTCGAGGCCACGACCAACTTCCGCGATCCCGAGATCGTGGCCAAGGTCAGCCGGGGCCTCGGTGAGGCCATGCCGGGCCTCGAGATCGACTCGCTCGACACCAAGCTCGCCGACCGCGGCTGGTAGGCCACCGTGCCCTCGTCCGGCCCGTCCGCAAAGCCAGGTGAGCCCCCAGGTGCGCGTCGGCGTGCTGTCACTGCAGGGCGCGGTCGAACCGCACCGCGACATGCTGGCCCGCCTCGGCGTGGCCACCGTGGAGGTGCGGGTCCCCGCTGACCTCGACGCGGTCGACGCGCTCGTCGTCCCGGGCGGCGAGTCCACCGCGATCTCGAAGCTGCTCGAAGCGAACGCCCTCGTCGATCCCCTGCAGCGGCGCCTCGACGCGGGCATGCCCGCCTTCGGCACCTGCGCCGGGATGATCCTGCTGGCGGCGGACGTCCTCGACGGCCGTCCCGACCAGCGCAGCTTCGCCGCCATCGACATCGGTGTGCGTCGCAACGCCTTCGGACGCCAGGTCGACTCGTTCGAGGAAGACCTCGAGGTCCGCGGGCTCGACTCCACGTTGCACGCGGTCTTCATCCGGGCCCCGGTGGTCGACCGGGTCGGGCCGGACGTGGAGGTGCTGGCCACGGTCGACGGCCGGGCGGTGTGCTGCCGCCAGGACCAGGTGGTGGTGTCGGCGTTCCATCCGGAGCTGTCAGGGGACACCCGTCTGCACGAGCTGTTCCTGGCCACGTTCGACGCCGGCACCTCGCGTCGAGCAGGCTGACCGGGCTACATCAGGAGAGAGGCACAACCATGTCGGGTCATTCCAAGTGGGCGACGATCAAGCACAAGAAGGGCGCGGCCGACGCGGCGCGGGGGAAGCTCTTCGCCAAGCTGATCCGCCAGGTCGAGGTGGCGGCCCGCCAGGGCGGCGGTGACCTCGACATGAACCCGACGCTGCGCACCATGTACCAGAAGGCGCGCAGCAGCTCGGTGCCGCTGGACACGATCGAGAAGGCCATCAAGCGGGGCACCGGCGACCTCGAGGGTGTCGTCTACGAGCAGATCACCTACGAGGGGTATGCCCCGCACGGTGTCGCCGTGCTGATCGAGGTGCTCACCGACAACCGGAACCGCAGCGGTTCGGAGATCCGCACCGCCCTCAAGCGAAACGGCGGATCGATCGCCGAGCCCGGGTCGGTGGCCTGGCAGTTCGAGCGCAAAGGCGTCGTCATGGTTCCGGCGTCGGTCGACGAGGACGACATCATGGTGGCGGCCCTCGACGCCGGTGTCGAAGACATCGTGAGCGAGGGTGACACCTGGCGGATCACCTGTGCGCCGGGCGACGTGGCGGCCGTCGAGGCGGCGCTGACCGATGCCGGCATCACGGTCGATTCGGCCGACGCCACCATGCTCCCGACCTCGACGGTGCTGCTCGACAACCCCGAGGCGGCCAAGTCGGTGCTACGGGTCGTCGACGCGCTCGAGGAGGACGACGACGTGCAGGACGTCTACGCCAACTTCGACATCCCCGACGAGGTCATGGCCGGGATCGAGTTGTAGACGATGAGACGGACGCTGAGCACGGTGGCCGGCGTAGTGGCGATGTTCGTCGTGCTCGGCGCAGCCGCGCCCTCGTGCCTGGTGAACCAGCCGTTCACCGGTGGCGGTCCGGGTTCGCCCCGCGTCCAGTTCGAGGGCGACTCGATCACCGTGAAGTCCGCCGACGACATCAACGCCCGGCTCGGCGGCAGCTACCAGGTCGGCATCGACGCGCTGTACGGCACGACTGCCTCGCTGTGGTTGGGCGCGGTCGCCAGCGATGCTGCCCTCTCGCCCGACGTGGTGGTGATCAACCTGGGCACGAACGATGCCACCTGCACCGCCGCCGACTACCGCTGTCCAGGTTCGTTCGACCCGACGCTCGTCGAGGCCAACTACCAGACGATGGCCGCCGACTTCCCGGCCGGCACCTGCGTCCTGTTCGTCACGCTCGACACGCACTCCGACGTGGTGCCCTGGAACCCGACCGGGGCGGCGATCCTCAACGACTGGCTCCGGGCGCACGAGCGGGTCGTCGACTGGGACCGTGCCTACGATTCCAGCTACTTCACAGGCGGCGACGTGCACCCGACCGCGGTCGGTCGACAGGCGCTGCTCAACCTCGAGACCCAGGCCATCGCGTCCTGCCTTGGGTCGTAGTCGCGACGCGGCCGGGGCGGGACGCCAGGACGCCCCGACCCCGCCGCGAGCGGCGCGCTACATGACGTCGATGGCCTCGTAGACCTCGACCGAACCACCCGACTCGAGGACCGGGCACCCCTTGGCCAGGTCGGCCGCCGCGCTCAGGCTGTCGGCGGTGAGGATCGAGTAGCCGGTCAGCCCGGCCCCGGCGGCGGTGGTCGATCCGTCGGCGGCGACCGCCGTGGACGGGCCGAACGGGTTGCCGCCATCGGCGACGGCCGCGCCGAGCTGGCCGAACCAGCCCATCCACTTCTCCATCGCCGCGGCCTGCTCGGCTTCGGTGGCGGCCATGCCGCCGCCCCTGTAGGCCAACACGTACTTGCCCATGGTCTGCTCCTTGGCTGTTCGCGGTGCGGTGTGCACGAGATGCAGGTGCGTCCTGCACCACCACGTCGAAGGTGGACCGTCGGATTCGACCGATCGGCCTCGAAAAATGAAGGTCAGCGGGGCGGCAGGCCGTGCCGGGCGCGCAGGTCGTCGAACTCGGCCGCGAACCGGTGGCGCAGCGCCGCCTTCTCGTCGTCGGGAGCCCACCAGGCGTCGATGCCGTCGAGGCTGAGCTGCTCCATCGTCTCGAGGTCGTAGCCGAACGCGGCGCTGACCGCCTCGTAGTCGTCGGCGATGTCGGTGCCCATCATCCCCGGGTCGTCGGAGTTGACCGTGACGAGCACGCCGAGCCTCGCGCTGGCGGGCGAAGGGATGGTGGGCGACGTCGTCGACCACGTTGGCGATCACGACGTTGGAGATCGGGCACACGGTGAGCGGGATCCGGCGTCGGCGACGCGGCGCGGTCAGCTCGGGATCGTCGAGCAGGCGGAAGCCGTGGTCGATGCGCTCGCACCCGAGGTCGTCGATCGCGACCCGGATGTTGTCGGCCGGACCGTCCTCGCCCGCGTGCAACGTGCGGCGCAGCCCGAGCCGGGCCGGCCTCGGCGAACGCCGGCGCGAAGGCGCGGTGGTCGATGCCGCGCTCGATCGAGTCGCCGCCCACGCCGACGAGCAGGTCGCGGTCCTGCGCGGCCGCGAACTCGCACCATCTCGGCCGCGTGGCCGGGACCCGACGGCTTGTCGACGTCGAGGATCATGCGGCACCGGATGTCGAGGTCGTGCTGGGCTTCGGCGAGCCCGGCGCGCGATGCCGTCCCACACCGTGTCGATCGGCGACGCCGAGCGCGAGCGACGAACCCGGGCGAGAAGAACATCTCGCGGTAGCGCACGCCCGCCGCGACCGCCGTCCTCGAGCGCCTCGTAGGTGATGCGCCGGAAGTCGTCGGCGGTCACCAGGCTGCGGCAGATGATCTCGTAGACCGAGAGGAACTGGTTCGAGGTCGGTGAACGCGAACAGCTCGGCCGGATCGTCGACCGGCAGAGCTCGACGCCGTTGGCGCGGGCGAGCTCGGCGATGGTCGCGGCCCGGGCCGAGCCCTCGACGTGGCAGTGCAGCTCGACCTTCGGCAGCGCGCCGGACGTGTTCGGTCGTCACGACGGTCATGCCGCAGACCATAGGGCGGCTCACCTGGAGGCGGTGCCTCGTGGGCGGTTCAGGAGCCGGTCGTGCTCACGGACGATGACGGTGTGCGGTCGTTGATCGACAGCGCTGGGCGTCGGTGCCGACGTCCCAGCGGTAGCGCACGTCCACCAGCAGTCGGTCGTGCACGTGTAGCGGTTGGGATGACGAGATCATGCGCGAGCCAGCGCCGGTTGTAGGAGCGCCGTGGCGTCGCCGGCGCGTCTTGGTCGGTGAGCTGCGCAGTGGGTGAGACATCGGGCGTCGGAGCCCACCGAGGGTGATGCTCGGCGCGCGATGTAGCTGGCAGGGACGGGCGTGCCACCGGTGGGAGGGATCACCGGCAGGCCCGACGGTGGGGCCAGCGAACTGCATCGCGAGGACTGGTTGCCGGCCGTCGCAGTCGCCCGGATCGAACACGTCGACGACCATGGTGTGGCCGGCGCGGACTTGGGCACGTTCGGTCAGGTAGAGCTGCGTGCTGGGCGGACGGTTCCGACGAAGACCGACATGCGGTTCAGCTCGTACACGGCGGGCTGGACGGCAGCCGGACGACGCCCGGATCGAGAAGCTGTTGTGCCGTCGCCGCTGTCGGCGACGCCGGGGATCGCCGCTCGTGCTTGACCTGGAGCGGGTAGATCCCCGGCTTGTCGGGCGTGAAGGTGCAGAGGGCGTACCAGGCGTTCTGACCGACGTGGTGCCCGGCCGCGAACACCGCGAGCCGGGTGCCCGGTCGTGCAGCGCCCGTCGGTGTCGATGCCCGAGTGACGGGTCGGTCGAGATCGTTGTTGACGTCGCCGGTCGGCGTCGAACAGCTGGTACGAGGTCGAGAACCCGTACCGAAGGGGCCGGCGTAGTACGACGTCGCCGGCACGCATCGCGACGTCGAAGGACGGGTCGTAGATCGACACGGTGATCGAGCGCGCCGACGTCGGCGTCCGGGTACGTCGATGGCGCAGATCGTAGCCGTTCGGGTTGTACTGACGTTCGCGTCGCGACCGCGCCGCCGTAGGCTCGGGTCGGCGCACGTGGCCGGTCGTCTGCCGGCGCACTCGGCGGCGTAGGGGTCGCCGTCTGGGCCAGCGAGAACGGGCCGTTGATCGACCGCCCACATGTTGGCTTGGGTCCCGGCCACGTCGGATCGTTGCCGAAGGTGTTGCCCGGGCTCCCGAGCTGGATCTGGCACCCGGCCAGCAGCGACGACGCGCCGCCATCGCCACGCCGACTCGCACCCACGGACGCCCACGCCCGCTCGTCCGCATGCCCGCGAGAGTCGTAGCTCTTCGTCCCCGGAGTGGGCAGTCGTGGGAGGCGCCGATAGTGTCCCGAGGATGACCGTCGGGGTGGGGGATGAGGCGCCGGACTTCACGGCCCACGGCACCGACGGCACCGCCGACGGACGCCGGGCCTACTCGCTCGGCCGAGTACCGGGACCAACCGGTGGTGCTCGTCTTCTACCCGGCCGACCACTCGCCGGTCTGCACTGCGCAGCTCACCTCCTACAGCCACGACATCTCCCAGTTCGCCGACGTCGGGGCGCAGGTGCTGGCGCTCAGCCCCCAGTCGGTGGCCGAGCACGAGAAGTTCGCGGCCGACAACGGCGGCTTCGCGTTCCCGTTGCTGGCCGACGAGGACAAGGCCGTGGGCAGCCGCTACTCGATCCTCGGACCACTCGGCTACTACCGCCGCTCGATCTTCGTCATCGACGGCGCCGGCACGATCCGCTACGCCCACCGGGCGACGGCCGGGCTGACCTTCCGCCCGACCGACGAGATCATCGCCGCGGTCCGCAAGCTCTGACGAATCTGGGCATCTGCGTACCCGGAATCCGATGGATTCCGTGCCCAGATTCGAGAGACCGTGGGTCAGGACTCGCTGGCCACGCCGAGGAGGCGGCCGCGGGTGAGCGAGCGCATGCCGTTCACGAGGAGGAGGATGCCGACGGTCCAGGCGACGCCGCCGAGCACGAGCGACAGCGTGACGGCTCCGCCGCCGAACAGCGCCCCGGTCGACTGGCCGTAGGCGATCAGGATCAGGGGGAAGGTCACGAGCCCGGCCGCCTGCTGGGCCGCCGCGGTGCTCTTGACCCGGGCCGACAGCCGCAGCACGAGCGACAGCGCGATCGAGCAGGAACGGCGGCAGCACCCACAGGATCAGCAGCCACCACGACGCCGTCGGGAAGAACCACCCGCCGGCGTCGGGACCGACGATCAGGTTGACCATCAGCGAGTAGAGGCCGAAGCCGATGACCGTGGTCAGGTAGCCGGGGATCAGGCTGGCGATGAGCTTGCCCAGGTAGATCTCGTGCACGCCGGCGGGGGAGTGGGCGAGGAACTCGCCGGTGCCCCGCTCGCGCTCGCCCACGATCGAGCTCGAGCCGACCGCGGTGGAGATGGTCAGCGGGACGATGACGGCGATCGGCGCCAGCAGGTACACCGCCAGCACGTACGACACCTTGGTTCCGGCGCTGGCGTGCTGGGGCACCGCCTTCTGGGCGGCCTGCGGGCAGCAGCTGCAACGCCTGCGAGACCTGGCGGACGGCGCCGACGTTGCCGATGTTGTTGATGATCGACAGCAGCACGGCTGGGACGACCACGAAGAAGACGAGGCCGAGCGCGCCCATCGGGATCCAGAAGTCCTTCGACTGCCAGAGCTGGCGCAGGTCGGTGCGCATCACGGTGCCCATGCGTTGCGTGTTCACGACGGATCTGCTTTCGGATCGGTCAGGTGGTGGACCTCGGGGAAGTAGACGCCTCCGGTGAGCGCGGCATCGCCGCGTCGTTCGCGCCGGATGGCGAAGTAGAGATCCTCGAGTGAGGGGTTGTGCGGATCGACCCGGGTCAGCCGCACGCCGGCGGCGGCGAGCGCGGGCCACGATGTCGGGCACCCGTGCGAGATCGTCGAGCTGCACCTGGCTCACGCCGTCGACCCGCTCGACGGCCACTACGCCCTCCATTCCGACGAGCATGTCGAGCTGCGTGGGCTCCTCGGCGTCGAAGCGGACGAGGTTGTCGGGCCAGTACTGCCGCGTCAACGTGTCCTGGGTGCCGTGGATGAGGTCGGTGCCGTTCTCGAGCACGACGATCTGGTCGGCCAGGCCCTCGGCCTCGATCAGGAGATGCGTGCACATCACGACGGTGTGGCCGTCCGCCGTCATCTCCCGGATGAGCTCGAGCACGGCGTGGGACGACTCGGGGTCGAGGCCCGAGGTCGGCTCGTCGAACAGCAGCAGCTCCGGGTCGTGCAGCACGGAGCGGGCCAGGGCCAGCCGGGTCTTCATCCCCGTCGAGTAGCCGCCGACGCGCTGGTCGAGCGCGTCGAGGATGCCGAAGCGCGCCGCGGCTTCGCGGATGGGCTTGATCGCGTTGCGGCCGAGTCCGTAGAGCTCGGCCGAGTACTGCAGGTTGTCCCACCCCGACAGCCGGTCGTAGAGCGCTGGCTTGGCCGACACGACGCCGCAGCGGCGCCGTACGTCCTCGCCGAAGCGGTCGGGGTCGTAGCCGAACGTGCGCACGTAGCCCCGATCCGGGGTGAGCGCACCGGTGATGACCCGGATCGCGGTGGTCTTGCCGGCGCCGTTCGGGCCGAGCAGCACGGTGATGCGACCCTTCGGCGCCAGGATGGTCAGGTGGGAGAGGGCGGGGACGCGGCCGAACGCCTTCGACACGTCGCGCATCTCGACGACGAGGTCGCGAGGATCCATCTCGTCGACCGTCGGCGAGTCGAGCGGCGCGGGCGGGTCGACCGGTGCCGGGGGTCGGTGGACGACGCGGCGTAGGGCGCGGGGGCCGGCGGGACGGCCGAGGTCGTCGTGGTCTCAGGGGTCACGCTGGTTCTCATCGGCACCTCGGCCTTCCGGTGTAGCGGATCCACCACCCGGATCGGCCGCGTCGGTAGCCTCGTACGAGTGTTCGTCCTCGGTCTCGACCCCGGTCTGTCCCGCTGCGGCTACGCGGTCCTCGAATCGGTCCCCGGCGCGCCGGCGCGCGCGGTGGCCATCGGCGTCCTCACCACCCCGCCCAGCCGACCGGTGCCCGAGCGGCTGGCCGAGCTGCAGCGAGACCTGCGGGCACTGTTCGACGAGCACCCCCCCGAGGTCATGGCCGTCGAGCGCGTGCTCTTCCAGGTCAACGTGCGCACCGCCATGGCGGTCGGCCAGGCGAGCGGGCTGGCCATGGCCGAGGCCGCCGGCCGCGGCTGCGAGGTCGTGCAGTACTCGCCCAACGAGGTCAAGCAGGCGGTCACCGGCTACGGCGCGGCCACCAAGGCGCAGGTGCAGCACATGGTGCAGACCCTGCTCGGCCTGGCCGCGCCGCCGTCGCCGCCCGACGCGGCCGACGCGGCGGCGTTGGCGCTCTGCCACCTGGCCTTCGAGCCGACGCTGCGGGCGGTGGCCCGGCGACCGAGGCGGGGCCGATGATCGGTTCGCTGCGCGGCGCGCTGCTCGACCGCTGGGGCGACGGCGACCTGCTCATCGAGGTGGGCGGCATCGGCTACCGCGTCACCGTGACGCCCACGACGCTGGTCGAGCTGGGCAGCCCGGGCGACGACGTGTTCGTGCACGTCCACCACCACCTCCGCGACGACACCCAGGTGCTCTACGGGTTCCGCACCCGCACCGAGCGCGAGTGCTTCGAGAGCCTGCTGGCCGCCCACGGCGTCGGGCCCGCGCTCGCCCTCGCCATCCTGTCGGTGCACGGTCCCGACGCGCTGCGCCAGGTCGTGGCCGACGACGACATCGACGCGCTCTGCCTGGTGCCCGGCGTGGGCAAGAAGACCGCGGCGCGGCTGCTGATCGAGCTCAAGTCGAGCCTGAGCCAGCCGGTGCTCGACGCGGCTCGGTGGACCCACCGTCGACGGCGCGTCGAGCGCACCGTCGGCGCGCGCCGACGTGCGCGAGGCGCTGGCCAACCTGGGCTACGGGCCCGACGAGGTCGCGTCGGTGCGTGCGCGAGCTGCCCGAGGCCGACGACGTGTCGCTGCTGCTCAAAGAGGCGCTCCAGCGCCTGGCGGTGGGCTGATCGTGCGCGACGAGCTGCTCGATCCCGGCGTCGCGCCCGGACGAGGAGACCGAGGAGCGCCTGGTCGAACGCCTGGCCACCGAGGGCCTGGGCGACGAAGGGCGGTCTGCGACCGCGACGCCTCGACGACTTCGTCGGCCAGGCCGAGCTCAAGGAGCACCTCGCCATCATCCTCGAGGCGGCCCGCCGGCGGGGCCAGGCGGTCGACCACCTGCTGTTCGCCGGACCGCCCGGTCTCGGCAAGACGACGCTGGCCGGCCATCGTCGCCGACGAGATGGACGTCGGGCCTGCACATCACCTCGGGCCCGGCGCTCGAGCGGGCCGGCGACCTCGCCGCCATCCTCACCAAGCTCGACCGAGGGCGACGTGCTGTTCATCGACGAGATCCACCGCCTGTCCCGCACCGTCGAGGAGGTGCTCTACCCGGCGATGGAGGACTTCCAGCTCGACATCGTGCTCGGCAAGGGCCCGCGGCCCGGTCGATCCGTCTCGACCTGCCTCGCTTCACCCTGGTCGGCGCCACCACCCGCACCGGGCTCATCACCGGGCCCGCTGCGCGACCGGTTCGGTCTCGTCGCCCGGCTCGACTACTACGACGCCGGCCGATCTCGAGCCGATCGTCGTGCGCGCCGCCGGCATCCTCGGGGTGACCCTCGACCGGCGGCGCCGACGAGATCGCGTCGACGGGCCCGCGGCACGCCCGCGCATCGCCAACCGCCTGCTGCGCCGCGTCCGCGACTTCGCCGAGGTCCGCGGCACCGGCGCCATCGACCAGGCCACCGCCCGCGACGGGCTGGCGCTCTTCGGCGTCGACGACCTCGGGCTCGACAAGGTCGACCGCGCCATCCTCGTCGGCCATCTGCGAGCGCTTCGGCGGCGGCCCGGTCGGGCTGTCGACGCTGGCCATCAGCGTCGGCGAGCCGACCGAGACGGTCGAGGACGTCTACGAGCCGTTCCTCATCCAGCAGGGCCTGCTCATGCGCACGCCCCGCGGGCGGGTCGCCACGCCCGCCGCGTGGGCGCACCTCGGCCTGCTCGCGCCGCCGAGCGCCACCATGGCCGCGGCCGACGCAGCCGCCGAGCCTGTTCGAGGGCTGAGCACTCCGGGCTGCTACGCTCGGGCGATGGACACGGCCGAGTTCGACTACGAGCTCCCCGACGCGCGCATCGCGCAGGTGCCGGTCGAGCCGCGCGACGCGGCGCGCCTGCTCGTCGACCGGCGGACCGGGCGTCGAGCACCGTCGCGTCGCGCGACCTCGCCCGAGCTGCTGCGACCCGGGCGACCTGCTCGTCGTCAACGACACCCGGGTGCTGCCGGCCCGGCTGCGTCTGCGTCAAGCCGACCGGCGGCGCGGCCGAGGTGCTGCTGCTCGAGGAGCGACCGCGATCGTCGGTGCCGCGATGCTGGGAGGCGCTGGTGCGGCCCGGCCGGCGAGCTGCCGCCCGGCACCGCCTGCGTCGTGGCCGACGGATCGGCTCGACCTGCGTGTCGTGGTGTCGGCGACGACCTGGGCGACGGCCGGCGCCTGCGTCGACGGTGTCGACCGTCGACCGGCGATGTCGCGGACCGCGATCCGGCGGGCGGGCGAGATGCCGCTGCCGCCCGTACCTCACCGCCGCCGCTCGCCGACCCGAGCGCTACCAGACGGTCTACGCCGACCGGCCGGCGATCGGCCGCGGCACCGACCGCCGGCCTGCACCTCACCCGGCCGGTGCTCGACCGGCTGCCGCGTCGCGGGCGTCGAGCATCGCGACCGTCGAGCTGGTCGTCGGGCCTCGACACGTTCCGGCCGATCACCGTCGACGAGGTCGAGGACCACCACATGCACGCCGAGCGCTACCGGGTGCCGCCGGCGACGCTCGGACGCCGTGCGCGGCCGCGGCGGCGCGGCGGTCGGGTCGTCGCCATCGGCACGACCGTCGGTGCGGGCGCTCGAGAGCGCGGCCGCGACGCGGCGAGCTCGAGGGCCGCACCGACCTGTTCATCCAGCGCGGCTTCGCCTTCCAGGTCGTCGACCGCCTGCTGACCAACTTCCACCTGCCGCGCTCGTCGCTGCTGGTGATGATCGACGCGTTCGTCGGGCGCCGCGACGGTGGCGGCGCTGGCGCGAGCTCTACGAGAGCGCGCTGGCGAGCGGCTACCGCTTCCTCTCGTTCGGCGACGCCATGCTGCTCGACCGCGCCACGGACGACGGTCGACCGTGACGCCGTCGATCGCTGCTGCACCTCGAGATCGACGCGACCGACGGCGCGGCCCGCGCCGGGCGCGGTGCACACCGCCCGCGGCACGTTCGCGACGCCCGTGCTTCATGCCGGTCGGCACCCGGGGCGCGGTGCGGGCCCTGTCGTCGGTCGACCTCGAGGCGCCTCGGCGCCGAGATCATGCTCGGCAACACGTACCACCTCATGCTGCGGCCCGGCGCCGACGTGGTCGCCGACCTCGGCGGCCTGCACCGCTTCACCGGCTGGGACGGGCACGTGCTCACCGACTCGGGCGGCTACCAGATCTTCTCGCTCGAGCCCGAAGGTCGACGACGACGGCGCCATCGTTCCGCTCGACCTACGACGGCAGCACGCCACCGCCTCACGCCCGAGGGCGCGTCGAGGTGCAGCGCGCTGCTCGGCGCCGACATCCAGATGGTGCTCGACGTGTGTCCGGCCCTGCCGGCCGCCGCCGGCGGTCGTGCGCACGCGCCGTCGAGCGCACCGCGACGCTGGGCCGGCACGGGCCCGGCGCCGTCCTGGCCGCGAGGCGGCGCCACGCGGCGCAGCGCAGCCAGGCGCAGTTCGGCATCGTGCAGGGCGGCGTCGATCGCGGCGCTGCGGGCCGAGAGCGCGGAGCGCACCGTCGAGATCGGCTTCGACGGCTACGCCATCGGCGGGCTGTCGGTGGGCGAGTCGCGCGACGAGATGCTGCCGGCGCTCGACGGCCGTCACCGGCGTGCTGCCCGCCGACCAGCCCCGCTACCTCATGGGCGTGGGCGACCCGATCGGCATCGTCGAGGGCGTCGCCCTCGGCGTCGACATGTTCGACTGCGTGCTGCCCACCCGCCTCGGCCGCCACGGCACGATGCTGACCGGCGCCGGCCGCCTCAACCTGCGCAACGCCGCGCCACGCCCGCAGCGACCGAGCCGCTCGACGACCAGTGCGCCTGCGCGGTGTGCGGTCGGTGGTCGCGGGCCTACCTGCGCCACCTGCTGATGGTGCAGGAGCCGACCGCGTCTCGGCTGCTCACCATCCACAACCTGCACTGGTGCCTGCGAGCTCATGCGCCGAGCCCGGGAGGCGATCCGCGCCGGACGGTTCGAGGCCCTCCGGGCCGAGATCGGCGCCGTCTGGACCGCCTGACGATTCGATCGCCGAGGGCGGTCTTGCCGGTCGGCGGGCCTGGACTAATCTGCACTCCGCTTCGGCCAACCTCGGCCGGAGCGAGCACGCTGTCACCGTCTCGTCTGGGATCCCATGGGCGCCGTCATCTTCATCCTCGTGGTCTTCGGGCTGCTGTTCGCGGTGCTGATCATCGCCGAGGCAGCGGGAGCTCCGCCGCCATCGGAGCTCGTCGCGTCGATCGCGGTGGGCGACGAGGTGATGACCGGCACCGGCATCTACGGCACCATCCACGACCTCGACGACGATCACGTCCATCTCGAGGTCGCGCCGGGCGTGGTCATCAAGCTCGCCCGTCGCGCCATCGCGGCCAAGGTCGACGACCACGGCGAGCCGCGAGGCGTCGAAGCACGAGGCTGACGGCGACCGACGGCGCTGAACGATGGCATCCGGCAGAGCGTGCAGGCGCGCCCGTGGAGCCTCATCCTCATCGTGCTGGTCGCGTCTGCTGTCGCTCAGCTACACGATCCTCACCAACAACCGCCCGTTCCTCGGCCTCGACCTGCAGGGCGGCGTCTCGGTCGTGCTCCAGCCCGGCCCAAGAAGCAACGTGTCGGCCGACACGCTCGACGAAGCGATCAACATCATCAACAACCGCATCAACTCGTTCGGGCGTGAGCGAGGCGCAGGTGTCCCGCCAGGGCAACAACATCCTGGTCGAGATCCCGGGCGTGAAGGACAAGGATCGGGCGCTGGCGCTGGTCGGCCAGACGGCCGAGCTGCAGTTCCGCCCCGTGCTGGGTGGGCCGATCCCGGCTGGGACGCAAGGTCAGTGCGCACGACCACCACGGCCAAGGGCGCCGACCACGACCACGGCCAAGGGCGCGACCACCACGACGGCCAAGGCGGGCACGACCACCACCACGGCGGCCTCCACGCTCGACCACCCAGAAGGCCCTCGGACAGGCGACGACGGGCACGACGCTCGTGCACGCGGCCAGCTCACCGCCGGCCAGCTCGACCACATCCACGACGGCCAAGTCGACGACCACGACGGCCAAGGGCGCGACCACGACGACGGTCAAGGGCACCACGACCACGACCGGTCCCACCACGGTGATCACGGGTCACGCCCCAATCAGAGCTGGCCAAGCCCAGCTCGAAGACGCAGCCGGTGGTCCTCCCCGAGTACGACACCAAGCACCCCAGCGTCGTCAAGCAGTACTGGTACCTCGGCCCGGTCGCGCTGACCGGCACGTCGCTGTCGTCCGCATCGTCGGACCTCAACCAGCAGGGCCAGTGGGAGATCCGTCCCGTCTTCAAGAGCGGCAAGGACGGCATCGACAAGTTCAACGCCATCGCCGCCATCTGCTACGCCGGCACCTCCTCGCAGGTGTGCCCGACGCTGTCTGGTGCGTCCCACGGCCAGATCGCCATCGTCCTCGACAACAAGGTGCTGACCGCCCCCACGATCGACGCCGCCTCGTTCCAGCGTGACCAGATCACCATCTCGGGCAACTTCTCGCAGTCCGAGGCGTCCGACATCGCCACGGCCCTGAAGTACGGCGCCCTCCCGGTGGTGCTCAAGCAGGCCACCGCCGAGATCGTGTCGGCCACCCTCGGCAAGGATGCGCTGCACGCCGGCCTCATCGCCGGCGTCATCGCGCTTCATCCTCGTCGGCCTCTACATGATCGGCTTCTACCGCATCCTCGGCGTGCTGGCGATGCTGAAGCTGATCATCGAGGGCTGCATCATGTGGGGGTTCCTGTGTTGGGCCGGTCCCCACCTCGGCCTCGCCCTCACCCTGGCCGGCATCACCGGCATCATCGTGTCGATCGGCGTATCGCTCGACTCGAACGTCGTCTACTACGAGCACCTGAAGGAGGACGTCCGCGCCGGTCGCACCATCCGCGCGTCCGTCGACAAGTCGTTCGTCAGCGCGTGGAGCACGATCGTGGCCGCCGACTCGGCGTCCATCATCGGTGCCTTCCTGCTCTACTACCTGACCGTCGGTGCCGTCCGCGGGTTCGCGTTCTACCTCGGCCTGTCGACGATCCTCGACCTGATCACGTCCTGGTGCTACATGCGCCCGGCGGTGGCCATCGCGACGCGCTCGAAGATGTGCCAGGAGCATCCGCATCGCTTCGGGCTTCCCACGCCGGACGATGTGGCCGAGGCCGCGACCGCCGCGCAGCAACTGGTCACCGCCGGGGCGACCCGATGAACGTCGTCACGCGCCTGTACCGCGGGCAGACCAACGTCTACTTCCCGAAGTGGTGGAAGCGGGCGCTCGTGTTCTCGGGCCTGCTCATCTTCGTCAGCGTCCTGTCACTGGCCACCCGAGGTCTCAACCTGGGCATCGACTTCGTGGGCGGCGTCTCGTGGCAGGTGAAGGCGCCGGGCGTGTCGGTCGAGCACGCCCGGAGCGAGCTCGGCGTGATCGTCGGATCGGGCACCAAGATCCAGACGATCGGTGACTCGATCCTGGTCGAGGCGCCGAAGGCGTCGACGGCCAAGGTCGACCAGGTGCGCACCATCCTCGCCGAGATGGGCAAGACCTCGACGAGCCAGGTCGACGTCAGCACCGTGGGGCCTTCGTGGGGCAAGGACATCAGCCACAAGGCCGAACAGGCGCTGGTCGTGTTCCTGCTGGTGCTGCTGCTGTACCTGAGCCTCCGCCTCGAGTGGAAGATGGCCGTCGCCGCGATCATCGCCATGGTGCACGACGTCGTCATCAGCGTCGGGGTGTACTCGATCTTCCAGTTCGAGGTCACCCCAGAGACCGTCGTCGCGTTCCTCACCATCCTCGGCTACTCGATCTACGACACCATCGTCGTGTTCGACAAGGTGAGGGAGAACCAGGCGCGTCCGGCCGTCGTGAGCCGCCTCACCTACACCGACCTGGCCAACCTCTCCATGAACCAGGTGTTCATGCGCTCGATCAACACGTCGATCGTCGCGCTGCTCCCGGTGATCTGCATGCTCGTGGTCGGCGCCGGCATCCTGGGAGCGGTCGCGTTGGAGCAGTTCTCGATCGCGCTGCTCGTCGGCCTCACCGCTGGCGCGTACTCGTCGATCTTCGTGGCCGCGCCGATCCTGGCGTTCCTGAAGGAGCGCGAACCTCGCAACCGGGCGATCCGCCAGCGGGTCGAGTCGGGCCGCGTGACGGCCCCGACCCTGGCCGAGGCCGAGCTCGACACCGACGACGAGGTGGACCCCCGTGCACCGGTCGACGTCGGCACGGGCTCGGACGCCCCTGTCGGTGTCGGGTCGAGCGCTGCTTCCGACCGCGGGGCCCGCCCCGCCACGCAGGTCGCGGCTCCACCCTCGACCGCCATCCCGCCGCGCCCGCGCAAGAAGGGGAAGCGGCGCTGAACGCGAGCCGCCGCTCGATCCCCGACTTCGAGCTGCTGCGATCGCTCATCAGAGACATCCCGGACTGGCCCGAGCCCGGCGTCACCTTCAAGGACATCACGCCGGTGCTGCGCGACCCGACCGCGTTCGCCGTCGCGGTCGACGGGCTGGCCGCCGCCTTCCTGTCGTCGGGGATCGACCACGTGCTCGGCATCGAGGCCCGCGGCTTCATCTTCGCGGCACCGGTGGCCTACCGGCTGGGGGCCGGGTTCGTCCCCGTCCGCAAGGCGGGCAAGCTGCCCTGGGAGATCGAGCGGGAGGAGTACGCGCTCGAGTACGGCACCGACGTGCTCGAGATGCACCGCGACGCGATCCACGCCGGCGATCGCATGCTCGTGGTGGACGACGTGCTCGCCACCGGGGGTACCGCGTCGGCGACCGGCGCGGCTGGTCGAGCGGCTCGGTGGCGAGGTGGTGGGCTTCGGCTTCCTGGTCGAGCTCGGATTCCTCGGGGGCCGGGCCCGGCTCGAGGGCTACGAGGCCGCATCGCTGCTCGACTACGCCTGACACGCGCCTGACACACGCGGGAGCGCCGATCTGCCGTCTGCCTGAGGCACACTGGAGGATCGGGCACCGGCGCGGCGCCGGGCTGTCGACGACGAAAGGAGCGCACCGAGCGTGGCCACCGTCGATCGCGTGCTGCCCTGGCGACGTCACAGCGCTCCGCCGTCCCAGGAGGTCGCGCCGCTCATCGACGCGTTCCACGAGCGCCATCCCCGCAGCTCGACCGCCATGATCAGCCGGGCCTACGAGCGAGCCCGCGACGCCCACGCCGGCCAGACCCGCAAGTCGGGCGAGCCCTACGTCACCCATCCGGTGTCGGTGGCGAAGATCGTCGCCGAGCTGGGTCTCGACGACATCACCGTGTCGGCGGCACTGCTGCACGACGCGGTCGAGGACACCGGCGTCACCCTGGCCGACCTCGACGCCGAGTTCGGTCCCGACGTGGCCGCGATCGTCGACGGCGTCACCAAGCTCGACCGGCTCAAGTTCGACTCGAAGGAGGCCCAGCAGGCCGCCACGATGCGCAAGATGCTGGTGGCGATGGCCAAGGACCTGCGGGTCCTGATCATCAAGCTGTCCGACCGCCTGCACAACATGCGCACCATCGCGGCGATGCCGGCCTGGAAGCAGGAGCGCACCGCGCAGGAGACGCTCGACATCTACGCCCCGCTGGCCCACCGGCTCGGCATGCAGGAGATGAAGCAGCAGCTCGAGGACCTCGCCTTCGCCGCCCTGCACCCCAAGCGCTACGCCGAGATCGACCACATGGTCGCCACCCGCTCGCCCGAGCGCGAGATCTACCTGACCCAGGTGCTCGAGGACGTGCGCGAGCGCCTCGACGAGCTGCACATCACCGCCGAGGTGACGGGCCGCCCGAAGCACCTGTGGAGCATCTACGAGAAGATGGTCGTCAAGGGCCGTGAGTTCGACGAGATCTTCGACCTCGTCGGCATCCGCGTGGTCGTCCCGACGGTCAAGGACTGCTACGCCGCGCTCGGTTCGATCCACGCCACGTGGAAGCCGGTGCAGGGCCGCTTCAAGGACTACGTGGCCATGCCCAAGTTCAACCTCTACCAGTCGTTGCACACGACGGTGGTGGGACCGCAGGGCAAGCCGCTCGAGGTGCAGATCCGCACGAGCGAGATGCACGGCCGGGCCGAGTTCGGTGTCGCCGCCCACTGGAACTACAAGGACGACCACACCTCGTCGGCCGACCTGGCCTGGCTCAACCGCATCGTCGACTGGCAGCAGGAGACGAGCGATCCCGACCAGTTCATGGCCAACCTGAAGGTCGACCTCGACCAGGACGAGGTGTTCGTCTTCACCCCCAAGGGGCGTGTCATCACGCTGCCGGTCGGGGCGACGCCGATCGACTTCGCCTACGCCATCCACACCGAGGTCGGCCACGCCTGCATCGGCGCCCGGGTCAACGGGCGGTTGGTGCCGCTCGACTCCGAGCTGACCTCCGGCGACTCGATCGAGATCTTCACGTCCAAGGTCGAGGGCGCCGGACCCTCGCAGGACTGGCTGAAGTTCGTCAAGACCCACCGCGCCGCCAACAAGATCCGCCAGTGGTACTCCCGTGAGCGACGCGAGGACGCCATCGAGACCGGTACCGACGAGCTGATCAAGGCGCTGCGCCGCGAGGGCCTGCCGGTGCAGAAGATCCAGCAGTCCAAGACGCTCGACGAGGTGGCCGAGGCGCTCAACTACACCGACCTCGACGCCCTGAAGGCGGCCATCGGCGAGAACCACGTGTCGGCCAAGTCGGTGGCCGAGCGGGTACGCAAGCACCTGCAGGACCTCGACCCCACCCGTGAGGAGCAGCTGTCGATCACCGTGCGGGAGCCGGGCCGCAACCGCCGCCGGCACGGTTCGAGCACGGCCGGCGTCCACGTCGAGGGCCTCGACGACGTCATGGTGCGACTGTCGCGCTGCTGCACGCCGGTGCCCGGTGACGAGATCATGGGGTTCGTCACCCGTGGCCGCGGCGTGTCGGTGCACCGGGCCGACTGCGCCAACGCAGTGTCGCTGGCGATGGGCCAGTCCGATCGGCTGATCGAGGTCGAGTGGGACGAGGACCGCAGCGGCACGTTCGTCGCGTCGATCGAGGTCAAGGCGCTCGACCGCTCCCGTCTCCTGCGAGACGTCAGCTCGGCGCTGGCCGACGCGCACGTGAACATCATCGCCTGCAACACCGTCACCGGCTCCGACCGCATCTCCAAGATGCGCTTCGACTTCGAGCTGGGCGACGCCAACCACCTCGACTCGCTCATCCGCTCGATCAAGCAGATCGACAGCATCTACGACGCGTACCGCGTGTTGCCGGGCTCGGGCGGCTGAGTCGGATCGAACGGGTCGCGCCACGGCCGGCCGCCCCGAAGTGCTGTTCGGTGCTCTAGTCGTCCGACAGGGTCGGGGCCCGGCGCAGCCACGCTCGGGGACTCGGGTGGTCGCTATCCGTTGCCTGGTCGTCGGTCTCGGATGGGTGTCAGGTGGTTGGTTCGCGGGGTTCGAAGACGATCACGGGGGTGGCGACCGAACGCGGGGCGGCGTAGCCGTCTAGGTCCTTGTCGACCTCCGCCCACCGCCGCCACAGCCGCTCGCGCTCCTCACCCTCGACCTCGCGGGCGCGCACCGGGCGCTCCGGCTGGCCCTTCAGGCGCATGACGGCGTCCGGGTGCGCCTCGAGGTTGAGCCACCACGCGGGATGGCCCTCGTCCCAGCCATTCATCGCCATCACGACGGGCGTGTCGCCGTCCTCGATGTAGCCGACGATGACGCTGCGGGCCTGGCCGGACTTCCGGCCGACGGTCGTGAGGTGCATCGCACCCCAGCCCCGCTTGCTCGCCGGGGTCCACAGGACGCGGCCGCCGACGAGCCGGTAGAGCACCCGGTGGCAGCGCCAGAACAGGTGCTTGAACCACGCCGGTGGCAACTTCGGCGACTTGGTCGACTCGGTGCCCATGCGACCCTCCCTGGTGGTGGCCCTCCTCCCAAGCGTGGACTCCCCCAAGAGGAAACGCTAGAGCCCAAAGACCGTCGTGCATCCCAAGGGGGCCGTTCTGGGAGGCACGCGAGGGCGCCCCGAACCCGCGCTCGGGCGCGCGCCGAGGCTTCGTTCGGGCGCGGGTTGTGTCGCGGACCGAGATGGCTTGGGTCGTCAGCGGAGGGGTGCGACGAGCGTTGTTGACGTCGTTGCGCGGCAGTCGCGGCACGCATGGTGACACCGTGCATGTCTCGTTGAAGGAGGGTCGAAGTCCTCTATCGGCGCGGCCGCCGCGGCGGACAAATGGGACTTGAGCACACACGAGGTCCGCTCAAACCTGGTCGGGGGGTAGGTGTCATGCGAACACGACGATCGTTGTCCTCGATTCCTGCTTCGGTGGTCCTTGCGCGACTGGCAGTTGTGGCGCTGCTGGCGTCCACCGTCTGGGTCCTCGTCCCGCGGCCCGGGCTGAGGCGGCGACAACGGTGACCGTCACCCCCAACGTCGGCCTCGCCGGTGGCCAGGACGTGTCGATGGTCGTTTCCGGCCTGGAGCCGGGGCACACGGCGGGACGGTGCCAGAGGGGCATCGACCCCCCAGTGGTCGACCCCTCCTACTGCGGCGCCAACACGACGTTCCTCCAGACCGTCGACGCCAACGGCGAGATCCGCGCAATCGTCCACCTGCAGCGGTTCATCTACATCCCGGCCCTAGGCCGCTGGGTCGACTGCACCGAGGAAACGTGCATTCTCGGCGCGGCCGATTCGGCGGACATCGGCGGCACCGCCGCCTTTGCGACGCTCTCGTTCGCCCCGCCGCCGCCTCCGCCTACGACCCGTGGCACGATCGAGTTGCTGGCGGCCGGAGCCGATGGCATCCCGGTGAGGGGCACCGGGTTCCGGCCGGGCGCGGCCATCGACGTGTTCGAGTGCCAGACCGGTGCCGACCACCCGTCCGGATGCGGCTTCGCCAAGGCGTCGACCACGGCAGATGCCAGCGGCGGGTTCCTGGTCACGGTGGCGCCAGATCCGTTCGTCGAGCCGGCCGGCGGGACCAGGGTCAATTGCATCCCTCTGGAGGCCCAGGCGTGCAGCATCGTGGCCGCGGAGGCGGTCGACTTCCCCGGCACCGAGGTCGGCGTGCCGTTGCCGGTCCCGCCCCCGATCGTCACACCGGGCGTCGGCTCGGTGGTGGAGGGCAACTCGGGCAGCACGGACCTGCAGGTGCCGGTCAACTTGTCGAACGCATCGGCTCTGCCCGTGACCGTGCAGTGGACCACTGTGTACGTGGCGGGCGCGCCCGAACCTTGGGCCGATCCGGCGACCGACTACACAGCCGCGTCGGGCACGGTCACCTTCGCTCCCGGCGAGACCGCCAAGACGGTCACCATCGCCGTTAGCGGCGACACTCTGGTCGAACCCGACGAATACGTCGCGGTGTCCTTCCACGACCCCACCAACGCCAGTATGGGCGGCGTCTGGGGGTTGGGCTTCGGGGTCATCACCAACGACGACCACGCCACCGTCGTGCCCGGCAGCGGCATCGTCGCCGCCCCCAGCTCCGGCACCGCCGACCTGGCCGTCGGGGTCACCTTGTCCAACCCCTCCACCCAGACGATCACCGTGCAATGGAACACCCTGTTCACCCCCGGCGCCCCCGCCGACCCCTGGCTCGGCCCCCAAGCCCCGACCAGCGACTACATCGCCTCCAGCGGCACCGTCACCTTCGCCCCCGGCCAGACCACCGCCGAGATCCACATCCCCGTCCTGGCCGACAGCTCACCCGGACCCGACGAACACATCCTCATCTCCTTCAACCACCCCACCAACGCCAACATGGGCGGCTTCTGGGGACTCGGCTTCGGCATCATCACCCCCGCGCCCTAGCCGCACCGAACCGGCGCTCGGGCGCCGATGTGCCTGATTGAGTGCGGGGTGGCGCTTTCGTAGCGTCGTGGTTCCCGGCGGGCGGGCTCCCGATGTGCCTGCCGCCCCGGGTGGGGTTGGCTTTCTAAGGGTTTGCCACACGTAGGAGTGACATCTGATCTGTGGTGCTGAGAGGCGCTGCTGGAAGGATGTTCACCATGCCCAAGCCCTATCCGAAGGAGTTCCGCGACGACGTCGTGCAGGTGGCGTTGAACCGCGAGCCCGGCGTCCGGATCAAGGACGTCGCGGCCGACTTCGGGATGTTTGGTGAGCAACCAGCCGGGCTTCTCGGCGTCGTTTTCGGATTAGGGATCATCCTGGCGACCAGATACTCGGTGCCGCTGGGACGTTTGCTCTGGAAGCGATCCAACGGTCCTCTCACCAAGAGATGGCCAACGCCCGGATCGCTTCCACGTTCCGCCCAGCACGGCCGCGCATCGCAGCAGTCGGTGCTGGGGGCGGTCGCCGCCAAAGTCGTCAGCCACGCCCCCTGCGACGTCTACATCGCGCACACAAGCTGACGCGCCGACAGGCGGAGAAGGTCCCTCTGCGTGCTGCCGGGGCAGGGCGGGTGCCTCGAGCCGCCCCGGGGCCGCCGTCGCCGTCTGCGCGGTCGGATCAGCTGGCCAGCAGGAACTGCGACCGGCCGTCGAACCGGCCGATCGAGTTGTCGTTCTGGTTGGTGAACCACAGGTCGCCGCCCGCCCCACGAGTGATGGCGGTGGGGAAGATGATGTTGGGGCTCGTGTAGTTCGACACCACGCCTTGCATCGTGATGCGCCCGATCGAGCTGTTGTCGAAGTTCACGAACCACACGCTGTCGTGGGGTCCGGCGGTGAGGCCGAACACGTTGTCGACGCCCGGACCCGTGAAGTCGGTCACCACGCCCGCCGGGGTGATGCGGCCGATCGTGTTGCCCAGGGTGCCGAACCACAGGTTGCCGTCGGGCCCGGTCGTGATGGACTTGGCGTTCACGATCCCTGGGTCCGTGTAGGTCGTGATCACGCCGGCCGGCGTGATCTTGCTGATCGCGTTCGTGGTGGTGAACCACAGGTTGCCGTCGGGTCCCGAGGTGATGGCGCTGCTCATCGAGATGCCGGCTGTGGGGAAGCTCGTGACCGTCCCGGACGTCGTAATGCGACCGATCGAACCCGTGAGGTCGGTGAACCAGAGGTTGCCGTCCGGACCGGCGGCGATTGTCCATGGTTTGATGCTGCCGTCGGTGAAGTCGGTGACCACGCCGGCCGTCGTGATCCGTCCGACCGAGTAGTGGTACACGTTCGTGAACCAGAGGTTGCCGTCGGACCCCACCGTGATGCTGTTGGGCTGGCTGATGCCCGGGTCGGTGAAGCTGGAGATCATCCCTTTCGAGGTGATCCGGCCGATCGAGCCGGGGATGTCCTCGAAGTTGGTGAACCAGAAGCTGCCGTCGGGTCCGCGGACGATCGCTTCCGGGGTGTTGATCTCGCCACCGAAGCGGGCGGTCTTGCCCTTGAGGTTGATGCGTCCCAGGGTGTTGTCGTCGTTCACGTACCACACGTGCTTGCCATCCGCCCCGGCGGCGATCGGGCCGGGCTCGGAGATGTCGCCGGCCGACCCGGAGTAGGTCGATACCTTCCCGTCAGGGGTGATCGCTCCGACGAGGTTGGCACCGGAGTTGGTGAACCAGAGATCGCCGTGAGGCGAGTTGGCGATGCAGCAGAAGCTGCTGCCGAGGTCGGGAACCGGGAACGACGACAGCACGCCATCGGTGCTGATCCGTCCCAGCGAGTTGCCGGTGCCATTGGTGAACCAGAGCAGACCGTTGGGCCCCGACACGATCTGTCCCGGCTGGCCGATGCTGGCGTCGGTGTAGGTCGTGATCACCCCGTCGGTCGTGATCCGTCCGATCAAGGGTGAGCCACCCGGTATCCGACTGATCGGCTCTCCGACGGTGAACCAGAGGTTGCCGTCCGGGCCGGACGTGATGCTGATCGGCTTGGTCACGCCGGGGTCGGTGAAGTCGGTGACGACGCCGTCCGGAGTGATGCGCCCGATCGAGTTGCCGAGGAGGTTGGTGAACCACAGGTTCCCGTCCGGCCCGGCCGTGATGGACAGCGGCCAGCTGATCCGGTCGTCGGTGAAGCTGAAGAGGGTGATCGTGCCGGTCGGGGTGATCCTCCCGATGGAGCCGTGACCCCCGGCGCCGCCGAAGAGGTTGGTGAACCACAGGTTGCCGTCGGGCCCAGTGGTGATGTCCGTGGGGCTGAAGATGCCAGGGTCGGTGAAGCTCGTCACGTGGCCGTCGGGCGTCGCCCGACCGATCGACCCATTGCCGTCGACCGAGCTGTTGGTGAACCACATGTTGCCGTCGGGCCCCAGGGTGATCGAGGTCGGAGCCCCGATGCCGCCGTACTTGGTGATCGCCGGCTGGCAGGCCACCAGGCCCAACGTCAACAGCACTGCGCTCAGCGCGGCGAACCCCCTCGTCCGCATGCCAGGCAGCCTAGGGCACGAGACCGCGATGAGGTCTCGGGACGCGATCCGTCGATACCGTCGATCGTGCACCCGCCGTGGGTGTGCGGCGAGGGGAGGGTCCGATGGAGAAACGTCTGGTCACGCGCTACGCCATGCAGTCAGCCGAGGCCGCGGATGAGAACCGGCGGCGCATCGAGGGGGTGTTCGCCGAACTGGCCGACACCGCGCCTGACAACGTCAGCTACCTCGTGTTGCGGCTGGCCGACGACTCGTTCGTCCACGTGTCCTTCCACGACCACACCGACGACGAGGTGAACCCGATCGCCTCGACCAAGGCGTTCGCACACTTCCAGGACGGCCACGAGACCCGCCGCGAGGGTGGGGTCGACCAGCAGACCGCCACGCTCGTCGGGGCCTACATCACGACGATCGCCTGACGATTCCTGGTTCGGGCTCGTAGTCACGGAGATACACCACAACTATTGAAAATGGCGCCAGAATAGGGTTGTTATGGTGGATATGGACGGCTAGAATCGATCATATGTTCGGTGAGACGGGATCCGGCGAACTGAGTGGTCTGGTGGATCGGTGCCGGAAGGCGGCGGTCGAGGACGTGTCGTTGGGGTCGAATGACGAGCTGCGCGCCGCCGTGTTGGCGTGTGAGGCCGCTCGGGCGGCGATCGACGCCGTCGAGGGGCATTGTCTGGCCGAGTTGGAGGCCCGCGACGGTTGTGACATCGATCTGGGTCAGTCGACCGTCTCGTGGTTGAAGTGGGTGGGACACCTCCCGGGGCGGGTGGCGGCCGCCCGGGTGCGGGTGGCCAACACGTTGCGCCGGGAGCTCGACAGCGTCGATCGGGCGTTGGGGGAGGGTCGTATCTCGTTCGAGCACGCTCGGGTGTTGGCCGATGCGGCCAATCCGCGGGTGGCCGAGGCGATCGCCGGGGTGCAGGACGACCTGGTCCGTAGCGCGCAGAGCTCGCCGTTCGCGGTGTGGCAGCGGGGGGTGGCTGAGCTGGTGGAGTTGGCCGACCAGGACGGCGGCCACGATCCGGCCGACGACGTGTCGCGCAACCGCCTGCATGCCGACCGGGTCGGCGACAGCGTCGAGATCCGCGGTCAGCTGGTGGGGGAGGCGGCCTTGAGCTTCCAACAGGCTCTCGAACAAGCCACCGACGCCTTGTTCCACCGGTACAAGACCGACCGCGAGGCGTGTCCGGAACTCGAGATCCCGGCCCGGTCGGTGCTGCGGGCCTTGGCGCTGGTCGAGTTGTGCCGCCACGGCCTGACCCAGACCCGACCCGCCCCGGCCGTCGACATCACCCTGGTCGTCAACGGAGAGGACGGGACCGTGCGCACCGCCGACGGCGACCGCGTCGATCCCCGCACCTGTTCGCATCTGTGGTGCGACCCGATCCTGCACGCCCTGATCGTGCGACCGTCCGAGCCGCTCGACCTGAAACGATCGGCCCGTTTCGCCACCCCTGCCCAGCGTCGGGTGCTGGCGGTGCGCGACCGGGGCTGTCGCTTCCCCGGATGTGACGCCCCTCCGTCATGGTGCGACGCCCACCACATCATCTATTGGGAACACGACGGCGACACCGACCTATCCAACCTTGTCCTGTTGTGCCGCCACCACCACGGCGTCACCCACCGAAACGGCTGGACCCTCACCGCCGATCCCGGCGGCGGGTTCACCTGGACCACCCCCACCGGCCGCACCCTCCACAGCCGAAAACCCGACCCATCCTGAGGTGGGCCGATACGTTCTCGCCCGTGAGCACGCTCGGGCCGCTGGTGCCAGCCGACGAGACCTTCAACCACCAGATCGTCGACACGTTCGCGACGGTGGGTCAGAGCGATCGATCGTGGACCGAGAAGGTCTGCGCCATGGCCTGCGCGCGCGACGGTTCGCTGCAACTCGGGTTCGGGCTGGGGAAGTACACCAACCGCGGGGTCATGGATGCCTATGCGGGTGTGTCACGCGGCATCGAGCAGTGGACCGTTCGGGCCAGCCGGGAGCTGGCGCCCGAGGTCGACCGGACCACGGTCGGTCCGATCAGTTACGAGGTGCTCGAGCCGTACGGGCGGGTGCGGTTCGCGCTGGCCGAGAACGACGTGCTGCCGGTGCAGTTCGAGTGGATGTTCGAGGCGGTGGCGCCGGCGGGGCTGGAGCACCACGAGCAGCACCGCAGCCCCGACGGCTACCGCCTCGACGCCGACATGGTGCGCTACCACCAGATCGGCACCGCCCGTGGTTGGTGCGAGGTCGAAGGTGCACGCACCGAGTTCGACGACGCCGCGTGGGTGTCGACCCGTGACCACTCGTGGGGCGTCCGCTACCAGGTCGGCGTGCCGGCGACCGATGTCGCGACCCGGGACGTGCCCAGCGAGGCGTCGATCCTGGTCGTGTGGTCGCCGATGCTGTGCGAGCGGCCCGACGGGTCCCGCTACGGGCTGCACCTCTACTACCAGCGCCACGCGTTCGGCGACCTCTACCGTCGCACCGAGGTGCAGGGGACGGTCGAGCATGCCGACGGCCGGGTCGAACGCGTCGCCGATCTGCACACCGATCTGCGGTTCCGCGACGACAACCGGCGCCTCCTCGGCGGCACAATTCACGCGGTCATGGCCGACGGCTCGGCGCGGCCCCTCACGATCGAGGCGGTCGGCGACACGGGTTTCGGCCTCGGTGCGGGTCTCTACTTCGGGTTCGACGGGCATTGGCACGGCGAATGGCGAGGCCGACTGCACGTCGACGGAGAGCATTTGCCCGACTGCACCGATCCCGAGGTGGCGCGGCGGCTGCACCAGCTCCGTGACTGCGTCGTGCGGGTGGACGACCCCGTCGGCGGCGGTTCGGGCTGGGGCAACATGCAGACGCTGGTGGCCGGTCCGCATCCCGACATGGGGCTGGCCGCCGAGTCGTCCTTCATGTGAGCGACCCCGTGGACGTCCCCATCACCGAGGAGCTCACCGCCGGCTTCACCGCGTGGTTGCGGCAGGAGGGATCGTGGGGGAGCGACGTGGAGGTCATCGCCCTGCGTCGCCCTGGGGTTGGCTACTCGAGCAACACGTTCCTCGTCGACCTCTCCGGTGACCCGGGTGAACGGATCGTGCTGCGGCTCCCGCCCGATCGCGACACCCACATGGGCGACAACCTGCAGCGGCAGGTGCGGGTGCAGAACGCCCTGGCGGCGGCCGACATCCCGGCGCCGTCGCCGGCACGGCACGAACCCGACGATCGATGGTTGGGCCAACCGTTCCTGGTGATGCCCTGTGTCGACGGGCATGTGGGCGGGGAGGTACCCGCCATCGACGAGTGGGTCAGTGGCTCGTCGAGCGAGCAGCAGGCCACCCTCTACGACTCGTTCACCGATCGGATGGCCGACGTCCACCGCTTCGACTGGCGGTCCGGCCCGTCGGGTCTGCTGGAGGTACTACGCGGAAGCGACGACCGCCTGGTCGACCACGTGGACTACTGGCGGACCTACCTCGCCTGGGCCACTGACGGCGCGCCGCCGTCGCGCGTGGTCGCGCGCCTGGACCGCGCCGCGGCCACCGCCCCCGTCGTCGACCTGCCCACCTCCTTGCTGTGGGGGGACGCCCGCCTCGGCAACGCCATCTTCGACGACGACCGCCACGTGGTCGCGCTGATCGACTGGGAGACGGCCTGCATCGGGCCGGCTGAGCTCGACGTCGGCTACTGGCTCGGGCTCGAGGCGGTGGTGGACGACCTGATGGGGACGAGGGTGGCGGGGTTCGCCGACCGCGACCGGACGGTCACCCGCTACGAGGACCGGCTCGGTCGTGCCCTCGTCGACCTCGGGTGGTTCGAGACCCTCGGACTACTTACCGCGGTCTGCATCGGCGTCCGGCTGACCATGCTGGCCAAGGGCCGGCCCCCGCACGATGCCGCGCTCGCCGCCCACCCGGTGCTGGCCCGCGTCGAGCGACTGCAGCACGACGAGCCGTAACGCGTAGTGTCGGACCATGCCTGGCCAGATCCCCCCGTCGGCCGAGGACTACGAGGTCCGCTTCGACGAGCACCTCGTGCGTGACTCGGATTGCGGCCTCAACTCCCATGACACCGGCACCCTGCAGGGGCTGCTCGACACGCTCCGCGAGCGATCCGACCGGGGTTGGGAGGCGCTCAGCGTGCATCGCACGGTGTGGGTCCCCGACGACGTGGTCTACGACCCCTCCGGCGAGCCGATCCGCGGGCGCAAGGTCCGCCACGAGATGGCCCTGCGGCGCTCGCCCCCGCGCAGGGGGTTCCTCTACAAGATCGATGCCCTTTCCGATCCGATCGATCCGCACACCGAGGACATCGTCGCCGAGCGCATCCGTGAGGGATGGGAGCTCGTCGGCTGCTCGGTGTTCGACTTCCGCGCCATCACGACCGGCGTCGACGGCGACGACATCGAGCACCACACCAAGGACGCCGTCGTCGTCTGGAAGCGCGCCGCCAAGCGGCGCTGAGTCCGATGGGCTTCGATGCGCACGCGGCCGGTGACCGGGTCGACCGGGTGTGGGCCGACGACGTGCTGCCGACCCTCCTCGAGTACATCGCCATCCCCGACGTCTCGCCCGCGTTCGACCCCGACTGGGACCAGCACGGCCACCTCGACCGCGCCGTCGAGCTGCTGGCGTCGTGGGCGGAGGACCGTGGGGTGCGGGGTGCGACCGTCGAGGTGCAGCGCATCCCCGGCCGCACGCCGGTGCTGGTGGTCGAGGTGCCGGCCACGCCGGGGTCCAACTCCGACGAGACGGTGCTGTTGTACGGGCACCTCGACAAGCAACCGGCGATGGACGGCTGGCGCGACGGCCTCGGGGCGTGGCAACCGGTGATCGACGGCGACCGCCTCTACGGCCGGGGCGGGGCGGACGACGGGTACGCGCTGTTCGCCGCGCTCACGGCCATCGAGGCCGTCGAGACGGGCGGCGGCGACCATGCCCGCTGCCTCGTGCTCATCGAGGCGAGCGAGGAGAGCGGCAGCCCCGATCTCCCGGCCCACCTCGCCGCGCTGGGCGATCGGCTCGGCGGTCGGTCGGGAAAGTTGGGGCTGGTCGTGGCCCTCGATTCCTCGTCGCCGAGCTACGACCGCATGTGGCTGACGACGTCGTTGCGCGGCCTGATCCAGGCGGATCTCCGGGTCGAGGTGCTGCGCGACGGCCAGCACTCCGGTCTGGCCGGCGGTGCCGTGCCGTCGACGTTCCGCATCGCCCGGGCGCTGCTCGACCGGATCGAGGATGCGGCCACGGGACGCATGCGCGTGCCGGAGCTGTGGGCCGACGTCCCCGACGAGCGCGAGCGCCAGATCGTCGACGCCGCCGACGAGCTCGGCCTCGACGCCGTCGGGAGGTTCCCGTACGTCGACGGAGCCAGGGCCAGCTCGGACGACCCGGCGACGCAGCTGCGGGCCGTCACCTGGGAGCCGACCCTCGAGGTCACGGCCGCGGGCGGCATACCGGCGCTGGGCGAGGGTGGGAACGTGCTGCGGCCCTCGACCACGCTGTCGCTCTCGCTCCGGCTGCCGCCCACTGTCGGTGTCGAGCAGGCCGTCGCGGCCGTCGAGCGGGAGCTGTGCGGGGACCCGCCGTACGGGGCCCACGTCACGATGCAGGTGCACGAGGCGGCCGACGGATGGGACGCGCCGCCGACCGCGCCATGGCTCGTCGCCGCGCTCGACCAGGCCTCGAACGCGACCTTCGGTCGCCCGTACGGAGCGATCGGGCTCGGGGGATCGATCCCGTTCATGGCCATGCTCGGCGCCCGCTTCCCCGACGCGCAGTTCGTGGTCACCGGGGTGCTGGGCCCCGACAGCAACGCCCACGGACCCAACGAGTACCTCCACCTGCCGACCGCCCGGCACCTCACGCTGGCGGTCGCCCGGCTGCTCGACGCGCACGCCGACCACTGACCAACCGGTTCGGGCGCGCGGCGGCCGCTCCACTAACGTCGCCAGCCGTGGTCGATCGAGGCGCTGGCACCGACGCGCCGTACCGGGCGCCCAAGGGCACCCATGACGTGCTGCCACCCGACTCGTCCCGGTGGGAGGCGTTCCTGGCCCTGTTCGCCGGCGTCGCCCACCGCTCGGGGTACGGCTTGATCCAGACACCGATGTTCGAGGAGATGGGCGTGTTCGCCCGGGTCGGCGAGGGCACCGACGTCGTGCGCAAGGAGATGTACGACTTCGAGGACAAGGGCGGTCGCCACCTGGCCCTGCGCCCCGAGGGCACCGCGTCGGTCGTGCGGGCGTGGATCCAGCACCGGCCCACGGAGTCGCCCTGGAAGGTCTGGTACGCGGCACCGAGCTTTCGCTACGAGCGGGCCCAGGCCAACCGCTACCGCCAGCACCACCAGGTCGGCATCGAGGCCATCGGCAGCCCCGACCCCGACCTCGACGTCGAGGTCATCGTGCTGCTGGCCGACTTCTACCGTTCGCTCGGGCTCCGCCAGGTCGACCTCGCGCTCAACTCGATCGGGACGCCGGCCGACCGCGCCGGCTACGTCGAGCGGTTGCGGTCGTTCCTCTCCGCCCACATCGACGACGCTGGCACCCGACGACCGCGAGAAGGTGGCCTCCCATCCGATGCGGGTGCTCGACTCCAAGCGACCCGAGAGCCAGGCGGTGGTCGCCGACGCCCCGCTGCTGCTCGACGGGCTCTCGGGCGAGGCGGCCGCCCACTTCGACCGTGTGCAGGGCGGTCTGACGGCGGCGGGCGTCGGGTTCCACCTCGAACCCCGTCTCGTGCGCGGTCTCGACTACTACACGCACACCGCGTTCGAGTTCCAGAGCTCGGCGCTCGGGGGCGCGCAGAACACCATCGGCGGCGGCGGTCGCTACGACGGGCTGGTCGAGTCACTCGGCGGGCCTCCGACGCCGGGCATCGGGTTCGGCTCGGGCATCGAGCGGGTGCTCGCGACCTGCGATGCCGAGGGCGTGTTCGACGCGCCCGGCGGTCCGCTCGACGTGTTCGTCGTCGACGTGGCCGGCGGCGCGACCGCCCGGGACCTGACCCTCGAGCTGCGCCGGTCCGGACTGGCCGCCGATCGGGCCTTCGAGGCGGACGCGGGTGCGGCCCGCTCCATGCGTTCCCAGATGAAGACCGCCGACCGCTCGGGCGCCCGCTTCGTACTCATCGTCGGCGACGATGAACTGGCCGCGGGCACGGTGACCGTGCGCGACCTCCGCTTGACGCAGGGCCAGGTGGCCGTGCCGCGCGCCGACGTCGTCGACCACATCCACCGACTCCGACTCGACCCACTACAAGAGGACCAACCGTGACCACGCCCGAGGCTCCGATGCGCACCGACTACTGCGGTGAGCTGCGCGCCGACGACGTCGGGCGCGAGGTGGCGGTGTGCGGCTGGGTGGCGCGTCGCCGCGAGCACGGCGAGCACCTCGCTTTCGTCGACGTGCGCGACCGAACCGGCATCGTGCAGTGCGTGGTCGACGGCGCCCACGACCTGCGCAGCGAGTACGTCGTGCGGGTGACGGGCGCGGTTCGTCTGCGTCCCGAGGGCACGGTCAACCCCAACCTGCCGACCGGCGAGGTCGAGCTCGGCCCGTGCCAGGTCGAGGTGCTGAACGTGGCCGAACCCCCGCCTTTCCCGATCGACGAGCGCACGGAGGTCGACGAGACCGTGCGCCTGCGCCATCGCTACGTCGACCTGCGGGCCGAGCGGATGCAGCGCAACCTGCGGGTCCGGGCCACGGTCAACAGCGCCATCCGCCGGTCGATGGAGCGTCAGGGCTTCACCGAGGTCGAGACGCCGATGCTGATCGCGTCGACGCCGGAGGGCGCCCGCGACTTCGTCGTGCCGTCGCGGCTGTCACCCGGCAGCTTCTACGCGCTGCCGCAGAGCCCGCAGCTGTTCAAGCAGCTGTGCATGGTGGGCGGGGTCGACCGCTACTACCAGATCGCCCGCTGCCTCCGCGACGAGGATCTCCGCGCCGACCGCCAGTTCGAGTTCATGCAGCTCGACGCCGAGGCCAGCTTCGTAGGCCAGTCCGAGGTGCTGGCGTTCATCTCCGACGCGGTGGCCGAGGCGACCGAGTCGGTGACGGGGGAGCGGCCCGCGGCCTTCCCCTCGATCACCTGGCACGAGGCCCGCGAGCGGTTCGGCTCGGACAAGCCCGACGTGCGCTTCGGCATGGAGCTGGTCGAGCTGACCGCGGTCTTCGGCGAGACGGAGTTCAACGCGTTCAAGGCACCGTGCGTCAAGGGCATCCGGGTGCCCGGCGGGGGATCGACGACCCGCAACCAGCTCGACTCGCTCACCGATCGGGCCAAGCAGTGGGGTGCGAAGGGCCTCGTCTGGATGCGCGTCGTCGCCGCCGACGGTGACCAACCGACCCTCGACTCGCCTGTCGCCAAGTTCCTGAGCGAGACCGAGCTGGCCGGCCTGGTCACCGCGCTCGAGGCCGAAGAGGGCGACCTGCTCCTGCTGGTCGCGGACGCTCTGCCGACGGTCTGTCACGTGCTCGGCCTGTTGCGGCTCGAGCTCGGCCGTCCGCCGGTGACCGAAGGCGGCTTCAACTACCTCTGGGTGGTCGACTTCCCGCTCTTCGAGTCGCTCGACGACGCCGGTCGGCCGGTGCCGGCGCACCATCCGTTCACCATGCCGCACCCCGACGACCATCACCTCCTCGACACGGCCGAAGGCGAGGCGCTGCTCGACATCCGGGCCCAGTCCTACGACCTCGTGCTGAACGGGTGGGAGCTCGGCTCGGGCAGCGTCCGGATCCACCGGTCCGACATCCAGTCGCGGGTGTTCGAGCTGCTCGGGATCTCCGCCGACGAGGCGCAGCTCAAGTTCGGCTTCCTGCTCGAGGCCTTCCGGTTCGGTGCCCCACCGCACGCCGGCTTCGCCTTCGGCATCGACCGGCTGGTCGCGCTCCTGGCGGGCGAGGACAACATCCGCGAGGTGATCGCCTTCCCGAAGACCCAGTCGGGCACCGATCCGCTCACCTCGGCCCCGACGCCCATCGCGCCGGCCCAGCTCACCGAGCTCGGCCTGCGCCTCCTGCCCAAGTCGACCTGAACGGCGAGGTCGGGCTCAGGTGATGAGCTCGACGCCGACCGAGCCCGCAGGAGCGGCGGGGAACAGCCGGTCGAGGCCGCGCTGGGCGGTCGCCGGGCTCACGTAGAGCACGACGCGCAGCTCGATCGTGTCCCGCCGCGCCAGCAGCTCGGTCGGGGTGGAGGTCGAGAGCGTGAAGCCCAGGCGCTCGAGCTCGTCGGCCAACGAGGCGCCGACCGTCGCCGCGTCGGCCGTGGTGGTGATGAAGGCGGCACGGAACGGGTTCGGGATCGACTGGGAGCCGTCGATGACCGGGGCCAGCCCACAGGGCATCACGATGCCCCGGACGGCCTCGCCGACCGTGGCGCGACCATCGTGGTCGGAGCCGACTGGGTCGGCGGTCCCTGCGACGGGTGCGAAGAAGCCGGCGCGGCTGCCCGTGGGTGCACTGGACGCGGGCCGTCGGGGTGGCGGGCGCGGTCGACGACAGGGGTGGGAACGAGGGGCCGGGTTCGCCGACCGGTGGGGTGGTGGGCGGAGTGATCGGCGGCAGGGACGACGGCAGGACCGGGTCGGACGACATCGGGTCGGACGACATCGGGTCGGACGGCTTGGTGCGCTCGCCTCGGAGCGGGACGCCCTGCATGCGGCGCCAGACGAACACGCCCAGGCCGCCGAGCACGATGATCCAGACGAGCGCCGCCCCGGCTCGGGGGAGTTGGGCGATGAGGTGGAGGGATGCCACGTGCGACATCGTGGCACCTGGGCGTCCCCGCGTGCGGAACGCGGCAGTAGCCTCCCGCCATGGCCGACCTCTTCTCCGCGGCCGCCACCGAGCACCTGGCGCGACAGGCCCCGCTCGCCGCCCGGCTCCGACCGGCGACCCTCGATCAGATCGTGGGTCAGGACCACCTCCTGGCGGCCGGACGCCCGTTGCGAACCCTGATCGAGGCCGACCGGCTCTCCTCGGTGATCCTCTGGGGCCCACCCGGCACGGGCAAGACGACGCTGGCACAGCTCATCGCCCACACGACCGAGAAGGCCTACGTCCAGCTGTCGGCGGTGAACGCGACGGTCAAGGACGTGCGGGAGGTCGCGCAGGGCGCCCGGGACCGGCTCGGCCAGCACGGGCAGGGCACGATCCTGTTCCTCGACGAGGTCCACCGGTTCAACAAGGCCCAGCAGGACGCGCTGCTGCCGTCCGTCGAGTCCGGGCTGCTGGTGCTGATCGGCGCCACCACGGAGAACCCCTACTTCGAGGTGAACCCGCCGCTGCTGTCGCGCTCGACGCTCTTCCGACTCGAGCCTCTGCCGCCCGAGGCCGTCGGCCTGCTGCTCGAGCGGGGGCTCGACCTCGAAGGCGCCACGGCCACCCCGGAGGCGCTGACCCACCTGGTCGAGCGGTCGGCCGGCGACGGTCGTCACGCGCTGACCAGCCTCGAGGTGGCGGTCGCGCTGGCCCGCGATCGCACGGACGGGGCCGGGCCACCGGTGGTGGAGCTGCCCGACGCAGAGGCGGCGCTCGGCACCAAGGCGCTGCGCTACGGACGCGACGACCACTACGACGTCATCAGCGCGTTCATCAAGAGCATCCGCGGGTCCGATCCCGACGCCGGCCTGTACTGGCTGGCCCGCATGCTCGAGTCCGGCGAGGACGCCCGGTTCATCGCCCGACGGCTGGTGATCCTGGCCTCCGAGGACATCGGCCGTGCCGATTCGTCCAGCCTGCTCGTGGCCGACGCGGCCGCCCGGGCCGTCGAGTTCGTCGGGTTGCCGGAGGCCCAGCTGAACCTGGCCCACGCGGTCGTGCACCTGGCGACCGCGCCCAAGTCGAACCGTGTGACCGTCGCCCTCGGCCGGGCGCGCGCCGACGTGCGCGAGCAGGCGCCCGGCGAGGTGCCGATGCATCTCCGCGACGCGCACTATCAAGGGGCGAGGACGCTCGGGCACGGCGACGGCTACGACTACCCTCACGACGACGAACGGGGCTGGGTGCCCCAGCAGTACCGCCCGGACGGGCTCGAGGGGCGCACCTACTACGTCCCGTCCGATCACGGCGACGAGCCGGAGGTGGCCGCACGCATGTCCCGACCCGCTGAGCAGGAACAGCCGTGAGCGCCGGCGATCTCGCGGCCGTGGTGGTGACGGGCGTCATGATCGCGGCCATCGTCGCCATCGCGCTGGCGGTGTCGTCGCTCCTGCGCACCTTGCGCGACCTGAACGCGACGTTGGCCGAGGTGCAGCGCGAGGTGCTCCCGCTGCTCGGTGAGCTGCGCGACACGGTCTCGGCGGCCGGGGCCGAGGTCGAGCGGGTGGACGAGCTGCTCGACACGGCCGAGGCGATCTCCGCCACCGTCGAGGGGGCGTCGCGTGTCGGCTACCTCGCCTTCCGTCGTCCGTTGATCCGGGCGGTCGCGCTCGGCCGCGGCATCGGCCGGGGTGCCCGCCGGCTTACGAAGGCGGCTTGATGTTCAAGCGCACGAGGTGGTTCACCGTCGGGGTGGTGACCGGTGTCGGCACGGCGGCCTACGGGTTCGTCCGCCTGCGCGAGAGCCAGAGCCGGTTGGCGCCCGACCGTGTCGCCGAGACCGTGGTGGGCGCGGCCCGCACGGTGGGCCACGGCGCGCGTCGGGCCGGGGGAGCGGCGGCCGGGTCCGTGCGCACCTCGTTGCGCGAAGCGGTGGCCGAGGGGCGCGAAGCCATGGCCGACGCCGAGCTGCGCATCGCCGCCGATCTCGACCGCCCGCCGCGCCCGGCGATTCTCCGGTCTGGGGGATGACGCTGGTCAGTAGGCTGTCCCGAACCATGGACAGGCCCAGGTGAACCGGCTCCGATGAACAACCTGACCGCCGACGAGCTGCGCCGCGCCTTCCTGGCGTTCTTCTCCGAGCGCGGCCACACGGTGGTGCCTTCGGCCAGCCTGATCCCTCACGACCCCGACCTGCTGTTCACGGTGGCGGGCATGGTGCCGTTCAAGCCGTACTTCCTCGGCGAGGAGCAGCCGCCGTGGCCGAGCGCGACGACCGTGCAGAAGTGCGTGCGGGTCGACGGGAAGGAGAACGACCTCGAGGAGGTCGGTCGCGACAGCAGCCACCTGAGCTTCTTCGAGATGCTGGGCAACTTCAGCTTCGGCGACTACTTCAAGGCCGAGGCCATCCCCATGGCCTGGGACATGGTGACCAACCTGTTCGGGATCGACCCCGACCAGCTGTGGGTCACCGTCCACACCGACGACGACGAGGGGGCGCAGCTCTGGATCGAGGGGGTCGGCGTGGCCCCCGAGCGGGTCCAGCGCCTGGCCGACAACTGGTGGGGTCCGCCGGGCGGGCCTCCGGGGCCCTGCGGGCCGAACTCCGAGATCTTCGTCGACCTGGGTGAGCGCTACGGCGAGGGCGGCGGACCGGCCCACGGCAGCGAAGCCCGGTTCCTCGAGATCTGGAACCTCGTGTTCATGCAGTTCAACCGCGATCGCGACGGCGTCGACCACGACCTGCCCCGCAAGAACATCGACACCGGCGCGGGGCTCGAGCGCATCCTCGGCGTGCTGCAGGGCAAGGACAGCGTCTGGGACATCGACGTGATGGTGCCGCTCATCGAGACGGCGCAGTCGGTCACGGGCCGCCGGTTGGGCCAGTCCGACGCGCAGGACGTGTCGTTGCGCATCCTCGCCGAGCACGCCCGGACCATGAGCTTCCTCGTCAGCGACGGCGTGTTTCCGACGAACGAGGGTCGCGGCTACGTCGTGCGCCGCGTCATCCGTCGCGCGGTCCGCCACGCCTACCTGCTCGACGTCGACCACCTCGTCACCCCCAGCCTGGTCGACACGACCGTCGAGGTGATGGGCGAGGCCTATCCGTCGCTGGTCAAGAGCCACGAGTACGTCCGCGACGTGGTCGCCCGCGAAGAGGAGCGGTTCCGCCAGACGCTGAAGGCGGGGACGGCCACGCTCGACGGCGAGCTCGACGCGCTCGACCGCGGTGATGTCCTGTCGGGCAAGGCCGCGTTCACGTTGCACGACACGCACGGCTTCCCGCTCGAGCTGACGCGCGAGATCGCGCTCGAGCGCGGAGTCGAGGTCGACGAGGCGGGGTTCGCCGAGGCGATGTCCGAGCAGCGCCAGCGGGCCAAGGACGCCCGCCGCCGCGAAGGGGCCGACGCCGACGTTCCCCTCTTCCAGGAGACCATCGACGAGTTCGGGCCGACCGAGTTCGTGGGTCGAGAGGAGTTCGAGGTCGAGGCGCGGGTGCTGGCGGTGACCGAGCCCGACGACGACGACCGCGTGTCGATCGTGCTCGATCGCACACCGTTCTACGCCGAGAGCGGTGGTCAGGTCGGCGACACCGGCACGATCACGAGCGAGACCGGGCGGGCCGAGGTGCTCGACACGACCTACGCGCTCCCGGGTCTGCACCGTCATCTCGCCCGGGTCGTCGAGGGCTCGATCGAGCCGGGGGAGATCGTCACCGCCGCGATCGACGTCGAGCGCCGTGACGCCATCCGTCGCAACCACACGGCCACGCACCTGCTCCACTGGTCGCTGCGCCAGGTGCTCGGCGACCACGTGAAGCAGCAGGGCTCGCTCGTCGCCCCCGACCGGCTGCGCTTCGACTTCAGCCACTACGAGGCGGTGTCGCCCGAGGAGCTGGCCCGCGTCGAGGACCTCACCAACCGCGAGATCCTGTCCAACCAGCCGGTCCGTCACTACGAGACCACCAAGGACTTCGCCGAGCAGCTCGGTGCCATCGCGTTCTTCGGCGACAAGTACGGCGACATCGTCCGCGTGCTCGAGGCCGGGCCGCACTCGACCGAGCTGTGCGGCGGCACCCACGTCCGGGCCACCGGCGACATCGGCCCGGTCAAGGTCGTGAGCGAGAGCTCCATCGGGTCGAACCAGCGCCGCATCGAGGCGATCACCGGGTTCGGTCCGATCGAGCGACTGCGTCGCGACGAGGCCCGGTTGGGTGAGGTGGCCGACCTGCTCGGCGTGGCCGACGACGATGTCGTCGACGCCGTCAGCCGCCGCGTGGCCGAGAACAAGGAGCTGCGCGACGAGATCCGCGAGCTCAGGCGCCAGGCGGCCCGGTCGCGCGCCTCGGAGCTGGCCCAGTCCGGCGTGCGCGGCGTCGTCATCGAGCGCGTGGACGGGCTGGCGCGCGACGACCTGCGGGAGCTCGCGATCGCCGTGCGCGACCAGTCCGGGGTGACCGCGGTGGTGCTGGGCGGGGCGGCCGAAGGCGGCGGGGTCGCCATCGTCTCGGCCGTCACCCCCGAGAGCGGGCTGCACGCGTCCGAGTTGATCAGCGACGCCGCCCGCACGGTCGGGGGCGGCACCGGCAAGAGCGCGGAGCTGGCCATGGCCGGGGGCAAGGACCCGGGCCGCCTCGACGAGGCGCTCGACCAGGTGCGATCCGCGGCGGGGATCCCGCCTCGGGCCTAGCCCGCGAACTCGTGCGCGCCATCGGTCTGGACCTGGGCTCCCGTCGCATCGGTGTCGCGGTGAGCGACCCCGGTGGCATCCTCGCCACCCCGCACTCCTTCATCGAGCGCGGCAGCGACGAGGCCGACGACCACCGCCGCATCCTGGATCTGGCGGCGGAGGTGGGGGCGGAGCAGATCGTCGTCGGCCTCCCCCTGTCGCTCGACGGGTCGGTCGGGCCGGCGGCGGCGGCCGCGTTGGCCGAGGTCGAGCGCCTGGGTGCCACCACCGAGCTACCCATCGACACCTACGATGAACGCTTCACCACGGTCACGGCCGACCGGCACCTGAGAGCACAGAACAAGAAGGGCCGTGCCCGTCGCCAGGTCGTCGACCAGGCGGCGGCCGCGGTCATGCTGCAGTCCTGGCTCGACGGGCGCCCCCGCCCGACCGATCCCTCGACCTGATCCCGCCCGCCGAGCGAGCACCCTGCGTGACCGACACCGACACCGACGCACCCGCGTCCGAGCAGCCCGAGCCTCCCGAGCAGGTCGACGAGCCGGTCGTCTACCTGCCGCCCGAGCGCGGGTTGCTGCGGCGCGCCGCACCGGTGACCGCCGGGGTCGTGGTGGTGCTCGTGGCGCTGCTGGCCGCGGCCGCATGGTGGGTGGCCCGTCAGGTGAACCCGCCCGGCGCGCCCGGCCCGGCGGTGACCGTCGTCATCCCCAACGGGTCGAGCAACGCCAAGATCGCCGCGGTCCTCGTCTCGCGCGGCGTGGTGACCGACGCGAGGGTGTTCCAGTACTACATCAAGCTCCGGGGCGCGGGTCCGTTCAAGGCGGGGGTCTACAACGGCCTGCACGCCCCGGAGGACATGAGCGCGGTCGTCGACCGCCTCGAGAAGGGACCGCTGCCGCCGGCGACGGTCAAGCTGGTCATCCCCGAGGGCCTGTGGTTGAGCGAGATCCGGGCCCGGATCCTGCGGACCTTCCCGCTCATGAAGCCGGCCGCGCTCGACCACGCACTGGCCACCGTGCGGTCGAAGTACGAGCCGGCCGGCTCGAACAACCTCGAGGGCCTGTTGTTCCCCGCGACCTACCAGGTGCTCCTGACGCGACCGCGCCAACCCCACCAAGCTGATCCGCCAGATGGTCACCGCCTTCGACCAGCAGGCCGACAGCGTCGGCCTCGCCACCGGCGCGGCAGCAGCTCGGCTACACGCCCTACCAGGTGCTCACCGCCGCGTCGATGGTCGAGGAGGAGGCGAAGCTGCCGGGCGATCGGGGCAAGGTCGCCCGGGTCATCTACAACCGGCTGGCGAGCGGCACGACGCTCGGCATCGACGCCACCGTCGAGTACGCGCTGCAGCAGCGCACGGCGAGCCTCACGCAGTCGCAGCTCGAGAGCGACTCACCTTTCAACACGCGGGTGCACACCGGCCTGCCCCCGACGCCGATCGGCTCGCCGGGTCGGGCCTCCCTGCTGGCCGCCCTGCACCCGACCGCTGGCAACTGGACCTACTTCGTGGTGGTCGACCGCAACGGCGGCGAGTTCTTCACCGACAGCTACTCGGCGTTCCAGGCGGCCAGCGACAAGGCGCGGGCCGAGGGGATCTTCGGCGGGTGACCGCTCCGGCGGGGCCGACCGGCCGGACGACCGTGGCCGCCGTCATCGGCGATCCGATCCGTCACTCGCGTTCGCCCCAGATCTTCAACGCCGCGTTCGCGGCGACCGGGCTCGACTGGGTCTACGTCGCCCTCGAGGTGGCCGCGGGTCAGGTCCCGGCCGCGCTCGAAGGCATGCGCGCCCTCGGCCTGGCGGGGATGTCGGTCACGATGCCGCACAAGGCGGCGGTGGCCGACCACCTCTCCGCGGGCGCGTCGCGTGACCGGCTCACGCCGGAAGCGGCGCGGCTGCGGGCCGTGAACTGCGTCGCGAAGCGCGGCGGCATACTGATCGGCCACAACACCGACGGCGCCGGCTTCGTGGCGTCGCTGCAGGCGGACGCGGCCTTCGATCCCGCCTTCCGCCGTTGTGCGGTGATCGGTGCCGGAGGGGCGGCCCGGTCCCTCGTCCTCGCGTTGGCGGAGGCCGGCGCGGCCGAGGTCGCGGTGGTCAATCGGAGCGCTGACGCCGCGCAGGTGGCCGCGGCGCTGGCCGGGTCGGCCGGCCGGGTTCCGGCGGCCGATGCCGTGCGCGAAGTGGTCGCGAATGCCGACCTGGTGGTGAACGCGACGCCCGTGGGCATGGACGGCACCACCGTGCCGTTCGACCCGGCGTGGCTGACCGGGGGCCAGCTCGTGGCGGACATCATCGTCGAGCCGGTCGAGACGCCGCTCCTGCGGGCGGCGGCCGCTAGCGGGGCCCGGACCCTCGGGGGACTCGGGATGCTGGTCCGCCAGGCCGCAGTGGCGTTCGAGATCTGGACCGGCCAGCCCGCGCCGATCGAGTCCATGCTGGGAGCCGTGGTGGGGGCACCCGGGCAGAACTAGATTCGCAAAACCTCCTCTATTTGTCGCGCCCGGCTGCCGATGGAGGAGAGTCCAGTCCATTTTCGGAGGTCACCGTGGCTCTTCAGGGCACGCTCGAAACATTTGCCCTTCCCGATGTGCTGCGCCTGTTGGCGTCGACCCACAAGACCGGTCGGCTGCGCCTGACCGGGGCGGGAGGCTCGGGTTCGCTGTGGCTCGCCGACGGGGCCATCGTGGCCAGCGAGGCCAGCCGTTCACCGCTCGCCCACAGCGCGTCAGACGTGCTGTTCGAGCTGCTCCGGTTCAAGGAGGGTGACTTCGTCTTCGACGACGACGAGTCGCCCGCGGAGGCGGGGAAGCCGGCCGACGATCGAAGACGCGCTCGGCTCGGCCGAGGGCATGCTCGAGGAGTGGAAGTCGATCGAGGCCGTCGTGCCGTCCCTCGACGGCTGGGTCTCGCTCCGCGCCGAGCTCCCGACCGACGAGGTCACTCTCGACGGCGCGCGGTGGCAGCAGGTGGTGGCGGTCGCCGGCGGGGTGACCGTCGCGCAGCTGGGCGAGATCCTCGGCCTGGCCGAGTTGCCCGTGTCCCGCACGGTGAAGGACCTCGTCGAGCTCGGCCTCGTCGAGATCGGCCAGGCGCCCGCGGGCGCGGTCGTTCTCGGCCGCGCCGAGCCCGGCGTTCGAGGCCGAGGCGATGACGAGCTTCGCCCACGTCGAGCCGACGATCGAGGCCCCCGCGCCCGAGCCGCCGATCCTCACCGTCGTCGGCGACGCCCCGAGCACCGAGGTGTTCGACCCGAACGCCCTCGTGATCGAGGAGCCGGACTACGGCAGCTCCGATGCGGCGCCCGCGCCGGCCGACCTCCCCGACGCCGACGACGATCTCGCCGACGCGGCCGAGATCGCCCGTCAGCTGGCCAACCTGAGCCCGAAGGCGGCCAAGGCCGTGGCCGCCGCGGCCAAGGCGACCACGACCGAGGAGCGCGAGGCCGCGCTCGCCGAGGTGGACGACACCGAGGACCCGATCAACCGCGGCCTGCTGCTGAAGTTCCTCGGCTCGGTCAACAGCTGACGTCCGGCCAGGGCCGGCTCCTACCGTGAACGCCGTGCCCGTCGTGTCTGCCGTCGCGGCATTGCCCGTGGGCTGGTTCGCCGGCGTGCTGGTCGACCGGGTACCGGACCGCCTGGCGCTGCGGCCCCTGCCCGGCGTGCGCGTCGAGGGGCGCTACCTGGCGATCCACGTCGTCATCCTGGGCCTGTTCATCGGGGTCGGGTTCCGGTTCGACGACGCGACGTGGCTACGGGTGGTCGGGTACCTGCTGCTGGCGGCCATGCTGGTCACGGTCTCGGCCATCGACATCGCCTGCTTCCGGTTGCCGGACCGCATCGTGCTGCCGACGCTCGCCGCGTCCGTCGTGCTCGTCGTCGCGGGCTCGCTGCGCGAGGGCCGACCGGCGGAGATCGCGTACGCGGCGGCCGGAGCCGCGATGTACTTCGGCATCCTGTTGGTGTTCCACCTCATCTCGCCCGGCGGCATGGGGTTCGGCGACGTGAAGCTGGCTGCGGTCATGGGCCTGTACCTGGGTTGGCTGGCGCTCGGCGTAGGCACCGCGTTCGTGCTGGTGCTCTGGGCGCTCGGTGCGGGCGCGGTGGCGGCCACGGTGGTCGGCGCGGTCATGCTCGGGATCCAGGGTCGCAATCGGCGCACGCCGATCCCGTTCGGTCCCTACCTCGCGTTCGGCACGATGCTGGTGGTGCTGCTGACACCGCACCTGGTGACGTTCAGCCTCAGCTCCTGATCCGCGATCGGTGATTCCCAGTCCTGGCCGTTCCGCGGCGGCCGGTAACCTGGCCCGATGCTGCGCTTCCTGACCGCGGGCGAGTCCCACGGGCGGGCCCTCGTCGTCGTGATCGAGGGCCTCCCGGCCGGCCTCTCGGTGACGGTCGACGAGATCCAGGGCGAGTTGGCCCGCCGCCGCCTGGGCTACGGGCGCGGTCCGCGGATGCGCTTCGAGCAGGACGAGGTCACGCTCCTCGCCGGCGTGCGTCACGGTCGCACGCTCGGTTCCCCCGTTGCCATCGAGATCGGCAACAGCGAGTGGGAGAAGAAGTGGACCGAGGAGATGTCGCCCGCACCGGGTCGCACGGCCAAGCCGCTCACGGCGCCGCGACCGGGCCACGCCGACCTCGCCGGCATGCAGAAGTACGACTTCGTCGACGCACGCGACGTCCTCGAACGGGCCTCGGCGCGCGAGACCGCGGCCCGGGTGGCGGCCGGCGCGGTCGCCAAGGCGTTGCTCGCCTGCCTCGGCATCGACATCGTGTCGCATGTGGTCGCGCTCGGCACGGTGGCCGCGTCCCCGCTCGTGCGTCCCGGCCCCAACGACGGCGAGGCCGTCGACCGATCACAGGTCCGGTGCCTCGATCCGGCGGCCGAGACGGCGATGGTCGCCGAGATCAAGGCCGCGGCCAAGGACGGCGATTCCCTCGGGGGGGTGGTCGAGGTGTTGGCCTACGGCCTGCCGGTCGGGCTGGGGAGCCACGTCCACTGGGACCGCAAACTCGACGGTCTGCTGGCTCAGGCGCTGATGAGCATCCAGGCGGTCAAGGGCGTCGAGATCGGCGACGGGTTCGCAGTCGCCGCCCGTCGAGGCAGCGAGGCGCACGACCCGATCCTGTGGGATCCCCAGGCGGGTGCCTACCGGCGCGACACCACTCGGGCCGGCGGGCTGGAGGGCGGGATCAGCACCGGTGAGGTGCTCGTCGCCAAGGTGGCGATGAAGCCGCTGGCCACGCTGAACCGGCCGGCGCTGGCCACCGTCGACACCGCCACCAAGGCCGAGACGGTGTCCTTCAAGGAGCGCACCGACGTCACGGCCGTGCCGGCCATGGGCGTCGTCGCCGAGACGATGGTCGCCCTCGTCCTCGCCAGCGAGGTGTTGCGCAAGTTCGGCGGCGACTCGGTGGGTGAGCTGGTGCGCAACCACGGCGCCTATCTCGCCCAGGTGCGCGACGCCGCCATCCGGACCCCGGAGGACCTGGTGCCGGTCGCCGGCGACCTCGACCTGTCCGACGACCTCCCCCTCAACTGGGATGCCATCGAGGCGTTCTCCGACCTCGACCTGGTGGGCGACGACGCCTCGGCGGCCGACAGCGTGCGCCACCTGGCCCGCGATCGGCTGCACGCGCACGTCGTGCTCGTCGGCATGATGGGTTCGGGCAAGACGTCCGTGGGCGAGCGGCTGGCCTCGCAGCTCGGGTTGCCGTTCGTCGACAGCGACCGCCAGGTCGAGGCCCGTACGGGTCGCACGGTGCGGGAGATCTTCGAGACCAGCGGCGAGGCCGCGTTCCGGTTCGAGGAGCGGGCCGTCCTCGAGGCTGCGCTCGACGCGTCGCCGCCTTCGGTCATCGCCGCGGCCGGCGGCGCGGTCACCGAGGCGCCGGTGCGCGACCTGCTCAGGAACCTCGTCGACCGTGGTGGCCACGTGGTGTGGCTCCGGGCCGACCCGGCTGAGCTCGTCGCCCGGGTGGACGGCGAGGATCACCGACCGCTGCTCGCCGACGACCCCGAGGGCACCCTCGAACGGCTGCACCACGAGCGGGAGGGGCTCTACCGGTACGTCGCCGACATCGTGGTCGAGGAGCAGCGCGGGGGTCGATCGCTCGACATCGACCAGGTCGTCTCGGTCGTGCGGTCCCGGCTGCTCGATCCCCTCCGACCATGAGGACGCGGCCATGATCACGGTCCCGGTCGACCTCGGCGCCCGGTCCTACGACGTCCTCGTCGGGGCCGGCGCGGTGGAGGCGCTGGCCGGGCTCGTGCCCCCCGGCGCCGGCCGGGTCGCGATCGTCACCCAGGCCGGGATACCCGTCGAGGTCGATCCCGGCGTCGAGCACCGGGTCTTCCTCGTGGGCACCGGCGAGGAGTCGAAGACCCTGGCGACGGTCGAGCAGCTGACCCGGGCCTGGTCGCAGTGGGGACTCACCCGGGCCGACGCCGTCGTCGCGGTCGGTGGGGGCATGGTCACCGACGTCGCCGGCTTCGCCGCCGCGGTCTACCACCGAGGCCTGCCCGTGGTGCACGTGCCGACGACGCTGCTCGGCCAGGTCGACGCCGCCATCGGCGGCAAGACCGGCGTCAACCTGCCCGAGGGCAAGAACCTGGTCGGCGCCTACTGGCAGCCGCGGGGCGTCATCTGCGACACCGATCTGCTCGCGACCCTGCCGCCTCGCGAGCTGCGCAGCGGCCAGGGCGAGGTGGCGAAGTACCACTTCCTCGACGACGGCTCCTTCGGCGCCACGCCGATCGAGGAGCTCAGCATCACCGAGCAGGTCGCCCGGTGCGTCGCCATCAAGGCGTCGGTGGTCGCGGGCGACGAGCGCGAGACCGGTCGCCGGGCGAGCCTCAACTACGGCCACACCCTCGGCCACGCCCTCGAGGTGGCGGGCGGGTTCGACCTGCGTCACGGCGAGGCGGTGGCGGTCGGCCTGGTCTTCGCGGCCGAGCTCGCCCGCGTGCTGGGCCGCATCGACGACGCGCGGGTGGACGAGCACCGGCGCGTCGTGGGCGCCTACGACCTTCCGGCGTCGCTGCCGGCGGGGAGCGACCGCGACGAGCTGGTCGCTCTCTTCGGCCGCGACAAGAAGGCTCTCCGACGAGCCCACGTTCGTGCTCGACGGCCCGCGCGGCATCGAGCCGGTGACCGGGGTGGACCGTGCCGCGATCGACGCCGCGTTCGCGGCCATGCCCGTTGCACCGGAGGTGCCGTGAGCGATCCGATCATCCTGCTGCTGAGCGGGCCGAATCTGTCGTTGCTCGGCGAGCGCGAGCCCGAGATCTACGGCTCGGCCACGCTCGACGACCACGTGGCCACGGCCCGCGGCGCCGCCGAGGCGGGCGGGTTCGCGCTCGAGCACGTCCAGTCCGACCACGAGGGCGACCTGATCGAGGCCATCCACGGCGCGCGCGGTCGTTGCGCGGCGATCGTCATCAACGCGGCGGCGTTCACGCACTACGCGTGGGGCCTGCACGACGCGCTGGCGGCCTTCGACGGCCCGGTGATCGAGCTGCACCTCTCGAATCCGGCCTCGCGAGAAGCGTGGCGCTCCACGTCGGTGATCGCACCGGTGGCCACGGGGACGATCTCGGGCTTCGGCGGGCACGGCTACGCGCTGGCGGTCGAGGCCGCCATGCGGTGCGCATCGTGAGGTGCGTGTCGTGACCGCGGTCCTCGACGGCCTGGCGCCGATGGACGTCGCTGGTCGGCTGGTGCGGCTGCGCTTGGTGCTCGACGCTGACGCGATCCTGGTCACCAAGCTGGTGAACCTGCGCTACCTGACCGGCTTCACCGGGTCCGCCGGTCTGCTGCTCGTGCTGCCCGACGAGGTCGTGCTCGTCACCGACGGACGCTACGGGCAGCAGGCGACCGAGCAGCTGGCGGCTGCCGGGGTCGACGCCCGCATCGAGATCTCCGCGACCGCCCAACGTGACCTGGTGTCGGCCGCAGTGACCGCGGCTGCGCTCGGGACGCTCGCCCTCGAGGCCGACTCGGTGACCTGGGCGCAGCAGCGGACCTACGCCGAGTCGTGGTTCCCGGACGTCGAGCTGGTCCCGACCGTCGGGCTCGTCGACGGTCTCCGCCTGGTCAAGGACGAGGGCGAGGTGGCCCGCATCGCCGCGGCCGCGTCGATCGCCGACGAGGCGCTCGCCAACGTGCGCCCGAAGCTGCTCGACGGGCCGACCGAGCAGGACTTCGGCATCGAGCTCGACTTCGAGATCCGCCGCCTCGGTGCCTGGGGCAACTCGTTCGAGACGATCGTCGCCTCCGGGCCGAACGGCGCCAAGCCCCACCACCGGCCGTCGGACCGGCGCATCGTCGAGGGCGATCTCGTGGTGCTCGACTTCGGGGCGGTCGTCGACGGCTACTGCTCCGACATGACCCGCACCGTCATGGTGGGGGAGCCGTCGCCCACCCAGGCCCGCATGCTGGCGGTGGTCACCGCGGCCCAGCAGGCCGGGGTCGATGCCGTCGGCGACGGTGTCACCGCATCCGCCGTCGACGCCGCCTGCCGCCAGGTCATCGACGAGGCGGGCTGGGGCGACGCGTTCCTGCACGCCACCGGGCACGGCGTGGGCCTCGAGATCCACGAGGCGCCGAGGGTGGCGGCCACCGCCGATGCTACGCTGGTGTCTGGCGTCGTCGTCACCGTCGAGCCGGGTGTGTACCTTCCCACCCATGGCGGTGTGCGCGTCGAGGACACCCTCCTCGTGACCACCGACGGCAGCCGTGCCCTCACCTTGACCCCCAAGACCACCGCGGTCTGACCACCGCAGGAGCGCTGACCGGCATGCCCGCCATCACCACCAACGACCTCAAGAACGGGATGACCCTCAACCTCGACGACGGGTTGTTCCAAGTGGTCGAGTTCCAGCACGTGAAGCCGGGCAAGGGCGGGGCCTTCGTGCGCACGACCCTCAAGAACGTGCGCAACGGCGCCGTGGTCGACCGCACCTTCCGCGGTGGCGAGCGGGTCGAGCGGGCCATGATCGACAAGCGCGAGATGCAGTTCCTCTACCGCGAGGCCGACGACTACGTCTTCATGGACAACACGTCCTACGAGCAGCTCAACGTGGGACCGGCCGCGCTCGGCGACGCTGCCAACTACCTGGTCGAGGGATCAGGAGCGGTGCTCGAGATGTACGCGGACGAGATCGTGGGCGTCGAGCTGCCCGCCGCGGTCGAGCTGTCGATCGCGGAGACCGAGCCGGGGGTGCAGGGCGACCGCGTCTCGGGCGCTCGCAAGCCGGCCACGCTCGAGACGGGCCTGGTGGTGCAGGTGCCACTGTTCGTCGAGCCGGGTGAGCGGATCAAGGTCGACACGCGCAGCGGCGAGTACCTGACCCGGGCGTGACTCCCGACTCGAGGTCCGGCTACCAGGGAGGCGTCGGCAGCCGGCGCGAGGCGCGTGAGCGGGCCATGGCGCTGCTCTACGAGTGCGAGAGCAAGTCGATCTCCCCCGCGGAGGTCATCGGCGCCCTACCGGTGCCGGCCGAGCCGTTCGCGGTGGAGCTGGTCGAGGGTGTGGGCGAGCACCTCGACGAGATCGACGCCACGATCCGCCGGTATTCGAAGGACTGGACCCTCGAGCGGATGCCGGCCATCGACCGGGCCGTGCTGCGCATCGGCGTCTTCGAGCTGGTGCACCGACCCGATATCCCGACCGGTGCGGTGATCTCCGAGGCCGTCGAGCTGGCCAAGACGTTCAGCACCGACGACTCGGGCCGCTTCGTGAACGGAATGTTGTCGGCCATCGCCACGGATGTGCGCCCAGAGGCCTCGGACGCCGCCCCGGGCTGACGCCGGGCAATGCGGCTACGGTGCACGCGCGCATCGGCGCCGGCGAGGAGAGGGGCGACGCGATGAGCGACGCGACGATCGAAGCGGCCCAGTCCTCGGCGGAGGAGCGGCCGCGCCGCCAGATGTCCCGCCGCGCCCGGTTGCTGCTGCTCCCGGTGGCGGCCCTCACGCTGCTGGCGGGGGCGACCACCCCGGCCGCCGCCTCGCTGCCGACGGTGAGCGACGCGTGGAGCGCGCCGATACTGCTGACCACGAGCGACGGCTGGTTCGCCGCTCCGCTCCAGGCGACGTTGCTGCCGGACGGCAAGTCGGTGCTCTTCGTCGGGATCGCCCGCAACCAGAACCCGCCGACGCCCTCGAGCAAGGCTCGCCGGGTGGCATGGGTGATGCCGATCGACGCGCTCGGGTCGTCGCTGCCGTCGAACGTCACGATCAAGGAGCTGACCGAACCCGTCGACTACCCGGACAAGGTCGTCGGCAACACCTTCTTCTCCGACGACCTGTTCTGCTCGGGCATCACCTTGACCGCCGACGGCCGTGTGCTGATCGCGGGCGGCACCCGCACAACCAAGGACATGACCTCCGGCGCGAAGACGATCGGGGGACTGCCCTACTCGGTCATGTTCAACGGCACGTCGCTGACCCGTGTGCCGGGCGACTTCGCGGCCACGGGGCCGTTGGGCGACGCGGCGCGCTGGTACCCGACGGAGACGCGGCTGCCGAACGGCGTCATCCTGATCACGAGCGGCTACGAGCAGGTGTCGCCGTACCCCACACCGACGGGCACGATCGAGACCTATGACCCTGTCACCGGCGCCCGCACGGTGGTCACGACTTCGGCCCCGCCCCAGATCGTCAATCGCGACTACACGCACGTCTTCGTGCTCCCCTACACGACCGCGAAGAACGACATCCTGATGTTCGGCGAGGCGAGCATGCCGATCGAGACGAGCACCTCCAACCTGAGCGCGCTCACCGTCATCCAGCAGGGCCGGCCCGGATACAACGGCGTGGGGACGAACTGGGGCACCAGCTCGACGATGCTGCCGATCCTCACGACGAACGGCGCATGGGGCTACAACAACGGATCGGTGCTGCTGGCCAGCGGCAACATGGGCTCGGTGTTCGAGCACAACGCCGCCATCTTCGATCCGGTGGCGGGGAAGTACCTCGGGTCGATCGATCTCGTCGTGCCGCGGCACCACCCGGACGCGGTCGACCTGCCCGACGGTCGCATCCTGCTCATCAACGGCCACGACATGGGTGGCGACACCCGGGTCCAGCAGGCCGAGTACGTCGACCCGTCCAACCACTTCGCCGTCTCGCTCGGTTCGGGCAACGAGGGGCTGGTGCGGGGCTACCACTCGGTGGCGCTCCTGCTCCCCGACGGCCGCGTGCTGGTGGGCGGCGGTCGGGACCAGGACACCGACACCACCGTCGAGAAGCCGAGCTTCCAGTACTACTACCCCGACTACATGACCAAGCCACGACCGGCCATCACCAGCGCGCCGTCGTCGTTGGCCTACGGCGCGGTGTTCGGCATCACGACGTCCGGCGCCAAGCCGAGCTCGGTCGTGCTGGTCGGCCTGGGCTCGCAGACCCACTCGTTCGACGAGAACCAGCGGTACGTCCAGCTGCCCGTCGGGAGCGTGAGCACGAACACCGCCGGGGCGTCGCTCGTGATCGCCGGGAGCCCGGCCAACAGCCATGTCGCGCCGCCCGGCTACTACATGCTTTTCGTGCTCGACGCCAACCGCATCCCGTCGGTGGCGACCATCGTCCACATCGGCTGATCGCCGAGCCAGGTCCCGCGCCCGTCGCGGGGTTAGTGTCCAGCGCCATGATCCTCGACCGATTCCGTCTGGACGACAAGGTCGGCCGTCGTGACCGGGGCCGGGCGCGGCATCGGCGCCGCCACGCGCGGTGGCCCTGGCCGAGGTGGGGGCCGACGTCGTGATCTCGGCCCGCACCGAGTCCCAGCTCGACGAGGTGGCCGCCCGCATCGAGGCGGCGGGTCGCACGCGCCGCCATCGTCACCGCCGACCTGACCGATCTCGACAGCGTGGCCAACCTGGCCGAGGTGGCCCGCGAGCGGTTCGGGCGCCTCGACATCGTGGTGAACAACGTGGGCGGCACGATCCCCAACGCGTTCATGGACACCACCGACGACTACCTCGACGAGGCGTTCCACTTCAACGTCACCACCGCCCACGCGCTGACCCGCGCGGCGGTCCCCCTCATGCTGGAGCACGGCGGCGGCTCGGTCGTCAACATCTCCTCGGTGATGGGCCGGGTGAGCGGCCGCGGCTACCTCGCCTACGGCACCGCCAAGGCGGCGCTGTCGCACTACACGCGCCTGGCCGGCGCGCGACCTGGCGCCCCGCATCCGGGTCAACGCCATCGGCGTGGGGTCGGTCGCCACCTCGGCGCTCGAGTTCGTGCTGCACGACGAGGCGACACGCGACGTCATGGAGTCGTCCACCCCGCTGCAGCGCATCGGCGATCCCGACGACATCGCCGCCACCGTCGTCTACCTCGCCTCCGCCGCCGGCGCCTACGTCACCGGCAAGGTCATCGAGGTCGACGGCGGCCTCGACACGCCCCAACCTCGACCTTCCGATCTGTCCTCGACCTCTAACGGAGTCACTCCGATGGCCCTATCGCGTCGTGCAGTGGAGCACCGGCAACGTCGGGCGCCACGCCCTGACCGGGATCGACGCCCATCCCGAATCTCGAGCTGGTCGGCGTGTGGGTGTCGAGCGACGCCAAGGCCGGGCGCGACGCCGGGGAGCTGGCCGGGCTCGGCCGCTCGCTCGGGGTGGCGGCCACCACCGACGCCGACGCGCTGCTGGCGCTGCAGCCCGACTGCATCGTCCACACGGCCATGGCCGACGACCGCCTCGGCGAGGCCATCGCCGACCTCTGCGCGGTTCCTGCGGGCCGGGATCGACGTCGTGTCGAGCGGGCCGGTGTTCCTGCAGTACCCCGACGGGGTGATGCCCGACGAGATGATCGACCCGATCCGCGATGCAGCGGCCGAGGGCGGCGCCAGCCTGTGGGTCAACGGCATCGACCCCGGGTTCGCCAACGACTGGCTGGCCTTGATGCTCACGAGCATCTCCGAGCGCATCGACGAGGTGCGCTGCATGGAGATCCTCAACTACGCGACCTACGACCAGGCGATGGTGCTGTTCGACATCATGGGGTTCGGCAAGCCGCTCGACGAGGTGCCCTTCATCCTGTTGCCCGGCATCCTGACCACGGCGTGGGGCAGCGTGGTGCGCCAGCTGGCGGCCGGTCTCGGCGTCGAGCTCGACGAGATCGAGGAGCACTACGAGCGGCGTGCCGGCGCCCGAGACCTTCGAGATCGCCGACCGGCACCATCGAGGAGGGCACCGCGGCCGCGCTGCGCTTCGAGGTGCGCGGCAAGGTCGGCGACCGGACGCCCGATCGTGCTCGAGCACGTCACCCGGCTGCGCGACGACCTGGCCCCGGACTGGCCCCAGCCGACCGGCCACGGCGGCTACCGCGTGATCGTCACCGGCGAGCCGATCTACACGCTCGACCTCCAGCTGCTCGGCACCGACGGCGACCACAACACCGCCGGCCTGAAGGCCACGGCCATGCGCCTGGTCAACGCGGTGCCGGCCGTGGTGGCCGCCCCGCCCGGCCTGCTGACCGCGCTCGACCTGCCCCTCATCACCGGGCGCGGGTTGGTGCGCTGATCTGATACCGTCGGTTCCTGACCGTGAAGCGGGTCCTGTGAGGCCCGCACGGACTGGAAGGTTGCAGCGCGATGGCCGAACGCGAACGCCGCATCACGCCCCCTTACGGGGGCGTTTTTCATGCCCGCACGCGGGTGATGAGCCCCGAGGACATCCAGCGGGCCGTGTGGCGGATGGCCCACGAGATCATCGAGCACAACCACGGTCTCGACGGGGTGGCGCTGATCGGCCTGCAGACGGGCGGGGTGCCGCTGGCCGGGCTCCTCGCCGACGACCTCCACCAGATCGAGCAGGTCGACATCCCGCTCGGCACCCTCGATGTCGCCTTCTACCGCGACGACATCGGCCTGCGGCCCGTCCTGCCCGAGGCGGTGACCGACATCGCCTTCGACGTCGACGGGCGCATCGTCGTGCTCGTCGACGACGTGCTGTTCACAGGACGCACGATCCGAGCCGCGCTCGACGCGCTGACCGACTTCGGTCGCCCGCGGGCGGTGCAGCTGGCGGTCATGATCGATCGCGGTCACCGCGAGCTGCCGATCCGTCCCGACTACGTGGGCAAGAACCTGCCGACGCGACGCGACGAGGTGGTCGACGTCGGGCCCGAAGGGGTGGAGCTGGGGGAGATGCGCAAATGAGCCATCTGCTCTCGATCGACGACCTCGGCCGCGACGGCATCGACGAGGTCCTGCAGCTCACCGACAGCTTCGTCGAGGTCAGCGCCCGTGCCATACCGAGGGTCTCCGCCCTGCGGGGCAAGACGGTCGTCTCGCTCTTCTTCGAGGACTCCACGCGCACTCGGCTCAGCTTCGAGGCCGCGGCCAAGCGGCTCGGCGCCGACACGATGACCTTCACCGCCGGCTCGTCGTCGCTCAAGAAGGGCGAGTCGATCCGCGACACGATCCAGACGATCGAAGCCATGGGGGTCGACGCCCTGGTCGTGCGGCACGGCTCCGCCGGCGTGCCCGCACAGGTCGCCCGCTGGGCGACGTCGACGGTGATCAACGCCGGCGACGGCTGGCACGAGCACCCCACCCAGGCCCTGCTCGACTGCTACACGATCCGCCAGCGGCTCGGGTCGCTCGACGGTCGCCGCGTGGCGATCGTGGGCGACATCAAGCACAGCCGGGTGGCGCGGTCGGACGTGCGGGCGTTCAGCGCGCTGGGCGCCAACGTGACGCTGGTGGCGCCACCGACGCTGCTGCCCCCGAGCCTCGAGGGCTGGCCGGTCACGGTGAGCCACGATCTCGACGAGGTGGTCGGCAAGACCGATGTGGTGTACCTGCTGCGCATGCAACGCGAGCGCATGACCGAGGCGCTGGTCCCTTCACTGCGCGAGTACACGGCCGGGTACGGCCTCACGCCCGCCCGCGCCGATCGAGCCGAGGCGGTGGGCGCGATCGTGATGCATCCGGGCCCGATGAACCGCGGCGTCGAGATCGCGGCCGAGGTGGCCGATCGGCCGAACGTGGTGGTGGTCGATCAGGTGCGCAACGGCGTGCCGGTGCGCATGGCGGTGTTGTTCCTCCTCCTCGGCTCGCGGCGCGACCTCGTCGACGAAGCAACCGGAGGCGACGAGCGTGGCTGACGAGGATGGACCGACGCTGCTGATCCGCGGCGGCGACGTCGTCGACCGCGACGGCACACGTCGGGCCGACGTGCTGATCGAGGGCACCCGGATCGTCGCCGTCGAGACCGAAATCGACGCGCCCTCCCAGGCGCGCGTATCGAGGCCGGCGGGTGCGTCGTCGCGCCGGCCCTCGTCGATCTGCACGCCCACCTGCGCGAACCCGGCCGCGAGGACGCCGAGACGATCGAGTCCGGTTCGCGTGCGGCCGCGCTCGGTGGGTACGGCCACGTGGTGGCCATGCCCAACACCGATCCCGCCATCGACTCGGTCGAGGTGGCGAGCTGGGTGCGCGATCGGGCCAGCCGCTTCGGCCTGATCGACGTGACCCCGGCCGCCGCCATCACCGTCGGGCGGGGCGGCGAGCAGCTCGCACCGATGGGCGAGCTGGCCGCAGACCCGGAGAGCCAGGTGACGATCTTCACCGACGACGGCGCCGGCGTGCAGGACGACCTGCTCATGCGGCGGGCCATGGAGTACAGCGTCGGCGTGTCGGCGCGGGTCGGGCGCCCGATCGTGCTGGCGCAGCACTGCGAGATCGACCGCCTCGCCGGCGGTGGCTGCATGCACGAGGGGGAGTGGTCGGCCAAGCTCGGCGTGCCCGGCATCCCGGCCGAGGCCGAGGAGCTGATGGTGGCCCGCGACCTGGCCTTGGGCCGGCTCACCGGAGCCCGCCTGCACTTCCAGCACCTCTCGACGGCCCGGTCGGTCGAGATGGTGCGAGCGGCCAAAGCGGAAGGTCTGGCCGTCACGGCCGAAGCGACCACGCACCACTTCACCCTTACCCACGCCGAGCTGGTCGACTACGACCCGGTCTTCAAGGTGAACCCGCCGCTGCGCACCGATGACGACGTGGCGGCCATCCGGGCCGGTCTGGCCGACGGCACGATCGACGCCATCGCCACCGACCACGCGCCCCACACCCAGGACGCCAAGGAGCTGCCGCTCGACCAGGCGCCGCCGGGCATGCTGGGGCTCGAGACCGCCTTGGCGCTTGCGCTCACCGAGCTCGACCTGCCGATCGAGCGCATCTTGGCCCTGATGTCCTGGCAGCCGGCGGCGATCGCCGGGCTGGGCGCCGATGCCGGTGGTCGAGTCCAGCCCGACATCTACGGGATGAAGCTCTGCGTGTTCGACCCCCACGAGTCCTGGACGGTCGACCGCGACAAGCTGGCCAGTCTGAGCCGGAACACGCCCTACGCCGGGCGTCCACTTCGCGGGCAAGGTCCGCCACACGATCGTCGGCTCCGAGGTCGTCGTGCTCGACGGCGAGGCCCAGTCATGAGCGCCGACGGCGCGATCGTCGAAGCCCGCCTCGTGCTGGCTGACGGCACCACCTTCGAGGGCGAGGCCATCGGTGCGCCCGCCGAGATCGCCACGGGCGAGGTCGTGTTCAACACGGTGCTCACCGGGTATCAGGAGGTGCTGACCGATCCGTCCTACGCGGGACAGATCATCACCTTCACCTACCCCCACATCGGCAACTACGGCGTCACGCCGGCCGACGACGAGAGCGCCCGCCCGTTCTGCCGCGGCGTGATCGTCCGCGACCTGGCCCGTCGCCGCAGCAGTTGGCGCAGCGACGCCGACCTCGATGCCTTCCTGCGCCGCCACGGGGTGGCCGGGCTGGCCGGTGTCGACACCCGCCGGTTGACCCGCCACATCCGCGACGCCGGCGCCATGCCCGGTGCGTTCGGCACCGCCGACGACGTCGCGTTGAAGGCGGCCGCGCTCGGCGAGCCGGGAACCGACGGCGTCGACCTCGCCCGGGTGGTCACCTGTGCGCAGCCCTACTCGGTCGGCTCGGGCCCGCGCCGGCGTCGTCGCCTACGACTTCGGCATCAAGCGGGCCATCCTCGTCCAGCTCGGCGACATCGCGACCGTCGAGGTCGTCCCGGCCGCGACCACCGCCGACGAGGTGCTGGCCCGCCGGCCCGACGGGGTGTTCCTCTCGAACGGACCGGGCGATCCGGCCGCGGTCGGCTACGCCGCCGACGCGATCCGGGGCCTGCTCGGCGAGGTTCCCGTCTTCGGCATCTGCCTCGGCCACCAGTTGCTCGCCACCGCGCTCGGTGCCCAGACCTTCAAGCTGCCCTTCGGCCACCACGGCGGCAACCACCCGGTGCGCCGGCTCGACACCGGGACGGTCGAGATCACCAGCCAGAACCACAACTACTCGGTCGTCGACGCGCCGTCGAAGACCGTCGAGGTCACCCACCGCAACCTGAACGACGGCACGATCGAGGGCCTGCGCTCGCTCGAGGTCCCGGCCTTCAGCGTCCAGCACCACCCGGAGGCCGGTCCGGGTCCCCACGACGCCGCGCTATCTGTTCAGCCGGTTCGCCGAGCTCATGGACGACCACACGATGAAGGCGGGCTGATGCCACGGCGCGACGACATCTCCTCGATCCTGCTGATCGGTTCGGGGCCGATCGTGATCGGCCAGGCCTGCGAGTTCGACTACTCCGGCACGCAGGCCTGCCGCGTGCTGCGCGAGGAGGGCTACCGGGTGATCCTGGCCAACTCGAACCCGGCCACGATCATGACCGACCCCGACTTCGCCGACGCCACCTACGTCGAGCCGCTCGACGCCGCCGTGCTGACCAAGATCATCGAACGCGAGCACCCCGATGCGCTGCTGCCGACCCTCGGCGGCCAGACCGCGCTCAACCTGGCCATGGAGCTGGTCGAGCTGGGCGTGCTCGAGCGCGAAGGGGTCGAGCTGATCGGCGCCAAGGCCGAGGCCATCGCCACCGCCGAGGACCGCGAGCAGTTCAAGCTGGCGATGGCCGAGATCGGCCTCGACACCCCGGAGTCGGGCATCGCCCACGACCTCGACGAGGCGCTGGCGCGTCGTCGATCGCATCGGCCTTCCGGTGGTCATCCGACCCGCCTACATCCTCGGCGGGCGCGGCACCGGCATCGCGTCGACGCACGAGGAGTTCGTGCGCGCCGCCGAGATCGGCATCGAGGCCAGCCCGATCTCCGAGATCCTGATCGAGAAGTCGATCGCCGGCTGGAAGGAGTACGAGCTCGAGGTGATGCGCGACCGTGCCGACAACTGCGTGGTCGTCTGCTCGATCGAGAACCTCGACCCGATGGGCGTGCACACCGGTGACTCGATCACCGTCGCGCCGGCCCAGACGCTCAGCGACGTCGAGTACCAGCTCATGCGCGACGCCGCCTTCGCCTGCATCCGCCGCGTCGGGGTCGAGACGGGTGGCTCGAACGTGCAGTTCGCCCTCGACCCGACCAACGGCGCCATGGTCATCATCGAGATGAACCCCCGCGTGAGTCGCTCGTCGGCGCTCGCCTCGAAGGCCACCGGGTTCCCGATCGCCAAGATCGCGGCGCGGCTGGCCGTGGGCTACACGCTCGACGAGATCGACAACGACATCACCGGCAAGACCCCGGCCAGCTTCGAGCCGGTGATCGACTACGTGGTCACCAAGATCCCGCGGTGGGCGTTCGAGAAGTTCCCCGGCATCCCGGACGTGCTCGGCACCCAGATGCAGTCGGTCGGCGAGGCCATGGCCATCGGGCGGACCTTCCCCGAGTCGCTGCAGAAGGGCCTCCGTTCGCTCGAGCACGGTCGGGCCGGGCTCAACTGCGACCCGGGCGAGGGGCTCTACGACGAGCTGTCCGACGACGAGCTGCTGGCCCGGGCGGCCATCGCCACCCCCGACCGGCCCTTCCAGCTCGAGGCGGCCCTGCGCGCGGGGTGTCCCGGTCGACGACCTCTACGCCGCGACGCGGGTCGACCCGTGGTTCCTCGACCAGATCCTGGCCATCGTCGAGGAGCGCCTGCACCTGGCCGAGGTGCTGGCCGAGGGCGGCCTGGCCGCGTTGACACCGGCGGCGTGGCGCCGGGCCAAGCGCCTCGGCTTCTCCGACGCCCAGCTGGCCTGGCTCCACGACCAGGTGCAGGACCCGTCGGCCGAGCGCGTCGACGAGCTCGAGGTGCGGGCGGCGCGCGTGGCCGGCGGGCGTCGTGCCGACGTTCAAGACGGTCGACACGTGCGCGGCCGAGTTCGAGGCCAACACGCCGTACCACTACTCGACCTGGGAGGACGAGGACGAGGTCCGGCCGAGCGACCGACCCAAGGTGGTCATCCTCGGGTCCGGTCCCAACCGGATCGGGCAGGGCATCGAGTTCGACTACTGCTGCGTGCACGCCAGCTTCGCCCTGCGCGAGGCCGGCTTCGAGACGGTCATGGTCAACTGCAACCCCGAGACCGTGTCGACCGACTACGACACGAGCGACCGGCTCTACTTCGAGCCGCTGACCTACGAGGACGTCATGAACGTGCTCGAGGCCGAGCGACCCGGTCGGGGTCGTCGTCGCCCTCGGCGGCCAGACCCCGCTCAAGCTGGCCGGCCAGCTCCCGCTCGAGCTCGTGCTCGGCACGAGCCCCGAGTCGATCGACCTGGCCGAGGACCGCGAGCGCTGGAACGGCCTGTGCGCCCGCCTCGAGATCCCCCAGCCGGCCGGCGGCACCGCCACCGAGGTGGCCGAGGCGATGGCCGTGGTCGAGCGGGTCGGCTACCCGGTGCTCATGCGGCCGTCGTACGTGCTCGGCGGCCGGGCCATGGAGATCGTCTACGACGACGACGGCCTCAAGCGGGCCATGGCCGAGCTGGCCGGATTCGGCAGCCTCGGCAAGGAGGGCGGGCTCTCGGCGGACCGGCCCGTCCTCGTCGACCGGTTCCTCGAGGACGCCATCGAGGTCGACGTCGACGCGATCCGCGACGCGCACCGGGGAGACGGTCATCGGCGGGGTGATGGAGCACGTCGAGGAGGCCGGCGTGCATTCCGGCGACAGCGCCTGCGTGCTGCCGCCGCCGCACCTCTCGGACGCGACGATCGAGGTCATCGAGGGCTACACACGACGCATCGCCGACGAGCTCGACGTGCGCGGCCTGATCAACGTGCAGTACGCGGTCAAGTCGAACCAGGTGTTCGTGATCGAGGCGAACCCGCGCGCGTCGCGCACCGTGCCGTTCGTGGCCAAGGCGACCGGCGTGCCGCTGGCCAAGGTCGCGGCGCCGGGTGATGACCGGCTCGACGCTGGCCGAGCTGCGGGCGGAGGGACTGCTGCGTGGCGCGGGTCGACGGCGACCACGTCGCGGTAAAGGAGGCGGTGATGCCGTTCAGCCGGTTCCCGGACGCCGACGCGGTGCTCGGGCCGGAGATGCGCTCGACCGGCGAGGTGATGGGCATCGACCTGACGGTCGGCCTGGCGTTCGTCAAGAGCCAGCTGGCTGCGGGCAACCGACTGCCCGAGAGCGGCATGGTGTTCCTGTCGCTGGCCGACCGGGACAAGGCCGACGGGCTGACCGCGGCGCAGCAGTTCGTGGCGCTCGGCTTCGCGATCGCGGCCACCTCGGGTACGGCCGCGTACCTCACCGACCAGGGCGTTCCCGTCGCGACGGTGGTCACCAAGCTGGGGGAGCAGGGCGGTACTGACGCCGTCGAGCTCATCGCCAGCGGGCAGGTGCAGCTGGTCGTGAACAGCCCCCGGGGTCGGGGACCGCGCGCCGACGGGGCGCACATCCGGGCCGCGGCCGGCAGCCATCGGGTGCCGCTGCTCACCACGGTCGCCGCCGGCCTCGCCGCGGCGCGGGGGATGGCCGACTGGGCCCGCCATCCGCTGCAGGTGCGCACGTTGCAGGAGTACCAGCGCGGCATCCACGACGACCAGCTCACGCTGGATCTGTGATGACCGACCTGTCTTGCCCTCCGGTCGGGCGACTCCCTGCGGGCGCTTCGCCATCTGGGTGCCATCGTCGGCGCTGCTTCGCCTGGCGGCTGCGCAGCTTGGAGCCCGATGACCGACATGACTCGTGCGTGGCGTGGAGCTGCGCCATCCGATCATGACGGCGTCGGGGACGGCGGGCACGGCGCGGAGCTGGCGGCCCATGTCGACCTGTCCGCGCTCGGGGCCGTGGTCGTCAAGTCGCTGTCGACGATGCCGTGGCCCGGCAACCCGCCGCCACGGGTGCACGAGACCCCCGCCGGCATGCTGAACTCCGTCGGCCTGCAGGGTCCCGGCGTCAAGCAGTGGTTGGCCGACGAGCTGCCCGCCGCTGATCGCGACCGGGCGCCACGGTCGTGGTCAGCATCTGGGGTCGCACGGTCGACGAGTACGCGGCCGCCGCAGCTGCACTCGACGACGCGCCCGGCCGCGGTCGTCGCCGTCGAGGTGAACCTGTCGTGTCCCAACCTCGAACCGCGGGCCGGGTCGAGTCGTCACGAGATGTTCGCCCAGAGCCCGGCCGCGGCCGCGGCGCGATCGAGGCGTCGAGCGCTTGTCGCCGTCCGATGTGGGCCAAGCTCACGCCGGCGGTGACCGATCTCGTCGGTATCGCCGACGCCGTCGCGCGAGGCCGGGGCCGAGGCGGTCACGCTCGTGAACACCGTGCCAGGTCTCTCCATCGACCCCGACACGCGTCGGCCCCGCCTCGGCGGAGTGGGTGGCGGTCTGTCGGGCCCGGCCATCCACCCGATCGCCGTCCGGGCGGTGCACGACGTGCACCAGGCCCGACCGGATCTGCCCATCGTTGGTGTCGGCGGCATCGCCAAGGCCTCCGACGCCGTCGAGCTCATGCTGGCCGGCGCGTCGGCCGTGCAGGTGGGCACGGCCACGTTCGCCGACCCTCGTGCGGTGGGCCAGATCGCCCGCGACCTCGAGACCTGGTGCCGCACCCGGCACATCCCCGCCATCACCGAACTGATCGGAGCTGTTCATGCCTGCTGAAGCCGCCGCCGTCCCCGCCGAGATCCGGGCCAAGTTGGCCCTGGTGCTCGATCTCGACGACCTCGTGCCGGCGCTGCGCCTCGCGCGGGACCTCCGCCCGTACTTCGGGGTGGCCAAGGTGGGCCTCGAGCTCTACGCCGCCGCCGGGCCCGACTCCATCACCAGCCTCATGGACTTCGGCTACGACGTGTTCGTCGACCTGAAGCTGCTCGACATCCCGAGCACCGTCGGGCGGGCCGCACGCGTGCTCGGCGCGCTCGGCGCCCGCTACCTCACGCTGCACGCGCGCGGCGACGCGCCGATGCTGCAGGCCGGCGTCGAGGGGCTGCGCGAGGGTGCCGCCCGCGCCGGGTTGCCCGACCCGTACCCGCTCGCGGTGACCGTGCTCACCAGCGACTCGGGGGCACCGCCGCACATCTTCCCGCACCGCGTCGCGCTCGCGGCCGAGACGGGCTGCAGGGGCATCGTGTGCGCCGCGTCCGACCTGGTCGAGGCGCGGCAGCTCGCGCCGCGCCTGCTGCGCGTGGTCCCAGGCATCCGCCGGGCCGGCACCGACGTGCACGATCAGGCCCGAGCGTCCACGCCGAAGGCGGCGTTCGACGGCGGCGCCGACCTGCTGGTGGTCGGGCGCACGGTGACCGAAGCGGACGATCCCGCGGAGGCCGCGGCCGCGCTGGTCGCCGAACTGGTCTGACCTTCCGTCCCGTGCGACCAGTCACCGCGGTGCTCGGTCTGGTCGGGGCTGTCCTGCTCGCCGCGTCAGTGGTCGCGGCGAAGCGACCGGTGATCGGCCCTCGGGAGCGCGCGGTCTTTCGGGCCCTGAACGGTCTTCCCGACCTCCTCTACTGGCCGCTGTGGGTGCCGATGCAGCTCGGCAACCTCGTCGTCGGCACCGTGGTAGGGCTGGGCATGGCGCTGGTATCGACCGACGCGGGGCTCGCGATCGCGGTGGGCGTCGCGGTGGTGCTGAAGCTGGTCTCGGAGCGGCTCCTCCGGCGCTGGACCGCGGGTTATCTCGACGTACGGCAGCGCCCGGGCACGAGCGAGCCGGGTGCCCGCCTGCGTGGCGACGTGCCGGTGTCGGGGCCGAGCTTCCCGTCCGGCCACGTGATCCTCGTGGCAGCGGTCGGATCCGTGGTCGCCACGGGTCTGTCGCTCGGTCTCGTGTGGGCGCCGCTGTGCATCTGTCTCGTGGTTGGCATCGCGCGGATCTACGTCGGCGCGCACAACCCCCTCGACGTCTCGGCTGGCCTCGGCGCCGGCCTGCTGGTCGGCGCACTGCTGTCGATCCCGCTGCGCTGACGGTCAGCCGGGTCGCGCGGCGAGGTCTCGGCGGAGATCGGCGAGGCTCTGCGGGTCGGCCTTCATCGCCGTGCGCGTCGCCCCGCTCAGGAGGGGCAGGTCGAGCCGCCCGAGCGCCGTGCGAGCCGCCTCGGTCCCGATCGCCCGCGTACCGGCGGCGACGGCCCGATCCACCCCCACCGCGCTCGTCGAGGAGGCCAACAGCTCCGCGACGTCGGTGGCCATCAGGAGGTCGGATGCCGCCAGCTCGGCGAAGCCGAAGTCGATGAGCCACACGTCGCCGTCGTCGGCGAGGAACACGTTGGCCAAGCGCAGATCCCTGTGCGCGACCCGATGCCGTCGGAGGGTGACGAGCTGCTCCCACACCTCGTCGAGTACGGCGTCGGTCAGGTCGCTCGGGGCGACCCGGTCGAGCGACCGGCCGTCGACCGCCTCGTAGGCGAGCACGAAGCCGTCGGGATCGGCGTTGGCGAAGGCCACCAGCCGAGGCGTGCGCACGCCGAGGTCCCGAGCCGTGAGCGAGACCAGCGCTTCGTGCTCGACGGTGCGACGTAGCGTCGAGAAGGGCTTCTCGTCGCCGAGCTCTCTCCGTTGCACTCGCCGGTAGAGGCGGAACAGGAGGTCCGCGCTTCGCTCGTCTCGGCCGAGCGCCTTGACGAAGAGCCGGGTCCCATCCGAGGTCTCGCCGAAGTAGGGCGTCGATCCGCGGGCGTCGACGCTGGCCTGGTCGAGGCGGGCGAGGTCAACTCCTACCGAGCGCAGTCCCTCGGTGATCGCGGCGGTGGTGGGACGGAGGGAGGGCGACCCGGCGACCGCGACCACCGCGGTCCCGACCGTCCAGCCCGTGAGCAGCGCCAACAAGGTGTCGAACGACACCGGGTTCGTCACGAACGAGCCGAGGGCGAGGCCCACGAGCGTCGCCCACGCGATCCGGCGCCAGCGGCGCGACACCCACGGGCAGGTCGCCGACGCTGCGGCGACGAGGCCCCCCAGGACGGCCGCGGACCAGGCGCTCCCTCGACCGAGGGCGAGGATGGGCGTGAAGTCGGTGACGCGACGCGCGTGCGCGCTGACCAGGTGGACGAGCCCCGTCGTGACCAACCCGCCGAGCACGGCGGCTGCGCCGGCCGACAGCAGCAGTCGCCAGGACCGGGTGCGGACGACCGCACCGGTCCCGATCACGGCGAGCGTGATCGCGACGACGTGCGCGAGCACGGCTACGCCGCCGACCAGCCACGAGGGCAGGGCCGCCAGCCCGGCCAGCAGCCTGGCGGCGAAGGTCACGACCGTGTCGCCGAAGAAGGTGCCGACGATGATCGCGATCACGAGCAGGGTGAGCGCCACGATCAACCGCAGGACGTCGCTCGGTGCGCGGGTGACAGCGACGGCGGGCCGTGTCGGATGTGATCGGGGCATCGGTACAAGCTAGAGCGCGGGTCTTCACCCCCGGTGCGGCGGATTGTCGCCGGATCCAGGAGGCCGCGGCCGCGCTGGTCGCCGGACTGGTCTGACGCGGTGGAACTCCAGCTAGGGTTCCTGCCCCGGGCGGGGCGGCGCGATGTCGGTACCGTTCCAGCTCGTGGCCTAGTTGGGGGTGCGCAGGCGAGATGTGTGGTGTCGTAGGGGTCCGCCGGTTCGATGGCGGGCGCGTGTCGGTCGATCTGCTCAGGTCGATGGCCGCCCGGATCGCACACCGCGGACCCGATGGCGAGGGGTACTGGGCCGAGGGTGCGGTGGGTCTCGGCCATCGCCGGTTGGCGATCATCGACCCGGCGTACTCCATCCAGCCGATGGAGTCGGCCGACGGGCGCTCCCGGCTGACGTTCAACGGCGAGATCCTCAACTACGAGAAGCTGCGGTCGGACTGCGACTACCCGTTCCGGACGCACGGCGACACCGAGGTCGTCCTGGCACTCCACGCGATCGACGGCATCGGGTCGGTCGAGCGCCTGCGAGGCCAGTTCGCCTTCGGCCTCTTCGACGGCGATGACCTGTGGTTGCGCGCGCGATCGCCTGGGCATCCTCCCCCTGTACTACTACTGCGACGATCGGATGTTCGCGTTCGCATCGGAGATCAAGGCGCTCCTGCCGGCACTCCCACGAACGGTCAGCGTCGATCTGTCGAGTCTCGACTCGTATCTGAGCCAGCGGTCGGTGTCGGCCCCGTACACGATGTTCGAGGGCATCAGGAAGGTGTCGCCGGGGCACTGGTTGCGCGTCGGCGCAGACGGCCGGATGGAGGAGCGGCCGTTTTGGGCGCCGCGCGCTTCGGTCATCCCCCATCTCTCTGACGAGGAGGCGATCGGACGCGTCGATCAGGCGCTGCGTCTAGCGGTCGAGCGCGCCCTCGTGGCGGATGTCCCCGTCGGCGCACTGTTGAGCGGTGGGGTCGACAGCAGCCTGATCGTCGCGATGGCGAGCGAGCTGTCCGATGGGCCACCGATCTCGACCTTCTTCGCCGGCTTCGGCGATCACCGATTCGACGAGACGCAATCCGCGCGCGAGGTGAGCCGTCGGTGCGGGACCGATCATCACGAGATCCTCGTGGGCCCAGAGACATTCTCGGTGCGGTGGCGGGAGCTCAACTGGTTCCGCGATGCGCCCCTGTCGGAGCCGGCTGACGTCGCGGTCTACGAGCTCGCGTCGGCCGCTCGCGGATTGGTCAAGGTCCTCCTCACTGGCGAAGGCGCCGACGAACTGTTCGGTGGCTATCCGAAGTACGCATTCGCCCGGTGGGCCGGGATGCCCGATGTGTTGCCCGACGGTCTCCGGAGCTCGGCTCTCAAGTGGGCGGCGCAGGCGCTGCCGTCGAGCGGGTCGCGAGTCCGCATCGCGTTGCGGGCGATCTCCGAGCCAACCGAGGTCGAGCGACTCGGCGCGTGGTTCGCGCCGTTCCTGGCCGCCGAGCGCCGTGAACTGCTCGCCGGCATCGAGTCCAGACCTGCCGAGCGGACCCTGCCCGTCGGCGCCGATCCGCTCAGCCGCATGCTCGCGTACGATTGCGGGAGCTGGTTGTCCGACAACCTCTTGGAGCGTGACGACCGCATGGCGATGGCGGCGTCGGTCGAGGTGCGCCCCCCGGTCCTGGACGCCGATCTCGTCGAGCTTGCGTTCGGCCTTCCGTCGCGGATGAAGGTGCGTCGGTCCACAAGCAAGTGGGTGTTCAAAGAGGTTGGCCGCCGCTACCTGCCTGATCACCTCGTCGACCGTCCCAAGGTGGGGTTCCGCGTGCCGCTCGACACATGGTTCCGTCGGGAGCTCGGTGACATGGCTCACGACATGCTGCTCGACCGCAATTCGTTCGTATCGAGTGTGCTGGACCCGAATGCGATACGTCGGCTTCTTTCGGCACATGCCTCATCGCGGCGCGACGAGTCGATCCGCATCTGGACCTTGTTGTCGCTCGAGGTCTGGCACGACGTCTGGTTCGGTGCCGGAGCTCAGGCGCTGTACGGGTGAGCGTCGATCTGCGATCGTCGACGGGGCCTGAACGCCATGGTGCACAGGCGCGCTAGGGTCGTTCCATGCCGCTCCCTCCTGCACTCTCGCCCGAGCAGCGCCAGGCCGCGCTCGAGAAGGCCGCGATCGCTCGTCGAACCCGCGCCGAGCTGAAGGAACGACTCAAGATGGGGTCGGTCACCCTCGGCGAGCTCCTCGACCAGGCCGAGGGCGACGACATCGTCGCGAAGATGAAGGTCGTCGCAGTGCTCGAGTCCCTCCCCGGTGTCGGCAAGGTCAAGGCCCGCCGCACCATGGAGGAGATCGGCATCAGCGAGACCCGTCGAGTGCGCGGGCTCGGCGCCCAGCAGCGCGAGGCGCTGCTCAAGGCCTTCCCCGGCTGAGCCTGCCGCGGCGTAGAGCACCGGTCCGGCCGTGATCGTGGTCGTCTCCGGCCCCGGCGGGGTCGGGAAGGGAACGGTCGTGGCGCGGCTGATGGAGATCGATCCCCGCCTCTGGCTGAGCCGGTCCTGGACGACGCGCGCCCGCCGACCTGGTGAGCCGGCCGACGCCTACCGCTTCGTGTCGCGCGAAGAGTTCGAGCGCCACACCGCGGAAGGCGGGTTCCTCGAGTGGACCGAGTTCCTCGGCAACCTCTACGGCACGCCTCTCCCGGACCCCCCTGACGACCGCGACGTGGTGCTCGAGATCGACGTCCACGGCGCGGCCCAGGTCAAGGACCGGGGTCTCGACGCCCTCCTGATCTTCCTCGAGGCCCCGTCCCGGGCGGTCCAGGAGGAGCGGCTCCGGGGTCGTGGCGACCCGCCCGACCTCCTCCGCGAACGGTTGTCCAAGGCCGATCAGGAGGCCGACGCCGGGCGGCGCCTCGGTGCCCACGTGGTGGTCAACGACGAGGTCGACGACACCGTCGCCCGGATCCGGGCCCTGATCGAGGCCGCCCGGGGCTGATCCGGCCCCGTCCTGGCCCTCCGAACGAGGCTCCTGGTAGGCTGGGAAGCCGCTCGTACGTGCCCCCCGCACGTCGCCCACCCCCTGGAGGATCCCTGTGGCCCAGGTCCACGACTCGATGATGAACCCGAAGATCGAGGACCTCCTCAGCAAGGTCGACTCCAAGTTCACCTTGGTCACGTTGGGCTCGATGCGGGCCCGTCAGATCAACTCGTACTTCGGCCAGCTGGGCGACGGCCTCGGTTCCAACGTGCCGCCGCAGGTCACCTCGGTCGCCCGCAAGCCGCTGTCGATCGCGTTCGAGGAGATCTCCGCCGACAAGATCGTGGCCGCGCCGATCGAGGTCGATCCGGCCGACGACGGCGAGTCGGCCTAGTGCGGCAGTAGCCGCACCGACAGATCATGCCGGCCGGTCGAACTGTCGTCCTCGGCGTCTCCGGGGGCATCGCCGCCTACAAGGCGATCGAGGTCTGCCGGCGGCTGGTCGACTCGGGCCTGCACGTCGCCCCGGTGATGACGGCCGGTGCCACCCGCTTCGTGGGTGAGGCCACGTTCTCTGCGCTGGCCTCCGAGCGGGTGCAGACCTCGCTGTGGGACGAGGCCGACCCGATCCCGCACACGCGACTCGGCCAGCGCGCCGACGTGGTCGTGGTCTGCCCGGCGACCGCCCGGCTGATCGGCGACTACGCCGCCGGCATCTCCCACGACCTGCTCACCGCGACGCTCCTCGCCACCCGGGCGCCGGTGATCGTGTGCCCGGCGATGCACACCGAGATGTGGGAGCACCCGGCCGTCCAGGAGAACCTGGCCACGCTGCGCCGCCGGGGCGTGATCGTCGTCGAGCCCGCGGAAGGTCGGTTGGCCGGAGGCGACATCGGAGCAGGGCGGCTGGCCGACCCCGACGTGATCGTCGACGCGATCGAGGCCGCGTTGCGCCCGCCCACCGCCGGCGATCTCGAGGGGCTCCGCGTGCTCGTCACGGCCGGCGGCACCCGCGAGTCGATCGACCCCGTCCGGGTGATCACCAACCGGTCGTCGGGCAAGCAGGGCTACGCGCTGGCCGAGCGAGCGGCGGCCCGCGGGGCCAAGGTCACGCTGGTCACCACCGTCGATCGGCCCGTGGCCGAAGGCATCGACGTGGTCGAGGTGGCGAGCGCGGCGGAGATGGAGGCGGCCGTCGTGCCGCGCAGCGGCGATCTCGACGTGATCGTGATGGCGGCCGCGGTGGCCGACTTCCGGCCGTCCTCTCCCGCCGACCGCAAGCTCAAGAAGAGCGGCGGTCCTCCCCGGATCGAGCTGGAGCCCACCCACGACTTCCTCGTCGACCTGGGTGCGTCCAAGCCGGCCGGCCAGACGCTGGTCGGTTTCGCGGCCGAGACCGATTCGGTCGTCGCCAACGCACGCGAGAAGCTGGCCCGCAAGGGCCTCGACCTGATCGTGGCCAACGATGTCGCCGCCCCCGGCGTCGGGTTCGAACACGACACCAACCAGGTCGTGATCATCACCGCCTCCGGCGTCGAGCATGATGTGTCGCTGGCCGACAAGCGCTCGATCGCCGATGCGGTGCTCGACGCAGTCGTCGCATGGCGTGCCGGCCATCCCACTCCCGGTCTCCCGACCGGCACCGAACAGGAGTCAACGTGAGCAGCTGGACCTTCACCTCGGAGTCCGTGACCGAGGGCCACCCCGACAAGATGGCCGACCAGATCTCCGACGCCATCCTCGACGCCATGCTCGAGCAGGACCCGATGAGCCGCGTGGCCTGCGAGACGTTCGTGACCACGGGTCTGGCCATCGTCGGCGGCGAGATCACGACGAACGGCTACGTCGACATCCCGAAGGTGGTGCGCTCGACCATCAACGAGATCGGCTACAGCCGCGAGTCGTACGGCTACGACGGCAACACGGTCGGTGTGCTGGTGTCGCTCGACGAGCAGTCGTCCGACATCGCGCAGGGGGTCGACGACTCCGAGGAGGTGCGCTCGGGAACATCCGGCGAGGATCTGCTCAACAAGCAGGGCGCCGGTGACCAGGGGATGATGTTCGGCTACGCGTGCGACGAGACCGACGCGCTCATGCCGCTGCCGATCCACCTCGCCCATCGCATGGCCGAGCGGCTGGCCGAGGTGCGCCGGGCCGGCACGGTCCCGTACCTGCGCCCCGACGGCAAGACGCAGGTGACCTTCGACTACACCGACGGCAAGCCGACGCGGCTGCGCACCGTCCTTATCTCCACGCAGCACAACGACGGCATCGACCGCGACGAGGTCATCCGTCCGGACCTGATCGAGCACGTCATCCGTCCGGTCGTGCCGGTGCAGTTCGCCGACGACGACTACGAGGTGTTCGTGAACCCGACGGGGCGGTTCGTGATCGGTGGGCCGGTGGGCGACGCCGGCCTGACCGGCCGGAAGATCATCGTCGACACCTACGGGGGCATGGGGCGCCACGGTGGCGGCGCCTTCTCGGGCAAGGACCCGTCGAAGGTCGACCGCTCGGCGGCCTACGCCGCCCGGTGGGTGGCCAAGAACGTGGTCGCCTCCGGTGCCGCCACGCGCTGCGAGGTGCAGGTCGCGTACGCGATCGGCGTGGCCCACCCGGTGTCGGTGATGATCGAGACGTTCGGCACCGAGACGGTCGACAACGCCCGCATCGTCGACGCCGTCACCCAGCTCTTCGACCTGCGCCCGGCGGCCATCCTGCGCGATCTCGACCTGCGCCGGCCGATCTACAAGCGGACCGCGGCCTACGGGCACTTCGGGCGGGCCGCCGTGGACGGCGGCTTCACCTGGGAGCGCACCGACAAGGTCGACGACCTGCGCTCGGCGCTCGGGCTCTGACCCTCCCGTTCCCGACCTCCGCACCCCAGCCCGAGCCGCCACCGCGGCCCGCGGGACTCGTCGTGCGGGTGCTGCCGGACCAACCGGCCATCGCCAAGACGTTCGACTACCTCGTCGACGAGCGCTGGGTGGACGACATCCGCGTCGGCACGATGGTCCGCGTGGCGTTGCACGGCCGGCGCGTCGGTGGCTGGGTGGTCGAGGTCGGCGTCGAGCCACCGCCCGGGGTCAGGTTGACCCCGATCGCCAAGGTCACCGGGTGGGGGCCGTCGGCCGACGTGGTCGACCTGGCCCAGTGGGCGGCGTGGCGGTGGGCGGGGCGTCCGGCGCAGATGCTGCGCACCGCGTCCCCCGACACCGCGGTCCGTCGGCTCCCGCCACCGGCACCGCCCGCCCCACCGGTGACCACGCCTGCCGCCGGTCAGGCCGACGAGCTGGCCGCGGCGGCTCTGCAACGGCCCCGCTCGGTCGTCCGGCTGGCACCGGCGGTGGATCCTTATCCGATCGTCCTGGCTGCCTGCGGGCGGGGCAACGCCCTCGTGCTGGCGCCGTCGGCGTCGACCGCCCGTCATCTCGGCCTGCGCCTACGCCGGGCCGGGGTACCGGTGGCGGTGATGCCGCAGGACTGGGCCCGGGCGGCGGCGGGAGCGTCGGTGATCGGCACCCGCGCGGCCGCGTGGGCGCCGGTGCACGATCTCGCCGCGGTCGTGCTGCTCGACGAGCACGACGAGGGCTGGCAGCAGGAGCGGTCTCCCACATGGCACGCGCGCGACGTGGTCGCCGAGCGGGCGGCCCGTGCCGGCGCCCCGTGCGTGCTGGTGTCGCCGGCCCCCACGCTCGAGGCCCTCGACTGGGGTGAGCTGCACGCGGCCTCCCGGGGAGCCGAACGGGACGGCTGGCCCATGGTCGACGTGGTCGACCGACGCGACGACGACATCGGGCGGTCGGGCCTGTTCTCGGAACGGCTCGTGCAGGTGCTGCGATCAGGAGGGCGCGTCGTGTGCGTGCTCAACCGCAAGGGCCGGGCGTCGCTGCTGGCCTGCGCCCGCTGCGGGGAGACGGCGCGGTGCGAACGCTGCGACGCGGCGGTGGCCACCGAGGGCGACCTCCTGGCGTGTCGACGGTGCGGTACGACCCGTCCCAAGGTGTGCCTCGGATGCGGCGGCTCTGCGTTCAAGAACCTCCGACCGGGGGTGACACGGGTGCGCGAGGAGCTCGAGGCCCTGGCGCGCGAGCCGGTGGTCGAGGTGAGCGCCGCGTCGGACGCCGGGCTGGCGAGCGCGCGTATCTACGTCGGCACCGAAGCGGTGCTGCACCGGATCGACGCCGCCGACGTGGTCGCCTTCCTCGACTTCGACCAGGAGTTGCTGGCCCCCCGCTACCGGGCCGCGGAGGAGGCGTTCGGGCTCGTCGCCCGGGCCGCCCGCCTCGTCGGCGGTCGGCGCGGGGGCGGGCGGCTGCTGTTGCAGACGCGGCTGCCCGGCCACGAGGTGTGCCAGGGGGCGCTTCTGGGCGACCCGGACCGTGTGGCGACGGCCGAGCGGGCACGCCGCCGGCTGCTCGGCTACCCGCCCTTCGGTGCGCTGGCCGCCGTGTCGGGCGCGGCCGGCGCCGCGTTCATGGAGCGCTTCGGCCGACCCGACGGCGTCGAGGTGCTCGGGCCGAGCGACGAGCAGTGGCTGTTGCGGGCCGACGATCGTGGCCGCCTCCTCGACGCGCTGGCCGCCACCCCGAGGCCGCCAGGTCGGCGTCCGCGTCGCCGTCGACCCCTTGCGCATCTGACCCGGCTGGGTCAGGTCGTCCAGGCGCGGCGGCGGACCTCGTACATCGCGATGGCAGCTGCGGTCGCCACGTTGAGCGAAGCGATGGCGCCGAGCTGGGGGAGGTAGGCGACCTCGTCGCAGCGGGCCAGGCAGGCTTTCGACAGGCCACGGTCCTCATGGCCGACGGCCAGGCAGACGTCGGTCGGCAGGTCGAGCTCGTGCAGCGGGCGCGCGCCCTCGGCCAGCTCGACGCCGATAAGCGAGTAGCCCGCGGCGTGGACCGCGTCGGCGGCCTCGTCGATGTCGGCGCACGACTCCCAGGTGACGTAGCGCTGCGAGCCGAGCGCGGTCTTCTGGGTCTTCGGGTGCAGGGGTGACTCGGTGGCGCCCACGAGCCAGAGGTGCTCGACGCGCATCGCGGCGGCGCTGCGCAGGATCGCTCCGACGTTGTAGGGCGTCTGCACGGCGTCGAGCAGCAGGGCGAGCCGACCGTCGGTCCGGCGCCGCCAGTCGCGGTGCAGGCGCTTGAGCTCGGTGGGGGAGAGGGTGCGCACGGGAGGATCCGGCGGTCTCAGATCGCGGTCACGTCGAGCAGGCGGTAGCCGGCGCGCGACGACAGGCGCGTGGTCGGCCAGCCCTCGTCGGTCAACCAGCGGGCCAGCGAGTCCGAGCCGAGGTGCTTGTGCACGACGAGGCAGGCCCGTCCACCCGGTGCGAGCCGTGCCAACCAGGCCCTCAGCAGCGCGTGGAGGGCGGGCTTGCCGATGCGGATGGGTGGGTTTGACCAGATGGTCGAGAAACGCACGTCGTCGGGCATCCCCGCCGCGATCGCGGCGGACGGATCGGCGGCGACGATGGCGCGGACGTTGCCGACCTCGTTGCGCTCGGCATTGCCGCGCGTCAGCTCGACCGCCCGCTCGTTCACGTCGAGCGCCCACACGGTCGCGGCCGGACGTCGTCGCCCCAGCGCGACCGCGATCGGGCCGTAGCCGCATCCGAGGTCGAGCAGGTGACCGCCGGGCTCGGTCGTCCCCGGTTCGAGCGGCAGAGGTGCTTCCTGCAGCAGGTAGCGCGTGCCCGGGTCGACGGCGTCGGACGAGAACACCCCGGTGTCCGCGACGAGCTCGAGGGTCATGTCGACCAACGCCAGCGACACCGGACGGGGCCGCGACGCGGACGCCGGGCGTGGCTCGAAGTACTGGCCGGCGTGTGCTCCCTCCACCCGACCGACGCTACCCTGATGGCCATGGCCCACTACACGATCCGTGTCTTCGGCGACCCGGTCCTGAAGCAGGCCGCCGCGCCCGTGGGCGAGATCGACGGTGCCATCGCCCGGCTTGCCGACGACATGTTCGCCACGCTCTACGAGGCACACGGCGCCGGGCTGGCCGCCCCCCAGGTGGGCGTCGGCAAGCGGGTCTTCGTCTACGACATCGACGACGATCCCGTGGTCGTGGTCAACCCGGTGATCAGCGAGTCCCGCGGCGAATGGAGCTACCTCGAGGGCTGCCTGTCGGTCCCCGGCCTCAGCTGGGAGATCGTGCGGCCCAAGGAGGTCCTGCTCACCGGCTACGACCTCGACGGCAACGAGATCGAGATCGAGGCCGACGAGCTCGAGGCGCGGGTCTTCCAGCACGAGCTCGATCATCTCGACGGCGTGCTCCTGCTCGACCATCTCGACGCCGAGCAGCGCAAGGAAGCCAAGCGGGCGCTGCGCGAGATGGCCCTCGAGGTGCCCGAGTCCGAGGTGCCGCGGCTCGGTCTGGGCCGGCTCTGACCGCACCGCCGCTCCACCCCCACCGGCTCGCCTACCTCGGCACGCCGGAGATGGCCGTCGCGCCGCTGCGGGCGTTGCACGAGGCGGGTCATGCGATCGGACTCGTGGTCAGCCGGGCCGATGCGCGGCGAGGTCGCGGCAAGGGCCTGTCCCCGAGTCCGGTGAAGGCGGCCGCGATCGAGCTCGGCCTGCCGGTCACCGATCGGGTCGACGATGTGATCGACGCGGGCGTCGACCTCGGCGTCGTCGTGGCGTTCGGGCAGATCGTCCGCCCCCACGTGCTCGAGGCGGTTCCGATGGTCAACCTGCACTTCTCAGCGCTGCCGCGGTGGCGGGGCGCAGCGCCGGTCGAGCGGGCGATCCTGGCCGGCGACCGGCAGACCGAGGTGTGCCTCATGGACGTCGAGGAGGGACTCGACACGGGTGGCGTCCGGGCGCGGGCCGACCTCGACATCGGACCCGACGAGACCGCGGCCGAACTGCGCATCCGACTCGTCGACGCCGGAACGCGCCTGCTGCTCGACGCGCTCCGCGACGGCCTGGGCCCGGCCGAGCCCCAGCAGGGCGAGGTGACCTACGCCAGCAAGATCACGCCCGACGACCTCGTGCTCGACTGGGGGCGTCCTGCGACGGAGCTGCACCGGATCGTGCGCGTGGGCGGGGCCCACACCCGCTTCCGGGGAAGCCGGCTGAAGGTGTGGCGCACCCGGGTGCTCCCGGCTGATGCGGGGGCAGTCGCGACACCCGGCGAGCTCACCGGCGTGACGGTCGCGACCGGCGAGGGTCGGCTCGAGTTGGTGGAGGTGCAGCCCGAAGGTCGCGCCCGGCAGGCCGCGGCCGACTGGACGAGGGGGCTGCGCCCGCCGCCTGCCGGCGAGCGGTTGGGTGCCTGAGCGCACCGGCCGGTCGGCTCGCGCGGTCGCGCTCGAGGCGCTCGTCCGGGTCGAGCGCGACGGCGCCTATGCGAACCTCGTCCTGGGGTCGGTGCTGAGCCGGGTCGACCTCTCGTCGCGCGACCGTGGCTTCGCCACCGAGCTCGTGTACGGCACGATCCGCCGTCGCCGCTCGTGCGACTGGCTCGTGGACCGGTTCCTCAGCCGCGACCCCGATGTGGTCACGCGATCGGTGCTGCGCCTCGGCGCCTACCAGATCGCCTTCCTCGACACGCCGGCACACGCGGCCGTGAGCGCCACCGTGTCGCTGGCCCCGGGCCGCACCCGCGGCCTGGTCAACGCGGTGTTGCGCCGCGTCAGCGAGGCGCCGCGTGACTGGCCCGACGAGGCCACCCGGCTCAGCTACCCGGATTGGATCGTCGACCGCGCTGCGCGCCGACCTCGGGGAGGCCACGGCGCTCGCCGCGCTCGAGGCCATGAACGAACGCGCCGGCGCCGTGCAGCGCGACGACGGCTACCACCAGGACCTGGCCTCGCAGTGGGTCACCGAGGTCGTCGGTGCTGCGCCCGCCGACCTCGTGGTCGATCTCTGTGCGGGGCCCGGTGGCAAGGCGACCGGGATGGCGGCGTCGGGCGCGACGGTCGTCGCGGTCGAGCTGCACCCTGCCCGGGCACGGCTGGTCGCCGAGAACGCCGCCACGCTCGGCACGACCCACCTGGCCGTCGTCGCAGCCGACGCCCGTCGGGCACCGTTGCTGGCCGGACGGGCCGACCGCGTGCTGGTCGACGCGCCCTGCTCGGGCCTGGGGTCGCTGCGCCGACGCGCCGACGCGCGCTGGCGCATCCAGGCCGACGACGTCGAGCGGCTCGTCACGCTGCAGCGGGAGGTGCTCGACGCGGCCGCCGAGCTCGTGCGCCCGGGTGGTGAGCTGGTCTACAGCGTGTGCACGCTGACCGCGGCGGAGACGACCGGGATCGACGACTGGCTGGCCGAGACCCATCCCGAGCTCGACGCCGCGCGCACCGGAAGGCGAACTGGCCGCGACCGCCATCCCGCACGGCCGCGGCCGGCTCCTGTTGCCCCAGGCCGCCGGCACCGACGGCATGTTCGTCCTGAGGATGAGTAGATAGGGTCGCGGCGTGCCGGACCAGGACACGGATCAGCTGCAGGCCAAGGTGCTCACGGTCTCCGACGGGGTCGCGTCCGGCGACGCGCGACGACGCCGGCGGGCGCGGTCTCGTCGAGCGGTTGCGCACCGAGGGCTACGACGTCGTCGACCACGTGGTGGTGACCGACGGTCGGGAGGTCGTGGGCGAGGCGCTGGTCGAGCTGGCCGAGGGCTTCGCCGGGTTGGTGGTCACCACCGGGGGCACCGGGTTCGGGCCCCGCGACCTCACACCGGAGGGCACGGAGGTCATCCTCGACCGTCCCGCACCGGGCCTGGCCGAGGCGATGCGGCTCGTGTCGCCGCTCGGCCGCCTGTCCCGGGCCACCGCCGGCACCCGCGGCCGGGCCCTGATCGTCAACACTCCCGGTTCTCCTCGTGGGGCGGTCGAGTGCCTCGAGGCCATCCTCGACGTCGTACCCCACGTGCTGCGCCTGCTCAGCGGCGAGCCGACCTCCCACTGAGTGGTGCCCGCGAAACTAGAACGCGTTCTCATTCGTTCTTCCCAAGTCCGGTAGCCGGCGGTATGCTGGTCGCGCGTATCGACGACCGTAGAGAATTCGACCGGAAGCCAGGAACCGTGGACCCGAGTGACGCCGACCGGATGCGACAGGCCATCGCGGCCGCCGGCGCGTCCCGGCGCACCGTGTCGCCCCGGCCGTGGGTCGGTGCGGTGGTGGTGCCCCGCGACGCGTCACGAGATCATCCCGGGTTCGCCGGCGCCACCCAGGGTCGCGACGGGCCCCACGCCGAGGTGATGGCGCTTGCAGGCGGCCGGGTCGCACGCCCGGGGCGCGACGCTGTTCACCACCCTCGAGCCCTGTTGCCACACGGGCCGCACGGGTCCGTGCACCGACGCGATCATCGAGGCGGGGGTGACACGGGTCGTCGTCCGCCGTGCTCGACCCCGACCCGCAGGTCGCCGGCGAGGGGATCGACCGCCTCCGTGCGCGCGGGCGTGCAGGTGGACGTCGGGATCGAGCGCGAGGCGGCCGAGGTGCAGCTCCGGCCCTATCTGCACCACCGCCGTACGGGGCGCCCGCTCGTGGTCCTGAAGCTCGCCGCCACGCTGGACGGGCGCACGGCTGCTCCGGACGGCACGAGCCAGTGGATCACCGGTGAGGAGGCCCGCCGCGACGCCCACCGTCTGCGGGCCGACAGCGACGCCGTGGTGGTCGGCGCCGGAACCGTCCGCAGCGACGACCCCGCGCTCACCGTCCGTCTTGGTCCCGAGGACCTGCCCGACGGGTTCGTGCAACCGCTGCGGGTCGTGCTGGGCCACGCCCCGGCCGATGCCGCCGTCCACCCCGCGCTCGAGCTCGGCGGCGATCTCGGCGAGGTGCTCGACGAGCTCGGTCGGCGCGGGCGTGCTGCAGGTGCTCGTCGAGGGCGGAGCGTCGGTGGCCCATGACGCTGCACCAGGCCGGTCTCGTCGACCGCTACGTCGTCTACCTCGCGCCGATGCTGCTCGGCGGCGACGACGGCCGGGGCGTGTTCGCCGGGCCCGGGGCGACGACGCTGGCCGAGGCGTGGCGGGGTCGAGTGGCCGATGTCCGCCGACTGGGCGACGATCTACGGGTCGATCTCGAGCCACGCCGCGCACGAGAACAGGGAGAGGCCTGACATGTTCACGGGAATCGTCGAGGAGCTGGGGTCGGTCGCCAGCCGGCGAGGGTGGTCGGCTGCGCATCCAGGCCACGACCGTGCTCGACGGCGCCGCGCTCGGGCGACTCCACCGCGGTCAACGGGTGCTGCCTCACGGTCGTCGCGTTCGACGTCGCCGCCGGTTGGTGGGAGGCGGACGTGACCGACGAGACCTACGCCCGGACCGATCTCGGCCAGCTCGCGCCCGGTGATCCCGTGAACCTCGAGCGGCCCGTGCGCCTCGAGGACCGCCTCGGTGGCCATCTCGTCCAGGGCCATGTCGACGCGGTGGGGGAGATCGTGGCCCCGGCGCCCGATCTGCAGGTCAGGATGCCGCCGGAGCTGTTGCGCTACGTCGTCGAGAAGGGCTCGATCACCGTCGACGGCGTGAGCCTCACGGTGGTCGAGGTCCTGGCCGACGGGTTCACGGTGGCGGTGATCCCGCACACCGCGGCGGTGACCACGCTCGGCCACAAGGGACCGGGCGACACCGTCAACCTCGAGGTCGACGTCATCGCCAAGTACACCGAGCGTCTGCTGAGCGCCCGGCTCGACAGTCTTACCAGCACAACGGGAGCAACCTCATGAGCCCCAAGCAGGAGATCCGAGAAGGCTTCGCGACGATCCCCGACGCGATCGCGGCGGTGGCCCGGGGCGAGATCGTGGTGGTGGTCGACGACGAGGACCGCGAGAACGAGGGCGACCTCATCATGGCGGCCGAGGCGGCCACGCCCGAGAAGATCGCGTTCTTCGTCCGCCACACCTCCGGGGTGATCTGTGCACCGCTCACCGGTGACCGGCTCGACGAGCTCGACATCCCGCTCATGGTCCGCGACAACACCGAGGCGCAGCGCACCGCCTTCACCTACAGCGTCGACTTCCGCCACGGAACCTCGACCGGCATCTCCGCCGCCGACCGGGCCGCCACCATCCGCAGCCTCATCGACCCGGCGACGCGACCGGGCGACCTGGCCCGGCCCGGCCACATCTTCCCGCTCCGCTACGCCGACGGTGGCGTGCTCAAGCGCGCCGGCCACACCGAGGCGGCGGTCGACCTGGCCCGCATGGCCGGGTTGTACCCGGCGGGGGTGCTCTGCGAGATCGTCAACGACGACGGCACGATGGCGCGGGTGCCCGAGCTGCGCGACTTCTGCACGACCCACGACCTGCTGATGATCTCGATCGCCGAGCTCATCCGCTACCGGCGCCAGAACGAGAAGCTGGTGAAGCGCATCGCCGAGGCGCGCATCCCCACCGACTGGGGTGAGTTCACCTGCTACGTGTACGAGTCCGTGCTCAACGGCGAGCAGCATGTCGCGATGGTCAAGGGCGCGGTCCAGGGCGAGGACGACGTGCTCGTCCGCGTGCACAGCGAATGCCTCACCGGCGACGTGTTCGGTTCGCTGCGCTGCGACTGCGGCATCCAGCTCGACCAGGCGATGCGCCAGATCTCCGACGAGGGACTCGGCGTGCTCGTCTACCTGCGCGGCCACGAGGGCCGGGGCATCGGGATCGGGCACAAGATCCGCGCCTACAACCTCCAGGACCAGGGCCGCGACACGGTCGAGGCGAACATCGAGCTGGGCCTCCCGGTCGACAGCCGCGAGTACGGCATCGGGGCCCAGATCCTGGTCGATCTCGGCATCACGACGATGCGCCTGCTGACGAACAACCCGGCCAAGTTCGGCGGACTCGACGGCTTCGGCCTCGAGGTCACGGGCCGCGTCCCGGTCGAGACCGTGCCCAACCCGGAGAACCTGGCCTACCTGCGCACCAAGCGCGAGCGCATGGGCCACCTGCTCGACGGCCTCGACGAGTTCTAGGAAACGCTGGCGACTCTCTGGGTCCAGCGGAAGACCGCTAGACCTGCCTTCGGCATCCTCGTCTGAGTAGCGCGAGCTGCTTCGCTCAGCTCCGCAGCCCTACGAGCTCGGGCTCGATCGCCTGTGCGGCCGGCGGCCTGGGCCGGCTGGCCAGGCGCATGGCCCGCTTCTCGATCAGGTGCCACGAGGCGTAGCCGAACAGGGTGGCCAGCACGGCTCCCTCGGCGAACGACAACCACGGGTTCAGGTGCACCCAGCCGGCCCACACGAGGGTCTGTTGGATCACGAAGCCCGACAGGTACATGCCGTAGGACGGGTCGCCCAGGCGATGCAGCCGCTCCGCCGGGGGGCAGGGGAGCGTGCCCACGTAGATGACGAGCAGCGCCAGCGCGGGGACCGCCGCGATGGCCTGGTGGGTGCTGATGCCGATGCCGGCCACGAGGAGCGCGACGGCGGCGACGAGGTGCCGGCCGACGACTCGGTCCTTCAGGAACACCAGCAGCGCACCGGCCACGAACCACACCTGGAGCCGTACGAGGTCGTAGAGCCACAGGCCGTCGACATGGACGGCCAGCGTGACCGTGCGGTGGGCCACGCTCAGGTCGTAGAACACCAGCCCGACGGCCAGGAGCAGCGGCCAGCACCCAGGCCCGCAGCAGGCGGGACACGGCCAGCACCAGCAGGAAGATGTAGGCGAGCACCTCGAACGGCAGGGTCCAGAGGCTGCCGTTGACGCCGCTCAGGGGCTGGTGGCGGAAGACGCCGGGGAGCAGGAAGGTGATGGGGGACATCACCGCGTTGTGGAGCAGGTAGCCCCACGTCTGCGGGCTCGTGAAGTACGACTGGAGGCTGCGGTCGGTCACGATCGGCCCGATCACGAAGACGCTGAGGGCGATCATCGTCAGGAATGCCGGCCAGATGCGCAGGACCCGCTTGAGCAGGTAGCCGCCGGCGCCCGGTCGTCGGCGCCAGCTCTCGGTCACCAGGAACCCGCTCGTCACGAAGAAGATGGCGACCCCGACGTGGCCCCAGGTCACGCCCAGCTCGCCGAGGTGGATGGGCTGGGGCTCGTGGTGGCCCGTCGTGGTGAAGGCATGGCTGAAGATCACCATGAGGGCGGCCAACAGCCGGATCACGTCGAAGAGCGGGTACCGCTGCGACCGCCCCAGCATTGCTCGCATGTCGACGACAGACCCTTTCCCGCGACCGTTGAGAGATTCTAGGCGGCGGGCGTTCGCTAACCTCGGCGCGATGTCGTCGAACTTCAAAGCGGCCCGCTCGGTCACCGGCGAGATCGACGGCTCCGGCGTACGGGTGGCGGTCGTGTGCGCACGGTTCAACGACCTCGTCACCGAACGGTTGCTCGAGGGCGCACTGGGTGGGCTGGGGCTGCACGGGGTGCGGGAGGACGACGTCACCGTGGCCTGGGTGCCCGGCGCGTTCGAGATCCCACTGGCGGCCCGGCAGTGCGCGATGTCGGGTCAGTTCGACGCGGTCATCTGTCTCGGCGCGGTCATCCGGGGCGACACCGCCCACTTCGAGTACGTGGCCGGCCCGTGCGCAGAGGGCATCCAACGGGCCGCGCTCGAGACCGGCCGACCCATCGTGTTCGGGGTGCTCACCACCGAGAACCTCGAGCAGGCGCTGTCGCGCAGCGACCTCGAGGGCGACAACAAGGGCGAAGAGGCGGCCCGCACCGCCCTCGAGATGGTCGACCTGCTGCGGAGGCTACCTAGCCCGTAGCCACACCCAGGAGCTTGCCGATGAGGGCGACGGCGGCCATGGCGGTGGCGCCGAAGACCAGCATGCGGGTGGTCGAGCGGCCGAACGGCGCACCCCCGACCGCCGCGGCGGCGACACCGAGCGCGGCGAGACCGGCCAGCGACGCGACGGCGGTGATGATGACGCGAAGCGCAGGCGACGGCCACGGCAGCGCGCTGGCGATGAGTGGGATCAGCCCGCCGACGGTGAAGGCCGCCGCCGAGGTCATGGCCGCCTGCCCGGGGCGGGCCAACGTCTCGTGGGTGAGGCCGAGCTCCTCGGCCATGTGCACGGCCAGGACGTCGCCCTGCGACAGCTCGGTGGCCACTTCGTGGGCCAGGTCCGGCGACAGGCCCTTGTCGATGTAGATGCGGGTGAGCTCACGCAGCTCGCGCTCGGGGGTCTCGGCCAGCTCCTTGCGCTCCTTGGCGATGTCGGCCTGCTCGGCGTCTCGCTGCGAGCTGACCGACGTGTACTCGCCGATGGCCATCGAGACGGCGCCGGCGACGAGCGCGGCCACGCCGGCCACCACGATCGCGTGGTGCGACGCGCTGGCGGCGGCCACGGCGATGACGAGGCACGCCACCGACACGATCCCGTCGTTGGCGCCGAGGACCGCAGCGCGCAGCCACCCGCCGCGGTGGCTCAGGTGTCGTTCAGGGTGGAGGACGGGCGGTGGCACCCCGCCATCAAACCCCGCCGGAGTGCGCCTGACAACGGAGGACACCAACACAAACCCTGTACAGCATGCTTGATCGGCTTCGATAGCTTGTCGTGATGCTCAGGTTGGTGCTGCCCAAGGGATCGCTCGAGAAGGCCACGCTGGAGCTGTTCGAGGCGGCCGACCTGCGTGTGCACCGCGACTCCGAGGTGGCCTACCGGGCCGAGATCGACGATCCGCGTGTCGACGAGGTCCGCATCCTCCGGCCCCAGGAGATCCCGCGCTACCTCGTCGACGGGCTCTTCGACCTCGGCATCGCCGGCCGCGACTGGATCGAGGAGACCTCCAGCGAGGTCGTCAGCATCGGCCGCCTCGAGTACTCGAAGGCGACCGACAACCCGGTCAAGATCGTGCTGGCTGTCGGGGCCGAGTCGCCCTGGCAGCGGGCCGAGGATCTGCCCCAGGGCGTGCGGGTGTCCACGGAGTACCCCCGGCTGACGCAGCGCTACTTCGCCGACCTCGGGATCGAGGCCGACGTGCGCCTGTCGTACGGCGCCACCGAGGCCAAGGTGCCCGACATCGTCGATTGCATCGTGGAGCTGACCGAGACGGGGCGGGCGTTGCGGGCCGCTGGTCTGAAGATCATCGACACCGTGCTCACGTCGTCCACCGAGCTCATCGCCAACCCGGCGGCGGCCGCCGACCCGGCCAAGGCCCACGCGATGCGCCAGATCCACACGCTGCTCGAGGGTGTGCTCGAGGCGCGAGGCAAGGTGCTGGTCAAGCTCAACGTCCAGGCCGCCCAGCTCGACGCGGTGATCGAGCTGCTGCCGGCCATGAAGACACCCACGGTCAACGAGCTCTACGCCGGCCAGGGCTACGCGGTCGAGACCGTCGTGCCCAAGGCCGACATCAACGTGCTCATCCCCGCGTTGCGCGACCACGGCGCCACCGACATCATCGAGCTCCCGATCTCCAAGATCGTCCACTGACATGGGCGGGGTGGTGGGGGACAAGAGGATCGGATCCGTGGTCGAGTTCGACGACCCCGCCGGCTACGGCGCGGTCCTCGCCGACGACGGGGACGGGCCCTGGTTCTTCCACTGCACCGCCATCCGTGACGGCAGCCGCACGATCGAGGTCGGCGCCCGCGTGGCCTTCGAGGTCGTGCCCGGACACCAGGGTCGTTTCGAAGCGACCGACCTGCGGCCGACCTGATCAGTCCGGGGCGTCGGCCCGCTCGCGGAGTTGCACGAACGCCATCTGTAGCTGGTTGACCGCGTCGCGCAGGGCGGGGCCGTCCGAGCCGAGCCGGGGCTCCACCGCGTCGAGCACGCCGGCGAGGGCGTCGATGGCCAGGGCGGCGTCGTCGAAGCGGGGCGGGTCCTGGCTGAGGTGGATGCGGGCCAACTCGTACATGCCCCCGAGGTGGTTGACCAGGACCTCGGCGGCCGGGGCCGACGCCAGCCGGGCCTGGGCCTCGGCCATCTCGAGCATCATGGATTCGAGCTGGGCCCGCTCGTCGGGCGACAGCGCCTCGAGGTCGATGCCGGCCGCCGCGGCCGCCTCGGCCAGCATCTCCTCGGAGATGGCGGCGCGGCCTGGGCTCGCGCTCTCGGGGGCGGGCTCGGGCTTCGATCGGTCGACGGGCACCTCACCGCCAGGGGTCCACAGGCTCATGGGGTTCGGCTCCGGTTCGGTCGGATCAGCGTGAAATCAGGGGACGAGTCGTCGTGGCGACCCCTCTCCTGGTACTCTAGGCGCCCTACAACCCAGGAAAGCGGGGTTCGCCCCCACCCGGCCACCGTCGTCCGTGAGCGATCACTGGCGTCGAGTGCGACGGGTCGACGTGCCGTCCGGTCGCCCTGCGACCGGGTCCCCGGCGGATGTCGGCTCTCCGACGTCCGCCCGTTTCCGTTTTGGACGGCGTATCCAGACCCCACACGACAGAGAGGAACTGCGCATTGATGAGGAGTGACCGGCGATAGCAGCCTCGGCGAACGACGAGACTCGGATCAACGACCGCATACGCGCCCGTGAGGTGCGCCTGGTTGCCCCCGATGGCGAGCAGATCGGCATTCGACCCCTGCCCGAGGCACTGGCCATGGCCCGTGAGCTCGAGCTCGACCTGGTCGAGGTGGCCGACAAGGCCAATCCGCCGGTCTGTCGGATCATGGACTACGGCAAGTACAAGTACGAGGCCGCGCAGCGGGCGAAGGAGTCCCGTCGCAAGAGCACCAACGTGGTCGTGAAGGAGATGAAGTACCGCCCCAAGATCGGTCACGGCGATTTCGACACCAAGACCCGCAAGGTCGAGAAGTTCCTCGGCGAAGGGCACAAGGTCAAGGTCACGATCATGTTCCGGGGCCGGGAGATGCAGCACCCGGAGCTGGGCAAGCGCATCCTCGACGAGGTCGCCACCGACGTGGCCCACATGGGCCGGGTCGAGGTCTTCCCCAAGCTCGACGGCCGCAACATGACCATGGTCCTCGCTCCCGACAAGCGGGCCCAGGCCGCCCGGAAGCGCCAGGAGGAGTCCGACCCGTCGGCGAACGGATCCGAAGCCCCCGCCGGCACCGAAGCTCCCGACCTCCCCGCAGCCGTAGTCCCCGAACCCGAAGCTCCCGAGCCCGAAGCTCCCGAAGCCGAAGCTCCGCCATCCGCAGTCCTCGACGCCGAACGCGAACCCGAAGTCGAACCCGAACCGGCGGCCGAGACCGAGGCCGAACCGGGCGATTGAGCCCTACGCAGCCCTGACACGAAGGAACACCCACGATGCCGAAGATGAAGACCCACCGTGGCGCGGCCAAGCGCTTCAAGCAGACGGGCTCGGGCAAGATCATGCGCCGCAAGGCCAACCTCAACCACATCCTCGAGAAGAAGAGCCCTGAGCGCAAGCGTCGCCTCGGTCGCACGACTGAGCTGACCGGCGGCGACCTGAACCACGTCAAGCGCCAGCTCGGGCTTTGACCCCACCGGTCGCGCCGTTGTGGCGGCGACCGTCCTTCTCGATCCAGTTCTTCCCTGAAAGGAGCCCCCGATGGCCAGAGTCAAGCGTGCTGTCGCCAGCAAGAAGCACCGCCGCACGACCCTCGAGCGCGCCAAGGGCTATTACGGCAACAAGAGCCGCTCGTACCGGGCCGCCAACGAGCAGGTCATGCACTCGATGCAGTACGCCTACCGCGACCGGCGCGCCCGCAAGGGCGAGTTCCGCAAGCTGTGGATCCAACGCATCAACGCCGCCTGCCGCCTGAACGACATCAGCTACAGCCGGTTCGTCCACGGCCTCCACGTGGCCGGTGTCGACGTCGACCGCAAGGTGCTGGCCGACCTGGCCGTCGCCGAGCCGGCCGCCTTCACCGCCCTCGTCGAGGTGGCCAACCAGGCCAACATCAGCGAGGCTCAGGCCTCCTGACCACCGCCCAGGGCGCGGATGCCCTGCCGCCGGGATTCGAGGCGGTCGGGGCCAAGAACCCCCTGGTCGCGCAACTTCGTCGCCTGGCGCGTCGCCGAGGCGAGCGCAGCGAGCAGGGTCGGTTCGTGGTCGAGGGAGCGACGCTGGTCGCGCTCGCCCTCGACGCCGGCGCCCGGGTCGAGGTGTTCCTCCGCGACGGTGAGACCGAGTGCGACGAGGCCGAGCGGACCCTGGCCGCCCGGGCCGCCGCATCCGGCGCCCGCCTGGTCGAGCTGGCGCCCGGCGCCATGAGCCGGGTCACCGACACGGTGAGCCCGCAGCCCGTGGCCGCGGTCGTGGCCAAGCCCACCTGGGCGCTGGCCGAGCTGCTGGCCGATGCGGTGGGGCGGGGCCGGCCATTACTGGTCCTGGCTGACGTGAACGACCCGGGCAACGCCGGGACCCTGATGCGATCGGCCGAGGCGGCCGGTTGCGCCGGCATCGTGTGCTGCGGAGGGGTCGACCCGTTCGGCCCCAAGACCGTGCGGGCCTCGGCCGGAGCGGTCTTCCTCGTCCCGGTGGTCGAGCACCCGCAGGTGCGCCTGGCGCTGGCTGCGCTCGGCGACGCCCGCATCCATCGGGTGGGCCTGGCCGCCCAGGGTGGAGTGGCCCTCGACGCGGCCGACCTGCGCGGACCCGTCGCGTTCGTGCTCGGCAGCGAGTCCCACGGGCTGCCCGACGGGCTCGACCGCGCCCTCGACGAGGTGGTCACGATCCCCATGGTCGGGCGCAGCGAGAGCCTCAACGTGGCCATGGCCGGCACGCTGGCCGTGTTCGAGGCCGCCCGCCAACGCCGCGTGGCTTAGCGATCAGCGCCGGTTGATGCGGTGGAGGGGCTCGCCGGGGCGCCACCACTCGATGACCAGGTGGTCCTCATCGGGTTGGAGCATCGACACCTCGGTGGGTTCCACCCGGAACAGCTCGAACGGCGTCGGGACCTCGAAGTCGGTGGCGGCCTTGAACGCCCGCACATAGGCCGCCCTGGTGGCGTCGTCGGTCACCTCGAACGCGACGCCGGCGATCTTGGCGTCGCCGGACTTCGCGTCCTTGTCGTTCGTGGCGTTGTGCAGCGCGATCCGGGGGTCGCGCCGCAGGTCGGTGTTCTTGCGGGAGTCCGGCATGCTCCCGAGCCAGATCTGGCCGCCGTGGAACAGCGGCTCCCACCCGCTCACGCGCGGGGCGCCGTCGGCCCGCAGCGTGGCGACCAGCGCCAGGCCGGTCTCGTCGAACCGGGCCTGCACCCGGCGGGCCAGATCGGGTTGCTCGCGTTCGACGTCTCCCCAGATCGCCACGGCCAATAGTCTGACCGGATGCGGATCGGGATGCTCACCGGTGGAGGTGACTGCCCAGGTCTGAACGCGGTGATGCGGGCGATCGTGCGCAAGGGCGAGCACACCTACGGCGATGAGCTCCTCGGTTTCCGGGACGGGTGGCGCGGCGTGATCGACGGTGACGCCATCCCGCTCGACGTCGAGGCGATGCGGGGGACCCTGCCGCGCGGCGGCACCCTGATCGGCTCGTCGCGCACCAATCCCTACAAGGTCGACGGTGGTCCCGAGGCGGTGGTCGCGACCATCGAGAGCCAGGGGATCGACGCGCTGATCGCGATCGGCGGCGACGACACGTTGGGCGTGGCGGACAAGCTCCACAGCGCCGGGGTCGCGGTCGTCGGGGTGCCGAAGACGATCGACAACGACCTCAGTGCCACCGAGGTGACCTTCGGGTTCGACACGGCCGTGCAGATCGCCACTGATGCCATCGATCGGTTGCACACCACCGCCGAGTCGCACCACCGCGTGATCGTGGTCGAGGTGATGGGCCGCCATGCCGGTCACATCGCGACCCACGCCGGCCTCGCCGGCGGCGCGGCCATGATCCTCATCCCGGAGATCCCCTACGACGCCGGCGCGGTCTGCGACGCGCTCGTCCGGCGCCGCCAGCTCGGCCCGTTCGCATCCATCGTGGTGGTGGCCGAAGGGGCCAAGCCGGCCGAGGGGACCGAGGTGCTGGTCTCCGACGAGGTCGACCAGTTCGGTCACGTGCGCCTCGGCGGGGTCGCCGACCGGCTGGCGGTGGAGATCGAACGGCGCACCGGCTTCGAGACCCGCTCGGTCGTGCTCGGCCACGTGCAGCGGGGCGGCACGCCGACGGCGTTCGACCGCGTCCTGGCGTCGCGCTTCGGCATTGCCGCCATCGACGCCGTGCACGACGGCGCGTTCGGCACGATGGTCGCGCTGCGGGCCGATCAGATCGTCCGGGTCCCGCTGTCCGATGCGGTCGGCGCGCCGAAGCTGGTCGACCCTGCGCTCTACCACGGTGTCGCCGAGGTGTTCTTCGGCGGATGACGGAGATCGCGGTGTCACCGACCGCGCCCGAGTGGTTCCGCGGGCCCTCGCGGTCCCGTTCACCGACGAGCGTGTCGAGCACGACGGCGCTGCCATCCACTACCTCGCCTGGGGTGAGCCCGGTCGCCGGGGCCTCGTGTTCGTGCACGGTGGTGGCGCCCACGCGCACTGGTGGACCCATGTCGCGGCGACGTTCGCGTCGGAGTTCCGGGTGGTGGCGGTCGACCTCTCCGGTCACGGCGACAGCGCCCATCGCGACGAGCTACTCGCTCGAGCAGTGGACCGACGAGGTGATGGCGGTCGCCGACGCCGGCCGGCATCGACGGTCGCCCGGTGGTGATCGGCCACAGCATGGGTGGCTTCGTCACCATCGTCACCGCCGCGCTGCACGCCGACCGGGTGGCCGGCGTGATCGTCTGCGACTCACCGGTGACCGAGCCCGATCCCGAGATCGGTGCGTACCAGCTGAAGCAGGCGTTCGGCGCGCCCCGCACCTACACGAGTGTCGACGAGGCGGTTGCTGCGGTTCCGGACCGTGCCGCCCCAGGACCACTACCTCGACTACGTCATCGACCACGTCGGGCGCCGGTCGCTGCGGGCGGTCGGCGGACGGCTGGCAGTGGAAGTTCGACCGCCGCATCTTCGAGCAGTTCGCCTTCGGGATCCGCTCGGTCGCGCTGCCGTACCTGTCGGCCATCACCTGCCGGCTGGCGCTCCTGCGGTCCGAGCACGGCCTCGTCACCGCCGACATCGGCGCGTCGATGTACGAGAAGCTCGGTCGGGTCACGCCGATCATCGAGATCCCCGAGGCGGGTCACCACGCGATGCTCGACCAGCCGCTGCTCCTGCTCACCGCGCTGCGCACGCTGCTGGCCGACTGGGACCACTCCGACCCGCACCCGCGGCCGTGAGGAAGGCACAGCACGCGAGGGCGGAGCCGCTGGACCGACGACACCCGGATGGGCGAAGCCCGGCGGAGGGAGGCTTGCCGACCGGAGCCAAATCAAATTGGACGGAAGCGGGACGAGGCGGCAAGGCTCCCCGGCGATGATCGACGAGATCGAGCGGATCGTGGCCGACGCGGTGGGCCGCGTGGGCGCGGCCGCGACGCTCGATGACCTCAAGGTGGTCGAGCTCGAGATCCTCGGGAAGCAGGCGCCGCTGAGCGCGGTGAAGAAGCAGCTCGGGGGGCTCGACGCCGACGAGCGTCGCACGGTCGGACAGGCGGTGAACGCCGCCATGACGACCGTCGGCGACGCCATCGCCGAGCGGCGCGCGACGCTCGAGCGCGAGGCCAGGACGGTGCAGCTGGCGGCCGAGCGTCTCGACCTGACCGAGGTCGAGACCAGCGCCCGGCGGGGCCACCTCCACCTCGTGACCCAGACCCACGATCGCCTCGAGGACGTCTTCGTGGGCATGGGCTTCACCGTCGCCGAGGGCCCCGAGGCCGAGAGCGACTGGTACAACTTCGAAGCGCTCAACATCCCGGCCGCCCACCCGGCCCGGAGCATGTACGACACGCTCTACCTCGATGTGGGTGAGCCCGAGAGCACGCTGTTGCGCACCCACACGTCGCCCGTGCAGATCCGGGTCATGCAGTCCCAGGAGCCGCCCGTCTACTCGATCATGCCGGGCCGCGTGCTACCGGCGCGACACGGCCGACGCCAGCCACATGCCGGTGTTCCACCAGATCGAGGGGCTCGTCGTCGACAAGGGGATCACCTTCGGCGACCTCGCCGGCACGCTCGAAGCGTTCACGTCCGCCTACTTCGGCGGGTCGATCCACTCCCGGCTGCGCCCGTCGTACTTCCCGTTCACCGAGCCGTCGGCCGAGTACGACATCAACTGCCTGTTCTGCGAAGGCGCCGGTTGCCGCACCTGCGGGCAGACGGGCTGGCTCGAGCTCGGGGGCTGCGGGATGGTGCACCCGAACGTGTTCGCGGCAGTCGGCTACGACCCCGAGCAGTGGTCCGGATTCGCCTTCGGCTTCGGCACCGACCGGCTGTCGCTCATGCGCTACGGCATCGACGACATCCGCGACCTGTTCAGCAACGACGTCCGCTTCCTGAGCCAGTTCCCATGAAGGTGACGCTTTCGTGGTTGCGCGAGTTCGCGCCGATCGAGGGCGATCCCGTCGCGCTCGGTGAGCAGATGAGCGATCTCGGCATGGCGGTCGAATCCATCGAACGTCTGGGCGAGGGACTCGACGGCATCGTCGTGGCCCGGGTGCTCGACCTGCGGGTCCACCCGAACGCCGACCGCATGCAACTCGTCGACGTCGATACCGGCAACGGCGAAGCCCTGCAGATCTGCTGCGGCGCGTTCAACATGGCCGTCGGCGATCTCGTGCCCCTGGCCACCATCGGCACCGTCATGCCCAACGGCATGAAGATCGAGCGGAGCAAGAAGCGTGGCGAGTGGTCGAACGGCATGCTCTGCTCGGGCAAGGAGCTCGGGCTCGGCGACGACCACGGGGGCATCCTCGTCCTCGACGGCGATCTCGAGTTGGGCAACGACCTGCGCGACGCGCTCGGCATCGAACCGGACGTCCTCTACGACCTCGAGATCAACCCGAACCGTCCCGATGCGATGTCGGTGGCGGGCGTGGCCCGCGATCTGGCGGCGCGCCTCGGCGTGCCCTTCGCCATTCCCGAGCCGGATCTCGCCGTTGGTGACGGCGCCGCCGCGGCTGCCCGTCAGGCGGCCGCCACCATCGTCGACGCCGAGCTGTGCGGTCGCTTCTATGCGCGGGTGTTCGAGGGCGTGTCCATCGGACCGTCCGATCCGCGCGTCGCCAACCGGCTGCGCGTGCTCGGCATGCGCGCCATCAATCGAGTCGTCGACGCGTCGAACTACGTCATGCTCGAGCTGGGCCAACCCAACCACACCTACGACCTCGACCGCCTCGCCAGCGACGCCGGGGGTGCCGCCGCCTTGCGCGTCCGGTGGGCGCGCGACGGCGAGCAGCTGACCACGCTCGACGGGGTCGAGCGCAGGCTCACCACCGCAGACGGCGTCATCGCCGACGCGGACGATGCCGTCATCGGACTGGCCGGGGTCATGGGCGGCGCGTCGACCGAGATCTCCGACGCCACCACCACGGTCGTGCTCGAGCTGGCCTGGTGGGATCCGATGACGATCGCCCGCACGTCGAAGCGGCTCAACCTCCGCAGCGAGGCGTCGGCCCGCTTCGAGCGGGGCACCGATCCCGAGATCGTCGACCTGGCCGCCCGCCGCTTCGCCGCCCTGCTCGCCCCTGCCGGCGCGCGGCTCGTCGGCGACCCGGTCGACGAGCGGGGTACCGGCCTAGCACCGGCCACGGTTCGCCTCCGCACCGATCGCGTCAACACCGTGCTGGGCACTGAGCTGACTGCGGCCCAGATCACCGGGCTCCTGCGACCGATCGGCTTCCACGTCGCGCCCGCCGGCCGGGACGACGGCTCCGAACAGGACGTCACCGTCCCCAGCTTCCGGCCCGACACCCGCACCGAGATCGACGTGATCGAGGAGGTCGCCCGCCACCACGGCTACGCCAACATCGCCCGCACGATGCCACCATCGGTCCGGGCCGGGTCGCTCACCGACCGTCAGGTCGACCGACGCAAGGTCCGCCAGGTGATGGTGGGCCTCGGCCTCGACGAGGCCATGCCGCTCGCGTTCCTCGCGCCGGACGATCTCGACGCGGCCGGCGTGGACCAACCCTCGATCACCCTGACCAATCCCTTGGCGGCCGAGGAGTCGGTGCTGCGCCCGTCGCTTCGGCCCGGCCTCTTGAAGAGCGTGCGCTACAACCAGTCGCACCGCATCGACGACGCGGCGCTGTTCGAGATCGGCAAGGAGTTCCGACCGCCGCGCGACGGCGACCGCCTGCCCGACGAACGTGAGGTGCTCGGCGTCATCTGGGCCGGTCGCGACGCCACTGCGGCCGTCGAGGTCTGGACGGTGCTCGAGCACAGCTTGCGCCTCGAGGGCGCGTCCCTCGACCAGGGGCCGGTCGTGGGGCTGCACCCCGGCCGCTCGGCGCGGATCGTCGTGGCGGGCGAGCCGATCGGCGCAGTGGGCGAGATCGACCCCGGTGTGCTCGACGGTCTCGGCATCACCGGCCGGGTGGCCTGGCTCGACCTCGACCTCGACGCCACCCTTGCGCTCCCGCACGGCACGCAGACCTATGAGCCGGTGAGCCGCTACCCGTCGAGCGACATCGACCTGGCCTTCGTCGTGGCCGACGCCGTCCCTGCCGGGTCGGTCCGATCGACCGTGGCCGAAGCGGCAGGGTCGCTGCTCACCTCGCTGCGGCTGTTCGACGTGTTCCGCAGCGACAGCCTCCCCGCGGACACGCGGAGCCTGGCGTTCACACTGCGCCTCCAGGCCGACGACCGCACGCTCACCGATGCCGAGGTGGGAGAGGTCCGGGCCCAGGTCATCGAGGCCGTCGAGTCGGCCCACGGCGCGACCCTTCGCGGCTGAGCGCGCGCTTCGGCCGCACTCGATGGCCGGGGATACCCTGCGGTGCGAGCCGGAGGTGATCGATGCGGCGAGTCGCGGTGATCGGTGTTCCGTCCAGTGCTGGTGCGCACGCTCCCGGCCAGGAGCGAGCCCCGGAGGCGTTCCGGCGCGCGGGGATCGTCGAGATGCTGACCGGGTGCGGGTTCGAGGTTCGGGATTGCGGCGACCTCCCTGAAGTCCGATGGACCCCGGACCGGGCGAGCCCACGTGCCCAGCACTTCGAACAGGTGGCGCACGTAGCGTCCCAGGTGGCCGACGCCACGGCCTCGGTCGGACCCGACGAGACGCTGCTCGTGCTCGGTGGTGACTGCACGATCGAGGTCGGCGTCGTCTCCGGGTTCGCCCGCCGCCCCGAGCCGCGTCGGCGTCCTCTACCTCGATGCGGGGCCCGATCTCAACGTGCCATCGTCGGTGCGGCTCGGCTTCCTGGACTGGATGGGATCAGCACACCTGCTCGGTCTCCCCGAGGCGACCGAGCCGCTCAGCCACATCGGTCCGCGGTTCCCCCTGCTCGATGCCGACCAGATGGTCTTCGTCGGCGCCGTACCCGACGAGCTCACCGAGTGGGAGAACGACGTGGTGGAGCAACGGGAGCTGCAGGTCTACTGGGTCGACCAGATCAAGGGTCGCGCTCGCTCGGCTGCGGGCGAGGTGCTGGCCGGCATCGAGGATCACGTCGATCGTCTCCTGGTGCACTTCGACCTCGACGTCGTCGACTTCATCGACTTCCCCGCCGCTGACTTCGCGACGATCAATGCCGGGCTGACCCTGGCCGAGGCGCTCGAGTGCATCGAGGTCTTCGCCGCGCATCCGAAGTTCGCCGCCCTCACCATCTGCGAGTTCAACCCGGACCACGTGGACGAGGACCATCGGCTCGTGCGCGAGTTCGTGGAGGGCGTGGTCGCCGCCTTCCCGGTTCCGACGGACGGCTGACGACCGCGGAGCAGGCGTCAGCGCGTCTCGAGCAGGTACTCGCTCATGGCCGCGCAACGGATGCGGTCGAGGTCGAGGAAGGCGGTCACGCTGTCGATCATCGTCGTCATGTTGGCGGCCATGACCGCCTCGTCGCCGTCGGCGCAGTAGAAGAGCATCGGGTCGTTGACGTGCTCGACCGACGGCCAGGCCTCCTCGACGATGCCGCGGTAGGGCGGGCGCTCCGTCGGTCAGCGGTCGAGCGCACTGCGTTGCGCACGTACCGGATCCGGGGCTGGATCGCCGTCGACATCGGCGTCTGGGTGCCGTACCAGTGGTCGTACCACTGCCCGTCGGTCATCCGGTCGGGCTTCTCCATGAGGGTGAGCATCACGACGCCAGGAGAGCGGGCACCGTCGGGCCAGTCGCGTGCCGTCGCCCACCGGTTGTCGCCGTAGTCGGTCGGGATCGACTCGGTGACGAGATAGCCGGCCAGTCGATCGGCGTGGCCGGACAGGATCGATTCGACGGGTCCCCGGTCGTCGTGGCAGTCGAGCCACACCGACACCAACGCGACCGGTCCAGGATCGTCCGGTGGGGGGGCAGAGGGAGGTTCGACCGCCGGCCGCGTCGTCGTCGGCCAGGTCCATCGACAGCCCGTGGACCCCGGCATCGAGCAGTCGGTCGCGGACCGGACCGCGCATCGCGGCTCGCCTCGTCGGCGTCGAGGCGGCCCGATCCCTTCCACAGCAGGTAGACGAGCTTCTCCACGGACGCCGACGCTAGCTCCCCCCGCCCCCGCCCGCTCCCCGCCGCACAGGTTGGCCGGCCTTCCGGCACCGGATTGCATGAGTATGCAGAGATGTGTATGCTCTTGCGATGTTGTCCGTGGGAGTGATCGGGGCGTCCGGCTACGCCGGCGCCGAGCTGCTGCGGCTGCTGCGCCGGCCACCCCGATCTCGAGGTCGTGCTGGCCACCGGTGACACGCAGGCCGGGCACGCCGGTGGCCGAGCTGTACCCGAGCCTGGCCGCTGCCTATCCGGGCCTGGCCTTCCGCACCTACGCCCCGGACGAGGTCGACGGCCTCGACCTGTGCTTCCTGGCCCTGCCCCACGGCGCGTCGCAGGCCCTGGTGGCCGAGCTGCGGTCGCGGGTGAAGTGGGTGGTCGACCTGGCCGCCGACTTCCGGCTGCACGACGCCGCGCTCTACCCGAGCCTGGTACGGCGAGGCCCACGCCGCTCCCGAGCTGCTCGGCGAGCTGGTCTTCGGCCTGCCCGAGCTGTTCCGCGACCAGATCGCGACGGCGCACGGCGGTGGCCGCGCCCGGCTGCTACCCGACCGCCGCGGCGCTCGCCGCTGGCGCCGCTGGTCGCGGCCGGGCTCGTCGAGGGCCGGCGGCATCATCGTCGACGCGGCCAGCGGGGTGTCCGGCGCCGGTCGGCCGCCCAAGCCCACGACCACGTTCTGCACGGTCGACGAGGACTTCACCGCCTACAGCCTGCTCACCCACCGCCACACCCCGGAGATCGAGCAGGCGTGGCCGAGTCGGCCGGGCTGGAGCCCGGGTCCGACGTGCAGGTGCTGTTCACCCCGCACCTCGCGCCGATGAACCGGGGCATCCTCGCCACCTGCTACGCCCGTCCCACCGGCGCGGTCTCGACCGACACGCTGCTCGACTGCTACGCCGACGCCTACGGCGACGAGCCGTTCGTGGTGGTCGGCACCGGCTCGCCGTCGACCAAGGCGACGCTCGGCTCGAACACCGCCCACCTGACCGCGCGCTACGACGAGCGGACCGGCTACGTCGTGGCGCTCGTGCGCCATCGACAACCTGGTGAAGGGCGCGTCGGGCCAGGCCGTGCAGTGCGCCAACCTCATGGTGGGCCTGGACGAGACGGCCGGCCTGCCGATCGTCGGGGTGTACCCGTGAGCGAGCGCCTGGCCGTCGCCACCGAGCGGGCCGGCGTGCTCGTCGAGGCGCTGCCCTACATCCGGCGCTTCTTCGGCTCGACCGTCGTGGTGAAGTACGGCGGCAACGCCATGGTCGACCCGCGACCTGGCCGCCCGCTTCGCCGAGGACATCGTGCTGCTGCAGGCGGTCGGCATCCGCACCGTCGTCGTGCACGGCGGCGGGCCCCAGATCGGCGAGCTGATGGCGCGGCTCGGCAAGGTGCCCGAGTTCCGCGACGGGCTGCGGGTCACCGACGCCGAGACGCTCGACATCGCCCGCATGGTGCTGGTCGGCAAGGTCAACCGCGAGCATCGTCTCGGCCATCAACATGCACGGACCGCTGGCGGTGGGCCTGTCCGGTGAGGACGCCGGCCTCATCACTGCCCACGGGCGCCAGCCCGAGCTCGGCTTCGTGGGCGACGTGGCCGAGATCAACCCGGCGATCCTCGAGCGGCTGCTGGCCGAGAGCCTCATCCCGGTGGTCTCCACCATCGGCGTCGACCCGGCCGGCCAGGCGTACAACATCAACGCCGACGCGGTGGCCGGAGCCGTGGCGGCCGCCCTCGGCGCGGAGAAGGTCATCTACCTGACCGACGTCGCCGGCCTGCTGCGCGACGTGGACGATCCCGACAGCCTCATCACCCGCATCTCGGCTGCCCGAGCTCGAGGGCCTGATCCGCGACGGGGTGCTCACCGGCGGCATGATCCCCAAGATCGCGGCCTGCATCGACGCGCTCGAACACGGGCGTGGGTTCGGCCCACCTGCTCGACGGACGCGTCGACCCACGTGCTGCTGCTCGAGCTGTTCACCGACGCCGGCATCGGCACGATGATCACCCGTTCGATCGGATCCGAGACGTGACGCGCCGGCGGAGGTGCCGAGGGCGGGATCGTCCACCCCGACGCAGCCGAGCGCGCCGGCCGGGCTCGACCACTGCCCGTTCTGGCCCACGTACGGCCCACCGACGATCCAGTTCGTGCGCGGCGCCGGCTCCGAGCTGTGGGACAGCGCGGGCCGTCGCTACCTCGACTTCCTGGGCGGCCTGGCCGTGGTCGTCGCTGGGCCACTCCCATCCCGAGGTGGCCGAGGCGCTCGCGCAACAGGCGTCGACCCTGCTGCACACGTCGAACCTGTTCGCCACCGTGCCCGGCGCAGAGGTGGCGGTCGACGCTCGACCGGCTGCTCGGCGGGGGTGGGCAGGTCTTCATGTGCAACTCTGGCGCCGAGGCCAACGAGGCAGCCATCAAGTTGGCCCGGCGGTGGGGCGGCCGCGGTCGCCATGTCGTGGTCAGCGCCTACGGCTCGTTCCACGGGCGCACGCTCGCCACCCTCCACGCCACCGGCCAGCCGGACAAGCACGAGGCCTTCCAGCCTCTGCCCGAGGGCTTTCGCCACGTCGCCTGGGACGACCTCGACGCCCTCGACGCGGCGCTCGACGCCAGCGTGGCCGCCGTGCTGCTCGAGCCGGTGCAGGGCGAAGGCGGCGTCAACCCGGCCGGCACCGGGTACCTCCAGGGCGTCCGGCGCCTCTGCGACGAGCGGGGCGCCCTGTTCATGGTCGACGAGGTGCAGACCGGTCTCGGTCGGACCGGCCGTTGGTTCGGATTCGAGCACCACGGTGTCGTCCCCGACGTGGTGACGATGGCCAAGGCGCTCGGCAACGGGGTACCGATCGGCGCCTGCTGGGCCCGCCGCGACATCGCGTCGGTCATGACCCCCGGCGACCACGGCAGCACCTTCGGCGGTCAGCCCCTGGCATCGGCCGCCGCGCGGGCGGTCCTGCGCATCATGGAGCGCGAGGACGCGCCTGGCCGCGCCCGCCGCGCCGGGGAGCGGCTCACGGTCGCGCTGGAGGCCCTTCCCGAGGTGTCGAGCGTTCGCGGCACCGGGCTCCTGCTCGGAGCCGAGCTGGTGGCCGGGCTCGACGCGAAGGCGGTGGTCGTCGGCGGCGCTGGCCGACGGGCTGGTGGTCAACGCGGTGCGACCGACGACGGTGCGCCTCGCGCCGTCGCTGCTCGTGTCCGACGACCACCTCGACGAGGCCGTATCCATCCTGGCCGCTGCGCTTCGCTCCGTGGCGGCCGCATCGGAGGTCGCGTCATGAGGCACCTGCTCGACATCGACGACCTCTCCCGCGCCGACCTGCTCGAGGTGCTCAACCGCGCCAGCCGCGGCGGCCTCGCAACGGGTGCTCGAGGGGAGAGGGATGGCGCTCTACTTCGAGAAGCCGTCGGCCCGCACGCGCAACTCGATGGAGATGGCCGTCGCGGCGCTCGGCGGCCACCCAGTGACGATCCGCGACGACGAGGTCGGTCTCGACGTCCGCGAGAGCGTGGAGGACGTGACCCGCACGCTCGCCTGCTACCACGCGGCCATCGGCGCGCGTGTGTTCGAGCACGCCAAGGTCGAGCGCATGGCCGCGGTCGACGCGGTGCCGGTCGTGAACCTGCTGTCCGACGAAGCCCACCCGATGCAGGCCCTGGCCGACGTGCTCACGCTCCGCCAGCACCTCGGGGCGCTCGACGGCCGCACGGTCGCCTACGTCGGTGACGGCAACAACGTCTGCCGTTCGCTGGCGCTGGCCGCCGGGTTCGTGGGCATGCAGGTGCACATCGCGTCGCCCGCCGGGCTACGAGCTGGTCGAGCGCGACGTCGATCGGCTGCGGGCCGCCGGTGTCGAGCCGCGGCTGTTCGACCGGGCCGGCGACGCGGTTCGCGGCGTCGACGCCGTCTACACCGACGTGTGGACCTCGATGGGACAGGAGGCCGAGGCCGACCAGCGCCGTCGGGCCTTCGAGGGCTTCACGGTCGACGATCAGCTCATGGGTCTCGCCGATTCCGGTGCGATCTTCCTGCACTGCCTGCCCGCCCACCGCGGCGAAGAGGTCTCGGCCAGCGTCGCCGACGGTCCGCGGAGCGTGATCTGGGAGCAGGCGACGAACCGCATGCACGCGGCCCGGGGGCTGCTCGAGTTGGATCCTGGAGGGGTCGTGAGCAACCGCCTCGGCAAGCCGCAGCGCCAGCACCTCGTGGCCAAGCTCATCGAGCAGGGAACGATCGAGAACCAGGCTCAGCTCGTCGGGCTGCTGGCCCAGCAGGGTTGCGAGGCGACGCAGGCGACCGTCTCGCGCGACCTCGACGACCTCGGCGCGATCAAGGTTCGCATCCCCGGCGGCGAGAGCGCGTACGCCATCCCGGCACTGCCGGCCCAGCAGCTCGCACCCGAGGACCATCTGCGCCGCGTGTGCGGCGACTGGGTGGTCGAGGTGGCCCACTCGGCCAACCTGGTGGTGCTGCGGACTCCGCCCGGCTCGGCCCACGTGGTCGCGTCCGCGCTCGACCGGGCCGGCCTGCCCGACCTGCTCGGCACCGTCGCGGGCGACGACACCCTGCTGATCGTGGTCGCGGAGGGCGCGGCTGGGCGCCGACGTGGCCGAGAAGCTCACCGATCTCGCCGGACTCTGAAGGAGACCAGACATGCCCAACCGAGTCGTGCTCGCCTACAGCGGCGGCCTCGACACCTCCGTCGCCGTGCGGTGGATGATCGAGGAGCTCGGCGTCGAGGTCGTCACGGTGTCCTGCGACGTCGGCCAGGGCGGCGACTGGGAGGGACTGCAGGCCCGGGCCCTGGCGTCGGGGGCCATCGACGCGGTGGTGGTCGACTGCCGCGAGGAGTTCGCCCGCGACTTCGTCGGCCCGGCGCTCCGGGCGAACGCGCTGTACGAGAACCGCTACCCGCTGGTCTCCGCGCTGTCCAGGCCCGTCATCGTGCGCCACCTCGTCGACGTGGCGCGTCGCCACGGGGCCGACGCGGTGGCCCACGGCTGCACGGGAAAGGGCAACGACCAGGTGCGCTTCGAGGTGGCCACCCGGGCGCTGGCGCCCGATCTCGAGGTGGTCGCGCCGGTCCGCAACTGGGGCCTGACGCGCGCCGACTCGATCGAGTACGCCGCCCGGTTCGACATCCCGGTCAAGGCGACGAAGGAGCAGCCGTACTCCATCGACGACAACCTCTGGGGCCGGGCGATCGAGTGCGGCGAGATGGAGGATCCCTGGGCCCGCCCGCCCGAGGGCGTGTGGTCGATGACGACGGTCCGCGCCGGCGAGGCGCGTGAGATCACTGATCGCGTTCGAGCACGGGACGCCCGACGGCGCTCGACGGCCGCGCCATGCCGCTGCACGAGCTGGTCGCCGAGCTCAACGACGTCGTCGGTGCGTACGGCTGGGGCCGCCTCGACATGGTGGAGAACCGCCGGGTCGGCATCAAGAGCCGCGAGACCTACGAGGCGCCGGCCGCGCTCGCGCTGATCATGGCCCACGTCGACCTCGAGAGCATCTGCCTCGAGCGCGACCTGTTCCACGAGAAGCAACGCCTCGAAGGCCGCTACGCCGACCTCGTCTACGACGGCATGTGGTACTCGCCGCTCAAGCAGGCGCTCGACGCGTTCATCGACGAGAGCCAGCGGCCCGTGACCGGCGAGGTCCGGTTGCGCCTCGAGCCCGGCCGGTGCTTCGTCGTCGGCCGGCGCAGCGAGCACTCGCTCTACGACTACGGCCTCGCCACCTACGACGCGGCCGACACGTTCAACCACGCCGACTCCGAAGGCTTCGTGAAGCTCTGGGGCCTCGGTGTGCAGACGTGGTCGGCCAAGCAGGGCCCCGGAAGCCGGCCGGCGGAAGGCGCCGGATGAGCACGCTGTGGCACGGACGCTTCGAAGGTGGCCCGGCCGACGACCTGATGGCCTTCACGGTCAGCCTGCCCTTCGACCGCCAGCTCGCCGCCGACGACCTCGACGGCTCGCGCGCCCATGTGCGCGGGCTCGTGCGCGTCGGCCTGCTGAGCGACGCCGAAGGGGCCGATGTGCTGGCGGCACTCGACCAGGTGGCGACCGAGCTGGCCGAGGAGCGGTTCATGTTCGCCGACACCGACGAGGACATCCACACGGCCGTCGAGCGGCGGGTGACCGAGATCGCCGGTCCGGCGGGCGCGAAGCTCCACACCGGTCGCAGCCGCAACGACCAGGTGGCCACCGACCTCCGCCTCTTCACGAAGCGCTCACTCGACCGCGTGGCCGAGCGCGTCGTCGCGCTGCAGCAGGTCCTGTGGAGCGGGCCACCGAAGCGGGTGACACCTACCTGCCGGGCTACACGCACCTGCAGCGGGCCCAGCCCGTGCTGCTGGCCCACCACCTGCTGGCGCACGGCTGGGCGCTCTCCCGCGACGTCGACCGCCTGGCCGACTGCCGGCGCCGCGTCGACGTGTCACCCCTCGGTGCGGGCGCGCTGGCCGGGTCCTCACTGCCGCTCGATCCCGACGGCGGTGGCCGCCGACCTGGGGTTCGCGGCGCGTGTTCGAGAACTCGCTCGACGCGGTCAGCGACCGCGACTTCGTCGCCGAGGCGCTCTTCGTGCTGACGCATGATCGGCCTGCACCTCTCGCGCATCGGCGAGGAGATCGTGCTGTGGTCGAGCGCCGAGTTCGGCTTCGTGCGCCTCGACGACGCCTACTCGACCGGCAGCTCGATGCTGCCGCAGAAGAAGAACCCCGACATCGCCGAGCTGGCGCGCGGCAAGAGCCGGCCGGCTCATCGGCGACCTGACCGGTCTGCTCGCCACGCTGAAGGGCCTCCCGCTCGCCTACAACCGCGACCTCCAGGAGGACAAGGAGCCGCTGTTCGACGCGCTTCGCCCAGGTCGAGCTGGCGCTCGTGCGCCGTCGCGGGCATGCTCGCGACCGCCACGGTCGATCGCCGGAGCGCATGCAGGCCGCGGCCGACGGCCCGGACGTGGCGGCCACCGACCTGGCCGAGCACCTGGTGGCCGCCGGCGTGCCGTTCCGCGAGGCGCACGCCATCGTGGGCGGGCTGGTGCGGACCTCGCTGGACCGAGGGCGTGCCGCTGGCCGATCTCGTCGCCGCCCACCCGCAGCTCGGTGCCGACGCGCGTGGCGCTGCTCGAGCCCGGCGTGGCCGTCCGGCGACGGTCGACGCCCGGAGGTGCCGGACCCGGCCCGGTCGCGGTCCAGCTCGAACGCTTCGGTCGACGGCTGGCCGCCGACCGCGCCCGGGTCTCCGGGGCCGGCTGAACCGATGGGGTCGCGGCACGAGATCGTGGTGCGCTACGGCGAGGTCGACCTCCAGCGCGTCGTCTTCAACGCGCACTACCTCGCGTTCGTCGATGACGCCATGGACCGCTGGATGCGCCGTCTCGATGCCGATTTCGAGTCGCTCGGATGGGACTTCATGCTGAAGCGGGCCGAGCTCGTCTGGCAGGGCGCGGCGGGTCTCGGCGACACGGTCACCATCGACAGCCGCGTCACGAGCTGGGGGCGGACCTCGTTCGTCGTGCACCACGACCTGTCGGTGGGCGAACGCCCCGTACTCGAGGCCGACATCACCTACGTCGGCGTCGAGCCGGGCACCAACCGGCCGATCCCGCCGCCCGATCAGATCCGCCGCCATCTGGGCGGACCCGATCCGGCCGGGTGAGCCGTGAGGCGCGCGTGCTGCGCCGGCCGTTCTTCGAGCGCTCGAGCCTCGAGGTGGCGCCCGAGCTTCTTCACAAGGTGCTGGTCTGCGGGCGCCGGGCGGTGCGCATCGTCGAGGTCGAGGCGTACGAGGGTGGGGACGACCCGGCCAGCCACGCCTTCCGCGGGATGACCGCTCGCAACGCCGTCATGTTCGGCCCGCCCGGCCGGCTCTACGTGTACTTCACCTACGGCATGCACTGGTGCGCCAACGTCGTGTGCGGCCCGACGGGGGAGGCCACTGCGGTGCTGCTGCGCGCCGGCGCTCCTCTCGCGCGGACTCGGTGCCATGCGCGAGCGCGCGGCCGGCGGCGAGAACGGACCGCGATCTATGCAATGGCCCGGCCAAGTTGTGTCAGGCGCTCGGCATCGACGGGTCGTACGACGGCGCCAACCTGCTGTCGGGAGATCGCGGCGTGCGCATCCTCGACGACGGCTGCCCGCCGCCGGTCGAGCCGGCCCGCAGTGGACGCGTGGGCATCCGGGAGGCAGCCGAGCGCCCGTGGCGCTGGTACGTCGACGGTGACGTGCACGTCTCGCGAGGACCGCGGTAGTCGTATGACGCTCGAACTGATCGCGGCGAGCGATCCCCGGCTGCGGTCGAGCACCGATCTCGAGGTCGCCCGCCGGCTGGTCGCCGGGTCGTCAGGCGTCAGCGCGGACCAGGAGCCGCTGCGTGTGCAGATGCTCGCGTTCGTCGACACGCATCCCGACGCCGCGCTCCGGACGTGTCACGACGGGCACCTGACCGGATCGGCGCTCGTACTCGACTCGACGGGGGAGCGGGTGCTGATGCTGTTCCACCGCAAGGCCCGGCGGTGGCTCCAGCCGGGCGGCCACGCCGACGGCGACACCAACCTGGCGGCCGTGGCGCTGCGGGAGGCGACCGAGGAGACCGGCATCGACGGGCTGCGCGTCGCGCTGCCCGCCACCGACCTCGACGTCCACGAGGTGCACTTCGCGGGCGAGCACGCCCACCTCCACCTCGACGTCCGGTTCCTCGTCGTCGCTCCGGCGGGCGCGGTTGCGGCCGGCAACCACGAGTCCGAAGCGCTGCGGTGGGTGAGCCTGCACGAGCTCGCGCAGCTGGAAGGCGTCGACCGCGGCACCATCCGGATGGCGACGCGTGGCCTCGGACTGGCTTCAGACCTCTAGAAGTGAGTGGGGCAACTGGGCGCCACCGCGGAACGGAACATCGCGTCAGCCGTCGCCAGGCTGCCCGGGCTGCACTCGGTCACCAGCCCGGCCGCGCCCATGGAGGCCAACGTGTAGCCACCGAGGTACGCGCTCGACAGGACCTGCACCGACAGGGCCAGGTCGGGTGCGGCGTCGGTGGGGGTGCAGGTCGCGCCGGTCGGGCCGCCGTCGAGGCGGAAGCGCCCGGATGCGAACCCGAGGGGATCCTCGACCTCGAGCACGACGGCGCCGGCCACCAGGTACGTACGGTCGGTCAGGGCTCGGGGGAGGTCGAGGATGCGCAGCCAG